>CAVTYQ010000010.1:0-45202 GCA_963739005.1 uncultured Alphaproteobacteria bacterium | reverse complement strand
GGTGGGTCCGCCGGACTCGACCTGGAACCAGACGGTTATGAGCCATCAGCTCTCCCCATTGGCTAGGACCGAAGCGCGGCGCCGGACCGGCGGGCGCCGCCAGCCTGCCCGCGTTCCCAGCGAAAGGTTGACGTCCGGTTACGATGTTCGGCACGAGCCGGCGAGGCGCGACCCAAGGATCGGCCGCGTCGTGGCGTCTTATTAATGTTTCCGGTCGCCGCGGTGGCGGGACTGCGGCGGTTCCGCATTTGCCGCAATCGCACGGCTGAAAGCCCGCGCTGCCGCGCGCTGATGGAGGATGACCCGGATGAGGACGAAACTCGGCGGTTTGTTGGTGCTGGCGGCGCTCGCTCTGCCGCTCGCCGGTTCCGTTGCTGCAGAGCAGGGCGACGCGCCGGCGGCGCGCGAGCGGCTTCTTTCGGTGAGCGGGGAGGGCACGATCCGGGCCGAGCCCGACATGGCGCTGATCACGCTCGGCGTCGTCAGCGAGGCCGCTGCGGCGAGCGATGCGCTCAAAGCGAATTCGCAATCGATGAACACGATCGTCGCCGCCTTGAAGCGGGCGGCATGGAATCGCGCGATCTTCAGACCTCGGGCTTTTCCGTCGACCCGGTCTGTTCGCAGCCGCCGCGCAACTATGACGGCTCGCAGCCCTTCACGCCGGAGATCGTCGGCTACCGCGTCAACAACCTGACGCTTCGCATCCGCGCGCTCGATCGCGTCGGCGCGCTCCTCGACCAGGTGGTGACGCTCGGCGCGAACGCGATCTCCGGGCCGACCTTCACCGTCGAGGTTCCGACACCGTTCGAAGACAAGGCGCGGCGCGAGGCGATCAGCGACGCGATGCGGAAGAGTGCGCTCTACGCGGACGCCGCCGGCGTCACGCCTGGGCCGATCTTCCACATCGATGACGGCTACGTCACCCCGCCGCAGCCGCTCGCGCCCGGCGGGTCGTGATGCGATGGAAGCGGCGCCGAGCCCGCCGCCGATCGAAGCCGGCGAGCTCAGCTTCGAGGCGCATGTCTCCGTGTTTTGGATGCTCGGCGACTAGGGCTCAGTACCCAGGCAGCACCAGTACCTTCGGCCGCTCCGGCAGCGTTCCGACCGACACCTTGATCTCCGGCGAGCTCGAGAGCTCGACGTCGAAGTCTTCGCCGAGCCGGGCAAGGAAACGGCTCAGCGTTGCCGAAGTGAAATAGTGCATCGGCAGGATAAGACGCGCTTTGAGGACCTTCAGCGTCTCAAGCATCGCGTCCTGGCTCATCGTGTAGGAGCCGTCGACCGGCACCATGACGACTCGAGCTGACCGATCTGGCCGAGGTCCTCGGGATTGAAAATCTCGTGGAGATGCCCGAGGTGACCGATGCAAAGATTTGCCACCTCGAAGATGAAGATCGAGTTGCCGTCCGGCTCGACCGTTCCGAAGCGGCGGATGTCGGTGGTGACGTTGCGGATCAGCACGTCGTCGACGGTGAGATGATGGACCGCCTTGCCGCCGGCCGGGTTCCAGCCGCGCAGCACGTATTCGATGCGCGGATCGGGGTTGTCGGTGTAGTGCGACGGATGCGCGTGGTTCATCGTGACACGCGCGGGACGACCCCCGGCCCGGCATAGCCGGCGTAGTCGGTGGCGATGGTGACGCCCTTCGGGCTGGTGATCAGGAAGGTCGCGTGCCCGACGAAACGGATCGTGACCTCTTGCGCGACCGGCGGCTCAAGACCGTCCTGCACCTTGACATAGGCGACCGGAACGGCCGCCGGCAGCGACTGCGCGATCGCCAGGCAGCGGCTTTCGGTCGTCGCGGCGCGCGCCGCGGGCGCGGCGATTGCGACGCAGACGAGCGCCGCCGCGAGAAGCCGGATCAGGGTCGCCATGCAGGCCTCCAGGGCGAAGCGGGCATTCTAACGTGGCATGTTCGCGCCTCAACGGCGCTCCTTCGCGGCCGCACGCGGCGGTTTTCCGCGTGCCTCGCAAAAATATGATTGCCGGAGACGCCGGATTTCCGCTCCTCGCGCGTTTCGTCGACACGCATCACATGCGCAGAGGGAGCAGGCGCTAAGGAGACACTCGCATGCGACGATCCATTACAACCCTGGTCGCGGCCGCAATGGTCGCGGCAACCGCTGCCGCCGGGACCGTCCCCGCGCAGGCGGCGTCCGTTCGCGCCGCGCCGGCCGTTGCCGCCGAAGCGTCGGCGAATATCGTGCAGGTGCGTCAGAGGCACCGGCAGCGCCATTCTTCCTACTATCCGTTCTACTTCGCCTTCCCGTTCGCGTTCACCCCGCGCTACTACTATTCGCGCCCCTACTACGATCGCTATTATTCCGATCGCTACTACGACAGGGATTCCTACTGGCGGCACCGCAGTGAGCGGAATCGCGGCTACCATCCGTACATGGACTGCCTCAACCATTTTAACGGCAACGTCTGCCAGCACTGACGCAAGAGCGGCGGCTGGAAAATGAATCGGCTCCCGCGCGGGAGCCGATTTCGTTTTTCGCCGGCGTTTAGCGCTCGACGAGGCGGGCGAGGTCGTTGAACGACGAACTCCAGCCCATCTCGTGCATGTCGCGGTCCTTACTCTCCGCGAAGGTGCGCTGCATCAGCGTCATCAGCGTCCCATTGCCCTTCGCGCGGAAGTTGACCGTCACCTCGGTCTCGTGGCCGCGCTTGCCTTCGTTGTGCCACGCCCACGTGAAGACGAGTTTTCGCGGCCGGTCGATCGCGCGATAGACGCCGCTCACCGTGCGGTCGATGCCGTCGGGCCCGCGCATCGTGGTGAGCCACTTGCCGCCGACGCGGGCGTCGATTTCCTTCCGCGGGATCGTCATGTTCTCCGGACCGAACCACCTGGCGATCTGCTCAGGCTCGATCCAGGCGGCGAAGACCTTGTCGGGCGGCGCCTTGAACTCCCGCTCAAGCTTCAGGACGCGGTCATCGCTTGCGAGGGCTTCCATCGTTCTTCTCCCGGTGCTGATTTTCGAGATGCCGCGCCAGGCGGTCGAATGAGGCGTTCCAGAAGCGGCGCTGGCGCGTCACCCAGTCCTCGACGGCCGCGAGCGCTTCCTCGCGCACGCGGCAGACGCGCCATTGCCGCTCGACGCGACGCTCGATGAGCCCGGCCGTCTCAAGCACGGCGATGTGCCGCGATATCGCGGGGCCGGAGATTGCGAAGGGCTCGGCGAGCTCGCCGACGGTCTTCTCACCCTCGGCGGCGAGACGCTCGAAGATCGCGAGTCGGTGCGGGTCTGATAGCGCGGCGAAGACGCCGGCCAGGGCTTCGGGTGCCGATATCTGCGTGTTCATTATTTAATTAAATCATTAAATAACAAGAACGTCAAGCCGGGCCACGAGGCTACGCCTCGATCGCGGCCCAGAAGACGATGAGGCAGGCGCAGTCGAGCGGCATCTCCGGGTTCGTGTAGATCATGCGCGTGTGCCGCCCGCGCGCGGCAAAGACCTCGCTCACGAGATGCGACGCGCCGTTCAGGACTCTCGGCGTGTCGGTGAAGCCCGGCGCGACGTTCAAGGTACCCTCGAGGCGAAAGATCTGCTTCACGCGATCGAGCGTGCCGAGCGCGGCCCTGAGCTGCGACATCGCGTTGAGCGCGGCGAGCTGACAGGCCCGGTAGCCGTCCTCAGCGGAAAGCGCCGCGCCGATCTTGCCCTTGTAGAGGAGGTTGCCGTCGATCCAGGGAAGCTGGCCCGACATGTAGAGGATGCCGTCGACGATCGTCCACGGCTCGTAGGCGGCGACCGCGCCGGCCGCCGGTGGCATTTCAAGCCCGAGCGAGCGCAGTCGCTCTTCGGCGGTCGCGCCTGTTGCTTTCGCAAGCTGCATCGTTTTCCTCCGCTTCCGGAGGATTCGTGCCTGCTTGACGAGGCTTTGGCAACGAGTGCCGCGTCGGCTGATTTTGGGAGGATGAAAAAACCGTCGCGGCGGCCCGAGGCGAGAGGGGGGCGGGTGATCGCCTCTGAGGCCGCCGCGACGGCTGTCCGGGTTGCCCGGATATCGGCGGGCTGTTCAGGCCCGCGTGATTCTATTCGGTGTGCTGCAGTTGCCCGGCCGTGACGCCGGCAACGGTCAGCGCATCCATGCGCATCAGGGTCGAGGTCGACCCGGTGCGCGTCTCTATGACGACGCTCGGCAGCGAATCCGGCTCGTAGGCGACGTCCATGCATTCGTCCTGCGCGTCGCCCGTCTCCGTCGTGCAGCCGAGCGGAACCGGCAGATCGCCCTTCATTGCCATCGGCACGCCGATCTGGGCAACCGCGGGCATCTTCGCGACGACGTCGAACGCGGCGTCGACGCGCCAGCGCGCGTAGCTCGCGGAATCGGTCGGAAAGACAGTGCCGGCCTGAGCCGCCGTGACGAGGCCAGCGGCGACAAGCGCCGCAAACGCGAACACTTTCTTCAGCTGGGTGGCCATTTGACGCTCCATGAGCCCATGCGGGCTTCTGTTGCCTGCCTTCCTAGGCGAGTATTGCTTCAACTCTCATACGCGCGACGGCCAAAATGGTTTCGCGGTTGCCCAAATGTTGCTTCGATCCGACAGTTAACGAAACAAATGCAGGAAGAAGGCCGGTAGGCGTCGGACCGACCGGAAACCGGGGCGAAGAGGGCCGCGCGCCGGAAATGAAGACGGCTTACGAGGGAAAGGACGAGCGAATGCGTCGATATGCGAGCCCGCTTACCATGGCGGCACTGATCTTGTGCGCCGGGACTTCGGCGGCTTCCGCCGCCGGAAACGCGGCGGCCGGAAAGGCGCTGGCGGAAGCCTCCTGCGCGTCCTGCCACCTCGTTTCACCCGACCAGAAGAGCGCAACAACGGAGGCGCCGCCGTTCACGACACTCGCCAAGCGGCCGCGCGAGGAGATCGAGGAGCTCGATGCGTTTCTCGCAGCGCCGCATCCGCCAATGCCGCCGGTCAGCCTCACGCGCCAACAGATCAGCGACGTTCTCGCCTATATCGTGAGCTTGAAGGAATAGCTGCCTAAAGAGGCGGGCTCAGGCGGCGTTCGGCGCGCCGTTCTTCTGCTGCTTGGCGGCGATGCCGTAGACGCCGCGGCGGCGGCTGAGTTCCTCGCACACCTCGTCGAAGCTTACGCCGATGCCGTCGAGGAGCACGATGAGATTGTAGACGAGGTCGGCCGCTTCCGCGACCGCCGCGCCGCGCTCGCCGCGCACCACTTCGATGGCGAGCTCTGCGGCTTCCTCGATCATCTTCTTAGCCTGCTGCGGTGCGCCGGCGGCGCGGAGCTTGGTCGTGCGCGGAAAGCGCGCAGGCTCGTCCACCACCCGCTTCAGATCGCTCTCGAGCTGGTGGATCGGGTCGGTGGAGCTGGTTCCCGTTTTGACGGATACGGCCATCGCACCCTGATATCTGTTTCGGGATAACACTTTATCGCGGAATCCCTCTCGCTGAGTACCTGGGCGCCTGAACCTGATTATGTCCAGCCCAATGGCTAACGAAAGGTTAACGGCCCGCCCAGTCGGCCGGGGGGACGTCGACGCCCCCGCGCCACGGCTTGATGTCGAGGATCGGCGTCTCATCGAGGCAGTCGAGCGCGTCGACGTCGAGCCTGCCGGTTCTTGGATCCAAGGCGACGAGCCCGACCACATGGAGGCCGATCGGATTCGGCCTGACCGGCGAGCGGATGGCGAAGACGCCGGCCGGTTCCGCACGGTGCCGCGGCGCCTGGATTACGAGGTTCCGCCCCGCGCGGTCGAACCAGGTGAGCACGATGATCGCGTCCCCGGGCTTGAGGCCGCCAAGCCCGAGCCGCCACGCCGGGTCGATCTCGAGCCAAGCCTTGCCGCCGCGCTCGCGCGCTTCGCGAAGGTTCTTCGGGCATTCGTCGCGCGCCTTCCACGGCGTTCGCGCGCGTCCGATGAAGATGAGCTTTGCGTCGCCGGCAGCACCGGCCGGATCGATGGGGGCGGGGATCTCCCCCGCTCGGACCTTGTGGCTCATGCCGGCGAGGCTTAGCGCCGCTTCGGGTGACATGCCAGGATGCGGCGCTTGGAAAAGAGGCTTTCTCGAATGCGTTTCGACATTTCCGAGGTGGCGCCGAAGTTTCCGGATTTCTCGCTTGCGGTGGTCGTCGCGGAAGCGCTCGCGATTCCGTCGGTGCGCTCACCCGCGCTCGATGCCTTCATCGCCAAGACCGAGGCGGATGCGCGGAAGAGCTTCGGCGCGACCGAACTCTCGGCGATTCCCGGAATTGCCGCATGGCGTCGCGCTTATCGCGCCTTCGGGATCAAGAAGACGAGCTACCGCTCGTCGGTCGAACGCCTGATAAAGAACGTGCTCACCGGCGCGCCGCTGCCGCGCATCAATCCCTTCGTCGACGCCTACAACGCGATCTCGCTCGCGCATTTCCTCCCGGCCGGGGCAGACGATCTCGACCGGGTCAGCGGCGATCTTGCCTTCCGCTTCGCGCGAGAAGGCGACGACTTCCGCGACATGGGCGCGCTCGACGATCGCGGCGAGCCGCTCATCGATCCGCCGAAGCCGGGAGAGGTCGTCTATGCGGATGCCGCGAAGGTGCTCTGCCGCCGTTGGAACTGGCGGCAGGACGCGCGTTCGGCGATTCGCGCCAAGGCGCGGCGGGCGGTGGTGACCCTGCAGGCGAACGGCGTCGGCGACGCGGGGCAGGCGGCGGCGGAACTGGTCGCCCTCTTCGCCGCCGAATGCGGCGGGCGCTACGCTGTCACCCACCTCGATGCGGCAAATCCGGTCGCAACGCTCGCCGTCCCTCCCTAGCTGTGCGCCGGCGCTTCACGGCTGTTGACGGGGACGCGTAACGATATAAAGATATCTCTATATCGTTCTCGCGGGCCCGGGCGCATGGGATTCACCGTCGACCACGTCGTCAACCAGATGAAAGCCGCGGGCGACGAGACGCGGATTCGCGTGCTCGCGCTGCTTCAGCGCGGCGAGCGCACGGTGAAGGAGCTGACCGAGATCCTCGGCCAGTCGCAGCCGCGCATCTCGCGCCATCTGAAGGTGCTCGCCGAAGCGGGCCTCGTCTCGCGCAGCCCTGAAGGGTCGTGGGTCTACTATCGGCTTTCCGACGATGACGCCGACCGCACCGTGGCGCTCGCGATCGTGAAGGAGCTCGATCCGCGCGACGCGCGGCTGAAGCGCGACGGCGAGCGCCTCGCGACCCTGCAAAAGCAGAATTGCGACGTCGCCGAGCGCTTTTTCGCCGAGCATGCCGGCCGCTGGGACGCCATCCGCTCGCTGCACGTGCCGGAGCGTGAGGTCGAGGCGGCGATGCTTGAGCGCGCCGGGGAGGGGCCCTTCCGCGCGATGCTCGATATCGGCACCGGCACCGGCCGCATGCTCGAACTCTTCGCCGGTCGCTACGAGCGCGCGCTCGGTGTCGACCTCTCGCCGGCGATGCTCGCCGTCGCTCGCGCCAACCTTGAGCGCGCCGCGATCGGCAACGCGCGCGTCAAGCTCGGCGACGTCATGAACCTGCCGGTCGTGCGCGACAGCTTCGACCTCGTCGTCATCCATCAAGTGCTGCACTTCCTCGATGAGCCGGCGCGCGCCATCGGCGAGGCCGGCGCCGCGCTTTCCGCCGGCGGGCGGCTCATCGTCGTCGATTTCGCGCCGCATCAGCTCGAGCATCTGCGCGAGAGCCAGGCGCATCGGCGGCTCGGCTTCAGCCGCGCCCAGATGAAGCAGTGGATCGCCGCGGCAGGGCTGCGGGTCGAGGCGGCGGAAGATCTCGCGCCGGCGGCGGAATCAGGTGGGCTGACGGTCACCATCTGGACCGCCCTCGACCGGCGCGCGGCCGCAAGCGACCGCGGCAAGAGCGAGGCGCGGCTGTGAGCGCCGCCGAGGCCGCGGCCGCGCGGCCGCCCGAAATCTCGTTCGAGTTCTTTCCGCCGAAGACGGACATCCAGTCGGCGGCGCTCGACGAGACGATGCGCCGGCTAGCGCGGTTTCGGCCGCGCTATGTCTCGGTGACCTACGGGGCCGGCGGGACATCGCAGGAGCGCTCGCTCGGCACCGTCAGGCGCATGCATGACTTCGGTCTTTCGACCGCGGCGCACATCACTTGCACCGGCGCGGGCGCCGATGCCGTCGAGGAAACGATCGGCTGGTTCCGTGCACTCGGCATCGACCGGTTCGTAGCGCTTCGCGGCGATCCGCCGGGCGGTCTCTCGCAGCCTTACGCGCCGCACCCTTTCGGCCTTCGCGATACGGCGGAGCTTGTGGCTGCGCTGAAGCGCGCGCGTGCGGTCGAGGTCTCGGTGTCAGCCTATCCCGAGCGCCATCCGCAGAGCCCGGACTGGGATACGGAGATCGCAGTCCTGAAGCGCAAGGTCGACGCCGGCGCCGATCGCGCCATCACGCAGTTCTTTTTCGATAACGATCTCTACGAGACCTATCGCGAGCGCGTCCGCCGCGCCGGGATCGGCATACCGATCGTTCCCGGCATCATGCCGATCCACCGCTTCCCTTCGGTTCGCGATTTCGCCTCCCGCTGCGGCGCGACGATCCCGGAAAGGCTGGTGCGCCGCTTCCACGACCTGGCGCCCGATTCAGAAACGCATGGCCTCGTCGCGGCGGCGGTCGCGAGCGAGCAGATCGCCGACCTCGTCGCGCGCGGCGTCGAGGCCTTTCACATCTACACGTTGAATCGCGCCGAGCTCACCGAGGCGATCTGCCGTGTGCTGGGAGTGGAATCGGAGGCGGGGATCGCCGCGTGCGCCGCCTGAGGCGGCGCGCTCAGAGGAGTCCGAAGACAATCGCTCCGATGAAGACGAACGCGGCGCACACCGCAACGATGTTCAGAGGTCTAATGAAGGTCATCGGGTGGCCTCCCTCTGCTTCCATGGACGCATACTAACGCCGAAACGGCGCAATCAGAACAGGAAATATGTGATGCACTGCGAAAGGTTCCAAGGGGCGGTAAACCTCGATTTCAGTTTTAACTAAAAGTATCAATTGCTTAACCATGAAATACCGGCCGGAAATTACTCCACAGGGGTTTGATCTGGCGCGGACTGCAGGTTTCCTTGGAAAATAGGCCCTGGCCGGCCGGCGATTCGACGTGTTGGAGGCGGTTTTCCCCACGATCGCCACGCGTCCGGCGGGCCTGGGCCGGGGTTTGCGGCGGCGCGCCCACCGTCCCAACCCCGCGCGCGCCGGAAGCACGTTCGCCGTCGCTTGGACTACTCGCGATGATCGATCATTGCACGCGGCTAGGGAGTGAGGTGGCGCGCCGACACGCGCGAGCGCTCGAATCGTTCTATTGATCCGTTCAGGCACGCACGGCGTTCGGCGGGAGGATGGGCCATCGACACATTCGACACCGGTGAGCGCGCGGCGCTCGCGCTGCGCCCAGACGTGCCGGTCTACTGTTTCCGTCCCGCGATGCTCGCCGAGGATGCGCGCGCCTTCGTCGGCGCGTTTCCGGGAAAGACCGCCTACGCGGTGAAGACGAACGGCGAGCCGTTCGGTACTGAAGACGTTGACGGAGATCGGGATCAAGGCGTTCGACGTCGCGAGCCCGGGCGAGTTCGCGGCGGTGCGCAGCGTCTCCGCCGACGCGGAGCTTCTCTACATGCACCCGGTGAAGGCGCAGTCCGACATCCGGCTCGCGCTCGAGCGCTATGGCATACGTGTGCTTTCGCTCGATCATGAGGACGAGATCGCGAAGCTTTTGCGCGTGGTACGCGCGCTCGATCTCGATCCGGCCGACATTACGCTCTTCGTGCGTCTCAGAACCAAGGGCCCCGCTGCCTACGAGCTGTCGCGGAAGTTCGGCGCAGCGCCGGCGCATGCCGTGGAGCTTCTGCAGCGCATCGACCGGATCGGCTTTCGCTCCGGGCTTTGCTTTCACGTCGGCAGCCAGATCGAGGACCCGGAAGTCTATCAGCGCGCGCTCGCCTCGGCGGACTGGGTCAGGAGCCGCGCCGGCGTGGAGCTTGTCGGCCTCGACATCGGCGGCGGCTTTCCGGCTCCCTACGGCCACGATCCGCGCCGCGCGGCGCCGGCGATGCCGAGCCTCACGGAACTGATGGCGGAGATCCGCCGCGCCATCGACGAGTGGGGTTTCTCCGATCTGCCGCTCATTGCCGAGCCCGGCCGCGTCATCGTCGCGCGCTCGCTCTCCGTCATCGTGCGCGTGCTCCTGAAGAAGGGAAGGCGGCTCTACATCAACGACGGCATCTGGGGCTCGCTCTCCGATTCCTGGACAGGCAGGATCACGCTTCCCGCGCGGCTGATCCACGATCCGGCGCGGCGGCGGCGTAGCGGCAATGCCAAGGCGCTGGCGCCGTTTCGCGTCTGCGGCGCGACTTGCGATTCCGTCGACATTCTGTCGCGCCCGTTCTGGCTTCCGGAAACCGTCGACACGGGCGATTGGATCGAGATCGGTCATATCGGCGCCTACAGCCTGGCGCTCCGCACGCGCTTCAACGGCTTCTATCCCGACACCTTCGTGGAGGTGACGACGCCGTTCGGCACGGCAGGCGGCACGGAGGGTTTCGCGGCGATCGAGACGATGGCGGACTAAGCGAAGGAGCGAAGTGATGCCGAAGAAGATCGACATGTCGAAGGCGCCGACCGTCAATGGCACGCTCTACCCGCCGCCTTTCGACGAGCCGTGCCGCAAGCGCAGCCGTACCAGGCTCGGCGATGCCGCCGGGCTCACGCAGTTCGGCGTCAACCTCTGCCGCCTGCCGCCCGGCGCGTGGTCGAGTCAGCGCCATTGGGAGACGCTCGAGGACGAATTTGTCTTCGTTGTCGAAGGCGAGGTCGTGCTGGTCACGGACTCCGGTGAAGAAGTGCTGCGCGCGGGCGATTGCGCCGGCTTCAAGGCCGGCGAACCGGACGGCCACCACCTGCAGAACCGTTCCGGGTCCGACGCTCTGATTCTGGAGGTCGGCACGCGCGTGGCCGAGGACGCGGCCATCTATTCCGACATCGACATGAAAACGGACGGCAATGCCTACGTGCATCGCGACGGCACGCCCTACCCGGTGCAGCCGCGCACCGCTTGAGCGCGCACGTTTAGTTGTCCGGCGGGTTGGCTTGTCCCGGCCGCGCCGCTCGGGCAGGCTTTCTCAAAAGGTGAGGAATGCTCAGGGCGTCGCGCGTCGTTCGCGAATTCTCAGCGCCGACGATGGCGGCTGCGCTGGTGCTTGTTGCTGCGCTCGTCTCCGTGCCGGCCGCGGGCGCGGAGTTCTCGGCGGGCGCATATTCGTTTTCCGACGAGCTCGGAGGCTTCCGTCTCCTTTCCGCCTCCGGCAACGGCACGTCCGACGACCCGATCGTGATCAGCGAAGAGATTCTGGATGTCGCACCCGTCACGCTCGTCATCCGCAATCGCGACTTCCTCAGCATGCGCGGCCAAGCCGGACAGGCGCAGCTGACGCTCGTGAAGAAAGTCACCAACCGCTCGGTGCGGGTCTGGGCGGGATTCGAGCTGGAGCTTCAGGAAGTCCTCGGCAAGCCCAGCGATTATGGGGATGGGCTCTCGTTCAAGCAGTTTGCGGCAGAGCCGTCCGACGTCGCCTCCGACGTCTTCGCCAAGAACGAGCGCCGCTTCGAGCCGTACGACCGGATCGAATTCACCGACGGTCATCTCGATCCCGACGCGACCGGGACCTTCAAGGTCACCATCACCGACCCGACTCCGGTTCCCGAATACTATCTCGTCCAAGACCCGAAGCTGCTGTCGGCGGGACTACCGCTGACCGGCCCGCAGTTCGCAAAGCAATAGCTGCAGGATCAATTGTTCCGCTGATTTAGTGGAAGAGCAGCGGTACCGTCGCGGCGAGGAGGACGCCCATCACGACGTTGAACGTGCGAAGGGCGCGGTCGGTGTGGAGCACCTGCTGCATCGCCGCGCCGAAGCCGAGCCAAAGCAGCATGCAGGGCGCGCCGAAAACGACCTCGATGACGCCGAAGAGCGCCGCCTGCACGTAAGCCGGCGCCCCGTCGGGCTGAATGAAGCTGACGGTGCCAGCGCAGATCAGCCAGGCCTTCGGATTTACCCACTGGAAGAGTACCGCGTCGAAGAATCCGATCGGCCGCTCGCGTGCCGCGGCCTTGCTGCGGCTCGCCGTTGCGATCTTCCAGGAGAGCCACAGAAGAACGGCAACTCCGGCGACGCGGAGCATGAAGAGCGCCCGCGGACTGTCGGTGAGCGCCGTTCCGATCGTCACCGTCAGGAGCGCGAGCATGAAGGCGAAGCCGAAGGCGACTCCGAAAAGATGCGGCAGGCCCCGGCGAATCCCGACATTCGCGCCGGTCGCCGTCAGCATGACGTTGTTCGGGCCCGGCGTGATGGTCGTCACGATGGCGAAAAGCGTGAACGCGATCAGGGGTTCGAGGCGCATCGACTAGGACATATAAGTCAACCTTATTGACCCATATGCCTCGCCGAAGCGGTGGGCAAGCGGCGCGCCACGGCGTTGCCTCGGATACGCCATCAGCCCGGTCTAGAGCCGCGCGCCTTTTGCGTCGAACAGAAGCGATGCCGATGAAGCTTGCAGTTCCAGTTCTGATCTTGGGCGCTCTGATCGCGATGGCACCTATCTCCGGTCGCGCGTTGGCGCAGACATCGGAGACGACCCCGGAGCCTGCCGCACCCGCGACACCGGAAGGGGGCGCTCAGGAGCCTGCGCCCACACCGCCGCCGGCGCCTCCGGCGCCCACCACCGCGACGATCCGCGTGACCGTCGAGAATGTGGAATCGGATCGCGGCGCGATCTGGGTGGCGCTCTGCAACACGTCGCTGTCGGTCGACGGCTGTCCCTATCAGAAGAAAGTGCCCGCCTCAGTCGGCACGACCGAAGTCACGTTCACGGACATCCCGCCCGGCGTCTACGCGGTTGCCGGCTACCACGACGTGAACGGCAACAACATCTTCGACAAGATTCTGGGCGTTCCGCGCGAGCCCTACGCGCTCTCCGGCGCCGCCGGCGAGAAGCTCGTGCCCACCTTCAAGGAAGCGGCGCTGGAAATGAACGCGGGCGACAACGCGGTGACGATCCGCATGAAGCGGCTCGGCGGATAGGGGAGCGGATGAGCTCCGCTCCGTTTCTCCGTCTTCAGATCACATACGACTGCAGCGGCTGAAAGCCGTTGAAGGCGATCGCCGAATAGGTCGTCGTGTAGGCGCCGGTCCCTTCGATCAGCACCTCGTCGCCGATCGTCAGCGAGAGCGGCAGGTCGTAGGGCGTCTTCTCGTAGAGCACGTCCATGGAATCGCAGGTCGGCCCGGCGATGACGCACGGCCCCATCGGATCGTCGTCGTGCGGCGTCTTGATCGGGTAGCGGATCGATTCGTCCATGGTCTCCGCGAGCCCGCCGAACTTGCCGACGTCGAGATAGACCCAGCGCAACTTGTCCTCGCGCGACTTCTTGGAGATGAGCACGACCTCCGCCTTCAATACGCCGGCGTCGCCGACCATGCCGCGGCCGGGCTCGATGATCGTCTCGGGGATGCGGTTGCCGAAATGCCGGCGCAGCCCGCGGAAGATCGCGCGGCCGTAGTCGTCGGCCGCCGGCACGTCCTTCAGATAGCGGGTCGGGAAACCGCCGCCGAGGTTCAGCATCTGCAGCTGCATGCCGCGCTCCGAGGCGGCGCGGAAGACCTGCGCCGCATCGCGGAGCGCGCGGTTCCAGGCCTTGAGGTCGGTCTGCTGCGAACCGACGTGGAAGGAGACGCCGTGTGGGACGAGCCCGCGTGCCGCCGCATGCGCCAGGACGTCGACCGCTTCGCGCATGACGCAGCCGAACTTGCGGGAGAGCGGCCATTCGGCGCCGGCGCCATCTGTCAGGATGCGGCAGAAGACCTTCGCGCCGGGGGCGGCGCGAGCGATCTTCTCGACTTCCTCCACGCAGTCGACGGCGAAGAGCGTCACGCCGAGCTGATGGGCCCGTGCGATGTCGCGCTCCTTCTTGATGGTGTTGCCGAAGGAGATGCGGTCCGGTCCGGCGCCCGTCGCGAGCACCATCTCGATCTCGGGCACGGAAGCGGCATCGAAGGCGGAGCCGAGCGAGGCGAGGAGATGGAGGACTTCCGGCGCCGGATTGGCCTTCACCGCGTAAAAGATGCGGCTGTCCGGCATGACACGGGCGAAGGCTTCGTAATTCTTGCGGACGACTTCGAGGTCGACCACGAGGCAGGGGCCTTCGGGTCGTCGCTCGTTCAGGAACGAGCGGATGCGGTCGGTCATCATCGGGCAAAATCCCCGTTTCCAAGCGTTGCAGCCCGGGAGTCCTGCGCCGGCTCCCGACCCGCGATGGAAACGGGCCGAAAACCCCTGGATCCCCCAACCGGCGAAAGGCCGGGTGGTTCGCGCCGAACGGCTCCTTGGGTACGGACGAGTCCGCGCCTGTAAGCCATCGCTTGGATTGGGGAAGCCCCGCTCCGCACGTCCGGCAAAGAGAGTGTGTGCCTCTTCAGTGTCGCCGACCTTTGGAGGGCCGGCAGAGACCAAAAAAGCCCGCCACCGTCGTTGCTTTAAGCCGCCCGTCCAAACCCTTGGGCGACCACAGGCACGTGCGAATTTGGGCAAGTCGCGATGTATGCTCTTCGCGTTGAAGATGCAAGGAAAAACTGAAGTGCGGCGCGAAATCGAAGCACAAAAAAAGAAGGGGCGGCCCGGGCCGCCCCCTCCGATCGCCCCCCGATCGGACGAAGTCAAAATTCTGGTTCAATCCCCGCGCGCTCAAATGAGCGTCGCGTCGAGGAGGTTTTTACATCAGGCCGATTGCAGAGTCCCGTCGATCTCTCTGTCGTCGAACCATTTTCAAGACCTGTGCCAATGCGGCAACACTCTGATATCGCGGCCGAACTCGGCGCGGCGGAGTTGGCGGGCACAATCAGGCGCGCGAGGGAGGCGAGTCCGTTGCGAAGCGGTAAACGTCGCACCGGCATTTTCAGCGGCCGCGTTCAAGAGTTGATCAGGGCATGAACGAAGCGGCGACGAATTCAGCGAGCCTGTGGATATTCAGGTCCTGTTCTCACATCATCTGGTGCTCCGGCGCCTGCACGGCACAAGGCCCGTCTCACGCGGTCGAGGGGTCGGCCACGTCGGCGCCGTCGCGCCTTAACCGCAGCGTGCCAAAGCGGGACAACCCCGCCGGCTATTTCGCCAAGTCGACTCCGTTCAGGCTGGCGATGTGGTCGGAGAGCATCGGCAGGTAGTCGCTGCCTTTGCCCATCGCCTCGGCGCTCGCGAGGTAGCCCTTCACCACCGGGGCGACGACGTTCGCCGAGCCGGCGGCGTTGGCGAGGTTCATCAGGTAGCGCATGTCCTTGTGCGCGTTCTGTATCGTGAATTTGTGGGCGTCGCGGTCGCGCTCGATCACGTATTTCATGAACGTGTCGTAGAAGCCGCAGCTCATGCGCCCGCCGCCGATCACGGCATGGAATTGCTTCGGCGAGATGCCGGTGCGGGCGCCGAGCGACATCGCCTCCGAGTAGATCGCGGCGTAGCTGATCGACACGAAATTGTTGATGAGCTTCATGGTGTGGCCGGCCCCGACCTGGCCGACATGCACGATCTTCGCCCCAAAGCACTCGATGACCGGCTTTGCCTTGGCGAAGGCCTCGTCGTCGGCCCCGACCATGACGTCGAGCGTCCCCGCTTCGGCCTCCTTCGGCGTGCGCGAGAGGGGAGCGTCGACAAGGCTGACGCCCGCGGCCTTCATCTCCGCGGCAAGCGCGGCGGTCGAGACCGGATCGGAGGTCGAGGAATCGATCACCACAAGGCCCGGTCTTGCGCCGGCGAGGATGCCGTCCTTGCCGCGCACGACCGCCTCCACCTGCGGGCTGCCGGTGACGCAGATGACGATCGCATCGGCGGCGGCCGCCATCTCGCGCGGCGTCTTCACCTCGCGCGCGCCGAGCCCGACGAGCGCGTCGATCGGCGCGCGGTTCTTGTGGGCCATGACGAGGAGGTCGTTGCCCTTGGTGAGAATGTTCTTCGCCATGCCGCGGCCCATCAGGCCGAGGCCGATGAAGCCGACGATGCGCTTCGCCATACCGGTTCCTTTTCCGACAATCGTGGGAGCAGATGCGTCCAGCCGACGCGTTCGCTCGATGGATGCTCTTAGCCGCTCAGGCGCTGCGCCGCAGGTCGAAGCTCCCGCCGCCGTCCTGCGTACAGCTCGCCGTGTCCGGCGCCGTCATCGTGCAGGTTGCGGAGCGCTGTTGCTGCGTCGCGACCGAAATCCAGACGAGGTTCGCCGTGTTGCCCGTGACCGTATAGGTGCCCTGCGCCAGAATTTCGTTGGTCTGGGTGAAGCGCGAGGTGAAATTGCCGCCCTGGAAGGTCGCCACGAACACCCCGTCGTTCGATGTCCAGGTGCCGTCCATGCCGGTGGCGCCCGTCACCATCCCGGTCTGCATGGAATCGACGGTTTGGCATCCGCCCGCGAGCAGGACGGAAGGCAGCGCCAGGAGCAGCGCGCCGAAGGCTGCACCGCGAATCATTGAAGCCCCCTCGAAGTCGTAACGTTCGTCATCGGCCGCAGGTACCTAGGGTAAAGAACCGCGTCCCTTTCGCCAAGCGTCGAGCGACCACGCTCCCCCGCCAAATGCGGTCAGCAGCAGGAATCCGCCGGCAATCGCGAAATCCTTCATGAAATGAAGGATTTGGTCCAGGTCGCCGAAGTTCCGGTGAAAGAAAAGAGCGGTGAGGAGCGAGAACCCGGCCAGCGCGAACCCGGCGTAGCGCGCGAAAAGGCCGAGCGCCACCAGGAGGCCGCCGCCGAGTTCCGTCAGAAGGACAAGGGGGAGGAGAAAGCCCGGCACGTTGTAGGATTCCATGTAGTCGACCGTGCCGGAATAGTTCGTGAGGATGAGCCAGCCGTCGACCACGAAGATCAGGGCAAGGAGGAGCCGCGCGGCGAGGATCGCTAGAGCCTGAAGATTCTGCATTTTTCCTGCGTCCCGCTCTACATTGCGTTGCATGAGCCGCGCCTTCGTCAAGGAGACCGATGAGGTCCCCGAACTCCCCGACCGTCCGGTGAGCCCGCATCCGAACTTCGTCACAGGGCGCGGACTCGCCGCCATCGACGCGGAACTGGAACGCCATCGCACCGCACTTGCCAACGCAAATGTTGCTGAAGACCGCGGCGCAGCCGCGTCGGCCGCGCGCGAACTCCGCTACTGGAGCCAGCGCCGCGCGAGCGCCGAGCCGCAGCCTCCGCCCGCCGACGCGGAGCAAGTCCGCTTCGGCTCGCGCGTCACGATCGACCGCGATGCGGCCGCGGGCAAAAGCCGTAAGCAGACGTTCACCATCGTCGGCGAGGACGAGGCGGACCCGGCCGCCGGCGTGCTTTCCTACGTCTCGCCGCTCGCTCGCGCGCTTCTCGGCAGAACTGTCGGCGATGTGGTGACGGCGGGGCAGGGCGAAGCGGAGATCACCCGGATCGAGGTTCCGGAAGAATAGATTTCACGGCTGCCGCGATTGAGCCGCAACCTTCTCACGCGATTGCCACCGCTCTGTTGTCGTTTCGACTCGGTCTTGCTGGAGGCTGTGGCTGGGGGACGTGCCAAGAGGAGGCATCGATGACGAACGCATCGCGCTGCCTGTCGCGGGCCGCCCGTTACGCAAAGCTCGCAGAGCGTGCCGAGGACCCTGAAATTCGCCGCGCCTGTCGGGCGCTCGCGAAGGTCTGGCGGGAGATGGAGCCGCTCGCCGCGGACTTCGACCGCGCCCCGGGCCAGCTTTCGAAACAGCGCATCTACGATCTGATCGACGCGATCGCCGTGGAACAGCGGAGGGTCGCCTAGAGCGGCCTCCGCGCAGGCGGCTACGTCACAGCACGGCACCGGGCTCGGCCAAGCGTCGCGCCCGGCGCAGGGTTATTGACGCTCACCCCGCTCCGGTCGACACGATGCGTCGGGTTATGCGCCTGTCCCGCGGCTCGATTCGAACAGGAACCAGATGCGGTTCTCCGCTTCGTCGATCCAGTTCTCGATCAGGCTCGTCGTGGCCACGTCGCCATGCTCGTCGCAGAGCGCATGCGTCTCGCGCAGACGCGTGACGAGCTCCATGTTGTCCTCGCGGAGCTCCGCCAGCATGTCCGTCGGCGTCACGTATTGCGCGTCGTTGTCGGCGACACGCTGCAGCCGCGCGATGTGGCCGATCGACCGGAGCGTCATGCCGCCGACCTTCCGCGCCCGCTCGGCGATCGCGTCGGTCGCGCCGAAGATCTGCGCCGCATGGTCGTCGAACATCAGATGCAGGCTGCGGAAGTGCGGACCGGACACGTGCCAGTGGAAGTTCTTCGTCTTGACGTAGAGGGCGAACATGTCGGCAAGGAGCGTGGTCAGCGCGCCGGCGATGTCGGCTGTGGCGTTGGCCCCGAGGCGGTTCGGGGTCTTGAGCGGGGCGGTCACCCGGGCCTTCGCTTCACTTGCGTTCTTGGCACGCTTCGCTTTCATCGATTCATCTCCTTACAAGGGACCTGGCCGCACAAGCCGGCGGCTCTTCAAACCACAGCGGGTCCGAACGGGGTAGTCCCGAAACGCCGGCTAACCGTTCCGGTTCCGCCATGCCTCGCCCGCGATCGCTGGCGGATCGGCGCTCGAGCGGTTATAGCCACTCGCCCTCTCGGCGCCCAACCATGCGCGAACCGCACCACCCACTTCTTGGCCTTCTCCTAGGGCTCTTCGCCGTCATCCTCTTCGCCGCGTCGCTGCCGGCGACGCGGGTTGCGGTCGGCGCGCTCGATCCTTTCTTCGTCACGGCGGCGCGCGGCACGGCCGCCGGGCTGCTCGCGGCCGGTGTGCTTCTAGCCTTGCGCCGCCCCATCCCGTGGCGCGATCTGCCGAAGCTTGGCCTGATCGCCTCCTGCCTCGTCGTCGTGTTTCCCGGCATGATGGCGGTCGCCATGACCGCGCTGCCCTCGGCGCATGGCGGCGTGATTCTCGGCCTCTTGCCGATCGCAACCGCGGTCGCCGCGGTTTTCGTCGCCGGCGAGCGGCCGTCGCTCTTCTTCTGGATGATGTCGCTCCTCGGCGCCGCGCTGGTCGTCGCGTTCTCGCTCCGCGACGGCGGCCTCGTTCCGGCCCCCACCGACCTTCTTCTCATCGTCGCGGTCGGCGTCTGCGGCACAGGCTACGCCTTCGCCGGAACGCTGTCGCGGCGAATGCCCGGCTGGGAGGTGATCTCCTGGGCCGTCGTGCTCGGCCTTCCGGTTCTCGCACCGCTCACATTCGTGCTTTGGCCGGAGGACGCGGCGGCCGCGCCGTGGCCCTCCTGGGCCGGCCTCGCCTATGTGGCGTTCGTCAGCCAGTATCTCGGCTTCTGGCTTTGGAACAGCGCGCTCGCGACCGGTGGCGTCGCGCGGATCGGCCAGCTGCAGCTGCTGCAGCCCTTCGCGACGCTGGCGATCGCGGCTTTGGTCCTCGGCGAGGTCATCGACCTTCGCATGATCCTCTTCGCCACGGCCGTGGTCGTGGTCGTCGCTATCGGCCTTCGCGCGCGCGTCGGGACGCGGACGGCAGCCGCCACGGCGCCGCTCGTCGGCGCGGCGGAAGGGGGCTGATCTCTTGCCGGCAGAGGGCGCGGGCCGGTGGGATTTCTGGGTCGATCGCGGCGGCACCTTCACCGATGTCGTGGCGCGCGACCCCGAAGGCCGGCTGACCGCGACGAAGCTTCTGTCGGAGAATCCCGGCGTCTACGACGACGCGGCGGTCGAGGCGATCCGCCGGCTGCTTGGCGTCCGACCAGGCGCCGCGATCCCGAGCGCGCGGATCGGCGCGGTGAAGATGGGGACGACCGTCGCCACCAACGCGCTTTTGGAGCGGAAGGGCGAGCGCACGGCGCTCATCATCACGCGCGGTTTCCGCGATGCGCTCAGGATCGGCTACCAGGCGCGCCCCGATATCTTCGCCAAGAAAATCGTGCTCCCCGAGTTGCTCTACGCGCGCGTCGAGGAGATCGACGAGCGGGTGCGCGCCGACGGCACTATTGAGGCGACGCCCGATGAAGCCGAGGTCCGCAGCATCCTCGAGAGTCTGAAGGCCGACGGTTATCGTTCGCTCGCCATCGTCTTCATGCATGCGTGGAAATATCCCGCGCACGAAGCGACGGTCGCGCGGCTCGCCCGCGAGCACGGCTTCCCGCAGGTCTCCGTCAGCCACGAGGTCTCGCCGCTGGTGAAGCTCGTCGGGCGCGGCGACACGACGGTGGTCGACGCTTATCTCACACCGATCCTCCGCCGCTACGTCGACCAGGTGGCCGCAGACCTCGGGGCGAGACCCGCGACGGAACCCTCTCCCCCCTTGCGGGGGAGAGATGGAGACGGGGGAAAGAAGGAAGGCGCCGACCGTCATCCTTCCCCTCTCCCTGCCCCTCCCCCGCAAGGGGGGAGGGGAATCTGCACCGCGCCTCATGTTCATGATGTCGTCGGGCGGGCTGACCGCGGCGCATCTCTTCCAGGGCAAGGACGCGATCCTCTCCGGCCCCGCCGGCGGTGTGGTCGGCGCGGTCGAGACGGCGAAGATGGCCGGCTTCGATCGCGTCATCGGCTTCGACATGGGGGGCACCTCGACCGATGTGTCGCACTATGCCGGCGAGCTTGAGCGCGCCTTCGAGACCGAGGTTGCGGGGGTCCGGATGCGCGCGCCGATGATGCGCATCCACACCGTCGCGGCGGGCGGCGGCTCGATCCTCCACTTCGAGGCAGGCCGCTTCAGCGTCGGGCCGGACTCCGCCGGCGCCGATCCCGGACCCGCCGCTTATCGCCGCGGCGGGCCGCTCACCGTCACCGATGCGAACGTCATGGTCGGAAAGCTCCTGCCGGAGCATTTTCCCGCGATCTTCGGCCCGCGCCAGGACCAGCGGCTCGACGCGGATATCATACGCGAGAAATTCGCCGCGCTTGCCACCGAGGTCGGCAAGATGCCGGAGGCGGTCGCCGACGGCTTCCTCGCGGTTGCGGTGGAGAACATGGCGAACGCCATCAAGAAGATTTCCGTCGCACGCGGCTACGACGTGACGCGCTACGCGCTCGGCTGTTTCGGCGGCGCGGGCGGCCAGCACGCCTGCGCGATCGCCGACCGGCTCGGCATGGAAACGGTGCACATCCATCCGCTCTCCGGCGTTCTTTCCGCATACGGGATGGGGCTTGCAGACATCCGCGCAAATCGCAGCCGAGCCGTGGTGTTACCGCTCGTTGCTGAATCGGAATCGGAGTTGCAACAAACGCGCGCGGCGCTCGAAGATGACGTTCGCGCCGCGCTTCAGGAACAGGGTCTAAGCGACTCCGATGTGACGTTGTCCGCGCGCGTCCATGTCCGTTACGACGGCACCGACATGGCGCTTCCGGTGCCGCTTGGAACGAGCGCGGCGATGCGGGCGAAGTTCGAGGCGGAACACCGCGCGCGCTTCGGCTTCATCTACGAGGAGAAGCCGCTCGTCGCCGAGGCCGTGGAAGTGGAAGGCGAGGGCGGGGGCGCCGACATCGCTGAACCGGATTCTGAGCTGACGGAAGCCGATGCAACGCCCGCGAAGACCACGCAGTTCTTTTCTGAAGGCGCGTGGCATCAAGCCGGCGTCCATCCGCGCGACACGCTTCGGCCGGGCCATCGGATCGCCGGGCCGGCGCTGGTCATGGAGCCGCATCAGACGATCGTGGTCGAGCCCGGCTGGGCGGCCGAGGTGACGGCGAAGAACCACATTGTTCTCTCCCGCGCCGTCCCCCGCGAGATTGCCCACGCCGTCGGCACGGACGCCGACCCCGTCATGCTGGAGGTCTTCAACAACCTCTTCATGTCGATCGCCGAGCAGATGGGCGTGACGCTGCAGAACACCGCCTACTCGGTGAACATCAAGGAGCGATTGGATTTCTCCTGCGCGCTGTTCGACGCGACCGGCGCGCTCGTCGCCAACGCCCCGCACATGCCGGTGCATCTCGGCTCGATGGACCGCTCCGTCGACATCGTGCGGCGGCTCAATCCCGACATCGCGCCGGGCGACGTCTATGCACTGAATGCACCTTATAACGGCGGTACGCATCTCCCCGACATCACCGTGGTGACGCCGGTGTTTGCAGAGACTCCCTCTCCCCCCTTGCGGGGGAGAGACGGAGAGGGGGGAAGGAACGAGGCAGCGGCGCTTCATCCTTCCCCCCTCCCTGACCCTCCCCCGCAAGGGGGGAGGGAAATCCTCTTCTGGGTCGCGTCGCGCGGGCATCATGCCGACGTCGGCGGCACGGCGCCGGGCTCGATGACGCCGCGCGCGACCGTGGTCGACGAGGAGGGCGTGCTCATCGATAACTTCAAGCTCGTCGATCGCGGACGCTTTCGCGAGCGAGAGCTCCACGCGCTTCTCACGAACCATCCTTATCCCTGCCGCAACCCTGCGCAGAACATCGCGGATCTGAAGGCGCAGATCGCGGCGAACGAGAAGGGCGTCGCCGAGATCAGGAAGATGGTGGCGCAGTTCGGCCTCGACGTCGTGCAAGCTTACATGCGCCATGTGCGCGACAACGCCGCGGAGTCGGTCCGCCGCGTCATCGAGAACCTTAAGGATTCGGAATTCGAATATCCGACCGACCAGGGCTCTGTGATCAAGGTCAGGATCACGGTCGACAAGAAGAACCGCTCGGCGAAGGTCGACTTCACCGGCACGAGCGAGGCGAAGGCGAACAACTTCAACGCTCCCGCGCCGGTCACCCGCGCAGCGGTGCTCTATTCCTTCCGCGTGATGGTGGAAGGGAACATCCCGATGAACGCCGGCTGCCTCGAGCCGATCGAGATCGTGATCCCGCAAGGCTCGATGCTCGCGCCGCAATATCCGCGCGCCGTCGTCGCCGGTAACGTCGAGACCAGCCAGCATGTGACGAACGCGCTCTTCGGTGCGCTCGGCGCGTTGTCCTCGGCGCAAGGCTCGATGAACAACCTGACCTTCGGCAACGACCGGTATCAGTACTACGAGACGATCTGCTCCGGCTCGCCTGCAGGAGTCATGAATTCGGGCGAAGGGTTCGACGGTACCGACGGCGTGCACACGCACATGACCAACTCGCGCCTCACCGATCCCGAAGTCCTGGAGATGCGCTTCCCGGTCTTCCTGGAGGATTTTCACATCCGCCGCGGCGTGGACGGCTCAAGCTCCGGCGGGCGTGGGAGATGGTCGGCCGGCTCCGGCACGGTGCGGACGCTGCGCTTCCTCGAGCGAATGGATTGCGCGATCCTGTCATCGCACCGGAAAGTGCGACCGCATGGGCTCTACGGCGGCGCCCCCGGCGAGCTCGGCGCGACCTTCGTCCGCCGCAACGACGGCCGCCTCGAAGAGTTGCAGGGCGCCGACCAGACGGCGCTCGAAGCAGGCGAGGCGGTGATCGTTAAAACGCCGACCGGCGGCGGCTACGGCGGAGCTTAGGAGAGAATCACCGATGACCTCACTTCGCCTCTATTCGGGTCCGCTCTCCATGTTCGGGGCAAAGGCCGAGATTGCGCTTAGGGAGAAGGGCGTCGCGTTCGACCTGGTCATGGTGCCGTTCGCCAAGGGCGACCGCTACGATCCAAAGCATCCCGAGGTTCTGCGTATCAATCCGAAGGGCCAAGTCCCTGTGCTGGTGCATGGCAGCGTGGAGCTCTTCGATTCATCGTTGATCTTCGAATATCTGGAGGACAGCTTCCCCACGCCGCCACTCTGGCCCTCCGCGCCGACCGCACGCGCTCAGGCGCGGCTTCTCGAGCTCATGGCCGACGATATCGTCTTCATGAACATCGCGCGGCTCTTCGGTCTTGAGGAGACGCCCAACGATCCAGCGGCGATCGCCGCGCGCGCCAAGGCGCAAGAGCATTACGCCGACATGGAGGCGCAACTTGCCGGGCGCGACTATCTCGTCGGCCCGTTCACCTATGCCGACATCGGCCTCTTCATGGCGCAGTTCTATGGCGAGCGGAAAGGCGCCGTGCTTGGCGGCGAGACGCCACGCCTGCTCGCCTGGCGGAGTCGCATGGTGGCGAGACCTGCGGTCCGAACGGTAATCGGTCGCATGGGCGCCTGGCTCGTTTCGGAAGGACGTCCCGCACCGGACTACATCGCTTCCGCACTCATGGTTGGCCCCGCATCGGACGGCGCGTTCTGAGCGTCGGGCAAAGCGCCGGCTGCGGATTTGGGCTCCTCTAGTTGCCCGAGGGCGCGGCAGGCGCCTCGATCGTGACGTTGATGTCCTTCTCGGCATGGCCGCCGAACATCCCGGTGCCGAAATAGAGAAGCACCGCCACGACCACCACGAGCCCGCCCACGATCATCGCCAAGCCGTTGTTGTTCATCGCTCTTTCCCGTCGCAAATTCATGACCCCGGGAAACGGCGTCGCAGCGGCGAAGGTTCCGCGGCTAAACACCGATCGGTCGACCTTGCGGGGCTCGGCCCGCATGGCCTTCTCGCCGGGCAATCCCTATATTTCGGGCAATTCCGCATAAAGCCTCCGGAGCCGCCCGATGTCCCAGACAGCCGCGAACTCGAACGTGAAGACCTCCGCCTCCGGCTTTGATCTCGGGCCGCTTTCCGCCGCGGAGGTCGACCGGCTCGCGCAGAAGCTCACGCCGGAGGAGCGCCACATCCTCCTCGACCACGGCACCGAGCGGCCGTTCTGCGGCGTGCTCCTGGATAACAAGGAGAAGGGCAACTACGTATGCCGCCTCTGCGGCCTGCCGCTCTTCCGCTCCGGTGAGAAGTTCGAATCCGGCACCGGCTGGCCGAGCTTCTATCAGCCCTTCGACAACGCCCACATCCGCGAGATCGTCGACCGCGCATACGGCATGGTCCGGACCGAGATCCGCTGCGCCCGCTGCGACAGCCACCTCGGCCACGTCTTCCCCGACGGACCGCCGCCGACAGGCAAGCGCTATTGCATGAACTCCGCGGCGATGGAGTTTGAGAAAGCCGCATAGCCGCTTCCGGAATCGCTTGCATTGCGGGGCCATTCTGACTAGCTTGATGACTAGTCAGGAACAAGCACATGAAACTTTGGCCCGTCCAGGATGCGAAGGCGCGTTTCAGCGAGCTTCTCGATAAGAGCCTCAGCGAAGGGCCGCAGATCGTCACCCGGCGCGGCGCCGAGGTTGCCGTCCTTGTGCCGATCGGTGATTGGCAAAGGCTCCAGCGCGCGGCGCGCCCGACGCTGAAGGAATTGCTTCTCGCGGACGAGCCGCGAGGGGAGCTTCTGGTTCCGCCGCGGGGAAAGCGCCGCCGCCGCTCGCCGGCCGAGATTGCCTGACCGGTGTTCCTTCTCGACACGAACGTCGTCTCCGAGCTCCGGCGGCCACGACCGCACGGGGCCGTCATTGCTTGGCTCAGGCAGGTGGCCGACCACGACCTTCACCTCTCCGCGGTGACCATTGGCGAATTGCAGGCGGGCGTTGAGATCACGCGCGAGCAAGACTTGGCCAAAGCCGAGGAGATCGAGCGCTGGATCGACAGCGTCGCCGCGACCTACAACGTGATCCCGATGGATGCGCCGGTGTTCCGCGCGTGGGCGCGTTTGACGCACCGGCGCTCGAACACTTTGATCGAAGACGCCATGATCGCTGCAACGGCTGACGTGCATGGCCTGACCGTTGTCACGCGGAATGTGCGCGATTTCGCGGCCTTCGGCGTTGAGACGCTCAACCCCTTCCAATAATCGAGCCGCCACTCCGGCGAGTTTCGCTCCACTCGCGACAAAGCCTCAACCATCCGGCGCAACGCTTCTTTCGCATCCTTCCCCGAGAATGCGAGCGCCAAATCACAATGGATTCGGATGTCGCGCCTTCTTGTCCTCGCTTTTGTCATCGTGGCGCTGCTTGGGCCAAGCGGCGGCGCGGCGGCTGAGAAGTCTTCTCCGCTGCCCGAGGTTCGGGTTGTGGACACCGATCCACCGGCCGGCCGGAACCTTTCCCGCAACTGGCCGCTCTATGTTCACCTGAGATACCAGAGCGAGGTGCCGCTGCGCGTGCAGGTGAAGGGCTATTTCCAGGGCACCGAGGTCAAGGACGGCGTGAGCTGGAACCCCTCGCCGGCCTATCGCGCCGGTTCGGGCGAGGCGATCGCCTGGATTGCGTTCTCGAAGGCGGCACATCTTGATGAGCTGCGCATGGAAGTCTCCGACGGCGGCTGGAACGATCTTCTCGTGCTGAAGGTGCCGACGAACGTCGCCTGGTCGCCGATGGCGACGGAACGGCCGCCGACGGCGGAATGGGTCGACCGGTTCAGCGACGCGCAGCAGCAGGCAACGGAAGACGGTCTGAAGCAGCTCGGCGGCGGAGCTTTGGGCGAGCTGATCGGTTTCCTGGTGATGCTGTCGGCGCCTGCTTACTTTCAGGACGCGCTCGCCACGCTCGACCTCCTGCAGAACCCGAACACGGCGGTGGCGCTCAATTATCGCGGCTACGCGACGCGCAAGCTCGGCCGCACCGACGAAGGGATCGGCTACTATCTGCAATCCGTCGCCATCGACCCCGCCTATCCGCAGGTGCGCGAATATCTCGGCGAGGCCTACGTCATCAAAGGCCAGCTCGACCTCGCCAACGCGCAGCTGACGACCATCGCCTCGCTCTGCGGCACGACCTGCGAATACTACACCGACCTCGCCGAGGCGATCGCCGCCGCGAATTAGGGCCGGCAGTCCTCTCCCTCTCCCGCAAGGGGCGCCCCACGGCCCCCCTTGCGCCTTCGCCTTCCCCGCCCCAAGTCCCCGCGCTCCTGGCTTACTTCTTGCTCCACTAGGAATGTGGAGCGAATCCGACGAAAATACCTGCCGCCGCAGGACTTTGAGAGCGCCGGGCGCCCGGCCGGCGTGGGAAGCGCGAGGGCGCGGAGAAGAATGCCGATCTACAGCGTTCGCCACGTCACCACCTATCGTTACCGCCAGCCGGTGGCGTTCGGCGAGCATCGCATGATGCTCTCGCCACGCGAGGGGCACGATCAGCGGCTGCTCTCCGCCTCGCTCAAGATCGTGCCGGAGCCGGCGAGCCTGCGCTTCTCCGACGACGCGCTCGGCAATCGCGTCGGCGTGGCGAAGTTCACGGGTCGCGCCGACACGCTGGTCTTCGAATCGAACATCCGCGTCGAGCTTTGGCGCTCGCATCCGACGGGCTTCAACATCGAGGACCGCGCGCTTGAGCTTCCCATCACCTTCGAACCGGACGAGCTCGAAGACCTCTGGCCTTTTCTGACGCCGCGGCATCGCGATCCCGACGGTGCGCTCGGCGCCTGGATACGCTGTTTCCTGCGCGAGGGCGAGCCGACGCCGACGCTTGAGCTTCTGACCGGGATGATCGACGGCATCCATCACGGGCTCACCTACGTACGGCGGCACGAGAAGGGCATCCAGAACCCGGCCGAGACGCTGGCGCGCGGCTCCGGCACGTGCCGCGATTTCACCGAGCTGATGATCGAGGCGCTGCGTGCGCTCGGGCTGCCGGCGCGTTTCGTCTCCGGCTATCTCTACGTGCCGGATCGCGACAGCCACGAGGTACATGGCGGCGGCTCCACCCATGCGTGGGTCGAAGTCTACGTCCCCGGCGCCGGCTGGATCGACATCGACCCGACCAACGCAATTCTCGGCAATGACGGGCTGATCCGCGTTGCGGTCACGCGCGAGCCGAGCGAGGCGCTGCCGCTCTACGGCTCCTATGCGGGCTTTCCTTCCGACGACCTCGGCATGGAAGTCATGGTAAAGGTGACGCTGGAACAGTCCGGCGAAGCGGAACTCGTGCAGGAGCTTCGCGCTTAACAGGGGCTTTACTCCTGGCAGGGGCGTTGCGCTTAAGGAGAGTCATGCAGATCCGAACCGGCTACGAGATCGAGTACGAATGTCCGCAGCCGACGCCGATGCTGCTCGTGCTTTCCGTTCACCCGTCGCGCTTTCCCGATCTTTCCACGCCGCACCGCATCATGTTCGATCCGCCGATCCCATCGAGCAATTACGAGGACGGTTTCGGAAATATCTGCACGCGTATCACCGCGCCGGTGGGACGCATCAAGATTACCACCGATTTCCAGATCGGCGACACCGGGCTGCCCGATGTGATTGCGCCTGAGGCGAAGCAGGTACCGGTCGAGGACTTGCCGGAAGAGGCCATCGTCTTCCTTCTCGGCAGCCGCTATTGCGAGACCGACGCGCTCTCCGATATCGCCTGGAAGCTCTTCGAGAACACGCCGCCGGGCTGGGCCCGCGTGCAGGCGATCTGCGACTACGTCAAAGACCGCATCACCTTCGACTACATGAAGGCCAATCCGCAGCGCACCGCCTGGGGCGCGAACCACGAGCGGATCGGAGTTTGCCGCGACTACGCGCACCTCGCCGTCACCTTCTGCCGCTGCATGAACATCCCGGCGCGCTACTGCACCGGCTATCTCGGCGACATCGGCGTGCCACCCGACCCGAACCCGATGGATTTTTCCGCCTGGTTCGAGGCGTTCCTCGACGGCCGTTGGTATCCCTTCGATGCGCGCAACAACCGGCCGCGCATCGGCCGCATCCTGATGGCGCGCGGTCGCGACGCGACCGACGTCGCCATCACCACCAGTTTCGGCCCAAACACGCTCGCCGGCTTCAAGGTCCATACCGACGAAGTGAAGGCTTGAGCCGGGCCGGCAACTGGATCGGCGGGGCGGAGACGTGTATTTCCTTCCGGCTCGAAGCGTGCCGGGCGGACATCCTGGAGGAGTCGAATGGTCACTCGTGGCTTCACCGGCCGTGCGCGCCCGCCGGAAATCGCCGAGCGGCTGCCGCCTGGCCAGTATCTGGAGCAGGACTTTCCCGTCCTCTCGGCCGGCCCGACGCCGCACGTTCGCACCGACGACTGGTCGTTCACGCTGAAGGACGGCCCAAAGCCGGTGATGAAGTGGGATTGGGCGGCGTTCAACGCGCTGCCGCAGTCGAAGCTTACGCGCGACATCCATTGCGTCACCAAGTGGACGAAGCTCAACACGCCGTGGGAGGGCGTGCTCGTCGATGACATCCTCGCGGAAGCCGGTATCGAGCCGCCGACCGCTTTCACGCTCGCCCATTCCTTCGACGGCTACTCCACCAACGTGCCGGTCGCCGATCTCGTCGAGGGCAAGGCGATGGTGGCGCTGAAATACGAGGGGAAGCCGCTTCATCCCGAGCACGGCGGTCCGGCGCGGCTGCTCGTGCCGCACCTTTATTTCTGGAAGTCGGCGAAGTGGTTGAACGGCCTGCAGTTCACCAAGAAAGACGAGCCCGGCTTCTGGGAGATGCGCGGCTATCACATCTACGGCGACCCCTGGCGTGAGCAGCGCTTCACCGGCGACTGAACTTGTCGACCGAGGGGCCGATCCGCTGGCAAGAGGCGAAGATCGTCCGCGTCGTTCCGCGGACGCCGCGCATCAAGAGCTTCTTCTTCGTGCCCGCGCATCCGTTCGCATTCCGCGCCGGACAGCATGTCGACGTGCGCCTGACGGCGCCCGACGGCTATCAGGCGGAACGCTCCTATTCGATCGCCTCGGCGCCGGAGGATGGCGGAACCTTTGAACTCGCCATCGAGCGGCTCGATAACGGCGAGGTCTCGCCCTTCTTCCACGACGTCGCGGAAGTCGGCGACGCGATCGAGTTGCGCGGGCCGATCGGCGGACATTTCGTCTGGACCATCGGCGACGGCGGTCCGATCCTCCTGCTTGGCGGCGGCTCCGGGCTGGTGCCGTTGATGGCGATGATCCGCCATCGCGCCGCGCAGAGATCGGCAACGCCGATGCGCCTCATTCTCTCCGCCCGCACGGCGGAAGAGCTTCTCTATCGCGACGAGCTTCTTGCGCTCGGCGAGAGAAACGACGGGTTCGCGCTTGCATTCGCGCTGACGCGCGAGAAGGCGACGCGCGCCGGCGACTATTCGCGGAGAATCGACGCGGCGATGCTTGCGGAATTCCTCGCGCCGCCTACCGTACCGACGCGCCGCGTCTTCGTCTGCGGCTCAAATCCCTTTGTCGAGGCGGCGACGCAGGCTGCGATCGCCACCGGCATTCGCCCCGAGATCATCCGCACGGAGCGCTACGGCGGCTGATCGCGCCGTGCCGCCGTTAGTTGATTTTCAACACCGCCAGTGCCACGTCTTTCCCGCCAGCCGGCCGGACGGCCGCCTTGTCGCAAGACGGGGAGGAAAGTCCGGGCTCCATGGATGGACGGTGCCGGGTAACGCCCGGCGGGGGTGACCCCAGGGAAAGTGCCACAGAAAGCAAACCGCCCGCCTTCTTGATCGTGGGAAGGCCCCTAAAGGGCCGCCTCGCGCGGCAGATGAAGGCGGGGAAGGGTGAAAGGGTGGGGTAAGAGCCCACCGCGGACCCGGCGACGGGGACGGCACGGCAAACCCCACCGGGAGCAAGACCAAGAAGGGATAGCGCGGACTTCGGTCCAGCCTCATCCAGGCCAGCTATCCGGGTCGGTCGCGCGAAGCGCCGGGCAACCGGCGCTCCAGATGAATGGCCGTCGCGCCGCAGGCTTCGGTCTGCGGCCTTACAGAACCCGGCTTACAGGCCGGCTGGCGCTTTCATAGCCGCGGCTTCGTGAGGAATCGCGCAAGCCACACTCGGCATTCGCGTTTCAGGCTCCGCCAAACGACGCAACCGAAGCTGTGCCGTTCGATATGAAGAGAGACTTTGGCAGCCTCCGCCGGCAGAAAGGTCAGCGGCAGCCCGAGCTCCATTTCGAGCGCCCGCGCGATCGGCTCCGCAGACTCGGCGTTGATATGGACGTGACTGTCGGAGAGCTCGAAACGCAGGCCGCCGTGCCGCGCCTCGTAGAAGGGCGTGTAGTCGAAATAGCGAAGCCCGAGATGCTCCGCGTGGGACTTCAGCCTGGCGTTCAACTCGCGCGTTATTCGTACCCGCTTTCGCAATGAGCCGTACACGGGAAGATCGACATTACCGTAGGCGGCGAACCAGCTCGCCGGGGGCACCACCGACGTCAACATGAAAGTCACGCCCGGGCGTCGCAGGCTCGCCATGAACAGAGCGATGGCGTAGCGGTCAGCGAGATCGCGGACGAGTTCCGAGGGGCTCTTTTGAAGTTGCCTTGCCAACCGCAGAATGTGCGCACGGACGTCGACTTCCCCATAGACGAAGATCAACACGTCACCGGGTCCGACGGTGACGCCTTCGAAAAGCTGCTGCGCGCCGTCGCGCCCGATGCGATGCATCGTGAGCGCCCCGATCCAATGAATCTCCGCCTCGGCGATCCGCCCGAAGCCGCTGACGGCATGGCTGTCGCCGAAGACGTGAATGGTCACGGGAGAGCCTGAAGCAGGGCGCGCAGCGTTTCGATCGTCGAGCGGTCGGCGACGCCGTCGACGCGCGCCTGGCGGAAGTGGCGCTGGAAAGCCGCAACGACATCCTCCGTGCGCTGATCGAATGCCCCGCTGATCTCGATGCCGTAGCCGTAGAGCGCGAGCATGGCTTGAAGCGCCTCGACCGGCGCGCCTTGGTCGCCGCGTTGGAAGAAGCGACCGTCGGCGATCGGCATCGGCTCGACGAAGTGCCCAACGCTGGCCGCCGCGAGCGCGCCCCATGGAAAGACTTCGCCCGGATCGAGCTTGCGCCCCGGCGCGACGTCGGAATGCGCCAGCACGCGATGCTGCGGAATCGCGTGGCGCGAAAGGATCGCGCGGCAAAGCGCGATCAGCGCTTCGATCTGCGCTCCGGGATAATCGGTAAGGCCGCCGGGATGCCCGGCATTGGCGATCTCGATTCCGATCGCGCGCGAGTTGATGTCGTTCGCCGTGCCCCAGCGCGCCGCGCCGGCGTGCCAGGCGCGCCGCGCCTCCGGCACGAGCGCAAGCACGCGCCCGTCCCGATGCACAAAGTAATGCGCCGACACCTGACTCTTCGGATCGCAAAGCCAGGAAAGCGCCTGCTCGTCGTCCGGCATCCCCGTGTAGTGGAGGAGCAGGATGTCGACTGGCCCCTCCGTGCGCTCGCCGTGATTGGGGGAGGGCCGCGCCTCGATCGCGAGCTCGCTCATGACTCCATCTCGCCCTCATCCTGAGGAGCTTCTTCACCCCCGTGGTTCGAGGCTCGCTTCGCTCGCACCTCACCATGAGGGGAGTGAAAAAGCCTCGAAGGATCGCTCATGCGCTGACCCGCATGCGCTCGATCTGATCCCAGGCGGCGTTGATGGCGGCGAGCCGGTCGTTGGCGATACGGGCGAACTCGGGCGGCACGCCGTGCGCCATCAGCCGGTCCGGATGGTTCTCCGCGACAAGCTTCCGATAGTGCCGACGGAGTTGCTGGTCGTCCCAGGTGCGGTCGGCCCCGAGCACAAGATAGGGATCGGCGCCTTCATCGATCGCGTGGCGCGCGCGGATCGTCTCGAACGCCCGCTCGTCGAAGCCGAAGATGCGCGCGACCTCGGCCAGGTAGGCGAGCTCGCGCTCGTGCACCGCGCCGTCGGCGCGGGCGATATCGAAGAGCCCGTCGAGCACGGCTTCGAGCATCGCCGGGTCGTCGGCGAAGAGCCGCGCCACGTCCCGCGCATAGGCGTCGAAGCCGGCGACGTCGCGTTTGGCGAAGTTGTAGACGCGGCTGACGTTCCGCTCCTCGCCGGGCGGGATCGCGAAGATGCCGCAGAAGGCGTCGACCTCGGAGCGGCTGACCACGCCGTCGGCCTTCGCCATCTTCGCGGAGAGCGCAATCATCGCGATGGCGAAAGCGGTCTCGCGGCGAAGCTCCGCATTCGTGATGCCGACGAGAAGCGCGCGCAGCCCCGACATGGCCGCGCCGACCCGGCCGGCGCCGCCCGCCAGCGTCGCGGCGATGCGCGAGAAGATACCCATGCGCCTTTCCGTAGCTGCGTCGGAGAGGGGTGGGAAGGGGCCGCCGATTGGGGGCGAATTTGCCGCCCGCGGCGGTATTTAGGCATCCCGCTTACGCAACATTTACCCTGTTCGCCCACTCTCACCCGAAGTCGCTTTCGACGTTGCGCTTCGCTGCGCCGGGTTCCGGCCGGCGCCATGGTGTTCCATTGACCGCCCATAAAATCCCATGATACTCCATGCTATCCCGGTCGATGAGCCCGGTCGCGTCTGCTCGGAAAGCCGTCGCAAGTGGCGGAAATGCGCGCTTTCCAAGCAGGAACGAGGCTCTTCCCGGTGGCGCGATCCGCATGCGGAGGCGCTGCCGGAAACCGCGGGAACGAGGGGCGATGGACGGTTTTGTAGCGACATTCGTGAACCGGCTCGACCAGAAGGGTCGGGTGTCGGTTCCGGCCCCCTTCCGTGCGGTGCTGGCCCGCGAGGGCGAGGACGGCCTCTATTGCTATCCCGCGCTCGACCGGCCGGCGATCGACGGCGGCGGGGCGAAGCTGAAGCAGGCGATCGCCGACCGGCTTTCGATCTTCGAGACCTTTTCGGAAGACCACGAGAGCCTCGCCACGGCCTTCTATGGCGAGAGCCGGGTTCTGAAGATCGACCCGGACGGCCGCGTCGTCCTCCCAGAGGAATTCCGCGCCTATGCGGGCATCGCCGAGACGGCGGTCTTCGTCGGCCAGGGCTACAAATTTCAGATCTGGGAGCCAGAGCGCTTCGCCGTGCGCCAGCGCGAGACGCGCGCGCATCTGCGTTCGGTAACGCGTGGGCTCGGCAAGCAGAATTCCCCGGCTTCGGGCAGGGGAGACCCGGCATGATCGCGGGCCGCAGCACGAACGAGGCTGCTGGCGGACCGGCTCGCCACATTCCGGTCCTCCTGCCCGAGATGCTTCAGCGCCTGAACGTCGTCGAAGGCGGCCGTTATATCGACGGCACGTTCGGCGCCGGCGGCTACACGCGCGCCATCCTGGAGCGCGGCGGCACCGTGCTCGCGCTCGACCGCGATCGCGCCGCGATCGAAGCCGGCGCGACGATGCTGGCGGAATTCGCCGGCCGGCTGATCCTCGTCGAGGGCCGCTTCTCCGACCTCGACGCGCATGCGCGCTCTGCCGGCTTCTTCCCCGTCGACGGGATCGTGCTCGATATCGGCGTCTCGTCGATGCAGCTCGACGATGCGGCGCGCGGCTTCTCCTTTCGCCACGACGGCCCGCTCGACATGCGCATGGGTCCGGACGGCGCCGACGCGGCTTCGCTCGTGAACCGCGCGCCGGCGAAGGAACTCGCCGGCATCATCCGCGTCTATGGCGAGGAGCGGAAAGCGGGCCGCATCGCCCGCGCCATCGAGAAGGCGCGCGCGGAAGCGCCGATCACGCGCACCGGACGGCTGGCGGAGATCGTGGCGGCTGCCGCGGGTCCCACCGGCGCCTCGCGCATCCACCCGGCGACCCGCACCTTCCAGGCGCTGCGCATCTTCATCAATCGCGAGCTTGAGGAGTTGGCGCAGGCGCTCGCCGCGGCGGAAGCAGTGCTTGCCGAAGGCGGCCGCCTCGTCGTCGTCGCCTTCCATTCGCTTGAGGACCGCATCGTGAAGCGCTTCCTGCAGGAGCGCGCGCGGGAGACGCGCGGCTCGCGTCATCTTCCGCTCGCGCATGCCGAGCCGCCGACCTTCAAGCTTCTTACGCGCGGGGCGGTCGAGGCGTCCGGGACCGAGATTGCGGAAAACCCGCGTGCGCGCTCGGCGCGCCTCCGTGCCGCGTTCCGCACCAGCGCGCCTGCGCGCGCGCTTGATTTCAACGCAATCGGGGTACCGCGGCTCCAGGGCGTCGCCGGACCGGAGGCCTATCAATGATCCGCTGGCTGCAAGTCGTGTCCGTCGTCGCAGCCGCCGGCTCGGCTGTCTTCGTGTTTCAGGTGAAGTACCGCGCCGAAGCGGTGGCGGAACACGCCGCGCAGCTGCAGCGCGACCTCGACCAGGAGAAGGAGACGCAATCGCTTCTCGCCGCCGAGTGGAGTCTTCTCATCCAGCCGGCGCGCGTGCAGGAGCTGGTCGCCCGGCACAACGACATCCTGAAGCTGAAACCGCTCGATCCGAACCAGATCACGCGGATCGAGAACCTTCCGATGCGGCCGGCCGGCCCCGCGCCCGACGACGAGGCGGCGCTCTCTGCGATCCTCGAAGCGCCGACGGGAGCGCTGCAATGAGCGCGACTGCCGCTTCCACCTGGCGCCATCAGCGTGCTGCGACCGCCGCCACTGCCGCACCGACCCGCGATCCGGAGCGGCGCGGTCGTCGCCGCGTCATGCTTGCGATGCTCGGCTTCGCTTTGCTCTATTCGGCTCTTGCCGCGAAGCTGGTGCTGCTCGGCATTGGCGGAACGGACGCGACGGAGGACGGAGCGAGCTTCGCTCGCACCGCTTCGCAGGCGCGTCCCGACATCGTCGACCGCAACGGCGAGACGCTCGCCACCGATATTCGCACGGCGTCGCTCTACGCCGAGCCGCGCTACGTCATCGATCCCGACGAGGCGACGGAGCTCCTCGTCTCCGTGCTCCCCGACCTCGACCGCACGCGGCTCCGGCAGGAACTCGCGTCGAACGCGAAGTTCGCCTACATCAAGCGCGAGATCACGCCGCGCCAGCAGCAGGCGATCCACAAGCTCGGCATTCCCGGCATCGGTTTTCGCGTCGAGAACCGCCGCTTCTATCCGGGCGGCCCCGCCGCCGCCCACGTGCTCGGCGCCGTCAACATCGACAATCAGGGGATCGCGGGCATCGAGAAGTACATCGACCAGTCCTTCCTGAGCGACATCCACGCCGCCGGCTTCGGCGCCGGCAACAATCTCGAACCGGTGAAGCTCTCGCTCGACCTGCGCGTGCAGCACGTCGTGCGCGACGAGCTGGTCGGCGCGATGGGGCGCTACAGCTCGATCGCCGCCATCGGCATCGTGCTTGACGTCAATACCGGCGAGGTGCTCGCCATGAGTTCCATCCCCGACTACGACGCCAACAACCGTGACGACGCGCTCGACAAGAACAAGATGAACCGCGCGACCGTCGGCGTCTTCGAGATGGGCTCGACCTTCAAGGGCTTCACCGCTGCGATGGCGCTCGATTCCGGCGCCGTGAAGATCACCGATTCCTTCGACGCCACGCACGGGCTGAGCGTCGGCGGCTTCACCATCGACGACTTCCACGCCAAACACCGCTGGCTGACCGTGCCGGAGATCTTCATCTACTCGTCGAATGTCGGCGCCGCGCGCATGGCGCTCGCGACCGGCCTTGAAGGTCAGCATGATTACCTGCAGCGCTTCGGGCTGCTCGATACGCTGCACACCGAATTGCCCGAGGCGGGCGCGCCGATCGTCCCAAAAATGCCTTGGGCGAAGGTCACATCCGTGACCATGGCATTCGGACACGGCATCTCGGTTTCGCCGATGCAGACGGCAGCGGCGGGCGCGGCGCTCGTCAACGGCGGCTACTACATCACGCCTACGTTTCTGCCGCGCACGGCCGAGGCGGCATCGGGGATCGCGCGCCCGATCCTGAAGCCTGAGACGAGCCTGCTCCTCCGCCAGCTTTTCCGTCTGAACGTGCTCAAGGGCTCCGGCAGGCAGGCCGCGGTTCCGGGTTATAATGTCGGCGGCAAGACTGGCACCGCCGAGAAGGTCGAGAACGGCCGCTATTCCACCAACAAGCGCCGCAACGCCTTCCTTGCCGCGTTCCCCATGGACGCGCCGAGATATCTGGTGCTTGTGGTTCTCGACGAGCCGAAGCCGGAAAAGCCGGGAATGGGTGCGACGGCGGGATCGAACGCGGCGCCGACCGTCGGCAACATCATCCGCCGCATCGCGCCGATGCTCGGCATCGAGCCGAAGCCGGACGATCCGGCAGACGATCCGGCCATGGCGCTCGCATTCGCGCAGTGAGGAAGCCGTATTGAACGAGGAAAGACGCTATGGCCCGCGCCGGCTGGCGTCGCTCCTTTCGAACGACGTCCAGGTCTCCGCCGAAGAGGGCAATGTCTGGATCCAGGGGCTGACCGCCGACAGTCGGTCGGTGGGGCCGGGCACGCTCTTCGCCGCGCTGCCGGGCACGAAGTCCGACGGCGCCAAATTCGTGCCGGCTGCCATCGAGGCGGGCGCTGCCGCGGTCCTGATCGGGAGGCAGCCGCTCGAAGGCACGTTCTCCGTTCCGATCGTCCGCGTCGACGATCCGCGCCGCACGCTGTCGCTGATGTCGTCGCGCTACTTCGCCCGTCAGCCGCGCACCGTCGCCGCCGTCACCGGTACCAACGGCAAGACCTCGGTCACCGTGTTCCTCCGGCAGATCTGGGAGAAGGCGGGGCACAAGGCGGCGAGCCTTGGAACGATCGGCCTCGTCGCGCCAGGGAATGTCGTGGAGGGTAATCTGACCACGCCCGATCCGGTCAAGCTCCACGAAATCCTTGCCGACCTCGCCGCTGCCGAGGTGACGCATCTTGCGATCGAGGCGTCGAGCCACGGCCTCGAACAGCGCCGGCTTGACGGCGTGCGCTTGTCGGCGGGCGCCTTCACCAATCTCTCGCGCGATCATCTCGACTATCATCCGTCTCTGGAAGCCTACCTGAACGCCAAGCTCCGACTGTTCGACACGCTTCTGCCGAAGGGCTCGGCCGCGGTCGCCGATGCCGACCACGACGAGGCCGAGCGCATTCAGAAGATCGCCAGGACGCGCGAGCTCGACTATTTCAGCGTCGGCAAGAAGGGCGAGACGCTGCGTCTCGTCTCCGCCACCCGCATGCACGACGGATCGCGGCTCCTGATCGAGGCGTTCGGCGAGAAGCACTATGTGCCGCTGCCGCTCGTCGGCCAGTTCCAGATATCGAACGCGCTTGTCGCCGCCGTGCTCGCGATTGCGACCGGCGTCGAGGCCGGGAAGGCGCTCGCGAGCCTCGCTGAGCTGAAGGGCGCAAGCGGCCGGCTGGAGCTTGTCGGCTCGCATCCCTCGGGCGCGCAAGTCTTCGTCGATTACGCTCACACGCCCGACGCGCTCGCCAATGCGCTCCGCGCGCTCCGCCCGCATGCGACGCGCAAGCTCATCGTCGTCTTCGGCGCCGGCGGCGACCGCGATCCCGGCAAGCGCCCGCTGATGGGCGAGGCGGCGGAGGCTATCGCCGACCGCGTCATCGTCACCGACGACAATCCGCGCAACGAGGATCCGGCCATGATCCGCAAGGCCGTCATCAACGGTGCGAAGAAGGCCGATGAGATCGGCGATCGCGGCGTCGCGATCCGCACGGCGATCTCCGGGTTGCGCGAGGGCGACATCCTGCTCATCGCCGGGAAGGGTCACGAGACCGGCCAGAAGGTTGGCGACAAGACGCTTCCGTTTTCCGACCAGGAAGAGGCGCGCAAGGCGCTGAGAGCCGCCGTGGCGAGGCCATGAGCGCGCTCTGGAAGACGGCGGATTTCGTCGCCGCGTCCGGCGGCTTTTTGCACGGCGAGGCGCCGCCCGCGATCGTCGGCCTGTCGATCGATACGCGCACCATCGGCCCGGGCGAGGCGTTCGTCGCGATACGCGGCGAGAGCCGCGACGGGCATGATTTTGTCGCGGCGGCCCTGAAGGCCGGAGCGGCGCTTGCCGTCGTGGCCGAAGGGAAGGCGCCGAAGCACCTCGCGCCGCTCCTCATCGTTCCCGACGATCCGCTCGCGGCGCTTGAGCGGATTGCCGTCGCGGCGCGCTATCGCATGAACGGCTCGGTTCTCGCCGTCACCGGCTCGGTCGGAAAGACCAGCACGACGGAGATGCTGCGGATCGCTCTTTCCGCGCTCGGGGCGGCGCACTCGCCGGTCGGCTCGTTCAACAACCAGTGGGGCGTTCCGCTGACGCTCGCGCGTATGCCGGAAGCGACGCGCTACGGCATCTTCGAGATCGGCATGAACCATGCGGGCGAGATCCGCCCACTGACCAAGCTCGTTAGACCGCACGTCGCGATTGTCACCACCGTCGGCCCCGTGCACCTCGAGTATTTCGAGAGCGAAGCCGGGATCGCCGAAGCGAAGGCGGAGATTTTCGAGGGCCTCGAGCCCGATAGCGTTGCCGTTCTGAACCGCGACAATACCTGGTTCGAGCTTCTCGCCGAGCGCGCACGAGCGCAGGGCGCGCGCATCCTTTCCTTCGGCGAGCACGCTTCCGCCGACGTGCGGCTTCTCCGCGTCGCCCTCAAGGAGGATGGGTCGAGCATCAGCGCGGACGTCGCGGGATCGCCGGTCACCTATCGGGTCGGCGCGCCCGGCCGCCACCTCGTCGAGAATTCGCTCGCCGTCCTTGCGGCCTGCCACGCGCTCGGCGCCGACATGGCGCGCGTCGTTCTGGCGCTCGCCGAATTCCGCGCGCCGAAGGGCCGCGGGCAGCGGCTCCGCCTCGCGCATCCCTCCGGGCCCTTCACGCTGATCGACGAGAGCTACAACGCCAATCCCGCCTCGATGCGCGCGGCGCTGGCGCTCCTTGGCCAGACGAGCCCCGGCGGCCGCGGGCGGCGGATCGCCGTCCTCGGCGACATGCTGGAGCTCGGCGAAGCGGGCCCGACGCTGCATCGCGGGCTTGCTCCTGCGCTCGCGGAATCCGGGGCCGACCTCGTCTTTCTGACCGGTCCCCTGATGGCCGACCTCTGGCGGGACTTGCCCGATCAGCGCCGAGGGGCCTATTCGGAAAAGGCTGCGGAGCTTGAGCCGATTTTCTAAAGACTGTCGGACCGGGGGACGTGGTCATGATGAAGGCCTCGCTCGGCACTCGGCTCGGTCCGGTCGTCGAGGCGGTCAAACGCTATTTTTCGGGGGAGGCGGAATGAGGTCGGCGCGTTTGAGCGGGTGCGCCAGATGCTGACCTACCTCAGCCAGCTCGGCGGCGAGATCCCGGTCTTCAACGTCTTCCGCTACATCACCTTCCGCACCGGCGCGGCGACGATGACGGCGCTGCTCTTCGTCTTCCTGTTCGGCCCCGGCATCATCCAGGCGCTGAAGCTCAGGCAGGGCAGGGGCCAGCCGATCCGCGCCGACGGTCCGCAGACGCATCTCGCCAAGGCCGGCACGCCGACGATGGGTGGCCTCATGATCATGTCGGGCGTCCTCGTCTCGACGCTGCTTTGGGCGAACCTTGCCAACGTCTATGTCTGGTCGGTGCTTCTCGTCACCACCGGCTTCGGCCTGATCGGCTTCTACGACGACTATCTGAAGATCACCAAGGCGGCCGCCAAGCACGGCTTTTCCGGGAAGGCGCGGCTTGGCATCGAGGCGCTGATCGCCGCGGCGGCAGTGCTGATCATGATCGTCTTCGGCGATCAGAAGCTGCACACCTCGATCGCAATGCCGTTCTTCAAGGACGCCGCGATCAACCTCGGCTACTTCTACATCATCTTCGGCGCCTTCGTGATCGTCGGCGCGAGCAACGCCGTCAACCTGACCGACGGGCTCGACGGGCTCGCCATCGTGCCGGTCATCATCGCCGGCGCGAGCTTTGGCCTGATCGCCTATCTCGCCGGCCGCGTCGACTTCGCCGAATACCTGCAGATCAACCATGTGCCGGGGACCGGCGAGCTCTCGGTGCTCGTCGGCGCGATGATGGGGGCGGGACTCGGATTCTTATGGTTCAACGCACCGCCCGCCGCGATCTTCATGGGCGATACGGGATCGCTTTCTCTTGGCGGCATGCTCGGCACGATCGCCGTCGCCACCAAGCATGAGATCGTGCTCGCCATCATCGGCGGCATCTTCGTCATGGAAGCCGCCTCCGTCATCATCCAGGTGGCGTCGTTCAAGATGACCGGGCGCCGCGTCTTCCGCATGGCGCCGATCCATCATCATTTCGAGCAGCTCGGCTGGACCGAGCCGCAGGTGGTGATCCGCTTCTGGATCGTCGCCGTCGTGCTGGCGCTGATCGGCCTCTCGACGTTGAAGCTGAGGTAGGCGCTTTGGTCCCGCTCACGCATCTCGACGGCAGGTCGATCGGGGTCTTCGGACTGGCGCGGAGCGGCCTTGCGACCGTGCGCGCGGCGGTCGCCGGCGGCGCCGCCGACGTGGTCGTCTGGGACGACAAGGCGGAGGCGCGCGACCAGGCGGAAGAACTCGGCGGGATGGCGATTCCGCCGGAGCATTGGCCCTGGGAGCGGCTTGAGAGCCTGGTGCTCGCGCCCGGCGTGCCGCTCACCCATCCCGCGCCGCACCCGATCGTGCAGCTCGCGCGAGGCGCCGAGGTCGAGATCGTCTGCGACATCGAGCTTCTGTGGCGCGAGACGGAAGGCCGCGCCCGCTTCGTCGCGATCACCGGCACGAACGGCAAGTCGACGACGACCGCGCTCCTCGGTCACGTGCTGGCGGTCGCCGGTCCGGTTTCGGTGGGCGGCAATATCGGCCGCGCCGCGCTCGACCTCGAACCGCCCGGCGAGAGGCGCACCTACGTGCTCGAAATGTCGTCCTACCAGCTCGATCTGACGCGCCGCTTCCGCCCCGACGTCGCGATCTGGCTGAACCTCACTCCCGACCATTTCGCGCGCCACGGCGACCTCCGCGGCTACGCCAAGGCGAAGGCGCGCATCTTCGTCAACATGCGACCGGAGGAGACGGCGGTCGTCGGCATCGACGAGCCGGCGATGAATGCCGTCGCTGCGGCGCTGAAGAGCCCCGGACGCCCGAGGCTCGTCACCGTCTCGGTCGGCAAGAACAAGGGCGCCTCGCTCTACGTCGACGCGACCGGCGCGCTGCACGAGGAGGACGGGCGGAACGGCAAGAATGGCGTTTCCTTCGCCGGGCTTCCGACGCTCCGCGGCCTGCACAATTGGCAAAACGCGGCGGCCGCCTGGGGCGCGGCGAAAGCGCTTGGACTTTATGGCGGCATCATCCTTTCCGCCATGCAGAGCTTTCCCGGCCTGGCGCACCGCATGGAGGTCATCGGGCATCGCGGCTCGGTGCTTTTCGTCAACGATTCGAAGGCCACCAATGCCGACGCCGCGGCACGCGCGCTCGTCACCTTCGACCCGATCTACTGGATCTTGGGCGGGCAGCCGAAGGAAGGCGGAATTGATAGCCTCAGGGAGTTCTTCCCGCGCGTCGCCAAGGCCTATCTGATCGGCACGGCTGCCGACGCCTTCTCCGGCGTTCTGGCGGGAGAAGTGCCGCACGTCATCGCCGGGGATCTTGAGACCGCCGTCAGGATGGCGGCGGCGGATGCCGCGTTCGACCGTCGCCCCGAGCCGACCGTGCTTCTTTCGCCCGCCTGCGCGTCGTTCGATCAGTTCGCCGATTTCGAGGAGCGCGGCGAGGCGTTCCGCCGAGCGGTCGCCGCGCTCGATCAAGCCCCGATGGAGGCCGTCGCATGATAAGCCGCGCACACCGCACGCCGCTTTCCGACTGGTGGTGGACGGTCGACCGGCCGATGCTGTCGCTCGTCCTCGTGCTCTTCCTGAGCGGTTTCGTGCTGTCCTTCGCGGCAAGCCCATCGGTGGCGGAGCGCATCGGCCTCGACAGCCTGCATTTCGTCTACCGTCACGCCGTCTACGCGCCGCTTGCCGCCGTGCTGATGATCGGCCTCTCGTTCCTGACGCCGCGCCAGGTGCGGCGCGTCGCGCTGATCCTCCTCATCATCTGCCTCGCCATGATGGTCGCGGTGCTTTTCGTCGGCGAGGAGATCAAGGGATCGCGGCGGTGGCTTTTTCTCGCCGGCATGTCGATCCAGCCTTCGGAGATGATCAAGCCGGCGTTCATCGTCATCACCGCCTGGCTCTTCGCGGAGGGCAGCAAGCGGCCGGACGTGCCGGGAAAGCTTCTCGCCGTCGCACTCCTCCTCATCACCGGCGCGTTGCTCGTTGCGGAGCCGGATCTCGGCCAGACCGTGCTCATTGTCGCCGTATGGGGCGCGCTCTTCTTCCTCGCCGGCGCCAACACGCTGATCTTCGGCGGGCTCGGAGGGCTCGCCGCTGCCGGGCTCCTCGGCGCCTACTATGTGTTCCCGCACGTCGCCGGCCGCATCAACCGCTTTCTCGATCCCGACAGCGGCGACAACTTCCAGATCATGACCGCGATGCAGTCTTTTCAGCGCGGCGGCTGGTCGGGCACGGGGCCGGGCGAAGGGATCATGAAGCGGGTGCTGCCGGACTCCCACACCGATTTCGTCTTCGCGGTGGTGGGCGAGGAGTTCGGCATCATCCTCTGCCTCCTGATCGTCGGGCTCTTCTCGCTTCTCGTCATGCGCGGCCTCATGCAGGCGCTGAGACGCCAGAGCGCATTCGAGCGCATGGCGATCGCCGGGCTCACCACCCAGATCGGCGTACAGGCCTTCATCAACATGGGCGTGAACCTCCACCTTCTGCCGGCCAAGGGAATGACGCTGCCCTTCATCTCCTATGGTGGCTCCGCGCTTATTTCGTCCGCGGTGACGATGGGCTTCCTGCTGGCGCTTTCGCGGCGCTTCGCCGACGCGCGCGTGACGGTCGTGCCGCGCGAGCCGCTCGCCGCCGAGGCCTGAGGAATTGGCGCGGCGCGTGCTCCTGGTCGCCGGCGGTACCGGCGGCCATCTTTTCCCGGCGCTGGCGCTTCGCGAGGTGCTTCTAAGGCGCGGCTGGGCGGTCAACTTCGCGACCGATGCGCGCGTCGGCGAGATGCTACAGGGCGTGCCGCCGGAGGAAGTCCACCGGATACAATCCGCGAGTCTCGGCGGGAGGTCGGTCGGCGCGAGCGCCCGCGCGGCCGCGACGCTCGCGCGCGGCGTGTTGCAGTCGCGCAAGCTCCTGAAGCGCTTCCGCCCGGCGGTCGTGGTCGGCTTCGGCGGCTATCCGACCGTACCGCCGGCGGTCGCTGCGCGCCTCGCCGGCATCGCCATCATCGCGCACGAGCAGAACGCCGTCGTCGGCCGCGCCAACCGGCTGGTCGTCAAGCTCGGCGCGACGCTCGCGACCGGCTTCAAGAATCCGAAAGGCGGCGCCCGCGCCCGCCACGCCGTCTATGTCGGCAATCCCGTGCGCAAGGCCGTCATCGAGGCGGTGCGCCTCTACGAGCCGCCGATGGAGGACGAGCCTTTCCGCCTCCTCGTCTTCGGCGGCAGTCAGGGCGCGCATACCTTCTCCGAGCTCGTTCCGGGCGCGCTTGCGCTGATGCCGCCCGACATGCGGCTTCGCATCCTCGTGACGCAGCAGGCGCGGGCTGAGGACGTGAAGCAGACGCGCCAAGCCTATATCGGCATGGGCGTGCAATCGGAGGTCGCGCCGTTCTTCGACGACATGGGCGAGCGGATGGCGAACGCTCATCTGGTCATCTGTCGTGCCGGCGCCTCGACGGTCGCGGAGCTCGCGGTGATCGGACGGCCGGCGATCCTTGTCCCCTATCCGCACGCGCTCGATCAGGACCAGGCGGAGAATGCGCGCGTGCTGGCCGAGGCCGGCGGCGCCTGGCTGATACCGGAGCGCGAGCTGACCGCGTGGTCCTCGCCAAGCGCATCGGCGGCTGATGACGAGCCGGAGGAGCTTGAGCGGCCGCCGAGGCGGCCTATCGCCGGCCGCGTCGACGCGGCGGAGCGGCTCGCCGACCTCGTGGAGGAGGTGGCAGGGGAGCGCCGCGTAATTCTTCCGCGCCTTCTGCCGGCGGCGGGTTTGGAGCCGGCCGAGAAGGCCCCGCGCCCTCAGCAGGAGTATCGTCCTATGAGATTGCCGCGCGACATCGGCCCCATCCATTTCGTCGGGATCGGCGGTATCGGGATGAGCGGCATCGCCGAGGTGCTCGCCAACCAGAACTACCGTGTGCGCGGCTCCGATGTGGCCGACAGCGCCAATGTGCAGCGCCTGCGCGATCGCGGCATCGAAGTGGCGATCGGCCATGCTGCGGAAAATCTCGCCGATGCGGCGGTGGTGGTCGTCTCCTCTGCGATCAAGCGCGACAATCCGGAGCTTGTCGCAGCGCGTGCGCGCGGGCTCCCCGTCGTCAGGCGGGCGGAGATGCTGGCCGAGCTGATGCGGCCGAAATCGGCGATCGCGATCGGCGGCACGCACGGCAAGACCACGACGACGTCGCTCGTGGCCGCGCTCCTCGACGCCGGCGGGCTCGATCCGACCGTCATCAACGGCGGCATCATCAACACCTACGGCACCAATGCGCGCATGGGCGCGAGCAACTGGATGGTGGTGGAGTTGGACAAATCCGACGGCACCTTCGTCAAGCTCCCGGCCGACATCGTGGTGGTGACGAATATCGACCCGGAGCATCTCGACCATTACGGCACCTTCGATGCGCTGCGCGAGGCCTTCCGCGCTTTCGTGGAGAATGTGCCGTTCTACGGATTTGCGGTGATGTGCCTCGATCATCCGGAAGTGCAGGCGCTGGTCGCCAAGATCGAGGACCGCCGCATCGTCACCTACGGCCGCAATCC
>CAVTYQ010000009.1:0-188976 GCA_963739005.1 uncultured Alphaproteobacteria bacterium | reverse complement strand
GGAGGACTCACGAAGCCGCGCACGCTTAGACAGTTGGCGCGCAAACTCCCATAGGCAGCGTCAGAAAGGTCGCGAATGACCGAAGAAGAAATCCGCCTCACGAAGCGCGGCTTGCCGTTCTTCAGAATACTTCGATCAGGCGCACCCTTCTGTCTTCAGGCGAACTCCTCAAAGCTCACGATGCAAGCCCGTCATCCCCAGGGCCAACCCACCGAACACTTTTTGCAATTGAACGACACGCTACCGGAATAAGCTTCGGCAAATGACGCACCCGAACCTTGACGCGGTATGTCGATTTGACTTGTGGTCTGCTTGATTTAGATTGAGAATCGGCCTGTGGATCGAGAGGATTCCTTATCTGAGCGCAGAAGAAGATGCTGGCCACGAAACAGGATAGCCCCACTAGAGTAAAATAATGATCCGCACTGGCAGGCCATTGTTTGGATCGTCGAACGAATTTTGCTTCTGGATAGTCATGAATCCCCTCGTTTCGCGTAGCCATTCGCTTCGCTGACGAGGGCTTCGTCATCGATTCGGATCGAAGCGCGGGCGGCAACCCGCGCCGATCACCTAATCGCAAGCAGTCCCTCTGGCGCACCGCCGAACTTGCCCCTTCCCGCTTTGGGCTGAGACAGCGCGCACGCAAGTTCGATACGGCGAGAAATAGATCAAGAGCGCCGTTATCGCTAGGGCAGTGACGGCTGCGATCAGCGCGATCTTGACGTAATCACTCACCGGCGGATGCTGACTTGGCGCGGCCCTTGCGCGGCCGTCCTTGTGGCTTCCGCTTTCCGACCTTCAATTCCGATTGCGGCTTTGGCGGCGTGCTGAGAAGGTTGCCAAGCACGCGCTTGAACTCGGGCGCTTTCGTAGGGTCCGACTTCGATTTCCTCATTGCGGAGCGCTCTTCCATGGCAAAACCAGATCCATTGCGCGACCCAAAGCTAAAGACCGAACGGGCCAAAACCCACATCGCTGATACGAAGCGGGCCATCATAGCCTTTACGCAAAGCAAGCCCTACCGAATGTTCGAAAAGGCTGACTCCGAACGGCATTGACCGTCTCATCAAGGTGCATCTTTTCAAGCCCGTTCCAGACATTATCTCGCTCGCCGCGGCCGATGCCATTCACAACCTGCGCACCGCGCTCGATCAGCTCGCTTGTGCGCTGGCCCACAAGAACGGGGCGATGAACGTCACGAGCACCTATTTTCCATTCGCGCGGAACTTGCAGAGTTTCGAAATCGGCCGGAGTGCAGAAAAAAGTAGGTTTGCTCAGCCACGCCGCGCGCAGTGCGATCGCTGCGTTGAAGCCATTACCAGGGAGGGAACGACCTGCTCTGGTCCCTCCACGAACTCGACCTCGTGGATAAACACCGGAAACTGGTAGCGGTAGCTTTCGTCCAGCACCAAAGCCGCAGATATCTCCCGGCTTCAGGCTCGCGGCAAAATCGAGATTGATCGCGCCAACGTGGAAGGGGCATTGATGAAGACATAGTGGTAGCCCGCATCGCGAAGGGAACGTTGCTTGAGGGCAATCTGAAGCTTTCCCTCAACATAGCGTTTGGAGAGGGAGTGCTCCGGCAAAGACAGGCCGGCACAATGCGATAGCTACTCGGGGAGATGATTGGGCGCTCGCCAAACATGGGGAGCGTTAAATGGAAAATCAGACTGGCGCTTTAGAAAAAGCGTCTCTCGAAGGCGACGAGGATTTCCTCGACGAAGTTCGCACAAATCGGACCCATGCGAATTGCCCATATTGATCGACAAGGAGCAAGCCGATGACCAAGTCCGTTCTTTCCGCCAAGCACTTCCACGAAGAGGAAGCCGCCTACGCCTACCTGGAAAAGCAGGTCTGGCCGGCGGGTCCGGTCTGCCCGATTCAGCGGCGTGGAGCGCATCTCAAAGATGCAGGGCAAGAGCACCCGCATCGGCTCCTACAAATGCTACCAGTGCCGCCAGAAGTTCACCGTGAAGGTCGGCACCGTCTTTGAGGCGAGCCACGTTCCGCTTCACGTCTGGCTACAAGCCGTGGCGCTCCTAACCGCGAGCAAGAAGGGCATTTCGAGCAACCAGCTTCACCGGACCTTGGGCGTCACTCTAAAGACCGCATGGTTCATGTCGCATCGGATTCGCGAAGCTATGCGCGATGGCATTCTTGCGCCCATGGGCGGCATCGTGGAGGCCGACGAAACCTACCTCTGGAAGACTGCAGAGCCGAAGATTTCCAAGCAGCGGAAGGGCCGGCCCTTCACCAAGCGCGGCAAGGGCGGCCCCGCAAACAAGCGTGCGATCGTCTCGCTCGTGCAACGCGGCGGCTCTGTCCGTTCCTTCCATGTCGAGAACGCCGACAAGGCGACCGCCTCAATCATCATCGCAGAGAATATCGCCAAGGAGGCGCGCGTGATGACTGACGAAAGCCGCATCTATGGCGACGCGGCGGGTATGGTCGCATCGCATGAAAGCGTGAAGCATTCGGTCGGCGAATACGTTCGCGGCGACGTGCACACCAATTCAGTTGAAGGCTACTTTTCGATCTTCAAGCGCGGCATGAAGGGCGTCTACCAGCAATGCGCGGAAAAGCATCTTCACCGCTATCTGGCGGAGTTCGATTTCCGCTATAACAACCGCATCGCTTTGGGCGTTGATGACACCGCCCGCGCAGATGCGGCACTCAAAGGCATCACCGGGAATGCGCCTCACCTATCGAACGATTAATTGAGGGCGAGCCGCGATGGCTTCGAAGCCCGAAACTGGAGCGGTTGCGTCGCTCCATTGAAGTGATAGATGACCTCCGGCTGAGCGAGGCCCGTGACATACGAGCCGCGCTCTTTGCGCAATGTCGTTCTCTGCTCTCAGAATTAGGCGATGATGTTTCGGGTTTTGCCCTTTGTCGCGTGGACGCGACAAGGGGAGCTTCGGAGCGCGTTCGATACCGGCTATGGACCGTTGCGCCCCGCTCTCATACCGACACTTATCGGTGATGCGCTAGAAATCGCCATGTTACTCTTGAAATGGCGCTGCCAACGCGCTTAAGAAGTGATCGATGCCGACTAGAGGTCATTTTCCTTTTGGCTTTGGTCGCGCCTGTCGCAAGGCCGATGCAATAGGCCCTCGATCTTTCTTGGGCGTTCTTGGGTCGCGTAAATCCTTGCCTGCTTGCGATGCTATGCGGCCAGATGTTACGCCGCTCTTCCTGGAACCCTTTGCCACGTTTGCACCCTCCTGAGATGCTTGCGGCAGGCATTACAACTGATTCTCTACCGGGAGTCTCGAACCATAATGACAAATAAGGCCAAGAAAGATCATCCTGTAAAGCGCGCTTCCAAGAAGATGACGAAGGAAGAACAATCCAAGCAGTTCATAGCGGCCGCGCGGGAAATCGGCGTGGATGAGACTGGTAGGGAATTTGAAGTGGCGCTAAGGAAAATCGTTCCGCCACGCCGCTTCAAATAAACATAAGCCCTTCGAGAGTTCCTCCAATTGGCCTGATCTTCACGCTGATAACAACTCTTGAACACAATCCTCAGGAGCCTTTCCTGTTGGCTCAAGAAGGGCGTCGGCTTCGACCGTCAACCGATCTACGAGTTTGTCGTCTTCTAAGAGAACAAAGAATGGGTCTTCACCAGCACTTGGCTTTTGATATTTGTCGCCTAATTGGTCCATCTGCGTCGGACGTTTCAACGCGTCTAATAACGTTTTGAATCTGTTGTCGATGTCGCCGTGTGCCGCTGCGCCGCCCCTGCCGCCGCCACGGAGCATCAGAATATTCAGGCTGCAAACCAAAGTGAAACGCTCTGTCACAAGTGGAACAAAACGATAAGGCCCTAACGGATAGTTAGCCGAAAGATCTTCCAGCAAGGACGCTCCACTATCGACCTTCCAATCTTTGAAATGGCTGACAAGGGTCCATAGTCGTTTGAGTTGCGGATGAAAGTTCTTCCGAATGCAATGCTTATGATTGGCGTTTGCTATCTCCCGCTTTCCATGCCGGTCCTGACTGGAGAGTAGCGGCCCTTCGTAAGTCAATCGGAATTCCATAACATCCTCGAAATCGAGATGTGGATTATCCCGCATCACAACGGAGGTCACGGCCAACCCGCCCGCCGATATATGGCTTGGGTCCGCGAAATACAATATCGGGAATAGAGTCCTATGTAGTGGCGTGGTGGTGAGGGCGGGGTGGTGGCACGCCACAGCTAGGGCAACGTGTATCATTGAATGATTGTCTGCTTGCCTGACTATCATACCGTAATACGATCGTCTCGTGATCGATTGTTTGAAGCGTCGACGTAGACGCGAGCCGCTCAATGATTGTTTGAGAGGGTGTCGCTACGGGTCCTTCCTCCTGATCGCGTTGCCGGGGGCGGCGCTGAGTCCCGGATTGTGAGAATTTTGGGCGACCTCCGTGCAGGAATATTATCCGAGGGATCCAGTCCTGCTGACTCCACCTCCATATCAAAGCCCATTGCTGGATTGTGCGGACTGCGGCGCCGGCGCGAGTCGGAACGGCGAGCATGCCGCCGCACACGCCACGGCCACGCGACCCATCGCAGAAAGTGAGCGAGGCCGTCGACGGCGCCATAGCCAACAAGCCCGCAAATCGTGGCATCGTAGTTCGGTATCGGGAAGACGCGGCGACCGTGCGCCGCTACGACTTGCGCCGACGAATCGGCGCGCTTAGAATCAATGACAGTCATTGGATCGCTCCGTAGTTCGGTGATGAGGGCGTGGTTGCCCGAAATTCAGCCCTCTCCGACCGAGCATCGGAGAGGGCATTTCTACAGCAGGGTATGCGTAAAGCGCGGATTCCACAAGCTGAGTGCCAGTTGTCAAAGACTATTTTACTTGGATTAACTTGTTGTAATTCTGTGCATGCTGGAAGCCGACGTTCGGTGGGACACTTATTCCAGAAAACCTAGTGAACCCCTGGGAAGGTTGAGTGTCCCACCTTCATATAAGCTTTTGAACCTGTTCGGTTAGGCCACTCCGGCCCGGGGAGCCAATTTCAGCAAAGGGTTAGGGCCGAAAGCTCTGACCCCTTCGTCGTCAGAATAGGCTGAAGCCGGCGAGCCGTCGCTGGGCACCTTGCCTTCTGTCTCCGCTTTGCGAGCTGCGCTCCCCAGAGCGCCGGCGCTAAGCGTTCCGCTTCTCCAGGTAAGCAACGAGCCGCACCATCGGCCAGAGGATGATCAGGTAGACCCCGGCCGCCGCGATGAGCGGACTGGGGTTCGCCATCATCGCCTGCGCGTCCGTCGCCTGCTTCAAGAGGTCGGGCAGGGCGACGAAGGACGCAAGCGACGTGTCCTTGACGATGGAAATGCAGTTACTGGTCTGCGGCGGCGTGGCGATGCGGATCGCCTGCGGGACGATGACCTTCACTAGCGTCACCCAGAACGGCAGACCGAGCGTTCGTGCCGCCTCGAACTGGCCGAGCGGGATGCTGATGATCCCGGCGCGAAAGACTTCCGCCGTGAACGCCGCGAGCACGATCGATAGCGCGAGCGTGGCGGAGGTGAAGGAGTCGAGCCTGATCCCGACGAAGGGAAGCGCGTAGTAGATGACGATAAGGACGACCAGGACCGGCAAGGCGCGGAAGATGTCGATGAAGCCGGTGGCGAGGAAGCGCACGGGCTTGGGCCCGTAGAGCCGGCCGATGCAGATCAGGACGCCAGCAACCGTCCCGATCAGGATCGCAACGATCGCCAATTCGACGGTGTTGACGAGGCCGCGCCCGAGCATGGGCAAGGCCCGCACCATCACGTGGCCGTTCAGGAAAGTGTCGATCAGATCCTGCACGACTTCCCCCGAAAAAATGGGCCCCCGGCAAAGCGGGCGGCGCCCTCCCCGCCCGCCGAAGCATGATCCCGAAAAGTAGCTCCCGGTTTTCGGGAAAGATCATGCCCCGGGAAAGAACAATGCCATCATCATGGAAAAGGGAGCAACGGCGGCGGCCGTTGCTCCCTTTCGAAACCCGGATCGGCGGCTTATTGCGCCATCGGAAGGTCGAGCACCATGACGGTGGACGTATTCGGATCAGCGTCGGCGCCGAGCCATTTCTTGTGGATCGCGGCGAGCGTGCCGTCCTGCTTCATGGCGGTGATGGCGTCGTTGACACGCTGCAGGTTAGGCGAATCCTTCTTCATCATGATGCCGTACTTGTCGTTCGTCTTGATGCGCTCGACGACGTGCATTTTCGGCATCTGCATGAAGGCGAACTGGAGGCCGGCGATGTCGCTGACCGCGCCGCCGACGCGCCCGGCCTGCGTGTCGAGCAGGAGGTCCTGCTGGGCGTTGTAGCCCTTCACTTCGGTGAACCCGTACTTCTCCATGTTGTCCTTGGCCCACGTCTCGCCGGTCGAAGTGGAGAGAACACCGACCGGTTTGCCCTTCATGTCGGCGAGACTGCTCACGCCGGAATCCATCGCGGTGGCGAGCGCCATGTCGCTGTCGTAGTAGCCCTGGGTGAAGGACTGGCTCTGCAGCCGCTCGTTGGTGATGGTGATCGACGAGATCGCCATGTCGATGCGGCCGGAGCTCGTCGCCGCGAAGAGCGCCTGGAAGCCGAGATCCTGGATGTGCATGTCGGCGCCGATGCGCTTGCCGATCTCATTCACGAGGTCGACCTCGAAGCCCTCGAACGAGCCGTCCTCCTTCTTGTTCTCCCAAGGCGGATTGGCGGGGTAGGCGCCGACTTCGAGCGTCTCGGCATAGACGGGCGCAGTGGGCGCCAGCCCGACGATTGCCGACGCGGCGACAAAGGCCAGTGCAACGAATTTCGCTTTCATTCCCCTTCTCCCTGTTTTCCGGCGGATGGCAGCAAGCTTTGGGTCAGCTTCCCACCGAACGGCACTTCATTTCAAGCTTGAAATTTCTCCCCCCGGGGCGCAACAACCGCCGACAGTCGCGACCTGAAAACCGATCAGGACCCACACCGATGAGCCCACAGACCGTGACGCCGGCCAAGGCGAAAGCGATCGAGACGCCGGCATTTCCGATCGGCGAAGCGCGCGCCCAGTTCCCGGCGCTGCAACCCGATCGCGCCGGGTCCTTCATCTTCTTCGATAACGCCGCCGGAGCGCAGATCCCGCAAAGCGTGCTCGATGCGGTCACCCACCATCTCCTCGACCACAACGTCCAGCGCGGCGGGCGCTACGGAAAGAGCCGCTTGGTCGATCAGGCGATCGCGGACGCACGCGAGAGCGTTGCGGTCCTGATCAACGCCGCCGACCCGGTGGAAGTCTGCTTCGGCCTGAACGCGACCTCGTTCATCCGCATGGTGAGCCTTGCAATCGGCCAGACGCTCGGCGAGCGGAACGAGATCGTCGTGACCGACATGGACCACGACGCCAACATCGCGACGTGGCTTCAGCTGGAGAAGGTCGGCGCGAAGTTCCTATGGTGGCGGATGCGCGACGACGGGACGCTCCACGCCGAGGATCTGAACCCCCTGCTCTCGGACCGGACCCGGATCGTCGCCTTCACGAAGACCGCGCATTCGATCGGCTCGATCGTCGACGTGGCGGCAGCCGCGAAGCTTGCGCACGCCGCGGGCGCCGAAGTCTTCATCGACTGCGTGCATTACGGACCGCATGGCCTGATCGACGTGCAGGCCTGGGGTTGCGACTACCTCGTCTGCTCCGGCTACAAGACGTTCGCGCCGCACATGGGCTTTCTCTGGGGGAAATATGACGCGCTGAAGCGGCTGCCGACCTTCCGCGAGGACTTCATCCCCGACGAGCCGCCTTACAAGATCGAAGCCGGCACCTTCGTCTACGAGAACGTCGCCGGCATGAGCGCCGCGGTTCGCTATCTCGAAAGCCTCGGGCAGATGGTCGCGCCCGGCACGAGCAATTCGCGCCGGCAGGACCTCACGGCGGCGATGCATGCGATCCGTGGCTACGAGCAGGTCCTCGCGGGAGCAATGATCAAGGTCCTGAAGGCGAACGGCGCCGTGATCTACGGTATCAGCGATGAGGACCGGCTCGACGGGCGCGTCCCTACCATCTGCTTCAACATTCCGGGCCACACGCCGCAGGCGATCGCGGACGCGATGGACGCCGTCGGCATCGGCATTCGCGACGGCCACATGTACGCGCCACGGCTGATGAAGCGGCTGAACCTGGCAATGGAGACCGGGTGCATCCGGGTCTCGCTCGTCCACTACAACACGCTGGATGAAGTCGCCCGTTTCGGCGCGGAGCTTGAGAAGATCGTCGGTCGGTAAGGCCTGAGATCAGCCGCAGAGCGCAGTCGCGATGCGGCGGCAGGCTTCCGCGATATCCGCCGTCTCGCGGCAGATGCACATGCGCATGAAGCTCTTCGATGCCTGGCCGAACAGCCAGCCGGGGGCGAGCCCGACATGCGCCTCTTCGAGAATGCGGGTGCAGGCCTGCGTCGAATCCGCCCCGCCGGCGAGCGCCAACATCACGTACATGCCGGCTTTGGGCTTTGTCGGCAGCACGATGTTGTTGTGGCCTGAAAGCGCCGCATAGGCGGCGTCGACGCCGGCCCGGCAACGCTCCCGCACCTCTTTCACGAACGGCTCGCCATCGACGATTGCCGCGCGAGCGCCCGCCTGAATGAAGGCCGCAGTGCCGCTGTTCACGTATTGCGTCATGGCGCCGAGCGACTTCGCAACGGAAGGCGGATGCGTCAGCCAGCCGATCCGCCAGCCGGTCATCGCCCAGGCCTTGGAGAAGCCGTTGACGCTGAGCACCAGATCCTCCGACTCGGCGAGCTGCAGCACCGATGGCGCCGCCTCGGCGTCGAAGGCGAGCCGGTTGTAGAGCTCATCGCTGATGATCCAGATGCCGGTGCGGCGGCTGAAATCGATGAGCGCCTGTAACTCGTCGCGGCTCGCCGTCCAGCCGAGCGGATTGGAGGGCGTCGAAAACATGATCGCCCGCGTGCGCGCGTCGCAGGCGGCGAAGAGCTTTTCGAGGTCGAGCCGCCAGTCGCCGTTATCGAAATCGAGCGCGACGACCCGCGGCTCGCCGCCGGCGATTTGGATTGCTTGCCGAATATTCGGCCATTGCGGCTCGACATAGACGACGTTCGTGCCGGCATCGACGACGAGATCGAGCGCCAGGAAGACGGCCTGCATGCCGCTCGGAGTGATCGTCGAGCGCAGCACCGGAATGTCTCGTCCATGCAGCTTGCTGAGATACCCGGAGAGCGCTTCGGTCAGCGCCGGCAGGCCGCGCATGTCGGGGACATAGAAAGTGTGCCCGGCGTCGAGCGATGCCTTCGCCGCTTCGCGGATGAATTCCGGCGTGACGAGATCGCCTTCGCCGTACCAAAGCGTAATGACGTCCGGGATGGATTTGGCGCGAACCGCCAGCTCGGCGATGTTCTCGGTCTGCAGATCCATGATCTGCGGGCGAATGTGCCGGAAAGCGGTCGGGGGCGCGGTGAGATCGATGGGGCGCATCGGTGCGAGATTCCACGAAAGCCCGAATTCTTCAAGCTTGAAGAATTTCGGCATTCGCGCTTCCCTCCGAACGCCAATCGCCGTCCGAAGAGAGGAAGCATCTTGGCTTCAGCTGAAGAACCGGAGCCGTCGACGAACCCCCTAAGGAGCTCGGAGGGCTTCAAGCTCGGCGTGTTCTCTACCAACGCCGACGGCGGTCTTGCGCTGACCACCGTCCCCGAGCGCTGGAAGGCGACTTGGCCGGATAATGTCGCGGCGGCCACGATCGCCGATGCGGGCGGGTTCGACTTCTTCCTGCCGATCGCCCGCTGGGCCGGCTTCGGCGGCCAAACGCACGCGCGCGAATGGTCGTTCGAGACCTTCACCTGGGCCGCGGGCCTCGCCGCGCTCACCAGGCGGATGGCGATCTTCGCCACCGTGCATGTGCCGCTCGTCCACCCGATCTATGCGGCGAAGGCGCTGGCGACGGTCGATCACATTTCCGGCGGGCGTGCCGGGCTCAACATCGTCTGCGGCTGGAACCCGAAGGAATTCGCCATGTTCGGCACGACGCCGGACGAGCGCGCTTATGAGCGCGCAGCCGAGTGGATCGATATTGTCGTGCGCGCCTACGGCTCCGACGAACCCTTCGACTTCGACGGCGATTATTACAAGCTCAAGGGCGTCGTTTCGAAGCCGGCAAGCATCCAGCCGCCGCGTCCCGTCACCATGAACGCCGCCTTTGGCGGCCCCGGCCGCGATTTCGCTTCGCGCCATTGCGATTTCCTGTTCTCCACCTTCACCGACATCGAGGACGGTCGTCGCCACCTCGCCGACATTTCTTCACGAGCGGAGGCTGCGGGCCGCGACGTCGGGGCCTATACGGTCGCCCACGTGGTCTGCCGCGAGACGCAGGCAGAGGCGGAGGATGCCTACGACCGCTACGCGCTGCGCGAAGCCGATCAAGGAGCCGTCGACAATCACATGGCGGGCAAGAAGCAGTTCTCCGCTTCGCACGACGAGCGCGCCTATCGCGAATATCGCCAACGCTTCGCCGGCGGCGCCGGCACGTACCCGCTAATCGGAACGCCGGAGAAGATCGCCGGGACGATCGCCGAGATCGCGGCAGAGGGCTGGTCCGGCGCGGCGCTCTCCTTCCTGAACTACACCGACGAGCTGCCGTTCTTCATCGCGCGGGTCTTCCCCCTCTTGCGCGAGGCGGGGCTCAGATAGCGACTGGAGCTGGTTTCCATGTTCGATCCCGCCGCTTCGACGCTCAAGAAGCGCCTTTCCAAGGGCGAGCCGCTCGGCGTGTTCTGGTTCGCGCTCGGCAGCGTTTCGATGATCGAGGCGGCGGTCGCCGTCGGCGCCGAGGCCGTTGTCATCGACATGCAGCACGGCCTCTTCGACCGGACGACGCTCGAAGCCGCTATCTCGGTAGTGCCGCCGCATATTCCCTGCCTCGTCCGCGTCGAGGACGACAGCGCTGCGGCGATCGGGCGCGCGCTCGACGCCGGCGCCGAAGGGGTCATCGTCCCGCTGGTGGAGACCGGAAAGCAGGCCGCGCATGCCGCGGCGGCGGCCCATTTCCCGCCGAAAGGCCGTCGCTCCGGCGGCGGGATCAGGCCACTCCGCCAGCCGGGCTACATGGCCTCGGCACACGCCAACATTGTTGTCGGGCTGATGATCGAGACGAAGACGGGACTTGCCAACGCCGCAGCGATTGCGGCGGCGAAGAACGCGGACTTCGTCTTCATCGGAACCGGCGATCTCGCCCTTTCCCTCGACACGCAACCGGGGAGCCCCGAGCACTCCAAAGCCTGCGCGGCTATCCTTCGCGCTTGCCGCAAGGCCGGCGCGCCCTGCGGCACCTTCACGATGTCACCTGAAGCCGCGGCGGCGCGGATGGCGGAGGGCTATTGGATGGCGGTCGTCGCCAACGACGTCTCGGCTGTCGGTGATGCGTTCGCAGCCGCGGCAGGGGCCTTCAAGACGGCGCGCGGAAAGAAATAAGCGCTATCCACCTCGCCGCTTCGTCGCTTTGAGCACCGAGCCTTTCAGGTTGCCGAGCCGCGACCAGAGCGCCTGCTGCTCGGCTTCGCCGAGGCCCGCGAAAAGCTCCCCGATCCAGTCCGCATGTGCCGCAGCCATCTCCGCGAAGACGCGGCGGCCCTTGTCGGTCAGGCGCACGCGGACGGCGCGCCGGTCTGCTTCAAGCACGTTCCGCTCGATCAGGCCCGATTGAACGAGGCGCTCCACGAGGCCGGTGACGTTGCCGTTCGAGACCATCATGCGACGCGACAGCTCGCCAAGGAGGAGACCATCTTCGACCCGTTCGAGCTGCGCCAGGAGATCGAAGCGCGGCAGCGTGGTGGCGAAGCGTTCGCGCAGCCGCTGCCTTATCTCAACCTCGATCAGATTGGCGGTCGCAAGCAGACGGAGCCAGAGCCGGAGTTCCATCACGTGGTCCTGCGGCCGCTCGGACACTTTCGACTCGGCGTCGACGTGATCGCCGAAGCCAGATCGGTGGGGCGCGGCGGCGGACTTGCTCACTGATGGATCGCTCTACCCAAGGTCGGAACGCGTGCGGCGTCCGGCACTATTTTATGTCTAAACAATCCGCGCGAAGGCGACAAGCGATGGCATTTCAATGTCGCCTCCCTCAGCCGGCCGCAAGCCAGCCGGGATCGACCTCCGGCAGCGGGATCGCCGCCTTCAGCTCCGCGGTGTAGGGATGCGCGGGCGCCGCGAAGAGTTCGGCGGTGGGGCGGTTCTCGAGGATCTCTCCGCCGCGCATGACGATCACCCGATCGCAGAGCCGGCGCACGACCGAAAGATCGTGGCTGATGAAAGCGACCGTCAGCCGAAGCTCCGTCCGCAGTCGCTCAAGCAGAGTGAGAATCTGCGCCTTGGAGGAGACATCGAGGCCCGAGACGATCTCGTCGGCGAGGACGAAGCGCGGCTTCAGCGCAATCGCACGTGCGATCCCAACCCGCTGGCGCTGTCCACCCGAAAGCTCATGCGGATACCGCCCGGCGAAGCTCACCGGGAGGCCGACCGTCGTCAACGCGGAGGCGGCAAGGCTTCGCGCCTCCCGCGTCCCGCTCGCAAGGCCGTGGAAAAGCAGAGGACGCGCGATGATCGTCTCGATCGTCATGCGCGGATTCAGTGACGAAAGCGGGTCCTGGAAGATCACCTGCAGGTCGCGGCGGAGCGGCCGCAGCCCGTCCTCGCGATGGTGCGTGATGTCCTGGCCGGCGAAGCGGATCGTGCCGGCGGCCGGCGCGATCAGTCGGACGAGCGTGCGGCCGAGCGTCGTCTTTCCCGAGCCGGACTCGCCGACGATGCCGACGACCGTCCCCGCTTCGATTTCGAGGTCGAGTCCGTGGAGAATCTCCACCATCGGCCGGCGGCCGAAGAGAGTCCTCCGTTTCGGGTCGGGAAGCGCGACGCGAAGGCCGTGGACGGAGAAGAGCGGCTCGCTCACCCGCTTGCCCCCCTCGACCATTCGGCATCCGCCGCGGCGATCTCCCGCCAGGTCGCCTCGATGACCTCGGAGGGAACCGGCAGCAGCAACTCTTCCGGGCGGTCATAGCGCGGCGTCGCGGCGATGAGCGCGGCGCTATAGGGATGCCGCGGCGCGGAAAAGAGGCTCGCCACGTCGGTGTCCTCCACCACGCGGCCGCCGAAGAGCACGCTCACCTTCTGGCAGACCTTCGCGACCACGCCGAGATCGTGCGTGACGAAGAGGAGCGCCGTGCCGTGTCGCGCCTGCATCTCCGCGATGAGGCGGAGGATCTGCTTCTGCACCGTGACGTCGAGCGCAGTCGTCGGCTCGTCCGCCACGATGAGCTTCGGCTCGGCCGCGAAGGCAGACGCGATCAGCACCCGCTGCCGCATGCCGCCCGACAGCTGATGCGGATAGCTGGCGAGCACGCGATCCGGGTCGTTGATATGCACTTCCGCCAGCAGGTCGCTGGCGCGCTTGCGGGCTTCGTTCGCTGAAAGACCGAGAATCGCGGTCAGGCGATCGGTGATCTGACTCTCGACGCGGCGGACCGGATTGAACGCGGTCAGCGGGTCCTGCGGGATGAAGGCGGAGGTTTGCGCAATGAGCCGGCGACGCTGCCGCTCCCCCATGGCGAGAAGGTTCTGCCCGACGAGGCTGACCGTCCCGCCGGTAACGGCGACCGCGCGCGGCAGAATATCGAAGACCGTCTTGCCGACCATCGTCTTGCCGGCGCCGCTCTCCCCGACGAGTCCCCTCACCTCGCCCGGTTGGACGGAGAGGCTGACGCCACGCAAAAGGCGTTTCGCACGGTCGTGCTTGAGCACGATCGAAAGGTCGCTGATTGCAAGATAAGTGCTGCCGCTCATTGCAGCACCGGATCGAAGCGGTCTTTCAGGCCTTCGCCGAATTGCCCGAATGCGAGCACCGTCAGGAAGAGCACGATCAACGGAAACACCAGCACCCACCAGGCAAAATGAATGATGGTCCGGCCGTCGGCTATCATGCCGCCCCAGGTCGGGGCATCGGTCGAGATCGAAAGGTTCACGAAGGAGAGGATCGCCTCCACGATCACCGCGATCCCCATCTCAAGTGAGAGGAGCGCGATGATCGTCGGCAGCACGTTGGGCGTCACTTCCTTGAGAAGGATCGTCGCCTCGGAAAAGCCGGCGATGCGGGCACTGTCGAGATAATCCATGCGGCTCTGGCCGAGAGTCTCGGCGCGCACGACACGGCAGAAGCGGATCCAGTCGATCGCGACGATGGCGATGATGACCGAGCGCAGTCCGGGGCCGAGCACTGCCACGAGCAGGATGGAGAAGAGCACTGGGGGGAAAGCCATCCAGATATCGACGATCCGCGACACGATCTGGTCGACGATCCCGCGAAAGTAGCCGGCAAGAAGTCCGAAGACCGAGCCGATGATGCAGGCGGCCGGCGCGGCGACGAAGGCGACGGTCAGCGCGATCCGGCTGCCGTAGATGATGCGCGATAGCACGTCGCGGCCGAGGTCGTCCGTGCCGAGGAGATAGGTGGGGTCCGAACCCGCGAGCCAGGCCGGGGGAAGACGGCCGCTCAACAAGTCCTGCGCCAGCGGATCGTGCGGCGCGATGAGCGGAGCGAAGAGCGCGCATGCGACGACGAGCGCGAGCCAGGAGCCGGCGAGGATCAGTCGCCACGAGCGTGCACGCCGGCGCACGAATACCGCCTCAGCCATGGCGAAGCCGCGGATTGAGAAGCGCGTAGAGGAGATCGACCGAGAGATTGATCGCGACGAAGAGGACCGCGAAGAGGAGCACGATCCCCTGGATCAAGGGAAGGTCGCGGTTGATGACTGCGTCGATCGCGAGGTTGCCGAGCCCCTCATAGGAGAAGATCCGCTCCACGATCACCGTTCCGCCGATAAGAAAGGTGAGTTGCACGCCGGTGAGCGTCAGCGTCGGCAGCAGCGCGTTTCGCATGGCGTCGTGGAGGATGACGCGGCTCTCGGAAAATCCCTTGGTGCGCGCCAGCATCACGTAGTCGAGACCCATGGTCTCCTTCAGCGCCGATTTCAGGAGCTGGGCAATGACGGCCGCGAGCGGCAGCGCCAGCGCCAGCGCCGGCATGATCATGTGCGCCAGAAGGTCGACCGTGATGTCGAAGCGGAGCCGAAGGACGCTTTCGACGAGATAGAACTGGCTGACGAAGGGGAGATCGAGTGTCGGCGTCACCCGACCGGAGATTTCGAAGATCGGCACCGCGACGCCGAATGCGAGGATTAGCGCCAGGCTCCAGAGGAAGTCCGGTACCGAGAGCGCGACCCCGCTCACCACGTCGACGCCGGTTTCGAGCGGCGTTTCGCGCCAGCGCGTCGCGACGAACGCCAGCGTGACGCCGAGAACGTTGGCGATGAGCAGCGCCAGGGCGCACAGCTCAAGCGTCGCCGGAAGCCGGCTCAGGACGATCGAGAGCACGTTCTGGCGCAGTGATATCGAGGTCCCGAAGTCCCCGTGCAGCACGTTGCCGAGCCAGATGACGAATTGCTCGAAGATGGAGCGGTCGAGGCCGTAGAGGGCGCGCAGGCGATCGATGTCCGCCTGCGATGCGCCGGGCGGCAGCATCATGGCGATCGGATTGCCGGGAGCGACGCGGATCACGATGAAGACGATCACCGCCACGCCGAAAAGCGTGATCAGCGTGGTCAGGCTTCGGGTGAGGAGAGCCCGCAGCGCGGTCATCTCGATCGAGCCGCTGCCCGCGCCGTTCGCTGATCGGCTTGCCTCGGCATCACCACCCCCACTGTCGTCATGCCCGGACTTGATCCGGGCATCCATCCCGCTGCGCTTCGGCCGCCGGAAACCGTCACGGAATGGATTGCCGGGTCAAGCCCGGCAATGACGACATGAGGTGTGTCTCGGCGCGGCCGAAAGGCGGACGCAAATCCGAGACCAGCAGTCTCCGTCAGCCGGCCGGCTTCATCAGGTAGGGAAGCACGGCGCCGGAGACGTGCGGCGTGATCGCGACCTTGTCGGAATAGACGATCGGCTGCACGTATTGGAGCAGCGGGATCACCTCGCCCTCCTCCGCGATGTGGCGGTCCACCGCCTTGTAGCCGGCGATGCGCTTCGCCTCGTCCGGCTCGCCCCAGAGCGGGCCGATCATGTCGATCATGTCCTGGCCGTCCCACACCGAGTGCGGCGATGGGCCGAACATCGCGAAACCGGTCGATGTCGACGGATCGCCGATCGAGTTGCCCCAATTGTAGAAAGCAGCCGGCGCGAGCTGGTCGGCGGCCCTGAGCTCGTAGTGCTTGGCGATCTCGTAGACCTCGATCTCCGCCTCGATCCCGACCTTCCGCCACATGCCGACGATCGCCTGGATCATCTCGTAGTCCTTCGGCTTGAAGCCGCGCGTCGTCTGGATCTTGAATTTGACCGGGTTGTCGACGGAGTAGCCGCTCGCCTTCAGAAGCTCGACCGACTTCGCCGGATCGTAGGGAACCTTGATCGTCGGATCGTAGGCCTCGTATTGCGGCGCCTCCAGCGTATCGATCTTGATCCCGTAGCCGTTGAGCAGCTTGTCGATGAGGAGCTGCTTGTCGATGGCGTAGATCGCTGCCAGCCGGACGTTCTTGTCGGTCATCGGCGGGACGTCGTTGATGAAGATCATGCCGATGTCGGAGACAGGTGTCGTCACGCCCTTCAGGCCCGGCTTCGCCTTCAACCGGTCGAACTCGTCATAGGGGATGTCGAACACCACCTGGCTCTTGCCGGAATCGATTTCGGCGACGCGGCTCGTCGCGTCGGGCACGAACTTGATGATGACGTTCTTGTAGGCCGCCGGCCCGCCCCAGTAGGCCTCGTGCGCGGCGAGCTTGAGGAAGGCGTTCTGCTCGAACTGCACGACCTTGTAAGGCCCCGATCCTATCGGCGCCTTCTCGAAGCCCTCCGGCCCGACCTTCTCGTAATAGGCCTTCGGCAGCACATAGCCGGTGAGGAAGCCCATCCATTTGAAGATCGTCGGCTCGAACGACTTGACGTCGGCTGTCACCGTGTTGCCGTCGATGGAGAAGTTGCCGATCTTGCCCCAGACGAACTGGATGGGGTTGCCGGTCTTCTCGTCGCCGGCACGTTCGAGCGACCAGGCAATGTCCTCCGGCGTCACGGGTGAGCCGTCGTGCCAAGTGGCGCCCCCGCGCACCTTCATCACGACCTTGGTGCGGTCGTCGTTCCAGCCCCATTCGGTCAGGAGACCGGGGACGAGTTTCAGGTCCGGGGCCTGCGCGATGTACTGGTCGAAGATCGACTGATAGATGCCCTGGATGGTCGGGTTGACCGCCGAAGGCCCGACCGTCGGATCGAACGAGGGAAGGTTGACGTTGTAGGCGATCGTGAGCTCGTCGCCCTCGGCGAAGGCGCGGAACGGTACGCCGCCAGCGGTGAGGAGTGCGGCGCCCGCGGCGCCATGCTTCATCAGATCCCGTCTCGTGAGCAGCATTCCCCTCTCCCTCATTACGCGGCTTGCGCCGACATGCACCCGGTCACCGGCCGTCCCAGAAGTGGCGGAGCGATGATATTTCAAGCTTAGAGATTTGCAGGATCGCGGGTCAAGCGGAAGGGCATGAACCCCACATAGCCCCACCTGAGAATGCGCATTGCGTTGTATTAGAGAGTGAGGCACGGTTCATACCCGCGGAACGAGTAGATTGCGCAGATGGTCGCCTTCTTCTTCAACTACGCCTTCGTGTTCGCCATCCTGCTTCTCGTCGCTTCTGTCGTAGTATGGCGGTTCATAGATCGGTCAAAGCTGGGAGAAAAGGCAGCTGGAGTTATCGCGACATTCGCGTCGACTTTCTTAGGTATTACGTTTGGCCTTCTCTCGCAACAATATCACAACGTTACAGAGAATGCCCTGAGCGCATCTCAATATGATCAGTTCTTTGAATCCATTAATGTTGAGTTCTCAATTGCAGAATACGGCAACCTATCCGAACCTCTCAAAACACAGCTTCGAACAGGTAGAAGTTCCGATATTGATCTACTTTCATATTTATACCTAAGGAAGGTCAACCTAATTACCGTCAATAAAGTATCAGACGTGGCTGCTATAAGCCCTTTCAAGGACGTCCTGTTTGAAAATCCGGAATTTAGATTCTACCTTCTAAGCGATCAAATCGATGCTAACAACCAGGCCACTCTAATTCAACCGTATCGAGCTCAACGAGCTAAGTGATATACCTGATGTATTCACCCCAGATTCTGTTGCTGCGACGGACCAACATCTGTATTATATAAAAAGGAACGCATGGCTTAGTTACATGCAGTCAATGGAATATCTATTCTACCGGCTTTGTACATTGCGACTTCACGCCGTCGACTCCATCAGATATCCAACAAGTCCGCAGCTAAGAAGAAAGCTTGCAGATGGCCTATCGAGGTATTTTGCGGGAAAGTTCGACAATGGGGGGACCAGGGAATTCAATACCGAGTTCGACGCTTGCAAGCGAATACCTGATTTGCGCGACAGCGGATAACAGTGAGCGCGCAAGAGAATAGTGCTTTGGATCGCCTTCAACGCGCAAATGCCTTCGCCAGCATATAACCTGAGCCAGCACCGGTGCCTGCTCCCGGCCAGGTAGAAGCGCCGATGATGTAAAGGTCGCGGACGGGCGTCCCCCAGCGCGCCCAGCCCGGAACGGGGCGGAAGAGAAAGTTCTGCGAGAGGTGGTGGCTGCCGGCGAGACTGTCGCCGCCGACGAGGTTCGGATTACGCCTTTCGAGGTCGGCGGGGGATTCGACATGGCGGGCGAGGATTTTGGTCTTCGTTCCCGGCGCGTAGCGTTCGATGATTTCGACGACACGATCGGCGTAGGCGTCTTTCGCGCTATCCCAATCGCGCGCGGCGATGGTGCCGGCGGCGTCGCCCCGTATCTCTGCGGGTAGCACGCGCACCTGGACCCAGAGGATGTGCTTTCCCTCAGGCGCGCGCGTCGGATCGATCGCCGTCGGCTGCCCCACCACCAGAACCGGTTCGGCCGGAAGCAGCCCGGCCATCGCTTCCGCATAGGCGCGCGACATCATGTCGAGGTCTGGGGCGAGATGCACGTAGGCGAAGCGCTTGAGTTCTTTGCCCGCCGTCCAGTCCGGCAGACCCGACATGGCGAGGTGCAGCATCATCGTGCCAGGGCCATAGCGGAATTTTTTCGCGGCCGCGTCAAAGCCCGCGTCTCCGCTGCCGCCGTCAAGGAGGCGCTCGACGAGCGCAGTCGGCGTCACGCCGGCGACAACCGCGCGCTTCGCCGTGACATGCTCTCCATCGGCAAGCCGGACGCCGACGGCACGGCCGTCCTTGCGCACGATCTCGGTCACGTCGGCGTTGAGCTGGACCGAGCCACCAAGCGCAGCGAGCCGCGCGATCATCGCATTGATCATCGTGTCGGCGCCGCCCGCCCCGATCACCATGCCAAAACTCTGGTTCGCCATGCTTTCCAGGTAGGGGAAGAGCGCGCCGCCGGCGATATCGGGCGGGAAGTCGAGATGCATGCCCCAGGCGGCCATCGCGGCGCGGACTTCGGGCGAGACGAAATTCCGTTCGAGAAACTCGCGCGGCGAGGAGAGGATCAGCCGCGTGGTCTCCATGAGCCACGCGACACCCTTGGCACGCCACATCTTGAAGACCGTTGGGGCCAATGCCCACGGAGTCATGGGAGAGCCGAGGAGAGCAAAGATATGCGGCGCATCGGCACCGAATTTCTCCAGCATCGCCCGCCAGGTCGTTGCATCCGCATGCGAAAATGCCTCGATGCGGGCGAGTGTTGTGGCGAGGTCTTTGGAGACGCCGAACCAGCGCCCGTCGCGCATCGGCGAGGCAAAGCAATGCTCCGCCGGCGCGAAGGCGAGCCCGTGCGCGCGGAGCCCCGCGCCGTGCTCGGCGAGAAAGGGCGAGCCGGCGAAGAGGCTCAGATTCATCGCGTAAAGATCGTGGCGGAAACCCGGCAGCGTCACCTCCGCAGTCCGGATGGCTCCGCCCGCGAGGTCGCTCCTTTCGAAGACGCCGACAGACCAGCCGCGGCTCGCGAGGTGGATCGCCGCGGCGAGCCCGTTGTGGCCGGCGCCGACGATGACGGCATCGAACTCCATGCACCCCCCTGTGGCGTAGCCGGGCCTTCGGACACTGCCACAGCGAGTCTATTTCAAAGGTCGATATTTGCGAATGCATGATTCCGGGACTAGTCTCCGCCGGGCTTGCGCGGGCAGTCCCGCCAGCGGGAGGAGAATGACGATGCCGGCGACGGACACGCTGAAACAACTCGCGACGATGCTTCTTTCCGGGGATGTCGAGGTGGTCGACCTCGCCGTGCCGCTCGGCCCCGATACGCCGCTCATCAAGCTGCCGCCGCCTTTCAAGAACACGCCGGCGGTCAAGGTCCATGCGATATCGAACTACGACGCTGACGGGCCCTACTGGGCTTGGAACTGGCTGGAGTTGGGCGAGCATTCCGGTACGCATTTCGATGCGCCTGTCCATTGGATCACCGGCAAGGACTACAAGGACGGCACGACCGATCGCCTTCCGGTCCAGAAGCTCGTGGCTCCGGTCAACGTCATCGACTGCAGCAAGGAGACCGCCGCCGACGAGGACTTCCTCCTCACCGCCGACGGGGTGAAGGCCTGGGAAAAGGCCCACGGCGCGATCAACAAAGGCGAGTGGGTCGTGATGCGCACCGGCTGGTTCCCGCGCAACCGCAGCGAGGCGGAGTTCTTGAACGTCAGGGACAACATGCCCCACTCGCCCGGCCCGACCGTCGACTGCATGGAATACATCATCGGCAAGGGGATCGTCGGCTGGGGCACGGAGACCGTCGGCACCGACGCCGGCAAAGCCGGGACCTTCGACCCGCCCTACCCGGCGCACAACCTCCTCCACAAGAACAACCGCTTCGGCCTCGCCAGCCTCGCCAACCTCGACAAGCTGCCGGCGAAAGGCGCGGTCCTGATCGCGGCGCCGCTGAAATTCGTCAACGGCACTGGAAGCCCGATCCGCGCGCTGGCGCTAGTGCCGAAACACTAGGAGGCCCATGGCCACGGCCGACTACATCATCGTCGGCAGCGGGATCAACGGGCTCACCTGCGCCGCGCTGCTCGGAAGGAAGGGCCGGCGCGTTCTCGTGCTGGAACGCGAGAGCGTCGCGGGCGGCTGCATGCGCACCGAAGCCGCCACGGCGCCCGGCTATCTGCACGACGTGATGGCGACGACATTCGTGCTTTTCATCACCTCTCCGGCCTTCGCCAGACTAGGCCCCGACCTTGCACAGCACGGTCTCGAATTCGCGCATATCGCGCAGCCGACCGGCGTGCTCCTCCCCGACGGGCGAAGCCTCGTCCTTTCGATGGACCGCGCTGCGAACGTGGCGCGTTTCAATGCGCTCGCGGAGGGCGATGGAGACCGCTACCGCGCCGACGTAGAAACCGTGGAGCGCGACTCGGCCCTCATCTTCGGGCTGCTCGGCGGAGCGCTATGGACGCGCGCGACCGTGAAGCTTCTTCTCCGCGAAGCCTGGAAGCGCGGTCCGCGCGGCCTCGCGGCGCGGCTTGGCGAAGGGCTGCGCTCCGGCCGCACGTGGCTTGAGACTCGCTACGAAGCCGATCTCGTCCGCGCGCTCTTCGCGCCATGGGCTCTACATGCCGGACTTGGGCCCGAGAACGCGTTTTCCGGCGAGATCGCGCGGGTCATCGCTTTCGCACTCGAAGCCGCCGGCGCGCCGATCGTAAAGGGTGGCGCGGCAAACGCGGTCGCGGCCTTCGAGGCGCTGATCAAGGCGCAGGGCGGCGAGGTGCGGACGGGCGCCGACGTGGTGGAGATTGTCGTCTCCGACGGGCAGGCGGGCGGCGTACAGGTCGCGAACGGTGAAACGCTGACGGCCGCGCGCGGCGTGGTCTGTTCGGTGACGCCGACGCAGCTTTATGAGCGGCTCTTGCCGAAGGCGACGGAAGACAAGGGCACCCTCGATCGTGCGCGAAGCTATCGCCACGGCAAGGGCGACATGCAGATCCATTACGCGCTGAAGACGCCGCCGCGCTGGAAGACGCCGGAACTCGGCAGCGTCGCGCTCCTCCACATCACGCCCGGCCTCGACGGCGTGTCGAAGGCGGTCAACGAATGCGAGCGCGGCATGCTCCCCGAAATTCCGACGATCTGCGTCGGCCAGCCGCATGCGCTTGATCCGACCCGCTGCCCTGAGGGCGCCGGGATTTTCTGGATACAGCTTCCCGAGGCGCCGCGGGCGATCAAAGGCGACGCAGCGGGAAAGATCGCGGTCGGCGACGGCGCATGGACCGAGGCGGTCCGGGAAGCCTATGCAGACCGCGTTGAGGCGCTGCTTGCGCCGCACATCGAGGGCTTCCGCGAGAACATCGTGGCGCGGCGCGCCTATTCCCCCGCCGACCTTGAGGCGATGAATATCAACCTCGTCGGCGGCGATCCTTATGGCGGCGCGTCGACGATCGACCAGTCCTTCATCTGGCGCCCGTTCGCGAATTCCGTGAACCACCGGACGTCGATCCCCGGGCTCTACCAGATCGGCGCCTCGACCCATCCGGGGGCAGGACTTTCCGGCGGCTCCGGATTCGCGCTGGCGGAGCACCTTCGATGAACAAGGTCGAGCGCTTCCCCAAGGCCGTCGCGGCGGAGGCGACCGAGCGCAACCGCGTCCCGACTCTCGGCGAGATCGGGCTCGACCATTTCGCGCCCTATCTCCTGAACCGTATCACCGCGCGCTGGAACGCCGACCTCGCTGCGGAGCTCAAGGAGCACGATCTCAACACGATCCAGATGCGGACTCTCGCGGTGCTTTCCATCATGTCGGGCGCCACCGTGAACGAGCTCGCCATCTACACCGTGACGGAGCAGTCGACGATGAGCCGTGCGCTCGACGGGATGCAGCGCGACGGTCTGGTTCGCCGCCAGAACCGGTCGGGCGACATGCGCGTCCGCGAGGTGCATGTGACGGAAAAAGGCCGCGAGGTCTTCCGGCGCTTTTGGCCTACGATGCATGCCAGCTACGAGCGCATGTTCGATGGCATATCCGATTCCGAATACGAGACGCTGATCCGGCTTCTGACCCAGGTGCTGAAGAACGTCCGCCGGCACGACATTTGAGGTGAACGATCATGGCTGAGCGATCTTTCGCGAAGGAAGTCGAGCAATTGAAGATCGGAGCCGGTCAGGAGTTCCGTGGCGAAGGCATCCTCGCCGTCACCAAGGCGCTGCTCGAATGCGGCGTCGCCTATGTTGCTGGCTACCAGGGGGCGCCGATCTCGCACCTGATGGACGTGCTCGCCGATGCGCAGGACATCATGGGCGATCTCGGCGTGCACTTCGAATCGAGTGCGTCTGAGGCGACCGCCGCGGCGACGCTCGCCGCCTCCGTCCACTACCCGATTCGCGGAGCGGTCACCTTCAAGTCGCCCGTCGGGGTCAACGTCGCATCCGATGCGCTCGCCAATCTTGCCTCCGGCGGCGTGAAAGGCGGTGCGCTCATCATCCTCGGCGAGGATTACGGCGAAGGCTCCTCGATCATGCAGGAGCGGAGCCACGCCTTCGCCATGAAGAGCCAAGTCTGGCTACTCGATCCGCGGCCAAACCTCGAGATGATCGTGAAGGCCGTGCGGGACGGGTTCGAGCTTTCGGAAGTCTCCAACACGCCGGTCATGCTGGAGGTGCGCATCCGCTCCTGCCACGTGCACGGACGCTTCATAGCGCGCGACAACCAGCGCCCGAGGATGAGCCTGGCGGAGGCGCTTGAGAATCCGCAGCGCGATTTGAACCGCATCGTGCTGCCCCCCGCCTCCTATCTGCACGAACAGGAGAAGATCACGAAGCGCTGGCCGGCGGCGGTAAAGTTCATCCGCGAGCGGAAGCTGAATGAGAATTTCGGGCCGGCGGACGGGCGCATCGGCATCGTCTGCCAAGGCGGCATGTTCAACGGCGTCATGCGCGCGCTCCAGAGACTCGGACTCGCCGACATCCGCGGCTACACCGACGTGCCGCTCTACGTCTTGAACGTCACCTATCCGCTGATCGACGACGAGTTCCTCGATTTCGCGCGCGACAAGGACGCGGTCCTCGTCGTTGAGGAGGGCCAGCCGAACCACCTCGAGCAGGCCTTCGGCGCGATGCTGCACAAGGCCGGCCTGGTCACCAAGCTCTTCGGCAAGGACCCCTTCCCGACGGCCGGCGAATATACCGGCGCGGTGATGCTTGCGAGCGTGCGCAGTTTCCTGCGGACGAACGCACCGGAGCTCTTGAGCGACCGCGACCTCAAGCCGAATGAGCCGGAGGGGCTCGCCATCGCCGATCTTTCGAAGGCCGTCCCGCCACGTCCGCCGGGCTTCTGCGTCGGCTGCCCGGAGCGTCCGATCTTTGCCGCGATGAAGCTCGTGGAGAAGGAGCTCGGCGCCCACCACGTCGCCGCAGATATCGGCTGCCACCTCTTCTCCATCATGCCGCCCTTCAATATCGGCGCGAGCACGATGGGTTATGGGCTCGGGCCGGCGTCGGCTTCCGCCTTCAACGTTGAAGCGAAGAAGCGGCCGATCTCGGTGATGGGCGACGGCGGCTTCTGGCACAACGGCCTGAACTCGAGCATCGGCAACGCCGTTTACAACAAGCACGACGGTGTCACGATCATCGTCGACAATTTCTATTCGGCGGCGACCGGCGGACAGGACATCATGTCCTCCCGCGCGAAGAACCGCTCGCGCCAGACGGGCAACATGATCACCAACGCGGTCCGCGGCGTCGGTGCGAAATGGGTGCGCCAGACCGACCGCACCTATGACGTGACATGGATGCGCGATACGCTGCGCGAAGCCCTGACGACAAAGGAGAAAGGCCCGAAGATCATCGTCGCCTCGTCGGAATGCATGCTGAACCGCCAGCGCCGCGAGAAGCCGCTGACGGCAAAGGCCATTGCCGACGGCGAGCGGACGGTGAAGCCGCGCTTCGGCGTCGATGAGGATGTCTGCACGGGCGACCACGCCTGCATGCGCCTCTCCGGGTGCCCGTCGCTTTCGGTGAAGGTGCTCGACGATCCGCTTCGCGACGATCCGGTCGCGGCGATCGACCAGAGCTGCGTCGGCTGCGGCAATTGCGGCGAGGTGGCGGACGCGGCGGTGCTTTGTCCGAGCTTCTATCGCGCCGACCTGATCCACAATCCGAACCGGCTCGACCAGCGGCTCGCGCGGATCCGCGCCAAGGTCATCGGCTGGCTGCAAGAGCGGCGCGACCGCAAGCGTCTTGTCTTCGGAACAACAGCGGCCTGACCATGCTCGCGCCGCCCGGCAACGATCCCGTCATCAAGCTCGCGATCCTCGCGGTCGGCGGCCAGGGCGGCGGCGTCATCACCGATTGGATTGTCGACCTCGCCGAACGGAACGGCTGGTACGCGCAGTCGACCTCGGTGCCGGGCGTGGCGCAGCGGACTGGCGCCACGATCTACTACGTCGAGATGGTTCCGGAGGGCGATGGAACGCCGGTCCTCGCGCTGATGCCGGCGCCCGGCGACGTCGATGTCGTGCTTGCGGCGGAATTGATGGAGGCGGGACGCGCAATGCAGCGCGGGTTCGTCACGCCCGACCGCACGACCTTGATCACGTCCACGCATCGCACCCTCGCGGTCATCGAAAAGGTGATGCCTGGAACGGGGATTTTCGAAGCTGGGCCGGTGCTCGATGCGGCGCGCAAGAGCGCCAAGCGCTTTCTCGGCGCCGATCTTGAGCAACTCGCGGCGAAAAGCGGCAGCGTCATTTCGGCGAGCCTTTTCGGCGCTCTCGCCGGCGCCGGCGTGCTCCCCTTCCCGCGCGAAAGCTTCGAGGCGACCATCGCCGCGGGCGGTCGCGGAGCGGCGCAAAGCCTGAAAGCCTTCAGCGCCGGCTTTGCGGCGATCGAGCAGCCCGAAGCCGAGGGGGCCACGGGATCACGAACCGCCCCTGCCCCCCGCCCGGAGCGCCTACGATCTCAGGCCCGGCGGACGCGAAGGGCGCCTGGTCGGCGCTCGCCGACAGCGCGGCACGCGACTTCCCGGCAGAGACGCAGACGATGGTCCAGGCCGGCCTGCGGAAGGTCGTCGACTTCCAGGATCTCAAATACGGGCGTGACTATCTCGACCGGTTGAAAGCGCTCCACGCGCTCGACATCGCGGCGGACGGCGCCAGCCATGGCTTCAGTTTCACGGTCGAGGCCGCAAAATATCTCGCGAACGCCATGGCCTATAACGACGTCATTCGCGTCGCTGACCTGAAGACCCGCGCCTCCCGCTTCCGGCGCGTCGAGAAGGAGATGGGCACCGACCCCGCGCAGGTGCTCCACGTCACCGAGTTCATGCATCCACGCATCGAGGAGGTCTGCGGCACGATGCCGGCGGCACTCGGCGCCTTCGTCATGTCGCGGCCGAAGCTCGTGCGCGCGCTCGACCGCGTCGTGAACAAGGGACGGCATTTCAGGACCGACCGCGTCCATCACTTCCTCGCGCTCTATTTCGTCGGCGGGCTTCGGCGCATGCGCCGTTCGAACTCTCCGCCACCGCATCGAGATGGCACATCTTGAAGCGTGGCTCGCGCTGGCGCGGGAAACACTCGCCAAGGACTATGCGCTTGGCGTCGAGGTGCTGCGCTGCCGGCGGCTCATCAAGGGCTACAGCGACACGCACGAGCGCGGCGAAGCGAAATTCGATCGCGTTCTCTCCGCCCTCCCGATCCTTTCCGGGCGGGCGGATGCCGCCGAATGGCTGCACCGGCTGATCGAAATGGCCCTGAAGGATGAGAAGGGCGAAGTGCTCGACGGCGCGCTGCAGACGATCCGAACGTTGTAGCCGCGAGACATTTTAAGCTTGAACTATCTCCCGCCCGGTGCGAAAAGGCGGGTGAAGAGGAAGGCGCCGAACGATGCGGGTTGCGTGCCTCGGCGGTGGCCCCGCCGGGCTCTACTTCGCGATCACGATGAAGCTCCGGAATCCGGATCATGAGATCGTCGTGATCGAGCGGAACCGCCCGGACGACACGTTCGGCTGGGCCGTCGTGCTGTCCGACGAGACGCTCGACAACCTTGCGAAGAACGATCCCGTTAGCGCCGCTTCTATCCGCTCGCATTTCGCCTACTGGGACGACATCGCCGTCAACTACCGCGGCACGCGGACCGTATCCTCGGGCCACGGCTTCTGCGGCATCGGCCGCAAGACGCTGCTCATCCTGTTGCAGCAGCGGGCGCGCGAGCTTGGCGTCGACCTTCGCTTCGAGACGGAGGCGGAGAGCGCCGCCGCCTACGCCCGCGACTACGATCTCGTGGTCGCCGCCGATGGGCTCAACTCCAAGACCCGCCGCGAGTTCGCCGAGGATTTCAAACCCGAGATCGACGTCCGCAAGTGTAAATTCGTCTGGCTCGGCACGCACCAGAAATTCGACGACGCATTCACCTTCGTCTTCGAGGAGACGGAGCACGGCTGGGTATGGGCGCACGCCTATCAGTTCGACGACGATACGGCGACCTTCATCGTCGAGTGCGCCGAAGACACCTGGGAGAAATTCGGCTTCGGCGAGATGACGCAGCAGGAGTCCATCGCGACCTGCGAACGCATCTTCAAGGACACGCTTGGCGGCTATCCGCTAATGTCGAACGCAGCGCACATCCGCGGATCCGCCTGGCTGAATTTCCCGCGCGTGCTCTGCGAGCGCTGGCATCACGAGAACACCGTGCTCCTCGGCGACGCGGCCGCGACGGCGCATTTCTCCATCGGCTCCGGCACCAAGCTCGCTCTGGAAAGCGCCATCGCGCTCGCAAATTACGTCGATACCGAAGAGACGCTGGAAGACGCGTTCCGCAAATACGAGGACGAACGCCGCGTCGAGGTGCTGAAGCTGCAATCGGCGGCGCGGAACTCCTGCGAATGGTTCGAGGAGATCGAACGGTATTTTCACCTCGACCCGGTGCAGTTCAACTATTCGCTCCTCACCCGCTCGCAGCGGATCAGCCACGAAAATCTGCGGCTCCGCGATAAGACCTGGCTCGAAAGCGCCGAGGCGTGGTTCCAGCAGAAGGCCGGCGCCCCGGCGAATGTCGTGCGGCGGCCGATGTTCGCGCCCTATTCGCTGCGCGACCTGAAGCTCAAGAACCGCGTCGTCGTCTCGCCGATGGACCAGTACAAGGCCGTCGACGGCTGCCCGACCGACTGGCATTTCGTCCACTACGCCGAACGCGCCAAGGGGGGCGCGGGGCTGGTCTATATCGAGATGACCTGCGTCAGCCCGGAGGGGCGCATCACCCCCGGCTGCACCGGGCTCTACGCGCCCGCGCACGAGGTCGCGTGGAAGCGCATCGTCGATTTCGTGCATGCGGAAACCGAGGCGCGCATCTGCTGCCAGCTCGGCCATTCCGGCGGCAAGGGTTCCACGCAGCTCGGCTGGGAGGAGATGGACGCGCCGCTCGTAGAGGGGAACTGGCCGGTCATGTCTGTGTCGGATGTTCCCTGGTCACCGCGCAACCAGGCTCCAAAGCCTATGGATCGCGCCGACATGGAGCTTGTGAAGCGCCAGTTCGTCCTCTCCGCCGAGATGGCGGAACGCGCCGGCTTCGACATGCTGGAGTTACACTGCGCGCACGGCTACCTGCTCTCGTCCTTCATCACGCCGCTTACCAACACGCGCGTCGACGAATATGGCGGCAGCCTCGAGAACCGCATGCGCTATCCGCTTGAGGTCTTCCACGCCGTGCGCGCGGTATGGCCAAAGGAGAAGCCGATCTCGGTGCGCATCTCCGCCAACGACTGGGTCGGCGACAAAGGCGTGACGCCGGCGGAGGCGGTCGACATCGCGCGGATATTCCAGGACGGCGGCGTCGACATCCTCAACGTCTCGGCCGGACAGACAACGCGCGAGGCGCGTCCGGTCTATGGCCGCATGTTCCAGACGCCCTTCTCTGATCGCATCCGCAACGAGACCGGTATGGCGACGATGGCAGTCGGTAACATCTATGAACCCGACCACGTCAACTCGATCCTGATGGCCGGGCGCGCCGACCTCGTCTGCCTTGCCCGCCCGCATTTGACCGATCCCTATTGGACGCTCCATGCCGCGGCCGCGCTCGGCGACCGCGACGAGGCGTGGCCCGAGCCTTACTGGCCCGGGCGCGACCAGCTCTTCCGCCTCGCCGCGCGCGGCGAGTCGACGACGGTGAAGATCTGATGGGCGCGCTCTCCGGAAAACATGCGCTCGTCACCGGTGGCGGCACCGGCATCGGCGCTGCGATCGCCGTCGCACTCGCTGAGGCTGGAGCGAACGTGACGATCACAGGTCGCCGTCGCGAGCCGCTGGAAGTGCTAGCGAAGAAGCACGCCGGCATGAACGCCCTCGTGGCCGACGTCGCCGACGAGGCCTCGGTCGCAGCTGCGTTCAACGAAGCCGCGGAGAGAACCGGTCCGCTCTCCATCGTCGTCGCCAATGCCGGCGCGGCGGAAAGCGCCTCCTTCGCGCGCACCAGTCTTGAGAGCTTCGAGCGGATGATCGCCGTCAATCTCACCGGCGTCTTCCTGACGCTGCGCGAAGGCATAAAGGCGATGGCCGGTGCGGACTGGGGCCGGCTCGTCGTGATTGCCTCCATCGCCGGGCTGGAAGGCCACGCCTACGCGGCGGGGTACGCGGCGGCGAAACACGGTGCCGTCGGGCTGGCGCGCACGCTGGCCGCGGAGACCGCCGGCACCGGCATCACCGTCAACGCCGTCTGCCCCGGCTATACCGCGACGCCAATGCTTGAGCAAAGTGTCAGGACGATCATCGACAAGACAGGACGGAGCGACGAAGAAGCCCGGCAGATCTTGGCAGACTTCAATACCGACGGGCGCATCATCGAGGCGGAGGAAGTTGCCGCTCTCGTGCTGAGACTTTGCAGCCCGGGCTCGGACGGGATAACCGGGCAGGCGATCGCAATTCCGGAGCTGGCGCATGGCTGACATGGCTCGGCTGAAGCCTTCCCATTTCCGCTGGCGCATGGAGGGCGCGGTCGCGGTGATCGCGCTCGACCGCCCGGAGCGGAAGAACCCCCTCACCTTCGAAAGCTACGCCGAGCTTCGCGATACCTTTCGCGCCGTGCCCGAGGCCGACGATGTGAAGGCCGTGGTCTTCGCGTCGAACGGCGGCAACTTCTCGTCCGGCGGCGACGTGCACGAGATCATCGGCCCGCTCGTCGGCATGGACATGAAGGCTCTCCTCGCCTTCACCCGCATGACCGGCGATCTCGTCAAGGCCATGCTCCATTGCGGCAAGCCGATCGTCGCGGCGGTCGACGGCGTCTGCGTCGGCGCCGGCGCCATCATCGCCATGGCCTCCGATATCCGCTTCGCGACGCCTGAGGCGAAGACCGCCTTTCTTTTCACCCGTGTCGGCCTCGCCGGCTGCGACATGGGCGCCTGCGCAATCCTCCCGCGCATCATCGGCCAGGGTCGCGCCGCTGAGCTTCTCTATACGGGTCGCACGATGACCGCGGAGGAAGGCGGGCGCTGGGGCTTCTTCAATCGCGTCGTCCCCGCGGCGACCCTCGAAGCGGAGGCGATCGCCTTCGCACAGGGTCTCGCCAGCGGACCGACCCTCGCGCACGCGATGACCAAGACGCAGCTTCTGCAGGAATGGTCGATGAGCCTCGACCAGGCGATCGAATCCGAGGCACAGGCGCAGGCGCTCATGATGAAGACGCGCGACTTCGAGCGCGCCTATCGCGCCTTCGTCACCAAGGAAAAACCAGTCTTCGAGGGCGACTGATGGCGGACCAAAGCTTCCTCGCCTGGCCGTTCTTCGAGGACCGCCATCGCGCCTTCCACGCCGCGCTCGAAACATGGTGCGCGGCGAATTTGCCGGTCGATCACACCGATGTCGACGCCGCTTGCCGCGACCTGGTGAATCGCTTCGGCCGCGATGGGTGGCTGCGGCACACGGCGCCCGATCCTGACGGCGGCGGCACGCTCGACGTGCGCACGCTCTGCCTCGCGCGCGAGACGCTCGCCCGCTATGACGGCCTCGCCGATTTCGCCTTCGCCATGCAGGGACTCGGGACCGGCGCGCTTTCGCTTTTCGGCAGCTCCGAGCAGAAGAAATGGCTGAAGAAGACGCGCGAAGGGCGCGCCATCGCGGCCTTCGCTCTGTCGGAGACGAAGTCGGGATCGGACGTCGCCAGCATGGTCATGACGGCGACCAAGGCGGGCAACTTCTATCGGCTCGATGGCGAGAAGACCTGGATCTCGAACGGCGGCATCGCGGATTTCTATGTCGTCTTCGCGCGGACCGGCGAAGCTCCTGGCGCGAAGGGAATTTCCGCCTTCCTGGTGCCGGCCGAAGCTGATGGGCTCGAGATCGTCGAGCGCCTCTTGGTGATCGCGCCGCATCCCCTCGCCCGCCTTCGCTTCAACAACCTGCGTCTGCCGGAATCGATGATGATCGGGCGCCCGGGCGAAGGTTTTCGGATCGCGATGAGCGTCCTCGACGTGTTCCGCTCGACAGTCGGCGCAGCCGCGCTCGGCTTTGCCCGCCGCGCGCTCGACGAGACGCTTCAGCGCGTGAAGAGCCGCGAGCTCTTCGGCGAAGCGATGATGGAACTGCAGATGGTGCAGGGTCACGTCGCCGAGATGGCGCTCGATATCGACGCCGCCGCGCTTCTCGTCTACCGCGCCGCTTGGACGAAGGATCAAGGCGCCGCCCGCGTCTCGCGCGAGGCCTCGATGGCGAAACTCTTTGCCACCGACCGCGCGCAGATCGTCATCGACAAGGCGGTGCAGCTCCATGGCGGTGACGGCGTCCGCGCGGGCTCCGTGGTAGAGCGGCTCTATCGCGAGATCCGCGCGCTCCGCATCTACGAAGGCGCCTCCGACGTGCAGAAAATCGTGATCGCGCGTCAAACCCTGGGGGAAAAATAAATGCTTGGGCCCTCGGCGCATCTCGATACGTTTTCCCGCGATCATCTGCCGCCGGCAGAGACGTGGCCGAAATTTCTGCTCGACGGCTTCGACTATCCCGAAAGCCTGAATGTCGGAGCGGAGCTCACCGATCGCATGGTCGAGCGAGGCTTTGGCGACCACACCGCACTGATCGGCCACGGGCGGCTCAGAACCTACAAGGAGCTTTCAGACTGGACCAATCGGCTCGCGCGCGCGCTTGTCGAAGACCTTGGCGTCGTCCCCGGAAACCGGGTGCTGATCCGTTCCGCCAACAATCCGGCGATGGTCGCCTGCTGGCTCGCCGCCTTGAAGGCCGGCGCGGTCGTCGTCAACACGGTCCCCTCCCTCAAGGCGACCGATCTTGGCAAGGCGATCGACAAGGCCGAGGTGAAGCTCGCGCTCTGCGACACGCGGCTCATGGACGAGCTCATCACCGCCGCCAAATCGAGCCGGTTCCTGCAGAAGGTGATCGGCTTCGACGGCACCGCCAATTTCGATGCCGAGCTCGACCGGATAGCGCTCGGCAAGCCGGTGCTCTTCGACGCCTTTAAGGCGAGCCGCGACGACGTTGCGATCATCGCGTTCTCGACGGGCGCGACGGGCGAGCCGAAGGCGGCGGTGCATTTCCACCGCGATCTCCTCGCCATCGCCGACAGCTACGCGAAGGAAATTCTCGGCATCACGCCAGACGATATTGTCGTTGGCACGACCCCCCTCGCCTTCACATTCGGGCTCGGCGCGCTGGTCGTCTTTCCGCTCCGCTTCGGCGCCGCTTCAGTTCTCCTTGAGGAGGCGTCGGCAGCCGACCTGGTCGGCGAGATCAAGACCTACAAGGCCACGATCGCGTTTGCGAGCCCCTCCACCTACCACCGCCTTCTCGCGCTGAAATGCGCGCCTTCGGACCTCGCCTCGCTTCGCGCCGCGGTTTCGGCCGGCGACGCGCTGTCCGCGAAGACCTTCGAATCCTGGACCGCGCGCTTCGGCGTTCCTCTCCTCGACGGCATCGGCGGGACCGAGATGCTGCACATCTTCATCTCGAACCGGTTGGGCGACACCGTCGCCGGAACCTGCGGGCGCCCGGTCGCCGGCTACGAGGCGAAGGTTCTCGACGACGACATGCGTGAAGCGCCGCACGGAACGGTCGGCCACCTTGCGGTCCGCGGCCCGACCGGCTGCCGCTACCTCGACGATCCAAGACAGCGCGACTTTGTCCGCGACGGCTGGAACCTCACCGGCGACATGTTTATCGAGGACGTGGACGGGCGCTTCCATTTCGTGGCGCGCGCCGACGATTTGATCGTGTCGGCGGGCGAGCGCATCGCCGCGCCCGAGGTCGAAGCGGCGCTTCTCTCCAACTCGTCCGTGGCCGACTGCGCTGTGGTCGGCATTCCCGACAGGGAACGCGGCGAGATCGTCAAGGCGTTCATCGTGCTGGCGCCGGGCGAGACCGGCAGCGCGGCCGCCGTCAAGCGCCTGCAGGATCACGTAAAGGCGGCGATCGCTCCGCACAATTTTCCGCGCTCGATCCGCTTTGTCGACACGCTGCCGAAAACGGCGACGGGCAAAGCGCGCCGCTTCCTCCTGCGGCAGACGCTGCCGTAGGACGCCCATGCCCAATTCAACCACAATAGACGGCAGAGAAACGACCACGATGCTTAAGAGCGAGGGCAGACGAACGCTGCATCCGCAGGGTTGGAAACCCACCTCCGGCTACGCGAACGGAATCGTCGCGTCCGGTCCCATGGTCTTCGTCGGCGGGCAGATCGGCTGGAACGCCGCGCAGGTGTTCGAGAGCGACGACTTCGTCGCCCAGACACGGCAGGCGCTGGAAAACATTGTCGCCGTGCTGGCGGAGGCCGGCGGCCGGCCCGAGCATCTCGTCCGCCTGACCTGGTACGTCACCGACAAGCACGAATACTGTGCGCGGCTGAAGGAAGTCGGCGAAGCCTACCGAAGCGTCATCGGCCGGAATTTCCCCTCGATGACGCTGGTGGAAGTGAGCGCGCTCGTGGAAGACGCCGCCAAGGTCGAGATCGAGGCGACGGCGGTGCTCGACAAGGCATGAACGACCTACCGCTCGTTCGGGTCGATGTGGACGAAGGCGTTGCGGTCATCACGATCGACAATCCGCCGGTCAACGCGCTTTCCCATGCTGTTCGCGCCGGCCTTCTGGATGCCCTGAACGGTATCGAGGCGGATGGCGCGGTCGAGGCCGCCGTGATCGCCTGCGCCGGCCGGACGTTCGTGGCCGGCGCCGACATCAAGGAGTTCGGCAGACCGCGCCAGAAGCCGCTCATCAACGACATCGCCGCCGTCCTCGAAGGGATGAGCAAGCCGGTCGTTGCCGCGCTGCATGGAACGGCGCTCGGCGGCGGGCTCGAGCTTGCGCTCGGATGCCATGCGCGAATTGCCGCGCCGACGACCCGCTTGGGCCAGCCGGAGGTGAAACTCGGGCTCTTGCCGGGGGGCGGTGGGACGCAGCGCCTCCCGCGCGCCGTCGGCGCCTTCGTCGCCCTCAGGATCATCGTCGGCGGCGAGCCGGTGTTGGCCGCGGATGCGCTTCACGATGGTCTCGTCGATTCGATCGCCGAGGGCGACCTCACCGAGTCCGCCATCGCGCTCGCCCGGGAACTCGCGGCAGCCGGAAAGCTTCGCCGTCTCCGCGACGAGAACGCGAAGCTCGCCGAGGATCGGGCCGACCGGTCGCGTTTCGACGCGGCGGCCGCGGACCTGACGAAACGCGCGCGTGGCCAGAGCGCGCCGTACGCCTGCGTCGAGGCGGTCCGGGCAGCGCTCGATCTGCCTTTCGACGCGGGGCTTGAACGCGAGCGTGCGCTCTTCGGCGAACTCGTCTTCGGCGATCAGTCGAAGGCTCTCCGTCATCTCTTCTTCGCCGAGCGCAACGCGGCGAAGCTTTCCGCTCTTCCGCCTGCCACAAAGCCTCATGCGATCGACAAGGTTGCGATCCTCGGGGCCGGCACGATGGGAAGCGGCATCGCGATGGCGTTTGCCGACGCGGGCATACCCTCGCTTCTGATCGAGACCGACGACGCCGCGCTGAAACGGGCGCTGGCGCGGATCGCCGGAAATTATCGCGACGCCGCGAAGCGCGGCAGGCTCTCGGCGGGCGAAGCAGAGTCCCGGATCGCCTCCGTGGAGGGCGCGAACATCGAGAGAGCCCGGGAAGCGGACCTCGTCGTCGAAGCGGTCTTCGAGGACATGGATCTGAAACGCGAAGTCTTCGCCGCGCTCGACCGGCTGACGCGGACTGCGACGATCCTCGCCACCAACACATCCTATCTCGACATCGACAAGATCGCGCGCGCGACTGCCCGCCCGGGCGCGGTCGCCGGCATGCATTTCTTCAGTCCCGCCAACGTGATGCGCCTCGTCGAGGTCGTGCGTGGGCGCGACACGGCCCCCGAAACGCTTGCAGCGCTTGTCGCCCTCGCCCGCCGGCTCGGCAAGGTGCCGGTCGTGGTTGGCAACGGACATGGATTCGTCGGCAACCGCATGCTGCGGCAACGAAGCGCCGCAGTGGAGCGTGTCCTGCTTGAGGGTGCGCTCCCGCAGGAGGTCGACGCCGCGATGGTCGATTTCGGCTTTCCCATGGGACCGCTCGCCGCGACCGATCTCGCCGGTCTCGATATCGGCTGGAGTATGCGAAAGGCGGAGGGCCTTCGGGCACCCGTCGCCGACGCGCTCTGCGAGCTCGGCCGGTTCGGGCAAAAGAGCGGCAAGGGCTTCTATCGCTACGCCGAAGGATCGCGCGCGCCGCTCCCCGATCCCGACGTGGCAGCGACCATCGCCGAGACCGCGCAGCAACTCGGGATCGCCCGCCGTCCCATTAGCAAGGATGCGATCGTCGGGCGGCTGCTCCTTCCGATCATCAACGAGGGCGCGCGCATCCTTCAGGACGGCATCGCCGCGCGACCGGGCGACATCGATGTCGTCTGGGTCAGTGGCTACGGCTTTCCGCGCTGGCGGGGCGGGCCGATGTTTTATGCCGACGCGCTCGGCCTCGCGGTGATCCGGGACAAACTCGATGCGCTCGCGAGCGAGACCGGAGAGCAAAGCCTCAAACCTGCGCCTCTAATTGAGCAACTCGCTGCGTCGGGCCGCACCTTCGGCGCACTCGCAGCCGACACATGATGCGATTTACCCTTCCGTCCCGGAAGGGTTTGGAGGGAGGGTTCAATGCACAAAAGACCGTCAATCAAATCCGCGCTGGTCGCGCTCGGGATCGCCGCCGGGTGCGGTGCACTGGTCTCCGGCGCTTACGCCGAGGGCATCCCCGGCATGCGCGGCCACGACCACACCGGCATCACCGTGCCCGACATGGCGCAGGCGGTGGATTTCTTCGTCAACGTCGTCGGTTGCGAAAAGGCGATGTCATTCGGGCCCTTCGCCGACGACAAGGGCACCTTCATGCAGGATCTGCTGCACGTCGATCCAAAAGCGGTGATCCAGGAGATCACGCAGATTCGCTGCGGCTACGGCTCGAACATCGAGCTCTTCAACTACACCGCCCCCGACCAGAAGGTCGTAACGCCGAGGAACAGCGACGTCGGCGGCTATCACATTGCCTTCTATGTGGACGATATCAAAGCCGCGAAGGCCTATCTCGACTCGAAGGGCATTGAGACGTTCTTCGGCCCCCTCCCGGTCGATCAGGGGCCTGCGGCCGGCCAGAGCATCTTCTACTTCCTCTCGCCCTGGGGTCTGCAGCTCGAGGCGATTTCTTACCCGCAAGGCATGGCCTACGAGAAGGACGGGGGGCCGATCCTATGGTCGCCGAAAGACCCGGCGAAATAGCTCAGCGGCACCGTTCCTGGTAAGCTTCGAGCGCCTGCCGAAGCGCCGCCGGGATCGGTATCGCTCCCGGCTTGACGAGCGAGGTGGTGACGACCACGAGCCGGCCGCGCACCGCCTCGTCTCCACCCTTGAAAGCGTGCAGCGTCAGCGTGAATGACGATCGGCCGATATCCGCGACGACGATCGCGATCTCCAGCACGTCGCCCATGGCGCTCGCGCTGAGGAAGTCGGCGGAGGCGTGGCCATAGCCGACGCCGACCTTCTCGTCGCGGAGCAGCGCGTAGTAGTCGATCCCGAGCGAGGCCGGATACCACTCCTCGATCGCGACATTGAAGAGGTCGAAATAGACCGGCGTGTAGACGATGCCGGCCGGGTCGCATTGCCCGAAGCGGATCGTCGCGCGCGTCGTCCAGACGGCGGAGCCAAGATTGGTTGCCCGGATCGGGCTGATGCGGACCATGTGCGCTCGCGCGGAGACGGCATCGCTTAGCCTACGGGGCGAGTTTTTGTGGGGCGGATTTACAACACCTCTCCCCGATTTGCATGCAACGGCGAAGAATCCCGCTGCGGATTGAGTTTAGCGAGCTCCCTCGCCTTTACATCCCATCGCCGGGCCAGCATTCTTTCGAGAAATATTCTCTTGTGTACAGAACAACTTCGGCGGTCCGGAAGAAGATCGCTCAACTGATAGATTAAGGGCGTTATTGGGGGCGCTGTCGATGCATCGCTGGAGCTGGCGACCGGCTCTCTATGCGGTTGTTTTCGCTGCGGTTTTTGCGGCAGCCTGCGCGCGCGCGCAGGAATTGAGCGATGCCGGCAGCCCGTCGGCGACGCCCGCCTCCACGAGCGCGCCGACCGCTGCGGAACTCGATCAGCTCCAGGCGCGGCGGAAAACGCTCTTCCAGCAAATGCTGGCCAACCCGACCAATCTCGACGTCGCATTCGAATATGCGGGCCTTTCCGCCCGCGTCGGCGATGTGGAGGCGGCGATCGCCACTTTGGAGCGCATGCTCATCTTCGCGCCCGGCCTGCCGCGCCTGCAGCTCGAACTCGGCGTGCTCTACTTCCGACTCGGCGCCTACGAGACCGCGCGGTCGTATTTTGAGCAGGCGCTGAAAGCGCCCAACGTCCCGGCCGTGGTGAAGACGCGCGTCGACCCCTACCTTGCGGCGATCAACGAGCAGACGAAGGGCTATTCCTTCCACGGCTCGATCATGACCGGCCTCCGCTACCAGACCAACGCCAACTCCGCGCCGACCGGCGGAACCGTGACGATCGGTGGGCTCCCCTTCCAGCTCGACGAGAACGCAACCGGCGTGCCCGACTTCAACACCTTCGTCGCCGCCAATTTCAACTACTCGCAAGACCTGCAGAATCAGGGCGACCGGCTCAACGTCAACCTCGCAACCTACGGCGCCTGGTACAAGAAGCGCCACGACATCGACACCATGCTGGCGGAGCTGAAGATCGGCCCGCTTTTCGACCTGCAGCGCTTCGGCATGAAGAACACGGCGCTCGGGTTCTATGGCATTCTGACCGGCATCATGCTGGCCGACGAACCCTATCTCGGCTCGGCCGGCGCCGGTTCGACCTTCACAACGCTTCTGACGCCACGCACCCAGCTCCAGATCCAGGAGGAATACCGGCGCGAGCAATATGAGAATTCCGAACTTCGGCCGACGACCGATCTCCGCACCGGCCACCGCATTGACGGGACCGCGCGCGTGCAGCAGCAGCTGAGCGACCGGTTCGCGATCTTCGCTGCCGTCGAAGGCGAGCGGCGCATTACCTGGCGTGACTATCTCGACGTCTGGCAATGGGGCGGGTCGGCCGGCTGGGTGCTCGCCTTCAATCCGATTGCCAAGCAGCCTGACAAATGGACGTTCGGCGTGACCGGCGGCTTCCTGCGCCGTGACTATGACGGGCCCGACGAGACCTTCTCGGACGAGGCCGAGTGGGACAAGGAGAGATACGTCGTCGGTACCTTCAATATCCCATTCCGCGACGGCTGGGGCCTGCAGGCGCAGAGCGGCTATCGCAGTGTCGATTCCAACTACGACACCCGCATCTACGAGAACATCCACGGCTCCGTCGCCATCGCCAAGAGGTTCTAGGATGGGCGGGCCGCGCCGAAGCGTGTTCGCCGTCGCCGTTGCGTTCGGTCTTGTGTTCGCGGTGGCCCTGCCATCGCGTGCGGGCGCGACGCTTGAAATCGTCGTCGCGCAGGCCGCGCAGCAAGGTCCACCGAAGACCATCACCTTCCAGGAGAATGAGGTCCACGGGAAGACGGTCGCCACCGACGCCGGCGGCCTGCTGCAACTCCTTTTCCCAGACGGCACGGCGCTGACGCTCGGGCCGGAGTCGGAGGTCACCGTCGACTCCTTCGTCTTTGACCCGGCGAAGTCGCACGCCACGATCTCTGCCACCTTGAAGCGCGGCGCCTTCCGCTTCATCGGCGGCAGCACGTCGAAAACCCCCGGCGGCGTGTCGCTCGCCACGCCTTTCGGCACCGTCGGGGTGCAGTCGGCCGGCGTCGAGCTATGGTTGGGGGCGCCGAAAGCCCCTCCCCATTTCGACATGCTCTACGGCGGGTCGATGACGCTCAGCCGAGGCTCTGCGTCCCTCGCGAGCGTCCACGCGGCCGGCTATTCGATCGTGCCTGCTGCGGGCGGCGGAAGCGCGTCGGTTCGCAAGACTCCCAGTGAGTGGAATGCCGAGATGCAGGCGCGGCTTTCCTATCAGCGCACTGGTTCTGCGGGCGGCGCGATAGATTTCCCGCCGCACGGGATAGTTGCGACGGTTAACTTTTGCTTAAAATTTGGGCGCGTTGCGGCCTATACGTGGCCGTTTGTCCTGTTATTCTGATGAATTAGCTGATTGCATGCACGCGGGGGGACTGCATTGAACTCACGCATCGCACTTCTTTGCTCGACGTGCCTGCTCCTTCTGCCTGCGTGGGACGCGGGCGCTGCCATACAAGTTGGCGTCACGGCCGCCGTGAACCAGTCGGCGGAAGGCGATGCGCCGGGTGCGTCTCGGCGCACCCTCACGCTCGGCGACAGCGTCATCCATAACGAGCATATCGTCACCGGGCCGGACGGCCTCGTCAACATCCTGCTTATCGACGGCACATCCTTCACGGTTGGCGCTAACTCCGACCTGACCATCGACAGCTTCGTTTACGATCCCGATGCTGGAACGGCGCAGGTCGCTGCGACGCTGGCCAAGGGCGCGCTGCGGTTCATCGGCGGTCGCACCTCCAAGACCGGCGGCGCCACCATCAATACGCCGGTCGGTACCGTCGGCGTGCGCGGTGGCATGACCGACATCATCCTGAATCAGACCGGACAGGTTGATAGCAGCGTTCCCGAAAATCTCGTGAACTGCGTCTACGGGGCGTGCAGTGTCGGCAACACCACGTTCTCTGCCGGTCAGTCCGTCTACCCCGACGGCAGCGGCGGTTACACGGTGGTCGATACCTCGCCGGAGATGGCGGCCGTCGGAACCAACCAGATTGGAAGCCGGTCCACCCAGAAGGGCGGCGCCAACGTCGATGAAAAGGATGTCGATAAGAAAGCCGGCAGCACCGACGGCACCGGGGACGACGGGGACACGAACAAGAGCTCGAAGACAGGGGACTCGACGGCCGGCGACGCGGACGACACGACGATCCTCACCTTCAAGCAGACGCTTCGCATACTGACGTCGCCCAGTTCCTACCTGACCTCGGGCGGCGTCCTGATCCCGACGGGCAGCGGCAACAACAACAACAAGCCGGCGCAGTCTGGGCTCGTCGGCAGCGGCACCAGCGACCAGAACGTCGTAATCACCTTCTCGCCGACCGCGACGCCGCGGCTCTTCTCGGGTCAAGGCACCTATGGCGCTCCGAACGTCGGCACCGTCACCCTCCCCGGCTACAACGATCAGACCTACACGATCCACGGAATTGGCGGCGCCTCCTCGCCGTTCGGCACCCTCAACGGGACCGCCTATTCGCGGACCGGCTTCGCGTTCTACGAGCTCTTCTACAATGTGCCGGGCGACAGCTTCCCGCATCCCTTCTACGCGCTCTCCGGCGCCCCGACGGATTTCCCGACGGTCTTCACGGGCGACGGCGTCCGTCGCTACGCGTTTACGGTCGATCCCATCCAGAACGTACCCGTGCCGTTCTTCCGATCCGGCGTCCTCGACTTCTCCAACCCGAGCAACCTGGCGGTCAGCGACTTCTACACGGTCGACTCCCCATCGATCGGAACCGGCGCCGCGCCGGGGCAGGACGTGCGCATGCTGCAGGCCTGGCTGCAGATCAGCGGCACGGGGCTCAATCAGCAGAGCGGCATCGGCGTCACCGACGGCGACTTCGTCCACCTTCCGAGCGATCCGCTCAACGACGCCTCGCCTCTCGGCAACACGCTCGGCTTCCGCAGCGATCGCCAGGGCAGCTACCGCTCGAGCGCAACCGACAGCGCCACTCTGCTCTATGGGCCTTTGACCACGGTCCCCGGACCGGGCGGCGGCAACGAGGTTTTCGGTCCGACCGGAACCAACTTCGTCCTGAGCACCAACATCGCCAAGGACGACACGTTCGGCGACGATCCGGCCGATCCGACCCTCTTCAACACCGTGCACGTCGCGAACCTTGTCTCCGACACGGCGCCGTCGACGGCGCAGTCGACGCGCACGCTGACCGGCTTCGGCACCGGCATGGTCGAGAACGCGCTTGCCGGCGTCGGCTACTCGGTGGTTCCGACATTCAGCGCGTCGAGCAGCGGTGTCTCGGTCTCCTTCGACGCGCCCAGCAATACCCTCGCCGGCAATATCGGCGTCAACGACGCTTTCGGCACGTCTTTCCTTAGCGCCCTCCACGTCGCCTTCGGCGGGCTCGGCAACGCCGCGCAGGGCAATTCCGTCTACATCGACGACAACATGTTTGCGGCTAGCTCGAGCGCCACGCCAGCGAATACTTTTGCAACGACCGACGCCGGCCAGTCGCTCGTCCTCCTGCAGAACCAGTCGCCCGGCACATATTTCGTGTCGTCCGACGCCGTTGCGCTCAACTACGCCACTGCCCCTTTCATGAACGGCGCGCAGATCTGTGCGTGCAGCTTCATCGAATGGGGCTGGTGGGGCAGCCGCCCCGATCTCGCTGGCACGAGCACCGCAGCCGACCCGTCGCTCACGCAGTCGGTCCATCTCGGCACCTGGGTCGTGGGCGACATCGTTCCGAACTACGCCACGCTCCCCCTCACCGGTACCGCCACCTATACCGGCCAGGTCGTCGGCACCGTGCTCAACGTGGGCTTTGTCGGCGACAGCGCGCCTTACGCCGATCCGACTTACGGCCAGTATGTCGCCGGCGGCAGCGCAAGGCTGACCTGGGACTTCGGCAGCGATAGCGGCAACATCGCCATCAGCTTCGACGGCCGCACCTTCGGCGGTATCGTCAGCAAGCCGGGCGCCGCGACCAACGGCATCTTTACCGGCGACGTCTTCGGCGTGCAGCTCGCCGGCACGGTCAACGGCGCGATCGTCAGAAGCTCGGCGAGCACGAATGCCGGCATCATCGGCGACTTCGGCATCTACGGTGTGAACTATTCGGCGACCGGCATCATCGTCGCCGGCAATATCAACAACGCGAGCGCCACGACAACGCTGCCGACGCTTGCTCTTCCCCTCCGCGTGCTGACCTCGGGCGCGAACTACACGCCGTTTGGCGATCAAAACGCAGTCTCGGATCCGGGCGCGCACGGGCTCGTCGGCAACGGCGCCGGCACCGGCGAGTTTGGCCATGACCAGCTTGCGTCGCTGGTGCTGAACGCCGGCCACACGGCAGGGGACGGTACGATCGGCGCGACCGCCTTCCATCTGCCGATCTACCTGTCGAACGATTTCGCCAGCCACGCCGTCACCGCCGGCCAGGCTTGGCTCGGCAGCACCGGCAATCCCCTGACCGGCACCGCCTATTCGGGCGCGGGCGAATTCGCGGCCTATCTCCTCACCGACAATTCGGGCGACCCGTTCTACGCCATCACCGGAATCCCGACGACAATCGTGCCGGGCGTCGGCAACACCGTGTTCGAAGGCGGCGGTGTGCGCGCCTACGACCTGACCGCCGACGCGATCCAGGGCGTCCCGGTGCCCTTCATGCGGGCGGATGCGGCTTTCACCTGGAATAGCGCCAGCTACGCCTCGACACCGCTCTACGTGGTGAATGCCGACGCCAGCGACGCGTCCTTCTCGCCGCATGTCCTGCAGAGCTGGCTGACGATCCAGGGGACGGGCACCGCTCAGGTCAGCGGCGTCGGCGTCTCCGTCTCGACTATCTTCAACAATGCGAATGACGGCCTCGGCTTTGGCACGGCCGGCGGGCGCCGCGGCAGTTATCGCGACGACGCGAGCCAAGGCTCGGTGACGCTCGGCGGCGTCTACTCCACGCTCGGCGGGCCCAATCCGGGAGCGAACCAGTTCTTCGGGCCGAACGCCGAGAATTTCGTGATCGGCACCGGCGGCGACGCGATCGGTGACGGAAGCCAGGCGGCCGCGGCGTTCTACGACTTCTCGCTCGACGGCGACGCAGTTCCCGCCGGTCAGGGGACGTTCGGCACGGTCCACGTGGCGACCCTCGACGACACCCCGGTTACGGTCGGCACGCGTACCGCGCGGACATTGACGGGCTTCGCGACCGGCGTTGTCGACGTTCTTCACGAGGGCGGATGCGCGTCGCCCGGCGAGGACTGCACCGACTACACGGCCTCCAAAGAGCTGGCCTCAGGCGGTCCTGGCACAGGCGGCATCGCCATCACCTTCACGCCGAGCGATGACGCGGTCAGCGGCACGATCAGCCTCGGCGGCGTCACCCCGGCAGGCGACGGCTCGCTTGCGATCGGCTTCGGTGGCTCCGGCAGCCGCTCGACCTTCATCGACGACAACTACTATGCGGCGCGCGAGCCCGTTGCGACGACCGCCAACACGAGCTCGGTCGGAAGCGGCACGCTTCAGCAGCGCACGGACGGCATCGCCAACACGTATCTCGTCGCCGGCTCCGCGGTGCCGATCGCCGGGTATCAGATCTGCGCGAGCTGCAGCTTCATCGAGTGGGGCTGGTGGGGGACGCAGGTTCCCTTTGCCGCCGCGCCCGCGTCCGACGACAGCGTCTACATGGCCGTACACCTCGGCTCCTGGGTGGCCGGGAACATCGTGCAGAGCTACGCCAGCCTGGGCGCGACAGGCACCGCCACCTACACCGGCGGCGTCATCGGCAGCGTCATCAGCGTCGACCAGAACGACGCCCATCCCTACAATCCGATCCAGTCGCAGTATGTGGCGAGCGGCGACGTCAGCCTCACCTGGAACTTCGCCCAGAACAACGGCAACATCGCGATCACGTTCGACGGCCGCACCTTCGGCGGCATCGTGGACAGGCCCGGAAATCCCACGGCGGCGCTCTTTGCCGGTGACCTCACCGGCTCGCAGCTTCTCGGCAGCGTCAATGGCGCGATCGTCAGCAGCTCCACCAGCACGAACGCCGGCATCATCGGAAACTTCAACGTTGCCGGGGTGAACTACTACGCGACCGGCATTCTTGGCGGCGCCAACACTGGTAGCGGGTCGACTGCATTGCCGCAGATCGTCTTGCCCGTCCGCGTGCTGACCGCGGGGGCGTTCTACACGCCGACCTACGATGACGGGGTCCAGTACCCGGGTCGCGTCGGGCTTGTAGGCAATGGCGAAGCAGAGACCGGCAACGACACGACCATCAACGTCACCTTTGCCTTCCCGAATGGCAGCGGCAACAGCACCGGCACCGGCTCCCTCGACGCGAGCACACTCTCGCTTCCGATCCTGTTCACGGCGTCGTCATCCCCGGTGCCCGTGCCCGTCACGACCTCGTACGGCGGCGATACCCTGTCCGGCACGGCCTACTACGGGCCGGGCGAGTTCGCCGCCTATTTGCTCCACTATGACGGCGAGGGGCCGTTCGACCCGCTCTATGCCATCACCGGCATTCCGACGACGATCATCCCCGGGCAGACAACCGTCTTCGACGGCGGCGGCGTCCGCGCCTACAATCTGAGCGCCGACCCGCTTCAGGGCGTCCCCGTCCCGTTCATGCAGAACGTCAAGGTGTATGACGCCGACACGGACACTTACGTATCAGCCTTCGATTGGATCAGCGGGGCCAACTACACCTCGACGCCGCTTTACGTCGTGAACGCCGACACGGCGGCAGGTGGCGACTTCTCCCCGCGTGTTTTGCAGACCTGGCTGACGATCCAGGGAACGGGCCTCGATCAGGTCAGCGGCGTTGGAGTCTCCATTTCCGACATCTTCAGCAATACCGGCGACGGCCTCGGCTTTGGCACAACCGGCGGCCGGCGCGGCAGCTACCGTGACGACGCGACGCAAGGCTCGGTGACGCTCGGCGGCGCCTACTCCACGCTCGGCGGGCCGAATGCGGGAACCAACCAGTTCTTCGGACCGAATGCCGAGAACTTCGTGATCGGCGCCGGCGGCTTCGCGATGGGACAGAGCGGCGAAGAGGCTCAGGCGTTCCACGACTTCTCGCTCGACGGCAATGCGGCTCCCGACACGGATACGTTCGGCACGGTGCACGTCGCGACGCTCAGCAATACCCCCGTTGCGGTCGGCACGCGCACGCCGCAAATATTGACGGGATTCGCCACCGGCGTTGTCGATGTCCTCTACGAGAGCGGGTGCACGCCAGGCGGCGACTGCACCGACTACAGGCGCTCGACATCGCTAGCCTCCGCCGGTCCTGACACGGGCGGCATTGCCATCACCTTCACGCCACAGACCGATGGCCTGAACGGCACGATTACGGTCAACGGCGTGACTGCCGCCGGCAACGGCTCGCTTGCGATCGGTTTCGGCGGCCCCTATGGCCGCTCGACCTTCATCGACGACAATTATTACGCGGCGCGCGAGCCGGACGCGACGACGGTAAACACGGCCTCGGTCGGCGGCGACACGCTTCAGCAGCGGACAGACCGCGTCGCCAACACGTATCTCGTTGCTGGCTCGGCGGTGCCGATCGCCGGATACGAGATCTGCGCAAGCTGCGACTTCATCGAGTGGGGCTGGTGGGGGACGCAGGTTCCTTTCGCCGCGGCCACAGACTCTCCGGACAGCGTCTACGCGGCTGTCCACCTCGGCTCCTGGGTGGCCGGTAACATCGCGGCGAGCCACGACGCGCTCGACGCCGCCGCGGCGTCGTTATCAATCGGCTCGGCGACTTACACCGGCGGCGTGATCGGCAGCGTCGTCAGCATCGGTCCGAACGATGTCAGCGGCCCCTACAACCCGATCATCTCGCAATACGTGGCGAGCGGCACCGTCAGCCTGACTTGGAATTTCGGGGCGCGCGACGGCAATATCGCGATCAGCTTCGACGGGCGCACATTCGGCGGCGTCGTCAACGATCCCGGCACCTCCGGCGGTGCATTTTTTGCCGGCGATCTCTACGGCTCCGCGGAGCACAGCTCGCAACTCACCGGCAGCGTGAGTGGCGCGATCGTGCAGAACCAGATCAACGGCAATAACATCTTGAACGCCGGGATCATTGGCAATTTCAGCGTGACCGGCGTGAACTACTCCGCCACCGGCATTCTCGGCGGCGCCAACGTCGGCAATGCCGCGGCGACAACGGCCCTGCCCCAGATCGTGCTGCCGGTCCGAGTGCTGACCGCGGGTGACTCCTACGCGTCCGTCAACAACGGCACAGTGAACAACCCCGGACACGTCGGGCTGGTCGGCAACAGCGGCGGGGACGTCAGTAACGACCGCACCATCGACGTGACCTTCGATTTCCCGGGCGCGGACCACAGGAGCGATGGCACCGGGACGATTGATACTCTCGACGACCTGTCGCTCCCGATCCTGTTCACGGCGACGTCTTTCCATGCGCCCGTCGTGGGAGCCTCCTTCAACAATGCCTCGTTGTTGGATGATTTATTGACGGGCGAGGCCTACTACGGGCCGGGCGAGTTCGCGGCTTATCTCCTGACCGACAGCGCGAACAATCCATTCTATGCGGTCACCGGCATCTCCACGACCATCATCCCCGGTCAGACCACCGTCTTCGACGGCGGCGGTGTCCGTGCTTACGCGCTGAGCCCCGACGCGATCCAGGGCATCCCCGTGCCGTTCATGCAGGATGTTCAGGTTCTCGACGGCGAAGATTACGCCTCGGCGTTCCTCTGGAACGGCGCGGACTACAACTCGACGCCGCTCTACGTTGTGAACGCCGACACGGCGGCAACGCACGACTTCTCGCCGCACGTCCTGCAGACTTGGCTCACAATACAGGGCACCGGCATTGACCAGGTGAGTGGCGTCGGCGTCTTCACCTCGGATATCTTCAACAGGGCGGATGACGGCCTCGGCTTTGGCACGGCCGGTGGCCGGCGCGGCAGCTACCGCGCCGACGCCGCGCTGATTTCGGTGAGCGACGGCGGTGCGATTTCCACGCTCGGCCCCGGCGGCGACAACGCGGGCGCCAGCCAGTTCTACGGGCCGAACGCGGAAAACTTCGTCATCGGCACCGGCGGGTTCGAGCTTGGAGATAACGGCGAAGAGGCACAATCGTTCAAGGACTTCTCGCTCGACGGCAGTGCCGTGCCGGACACCACGTTCGGGACGGTGCACGTTGCGACGCTGACGGCGACGCCGGCCAACGTCGGGACCACGCGCACCGACCGGACGCTGACGGGCGGGTTCTCGGCGGGCGTGGTGGACGTGCTCACCAAGACCGGGTGCCTAGGTGACAACTGCGATAGTTACGACCGCGCCTTTGCGCTGGCTCGGAGCGCGGCGGACGGCTCGGGTATCAACATCGCCTTCGACCCGACACACGACGCGCTTGGCGGCCAGCTCACGGTGAACGGCGTCACGCCGACCGGAACCGGCTGGCTCAGCGTCGCCTTCGGCGGTTCGGGGGGCGGCAAGTCGACCTTCGTTGACGACAACATCTATGCCGCGCGCGAGTCGGACGACCCTGATCAGACAACCGCCTCGATCGACGGCGAGACGACGCTGCATCAGCCCGTGGGCAACAACGCCAATACCTATCTCGTCTCCGGGGACGCGGTTCCGATTGACGGGTTTACGGCTTGCGACGCATGCAGCTTCATCGAGTGGGGCTGGTGGGGAACGCATGAGCAGTTCGCCACCACCGGCAACGACGGCGTCATCATGGACACCCATCTTGGCACCTGGGTATCTGGCGACATCGTGCAGGACTACGGAGATTTCGCGACCGCCGGCGTCACCGGCACGGCGACCTATTCAGGCCACGTGATCGGCAACGTCGTGCTGATCGATCAGAACGAATACGACGATCCGCGCAATCCGATCGTCTATCAGTACGTCGCCAGCGGCAGTGTGAACCTCACCTGGAACTTCGGGCCGCACGACGGCGTCATCGCCATCAACTTCGACGGCAAGACTTTTGGTGGCACAGTCAGTGGCCTCGGCACCGGCCCCGCCCTCTTCGCCGGCGATCTCTACGGCTCGCAGCTCCTCGGCAGCGTCAGCGGCGCCATCGTCAGCAACATCGACCACACGACCGGTGCGACTCTGCAGGTCAACGCCGGCATCATCGGCAATTTCAACGTCACCGGCGCGAACTATTACGCGACCGGCATCCTCGTCGGCGCGACGGGCGGTCCCGGCGCTACTTTGGCGTCGATCGTCCTCCCCACCCGCGTGCTGACAGCCGGCGCGTTCTACACTCCCGACGGCGGCAATCAGGGGATTGCAAATCCGGGCAGTGTCGGCCTCGTCGGCAACGGCTCCGGCGAAGGCGAGGACGGCAACGACCACACGATCGACGTCGCCTTTGCTTTCCCGAGTTCAGACGGCAGCAGTTCCGGCAACGCCACTTTCGATGCGCACACCCTGACGCTTCCGATCGTATTCACCAATAGTTCGCTTCCGCCCGTGTCGATCACCGCCGACTACGACAGCGGCGTTCTGACCGGCAAAGCCTACTACGGACCGGGCGACTTCGCGGCTTACATGCTGACCGACGGTTCGGGCGATCCCGTCTACGCACTGACCGGCATCCCGACCACCATCATCCCGGGGCAGACGACCGTCTTCGACGGCGGCGGCGTGCGCGCCTATTCATTGAGCCAGGATGTCGTCCAGAACATCCCGGTGCCGTTTATGCGCCAGGTGACCGGGTTTGATTGGAGCGGCTGGACCTCCGATCCGGATGTGAACGGCTCGACGCAATACGCCTCGACGCCGCTCTATGTCGTGAACGAGCACGACGACACCGGCTTCTCACCGCACGTCCTGCAGACTTGGCTCGCCATCTCCGGCTCTGGCGCGGACCAGGTGAGCGGCATCGGCGTAGCGGTATCGACGATCTACAACGACCCGGCCGACGGCATCGGCTTCGGGCTGAACGCCGGCCGCCGCGGCAGCTTCAGCAGCAACGCCATGTATACGCCGGCGACAATGGGCGGTGGGTATTCCACGATGGCTGGTGCGGACGCGAGCGCGAACCAGTTCTTCGGACCGAACGCCGAGAATTTCGTGGTCGGCACCGGCGGGTTCTCAAACGGCGACACGGCAGCAGACCAGCCAAGCGCCCAGGCGGTCGGCGATTGGTCACTCGGGGACAATCCAGATGCCGGCGTCCAGTACGGCACGGTGCATGTCGCGACTTTGGTCGACGATAACGTCGACATCGGCAGCCGCACCGCGCGCACCCTCAGCGGCTTCACCGCCGGGCTCGTGGATGTCGCCCATCAGACGGGGTGCTCCGCACCTGGAACGAACTGCGACGACTGGGACCTGACGCAGACCTTGGCGAAGGGCGGGCCGCAGGATAGTCAGGGCATCACCATCAGCTTCGATCCCACGCACGACCGCCTCGGCGGCACCCTTGCTGTCGACGGCGTCACGTCTGACGGGAGCGGCTCGCTGACGCTCGGATTTGGGCGGGTTGCCGGACAGGACAGCGGCGAAGGCAAGTCCACCTTCATCGACGACAACATCTACGCGGCGCGCGAGTTGGCGTATCCATTGGACACGAGTGCCATTGTCGATGGCATGACGATCAATCAGCGGCTGGGCGACCAGGCCAATACCTATGTCGTCTCTTCCGATGCGGTGGCGCTCTACAATCCCGCCTTCATGGGCGGCGCGCCATTCTGCTCGGCTTGCGACTTCATCGAATGGGGCTGGTGGGGAACGACGGTCCAGTTCGCGGCGGCTGTCGATTCCCCCAACAGCTACTTCATGTCGACGCATCTCGGCACATGGGTTGCCGGAGATTTGACGGCAGGGTTCGACATCCTGCCCGAGTTTGGACTGGCGCACTATTCCGGCCATGCGGTCGGCACGGTCCTCGCCAATGTCGGTGATGCGTCGCTCCAATACGTCGCGGGCGGCGACTTCGATTTCACCTGGGACTTCGGCCACCGCTCCGGCGTGGTCGCCATCAACAAGTTCGACGGTCGTGACTTCGGTGGTGTCGTGGTCGACAACATGGCTGCCTTTGCGGGCTTCTCGGGTAGCCTCTTCGGCTCGGGGCTGACGGGTACGGCCGAAGGCGCCTTCGTCAACAACGGGGGGTTCCTTGGTGGTGGCGTCATCGGCAATTTCGGCGTCGCCGGCGCCTCCTACTCGGCGACCGGCATCTTCCTCGGAGCGAACGTTCCCCTGCCCGCTTCGGTTGGTCAGTTGTTGGCTTCCCAAACGATAACCGGCTTTGCCGCCGGCTTCGCCGATGGCAATGTTGACGGCGCACCGGACACGGTATCACCGGTTGCACTGCAAGGCTCCATCTCCATCAGCTTCACCGGTGGCGCGCCGGGCAGCGTCATTGGCACGGTCGAGGTCAGCGACGGAGCGCCCTCGCCGTCCTGGGCTGTGTCCTCCGATTTCGGCGGCTCCGACGCCTCCGTCTACGTCGACGACGACAACTTCGCCGCGGTTGCGCCGAGCACGCCAACGGGATCGGCGACGGTTGCGGGCCACACGGCGACGCACTCAGCGCCGACCAAGCCGTCGACCTACGTCGCTTCCGCGAACACCGTCTCGCATGCGGATGTCACCGCGCCCGACGCGAGCTGCGCGGATTGCAGCTTCATGAAGTGGGGTTGGTGGGGCACGCAGGTCCAAGGGACAAGTGGCGATTCCCATGAGGTGCAGGCCTCGACCCATCTCGGCACATGGGTTGCCGGCGCAGTTTCCACGCAGGGCGCTGCTGAGGAGCGCTTCTCTGCAACGATCGAGGACACGGCAACATATCGCGGCGGCGCGGTCGGTGCCGTCTCGAACAACGGCGCGCAATATGCCGCGAGTGGGACGATGGAGACGACCTGGAACTTCGGGAGCCGTGACGGTCATTTCCAGGTCGACAACTTCGACCAAAGAAGCTTTGGCGGCGCTATCAACGCGCCTGGCCAAGCTGGAGACAATCCGACCGGCTCCGCCACCTTCTCCGGCAACAGCCTTGCGGTCACCGCCGCAGGAGGCCCCCCCACCGGCAGCGGCTCGGTCAGCGGGGCATTCGTGTCCGACGGATCGGCGGCCGCGCAGGGCGTGATTGGAAGCTTCGGCGTGAACGACGGTGGTGGCTGGTCAGCAACGGGTGCCTTCATGGGCGAGCTCATTCCACCTCCGCCTCCCCCCGGCATGTAGGCAGTCCGGCCCCTCCGCCTCTTCGTCCGTAAACGCGCCCTTAACTCTCGGAGCGAATTTGCTCCGACCTTAATCCTTTCGAGGCGACGCGCGCTCTAGATTTCGCCCAAAGCTACTAAGAGTTCGGGGCAGTACAGTGCGGCGTCTTTTCGATTTTTGTCGCGACGAACGCGGCAACACGATGCTCATCTTCGGTCTCGCCATCGTCCCGCTGATTGCGCTCGGCGGCGGCGTTGTCGATTTCGCCCAGCGGGCAAGAGTCCATGGCGCGCTGCAAAGCGCCTCCGACACCGCGGCGCTCGCCGCGGCGCGGATCGTCTCCGATGGGCTGCTGAACCGCGCCGACGATTGGGATTCGGTCAAGGCGCAGGCTGAAACCACTGCCACCAACCTTCTCAACGCATCGCTCAGCAATCTCGGCGGTCAAGGCGCGCCGAACGTCAATATCGAGGTGACGCAGACCGCGATCTCCATCGGTGCGCACTATGACATGAAGACCGCATTCCTCGGCGTGATCGGTCTCAACACGCTTCCGGCGTCGACCTTCGCCGTGGTGAACGTGCCCGATCCGATCCTGGTCGAGATATCGATGGTGCTCGACTACTCGCTGTCGATGAACCAGAACAGCAAGTACACGCGCATGACGGCGGCGGCGCGCGACTTCATCGCCAAGGTCAACACCAACCGCTCCGATCGCACCAAGATCGGCATCATCCCCTTCTCCGAATTCGTCTACGCCAACGTTGCCGACACCGACGTGCGCGCAGCCGATACGAGCGGCGGCCATCCGTGGGACGGCGGCTCCAGCTTTGACGGCAGCTCCAGTTGGGGTGGCGGCGGCACGGCGCCGACCGGCACCGCGACCGAGAAATGCCTGCTGAATCGCGACTACCCCTACTCGGTGACGAACGAAACGCCGAATGGCAGCACCGCGAGCAAATGGCAGCAGGCGGACCCCAACGGCGACCGCTGCAAGGCCTATGATGACGGTGGCCTCCAGGTCCGCGACCTGACCAACGATTTCACCGGGCTCAGCAACGCGCTCGCCGGCATGCATCCGGTCGGCTGGACCAATATCGCGCTCGCGGCGGAAATGGGTTGGCACATGCTGTCGCCGAACGAGCCGTTCGAGACTGCGCGTGACTTCAGCGACCCCTACGTGCGCAAGATCTTGATTCTGCTGACGGACGGCGTGCAGACGATCGAAGCCATGGGTCCGACCAGCGAAGTCTCGATCGACGGCGCCAACCGCACGACGGCGGAGCTTTGCGAGAACGCCAAGGCCGACGAAATCGCGGTCTACACGATCGCCTACGATGTCGATGACACCAGCGCCTACGACCTTCTCTCCGGCTGCGCCTCCGGCGCGAACGCCTATTTCGAGGTGCACGACTCGTCCGGCATCGGAGCCGTCTTCGATGCGATCTATGACCAGATCGCCGAGTCGGCGTGGCTTAGCCGCTGAACGCCGGGATTTCGCTACGCCTTAGGACGTGACCGGCGGCTCGTGCTCGCAACGGTGCGGCGGCGTGGAAGCCGGCTTCTTCGGGGGCTCTGGTTGGCTTTGCTCCTGCGCGAGCGTCATCGAACCGGCTACGACCGGACCGGTGGCGAGGATCGCGATTGCTAGCGCGGCGCGAAGCCAGCGGAAGAGCATGACCGACTCCCCTGCAGAACTGATCGCCAAAAGCATAGCCGCCGCGTGGCGGCCCGCAAGCGAACCCTATGCCCGCTCAGCGAAACGTGAGAACGTGCCACGCGAACGATTACGGGCGGAGCTCGGCACGGCGCCGCACGAGATCGTGGTTAGTCGAGGTCGGCCGACCGCAGCCTGAGCGCGTTGGTGACGACGCTGACGGAGGAGAGTGCCATCGCCGCCGCCGCCACCACCGGCGAAAGCAGAATCCCGAACACCGGATAGAGCACGCCCGCCGCGATCGGCACGCCGGCGGCGTTATAGACGAAGGCGAAGGCGAGGTTCTGCCGGATGTTGCGCATCGTCGCCTCCGACAGCCGCCGCGCCTTCAGGATGCCGGCGAGATCGCCTTTCACCAGCGTAACCGAGGCGGCTTCGATCGCGACGTCCGTGCCCGTTCCCATGGCGATCCCGACGTCGGCGGCAGCGAGAGCCGGCGCGTCGTTGACTCCGTCGCCGGCCATCGCCACGACGTGTCCTTCGCCACGGATGCGCCGCACCACCTCGCTCTTGCGGTCCGGCAACACCTCCGCCTCGACCTCGTCGATGTCGAGCTTCCGCGCGATCGCTTCCGCCGTCGTGCGGTTGTCGCCGGTCAGCATGACGACGCGCACGCCGAGCTTCTTCAGCGCCGCCACGACCGCAGCGCTCGACGGCTTCACCGGATCGGCGATGCCGATTGCGCCGACAACCTTGCGATCGACCGCGACGAAGATCGCCGTCGCGCCGTCCGCGCGCATAGCCTCGGCTTTCGCCTGGAGCGGGCCGGATTCGATACCGACTTCTTCGAGGTAGGCGGCGTTGCCGATATGGACTTCCTTGCCTTCCACCCGTGCAACAGCCCCCTTCCCTGTCGGCGAGTCGAAATCGGTCGCCGGGCGGAGTGCGATCCCCCGCTTTTCGGCAGCGCTGACGATCGCGCGGGCGAGCGGATGCTCGCTTAGCCGCTCTACGCCTGCGGCGAAGCTCAAAACGTCATTCTCGTCGACGCCCGCGACGGGAAGGATTTCCATGACGGTCGGGCGGCCCTCCGTCAGCGTGCCGGTCTTGTCCACGATCAGGGTGTCGACACGCTCCATGCGCTCCAGCGCCTCGGCGTCCCGGATCAGCACGCCCGACCGCGCGCCGTGGCCGACGCCGACCATGATCGACATCGGCGTCGCAAGGCCGAGCGCGCACGGGCAGGCGATGATGAGGACGGCGACCGCCGCCACGAGCCCGTAGGCGAAGCGGGGCTCCGGCCCGAACGTCGCCCACGCAGCGAAGGCGACGACGGCGACCGCGATCACCGCCGGCACGAAGTAGCCCGACACCTGGTCGGCGAGGCGTTGGATCGGCGCGCGGCTCCGCTGCGCGTCGGCGACGAGCTGGACGATGCGCTGGAGCAAGGTGTCGCGCCCGACCTTCTCCGCGCGCATCACGAGGCTGCCCGTCCGGTTGATCGTGCCGCCGAGAACCTTCGCCCCGGCCGCCTTGGCAACCGGCATCGACTCGCCCGTGACCATGGACTCGTCGATCGCGCTTCGCCCGTCGAGGACGACGCCGTCGACCGGCACGCTCTCGCCCGGCCTGACGCGCAGCCGGTCGCCGACCACGACGTCGGCAAGCGGCACCTCCTCCTCGGCCTCGCCTTGCCCGAGCCGCCGTGCGGTCTTCGGCGCAAGGTCGAGGAGTGCGCGAATTGCGCCGCTCGTCGTGTCGCGCGCGCGGAGCTCCAGCACTTGTCCGAGGAGCACCAGAACGGTGATCATAGCCGCCGCCTCGAAATAGACGGCGACGCTGCCGTGCGTCCCGCGGAAGGCCGGCGGGAATATCCCCGGCGCGAGGGTCGCGATGACGCTGTAGACCCACGCAACGCCCGTCCCCATGGCGATCAGCGTGAACATGTTGAGATTGCGCGTGATGAGTGAGCGCCAGCCGCGAGCGAAGAACGGCGCGCCGGCCCAGATCACCACCGGGGTCGCGAGCAGGAGCTGGACCCAGTTCGAAACGGTCGGTGTGATCCAGCGGCTGAGATCGAAGAGATGCCCGCCCATCTCAAGCGCTACGACCGGGAGCGCCAGCACCAGCCCGATCCAGAACCGCCGCGTCATGTCGATCAATTCGAGATTTGGCCCGCTCTCGGCCGTCGCCTCCGCCGGCTCGAGCGCCATGCCGCAGATCGGACAGGCGCCCGGCCCGATCTGGCGGATCTGCGGATGCATCGGGCAGGTGTAGATCGTCCCCTCGGGCGCCGGCGTGGGCTCCAGCGCGCTCGCCGCTTCGAGGTAGCGTGCGGGATCGGCCGCGAACTTCTCGCGGCAGCGCGCCGCGCAGAAATAGTAGGTATCACCGCCGTGCTCGGCCGAGTGCTTTGCGGTGCGAGGATCGACCTGCATCCCGCAAACCGGATCCTTCACCGTCTGCGCACTCGGTTCGCGGTGGGCCGCGTGTGAATGTTCCATTGCCGCTCTCGTCGCTTTTGCCTCGGCCATGTGGAGGTTCCAGCAAGTGGAACGTCAAGGTTGCTAACCCTTTCGTCGATCTGGCTGCTTCGCCGCGCTTTCGCTCCATTCCCGTCATCAAAGCGGCCAGTCCGCATGTTGGATTGGAATGGGGAGCGCGGGTAGGAGCCGACGATGAACGAGACAGTCCTCGCCCTGATGAGCGCGCTTGCAATTTACGGATTGTCCTCGCTTGCGCTGCCGCGACCGAGTTCGGATACGCAAGCAGACACCACCGGCATCCCAAGTGCCGAAGAGACCGCGACACCCGTCCCTTCGGACGACGACAAGACGCTCGCCTAGACCAATCACAGCGCAAGGGCGGCGGCGCCCCCGCAGCGTCGGATACGCTGCGGGGGCTGACGAACGGCCATGCCGAGAGCGCAGTGCTGCGTTGCAGCAGGCCATCTTGTGCGGCGCAGCATGAGGTTTAACTAAGCTTTTGAGCCGTCGATCGATTCCGGTCGGCCTTTCTTGAAAGCTTGCAAATGACCTACCTCCCCACCGCAAATGGTCCCGCGCGCTCCGCCCATTGGAGGGGTCGGCACCTTCTGGCGCGCCTGCAAGAAACTTGGTCCATGCTCGGCGCCGCCATCCGGGTCGCGGGAGCTGTCGAAGGGGGGACGGAGCCCGCACCCGCTGACCTCCGGACGCTCGGCATTAAGGAACTTCCTGCCTACAGGCGATAACGGACCTCCCCCGCAACCGGCCGATTGGCGCCGCGTCCGGAACGATCACCCTTCTCTGCCAGGCCCTTCGCGGCGACGCGCCGTGCTCAGACCCGCCTGACGCGCACCTCATCGTCTTCGATGGTTTGCGTGGCGATCGTGGCATTCTTCAGCGCCGTGCGGAGTTGCTGCTGCGCCTCGCGTATTTGCTGCATGTGGACGACCGCCTGATGTGTCTCCACCACCGTGCGCGCGCGCCAATAGCCGAGCGCCAGGATTGCGATTGCGCCGAGCGCGAAGACGACGCCGGCAAAGAATATCGGCCAGTCCACGAGCGGCATGGCGCTCCTGACCGGCAAGCCGGCGAAGCGGAACGCCGCGGCGGCAAGGCTCGCGACCGGCATCGCGCCGATGATCGCCGCGGCGATGGCGCCGGCCCGCCAGGTCGGCTCCTGGAAGCGCTCCTCGCGCGCAAAGATCAGCACCATCGCACAGACGAAGGCGATTGCACCGCAGAACGCGAGGAGCGCGCCCGTCGCCTGCTCGCCGGAATTTGCGATGACGAGAAGCGCGACGCCGCCGCCGCTGACGAATGCGAAGCTCACGACGCTCGATAGGAATGCCAGGGCGACGATCGTGTACTTCAATCTCGCCTCCTCAGTTGCATCCTCTGCATGTCCGCCGCTGTCATATTACAGCGTGCGCGATGCCGTTGGGTAGCCATCTCCGGACCAACGGTTTAGAACAGAACGCAAGAGAGCCGCGTCCTCGCCGGATGCGGCAAGCATCCCACGGGCGCTCGCCCGTCGAGAACAAGAGATGGAGGAAAACTGATGAAGCTACCCCATGCCTTGTTGGCATCCGCATTTGGACTGGTTCTCGCCGCCGGTTCGGCGGCCGCGCAGGATCTCGTGTTTCCGATCGACGGAGATGCGCGATTCAACTGGAAAAGCTATCACGAATTCGCCGACAAATACGACCTGACCGGGCAGGATTTCACCATCTTCACGCCGTGGGTCGCGGCCGACGGCAAGCTGGTCGAGAGCATGCTTGCCTATTTCGCCGCGGCGACCGGGGCGAAGGTCCAGCATACCGGCTCCGACTCCTTCGAGCAGCAGGTCGTCATCGACACGCAGGCCGGCAGCCCCGCCAACATCTCGGTCTTCCCGCAGCCGGGTCTTGCCGCCGACATCGCCTCGAAGGGTTATCTGTCGCCGCTCGATGACGCGACGAAGCAGTGGCTCATCGACAATTACGGCGCCGGCCAGTCCTGGGTCGACCTTTCGACCTACAAGGACAAGGACGGCAAGCCGCAGCTCTTCGCCTTCCCCTACAAGGCCGACCTGAAGAGCCTCGTCTGGTATGTGCCGGAGAATTTCGCGGACGCCGGCTACAAGGTTCCCCAGACGATGGAGGAGCTGAAGGCGCTGACCGAGCAGATCGTCAAGGACGGCGGGACACCGTGGTGCATCGGCATCGGTTCGCAGGCCGCGACCGGCTGGCCCGCCACGGACTGGGTTGAGGATTTCATGCTCCGCACCCAGCCGCCCGAGGTCTACGACCAATGGGTCAAGAACGATATCCCCTTCGACGACCCGCGGGTTGTCGCCGCGATCGACGAGTTCGGCTGGTTCGCCAAGAACGACAAGTTCGTCGACGGCGGGGCCGCGGCGGTTGCCTCGACCGATTTCCGCGACAGCCCGAAGGGTCTCTTCTCCTCCCCGCCCAAATGCTACATGCACCGGCAGGCGTCGTTCATCCCCTCGTTCTTCCCGGAGGGAACGAAGCTCGGGCAGGACGCGAACTTCTTTTACTTCCCCGCCTATGCCGACAAGGATCTCGGCAAGCCCGTGCTCGGCGGTGGCACGCTGTTCGCCATCACCAAGGATTTGCCGGCGGCGCGCGCCTTCGTCGAATGGCTGAAGACGCCGATCGCGCACGAAGTGTGGATGGCGCAGTCTGGCTTCCTGACCCCGTTCAAGGGCGTGAACCTCGACGCTTACGCCAACGACACGCTGCGCGGCGAAGGCAAGATCCTGGCTGACGCGACGACATTCCGCTTCGACGGTTCCGACCAGATGCCCGGCAAGATCGGCGCCGGCTCGTTCTGGACCGGCATGGTGGACTATGTCGGCGGCAAGGACGCGAAGACCGTCGCGCACGAGATCCAGCAGTCCTGGGACGCGCTGAAGTAGCCGGCGTGACAACCAAGACTTGACCCGGGCCGCTCGGCCCGGGTCATATGACAAACCGGCGACGACGCCGGACAAGGAGATGGCGGCGGGGCTCCGGCGGATTGCCGGCGCCGATCGGCTGCCGCGGGAGGGGGAAACGCGATGCAGCAGCTTCTGCTGGCGCTGTTCACCGTCGTGGTCGGTGTCGGGGCGGCAATCCTCTACTTCTATGCCGTCAACCGTATCCTCGATCTGATCCTGCCGCCGCGCGGTCCCGCCGCGGTCGCCGCCCGCAATCAGCAGATCGCTGCCACCATCCGTCCCTGGCTCTTCCTCGGACCCGCGCTTCTGCTCCTCGGCCTCTATCTGCTCTATCCGGTCATCGATTCATTGCGGCTCAGCCTCTTCGACCGCACCGGGGACAACTTCGTCGGGCTTTCGAACTATGTCTGGGCGTTCGGCGACACGCAGTTCCGCGAGTCGATTGTCAACAACATCCTCTGGCTGATCGTGGTGCCGGCCGCTTGCACCGTCTTCGGCCTTATCATCGCCTTCCTGACCGACCGCATCTGGTGGGGCGGCATCGCCAAAAGCCTGATCTTCATGCCCATGGCGATTTCCTTCGTCGGCGCCAGCGTGATCTGGAAGTTCATCTACGACTATCGCAGCGAGGGCTCGAACCAGATCGGCCTGATCAATGCCATCGTGCAGGGACTTGGCGGCACGCCGGAAGCCTGGATCACCCTCCCCTTCTGGAACAACTTCTTCCTGATGGCGATCCTGATCTGGATCCAGACGGGCTTCGCCATGGTGATCCTGTCCGCCGCGATCCGCGGCGTTCCGGAGGAGACCATCGAAGCGGCCATCATCGACGGCGCCAAGGGCCACCACATCTTCTTCTTCATCATGGTCCCGCAGATCTGGGGCACGATCGCGGTCGTGTGGACGACGATCACGATCATCGTGCTGAAGGTCTTCGACATCGTGCTCGCCATGACCAACGGCCAATGGAACACCGAGGTGCTGGCCAATCTGATGTTCGACTGGATGTTCCGCGGCGGCGGTGACTTCGGGCGCGGCGCGGCGATCGCCGTCATCATCATGCTCGCCGTGGTGCCGATCATGGTGTGGAACATCCGCCGCCAGAACGCCGAGATGAAGGGGCGCTGAGATGGCCGCACGCAGCAAATCGAGCGGGTGGTTCGTTCATCTCGCGGTTCTTTTCCTTGTCATCCTGTGGGTCCTTCCGACCTTCGGGCTGCTCGTGAGCTCGCTCCGCCAGAAGGATCTCCTCACCGTCTCCGGCTGGTGGAGCGCGCTCACCACGACCGAACGCAACGAGGTCGGGCGCGCAGCGGACATCGGGACGCAAGTCCAGAAGGACGGCAAGTATGTGCTTTCCGGCAACGTGCTGGAGGACCAGGGCGGGCAGGTGACCGCATTCGGCGCGCGCATCCAGAACCCGAAGGAGTTCGCTCCCGGCACGACCGCGGACCTGCCGACCGGCGGAACGCTCACGATCAAAGAAGACGGCTCCTACGAGCTCACCTCCGACGCGCCCTTCGAGGGTCGCAGCCCGCGCATCTTCTACACCGCGTCGCTTCCGCCGAAATTCACGCTTAGGAACTACTATGAGGTGCTGACCTCGGAGGGAATTGGCCAGTCCTTCATCAATTCGCTGACGGTCACGATCCCTTCGACGATCATCCCGATCCTGATTGCCGCCTACGCCGCCTACGCGCTCGCCTGGATGAAGTTCCCCGGGCGTCCGTTGATCCTTGCGACGATCGTCGGTCTTCTCGTTGTCCCATTGCAGATGTCGCTGATACCGCTTCTGAAGCTCTACAACGATGTCGGCACGTTCTTCGGCGTGCCGGCGAAGACCTATCTCGGCATCTGGCTCGCCCACACCGGCTTCGGCCTGCCGCTCGCCATCTATCTCTTGCGCAACTACATCGCCGGGCTTCCGAACGAGGTGATGGAATCGGCGCGCATCGACGGCGCCACCGATTTCGAGATTTTCGCACGGATCGTGCTGCCGCTCTCGGTTCCGGCGCTCGCCTCCTTCGCCATCTTCCAGTTCCTCTGGGTCTGGAACGACCTCCTCGTGGCGATCGTGTTTCTCGGCCAGCAGAGCGATCAGCTGGTTTTGACCGGAAAGCTCCGCGCGCTGCTCGGCTCGCGCGGCGACAACTGGGAGATTCTGACGGCCTCCGCATTCGTCTCGATCATCGTGCCGCTCTGCGTGTTCTTCGCGTTGCAGCGCTACCTGGTGCGCGGCCTGCTCGCAGGCTCGGTGAAAGGCGGATGATCCGCATGTTGGCCCGTCGGCGCGATACGTAGAGGGGAAGGCAGATGGCCGAAATTCGGTTGCGCGACATCAAGAAGTCCTTCGGCGCGGTCGACGTGATCAAGGGCGTCGACCTCGACATCAAGAAGGGCGAGTTCGTCGTTTTCGTCGGGCCTTCCGGATGCGGCAAGTCCACGCTTCTGCGCCTGATCTCCGGGCTTGAGGACATCACTTCCGGCACGCTCGAGTTCGACGGCGAAGTCGTGAACGACCTGCCGCCGTCGACCCGCGGCATCGCCATGGTGTTCCAGTCCTACGCGCTCTACCCGCACATGACGGTCTACGGGAACATGGCCTTCGGCATGAAGCTCGCGAAGGCGAAGAAGGAGGACATCGACAAGAGCGTGCGCTCCGTCGCGGACGTCCTGCAGCTCACACCGCTTCTCGACCGCCTGCCTAAGCAGCTCTCGGGCGGACAGCGCCAGCGCGTTGCGATCGGTCGCGCCATCGTCCGGAACCCCCGCGTCTTCCTTTTCGACGAGCCGCTCTCGAACCTCGACGCCGCGCTCCGCGTCGCCACCCGCATCGAGATCGCCAAGCTGAACGAGTCGATGCCGGACACGACCATGATCTACGTCACCCACGACCAGGTCGAGGCGATGACGCTCGCCGACCGCATCGTGGTGCTGAACGCCGGTCTGATCGAACAGGTCGGCTCGCCGATGCAGCTCTATCACACCCCGGCGAACCTCTTCGTAGCGCGCTTCATCGGCTCGCCCGCCATGAACATCGCGCCCTGCACAGTCGAGGCCGCCGGCGCCAATTCCCGGGTGAAGACGGAGGATGGCGCTTCTGTGAAGGTCCCGGCGAACATTCCGGCGAACGCGGTCGGAACGAAGGGCACGCTCGGCGTCCGACCGGAGGATATGCGCATCGCCACCGGCAACGACGCGATCTTCCGCGGCAAGCTGCTCCTCGTCGAGAATCTGGGCGAGGTCGCGCTTCTCTACGTCGATTGCGGCAACCCGCAGGACCCGATCATCGCCAAGGTCGACGGCACGGTCGAGATGCAGCGCGGATCCGCGGTCGGCCTTACCGCCGCGACCGAGCACCTCCACGTCTTCGACGCGAAGGGAACCGCCTTCGAGCGCACGGCTTAGCCTACCGCGCCACGACCGGCGGGAGGGCGCCGCACGTATTCACGTGCAGCGCCGCAAGCGTTTCGTTTGCCGCTAGTTGAGATTGAGCGATGCGGTCAGGTCGCCGAGCGGCGGCTCGCCGTTCGCCTTCAGCGCTGCGTCGCGCGCCGCAATGCCGTCGAGGATCGGCAAATCATAGCGGGCGGTGATCAGGCGCAAGATCGATGTCGTGTCGTATTCGGTGTGATCGACCGTGCCCATCTTGGCGAAGGGCGAGATGATCATCGCCGGGATGCGGTTGCCCGGGCCCCAGCGATCCGCCTTCGGCGGCGCGACGTGATCCCAGAAGCCGCCGTTCTCGTCGTAGGTGATGACGACGACCATGCCCGGCCATTGCGGGCTCTTCTCCAGGTGTGCGACGACGTCGGCAAGATGCTGGTCGCCGGAGAGCACGTCGGTATAGCCGGCGTGCTCGTTCAGATTGCCCTGCGGCTTGTAGAAGGTGACCTCCGGCAACTTGCCGTCGTCGACGTCCTTGATGAACGACGCGCCGCCAAGGCCACCGTCCTTCAGGTGCTCAGCGCGGGCCGCGCTTCCCGGCGCCATGTCGGCGAAGTAGTTGAACGGCTGGTGATGGAACTGGAAGTTTGGGACCGGCCCGCCACCGTTGCCATCAAGCGCAGCCTGCCAGGCCCCAGAATACCACGCCCAGCCGATGCTCTTCTGGCTGAGCAGATCGCCGATATTCGTCATCGTCTGCGGCGGCAGGGCGTTCGGCTTCATCGGGTCGGCGTAGGCCGGGTCGCCGCCCTCGGCCGGCTTGTTGGCGCTCGGCTGGTAGGGCGGCTGCATCGTATTCACGGCATAGAAGTCCGGCGTCAGGTTGGCATCGGAAACGAACTTCGGCGCGCCGCCGAGCGCCGACTTTGGCGAGCCGTCCGCAACCGTCAGCGATATCCCATCCGCGTCGACGGCCGCGATCCCCGGCTTCGCCGGCGACTTGTCAGCATCAGGATAGATTGGCGCGCAGGCGCAGATCAGCGCGAAGTGGTTCAAGAACGAGCCGCCGAAAGCGCCCTGGAAGAAGTTGTCGGCAAGCACGTATTTCTGCGCCACCGCCCACATCGGCAGCTTCGAACCATCGTAGTGGCCCATGACCAGTCCGCCGGAATCGGCCCAGGCGGCAAACTTGTCGTTCTTGCCGCCGTCGATCTGCATCTGCTCCTGATAGAAGCGGTGCCAGAGGTCGCGCGTGGTGACGCTGATCGGCTGGTTGAAGCCGCCCGCGTCGTCGATCGCAAAGGGCCCGTTGGCGAGGTGCGCCGACTGTTCTTCGGTCACCGGGGGCGTGACGCCCTTTGCGGTGAGGCCGCCCCAGGCGGGCGGCAGCTCCGACAACGGCATCCCGTCGCGGTCGAGCTGGCGCGCCTGATCGGCGTTGACACTCTGCAGGCCGTTCGCACCGGGGAAGGCGCCGTAGAGGTTATCGAAGCTCCGATTCTCGGCGTAGATCACGACGATGGTCTTGATCTTGTCGATGCCGGCCGGCGCAGCCATGGCCGGCCCGCCATGCAGGCTGACGACGAGAGCGGACGTGGAGACGGTGAGAAGCAAAGCGCGTTTCGTCATGGGGGTTGATCCTGGTGGCTGACCGCAAGTGGCAGCGAGCGAAGAGTAGCCTAGCGCCGGGTTTATATCGCGCGCATGACGACCGGGGCATCATCGCCGTGTCGCCCCGGAGGTTCAGAAAGCGGTCTGCCGGAATGAAAATCCCGAGGAGAGCCATGCGCTTGCGCGCGATGTTGGCTGTCAGCTTAGGCGCGGCGGCAGTCGTTTTATTCGCCGCCGCGACGGCGCATTTGTCGCAGGCCGCATCGACGAGCGTCGATCCCGGCCCGCTCAGCCGCGCCGAAGCGTTTGCGCGGGCTGCGGCAATGACCGAGCTCGGCCGCAAGATGTTCTTCGACACGAGCCTCTCCGCCTCAGGAAGGCAGTCCTGCGCGTCCTGTCACGATCCCGCACTAGGCTTCGGGCCGCCCAACGCGCTTCCCGTCCAGCTTGGCGGGCCGAACCTCAATCAGCCCGGGTTCCGCGCCGTGCCCTCGCTCGGCTACCTCCAGGCGGCGCCGCAATTCAGCGAGCACTTCTTCGATTCGGAAGACGAAGCGGATGAGAGCGTCGACAACGGTCCGACCGGGGGCCTGACCTGGGACGGGCGCGTCGATCGCGGCCGCGATCAGGCAAGAATACCGCTACTCTCGCCTTACGAGATGGCCAACGCCGACGCGGCGGCGGTTGTCGCCGCACTCGAAAAGGCGCCCTACGCCGGCGACTTCAACCGCGTCTTCGGCGACGCGGTGTTCGAGGATACCGACGCGGCTTTCGGCGCGGCGCTGCAGTCGCTCGGCGCGTTTGAACAAAGCGCGGCGGACTTCTACCCCTACTCGAGCAAATACGACGCCTATCTCGCGGGGAAGACGACACTGTCGCCTGAGGAGATGCGCGGCCTTGCCGCCTTCGAGGCTCCCGCCAGAGGAAACTGCGCGAGCTGCCACATCAGCCAGGTCGCGAATGACGGCGAGCCGCCGCAGTTCAGCGATTTCGGTCTGCTCGCGATCGCCGTTCCGCGCAATCCGGCGATCCCCGCCAATGCCGATCCAGGCTATTTCGATCTCGGCGTGTGCGGCCCGTTCCGCACCGACATGGCCGCTCGGCCCGAATATTGCGGGCTCTTCCGCACGCCGACGCTCCGCAACGTCGCGCTCAGGCAGAGCTTCTTCCACAACGGCATGTTCCACTCGCTTCGTCAGGCCGTTGCGTTCTACGCGACGCGCGACACCGATCCGGGGAAGTGGTACCCACGCGCCGCCGACGGGCGCGTCCGCATCTACGACGACCTGCCGAAGCAATATTGGGCAAATCTCAACACCGATCCGCCGTTCGGCGGCAAACCCGGGGACAAGCCCGCCCTCACCGACCAGGAAATCGACGACATCGTCGCCTTCCTTCAGACGCTGACGGACGGTTTTCGACCCAACTGATCTTGCCGCCGCGTTTAACCCGCTATGGGTCCGCGACGACAACCGCCACTGCGAAGCCGTCGTGGCCCTTGACGCCGACGGTCTGGATCGCCGTAGCGCTCACCCGCTTCTCGGGCGCGAGCACTTCCATGAAATTGCGCACGCCCTTGACGTTCGGGTCCGTGCTCTTGGCGTCGGTGATCGCGCCCCAGCGCACGACGTTGTCGGCGACGATGACGGTTCCCTGGCGCGAGAGCTTGAGTGCCCATTCTAAATAGGCCGGATTGTTCGGCTTGTCCGCGTCGAGGAAGACGAAGTCGAACGGCCCGACGCGCTCTTCCACGAGCTTCGGCAACGTAACGAGCGCCTTCCCGACCCGTACGTCGACCTTCGCGGCGAGGCCGGCACCGGCAATGTTCTTGCGCGCGACCTCGGCATGCTTCCCGTCGGCCTCCAGCGTAATGAGCTTCCCATCCTTCGGAAGTGCGCGCGCGAGCCAGATCGTCGAATAGCCACCGAGCGTCCCGATCTCCAGAATGCGCCGTGCGGCCGCTACTTTAGCAAGCAACATCAGGAGCTTGCCCTGATTGGGCGAGACTTCGATGGTGGGCAGCCCCGCTTTCTCGCTCGCCGCGAGAGCGGCGTCGAGCGCGGGATCGGGATGCACGAAAAGGTCGGCGATGAAGTCGTCGACCTCGCCCCAGTTCTTCTCGCTCACGAGAGCACTCCCGGTTGGCACAACATCGTCGTCATTGCCGGGCCTGACCCGGCAATCCATTCCGTTGCGACGCCACCTGCTTGACCGTCACGGAATGGATGCCCGGATCAAGTCCGGGCATGACGACAACTGGAAGGGCGAGGGTGCTGTTTCAACTAGCCCTTCAACACCGTCCGCCCGGCAAACTTCGCCGCCGGGCCAAGCTCCTCCTCGATGCGGATGAGCTGATTGTATTTCGCCATGCGGTCGGAGCGGGAGAGCGAGCCGGTCTTGATCTGCCCGCAATTCGTCGCAACCGCGAGGTCGGCGATCGTCGAATCCTCCGTCTCGCCGGAGCGGTGCGACATCACGGCGGTGTAGCCGGCCTTGTGCGCCATCTCGACCGCGTCGAGCGTCTCGCTCAGCGTCCCGATCTGGTTGACCTTGATAAGGATCGAATTGGCGACGCCGCGCTTGATGCCCTCAGCGAGGCGCTTGGTATTGGTGACGAAGAGGTCGTCGCCGACGAGTTGGATCTTGCCGCCGAGCTTGTCGGTGGCGAGCTTCCATCCTTCCCAGTCGTCCTCGGCGAGGCCGTCCTCGATGGAAAAGATCGGGTATTTCGCGACGAGTTCGCCAAGATAGGCGACCTGCTCGGCCGGGCTTCGCTTCTTGCCGCCCTCCCCGGCGTAGACGTAGTTGCCATCCTTGAAGAACTCGCTCGCCGCCGGGTCAAGCGCGAGAAAGACATCGTCGCCCGGTTTGTAGCCGGCCTTCTCGATGGCCTTCAGGATGAAGTCTAGCGCCTCCGTGGCGGTCTTGAGGTTTGGAGCGAAGCCGCCTTCGTCGCCGACATTGGTGTTGTGGCCAGCGTCGGAGAGCGCCTTCTTCAGCGTATGGAAGACTTCGGAGCCCATGCGGACGGCTTCCGCAATCGTCGCCGCGCCGACCGGTACGATCATGAATTCCTGGAAGTCGATCTGATTGTCGGCGTGCGCGCCGCCATTCACGACGTTCATCATCGGCGTCGGCAGAAGCTTGGCGTTCGTTCCGCCGACGTAGCGGAAGAGCGGCAGGGCGTTCGCCTCCGCCGCGGCCTTGGCGACCGCGAGTGACACGCCGAGGATGGCGTTCGCGCCGAGCCGGCCTTTGTTCTCCGTCCCGTCAAGCGCGATCATCGTCTGGTCGATCTGGACCTGGTTCTCCGCGTCCATGCCCCCGATCGCGTCGAAGATCTCGCCGTTCACCGCCTCGACGGCCTTCAGGACGCCCTTGCCGAGATAGCGGCTCTTGTCGCCGTCCCTGAGTTCCACCGCCTCGTGCACGCCGGTCGATGCGCCGGACGGGACGGCAGCGCGGCCGAAAGACCCGTCCTCCAGGGTCACATCCACTTCGACAGTCGGATTCCCTCGGCTGTCGAGTACCTCGCGGCCGGTGATGTCGATGATGGCGGTCATCTGGCGCTCCCCCTGGGTCCCGGCGGCTTCCTAGGCGAAGTCGCTGCGGAGCGAAAGGAGCGCTAGCGTTTTTTCTAAGGGCGACGCGCGCTGCGGACCGGCTGGTAGACCGGTCCGCAGCCGCCGCACGTCAGGCGCTATGCCGAATGCGGGTCGCCGTCAGGGTCCCCATGTGGTCCTGATAGTAGACTTTTACCTTCTGGCCGGCCTTGAACGTGGAGAGCTTCCAGCTCGTCGGGAGCTGGAACATCTTCCCGTCGGCCAACGAGAGATGATGGGCGGTCAGATCGATGGCCTTGATTGCAGCCGTATCGGTGGTCGGCACGGCCGCGAACCCGCTTCCGGTCATAACGCAAAGAGCGAGAACGGATGCACAAGCAAGCGACAGCTTCATGGTGGTTTCCTCAAGCAGTGCTGGCCGCCGGGGCGCCGTGTCCCGGCGATGACACCAGCACGCGGAAAACTAGGCCGGCAAAGCGATGGCGAGTAGTTACAGAAACATAATCTTGGGCTGCTATTATTTCGCCACAAATCAAAAAGCGCAGGAAAGACACGTGGCGCAGGAAGCACAAAATAGCCAAGTCTCCGTAAAGTTGAAACTTCACGGAGACTGACTAGCGCAATAGATCAAGAAACGGAGCGCGTCCGTGGCGCCCTCCCGGGCGCACGGCAATGCACTGCATAGACCTGTCGATCGCGCGGCGTCTTGACGACGCAGGAAACAGGCGGGCGGCGCCTGGAGGTATGGCGCCGCCGGCCGGTTCAGCAGTCCTCAGCTGGCGTGCGCGACCGCGCTCGCCATCATCTTGCCGCTCTGCATCTCGTAGGTGACCGTCACCTTGTCGCCGACCTTGAATCCGGTGGGCTTCCAGGCGGCGGGCAGATCAAAGACCTTGCCGTCGGCAAGCGTCAGCATGTGCTTGCCGGAGTCGATAGCCTTGATGCTGTCGGTGGCGGTTGCGGCGAACGCCGCGGTGGAGATGAGGGACGCGGCGACGGCCGCGATTGCGAGGGACTTACGCATTGTGCGCTCCTCTTTTGCGGCTGGCGACCAGGGCACTTTGTCCCGGCCTGAGTGACCAGCGACGCGGACGCTACTTCCGGATACTTTCCGTCTCAAATGAACAAAAGATAATGTTCTTCACATCTAGTCGCATCGCAAAAGTATTCTCCAGACATCCATTCGCCATCATTCCAACACAACTTGGACCGGTCAGCGGCGGTTCTTAGTCAGCGCACCTCTTTGTTGGATGAAACGCCGGATCCGCGGAACCATCGGGTCGATGCTCACGTTTCGATCCGGACCGCGCTCGCCCGTCGTGGCGGGGCGCGAAATGTTCAACTGAATTCAAGGAGCACCGCCGGCTATGGGCATTTTTTCCAAGGACATCAAAACCTTCGACGACCTTTTCGTGCATCAGCTGCAGGACGTCTACTACGCCGAGAAGCAACTCTTGAAAGCGCTTCCGAAGATGGTGGAGAAGGCGACGAGCCCGCAACTCAAGCAGGCGTTCAAGAACCACCTTAAGGAGACGGAGGGCCACGTTGCGCGCGTCGAGCAGGTCTTCAGCATGCACGGCGCGGAAGCTAAGGCCGTGGATTGCCCGGCGATCGACGGGATCATCAAGGAGGCGAACGAGGTCGTCGCCGACGTCGCCGACAAGGAGGTCCTCGACGCGGCCCTGATCGCTGCGGCGCAGGCCGCCGAGCACTACGAGATCACTCGCTACGGCACGCTCGTCGCTTGGGCGAAGCAGATCGGCCGCGAGGACTGCGCCGCCGTTCTGACTCAGAACTTGAACGAGGAATATGCTGCCGACGACAAGCTCACGCAGCTTGCCGAGAGCTTCATCAACCGCAGGGCCGCGTAAGCGCGACCGCTCTTGAGGGAAGCGCGCGGGCGAACCCGCGCGCTTTCTCTATGCCTTCGCCAAATGATCGAAGGCCTGCAGGCGCTTAAGCAGCGCCTCCATGTCCTCAAGCGGCACCATGTTCGGGCCGTCGGAGGGAGCGTTGTCCGGGTCCTGGTGCGTCTCGATGAAGACCGCCGCGACGCCGACCGCGACGGCCGCGCGGGCGAGCACCGGCACCATCCGCCGGTCGCCGCCTGTCGACGTCCCCTGCCCGCCCGGTTGCTGCACGGAGTGCGTCGCGTCGAAAACCACTGGCGCGCCAAGCGAGCCCATGATCGGCAGCGCGCGCATGTCGGAGACGAGGGTGTTGTAGCCGAAGGAGACGCCGCGCTCGGTGAGAAGCACGTTGGAATTGCCGCTCTCCACGATCTTGGTGAGCACCTGCTTCATGTCCCAGGGCGCGAGGAATTGTCCCTTCTTCACGTTGACGGCGCGCCCGGTCTTCGCCGCCGCGACCAGAAGATCGGTCTGCCGGCAGAGGAACGCCGGTATCTGCAGGATATCGACTACCGTGGCGACTTCGGCGCATTGGCCGGGCTCGTGCACGTCCGTCAGCACCGGCAGACCGAGCTCGGCGCGAAGGTCGGCGAAGACGGCGAGCGCCGCCTCGAGCCCCACGCCGCGCTTGCCGGAGAGGCTCGTGCGGTTCGCCTTATCGAAACTGGTCTTGTAGACGAGCCCGATCCCGAGCCGGCCGCACAGCTCCTTGAGCGCCCCCGCCATGTCGAAGGCATGATCACGGCTCTCCATCTGGCAGGGCCCGGCGATGAGCGAGAGAGGCAGGGCGTTGCCGAAGCGGACGCCGCCGACCTCGACCACGGCGTTGGGTTCAGCCATCCTCGACGCTCCTGAAGGCGACGACCGCGGCGAGTCCTGGTCCCGGCGGGACGACGATCCGCCCCTCCTCGCGCTTCGCGGCGCGGCCTGCATATCCGGCAGCGCGCTCGATATCCAAGACCTTGAGGTCGAACGCGGCGAAGCGCAGCCCACGTCGGGGGTTGGGCGCCTCGGTCGCGTAGCGCGCGCGGAATCCGTCCGGCGTCAGGATGAGAAAGGTCTGGCCGTCGACCTCCGCTTCGATGCCGAACGAGGTGGTGCGGAGCTCCCGCTGTCCGGTCGCGCCCTCCAGCAGGATATGGAAGTCCGCCGGGTTCTCGGCGACCGCCGATACCGCCGACACGCCGAGTGCGCCGTTCGGGTGCTCGACGAAAGCGGGTTGGAAAAGCACCCCCTCGGCGAGATGCTGGGAGGTGAAGAAACCGGCGTCGCCGGCGGCGGGGAACTCGACGCTCGCGAGCGCGAACCCGATCTCTCGCTCCGTGCCGTCCGGCAGCTTCGCCGTCCGTGCAAATCGGAACACGGGGCCGCCACCCAGCCCGGCAGCCTCAAACGCCGCCCGATCGGCCTCCGCGTCGTCGCTCCGAAGCGCCACCATCGCGAATCCTTCGCCCTGCCGTTCGGTGAAACGCTTCATCCGCTTCACGAACGTGACGCGCTCGGAGGCCGCAATGTCGGCGGCCATGCGGTCGACGATCGTGATTGGCTCAAGGAAGGTGTGGTCCTGGAAGAAAACGCAACAATTGCCGGTGCCGAACGGGTGTTGCGCGTCCGGCGCCACGGTGAATCCGAGACTTGTTAGCCGCGAGCGGGCGAGCGCGAGCGTGGTGACGGGTAGGACCAGATGGTCAATCGAGCGCATGCTCCTTCCGCTATGCGATCAAAGCCGGCGTGACCAGCCCTGGCCCCGCCCGGAATGTCGTGCCAATTTTCGATGATGCGTCAGTGACATAAATAGAATTGTCGCCTCACGGTGTGGAAAAATTGGACAAATAAGGACGACCGTGGCATAAAGTCGACCTACGCACGCCAGCTTCAGATGTTTATCCAAACCGGTCAACGCTATGCGCAATTTCCCCGGCGCCTATATTCTGTTGGGAGTTTCAGGAACTGTCACGCCGGCTGCGGCGATTCAAAGCTTTCCTGAAGATACCGTCCCCGCATTCCACGAGACTGAATACTTATTGCAGGCGAGCGAAGCCGATTACTGGACACTGTCAGAGTATTACTTCCCGCAGTCGACGAACTGCGGCTGCTCTGCCACCTCCGCTGCGATGGCGCTCAACGCGCTGCGCAGCCGCGTGGCGCCCGACGCGCCCTCGCTGAGCGAAGAGGACTTGGTCGCGGCGGATCCCGAATGGGCGGCGCAGACCGCTGAGGACGGCGGCGGCGTCACCATGGCCGACCTTGAACAGGTCCTTCGCGCCGGCCTCGATCGGCTCGACCTCGGCGGCGCGGTAGAGGCCATCGCCCTCAGTCCCGACGACCCCACGACCCTCGACGCACTGCGGGAAGCGCTGATCCGCAACGAGACTTCGTCAGAGAGCATCATGCTCGCCTACTACAATCAATCCGTCGTCACCGGCGACCCTGACGGTGGCCTGCACGTTTCACCGATCGGAGCCTATAACGCGGAAGACGACCGCGTTCTTCTGATGGATGTCGATCAGGAATTCTGGCTGCCCTATTGGACGTCGATCGAGACCCTCTATGAGGCGCTCGTGACCCCCGACCCGAAGGAAGAAGGCGCCCTCGCCAACGAAACCGGCGGCTGCCTCCTCATCTCCGCCGCGGCGGCATAGCTGCGGCACCTCCCTGCGCGACCGGCGCGCTGGACGCGCGATCCGGTTCCGGACGATGATGTGTCTGGCGTGGATGCGATCCGCGCACGCGTCGGAGCATTCGGATGAGCAGGATTCTGGTGCTGGCCTTCCTAGTGGCGGTCTCGGCGGCTCAGGCTGCGGAGGCGCCGAAGCCGAAATTCGGGCCGGAAGCGGTGCCGATCCTTAGCGACAACAGCTATCTCCGCCAGGCTCCGGCGCCCGACTATTGGATATTGTCGGCGTTTTACGTGCCGCAGCGGACCTCAAGCGACTGCTCGGCCGCGGCGGTCACCATGGCCGTCAACGCGCTTCGCGGCCTTCCGCCCAACGCCGACCAGGCGATCATCACCGAGTCAGCGCTTCTCGAAAGCGTCAGCGACGCGACCTGGAACGATCAGGTCGCCGACGAGGGTCCGGGCGTCACCTTCGGCGACCTGCAGCATGTGCTTCGGGAAGGCCTCGACAGCGCCGATTTGAAAGGCGCGACTATTGAGGCCGTGAAGCCAGCTGCCGCTGACGATGCTGCGTTGACGGCGCTTCGGAGCGCGCTCGCCACGAACGAGGCGTCGCCCGACAACGTCATGCTCGTCTACTTCAATCAGGGCGTCATCACCGGCGATTGGGACGGCCCGCACATTTCGGCGATCGGCGCCTACGACGCGGCGCATGACCGCGCGCTCGTCATGGATGTCGACCGTGACTGGTATGTGCCCTACTGGACCTCGACCGCGACGCTCCTCGCCGCGCTCGTGAAACCTGCGCCGGCCGACCAGGGCGTCCTCGCCGGAGAGACGGGCGGCTATGTCATCGCCACGAAGAAGTAGCGGCTGCGCCGGCTGATGCTCGATGACCTGAAAGCGAATAATCGCGCCTGGGCGGCGCGCAAGATCGCCGGCGACGCCGGCTTCTTCAGCCGGCTGGTCCGGCAGCAGGCACCGGAATATCTGTGGATCGGCTGCTCCGACAGCCGCGTGCCGGCGAACGAGATCGTCGACCTCGATCCAGGCGAGCTCTTCGTGCACAGGAACGTGGCCAACCTCGCGCCGCCGCAGGACGCCAACTACCTCTCCGTCCTGCAGTTCGCCGTCGACGTCATCAAGGTGAAGCACATCCTGGTCGTCGGGCACTACGGCTGCGGCGGCGTTGCGGCGGCCGTCGACGGCAAGCGTCGCGGCCTCGTCGATCATTGGCTTCATCCGATCCGTGAAGTCTTCCAGGAGCACCGCACGGAACTCGACGCGATCGCCGACAGTCACGCCCGCCTCGACCGCCTCTGCGAGCTGAATGTCGTGCGCCAGGTCCGGAATGTCGCTTCCGACGTCTTCGTTCAGGATGCCTGGGCGCGCGGCCAGGCATTGAGCGTCCACGGCTGGGTCTACTCGCTTGCCGACGGCCTGGTGAAGGACCTGAACGTGACGATGAGCCGGCCCGAATAGCTTAGTCGGCAGCTTTTCCGCGAACGGGATCGCCGTTGGCCCTACACCAGTCGGCTTTGCTCCACGGCGGCCGCGATGAAGCTCGCGAAGAGTGGATGCGGCTCGAAGGGGCGCGACTTCAGCTCCGGGTGATACTGCACGCCGAGGAACCACGGGTGCTCCGGAAGCTCGATCGTCTCCGGCAGCAGATTGTCCGGCGACATGCCCGCGAATGAAAGCCCCGCTGCCTCCAACCGCGGCAGGTAGTCGATATTCACCTCGTAACGGTGGCGGTGCCGCTCGCTGATCTCCGCGTCACCGTAAATCGCCGCGATCTTGCTCCCCGGCCGAAGCAGCGCCGGATAGGCGCCGAGCCGCATGGTGCCGCCGAGGTCGCCCTGCGCGAGCCGCCGCTCGAGCGCGTTCCCCTTGAGCCACTCGGTCAGGAGCCCGACGACAGGCTCGTCGGTCTCGCCGAATTCCGAGGAGCTTGCGCTGTTGATGCCGGCGAGATGGCGCGCCGCCTCGATCACCGCCATCTGCATGCCGAAGCAGATGCCGAAGAACGGGACGCTGCGGGTGCGCGCGAAGGTGACCGCGTTGATCTTGCCTTCCGTGCCGCGTTCGCCGAACCCGCCCGGAACGAGGATGCCGTTGACCCCTTCCAGGTAGGGCGCCGGGTCCTCCTTCTCGAAAATCTCGCTCTCGATCCAATCGAGCTTCACATGCACCTTGTTGGCGATGCCGCCGTGCTGCAGCGCCTCGGTCAGCGACTTATAGGCGTCGCGAAGCCCGGTATATTTCCCGACGATCGCAATCGTCACCTCGCCCTCCGGGTGGCGCAGGATGCGGCTGATCTCCCGCCACTGGTCGAGGTCGGGCGGCGCTGCGTGCGTTTCTCCGAATGCGGCAAGCACTTCCCGGTCGAGCCCGGCGTCGTGATAGGCGACCGGCACGTCGTAGATCGTCTCCACGTCGAGCGCCGGGATGACGGCGTCCTCGCGCACGTTGCAGAAGAGCGCGAGCTTGCGCCGGTCGCTATCGGGGATGTGGCGGTCGGAGCGGACGAGCAGGATGTCCGGCTGGATGCCGATCGAGCGGAGCTCCTTGACGGAGTGCTGCGTCGGCTTGGTCTTCAATTCGCCCGCCGTCGCGATGTAGGGCATCAGCGTCAGGTGGATGTAGATTGCGTCGCCGCGCGGCAGCGCGTTGCCGAGCTGGCGGATCGCCTCGAAGAACGGCAGCCCCTCGATGTCGCCGACCGTGCCGCCGATCTCGCAGAGCACGAAGTCGAACTCGTCGTTGCCGTCGAGGATGAAGTTCCTGATCGCGTCGGTGACGTGCGGGATCACCTGCACGGTGCCGCCGAGATAGTCGCCGCGCCGCTCCTTGGCGATGATCTCCTGGTAGATCTTGCCGGTGGTGACGTTGTCCATCCGGTTCGCCGAGCGCCCCGTGAAGCGCTCGTAGTGGCCGAGATCGAGATCGGTCTCGGCCCCGTCGTCGGTGACGAAGACCTCGCCGTGCTGATAGGGGCTCATGGTCCCGGGGTCGACGTTCAGATACGGGTCGAGCTTGCGGAGCCGGACCTTGTAGCCGCGCGCCTGCAGGAGCGCGCCCAAGGCCGCCGATGCGAGACCCTTGCCGAGGGAGGAGACCACGCCGCCGGTAATGAAGATGTACCGCGCCATGGGATTTGAGCCTTAGCGCCGCCGGATCGATTCGACGAGTCAAAAAATGCGCCAAGGCGACCGTTCCGGAAACGGCCGCCGGAAATTGCGCTAAACCGGCACTTTCGGCCTCGAGCCAAGGGCGACGGCCGCGACCTCCCGCCTCCGCGGGCCGAGCCGCCGCGCGAGGTTCCGGGTCATCGCCGAGAGATCCTCCATGTAAAGGTAGATGACCGGCGTGATGAAAAGCGTCAGCGCCTGCGAGACGATCAGGCCGCCGACCACCGCGACGCCAAGCGGCTGGCGCAGCTCCGAGCCCGCTCCGAGGCCGAGCGCGATCGGCGCCGCTCCCGTGATCGCGGCAAGCGTCGTCATCATGATCGGGCGGAAGCGGATCAGACAGGCCTCGCGGATGGCCTCGCGCGGACTTGCCCCGGCGCGCTGCCGCACCAGCGCGAAGTCGATCATCATGATGGCGTTCTTCTTGACGATGCCGATCAGCATCAGGATGCCGATGATCGCGACCACGCTGACGTCGAAGCCGAAAATGCGCAGCGTCAGGAGCGCGCCCGCCGCCGCCGCCGGCAGGCCGGTCAGGATCGTCAGCGGATGGATGAAGCTCTCGTAAAGAATTCCGAGCACGACGTAGATCGTCACGATGGCGGCGAGGAGCAGCAGCCCCTGGTTCGCGACCGCGTCCTGGAACACTTGCGCGGTGCCAGCGAAGTGCGTGGTGATCGTCGGCGGCAGCGCGAGCTCCTGCTTGATCGCGTCGATCCGGTCGGTCGCCTGGCCTAGCGCGACACCTTGCGGAAGGTTGAAGGAAATCGTCACCGCCGGCAGCTGACCGACCTGGTTGACGGAGAGAAGTCCGGCGACGCGTTCGACCTGGGCGAACGCCGAGATCGGGATCATCTTTCCTGTCTCGGAGCGGATTTTCAGGTCGGAGAGCTTGTCGGCGGTCCAGCCCACGCTCGGATCGAACTCGACGATCACTTCGTAGCTGTCGCCCGTCTTGAAGATCGTCGACGCCTGATTTGTCCCGAACCCGTCATAGAGATAGTTGCGCAATTGATCGCTGGTGACGCCGAGAAGCCGCGCCTTGTCCGTGTCGACGACAAGCCGCGCCTGCGGCGCGTTGTCCTGAACGTCGCTCGTCACGTCGGCAAAATGGCTGTCGCCCGTCATGGCGGTTTCGAGCCGGTTTGCCCAGTCGAGGAGTTCGGTGCGATCAATCCCCTGCAGCACGAACTGGTACTGGCTGGCGGACGAGACGCCGCCGATCCTCAAATTCTGGACCGGGACGACGAAGCTGGAGATCCCCGGGACCTGGCCGAGCGATCGCCGGAGATCGGCGAGGATCGTCTCAAGCGGCGGGCGCTTCTTCGTCAGCTCGACGAACATGCTCCCCGTGTTGGAGGTCGACGAGCCGAAGCCGCCGCCGACCACCGACCCGACATGCGCGACATAGGGCTTTGCGCGCAGCACGTCGGCTGCCTTCCCCTGCAGCGTCCGCATGTCCGCGAACGAGATATCCTGACGCGCCTGCGTCTGCACCGAAAGCTGACCGATGTCCTCCTGCGGCAGGAAGCCCTTGGGCGACGTCGCGAAGAGATAGATCGTGGCGACCACGGTCGCGGCGAACACCGCGAGGATGAGCGGGCGCGCCCTGAGGCAGAAATCGAGCGCCGTGCGGTAGCCTCGCAGCATCAGCCCGGGCGTGCTCTCGCCGTGGTCGCCCGAGCGTTCGGCCGGCCCCCTCCTTCGCTTCGGCAGGCGCGCGCAGAGCATCGGCGTCACCGTCAGCGAGACCAGCGCGGAGGCGACGATCGCGATCGTCACGACGACGGCGAATTCGTTGAAGATGCGGCCGATGACCCCGCCCATCAGGAGGATCGGCAGAAAGACGGCGACGAGCGAAAGCGTGATGGAGACAATCGTGAAGCCGACCTCGCTGCTCCCAACCAGCGCCGCCTCGAACGGCGTCATGCCCTGCTCGATGTGTCGGACGATATTCTCAAGCATGACGATCGCGTCGTCGACGACGAGCCCAACCGCGAGCGTCAGTCCGAGCAGGGAGATGTTGTCGATGGAGAATCCCAGCAGGTACATCCCCGCGAATGTCCCGATGATCGACAGCGGAACGGCGAGCGTCGGGATGGCGGTCGCCGACACCCGCCGCAGGAACAGGAATATGACCAGCACGACCAGCCCGACCGTCAGCGCGAGCGTCAGCTCGACGTCGCGCACGGCCAGCGTGATCGGTCCGGCGCGGTCGTTCAGGATGTTGATCCTTCCCGACGGCCCGAGATCGGCCGCGAACTTCGGCAGCATCGCCCTGACGCTGTCGACCACCTTGACGGTGTTCGCGTCGGGTTGACGAAACACCGCGAGGACGAGCGCCGGCTCGCCGTCGTACTGGCTCTCCGTCTGCGTATTGGCGACGGAATCGATGACGTTGGCGACGTCCTCGAGCCGCACCGGCTTGCCGTTCGGCGAGGCGATGACGATCTGGCGAAATTGGTCCGCGGTCGTCATCTCGGTATTCGTCTCGATCGCGAGGTTCTGGTCCCCCCCGATCACCGTCCCGGCCGGCGCGATCGAATTCGCCGAGCCGATCGCGGAGGTCACCTGGTCGATCCCGATGCCAAGGCCAGCGAGCGCCGCCGGATTGACCTCCGCCCGCACGGCGAACTTCTTCGCCCCGAAGACCTGCACCTCGCCGACGCCGTCGAGAGTGGAGAGAGCGGGGGAGATCACCTGCTCGGCGAAGTCGTCGAGCTGCGGCAGCGGCATCGTCCCGCTTTGCAGCGCGACGAGCATGATCGGCGCATCGGCCGGGTTCACTTTCCGATAGCTCGGCGGCGCCGTCATGTTGGCGGGAAGCTGCCTGAGCGTTCTCGCGATCGAGGCCTGCACGTCCGCCGCCGCCTGGTCGATGTCGCGGTTCAGGTCGAACTGGATGACGATCGTGGTCGATCCCTGCACGCTTTTCGAGCTGATGGTCTGGATGGCGGGGATCGTCGAGAATTGCTTGATGAGCGGCGTCGCGACCGAGTTCGCCATCGTGTCGGGCGACGCGCCGGGCAACTGCGCCGAGACGGTGATGACGGGGAAATCGACGTTGGGAAGCGCCGCGACCGGCAGCACCCGGTAGGCGAATAGCCCCGCCCCGATCAGCGCCGCCGCGAGCAGGATCGTTGCGACCGGCCGCCGGATGAAAGGGGCCGAGATGTTCAAAGCTTGCGGTCCGGCGTTGGGGTCGGGGCGCTTGGCTCGGCCGCCGCGACCGTTGCGGGCGTTTCCTTGACCAGCGATCCGTCGTGCAGGCGGAGTTGGCCCTCCACGACCACGTGGTCGCCGGGGCTCACGCCCGAGCCGACGACGCCGGCGCCGTCTGTCGAATTGGTGAGCGTCACTTTCTGCGCTGCCACCTTGCCGCCGGCCTTGACGAGGTAGACGAACGATCCGTTCTCGTTGAGCTGCACGGCGGCGAGCGGCACCACCGTCGCAGCGTGATGCACGCCGAGTTGGCATTCGACCTTGACGTATTCGCCCGGCCACAGCGCGCCGTCGGCGTTGCCGAAGTCCGCCTTTACCGTCACGGTTCCCGAGCTTGTGTCGACGTTTGAATTGATGAAAGTCAGCGTGCCGGAAGACTGTGACGCTCCAGATTGCGCGCCTATTGCGTTCACGCTGGCCGGCGGACTTGATGCGAGCGCCTGACGAAACGCGTCGAGATCGCGCTCCGGAATCGTGAAGGAAACGCGGAGCGGCGCCATCTGCGTGATGGTGAGAAGCGACGTCGTGTCGGCAGCGCGCACGACGGCGCCCTTGGTGACGTTGACGACGCCGATGCGGCCGGCGATCGGCGCCGTGATCGTGGCATAGGAAAGCTGAACCTGATCGGCTCTGAGCTGAGCCTTGTCGAGCGCGACAGTGGCGGTATCGGCGTCGACCAGCGCCTGCTGCTGCTGCAGCTGCTGCTCGGTCACGGCATTCTTGTAGCTGGCGAGTGACGTGTCGCGCTGCAGGTCGGCCTTCGCCTGATCGAGATTCGCCTGATCCTTGTCGATATTGGCCTGGTCCTTGGCGACCATCGCCTGCAGGGCAGCATCGTCGAGCCGGAAGAGCACGTCATTTTCCTTGACGACGTCACCTTCGGAGACCGCCACATCGACAATTTCGCCGTCGAGGCGGGGCCTGACGGCGACGGAAGCGATCGGCTCGACCCAGCCGACGGCGTCCCGGGTGATTGGCACATCCTTGCTCTCGGCAACCGCCGTGACGACGGCGACGGGAGGCGCGCCGCGTTGCGCGGACCGCGAGCCGGCCCGCGCGCCTGAGTCGTCGCGGGCCGCTGCCGCAGGCGCCGTTGTCTCAGTCGAGCCTTTGAGAACGTGATCGGCGACGACGCCGGCCGGGAAGGCCAGAAGCGCCGCGAAGAAGACCAGACGCGCCTTGTTCACGAATCCGCGCCTCCGCCTCGGAAGACGTTCAGGGCGCGCGCGATCCTGCACAGCGCGGATCGGGCCCCGAGCCTTCAGCTATATCGGCCAGCGGCGCGGAGCCGGATAGCCGACCACCGGATTAAATTTCCGTAGGAATAACGGGCTATTGGCCCGATGCGGGCGGCGTTTGCGGCTCGGGAGCGGGGGCTGCGGGGACGCTGTCCTGCGCCGCAGGCGCTGGCGCGGGCGAAGGCGCGGCGGGAGCGCTGTCCTGCGCCGCAGGCGCGGGAGCCGCCGGCGCCGTGGTGCCGTCCGAAGCGGGCGGCGTCTGGGGACCGCCAGAGGGTGCTGACGTTCCGCCGAGCTGCTTGAGGAGGTCTTCAGCTGTCGCGGGCGCGCCCGCCGGCGTCGGCGGTGCAGGCACCTCTGTCGTCGCGGGTGTCGTCTGACCTTGAATCTGTTGCAGGATGTCCGCCGGCCGCGACTGGAATTTGGAGATCAGGGCGAGGCTGAGCGACGTCAGGAAGAAGACCATCGCGAGCACCGCCGTGGAACGTGTCAGCACGTTGCCGGCGCTCCGCCCCGAAAGGAATGCTCCCTGCCCGCCCCCAATGCCGAGCGCGCCGCCCTCGGAGCGCTGCAGGAGCACGAGGCCGATCATGGCGAGAACCACCATGAGATGGATGACAATGACGACGGTAGTCATGAATTCTTTCCTTGGCCGCGCCTTCTACACGAGCCGGCCATCGCTTTGAAGCCTCACGCGCCCCCCGCCGCGGCGCGGACGATCGCCAGGAAATCGGCTGCTTTCAGGCTTGCCCCCCCGACCAGGCCGCCGTTCACGTCGGCCACCTTCAGGATCGCGCCGGCATTTTCGGGTTTCATCGACCCGCCATAGAGGATGCGCACCGCACCCCCGGCGGAACCGAAGCGGGCAGTCAGCCCGGCCCGGATATGGGCATGGACCTCCGCGATGTCACCTTCGCTCGGCGTCCGCCCCGTGCCGATCGCCCAGACCGGCTCGTAGGCGACGACGAGGTCGGCGGGGTCGCCGTCGGGGAGCGATCCTTGGAGTTGCCGGCCAACGATGTCCAGCGTCTTGCCGGAATCGCGTTGCTGCTCGGTCTCCCCGACGCACACGATCGCAAGGAGCCCGGCGCGGCGGGCCGCTTCCGCCTTGGCGCGCACCATCGCGTCGGTCTCGCCGTGGTCGGTCCGCCGCTCCGAATGCCCGACGATGACGGCGCTCGCCCCAGCGTCCTTGAGCATTTCGGCGGAAATGTCACCGGTATGGGCACCCGAAGCCTTGGCGTGGCAGTCCTGCCCGCCGATCAGGAGCGGCGAGCCCTTCGTCAGCCAGGCCATCTGGGCGATCAATGTGGCGGGCGGGCAGAGCATCACGTCGCACCGGCCCTCGGCTGCCTTCGCTCCCTCGCCGACCAGCTTGGCCTGTTCGAGGCTTGCGGCGCCGCCGTTCATCTTCCAGTTTCCGGCGATCAAATGACGCATTCTCAGGCTCCGCTCCTCCGCCCCGGCGGGCTCGCCCTAGGCATGGGATGCGCTTGTTAGCGCGGGACGGGGGTCTTATGTTCGGTGGCGCCGGGGCAGCGTGACCCGGCCTTTTGTTATGCGCGAGAGGCTTTTTCATGCTCGACCAGTTGCGTCAAGGTGCCCAAGGCTGGGTCTCGAAGCTCCTGATGGCGCTCCTCGTGCTGAGTTTCGCCGTTTGGGGGATCGGTGGCTTCCAGGGCTACCGCGCCGATACACTCGCGAGCGTCGGCGGCCACGACGTGAGCATGCAGGAGTTCGCGCGCATCTTCGCCAACGCGCAGCGGAGCGCCCAGGCGAGCGGTCAGCAGGTCAATCCCGAGCAGGTGCTCTCCGCCGTCCTCATGAACGCCGCGCTTGACGACGCGGCAAGCCAATACGGGCTCGGCGTATCCGACAGCCGCGTCGCGGCGGAGATCGCCAAGAACCCGGCCTTCCAGCGCTCCGACGGCAGCTTCGACCGCGACCGCTTCGTGAACCTCCTGGCCAACGCCGGCGTCAACCGCAACGACTTCGTCAACGACACCAAGCAGCAGCTGGTGCGCAGCCAGATCGCCCAATCCCTGAGCACCGGCCTGAGCATACCGCAGCCGCTCGTCGCCGCGCTTTATCGCCTGCAGAACGAGGAGCGCACGGTCTCCTTCTTCATCGTCGACCAGACGGCGATCGAGCCGGTCGGCGCGCCAAGCGATTCCGATCTCCAAGCCTATTTCGACGCCAACAAGGACCACTTCCGCGCGCCCGAATACCGTAAGGTCGGGTTCCTGACCCTCGACCCCGAGGCCATCGCCGATCCGGCTGCCGTGACCGATGAAGCGATCGCCGCCGAATACGAGAAGCGCAAGCCGACATTGATCCAGCCGGAGCGGCGGCGCGTCGAGCAGCTGCGCTTCGATACGGCGGAGGCCGCGAATGCCGCGCTTGCGAAAATGCAGGGAGGCGAGGATTTCGCCGCCGTCGGCCAGGCGGCCGGCGTCGAGGTGACCGATCTCGGGGTCAAGACGAAGGCCGAGATGCTCGACCCCGCGGTCGCCGAGGCCGCCTTCACGGCAGAGGCGAACAAGCCAATCGCCGTCATCGAAGGCGCGCTCCAGCCCTCCGTGATCGAGGTGACCGACATCGAGCCGGGCTCCGTACCGTCGCTCGAGGAGACGGCGCCGCGCATCCGCAAGGACCTGGCCACCAACGCCGCGCGCGACCGGGTGCAGGATCTCTACGACAAGGTCGAAGACGAGCGCGCCGGCGGCTCGACGCTGCAAGAGGCGGCAACGAAGCTCACCCTCCCCTACCGCGTGGTCGATGCCGTCTCGGCCGACTCGAAGGGCCCCGATGGCAACGCGATCACCGATATTCCGGGCGACGCCGCGGTCCTGAAGGAGGCGTTCGACAGCGATGTCGGCGTGGAGAACAGTGCGGTCAGGGCAAACGCCGACTCCTGGGTCTTCTACGACGTACTCGGCACCACGCCGGCGCGCGACCGCACGCTTGACGAGGTGCGCACCGACGCGGTCGCCGCATGGACGGCGGAGGAGACAAAGAAGCGCATCGCGGACCGCGCCAACAAGCTCTTCGACCGGTTGAAGGGCGGCGCCTCGCTCGCTAGCCTGGCCACCGAGATCGGCAAGTCGGCGCAGACGGTCGAAGGCGTCAAGCGGAACGGCACGGCGGAGAACTTGACGCCGAACGCCATCAGCCAGGCATTCGCCGGTCCGGAGGGCCACGTCGCCGACGCCGATGGCGTTGGTGACGCGCGCATCCTCCTGCATGTCGACCAGGTCACGGCGCCCGCCTTCTTCGCCGAGTTGTCCGACGCGACCGCAATCCAGGGCCAGCTGGCGGACGCGCTGCAGAAGGACATTCTGAACACCTACAACCAGCAGCTCCTCGCCTCGCGCGCCACCACGGTCAACACGGCCGCCTACCAGCAGATCACCGGCCAGACGCAGACCCAGTGACGCCCCGGGAGGCGATGTCGCCGCGATGCAGGTAGAGCCGGCCAGCTCGATCTTCGAGGCGCGCTACATGCGCGGCGAGCCGCAGCTCGTCTTCACGCGCCTCGTCTCCGACCTGGAGACGCCCGTCTCCGCGTTCCTGAAGCTCGCCGGCAATCGGCAGAACGCGTTTCTGCTCGAGTTGGTCGAAGGCGGCGCCGTCCGTGGCCGCTATTCGATGCTGGGCTTCGACCCCGACCTGCTTTTCCGCGCCGAGGGCGGAAAAGCGGAGATCGCGCGTGCACCGGACCTTGCCCGCTTCACGCCCTGTCGCGAGGGCACGCTCGAAGCGCTCCGCAAGCTGATCGACGAAAGCCGCATCGCCGTGCCCGCCGATCTGCCGCCGATGGCGGCCGGCGTTTTCGGCTATCTGAGCTACGACATGGTGCGGCTCATGGAGGCGCTGCCTGAGCCGAAGCCGGAGGCCGTGCGCGTCCCCGACGCGGTGCTGATCCGCCCGCGCATCGTCGCGATCTTCGACGCCGTGAAGGATGAGCTGACGGTCGTCACACCGGTCCGCCCGGAACCGGGCGTCAATCCCCGCGCCGCCTACGACCGCGCCATCAACCGTCTGATCGACGTGATCGACGCGCTCGACAAGCCCGTCGACCACGCGCCGGAGCCGGCGGACGTCGCGCTCTCCGGCAAAGTCGTCTCGAACACGACGCCGGCCGAGTACAAGGCGATGGTCGCGCGCGCCAAGGACTACATCGCCGCCGGCGATATCTTCCAGGTGGTGCTCTCGCAGCGTTTCGAGGCGCCGTTTCCGCTTCCCGCCTTCTCGCTTTACCGCGCGCTTCGCCGGGTGAACCCCTCGCCGTTCCTTTACTTCCTCGATTTTGACAGCTTCTCGATCGTCGGCTCGAGCCCGGAGATCCTCGTCCGCGTGCGCGAAGGGGAAGTGACGATCCGCCCGATCGCCGGCACCAGGCCGCGCGGCAAGACGCCGGAGGAGGACAAGAAGCTCGGCGCGGAGCTCCTCGCCGATCCGAAGGAGCGGGCCGAGCATCTGATGCTGCTCGATCTTGGGCGGAACGACGCCGGCCGCGTTGCGACCATCGGCACCGTGAAGGTCACGGATCAGTTCTTCCTCGAGCACTACAGCCACGTGATGCACATTGTGTCGAACGTCGTGGGCAGGCTGCGGCCCGACACCGATGCGCTCGACGCGCTAGTCGCCGGCTTTCCAGCCGGCACCGTTTCCGGCGCGCCGAAGGTGCGGGCGATGGAGATCATCGACGAGCTGGAGAAGGAGAAGCGCGGGCCCTATGCCGGCTGCGTCGGCTATTTCTCCGCCGACGGAGCGATGGACACCTGCATCGTGCTCCGCACCGCGATGGTGAAGGACGGCAAAGTCTACGTGCAGGCCGGCGCCGGCATCGTCGCTGACTCAGTCCCGGAGTCCGAGCAGCAGGAGTGCATCAACAAGGCTGCCGGCGTCTTCAAAGCCGCCGACGAAGCGCGGCGCTTCGCCAGCCAGGCGCAACGGGGGCAGTGACGCTCAATCCACGAGTGTGGTGGGAAAACTGCCCGGTCTACCTAACAAGTAGAACGTCTCGATCTCTCCGACGCCCTTGATGGTGCGCACCCCGCGCCGGAAGAAGACGAACTCTCCGGCCAACGCATCGCGAAAAGAACGCGAGACGTGGATTCTGTCTTCCTTGCCCGAGTTCTCAAGCCGCGCGGCGAGGTTCACCGTGTCCCCCCAGATGTCGTAGCCGAAGCGCTTCGTGCCGATCACGCCGGCCATGACCGGGCCCTCGGCGATGCCGATCCGGATCTTCAGCGGAAGGCCGAATTTCGCCCCGGTTCTCTCAGCAATCGCGTGCATGCCGAGCGCCATCCGTGCGAGCCGCGCCGCATGATCCGGCGAGGGATAGGGCACGCCGCTCACGGCCATGTAGGCGTCGCCGATCGTCTTGATCTTCTCCACGCCATGCTCGGCCGCCAGTTTATCGAACCGCTTGAAGAGGTGGTTCAGCATCGCCACCGTGCGGAGCGCGCCGAGCGAATGCGATATCGGCACGAAGCCGACGATGTCGGAGAAGAGCACCGACGCCTCGGCGAAGCTGTCCGCGATCGCCGCATCGGGGCGGGCCTTCAGGCGCTCGGCGACCTGCACCGGCAAGATGCGGTGGAGGAGCGATTCCGTCTCCGCCTCGGCCTGCTCGGCGGTCCAGAAGGCGTGGTAGACGAGCACCGCGATGATGACGGAGATCGTCACCACCACCGTGATGTAGAGCTGCAGCAGGAAACGCGGCGCGGGCGTCCCGTCCACCAGTCCCTGCTTGAACCAGACCCAGCTCGCGACGTGGAGGGCGATGGCGATGGCGACGAGGAGCGCGATCAGCCGAATGCGTCTGAGCTCGAAGATCAGAAAGACCGCGGCCGAGGCGGCGACGAGATTGATCTGGATGCCGGACTCCCGCCCCATGAGCGCTACGAGCAGGAAGATTCCGGTCATAAGCGTAATGGCGATGAAGAGCGACCCGGCGTTGTCGTTGATGCGGTGGAAGGCGGGAACGCTGAGCGAGATCAGCATCAGAGCGAGGTTGAGCGCGATTGCGTCGCGGTAGAGCCAGGCGTCCTCCTGCGCATAGGTCAGCGCGAAGAGCAGGCAGGAGACGGCGACCGTGAAAGCGCCGACGTTGACGCTCTTCAGGCGCCGCTGCGTCTTCGGCGGATAGGCGCGCGTGCCGATCGCCACGAGATTCGCGGCCTGCCGTCGCAGGGCCCGCGCGAATCCCCCCGCGGCCAGCATTCTCGTCTGCATTGGTTGCCTCCCACGCGATTCCGTTCGGTCTCTAGCCCGGCGAACCGCCCTATCCGCGGATTTTGGCGCAAAGCCGGCCCGCGATCGCCCCGGCGGCTGAAACCCGCTCCCGACCGTTCCTAAGCCTTTCTTGACCCACACGCCCTACCCCGCCTAATTGGCCGGGATTCGTGACGTTCGGCCGGGAAATGCTTCTCGTCATCGACAATTACGACAGCTTCACCTGGAACCTCGTCCACTACCTCGGCGAGCTCGGGGCGGAGCCTGTCGTCTTCCGCAACGACAAGATCACCGTGGAAGACGCGCTGTCGCGCGAGCCGGAAGCGATCATCTTATCACCCGGCCCTTGCACGCCGAACGAGGCCGGCATCTGTCTCGATCTCGTCCGTCAGGCGAACGGCGCAGTGCCTATCCTCGGCGTCTGTCTCGGCCACCAGGCGATCGGCCAGGCCTATGGCGGCAAGATCGTCCGCGCGCCAACTCTGATGCACGGCAAGCTCTCGACGATCTTCCACGAGGGCGACGGCGTCTTCCACGGCATCAACGGCCCCTTCCAGGCGACGCGCTATCATTCGCTGACGATCGCGCCGGAGACGATGCCGGAAAGCCTGAAGGAGACCGCGCGCACCGAGGATGGCGTCATCATGGGCCTCCGCCACAAGGCCGATCCGGTGCATGGCGTGCAGTTCCATCCCGAATTGATCGCCTCCGAGCACGGCCACAGGATCCTGGAGAATTTCTTGAAGATCGCGCGCGCCTTCAACGCGCGCGCCGGACGCCGGGCGGCCTGAGCCATGGCCGACATGAGGACCTTCCTCGCCAAGGCCGCCGCGGGCGAGCCGCTGACGCACGAGGAGGCGGAGGCGGCCTTCAACATCATCATGTCGGGCGAGGCGACGCCGTCGCAGATCGGCGGCTTCCTGATGGCGCTGCGGGTGCGCGGCGAGACGGTCGACGAGATCGCCGGCGCGGTGAAGGCGATGCGCGCCAAGATGACCAAGGTCGTCGCGCCGGAAGGCGCGATCGACATCGTCGGAACGGGCGGCGACGCGTCCGGCACCTACAACATCTCGACCTGCTCGGCGTTCGTGGTCGCAGGCGGCGGAATCCCGGTCGCCAAGCACGGAAATCGCGCGCTCTCCTCGAAATCGGGCTCCGCCGACGTGCTCGGCCAGCTCGGCGTCAAGATCGACCTCGCGCCGCAGAAGATCTCCGAATGCATCCGCGAGGCGGGGATCGGCTTCATGTTCGCGCCGGCCCATCACGCGGCAATGAAGCATGTCGGCCCCTCGCGCGCCGAGCTCGGCACGCGCACCGTCTTCAACCTGCTTGGGCCCCTCTGCAATCCGGCAAGCGTGAAGCGTTATGTTCTCGGCGTCTTCGCACGCGAATGGGTGGAGCCGCTCGCCAACGTGCTCGCCTCGCTCGGCGCGGAGGCGGCGTGGGTTGTGCACGGAAGCTTCGGCGACCGCGCCGGGGTCGACGAGCTCTCCTTGACGGGCGTCTCCTATGTCGCCGAACTGAAGGAGGGGAACGTGCGCGCCTTCCAGGTCGAGCCGCTCGAGTTCGGCGTCGACCCGGTCGGCCCTGAGGCGCTTCTCGGCGGAACGCCGGAGGAGAACGCCAAGGCGCTCCGCCGCGTGCTCGAAGGCGAGCTTGGCCCCTTCCGCGACGTGGTGATCATGAACGCGGGCGCCGGGTTCATGGCGGCCGGCAAATCGGCCCTTCTTTCCGACGCCGCCGACCGTGCGCGCGAATCGATCGATTCCGGCGCGGCGCTGAAGGCGCTCGACAAGCTGATCGCCGTGTCGAACGGCTGACCAAGGCACACGATGACCGATATCTTGAAGCGCATCGAAGCCTACAAGCGGCAGGAAATCGAGGTCGCCAAGGCCGCCGTGCCGCTCGCCGAGTTGAAGGCGCGGATCGCCGACGCGAGCCCGCCGCGCGGCTTCACCGAGGCGCTCCGCCGCAAGGTCGCGGTGGATGGCGTGGCGCTGATCGGCGAGATCAAGAAGGCGAGTCCGTCGAAGGGTCTGATCCGCCCCGATTTCGATCCGCCCGTGCTGGCGAAGGCCTACGAGGCCGGCGGCGCCGCCGCCCTCTCGGTGCTGACCGATGCGCCGTCCTTCCAAGGTGCGCTCGAATTCCTGACCGCCACCCGCGCCGCGTCGAGCCTCCCCGCGCTCCGCAAGGACTTCCTCTTCGACCCCTACCAGGTGTTCGAGGCGCGAGCCTTCGGCGCCGATGCCGTGCTCGTCATCCTGGCGGCGGTGTCGGACGCCGAGGCGAAGGCGCTCGAGGAGGTCGCGCTCGCGCTCGGCATGGACGTGCTGGTCGAGGTCCACGACGAGCCGGAGCTTGAGCGCGCGTTGCGCCTCGCCTCGCCCCTCCTCGGCATCAACAACCGTAACCTCAAGACCTTCGAGACGACGCTCCAGACATCCGAGCGGCTGGCGGCGCTTGTCCCCTCCGATCGCCTCCTCGTCGGTGAGAGCGGCATCGCGACGCCGGCCGACGTGGCGCGCCTCGCCGCGGCGGGGATCCGCGCGATCCTCGTCGGCGAAAGCCTGATGCGGCAAGCGGATGTCGCGGCGGCGACGCGTGCGCTGCTTGCCCGAGAGAAGGCCGAGGCCGCCGAATGAGCGCGCGCCTGACGCACCTTTCCGCCGATGGCCGCGCCGACATGGTCGACGTCGGCGACAAGACGGTGACGGTGCGGACGGCGGCAGCAAGCGGCGCCGTCGTCATGGCCCGCGAGACGCTGGACTTGATCCTCTCCGGCAACGCCAAGAAGGGCGACGTCATCGCCACCGCCCGCATCGCCGGCATCATGGCGGCGAAGAAGACCGCGGAGCTGATCCCGCTCTGCCATCCGCTGACGCTGTCAAAAATCTCCGTCGATATCGAGCCGGACGCGGCTCTCCCCGGCCTCCGGGTCACCGCTTTCGCCAAGCTCGAAGGCAAGACTGGCGTCGAGATGGAGGCGCTGACCGCCGTGTCAGTCGCCTGCCTGACCATCTACGACATGGCGAAGGCGGCCGATCGAGGGATGCAGATCACGGACATCCGGCTTGAGAAGAAGACGGGCGGGCGCTCCGGCGACTGGCGGGCGAAGAAAAAATGAGTCTGCTCCCGGTCGACGATGCCGTCGCGCAGCTTCTGGCCGGCGTCGCGCCGCTCGCCGCTGAAAGGGTGCCGCTTGGCGAGGCGCTCGGCCGCATTCTCGCGGAGGACGTCGCGGCGCGCCTGACGCAGCCCCCCTTCCCCGCCTCCGCCATGGACGGCTACGCGGTTCGCGCCGCGGAAGCGGTTGCCGGCGCGCGGCTGAAGGTCATCGGCATGTCCCGCGCGGGCGAACGTTTTTCCGGCGCTCTCGGGCCGGGCGGGGCCGTCCGCATCTTCACCGGCGCGCCAGTACCCGAAGGCACGGATTCGATCCTGATCCAGGAGAACGCCAAGCGCGACGGCGACACGGTCGAGGTCGTCGAGCCGGCTGCGGCGGGACGTCATATCCGCCCCGCCGGTCTCGACTTTCGCACAGGCGATGTGCTGCTTCATTCCGGCGACCGCGTTGGGCCGCGCGCGATCTCCCTCGCCGCCTCGATGGGACACGCGACGCTTGCCGTGCGCCGCAAGCCGCGCGTCGCAATCCTCGCGAACGGCGACGAGCTTGTCCCGCCCGGCGCCAAGCCGGGACCGGATCAGATCGTCTCGTCGAACGGGATCGGGCTCGCCGCGCTCGTGACCGAGCTCGGCGGCGCGGCGACCGATCTCGGCATCGCGCCCGACAAGCGCGAGGCGATTGCCGCCTTCGTCGACCGCGCGAAGGACGCCGACGTCCTCGTCGTCACCGGCGGCGCGTCGGTCGGCGAGCACGATCTCGTGCAGGACGCGCTCAAGGATCGGGGGCTCGCGCTCGACTTCTGGAAGATCGCCATGCGGCCGGGAAAGCCGCTGATGGTCGGGCGGCTCGGCGACATGCGCGTGCTCGGGCTTCCCGGCAATCCGGTCTCGACCTTCGTCTGCGCGCATCTTTTCCTGAAGCCGCTCGTCCGCGCCATGCTCGGTCTTCCAACGGCGCCGGATGAAGCGACGGCAAGGCTCGGCACGCCGATGCCGGAGAACGACGGGCGGCAGGACTATGTCCGCGCGCGATTGGTGAAGACCGCGAGCGGACTGGAAGCAACGCCGTTCGATGTGCAGGACTCCTCGATGCTCTCCACGTTCGCCGCGGCCGACGCTTTGATCGTCCGCCCGATTCGCGCGCCCGCAGCGCCCGCCGGCACGCCCGTCCCCGTCCTCCTCCTGAAGCACTGATCAGCCGCCCTGCACGCATTCACGCGAAATTAAGGGGTATTGCGGAACACTCGGTGAACATGTAGTGTCCGTTCGTGATTTGTACACAACATCACGTAGCCAGGGGCGAGCCAGAACGATGCTGACGCGAAAGCAACTCGAACTCCTTTTGTTCATCAACGAACGGCTCAAGGAGAGCGGTATCCCGCCGTCTTTCGACGAGATGAAGGACGCTCTCGACCTGCGCTCCAAGTCTGGAATTCACCGGCTGATCACGGCGCTGGAAGAGCGCGGCTTCATTCGCCGGCTACCGAATTGCGCGCGCGCATTGGAGGTGATCCGCCTCCCCGACGCGGTCAATCCAAGCTTCGCGGCGATGCGCCAGCGCGGCTTCCGCCCGAACGTCATCGAGGGCCGGCTCGGCAAGGCGCCGGAGCCGCAGGCTCGCCGCGAGGAGGCGGCGAACGATTCCGTCGCGATCCCAGTCATGGGCCGGATCGCGGCCGGCGTGCCGATCTCCGCGATCCAGGTGCACAGCCACTCGATCGGCGTACCGCCGGAGATGCTGTCGGGCGGCGAATATTTCGCGCTCGAAGTGCGCGGCGATTCGATGATCGACGCCGGCATTCTCGACGGCGACACCATCCTCCTGAAGAAACAGGACACCGCCAACACCGGCGACATCGTCGTCGCGCTGATCGACGACGAGGAAGCGACTCTGAAGCGCCTCCGCCGCCGCGGCGCGTCGATCGCGCTTGAGGCCGCAAACCCCGCCTACGAGACGCGCATCTTCGGCCCCGACCGTGTGCGCATCCAGGGCCGGCTCGCCGGGCTGCTCAGGAAATACTAGCGGGCCTGCCACGGCCTCGGGGTTCCCGAGCGATCCGTCGCCACCCGAAACGCCGGGGCACCGTTCTTGACGCCGATCCGCACGGCCTCGGCGCCGGTGCCTGAGAGCCTCGCCGCATCGATCACGAGCGGCGCCTTACAATCGGCGGGCGCAGAGAGCGATGTCACGATGATGCTCGCCCGGCCGCAATCCTCTGCGAACGCCGCAGGATCGAGCACGTGGCTCACTTCGATCTCGTCCTTGGCACTGAGCAGGCACGCCAGCTTGTCGCAGCGAACGCCCGCCTTGAGCGTCGCGCCGTCCGCGGGCGGCGGCCCCTCCTCGTCGAAGAACTGCTCGACCACATAGGAGCCCGCTCGCGCTCCGGAGACGCGGAGCACGCCGCCTTCGTCGCGCACCGCCACGGCCGCGCCGTCCGGCGCCACAAGGATGTCGGGCGGATCGACCAGAAACGGGATCGAAAGAAGCCCGACTGCGATCACCGGCACGCCGAGGAGCCGCCACCTTAGACGCCACAGGCAGAGCCAGAGCATGCCGGCCACGATGATGAGGAGCGAGACCGTCGCGATGTGCGGCGCGTGCACTTCGGCGCCGGGCAGCGAGGCGACCCACGCGGCAATGGCGAGGAGTGCATCGATGCCGCGCGCCATCACCGTGAGCGGGAGTGTCTCCAGGCCGAACGGCATTGTGACAAGGGTCAGGAGCCCGAACGGCATGATGATCATCGACACGAGCGGCGCGGCGAGGATGTTGCCGAGGAGCGAATAGCTGGCGACTCGCTCAAAGTGGTAGGCTGCGAAGGGGCCGGTCGCGAGCCCGGCGACGAGCGTCGTCAGCGCCACGCCGAGCGCCGCGCGCCATGCCGATCGAATCGCGCGAAAGCCGGGAACGATATCCGGGTCAACCAGGCGCACAGCCTGCCGGTCACGCCAATATTCCCACATCGCGATCAGCGCGACGACGGCGCCGAACGACATCTGGAAGCCCGGCTCCACGACGCCCTCGGGGCCGAGGAGAACGACGACGAAGGCGGCGATGGCAAGGTTGCGCATCGAGATCGCCGGTCGGTCGAGCAGAATCGCGGAAAAGACGATGGCCGCCATCACGTAGGCGCGCACTGTCGCCGCGCCGCCGCCGGAAAGGGCAAGATAGATGGTCACCACCACGAGAGCGGCGCCCGCCGCCCATTTCCGGATCGGATAGGCGAGCGACAAGCGTGGTGACAGCGCGAGAAGCGCCCGAAGGAAGAAGAATGCCGTGCCCCCGATCAGCATCATGTGCAGGCCGGAGATCGCGAGGATGTGCGCAAGACCTGCGATCCGCAGGTCGTCTTTCGCTTCATTCGAGATGCCGCTTCGCTCGCCGACAAGAAGCGCCGCCGCGATCGCGCCCGCCTGCCCCGGTTCGAGCGCGACGATGCGTTCCACGATTGCCGCGCGAATGCGCGCCACGATGAGATCGGCCGAGAAGCGCCGCGCGGGCTCTTCGAGCGTCCAGCCGCCGAGCACGAAGCCGCTGCCGCCGATCCCGTCGAAGAACGCCTGCCGATGCGGATCGTAGCCGCCGGGCGCGATCGGTCCGCCGACCGGGCTCAGCCTGACACGCATCGACACGCGCGCGCCGAGCGGCGGCAGGCCGTATCGTTCGGCAAGCGTCACCCGCACCTCTCGTGGAGCCATCGCCGACGGGATATCGCCGGAGCGAACCTGGTCGAGGACGACGCGCGGTCTGAGTTCGGCGCGCGCCTCGCGGCTCACCACTCGACCGCTCAGCACCGCCGAAAGCTCGTGCCCGATTTGCGGTCCGTCGAGCACGTCGACGCGAAGCTTTGCTGCCGTGGCGCCGGCGAGGAAAATCGCGAGGAGGGTGACGAGCCGCCACGAACCGCCGCGCCGATATGCCACCACAGCGAAGATGGCGAGGACGAGCGTCAGGACGGCGAGCGCTGAAAGAAGCGGCTCGCGCGGGAGCGCGAAATAGGCTCCGGAACCGGCGCAGAGGGCGACCGCAAGCCAACGGATCCCGGCCCGCTCCTGCAACTCGTGGTCAAGGTTCTCGTGAAGCCGTGCGGTGACGTCGACCCAGCGCCACCGGATGCGCCATGGCCAGGATGCGGAAAGCCTCCCGCCGATTGCAACTCGGCGGCGCGCGTCCGGAGCGGCAGTGCGCGTTTTGGACTCGGTGCCGGGCTCGCTCATGCGTCGAGGCCCCCAACCCCGATGCTCACCCAGACGTTGTAGCGCGTTCTGTCTTCAGCGTCTTCGAGAAGGTGTCGCGCAGGCCGACCGTGCGGATGAAGACGGGTCTGCCGGGCTCGGAGTTGCTGTCGCGGCAGAAATAGCCTTGCCGCTCGAACTGCATCGGCGCCTCGGAATTCGCCGCCACCGCCGCCGGCTCGAGCATCGCTCCGGCAAGCACCTCGAGCGAGTTCGGATTGAGCGCTGCGGCAAAGTCGGAAATGTCCGGCGTCGGGCTTTCGAAGAGCTGATTGACCAGGCGGACTTCCGCTTCGACCGCATCGGCGGCCGCCACCCAGTGAAGCGTCGCCTTCACCTTGCGCCCGTCGGGCGGCGTGTTGCCGCCGCGCGTCTCCGGATCGTAGGTGCAGCGAAGCGCGACGACCTCGCCCGCGGCGTTCTTCTCGACCGCCCGGCAGGTGATGAAATAGGCGTAGCGGAGCCGCACCTCGCGCCCCGGCGAGAGCCGAAAGAACTTCTTCGGCGGGTCCTCCATGAAGTCGTCGCGCTCGATGTAGATTTCTCGGCCAAAGCGCACTTTGCGAGAGCCGGCTGACGGATCCTCCGGGTTGTTGACCGCGTCAAGTTCCTCAAGCTGCCCGTCCGGATAGTTCTCGATCACCACCTTCAGTGGACGCAGCACAGCCATTCGGCGGAGCGCCGTCTTGTTCAGCACCTCGCGCACCGCATGATCGAGCATCGCGATGTCGACCAGGCTGTCGGCGCGCGCGACCCCGATCGCCTTGATGAAGTCGCGGATCGCTTCCGGCGGAACTCCGCGACGACGCAAACCGGCGAGTGTCGGCATGCGCGGATCGTCCCAGCCTGAGACATGGCGGTCGCGCACGAGCTCGGTCAGAACACGCTTCGAGAGCACGGTGTTGGTCAGGTTCAGCCGTGCGAACTCGATCTGGCGCGGCCGCGACGGCACCGGGAGATTCTCCAGGAACCAATCGTAGAGCGGGCGATGGTCGGCGAACTCGAGCGTGCAGAGCGAATGCGTCACGCCTTCGATCGCGTCCGACTGGCCGTGCGCGAAGTCATAGCTCGGATAGATGTGCCACCTCGTGCCGGTGCGCGGATGCGGCGCATTCAGGATACGGTAGAGCACAGGGTCGCGCAGGTTGATGTTGCCTGACGCCATGTCGATCTTGGCGCGCAGCGCGCGTGCGCCGTTCGGGAACTCGCCGGCGCGCATGCGGCGGAAGAGATCGAGATTCTCCTCGATGCTGCGCTCACGGAAGGGGCTGTTCTTGCCGGGCTCCGTCAAGGTGCCGCGGTTCGTCCGCATATCCGCCCGGTTCTGATCGTCGACATAGGCCTTTCCCGCGCGAACGAGATGCTCGGCCCATTCGTAGAGCTGCTCGAAATAGTCGGAGGCGTGGAAGAGCCGCTCGCCCCAGTCGAAGCCGAGCCAGCGCACGTCGCGCTTGATGGCGTCGATGTATTCCTGCTCCTCCTTGGCCGGGTTGGTGTCGTCGAAGCGGAGCGCGCAATGCCCGCCGAATTCCTCGGCGACCCCGAAATTCAGGCAGATCGATTTGGCGTGGCCGATATGGAGGTAGCCGTTCGGCTCCGGCGGAAAGCGGGTGATGATCTTCGCGTGGCGTCCGGCCTCGATGTCGGCGCGGACGACGTCGCGGATGAAGTCGTGCCCAGCCTCGCGGGTCGATGTCTCGTCGATTGCCATCCGGGCTCCCTAGCCGGGCCGCAGGTCAAGCGCCATGAGAATTTCGTCGAGATAGCGGTCGCCGACCTTCAAGGCGTCCTTCTCCAGCCCGTAATCCTGGAAGCCAAGGTTTGTATAGAGCCGACGGGCCGCGCGGTTGTTGCGCTCCACCGTGAGCTGGATCAGCTCGACGCGCTCTCGCGCGACGTCGAGGATCGCCTCGACGAGCGCGCGACCGACGCCCCTGCCCTGCACCGCCGGCCGGACATACATGCCCACGAGCAGGCCCTTGTGTGCGGATTTGCGGCCGCGCTGGACGAGAAAGCCGGCCACGCCAAGGAGTTTGCTGCCGTCGAACGCTCCGAGCACATGGCTGCCTTGGAGGCGCTCGGCAAACCACGAGAGGTCGTGTGCACTCTCGTCCTCGAAGGAGCTGCCGAACGCCTCGGGGGCATGCCGCAGCCCCTCCAGGCGGATGTCGCGGAAGCGCTCGGCATCGGCAGCCTCAAGCCGGCGGATGGTGACTTTCATATCATTCATGGAGCTCTTGCCGGGTCGGCTTCCATAGATCGGACGGTCGCCGCGGCTCGCCCGCATCTCCGCGCGACTCTGGTCGTCGACATAGGCCTTGCCGTTCCGGATCAGATGCTCGGCCCATTCGTAGAGCTGCTCGAAATAGTCGGAGGCGTGGAAGAGCCGCTCGCCCCAGTCGAAGCCGAGCCAGTGCGCGTCGCGCTTGATGGCGTCGATCGACACCAACCCGGCCAAGGAGGAGCAGGAATAGCGGCCCTCGGCGTCGCGGCCCTATCTGGCAAATCGCGGCAGGAAAGCCAAGGGCGGCGGTCCGGTCTGGCTGGGCCGGGCTCAGGACAGGTTCACGACACGGGCCGTTCGAACTCGCAGGCGAGCGTCATCTCGATCAGGACATTTGACGAATCCTGCGGCGAGCGGACGACGATCCGAGTGGTGCCGGTCTGCCGCTTGATCGAACCTTCGACGATATCGCCGCGCGCGCCCTCCGGCGGGGAGGAGCCGAAGTCGATATCGGAGGCGGTAAGCACGATGATCGGCTGGCTGCCGACGCCGAAACCTTGCACGCGCTGCCCGACGAAATCGATCAGACCGTCCGCCACGATCCGGCTGCCTGGAAGCGGCTGACCTTCGGCGATCATGGCGCCGGTGCAGGAAAGGCGCAGCCGTTCGATCGGCTTCGGCGCGTCGCTCTCAGGCAGAGCCGGTTGCGCGGCGAGCGCCATTGTCCCGACCGAGGCACAAATTCCCGCTAAAAGGAATTGCCCAAACATCGCGAAAGGCTATCACGGGATCGATCTCGAGGCTCGCTGCAGCGCAGCGAGAATGGTCGTGATTTCCGTCCGCACCTCTCGCGACGCTAGGCGACATAGCGACGGCGGACAGCGTCCGCGTTCGGACGTGGCAGCCCCTGCGCTTCCGCGAGCAGGCGGCGCGTCGTCTCCTCGAACGAGGCGGCGCGATAGTAGAGGAAGCCCTGCCCGAGGACGCATCCGAGCGCCTGCAGGCATTCGGCCTGCTCGGGCGTCTCGATCCCCTCCGCCACGATCCGCATGCCGAGCTTCGTGGCGATGTCGACAAGCGCGGTGACGATGACGCCACCGGTCGTATCGCCGACCAGGCGGTCCACGAAGGACTTGTCGATCTTGATGATGTCCACCGGGAACGTCAGCAGGTGCGTGAGCGACGCGTAGCCGGTCCCAAAATCATCGAGCGCGACGCGGACCCCCATTGATCGCAGGCGCTCGATGGCGGGCGTGACGATGCTGTCGGAAGAGCCGACGAGGACGGTCTCCGTCACCTCCAGGACAATGTGGTGGAGCAGCGCGTCCGCTCCGTCAAAGACCTCGGCGATCCGGGCGGCGATATCGCCGCACTGAAAGTCGGCCATGGATACGTTCACGCCGACATGCTGGAAGGGAATTCCCATCCCCACCCAGGCGCGCAGGTCCGCCGCGACCTGCTTCAGCATCTGGTCCGTCAACCGTCGGGCGACGCGCGGCTCCTTCAGAGCGTCCTGGAAATATCCGGCGGCGATGACGCCGCCGTCATCGGTCGCAAGCCGCGCCAGCGCCTCGATGCCGGTGATCTCCTTCGTATCGAGCCGCACCACGGGCTGATAGTGGGCCACGATCCGCCCCTCGTTCAGTGCCGCCTCCACTTCGTTGATCCGCTGCATGCGCCGCGTCATCGCGGTGCGCAGCCGCGCGCTGTATTCGACGAAATGGCCGCGCCCGTTCTCCTTCGAGTTGTAGAGGGCGAGGTCGGCGTTCTGCATGAGCGTGTCGATGTCGCTGCCGTCACGCCCGCAGAGCGCGCCTCCAATCGTCACGTGCGGCACGATCGTGTGTCCGTCCGCGGTGAAGGGCGCTTCCATGGCGGCGAGGATGCGTCGCGCAACGCGGCCGAGGCCATCCGGTGAGCGGCAGTCGTCGAGTATGGCCACGAACTCGTCGCCCCCGATCCTGCATGCCGTGCCCGGCCGCACGGTGTCGGCGGTCCGGTGCGCCACCTGTCGGATCAAGACGTCGCCGACCGCGTGCCCGAGCGTGTCGTTGGTGATCTTCAGATTGTCGATGTCGATGACGAGGAGACCCAGTCCCTCGGGCGATTCCTCGACCTTCCGCCGCATGAGCGTATCGGCGTGCAGGCGGTTGGGCAGACCCGTCAGCGGGTCGTAGAACGCAAGCTCATGATTACGGGCGCGGATCTCCATCTGCTCCAGGGCGATGGCGCAAAGATGCACGCAAGTTTCGACCGCGCGGCGTTCGATGGGGCTCGGCCCCCGCTCGGAGCGATAATAGAGGGCGAACGTTCCGATGACGCGGCCGCCCCGCGCCTTGATCGGGCTTGACCAGCAGGCCCTGAGGCCAAGCGGCAAGACCAGCGCCCGATAATCCTCCCAGAGCGGATCGGAGGCGATGTCATCCACCAGCACCGGCTCTCCGCGGAAGGCCGCCGTCCCGCACGATCCCGCGCTCGGACCGATGGCGAGACCATCCAATGCCGTCGAATAGCTGACCGGAAGGCTCGGACTGGCGACGGGGTGGACGCGCCCCTCCGCGTCGACCGAGAGAACCGAGCAGATCGCTTCGAGCGCGACCGCCTCGATACGGCGGCACAGCGCCTCCGCGACGAGCGGAAGCGGCTCGCCGTAGGCGATCATTTCCAGGATCTCGTTCTGGATCTCGCGCAGTCGTGGGTCGTCTTCGGCGGTGGTCATTCGATGCCCGCTTCGAATGCGATTTATCCATCCACGCCATATCTCACCATTCTATTAGTTTGGTTGCTTCAATTTTGAGCTTCTCGCCCGGCGTGCAGGCGTCACGCGGCGAAAATACTGATCCTTGCGGTCTTCGGTTGTTTAACTTATGAATTAAATACCGGCTCGAAGGGGGTAAGCCATGCAAGAGATCACTGCGAACGTGAACTGGCTCGCCGTCGGCGTCGGCGCGGTTCTGTCGTTTCTTCTTGGATGGCTCTGGTACTCGCAAGTGCTCTTCGGAAAGAGATGGGCGGAGGGCGTCGGCGTGGAGCTCGGCGGCGCGGGGGCCATGCCGATCGGCCCAATAGTAGCGCAAATCGTCGGTATTTTCCTGCTCGCGTGGCTCTTCGGCGTAACCGCGGCGAACAACGCCCTTCTCACCATTATCCTGATCGTGCTGACGATCGCGGCGTTCCTCTTTTCGAGCGGCATGTTCGCCAAAAAGAGCATGTACGCGATCTACACGGAGACCGGCTACATCATCGCGATGGCGGTCGTAATGTTCATTGTGCAGGCCGTCCTTTAAGGTTCCCGCGGCCCTCCTCCGCGTTGGATAGGATCGCGCTTCCTTCGGGCTACGCTCGTCGGCGCCCGCATGATAAACGGGCACCCGATCGGATCGCCCGCCCGCCATGCCTTCGCCCGTCGTCACCCGTTTCGCCCCCTCGCCCACCGGCTTCCTCCATATCGGCGGCGCGCGGACAGCGCTCTTCAACTGGCTCTATGCAAAGCACACCGGCGGCCGGATGCTGCTTCGGATCGAGGACACCGACCGCGAGCGCTCGACCGACGCGGCAATCGCGGCGATCCTCGATGGGCTGACCTGGCTGGAGCTCGACTGGGACGGCGAGCCCTTCTTCCAGTTCGCCCGTGCCGCGCGTCACCGGGAAGTGGCGGAGGAGCTGGTGCGGCGCGGCAAGGCCTATCGCGCCTACGAGACGCCGGAGGAGCTTGCCGCGAAGCGCGACAAGGCGAAGGCCGAGGGCCGCTTCGCCCGCTATGACGGCTTCTGGCGCGACCGCACGCCGGACGAGGCGCCGGCCGGCGCGCCGTTCGTCATCCGCATCAAGGCGCCGCTCGGCGGCGAGACCGTCATCTTGGACCACGTGCAGGGCCGCGTCGCCTTCCCGAACAAGGACTTTGATGACTTCATCCTCCTCAGGTCCGACGGCACGCCGACCTACATGCACGCCGTCGTGGTCGACGACCACGACATGGGCGTGACGCACGTCATCCGCGGTGACGACCACCTGACCAATGCCGGGCGGCAGAGCACCATCTATGAGGCGATGGGCTGGCCGATTCCGGAATGGGCGCACCTGCCGCTGATCCATGGACCCGACGGCGCCAAGCTCTCGAAGCGCCACGGTGCGCTCGGCGTCGATGCCTACCGCGCCATGGGCTATCTGCCCGAGGCGCTCAGAAACTACCTCGCGCGGCTCGGCTGGTCGCACGGCGACGACGAGATCTTCTCCACCGCGCGAGCCGCCGAATGGTTCGAGCTCTCCGACATCAACAAGGCGGCGGCGCGCTTCGACTTCGAGCGCCTCCGGAACCTGAACGGCCACTACATACGCGAGGCCGACGACGCCTATCTCTTGAAGCGTCTGGAGGCGATCCTGCCGGAGATCGAAGGTGGACCCGCCTTCGCCGCCAAACTCGAAAGGTTCCGCCCGCGCTTGATGGCACTGATGCCGGCATTGAAGGAGCGCACAAAGACGCTCATTGAACTCATGCAATCGTCGCTCTTCCTGGCAGCCGAAAGACCGCTGCATCTCGATACGAAGGCGGCGGCTCTGCTCGATATGGAGGCGCGGGCCCTTCTGCGTGGCCTCGCCGACAAGCTTGCGACCGTAGCCTGGGAGACGGCCGCTCTCGAAAGCGCCAGCAAGGAATTCGCGGAAGCCGAGGGCGTGAAGCTAGGGAAGGTGGCACAGCCGCTTCGCGCCGCCCTCACCGGCAGCGCCGCCTCCCCGCCGATCTTCGACGTGCTGGTCGCCCTCGGCCGCGAGGAAAGCCTCGCCCGCATCGCGGATCAGGCGGCGTAGCGCAAGCTAAGTCGCTTCGCCGCGGAGCCGCTTCGCCCGCCGACCTGTGCCATACTCCGCCGTCTCCACGATGATCGCGGCGGCCTTGTCACTTGGATGCGCCCCCTCCGGGAGCGCCGTCATGGCCGTCATCCGCGCGAGTGCTGCGACCTGCGCCCGGCGCTTTTCCGTGTCTGAGAGGAGCGCCAGCATCTCGCGTGCGAGTACCTCCGGCGACCCGTCACCGTCCAGGTATTCCGGCACGGCGTTCTCGCCGAGCGCCAGATTGGCGAGCACGATCGAGGGCACGCTGAGGAACGGCTTCAAAAGACGCGCGATCGGGTCGACGCGGTAGGCGACGACCATTGGCACGCCGGCAAGCCCAAGCTCGAGTGTCACCGTCCCGGACGCGGCGAGGGCCACATGGGCTCGCCGGAACGCGGCGAACTTTTCCGCCTCGCCAAGCACGATCAACGGCCGCGCCGGCCACGTGGCGGCGCGCGCGGCGATCTCGTCGGCGAGATGCGGAACGGCCGGAAGCAGCACCTCGATGTCGGGGCGCGCCGCTGCAATTCTTCCCACCGCCTCACCGAATGGCCTCATCAGGCGGTCGATTTCGGTTCGGCGGCTGCCCGGAAGCACGAGGAGCACCGGCCGCTCGCCGAGCGGCGTCCGCTCGCCCGCCGCAGGCCGCAGCTCGTCAAGCCGCGCCGTGAGCGGATGCCCGACATAGGTGCAGGGCGGACCGCCGAGCCGTCGATACGCCTCCGGCTCAAACGGCAACAGCGCCAGCACGTGGTCGACGTAGCGCATCATGCGGCGGGCTCGATAGGCGCGCCAGGCCCACACCGTGGGCGAGACGTAGTCGATGATCGGGATATTCGGGCGCCGTCGCGCCACACGCTTTGCCACAGCGTGAGTGAGGTCGGGGCTGTCGATGATGACGAGCGCGTCGGGCTCGGCGGCCAGCACCGCGTCGACGGTCTGGTGCACTCGGCGAATGATCCGCGGCAGATGCGCGACGACAGAGCCGAGCCCCATCACCGCGACGTCGGACATCGGGAAAAGGCTCGCCATGCCGCGCGCTTGCATCCGCTCGCCGGCAAGCCCCACGAAGGTCGCCTCGGGTCGCATGCGGCGGAGCGAGTTGATCAAGCCCGCGCCAAGCTGGTCGCCCAACTCCTCGCCGACGATCAGCGCGAAGCGGAGCGGTCGCTCAGCCATGCCCGGGTTTCGGGGCTTTCAGTCCCACCAGGAACAGCCCGGCACGGCGGAAGGCATCGATCGTCTCGTCACGGTCGACAAGCATGGCACGTCCGGCCTCCGCGGCAACGCCGGCAAGACCTGCGAGCTTCGCGCCCTCCGCAGTGGCCGGTCCGATCGTCGGCAGATCATGGCGCCCGTCCTGTCGCGGCTTCAGGCACTTGACGAGGACGCCGCCCTCCCCGCTGAACGCGCCACCGCTCCGCAGCAAGGCGACGCGCTCAAGCAGCGCATCGGTCCCCGATGCGTCTTCCCCCGCCACGACACGACCGCCGACCGCCACGGCGGCCTGCGCGATGTCGCGACTGCCGATCTTGCGCGCCGCCGCGGCCGCCACCTCGATATCCCTTTCCGATTGCGGCGTGACGGCGCCGACCTGGCAGCCTTCCGTAAGCCCGAGCTCCGGCGCGACCGCGAGCGGGCTGATCACATGCACGCCATGCTCTTCGAAGATCGTCGCGACGCCGGAGAGGAGATCGTTGTCACGCCCGCTCATCAGCCGAAGGATGCGCGGGATGAGTTTCATGGCGCCAAGGTCGGGCCTGAGCGCGCGATAGTCGGGGCGCCGCGAGATCGAGCCGATGAAGACCGCCTCGCGGCATCCGCTCTCCTCGGTCAGGCGGAAGAGACGGCCGATCTCGCCCCAGCGCACGGTATGGACGGGCGCGGGCGCGAAGGCGGCCGGCTCCGCTTCGCCGGCGATCGCGAACACGATCGGCGCGCGGCCATCGCGGAGCGCCGCAGCGGTGACGAGCTGCGGCAGCTTGCCGCCGCCGGCAAGGATCGCGATCGGGGTCGCCGCAGCGGTCCCGCTCATCGGGCTCAGGCTCCCGCGTTCCGCGCCCGTGGCGTGCAGATTGCGCGATCGCCGCCTGCGCGGATGAAGTCGATGATCTTCTGCACGTTCTCGTCGCCCGCGAACTCCTGCTCGACGTCCGCGAGGCGCTCCTTCAGCGTGCCCTCCGGCCCGAAGAGCGTGCGGTAGGCGCGCCTGAGCTGGTGGATCGCATCGCGCGAGAAGCCACGCCGGCTGAGGCCGACGATGTTGAGCCCGCCGAGTTCGGCGCGGTTGCCGATCGCCGAGCCGAACGGGATGATGTCGTTCTCCACGCCCGACATCCCGCCAACAAAGCCGCTCTCGCCGATGCGTACGTATTGATGGACCGCGGAGAGGCCGCCGAGGATGGCGTAGTCGTCGATGCGGCAATGCCCGCCAAGGGTCGCGTGGTTGACCAGGATCACGTGGCTCCCGATGTGACAGTCGTGGGCAACGTGCGCTCCGACGAGAAGCAGGCAATCGTCGCCGATCGTCGTCACGAGGCCGCCGCCCTCGGTGCCGGGATTGATCGTCACGTGTTCGCGGATGACGCAGTTCTTGCCGATCTCAAGGCGGCTCGCTTCGCCATGATATTTCCGGTCTTGCGGCGGCAGCCCGACGCTCGCGAACGGAAATATCTCGGTCCCGGCGCCGATCGTGGTCGCCCCGCCGACAACCGCATGGGCGTGGATCTTGGCGCCTTCCCCGAGCCGCACACCCGCGCCGATGATCGAATACGGACCGACGGCGGCCGTCTCCGCCACCACCGCTCCATCTTCGATGATCGCGGTCGAATGAACGTCGGCCAAGATCAGGCGTCCACCAGCATTGCGCTCACTTCGGCCTCGGCGACCTTGACGCCTTCCACGCGTGCTTCCGCGGCGAACCGCCAGATGTTGGTGCGGCGGCGGATCTTGCGGACGTGGTACTCGACGGTGTCTCCCGGAATGACCGGCTTGCGGAACTTCGCGTTGTCGATCGTCATGAAGTAGACGAGCTTCGGAGGCGCCGACAAAGTCTGGGCGAGCACGCAGAGCGCGCCCGCAGTCTGCGCCATCCCCTCGATCAGGAGCACGCCGGGCATCACCGGATGGCCGGGGAAATGCCCTTGGAAATGCGGCTCGTTGTAGGTGACGTTCTTGATGCCGATGCAGGAATTGTCACCGTTGATCTCGCGGATCCGATCCACCATCAGAAACGGATAGCGGTGCGGAAGCGCCTGCATGATCTTGCTGATATCGGCCGCCTCGAGCGTCCTGATCTCATCCATCGGCAATTCGCTCCCGACCGGCCAAGGCTTCGGTCAATCAGTCGGCCCGGTCCTTTTGCGCAAGTCTACGCAGTGCGACCATCTCGCGGAACCATTCCTTCACCGGGCGCGCTGGAACGCCGCCCCAGCGGGCTCCCGGCGGCACATCGTCGTGCACCACGCTGACCGCCGCGATCTGCGCGCCGTCGCCGATCTTGACGTGCCCGTTGACCCCGCTCTGCCCGCCGATGGCCACAAAATCGCCGAGCCGAACGGAGCCCGAAATGCCGACCTGCGCGACGATCAGGCAGTGTCGGCCGATTTCGACGTTATGGGCGATTTGGACCTGGTTGTCGATCTTGGTCCCCTCGCCCACGACCGTGTCGCGGTTGGCGCCCCGATCAATCGTCGTGTTGGCGCCGATCTCCACGTCGTCCTGGATGATGACGCGGCCGATCTGCCCGACCTTGAAGTGACCGCTCACACCCGGGACGAAGCCGAAGCCGTCCTGGCCGATGCTGACGCCTGGATGAATGATGACACGGTTGCCGATCAGCGCGTGCTGGATGACGGCGTTCGCGCCGACGAAACAGTCGCGCCCGATCGCCACCGCCTCGCCGACCACAGCTCCGGCGGCGATGGTGGTGCCCCGGCCGATCTCGGCGCGCGCGCCGACCACGGCGCCGGGCTCGACACGGACGCTCTCCTCCAGATGCGCGTCCGGATGAACGGAGCCGGCGATCTCTGAGTCTCCGAAGAAGCCGGAAGGGCGGAGCGCCGTCGGATAGGCGATCGCGACGTAGCGGCTATAGGCGCGGTACGGCTCCGTCGACTCCAGCACCGCGACGCCGGCCGGCACCCGCTCCGCGTAGCGCTTCTGGCAGAGGCACGCCGTCGCGCGCGTCACCGCCAGATGCTTCACGTATTTCGGATTGTCGAGAAAACTGAGGTCGCCGGAGTCCGCGGCCTCAAGCGGCGCGGCCCCGAGGATCAGCGTCTCCGGGTCACCCCGGACGATCCGCGCGCCGACCAATTCCGCGACCTCGGCGAGCCGCAGCGGCGACGGCAATGGAATGAAGCGCGAATCACGCATTGGGACGACTGAGTGAACCGGCCGACGGTGCGGCCGCGCCCAACCCTATCAGAAGCTCTTGCCCCCGCCGAACCGGAAGACCTGTTCGTTGTCCTCTGGCCGCGAGGTGATCACGTGGGCGAAGTCCGCCCGCAGTGGCCCAAGCGGCGACGCCCAAAGGATCGAGCCACCGACCGACGACCGTATGTCCGACGAGTTCGAGCGGCGATCCCGTGGCAACCGATGCATCCGTGTCGAAGAGCGTGCCGGCGTCGGCGAACACCGCGCCCTTGAAGCCAAGCTCCTTCGGCAGGATCGGGAACGGGAACTGCACTTCGGCCGTGGCGGCGGCGAAGATGTTGCCGCCGAGCGCGTCGCCGGTTGCCGGATCGCGGGGACCGAAGCCCGAACTCGCGAAGCCGCGCACCGTCTCCCCGCCCTTGAAGAACGAGTCGAGCAGCCGGACCTTCTCACCGAAGCCGAAGATGTCTCCAGCCTGCACCTTGACCAGCCCGATGACGTCGTGGTCCGGCCAGATTTCACGATAATAGGTTCCGCTGCCGGTCGTCCGCAGCCACCGCACGTCGCCGCCGACGCCGGCAAATTCCTGCGTGAACTTCACGTAGAAGCCGTCATGCGGATTCTTGTGGTCGTCGAGCGTGTCGTAGATCAGCGAGTAGAAGACGGACGACACGAGCGTCTTGCCGAGCGATTCGCAGATGGCGCGCGAAACGTTGTCTCCGGCGGCATCCGGAATATCGCACTTGGATGCATCGACCGAGATGTCCTGAAGCTCGATCTGGTAGCCGGTCTGGACGGTAAAGTCCTCGGTGACCGGGAAGCCGAAGACGAGCGAGCCGCCGGTCGTCTCGTAGTTGTAGGAACGGAAGCTGTTCTTGTCGTATTTGCGCCGGAAGACGTTCACGCCCGCCGAGATGCGGCGACCGAGGAAGTAAGGATCGGTGAACCCGACCTCGTAGGTCTGCGTGCTCGTGCCCGCGCCGACAGCGACGCGCAGGTTGTAGCCGCGGCCGAGGAAGTTTCGTTCCGTCAGAGAAATGTCGCCGACCGCGCCGTCCGAGGTCGAATAGCCGACGCCGAACGAAAGCTCGCCGGTCGCCTGCTCGACCACGGTGACGACGACCACGACGCGATCGTCCGCCGAGCCGGGCTCGGTCGTGATGTCGACATTCGAGAAATAACCGAGGTTGCGAAGCCGCCGCTGCGCGCGGTCGATGAGCACGCGATTGAAGGCGTCGCCTTCGGCGATGTCGAATTCGCGGCGGATGACGTAGTCGCGCGTTCGCGTATTTCCGCGAATCTCGATGCGCTCGATGTAGACGCGCGCGCCTTCGTCGACGACGTAGGTTACGCTGATCGTCAGCGTCTCCGGATCGCGGTCGAGGCGCGGGCGCGCCTGCGCGAACGGATAGCCGTTCGCGGCGAGATAGAGCGTGATGTTCTCGAGCGATTTGTCGACGTTGCCGCTTGAATAGACGTCGCCCCTGTCGGTGAGGACCTGGCGCTGGATGGCTTTCGGGTCGACCCCGGAAATGGACGAATTGATCGTGATGTCGCCGAATTGATAGCGCGGCCCCTCGTTGATCGTGAAGACGATGAAGAAGGAGTTCCGCTCGCGGTCGAGCTCCGCCACCGACGACACTACCTGGAAGTCCGCAAAGCCGCGGTCGAGATAGTAGCGCGTGAGCTTTTCTTCGTCCGACGAGAGCTGGTCGGGATCGTAGTTGTCGCCGCTGCGGATGAAGCTCAAGAGCCCGCTTTGCTTGGTCGCGATGACGTTCCTGAGCCGCGCGTCGCCGAAGGCGTGATTTCCAACGAAGGTGATGCCGGCGACACCGGTCTTCGGCCCCTCGGTGACCACGAAGACGAGGTTCACGCGGTTGTTCGGCAGCGGGATCGTCTGCGGATCGACCGAAGCCTCGAAGCGCCCGGACCGGCGGTAGAGCTCAAGGATCCGCCCGACGTCGGACTGCACCTTCGCCTGCGTGAAGACGCCGCGCGCAGCCGATTGCACGACGTTTTTGAGCTGGTCGTCCTTGAACTTCTTGTTGCCCTCGAATCCGACCTCGTTGATCACCGGATTTTCGACGACGATGACGACAAGCGCCGCCCCGCGCACGTCGAGGTTCACGTCGGAGAAAAGCCCGGTCTCGAACAAGGCCTTGAGCGAGGTGTCCTCTTCCGCGCTGCCGAAGGCCTTGCCAGGCCGAATGACGAGATAGGCCCGGATCGTTTCCGCATCGACCCGCTGGTTTCCTTCAACGTCGATGCGGCTGACGACAGTGGCGTGCGCGGTCGAAGCAGGCAGCGCCGCGGACAGAATCGACGCGGCGACAATGATCAGCGTGGCCAAGAAGCCCTGGAGGTAGTGCCGGCTCCGTCTTACTCGCATTGGCGGCTTTTTCTGTTCTTTCTGGGCGCGAAACCATTTGAAGGGCGCCGCCTGCGGTCGGGCCCCTGCAAACCTATTGCAGGGTTTGGACGTGCTTTCAATCGGACTTGCCCCCCGAATGCCCCGTTTTTTGGTGCCACGTGACCTTTGGGCAACGTCGGCTAACCCATTACGAGTTCGCGAAAATTCCCGAAATATTCGCGATGTCGTTGAAGGTCACGAAGATGAACAGCATGATGACGAGGGCGAAGCCGATGCGAAAGCCGAGATCCTGGACTCGGGCGCTCAGCGGACGGCCCCGCACCACCTCGATCAGGTAGAAGAAAAGGTGTCCCCCATCGAGCATCGGAACCGGGAAGAGATTGAAGAGCCCGATCGATACCGAAAGCACCGCGGCGAGGTAGATCAGCCCCGGAATGCCACCCGAGGAGACCACCGCGCCCGACACCTGCCCGATGCGAATTGGTCCTGAAAGCTGATCGGTGCTTTCACGGCCCCTGAGGAGCCGGCCGATATAGGTCATCGTGCGGTCGACGATGTTGGCGGTTTCGCGCGCCCCTTCGACGACCGCCGTCAGCGGATCGTCGCGGCGGAAGTCGCCGGGCGGCCCGGTGATGCCGAGAACGCCGATCTTATGCGTGCCGCCTAGGCGGTCCGGCTGCTCGACGCGCCGCGGCGTCGCGGAAAGCGTGATGTCCTGCCCGTCCCGATCGACCACGACCGTAAGCGTCTCGTCGGCTGCGAGCATGACGATGCTCTGCAGGTCCATGAATGATTCGATCGAACTTCCGTCGACCCTGACGATTCGATCGCCGGGCTTGATTCCGGCCTCGTCGGCCGCGCTTCCGGCGATCACCGTGTCGGCGATTGGCAGGACGTGCGGGCGGCCGACGAAAACGAAGAGCGCCGCAAAGACGAGCACGGCCAGGACGAAGTTCGCGGCTGGGCCCGCCGCCACGACCAGAAACCGCTTCCAGACCGGCGCGAAATGGAAGAGGCCCTGCCGCTCGGAGATTGGCGTTGCCGCCAGCAGCTCAGGATCGGGAACGCTGGCGGCGTTGTCGTCGCCCTCGAAGCGCACGTAGCCGCCGAGCGGTATGGCGGACACCTTCCACCGCGTGCTGCGGCGATCGGTGAACCCGAAAAGCTCGCGTCCGAAGCCGATCGAGAAGGCGGCGACGCGGATGCCGCACCAGCGGGCGACCAGGAAATGCCCCATCTCGTGGACGAACACGACAGCCGTCAGCACGACCAGCGCCGGGACGACGTTGTCGATGAGGATGCCCCACATATGGATCAGGTAATCCATTGGAATCCCTGGATTTGTGCTTCAGGCTGCCGCGGAGCGGCGCTTAAGGTCGGCCCGGGCGATCAGGCGCGCAACAGAGTCCAGCGCCAGCGCCTCTTCGATCGATGACGGTTCGGACAGCAATCCCTCGGATTCGGCGGCCGTCAAGGCGATTTCGACAATCTTTGGAATCTCGGTGAAGGCGACCCGCCCGCCGAGGAAGGCTTCGACCGCGACTTCATTGGCGGCGTTCAGCACCGTCGCCGCGCCCCCGCCGCGGCGGAGCGCCTCCATTGCGAGGCGAAGTGCCGGGAAGCGTTCCGTGTCGGCGCGCTCGAACGTGAGTTGCCCAACGGCGGCGAGATCGAGCGTCGCGACGGGCTCACGCGCGCGCTCCGGCCAATGCAGGCAATAGCCGATCGGGCGCCGCATGTCGGCCGCGCCAAGCTCGGCATGAATGGACCCGTCGCGGAAGGTGACGAGCGCATGCACGACCGATTGGGGATGCACCACCACATCGAGCGCTTCCGGCGCGAGCCCGAAGAGGTGATGGGCCTCGATCAGCTCCAGGCCCTTGTTCATCAGGGTCGCCGAGTCGACCGATATCTTGGCGCCCATCGACCAGGTCGGGTGGGCGACCGCCTGTTGCGGCGTCGCCTCCGCCATCCGCTCCGCCGACCACGTGCGGAACGGGCCGCCGGACGCGGTGAGCGTGTAGACGCGGATCATGTGGGGATCGCGCCTGTCGAGAAGCTGGTAGAGCGCGTTGTGCTCCGAATCGACGGGAAGCACCTTCACGCCGTGCTCGCGGGCAAGCGCCATGAAGGCGCTTCCGGCGCAGATCAGGCACTCTTTGTTGGCGAGCGCGATGTCGCTGCCGGCGCGGATCGCCGCCGCCGTCGCCTTGAGCCCGGCGGCGCCGACGATCGCGGAAAGCACGATGTCGACCGGCTCGGCCGCTGCTTCTTCGACGGCCTCCGGGCCGGCTGACGCGGCAATGCCTGAGCCGAAGAGATCGTCCCGCAGCGCCTTGAAGCTCGCCTCATCCGCGACGACCGCGCGGCGGGCACGGAGCTTCCGCGCCGTCTCGACGAGCTTCGCAACGTTCGCGTGCGCGGTGACGGCGTGCACCTCGAAGCTGTCGGACGCGGTCTGGATGACGTCGGCAGCGCTGGTGCCGATAGACCCGGTCGCGCCGAGAAGCGTGATGCGGCGGGTCATGCCGAGCCCGGCAGAGCTGGCAGCACGAGAACGCCACCGCCAAGTCCAAGCGCCGCGAGGAGCAAGGCAAGCGCCGCAGCACCGAGAAGGCCGTCCACCCGGTCGAGCACGCCGCCATGGCCCGGGATGATCGTGCCGGAGTCCTTGACCCCAAACCGTCGCTTCACCGCGGATTCGAAAAGATCGCCCGCCTGCGCTGCGATCGAAAGCGGGGCCGCGAGCACCACCCCGAGCCAGAAGCCGCCCGCCCCCGTCAGTGCCGCGACCGCACCGCCGGCAATGAGCGCCGCCGCCAGCCCACCGAGCGCGCCAGACCAGGTCTTCTTCGGCGAAACGCGCGGCCAGAGCTTCGGCCCACCGAAAGTGCGCCCGGCGAAATAGGCGGCAATATCCGTCGCCCAGACCACCGTGAGGAGCAGGAGAATCGATGCCCAGCCGACCGGCGGCACGGCCTGTCGGAGCAGGATCAATCCGGCGGCCGGGAGGGCCAGATAGACGACCCCGAATGCCATCCAGGCGATACGGGCGCCGACGATCGTCGTCCATTCCCAAAAGCCGATGATTGCCACGAGCGCCACGAACGCGGTGAAGGGAAGCCCACCGACGACCAATGCCGCGATCGCAACCGGCGCCAGTACGGCGGCGGAGATAACGCGCGTCTGAAGTTCGGTCACGTCCGCGGTCCGCGTTCCGTCAACCGCCAACGACGCCTCCGTAGCGGCGTTCCCGCGAGGCGTATTCATCGAGCGCGCCCTCAAACTCCGCGTCGCCGAACTCCGGCCACAGCACCGGCAGAAAGATCAATTCGGCATAGGCTGCCTGCCAAAGCAGGAAATTGCTGATGCGCTGCTCGCCCGACGTGCGGATGATGAGGTCCGGATCGGGTATCCCCACCGTATCGAGCGCCTTTTCGAAGGTTTCCTGATCGATATCGGAGGGCGTGATCTCGCCCCTGACCGCGCGCTCGGCAAGCTGGCGCGCGGCGCGCGCAATCTCGTCGCGCGAACCGTAGTTGAAGGCGACGACGAGCTGGAGCCCGCGATTCCCGTTGGTGACGCCTTCCGCCTCTTCGATCAGACCGCGGATGTCGGCGGGGATCGTATCGCGGGCGCCGATGACGCGGACCCTGACGCTGTTACGGTTGAGGTCGGCGAGGTCGCTGCGGATGAAGATGCGGACGAGATTGAAGAGACCTTGGATCTCGTCGTCCGGACGCGACCAGTTCTCGGAAGAGAAGCTGAAGAGCGTCATGTAGCGGATGCCACGACGCACCGCGTAGCGGACCGCACCGCGGAGCGCCTCGACGCCGCGGCGGTGCCCCTCCCCGCGCGGCAGGCCGTGCGCATGCGCCCAGCGGCCGTTGCCGTCCATGATGATGCCGACATGGCGCGGAAGCGGGCCCGGAAATGCCGTTCCGGCGCGGCGGGGCTCAAGCTCCGGCGCGGGGCTTTCGGCGAGCGAAGTAATGGCGTGGTTCGGCAAGCGGGCTAAACCTGTACGATCTCGCGTTCCTTGGCGGCCAGCATGTCGTCGATTTCCTTGATAGCGGCGTCGGTCAGCTTTTGCAGTTCGTCCGATTGCGTGCGCATGTCGTCAAGGCTGTGGTGCCCATCCTTCTCGAACTTCTTCAGGGTGTCCATGCCATCCTTTCGCACGTGACGGACGGCGATCCGGGCCTGTTCGGCATATTTGTGGGCAACCTTGACCATTTCCTGCCGCCGCTCGGCGTTGAGCTCCGGGATCGGAATGCGCAGCAGCTGGCCCTCCATGATCGGATTGAGCCCAAGATTCGCGTCGCGGATGGCGCGGTCGACGGCCGACGCCAGTGCCTTGTCCCAGACCTGAACGGAAAGCATGCGTGGCTCGGGCACGTTGACCGTCGCTACCTGGTTGATGGGCATATGCGTGCCGTAGGCGGCGACGGTGACCGGATCGAGAAGGTTCGGCGATGCACGCCCGGTCCTCAGCCCGGAAAGTTCCGTCTTCAAAACGGAGACTGCCCCGTGCATACGCCGGCTCAAGTCGCCAAAGTCGAGCCCCTCCGCAATCGTCGCCATGCCTGGTTCTCCTCGGTTTTCCTGGCGATCAACCGGCGGAAACAAGGGTGCCGACGGCCTCTCCCGCGACGATTCTCGCCAGGGTTCCCGGCTCATGTACGTTGAACACGATTATCGGCAGTCCGTTGTCTCGGGCAAGGGCAAAGGCGGCGGTGTCCATGACCGCAAGTCCTTGAGAAATAGCCTCTTGGAAGGTCACGTGGTCGTAGCGCACAGCGTTCGGATCGCGCCGCGGATCTGCCGAATAGACGCCGTCCACCTGCGTTCCCTTGAGCAGCGCGTCGCATTCGAGCTCAAGCGCCCGGAGCGCCGCGCCGCTGTCGGTGGTGAAGAACGGATTGCCGGTGCCGCCGGCGAGCACGACGATCACCTGACGGCTCATGTGCCAGACCGCGCGGCGGTGGACATAGGTCTCGCAGATCGAGGGCATCTCGATCGCCGAAAGGGCGCGCGCCTCCATGCCCTGCCGCGACAGCGCCGCCTCGAGCGCCAGCGCGTTCATGACGGTGGCGAGCATGCCCATGTGGTCGCCGGTCACCCGGTCGCCGCCCTTGGCCGAAATAGCGACGCCGCGGAAGAGATTGCCGCCGCCGATGACGACGGCGATTTCGGTCCCCGCGCGCGCTACGCTGGCAATCTCCGCGGCAAAGCGGGTGAGCGCGCTGTCGTCGATCCCGAAGGCAAGATTTCCGAGTAACGCCTCCCCCGAAAGTTTTAGCAGAATCCGCTTCGGCTTCGGCCTCGGGGGCATTGTCGACCTCGCACCTGGCGGTCCGCACGGCTCCGCCTCGACCGCATAAGACAAGGGCGCCGACAAGTCACGTCGGCGCCCCGGGAAAATCACACACTTTCCGGCAATTGCAGGGCAAGCCTCACTCGCCGTCGCCATCCTTCTGAATTCCCTCGCCGAGCCGGAAGGCGACGAAATCCGTCACCGTGACCGGCCCACCGAGATCCTTCGCGGCGTCCTTCAGCACCGCCTCGACGGTGCGCTCCGAATCCATCACGAAGGCCTGCTTCAGAAGCGTCGATTCCTCGTAGAACTTGCGCAGCCGGCCTTCCACCATCTTCTCGATGATCGCCTCCGGCTTGCCGGACTCGCGCGCCTGCTCGGCGAAGATCGCGCGCTCGCGCGCGATGGTCCCCGGATCGAGGCGGTCGGCGTCGACCGCAAGCGGGCTCGCCGCCGCGACGTGCATCGCGACCTGCCGGCCGAGCGTCTGAAGTTTTGCCGCGTCGCCATCGGATTTCAACCCGACCAGCACGCCGATCTTGCCGAGGCCCGGCGCGATCGCCGCGTGCACGTAGCTCGCGACGACGCCCTTATCCACGGAGACGACTGCGGCGCGGCGAAGCGTCATGTTCTCGCCGATCGTGGCGACTGCCGCCGTGACGGCGGTTTCGACGCTCGATCCGCTGGGAAGCTTGGCCTTCAGCACCGAATCGAGCTTGCCGTCGGTCGTGAGCGCCGCCTCGGCGACCGACTTCGCGAGCGCCTGGAACTGGTCGTTCCGCGACACGAAGTCGGTCTCCGAGTTGAGCTCCACGATGGCCGCGCGGTTTCCCGAGCCGGCGACGCCGATCAGGCCCTCCGCCGCGACGCGGCCGGCCTTCTTCGCCGCCTTGGCAAGCCCTTTCGTCCGCAGCCAGTCGACCGCGGCCTCCATGTCGCCCTTCGTCTCGTTCAGCGCGGCCTTGCAATCCATCATGCCGACGCCGGTTTTCTCACGCAGGTCTTTCACCATCTGCGCTGTGATGGCCATCAGGCTATCCTTTCGATCTGAATTTGAAGCTCGGGAAGTCGCGTCAGGACGCGGCCGCAAGCTCCGAGTCGGGCTTCCCGTCGCCGGCCCCGGCGGGCGCTTCGGGAAACGCCTCGCCTTCGAGCGCCACCTCGGCTGGCGCCTCTTCCGCAGCGCCGACGTCGATCCCCTTGTCGCCCTGCGCCCGCGAAATGCCGTCGATCGCGGCGCGCGCCACGAGATCGCAGTAGAGCGCCACCGCTCTGCCCGCATCGTCGTTGCCGGGAATCGGGAAGGTGATGCCGTCCGGATCGGAATTCGAGTCGACGATCGCGGCGATCGGGATGTTGAGCCGCCGCGCCTCGGCGATCGCGATCGCCTCCTTGTTGGTGTCGATCACGAAGAGGAGGTCGGGCACGCCGCCCATGTCCCTGATGCCGCCAAGCGCGCGCATGAGTTTGTCGCGCTCGCGCGTCAGCGAGAGCCGCTCTTTCTTGGTCAGGCCCTGCGCCCCCTCGTCGAGCATCTGATCGAGCGTCCGGAGCCGGTCGATCGACTTGGAGATCGTCTTCCAGTTGGTGAGCGTGCCGCCGAGCCAGCGCGAGTTGACGTAGTACTGCGCCGAGCGCCGCGCCGCTTCGGCGATCGCCTCCGACGCCTGCCGCTTGGTGCCCACGAAGAGGATACGCCCGCCCTTCGCGACCGTCTCGCTCACCTGCTGCAGCGCGCGATAGAGCATCGGCACGGTCTGTGCGAGGTCGATGATGTGGATGTTGTTGCGGGCCCCATAGATGTAGGTGCCCATCTTCGGGTTCCAGCGATGTGTCTGGTGACCGAAATGCACGCCAGCCTCAAGCAGCTGGCGCATCGAAAAATCGGGAAGCGCCATAGTATTCTCCGGTTTTTTCCGCCGCGGGCGAATGGCAAGAGCCAAAAGGCAGATGCCACCGGAAAGCCGGATTAGAGCTTCATGCCCGCGTGTGAGATGGCGCGGATATAGGGGAGAGGCTGGGGTTTTGCAACCGCGAACGGGTCCGGACAGCGGATCGGCCGCCGCGGACGTGTCAAACCCTGCGCCCCGTCCGACGGCACGGGCCCGCGGAGCCTACGCGCTTGCGCTCTCCGCGGCGCTCCATGCCGTTCTGCTTCTTGCGCTGGTTCTCCTCCTTCCGCGACCGATCCTCGTTTCGCCGCCGCCGGTCGAAAGCCTGTCCGTCGAGTTGTTCTCGGAGGCGGAAATCACCGCCCTCACGAAGCCGGAAGAATCGCCGGAAGAGCCGCTTCCGAGCCCGCTCTGGAAGCCGATCCCACTGCCCCCGGCCGAGGCGCCCCTTCCACTCTCCCACGCCCGCACCATCCTCTCCGACCGCGCGCTCGACAGGACGGCGCGCGCGAGCCTCAGGACCCTCGGCACCGAAGCCCGCTTCGAGCAGCTGTGCGACATCGAGGCGATGGAGCAGGTCGCACGCGCGAAGAAGGAGTTCCGGCCGGAGCGGGTCGTTGCCTACGCGACCGCGGACGCCAAGGTCGTCGGCAATCTCATGACCGCCGAGGGCGCAGCCTTCTTGAGCAAGGGACATTGGTACCGGCTGTCGTTCCGCTGCGAGACGACGCCCGACCGCTCAAAGGTTGCTTCATTCGACTTCGCAACGGGAGGCCCGGTCACCGAGGGCGTCGGGCTCGCCACTGACTCTGCAGACTGACAGGCGCCCGGAGCTCGGGAAGCGCAATGGCACGCAGCGGCCCTGGTGCCGAGCCGTCGTGATTACTACTGCAATTGTATAAAATACAACCATTGGTAATCCACCTGCCGGGTTGGTAATCTAACTACCGAATTGGGAGGTACACGCCATGGCACGCAAAGCGACAAATCCCGCACAGAAAGAAATGGAGATTAAGCCGCCTGTCGCCCCAACCGATAGGGCACACAGGGCAACGAAGGATGCACGAGAGCGCTTCGCCAAACTCACCGCCGCCCAGCCGAAAGACAAGGCATTCCGAGCCGCCTTTGAGCAAAGCAAGATGCTTATGGCGCATACTCATCCGGTCGAAAGCTTGTCGCTCCGAAATGACGCCGTTCGTTCGGTGGAAGAGCGCCTGGGATCGAAAGCCGCCCTCAAACTCACGCAACCGGTTCCCGGCGGTGTGGGCTATGGTTTCTTCTACACGACCGCCTACAAGGTCGGCTGGGGCCACGGAACGTCAATGGCCTTCGACGTCGTTTGCCCGACGCCGCCCGGCGGCAATGTGAACACCTTCCTCTATCTGACCGCAACCAACAGGTCGGCGATGGGCGTCGAAGCGTTCGTCTCCTACAATGGACAGAACGACACCCACTTTCGAGTGTTCGACTGGGCGCGCAGCGACCACTGGCAGACGGATTGCCCCTTTAGCGCGCTCGGAAACTACTTGACCACCGAGTCGGCGCACGGGCACCCCTATCAGGTGCTCCCGGTGTGGAACAGCACCTGGCGAATAGGGACCGATCGCTGGCGCAATCAGGCGCTACTCTACAATCGTGTGCGGCGTGGTTGGGACTTGATCTACCAATACGACTACACCGCAACCGACGCCCAGCAAAAAACTGGCTGGATTGGATCGTGGGGACCGATCGTGGAGACTTTCAGTCTCTCTATAGCGGAACGAATCCCATGGGAGCGCTTCGCACTCAGCTCATCAGTGCAGGCGAGAGCGGCAGTTGGGGGAGCTGGGGGCTTCTCAACTCCTCGAATTCCACCGTGCGCACTGACAACGTGGGCTTCACTCGAGTATTCCTCGACCCCAACTACGCGTTCGCCGTCAGGAGCTAGAGACGGCGCCGAGAAGGAGTCATCAGATGCCAAAAGCTGGCCCCCCTACTCCCGATCGAGGCGGTGCGCGCGCCGGGCCTCGGTCTGATATCCGTGACATGCGCGCTGCTTTCAGCAAGCGGCGCGGGGAGAGCGCCGAGGATCGGGAACGCGCCAGGGCCTTCATAGATGGGAAGATCGCGATGGTAGAGAGCGATCCGACCATGAGCCCGGCGGAGAGGGCCGCTGCAATCGCCGAGCTTAAAGGTCGGCAATAGCAGCCCTTGATGTCTCAGTATTTCAGGCTCGGTATCCACATCGCGAAGAACGGGAAATAGGTCACCAGCATCAGGACCACGAGCATTGCGAGCCAGAACGGCCATAGATGCCGCGTCGCCTTCTCGATCGGAATCTTGCCGATCGCGCAGCCGACGAAGAGCACGGTGCCGACCGGCGGCGTCACCAGCCCGATCGAAAGGTTCAGCATCATGATGATGCCGAAATGGACCGGGTTCACCCCGATTGCCGTGACCACCGGCAGCATGATCGGCGTGCAGATCAGGAGCAGCGGCGCCATGTCCATGAACGTACCGAGGATCAGCAGGAGCACGTTGATCAGCGCCAGGATGACGTATCTGTTGCTGGATATCTCGAGCAGCAGATGCGTCGCCTTCGCCGGGATCTGCATCAGCGTCATCATGTAGCCGAAGCTGCCGGCGAACCCGATGACGATCATCACCATGGCGATGGTCTTGATGACGCCGACCATCACGCGCGGCAGGTCACGCCATTTGAGATCGCGGTAGATGAACATGGTGACGAAGAACGCCCAGACCGCAGCCACAGCCGCCGATTCTGTCGGCGTGAAGACGCCGCCGAGAATGCCGCCGACGATGATGACCACAGTCAGAAGACCGGCGAGCGCCTCCCAGGTGATGCGCAGGGCTTCGCGGAACGGTACGAAATTGCCGCGCGCGTAGCCGCGTATGGTCGAGATGATGAACGACAGCACCATCAAGGAGAGGCCGACCATGATGCCGGGGATGACGCCGGCCAGGAAAAGCTGCGCGACAGAGACCGCACCGCCCGCGGCGTAGGAATAGATGATGGCGTTGTGGCTCGGCGGGATGACGATGCCCTGCGTGGCGCCGCTGATCGTCAGGTTGACGGCGAAGTGGTCGTCGTAGCCCTGCTTCTTCATCATCGGGATCATGATGGAGCCGATCGACGAGGTGTCGGCGACGGCTGAGCCCGACACGCCGCCGAAGAACATCGAAGCGAGCACGTTGACCATGGCGAGGCCGCCGCGCATGAAGCCGACGAAGATGTTGGCGAAGGCGACGAGACGGCGCGCCATGCCGCCCTCCGCCATCAGCGCGCCGGCGAGCACAAAGAAGGGAATTGCGAGGAGCGCGAAGTCGTCCACGCTGTCGGAGACTTTGAGGAGCACCGCCGCAAGCGGCAGATGCGCGTAGAGCGCACCGACCAGCGCGGCGACCCCGAGCGCGAAGGCGACCGGCATGCCGAGGATGAGCAGCACGAAGAAGCTGCCGAGAAGAACGAGCGGCGCGAGCGGCCCCCCCATGACTTTCGCCCCCTATTCGTAGCCGAGCTTTCGCGCTTCCTCTTCGGCGTGCCGCATGGCGATCCGCATCTCCTCCTCCTCGTCCGCGGCCATGGCGTTCGGATAGAAAACCGACTCGATGATGAAGAGGAGCAGGATGAAACCCCCGCCCGGAATCGCCGAATAGACGGCGCCGACGCGGATGTAGTTGAATTCCGGATAGGCCTGGAACCAGGTCGTCTGCACAAGGTCGGCGCCGTAGTACATCATGGCGACCGATATGGTCATCATCAGCAAGGTGACGAGCGCCTTCGGAATCCATTGCACGCGCTCCGGCAAGAGGCCGGTGAAGAATTGAATCCGCAGATGCGCCTGCGCGCGATAGCAGGCCGCCGCGCCGTAGAGCGTGAGCTGTACGGAGAAGAAAATCGACGCCGGCTCGGCAAACGCCGCGCCCATGTAGAAGATGTAGCGCATGATCACCCCGACGAAGATCAGGGTGGTCATGCTCACCACCGAGACGATCGCGATGACCATGCAGAGGACGTAGAGCACGTCCATGATGCGCACGTAGGTCGGCCGCATGAGGTCGATCTCCTCTCGGAGCGCTAGGACAGTCCGCAGACCGCGACGGGGAATAGGCGAGGCAAGCGCCTCGCCCAGATCAATATCGCCACCCCGACCGGCCAGCGACCGCGGTGGCCACGCCGCAACGCGAGCCTATTGAACCGCGTTGATCGCCTTCAGGAGGTCGGCGTATTGGGCGCCGTACTTGTCGCGGACGGCCTGGGTCGCCTCGATGAACGGCGTCTTGTCGACGTTCGATTCGATGTGCACGCCAGCGGCCTGCAGATCATCGAGCGCCTTCTTCTCCTTCGCCGCCCAGAGCTCGCGCTCCTTAAGCACGCACAGTGCCGAAGCCTTGCGGATGAGCTGCTGGTCGGTCGCGTCGAGCGTATCCCACACCTTCTTCGAGAACACGAAGATCTCCGGCACCATCAGGTGCTCGTCGAGCGTGTAGTACCCGGCGACCTCGTAGTGTTTGCCCTCGTCGTAGGACGGAGGGTTGTTCTCCGCGCCATCGACGACGCCGGTCTGCAGCGACGTGTAGAGCTCGTTGTAGGCGATCTGCACGCCGTTGCCGCCCATGGCGTTGACCATATCGACGAACATCGGGTTCTGCATGACGCGGATCTTCATGCCGGCCAGATCGCCGGGCTTCTCGATCTGCTTACCCTTCACGTAAAACGAGCGTGAGCCGGCATCCATGTAGCCGAGGCCGATCAGGCCGGCGGGTTCGAGCTTGTTCAGGAGCCCGGTGCCGATCGCGCCGTCGACGACCGTGTGCTGCTGATCGAGGCTCTTGAAGACATAGGGCAGGTTGAAGACATTGAAATCATCGACGATCGGGCCGACGACGCCAACCGAAACGCGCGTCATTTCGAGCGCGCCGAGCTGGACCTGCTCGAGCGCTTCTTTTTCCCCGCCGAGCTGCATGTTCGGGAAGAGATTCACCGTGATGCGGCCGTCGGTCCATTTCGACAGCAGGTCGCCCATGTAGGCGATGGCTTCCGTCGTCGGATAGCCCTCGCCGTGAACGTCGCTGGTCTTGATCTCAAGGCTCAGAGCCGGTGCCGACCATGCCACGGCGGCGATGGCCACGGCCCCAAGCGACGAAGCGAGGCGGAAAGAGATTGGTCTCATTGGCGTTCCCTCCAAATGATTTTTTCTTCGGTCAGGCTGGTTCCCGACACGTATGACGACCACCCTACTTTTTTTGCCGCTCGATAAAAGGGCTTTTTCCGACCCCTAGCCGATCTCCGCGTGGACAACGCCCGGCACCGCCTTGATGGCGCCGGCGACTTGCGGGGTGACGCGGTGGTGGCCGGGGATCGTTGCTTCCGTTAGCTGCGGCAGCTGGCCCGGCAGGCAGGACCTGTCGAGCGGATGTCAGCGGGTCGGCGGCGTGGCAAGTTCGAAGCCGGCAAGGCGCATTATGGGTTCCTCTTGCACGCACACCGCACGAGAGTACCTGCCGCACGTGTCCTTCGTGTAACGTCGGCGACGGATGAGCGACGGCTGATCGGTTTCGCCTATGCCATCTCCACGTGGACAACGCCCGGCACCGCCTTGATGGCGCCTGCGACCTGCGGCGTCACGCGGTAGTGGCCCGGGAGCTTCAACTCCACCTCGCGGCCCTCAAGCATGACGACGACGGAGACCGTCCCCTCGCCTTCCGCGAGCCGGTTCGCCAGCCGCTCGACCGGCTCCGGCGCGTCCAGGAACACGCGGATAGCCTGCACCTTCTTCGCCGCCAGTTCCTCGAGCGGTTCGATATTCTGGATGCGCACGCGGATCTCCTCCGTCTCCGGATCGAATTCCCCGCCGATCTGCACGAAGAGCGAATGGCCGACCTCCAGCAGGTCGCGCCAGTCGGCGAGACGCTCTTGATAGACGGTCGCCTCGAACTGCGCGGTCGGATCGGAGAACATGACGATGCCGAGCCGCCCGCCGGTCCGCGTCCTGCGCTCCTGCCGCGAGACGACGGTCGCCGCGATCTTCGCGGTGAACTGTCGGCTGGACCTCAGATGCTCCTCGAAAGACTTCCAGGTCAGCCCGCCGCGAGACTCGGCGAGCGCCGCATAGTCGTCGATCGGGTGCGCGCTCAAGTAGGTTCCGACCGCCGAGAACTCGCGCTGCAGCCGCTCCGCCGGCGCCCACGGCTCGGCCGCGACGAAGAAGAGCCGCGTCGGCTCTCCCGACCCGCCGAAGAGGTCGGTGATGCCGCTTTGCGCACGCTCCGTCCGCTCCTGCGCGGCGGCGAGCACGCGCCCGACATTCTCGAAGACCTTGGCGCGGTCCGGATCGAGGCTGTCGAAGGCGCCCGCCTGCGCCAGGCATTCGAGCGCCTTGCGGTTCAGGATCTGCGGATCGATGCGCGCGGCGAAGTCGGCAAGGTCGGCGAAAGGCCGGTCGCCGCGCGCCTTCACCAGGTGCTCGACGGCATGTGTGCCGACCCCCTTCAGCGCCGAAAGCGCGTAGACGATCTTGCCGTGCGAGACCTCGAAGCTGACGCCCGAGCTGTTCACGTCGGGCGAGACGACCTCGATGCCGAGCCGGCGCGCCTCCAGGCGGAATTCGTTCAGCTTGTCGGTGTTGTTCATATCGAGCGTCATCGACGCCGCCAGGAATTCGACCGGGTAGTTGGCCTTCATGAAGCCGGTCTGATAGGTGATCAGCGCATAGGGAGCCGAGTGCGATTTGTTGAAGCCGTAGTCGGCGAACTTGGCGCAGGCGTCGAAGATCGCGACAGCGTCGGCATGCTGGATTTCGTGCGCGACCGCGCCGGAGAGGAAGCGCTCGCGCTGTTTCTCCATTTCGGAGCGGATCTTCTTGCCCATCGCGCGGCGCAGAAGATCGGCTTCGCCGAGGCTGTAGTCGGCGAGGTCTCGCGCGATCTGCATCACCTGTTCCTGGTAGGTGATGACGCCGTAGGTCGCCTTCAGGATCGGTTCGAGCTTCGGATGGATGTAGTCGGTCTGTTCGCGCCCGAGCTTGCGCGCGCAGTAGACCGGGATGTTGGCCATCGGACCGGGCCGGTAGAGGGCGACAAGCGCGATCAGGTCCTCGAAGCGGTCCGGCTGCATGCCGACGAGGGCGCGCCGCATCCCCTGCCCTTCAACCTGGAAGATGCCGACCGTCTCGCCGCGCGCCAGCATGGCGAATGTCGCGGGATCGTCGAGCGGGATCGCGGCAAGTTCGATCTCGATCCCGCGCCGGCGGATCAGCTTCACAGCCTGCTCAAGCACGGTGAGCGTCTTCAGGCCGAGGAAGTCGAATTTGACCAGCCCCGCCTGCTCGACCCATTTCATATTGAACTGGGTCACGGGTAGGACGGAGCGCGGATCGCGATAAAGCGGCACCATCTCCTGCAGCGGCCGGTCGCCAATAACGATGCCCGCGGCATGCGTCGAGGCGTGGCGGTAGAGCCCTTCGAGCTTCATGGCGATGGTGAGAAGACGGTCGACGACCGGCTCCTGCTTGCGCGCCTCCTCGAAGCGCGGCTCGCCGGCGATGGCCTTTTCGAGGGAAACCGGATTGGCCGGATCGGCCGGCACCAGTTTGCAGAGGCGGTCGACCTGCCCGTAGGGCATTTCGAGCACGCGCCCGACATCGCGGAGCGCCGCGCGCGCCTGCAGCGTCCCGAAGGTGATGATCTGCGCGACGCGGTCGGAGCCGTAGCGCTCCGCCACGTAGGCGATCACCTCGTCGCGGCGCTCCTGGCAGAAATCGATGTCGAAGTCCGGCATCGACACGCGATCGGGGTTCAGGAACCGCTCGAACAGCAGGCCGAAGCGGAGCGGGTCGAGGTCGGTGATGGTAAGAGACCAGGCGACAACCGACCCGGCGCCCGAGCCGCGCCCCGGTCCGACCGGGATGCCGCGCGCCTTCGCCCATTGGATGAAATCGGCGACAATCAGGAAATAGCCCGGATATTTCATCGCCGTGATGACGCCGAGCTCGAAGTCTAGCCGCTCGCGGTAGTCCTCCTCCTCGAAGCCCTCCGCGGTCCCCTGCGCCGCGAGCCGTCGCGTAAGCCCCTCCTCCGCCTGCCGGCGAAGCTCCGCCGCCTCCTCCCGCTCGGCCGTCTCCGCGTCGGCAGCCTTGGCGGCGAAGCGCGGCAAGATCGGCTGCACGACGCGTGGCCGCGTATGACAGCGGCGTGCGATCTCGACGGTATTCTCCAGCGCCTCCGGAACATCATTGAAGCGCGCGATCATCTCGGCGCGGCTGGCGAAGTGATGCTCCGGCGTAAGCCGCCTGCGGTCGTCGCTCGAAAGAAGGCGCCCTTCGGCGATCGCGAGCAGCGCATCGTGCGCCTCGTAGTCCTCGGCGCGTGGGAAGAAGGGCTCGTTCGTCGCCACGAGCGGCAGGTCGAACCGATAGGCAAGATCAACCACGGCGGGCTCCGCCTGGCGTTCCACGTCGAGCCCGTGCCGCTCGAGCGCCACGTAGAGGCGGTCGGCGAAAACGCCCTTCAGGGCGACGAGGCGGCTCTCTGCGAGCGCCGCCTCGCCTTCCGCGAGGATCGGATAAAGCGGCCCGTCGTGGCCGCCGGTCATCGCGATCATGCCGCCCGAGGCGGCGGCTAGCGCATCGAGCGGAATCGGCTCCGCCCGCCCCGCCTCCCCGAGGTAGTAGCCGGTCACCAGCTGGATCAGTCCGCGGTAGCCGTCGTCGGACGCGGCGAGCAGGAAAAGGGGAGCGACGTGGCGCGATCTGCGGTGCGGTCCGGGCCGGCGCGTTTCGAGGTCGGCTTCCGCTTCAAACCGCACCGGAAGCTTGCAGCCGATGATCGGCTGGATGCCTGCCTGCGCGGCCTTTTCGGAGAATTCGAGCGCGCCGAAGAGGTTCGCCGTATCGGTGACACCGACGGCCGGCATCCCGTCCTCGGCGGCAAGCTTGACGAGCGTGGCGAGCGGCAGCGCGCCCTCCAGCAGCGAATAGGCCGAATGGCAATTCAGGTGGATGAAGCGGGGAGAATCCAAAGTGCCGTCCTTTGGAGCATGGACTAGCCCGTTGCGGCCGCCGCGCACAGGGGCGGGAGAGCGCTATCCCCTGCCACTGCGCGTAGAGCGTAGAGCGGAGCGCGCGGCGCGGCTCAGAACCGCTCCACCCAGGGCCGAAGCTCCGCTTCCCACGTCCAGGCGCTGCGCGGTTGCCTGAGAATGTTCAGATAGGTGGCGGCGATGGCATCGGGATCGAGCATCGAATCGGGCTTGTCGACAGGCTCGACGCGCCCGGGATTGCGGATCGCGCCGTCGATGACGAAATGCGCCACGTGGATGCCCTGCGGCTGAAGTTCGCGCGCCATGCTCTGGGCCAGTCCGCGCAGCGCGAACTTGCCCATCGCGAAGGGCGCGGATTGCGGATAGCCCTTCACGCTGGCGGAGGCGCCTGTGAAGAAGATCGCGCCGAAGCCGCGCGGAAGCATCCGCCGCGCAGCCTGCTGGGCAACCAGGAAGCCGCCGAAGGCGCTGACGCTGAGCGTGCGCTCGACCTCCGCTGGGTCAAGGTCGACCAGCGGTCCGCGCGCCCGTCCGCTGGCGTTGTAGATCACCACGTCGGGCGCGCCGACCGCGCCTTCGACGTCGACGAAGAGCTGCTCGACCTGCGCCGCGTCCACCGCGTCGCAAGCGAATGCGTGCGCCCCGACTTCGCTTGAAAGCGCTGCGAGCTTGTCAGCGTGGCGCGCCGCAAGCGCGATGCGCAGGCCTTCGCGGGCGAGCAATCTGGCAAGCGAGGCGCTGAGCCCATACCCGGCGCCGACAATCAGCGCGGTCTCATGGCGTCGCTCAGCCATCGGTGACGTTCCCCTGGGTGGAGCTGACTGAAGCTAGCCGCGGCGATCTCCACATCCTGCGCGACGCCGGGCTACGGCTGAAGCCCGATAAGCTCAAGGTGATATTTGTTGGCATTGCTCGTCACCAGATCGCCATCTACGAATCTGCCCTCGATCACATATTTCTTCATGGGGATCATCTGGTCGATTCCGGCGCCGACCACCGGTAGATCGTACTGCGAAATCTTGCCTTTCGGCTCATCCGAAAAGAGGATGTATCCCTGCTCACGGGCAAGCAGGTAGCCGCTGAGAAAGACGACCTGCCCAACGAAGTTGCTTGCGTGGCGGGTGACGGCACCGACCTTGTGAATTGCGGGAGCGGTCGCAGCCTTCAGAGGCGTCGTGTCTGCCACGATGACCGCCAGGGCAAATATTGCGACGACCACATTCGCAAGTCGGCTGATGCAACGCATTTCAATTCGCTTTCCAAATATCGAGCCCATCGGGAATCGCAAGATAGCCGGGGGCCGACCCGCGATGAGCTGTGACGCCGTATTGCCAAAGGATCTTCTTGGACGATTTGTCGACGACAATGACGCGGTGGTTCAAGTCGTCGTTCGCCAGAATGTTTCCATTCGGCAGTTCGATGGCCAGCGAAGGGCGATTGAGTCCGCCTTCGCCCTTGGCCGTATATTGCCACACGATATCCCCGCTACGGCTGATCTCGATGATCTTGCCGGGCCGCGTGTAGCCGCTAATCAGAAAATTGCCGGCCATCGTCATTTGCGGATCCGATGGGTAGCGCAGAGGCAAGGTAAGCCTGAACACTTGCTGCCAGTTCTCATCGAGTTCGACCAGCGAGTGATCGCGTATGGTGCTGACCAGAACATGCCCGCTGGGGAGCGGCGTGTCGCCGTTGGGCGAAGCAAGCAATGGTGGTTTGCTGCCGCAACGGCCGGTCACCCCGGCCTGTCGCACGATCCGCTTGTCAGGTGAGATCTCAAGGATTCGGCAATTGCGGATATCGGCGACAATCACGTCGCCATTGGCGAGCTTGTAGGCGTCGTCAGGGAAGTTGAGCAGGCCGTCTCGGGAACCGCGCTTGTGCAGCTCGCCGTATTCCCAGGTGACCTGCTTCGTCTCCATATCGATGATCTGGATCACCTGCTCATGCTCGAGGTTGACGATGATGCTCTTGCTGCCGTCGGCAAAGAACGCGTCGTCGGCACCCGAACTGCGGGGCAACCCAACGAAGTCATATTCCCAGACGATGTTCTTGTCGGGATCGACAAGTAGCAGGCGGTTGTTGCCCCGGTCGGCGATGAGCACGCTATAGCCACCGAGTGCCGCCGCGTCGCTTGGAACTGATGAAGTCGTCGTGGATTCAACCGGCGTATCCGCCTCCGTAGCGGGGGCGGTATTTGTTCCCGCGATGGAAGGTTGGCCCGAGCTCGTCGGCGATGCGCTCGCCTGCGCGAACAACGAACTGTGCACTGCAACCGCGAGGGCCAATGCAAGCGACCCTCGGAGAAAGCGTCTCAAATAGCTGTCTGCATGCCGCCAAGCGCAGCGAATAGACTGTTTGGTACGCCTGGATTGCTCAATCTTGGCCGATGGCCGGAAACGAAACCGACGGGTCGCCAGCAGGCCGTGTTGCACAGCAAACCTTCGGTTTCTAGCTGGCCATCTTCGATCGGCCACGCATCATCTCGACATCAAGCCAAAACGGCTTTTCCATGACAACGCCATCGGTCGAATGGCGCGCTGCGCTTAGAACGGCTCCGCCAGGACGAAGCTTCACCTTCCAGGTCCAGGCGTTTTGGAGGAGTTGATCATGACGGGTGAGACCGACCTGAAGGCTCTGATCCGCTCGATGCGGCCCGCGCTCGACAGCGCGACCTACATGTTCGTGACGTCGCTGCCGACAGACGCGATCCCGCCTTCGATCACGCCCAGGCTGACGTTTCGCGAGGCGGAGGGGCTGACACTCATCGTTGAAAGACAGGAGGCCGAACGGGCCGGTCTCGCCGGCACATTTCCCTGCCGGATGATCACGCTCTCCATTCATTCATCGCTTGAGGCCGTGGGTTTCCTCGCCGTCGTCACGGGCAGGCTTGCCGCCGCCGGGCTGAGTGCGAATGCCGTCTCGGCCTTCTATCACGATCACCTGTTTGTGCCGGTAGAACGAGCAGCGGAAGCTCTCGGCATTCTCGAATCGCTTGCGCTCGAATAGCGCGCGGCGCGATCTAGCCCACTCTTGCCGGCACGATGGCGCCGTCCTCGATGGTGACGGTGCGGTCCATCTCCGCGGCGAGCGCGTAATTGTGGGTGGCGATCAGCGCGGCGAGGCCGGATTCCCGCACGAGCGACCGGAGCGCCGCGAAGACGTGGCCGGCGGTGTTCGGATCGAGGTTCCCGGTCGGCTCGTCGGCGAGGAGAAGCCGCGGCGCGTTGATCACCGCGCGCGCGATCGCCACGCGCTGCTGTTCGCCGCCGGAAAGCTCCGCCGGCCGATGCGTCGCGCGCTTGTCGACGCGGAGGTAGGCGAGAAGCTCGTGCGCCCGCTTCTCCGCCTCGCGCCGGTGCAGGCCGGCGATCATCTGCGGTAGGACGAGGTTCTCGAGCGCCGAGAATTCCGGCAGCAGATGATGGAACTGATAGACGAAGCCGATCTGCCGGCGCCGGAGCGATGTGCGCGCGTCATCGCTCGCCCGCGACGCGGCCTCGCCGTTGATCAGCACCTCGCCGGAATCGGGATGCTCAAGCAGGCCGGCGATGTGAAGCAGCGTCGACTTGCCGGCTCCCGACGGTGCGACAAGCGCCACCATCTCGCCGACCGCGACGGAAAGGTTGGCATCCTTCAAGACCGGCAGCATGCCAGAGCCGGTCTTGTAGGCGCGCGCGATTCCTTCGAGCGAAAGCGCGCTCTTGCGTGCCGCGGCCTTCAGCACGCCCGCCAGCGGCGGGCTCTCCTGGGCGACCGTGACTGCGGCCTCCTCGCTCATTCGTAGCGCAGCGCCTCGACCGGATCGAGCCGCGCTGCCCGCCACGCCGGGAAGATCGTGGCAAGGTAGGAAAGCGCCAGCGCCATCAGCGCGATCGCGGTCGTCTCGGCCGGGTCCATGTCGGCGGGAAGCGTGGAAAGGAAATAGAGCTCGGGCGAGAAGATCTCGGTCCGCGTAACCCAGGAGATGAACTCCTTGAGCGACTCGATGTTGGTGCAGATGACCGTGCCGAGGATAAGCCCGGCGATCGTACCGACCGTGCCGATCGATGCGCCGGTGATGAAGAAGACGCGGAGTATGGAGCCTCGCGTCGCGCCCATCGTTCGCAGGATCGCGATGTCGCGCCCCTTGTCCTTCACCAGCATGATCAGCCCGGAGATGATGTTGAGCGCGGCGACGAGCACGATCAGAGTCAGGATTGTGAACATGACGTTCCGCTCGACCTGCAAGGCGCTGAAGAAGGTGACGTTGCGCATGTGCCAGTCGGTGGTGAAGACCGGACGCCCTGCCGCCTTCTCGACGATCGGGCGCATTTCGCCGACCTTATCCGGATCGTTCAGATAGACCTCGATCGCCTGCGCCTTGTCCGGCGAGTTGAAATAGAGCTGCGCTTCGGAGAGTGGCATGAAGACGTAGGTCGAATCGTATTCCGACATGCCGATCTCGAAGATTGCGACGACCGGATAGGACTTGATCCTGGGCGACGTGCCGAGCGGCGTGATGGCGCCACGCGGGCTGATCAGCATCACCTTGTCGCCGACGTTGACGCCGAGCGACTGCGCCAGCCCCGTGCCGATCAGGATGCCGCCCGAATTGTCGAAGTCGATGAGACCACCGCCGTCTTCGACGCTACCGGAAATCTTCTCCATGCCGAGGAGGTCCGGCCCGCGGATGCCGCGGACAAGAACGCCGGAGCTTCCGGTGCTCGGGCCGGAGGCGAGCGCCTGCCCCTCGATGATCGGCATCGCCGCCTTCACGCCCGGCAGCGCGGAAATCCGCTTCGCGACCGCGTCGTAGTCGGTCAGGTCGCTTTCGATCGGTTGCACGATGATATGGCCGTTGATGCCGAGAATCTTGTCGAGGAGCTCGGCGCGGAAGCCGTTCATCACCGCCATCACGACGACGAGCGTCGCCACGCCGAGCATGATCCCGAGAAACGAGAAGCCGGCGATGACCGAGATGAAGGCCTCCTTGCGGCGCGGGCGAAGGTAGCGCAGCGCGAGGATCCATTCGAACGCCGTGAACGGCCGCGTTGCCTTCAGTTTGCCGGCCGCGGCTTCCGCCATATCAGCTCTCCCCGGCGATCTTTGTCGTCAGGCGGTTGATCGCGGCATCGACGGTGAGCGTCTCGCGTTCCCCGGTCGCACGCCGCTTGATCTCAACTTCGCCGCCTTTGGCCCCGCGCGGCCCTATGATCACCTGCCATGGCAGGCCGATCAGGTCCATCGATGCGAACTTCGCCCCTGCCCGCTGATCGATGTCGTCGTATAGCACCGAAATGCCCGCCGCTTCGAGCCGCATCATCACGCCGTCCGCAACTTCGTCCGTCACCGTGTCGCCCGGCTTCAGGTTGACGAGACCGACCTGGAACGGCGCGACGCTGTCGGGCCAGATGATACCGTTCTCGTCGTGGCTCGCCTCGATGATCGCGCCGACGAGGCGGGAGACCCCCACACCGTAAGAACCCATGTGGACGGCATGCTCGGCGCCGTCCGGGCCGGCGACGTGTGCGCGCATGGCCGCCGAATATTTCGTGCCGAAGTAGAAGATGTGTCCAACCTCGATGCCGCGCGCGCTGACGCGGCGCTCTTCCGGCAACGCGACGAAGGCGGCTTCGTCGTGCATGTCGTCGGTAGCCGCGTAGGATGCCGTCCAACGGTCGACGATCGGTGAGAGGTCGGAGCGGAAATCCGTATCGGCGCCGGGCACCTCGAGATCGAGCAGGTTGCGGTCGCAATAGACGGCGCTTTCACCGGTGTCGGCGAGGATGACAAACTCGTGGCTAAGGTCGCCGCCGATCGGGCCGGATTCCGCGCGCATCGGGATCGCTTTCAGGCCGAGGCGCGCGAAGGTGCGGAGATAGGCGACGAACATGCGATTGTAGGCCGCCCTCGCGCCTGCGAGGTCCAGATCGAAGGAATAGGCATCCTTCATCAGGAACTCGCGCCCGCGCATCACACCGAAGCGCGGCCTGACCTCATCCCGGAATTTCCATTGGATATGGTAGAGGTTGAGCGGCAGGTCCCGGTACGAGCGCACGTAAGCGCGGAAGATGTCGGTGATCATCTCCTCGTTGGTGGGGCCGTAGAGCATGTCGCGCTCATGGCGGTCGACGATGCGGAGCATCTCCTTGCCGTAGTCCTCGTAACGCCCGCTTTCCCGCCAGAGATCGGCCGATTGGACGGTCGGCATCAGCACTTCCAGCGCCCCCGTCCGGTCCTGTTCCTCGCGCACGATCCGCTCAATCTTCTTCAGAACGCGGAAACCGAGCGGCAGCCAGGAATAGATGCCCGCTGCCTGCTGCCTGAGCATGCCGGCGCGAAGCATCAGCCGATGCGAGACAATTTCGGCCTCTTTCGGCGTCTCCTTGAGAATTGGCAGGAAGTAGCGCGAGAGCAGCATGGGCTATGAATCATCTATGATTTTCGGCGACATGATCGTATCGCCTTCGGCTTGGCAAGACGCGACCCCTGCGACCGCCATTTGCGACCCGGCGGTTGCGCCAAAATCGGGCATCCCGCCAAATTTTTCGGCAGCGTCGCGGAAGGGTAGTGACAGGCCGATTCCGATGGGCTATGGTTCCCGGTCTAAGAAGGTGCGTTGACACCGAATACTCGCGGTCCAAGTCTTGGGAGGACTTCATCAGAGGCGCGTCCAACGCGTGTATGATGAGCGGCTAATCGCGAAGGTCTTGAGCAAGGCAATGCCTTGCTCTTTTTCTTTTAGGCCTATCGCATATGCGGCGCGGACCTTCATCGCGCGAAGTCTAATACGCTCAAGTGGAGCACGTTGAAGTAGAGGAAGAAGCCTCCGTATAGTATCGCCGCGAGCAGCGTCGTCGCTAGGAGCCTAGCCCCCATGCGCGGCCGATGCGGAGCGCCGGCGTCCGTTCCGAGGGTCACGTCGTCCATTTCGTGATGGCTCCTGATGCGGAACGGCAGGACGACGAAGAGGCAGAGCCACCAGATCACGAAGTAAACGGCGATCGACGGGAAGACTCCCATCAGCCGACCTCTTCGAGCTCGATCAGCGTGCCGCAGAAATCCTTTGGGCTGAGGAAGATCACCGGTCTGCCGTGCGCACCGATTCTTGGCTCCCCATCGCCGAGGACGCGCGCACCCTCACGTTTAAGTCTGTCGCGCGCAGCGCGGACGTCGTCGACCTCGTAGCAGAGGTGATGCATTCCACCGTCGGGATGACGCTCGAGGAATTTCGCGATCGGTGAGGCGGCGCCAAGGGGCGCCATCAACTCGATCCGGGTATTGGGAAGATCGACGAAGACGACGCTGACGCCGTGCTCCGGCAGCCCTTGCGGCTTGGATACGACCGCGCCGAGCCTCTCTCTGTAGGTCCGCGCCGCGGAATCGAGATCAGGAACCGCGATTGCCACGTGGTTCAGCCGACCAAGCATGGTCAGTCGCTCACATGCACGACGTGGACGATCGTCAGCGGCTTCTTTCCCCAGACCGTCTCGATCTCGCTTCTGACCGAGCGCCGCACCGCATCGCGCACGCTGTCAGCGGCGCGGCGCTTCGCCTTGGAGAGTCCGTCGAGCGCGTCGTCGACCGCCTCTTCTACGACCGAGCGAAGGAGCTCGCCCTCGGCGTCGGCGTCGGGCAGGCCAAGGAGCGCGACCGTTGGATCCTCGAGCACCTCGCCGCCGTCGGAGAGCACGATCGCAACGCTGACCACGCCGGCAAAGCTCAAGCGCCGACGATCGGCGACGCCGCTCATTTCGTGTGACGCGAGGAGCTTGCCATCGCGATAGAGCCTGCCGTGTCCGATGCTTTCGAGTTGCTCGGCCGGCGCCGGCGCAAGCCGGATCATGCGGCCGTTCCGCGCCTCGATCACTTGCGGGATGCCCGCGGCGCGCGCGAGCTTCGCCTGCTCGTGAAGATGCAGCGCCTCGCCATGAACCGGCACGACGATCTGTGGCTTCAGCCAATCGTAGAGCTGTCTGAGTTCGTCCCGGCGCGGGTGCCCAGATGTATGGACGAGCGCGTCGCGGTCGGTGATCACCTCGGCGCCGAAATCGACCAGCGCGTTGATGATCGTGTTCACCGGACGCTCGTTGCCCGGGATCGTGCGGGAGGAGAAGATCACGCGGTCTCCCGGCGCGAGCGAAAGCGCGCGATGGTCCTTGGCGGCGACCTTTGCAAGCGCGGCGCGCGGCTCGCCTTGGCTGCCCGTCATCAGCGCTACCACCTTGTTCCGCGGCAGCTGCGCATAGGCATCCTGGTCGAGGAATTCCGGCAAGCCCTCCAGGTAGCCGAGTTCGCGCGCCACATCCACGGAGCGGTGGATCGCGCGCCCGACGATGACCACCTCGCGGCCGGCGCGATGGGCCGCCTCGGCGACCGCGCGAATCCGTCCGACGTTTGAAGCAAATGTTGTGACCGCCACGCGCTGCGGCGCCTCCGCGATGAGCCGCTCAAGCACGCGCGCGACCTCGCCCTCGCTCGGGCTGATCCCGTCGCGGATAGCGTTGGTGGAATCGGAGATAAGCGCGAGCACGCCCTCCTCCCCGATCGCGGCGATGCGGTCATTATCGGTGGCGCGGCCGACGCCCGGCGCCGGATCGAGCTTCCAGTCGCCGGTGTGGAACACGGTCCCGAGCGGCGTGCGGATCGCCAGCGCATTCGGTTCCGGGATCGAGTGGGAGACAGGAACGTATTCCACCTCGAACGGCCCGGCGGTGAAGCGCTCCCCCTGGCGGATCGTCGTCACCGCGATCTTCGGCGCATTCGCTTCGCCTTGCCGCTTCGCTTGCAGCAGCGCGGCGGCGAACGGTGTCATGAAGACGGGTACTCCGAGCTTCGGCCAGAAATCGAAAAGCGCGCCGTAATGATCCTCGTGCGCATGCGTGATGGCGATGCCGACGAGGTCGCTTTTCCGCTCGAGAAGAAAGCTGATGTCGGGGAGCACGGCATCGACCCCGGGCAGCACTTCCTCGTGCCCGAAGGCGACGCCCATATCGACGGCTAGCCATTTGCGCCCGCGGCCGCGGCCGTAGCCGTAGAGCGCGAGGTTCATCCCGATCTCGCCAACGCCGCCGAGCGGCACGAAAACCAGTTCGTCCGCCGCCATCAGTGTCTCGCTGTCGCCGCTGTGCCGAACTGCACGTCGCCGGCGCTGATTGGGTGCGCGACGCCGTCGCCGCGGCGGACGATAAGCCGGCCCTCAAGATCGATTGTCTCGAACGTGCCGCTGACCGTCTCGTCGCCGACGTTGACCGAGATCGGCCCGCCGATACCGACCGCGTTCGCGAGCCAGCGCTCGCGGATCGTCCCAAATCCGATTCCGCCGCTCCACAACGCGGCATGATCAACCCATGCCTCGGCGAGCGCCTGAAGGACCGTCTCCGGGTCGGTCTCGATCCCGCACGCAAAAAGCGATGTCGCCGGATAGGGCACGCCGATTGGTGCCTCGCGAACGTTCACGCCGAAACCGATGACCACGCATTTCGGCGCGCCGACGAGCGACACGGCCTCAAGCAGGATGCCGGCGACCTTCCCCCCGTCGCTGCACAAGAGGTCGTTCGGCCATTTGAGCTTGACCGACCCTCCGGGCTTCGCGCCAGCGCCGCTGAGCGAGTGAATGGCGTCGTCAAGCGCCAGCCCCGCGACGAAGCCGAGGGTCGCCGCGACGGAGCCGAGGTCGGATTCCAGCATCAGGAGGCTCGCCGCGAGGTTGCCTTCCGGCGTCTGCCAGGTTCGACCGCGACGGCCATAGCCTTGCGTCTGTGATCGGGCCGCGACCCAGAGCCGACCCGGGTCGCCAAGCCGCGCCCAGGCGAAGGCTTCGTTGCTCGTCGAGCCGACGGACTCGTAGGACGCGAGACGATAGCCGGCGGCTTGCGCCTTGGGGCCAAGGGTATGGGCCATCCGCTAGAAGAGGCTGTGAGCGGCGGCGCCCGCCGCGTCAACGAGCGGTCCGGCAATCACCACGAAGCCGAGCATGAGGACGCCGGAGATCCCGAGTACGGCCCCAAGCTCCGTGGGGAGCGCCTCGAAGCCCGCCTCCGGCTCGTCGAAATACATGAGCTTGACGATCCTCAAATAGTAGTAGGCGCCGATCACGCTGGTCACGACGCCGATTACTGCAAGGAGATAAAGCCCCGACTGTATGGCGGCAAGGAAAACGTAGTATTTCGCGAAGAACCCCGCGAGCGGCGGGATGCCTGCGAGCGAGAAGAGGATGGTTCCGAGCAGGAACGCCATCGCCGGCTTGGTGCGCGCCAGCCCGGCGAGAGAGTCGATCTCCTCGATCATGACTCCGTCCCGGCGCATGGCGAGGATGGCCGCGAACGCGCCGAGCGTCATCGCCAGGTAGATCACGATGTAGAGGATCACGCCCTGCACGCCCTGCTCCGTGCCAGCGGCGAGACCGACGAGCGCAAAACCCATGTGGCCGATCGAGGAGTAGGCCATCAGCCGCTTGATGTTGGTCTGTCCGATCGCGGCGAAGGAGCCGAGCACCATCGAGGCGATGGCGATGAACGCGACGATCTGCTGCCAGTCGACGGCGATCGGCCGGAACGCCTCGATGACGACGCGCACGATGAGCGCCATTGCCGCGAGCTTCGGAGCGGAAGCGAAGAACGCCGTCACTGGCGTCGGCGCACCCTCATAGACGTCGGGCGTCCACATGTGGAACGGCACCGCCGAGATCTTGAATGCAAGCCCCGCCAGCAGAAAGACGAGCCCGACGACGAGCCCGATCGAGCGCCCGCCAGCGAGCGCCGCCGCGATCGGCTCGAAGCCGGTGTGTCCGGTGAAGCCGTAAACGAGCGACGCGCCGTAAAGGAGCATGCCGGAGGAGAGCGCGCCGAGCACAAAATACTTGAGGCCCGCCTCGCTCGACCGCGCATTGTCGCGATGGATCGCGGCGACGACATAGGACGCGAGCGAATTCATCTCCAGGCCGAGATAGAGCGTGATGAGATCGTTCGCTGAGATCATCACCAGCATGCCGAGCGTCGCGAGGAGCACCAGCACGGGGAACTCGAAGCGGTCGAAGCGCTCCGCTCGCGCGAAGCGCAGCGCCATCACGATCGCGATCGCGGAAGCGACAAGCGTCACCACCTTCATGAAGCGCGAGAAGGTGTCGACGACGAACGCGCCGCCGAACGCCGCGCCGTCTCCGCCGCCGAAGGCGACCGCGACAACGGCAGCGGCAAGGATGAGCACGGCGAGCGCATTGATCGCCGGCGTCGCGCGTTCGCCCGCATAGGCGCCGACCATCAGGAGCGCGAGCGCTCCGATTGCGAGGATCAGTTCGGGGAGGATCGTGGCGAGAGCGGGGAGGTCAGCCGGCGACATCGCTTCCCCCTACCGTGTCGCCAGCGCCGTGGCGGCGCTGCTTGCGACCGCCGCATGGTAGTTCTGGATCAGGTTGTCGACGGAGGCCGCGGTCACGTCCATGATCGGCCGCGGATAGACGCCGAAGAAGATCGTGAGCGCGATGAGCGGGACCAGGATCACCTTCTCGCGGAGCGAAAGGTCGAGGATCGCGGCGAGGCTCGCCTTCTCCAGCTTGCCGAAGATCACCCGGCGATAGAGCCAGAGCGCGTAGCAAGCGGAGAGGATCACCCCCGTCGTGGCGAGCACCGCCACCCAGGTATTCGCCTGGAAAGCGCCGATCAGCGTCAGGAATTCGCCGACGAATCCCGAAGTGCCGGGAAGCCCGACATTGGCCATGGTGAAGACCATGAAGGCGAAGGCGTACCACGGCATGCGATTCACCAGCCCGCCGTAGGCGCTGATCTCGCGCGTGTGCATGCGGTCGTAGATGACACCGACGCAAAGGAAGAGCGCGCCCGAGACGATGCCGTGCGAAAGCATCTGGAAGATGCCGCCCTGCACGCCCTGCGCCGTCAGCGTGAAGATGCCCATGGTGACGAAGCCCATGTGGGCGACCGAGGAATAGGCGATGAGCTTCTTCACGTCCTCCTGCATCAGCGCCACGAGCGAGGTGTAGATGATGGCGACGATGGAGAGCGCGTAGATGAACGGCGCGAGGTCGGCGCTCGCGAGCGGGAACATCGGCAGCGAGAATCGCAGGAAGCCGTAGCCGCCCATCTTCAGGAGGATCGCCGCGAGCACGACCGAGCCCGCCGTCGGCGCCTCGACATGCGCGTCCGGCAACCAAGTGTGCACCGGCCACATCGGGAGCTTCACCGCGAAGGACGCGAGGAAGGCGAGCCACAGCCAGGTCTGCATCGAGGCGGGGAACTGGTGGGTCAAAAGCACCGGTATCGAGGTCGTGCCTGCGTCCCAGTACATCGCCATCATGGCGAGCAGCATCAGCACAGAGCCGAGCAGCGTGTAGAGGAAGAACTTGAAGGCGGCGTAGACACGCCTCGGACCGCCCCACACCCCGATGATCAGGAACATCGGGATCAGGCCGGCCTCGAAGAACACGTAGAAGAGGATCAGGTCGAGCGCCGTGAAGACGCCGATCATCAGCGTCTCCAGCACCAGGAATGCGACCATGTATTCCTTGAGGCGCGTCCCGATCACCCGCCAGCTCGCCAGGATGCAGAACGGCATCAGGAGCGTGGTCAGGATCACGAAGAGCATGGAGATTCCGTCGACCCCCATGCGGTAGGTCATGAAGGAGCCGGTCCAAGCGGCCTCCTCGACGAACTGGAAGCCGGGGTTCGAAGGGTCGAAGTTCCACCAGATCAGCAGCGAGACGAGGAACGTGAGGACGGTCACGCCGAGCGCCACCATGCGGATGTTCCGCTTGACCGCCTCGCTGTCGCCGCGGATGAAAAAGAAGATGATCGCCGCGCCGGCGAGCGGCAGGTAGGTGACCGCGGAGAGGATCGGCCAGTTCATCGCGGGCCATCCTCAACGCCTGTCGTCATTGCCGGGCTTGACCCGGCAATCCATTCCGTAACCGTCGTGCTCGGCGCCAACCGCGACGGAATGGATGCCCGGATCGAGTCCGGGCATGACGACGATAAGGGATGCGGTCCCCTAAACGTCGTCGTGGCTTGTATCTCCTTCGCCATCTTTCTCATCCCCCGAACATCATCCAGGTGACGAGGAGCGCGATGCCGAGGAGCATCGCGAAGGCGTAGTGGTAGAGGTAGCCGGTCTGCAGGCGGACCACGTTTCGCGTGACGTCGATGACGCGCGCCGACACGCCGTCAGGCCCGAACCCGTCAATCAGCCATCCGTCGCCCCTCTTCCAGAGGAAGCGACCCAGCGCCATCGTCGGCCGCACGAGCAGGAAGTCGTAGATCTCGTCGAAGTACCACTTGTTCAGGAGGAAGCGGTAGAGCACGCGCTGCTCGTCCGCGAGATAGACGGGCGTCTCCGGCCGCGCGATGTAGAACCACCAGGCGACGGCGAAGCCGAGAAGCATCGCGATCGTCGGCAGCACCGATATCCAGAAGCTCGTGTGGTGCATCGTCTCGAACAGATCGGTGTTCAGGACGAGCGAGCTCTTCCAGAACGCGGCGGCCCGTTCCTCGATGAACGGCCCGGCAAAGATCAGCCCGGCGAAGAGCGCGCCGGCCGCGAGGATATAGAGCGGCACCAGCATCACCTGCGGACTCTCATGCGCGTGGTCCATCACCTCCTTCGGCGCGCGCGGCGTGCCGTGGAAGGTCATGAAGATCAGGCGCCAGGAGTAGAACGAGGTGAAGGCGGCGGCGATGACGAGGAGGATGAAGGCGAAGAAGGCGACACCCGCGCCGCCCGCATGCGCGGCTTCGATGATCGCGTCCTTCGAGAAATATCCGGCGGTGAGCGGGAAGCCGATGAGCGACAGCGTGCCGGCGATCATCATCCAATAGGTGACCGGGATGACTGTCTTGAGGCCACCCATCTTGCGCATGTCCTGCTCGTCCGCGACGGCGTGGATCACCGAGCCCGAGCCGAGGAAGAGCAGCGCCTTGAAGAAGGCGTGCGTGAAGAGGTGGAAGATCGCCACCGGATAAGCGCCGACGCCGAGCGCCACGAACATGTAGCCGAGCTGCGAGCAGGTCGAATAAGCGACGACGCGCTTGATGTCGTTCTGCACGAGGCCGACAGTCGCCGCGAAGAATGCCGTGATCGCGCCGACCAGGATGACCGCCGCGAGCGCCGTCTCCGACAGTGCGAAGATCGGCGAGAGCCGCGCCACCATGAAGACGCCGGCCGTCACCATGGTCGCGGCGTGGATCAAGGCGGAGACCGGCGTCGGGCCTTCCATGGCGTCGGGCAGCCATGTGTGGAGCGGCACCTGCGCGGATTTTCCCATCGCGCCCATGAAGAGAAGCAGCGCGACGACGGTGATCGCGCCGCGCCCGTCCAAGGCATGGCCGAAGATGTGGAGGACGACGTCCTTGTTCTCCGCCACCGAAGACGCGTTGGCGAAGATCGTGTCGAGGTCGACCGACGAGAAAAGATAGAAGACGCCGAAGATGCCGAGTGCGAAGCCGAAGTCGCCGATGCGGTTGACGACGAAGGCCTTGATCGCAGCGGCATTCGCCGACGGGCGGTCGTACCAGAAGCCGATCAGCAGATAGGAGGCGAGGCCAACGCCCTCCCAGCCGAAGAACATCTGCACGAGGTTGTTCGCCGTCACCAGCATCAGCATGGCGAAGGTGAAGAACGAGAGATAGGCGAAGAAGCGCGGCCGGTGCGGATCGTGCGCCATGTAGCCGATCGAGTAGATGTGCACGAGCGACGACACGGTGTTGACGACGACGAGCATCACCACGGTGAGAGTGTCGATGCGGAGCGACCAGTCGGCAACGAGCGAGCCGGAATGTATCCAGGAGAAGACCGGGACCGTGAAGACCTCGCCTGCCCCGAACGCCACCTGGAAGAACGAGACCCAGGAGAGGATAGCGCAGACGACAAGAAGGCCGCAGGTCACGAGCTCCGCGGCGCGCGAGCCCTGCGCCGCCGGATGGTGGCCGTGGCCATGAGCGTCGTCATGATCGCCATGAGCGGCGTGGCTCTCCGCATGGGCATGGCCGGCGTGTCCGCCGGCATCCGGCTCGCCGCCTGGATGCCGTACGCCGGCGCCGAAGATCGCGATGACCCCCGCGATGATCGCGCCGAGAAGCGGCAGGAAGACGATCGCCGAATACAAGGCCGTCAGCCCTTCATCATGTTGATGTCCTCAACCGCGATGGTGCCGCGATTGCGGTAGAAGACGACGAGGATGGCGAGCCCGATCGCGGCCTCCGCGGCGGCTACCGTCAGCACCAGCAGCGCGAAGATCTGTCCGGTCATGTCGCCGAGGAAGGCGGAGAAGGCGACGAGATTGATGTTGACCGCCAGGAGGATCAGTTCGATCGCCATCAGGATGATGATGACGTTTTTGCGGTTGAGGAAGATGCCGAAGACCCCGAGCGTGAAGAGGATCGCCGCGACGATCAGATAGTGGCCGAGACCGATCGTCATCCGGAAAGGCCTTTCCCCGTTTCCGGATGCATGACCTCGACAGCGGTCTTGGGATTGCGTCCGACCTGCGCCGCGATGCTCTGGCGCTTCACGCCCTCCTTGTGGCGAAGCGTCAGCACGATCGCGCCGACCATCGCGACGAGAAGGATTATGCCGGCCATTTGGAAGAAGAAGATGTAGCGTGTGTAGAGAAGCGCGCCGATCGCGGCGAGGTTGGTCACCTGATCGGCCGGCGGCGTCGGGGCGGCGCCGGCGATCTCCCCGGGTGTGACGAGCACACCGCCGAGCACGAGCACCAGCTCGATCAAAAGGATCACGCCGACCAGTCCTCCGATCGGCAGATATTGCAGAAAGCCCTCGCGCAGCTCGGCGAAGTCGACATCGAGCATCATCACGACGAAGAGGAAGAGCACGGCGACCGCGCCGACATAGACCACGACCAGGATCATCGCCAGAAACTCGGCGCCGAGAAGGATGAAGAGCCCGGCCGCGTTGAAAAAGGCGAGGATCAGGAAGAGCACGGAATGCACCGGATTCCGCGCCGCGATGACCATGAAGGCCGCCGCCACGGTCATGATCGAGAACAGGTAGAAGAAGAGCGGCTGCAGGATCATGCGGCGCGTCTCATAGCGGAGTGCCTGCGCGTCGTCCACGCGGCGACCGACATTGCGGCCACAAGTAACCTCGGCCGATCACATCCATCCGCCTCATCCTGAGGTGCGAGCGCCTTTGCGGCGCGAGCCTCGAAGGAGCATCCAGAGGTCGCCCGGAATACCGCATCGCGTGCTTCGAGGCCCGCCAGCGGCGGGCACCTCAGCATGAGGGTTGTGGTGGATGCCATGAGCTGTGCTACCGGTACGGCGCATCGAGCGCGATGTTCTTGGCGATGTCGCGCTCCCAGCGGTCGCCATTCGCCAAGAGCTTCGCCTTGTCGTAGTAGAGCTCTTCGCGCGTCTCCGTGGCGAATTCGAAATTCGGCCCCTCGACGATAGCGTCGACCGGGCAAGATTCCTGGCAGTAGCCGCAGTAAATGCACTTCACCATGTCGATGTCGTAGCGCACGGTGCGGCGCGTGCCGTCGTTCCGTCGCGGCCCGGCCTCGATGGTGATCGCCTGCGCCGGGCAGATCGCCTCGCAGAGCTTGCAGGCGATGCAGCGCTCCTCGCCGTTCGGATAGCGGCGAAGCACATGCTCGCCGCGGAAGCGCGGGCTGACGTGCCCCTTCTCGAAGGGGTAGTTGATCGTCGCCTTGGGTCCGAAGAAATATTTCGTCGCCAGCCACGTCGCCGAGACGAATTCCTTCAGGAGAAGCGAGCCCGAGGCCTGCGCGAGCCTGCCCATCATGACGCTCCGTTCTGGCTCGCGAACAGCGAGCCGGCGAAATAGCCGATGATCGGAAAGAGGATGATCTGCGCCTTCCGCACGAGGTCGAGGATCGCTGGCCCGGCCCCCTTCGCGCCGCGCTCCAGCGAGCGGCGGAGCAGCGTCCCGAATACGAAGTATTCAAGCACCGCGAAGGCGAGGCCGACGAGCGCGCCGATCAGAGGGATCGACATCACGAGCCCCCTCCCGGCAGACCGCCCCAGCCGGTTGCCTGAAGCACCACGGCGACGACGACGATGGCGAAGAGCGAGATCGGCAGGAACACCTTCCAGCCGAGGCGCATCAACTGGTCGTAGCGGTAACGCGGCACGATCGCCTTCACCATGGCGAACATGAAGAAGACGAAGCAGATTTTGAGCACGAACCAGACGACGCCCGGCACCCAGGTGAAGGGCGCGACTGCGATCGGCGGCAGCCAGCCGCCCAGGAAGAGGATGGTTGTCAGCGCGCAGATCAGCGTGACGGCGACGTATTCGCCGAGCAGGAACATCATGTAAGGCGTGGAGGAATATTCGACCATGAAGCCGGCGACGAGCTCCAATTCCGCCTCAGGCAGATCGAAGGGCGGACGGTTCGTCTCCGCGAGCCCGGACACGAAGAAGATGATGAAGAGCGGGAAGAGCGACAGCCAGTGCCAGTCGAGCAGGCTGTTGGGAAGCCCGAACATCGTGCCGAGGCCGTCGGTCTGCGAGAGCACGATGTCGGAGAGGTTGAGCGAGCCGACGCAAAGAAGCACCGCGATGATCACGAAGCCGATCGAGACTTCGTAGGAAACCATCTGCGCCGCCGACCGGAGCGCGCCGAGGAAGGCGTATTTCGAGTTCGATGCCCAGCCTCCCATGATCACGCCGTAGACCTCGAGCGACGAGATCGCGAAGACGTAGAGGATGCCGACATTGATGTCGGCGACCACCCAGCCGGCCGAGATCGGGATCACCGCCCAGGCGGAAAGCGCAAGCACCGTCGAGACGAGCGGCGCGAGCAGGAAGATCGCCTTGTTGGAGGCCGAGGGGATCACCGGCTCCTTCAGCGCGAATTTTAGAAGGTCGGCGAAGGACTGCAGTATCCCCCACGGGCCGACCACGTTCGGGCCGCGCCGAAGCTGCACCGCCGCCCATATCTTGCGATCGGCATAGAGGAGATAGGCGACCACGATCAGGAGCGCGGTCATCAGCACCGCGCTTTCGACGACGATGATGACGCCGGGGATCAGATAGTCGCTGACGAAGACGTTCATCTATTCCGCCGCCTCCGCCGTCGGACCAAGATGCATCGCCGAGCATTCGGCGAGAACCTGCGAAGCGCGCGCGATCGGATTGGTCAGATAGAAATCGCGGACCGGGCTCTCGAACGCGGCACCGCCGATCGCACCGCCGATCGCCGCGAGGCGCTCGACATCGGCGCGCTCTCCGCGCTTGATCTGATCGACGTCGGCGAAATGCGGATACGCCTGATAGAGATGCGCGCGAAGCTGCGAGAGACTGTCGAAGGGCAGCGTCTTGCCGAGCACGCCGGATAGCGCGCGCAGGATCGACCAGTCTTCGCGCGCGTCGCCGGGCGGGAAAGCGGCGCGGTTGCCGCTCTGCACCCGCCCCTCCGTGTTCGCGTAAGTGCCTGATTTTTCTGTATAAGCCGCGCCCGGCAGGATGATATCCGCGCGTTGCGCGCCCTGGTCGCCGTGCGTTCCGATGTAGACGACGAACGGCCCGTCCGGAATGGCAACTTCGTCGACGCCGAAGAGGAAAAGCACGTCGGGCTTCGCGGCGCCCGACATGATCTCGCGCGCGCCGAAACCGCCTTTCCCCGGCACGAAGCCGAGGTCGAGTCCGCCCACCCGCGCGGCCGCCGTGTGCAGCACCGAGAAGCCGTTCCACTCGTCCGTCACTGCACCCACGTCGAGCGCAAGCTTCGCGACGGCGGAGAGAAGCGCGGAGCCGTTCTCGCGCTGAAGAGCGCCCTGCCCCACGATGATGAGCGGCCGCTTCGCAGCCTTGACCTTCTCGTAGAAGGTCCCTTCACCCGCCGCGAGCCGCGAAAGAGAGTCCGGCCCCGCGCCGAGATGCTCGTAGGCATAGGTCAGATCGGCATGCTCGCCGATCACCGCGACGGGCAAGTTGCCCATGCGCCAGCGCTTGCGGATGCGCGCGTTCAGCACCGGCGCTTCCTTGCGCGGGTTCGAACCGACGATGAGTACCGCATCGGCGTTCTCGATGCCGGCGACCGTAGAGTTGAAAATGTAGCTGCCGCGCCCAAGCGAGGGATCGAGCGCTGCGCCGTCCTGCCGGCAGTCGATGTTCTCCGAGTCGAGTGCCTTCGCCAGCAGCTTCAGCGCGTACATCTCCTCGACGCTCGCGAGATCGCCCGCGAGCGCGCCGACCTTCGCGCCCGATGTCGCGGCGACGCGCTTCGTGATCGCGTCGAACGCCTCCTGCCAGGTCGCGGCATGCAGCCGGCCGTTGATGCGCACGTAAGGCTGATCGAGGCGCTGCACGCCGAGCCCGTCGACGCAGTGGCGCGTCTTGTCGGAGATCCATTCCTCGTTCACCGACTCGTTCAGGCGCGGCAGGATGCGCAGCACCGCCTTGCCGCGCGCGTCGACGCGAATGTTCGAGCCGAGCGCGTCCATCACATCGATGGACTCGGTCTTCGAGAGCTCCCAGGGTCGCGCCCTGAATGCATAGGGTCCCGAAGTGAGCGCGCCGACCGGGCAGAGATCGACGACATTCGCCTGCAGCTCGGAGGTCATGGAGCGTTCGAGATAGGTCGTGATCTCCATGTCCTCGCCGCGGCCCGTCGCGCCGAGCTCCGAGACGCCCGCCACCTCGGTCGAGAAACGGATGCAGCGCGTGCAATGGATGCAGCGCGTCATGATCGTCTTCACCAGCGGGCCGATATTTTTGTCCTCGACTGCGCGCTTGTTCTCCTTGAAGCGCGAGGAATCGACGCCGTAGGCCATCGCCTGGTCTTGCAGGTCGCATTCGCCTCCCTGGTCGCAGATCGGGCAGTCGAGCGGGTGGTTGATGAGCAAGAACTCCATCACCCCTTCGCGCGCCTTCTTGGTGAGCTTGGAGCGCGTCAACACTTCCGGCGGCTCGCCGTTCGGCCCCGGCCGGCAGTCGCGCACGCCCCAGGCGCAGGAGGCGACCGGCTTCGGCGCGCCCTTCAGCTCGACGAGGCACATGCGGCAATTGCCGGCGATCGACAGCCGCTCGTGAAAGCAGAAGCGCGGAATCTCCGCCCCCGCCTCCTCGCACGCCTGAAGCAGCGTGTAGTGGGCCGGGACCTCGACTTCCTTGCCGTCAACGATGAGCTTGCGAAGGTCTGCCATTCCCGATCCCTGTCCCGCTCTCAGGCGAAGATCACCTGTCCCGGCCCGGTTTGAGCGATCGAGGCAAGCTCCCTGGCCGAGAAGCTGCCGCTGTTGTTGATCTTGAGATGCGCCTCGGCCGTGACGTTCTCCGCGAGCAGCGCGAGCTCGTCCGAGGTGTAGCGCGATCCGTCGACCTCCAGACTCGCCCCATGGCGCACGATGGAAACGAGCTCACGCGTCGCCAGTTCGTCAATGCTCTGCACGGTATCATCCTGTGCTTCCGGCGTGGAGACAGTCGTCTCAGCGATACTCGACTCCGCGACTTCGGGCAGAATCATCCCATCCGCCGCGCCGCCCGCGACCTCCTCCACCATCGTCGCGAGGATCGTCCTTGCGCGCGTCTCCAGCAGCGGCGCACCCGGCCGCACCCGCATGGCCTTCTGCGTGCGCTCCAAAGAATGCCGCTTCGCTCCGGTCTTGGGCATACCTCCTCCTTTTCGGCTCTCGAGCTTTGCCTGTTCCGTGCGACCGAACATTTCTACTCCGCCGCTTCTTTTCCGCCCGCCCGAAAAGCCGCGAGCAGTTCCGTCACTTCGATTCCGTCGATCGTCATCCCGTCGTAGCGCCCGCCGCTGATCGATGCGCCGGCAAGATTCACCTTCGTGAGCTTCAGCCCAGAAAGGTTCACGTCGTTCACCCGCCAGCCGGACATGTTGATGTCATCGAACGTCGCGCCCGACAGGTTGATGTTGTGGAAGGTGCAGCCCGACAGATTCACGTTGTCGAACGACGAGCCCGAGAGGTCCACATCGTTCGCGTCGATCCGCTCCTTCGTCTTTTCCAGCTTCATCGCGCTCACTCCGCCGCCTCCATCATCGCCTCGGCCGGTGTCGGATTGGCCGTGAATTCGTCGATCCGCTTTTCGATCTCGTGGCGGAAATGCCGGATCAGGCCCTGCACCGGCCAGACCGCGCCGTCGGCGAACGCGCAGATCGTGTGGCCCTCGATCTGCGTCGTGACTTCGAGCAGCATGTCGATCTCGCGCTTCTCCGCCTCGCCGCGGCACATGCGCTCCAAGACCCGCCACATCCAGCCCATGCCCTCGCGGCAGGGCGTGCACTGGCCGCAGCTCTCGTGCTTGTAGAAGTAGGAGATGCGCGTGATGGCGCGGACGACGTCGGTCGACTTGTCCATGACGATGACCGCCGCCGTGCCGAAGCTCGACTTCAGCTCGCGCATGCCGTCGAAATCCATGATCGCAGTGTCGCATTGATGCGCCGGGATGATCGGACAGGACGAGCCGCCGGGGATCATGGCGAGAAGATTGTCCCAGCCGCCGCGCACGCCACCCGCATGCTTATCGATCAGCTCGCGGAAATTGATGCCCATCACCTCTTCGACGGTGCAAGGCGCGTTCACGTGTCCGGAGATGTTGAAGAGCTTGGTGCCAAGATTGTTGGGGCGACCGAAGCCTGCGAACCAATCGGCGCCGCGCCGCATGATGTCAGGCGCGACGGCGATCGATTCCACGTTGTTGACCGTCGACGGACAGCCATAGAGGCCCATATTGGCGGGGAAAGGCGGCTTCAGCCGCGGCATCCCCTTCTTGCCTTCGAGGCTTTCCAGAAGCGCCGTCTCCTCGCCGCAGATATAGGCGCCGGCGCCGTGCGCGATGACGATGTCGAAGTCCCAGCCGTGGATGTTGTCCTTGCCGATAAGCTTCGCCTCGTAGGCTTCGTCGACGGCGCGCTGAAGCGCTTCGCGCTCGCGGATGTATTCGCCGCGGATGTAGATGAAGGCGGTGTTCGCGCCCATCGCGAAGGAGGCGATCAGGCAGCCTTCGACGAGAAGATGCGGGTCGTGCCGCATGATCTCGCGATCCTTGCAGGTGCCGGGCTCGGATTCGTCGGCATTGACGACGAGATAGTGCGGCCGCCCGTCCGACTGCTTCGGCATGAACGACCATTTGAGGCCCGTCGGGAAGCCGGCCCCTCCCCGGCCCCTCAGGCCCGACTTCTTCACTTCCTCGACGATCGCGTCGCGGCCCTTCTCCAGGATCGCCTTGGTGCCGTCCCAGGCGCCGCGCGAGCGCGCCCCCTTCAGGCCCGGATCGTGCAGGCCGTAGAGGTTCTTGAAGATGCGGTCCTTGTCAGCGAGCATCGTCACCCTCTCGTGGCGCCGGAGGCCGAACGCGTCGGCGGCACGTCGTCCGCTGCATATTCGATCTCCGTCAGCGACGTCAGGCCGGTGATCGGCATCGAATGCTGCCGCCCGTTCTGTGGGCCCGGCGCCGGCTTCTCGCCTCGCTCGAATGCATCGAGCAGGGACCCGAATATCTCCGGCGTCAGGTCCTCATAGGTGTCCCTTGAGACCTGGATCATCGGCGCGTTCACGCAGGCGCCTAGGCACTCGACCTCTTCCCAGGACAATGCCCCGTCTGCGGAGAGGTGGTGCGGGTCGTGATTGATGCGCTTCTTGCAGAGGTCGATCAGCGCGCCCGCGCCCCGGAGCATGCAGGGGGTCGTCCCGCAGACCTGGACATGCGCCTTGGCGCCGACCGGCTCCAGATAGAACATCGTGTAGAAGGTCGCGACCTCCAGCACGCGGATGAGCGGCATGCCGAGCATCGACGCAACCGCCTCGATCGCCGGCTTGGTGACCCAGCCCTCCTGCTCCTGAGCGCGCCAGAGAAGCGCGATCACCGCGGAGGCCTGGCGGCCGGGCGGATACTTGGCGATCTCGCGTTTCGCCCAGGCCTGGTTTTCGGCCGTAAAGGCGAAGGCGTCGGGCTGCGTCTCTGCGAGGCGGCGCGCGGCCATAACTATCGTCGTCCGTTGCGATTCTTGGGTCGTCTTGGGGTTAGAGCGGTTCTAGCATTTCGGCTCAGAAAGGCCAGCCCCAGGGCCGCGACAGTTATGCGGATTCCCGATTCAAAGGCCTTGGTTGCCGCCTAAGGCCTTCAAACGGAGGAGCAAAACCGGCCGGCGCCGATGCCGCTACCGATCCACCTCGCCGAACACGATGTCGAGGCTTCCAAGAACCGCCGAAATGTCCGCCAGCATGTGCCCGCGGCAGATGAAATCCATGGCTTGGAGATGCGCGAAACCGGGCGCGCGGATCTTGCAGCGGTAGGGCTTGTTGGAGCCGTCCGATACCAGATAGACGCCGAACTCGCCCTTCGGCGCCTCGACCGCGGCGTAGACCTCGCCCGCCGGCACGTGGAAGCCCTCGGTGTAGAGCTTGAAGTGATGGATGAGCGACTCCATCGAGCGCTTCATGTCGGCGCGCTTCGGCGGCACGATCTTGTTGTCGACAACCGACACCGGCCCGGCGTTCGCCGCCGAAGATAGCTTCTCCACGCACTGCTTCATGATGCGCGTCGCCTGGCGCATCTCGATCATGCGGATCAGGTAGCGGTCGTAGTTGTCGCCGTTCTTGCCGATCGGCACGTCGAATTCCATCTCGTCGTAGCATTCGTAGGGTTGCGCCTTCCTGAGATCCCAGGCGGCGCCCGACCCGCGCACCATCACGCCGGAAAAGCCGCGCCGCCACGCTTCGTCGAGCGAAACCACACCGATGTCGACATTGCGCTGCTTGAAGATGCGGTTGTCGGTGAGGAGCGCCTCGATATCGTCGCAGACTTTCAGGAACGGATCGCAAAAGGCGCCGATATCGTCGACGAGCTTCGGCGGCAGGTCCTGATGCACGCCGCCCGGGCGGAAATAAGCCGCGTGCATGCGGCTGCCGGACGCGCGCTCGTAGAAGACCATGAGCTTCTCGCGCTCCTCGAAGCCCCAGAGCGGCGGCGTCAACGCACCGATGTCGAGCGCCTGAGTTGTCACGTTCAAGAGATGCGAGAGGAGCCGCCCGATTTCCGAATAGAGAACGCGGATGAGCTGCCCACGCCGCGGCACCTCGATGTCGAGCAACCTCTCCGTCGCAAGGCAGAACGCATGCTCCTGATTCATCGGCGCGACATAGTCGAGCCGATCGAAATAGGGCATCGCCTGGAGATAGGTCTTGTATTCGATCAGCTTCTCGGTGCCGCGATGCAAGAGCCCGATGTGCGGATCGACGCGCGCGACAACCTCGCCGTCGAGCTCAAGCACAAGGCGGAGCACACCGTGCGCCGCCGGATGCTGCGGTCCGAAGTTAATATTGAAATTGCGGACGTCGGCTTCAGGCATCGGTTTTCTTCTCGTCGCCCGGCAGCACGTAGTCCGTCCCCTCCCAGGGCGAGAGGAAATCGAAGTTGCGGAACTCCTGCGGAAGTTTCACCGGCTCATAGACCACGCGCTTCTGTTCGGTGTCGTAGCGGACCTCGACGAAGCCGGTGAGCGGGAAGTCCTTCCTAAGCGGATGCCCGCGGAAGCCGTAGTCGGTCAAGATGCGGCGGAAGTCGGGGTTGCCGGAGAAGAGGATGCCGTAGAGGTCGTAGGCCTCGCGCTCGAACCAGACCGCGCCGGGAAATGCGTCGCTGATCGAGGGAACGGCCGTATCCGCGTCGGCTGCGACCTTGATGCGGATGCGGTGGTTCTTCGTCGGGCTGAGGAAATGATAGACGACGTCGAAGCGCTTCTCGCGCTCCGGCCAGTCGACGCCGCAGATGTCGATGAACGACACAAACTTGAGTTGGGGGTCGTCGCGGAGAGCCGTCACGACCTCGATGATCGCATCGGGCGCGACGTCGATCGTCAGCTCCTCGAAGGCGATCGTCTGCGACAGGATTCGTGCGCCGAGCACTTCGCCGACGCGCGCTGCGATCTCGGCGAGGCCGCGCTTGGCGGGCGAGAACGCATTCATGGCGCTAGCGCTCGATCGTGCCGGTGCGGCGGATCTTCTTCTGCAGAAGCAGCACGCCGTAGAGGAGCGCCTCCGCCGTCGGCGGACAGCCCGGTACGTAGATGTCGATCGGCAGCACGCGGTCGCATCCACGCACCACCGAATAGGAATAGTGATAATAGCCGCCGCCGTTGGCGCATGAGCCCATCGAGATCACGTAGCGCGGCTCCGGCATCTGGTCGTAGACCTTGCGGATCGCCGGCGCCATTTTGTTGGTGAGCGTGCCGGCGACGATCATCACGTCGGATTGCCGCGGCGAGGCACGCGGCGCAAATCCGAAACGCTCGACGTCATAGCGCGGCATCGAAAGCTGGATCATCTCCACCGCGCAGCATGCGAGCCCGAAGGTCATCCACATGAGCGAACCGGTGCGCGCCCACGTGACGAGCTCGTCGGCCGAGGTGACGAGCCAGCCCTTGTCGGCGAGCTCGTTGTTGACCTCCGAGAAGAACGGATCGCGCTGAACGCCCGGCATCGCGCCCCTCGACGTGGCGGGTGCAAGCGGCGCTTGGGTCCCGATCAATCCCACTCGAGCGCGCCCTTCTTCCATTCGTAGATAAAGCCGATGGTCAACACGGCAAGGAACGCCATGATCGAGCCGAGCCCGTACCACCCCACCGATTTGAACACCACGACCCAGGGGAAGAGGAACGCCACCTCGAGATCGAAGATGATGAAGAGGATGGCGACCAGGTAGAAGCGCACGTCGAACTTCATGCGGGCGTCGTCGAACGCCGCGAAGCCGCACTCATAGGCGGAGAGCTTCTCCGAATCCGGCTGCTTGTAGGCAACGATGAACGGCGCGACGAGAAGCGCGAGACCGATCGCGAGCGCAACGCCGATGAAGATGACGATCGGCAGATAGCTCTGAAGCAAGGTTTGCATGTCGACTCCCGCGCCGAAAGCTAGAGAGAGTGCGGTTGCTGCGCTGCGTCATACCGAGCCCGCGGGCTCGCCACAAGCCCGCGCCGCGGCCAAAATCCCAATGCGCGGCAACAATTGTGGGACGCGAGTCCGAGCTGTCCTAAGGACAGGTCGGCACCGAGGGTCCGCAATAGGTAGTCGAGGTTGTGGGGCCGCTCGGCGCCAGCGGACGGAAGGCCTCGTCAACATCCCGGCGCTGATCCGCGAAGTGGCGCGTGAAATCGTCCGACTGCACGGTAAATCGGGGCCAGGTGACAGTGTTCTTCTCAGGCGGCTTGGTGCTCGCAGCAGACGCGCCGGAAACCGCCGCCGCTGCCACGGCAACAACCAATACGCAGCGCGCAAGACCATGTGTCATCTGAGTCGCCCGACTTGCCCGTGTGGCCTCAACCAGAACGATGCCAGACCCGGCCCCGTTGGGCAATGGAAACTACGCTGGAAGGCAGGCCGCCGTTCCACGCTCCTCGAAATGTGAAGGGGAAAACTGGCGGGAGCGACGGGGCTCGAACCCGCGACCTCCGGCGTGACAGGCCGGCACTCTAACCAACTGAGCTACGCCCCCGCGGGCGCTGCTTCCGGAAGCTTGGAAGCGGATCAGCGAGATAGGGTGCGGCTCCGGCCAAGTCAAGCAAAGCCGCGGAAACTTGCGGCGCGCGCCGGCCTATTCGACGTTCGGCTGCAGCGTCTCGATGCGGCCGTTCACCTGCGGGCTTTGCACGACGAAGCCGCCGTCCGCTCCAAGACGCCCGCTGCCGTTGTTGTTCACAAGCGTGTTGTTACCGTAGCCGCTCAGAACGTAGCCGAGCATGAAGGCGGAGATTCCATAGCCGCGGTTCGAGGCGATCATGTTGCCGAGCACCGTGCCGCCTTTCACGTCGATCCCGTCGTCATGATTGAGGGCAACGACGTTCCCCTCCACCAGGCAGAACTGGCAGCTCAGGCCGTAATTGTCGTTGAAGGAGATGTTGTTGTCGACGACGCGGGCATAGGTCCCGGCGGAGACGCCGAGCCCATTCTTGATGATCCGCATGCCCGAAACGGTCCAAAAGCGGCCGACGGAGTGGCTGTCGATCGCGAAGAGTTGGAAGCCGGTGACAACTCCGTCTCGGATCTCGATCGAATCGTGGTTGGAGATGATGCCGGTCGCAGCCTGGTCCGCGCCCTGCATGGTGAACCCGCCGAAATCGAGGGTAACGTTGTCCGCTTCGATCCTGATGCCATCGGCGCCCGCCGGAACATCCAGATTGCCGACGACGCGGTATCGCCCTGGCGCGGAGAGCGTGACGGGAAAGCCGGGGTCGTCGCCAGGCGTGATACCGCCAGCGACCGCGGTTTCCTGCGAGATGAGGACCTCGTCCGCCGCGGCGGGCATCGCGACCAAGGTTGCCATCGAAATCGACAGGCCGACGAGGCCAATCAAAGAAGCCTTGCTCGACAGCATTGCCCTTCCTCCAGGACTGGGACCGTCGGCGCCGGCGGTCGCGCGATTTCTCGCTATTTGCATCTCGCTGCCAACGGCGCCTTGGCGAAGCTGGTGGGCGGTGAGAGGTTCGAACTCCCGACCCCCTGGGTGTAAACCAGGTGCTCTGACCAGCTGAGCTAACCGCCCGATCGCGCGAATCTAGTCCGGAAGGCTTGCAAAGTCATGGCCGCCCGCCGCGGCGTGGCTGGCGGGTGCCGATGCCGCCCCCGAAAAACGAAAGCCCCGCAATGCGGGGCTCGCGCAACTGCCGGATGCGCCTAGCGCTACGGATTGAGGGTGTCCTTCAGGCCCTTGCCCGGCTTGAACTTGGCCTGGTTGGAAGCCTTGATCTGCATCGGCGCGCCGGTCTGCGGATTACGCCCGGTGCTCGCCGCGCGGCGGGAGACCGTGAAGTTGCCAAAGCCGAGGACGCGCACCTCCTGCCCCGTCTTGAGCGAATCGGTGATGCAGCCGAAGACCGCTTCGACAGCTTGGGTCGCCGCTGCTTTCGACATGCCGGTCTTGTCCGCCACAGCGGCAGCAAGGTCGCCCTTGTTCATCCTCAGTTCTCCTCTATTGATTAGATTGTCTCGGGCCACGCAGAGCGCGCGGGGGGCCTCAACCCGACTGCAAAGCCCGGAATTGCGGGATTTGCAACAAAAAAAGGTCGCCCTGGCCGGGCGACCTTCCTTTTTCCACCGTGGGCACTAATGCGCAACCATGCCCGTCGCCGCGTCGTCCTCGGCCGCCGCAGGCTTGGCCGAATCCTGATCCGGCTCGGTCCACTCCGTCGGCTCCGGCTGACGGACGAGCGCATGGATGAGAACTTCGCCCATCCGGCCAACCGGAATGATCTCAAGTCCGCTCTTCACGTTGTCCGGTATCTCCGCGAGATCCTTGGCATTTTCGTCGGGGATAAGCACGGTCTTCATACCGCCGCGGAGGGCCGCCAGGAGCTTTTCCTTGAGCCCGCCGATTGGTAGGACCCGGCCACGGAGCGTGATCTCGCCGGTCATTGCCACGTCCTTGCGGACCGGAATACCGGTCATCACCGAGACGATTGCGGTAACCATGGCGATACCTGCGGACGGCCCGTCCTTAGGCGTCGCGCCCTCCGGAACGTGCACGTGGATGTCCCGCCTCTCGAAAAGCGGCGGTTTGATTCCAAAATCGATCGCCCGAGAGCGCACATATGACGCCGCCGCGGAAATCGATTCTTTCATCACGTCGCGCAGATTCCCGGTGACCGTCATCTTGCCCTTGCCGGGCATCATGACGCCTTCCACCGTCAACAGCTCGCCGCCGAACTCGGTCCACGCAAGACCGGTGACCACGCCGACCTGATCCTCGCCCTCCACCTCGCCATAGCGATAGCGCGGCACGCCGAGGTACTTGTCGAGGTTCTCGCCGGTGATCTTCACCGTCTTGGCGTCCGAGGTGAGCAGCTCCTTGATCACCTTGCGCGACAGCGTCGCGAGCTCCCGCTCGAGATTGCGCACGCCCGCCTCCCGCGTGTAGCGGCGGATGATCGTCCTCAGCGCCTCGTCGTCGATCTCGAACTCGCCCTTCTTCAGGCCGTGGTTCTGATCGATCTTCGGCAACAGGTGGCGGCGGGCGATCTCGACCTTCTCATCTTCCGTGTATCCGGCGATGCGGATGATCTCCATCCGGTCCATCAAGGGCGGCGGAATGTTGAGCGTATTCGCCGTGGTGACGAACATCACGTCCGAGAGGTCGTACTCGACCTCCAGATAGTGATCCATGAAGGTCGAGTTCTGCTCGGGATCGAGCACCTCCAGCAGCGCCGACGACGGATCGCCGCGGAAGTCCATGCCCATCTTGTCGATCTCGTCGAACAGGAAGAGCGGATTGGACTTCTTGGCCTTGCGCATCGACTGGATGACCTTGCCGGGCATCGAGCCGATATAGGTGCGCCGATGGCCGCGGATCTCCGCTTCGTCGCGCACACCGCCGAGCGACATGCGCACGAACTCGCGGCCGGTCGCCTTGGCGATCGACTTGCCGAGCGAGGTCTTGCCGACGCCGGGGGGGCCGACGAGGCAGAGGATCGGCCCCTTCAGCTTGTTCGCCCGGCTCTGCACGGCGAGATACTCGACGATGCGCTCCTTGACCTTCTCCAGGCCAAAGTGGTCGGCGTTCAGAACCTCTTCCGCGAAGGTGAGGTCGTTCCGGACCTTGGAGCGCTTCTTCCACGGAATGCCGAGCAGCCAGTCGAGGTAGTTGCGGACGACCGTCGCTTCCGCCGACATCGGGCTCATCTGCCGAAGCTTCTTCAGCTCCGTCTCGGCCTTCTCGCGCGCTTCCTTGGAGAACTTCGTCTTGCCGATCCGCTCTTCGAGCTCGCGCAGTTCGTCGCGTCCTTCTTCGCCGTCGCCGAGCTCCTTCTGGATCGCCTTCATCTGTTCGTTCAAGTAGTACTCGCGCTGCGTCTTCTCCATCTGGCGCTTGACGCGCGAACGGATGCGCTTCTCCACCTGCAGGACGGAGATTTCGCTCTCCATCATGCCGAGCACCTTCTCCAGGCGCTCCGCAACGCTGGTCAGCGCGAGGATCTCCTGCTTCTCAGGAATGCGCACAGCGAGGTGCGAGGCGACGGTGTCGGCGAGCTTCGAGTAGTCCTCGATGTTCGAGACGGCGGAAAGAACCTCCGGGCTCACCTTCTTGTTGAGCTTCACGTAGTTCTCGAATTCCGACACGACGGAGCGGGCGAGCGCCTCCGCCTCCACTTCCTTGCCGATGACTTCCGGAAGGATGCGGGCCTCGGCCTCGAAGTAGTTCTGGCGGTCGGTGTAGCGGACGATCTGGGCACGGTCGCGGCCCTCCACGAGCACCTTCACGGTGCCGTCGGGGAGCTTCAGAAGTTGCAGTACCGTCGCGAGCGTGCCGACCTCGTAGATCGCCTGCGGTGTCGGATCGTCGTCGCCGGCGTCCTTCTGCGTCGCCAGCAGGATGTGCTTGTCGGCGCGCATCACCTCTTCGAGCGCGTTGATCGACTTCTCGCGCCCGACGAAGAGCGGCACGATCATGTGCGGAAAGACCACGATGTCGCGGAGCGGCAGCACCGGGAAGGTGCCCTCACCGGAGGGGACGTCGATTGGACGTTGGGTTTCGGTCATCGTTCTTCCTTCGACTCGCATGGCTTGCCGCAAGGGCAAAGCTAGGCGATTCTCGTAGCGGTTGGAGGCGCGCCGCCGAATTTTGCCGCTGCCAGGGCGGGAACGAGGTCGCGGAAGCGGTCAGAGCGCCGGTTCGATTGCCGTTAAGTGGAAGCCCGAACCCTCCTTTTCAAGACTGCCCGCAAGCTGGGAGAACGCCAGGTCTCCGGCCCGCCCGGAGGTCAGGCCGAGCGGCCGGCGTTTTGGTGTTCTTCGACGGCGCGTTCGCCGTAGATGTAGAGTGGACGCGAGTTGCCGTTCACGACGTCGCTCGAGATGACCACCTCTTCGACGCCGTCGAGGCCGGGCAGGTCGAACATCGTCTCCAGGAGGATCGCCTCCATGATGGAGCGGAGGCCGCGTGCGCCGGTCTTGCGCTCGATGGCGCGCTTGGAGATCGCAGTCAGCGCGTCGGTATGGAAGTTGAGCTCGACGTTCTCCATCTCGAAGAGCCGCTGGTACTGCTTGACGAGCGCGTTCTTCGGCTCCGTCAGAATCTGCACGAGCGCGGTCTCGTCGAGGTCCTCGAGCGTCGCCACGACCGGAAGGCGGCCGACGAATTCCGGGATCAGTCCGAACTTCAGCAGATCCTCGGGCTCGACCAGGCGGAAGAGCTCGCCCGTCTTGCGATCCTCCGGCGAGGTAACCGTCGCGCCGAAACCGATCGACGTCTTGCGGCCGCGGTCGGAGATGATCCGGTCGAGACCGGAGAAGGCGCCGCCGCAGATGAAGAGAATGTTGGTCGTATCGACCTGCAGGAACTCCTGCTGCGGATGCTTGCGGCCACCCTGCGGCGGCACGCTTGCGACCGTGCCTTCCATGATCTTCAGGAGCGCCTGCTGCACGCCCTCGCCCGACACGTCGCGGGTGATCGAAGGGTTGTCGGACTTGCGGCTGATCTTGTCGACCTCGTCGATGTAGACGATGCCGCGCTGCGCGCGCTCGACGTTGTAGTCGGCCGACTGCAGCAGCTTCAGGATGATGTTCTCGACGTCCTCGCCGACATAGCCGGCTTCGGTCAGCGTCGTCGCGTCGGCCATCGTGAACGGCACGTCGAGGATGCGCGCGAGCGTCTGCGCGAGCAGCGTCTTGCCGCAGCCGGTCGGACCGATCAGCAGGATGTTCGACTTCGACAGCTCGACGTCGTTGTTGCGCGCCGCGTGGTTCAGCCGCTTGTAGTGATTGTGGACGGCGACGGAGAGAACCTTCTTCGCGTGGTCCTGGCCGATCACGTAATCGTTCAGCACCTCGTAAATCTCGAGCGGCGTCGGCACGCCGTCGCCCGACTTCACGAGCGAGGATTTGTTCTCCTCGCGGATGATGTCCATGCACAGCTCGACGCACTCGTCGCAGATGAAGACGGTCGGGCCGGCAATGAGCTTGCGGACCTCATGCTGGCTCTTGCCGCAGAAGGAGCAATAGAGCGTGTTCTTGCTCTCCCCGCCCCCGCCTGATCCGCTGATCTTGCTCATAACGAACCTCGCTCAGTACGCCCGTGCACGAACGATGCCACTTGGCGACCTGCGCCCACCATGCTCACATCGAACCATTCTTGCGCGCAAGATTTCAAGATTAACTTAATGATCGGATTTGGGAATGTGGGCTTTCGGTCACGCTCCACCCGCGGCGATCTGCTCCAGTGCCAACCGGGTCGTGATCACCTCGTCGACAAGCCCGAAATCCCGCGCCTGTTCGGCACTCATGAAATAGTCCCGGTCCAGCGTGGTTTCGATCGCCTCGTAGGTCTGGCCGGTGTGTTTTGCATATATGTCATTGAGCCGGCGCTTCATTTTGATGATGTCCTCGGCATGGCGCTCGATATCCGAGGCCTGGCCCTGGAAGCCCCCGGAGGGCTGGTGAACCATGATTTGGGCATTTGGCGTCGAGAAACGCAGGCTTTTCTCCCCAGCGCACAGAAGCAGCGAACCCATCGAGGCGGCCTGGCCGATGCAAAGCGTTGAAACGGCAGGCTTTACGAACTGCATGGTATCGTAGATCGCCATGCCGGAGGTGACCACCCCTCCCGGCGAGTTGATGTACATGGCGATTTCCTTCTTGGGGTTGTCCGCCTCCAGGAAGAGCAGCTGGGCGCAGACCAGCGAGGACATGTGGTCCTCGACCGGCCCGGTGATGAAGATGATCCGTTCCTTCAAGAGCCGCGAGTAGATGTCGTAAGCCCGCTCGCCGCGGTTGGTCTGCTCGACAACCATCGGGACGAGCAGGTTCATATATGTGTCGACTGGGTCTCTCATGGCCTTGTTCACCGGGGAAAGCGTCGCTTGGGGCGCCAGGGAATGGCTCCCGAATCCATTGTCAGATAAGCGTCTTTTAGCGCCCCACCAAGGGAGCGCAACAACTGGGCCGTTTCCGGGCGGCCCCCTCGGAGGCTTTGGCGGCCCCGCTAGGCCCGATTCCCGGCCGCGCAGGTGCTTGCGCGGCCGCCCTCAGTGATCGTGGTCGTCGTGCCCATGATCGCCGTGGTCATGCTCGCCATGATCGTGATGGTGATGGGGGCTCTCCTCTTCGTCTTCAGCGAGGAGTTCCTCCTTGCTCACCGTCTTGTCCGTGATCTGGGCGAATTCGAGCACGTAGTCCACGACCTTCTCCTCGAAGATCGGCGCACGGAGTGCCTGCAGCGCATCAGGGTTCTTGCGATAATATTCGAGCACCTCGCGCTCCTGGCCGCGATAGCGCCGCGCCTGCTCGAAAAGCGCGCCCTGCAGCTCCTCATCGGTGACGGTGACTTCCGCCGTCTCGCCAATCTTGGAGAGGACAAGGCCGAGCCTCACCCGGCGCTCGGCGATACCCCGATACTCGGCCCGCGCCGCCTCCTCGGTGGTGCCTTCCGCTTCGAAGGATTTGCCGTGGTGCTCCACGTCGTGCGTGACCTGCTGCCAGATGTTCTCAAACTCGGTGTCGACCAGGTTCTGCGGCAGCGCAAAAGAATGTTTCTCATCGAGCTGATCGAGGAGCTGGCGCTTGACGTGCTGTCGCGTTGCCCGGCCAAATTCGCTCTCGATCTGCTTGCGGATCGTCTCGCGCAGCTTGTCGATCGATTCGAGCCCGAGCCGCGTCGCAAGGGCGTCGTCGAGGGCGACCTCGCCCGGCTCGGCAACTTCCGTAATCGAAATGTCGAAGGTCGCCGGCTTCCCTTTCAGATTCTCGGCCGGGTAGTCCTCCGGGAAGGTGATGTCGACGACCTTCTTCTCGCCGCCGGTCACGCCGATGAGCGAGTCCTCGAAGCCCGGAATGAACTGGCCCGACCCGAGCACGATCGCCGTTGAATTCGTTTCAAAGACCTCGCCGCCGGTACTGGCGCTGTATTCAAAGGTGACGCGGTCGCCCTTCGCTGCTGCGCGCTCCACGGCGGTGTAGGTCCGCGCGCTCTCGGCGACCTGCTTCAACCGCTCTTCAACCTCCTCGTCGGTCACTTCGACGATCGGGCGCTCGATCGTCAGGCCCTTGAAGTCGGCGAGCTCGTATTTCGGCAGCACCTCGTATTCGAGCGTGAAGGTGAGGTCGGCGCGGCCCTCCAGCACCTCCACGGCCACCGCCTCGTCTTCGGTCATGGCGATCTTGGGCTGCATCGCCGCGCGCTCGCCGCGGTCGGTGATCGCCTGCTGCGTCGTCTCGCCGACGAGACCCTGGACGATCTCGGCCATCGCCGCCTTGCCGTAAACGCGGCGCAGATGGCTGACCGGCACTTTTCCCGGACGAAATCCCTTGATGCGCACGCGCGACTTGAGCTGGTCGAGCCGCTCCGCGAGCTTGGCATCGAGTTCGGCGGCGGGGATGGTGACGGTCAGACCCCGCTTCAGGCCTTCCGATAGGGTCTCGCTGATTTGCATCTGAAACGTCCTGAACTGCTGATGTTTCGCGCCGGTCTGCTCTCCGCCCGCCTTCGCCCCTTTGGGAACTTCGGCGCGGCAACCTTCGTCTTTAAGCTCCGCCTCGGCCTGCCGAGCCGAAGCACGAAGGCTGGTGCGGGCGGAGGGATTTGAACCCCCACGGGCTCTGCCCACAGGAACCTAAATCCTGCGTGTCTACCAATTCCACCACGCCCGCACGGTTCCGCGTGCAAGCCCCGCCGCCCCGGCCACGCGCTCCTAAAGCAACCCGTCTGGCGGGGCAAGGATTTCGCGTGGTTGCCAAAGCGCGACCGTCGGCGCTCAATTCGGGTCGGAATCGAGGCGGCGCAAGACCCCCGGGATCGCGCCAGGCAGGTCTTCGGCGATCAGCCCGCGGCCAACCGCCTCTCCCGCCGCACCGTGGATCCAGACGCCGGCGCAAGCGGCTTCGAAGCCCTCCAGCCCCTGCGCCAGGAGCCCAGCGATGATGCCGGTCAGCACGTCGCCGCTCCCAGCCGTCGCGAGGTCCGCCGGAGCATTGGCATTGATCGCCGCGCGCCCGTCCGGCGCCGCTACCACCGTGTCGTACCCCTTGAGCACGACGCAGGCGCCACATGCCGCCGCCGCGGCGCGGGCCCGGTCGAGCCGCGGACCGGCGCCGGCGAAGAGGCGCGCAAACTCGCCCTCATGCGGCGTCATCACGACGGGCCGCAAGCAATTCCTGATCAACGAGAAAAGGTCTTCTGACAAGTCTGCGAAGCTGGTCAGCGCGTCGGCATCGAGCACGACTGCGGCGGCGCTCCTCAGCGCTGCGGCGACATTGCGGCGTGTGTTCTCGCCGACGCCGTTTGCGGGGCCGACGGCGACCGCCTTCGAACGGGGATCGGAGAGAAGCGCACCCAGTGCCTCGGCACCATCGAATGCGCGCACCATGATTGCGGTCAGATGCGCCGCGTTGACGAGCAGCGCGCTGGGCGGAGACGCGACGGTTACGGCCCCAGCGCCAACTCGGAGCGCGGCCATCGCGGACAGCCGCGCCGCCCCTGTCGCGTCGGCCGATCCGGAGACGACGAAGGCGTGGCCGCGCGAATATTTATGGTCGGCGGGCCGTGGCGACCCGAGGTGCTTTCGCCAGAGCTCTGGAAGGTTGTGAAACGTCGCCGGCCGGATGGTTCTAAGGACGGAGTCGGGAATGCCGATCTGCGCAAGCTCGGTCCGCCCGCAATTGAGCCGCCCCGGCAATAGCAGGTGGCCGGGCTTCAGGCGGAAAAAGGTCACCGTGCGCGCGGCGCGAATTGCGGAGCCCTCGACCGCGCCGGTGCGGCCATCGATACCGCTCGGGAGGTCGACGGCGAGCACCCGGGCCCCGCCGGCATTCAGCCTCTCGACAACCTCTGCCGCCGTCCCCTCGAGCGGCCGCGCCAAGCCCGCGCCAAAGAGCGCGTCGACGACGAGGTCGGCCGAAAGATCGGTCGCTGAACCGATCTCCTCGAACTGCCCGCCGTAGCCGGCGGCCGCGCGCTTGGCGTCACCTTTCAGTGCATCGCGCGCGCCGAGCAGCGCGACCCGGACGTCGCGCCCGGCGCGGCGCAGGATCTCGGCCGCAACGAAACCGTCGCCGCCGTTGTTGCCGGGACCAGCGACAACCAGAATGCGCCCGTCCTCGGCCATGTCGCGCGCTGCCTCGGCGACGGCCGCGCCGGCGTTCAGCATCAGCGAATAGCCGGGCGTCCCGGCCGCGATCGTAAGCCGGTCGGCCTCGCCCATCTCGGACGGGGTCAAAATCTCAACGAGCGCCATTCTGACCACTCAGGCGGCAACTGCCTACGCAATAGGCACTCATCTCGACATCGTCGTCATCTCTTCTGCCGACTTTCTGCGCAGATGATCCGATCGGAAGCGATTCCCTATGTCTTCCCGGCCTTTGGCATGCTTCGTGCTTCGGACGGGCAAGGCCCCCACCCTGCGCTGGAGTACGAGAAGAATGAAGAAAATCGAAGCGATCATCAAACCGTTCAAGCTCGATGAGGTGAAGGAGGCGCTGCAAGAGGTGGGGTTGCAAGGCATCACGGTGACCGAGGCCAAGGGCTTTGGCCGCCAGAAGGGCCACACCGAACTCTATCGCGGCGCCGAGTACGTCGTCGACTTCTTGCCTAAGGTCAAAGTCGAGGTCGTACTGCCGGACGAGCTCGTCGATCGCGCTGTCGAAGCGATCCGCAACGCCGCGCAGACCGGCCGCATCGGCGACGGCAAGATCTTCATCTCCCCCGTCGAGGAGGCGATCCGCATCCGCACCGGCGAGAGCGGGCTCGACGCCATCTGAGATATCGCCGGCGCGAGGCGCCGGCCTTTCGTTTGCTCCCAAGGCACATGACGCGTTCAGGAAAGAGGGAAACATGAGCAACGCTTCCGAGGTCATGAAGACCATCAAGGACAATGACGTGAAATACGTGGACGTGCGCTTCACCGATCCGCGCGGGAAGATGCAGCACGTCACGATGGACGTTTCTCAGATCGATGAGGACGCCTTCGCGGACGGCCTGATGTTCGACGGATCGTCGATCGCGGGCTGGAAGGCGATTCACCAGTCGGACATGACGCTGATGATGGATCCGGAGGCGGCGGCCATCGATCCCTTCTTCGCGCAAACGACGCTCGCGATCTTCTGCGACATCCTCGATCCCGGCACAGGCGAGCCCTACAACCGCGACCCGCGCACGACGGCGAAGAAGGCGATCGCCTACCTGCAGTCGATCGGCGTCGGCGACACCTGTTATTTCGGGCCGGAAGCCGAGTTCTTCATCTTCGACGATGTGCGCTTTTCGGCGACCCCCTACAACACCGGCTTCAAGCTCAATTCGTCGGAATTCCCGACCAACAGCGACACCGAATACGAAGGCGGCAATCTCGGCCACCGGATGCGCACCAAGGGCGGTTATTTCCCCGTGCCGCCGATGGACTCCGCCCAGGACCTCCGCTCCGACATGCTGATGTACATGGCGCAAATGGGTGTGCCGGTGGAAAAGCATCACCACGAAGTGGCCTCCGCCCAGCACGAGCTCGGCATCAAGTTCCAGACGCTGATCAAGGCTGCCGACAGCCTGCAGCTCTATAAGTACTGCATTCATCAAACGGCGCAGGCTTACGGCAAGACGGTCACGTTCATGCCGAAGCCGGTCTTTGGCGACAACGGTTCGGGCATGCACGTCCACCAGTCGATCTGGAAGGGCGGAAAGCCGGTCTTCGCCGGCAACAAATACGCCGACCTTTCGGACGAATGCTTGTTCTACATCGGCGGCATCCTGAAGCACGCGAAGGCGATCAACGCCTTTACCAATCCGACCACCAACTCCTACAAGCGCCTGGTGCCGGGCTACGAGGCGCCGGTGCTCCTCGCCTACTCGGCGCGCAATCGCTCGGCCTCATGCCGCATCCCGGTGACGAACTCGCCGAAGGGCAAGCGCGTCGAGGTGCGCTTCCCCGATCCCGGCGCGAACCCTTATCTCGGCTTTACGGCGATGCTGATGGCCGGGCTCGACGGCATCAAGAACAAGCTCCATCCGGGCGACCCGATGGACAAGGACCTCTACGATCTGCCGCCGGACGAGCTGAAGCAGATCCCGACCGTCTGCGGCTCCCTCAGACAGGCTCTTGGCGAACTCGACGCCGACCGTGATTTCCTCAAGGCCGGCGGCGTCTTCGACGACGACCAGATTGACGCCTACATCGAGCTGAAGTGGCAAGAAAATATGCGCTACGAGATGACGCCGCACCCGGTCGAGTTCGACATGTACTACTCGATCTGATCCGGCTTCATTTGTGCTGGGCCGCCGCTAAGTATGCGGCGGCCTTTGCTTTTTCGGCTCCGCCGCAAGCCCGATCGCAGTGCCCAATTCACTTCGACTTCCTTCGAAACGCGGTCTCAGGACTCCAACCAAATTGAGCATTCGTTCACTTACAACTTTAACCGGATGCCTATTCGTCGCGTGTAGAAACGGTCCTGCCTCGGGCCCCCGGTCCGCGTGAATCTTCGAGGAGTCTGGTATGAAAAAGCTCATGTCTTCGTTTGCCCGCAACGAAAGCGGCGCGACGGCGATCGAATACGGCCTGATCGCCGCGTTGATCTCCGTCGTCATCATCGGCGTCCTTGCCACCATCGGCACGGAACTGAGCGCCAAGTTCAACACAATCGCAACCCAGCTGCAGTAGCCTGACGACGATCGCTGCGCCCGGCGCGTTTAGCAGTCGGGCGCAGGCGCATCGTACCTGACATCCCGCCTGCCTTCGCCTTGAACGTGCGAATGGCCGGAAGGAGGCCATGATGAGAAAGCTTGTGTCTTCGTTTGCCCGCAACGAAAGCGGCGCAACGGCAATCGAATACGGCCTGATCGCCGCGTTGATCTCCGTCGTCATCATCAGCGTTCTTGCCACGATCGGCACGGAGCTGAGCGCGAAGTTCAACACAATCGCAACCCAGTTGCAGTAGGCCTCCGGGGCGCCCTGCGCGGCGCCCGACGCGGATCAGCCTAGGAATTCCTTGACTTCGGCACGCGTCGGCGGGTCCGCGCCGGCGCGGCTGCAGGTTATGGCGGCGACCGCCAGCGCAAAATCCAGGATCTCCGCGAGCTGAGCTTCCGCCAGTTGAGGGAGTGCCTCGCGGTCGAGCGCGTTCAGATCCGAAAGCGCCGCGAGAAGCCCGCCCATGGTGGAATCGCCGGCGCCCACGGTATCGACCACCTTCACCTTCCGCGCCGGCCGCATGATCGTGGCGTCGCGCGTGAAGATCGTCGCGCCCTCGCTGCCGCGCGTGAAAAGGACGATGCGCGCCTCCGCCGCAAGCCATTCGGCTGCCAGCTCCGCGATCGCCTTGCCAGGCGCTATCCAATCGAGATCGGCGCCGCTCAGCTTGATAACGTGCGCGTGCGTGAAGAAGGCCGCAAGCCGCGTCCGGTAGCCTGCTTCGTCCTCGACCAGTCCGGCGCGGATATTCGGATCGAAGCTGATGATGCGACGGTCGGCCTCCCGCCGCATCAGCTCGGCAAAGGCGTTGGCGGCGGGGAGCCTGATCAGCGACAACGAGCCGAAATGCAACGTGTTCACCTTCGGCGCGATCCGTTTCATGTCTTCAAGCCGCCAGTGCCGCGCCGCCGCCTCGCTATCGTAGAAGGCGTAGCGCGGCTCCTCGCCGTCGAGATTGACGAAGGCGAGCATGGTCGGCCGGTCGAGCCGCGCGACGTAATCCATGGCGACGCCGTTCGTCTCGAGCATCTCGGCGATCTGGTCGCCAAAAAAGTCCGTCGAGAGCCCGCCAACGAAGCCGACCGGAACGCCGAGGCGGGCGAGGGTCAGGGCGACGTTGCCGGGCGAACCGCCCACCGCCGGCCGGAATGCTGGCGTGCCGTCCGGTAGCGCAACGGGGAGGAAATCGATCAGCATCTCGCCGTGGCAGAGGATCATGCGTTCGCGCCTGTGTCGCTTGCGATCGCCGCCGCCGCGATCGGGCCGCCGAGCGCGGCCGCCATCAGGGCCTGCGTATAGGGGTCTTTCGGATCGGAGAATATCTCCTCGGTGGAGCCGCGCTCCACCACCCTCCCATCCTTCATCACGATGACCTCATCGGCCATGGCGCGCACGACCGCAAGGTCGTGGCTGATGAAGAGATAAGAGAGCCCGTGGGTTTCCTGGAGATTGCGCAGAAGCTCGACGATCTCCTTCTGCACCGAGCGGTCGAGCGCCGACGTCGGCTCGTCGAGCACGACCACCTTGGGCTTCAGGATCATGGTGCGGGCGATCGCGATCCGCTGCCGCTGGCCGCCGGAGAACTCGTGCGGAAAGCGGTTGCGCATGTCCGGATCGAGCTGCACCTCCGTGAGCGCCTTGACGGCGCGCCGGTCGCGCTCGGCGCGCGGCAGCTCTGGCTCGTGCACGAGCAGGCCCTCGGTGACGATCTGCCCGACGGTGAGCCGCGGCGAAAGCGACCCGTAGGGATCCTGGAAGACGATCTGTAGTTCGCGCCGGAGCCAGCGGTCCTTCTTGAGATCAAGCGCCTTCAGGTCCCGCCCCTCGAAGCGGATGACGCCTTCCGCCGGGAGCAGCCGCAAGAGCGCCCGTCCGAGCGTCGACTTGCCCGAGCCGGACTCGCCGACGATGCCGATCGTCTGCCGTTCGTGCAGCGTGAGCGAGACGCGGTCGACGGCCTTGAGCTCGTAGGCGCCGCTGCTGAAGAAGCCACCGCCGAGGTGGAACGTCACGCGCACGTTGCCGGCCTCGAGCAGAGGCCGCGCGTTGTCGGGCACGGGCGGCTTTGTCCCCTCCGGTTCGGCCGCGAGCAGCATCTTGGTGTATTCATGCGCCGGGTCGGCGAAGATGCGCTCGACCGGTCCCCTCTCCACCACCTCTCCTGCCCGCATCACGTAGACGCGGTCGGCGAAGCGCCGCACGATCCCGAGGTCGTGCGTGATGAAGATCACCGCCATCCCGAGCCGCTTCTGCAGGCTCTTCAAGAGCTCCAGAATCTGCGCCTGGATGGTCACGTCGAGCGCCGTCGTGGGCTCGTCGGCGATCAGGATGTCGGGGTCGTTGGCGAGCGCCATCGCGATCATCACGCGCTGCCGCTGCCCCCCGGAAAGCTCATGCGGATAGGAGTCGATGCGGCGCTCAGGTTGCGGGATCTGGACGAGCCGCAGGAGCGCGATCGCGCGCTCGCGCGCGGCTTTCCGGTCGAGCCCCGCGTGCTGGATGAGCAGTTCTCCGATCTGCGTCCCGACGCGGAAAAGCGGGTCGAGCGACGTCATCGGCTCCTGGAAGATCATGGTGATCTTGGCGCCGCGGATGCGGTTGAGAGCATCCTGGCGGATACCGAGCAGCTCCTCGCCGCGGTAGCGCACCGATCCGCTCGCACGGCCGTTTCGGGCGAGCAGCCCCATCGCTGCCATCACCGTCTGGCTTTTGCCCGAGCCGAACTCGCCGACGATGGCGACCGTCTCGCCATGCATTACGTCGAGGCTCAGATGCTTGACCGCATGAACCTCTCCGTCGGGAAGGCGGAAGCGCACGTCGAGGTCGCGGATCGTGAGAACCGGTCCCCCGCTCATCCTTCAGCGGTCCTTCGGATCGAACGCGTCGCGCAGACCGTCCCCCAGGAAGTTCAGGGAGAAGAGCGTGGCGACAAAGAAGATCGAGGGGAAGATGAGCAGCCACGGCGCGGCCTGCATGTTGCTGGAGCCCTCCGCTATGAGCGCTCCAAGGCTCGTCAACGGCTCCTGCACGCCGAGGCCGAGGAAGGAGAGGAAGCTCTCGAGCAGTATGACGCGCGGCACCAGGATGGTGACGAAGATGATCACCGGGCCGATCGTGTTCGGAATGATGTGCCGGCGGATCAGGCTCCAGTTGGAAAGGCCCATGGCCTCCGCTGCGGCAACGAATTCCCGTCGCTTCAGCGAAAGCGTCTGGCCGCGCACGATGCGTGCCATGTCGAGCCATTCGATCGCCCCGATCGCCACGAAGATCAGGATGAAGTTGCGGCCGAAGAAGACGACGAGAACGATGACCAGGAAGACGAAGGGCAGCGAATAGAAGATTTCGACGATGCGCATCATCAGGTTGTCGACGCGACCGCCGAGGAATCCCGAAATTGCGCCGTAGGTCACGCCGATGATGAGGCTGACGAAGGTGGCGAGGATGCCGACGGTGAGCGAGATGCGCCCGCCGATCATGATGCGCGTGAAGAGATCGCGGCCGTTGCCGTCAGTCCCCATCAGGAAATATTCGCGGTGGACGGCGCCTTCGACGGCGATCGTCTTGCCGCTGTCGCGGATGTCGACGACCTGGCTCCCGTCGAACTCGTTGGCGCGGTCGACGTAGCGCACGACGCGCGGGTCGATCGGAGCGTCCGATGTGAAGGTCGCCGTGAAGGTCTCCCCCCTGACGGCGAAGTCGATGAGCGTGACGCGGGCATGGTCCGCCACATCGCGCATTGCCGCCTCGAGCATATCCGTGCGCGGATAGGGATCGAGGCTCGGCCCCGTGCGCACATAGGAAGGAAAGACCTCGTCGTAGGCGTGCGGCGCGACGAACGGTCCGATCACGCAGATCGCGGCGACGACGACGAGCACGCAGAAGCTTGCGACCGAGGCATAGTTGCGGACGAGCCGATCGAAAGCGAGCCGCGTCAGGCTGCGGCCGGGGACGGGCGCTGCGAGCGCGAGGTCAGTCATAGCGGACCCGCGGATCGAGCACGGCGTAGAGCACGTCGACGATCAGGTTGAAGACGATGATGAAAACCGCGATCAGAACCACCGTTCCCATCACCAGCGTATAGTCGCGATTGAGCGCGCCGAGCACGAAGTAGCGGCCGACACCGGGAATCGAGAAGATCGTCTCGATGACGACGGAGCCGGTGAGCACGGCGGCGGCGGCAGGCGCGAGGTAGGTGACGACTGGGAGCAGCGCGCCGCGAAGCGCATGGATGAAGACCACCACGCGCGGTGGCAAGCCGTAGGCGCGGACGGTGCGGATATGATCGGCCCTGAGCGTCTCGATCATGCTGCCGCGCGTCAGCCGCGCGACGATCGCGAGCTGCGGCAGCGCGAGCGCGATCACCGGCAAAGCGAGGTCGCGCGGGCCGCCGTTTCCCCATCCCCCGGCAGATGCCCAGGACAGCGTCACCGCGAAGATCAGCGACAGCACCGGCCCCACCACGAAATTCGGAACCGTCAGGCCGACGGTGGCGAAGGACATCAGCGCGTAGTCGATGGGGCCATTCTGGCGCAGCGCCGCGGCGACGCCGGCCGCGACGCCGCCGACGACCGCGATCACCAGCGCGAACGAGCCGAGCTCGAGCGAATAGGGAAGGCTCTGGGCGATGAGCTGGGAAACGGTGAAGTCGCGATAGACGTAGCTCGGCCCGAAATCGAGATGCAGGATGTTCCGGAGATAGTGCAGGTATTGCAGATAGAGCGGCTGGTCGAGCTGGAACGCCCGCATCATGTTGGCGACGATCTGCGGCGGCAGCGAGCGCTCGAGGTTGAACGGCCCGCCGGGGGCAAAACGGATCAGGAAGAAGGAGATCGTCACGACGATGAAGATCGTCGGAACCGCGCTCAGCAATCGGCGAAGTATGAAGTTCAGCATTCCGAGGTCCGGACGACCGCGGACCCCGGAGTTGATCTCCGAGGTCCGCTGACGCCTGGTCCGCTATTCAAGCGACATGTAACGCGAGAGGTGCTCGTTGACGGCGTTGTCGACGAAACCCTTCACCTTGCCGGATACGAGCCACAGCGACGCCGAATTCATGAACGGCGCGATCGGCTGATCCTGCATGAGCAGCGCCTCAGCGTCGTGGAGGATCTGCTGCCGTTTGACGAGGTCGGTCTCCTTGTACGACGCCGCCATCAGCTCATCGTATTTCGGGTTGTTGTAGTGCCCGTAGTTGAAGGTGTTGTTGGTGCTGATGCAGAGGAAGAGGAAGTTCTCGGCATCGGCATAGTCAGCAACCCAGCCGGCGCGGGCCACGTCGAAAGTCCCGCCTTCCTGCAGGTAGGCGTAGTGTGACTTGACGTCGAGGTTGACGAGCGAGACGTCGATGCCGAGCGCTTTCCAATTGTCGGCGACGGCGGTCGCGACCTTCTCGTGGTTGGCGTTGGTGTTGTAGCGGATTTCGATCTTCAGCGGCTTGCCGCCTTCGCCGTAGCCCGCTTCCTTGAGAAGCTTTGTGGCCTCGTCCTCGCGGTCGAGCTGCGACATGCCGGCGAAGTCGGCTTCCGCGTTCTGGTAGCCCGCGATGCCGGGCGGCACGAAGCTGTAGGCCGGCAGCTGCGCCCCGGCGTAGATCTTCTGGGCCAGGAAATCGCGGTCGACCGCCATCGAAAGAGCGCGGCGCACGCGAACGTCGTCGAACGGCGCGTGCCGGGTATCGAAGACGTAGTAGTAGGTGGCGAGGTTCGGGGCGATGTGCACCGTATCGGCGCCGAGCTCGCCCTTCAGGAACTCCGTCTGGTCGGCCGGGAACTGATATTGGAGATCAAGCTCGCCCGCCTGGAAGCGACGGATTGCGGCGGCCTGGTCTTCGGTCGGATAGAAGATCACCGTGTCGATCTTGACGTCCGCCGCCCCGTAATACTTCGGGTTCTTGACCAGCGTGATGTGGTCGTTGGCGACGTTCTCGGTGAGCATGAACGCGCCATCCGAGACCATGTTGCCCGGCTTCACGAAGTCGGCGGCGTACTTTTCGACGCTCGCTTTGTGGACCGGCAGCGCGGTCTGGTGGGTGAGGAGCTGGAGGAAATACGGCGTCGGCCGCTCAAGCGTGATTTCGAGGGTCTTCGGGTCGACGGCCCGCATTCCGAGCTGGTCGACCGCCATCGGCTTGTCGGCGGTGGCGGTGTTGATCGCCTCGGCGTTCTTGATCGGATAGAGGATCGTCGCGTAGCCGGCCGCTTCCTTCGGGTCTTCGACGCGCTGGAAGGAGAAGATGAAGTCGTCGGCTGTCACCGGATCGCCATTCGACCAGACGGCATCCTGCCTCAACTTGAACGTGTAGGCGAGGCCGTCATCCGAAACGGTCCAGCTCTCGGCGATACCGGGCGTGACGTTGCCGGAGACGTCGTAGACGGTCAGGCCTTCGTAGAGGTCCTTCAGTATGTTCGCCTCCACGTCGATGGAGGTGTGGGCCTGATCGAGGGTCTGCGGCTCGCCGCCGTTGCCGCGATGAAGCACGACTTCGGCGAGAGCGGGGTTCGATGCGGAGAGTACTGCCGCGACGGCAAGACTTGCGCTGAGCGTGAACAATCTTCGCAACATTGAAAGACCTCCGACTTGAGAATGGACGCCAAGCGGCGATTGGATCGAACCCTAACGCTGTCCCGGCGGCGCGACAATCTGCCATCGGCAAGGCGAGCAACGATGGGTGAAACCGCACGAATCCGCTTGAAGGCGGCCATCGCCTGGATCACATAGTTGCACAGACGGAAGGCGCGGAATTAGCCGCGGCGGGGGAGGCCTCGCATCTCGAATGCCAGACGACAGTAGGCGACCCGGCTCGAAACGCGACGGTTTCGAGATCGGCAGGGTTCGCCTGGCCGATATCGACGCGCTGGCGCGAGTGGAGGCGGAATCCTTTGCTTCGGACAAGCTGAGCCGTCGCAGCTTCCTGCGGCTCGCCAAGAGCCCGTCGGCGGTATTTCTTGTCGCCCGCGGCGGCGACCGGCTTCTCGGCTACGCGCTTCTGCTCTTCCGCCGCGGCGGCCGCAGCGCTCGGCTCTATTCGATCGCAGTGGCACGAGAGGCGGGAGGCCGAGGGATCGGATCGCGCCTGCTCGAAGCCGCCGAGGACACTGCGCGGCAGCGGAGCGTGGAGCGCCTGCATCTTGAGGTCCGCGTCGACAGCGCTGCCGCCATCCGCTTCTATCTGAATAAGGACTACCGGGAGGTTGGCCGCCGCGACGGCTATTACGAGGACGGGATGGGCGCCCTCCTCTTCTCCCGTGCCCTCGTAGCGCGTACCTCGGCACGCAGCCTTCGCCGCGCCGCCTGAAATCGCTCCCGGAACCCCACGAATGGATAGCTGGGTCCTCGTCGCCGATCAGCCACGCGACTTTGTCGCTCGCGACCTGCCGCACGTCATTGTCTCATCGGAGGATTACGTCGCCCGTCCCTACATGTTCGGCGGCGCCCGCCAGAAGATCATCATCCTGGCGCGCTCCTACAACTATCAGACCGCCGGCTATTACTGCGCGCTCCTCGCCGAGGCGCGCGGCCACCGCGTCATGCCCAGCGTCGAGACGATGCTCGACATCAGGAGCCGCGCCGAATACGCGCACGCGCTGCCGGAGCTCGAAGAAGCGCTCAACCGCGATCTGAAGACGCTCGCGGGCGAGCCCCCGAAGACGCTCTTCGTCGCCTTCGGTCTGCCCGAGATTGCGGGCTTCGAACGCTTCTCGCAGCGCCTCTTCGACTGGTTCCGCGCACCCATGCTGACCGTCACCTTCAAGAGCAACGGCTGGCAGACGATCCAAAAGATCGACCTGACCCCGCTTTCGCGCTGCACGGAGGAGCAGAAGCGGTTCTTCACGGCCGCGCTGAAGTCCTACACGGGGCGCAAGTGGCGCGCGCCGAAGCCGCGCTCCGTTCCGCGCCATTCGATCGCCGTTCTCTACGATCCGAAAGAGGTGCTGCCGCCGAGCTCGCTGAAGACCCTGATGCATTGGGCGAAGGCCGCCGCGCCGCTCGGCGTCGAGGTCGAGCCGATCACCAAGAAGGACCTGTCGCGCCTCGCCGAGTTCGACGCCCTCTTCATCCGCGAGACGACCTCGATCCGCAATCACACCTACCATTTCGCCCGCCGCGCGATGATGGAGGGAATGCCGGTCATCGACGACCCGATCTCGATGATCCGCTGCACCAACAAGGTTTATCTCTGGGAGCGGCTGACACATGCCGGCCTGCCGGTGCCCGAGACGATCGTCATCCAGGACCCCGCCGACGTGAAGCAGGCGGCCGACACGCTCGGATTCCCTGTCGTGGTGAAGATTCCGGACGGCTCCTTCAGCCGCGGAGTCAAGAAGGCCGACACCATGGAGGCCCTGAAGGAGATCGTCGCGGAGTTCTTCAAGGAGACCGATCTCTTGCTTGCGCAGCGCTTCGTGCCGACGCGCTTCGACTGGCGAGTCGGCGTGCTCGCCGGGCAACCGCTCTTCGTCTGCCAGTACACGATGGCGAAGAAGCATTGGCAGATCGTCCGCCACCGCGACGACGGCAAGCCGATCGAAGGCGGCTTCAAGACCTTCCCGATCGACCAGGTGCCGCCGGAGGTGCTCGATGCCGGCGTGCGCGCGGCGAGCCTGATCGGCGACGGCCTCTACGGCGTTGACCTGAAGGAGACGGCGGACGGCGTCTTCGTCATCGAGATCAACGACAACCCGAACCTCGAGCACGGGGTGGAGGACATGGTCTCCAAGTCAGACCTGTGGAACCGGCTGACTCGCTGGTTCACGACGCGCATTCTGGTCTGAGAGCCAAGCCTTCTTTCCGCGTGCGCCGCGCTCGTCACCATTCATCCACCGCGCGATAATTCGTGACTTGACCCTCGCGCATGCAGTCCTAGATTCGAAATGCAAGGAACGAGAACATGGGAGGTCTAGAAAAATGAAACCTCCGAAGAGTCCTAAGCCGATCCGCTGAGGAATCCGCGGGATCGGCAATTCCGAAAATTAGATCGGTTGGACGGCATCGTCGCCGCGCGAACTGCAGCGTGCGTCGAAGATCGTCGCCGATGCTGAAGCAAAGCGAGAGGGTTCAATTCGACTTCTTGATGGGGCCAGAACGCACCGGCCTCCTTGAAATGGTGGGAGTCTGACAAAAGAACCCGAAACACCGAGGCGGCCTGCCTTCGCGTCGTAGCGCTTGCGCTCCGTGCCGGCACGCCGCCTCAGGTTTTTCCTGGCCGCCCGTTCTTTTCGCTCGCCTCGAACGTTTGCGAGCGGCGGCGTTTCCGCTTATTCCCATGCGAGCGGCTCGACGCTTTCCGTTTCGCAACTCAGCGCAAATCTGCCGCAAATCCAAGGCTCTTGGCCGCTTACCGCCGGGTTGGCAGGATGTCTACCAATTCGTGAATCCAATGGCTCGCATGGACCGCGCTGACGATCTCTTCTCAAACGACGCCGGCTCGCCGGCTTCCGGGACCACGCGCGCGCGGAGCGCGCGAGGCAAAGCTGCGAACGGAACGCCGAGCTACACCGCGGCCGACATCGAGGTGCTGGAGGGGCTGGAGCCCGTCCGCCGCCGCCCCGGCATGTATATCGGCGGCACCGACGAGAAGGCGATGCACCACCTCTTCTCCGAGGTGATGGACAATTCGATGGACGAGGCCGTCGCCGGCCACGCCGACTGGATCGAGGTCGAGTTCGACAAGGACGGCTTCCTGACCGTCACCGACAACGGCCGCGGCATCCCGATCGATCCGCATCCGAAGTTCAAGGACAAGTCGGCGCTCGAAGTCATCATGACGACGCTGCACGCCGGCGGGAAATTCGATTCCAAGGTCTACGAGACCTCGGGCGGGTTGCACGGCGTCGGCGTATCGGTGGTGAACGCGCTCTCCGACAATCTGGAAGTGGAAGTCGCGCGCGACCGAAAGCTTTACCGGCAAACTTTCGCGCGCGGGAAACCGACCTCGAAGCTGAAGCCGGCGGGCGACGTGCACAATCGGCGCGGCACGCGCATCCGCTTCCACCCCGATCCACAGATTTTCGGCGCGAAGGCGGCGTTTGATCCCGACCGCCTCTTCCGCATGGCGCGCTCCAAGGCCTACCTCTTCGGCGGCGTCGAGATCCGCTGGTCCTGCGCCAAGAGCCTGATCCCGCCGAAGAGCGAGACGCCGGAGAAGGCGAGCTTCCATTTTCCCGGTGGACTGAAGGATTATCTCGCCGAGCAGCTTGCTGGCGAGACGCTGGTCGGCAGCGAGATATTTGCGGGCAAGACCGACCGGCAGGGAGGCCACGGCTCCGCCGAATGGGCGATCGCCTGGTTCGCCGGCGACGGCTTCTGCCGCTCCTACTGCAACACCATCCCGACCGCGGAGGGCGGCACGCATGAGGCGGGGCTTCGCAGCATGCTCCTCCGCGGCTTCAAATCTTACGCCGAGCTCTCCGGCAACAAGCGCGCCGCGGTCATCACGTCGGACGACATCATGACCTCGTGCGGCGCGATGCTCTCCGTCTTCCTGCGCGAGCCGGAATTCGTCGGCCAGACCAAGGACCGGCTGGCGAGCGTCGAGGCGATCCGCGTCGTGGAGAACGCCGTCCGCGACGCCTTCGACCATTGGCTCGCCGCTTCGCCCAACCAGGCGAACCAGCTCCTCGAATGGGTGATCGAGCGCGCCGAGGAGCGGCTCCGCCGCCGCCGCGAGAAGGAGATTGCGCGAAAGACCGCGACCAGGAAGCTGCGCCTCCCGGGCAAGCTCGCCGACTGCTCGTCGGCCTCGCGCGAGGACACCGAGCTCTTCATCGTGGAAGGCGATTCCGCCGGCGGCTCGGCCAAGCAGGCGCGCGACCGCAAGACGCAAGCCATCCTTCCGTTGCGCGGGAAAATCCTGAACGTCGCCAGCGCCGGGCGCGAGAAGCTCGACGGCAATCAGCAGCTCTCCGACCTTTTGCAGGCGCTCGGTTGTGCCACCGGCGCGCGATATCGGGAAGAAGACCTGCGCTACGGCAAGGTCATCGTGATGACCGACGCCGACGTCGACGGCGCGCACATCGCCTCGTTGCTGATCACTTTCTTCTACCGCGAGCTGCCGGAGCTCATCAAAGAGGGCCACCTCTATCTCGCCGTCCCGCCGCTCTTTCGTTTGGCGCAGGGCCCGAAGGTCTTCTACGCACGCGACGAGAAACACCGCGACGAGCTTTTGAAGGCCGAGTTCGCCGGGCGCGGCAAGGTCGAGACCAGCCGCTTCAAGGGGCTCGGCGAGATGCCGATGCAGCAGCTCCGCGACACGACGATGGACCCCTCGAAGCGCACGCTGCTCAAGGTCGGCATCGTCGAGGACGAAATCGGGCCGACCAAGATCATGGTTCAGCGGCTGATGGGCAACAAGCCGGAAGAGCGCTTCGCCTTCATCCAGGAGCGCGCGGAATTCGCGAACGAAGAGCTGATCGACGTTTAGCGCCGCGCCCCCCGTCTCGGCGATTCCGTGACCGTGGGGCGGCTGAGCCGTTACGGATGCCCGGGTGAGCCCGGGCATGACGACAACGATTGTGGCCTGCCGCTCGTCGCAACAAAAAGCCCGGCTCGCGCCGGGCTTTTGACAGACCTGATGCTTCGGGTACTCTAGCCGCCAAACAGGCTGTTGAACTTCACGTTCACGCGGCCGCGAACAACATCCGAGTCATCGCTGCCAAAATCGTAGTGCAGGAACTCGACGCCTACGCTGACATTGTCGGTGAGCGCATATTCGCCGCCGCCGCCGACGACCCAGCCCGCATCGCTGAAGTCCTGGAAGGCGACACCGCCGGTGCCGTAGACGAGGAAGCGGTCGAAGGCGAAGCCGCCGCGAAGCCGCGCCGTGCCGACGGCGTCCGCTCCGCCCCAATCGACGAAGCTGCCGTCGCCTTCCGCGCCGAGCACGAAGTTGTTCCACTGCGCGTTGACGCCGACTTGGCCGCCGATGACGAAGCCGTCGTCGAAGGCGCCAGTGCCGAAGCCCCAGCCGCCGTGCGCGCCGACGTAGAAGCCGGACCAGTTATAGGCGATCGGAGTCGGCGCGTACATCGGCGAGGGAGCCGGTTGCATGGGCGGCGGAAGATCCGCCGCGGCCGCGATACCGCCGATAAGGGCAAGAGCGGACGCGGAAACGAAAAGACGCAGCATGAGAGGGGCCTCTTGAACCAGTGTTTATTTCAACGTTCATAGCCCGAGGGCCGCGCCGTGGCTGTCGCCAATCGGCAACGCTGCAGCCGAATTCGGATACGCATAACTCTTTGCCGGATAAGAGGATTTTTCGCCCGGGTTGTGGCGCAAGAATGGCTGGGTTGTGGCAGATTCGAGGCAGTCACATCGGAGTGCATACGGAGCGGAAAATTTCTGGAATTCCCATGGGTTAGGCCCTCCGCGCCTTGACTCCGCGGCGTTCGTCCCTATGTTGCGCTGCAATGTGACCCGCCGCCGCGATGATTCCATTCCGCGCGCGCGCCGAAAAACCTCATGAGCTTCGATACACTTGGACTAAGCGACAAGGTCGTCTCGGCCGTTAAGGCCGTCGGCTATACCATCCCCACCCCCATTCAAGAGCAGGCGATCCCGCACGTCCTTCAACGGCGTGACGTGCTCGGCCTGGCGCAGACCGGCACCGGCAAGACGGCGGGCTTCGTGCTCCCCATGCTGACGCTTCTGGAGCATGGCCGCGCCCGCGCCCGCATGCCGCGCACGCTGATCCTCGAGCCGACGCGCGAGCTCGCGAGCCAAGTGCAGGACAGCTTTGGGCGCTACGGCGTGAACCACAAGCTGAACCTCGCGCTCCTGATCGGCGGCGTCTCCTTCGACGAGCAGGACAAGATCATCACCCGCGGCGCCGACGTCCTGATCGCGACGCCCGGCCGCTTGCTCGATCATTTCGAGCGCGGGCGGCTGCTCCTGACGGGCGTAGAGATCCTTGTCATCGACGAGGCCGACCGCATGCTCGACATGGGCTTCATCCCCGACATCGAGCGCATCGTGAAGCTCCTTCCCTTCACGAGGCAGACGCTCTTCTTCTCAGCCACGATGCCGCCGGAGATCACACGGCTGGTCGAAAAGTTCTTGCACAATCCGGTGCGGGTGGAGGTGGCGCGCCCCGCTTCGACCCTGGAGACGACCACGCAGATCCTGGTCCCTTCGGGAAACAAGCCGGAGGAGAAGCGAGCGACGCTTCGGCGCCTGATCGACGACGCGACCGGCCTGACCAACGCCATCATCTTCTGCAACCGCAAGCGCGACGTCGCGACTCTCCTTCGTTCGCTTGAGCGGCACGGCTATTCGGTCGGTGCATTGCACGGCGACATGGACCAGCACGCGCGGCTCGCGACGCTCGACAGCTTCCGCGACAACAAGATCACGCTCTTGGTCGCGAGTGACGTTGCGGCGCGCGGCCTCGACATTCCCGCCGTCAGCCACATTTTCAATTTCGACGTACCGACGCACTCCGAGGACTACGTCCATCGCATCGGGCGGACCGGCCGCGCTGGCCGCAGCGGCGCGGCGCTCACCATCGTCACCAGGCCGGAGGCGAAGTACATCCAGTCGATCGAGAAGCTGATCGGCAAGGACATCCCCTGGGCGGCCGCGCCCGCCGGCCTCGACACCAGCGCCGACGAGCCGGATCGGCAGGGCGCGAACGACAACCGCCATGCCGAGCGCGACGGTCGCTCGCGTCGCGGCGGGCGCCGCGGCGGCAGAAGCGGGCATGCGCGTGACGATCGCAGCGCCCGCGACGATCGTGGTGCGCGCGACGATCGCGGCGCGCCGCGCCCCGAGAGACCCGCCCCGGCCCCACGGCCGGAAGCGCCAGTGGCTTATGCCGCTCCGAAGAAAGAGCCGCAGCGGAAGCATCGCGAAAAAGACGATCCGGCATCCTCCGCCGTCGGCTTCTCCGATCACGTTCCAGCCTTCCTGCTTCGCCCGGTGAAGATCCGCGACGACTCCGAGGCGCTCGAAGAGGCGCAGGCCTGACCGCCGCCGACTACGAAGCCGAATTCGACAATCGCGGCCGGGTGCCGGATCACCTGGAGATCATCGTCGGCTGGGAGCGCGACGCCGCCCTCTATCGCGCTGAACGGAGCGACCGCTCCGAGCTCGGCCTACGCTACGGCAAGCATCCGCGGCAGATCATCGATCTCTTCCATCCCGACGCGCCCGATCCGGCGCGCCCGCTCGTGCTTTTCATCCACGGCGGCTACTGGCGCACCTTCGACCCGACCTTCTTCAGCCATTTCGCCGCCGGCCTGAACCGACGCGGCTACACGGTCGCCCTCCCCGGCTACCGCCTCTGTCCCGAAGTGACGGTCGCCGACATCATCGACGACATGCGCGCTGCCGTCCTCCATTTGCACCGCCGCTTTCGTTCGCCGCTTGTCGCGTCCGGCTATTCCGCCGGCGGGCATCTCGCGGCGACGCTGGTGGCGACGGATTGGGCGGCGCTCGGCGCACCGTCCGCCCTCCTCCGTCGCGGCCTTTCGATCTCCGGCGTCTTCGACCTGACGCCACTCGTCGGCGTCTCGATGAACAACGACCTTCGCCTCGACGCGGCCGGAGCGCGGGCCGTAAGCCCGCTCTTCTGGGAGGTGCCGGCGGGCGTTTCCTTCGAGTCCTGGGTCGGCGGCGCGGAATCGGAAGAATTCCTGCGCCAGAGCCGGCTCGTCGCCGAGCGCTGGTCCGCGGCCGGCGCCAGGACGCGCTCCGAGATCGTCCCCGGCGCGAACCATTTCACTGTGCCGGCACAGCTTACGGACGCCGAAAGCCAAATGGTCGGGGCGCTGGCAGAACTCGCCGAGCGGGCAGCGGGCGGTTCCTGAGCGGGTGCGATGTGAACGCCGCGCGCGGTTGACGGGCCCGCGTAATGGGTTGATTTGGCGGGCCCCCTTCCATAGGTTCCGCGCCAATTCGAGCGCTTAGCTCAGCGGTAGAGCAACTGACTTTTAATCAGTAGGTCGTGGGTTCGATCCCCACAGCGCTCACCAAGTAATTACAATAACTTACAGCGCATTTGTGATATCGGGTGGCTTGAAAAGTGAGGTTAAAGTACCTCACAAGGTAACAAAAAATGACAGGTCTCGTTCGCAGAAGCCAAAACGGCGCGAAACAACTTTACGAAACGGGGAAAATATTCCAACGGCACGTGCGTCGGAATCCATAGCGACCCCACTTCACCTCGCTTCGCCTGCCGCCTTTGGTCGCCCCTGCCAACTCCGCCGCGCGCGGCTAATCGCCTGGCCAGCCGCTTCTACCGAGTGTACGTGCTCTCGGAGTTCGCGTGGGAGACACTTCTGGATTTCCAGAACGAGCATGACGAAGGGAGAAGGCGCGTCCTTCCGAGCCCCGATGGGCAGACCGTGCCGCTTCAGGATGTTGGTGAGCCGATTAATCCAGACACCCCAGCTCTCGCCCTCGCTGATCGAGTAGTCGGGATCTTCCAATTCGACGAGGCTGTCGCCACACGCTGAAACCCATTTTGCCAGCAGCCTGACTAAGTCAATCACAGGATCTTGGGAATATGCCGGGGCGCGTGGATCACTCCACGACTCTCTTGTCCGGAGTACTATTGAACAACAGATTTCTCGCATGAATCCCGTCGAGGGTAGCTGTTGTGGTCGGAACCGCGGCGCCTAAGCATTCGGCAGCGCTGCGGATGTCACGCAACGTTTTCTTCGCACCGTCTATTAGAGCACCTTCTTTCTCCATCATGGAACCAACAAGGTATTCTTTGGTTACGCTGGCAATTTCGCGACGGACCGTGATTGGCAGGCTTTGTTTGTAGGCTTTCTCCAGGCGATCCCATCCAGAGTTGCCGATCTCAAACGGGTCTGGATGGCCGCCAACAAAAAACGGAACTTTGCGTTTTCGCGCGGGCATTGGAGTCTCCGCTGTCACCTCTTTTGGCTCTACTTGGGTGATGTTACTCATCGGTCCCGCAGTCCCAAAATGCGATCCAGGTCATCACCTCGGTAAGCGACACATACGCGACGTCCGGCAGTTTTTGCGGTTTGCCCTCGAACGTCCACATACCGACCGTCCGTGCGCGTTCGCGCTATCTCCCCGGGGACATTCGCGGATACATCAGATATTTCAGTATCGCTAGGCGGATTGCAGGCAATCCCAGATATCCGTTAGGGTTGCGGTGCCCGTTGAGACTAGGCCGAATAGCGCTGGGGGTTGGAAACAGTGGCTCCATCGTTCTTCGAGCGCCCGGTTCTCAATTCCCCCTACGAGATCCCGCGGCTCCACCACGCGCTTGATGAGGAGGGACAACCGCTTGACGTCGCCCCGCTATCGGGGCGCCGCGACTCAAAACTGATCACTCCCGTCCCGAAGCCTCGAAAGCGGAAAAAGAAAGAGGCCAAACAGGACGTCCTTATTTTCGGCGACGAAGCGGGCTTGTCGACGAAAGAGCAGGAATACAACCCGACGCCGATCATCAACGAGATCCGCCAGCACGTCGCGTCGTGGCGCGGATCTGCCAAATCCGGCCGATTGGGGCGTGACGCCGGCGACCGCGCGGCTGCTGACCCATTGGCGCAGCCACAACTTTCGAGAGCGTCCGGCCGTTCTTCTGCCAGGTCGAGGCGGTCGAGACGGTGATCTGGCTGACCGAGGTCGCCCGCCGCGGAACGGCGCTACGCCAAATTCTGGGAGCACATCCAGCGGCGCGAACGAAGCCGCCAATCCCGAACTGTTCCGCATCGCGATGAAGATGGCGACCGGCAGCGGCAAGACCACCGTCATGGCGATGCTGATCGCCTGGCAGACCGTCAACGCTGTGCGCTCGCCGAGCAGCAGCCATGTTCAGCCGCGGCTTCCTGATCGTCACGCCCGGCATCACCATCCGCGACCGGCTGCGCGTCCTCCTGCCCGAGGACCCAGACAGCTACTACCGCACGCGCGAGCTTGTGCCGCCGACATGCTCGGCGAGATCGGCAAGGCGAAGATCGTCATCACCAACTACCACGCCTTCAAGCGTCGCGAGACGATGGATCTATCGAAGGTCGGTCGCGCGCTGCATCCAGGGCCGCGGCGAGCCGCCGGTGACGATCGAGACCGAAGGGCAAATGCTGCAGCGCGCCTGCGGCGACCTGCTGGCGATGAAGAACGTCGTCGTCATCAACGACGAGGCGCATCATTGCTACCGACACAAGGTCGATGCAGACGACGAGGAGCTGACGAAGGGCGAGGACAAGGACGAGGCAAAGAAGAACAACGAAGCGGCGCGGCTCTGGATCACCGGCATCGAAGCGCTGAAGCGCAAGGTCGGCGTTGCGCGCCGTCTACGACCTGTCGGCAACGCCGTTCTTCCTGCGCGGCTCGGGCTACGCGGAAGGAACGCTCTTTCCCTGGACGGTCAGCGACTTCTCGCTGATGGACGCGATCGAGATGCGGCATCGTCAAGCTGCCGCGCGTGCCGGTCGCCGACAACCTGCCCGGCACGCGACATGCCGATCTACCGCGACCTGTGGAAGCACATCGGCAAGGAGATGCCGAAGAAGGGGCGCGGCAAGTCAGGCAAGCTCGATCCGCTCGATCTGCCGAACGAGCTGCAGACGGCGCTCTATGCCCTCTACGGTCACTACGCGAAGACCTTCGACCTTTGGAAGCGCGCGGGCATCGAAGTGCCGCCGGTCTTCATCGTCGTCTGCAACAACACCTCCACCTCCAACTCGTCTACGAATGGATTTCCGGCTGGGAGCGCGAGAGCGAGGACGGCGAGACGGCAAGCAGTCGCATCTCGGCCATCTTGAGCTCTTCCGGAACTACGACCAGTACGGCAGCGGCTCGCCCGGCCGAACACGCTTCTGATCGACAGCGCAGCAGCTCGAATCCGGCGAAGCGCTCGACGCCGAATTTCCGCGAGCTGGCAGGACCCGAGATCGAGCAGTTCAAGCGCGAGATCGTCGAGCGCACCGGGCGACGCCGATGCGGGCGCCAAGATCACCGACCAGGACCTTCTGCGCGAGGTGATGAACACGGTCGGCAAGCCGGGGCGGCTCGGCGAGCAGATCCGCTGCGTCGTCTCTGTCTCGATGCTGACCGAAGGTGGGACGCCAACACCGTCACGCACATCCTCGGCGTCCGCGCCTTCGGCACGCAGCTTCTCTGCGAGCAGGTGGTCGGTCGCGGACTTCGCCGGCAGTCCTACGAACTCAATCCCGAGGACGGGGCTTTTCGACGTCGAATATGCCGACATCCTCGGCATCCCCTTCGACTTCACGGCAAAGCCCGTGGTGGCGATCGCCGAAGCCGCCGAAGCCGGTGGTGCGCGTCCAGGCCATCAAGGAGCGGGCCGCGCTCGAAATCATCTTCCCGCGAGTCGAGGGCTATCGCGTCGAACTGCCGGAGGAGCGCCTGCAGGCAACCTTCACCGAGGACTCGCGCCTGTTCCTGACGCCCGAAGAGGTCGGTCCCTGCAAGGTGCTGCTGGAGGGTATCGTCGGCGAAGGCGTGGAGATCGGACCGGACGTGCTGAACGACATGCGCCCAAGCACGATCTCGTTCCATCTCGCGAAGCACCTGATGTACACGCGCTTCCGCGACCACGGCGAGGAGCCGCCGCTCCATCTCTTCGGGCAAATCAAGCGGATCGCTCGCCGCTGGATCGACGAAGGCTATCTCGTCGTGCAAGGGCGGCACCGTGCCGGCCATGGTCACCTACCGCGAGATGGCCGAGAAGGCGGCCGAACGGATCTATCTTGCCTGCCAGCGCACGGAGCATGGCGCAGAAGCGCATCAAGGCAATCCTCGACGCCTACAATCCCAAGGGCTCGACCCGCCACGTCAGCTTCATCGACCAGCAAGACGACCTACCGGACCTCGCCGGCAAAATGCCACGTCAACTACGTCGTCTGCGACAGCGACTGGGAGGCAGAGTTGCGCGCGTGCTGGAGAGCCATCCGGCGCGTGCGCGCCTACGTCAAGAACCAGGGGCTGCAGTTCGAGGTGCCATATCGCGACGGCGGTGTGCCGCGGAAATACATTCCGGACTTCATCGTGCAGGTCGATGACGGGCAGGACGATCCGCTGAACCTCGTCCTCGAAACCAAAGGCTATCGCGGCGGCGACGCGCAGGTGAAGGCGGAGACGATGCGCACGCTCTGGGTGCCCGGCGTCAACAACCTCGGGACGTTCGGGCGCTGGCGGTTCGAGGAATTCACCGACGTCTTCGAGATCGAGGCGGCGTTTGCTCGGCTGCTGGATGGCTTGGGCGAAAAGGCCGATGCCTAGTCAATGATTGGCGGAAATTCATCGATGCCAACAAGGTTGACCGACTATGCGGACTTCGCGCTGAAAAACCTGAAGGCAGGGCCGATGGGCGGCTCTATCGTAAGTGTAGAGAAAGATCTCGCAGTCGCCTCTTGGTGACAATCGAGCAAGGGGGGAAATGGTATCGGTTTCGGCTACTGATGTTCGCAGTGGGCGGATCAGGTAGAGGCCAAGAAGAATGAACGGCGCGTCGAAATTACTTCTACTTACACTCGGGGAATTAAACTAAATCCAGAATCGTCATCGACGTCGTCCTCGGTGTCGAGCGGGACCGTTGGCTGCTTTGTTGGCATCGACGCTCAACGCCTCAAATACGGCGGCGAAACTTCGAACGCCTCAACATTCGTTTATCCATCAGGTTTCGATTCCCTCGATAAGAAAACCTATGACGTTATCTGTCAATCCAAGTAAGCTGATCCATGACGAACACCAAGTTTATATCCAGCCCATCATTTCTGCACGGATTATCTGTTCAATACTCAGTCGCTCCATCGACTAGGCGCCCTTGCCTCCGAAAAAGAAACGACCAAGTTGCTGAGCAAGGGCGACGTATCGCCGGACGATCCCGGACGACGCAAGAAGACCACGGAGCTGACGTTCTCCGAACAGCTTCGGCTCGCGATGCTGAAGATGGAAGTCGGGCAAGCCGGCGAGCGGCGGGTCGCCGCTAGGGAATGCAGATGGTTGGCAGAGGGCGGCCAGTTCGACCTCGCTGAGCGCGTGCAATGGTCTGTCAAACTCATCCCTATCTCGGATTTGACATCAATTCATTTGCTTACGACGGTACGCCGAGCTGTAGAAGTTGGATCGTCAACGGAAAGCTCACGCGATTTCATTTTTCGAACAATGAGATGCAAGTGGCTGAAAAATCGGGGGATGCCTATCGGATAGTGTGCGTCTCCAACGTGCTCGAGACGCCCAGCTTTTTGGAAATTAGGAATCCGATTTCCAACTAGCGATGGAGTGCTGAAGAAGACGCCCGATGGGTACGTGGTCAATTCTAACCGAAGGCACCTTGATGGCGCAAGCGGAAGTCAAGCAAGAGCGGACCAAGCAGGTCGACTGCGCTCGCTCACGAGGAGGCGAGGCGGAAGAACATCCCGACCGCCGAGATGCAGTCCTTCGCCGAGCAGATGGAGGAGCGCGAGCCGGTCAAGCCGGTGCACTATCCCCGCGCCACGCCGCTGCCGAGGGCGAGGCGCGCGAGCGCGACGAGGACCTCGACCCGCAGCTCATCTGGAACGGCGCGCGCATCCGGCTTTCGCCGGAGCAGGTGCGGCAGCTTGCCGAGAAGGGCGAGGTCGAGATCGGCGACGCGCAGCTCGTCTGGCGCGGCAAGGACCAGCAGGACTGGTCCGACCTCGTGGTGCATGCGCCGCCGCTCTACATCCAGGAGAAGATCCACCCGAAGGCGATCATCGACGATCTCATGCGCCGCACGAAGGCGAGCGCGCGAGGCGAAGAGCGACGCGCCCGACCTGTTCGCCGATTTCAACGGCATCGATCCGGAGGCGCAGACCGAGTTCTACCAGCACGACCAGCACTGGTCGAACCGCATGATCCTCGGCGACAGCCTGCAGGTGATGGCGAGCCTCGCCGAGCGCGAGGGGCTGAAGGGCAAGGTGCAGTGCATCTATTTCGACCCGCCCTACGGCATCAAATTCAATTCGAACTGGCAGGTCTCGACCGCGAGCCGCGACGTGAAGGACGGCAAGCGCGAGGATATGTCGCGCGAGCCGGAGCAGGTGAAGGCGTTCCGCGACACCTGGAAGGACGGCATCCACTCCTATCTCACCTATCTGCGCGACCGGCTGACGGTGGTGCGCGACCTGCTGACCGACAGTCCGGCTCGATCTTCGTGCAGATCGGCGATGAGAATGTGCATCGCGTGCGGGCGGTGATGGACGAGGTGTTTGGCGAGGAGAATTTCTGCGTCACTGATTGCTTTCATAAAGACGCAGCGGGCTCAGCGCGAGCGGTCTTTGACCGCATCGACTTGACTACATTCTTTGGTATGCGCAGTGATCAGAGTGCAGCCGAAATATCGACCAACTCTATGAGATCAAAGAGGCTGCAGGCGATGACGAACTGTACCTGGATCAGTGTCTTCGAGCGGAGTGAGCGTCGACGCTGTGCTGAGCAGAACGAGTGCGAACGGTCGATTCCGAAGGCGAAATGCGTTTCGCGCACGATGATCTCACTCACGAAGCTCGGACCGAGCGACCGAGTATCGATGTTCAGTTTCGAAGGCAAGATCGTTCTCGTCCGGCAAGCGGTCGATTGGAAGACGACGCAAGCCGGCATGGACGCGCTTGCAAGGCCGATCGGGTTGCATAGCTGCAATGGAAACACGCTTCGGTTCGTTCGATATCTTCGATGACTTTCCGCGTTACGCGCATTGGACAATCTTTGGACCGATACGTAGGTCAGAGCGTTCGGCGACGACAAGATCTATGTTGTGCAAACAGACACCGACGATTGTTGCAGCGCTGCATTCTCATGGCCACCGATCCAGGCGACCTCGTGCTCGACCCGACCTGCGGCTCCGGCACCACCGCCTACGTCGCCGAGCAATGGGGCCGGCGCTGGATCACTATCGACACCTCGCCGCGTCGCGCTGGCGCTCGCCCGCACGCGCATCATGGCCGCGCGCTATCCCTACTATTTGCTCGCCGACAGCCGGAGGGCCGCGCCAAGGAAGCGGAGGTCACCGGCAAGCCGCCAGCCTCGACGCGCCGACCCACAGCGACATCCGCCAGGGCTTCGTCTATGAGCGCGCGCCGCACGTCACGCTGAAATCGATCGCCAACAATGCCGAGATCGACGTGATCTGGGAGGAGTTTCAGGCGAAGCTCGAGCCGCTGCGCGCGGAGCTGAACGCGGCGCTCGAGCAAGGCATGGGAGGAATGGGAAATCCCGCGCGACGCTGAGCGCCGACTGGCCCGCCGCAGCGAAGAAGGCGCACGCCAAGCCTGGTGGGAGGCCCGCATCGCGCGGCAGAAGGAGATCGACGCCTCGATCGCCAAGAACGCCGATGTCGAGATGCTCTACGACCGCCCCTACGAGGACAATTCCCGCGTGCGCGTCGCCGGGCCGTTCACCGTCGAGAGCCTGTCGCCGCACCGCGTCGTGCCCGCCGACGAGGAGGAGCTGCTCGACGAGCTCGCACGCCGCGCGAAGGCAAGCGCCGCCGCGCCGAAGCTCGTCACGCCGCCGACCGACTTCGCCGAGATGGTTCTGGAGCACCTGCGCACCGCCGGCGTCCAGCAGAGCGACAAAGGCGGACGCGATCAACTTCACCTCGCTGCAGCCCTGGCCGGGCGAATATGATCGGCGCCGAGGGCACGTTCCTGCGAAGGCGAGACGCGAGCGCCGCGCCGGCGATCTTCATCGGCCCGGAGTTCGGCACCGTCTCGCCGCGCTCGACCTCGTCGCCGCCGCGCGCGAGGCGACCGATGCGCGCTTCGACGTGCTGATCGCCTGCGCCTTCAATTTCGACGCGCATTCCTCGGAGCTGACGCGGCTCGGGCCGCTGCCGATCCTGAAGGCCAAGATGAACCCCGACCTGCACATGGCCGACGAGCTGAAGAACACCGGCAAAGGCAACCTCTTCGTCGTCTTCGGCGAGCCCGACATCGACATCGAGGAGGCCGGCGACGGCGAGATCCGCGTGCAGCGTCAACGGCGTCGACGTGTTCGACCCGAACACCGGCGAAATCCGCTCCGGCGACACCAAGAGCATCGCCGCCTGGTTCATCGACACCGACTACGACGAGGAGAGCTTCTTCGTCCGCCACGCCTATTTCCTCGGCGCGAACGATCCCTACAAGAGCCTGAAGACGGCGCTGAAGGCCGAGATCGACGAGGACGCCTGGGCCACGCTCTATCGCGACAGTCTCACGCCCGTTCGCGCGGCCGGAGACCGGGCGGATCGCGGTGAAGGTGATCAACCACTTCGGGGACGAAGTGATGAAGGTGTTTTCGGTTTAGCGCCGCCCCAGCGGAAGAGGGACGACTTGCCCGGTTACAACCATTATGCGGACTGCGCTTGTGGATGGTGCGTCAGCAGCGGGCGTTCCCGAAGGCAAATCATCGGGGACTTGCAGCGGCTCGATGCTGCAGCTTTCCTGAGCCGCCATTCTGTCAGAACCGTCTCCGGCTGCTATGTAAATCCGAATGCGCGCTGCCCCGTCTGCCGCAGTCCCGTCTATTTCTATGCGAACCGACTAGGCAGCAGAGTTCTACTTTGACGACCTCGGTCCTCCGTGGCCGAAGCATCCGTGCACGGACAATCCCCGAAAGAAGATTGAGTTTCACGAAGCGCCTGACCGCGCCCCGGCCGTCAGAGCGAGGGGTTTGGTGCAGGAGTTAGTTACTGCGGCTAGTGTGGCAGGTATACTCAGCGGTAACAGGGGTCGGAGCGAGTGGGAATTGATGGTGATCGTCGAAGTGCGAAGGATCGGCGATGAGAATACAATCACGGCTGAGCCCCTTCAGCAGTCGGAACGAGAGCTGATAGAGTTCAGGTGTTTCTCGCGGGTTCCGGTTTTCGAGGTGGGCTCCTTTGTTAGCAGGCGTTCAAACGAGTTTTCTTTCTTCGATCGCGAGACGCTCACGACAATGCTCTTCAAGGAGGGTTCGTGGACCCAACCAGGTGAAGCTTCGCACCCGACCTTAGTGCGCGTGGAGCAGGCGACGCCCCTCGCGGTGATCTACCGGCCAAAGGAGTGAGCGAGCAGTCGAAGCCTGAGATGACGGAAGCCGAGGTGGGGCACTACCATTCCGATCGAGTATACGTTGCGGAACTTTGCGCGCAGCTTCTGCCGGTAGTTAGACGCTATGCGCGGGCGGGAATCAGAAAGCCGCGCGACCTTGCCCCTCGGCTGAACGCCGAAGGGTTCAAGACGGCCTCCGGGGCTCGATGGACGCCTCGGCTCACGCATTTTCTGCTCGAACTCATGCTTTCGGATACTAAGCCACATCCAAGAAGAGCGGCTCCTCACCTTCGACCTGCGTTGGCATCCGTACCGACGGAAAGCGTGAAAGCGGAACTCGACGATGCTTCCCTGACCAAGGAGGACATGATTCGACGTCTTTCGGCGTTAGGGCGCGTTATACAGAAGCGTCAGTAAATGGACTTCCGCATCGCCGACACTTTCACCGACTCGCTCACCCGGCTGAACGGCCACGAGCAGAAGGCGGCGAAGATCACGGCGATCGATCTTCAGATGGACCCCTCCGCGCCGGGGCTGCAATTCCACAAGATCGACAAATCAAAGGATACGAATTTTTGGTCGCTCCGCGTCAATCGCGACCTCCGGATTGTCGTTCATCGAACCCCCGGCAGCATCTTGCTCTGCTACGTCGCCCACCACGACAAGGCATACACTTGGGCGGAGCGCCGCCGGATCGAGGCGCATCCACGCACCGGCACGATCCAGATCGTCGAGATCCGCGAGCGCGTCGAGGAGGTTTCACCAGATTTCAACTATCCAGCCGGCGCCAAGCGCAACGGTCGAGCCTCCGCGTCGGCCTTTCGACGGACTGTCGCCGAGGCGTTCTGCTCGGCGTCGGCGTACCGGTCGATTGGACCGAAACCATCCGCAGCGCGTCCGAGGACGAGTTCCTCGACATCGCCAACCACCTCCCGCCGGAGGCGGCCGAAGCGCTCCTTGAATTTGCCGCCACCGGGTGCCGCTGATTCCACCGGCGGCGGGCGAGCCACCGACCTGTCCCAGCTCGACTCGCTGCAGGCGGCACCGCCAATGCCAACTCGACTTCTCCGCGCAGCCCTGACACGCTCCGCCGTTTCCGCATCGTCGAGAATGTCGAGGAACTCGAAGCCGCCCTAGCCTATCCGTGGGAACGTGGACGGTCTTCCTGCATCCGTCGCAGCGTGAGATCGTCGAACGGATCTTTTCAGGCCCGGCAAAGGTCGCCGGCTCCGCCGGCACCGGCAAGACCGTGGTGACGATCCATCGCGCCGCGCGCCTCGCCCGCTCAAGTCCTGACGCCCGCGTTCTGCTGACGACGTTCTCGCGGCCGCTTGCCAACGCGCTTGAGCGAAAACTGAAAGTCCTCCTCGGCGAGCAATCCGCGGTCGTGCCTCGGATCACGGTGGCGCCGTTTCGTGGGATCGCAGAGGAACTTTTCCAGCTCGCCTTCGGCCGGCGGCCGCAGGTCGCTTCCGAGGAGCAGATCGGCCGCGCGCTCGCCGACGCGGCGAAGGCGGAAGCGGGCGGCGAGTTCAAAGCCCGGTTTCTCGTCTCCGAATGGACGAACGTCGTCGACGCCTGGCAGATCGACTCGGCGGATGCCTATGCCGAGGTCCCGCGGCTCGGGCGCAAGAATCGCTTGGGCGCAAGGCAGCGGGAGCAGCTCTGGCCGGTCTTCGCGAGAGCACGCAGGCTGCTTGACGAGCGCCGTCTCCGAACCTGGCCGCACATATTCGCCGAGGTCACTCGGCACTACATGGCGAAAGCCGAAAAGCCCTTCACGCACATTGTCGTCGACGAAGCGCAGGATCTCGGCGTGCCCGAGCTCAGGTTCCTTGCCGGCATTGCCGCCAATGGCCCCGACGCACTTTTCTTCGCCGGCGACCTCGGGCAGCGGATTTTCCAGCAGCCCTTCTCATGGAAGACGCTCGGCGTCGACGTCCGCGGCCGCTCGCAGACGCTGAAGGTGAACTACCGGACCTCGCACCAGATCCGGCAAGCCGCCGACCGGCTCATGCCAAAGACGATGCGCGATGTCGATGGCCTTGAGGAGGATCGCAGCGCGACCGTCTCCGTGTTCAACGGACCGGAACCGCAAATCGAGATTTTCCCCGACGCCGCCGCGGAAGCCTCGGCTGTGGGCGCGTTCGTCAACGCCGCACTCGCCGATGGCATCGAGCCCTCCGAGATCGGGATATTCGTTCGCGGGCGCGACCAACTCTCGCGCGCGCGCCTGGCCGTAAGCGCCGCCGGGCAACAGGCGCTGGAACTCTCGGAGCGCGGCGACGATCCGGCCGGCCGCATATCGATCGGCACGATGCATCTGGCGAAGGGGCTCGAGTTCAAGGCGGTCGCGGTCATGGCCTGCGACGACGAGGTGCTGCCTCTCCAATCGCGCGTCGAGGCGGTTGCCGACGAGGTCGAGCTCGACGACGTCTACGAGACCGAGCGCCAGCTTTTCTACGTCGCCTGTACGCGAGCGAGGGACCGGCTGCTCGTCACTGCCGTCTCGCCGGGATCGGAGTTCTTAGTCGACCTGTGCAAGCAGACCTAACCCCCGTCAACGCCACTGAACGAGCTCATAGGAAAAGACCGGCTGCACCGACAGATGCGTGCGCGGGGTCCCCAGCCCCTTCGGTTGGAATGTGCATAATTCTTGAATTATGCACACCGCATGGGCCGCCGCGTTTGGTCCGGATCGCACCGTCATCATCGTGTTCTTCACAGCGATCAATGCCCGCCGCCGCGAGCCCGCTCGGAAGACGGGCACTTCGCTCGTGCGACTGGAAGGGAATGCGTCTAGGCAACCAAGCCGTTGTTAGCGGCGTTGATTGGCGAGCTTTGTGTGCAACCACGGCGCATCGCCGACTTTGTCGGAAGTCCTTTGAGGGTAATCCATGGCTTGGGAAGCAGTTGAGGGGAACTGGTCGCGCTTCCGCCCTCGCGTGCAGGCAAAGTGGGGGAAGCTCAGCGAGGATGATCTCGATGCAATCGCCGGCCGTCGCGAAGAGCTTTCCGCGCGGATTCAGCAGCGCTACGAAATCGAGAAAGGGACAGCGGATGGCGAGATCGAGGACTGGATGCGCGAGCCCGGCGTGCTGGATGACTGGAACGACAGGCGGCCAATCCTCGACATGTAGACCAAGGTACCACGACGCAACGGTTTCCCGGCGCTGCGAACCAGTCCCTTATGTAAAGCTCATCGAGGAAACTCTGCCCCCAGCCGCCAGCGGGACGGTCAGCGCGATTCCGAGGATCCCGAAGAGAGCGCCCCTCAGAAGCCGTTCAGCCGCTAGGCGACGATCTGGGCCCATAAGCACGTCCTGCGCCGAAGGAAACGTGTCCCTTGCAGAGCCGCCCGTCTGCCACAGCGGCTACGTCTCGCGCGTGTCTTCCGCGCACTTGTCGGTGATGGCCCACAGCTGTAGCTTTTCCGACGAATTTCGCGGCTTCGAACTGGAGGTCAGAATGATCCGATTTATTTCGGCGACAGCAGGCGCTTTGGCTTTGGCTGCGTTGCTGTATGCCGCCGGCGGCGTGATGCTTCCGGGGTCCGGTTGGGCTGGTTATTGCGGCGGCGCGG
>CAVTYQ010000008.1:0-554547 GCA_963739005.1 uncultured Alphaproteobacteria bacterium | reverse complement strand
AGGAGCTCGAGTTTTTCGACATCTCTCGCCATATCTCAATCCAGTCGGCCTAGGCGGCCTCATCTTTTGAAAACAACGGCACGACCTTCGCCGCGCCGAGTTGGCGGCCCGACGTCATCGCCGATGCACGAACGGACGTTCCCCACTTCGTCCCCGTCGCCAGCGAGTCGATGATCCGGGCGGCTTCCATCGCGCCATTTCTCGGCGTCAACGCTCTGCACCCCTCGACGATCATCTCCTGGACGTCGGCTCGCATGATCATGCTGATCGCCGATCCAATGTTCGCGACGGCCTCTTCCTCCACCCAGATTGCCGCATCGTGCAGCATCGCGAATTCTGCGCGGGCCGATTGGTCGTCCATCATATGATGGTTGTTTGCGATAAAGATGCTCGGCACTTCGAAGCCGATCAGCTCATGGAAGCTGTTATAGCCGGCCGCCGATATCGAGAAATCAAACGCCCGCAGATAGCGCGAGATCGGAAAGAGCCGGAGATAGTTTACGCCCGGCCAGATTCGGGGAACCTCGCTCCCCATCAGCCACTCAGCGATACAGGGCACGATGCCCTGCCGCTTCAAGGTCGGGATGATGGCGGCGAACAGCGAAACGACATCTCGGTTGGTGCCGGAGCCGAGCTGAATGAGGCAGCACGGCTTGTCCTCCGGAAGGCCGAGGCTCGTGCGCGCATCGCTTCGAGAAAGCAGCTCCTCCTTTTCAAGGAGCCATATCGGATCGGTGACGACCTTATCGAACCCCGCCGAACTCGAGCGATTCCGATGCGACCGAATTGGCGATGTCGGAGGGCTCGATGATCACGTCGAAATTCTTGCCGCGGTGGATGTGCTCGAGGCTGAGATGGCCCTTCTTCCACATCCCGCGCTGGATCCAGACCTTTCTGAGATCGGTGCTGGCGAAGGCCTTGATCAGGCCGGAGTAGGGATTGCTTCCGTCAAAGACGACGGTCCGCACGCGCGGCCTCCTGGTCAGAATCTGCTCGATTTCGTATTGCAGCCATTCGTTCCAGTGCTCCACGTTGCAACCGGAGAGCTCGTGAAACGGGAGATATTTCACTGGCAACCCGGCGGCTTCCACTACGCGGAATCCCTGGCTCATCGTGAGGAACACGGGATCTGCGTGCGTGAGCCGGCGGGCAATGGCCATGAGCCTGGTCAGGTGACCAAGACCCACGCCGTTTGAGGACATGAAGAGCACCTCCGCCCGCGGAGACGTCTTCAGATTCGATCGAGGCGGGGCGCTCGACGGCCGCGGCGCCACGCACGCGTCAGGTGTTTGGACAAGAGCGTCGATCGCCTGAACCGCCCGTTCCGCACGGTTCTCCAAAGCGAGCTCGCGGGCTTTCGATAGTCCAATGCGCGTAACCGATTGGAGATCCGCCGCAAGCCTTTCCACCGTCTGGCGCAGATCGTCCGGGCTCGAATAAAGAGCCAGCGAGCCGAGTCGGTCCCTCAGGCTTCCGTCAACAACCGCTAGCACGCCCGCCTGTATTGCGCGCAACAGCGGAATGAGCATTAGGTCGCTCGGCCGGGCCGACGGGAAATAGGTTATGACCTCGATCTTCTCGAGAAACCGCTGCAGGCTGATATCGCTCGCCCTGAAGACGTAGAAATCCTGCTTGTCCAGGAGCTGTTCGGGAATTTGACGCGCGGAAAGCGACGCATAGCAGAAGAGCGGCTGCGCTTCGAAATCCTCCGCCGGCCCGGCCTCGCCGAAGCTCCACTGCGTCTGATCCATCAGACCGATGCGGCCGCACCGCATTTGCTGGCGCGGCGCCACGTAGCGCAGAAGCTCGCGACCATCGATCGAATTCCGCGATGCGACAAAGGCGAAGAGGTCGGGAGTCTCGACCGCTTCAGCCGGGGCGCCTTCGACCTCATCGGCGCGCAGGCCGACGAGCGCCCATTTGGGGCGCAGGCCGCACATCAGGGTGAGAGAGTCGCCCACTTTCTCGAACCAGGCGGCGCTCAGATTCCGGTCGACCAGCGCGACAACAGCGGGAGCGATCGGCCGCACGATCTCCTGGAAGAGCGGCCGTCCTGTATCGTCAAAGAGGCGCTGAGGCGCGGCGACGATCGCCCCCCTTCTGATGTCGAGGTAGCGGGGTCGTGGGCTTGATCCCACGCCGTAAACGGCGACGTTGTGCGAGAGCTCACCGAGAAGCGGATTGCAGAACGCGAGATCGACATTCGCCCGTGTCTCCACGTGCACAAGCGCGACCTCGTTCCCAGCCTGCGCCAGGGCTTCCGCCAGTTCGATGCTGCGCCAGATATCCGACCGGGCAGATCTGAAGTCCATGTAGATGGCGTAATCCGCGCCGGCGGCGCCGTTCGTGTGCACGAGAGGGTCCTCGCCGCCGGGGATGCTGTTGGCGGCGGTTGGTTCCTCTTCGTCATGCGTCAGTCCAAGCTCCGCTTGCAGATCGAAACCAAACTCAAGCCCCAGGCGTGCAAGACGCTGCAGGTCCTTCAGCGCAAGCTCGGCAACCGCGATGCCGCTCCGCTGGACCGGCTCCGGTACTAGCTAAGCAATCGTAGACGTCGAGAATGCGCTGTGGTCCGAACGCTTCTTCCGCCAGCTCACGGGCGAAGGCCGCCCATTCGCGGAGCTCGTGTCTGCGCCTGTCGAGCTTCTGAAGAAACGGGGTCACTTGCTCGGGCGTGGCATAGAGCGCCGCGCCGCCAAACGTCTCGGCAAAGTGTGGCGCCAGGATTGCTGGCACTTCGGCCTCGATCGCCTCAAGCGCCGTCCGTCCGAAGCCTTCCACCCAATTCGAATGATGGTAGTAGACGAACGCGTCGATGCTCCGCAGGAATTCGGAAGGCGCCATGGCGTTGAACGCCATGACCTGCCAATTCGGCGGGATGTCATTCTCGAAGAGCTGATCGCAATAGGGCCCCCAGCCGAGAAAGCGTACAGAGCGCGGGGTGCCGTATTGATAGATGCGGCTGATCTCTTCCTTCGTGTCCGGCCATTTCGTCCACTCCGGTCGGCTGTGTCGACCGATGACGAGCAGGTCGGAATTCTGCTGACCGCAAGCCCCCCGGGAGAGGTTCTGGACTCCTGGCTTCCGCGAAGTCGAACGTGTTCGGCCAATTGAAAGCGGCGAGGTGCGCCTCCGTCCAGCCGTGCCGCTCAAATCCCTGCCGTACGATCTGACCGATCGGAACGAAGCGCATTTCGGGCGCAAGCGCACCGACAGCCGTCACAATTTCGGCAGCTGAATAGTATGCGTTGCCGCTCGCGTCGAGATAGGGCTGGTGACAGACGACGAGCGCCAGGTCTGCCGATAACCTTCCGGCGAGCTTGGCGATCGCAGGCGCAACGTATGGATTGTGAACGACGAGATAGGGGGCGTGGAGAAAGCGGCAAGGCGGTTCTCCCCGCGGGCGCCTGCCCTCGGCTTCCAGGCACCAGTCGATGAACGCGCCTCTTAAGTCGTCGAACCGGTAAATCGGAAAGGGAGAGGCCTCGAGCGCCGAGGCCAATGCCTGATTGGTCGGCGTGCCCCGAGGGAAGAACGCCGACTCGACAACAAGAATGCCAATCTGATCGGGGTCGAAACGGCTCGCGAGCGTTTCGATCTCGCTTATGACCGCGGTTGACGTACCCCCCGGAAAACGTGCGTCAACACAGAGCAGAAATCGATGCTCCACTGCCTGTCCCCAACGAGCGGTCGATATGGCATTTTACTAACCATCTCTTAGTAGGGGCCCCTTAATTCAGAGTTTACGTTGGCGTGGCTGGTGTCATGACTGTTTGCGTGGCCGGAAGCCTGGCCGGTTGCAGTGAACAACCTTGGCGCGATCTCAGCGGCAACCGCGAAGACCACTTCCGTGTCGACGCCGGCATCGAGCGCGGCTTGCACGGCGTTTTCCACACCGATTGCTTTCGCAAGCGCCTTGATGACCCGTGGGATCAGCGGGCTGTTCGGAAAGGCGTGGATGAACGCAATGAGCGCGTCAGGTCCGGCCTTGACCGCCAGTCCGTAGGCCTGCGTCTGTTCCGGAGTGGCCGGCTGATAAACGGCTATCGCCGCAGTCGACATGACCGGCGACGTAACGAGGGTGGACGCCGCGAAGATCGCGAACAGTCGGCCCTTTGTAGTCTTGCGCATTTTTAGCTCGCCCCTAGCTCGTGCGTATTTCACCCACACTTGCGCTAGGCGCGTTACCTATTCCTTAGCCTCCGCCCACCGGCGTGTTGGATGGTTGACCGTTGGTAAAGCGTGATTCCGACGTGCATTCCCGAGAAGCTGCCGAATCTTGGACTTCGACGCAGCCTCAACCAGGTTCCGGACAACGCGGCTTAATGGCGGCTGGCAACTCCCAGCGCTCTTTGTTCGCGTTGTGTGAGCCACCGGATCTGACCCGGCGGGACAGACGCCATTTGGCGGGCCATTGCTGTCGACATGCCCACACGCTGCAAATAGCCGTACATGAGCGTCGTTCCCTGGGCGTCCGAGCTTCTTCCGCCATTGGCTGCGGCATGCATGCCAAGCGAGGCGCCGGCGCCCAAAGTCTTGGTGCGCCCAGACAGGAAGATGATCGTGCATGCAGAAGCGCAGGACCGTCCGCTCCGTACGACGGTCGACAAACCGCGCCGCCTGATCTCGGTGCCGATCAGAAGGGCTTCAAGAACGCGGCCGCCTGGGCCGTCCACCTGGATCACGTCGGGGTGCTTCCGGTCGAGCTCGGCCTTGAAGCGGACGAAAGCGCCCGGCCCAATCACGCCACTCAAAACCAGTATCGATTGATCGTGCCGAGGCGCCGCAAGCGACGCCCCCGCCGAAAAAACAGCAGCACAGAGCGCCATTGCCACCACGACAACCGGAGGTATGAGCCTCTTCCCTCGACCGCGCATCGCGCTCTCCCATCGCACCGGCGCCGGTATAGCGAGCGCGGCCGCTCGCGGTGTCGAAACGTTTCTGGAGAGTTAACAAGCGACGAACGTTTTGATCAAGCTGCGAGCAGCGAATTTTCTAAAAATCTTCAGCGGAGCCTTCGGCACGCGGTTTTCGGAATGTCAAGGTTAACCGGGACGGGCGGCCATGCGGGCATTGACCGGCGGGCTGCCGCGAGGATTGCTGACAGCTCAGCACGCGATAGAGCTCAAATCAGCGAGCGTGACGGATTGGCCGCACAAAAAATGGATCTTACCGACGCTAATACTTCCTGCCCAATCTCGTGATCAATGCCGCGGATGCGGGCGTCCAATGTCAGGAGAGGCATTCTGGTGCATGTTCATCCGGACCTTCCGCCGCGCGACTTCGTGCTGCTTCGCCACCGCGACCGCCACGTCGGCGCGGCGGCGCAGGTCCTCATGCAGCATCTGACAGCACGAAAGGCCGGGGCGGGATCACACTGACCGGCGCGTTATTCTCGCGCGGAACCTTCTCAGCCTTCGATCACGCGGACGGGGGTTCCCGCGAGCCACGCCTCGATGTCCTCGAGCGCGTCGCCGTAGAAGATCCGGTAGTTGCCTTCGGTCACGTAGCCGATGTGCGGCGTCGCCAGCACGTTGTCGAGCGAGCGGAAGGGATGATCGGGCGGCAGAGGCTCCACGTCGAAGACGTCGAGCGCCGCTGCCGCGATGCGCCGCTCCGTGAGCGCGGCGACAAGCGCGCCTTCGTCGACGATCGGGCCGCGCGAGGTGTTGATCAGCCGTGCCGTCGGCTTCATGAGCGAAAGCTCGCGCGCGCCGATCAGACCGCCTGTCGTCGGGCCAAGCACGATGTGGATCGAAACGAAGTCGCTGTCGCGAAGCAGTGCGTCGAGGCTTGCGGCGTGTTCGACGCCGGCTGCCCGGCTTCGCTCCTCGGTCAGGTTGGGAACTCCATGCCGCGACATTCATCGCGAAGGCCTTGGCGATCGTCGCGACGCGCGATCCGAGACGCCCGAGGCCGACAAGCCCAAGCTTGGCGCCGGCAAGCTCGACGCCGAGCGAGACCTGCCATCCGTTCGAGCGCACGGCGCGCGTCTCGTCCGGAAGATTGCGCGCCAGCGCCATGAGGAGCGCGAAGGCGAGTTCCGCCGCGGACAAGCCGATCGATCCGGTGCCGCAGACGACGACATTCGCCGCCTTCGCCGCCTTGAGATCGAACGATGCGTTGCGCGCGCCGGTGGTGATGAGAAGCTTGAGCTTCGGCAGGCGCTCGATCAGCGCCCGGCCGAAGGGCGTGCGCTCGCGCATGGCGACGACGATGTCGAAGTCGGCGAGGCGCCGGGCGACCGCTTCCGCGTCGGCGAGATGGTCGGAGAAGGCTTCGACTTCGACCTGTCCCGCGAGCCTCTCCCAAGGGGCCAGCTTCGAGGCGGCGTTCTGGTAATCGTCCAGGATCGCGCAGCGGTACATGCCCCTCCCCTTTTCACCTCCCCTTTTCACGGGCCCATTTAGCCTTTATCGGTTTTTCGCGCTTTGCATAGGCGCTCATCTCCCCCGGAGCCTATGAAACCGGACTGCGAAGATCGTGACGTCGATCCCTTCATCGCCGCCGCCATCAGGGCTTTCACCCTGGATCGCTGCGTGTGGGGCTCGGGCTGGCCGTTCGTGCGCCACGATGCGCGCATGGATCACGGCCCGGAGTTCGCCTGCGTCGTGCGCTGGCTGCCGGCCGAGACGAATCAGCAGAAGCTGATGTGGGAGACGCCGAAACGGCTCTTCGGATTCGCTTGATCGTCCACCTACGCGCGGCTGACACAAAGTTACTGGTGCCGCATGCCGGACTCGAACCAGCGACCCTCGCATTACGAATGCGATGCTCTACCAACTGAGCTAATGCGGCTTCGGGCTGCTCCTTACTATCGGATCCCGGGCCCGGCAAGGCTGGCGCGCTAACCGCTTCGTAGAAACGCCGGCAATGAGCGGTCGGCCTCGTCTTCGTCGTCCTCGCCGACGCCCGGATCGTCGGGACGCGGCGGCTCGGCCAGGATCGGGCGCACCGTCCGGTCGGTCTTCTCGGCTTTGCCGGCGATCGGCTGCACGGCCGCCGGCGGCGCAACCGGCGTCCGCGCGGCAGGTCTGGCTGCGGTGCGCGGGCGGGTCTCCGTGACACCGCTCGGAGGCGCCGGGCGCGGCGGCGGCGCTTCGGCGAGAGCCACAGGACGCACCGGCTGCGGCGGCGGCGGCGACGGCGCGAGCTCGCTCTTTTCAATATCGAGCCGCGGCCCTTCGAGCTCGGCGACCGGAACCTTCCACGCAACGGCATCGAGCCTGCCGGTCACGGGCGACACCGGCGCCCACTCTTCGAGGACGACCCCGTCGGCTGTCCATGCCGGATCGCGCGGCGCGCGCACGGCGCGCGCAAGCCATTCGCGGGCACGCCCGCGGTCGCCGGTTTCCGCCTCTTCGAGCTCCGCCATCAGGATCAGCGCGTTCCGCGTCGGCCGCTCGGCGATAAGCGGTGCCAACGCCTCGCGCGCACGGGTGAAATCGCGCGCGTCGATCGCCGCGCGGGCAACGGCCTGGCGGCTTTCGTCGGCGTGCGGACGGATTCGGTAGAGCGTCTCCGCCCGCTTCAGGCGGTCGCCGGCCGCATCGCCGGTGCGGACATGCAGATAGGCGTCGGCGACGTCCGGATGCGGCGCCGCCTTCCACGTCGTCTCGAGCACGCGCGTCGCGCGTCGCACGTCGCCCTGCCGCGCGAGCAGGCGTCCCGCCACGACGGCGGCCGGCACGAAATCCGATGCGAGGTCGTGCGCCTCGAGCGCCGCGGCGCGCGCCGCATCCGGCTCCGATTCTTCCTTGGCGAGCGCCTTGGCGGTCAGGATCACGGCGCGTTGCCGCCGCGCCGTGCGACGGTCGAGGATGCGCGCGTCAGTCGCGCCGGCAAGCGTCGCGAGCGCGCCGTCCCAATCGGCCGCGGCGGTCTGATGCCGCATCAACGCCCGCGCCGCCCAGGGCGCGGCCGGAGCTTCGCCACGCGCCTGCGCGGCGATCTGGTGCGCCGCCTCCGCCTGGCCTTCTCGCTCCGCCTCGATGTGGAGGCCGCGGAGTCCGGCGATCCGCGTCAGCGGATTTTCGGTCATCTTGTGGAACACGTGCCGCGCGCCGTCGCGATCGCCCTTGAGCTGCGCGGTCTGCGCCTTCAGGAGGAGCGCCAGCGGCTGGTCGGGCGCGCGTCGCGTCGCTTCGAGCATGGCGCGCTCCGCGGCGCGGACATCCCCCGCCGCGATCGCCACAAGGCCGTGCGCGATCGCCTCCCGCGCGCGCTCGTGGTTGCGGCGGTGGAACCCGCGTGCGAGCCGCCACGGCGCGCTCAAGAGCGCGCGCACGAACCAGATCAGGCCCATCGTGACCAGCACGAAGACGATCGCGCCGATGACGGCGGTCGAAAGATTGACGGCGTAGACGGTGTCGCCGAGCGTCAGCGCCAGCTCGCCCGACGTGCCGCTCAGCGCACGGATCCCAAGCGCGACGGCAAAGAGAAGCGCGACGAGGGCGAGGAACCGGAGCATCCGCTACCGTCCGGCCTGGAGCCGCGAGAGGGCCTCGGCCCTGAGCTTCGCTACCAGGTCCTCCGCGCTCTGGCGCGCCGCGGCGTCGCGCTGGAAGTCCGCGGTCGCCGACTTTGCGCCGTCCGGAAGCGTGGTCCATTCGGCGAGCGCAGTCTTAAGATCGTCGGCGTCAAGAGCGGCGCGGATGCGCGTCACCACCGCAGCCGGATCGGCGCCCTCGGTCGGATGCGCCGGGCGCACGTCGACGAGACCGCGCGCGCTTCTGACCAGGCGGTCCATCACGCCCGTTCCTTCGGGAATCGGCGTCGTGAGATCGACCGAGGCGATCGCCGTCTCGAACGCCGCGCGCAGGCTTGCAAGCGTCGGCAACCCGGACTCGGCGTGCGGAGCCAGCGCATCGAGCGTCGAAGCGTCGACGCCAAGGGTGCGAAGCGCCGCAAGCTCGCTCGTGAATGGACGGCCGGCGGCGAGCGCCGCGGCGAGCGCGTCGGCAGCGACAGCGGGCGCAAGCGCCGCGGCGGCGTCGTTCCTGGCGCTCGCGGCATCGATCTTTGCTTCGAGCGTGGCGATGCGGTCCTCGCCCGGCACGCCATCAAGTTTCGCCGAAAGCGCTTCGACCTCCTGCCTAAGCGACGCGACGTCGCCGGCGATCGCGGAGGAGTCGCCCGGCGCGGTGGATTTCAGCGACGCGACGTCATCGGCAAGCGTGGCGAGGCGGCTCTGCATGTCGGCGACCGCCGCCGAGTCGGAGGCCGGCACCGGTTCGCGGTCCTGCAGCGCAGCCGCGCTTTGCTTGAGCGCTGCGATCTCGTCGCGAAGCGGCGCGACCTGATCTTCCACGCCAGTCTGCTTGGCGAGATCGTCCTTGAGCGTGGTAATCTGGCCCTTGAGCGTCGCCGTCTCCGCTTGGAGATCAGTGATTGCGGTGTCGGGCGGCGGGAGGAAGAAGCCGCTGCGCGCCAAAAGCACGACGACGAGCGCGACCAGCACGCCGCCCATCACGGCGGCGACGAGGAGCGGCACGAAGGCGATCGACGGGTCGCCGTCCTTAGGCGGCTCCGCCCGCGCGGCACCGCGCGCCCGGTCGGGCTCCTTGTGCGCTTCCGCCGGCGCGGCCCGTGCGGCACCGGCCGCCGCCTCGCGCTTCACGGGCTCGTCCTGGCTGGGCTTTGGCTCCGCCGCAGGCTCCTGCGGAGACGCCGCAGGCGCGTCCGACGCCGCTGACGTGTCGGCGCTCGCGCTCGCGCTCGCGGACGCTTCCGCCGCTGCGGCGGGCGCGCTTGCCTCCGCCGTCTTCCGCTCGACCTCCTCGGCCGGCAGATCGATGGTGAGCGGCTTCCGCCGCGCCTTCTGCGGCCCGGCGCGTTCGCCCTTGTCGGTGGTATCTTTCACCAATTTCGTCTCCGCAGAGACCGGCCATCCTCAAGCCGGCGTTCGACGATCGGTTCCGCCCCGTCCAATAGAGCATAGGTGCGAACGGAGGTTAAATCGCCCCGCCCGGAGACTACGGCGCAAATGCCGCTGCTAGCTCGCATCGCCCGCATCCTTACGCGCGGCCGCTTCGCCCTCCACGAGTGAAAAGAGCGCAAGCTGGTCGGGGCGGTCGGCGATAAGCAGCTTTCCCGTCACGACGCCCGACAGCGGCTCGGCCGTCGCCGCCGACAGGCAATAGCATGTGACGCCGGCGGAGAGCGGGGCAAGATGGGCGGCGCGGAGCGCCAGCACGAACGCCGCCCCGCTTCGCTGCGAATAGAAGAGCACGCCGTCGACGGTGCCCGCCCGAAGCGCGTCCTTGGCGACGTTGGCGAGTTCGTTCCGCGCCACGGCGCGATAGAGGACCGCCGTCTCGACATCGAAGCCGCGTTCTTGAAGCCGCGCGGCGAGGTCGCCGCTCCGCTCCTCGCCCGTCGCATAGAGTAGCGGCCCGGCCGCCGGCGAGAGCTCGCGCTCGACCAGTGCCGCGAGGTCGTCGAGCGCTCCGCCCGCCGAACGCGCGGCGAAGCCAGCGCGCTTTGCCTCAAGCGCCGTCTGGTCGCCGACGGCGAGGAGCGGCGTCCCGACGGCGATTGGACTTGCGACACGCGCCGCCAGCGCGCGCACCGCGTTGCTGCTCGTCACCGCGACCGCCTGATACGCCCGCTCCGGGATCGGCGCCTTCGCGTCGAGCACGATATCGAGCATCGGCGAGAGGATCGCCTCGTGGCCGAGTCGAATCAGCGCGCGCCCGGTACGCATGTCGTCGGGCTCCGGCCGCGTCACGATCAGCCGCACCGCGCTCGCCCTCGCCGCTTGCCGCCGGTCGTCGCGGATTGCGCCATTCGAACCCCGGATGTTAGAGCCCCGAGCGGCTCGCATGCGAGCCCTAGCCCCTGGCCCGGCGGACTTCAATGACGCCACCTCCCGCGCGCGCTTTCACGCTGCTTGGCATCGAGACGAGTTGCGACGAGACGGCGGCGGCCGTGGTGCGCCGCGAGGCCAATGGCAAAGGAACAATCCTTTCCGACGTCGTCTTGAGCCAGATCGACGCCCATGCCGCGTTCGGCGGCGTCGTTCCCGAGATCGCCGCGCGCGCCCACGTCGAGGCGCTCGACGACGTCGTCCGCGCGGCGTTGCAGGATGCGGATCGGCGCTTCGACGACCTTGACGGCATCGCCGTCACCGCCGGCCCCGGGCTGATAGGCGGGCTCCTCGTCGGCGTGATGACGGCGCGGGCGATTGCCGCGGCGCGCGGCCTCCCGCTCCTGCCGCTCAATCACCTCGAAGGCCACGCGCTGACCGCGACGCTCACCGACGCCGTCCCCTTCCCCTATCTCCTCCTCCTCGTCTCCGGCGGCCACACGCAGCTTGTCGCGGTGGAAGGCGTCGGCCGCTATCGCCGGCTCGGCACGACGGTCGACGACGCGCTCGGCGAAGCCTTCGACAAGACGGCGAAGCTTCTCGGCCTCCCTTATCCCGGCGGACCGAACGTCGAGAATGCGGCGCACTCTGGCGATCCAACGCGGTTTGCCCTGCCGCGTCCCATGAAAGGCGCGCCGGGTTGCGACTTCTCCTTCTCCGGCCTGAAGACGGCGCTCCGCATCGAAGCGGAACGCACGGCACCACTTTCCGACAAGGACGTCTCCGACCTTGCCGCTTCCTTCCAGGCGGCGGCGGTCGACGTGGTCGAGGACCGCACGCGCGCGGCGATCGATCGCTTCCTCGACGCCGTCGGGAGCGCGCCGACGGCGCTCGTCGTCGCCGGCGGCGTCGCCGCGAATGAGAGCATTCGCGCCCGCCTGACGACGCTTTGCGAAAATACCGGCGTCCGCTTCGTCGCGCCGCCGCAAAGGCTCTGCACCGACAACGCCGCGATGATCGCATGGGCGGGCGCGGAGCGCCTCGCGGCCGGGCTTCCGCCCGACCCCAACCTCGGCGCGCGCGCGCGCTGGCCGCTCGACGAGGCCGCAACGCCGATGGTCGGCGCCGGTGCGAAGGGGGCCAAGGCGTGAGCGAGACCATCACCGGCCGCGTGCTCGTCGCCGGAGCCGGCGCCTTCGGCACTTCGCTCGCGCTCGTCGCTCTCAGAGCCGGGCGCGACGTGACGCTCTTCGCACGCGACCCCGCTCTCGCCGACGAGATCGGGCATAGCCGCGAGAACACGCACTACCTCCCGAGCGCAACCCTGCCGCCCGAGATCACCGTCACCGCTGAACCGAAGGCGTTTCGCGAAGCCGGGCTCGTTCTTCTCGTCGTGCCCTCGCAAGCGACGCGGAGCGTGCTCGCCTCGCTGAAGCCGAACATCCCGGCCGATGCACCGATCCTTGCCTGCGCCAAGGGGATCGAGCGCGAGACCGGCCTCCTGCAGAACGAGATCATCGCAGAGTTGATGCCTGACGCGCTGCCCGCCGCGCTCTCGGGCCCGGGCTTCGCCGAGGAGATCGCGAACGGCCTGCCGACCGCGGTCACGATCGCGGCCGACGATCTAAAGCTCGCGCACCGGCTTTGCACCGCGCTCGCGGGCGAGCGCTTCCGCCCCTACGCGAGCGACGACCTTGCCGGCGTCGAGCTTGGCGGCGCGCTGAAGAATGTCTTCGCCATCGCCGCCGGCATCGTCGCGGGGCGCGCGCTCGGCGAAAGCGCGCGCGCCGCGCTGATCGCCCGCAGCCTCGCCGAGATGATGCGGCTCGGCACCGCGCTCGGAGCGCGGCGTGAGACGTTCATGGGTCTCTCCGGCCTCGGCGACCTCGTGCTGACGGCGACGAGCCGGCATTCGCGCAACCTCGCCTTCGGCATGGCGCTTGGCGAAGGCCGCCACGCATCCGATCTGCTCGTGGCGGGAATGCCGCTTGTGGAGGGCGCGCATACCGCGCACGTCGCAGTGGAGCTTGCGGCACGCCACGGCGTCGACGCGCCGATCATCGCCGCGGTCGCGACCGTCATCGACGGCGCGATCGGCATCGACGCCGCGATCGACGGCCTTGTCAGCCGCCGGCTCAAGGCCGAGACGGACTGAAGCCTTTCACGCCACCCTTCCCTTTATGGCATTGGCGCGCGCCTCGTAGGCAATGCGGCCGTCCGCACCGATCGGCAGGGACTCACGAAGATGCCGTCGCAGCGTGTCAAGATCCCCCGCAGACATCGCTTTGAGCAGCTTGCCCTGCGGGCCGATCGGCACCGTATTCGAATCCCAGAAGTCGTCGAAATCGTCAAAGCGGACGGGGACCGTGATCGCGTGCGTCGCGACCTGCCTGAGGCCGGCGTTCTCCCAAAGCTCCCGCATGGTCTCGAGCTTTGACGCGGCGACGGACGGGCGGACCGGCTCGCCGAAGCCGAGCGAAGCGAAGGCCGCGTAGAGCGGCCGCAGAGGAACGCCCCCGCCGAGGATGTCCCACACATAGGCGGACACCAATCCTCCCGGCCGCACCACGCGCGCCATCTCATCGACTGCCTTCTGGGGGGCCGGCACGAACGAGATCACCAGCGCCATGACGGCGGCGTCGAAGCTATCTTGTTGGAACGGCAGCGCCTGAGCGTCGCCGCGACGAAATTCCGCCATTCGTGTGCCCTCCCGCTGGCGCGCATAGGCAAGCTGGCCTTCCGCGGGGTCGATCGCCATGACGGACTTCGGCAGGGCGCGCGCGATCAGCTCTTCCGTGAAGGCACCGTTTCCGCAACCGACATCGAGCCAGGAGAGATCCTTCGGCGCGGCGAGCCATTCGAGGAAGGCCACGCCGGCAAGGCGGCTCCAGCGTCCCATCTGCCGTTCATAGGCCTTCCCGTCGTTGAACGCCGCGGCCGCCTCGCTCATCGATTGCCCTATCCTGATCGGAGTGAATTTCGCCTATTCTAGGCGGGAGCCGAAAGCTGGGATATGGCCGGGAGGCACCACCACGACGGCAAGGAGGAGGAAGAATGGCGCACTGGCTCTTCAAGTCGGAACCGGAAAGCTGGTCCTGGGAGATGCAGAAGAAGAAGGGCGCCACCGGCCAGGAATGGGACGGCGTGCGGAACTTCCAGGCGCGCTCGAACATGCGCAAGATGAAGAAGGGCGAGCGCGGCTTCTTCTATCATTCCGGCGCGGAGAAGGCCGTCGTCGGCATCGTCGAGGTCATTGCCGAGGCGCATCCAGAATCGAAAGACGCGAGCTGGGACTGCGTCGATCTGAAAGCCGTCGCCGACGTGCTGAAGCCCGTGACGCTCGCTGCGATCAAGGCCGAGCCGAAGCTTAAGGAGATGGTGCTCGTCAAGAACTCACGGCTTTCGGTCCAGCCGGTGAGCGACCCCGAATGGGCGCTCGTCTTGAAGATGGGCGGGCTCGACGCGGCGAAATTCCGCTGAAGGCAAACGCATGTTCCCGCTCTCCGACGACAACCCGCGGCGGCATGTTGCGCCTTACGTCAACTATTCCATCATCGCGATCTGCGTCGTCGTCTTCCTCTGGCAGCTGACGCTCGGGACCGACGGCGACGACCGCGCGGTCATGAGCCTCGGGATGATCCCGGCGCGCCTTTTCGGCCGCGGCGAACTGCCGGCCGAACTCATCGTCGTGCCGGCCTGGGCCACGATCCTCACCTCGATGTTCCTGCATGGCGGCTTCCTGCACATCGGCGGGAACATGCTCTACCTCTGGATCTTCGGCGACAACATCGAGGATTCGATGGGGCACGCCCGCTATGCCGTCTTCTATCTGCTCTGCGGGACGGCGGCGGCGCTCACGCAAGGCTTCGCCGATCCTTCCTCGGAAGCGCCGATGATCGGCGCGAGCGGAGCGATCTCCGGCGTGCTCGGCGCCTATATCCTGCTGCATCCGGGCGCGACGGTGCGCGTGCTGATCTTCCTCGGCTTCTTCATCACCATCGCCCATATCCCGGCCTGGATTGTCCTCGGCTTCTGGTTCCTGATGCAGCTCGTGAGCGCGGCGGTGCCCGCGAGCGGCGAGGCCGGCGTCGCCTTCTGGGCGCATATCGGCGGCTTCATCACCGGGCTCGCGCTGATCATGATCTTCAAGCGGCGATGGGTGCCGATCCTGGAGAAACCCTATACGAAGCCCTTCCACATCGAGCACCGGCGCGGACCGTGGGGCTGAGCATCGCTTGTTAGCCTCGCCGGCTAAGCGCGCCTCGCGGCAACACTTGAGACGCAATCGTTGCCTGCGGCGACGCTTCGGGTTGCGCATATCGATCGGTCGCGGTCAATTCATGTGCAGGCGCATTGCGCCGCAGGGGGTTGGACAGGTCTTCGCGTGAAATCGCGAAGCGCCGCGTCGATTGCTGGCAGGCGGCGGTCCGTTCGGACCGCCGTCCGCTCGCGCTCTGACGAGGAAGGGCTGCTATGATCATCGTGCCGAACGGATTTCGCCTGGCGGCCGTCGCCGCATGCTGCATTCTCGCGTCCAGCGCATGGGCGGCGGCGCCCGATGAGGTCGCCGTCGCGCCGATAGCGCCCGACGTCGTCGCGGCTCCAGCCGCGATCGGCTACGCGCTCGACACCGAGATGGTCGTCCACAACTGGGTCCTGTGCGTCTCTGCGCCCATCGCCGAGCAGCTGGCGCGTGCCCGCACATCGAGCATCGACGAGGCGCGTTCCGCCTATGCGGATCTTTCGAGCGCGCGCTCCTGTGGGCAATTCGCGGAGCTTCACGTGATTCTGCGCGAACGCCTCTACGCGTCGGCCGACGATGGCGGCCACGACACGCGCGTCTTCGGCGCGCTCGTCAATCTCTCCGGCGATTGGGCGTCGGCGTTCGTCGTCTCCGGCAGCCTTCCGGAAAATTAGCCGACGGACTTTTCCGACCCCGTAAATTCGCAGTTCCGCCGCGCTGTCGCGTCGGGAAGGTGGCGATTCAAAGGTCTTTTCGAAGCGCCCTTTTTCGGCGGAACCAGCGCCACAAACGTGTGTTGAACACGCGGCGCGGGGCGTCGCCGTCGTGGACGCTTGTTCCATGACGGCGCTTCAAAAGAGGAAGACAGGAAATGCGCAAATTGATCATTGCAGCGGGTGCAGCCGCGATGCTGGCCGGTTCCACGATCGCAGGGTATGCGGCGGAGGCAAGCGGCTCGATCCAGAGCATCGACGTCGCCGCCGGCACCGTGACGCTCGCCGACGGCAAGACCTATCAGCTGCCGGCGGATTTCGACGCCGCGTCGCTGCAGGTCGGCCAGGACGTCACGATCACCTATGACCAAGGCGCGGGCGGGACGATGACCGCCACCGCGGTGACGCCGCAAAGCTAAGCGCGACACCCGAATTCCGGGGGGCGGCCGCTGCACGCGGCCGCTTCCTTTGTTTTTGCCCGGCGAGCCGCCATAAGGCGGGATGGACGCCGCCGCCTTCGTTCTCGCCAACACTGCGCTCCTCTCCCCGCCGCTCGTGCCGGAGATCCGGCTCCGCCTTGCGCACGAAGCGCTGCCACTTTGGGAGAAGACCGAAGAGGCGCTCGCCGAAGCCGGCATCCCACCGCCCTATTGGGCTTTCGCCTGGGCCGGTGGCCAGGCGCTCGCCCGCTACCTGCTCGACAACCCCGAGATCGTCGCCGGGCGAAGCGTGCTCGACTTCGCCTCCGGCTCCGGCCTCGTCGCGATCGCCGCGATGAAGGCCGGCGCAACGTCGGCGCTTGCAAGCGAGATCGACGCGATCGCACAGGCCGCGATCTCGGCGAACGCGGCGGAGAATTGCGTCGCCTTCGCGGTGACGGATGACGACCTGATCGGTGAGGATCGCAGCTGGGACATCGTGCTCGCGGGTGACGTGTTCTACGAGAAGCCGATGGCCGACCGCATTCTGCCCTGGTTCACCGCTCTCGCGCGGCGCGGCGCGGCTATCATCGTCGGCGATCCGAACCGTTCCTACTTCCCGAAAGAGCGCTTCGCGCCACTCGCGCACTATGAAGTCCCGGTGACGCGCGCGCTTGAAGATTCGGAGATCAAGAAGACCGGCGTCTGGCGACTCAAGCCGTGACCAAGCCGACGGCGGTACGCCCCTTCAGCGCCGTTCGACCCGGCACTGGTAGCAATTGTTCGTCGCCGAGCGGACGTGCACGTAGGCGATCCGAGCATCCTGCAGCGTCGACTCCGCCTCCTCAGCCAGCGCGCCGCGCGGAACCACCTTGCCGCTGCCGTAGACGATGCGATCGTCGCCGCCGTAGCCGCGGATCAGATAGCGCTCGTTCGTCGTGAGGATCGACGGATTCGTGTCGCTCGTGTCGAAGCGGGGGCATGCCTCCGCGTGCAGAAAGATCGGTCCGAGCTCGGCATAGGGCTGCGGCTTCGGAAACGGGCGATAGGCGAGGATCAGATAGGGTTCGCCCGCGTCGATGTTCTTGAGGCAATGCCGGCAGGGCATGCCGTCGCCGTCGGAGACGTGGCGCTCCGGCACTTGGCCGTTGGCGTCGGGCCGGCCCGTCTGGAGCGCCGCTACATCGTCCGTCGGAAGTGCGACAAAGCGAAGGTTCATGGTCCGGCCCTTCAAGTAGAAGAAGGCCGAGACGTACGATTGGAGACGCGCCGCGCCCACCCGATTCTTGCCCGTGGGGCCGGGCACCGGAACTGCGTGCTACTCTCGACGGCCTGAATCATCTGTTCGAGGGGGAAACCATGACATTCGCGGGTCTCAACTACCTCGCCGTGCTTGCAGCCGCGGTCGCCGGCTGGCTGGTCGGCGCGGCCTACTACACCACGCTCTCGGCGCAATGGATGGCCGCGCAGGGCAAGACAAAGGACGATTTCCGGCGCGAGATGGAAGGAAAGCCGGGGTCCGCCAAGTGGCTTCCCTTCGTGCTCGCTTTCGTGGCGCAGCTCATCATGGCCTGGGTGCTCGCCGGGCTCCTCGGCCACCTTGGCCCAGGCCAGGTGACGTTCTGGAACGGCGTCATTTCCGCGGCTTTCGTCTGGGTCGGCTTCGTCGCCACGACGATCGCCGTCAACAACATGTTCGGCATGAAGAAGGTCATGCTGAGCGTGATTGACGGCGGCCACTGGCTGATCGTGCTGATCGTGATCGGTGCGATCATCGGCGCCTTCGGCGCCTGATCCGCCGCCCCCGGGCACCTGCATGAGTTCGGACGCCGGCGACCGAGCCCATTGACTAAACGTATGATTTACAAATACTTTTCCCCCTAGACGGTCCGTTAACCTGTCGATGGACGCGGCAGGTCTTGGCCAGCATAATAGTGTCAAGAAGGCGGGCCCGCCCCGCGCCATAGCGCCTTGGGAGGAAAGGAATGTCGGAAGTGAAGATCCACCCCGTCTCCAAGGAGTGGGCCGGGCGCGCCTATATCGACGCGGAGAACTATCGTTCGATGTACCGCCAAAGCGTAGAAGACCCCGGTGGATTCTGGGCCGAGCAGGCAAAGCGGGTCGACTGGCTGAAGCCCTTCACCAAGGTCAAGAACACAACCTACGAGTACCCGAACATCTCGATCAAATGGTTCGAGGACGGCGCCCTCAATATCTCCGCCAATTGCATCGACCGGCATCTCAAGGACCGCGCCGACCAGGTCGCCATCCTCTGGGAGGGCGACAATCCGGCGGAAGACAAGAAGATCACCTACCGCGAATTGCACGGACACGTCTGCCGGCTCGCCAACGTCATGAAGGCGCGCGGCGTCAAGAAGGGCGACCGCGTCACGATCTACATGCCGATGATACCGGAGACGGCCTACGCGATGCTCGCCTGCGCCAGGATCGGCGCCGTCCATTCCGTCGTCTTCGGCGGCTTCTCGCCCGACTCGCTCGCCAACCGCATCGAGGATTGCCGTTCCGATTTCGTCGTCACCGCCGACGAGGGCCTGCGCGGCGGCAAGCCGATTCCGCTCAAAGCCAACACCGACAAGGCGATCGTCCGCGCCGAGAAGGACGGCGCGTCCGTGCGCAACGTCCTCGTCGTTCGTCGCACCGGCGGCAAGATCGACATGAAGGCCGGCCGCGACCTCTGGTACCACGAGGAGATCGCGAAGGTCTCCGCCGATTGTCCGCCGGTGGAGATGAATGCCGAGGATCCGCTCTTCATCCTCTATACGTCCGGCTCGACCGGCAAGCCGAAGGGCGTTCTCCATACGACGGGCGGCTATCTCGTCTATGTGGCGACGACGCATCGCTTCGTCTTCGACTACCACGACGGAGACATCTACTGGTGCACCGCCGACGTCGGCTGGGTGACCGGGCATTCCTACATCGTCTACGGACCGCTCGCGAACGGCGCCACGACGCTGATGTTCGAGGGCGTGCCGAACTACCCGACCGTCTCGCGCTTCTGGGACGTGGTCGACAAGCACGGCGTCAACATCTTCTACACCGCGCCGACGGCGATCCGCGCGCTGATGGGCGCCGGCGAGGAGCACGTGAAGAAGACCTCGCGGAAGTCGCTGAAGCTTCTCGGCACGGTCGGCGAGCCGATCAATCCGGAAGCCTGGGAATGGTACTGGCGCGTCGTCGGCGACGGCCGCTGCCCGATCGTCGACACCTGGTGGCAGACGGAGACCGGCGGCATCCTGATCACGCCGCTGCCCGGCGCGATTGCGCAAAAGCCCGGCTCCGCCACGCTCCCCTTCTTCGGCATCAGGCCGGCCCTCGTCGACAATGACGGCAAGCTCATCGAAGGAGTCGGCGACGGCAATCTCGTGATCCTCGATTCCTGGCCCGGCCAGATGCGCACGGTCTATGGCGACCATCAGCGCTTCATCGACACCTATTTCGCGCACTTCAAGGGCATGTATTTCACCGGCGACGGCTGCCGCCGCGACGCCGACGGTTATTACTGGATCACCGGCCGCGTCGACGACGTGTTGAACGTCTCCGGCCACCGCATGGGGACGGCCGAGGTCGAATCCGCGCTGGTGGCGCACCCGAAAGTCTCCGAGGCCGCCGTCGTCGGCTATCCGCACGACATCAAGGGTCAGGGCATCTATTGCTACGTGACCTTGATGGCGGGGGAAGAGCCGACGGAGGTGCTCCGCAAGGAGCTTCGCGACTGGGTCAGGACCGAGATCGGCCCGATCGCCTCCCCCGATCTGATCCAGTTCGCGCCCGGCCTGCCGAAGACGCGCTCGGGCAAGATCATGCGCCGCATCCTGCGGAAGATCGCCGAGGACGATTTCTCCAACCTCGGCGACACCTCAACACTTGCCGACCCGACGGTCGTCGACAGCCTGATCGACAACCGTCAGAACCGGTCGGCTTAAGACCAGGGGAGCGTCGACGACCGTGCTCTTCAAGCGTGAGACCCTCGAACAGATCGCGGCCGGGCGCGTGACGCTCGCCTTCCGCCGCTGGTCGACGCTGGAGGTGAAGCCCGGAAGCGCGCTTCGAACCGGCGCTGGCCTGCTTGCGATCGGAGCGGTCGAGAAGATCACGGCGAAGGCGATCAGGGAGAAGGACGCGAAGGACGCCGGCTACAAGTCGCGCGCCGCGCTGGTCGACGAGCTGAGCGAGAGCGAAGGCGACCTCTACCGGATCGCTTTCCGCCGCATCGGCGCCGATCCGCTGGAGGCGCTGCGCAAGGAGGCGAAGCTCACCAAGAAGGAGATGAAGAGCGTCATCGCCGCGCTGAACCGTCTCGATCAGGCAAGCCCGAACGGCGCCTGGACCCGCAAGATCCTGCGCCTGATCGACAAATATCCGGCGCGCCGCGAGCCCGACCTCGCGACAAGCATCGGCCGCGACCCGATGATCTTCAAGCGTGACGTCAAGAAGCTGAAGGAGCTCGGCCTGACCGAGCCTTTGGAGGTCGGCTCTCGGCTCTCGCCGCGCGGACGCGTGGTGCTGGCGGAGATTTCCGAGCCTACCTCGTGAAGTCGACGGCGCTGGTGTTGCCGCCGCAGAGGATGACCCCGACGCGCTCGCCGGGCGCCGGCTTGTAGCGGCCGGAAAGAAGCGCGGCGAAGGCCGCGGCGCCGCCCGGCTCGGTCACCAGGCGGAGCTTGTCCCAGAGCACGCGCTGCGCTTCCGCGATGGCGGAATCTTCGACGAGCGCCACATGATCGACATGTGCTTGCGCGATCGGGAACATGAGCTGCCCGACTCGCTTCGGCGCCAGCGAGTCGGCGGCGATGCCGCCCGCCGGCGCGTCGACCGGCTCGCCGGCTTGAAGCGCCATATGAAGCGTCGGCGCCGTCTCCGGCTCGATGCCGACCACCTTCGTGCGCGACGCGTACCAGGTGACGATGCCGCCGATCAGCCCGCCGCCGCCGACAGCGACAAGAAGCGTGTCGAGGCGCGGCGCATCCTCCTCGATCTCAAGCCCGAGCGTGCCTTGCCCGACGATCGTCTCGGGCTGGTCGTAGGCGTGGATCTGTAGCGCGCCTGTCTTTGCCGACAATTCCTCGCTTGCGGCGAGCGAATCGGCATAGCGCTCTCCACCGACGACGAGATCGGCGCCATAGGCGCGGATGCGTTCGAGCTTCGCCGGCGACGCGACGCTCGGCACGAAAATCGTTGCCTTATGGCCGAGCCGCATCGCGGCATAGGCGACCGCCGCGCCGTGATTGCCGCCCGACGCCGCGACGACCCCCGCCGCGGGCACCTTGCGCGACAGGAGATTGGTGAAGGCGCCGCGCGGCTTGAACGAGCCGGCATGCTGGAGAAGCTCGAGCTTGAAGACAAGGCGTTCGACGCCGAGCCCGAAATCGCTTCCCCTTGCCTCGAAGATCGGCGTCCGCCGGATATGCGGACGGATCAGCGCCTCCGCCGCGCGGATTGCGTCGCCGTCGATCTGAGCAATATCCCTGGTCGCAAGCACGGCGATATCCTCGAAAAGTTGACCGACGCTTGCCACAATAGGAGCGCATCGGTCGAGAGATTTCCAGGTCGCCGCACTGCACAAAGCACCGCCGGGACTTTGCCTTTGACAGCGCGCCTGCGGACTGGTTTCTGTTGGAGATTCGGAGCCATCGAGCCCGCGTCTGGGGCGGACACGGGGTTCGCACTCCGCCAGTGCTAGGGACACGGAGTAAAGATGCTCAAGATGAGAATCCTCGCGGGAGCCATCGCTCTTGCGATCAGCACGACGGCCGGCCAGGCCGCGAGCACCGCCTCGGTCAACCGCGAGTTCCGTGACGCCGTCGCCCGTATCCTGGAAAGCGTGCGACCCGGAAACGACTATCTGGGCGCGCTCAGCGCATCGGAGTTTCGCGCCTTCGTGACCTGCGCGCAGGACGTGATGGACGCCGCCCCGGCCGCCCGCAAGCAATATGTCCTTGCCGCCAATAATCCGAGCTCGCAGCGCCAGCGCTTCGACGAGGTCTCGCTCGACAACCACGCGGTGCTCAAGCAGCGGATCACGCACGACTGCGCGAAATAGGGCGACCGCGCCCCGCTCAGAAATCGCTTGCGATCCCCTTCTTCTCCCAGTCGCCGTAGCGCGTCGGCTCGGGGCCCTCGGCCCCGCCGATCTCCTTCGGGCGATTGGTGGTGGCGCTCGCCTTGCGCAGCGCTTCGGCCTCCGCCCGTGCGCGCTCGCCGGCGGCCTTGAGACGCGCGCGTTTTGCCTCGTTTTCTTCCTGCGGCGGCTTCGACATCCCGATTGAACCCGGCCCGTTTGCTTCCCATCATATAGATGCGTCCGCGCCGGAGACGAAACGGGCCGCGGGCGGGACGAGGTGACGCGCGATGAACATCGTTAAGACCGGAATGCTGCTGGCGGGTTTGACGGCGCTCTTCATGGGCGTCGGCTACCTGATCGGCGGCTCGGGCGGCGCGTTCATCGCGTTTCTTGTCGCCGCCGGAATGAACCTCTTCAGCTATTGGAACGCCGACAAGCTGGTGCTGCGGATGCATCAGGCGCGCGAGGTCGACGAACGCTCGGCGCCGGAGCTCTACGAGATCGTGCGCGAGCTCTCCCGCCGCGCCGGCCTGCCGATGCCCAAGGTCTACATCATGGACAACCCGCAGCCGAACGCGTTCGCGACCGGGCGCGACCCAAAGAACGCCGCGGTCGCGGCGACGACCGGGATCTTGCGCCAACTGACCCGCGAGGAGCTTGCCGGCGTCATCGGCCACGAGCTGACGCATGTCAGAAATCGCGACACGCTGACCATGACGATCGCGGCGACGATCGCCGGCGCCATCTCGATGCTCGCGAACTTCGCCTTCTTCTTCGGCGGGCTTGGGGGCGGCAACCGCAACAACCCGCTCGGCTTCGTCGGCGTGCTCCTTGCCGCAATCACGGCGCCGATTGCCGCCATTCTGATCCAGATGGCGATCAGCCGCACGCGCGAATATTCCGCCGACCGCGGCGGCGCGGCACTTTGCGGCAACCCGCTCTGGCTCGCCTCCGCGCTCGCCAAGATCGAGGGCGGCGCCAGGCGCGCGCCGATGATCACGGCCGAGCGCAATCCCGCGACAGCGCCCCTCTTCATCGTCAATCCGCTGACCGGCGAGCGCATGGACAATCTCTTCTCGACGCATCCCTCGACTGAGAACCGCATCGCCGCCTTGCAGCGGCTTGCGCGAAGCGGCGGACAGGGTTCGCCGCTTGATCTTCGCGCCGGCGTCCCCTCAGCCACCCCCGCGGCCGCGCATCCGGGTCCGTGGTCCGGGCTCGGCGCAAGGCGCGGCCCTTGGGGCTGACGCCGAAAGAGCGCCCGCGGAAGAGCGCGCGTCCGCGTCGAAGCGACGCCAAGGTCCCGCCGGCCGGCCTTGCCGTCCGGCTGACGGCGACGGCGATCCTGCGCCAGATCCTCGAGCATGGTGTGCCGCTCGATTCGATTCTCGACGAGAAGCACGGCAACCCGCATTTCCTCGCGCTCGACCGGCGCGACCGTGCCTTCGTCCGCGCGATCCTCGGTACCGCGCTTCGCCGGCGCGGCGAGATCGAAGCCGCGATTAGAGCCGCGCTCGACCGGCCGCTTCCGGAGAATTCCGGCCCGCTCTCCGCTCTCCTTCACATCGCAACGGCGCAGATCCTCTTCATGGATGTGGCCCCTCACGCCGCGGTCGACCTGGCGGTCGAGCAGGCGGGCGGCGACCGCCGCACCGGACGCGCGCGCGGTCTCGTCAACGGCGTCCTCCGCAATATGGCGCGCCGCCGCGATGACATCCTCATACGCGCGGCCACCTATCACGCCGGCCGCGCCAACATGCCGGGCTGGCTCTTCGCTCGACTTGTCGACGCCTATGGCGAAGCGACCGCACTGGGGATCGCCGCCGCGCATCTCGAACCGCCCTCCCTCGATCTCACGGTGAAGGGCGAGCCGGCGCTGTGGGCGGAGCGGCTCCAAGGCACGTTGCTCCCGACCGGGACGGTTCGCCTCGCCGGCACGCACCGCGTCACCGAGCTTCCCGGCTATGACGAAGGCGCCTGGTGGGTGCAGGACGCCGCCGCGGCACTTCCCGCGCGCCTGCTCGGCGACATCAAGGGGAAGACCGTCGCCGATCTCTGCGCGGCGCCCGGCGGCAAAACCGCGCAACTCGCCGCAGCGGGCGCCAACGTCACCGCCGTCGATCTTTCGGAGAGCCGGGTTCGGCGGCTCGGCGAGAATCTCCGGCGCCTCAATCTCGACGCGCGCCTCGTCACCGCCGACGTGCTCAATTGGCAGCCGGAAGAGCCGTTCGACGCCGTGCTCCTCGACGCGCCGTGCACGGCGACGGGGACGATCCGCCGCCATCCCGACATCCAATGGCTGAAGCGCCCGGAGGACATCGCCGCCCTCGCCGCACTGCAGACGAAGATGCTCGATCGCGCCGCGATGCTGTTGAAGCCTGGCGGCCGTCTCGTCTTCGCGACCTGCTCGCTGCAACCGGAGGAAGGGGAGGCACAGGTTGCGCCCTTCCTCGCGCGGCATCCCGATTTCGCGCTTTTGCCGATCGAGCCCGTCGAACTCGCCGGGCTTTCGGAGCTCGCAACGCCGGCCGGCACGCTGCGCACGCTCCCCTGTCACCGCTTCGGCGATGACCCGATCTCGGCCGGGATGGACGGCTTTTTCGCAGTCCGTTTCGAACGCCGCGGCCAATGACGGTGCGTCGCTTGCCAACGTCTTCGAACAGGGCTACCGGCTGAGCATGTCAGCGATCGCGCCGGCCGACCAGCTGCGCCTCGCTCTGCACCGGGCGGGACAGTTTACCAGGCGACTGCGTCTCGGCGCCGTGTCCGGGCCTATCGGACGCTTTCGCGCCGCGGGCGGCGGTCGCTCGCGCCTCTTGATCGCGCCGCCGGACCTCAGAACCGCCGATCCGACGATCGCGGCAGAAATCTATGCCGGCCGCTTCGCCCTTGCCGGGCATGTCGTCGAAGTCGGCAAGGAATCGCCGTTCGACATCGGGCCGCCCTCGGAGGACTGGCTGCGGGAGCTTCACTCGTTCAGTTGGCTTCGGCATCTCCGCGCCGCCGACACGACGCTCGCGCGCTCGAACGCGCATGCGGTCGTCGAGGACTGGCTGTCGCTTCACCGCCGCCCCGGCGGCGAGATCGTATGGGACACCGACATCGTCGCGCGCCGCGCGCTCTCGTTCCTGGCGCAGTCGCCGCTCATCCTGCACGACGCCGACCACGACCTCTATCGCGACTTCGTGCGCTCGCTCTTGCGACATGCGAGCGTGCTCCGCTCGGCGATCAGTTCGAGCGAGCCCGGACTGCCGCGCATGCACGCCGCGATCGCGATGGCGCTGATCGGCCTTTCGCTGTCGCAGCAGGAGCGCCTCGCCCGCGCCGGGCTCGACCGGGTCGACGGCGAGCTCGAAGCGCAGATCCTTCCCGATGGCGGTCACGTCTCGCGCAATCCCGCCACGATTGTCGACATCCTGGTCGACCTCCTTCCGCTCCGTCAGGCGCTGATTGCGCGCGGCCTCGTTCCCTCCGAGACGATGCTGCATTCGATCGACCGGATGATGCCGATGTTGCGCTTCTTCCGCCACGGCGATGGCGCCTTCGCGCATTTCAACGGCGTCGCATCCTCGGCCGGCGGGCTGGTCGCGACCGTCATGTCTTACGACGAGACGCTCGGCGCGCCCGCGGCAAGCGCCACCTATTCCGGTTACGAGCGCGTGGAGGGACGCGATTCACTCCTTATCGTCGACGCCGGCGGCCCGCCGCCGATCGCCTATTCGAGCGAGGCGCATGCGGGAACATTGTCGTTCGAGTTCTCGCGCGGCATCCATCGCCTCGTGATCAATTGCGGCGCGCCCGCCGCGCGCCATCAGACGCTTCGCCGAGCCGCTCGACGCACCGCGGCCCATTCGACCGCCACGCTCAACGACGAATCGTCGTGCCGCTTCTCCAGCGACGCGGTCAACGCGCAGATCGTTTCCGGCCCGCGCACGATCATCGCGCGGCGCGAAAATCCCGACGACGGCTCCACCGTGCTGCAGATGAAGCACGACGGCTACGTGCGGCGCTATGGCGTCGTCCACGAGCGCAACCTCCGTCTCGTCTCGGACGGCCGGCTGCTTGAAGGGATGGACCGCTTCAACGGCGAGCCGCTGCAGCGTGACCTCACCTTCGCGACGCGCTTCCACCTGCACCACGCCGTCGCCGTGCACGCGACCGAACGGCGCACCGCGCTCGATCTCCGCCTCCCGGACGGAAGCGTCTGGCGTTTCGAGGCAAACGGCCCGATCGAGCTCGAGGAAAGCGTCCACCTTTCCGACGTTTTCGGCAGCCGGCAGACCAGCCAGATCGTGCTTTCGAGCAAATGCCGCTCGGAAGTCCCTGTGAAGTGGCGCTTCTCGTTGATGTCCTGATCTTTTGCCGAGTATGGGCCGCGTGCTAGTCGCCACGCGACCGCTTCTCGCATGAAGGTTCGCCGATGCCCGCCGAGACCGCCGGCCCCGAGCTTCTGGAAATCCGCCGCGCGCTGATCTCCGTCTATGACAAATCGGGGCTGATCGAGCTGGCGCGGGAGTTTGCCGCGCACGGAATCGAGATCGTCTCGACCGGCGGCACAGCGCGGGCGCTTGCCGACGCCGGGCTTTCGATCGTCGACGTCGCCGCCGTCACCGGCATGCCGGAGATGATGGACGGGCGCGTGAAGACGCTGCATCCGCGCATCCACGGCGGGCTCCTGGCGCTCCGCGACGATCCCGAGCATCGCGCCTCGATGGAAGGCCTCGGCATCAAGGGCATCGATTGCCTGATCTCCAACCTCTATCCGTTCGAGGCGACAGTTGCCAAAGGCGCGGGGTTTGGCGAGGCGATCGAGAACATCGACATCGGCGGGCCTGCGATGATCCGCGCCGCCGCGAAGAACGCCGCCTGGGTCGCGGTCGTGACTGAGCCGTCGGATTATGCCGCGCTCGTCGCCGCCGTTCGAGAAGGCGGCGTATCGCGCTCGCTCCGCTCCCGCCTCGCCGCCAAGGCCTTTGCGCGCACCGCGAGCTACGACGCCGCGATCGCCAGCTGGTATTCGCGACAGGTCGACGAGGCGTTGCCGGCGCGCCTCATCGTCGCCGGCGAGCTTCGCGAGCGCATGCGCTACGGCGAGAACCCGCATCAGTCGGCGGCGCTCTATCTGAACGCCGAGCCGGGCCCAAGCGTAGCCAAGGCGCAGCAGGTGCAGGGAAAGCCGCTCTCCTACAACAACATCAACGACGCCGACGCGGCTTTCGAGCTGGTCTCCGATCTCCCGGCGGAGCGGCCGGTGGTTGCCATCATCAAGCACGCCAACCCCTGCGGCGTGGCGCTTGGGCGCGACATCGCCGAGGCTTACAAGAAGGCCCTCCTTTGCGATCCGGTCTCCGCCTATGGCGGCATCGTCGCGGTCAACCGGGCTCTCGACGAGGAAGCGGCGGCCGCGATCACCGGCATCTTCACCGAGGTCGTCGTCGCGCCCGACGCCGACGAAGCGGCGATCGCCCTCTTCGCCAAGAAGGCCAATCTCCGCCTGCTCCTGACCGGCGGCATGGCCGACCCTGAGGCGAAGTCGCTCCGCGTCAGAAGCGTCGCCGGCGGCTTCCTGGCGCAGGAGCGCGACGCGGCGCGGGTCACTCGCGCCGACTGCCGCGTCGTCACCGGGCGCGCGCCGAGCGAAGCGGAGTTCTCCGACCTTCTCTTCGCCTTCCGCGTGGCGAAGCACGTGAAATCGAACGCCATCGTCTACGCCAAGGACGGCGCGACGGTCGGGATCGGCGCCGGCCAGATGAGCCGCGTCGATTCGGCCAGGATCGCCGCGATCAAGGCCGCCGACGCGGCGAAGGCGGCAGGAATCAAGACCCCGCTGACGCAAGGCTCGGTCGTCGCCTCCGACGCCTTCTTCCCATTCGCCGACGGGCTGCTTGCGGCGGCGGAAGCCGGCGCCACTGCCGTAATCCAGCCGGGCGGCTCGCTCCGCGACGACGAGGTCATCGCCGCCGCCGACGAGGCCGGCCTCGCCATGGTCTTCTCCGGCGTCCGCCACTTCAGGCACTAGCCATGATCCCGAAAAGTGGGAACCGGTTGTGGACAGGGCCAAGCGCCAGGGTTGAGCCATGGCCGCTTACCTGAAGGCAAGCACGTGACTGGATCGAGCGAACAGGCCGGCGCGGGTACCTGGAATTATTGGCGGATCGCGCGTTGGACCACGGCAACGGCTTTGCTGCTCACGCCGCTGGTGATGATGCAGATCAGCGACGAATGGCACTGGACCATCGGCGGCTTCCTCGTTGCCGGTACCGCGATCGGCGGGGTCGGGCTACTCTACGAACTCGCCGAACGGGCGAACGAAAGCCGGGCCTACCGTGCCGGAGTTGCCGTCGCCCTCGGGGCGTCGTTCCTGACTGTTTGGACCACGCTTGTTCGCGACGATGGCACCGGCATTGGTTACTTCATGGTGATCATGGCGGTAGTGGTAGGTGCATTCTCCGCCTGGTTTCGGCCCGCAGGCATGGCGCGGACCATGCTTGGCGTAGCGATCATGCAGGCGTTGCTCGGCGTAGCCATTGCAACCGCACCATCTACCGCAAGCATGCCGGATGGCTCGTTCAAAGCTTTGTTGTTCAGCGGCTTTTTCACAGCGCTGTGGCTGATATCGGCCGCTTTCTTTCGTGCCGCATCGAAAGGGGATCGCAAGGCGGCTGCGGCGCCGGGCGGATGTTGATGCCCGCTTACGTCGCCTTCCTCCGCGGCATCAATGTCGGCGGCAACAAGACGATTGCGATGGCGCGGCTTAAGGCGCTCTTCGACGCGCTCGGCTTCGCGTCGGTGAAAACGCATTTGAACAGCGGCAATGTCGTCTTCGCGAGCGACGAGAAGGACCGCGCCAAGCTGACGAAGGAGATTGAGGCGGCGATCGAGAAGGAATTCGGCTTTCGGCCGGTGACAATGCTGCGCGATGTGGCAGCACTGAAAAAGATCGTCGCGAAGAATCCATTTCCCAAGATGGCGAAGGATGATCCGAGCCATCTCGTCGTGATGCTGCTTGCAGGAAAACCTGACAAGGACGCCGCCAAGCGCATCGCCGCCGCGTATCAAGGGCCGGAGGAAATCCGCATCGTCGGCGAAGAGGCCTACGTCACCTATCCGAACGGCATCGGCAAATCGAAGCTCACCAACGCGCTTCTCGAGAAGCACCTCGGCGTCGCCGGCACGGCGCGCAACTGGAACACGATGACGAAGTTGCTGGTGATGGCGGAGGCGCTCAAACTTCTCCCATAGGGAGAAGTTGGCTACGAAGCAGCCGGATCAGCGGATTCGGAGGGATGAAGTGTGTGGCCGCAACCCCTCACCCGGCGCCTTCGGCGACACCCTCTCCCCATGGGAGAGGGTTCGATCTACGCAGCGCCAGCCGCTTCCCGCTCGCTCTTCCGCATGCGTTCGCTGGCGCTCTTCAATTGCCCGCAGGCGGCAAAAATGTCGCGGCCGCGCGGGGTGCGGATCGGCGAGGCGTAGCCGGCGCGGTTCACCACCTCGGCGAAGGCCTCGATCCGCTCCCAGTCGGAGCACTCGTAAGGCGCGCCCGGCCACGGGTTGAACGGAATGAGATTGATCTTCGCCGGGATGCCTTTGAGCAACTTCACCAGGTCCTTCGCCTCGGCGAGCGAATTGTTCACGTCCTTCAGCATCACGTATTCGAAGGTAATGCGGCGCGCGTTGGAGAGGCCGGGATAGGCACGGCAGGCGTCCATCAGCTCCGCGATCGGATACTTCCTGTTGATCGGCACCAGCACGTCGCGGAGGTCGTCGCGCACGGCGTGGAGCGAGATCGCGAGCATCGTCCCGATCTCGGCGCCGGCGCGCGAGGATCTCCGGCACCACACCTGAGGTCGAAAGCGTGATACGGCGCTTGGAGAGCGCGATGCCGTCGCCGTCGGCGGCGATCAGAAGCGCATCCTTCACGTTGTCGAAATTGTAGAGCGGCTCGCCCATCCCCATCATCACGACGTTGGAGACGAGCCGGCCTTCCGACGGCACGACCGCGCCCTGCGGAACGTCGGCGCCGGGAAAATCGCCGAGCCGGTCACGTGCGATCAGAATCTGCGCAACGACCTCCTCGGCGGTCAGGTTCCGCACCATGCGCTGTGTGCCGGTGTGGCAGAAGGTGCAGGTCAGCGTGCAGCCGACCTGGCTTGAGACGCAGAGCGTGCCGCGCCCCTCCTCGGGAATATAGACCGTCTCGACCTCGACCGGACGCCCAGCCCCGCGCGGCGGGAAGCGCAGGAGCCATTTCCGCGTGCCGTCCTCGGAAACCTGCTCCGCGACGATCTCCGGGCGCGTGAGCGTGAAGCGCTCGGCGAGCGCCTCGCGCAGTGGCTTAGCGATATTGGTCATCGCCGAAAAGTCGGTGGCGCCGCGGAAATAGAGCCAATGCCACACCTGGCTGGCGCGCATGCGCCGCTGCGCCGCCGGGACGCCCGCCTCGCCGAGCGCCTCGCCGAGCGCCGCGCGCGAAAGCCCCACGAGCGACGGCTTCTCGGACGCGGACACGTGCACAGGCAGAGCGGCAAGGGGGGCAACGGTATTCATGCGAGAGCTTCTATCACGGCGGACCGGCAAGACGAAAACGGGCCGCCGAAGCGGCCCGACAACAACCCTCATCTCGGGTCGCCGGCGCCGAGGCGCTACTTGCACTCCGCGGTCATCTTGTCCGCCGCGGCCGTCACGCCGGCAAGCGAGTAGCTGTAGGTGGTCTCGTTGCCGCGCCGCGACATGGCTTTCACCACCATCGTCGAGCCGCCTTTCATCGCCGCGAGCAATGCCGGCTCCTCCTCCTTGTTCACCAGCCAGGCACTGTCGCCCTGCGTGAACATGGTGAAGCTCTTGTCGCCGATCTCGACACTAACCGACGACTGCTCCTTCATCGGATAGCCGGTGACGAAGTTCGCCTCGTTGGTGACCCCCTCGCTCGGGCTCCGCGTAATCGAGAAGCTGACGCGGCCGTGATCGAGGTTGGCCGGCGTCATCTTGTCCGGTTCCGAATAGATGTAGCAGACCTTCCCCTCGCCGGTGCCGCTGTAGCTTCCGGTGTAGGACCACGTCGTCCATTTGTTGAAGGTGCCGATGAGCGACGGCTTGGCCGCGCCCTGCGCGAAGGCGCTCACGGAAAAAAACGCAAAAACCACACTGAGAAGAAGTCGCATCTGGCTCATGGTCGCTATCCGGATTCCGTCGTTTCGGTGCGGGCGGAGTTGCGGCCGGCATCGGGCGGCCTGCGCCGAGCCCGCAGATTTCCGTGCTTTGGTTACCAAATCGTCAACGCGCCGACACGGCAGACCTTCGGCGGCACGATAACGGGGGCATCCTTCGAAGAAAATAGGCGAGACTGTGACTGCCGGTCAGTTCGCTGCAACTTCGTCGGCGAGCGCACGGCGCGCCGCTTCGCGGTGCTCGTCGCGGATCGATCCGCGCACCGCCGTGATCGCCGCGAGCAGCACCGTCGCGTCGTCCATGAAACCGAAGCCCGCGATGAAGTCCGGAATGATGTCGAACGGCGCCACGAAATAGGCGAGCGCGGCGACGAGGGTCAGCCGCGCGGCGGTCGGCGTCGACGGGTCGAGCATGGCGAAATAGGCGGCGGCGACATCCTCCATGAAGGGAATGGCGCGAAGCGCCCGGCGCACCGTCGGCCAGAACTTGGCGCGCACGCGTTCCTCCTCGCGGCCGGCGTCCTCCGGTCCAAGAATCTCGATATTTAGAACGCGCTTCGCCATCGTCGCCTCCATGCCCGGTCAAAATGGCGTCGTTGTGCCGGTGCTGCAAGGCTTCCGGCAAGGTTCCGGCGCTCAGCCACCCGCCTGCCACGCGCGGATCGAGTTCGAGCGGCCACAGAAGCATGATGACGTTCAGCGTGAGGTTGTCGCGGATCATGAAGCCGACGAAGAGCTCGAGCGCCACTGCGATTGCGACCGTCAGCCAGACGGGCAAGCGCGACGCCAGCCAGAAGCCGAACACCATGAAGAGAATGTCGGATGCCGAGTTGATGACGCTGTCGCCGAAATAGTCGAGCGAGATCGTCGCCTCGCGATAGCGGTTGATGATGAAGGGGCTGTTCTCGACGATCTCCCAGGTGGCCTCCACCAGGGTCGCCGCGATCAGGCGCACCCCGATCGGCCGCCGCCGCGCGACGAGCCAGAGCGCGCCGTAGAAGATGAAGCCGTGGATGACATGCGAGGGTGAGTACCAGTCGGAGAGCTGCTGCGAGTTCTCCGAGCTTTGGACGACGCCCTGCCAGAGCTTCACGGTGCCGCACTTGCAGATCGGCTCGCGCCCCATGAAGAGAAGCACGACCGCCGCGAGCGCGACGATGCCGAGGGTGATGGCGAGATGCCTCGGCGTGAGACCCTGGCGCGATGCCTCCATCAAATCTCCTATCGTCATGCCCGGACCTGATCCGGGCATCCGTTCCACCCCTTCGATGCCTTTCACCCTCATGGTGAGGTGCGAGCGAGGCGAGCCTCGAACCACGGGACGAAAAGCACCTCAGGATGAGGGCGGAATGGATCGCCGGGTCAAGCCCGGCGATGACGGCTGGAGAACGGTATGCAGCGTTAATACCTACTGCCGCTGCAGCTGCTCCATCGGCGCGGCCGACTTCGCGAGCCGCGCGAGGTTCACGAACTCGGCCCTGTAGCCGAACGTGTCCTCGCCCTTGTTGGCGTTGGCGAGCGCGATCACGTCGTCGTAGCCGAAGCCGCCGGTATAGCGCCCGCCGCGCAGGATCTGCCCGAACGCCGCGACGGAAGCCGCGAAGCGTGCCTCGCGTGCGACCGTTCCGCCGCCGGTGGCGCTAAGCTCGTCGGCCGTCGAGATCGGCGTCTCGATCAGCCGGCTCGTGTCCTCGTCCGGCAGCTTGTAGCGAATCTTGAGGAACCCGTACTCGCCGCTCTTGTCCGCGGTATCGGAAGCCGCCGGCGCCGCGTTGTTCTGATAGCGGAGACCGTCGACCAGATGCGCACCGCTCCCCGCGGGCGTGATCTCGTAGATTGCCGTCACCGTGTGGCCGGAGCCGATCTCGCCCGCGTCGACCTTGTCGTTGTTGAAGTCTTCGCGATTGAGGAGCCGCGTCTCGTAGCCGATCAGCCGGTACTCGGACACAGTCGCCGGATTGAACTCGACCTGGATCTTCACGTCCTTCGCGATCGGGAAGAGCGTCGAGGTGGATTCCTCAACCAGCACCTTCCGCGCCTCGGAGAGCGTATCGATATAGGCGGCGGCGCCATTTCCATTTTGCGCCAAGGCTTGCATGAGCGCGTCGTTATAGTTCCCCGTGCCGAAGCCGAGGACGGAGAGGAAGATGCCGCTCGTCCTTTCCCGCTCGATGAAGCCTTCGAGCTCATCGGTGTCGGTGATGCCGACATTGAAGTCGCCATCGGTCGCAAGGATCACGCGGTTGACGCCGTTCTTGTCGAAATTCTGCTCGGCGAGCTGGTAGGCCTGCCGAATACCCTCGGCGCCCGCGGTCGAGCCGTCGGCCATGAGGTTTTCCAGCGCCGCATCGATCTTGCCCTTCTCCGATGCCTTGGTCGGTTCAAGTAACGTGCCGGCATTTCCCGCATAGGTGACGATCGCCACCCTGTCGTCGGGTTGCAGCTCGCCAACCAGGAGTTTCATCGAGTTGATGAGGAGCGGCAGCTTGTTCGGCTCGTCCATCGAGCCGGACGTGTCGATCAGGAAGACGAGATTGGCGTGCGGCCGCGCCGCCGGGGCGATGTCGAAGCCCTTGATGCCGATGTCGACGAGTTTCGTGCCGGCGTTCCACGGCGTCGGCATCACCGTCACCGACGCCTTGAACGGCGCGTCGGCCGAATCGGGCCCCGGATAGTCGTAAGGGAAGTAGTTGACGAGCTCCTCGATCCTGACCGCGTCGTCCGGTGGCAGCGCGCCATTGTTAAGCGAGGCGCGCATGAAGGAATAGGAGGACGTATCGACGTCGATCGAGAAGGTGGAGACCGGCTCCTCCGCGGTCACCTTCAGCGGATTCGTCTCGATCGTCTGGAAGCGGTCGCGGCCTTCGTCGTGATAGCCGGGTTGCGGCGTCGGCTCTTCCATCGCAGCAACCCTGGCGGCGCTGCCGTCGAAGGCCTGCGGCTGGAGCAGCATGTTTCCGCCGAGCACATCCATCGGGGGCACCGGCGACGGCGCGGCCAACAGGGCGGGCGTGGACGCTTCAGGCAGCGCCGGCGCGGCCGGCGCCGCCGCGGTGACCGCCGTCTGCGCCGCGGCCATGTTGCGAAGCGCCTCGGCGTCCGCATCGCTCTTCAGTTCCGTCTTGGCCGCAGCCGTATCGGACCGCGGCTGAGACTCCGGCGTCCCCGCGTCCGCGCTATGTTCGACCGGCGGCACGCCGATCGGCTCACGCGCGTCTCGCCACTTGAAGTTCTCGATCGTCTGCAGGTTGGCCGCCGTCATCACGGCGAGCGTGAGCACGGCAAGGCTGACGCCGCCGGCAAGTGCATGAGACATACGCATGTGTCGTTTTCCCGTCAGGATTTCCATCGCGGCATGGACCGCATTCCTGAGACGGTCGGCGAACGTCTTTCCTTGGCGGCTTGCCGCGATGTTCGCGTCATAGGCGGCGAGCGCCGCGCCAAGGGCCGCCTCGCGCGCGCTCTGCCGCGGGCTGATGCGCTCCTGATCGAGCGCCTTCTTCAATCGTTCAAGCTCACTCATCGCTCTCGTCCATCCGGGCGCTCAAATGCTTCTTCGCAACGTGGATGCGCCACGACACTGTGCTCTCGGCGCAGCCGAGGACCTTGGCGGCCTCGCGATGCGAGAGATCCTCACCGACGACGAGGAGCACCGTTTCCCTGAGGCTCGGCTCAAGGCTTTGCAGCGCTTCTGCGAGCCACGCCGTACGCTTTTCCGTATCGGCCTGGTCGGCATCCTCGGCGTCGCGGAGCGCCGCGTATTTCTCGACCAGCGTCGCCGCTGACCGCCGCCGCCGCAGAAAGTCACGGCAGCGGTTGATCACGATTGCGACGAGCCAGGTCGAGAACCGGCTCCGCCCGCCGAACTTCTGAAGCCGGGTCGCCAGGGTGACGCACACGTCCTGCGCGATGTCCTCCGCGTCGACCGCCGAACCGACATAGCGGTAGGCGACACGGTAAATCATTTCGTAATGCCGTTCGACGAGGCGGCGGAACGCCTCGCGATCGCCGGCAAGTGCGGCGGCGGCAAGCATGCTGTCGTCGGTCGTGTCGAGCATCCGTTCCATGAGACGAAGTGCGCGCCCCGATCCTTGGCGGACCTGAAAAGATTGTTGACCGAGCCGCCCGCCGCCGTCCATCGACGCCCACGCGCCGCAAAGCCGCCGCAAGGCTTTTCTAACCACAGAATTGCAAATGCGGGGCGGGCCGCCGATTCAGTTCCCATTTTATGAAAATGGAACAGAGCTTCGCGCTAGTTTATGAGGCCGCCCGCACGGAAGGCGCAGCCATGCAACAGCCAAGTGACAACGACCGGCCGAAGGAACAGGCCGGCGAAACGGCGAAAGGTGAGGAGCATCGCGACGTCCATCGTCAGCGAACGCTGAAGCGCGCGCGCGCCGTCCTTTCCGACCGTTCGACGATCGACTGCACCATCCGCGACATCAGCAAGGGCGGTGCGCGCCTCGTGTTCGGCGACGCGTTCGAGCTGCCGGAAACGTTCCGGCTGATCATCGTCATGTCGAGCACGATCGTGCCCGTGCGGCTTCAGTGGCAGCGCGGCATGGAGGCCGGCGTCGCCTTCACCGGCCCCGAGGAGCCGGCACACTCCCATAATCTCTGAGCCAGCGACCGCCATGAAGAGCCGCTGACGGTGCAGCGATTGACTCTTCTCTGCCTGAGAACATAATAAGAACATCCGAGGTCGAATTGGAATGAGCGCGGTGACGAGCCCTTGCCGCGAAAGGCTTTCGCATGCCCGAAAAACCGCCCTCCAGCCGCGAGCGGCCGCGCGTCGTGCCGATGCCCCGGCATGCAGCGAAAGCGCGCCCGAGCCGGCCCGGCGAGCCGGCCTATGCGGAGCTTCTCGCGGCCTCGAATTTCTCCTTCCTGCGCGGCGCTTCGCATCCGGAGGAGCTTGCCGCGACCGCCGCCGTTCTGGACCTTGCCGGCTTCGCGATCGCCGACAGGAACACGCTCGCCGGCATCGTGCGCGGCCACCTCGCGGCGAAGGAGACGGGCGGCCGCTATGCCGTCGGCTGCCGGCTTTCCTTTCGCAGAGCCAGCCCCGGGGCGGACGATTCCCCCGACCTGGGGGGCACGCCCGACATCGCCGTCTGGCCGCGCGACCGCGCCGCTTACGGAAGGCTCTGCCGGCTGCTCACCACCGGCAATCTCCGCGCCAAGAAAGGCGAATGCCATCTCGACCTCTCCGACCTTGTTGAGTGGGGCGAAGGCATGGAGATGGCGGTGCTGCCGGGTTCGCACTTTTCCCTCCCCCCAGGGAGAGGGGAAAGCCGCTCCGCCGCCTTAACCTCCCCCTTGAGGGGAGGTCGAAACCGGCAAGCGGAGCGCCGCCGGTTTCGGGAGGGGGACATCGTGCAGGCGGAGCATCCCCCCTCCCGAAGTTTGCTCTCGCTGCGCTCGGCGAACGTCGACCTCCCCTCAAGGGGGAGGTCAGGTGACAGCCCTGCACCGCAAAGTGCACTGGATCACACCGTCGCCATCCTCGCCGAGGCCTTCCCCGGCCATGTCCGGCTCGGCGCGGCGTGCCTCCATGACGGGGACGACCGCCGACGGCTCGCGGCGCTTTCCGCTCTTGCCGCGCGTCATGGCGTTCCGCTCCTCGCGCTCGGCGACGTGCTCTATCACGCGCCCGAGCGCCGCCGCCTGCAGGACGTGCTCTCCTGCGTGCGCGAAAAGCGGACGCTCGACACCGCCGGCCGCCTGCTCGAAGCGAATGCCGAGCGGCACATGAAGAGCGCCGCGGAGATGGCGCGCCTCTTCGCCGAATATCCACGGGCGATCGCCGAGACGCTCCGCGTGCTTGAGCGCCTCACCTTCTCGCTCGACGAGCTGCAATACGACTATCCGCTCGAATCCGCCGGCATGAGCGCGACACCCTTCGACGAGCTGGTGCGGCTCACCTGGAAAGGCGCCGCCTGGCGCTATCCGGAAGGCGTGCCGGCGAAGGTCGTCGCAACGATCGAGCACGAGCTGAAGATCATCAAGGGGCTCCGCTACGAGGCCTATTTCCTCACCGTCCGCGACATCATGGAATTCGCCCGCTCGAAGGAAATTCTCTGCCAGGGACGCGGCTCGGCGGCGAATTCCGCCGTCTGCTATTGCTTGAGGATCACCGACGTCAGTCCCGAGCGCGCCGACCTCCTCTTCGAGCGCTTCATCTCACCGGAGCGCGGCGAGCCGCCCGACATCGACGTCGATTTCGAGCACGAGCGGCGCGAGGAGGTGATCCAATACGTCTTCGACAAATACGGCCGCGAGCACGCCGGCATCGCCGCCACCGTCATCACCTACCGCTCGCGCTCCGCCGCGCGCGAGGTCGGCAAGGCGTTTGGGCTTTCGGAGGACGCCGTCGGCGCGCTTGCCGGCAATGTCTGGGGCTGGTCGTCGACCGCCGTCGACGGCGACGACGTCCGCCGCGCCGGTCTCGACCCGGAAGAACAGAGGATGCGCCAGGTGCTCGAAATGTCGCGCGAGATCATCAGCTTCCCGCGCCATCTCTCGCAGCATGTCGGCGGCTTCCTGATCACCAGGAGCCGCCTCGACGAGGTGGTGCCGATCCTGCATTCGGCGATGGACGGCCGCAACATCATCGAATGGGACAAGGACGACCTCGACGCCTTGAAGATGCTGAAGATCGATGTGCTCGCGCTCGGCATGCTGACCTGCCTGAAGAAGGGATTCGATCTTCTTGCGGCGCAATACGGCGAGACGCTCGACCTTGCCTTGATCCCCGAGGGCGACGAAGCCGTCTACGACATGATCTGCCGCGCCGACACGATCGGCGTCTTCCAGATCGAAAGCCGCGCGCAGATGACCATGCTCCCGAGGCTTCGCCCCAGAACCTTCTACGACCTCGTCATCGAAGTGGCGATCGTCCGCCCGGGGCCTATCCAGGGCGACATGGTGCATCCCTATCTTCGCCGCCGGCAGGGACTGGAGACGGTGATCTATCCCGAGCCGTCGCCCGAACATGGCGACAAGGACGAGCTTCGGAACGTCCTCCACAAGACGCTCGGCGTGCCGCTCTTCCAGGAGCAGGCGATGCGGATTGCCATCGTCGCGGCGAAGTTCGAGCCGTGGGAGGCCGACAAGCTGCGCCGCGCCATGGCGACCTTCCGCCGCGTCGGCACCATCGGCCTCTTCAAGACGAAGATGATCGAAGGCATGGTCGCGCGCGGCTACGAGCGGAGCTTCGCCGAGCGCTGCTTCAGCCAGATCGAAGGCTTTGGCGAATACGGCTTCCCGGAAAGCCACGCCGCGAGCTTCGCGCTCCTCGTTTACGCTTCCGCCTGGATGAAGTGCCACTACCCCGATGTCTTTTGCGCGGCGCTCCTGAACGCCCAGCCGATGGGCTTCTACGCCCCGGCGCAGATCGTGCGCGACGCGCGCGAGCACGGGGTGGAATTGCGCGAGGTGGATATCAACTACTCGGATTGGGATTCGACGCTTGAGAGCCTCGACAGATCCCCTCCCCCCTTGCGGGGGAGGGACAGGGAGGGGGGAAGCGAGCTGCCACCACCCCTCTTCCCCCACGCACATGTCACCGACGACGAACGTGAGTTCTCAAAGCTCCGCCGTCACAACCAGACGAAAGCCGAAGAGCTTCTCTGGCGCGAAGTACGCGCCAATAAGCTCAGCGGACTGAAATTCCGCCGGCAGGTCCCGATCGGTCGCTTCGTCGCCGACTTCGTCTGCCATGCCGCGAAGCTCATCGTTGAGCTCGACGGCGAAGCGCATCAGGACGAAACGCGCGACCGCGAGAGAGATGCGTGGTTCCAGTCACGCGGCTACCGAACGCTGCGCTTCCGGAATGAGCAGGTCTTTGCTTATCCGGAAAGAGTGGTTGCAGAGATTGATGACGTTTGCGCCTCTCGCCTTTCCCCCCTCTCCGCCTCTCCCCCGCAAGGGGGGAGAGAGCCCGCGCATCCCCTCCCCCCTTGCGGGGGAGGGTTAGAGAGGGGGGAAGGACGCACCGCCATCGTTTCCCGCCACGCCGCCCAAACCCCCTTCATCCGCACCACGCACGCCGTCCGTCTCGGCCTCCGCCAGATCAGAGGCTTTCGTGAGGAGGACGCCAGGCGTCTCGTCAATGCGCGCCAAGAACCCTATCGCAGCATCCGCGATCTCTGGCTTCGCTCCGGCATCTCCCGCGCCGGGCTCGAGCGCCTCGCCGAGGCCGATGCTTTTCGCTCAATCGGGCTCGACCGCCGCGCCGCGCTTTGGGAGGTACGCGCGCTCGATCCGCTGTCGGCGGCCGAGCGCCTGCCGCTCTTCGCCGCCGCCGAGGGTATCGCGGAACGCGACCTGCAATCGGAGGCGAAGGTCGCGCTCCCTTTGATGCCGCAGAGCGAGCACGTCGTGAACGACTACCGCGCGCTGTCGCTTTCCTTGAAGGCGCATCCCGTCTCGTTCCTGCGCGAACAGTTCGCCGCACAAACGATCGTCGAGGCGGGACGGCTGCCGGAGATCAGAAGCGGGCGGCGCGTCTCCGTCGCCGGCCTCGTCCTCGTGCGCCAGCGGCCGGGCACCGCATCAGGCGTGATCTTCGCGACGCTCGAGGACGAGACCGGAATCGCCAACGTCATCATCTGGCCGAAGATTTTCGAGCGCTATCGCGCGGTCGTACTCGGGGCGCGGCTGATGCGCGTCACCGGAAAACTTCAGTCGGAGCAGAGCGTGATCCACGTCGTGGCGGAGCGGCTTGAGGATCTGACCCCCCTCCTCTCGCTTCTTTCCGACGCATCGATCGGACAGGCTGCGCTCGCGCCCACCGACGAGGTACGCCGGCCGGTCGACGAACTCCGACACGCGGCGAAGAAGACCTCGCGCATGGCCCGCATGCTCGCCGACGAGCCGGAGCTCGCGGCCGAGCTCCGCGCGCTCAACGCCGCGAACGTCGCCGCAATGCCGAAAGGTCGGAATTTTCATTGAGCAAGCCAGCGGCATCTCAGAACTGTTGTCATGCATGGCTTGACCATGGCATCCATTCCGTAGCGATCGCCGCTTCCACGACGGCCAGGGAATGGATTGCCGGGTCAAGCCCGGCGATGACGACAAAAGTTGAGGATGGCAACTAGCTCGCGAGCCGCGGGCTGTGATCGCGCAGCGTCGCCTGCACCGCCTCGACCGGATCCTTGAACGGCAGCGCGAGACTCTTCGCCACCGCCGGATGCGTGATCTCACCGCGATGCACGTTGAGCCCGGCGCGAAGATGCGGATCGTCGAGCACGGCGCGAAGGCCCTTCGCCGCAAGCGCCAGCCCAAAAGGCAGCGTCGCGTTGTTGAGCGCATGGCTCGACGTCAGCGGCACCGAGCCCGGCATGTTGGCGACGCAATAGTGGATGACACCGTCGACCGCGTAGACCGGATCGGCGTGCGTCGTCGGCCGCGATGTCTCGAAGCAGCCGCCCTGGTCGATGGCGACGTCGACGACGACCGCGCCGCGCCTCATGTGCTTCAGCATCGCCTTGGTGACGAGCTTCGGCGCGCTCGCGCCAGGCACCAGCACGGCGCCGATCACCACATCGGCCGCGAACACCTCCTCTTCGATCGACTCGATCGAAGAGAAGCGCGTGCGAACGCGGCCCTCGAAGAGCTCGTCGAGCTCGCGAAGCCGCGGCAGCGACTTATCAAGAACGGAGACCTCGGCCCCAAGGCCCGCGGCCATGCGCGCCGCATGCGTGCCGACGACGCCACCGCCGAGAACGACGACGCGCGCCGGCTGCACGCCGGGAACGCCGCCGAGCAGTAGCCCGCGCCCGCCGTTGAAGCGCTTGAGCGACATTCCCGCCGCCTCGATTGCCAGCCGGCCGGCGACCTCGCTCATCGGCGCAAGCAACGGCAGATGACCGCGCCCATCCGTCACCGTCTCATAGGCGATGGCGCTGACGCCGGATTCCATCAGCCCGTGGGTCTGTCGCGGATCAGGCGCGAGATGGAGATAGGTGAAAAGGATCTGCCCGGGTGAAAGCCGCCGCCATTCCTCCGGCTGCGGCTCCTTCACCTTCACGATCATCTCCGCCTTCGAGAAGACCTCGGCCGCGTCCTTCGCGATCGTCGCGCCGGCCTTGGCATAGACGGAATCGTCAGCGCCGATCCCGGCGCCCGCGTCCTTCTCGACGATAACGTCGTTGCCGGCCGCCACGTATTCACGCACGGCGCCCGGGGTCAGCCCGACGCGATACTCCTGCGACTTGATCTCCTTGGGGACACCGACCCGCATGGCACGCTCCATCGATTTTGGCGCTGATTAGCACGCCTGAAGGAGCGTATCGCGGCAAAACTTCCTACGTGCTTTATGGCGCCCCACCGATCCGACCGCCGCAGCGGAAGCATCGCGTCGTGCTCGCCGAAGAGCGGGTACGCATGGCTGCCATGCTCAATGCAGGAAGCCGAAGATCCACAGGAGAAGAATGATCGGAAGCGGGATGCCGATCAGCCAAAGAAGTCCACCCTTCAACATCGCCGTTCTCCCTGATTTCATTCGCCTTTGAGCCGCGCATCAACGGTCGATCTCCGCATCCGGTTCCATTCTTGAGATGGGTCAATGTTGCGGACGCATTTCACGGGCGTCATCGCGGCGAAAATCTCGAAACATGCGGAGACATTCGGCGGAAACGCGCCGCCCCTATGTGAACCGACGTCAGCGACGCCCTGGAACAACACGACGGGTGCGCTGCGTTAGCCGACCGAAGAAGACCAAACCCCCGCGGTCGCAAACTGGCTGGGAGCCATCATGTCGGACGTCACGATCGAGACAGCCGGGGGCGAAACCCGGATAGCCATGCTGCGCGTATGGATGGCGATTTCCGCTGTCTGGGTGGCGTTCTGGATTTCACTCGTCGTTATTATCGCGCTGGCTGGATGGCTTACCAATCCGCTTCTTGAGCAGCTCCATCTCATCGCACTGATCGTCGCCGCCCCGCCCCTTGCCCTTCTCGCCCTCGGAACGATCTCCCGCTGCATCTTCGAAGCGGTGTCCTTGAAGCTCAAAACCCGCTGATCTCTCTCGCGCTTCTTGCGCTTGACCTTCCCCGCCGCCGCGCACATCACCAGCACTTGAGGTTCGGAGCGACCGATACGCCCCGGCGCTGACATCGGCGGGACACATGAAAACCATCCTCTGCTATGGCGACTCCAACACCTGGGGAAGCGCGACGCGCCCCGGCGACAATCAGCGCTATGAGCCGGGCGAACGCTGGCCCGGTATTCTGCAGGGGCGTCTCGGGACGAGCTGGTCGGTCATCGCCGAGGGCCTTCCCGGGCGCACCACCGTCCACCCCGACCCGGTAGAGGGCGCCTGGCTCGACGGTTCCGCCTTCCTCCTCCCCTGTCTGAAGAGCCACCGGCCGATCGATCTCGTGGCGATCATGCTCGGCACCAACGACCTGAAGCAGCGCTTCACCGTTCCGGCGACCGACATCGCCAAGAGCGTGGGCCGCCTGCTTCAGATCGTGAAGACGTCGGAATGCGGACCGAACGGCGGCGCGCCGCGGATGCTCGTCGTCTGCCCGCCGCCGATCCTCGAGCGCTTCGGGACGCGCCCGGACTTCGTCGAGATGTTCGCCGGCGGACACGAGAAGTCGCTGAAGCTCGCACCGCTCTACAGCGCCATCGCCGCGGAGCACGGCGCCGCGTTCCTGAACGCCGGAGACGCCATCAAGTCGAGCGCCTTCGACGGCATCCACCTCGACAAGGACGCGCAGGCCGCACTCGGCAACGCCGTCGCCGAGACGGTCCTGAAGCTCTCATGGTGAAACGGTCCGGCGCCGTCTCACCGCACTTCGACGACGGCCGCGGATTCCTTGATCTCCATAACCTCGAAGACGAGGCCGCCGGGCGAGCGGAAGAACGCGATCCGCCGCGTCCCGAACCCCGCGCTGATCTCGATCGGCGGAATCAGCACTTCCACGCCCTTCGCTGTGAGCCGTGCCACCTCCGGCGCAAGCGCCGCCACCTCGAAGACCGCGTGCGTCAGCCCGTAGGGCGCGGGCGCCTCCAGATGCTTGTCGAAGACCGGCTTCGGCGTAAGGAAGAGCCGCGTGCCGCCGAAGAGGACGATGGCGTATTCGGCTTCGCCCTCGGGTGTGGCGAATGTCTCGTGCAGCATCAGCCGCCCACCAAGCGAAACGTAGAAGTCGATCTCGGCGCCGACATCCCGCACCTTCACCCCGATGTTCCAAAGCTTCGCTTCCACCCGCTTCCTCCCGCGGTTTCCCTGGCGCCGCGCTTCGGCTAGAAACGGACGATCCAGCCGGAGTTGTCCGAGATGCCAGCCGAAGCCGCGCCGACGATCGCCGTCTCAAGCTGGAGCGTGCATCGCGCGCTCGGCATTTTCCACCCGAACGCGCCCGGAAACGACGTCTCCGGCAAGCCCGAGCCGAAGTGGGGACCGGGCACGCTATCGCTGATGGAGCTTCCGGCGGCAGTCGCCAAGCGCGGCATCGACCATCTGCAGATCTGTCATTTCCATCTTGAAAGCCGCGACCCGGCCTATCTTGGCGAAGTCCGCGCCGCGCTTTCCGACGCGGGCGTAACGTTGTCAACGCTTCTGATCGACGACGGCGACCTCACCCATCCAAGCGAGCGCAAGCGCGACCGCGACTGGATCGGCAAATGGATCGACGCGGCGGCGGCGCTCGGCGCCAAGGCGGCGCGCGTCGTCGCCGGCAAGCAGAAGCCGACGCCGGAGGCGCTGGCGCTTTCCGTCGAAGGCCTGAAGGAGCTTGGGCGCCGCGGCAAGGGCGAAGGCGTTCGCGTCACCACCGAGAACTGGCTGTCGCTCCTCGCCGGCCCAACGGAAGTGCACCACGTCCTGGATCGGCTCGACGGCACGGTCGGCTTCATGGCCGACTTCGGGAACTGGAAGACAACCGGGCCGGAAAAATACGAAGACCTCGCATCGGTCTTTGCGCGCTCGGAGGACACGCACGCCAAGGCGCAGTTCCCCGCCGACAACACGATGGACGGAGAGGATTTCGGTCTTTGCCTCGATGCCGCGAAGAGGGCCGGTTATTCCGGCCCCTTCACGCTCATCTACGAGGACAAGGGCGACGACGAATGGAGCGCCGTGGAAACCGAGCGCGACTTCGTGCTTCGCTACTTCAACGCCGGCCGGGCCTGAGCGTCGGCCTTATCGGAAGAAGCCGTCGCGGCCGAAATCGTCGTCGAGCCAGGGCGGCGGCCAGGTCTTGCAGGTGTAGCCGATTGCGCAGCGCGAGGCGTCGCGCGTCGGCACCCACGCCGTGTCGGCATATTCCCCATGCAGGCAGAAGCCTTCGCTGGCGACGAAGCGGTCGTAGGTATGCCGGCCCGTCGACATCACGACCGCGCCGCGCTTGGCGATGAGGCTCTGTGCCTGCTGACAGCTCATCGCGAGCGTCGACGGACGCTCTGCGAAAGTCGGGCCGGCGGAAAGAGCGACGAGGGCGGCCGCGAGAACTATGCGCATCGAAATCTCCGTGTCGCCGCCCCCACGGATTTAGGCGCGGAATCTGCCGCACCCGACGCGAAAGCGCAACCGCCAAGCGTCGCACGGTTCCGCGATATCGCGTGCAGCGCAAGGCGCGGGCGCGCCCGGAATAGGGGGCGTTCGGCCAGCGCAATCGAATGCCCATGCCGTCAACGACCTAGGGCCTCCCTCACGAAATATGTGGAACCTTGCAACATAATTGTGTAGGGTATAACAAATACCCCATCGTCTCGTAGTGGCTGAGAGGGTGATGGATTTCATCTTCATGCTGACGCGCAACGACCGGACGGTCGAGGATGCGCTCGACCTCTTGGCGCTGATCCGGCCGCTGGGCTTGCGGCACATCGGCTTCAAGGACGTGGGGGTTTCGCCCGGCGTCCTGGAGAAAGTTGCGGCAAGAATCTCGCAGTCCGGCGCAATGTCCTACATGGAGGTCGTCTCGACCACGCCGGAATCCTGCCTCGCCTCGGCGAAGCTCGGACGCGAGCTAGGGGTCCGTCGTCTGCTCGGTGGCACGCAGCTCGACGAGATCATGGCGCTGCTCGACGGCGCCGAGACCGAGTACTACCCGTTTCCAGGCAGGCCCGTCGGTCATCCGACGAAGCTCGGAGGAACCGCGGACGAAATCGAAGCGCATTGCCGGATGTTCGCGGCGCGCGGTTGTGCCGGCTCCGATATCCTTGCCTATCGTGCCACGGAAGCCGATCCCCTCGAATTGGTCCGGGCCGCCCGGAGAGGCCTCGGGGCGGACAAGCGCCTGATCGTCGCCGGCGCGGTCACGTCCTTTGCACAGATTCGCGCGATCAAGCAGGCGGGAGCCGACGCCTTCACCATCGGCACGGCCGTCTTCGACGGATCCTATTCGCCTTCCAAGGGCTCGATCCTCTCGCAGTTGCGCGACGTCCTTGGCGACTGCGCACGGGCCTGAGAAGCCGATGGCCGTCATCGGTATCGACATCGGAACGCAGAGCCTGAAGGCAATCGCGGTCGATGGCGACCTGAAGCCGAGCGGCGAGGCGAGCGTCGCTTACCAACCAAGCTTTCCTCGCCCCGGCTGGGCGGAACAGGATCCCGCGCTCTGGCTCTCCGCGTTGCGACCGGCGATCGGGCAGGCGCTCGACGCCGCGAACATGACAGCGGACGACGTGAAGGCGATCGGCGTGACCGGCCAGCTCGACGGCTGCGTTCCGGTCGACGGCGGCGGCAAGCCGCTCGCTCCCTGCATCATCTGGATGGACCGCCGGGCGACGGATGAGAGCGCCGCGGTTTCCAGTACATTGGTACGCGTCCGGGCAGGGCTGGTTTGCGATGCCACACACATGGCGGCGAAGATTACCTGGGTGCGTCGGCACGTTCCGCTGACCGCCAGCGTTGCGACATGGCATCAGCCGGTCTCGTTCGTGGTCGCGGCGCTCTGCGGCCGCGCGGTGATGGACCATGCGCTCGCATCCACCACGATGCTCTACGGCTTGGCCGAGCGCGGCTATGCAAACGATCTGCTCGCGGCGTTCGGTATCGACCGGCGCCGCCTGCCCGAGATCGACGATGCGACGGCGCAGGCCGGTACACTCACGGACCGCGGCGCCGAACTGACCGGGCTTCGGCCGAGAACGCCGGTAGCGGTCGGCACCGGCGACGACTTCGCCAACGCCATCGGCAGTGGGGTCGTCGAGCCGGGAATCGTCAGCTGCAATATCGGCACGGGCGAGGCGATCGGCGCTGTCTCCGACCAGCCATTGATCGACGCCAAAGGCCTCGTCGAGACGCACGGCTATGTCGGCGGCCGTTTCTTCATCTCCAACCCCGGCTGGCTTTCCGGCGGCGCCGTTGCCTGGTTTCTCGAGACCTTTGGCGTTGAGCATCCCGAGGCGCTCGCCGAAATGGTGGCGGATGTGCCGCCGGGTTGCGACGGCCTTCTCTTCCTGCCGGCGCTGTCGGGCGCGATGGCGCCCCGCTGGGTCGCCGGAGCACGCGGCGCCTTCTATGGCCTGACCACGAACCACGGACGCGCGGCCTGCGGACGCGCTCTGTTCGAGGGATGCGCCTTTGCCATGCGTGACGTCGTCGACCGCCTTGCCGCGATGAGCGTGCGCACGGACCGCATCCGGCTGACCGGCGGCGGAGCGCAGAACCACATCTGGGCGCAGATCCGCGCCGACGTGGCGCAGCGGCCGGTCGAATACGGACCGGCTCACGATGCCGCCCCGCTCGGAGCAGCAATTCTCGGCGCTGTTGCCGGCGGCCTGGTCGCAAGCGTCACCGAGGCGGCGAAAGCGATCGTTGGGGGATACCGGACGTGTGAGCCCGATCCGGCCCGCATACCGATCTACCAGGACGCCCATGCCAGCTATCGCCGGCTGTTCGAGGCGCTTACGCCGATGTTCGCGGAGGAGCGGTCGGTCGGCCAAGCCGCCTGCCACCGCACTCGCGCGCAGACGGCGTGAGAAGGATGCCTCGTCCGCTGTCGGAGTTCAGTATCGAGGCTCGCCGCAAAGTGCGTGTGGTTCTATCGGACATCGACGACACGCTGACCGAGAACGGCAGGTTGCCGGCGAAGGCTTATGCGGCCCTCGATCGGCTGAAGACGGCTGGGTTCATCGTGGCGCCGATCACCGGCCGGCCCGCCGGCTGGTGCGATCTCATCGCCCGCCAGTGGCCGGTGGACGGCGTGGTGGGCGAAAACGGCGCCTTCTACTTCCGCTATGACGACGCGACCCGCAAGTTGACGCGCCGCTACGCGAAGGCCGCCGAGCATCGTCGGAGCGACGCCGCGCGGCTCGACGAAATCCGCGACGCCGTCCTCGCAGAAGTTCCTGGAGCGGCTGTTGCCGCGGACCAGGCCTATCGCGACGCCGACCTCGCCATCGATTTCTGCGAGGACGTACCGCGCTTGCCGAAGAGCGATGTCAGCCGTATCGCGGCGATCTTCGATCGATTCGGCGCGACCGCGAAGATTTCGTCAATTCACGTCAATGGCTGGTTCGGCGGGTACGACAAGCTGTCGACGACGCGCCTCTTCCTCGCAGAGTGCTTCGGCATCGACATCGATCGCGACAAGGAGGCGGTCGTCTTCTCCGGCGACAGCCCGAACGATGCTCCGATGTTCGGCTTCTTCCCCGCGAGCGTCGGGGTCGCCAACGTGCTCGATTTCGCTGATGAAATCGCCTCGCCTCCGGCTTTCGTCGCGACCCGCCGCGCTGCCGATGGGTTTGCCGAACTCACCGATGCGCTCATCGCCGCGCGGGGCTAGGGAAACGTTGCGACACCCGCATCACGCGGCGTAAGCAGCGCCCTCAATCTTCCCGGAAAAAGGGGCCGGCACGCGATGGATGTCTTGCAGAAGCGGTCGAAGTCCGAGCGCCAGACCCGCATCCTTGGCGAGTTGCGCGCCTCCGCCAGCATTCGCATCTCCGAGTTGGCGGCGAAGCTTGGCGTTTCCGGCGAGACCATCCGCCGCGATCTCCTGGAGATGGGTGAGACCGGGCTCCTCAGCCGTACCTATGGCGGGGCGGTGGCGCGGCCCTTTGGGTTTGAGCCCGCGTGGAACGAGCGGCTGAATGAGATGGCGGAGGAACGCGGGCGCATCGCGGCGCTCGCCGCCGACCTGATCCGCCCCGGCGATGCGCTGATGATCGATTCGGGCTCGACGGTGCTCCATTTCGCCCAGCGGATTGCCGCGGACCTGAAGGACCTGACCGTCATCACCCACAGCTTTTCCGTCGCCATGGCGCTCGGCGGGAATCCGAGCTTCACCGTGATCTCATGTCCGGGCACCTACGATCCGCACGAAGGAAATGTCACCGGCGCCGAAACAGTGGATTTTCTGGAGCGCTACAACGTCAACTGGGCGATCGTCGGCGCAAGCGGCATAACCGCCGACGGACCGAATGAAGCGCGCGCCGGCGGCGCGGCGGTAAAGCGCGCGATGCTGGCGCGCGCCGAGCAGAACATGCTTCTGATCGATCATTCCAAGTTCGAACGCATGAACCTCGAAGTGATCTGCCCGCTCCGGCAGATCGGGCGAATCGTCACCGACCGGCCGGCCACCGGCCAGTTCAAGAAGGCTTTGCGCAGCGCGGGGACGGAAGTCTCGGTGGCGCAACCCGCGGGGCTGGCAGGGGCCTAGCTTCGGACGAAAAGTCCGCCCTTCGACAGGTGCATGTTGGTGAAGGTGCGATCGGCGTGCACCAGCCGCCATGTCAACATCTTCTGCGCATAGCGAAGCATGATGTCCTTCGCGGCCGGCAAAGCGGCGATGTTGTTCATCTCGTGCGGGTCTTCACGAAGGTCGAAGAGCAGCGGCGGCAGCTTGGCGAAGTGGACGTACTTGTAGCGGTCGTCTCGGATGACGGCGTAGCAGCAATCGTCGGACCTGAGGCCGAGCGCAGTCTCCGACCGCTGCGAGACGACATCGCGGAAATCGTGCTCCCAGAAGACCTCCGTCCGCCAGTCGTTTGGCTTACCGCCGCGCAAGAACGGCATCAGCGAGCGTCCGTCGCAGGCGCGCGGCACATCCATACCCATCCAGTCGATCAGCGTCGGCATGACGTCGATCGCCTCCGTGAAGGCTTCAACCATGGAGCCGCGCGCACCGTCGGCTTCCGCCCGCGGATCGCGAATGATCAACGGCAGATGAAACGACTGGTCGAAATAGAACTCTTTGCCCCACAAATAGTGTTCGCCGAGCATCTCGGCGTGGTCGCTGGTGAAGACGATCAGCGTCCGGTCGTACTGGCCGGTCGCCTTCAGATAGTCGACGATGCGCCCGACATGCGCATCGACCTCGGCTATCAGGCCGAAATATGCGGCGCGCATCTGCCTGATCTCCAGATCGTCCGCGGCTAGAAGATCGAGCGGATTGTGCTCATCGTAGCTTCCCGGTCTGCAGAGCTTCGACATCGCGAATTCCAGGAACGGATGCTGCTGCCCCTCCGCCTCAGGGGTCGCCGCGCGCTCCGGGAATGGAACGCAATCCGGGTCATGCATCGAATTGTAGGGCTCGGGCGCGACGAGTGGCGGGTGCGGCCGCATGAAGACGACATGGGCGAACCATGGCCGCTCTTTCCGCACCGCCAGCCATTTCAGGAACTCGCTGGCGACGAACGCCGTGTCGCTGTCCTCGGCGGCGTATTGTGTGGGGATGTAGCGATAGCCGCGATCCGAAGGTTTCTCGAATGATGCCCTCGCTCTGAAAATATCGGCGCGGCCGGCAGGGAGGTCGTAGCCCTTGGCGATAAGGTCCGCCACCCAGGGGACCATCTCCTCCGACATGTGCACGGGCGTGACAAAGCCCGGCATCACGCCGCGGTCGTAGCCAGTCAGCGCCGGATCGCTTGGATCCTTGCCACGCGGGTCGACGCCTGAATCGGTGTAGCCGAACAGTGCCGGCTCATGTCCGGCTTTCCGCGCTTCCAGTGCGATGTTGGTGTGGCGGCCGTCGAGCGGCGTGCCGTTGCGCCCCGAGCGATGGTTCATGAGATAGAGGCCTGTGAGCAGGCTGACGCGCGACGGGCCGCAGGGCGTGCACTGGCCGAAATGGTTGCGGAAGAGCACGCCATCCCGCGCAAGCGCGTCGAGATTGGGCGTGCGCACGACGGGATGGCCGATCGCGGCGAGGCAATCGCCGCGCCACTGATCGGCGCAGATGAAGAGAACGTTGGTGTCTGGTCGGCGTACCACGGAAGACCTCATTGCGGATATCGGATGCCCGATCAGCTGGTGTTTATGCGGCGCCGCGCGTCTCTTCTGCGCGGCGCAAGTCGAGCGCGCCCTTCAGCTGCAGCACCTCGGAATAGTGGCACGCGGCGGAATGTCCCGCCGACGACTCGCGCAGCGGCGGAACCTCGGCCGCGCAAAGGTCGGTCGCGTAGCGGCAGCGCGTGCGGAAACGGCAGCCAGAGGGCGGATTTGACGGGTCTGGGCGTTCGCCCTCAAGCAGAATCGGGCGAAGCGGCGCATCGGGATCGGGCTCCGGCACCGCCGACATCAGGGCCTCGGTGTAAGGATGCTTCGGCGTGAAATAGACGTCGCGCGTCGTGCCGACCTCGACGATGCGGCCGAGATACATCACGGCCACCCGATCGCAGACATACGCGACGGCGGCGAGGTTGTGCGCGATGAAGAGGTAGGTCAGACCGAGGGTCTCCTGGAGAGAGGCTAGGAGGTTCAGGATCTGCGCCTGGATCGACACGTCGAGCGCCGAGATCGGTTCGTCGCAGACGACCAGCGCCGGGTTGAGCACCAGCGCACGGGCGATCGCGATACGCTGGCGCTGGCCGCCGCTGAAGGCGTGCGGGTAGCGGCGGAGCTGCTCGCGGGTCAGGCCGCACTTTTCCGCGATGTCGATGACGCGGGCATCGCGATCCATGCGGCTCAGTCCAAACCCCTGCGCGATCAGCGGCTCGGAGATGATATCGCGAACCGTCATGCGCGGATTGAGCGACGAATAGGGATCCTGAAAGATCATCTGCATGTGACGGCGCGCGTGTCTAAGCTCGGGCTTGGAGAGCGCCGTCACATCGAGAGTCTTGTCGGGAAGGGCGAGTTCGATACGTCCTGATTCAGGCTCTATGGCGCGGAGGATCGCGAGCCCAAGTGTGGTCTTGCCCGAGCCGCTTTCCCCGACCAGGCCCAGCGTCTCGCCGCGCGCGATCGTCAGCGACACATTGTCGACCGCACTGACGAAGCCGCTCGGCTTCGACCAGAACCCCCCGCTGCGCTTGGCGAAGCGCACAGTGATGTTCTCCGTCTTCAGCAGCGGCTGCATCAGGCGAGCGCCGCCTCGCCATGGATGCAGGCGACCGCGTGCGTCCCGACGCGAAAATCCGGCGGCGACGCCGCCGCGCAGCGCGGTTGTTCGGCGATCGGACAGCGCGGATGGAAGCGGCAGCCGGTCGGTGCTTCGAAGATATTGGGCATGGCGCCCGCAATCGGCTGGATGCGGCGCCGCCGATCGATGTCGCCGAGCCGCGGCACGGCCTCCAGCAGCGCGCGCGTGTAGGGATGCGCCGGGCGACGGAAGATATCGCGCACCGGGCCGCTTTCGACGATGCGGCCGGAATACATGATCGCCACCCGGTCCGCCATCTGCGCGACGATGCCGAGGTCGTGGGTGATGAAGAGGATCGCCATGCCGAGCTCGCGCTTCAGCGACCGCAGCAAGTCGAGAATCTGCGCCTGGATGGTGACGTCGAGCGCGGTGGTGGGTTCGTCCGCGATGAGCAGGCTCGGTCCGCAGATGAGGGCGCGGGCGATCATCGCACGCTGACGCATGCCGCCAGAGAATTCCGACGGATAGCGGCTGAGCGCACCGAACGGATCGGGAAGGCCGACCTTGGCAAGGAGGTCGGCTGCGCGTTCGCGCGCATCCCTCGCACCGGAATCGTCGTGCACTCGGACCACTTCCATGATCTGGGCGCCGATAGTGCGGACAGGCGAGAAGGAGCTCATCGGCTCCTGAAAGATCATCCCCATCGAGCGGCCGCGGATCGACTCGATCGCCTTGCCCTTCGAGCCCAGCGCGACGATGTCGCCCTGAAACCCGTCGCGGGCGTGCAGCATGATCCTGCCGCCTGTGATCGACAGGCCGACGCCGAGCAGCTGCATGAGCGACAAAGCCGTGACGCTCTTGCCTGAGCCGCTCTCCCCAACCAGCGCCAGAACCTCGCCGCTGCCGATGCTGAAGGAGACGTCCTCGACGATGCTTATCGAATCGCGGTCCTGCTTGAGCGCAACCGAGAGATTCTCGACGCTCAGCACAGTCGTATCGGCCGCAGCGCTCATCGCTATCTCGAATACGGGTCGGCGGCGTCGCGGAGCCCGTCGCCGAGGAAGTTGAAGGCGAGCACCGCAACGATGACGAAGATGCCCGGGATCATCAGCCAAGGCGCCTGATCGATCGAGCGAATGCTCTGCGCCGAGAAGAGCAGCACCCCCCAGCTCTCCACCGGCTCGCGCAAACCAAGGCCGAGGAACGACAGCGATGTTTCCGCCAAGAGAATTTCCGGAAAGGCGATCGAAGTATCGACGATCAGGTAGCTCATGAAGGACGGAAGCAGGTGGCGGCGGATGATACGCGTGTCGGTGCATCCGGAAAGCTTCGCGGCGAGCACGAATGGCTCATGGCGGGTGGCGAGAAGCTTGCTCCGCACCGTCCGCGCGAGCCACGTCCAGCCGAGCAGCGACAGGATCACGGTGATGGCCACGTAGGTCCAGAGCGGCGGCCAGCCCCGCGGAAGCATTGCGGCGAGCGCAAGCCAGAGCGGCAATGTGGGGATCGAGCGTATGAACTCGATGACGCGCATCACGAAGTTGTCGAACGCTCCGCCGAAATAGCCGGCCGCCCCGCCGATCGCCGCTCCGAGGATAAAGGAAATCGTCACGCCGATGAAACCCACGCCAAGCGAGGCGCGAGACGCGTGAATGCTACGGGAGAAGATGTCGAGGCCGGTGAAGTCGGTGCCGAAGAGGTGGATGTAACCCGCGTCGACCCCGAATAGCCGGATGTCCATCGGGATCAGCCCGAGCAGCTTGTAGGGCTCGCCGTGAACGAAGAACCGTATCGGCCAGATCTGGCTCGTGTCGACGGCGTGCTTCAATTGCAGCGTGACCATGTCGCGCTCGGTCTTGCGGCCGTAGACGAAAGGCCGGAGGTGGAACGTGCCGTCCTCCTCGAAGAAGCGCGGCGACATCGGCGCTCCTGCCACGTATTGCGGGTCGCGCTGGAACGGAGGGTAGGGACTGACCACCTCGGCGAAGAGCACGAAGATCATGAAGATGCCGAGGAGGGCGAGGCCCACCATCGCCATCTTGTGGCGGCGGAACTTCCACCACATCAGCTGCCATTGGCTCGCGAGGTCCGGCCGGCGAATCGCGCGCGGCCGCCGGCGGAAGGTCCTCAGCGTATCTGCAAGGCTCACGCGCCGGCCCTCATTCGAGCCTGATCCTAGGATCGAGCAGCACGAGCAGCACGTCGGAGATCAGCGTTCCGATGATGGTCAGCACGCAGTAGATGAAGATCATCGCCCCGGCGAGCTGCATGTCCTGATTGAGGAGCGCACCGAGGAAGAGCGGGCCGGTGTCGGGGAGCGCCAGCACGTATCCGACGATCGGTGCGCCCGAGATCACGTAAGTGAGGCGCCAGCCGAGCGTGCTCGCTATCGGATTCAGCGCCACACGCACCGGATAGCGGATCAGGAGCTGAAGCGGCGACAGCCCGCTTGCCTTGGCGGAGAGCACGTACATCTTGTCGAGCTCGTCGAGGACCGCGGCCCGCATGGCCCGGATCAGAAACGCGGTCCCCGCGGCGCCAAGCACGACCACCGGCACGGCGAGATGCTTCACGAGGTCCCAGACCTTCGCCAGGCTCCAGGGCGCGGTCGCGAAGCCCGGGGAGAAGAGGCCGCCTGCGCTTTGCCCGAAATAGCGCTGGCTGAGATACATGAGCACGAGCGCGAGCAGGAAGCTCGGCGTGGCAAGTCCGAGATAGCCAATAAGCGAAGACGCATAGTCCCCGAAGGAATAGCGCCGCACCGCGGCGTAGATCCCGACCGGGATGGATATGACGTACATGAAGATGAGGGTGCTGAAGGCGATCGCGAGCGTCAGCGGCAGCCGCTCGGCGATCACCTCGCCGACGGGCCGCTTCCACTGCCAGCTGTCGCCGAAATCGGCGTGGAAGACCGCGTTGGTAAGCCAGAGGCCGTATTGGACATACCAGGGCTTGTCGAGACCGAGCTGGACGCGCGTCGCGTCGATCTCCGCCTGCGTGATGATCGCGCCGGTCGCCGCCTTCTTGGCGGCGTAGATCGCCGCATAGTCTCCCGGGGCGGCCTGCACGATCAGGAACGATACGAGCGACACCAGCAGGACGGTGACGACCATATAGGCCAGTCGGCGAGCGAGGAAGCGGATCATCCGGCCTCCTGAGTTGCCGCCGTCGGAACTCTGGCGGGAATGCGCCGGGGTTCGTCGTCTGCCCCGGCGCGCGGCCGATTTGCTGCTATTCGCCTAGGTACCACTGATCCGGGCGATAGGGATAGTTGTAGCCGAAGTTGAAATGCACCGTCGGCATGTCCGTCTTCACGTTCTTCAGCCGGGTGGAGACGGTCACCGGCTTCGGCAGCGCGCCGATCGTTCCGATGAGGGTCATGTTCTCGAGGTTGAGCTTGACCAGCTCCTTGCCGAGTTCGGTGTAGCGCGCGGAGCCGGGGACCACGGTCTTCCATTCGCGCGCGATGTCGAACATCTTCTTCACCCAGTCCGGCGGCTCTTCGCCGGAGGCTCCGTTCGTGTCGTACCACTGGCGCCATTGGATGCCGAAGAGCGGGCTGATGTCGGAATAATAGGGGATATAGAGCCGGATGTCCGCGACGAGCGTCGGCTCGTAGGGCACGTCCCATTCCATGTTGATGTCGGACTTGGCGGCCTTGGCGTTGTCGCGCGTCGCCTCGCTCGTAAGCTCCTTGGCGTTCACGCTGAGACCGACCGCTTTCAGATAGTCGCTCATCAGCTTGACGAATTCCGGCGTCGCGAACTGCGAGGAATATTCCCAAAGGATCGTGAATTGGGACCCGTCAGGGAAGGTGCGCATGCCGTCGGCGCCGCGCTTCATGCCCATCTCGTCCAGCAACGCGTTCGCCTTATCGACGTCGTAGTCGATCATGTAGTTCTCGTCGTCGGCGGTGACGAAGGACGTGTCGGCGGGAAGCGCCTGACTGATCTTGCCGAGGCCGAAATAGAGAACCTGATTCATCTCCTCGCGATTGATGGCGTGCGAGACGGCCTGCCGGAATCGAAGATCGCCATAGACTGCGCGAAGCTTCGGATCGGCGTGCGTGATGTTGAAGGCGAGCGAGCTGCCGATCGCGCCGGCGGGCAGGAGGACGGCGTATTTGCCCTTCGCCTCGTTCTCCTTCAGCGTCGGATAGCTCTGCAGCTCGTTGCCCTGCGCCTTGTAGTCGACCTCGCCGTTCATGATGGCGAGCGTCTGCAGGTCGGCATTCAGGAAGCGCTCGTGCACGCGATCGATGTAGGGCAGCTGCTGCCCCATGCTGTCGACCTTGAAGTAGTAGGGGTTGGCCTTGAAGACGCGCTGCTCGGTATCGGGAGCGGTCTCCACGATATGCGCCTCCAGGGTGGGCACTTCGAGCGCCGCGGCGGTCACCGTCCCGTCGTCGTGCCATTTTTGATAGTAGTTCGCGAACCATTTGGTCCAGTCGTCGAACCCGGCCGCCTTGGCGTCGTCGTTGGCCTTCGGGTTGTACTTCGGCATGAACTTCTCGAAGAAGTGCCGCGGGGCGAACGGGCTGAAATACGATCCGCTCGTGGCCATGTAGGTCAGCAGGCCCGGAAACGGCTCGTCGAAGGAGAGCTCGACATGCGTCGGATCGATCGCCTTCGCATGAACGTTGACGCCCCACTCGGCGGTCGTCTCGGGGCTCAGCTCCTTGTTCTCGATGATGTCCTCGAAGAAGAACACCACGTCGTCGGCCGTGAACGGCTCGCCATCCGACCATTTGTGGCCCTTGCGCAGCTCGAAGACGATCGACTTGTAGTCGTCGGCCCATTTCCACGAGCGCGCGACGTTCGGCACGATCGTCCGCAGGTCGTCGCCGATGCGCACCAGCACCGCCTGCCGCCAGCTCAGAATGTCGGAGGTGCCGGACGTCGGGGCTCGCGACGTGCCCTCGATGGTGCCGCCATACGCGCCGCACGCCGCGTAGGGCAGCTCGATCAGCGGCTCTTCGGGTAGCCGCTGCTCGACCGGCGGCAACTTGCCGACTTTGACGTCATCGGCAAAAAGCGGGTTTTCAGAGTAGCTGAGGGTGACGCCGGCCGCCTTCGCCTCTTCGACTTCGACCTGTTCCGGGAAGGCGCCGCTCAGGCCTGACGGGTTGGCGACGGTCGGGCACTCAGCGGCCAGCGAGCCGGAATTGGCGAAGAGGCCCGAAGCCACAATCGCTCCAGCTGCGGCGCCGAGACGCCACGCTCTGCGCTTCCATGAGAACGGCATGATCCAATCTCCCCCGATTGACACGTCAGCGTCGCGCCAGAGTAAGCGCCCAGGGAGATTGAATGACTATGTGGTCATCAGTCAATGCAAATATTGACTATTCGGGCATAGGGAGCATCCGCGCGGCCGGCCGTGGAAGGCTGGGCCAAGCCGCTACGGCAACAGCACTTCGACGTTCGCCGCCCGGAGCGCTTCGGCGACGTCCCGCGGTGGAGGTTTGTCGGTGACGAGACGGTCGATCTCGCCGGCTTCGCAAACCTGGAAGAGCGCGTGCTGGCCGAGTTTCGTGCTGTCCGCGAGGATCGTCGTCCTGCCGCCGCTCGCCATCATCGCCCGCGCGATGTAGGCCTCCTCGGCGTTGAAATCGAGACAGCGGCCGCGCGGATCGACGGCCCCGGCCGTCAGCACGGCGTGGTCGGCCTGCAGCCGCTGGATCTGCTCGATGACGAGAGAGCCGAGAACCTCGTCACCCTCGCCGAAGAGGCGGCCGCCAAGGAGGTAAACCTCGCTCTTATGCGGGGAATCCCGCAGTTCCCGCGCCACGAGCAGCGAATTGGTGATGACCGTGAAGCTTCCGGTCCGTCCGAGCGCGGCGGCGAAGAGGGCGGTGGTCGTGCCGCCGTCGATCAGGAGCGAGTCGCCATCGCGGAACTGGCGCGCGGCGACCTCCACCAGGGCCAGCTTCTCCTGGCGGGCGGCGGCATAGCGCTCCTTCAAAGGACTCTCGAAGGCTGTCTGCGTGTAGACCGCGCCGCCGTGCACCTTTCGCACCAGGCCCTGCTCCGAGAGCAGCGCCAGATCGCGGCGCACCGTCTCGCGCGAGGTGTCCAGCAAACCCGCCAGCTCCTCGACGCTGGCGCGGCTCGCCTCCTTCACAAGATTTGCGATCCGCTGGCGCCTTTCTTCGGGTTTCATGCGTCTACCGTCATTGCCTGTTCAGACTTTGTGTGACATCAGAATGACCGTACGGTCAAATTTATAAAACGCAATCCATGATGTCCGCCCAATCGCCAGATTCCGGCTTCCGGCCGAGCGACGCCGCGGCCGGGCAATTTGACGTCGCGATCATCGGCGCCGGCGTCGTGGGATGCGCGATTGCACGGTCGTTTGCAATCCGCGGCTGGTCGACGCTCGTGGTGGAAAAAGCCGCCGACATTCTCGAGGGCGCGAGCAAAGGAAACAGCGCCCTCCTGCACAACGCCTTCGACGAACCGACCGAAAGCCTGGAACGCAGGATGGTGCAGGCCGGGCATCATCTCTACCGGCGCATCCATCGTCGGATGAATCTACCCCTCGTCGAGACGGGCGCCCTCGTCGTTGCATGGTCCGCGGAAGAATTGGCATCGCTCGAGGGCATCCGCGACCTCGCCCGTCGAAACGGGATCGACGGCGCCACGATCATCGGTGCGGACGAGCTCTCGGAGCGCGAGCCTCACCTTTCGAAAGCCGCCATGGGTGCATTGGTGATCCCCGGCGAGGCGATCATCGATCCCTGGAGCGCTCCGCTCGCCTATCTCCGGCAGGCCATGCTGCACGGGGCGACGCTCGTGACATGCGCCGCCGTGCGTGCCGTCGTGCGCAGGGCGCGCGAATGGCGCCTCGTCACTGCGACAGGTGAGTTCGCGGCGAGGCTGGTGGTCAATGCGGCGGGCTTGTTCGGAGACGAGATCGAGAAGCTGCGCGGATCACCGCCCGGCTTTTCCATCCGCCCGCGCAAGGGTCAGTTCCTGGTCTTCGACAAGCCGGCGCACGATCTCGTCAACGCGATCATCCTCAAGGTCCCGACCGAGCGCACCAAGGGGGTTCTTCTGGCACGCACGGTCTTCGGCAATTTGCTGCTCGGGCCGACGGCCGAGGATCAGCCGGACCGGACGCACGCACCTTGCGAGGAGACGGTGCTGCGCCGAATCCTGGCCGAGGGCGTCTCCATCTTGCCGGCGCTCGCCGACGAGACGGTCTCCGCCACGTTCGCCGGGCTGCGGCCGGCGACGGAGCACCGCGATATCGTGCTCGCCGTCGACGATCGCCAGTGTTGGATCACGGTCGCCGGCATCCGCTCCACCGGACTCTCCGCCGCGCTTGGTCTTGGAGAATGGGCGGCCGAGGCCGGATCGCGGCTGCTCGGTGAGGCGCGGCCGGCGCCGCCGGATGACGATCTCGACTGGCCGGTGATGCCCAATCTCAGCGCCTGCTCGCCGCGGCCTTTCGAGCAGCCGGGCCGGTCCGCCGTCGTGTGTCATTGCGAATGGGTGACCGAGGCGGAGATCCGGGCGGCGCTCGATGCGCCGCTCCCCGCCGGCACGCTTGGCGGGCTGAAGCGCCGGACGCGCGCAATGATGGGGCGCTGTCAGGGATTTGGCTGCATGGCGGCCGTTCGATCGCTCGCGCCGCGGCTCTTTCAGGACGCCGCCGGTTGATGGAGGAACCCGATGTCCTGATCGTCGGCGCCGGGCCAGCCGGCCTCGCCGCCGCGCACGCGCTTGCGGCCCGCGGCATCGATCGTGTCGTGGTGGTCGAGCGCGAGGCCGAAGCGGGTGGAATTCCGCTCTATTGTTCGCACGCCACGTTCGGGCTGACGGATTTCTTTCGGCCGATGACGGGCCCCCGCTATGCGAAGCGGTTGCGCCGGCTGGTCTTGGCAGCGCGGATTCTTACGAGCACGACCGTCACCGGCATCGGCAATGACCTCGATGCGACACTGTCATCCCACACGGGAAGCTGCACGATCTCTCCGCGGCGAATCCTGCTCGCGACGGGCATTCGCGAAAAGCCGCGCGCCGCCCGGCTGATCTCCGGCGACCGGCCGCTCAACGTGCTGACGACAGGTGCGCTGCAGCGTCTTGTCCAGGCGAAAGCGGCGCTGCCGTTTCGTGCTCCGGTCATCGTCGGCAGCGAGTTGGTGTCGTTCTCGGCGGTCCTGACGTTGCGTCACGCCGGAGTCCGCCCGGTCGCGATGATCGAAGCTGCCGCACGGATCGTTGCGCAGAGGCCGGCGGATTTGCTGACGCGGCATGCGCTGGGTACGCCGGTGATGACAGGGTGCCGGCTGACGCGCATCAATGCTTCGCCGTTCGACGCCGCGAAACTGGAGTCCGTCACCATCGAGAGCGATCGCGGAGGCAGCAGCAAGCTCCCTTGCGACGCCGTGATCTTCACCGGCGAATTCGTGCCCGAGGCCTCGCTGCTCGCCGATCTTGCTTCGACGTTGCGCGACCGTGCGACGCGGGGACCCGCGATCGACCAATGTTGGCGGCTGCCGAACCCGCGCATTTATGCGGCGGGCAATGTCCTGCGTCCCGTCGAGACGGCGGCGTGGGCGCGAAGAGAGGGCGCGGCTGCCGGCCACGCGATCGCCGACGATCTGCTTGGCCTGTCGACGCCACCTGAGCGGCTGGTACCGATTGTCTGCAGCGATCCCGTTCGCTTTGCCACGCCAGCAGCGATCGCGGTGCCCGGCCCACAGCCGGGGTCGTTACAGATGGCAATCAGGATGGCTCGACCGGCGCGCGGCCGCATTGCCATGGTTGCCGGTGGCGCGCCGTTCTGGCGGTCGCGCCCTGCGACATTCAGGCCCGAGCGCAGGATCATGCTGACGCGGAGCATCCCGGATCTCTCTCGCGCAGACACGATCGAGATCGGATTCGAGGAACGCTAGCGCGATGCGGATCGCCGCGATCGACCAGGGCACGACGTCGACCAAATGCGTGCTCGTCGACGAAGCGGGCGGCGAAACGAATGTCGGCGCCATCCGGCATCGGCAGATTCTGCCGCGTGACGGCTGGGTCGAGCATGACGCCATGGAGCTCCTAGCGAACGTCCGCGAGCTGCTCGTCCGCGCCGTCGATGTCGGCGCCGAGGCGGTGGCGCTTGCCAACCAGGGCGAGACGGTCGTCGCGTGGGATCGCCGCGACGGGCGACCGATCTATCATGCCATCGTGTGGCAGGACCAAAGGACGACGGCCGCGGTCGAGGCGCTTCGGCGGGCCGGACTGGAGCCACCGGTCAAGGATCTCTCCGGACTGCCGCTCGATCCCTATTTCTCCGCCAGCAAGCTGCGCTGGATTCTCGACGCGGTTCCCGCCGCGAAAGAACTCGCGCAATCAGGTCATCTCGGCTTGGCGACGTCGGACGCTTTCTTTCTGCATCAGCTCACGGGCCGCTACGTGACCGACGCGACGACCGCGTCCCGCACGTCGCTGATGAACCTCACGTCATGCGAATGGGATGCGCAGCTCGGAGACATCTTCGGCGTGCCGGTCGACCTGCTGCCGGAGATCAAGGAAGGAGAAGATGCGTTCGGCGAGGTGACGATGAACGGCAGATCGGTGCCCGTTCTTGCTTCCGTCGTTGATCAGGTGGCGGCACTTTACGGTCATGGCTGCCGACGCAAGGGCGACGCCAAGGTCACCTTCGGCACCGGTGCCTTCGCATTGGCGATAACCGGGCATGAGCGGCCGGAACTTCCGGGTGGAATCTTGCCGACGGTCGGCTGGCGAAGCGCGGGCCGAAGAGTCTATGCCGCGGACGGCGGAGTCTACACCGCCGGCGCGGCGGTCGAGTGGTTGCGGCGGATCGGCCTGCTCACCAATGTCGGCGAGCTTGAGGAGCTTACCGGCCCGCCCGCGGTTGCGAGCGGCATCGCGTTCGTGCCCGCGCTCGCCGGGCTCGGCTGCCCGCATTGGGACAGGAGCGCGGCGGGCCTCTGGATCGGCATGGACTCCGCCACCGGGCGCAGCGATCTTGTGAAGGCCGTGCTCGAGGGGGTGGCGCTCCGCACCGCAGAAATCCTCGATGCGTTCGGTCCGCTGATCGGTTCCGGAGGCGTCCTATCGGTGGACGGCGGTTTGACCCGATCGCCCTACTTCCTGAAATTCTTCGCGGATGCCGCCGAGCGCAGCGTCATCAATGCGGGCGAGCGCGAGCTCACCGCGCTCGGAGCAGCATTGCTTGCACGCGCCGCGGCGAGCGGAGCATATCCGGATCGGCTTGCACATCCCTCTTCGGATGCGCTCTCGACCATTGAGCCTTCGGCGAGCCGTGGGGACGTGGCGGGCTGGAAAGCACGCTTCGCGGCGGCGCGCGACCGAGCTTCGGGATGGCGCTCGTCTCCTGCTTCAAGCTAGGAGCGTTTCAGCTTTCTTTTGCGCGCCGGCGCCGGTTTCTTTGCGACAGGTTTCTTGGGCTCCACGGCGCTGCCCTGGCTGCCCTGGCCGTAGGTGGAAAACCGTTGGCGCGTCGCCTCCACCTGCGACTCGTTCAAAAGCACGGGCTTGCCCAACATCTCCGCGTAATAGAACTGCCGGGCGATCGTCTCCGTCTCCACGGCCAGCCACATCGCGCGGTCGAGGTCGTTGCCGGTCGCGATCATTCCGTGGTTGGCCAGCAGGCACGCAGCGCACCCTTCAAGCGCGTGAAGCGCGCTCCTCGACTGATCCTCCGTCCCGAACGTCGTGTATTCGGCGCACTTGATCTCCATGCCGCCGAACGCGGCCATCATGTAGTGCACTGCAGGGATCGAACGGCGATTGATCGCAACCGCGGTGGCGAAAGTCGAATGCGTGTGGACGACGCTCCCGACATCCGGCCGGGCACGCGCGATATCGAGGTGGAAGCGCCATTCGCTCGAGGGCTTCATCGGCCCGCTCCACGCCCCGTATTCGCCTTCGATCGGCATCGAGGCGACCATTTCCGGCTGCATCTGATCGTAGGGAACGCCGCTCGGCGTGATCAGGATTCTGTCTCCATGGCGGGCGGAGATGTTGCCGGAGGTGCCCTGATTGAGTCCGCTGGAATTCATCCAGCGGGCTTTTTGGACGATCCCGTCACGAAGGTTTCGCTCTTCCCGTTTCACCTTACTTCCTCCATCGCACCTTCGACGCGGCGCGCGATCTTAGCGGCGCCTGTAGCCGAACTTCACCAGACCGGTCCGCATCAGGACGTACATCACCGCGAAGACGATGAAGACCAGCGCGTTCGTGAGCGACGCCAGCGCGAAGAGCTCGGGGCTAAGCCCGAACCTGAGCGACCCCCACGCGATCGACGGCAGGGTGGGAATGGCGCCGAGCGTGTAGAACGAGATCTCCAGGTCGTTGAACGCCAGGATGAAGCTGATCAGGAATGCGCCGAGCAGCGACGGCCAGATCGTCGGCAGCGTGATCTCGAAGAAGCAGCGCGCCGGACTAGCGCCGAACACGCTTGCCGCGTCGTCCATGCGCCAGTCGTAGCGGACAAGTTGCGCCAGGATGATCAGGAACGCGAAGGCGGTTCCCTCGATCGCGTTGGCGGCGATGGCCGAATAGAGATTGCCCGGTAGTCCCAGCACACGCGAATTGAAGGCGAGCGAGGAAATGCCGATCAAGAGCTCCGCCACGAAGAGCGGGGCAAGGAACACGAACAGCGCCAGCCTTCTCCGCCGCGACGGATAGCGGAGCAGCCCGATGGCGCCGCCCATGGCGAGAAGCGTGGAAAGCAACCCGCTACCGAGCCCGATCAGGATGCTGTTCCAGAGCGCGTCGGCGTAGAGCGAGCTCTCGAAGACATCCGTGTAGGCCTGAAGACTGAAGGATGGAGGGAAGGGCCAGACGATATCGTTGGCGAAGGACGTGTAGATGACATAGAGGATGGGCGCATAGAGAAAGACATAGAGAATGAGCAGCAGGGCGATCAGAACGAAGCGCCTTGCCGTGGAGCCGCCAAGCCAGTCGGCAGTCATTGCGGTCCGAGTCCCGTGAAGCCACTGCGGCGCATGTTGACGGTGCGCGCCATCACGACGATGACCAGCGCCGAGCACAGAAACAGCACGACGCCCATTGCTGAGCCGAGCGCCCAGGTGCCGGTCTCGCCGAATTGCAGCCCGAGGCTCGCGCCGAGCGTCGTCGCGCTCGGGCCTCCGAGGAATTTCGGGGTCACCGACGATGCGAGGCAGGGGATGAACACCAGCACGATGCCGATTACCGTGCCGATCCAGTTCAGCGGCCAGATCACTTCGATGAACGTGCGCACCGGGCCGGCGCCGTTGATCTTCGCGGTCTCCGCCAGCGCGAAGTCGAAGTTGACCAGCGACAGATAGATCGCCGTGACCATGAACGGGATGAAGAGGTAGACGTGCCCGATCAGCGCGGCGGCCGGGGTGTACATGAGCGCCGTGATTGGCGGCAGGCCGAACTCGCCGAGCGACATGTTGATAAGCCCGACCGGCCCGAGCAGGCCTTGCAAGGCGGTGATGCGCAGGATCACGCCGGTGAAGAATGGAGCCGCAAGCAGCAGCACGAGCAGCAGACGGTAGCGCCCGCCATGCTTTGCGATGAAGTAGGCAACGGGCCAGGCATAGACGAGGCAGACGAAGGTCGCGGCCGCGGCGCCGACGATCGAGCGCAGCAGGAAGACGCGATAGGCCGGCTCGGTGAAGAGCGTGCGGTAGTTGTCGAGATTCCAGTCGGGGAAAAGCTCGTAGCTTTCGGTGCGCCAGAAGCTGAAGACCACCACCGCGGTCAGCGGCAGCAGCAGATTCAGGCAGATGAACGCGACGCCCGGAAATACGAGTAGCCAGAAGGGCGAAATGCGCGGGCGGTGAGATGTCGCCATACATCAGACCGTGAAGCTGCTGCCGGCCGTCGCCGGCCAACGCGCGACGACGCTCTCTCCAGGTTGGAGCGAAAGCACGCGCGGGGTGCCGCTCGCCACGATCTCCGCCCCGTTCGCGAGCCTGATGAAGTAGTTCGCCGTCTGCCCCTTGAAGATGATGTCGCGGAGCGTTCCGCAAAGCTTGCGACCTGACGCGCCATCCGAACCGGTTCCGGCGACGAGCTCCACGTCCTCGTATTTGAGTGAGAAAAGCATGCGTTGGCCGACGCCGCAGTCCGCGGGCCTCGGCACGACAAGCTCGATGCCCTTCCAGTCAAGTCGCGCGCTGTCTCCGTCGACGCCGCGCACGATCCCCTCGATCTGGTTCGACTGGCCGACGAAGGACGCGACAAACGCCGTTGCCGGCTTCGAATAGACGTCCATCCGCGGGCCGATCTGATCGAACGCGCCGTCGCGCATGACCGCTATCCGGTCGCTCATCGTCAGTGCTTCCTCCTGATTGTGGGTCACGTAGAGGAAGGGGATTTGCAGCTCCCTTTGATAGCGGCGGATCTCGACCTCCATCTCCGCCCGCAGCTCGCGATCGAGATTGGCGAGCGGCTCGTCGAGAAGCAGCAGGGCTGGTCGTGCAATCAGTCCGCGCGCGAGGGCGACCCGTTGCTGCTGCCCGCCCGAAAGCTCATTCGGATAGCGCGCCTCCAGCCCCTCGAGGTGCAGGAGGCCGAGTACCCATGTCAGCCGCTCGGCCTGCTCCGCCTTGTTCACGCGCTTCATGCGCAGCGGAAAGATGATGTTCTCCGCGACGGTCTTGTGCGGAAAGAGCAGGAAGCTCTGGAAGACCATGCCGATCTGGCGCCGATAGGGCGGCAGACCGGTGACGTCCTGTCCGCCGATGGCGACCCTGCCGCGATCGGGATGTTCCAGTCCGGCGATGATGCGCAGAAGCGTCGTCTTGCCTGAGCCGCTCGGACCGAGCAGGGCGACGAACTCGTCCTGCTGGATTTCAAGGTCGACGCCGTCGACCGCCTTGATGGGACCGAAATGCTTGGCGATGGACCGAAGCGAAAGCGCCGAGCCCTGCATTCCAGTCCCGTGCATGTGGCCTCGCCGCGCTCAGCTTCGCAACTATGTAACGGTCCGAGCGCCCTCTACGAGGCTTCCACCTCGGACCAGATGCGCTCCCATTTCTCCGGCGATGAAGGCTGGTCGAACATGTGAAGCTGGCTCGCCTCGGCGCTGCGGTTCTGGAAATAGAGCTCGATCTCGTCGGGCGTGAGCTGGTCGCGCACGTCGACAGTGCCGCCATAGCCGGTTGAGCGCACGACGGTGACGTAGTTCTTCTTGTCGAGGAAGTGATTGACCCAAGCATGGGCGAGCTCGACGCGCTCCGAATCGGCGCCCGAGCTGATCATCCAGGTGTCCACCCAGCCGAGCCCGCCTTCCTTCGGCTTCAGCACATGCTGGACATCGAAATCGAGCTTGCCATCCTTACGCAGCACGGTCAGGTGCCGGTAGGTCTCGGCAAATTCCGGCGCCGCCCAGACCGATCCGCCCCGCATCAGGCGATCGAGCGCATCGTAGTCCTGGTAGCGCGTCAGAATGAGCTTCTTCGCTTCGATCAACAGCTTCTTGGTCTCTTCCAGTTCCGCATCGGTCTGGGCGTAGGGGTTGAAGGGTTTCCCATCGGAGCGCGGCGCCGAGATCGTGCCAAGCCGCGTCGCGGCGAGCAGACCCATCAAGGCGATGTTCTCCTCGAAACGGGAGTTGCTGGAGAAATGGCCGGCGTATTTCTGATTGAGCAGCAGGTCGATTGAGCCGATGTCATCGGCGGCGATCTGCGAGGTATTGACGGTGATGCCATACCCACCCCAGCAATTGGGCGCCGCAACATTGTGCTCACCCGCCTCGTCCGCGAGCAGCTTGAAGTTCTCCGGCAAAAACTCCGAGAACAGACCAGCCGTATTCGGAATCTTGCCGTAGTCGACGGGCTGCGTGAGACCCTGCTTGAAATAGAGACGCGGCCAGAAGCCATCCGCCTGCACCATGTCGAAGTCCTTGGTGCCGCCGACCTTCAGCTTGTTGAAGGCCTCCGAGTTGCCATCGAAGAATGTCGGCGCGAACTTCGCCTTCATGTCCGTCTCGAACTCGGCAATGACATCCTTCATCGCGTAGGGCTGCCACATCAGCAGGCGGAGCGTCGGCGTTGCCGCCTCCGCGTTGCCGATGAACGGTCCGGGCCTACCGATGACCAATGCCCCGAGCGTCGCCCCGGCGCCTGCTCCAGCCTTCAGCACCCAGCGACGCGAGCGACCCACTTCTTTCCGGCTCGATTTCGACATGACAGACACCCCCGCTGGTCCGACCGCGGACCCTCTTTGTAAGACTACAACGCGCTTGCAAAAAAATGCAACGGGGTGCTACGAACGCCACAAATTACCACATCGGCGCAATACAATCGGGAGATGGAAAGTGCTAGCCGAGCAGCGAAAAAGCCATATTTTACAGCTGGTTAACACGCACCGCGCCATTTCCGTGCTCGATATCCAGCAACACCTGAATGTTTCGCGCGAGACCATCCGGCGCGATCTCCTCGCGCTGGAGGAGGGGCAAAAGCTGCGGCGGACGCACGGCGGCGCCGTCTCGCTTCAGACGAGCGAACCGGAGATGGCAGTCCGGTTCATGACCAACCGGGAAGGCAAGCGCGCGATCGGCCTACGCGCCGCCGAGCTGATCCCGGACGGCGCGACCGTGATTCTTGCGGGGGGAACGACAGTGCAATGCGTCTCCGATGAGCTCGTCGGGCGGCGCTCCCTGACCGTCGTGACGAACTGCGTGGCAAGCTGCCTGAAGCTCAGCGGCCGCAACGACAACCGCGTGCATATGCTCGGCGGCGAGCTGCAGCCACAGAACCAGGCCACGCTCGGCCGCGACGCGACGCAGATGCTGGCGAACTACTTTGCGGATTTCGCCATCGTCGGCGCGGGCGCAATTTCCCAGCACGGGCAGCTCATGGACTACAGCCGCGAGGAGGCGGAGCTGCACGGCCTGATGTTGCGATCGGCGAAGACCGCAATTGTCGTCGCAGATCGCCAGAAGCTCGGTCGGGTCGCGCCGGTACGCGTGGAGGGCCTCGAGAAGGCGAGCTACATCGTGACCGACGCGGCGCCAGAGCCACAGATGGCGAAGGTGCTGAAGCGCCTGTCGTTGCGAGTTCTGATCGCCGCGGACGTATGAGCCTCCCAACAAAAAACAGGCCATGAGCGCAGACATCATCGACCGGCTCCTTGCCGGCACATTCCGCGACCCGGACGGGAAAGAGGCCGTCGTGGTGGACACGCGCTCGCTGGTCATCGCGTCGTCCCTCGCCGGCTCGGAGAAGGCGCTGCTCCAGTCGCTCGGCTTTGGCCGGCATCTCGCCGTCGTGAGCGATTCCACCACGCACGCCATCCTTGGCGAGCGCATCGAGCGTGCTGCTGAAGTCTCCTTCCAAGTCACTAGCATCGTGCTGCCGGGCATGCCGCATCCCGACGATCAGACGGTTGCTCTGCTGCGGAAGGAGACCGCGCGCGCCGACGCTCTCATCGCTGTCGGTTCGGGTACGCTGAACGATCTCTGCAAATATTCGAGCGCGCTCGATGGAAAGCCCTATGCGGTGTTCGCCACCGCGCCATCGATGAACGGCTACACGTCCCTCAATGCCGCGATCACCGAGCACGGCCACAAAAAGTCGCTCCCGGCGCATGCGCCGGTTGGCGCGTTCTTCGATCTCTCGATCCTCTCCGCTGCGCCGGCCCGCATGATCCGCTCCGGGCTCGGTGACGGATTGTGCCGGCCGACCTCGCAGGCCGACTGGCTGCTCGCCCATATCTTGTTCGACCAGCCCTACCGCACGCTTCCCTACGTGCTTCTCGGTGAGGACGAAGCGGCGCTCCTCGACAGCGTGGAAGGCTTGATGGCCGGCGACCGCGAGGCCATGGAGCGGCTGGTCCGAACGCTTGTTCTCTCCGGGCTCGGCACGGCGATCGTCGGCAGCAGCCAGCCGGCAAGCCAGGGTGAACATCTGATCAGCCACTACATCGACATGTTCATCGACGCGGGGCGGCCGCTAGTCTTCCACGGCGAACAGGTCGGCGTCACCACGCTCACGATGGCGCGGCTGCAGGAGACGATACTGGAGGGCCCCGCGCCCGTGCTGCATTCCGATTCCGGCACGGAAGCCGATTTCATCGCGCGCTACGGCGACGAGATCGGCCGATCGTGCTGGAAAGAATTCTCGCAGAAGCGCCTCGACCCGCCGGCGGCCGGCAGCCTGACGCATCGCCTGCATAGTCAGTGGGAGCGCATCCGCAGCGAAATTGGCGCAATCGCCTCAAGCGCGGCGTTCCTGCAGCGCGTGCTGCAGCGGGCATCGGCTCCGACGACCCCCGAGGAAATCCACTGTCCGCGTGAATTCTACAACCGGGCGGTCGTGCAGTGTCGTGAAATCCGCAACCGCTACACGTTCCTGGACCTGGCTGCGAGCAGTGCACGCCAATTCGCCTAAAGCGCCTCAGAGCTCGTCATTTTGATCGGGACCTAGCTTCGCGGAAGGCATTATGGCCAGCGGCTCACGCGCGCCGCACCAACAGGTCGAACACATGACCGCACCGACCAGCCTCGCAGATCCCTGTACCATCCCTTCAAGCCGGGTGGAACTAGTGGCCCCCGAACTCTACCAGTTGGTGAACGAGCCATCGCGCCGATGCAGGTGCGGCGCTTCCCAGAATTTGAAGACTTCGCGGGTAAGGCGCGTTTCGTCGACTTCGACACCGAGGCCGGGCGTGCTCGGCACGATGTAGTGGGCGTTCTCCAGCCGGACCTGCCGTGGAAATATCTCGTTGTCGTCGAAGCCGAGATGGCTTTCCGCGGGCGTCGCGCGGCATTCGAGCCAGGAGAAATTCGCAACCGCCGCGGCGAAGTGCACGGTGGCCGCAGTGCAAACCGGTCCAAGCGGATTGTGCGGCATCATGTCGACGTAATGCGCCTCGCTCCAGCCGGCGACCTTCATCGCTTCCGTGAGACCGCCGACATTGCAGACGTCGATGCGGTTGAATTGGTGAATGCCGCGCTCGATGTAGGGCAGGAACTGCCACTTCGACGAAAACTCCTCGCCGATAGCAAAAGGAATGTCGGTCATCCGGCGGAGCGCTTCGTAGGCGTCCGGCGTCTCATCTCGGATTGGCTCCTCGATGAAGTCGAGCGTGCCGCGCGGCATCTTCTGGCAGAAGCTTGCCGCCTCGGCGATCGTCAGGCGATGGTGGTAGTCAATGCCGAGCACCACGTCACCGCCAAGCGCCTCGCGGGCTTTGACGCACCAGTTCGCCGAGGCGGCGATATGCTCGCGCGGCTCGTAGATTTCGCGGCTCTGCTGGCCGCTCGGGAAAAGGCGTACGCAGCTCCAGCCGCGGCTGGCAAGGTTCCTGGCCTGCTCGATCATCTCCAGACCGGGGTCGGCGCTTGTTGAGGCGAAGGTGGGGATGCGGTCACGCTGCCTGCCGCCAAGAAGGTCGCAGACCGGCACGCCAAGCGCCTTGCCCTTGATGTCGTGGAGGGCGATGTCGACGGCGGAGATCGCCGCCGACAGGACCCGCCCGCCTTCGAAATACTGGCTGCGGTACATTTCCTGCCAAAGTGCGCCGATCCGCATCGGGTCGCGTCCGACGGCGAATTCGGCGAAGTGCTCGATCGCGCCGATGACGGCTTTCTCGCGACCCGACAGGCCCGACTCCCCCCAACCGAAAATGCCGTCGTCGGTCTCGACCTTGACGAGGAGCTGGTTGCGGGTGCCGACCCAGACGGGGAAGGATCGGATTGCTGTAATCTTCATGCGTCCCTCAGTCCTCTTCTCGGCGCGATGTTCCAGGCGAAGCGATTCCCTTAGCCCTCGATCGCCATTCGGTTTTCCGCGCGCATCCTCGATTCCGAACAAGGCTTGAGGAGTGCATGTTCGATAGCGAACCGGGCAGCGAACCGATCAGAAACCGCCATCCTCGCGCGACTTAGCTCCAAGTCCGATCCCAGGACCATTCGTCGTCCCATTCGTCGGTCGGCTGCCAGATGCCAGAGACGCCTGGCTGCAGGTGCTGCCCGATCACCGCGTCGTCGATGTCGTCGATGCCGAGGCCCGGCTTGTCGGTCACCTCGATGAACCCCTCGCGGACGAGCGGCTTCGGCAGGCCGATAGCGATGTCATCCCACCAGGGGACATCGGCTGCGTGCTGCTCAAGCGCCAGGAAGTTCTCGGTCGCCACCGCGACGTGGGCGGCAGCCATCGCTGCGATCGGGCTCTCGGCCATGTGGATCGCCATGGCGACGCCGTAGTCCTGCGCCGCGTCTCCGATCTTCTTCGTCTCCAGGATGCCACCGCTGGTGAGGAGGTCGGGATGGATGACGGAAACTCCACCGCTTCTCAATAGCGGCATGAAATCTTCCTTCAGGTAGATGTCCTCGCCGGTGCAGATCGGCACGGAGGTACTTTTCTGCAGCTGTTCGTAGTGCGCCGTGTATTGCCAGGGGATCACATCTTCGAGCCATGCCGGCGTGTATTTTTCGATGCGCTTTGCGAGCCGGATGCCGTCCTGAAGCGAGATATGCCCGAGATGGTCGATTGAGAGCGGAATTTCGGGTCCGATCACCTCGCGCACCTCGGCGATGTATTGCTCGAGAAGGTCGAGCCCCTTCTCGGTGAAGTGCAGGCCGGTGAAAGGATGGCGGATATTGTGCAGGTCGTAGCTGAGGTTTCGCGTCTTGCGGTCCTCAAGAGTCTCGACCGGCATGAGTTCGGAATTCGCCCGGTATCCTTCCAATACGCCGACGGGCGCGTTCACCGCGCCCGACACATGCATGATCTGCTCCAGTCCGAGATCCATCTTCAGAAATGTGTAGCCAAGCGTCATCCGCTCCTTCAGCCGCTTGCCGGTCTCAGTGCCGCTTGGCGCGCTCGGCTCGGTGTCGCAATACATGCGCACGCGGTCGCGGAACTTGCCGCCGAGCATCTGGTAGATCGGAACCCCATAGGCCTTGCCCGCGAGGTCCCAGAGCGCGATCTCGACCGCGGAGACGCCGCCGCCCTGACGCCCGTGACCGCCGAACTGCTTGACGCGCCGGAACAATCTGTCGACGTCGCAGGGGTTCTCGCCGAGCAGTCGGCTCTTCAGCATGAGGGCGAAGGTGGCGCTGGCGCCGTCGCGGACCTCGCCCAGTCCGACGATCCCCTGGTTGGTGTAGATCTTCAGAAGCGCGGAAGCGAATGGCGCGCCGTCAATCTCGGCGACACGCATGTCGGTAATCCGAAGGTCGGATGGCTTTGAGTTCGTGTTGACCCGGTCGAGGGCTGCCTCCGGCTCATTCTTCTTCATCGTGGCGACCCGATTCTCGTCAGAGAGTCCGTGCTGTGACCAAACGAAACCCGTCGGCCTCGGCGCAATGGGGTGGTTCCCTTGAAGGCTCTTACGAGACCGTCAGCGCCTGCTCGGTTTCGCCGTCGAAGAGATGGATCTTGTCCTGGTCGAACGCGACCCAGACAGATTCGTCGGGCTCGATCGGGACGTCCGGATCAAGGCTGACGATGACGATTGCCGATCCCAGATAGATTTGCACGAACGTGATGTCTCCGGTCGGCTCGACGGTGTAGACCCTGCCTTCCACCGCCCCCGGCACGGGGGATTTGTGCAGTCGCAACGTGCTGTGCCGCGCGCCGAGCACGATACGCTTCGAGGTCGAACTCTGTGCCTTGCGTGCGTTCGCGGGCGACAGGACGAGGTTCCAGCCATCGGGGCTGTGCAACGACACATCCGTCCCGCTGGCCGCGACCTCAAGCGGGATAAGGCTCATCGCCGGGCTGCCGACAAACCCTGCTACGAACACGTTGACGGGGTGGTCGAAGACGCTCCTTGGCGAGTTGTATTGCTGCAGCACCCCGCCGTTCATGACTGCCATCTTGTCGGCCATCGTGACCGCCTCGAGCTGGTCGTGCGTCACGTAGATGACGGTGGCGTTGAGGTCCTGTTGGAAGCGCTTCAATTCCGTTCGCATCTGCACCCTGAGCTTCGCATCGAGGTTGCTGAGCGGCTCGTCCATGAGGAAGGCGCGTGGATCGCGCACCAGCGCCCGTCCAAGCGCCACGCGCTGCTGTTGGCCGCCTGAAAGCTCGCGCGGCTTGCGGGCCAACAGGTGCCCGATATCCAGCACCTTTGCCGTCGCCATGACCTTCGTCTCGATCTCGGCTCTGCCGAGCTTCCGCATCTGCAGCGGAAAGGCGAGGTTCTTATAGACGGTCTTGTTCGGGTAGAGCGCGTAGTTCTGGAATACCATGGCGATGTCGCGATCCTTGGGATCGAGATCTGTCACCGGTTTTTCCCCGATGTAGATGTCGCCTCCGCTGATCGGAATAAGCCCGGCCACGAGATTCAGCGTCGTCGTCTTGCCGCAGCCCGACGGGCCGACGAGTGCGACGAACTCGCCATCCTCGACCGTGAGCGAGACGTGGTTCACAGCGTAGACACTGCCGTAGGTCTTGACCACGTCTTGCAGGATAATCTTGGCCATCAGCGGAACCTGCAGAGTGGGCAAAGCGAAGCGTGCCCACGTGTTCTTTTAACGTGGCGGCATCCGCATGGGCACGGCGCTGCCGCGCCTTTGCCCACCCTACGGGAGTTCTCTGTCACGACTTGACCGCTCCCTCCGTCAAAGCGCGGACGAAATATTTCTGCAGGACAAGGAACAGCACGACCACGGGTACGCTCATCATGAAACTGGCTGCCATCAGACCCGGATAGTCGGTGGTGTTCTCCGAGAAGAAGCGCTGGATGCCGATCGGCAAGGTCAACTGGTCGTTCTCCGTGAGGAACGTGTAGGCGTAGATGTATTCGTTCCAGGCGCCGATGAAGGAGTAGATCGCAGTGGCGATGATTCCCGGCGTCGAGAGTGGCATCACGATCAAGAGGAAGGCCTGGAACCGCGTCGCTCCGTCGATGCGCGCCGCCTGCTCGAGTTGCACCGGGATGTTGTCGAAGAAGCCCTTGAGCAGCCAGATGGCCAGCGGTAGACCGAAGGTGAGATAGGTGAGCACGAGCGAGCCATGCGTGTTAATCAGGCCGAGCGCGCGCATCAGTATGAAAAGCGGCACGAGAAAGATCACCGCCGGGAACATGTTGCGCAGAAGCACAGTGAAGAACAAAAAGGTCCGGCCGGGAAAACTGAAGCGGGAAAACGCATAGGCCGCAGGGACCGCTACGATCACCGCGAGGACTGTCGTGAGAGTCGAAACGACCAGGCTGTTCCAGAAGAAGCGAAGGAAGTCCTGGCCGACGCTGTTCTGCGGATCGAGCAGTTTCCGGTAGCTTGCGAACGTAGGCTCATCCGGCCACCATTGCGGCGGGATCTGCATCGCCGCAAATCCCGATTTGATCGAGGTGATCAGCATCCAGATCATCGGCAGCGCCGTGTAAAGCAGCATGAACACGAGGAAGATGCGCCCAGCCCACCGCCAACCGTCGACCTGCGCGCGGCGACGGGTCCGACTTAGCGAGACTGTCTCGGCAATCGCGCTCATGCGCGCCCCCCCTTCCGCTCGTTGCCGCTGAGCGCACGGACATAGAAGTACCCCAACGTCATCAGGATAAGGAACAGGAGCACCGAATAGGCCGACGCCACGCCCCAGCGCTGCCGGCCGAAGGCCAGTTCATAGATGTGCGTGATCCAGATATGAGACGCGTTCGACGGCCCACCGCCGGTCATGATCCAGACGATGATGAAGGAATTGAAGTTGGACACCGCGAGCAGCAGGACCGTGACCGTGGAAACGTTGCGCAAGTGCGGGAAGGTGACGTGCCAGAAGCGCTGCCAAGTACTGGCCCCGTCGACCTGTGCGGCGCGCAGCAACTGGTCAGGGACCGTCTGCAGGCCGGCCATCATCATGATCATGGCAAATGGAAACTCTCGCCAGATATTCACGACGATCAGGGCGGGCAGCACCCTGCTGGTGTTGTCGATGAGATTCGGCGGCCGGTCGGTGATTCCGAGGCCCACCAGCATCGCGCCGATGATCCCGAAGTCTGAATGGTAGATCCACTTCCAGATATAGGACGCGGCGACCGCGCTGATGACCCAGGGAATGATCAGGACGGCGCGCAGGATGCCGCGGCCGATGAAATCGCGGTGGAGCGCCAGCGCAGAGCCGAATCCCAGCACAAAGGAGAAGAACGTTGATCCGAGCGTCCAGATCAGCGTGTTCCAGGTGACATGCCAGAACAGGGCGCTGGTGAGGATGGCGGTGTAGTTGTCGAAGCCGACAAAAGTCTTGTCGCGGAGCTGGAGGCCCGGGGGCGTGTTATAGAACGACAGGTCGATGGTGTAGTAGATCGGATAGGCGATGACGACGAACATCACCACGATGGCAGGAAGCACGTACGCGTAGTCGGCGCGATGCACCCACACTTTTCGCAGCGTGCTGGACCGTCCCGTTTCGGATCTGCGCGGAGATTCGGCCTGGCCGGAAACCGTCGTCACAGTGGCACGCGCCTGCGTTTTGGAAGAGGCCGGCCGCGCCATCAGCGCAGCCGGCCGAGTCTTGCGCTACGGACTAGAGACCGCCGCCCTTCATCAGGTCTCTGACCTTCTTGGCGGCGTCGTCGGCCGCCTGGTCAACCGTCATAGTGCCGGTCAGGGCGTTCTGCAGCATGTCCGGCACGATGATATTCATGATCTCCGGAGCTTGCGGGAGGGCCGGGAACGGGATGCCGTAGGGAAGCATGGAGGTCGTGACGTCGAGGAACTTGATGCTGTCCAGGCGTTCCTTCATCCACTTGGTCTTGAAGCCGTTGAGGTTGCCCGGGTTCGAGCCCGCATAGGCCATCTTCAGCGACCATTCGGGGCTCGTCCAGAAGCAGATGATCGCCTTTGCGGCCGCCTCGTCCACCTTGCCGCCCTCGACATATTCGGGCTTGAGGATGTGGATGTTGGAACCGCCGAAGACCACCGCGCGCCTGCCATCCGGGCCGGTCGGGATCAGGCCATAGCGCATGTTGTCGATGACAGTCTGCGCTTTTTCCTTGTCAGAGCCCGTAGCCTTCTTCTGAAGGTCGAGCATGACGTTGTAGTCGGACGGATGCGAGATCATCATGCCGAGCTGGCCGGCCAGGAACAGTGGCTGGTTGTCGGCCTGCTGGTTGGTGAGGGCAGAGACGGGAACCGACTTGTCGCGGACGTACATGTCGTACGACAGCTGCAGGGCATGCTTGCTGGCCTCGCTGTCCAGCCGAACCTCGCCGTAGGTCGGGCTGGGATCGGCTTCGTCGAATACCCCGCCGCCGTTGGCCCAAAGTTGGGGCATGAAGCGGTAGGGCGTGTTGCCGGCGTTCTTGCGGGCAACGAGACCGTAGCCGGCGATCCCGAGCTTGTCGTGGATCTGCTTGGAGTAGGTCACCACGTCGTCCCAGGTTGCCGGCGGATGATCCGGATCGAGGCCGGCGCGCTTGAAGATGTCGGCGTTCCAGATCAGCGCCATCGTCTCATTGTTGGTCGGGATGCCATAGGTCACCCCGTCCCAGGTCACGGCCTTCATGGCGCCGGGCCAGAAATCCTCGCTCGACCAGCCGACATCCTCCGGCTTTAGAGGCTGCAGGTAACCCTTGGCGGCGAACTCGGTGCCACCCAGAATTTGCAGGCGGATCGCCATCGGCCCGGCATTGCCCAGGAGCGCCGTGCGGAACTTGTCGAGCAGGTCGTTATAGGTAAGGGCCTGTTCCTCGAGCTGGATGTTCGGGTAGGTCTTGCGGAAGGTGTCGAAGAAATCCTTGTAGTACTGGCGCAGGAGGTCGGGGTCGCCCTCGAACACGCCCTGATACCAGAACGTCAGGTGCCCCTTGTAGTCGAGCGGAGTGACCTTGCTGCATTCAGCCGCGGTGTCAAAATCCTCTGTGCCCGCAATGGAGCGCACATACTCAGGCGACCATTTGCTGAGATCGACGGGCGGCGCGCCGAACGCCGATGTCGACACCAATGCTGCCATGAGGGCAGAGACTGCCGCGCCGCGCACGACGGCACCGCCGAGAATCAATCTCGTCATTCGAAATCCTCCCGGTTCTCCTCCCCGCTGCTTAAGCAGCTGGGGGTTCCATAACCGCGGGGCACGGCTTTGATGCCTCTGTGTGTCCCCTCGATTGACCGGTACGTTTTCAGATCGTGGATTGCGTGTCAACCGAGATAGATCATACATTGTTCGAGGTGACGTGCGTATGATACGCCGTTCGCGCCGGTAGGGTGCTGAGGGGACGCGCTTGGGCCAAACGAGAGAGTACAAGATCAGTCCGCCGGAAGGCATCCAGGCGATTGACGCTTCGAGCGAGCGGGCGGCTTCGCTGTACGAAACCATCCGCGATGATATCATCTCAGGCCGGCTGAAGCCGAATGAGCGACTGGTCGTCGCCGACCTTGCCGAGCGGCATGGCACCTCGACCAATCCAGTACGCGAAGTCCTGCAATTGCTGCGCGGCGAAGGCTATGTGGTTTTCTCGCCGAACCGCGGCGCGCGCGTTCGGCCGATCGACCACGACTTCGTCCGCAACATCTACGAGATCAGCGCGCTGATCGAGCCCATGCTGACGCGCTGGTTCGTGGGCATGGCGACGCCTGAAGATATCGCCGAGCTCCAGCGCATCCAAAATCTCATCGAAGCCAACAATTTCGCGGACCCGGTCCTGCACAGTGGCCTGGACGTGGAGTTTCACACGGTCGTCTACCAGCGCCACTATAACCGCCACGCGGCCGAAATCTGGTGGAAGCACCGTGAGGTGCTCCGAGCGGTAAGCCAGCGCTTCAACACGACGCTGATCCGCAGGACGCAGGTAATCCGGGAGCATCGGGAACTTATCCAGCTCATCAAGGCTGGCGAAGCCGACAAGGCCGCCCGTTTAGTGGCGCAACACGTCGAGGGATCCGGCCGCCACATTCTCGAGCATATGCGGGCGGCGACCACCGCGTGGGCCAGCTAGAGCGATAGTCCAGACTGAGCGCCGCGCCAGTGCGCTTGAACCACTTCAGACAAAGGGGCGGGAACTTAATGAAAATAACGGGCGTGAGGCCGTGGCTGGTCAAAGCCGGCGGGTCGTATTGGGGTGAGTTCCTGTTCGTTGAGGTGACCACGGACGAAGACGTAAGCGGCTGGGGCGAGATCACGACGACGACAAGGCTCGCCAACCGCGCGCTCTCAGCCATGCTTCGCCAGATCGGCGCGGTCCTGGCCGGCGAGAACCCTGCCCACATCGAACGACTGTGGCACAAGATCTTCCGCAGCTTCACCTATATGGGCAGCCGCGGGGCCGCGGTTGAATGCGTGAGCGCCCTCGACATCGCCTTGTGGGACATTCGTGGCAAGGTACTTGGCCTGCCGATCTACGAGCTGCTCGGTGGACCGGTGCGCGATGAAATCGCGCTCTATACTCACCCGAATCAGGCCAAGTTCACCAGCAAGGAAGCGGTCGTCAAAGAAATCCGGGACATCGTAAAGTCCGGACACACCGCGCTGAAGTTCGACCCGTTCCCGCAGCAGGGCCCCGGCCGGAAGGGCGAAACGGCCCGCGAGCAGCGCGACGGCTATCTCGACGGCGGCATGACCCGTAAGGACCAGCGTGAGGCTGCCGAGCTCACTGCGCTTATCCGTGAAACAACCGGCCCCGAAATCGAGCTCCTGATCGACGCGCATGGCCGGTTCGACGTGCCGACCGCGATTCGCCTCTGCCGCTCGCTTGAAGAGGCAGGTGACATCGACTGGTTCGAGGAGCCAGTGCCTCCCGAGAGCCTCAATGCCCTGAAGCAGGTGCGCGAGAAGATAAGCGCTCCGATCTCTTGGGGCGAGCGCGGCCACACCAAGTGGGATTTTGTTCCAATCCTCGAGAACAAGCTCGCCGACTACATCATGCCCGACGTCACCTGGACCGGCGGCATCACCGAACTCAAGAAGATTTCGGCGCTCTGCGAAGCCTACTATATACCCGTTTCGCCGCACGACGCGTCGGGGCCTATCAACGTCGTTGCCGGCGCACAGGTCATGATGACCGTTCCGAATTTCTACAAGCTCGAAACCTCGGAGTGGAACCTCAACAAATACAACGACCTCATCGTAACCCCACTCGACAACTCCAACGGCAGCCTCAAGCTTCCTCGCCTGCCGGGGCTCGGCGTCGAGATGAACCGGTCGTTCCTCGAAGCCAATGAAGTCGAAGTTGCCTGACGGCAGCCATCAAGTCAGTTCACCCCAGCCTCAGCCGAATTGCCGCGTCCATGAAAATCATCGACCTAAAATGCGCAATCATCGGCATGAACCCGATTGTGCGCGTCGTCACCGACGAGGGGATCAACGGTTTCGGTGAGGTCGAGCAGTACAAGCCCTATCTCAAGCCCCTCATCCTGCATTTCCGCGAAGGGTTGATCGGCCTCGATCCGACCGACGTCGAGCGGTGCATGATGCGTATCCGCCAGCGCGGCTCGTTCAAGCCATGGGGCGCGGCGGTCAGCGTCATCGAGCACGCGCTCTGGGACATCGCCGGAAAGGCGGCCGGCCTGCCGGTCTACAAACTGCTCGGCGGTAAGGTGCGCGACAAGGTGCGCGTCTACAACGGCGCCATCCGCCGGCCCTACAAGGCGCACAATCCCGAAGATTTCGCCGCGGATGCCAAGTGGATGAAGTCTCTTCCCGAGGGCTTCCCCTTCGTCAAGCTGGGCATCGCCTTCCACAGCGGGATGAAGCGCGAAATCCCCAACCTCTATTTCGGCGAGCCGGACCGGCGCGCGACCTTCCACGGCGCGCTCGATTCCGGCCTGCTTACCGAGAAGGGGATGAAGCACATCATCGCCTGCGTGGAGGCGGTGAAGGAGGTGCTCGGCGACGACGTCGGCCTGGCGCTTGATTGCGGGCCGGGCTGGACCGTGCCCGATGCGATCCGCTTCGCGCGCGCGGTCGAGCCGCTGAACATCATGTGGCTCGAAGACATGATCACCGGCGACTACGTGCCCTACGTCAACGCCGACGTTTATCGCGAGGTGACCCGGGCGACGTCGACGCCGATCCACACCGGCGAGCAGATCTATCTCCGGCAGAATTTCAAGGAGCTGATCGAACGCCACGCCGTCAACGTGATCGGCCCCGACCCTTGTGACGTCGGCGGGATCGCCGAGTTAAAATGGATCGCGGAATATGCCAATCTGCACGGGATACTGATGGCGCCCCACGGGACCGGCAACGGACTGCTCGGGCTCGCCGCGCTCGTCCAGGTCTCCGCCACGCTCCCGCACAATTTCATCGCTTTCGAATACCCGATCGGCGATCCCGCCTGGTGGTACGATATCGTCGACGGACTGCCCGATCCGATCGTGAAGAACGGCATGATCGACGTGTGGGACCGACCGGGGATGGGGGTCGACATCGTACCCGAAAAGGCCAAGCGCTACCTGTTGGAAGAAGATGCTTCGTTTTTCGACTGAAGGGCCGCCAGGGATATCCAGATGATCCAGACAAACGATATCACCCGTCCGCCACCCGAATGGTCCGAGGCGCTGAGGAAAATCGGCGCAGCCACGCTGAGCAGCACGCTCAACAAAATGGGCATCCGCAACGCACATATAAGCGGCCCGACGGCCCGCACGCCTGGCCGTGCGATCGCGGGGCCGGCGCTGACGCTGCAGTTCATGCCCAAGCGCGAAGACATATACGGCGTCGACGAATACGCCGAGCCGGAAAAGCAGCTGCACCGGCATGCGCTCTATCACACCCAGCCCGGCGACATCGTGGTGGTCGACGCGCGCGGGGACATGAAGAGCGGCATCTTCGGCGACATGATGCTGACCTTCTTCAAAGGCAAGGGCGGCATCGGCGTCGTGGTCGACGGGTGTCTTCGCGACTATCCGAACATCAAGAAGATCGATCTTGGAATCTGGGTGTCCGGCTTCACGCCCAACTTTCACACGCAGACCGATCTGATGCCGTTTGCAGTGAATGTGCCGATCGCCTGCGGCGGCGTGCTCGTGATGCCCGGCGACATTATCGTCGCAGACGATGATGGCGCCGTCGTGGTTCCCGTCAAGCTCGCGCCCGAGCTCATCAAGCAGGCTTCCGAGCACCATGATTGGGAAGCGTTCTCGAAGATCCGGCTGATGGAGGGCGGCGACCTGCGCCGCTACTATCCTCTCTCGGAAGCCGCTCGGCCGGAATACGAGGATTGGCTGAAGGCTCAAGCGAAGGACATCCGCGGGCGCGAGTAAACCTGGGACCGGGAGGCGATTTGCCGGATTCCAGCAAGTTCGTGGCCCGTCTCATGTGCGAAAGGATCAGGTCGACGATCTCACTGTCAACTATTTGGATAGCTGGTCGTGTGCCGACTTCAATGACCGCTTATGGCGGATTGTGTTGAAGAAGTCGGATGCTGCCCGGATTGTCGGCGGCGGGTCAGTAAGGTCACCGAAGATGTCGGCGCTCGCGCCAGCGTCTATGCCGGCATCGGGATGAGCTTCGCGAGCTTCCTGAGGTTCTGGGCGGTGGCTGCGAGGTGGAACTCGTCGCGGGCGCCGTTTGGTCCTCGTAATCGGAGCCGGTCGAGTCTCAGGATACGCTTGAGGTGGGCGAACAGCATCTCGATCTTCTTCCTCTGGCGTCGCGAAGTGACGTAGGCGTCGGTGGTCGAGATGGCGCGGGCCATGTCGCGAGCGCCTTCATGGATCGAGCGGAGGATCTTCCGCGCCGGTGCCCTGGGGCAGCAGCGCGGTTTGAGGGCACAGGCATCGCAGTCTCGCTTGCTGGCGCGGTAGCGCATGAAGCCCTCGTCGTCCACGCCGTCCCGCGGCTCGGCAAAGTGGCGGCGGTACTGCCTGAGTTCCTTGCCGCCGGGACAGGTGTAGAGATCGCGCTCGTGGTCATAGGGGAAGTCCGCCCGCTCGAAGGTGCCGTCGCGACGTTCGGACTTGTCGAAGACGGGGATGTGGGGCTCGATGCCACGCTCGTGGACGAGCCAGCCGAGCATGGCCGCGGAGCCATAGGCGCTGTCGGCGGCGAGCCGCTCCGGATAGAGGCCGAAGCGGTCCTCCGAGCGTTCTATCATGGTGCGTGCAGCGCCGACCTCGGCCTGGCGGATGGCGCGACTTGCCTCGACATCGACGATGACGGCGTGATCGAGATCGATGAGGTAGTTGGCGGCGTAGGCGAAGAAGGCGTGCCCCTTCATCGCGCCGGTCCACTGCGCCGCCGGGTCCGACTTCGACACGAACTTCGGCTTCACTGGGCTCGCCGCGCCCCAGGCTGCATCATCAAGCGTGTCGAGGTACTCCCGCACCGACCGGCGGCTCGCGGCGAGTGCGTTCCAATCGACATCGTCCGACTCTTCCGTCGAGCGCTGGCGGTTGGCGTCGGCGTGGATCAGGCTGGCGTCGGTGGCGAAGCCCTCGCCGCCGACCAAGCCCTCCGCCATGCAGCGCCGGACCGTCGCCTCGAACAGCTCGCGCAGAAGGTCACTGTCGCGGAAGCGGCCGTGGCGGGTCTTCGAGAAGGTCGAGTGATCAGGGACGTCGCCCTCGAGGCCGAGCCGGCAGAACCAGCGATAGGCGAGGTTGAGATGCACCTCCTCGCACAGCCGCCGTTCCGAGCGGATCCCGAAGCAGTAACCGACTATCAGCATCCGGATCATCAGCTCGGGATCGATCGAGGGCCGGCCGATCGGGCTGTAGAAGGACCGAAGATGCTGCCGGATTCCCGACAGGTCGACGAAGCGGTCAATCGAGCGAAGCAGGTGCTCGGAGGGGACGTGGCCATCCAGGCTGAACTCATAGAACAGCGCCTCCTGCATCACCGACCGCTCGCCCATCATCGCCGAATCCTCCTGCACCCAAGAGGACTGAATCAGGACTTCACACCGCCAGCAACGCCGACTTTTTCAACAAAATCGGCGCATCTCGGAAGTTCCCCAGAACGCTTGCGAGCTGCCGTCTTGCGTTGGTGAACCGAAGATCAGTTCCACTACACCGCGATCGGCCCGGTGGTGACCTCGCCTCGCGCCCGTGCGACGAGGCCCGGAGGGCGCCCTATCGCGCCAGCTCCATCACTTTCTGCCATCGCGGAAGATCGTGCAGCGGATCAAAGTCGGAGTCATTCAGGGTCCAGGCCTTCATGTCCGTGTTGGCGCGCGCCAGGAATCCCTCAATCAAATCGAATGCGCGATCGAACTCGCCACAGAGCGAGTAGAAGCAGGAGACGTTGTATTGCGTCATGACGTCATTCGGGTCGATGGCCAGCGCCTTTGAAGCCCATTCCTTCGCCCTTGCAGTCTCGCCGAGCGCCGCGAGAGTGACGGCAAGGAGATATGCAGCGCGAGCGTTCCCGGGATTATCGGCGAGCACGCGCTCGGCTCGTTCCACGGCTCTGCGACGCGCTTTCTCTTCATCCTTCGGTCGCCCCAGCGACCGGTAGGCCTGCGCGGACAAAGCAGCGCACTGGAAATCGTCAGGCTTGATCTCGGCGGCGCGCTCCCAATGCGCAGCTGCCTGCTCGAGTTTGTTTTGAACAAAGCAGGAGCGGGCGTAGAAGTACTCCGCTTCAAAGAGAGTGGGATTGCTCGCTATTGCGATCTCGAACTCCTTCGCAGCCTCCTCGTACCGGCGGCTCGCCGAAAAAGCGAGCGCGCGTGACGCGCGTGCTTCCGCGAGACCGGGATCGAGGTCGAGCGCCTTCGTGCAGTTTGCCAGAATGCCGTCGAGGGATGCGCCTTCGCTGTAGTCCAAATAGAGAAACGAGTCGCAATCGGCGGCACCGGCGTAGGCGCGAGCGAAAAGAGGATCGAGCTCGATGGCCTTGGCAAACATCTGCTTCGCCATCGCGTAGTAGGATTTCGAGCCGCGGTGAAACAGCTCCCGCCCTTTCAGATAGTGGGTGTACGCCTCGACATTCTCGGTCGGCGCCTGCTCGATCGCCTTCTTCTCCTCCGGCAGAAGCTTGACCTTGAGCTGGTCGACGATGGTCTTGGTGATCTCGTCTTGGATGGCGAAGATGTCGGTCAGGTCGCGGTCGTAGCGATCGGCCCACAAATGACCGCCGGTCGCCCCTTCGATCAGCTGGGCGTTGATCCGCACCCGGTTACCTGCTTTGCGGACGCTGCCCTCGACCACGTAGGCGACGCCCAGCTGCTTGGCGATCTGCTCCATGTTCACCGCCTTGCCCTTGTAGGTGAAGACAGTGTTGCGGCTGAGCACGAAGAGTCCGGAAACCTTCGACAGGTCGGTGATGATGTCCTCGGTGATGCCGTCGCTGAAGAATTCCTGCTCGGGATCGTTGCTCATGTTTGAGAAGGGAAGGATCGCGACCGATGGCTTGTCGGAGTGCGGACTCGCTGCCGCGCCCGGCGCAGGCGGAGCTGCCCCGGCAACGGGGGCGCTTCCCAGATCGACGAAATAGACATGCACCGGCTGGGCGATGTTCTTGACGGTCTTCTCGCCCTGATCGAGGAACTCCAGCTCGAGCTTGTTGCCGACCTGGTTGCGCACCACCGCCGAGCAGGCGATGCCACCTGGTCCGGCCAGCCCTCAAGCCGCGCCGCCATGTTGACGCCGTCGCCATAAAAATCGTCCCCCTCGACGATGATGTCGCCGAGATTGATGCCGATGCGGAATTTGATGTGCCGGTCTTCGGGAATTCCGACGTTGCGCTCCGGCATGCCGCGCTGGATTTCGACGGCGCAGCGCGCCGCATTCAGGACGCTGCCGAACTCGACCAGAAAGCCGTCGCCCATCACCTTGAAGATGCGCCCGCCATGCTTGGCCATGGTGGGATCGAAGAACTCGCGGCGATGCTGGCGGAGCGCGCCAAGTGTGCGTTCCTCGTTCGCCTCCATGAGCCGGCTGTAGCCGACGACGTCGGCTGCAAGAATCGCCGCCAGCCGTCGCTCGACTTGTTCTTCAGCCAAAGCTCGTCCCCTCAACCCCACCCAGTACGATGCTACTCTCCCTGGCGAGTATTGGCTAACGCCGTCGCGGTGGCGGCCGACGGTCACGATCGGGATAAGCCGCCTGCCTGATCAAAGTTGACCACGCCGCAAAGACCCGGAACCATGCCGCCGTCGTCAGATGGCTGGGGCCGAAATGGGGTCAGAGGCAGGCCTCCGACAGCGCGATCAGAACGTCCGCTTTTCCCTCGATTTTGTTGAAAAAGTCGGCGTTGCTGGCGGTGTGAAGTCCTGATTCAGTCCTCTTGGGTGCAGGAGGATTCGGCGATGATGGGCGAGCGGTCGGTGATGCAGGAGGCGCTGTTCTATGAGTTCAGCCTGGATGGCCACGTCCCCTCCGAGCACCTGCTTCGCTCGATTGACCGCTTCGTCGACCTGTCGGGAATCCGGCAGCATCTTCGGTCCTTCTACAGCCCGATCGGCCGGCCCTCGATCGATCCCGAGCTGATGATCCGGATGCTGATAGTCGGTTACTGCTTCGGGATCCGCTCGGAACGGCGGCTGTGCGAGGAGGTGCATCTCAACCTCGCCTATCGCTGGTTCTGCCGGCTCGGCCTCGAGGGCGACGTCCCTGATCACTCGACCTTCTCGAAGACCCGCCACGGCCGCTTCCGCGACAGTGACCTTCTGCGCGAGCTGTTCGAGGCGACGGTCCGGCGCTGCATGGCGGAGGGCTTGGTCGGCGGCGAGGGCTTCGCCACCGACGCCAGCCTGATCCACGCCGACGCCAACCGCCAGCGCTCGACGGAAGAGTCGGACGATGTCGATTGGAACGCACTCGCCGCGAGCCGCCGGTCGGTGCGGGAGTACCTCGACACGCTTGATGATGCAGCCTGGGGCGCGGCGAGCCCAGTGAAGCCGAAGTTCGTGTCGAAGTCGGACCCGGCGGCGCAGTGGACCGGCGCGATGAAGGGGCACGCCTTCTTCGCCTACGCCGCCAACTACCTCATCGATCTCGATCACGCCGTCATCGTCGATGTCGAGGCAAGTCGCGCCATCCGCCAGGCCGAGGTCGGCGCTGCACGCACCATGATAGAACGCTCGGAGGACCGCTTCGGCCTCTATCCGGAGCGGCTCGCCGCCGACAGCGCCTATGGCTCCGCGGCCATGCTCGGCTGGCTCGTCCACGAGCGTGGCATCGAGCCCCACATCCCCGTCTTCGACAAGTCCGAACGTCGCGACGGCACCTTCGAGCGGGCGGACTTCCCCTATGACCACGAGCGCGATCTCTACACCTGTCCCGGCGGCAAGGAACTCAGGCAGTACCGCCGCCACTTTGCCGAGCCGCGGGACGGCGTGGACGACGAGGGCTTCATGCGCTACCGCGCCAGCAAGCGAGACTGCGATGCCTGTGCCCTCAAACCGCGCTGCTGCCCCAGGGCACCGGCGCGGAAGATCCTCCGCTCGATCCATGAAGGCGCTCGCGACATGGCCCGCGCCATCTCGACCACCGACGCCTACGTCACTTCGCGACGCCAGAGGAAGAAGATCGAGATGCTGTTCGCCCACCTCAAGCGTATCCTGAGACTCGACCGGCTCCGATTACGAGGACCAAACGGCGCCCGCGACGAGTTCCACCTCGCAGCCACCGCCCAGAACCTCAGGAAGCTCGCGAAGCTCATCCCGATGCCGGCATAGACGCTGGCGCGAGCGCCGACATCTTCGGTGACCTTACTGACCCGCCGCCGACAATCCGGGCAGCATCCGACTTCTTCAACACAATCCCCTCAAGAGCTGACATCGTTGGCGCAAGTTTGGACTTCGGTTTTGCGCTGGACACGAACGTCACCCGTTCACACGGCCATGGGCGAGAACCGCCATCACTCCGGCAGCAGGGCTCTCCTATCTGCGAAGCCTGCTGTCACTCGCACGCTCTTTCGTGACTCCTCTCGTCATTGACAAAATACGGGGCTGGTCCAGGTCCACTGACCGTTCGCCTGGCGCATGCGCAGATAGACAGTGTCGCCGCGCTCAAGCGGCTCGAGCGGCAGCTCGCCACACCACTGCCAGTCCTTTGGATAGGGCAGCGGATGGAACCGGTAGGCTGGGCTGTCGATGGGCCCCAGATTGCCCGACAGCGCGCCTTCGAAGAGCCGCGCTGCTGTCACGTCGATCGTCTGTCCGTCGAAGGTCGCTCGGATGACGGAAGCGTCCCGCACCAGAACACGCGCACAGATCGCCTGCGTCGCCGGCGTCATGTTGTTGGGGTTGGCATGCGTCAGGAGGCGGAATTCGATCGCGTTGCCGGAGAATGAAACGGAATCGGCTTGGTCGGGCGCGTCGTCGCCCTCACGCGGAGAGACGATTTCGGGGCCACGAAGTCGCGGCTCCACCGCCAGCAGCTCGCCGCCCAGAAGTTCAATCGAACCGTTCCATTCGTGCGCCTTGCCTCTTTCCCCCCAGCCGAGCTCCACGACCAGGAGCGTGTCCACAAGGTCGCCGCCTGCGTCGATCGGGCTTGGAGACAGTTCCGGCGTGATGCGCGACACGAGCCGGCCGCTTCTCACCACGTCGATGAAATCGATGAAGCTCCCACCAACGGCTTCGAACTGCAGCCGGCAGGGACCGCGCGGCTCGATCAGGCTTCCCTGCGGATGGCCGTCGATCGCGGCAAACAGATGCGTGCAGTCGCCCGTCAGCGCGTTGGTGCGACGCTCGCGAAACGCGTCCCACAATCCGCCGCGCGTGTTGTCGGCCGCATAGACGCAGCATCGCCCATGGCCGTAGGAACCGGGATAGCCGCTGTGGTGATCCGTGTTGCCGATCAGCCCGAAGACGTGCCCCGCGCCAAGTCCGTAACGCAGGGTCGAGCGTCCGTCGCTCGGCCCCATGGAATGAAGAAACGGGCGGTCGCCGAGGGACGTCTCCGAGCAGCCATGCATCGAGATCATCTCCACCACCGGCGACAGGTTCTCGTCGAAAGCGGACCAATTGATGCCACGAGCGCCGGTCCGGTAGCCGATGTGGTGCGGGAAAGCGAGGGCGCGCCCGGGATAGCGGGCATCGAGGCGCGCGCGGAGCTGCGCCGGGCCATTGGCCTTCAGAAGCTCGCGCTGATCGAGATCGCGATAGACGATCGTATAGTCGCCGAACGCATTGGAATGAATCTCGTAGCCCGGAAACACCGTAAAGTGTCCGGGGGCGTCATAGGCCTCGAGCATGTTGAAATGCTCGGGCCACGTCTTTTTCAGCTTGGCAAAGCCCTTGATGTGGAAGTCGACAATGTGGGCGACCCGGAGATCATCGACCGGCATGTCCGGCCAATCGGCGTGGCCGGTCACCGACACGAAATCCAGTTGGCGTTGCGCCCGGATCAATGCACCTTCGAGACTTCCGTGCCCGTAGGAAAGATTACAGTGATTGTGAATGTCGCCGTAGAACGGGCGGTAGCCCAATCGAGCGGCCAAGGGGATCAATCGGTCGGGAAGGCGCTGCTTCAGCACGGGGAATTCGGCGCCTTCCAGATCATGCGGCTTCGACCGCTTCGCGACAGCCGTCGCGTTCCGCCGAACGTGCAATCGCCTCGGCCACGAGAAGACTGTGCAGGCCGGCTGCCGCCGTGTCCTGGCGAGGCGCCGAACCGGTCAGTCCGTCGATCCAGGCCCGATGCTGGCGCAGGCCGGGCGCGGTGTCAGGAAGCTGCGGTATGAACCAGTCGGCATGACCGGTGAAGTCCGGCGCATAGAGAGCAAGGGGTCCGTGCTCCGTGCGCAGCCACATCGTCCCTTTCGTGCCGTAAAGCTCCATTCGAAACCGATCGCACCCAGCGGTTTCCACCATGGACATTTCGTGGCTCGCAAATCTGCCGGCTGCCAGCTCGTAGGTCGCCCACGCGCTATCCACATTCTCCACACGGGCGACGCGGCCGTCGGCGAGCGGTCGTTCGGGCTGAAGCGTGGCGGTGCGCGCGCCAAGCGCGGCGATCGGGCCGATCAGATGCTCGATGAGATCGATGCCGTGGATACCGAGCTGAAGGACAACTCCTCCCCCAACCCGCTCGCGCTTGAAGAACCATTCGGCCCAGTCGGGTCCGGGCGTGGCGTTGCGAACCCTGACACTGGTGACCTCTCCTATCGCGCCCTTGGCGAGGAGGTCGCGACACAGAACCGTCTCCTCGAAGAAGCGATGCATAAAGCTGATTTGAAGATCGACCCCCGTGCGTTCAGCCGCGGCGATCATGCGGCGGCAGGCGGCACTCGACGTCGCCATCGGCTTCTGCACGAGGATCGCCTTGCCTGCCGACGTGGCCTGCACGGCGATGTCCTCGTGGGTATCGTCGGGTGTCGTCACCACGACGGCATCGATGTCGGGCCGCGCCAGCGCAGCCTCGATGTCGTCGCTGGACTTGCCCACGCCGAAGCGTGCCGCCACGGCGTCGGCCTTGGCGCGGCCCCGACTGACGATCAGCTGCACCGAACACTCAGGTATCGCGGCGAGAGCCGCAAGGTGATAGCCGGCAATAAAGCCGGCGCCGACAACCGCAATCCTGACACGCTTCATCGGACGTCCTGCACTATGGACTGACCAATTCGCCCGCCTCCAGCGCCAGTCGCGAGAAGGCTTCAGGCGGCGCCTCGTTCGCGACCATTCGCGCCCGCATCAGATCGACCATGCGGGCCTCGATCGCACTATCGCGGATGGGCCTCTCCTGGCCCGGATCCTGGGCAAGATCGTAGAGGCGCGTGTCGCACTCGATGAGCGCGCCGGGACCATAATTGTTGAACATCGGCGAGCGCTCGATCACCGGCACCTTCAGAAGCGGCACCGATTTGGTCCAGCCAAATGGCTTGGCAAGGGTCGCGGTTGAGAGCTCCTCGGGCGTGAAGCGGCTTGACAGGTGCGTGGGCATCACCGTGTACTGGTAGATGTCCTGCGTCCGCAGGTCCTCCGGGAAGCGATGATAGGTGTAGCGGCCGTCGGTCACGTTCACCGCGCCGCCGAAGTACCCGAAGATGACCGCTTCCCGATCTTTCGGGTCCAGAAGCGAGTGCCCCTCCGTCTCCGTCGGCGGCGCAACGCCATGAAGGCCGAGCAATGTCGGCGCGATGTCGACCGATTGCGACAAGGGGTTCGCGCGGCCTGCGGTCGGCCGCCGGGGATCGTGGATGAACAGCGGAATGTGGACGATCTCCTCGTACATGTTCATCCGGTTCTTGGCCCAGAAATCGTGCTCGCCGAGCAGGAAGCCGTGATCGGTGGTGACGACAAGGGCGGTGTCCTTCCACATGTCGTGCGCGTCGAAATAGTCGAGCAGCCGGCCGAGAAGGGCATCGCAGAGAGAGACGACGGCGTAGTAATTGGCGCGCAGTTCGTCCGCCTCAGCCGGCAGTTCCTCCACGCGCCCGTAGCGCGGCCAGTCGCGGATGGGACCGTTCCAGCCGGTTTTGAAAGGCTCCTTGAAGCGCTCCGGCGCGAAGAAAGGCTCGTGTGGATCGAAGGTCTCGATCTGCAGCAGCCAATCGTCGGCCTCACGGTTGAGGTCGAGAAACTCGAAACCGCGATCGAAGCACTGGACGGAGGGAAAGTCCTTCTCTTCCCGGATGAACTCGCGGTTGATCATGTACGGACCGAACTTGCTGATCCGATCGCTGCTCGTCTGGGCCGGATGGTACATCTCCCTCAGCCGCTCCCAGGGCGGCTGCACCATGGCCTTCCACGGATCGGATTCCTGGCCGCGCACGAACTCGAAGCTTGAGTAACGGTTGTGATACGTCGCGCCGCCGTCCTCCCAGTAATGGTAGTGATCGGTGACCAGATGCGTGTAGATGCCGTTCTCTCTCATCAACTGCGGAAAGGCATTGTCGAAGGGCTCGAGCGGACCCCAGCTTCGATGCAGGAAGGTCAGCCGACCGGTCAGAAGATCGCGGCGCGCCGGCATGCAGGGGAGCGAGCCCACATAGTGCCTGTCGAAGACGAGGCTGCGCGCCGCCAGCCGGTCGAAATTGGGCGTCGGGATTCGCATGCCGCCATAGCACCCGAGCATGTGCCGGTTGAGGGAATCGAAAAGCACGAAAACGGTCTTCACTGGAGCACCTCTCCGGAGCGACTGGTGTGACGGGCGATCAGGTTTCGATGCGGATGCCGGTTTCCGGATCGAAGACATGCAGCTTGGCGGCATCGAAACCGAGCGTCACACGGTCGCCGACGGCGACGTCGGCCCGTCCCGGCGTGCGCCAGCACAAGTCGCGTGTGCCGCCGATGTCGACGAAGACGTAGGTCTCGGCCCCGAGATGCTCGATCACCTGGACGGAGCCCGAAAGCCCGCCCTGCTCCACCGGCCGCAGATGTTCCGGCCTGACACCAATGTCGACGGTGTTTCCCACGGTCGAGCGGGGAAGCGCGATCGGCGCCGGCCGGTCCGCCACATCGAACGTGACACTGCCGTCCCCGACTGTCGCCTGGAGCATGTTGATCCCGGGAGAGCCGATGAACTCCGCCACGAAACGGCTGACCGGATGGTCGTACAACTCCAGCGGACTGCCGGTCTGCGCGATACGGCCCTTGTCGAGAACAACGATCCGATCCGCCATCGTCATCGCCTCGACCTGATCGTGGGTCACGTAGATCGACGTAGCCTCGATTCTTTGATGAAGCTTCCTGACTTCGGTGCGCATCTGCACGCGCAATTGCGCGTCGAGGTTGGATAGGGGCTCATCGAACAGGAACACTTTCGGACGCCTGACGATCGCGCGCCCCATCGCGACGCGCTGCCGCTGGCCGCCGGAGAGCGCGCGCGGCAGGCGGTCCATATACGGCGACAGCTCCAGCGAACCTGCCGCGTTGCCGACGGTGTCGTGCGTCTCTTTTGCGGGCGCGCCTCTCAGCCGCATCGAGAAGCCCATGTTCTGTTCCACCGTCATGTGCGGGTAGAGCGCATAGCTCTGAAACACCATCGCGATGTCGCGTTCGCGCGGCTCGAGTTCGTTCACGACGCGGCCGCCGATCCTGATCTCGCCCGACGTGATGCTCTCCAGCCCCGCGATCATCCGCAGCAATGTCGACTTGCCGCAGCCCGACGGACCGACTAGGACGACGAACTCGCCGTCGGCGATATCGAGGCCGATGTCGTTGATCACTGGAACGGCGCCGAAATGCTTGACGATACTGCGCAATGCGACGTCAGCCATTGTTCTCACCTCGGCTCATTTCACGGCACCCATCGTCAGACCCTGAACCACGAAGCGCTGGCCGAAGAACATCAGGATCAGGGCGGGAATCGTCGACAGCACGGAGGCCGCCGCCATCTGGCCGTACTGCACCTCGTATTGCTGTGCGAAGCGGGCGATCCCGACGGGGACTGTAGCGGTCGCCCGGCTGGTCAGGTTCAGCGCCACCGAAAACTCGTTCCACGAAAAGACGAAGGCGAGCACACCGGCGGCGATCAGCCCGGGGATGACGAGCGGCAGCGAGATGCGCCAGAAAGCGTCAATGCGGCGGCAGCCGTCGACCATCGCCGCTTCCTCGAGATCGCGCGGCAGTTCGTTGAAATAGGCCATCATCATCCACACCGTCATCGGCAGATGCAGCGTCATGTGGCACAGGATCACCGCCGTCAGCGTCTGATAGAGCCCGATCTCACGGAAGATCAGGTACCAGGGGCCAACCAGCGTGAGCGGCGGGATCATATTGAAGATCAGGGTCCAGCCGAGGAACCCGCCGGCGATCCACCGGCTCCATTTGAGGCGCGAAAGCGAATACGCGGCGAGCGTGCCGACGATGAGCACGCAGATCGTCGAAACGCTGGCAACGATGAAGCTGTTCTCGACGTTCGGCAGGAAATCCGAGCGGCGCGACCACAGCACGTCCGTGTAGTTGAAGAAGGTAGGCGTGAAGATCCAGGAGCCCTGCAGAATCTGGATTTCGTATTTGAACGACTGCAGTGCGACCCAGAGGAACGGCGCGACGATGATGACGACGCCAAGAAGGAGGAACGCTCCGCCGATGACCTTGGAATATCCGCGCAGGACCAGCATCAGATCTTCCCCAGCGCCGAGCTCGTCCGCCGACCGACCCAGAGAAAGGCAATGGTCGCGGCGATGATCGCGAGAGAAAGCATGGCTCCGTAGCCGAGTTGGTTCTGTTCGAAGAACACTCGATAGAGGTGCAGGCTCACCACCTCGGTCGAGTTGCCTGGACCGCCGGAGGTCAGCAGGAACACCTCATCGAAGACCTTGAAGGCCAGGATCGTCCGGAAAAGCGCGGCAACCGCGATCGCGGGTCTCAGCAACGGAATGATGATCTTGAAGATCATGTCCCAATTCGTCGCGCCGTCGATGCGCGCCGCTTCGATCACCTCGGAGGGCAGACCCTCGACCGCGGCGAAAAGGATGAGGAATACGAAGGGGGTCCAGTGCCAGACGTCGACGATGATGACCGACATCAGCGCCAACGAGGTCGAGCCCAGCCAGTTGACGGGATAGAGGCCGAGCGCGGTGACGATCTGGTTCAGGACGCCGAAGTCGAAGCTGTACATCAGCTTCCACATCGAGCCGATGGCGACCGGCGGCATCAGGATCGGCACGATCAGGATCGTCCGCATGATGCCCTTGAAGCTCCGCAGCGAGCCAACGAGGATCGCCAGCGCAAGGCCGAGCACCATCTCTATGGCGACCGCCACCACCGCAAAGACCAAGGTGTTCCACAGCGCGATGCGGAAGATGTCGTCGTCGATGAGATCACGGAAGTTGGCGGCGAGCGAAGGGGTCCAGATCTCCTGCGCCTGCTCGAACGTGATGGTCGAACCCGCCATGAAGACGAGGTTGACGATCGGATAGAGCGTCAACAGGACCAAAAGCACCAGCGCCGGGCCGAGCGTGAACCATCGGAAATGGCGATTGATGAAATCGGTCAGGCCGGGCCTGCGCGCAGGAGCAAACTCCTCGCTCATCAGCTCTTGCCTCCGGTTTATCCGCCGACGCCACAGGATGGCGCAATAGGGTCTCGGCTGAAATGGGCTCCGCGACGAGGGCGTCGCCGCGCCCGGAAGCGCGGCGACACCCGTCTGGACTTACTCGGGAAGCGGCGGCAGCATCCCGGTCTTGCGGCCGTCCTTCTGGAATAGGTCGCGCAGGTCTTCGGCAGCGCGGTTCAGCGCAGCGCCCGAGCTCAATTCGCCCGCCAGCGCCTGATTGAAGCGCAGCCCGAGGATCTGGTTCACCGACGGCCCCTCCGAATAGCCGAGCATCTGCCGGCCGTACTGAATCTCATCGAGGTAAGCCTGCATCCAGCGGAACTCCGGCTTTTCCTTCAGATCCGAGGCGAAGACATCAGTGCGCACAGGGATGCCGCCAGCTTCGGCATAGGCATACTGGGCGTCGTAGGTCAGGAACCACCTCGAGAAGGCGAGCGCGCCTTTCTTTCCCTCGTCCGAAGCGTTCTTCGGGATCGCGAAGACCCAGCTGCCGATGGCGACGCCGGGCTTGCCGTCGGGCGTGGCGCGCGGGAGCATGGCGGCGTTGATCTTTCCGACGACCGCCGACTTCTGCGGGTTGTCGAAATTCGGGAACGCCGCGACCACGGCCTGACCCTGCATTCCCTTGCCGGTCTGCATCAGCTGGATCAGGTCGCCCTGGCCCAGCGAAGCCTTGTTCTCAGGCCCGCACGCCGCTTCGACCTCGAGGAACTTGTCCAGTGCCTGCTTTGCCTCGGGGCTGTTGATGGTGACGGTGAAGTCCCCGTTTGGCGCGTCCTTCTCGACCGACGCGCCGTAGGCGAGGAGGAAGGCGTTCATGTCGTACCAGATCGAGTCGCCCTTCTCGCCGCGCACGAGGTAGCCGTAGGTGTTCGGCGGGTCGTGCAGCACTTTGCAGTTGGCGATGACGTCATCGAAGGTCGTCGGCACCTTCAGGCCCTTCTCGTCGAAGATGTCCTTTCGATAGTAGAAGAGCTCGATGTTGCCATTGGGCGTGTAGCCCATCAGCTTGCCCGACGAGCAGATGCGGAACTGCTTCGCCTCATCCCAGCAGCCTGCGTCGTCGAGCCCAAGCACCTCCTTCGGCACTTCGAAGGTCGGGTCGATATCCTGCAGCGGTTCCAGGAACCCGCCGGCGTAGAACTCGACGACGTTCGAGCTGGTGATGTTGACGAGATCGAGCGGGCTTGTTCCGCCCGAGCGAACCGCCGAGCGCGTCTTTTCCAGCATTCCCGGGAACGGCGTGACCTCGAGGTTGACCTTGTTGCCGGTCTGCTCCTCGTACATCCCGACCACAGCCTCGAAGCCATTGTACCACGGCGACGCGTTGATCAGGATCGTGATCGGGGCCTGCTGGCCCACATCGAGAAAGCTCGCCGCGGCGGCCGGAGTGGCCAGCGCTGCAACGCCAGCAACCGCTGCAAGCCAGCGCGGAATTTGTTTTGATTTCATCTGGTCCTCCCTTGGGCCCGGCCCGCTCCGGCTCCCTGTTGTTTGTGTGGCGCTACCGCAAGCGTGCGACAACCCGGCCCCGCCGAACGCCAAGCTGACGCGACGCATCGGAAGCATAGCCCCCACGCCAACAACAGAAAAATGATATATCGTGTGCCGGTCGATAACCTCAGGGAATGAGGATGGATCGGAACCTCCGCGCTTTTCTTGCCGTCGCGCAGGCCGGCAACCTGACGGCAGCAGCGGGCCGTCTGGGGCTCACACAGCCGGCGCTCACCAAAACGATCCGAAGGCTCGAGCAGGATTTCGAGACCAAGCTGTTCGACCGCTCGGCCAAGGGTATGGGGCTGACCGCGGCGGGACGGCTGCTATTGGAGCGGGCCCGGCTGATCGAGATGCATTACCAGCAGGCCCAGGAGGAGATCCACCTCCACTCCGCAGGCGCCATGCCTGAGTTCCGCATCGCCGCCGGCACCGCGTATCACTCCGCGGTGGCGCCCGACATGGTCAAACAGCTGAGCTATGAATTTCCCGGCACCCGCTTCTCGCTGGATTTCGAGGTGGCGCAGAACGCCCTGCCGAGACTGATGAACGGCGAGCTGGACCTGTTGCTGGGCGCCTTCCTGGAGGTGCCCGCCGAGGGGATTGAAACCGAGACCATTCTAAGGGTCGAGATCACGGCCTATTGTTGCCAGAAGAGCAGTCTGGCGCGCTCCGCACGGGTCGCGCCCGGCGATCTCGCCGGGCGGAGATGGGTGGTCTATCAGCGCGACCACCTGATGACCGGGCGACTCCAGGCCTGGTGCGCCGACAACATGCTGCCCGAACCCGACGTCGTCATGCAGATCGACTCGCTCATGGCCAGCTTCCGGGTCGTCGCGGGCACAGAATTCGTGACGCCCGCCAGCTCGTTCGTCCGCGACCTCGCGGAGGAGGCAGGGCTGGTGATGCTGACGCTCGACGAGCCAATCTGGCGGTTCGACTCCGGTGCCTGGTATCGCCGTTCGCATCGTGGCTATCCGATCCTGATGCGCTCGCTGGCTCTAGTGCGGGCATTGGCCGGCGAATACCTGCTCGACCATTCTCCTAGGTTATGATCGGCGGCAAGTTATATCATTTTTCCGAACAAGGCGGTCTGCCTATGCTGCTGCGGAGCCGGGGAGCCGAGGAGACACCAAGTCATGACCGCGCCGAATGTCATTGTGTTCTTCACCGACCAGCAACGGCATGACACTATGGGCGTGCACGGCAACCCCATGGGCCTGACGCCCAATTTCGACCGCCTCGCGCGCGCCGGCACGCATATGTACCATTCCTTCACGAGCCAGCCGCTCTGCGGCCCGGCGCGGTCGTCGATGCAGACAGGGTTGTTCGCGACCCAGACGGGCGTGTTCCGCAATGGCATTCCGCTCGCCGACGACGCGGAGACCATGGCCAAGGTCTTCGCGCGGAATGGCTACAAGACCGCCTATATCGGCAAGTGGCATCTAGGCGGCAGCGACCCGGTGCCGAAAAAAGAGCGCGGCGGCTACCAGACCTGGCTGGCGGCGAACCTGCTGGAGTTCTGTTCGGACGCTTACGACTGCGTGCTCTACGACACCGAGGACAAGCGCACAAAGCTGCCCGGCTATCGGGTGGACGCGATCACCGACGCCGCGATCCGCTACTGCGACGCCCACCAGAACGAGCCGTTCTTCCTCTTCGTCTCGTTCCTAGAGCCGCACCATCAAAACCACGTCGACGACTACCCGCCGCCCGAGGGCTACCGCGACGAGATGACAGCGAAGCTCTGGACGCCGCCTGACCTCGCCACGCTGAAGGGTACAAGCACCTGGCACCTCGGCGGCTACTACGGGATGGTGAAGCGGCTCGACGAGGCCTTCGGACGATTGATGGACGCGCTGAAGAGCCTAGACATGGCCGACAACACGATAGTCATGTTCACCTCCGACCACGCCTGCCACTTCAAGACTCGCAACAGCGAATACAAGCGTTCGTGCCACGAGAGCGCGGTGCGCGTGCCGACGATGATCACCGGTCCGGGCTTTAATGCGGGAGGGCAGGTGCATGCGCTGTTCAGCACGATCGACGTAGCACCGACACTGATCGACGCCGCGGGGCTTGCCGTGCCGGACGGGATGGCAGGCCTGTCGATCATGCCTGTCGTGCGCGATGCGCGGGCGCCGTGGCGCCAGGACATCTTCTTCCAGATCAGCGAGACTGAAACAGGCCGCGCGCTCCGCACCCACCGCTGGAAGTACGGCGTGACGTCAGAATACGACAAGGACTCACCGCGCTCGGAAGTCTACCGCGAGACCTATCTCTACGATCTCGACAGCGACCCGCACGAGATGGTCAATTTGGCGGGCCTGACAGCGTTCCGCGGCGTCGCCGACGAACTGAAAGCCAGACTGCTGGCCTGGATTGCGGAGATCGAAGGCGGTCACGCGCCTGAGATTCTGGACGCCCCGCCTCGCTACTCGCGTCAGTACCGACTCAAGCCGACCGATTTACAGGGCTTCAGCGACCCTGAGCGCCCCATCGAACCCCCGGTGCCGGACTGAATTGCTGACAATCCCCTTGGGGAGTGACACGCCGATATAGGTTCGTTTTGCGAACTCCACTCCGCGGTAAGATCATATCGCGTGATACTGAGGCTCCGGTTCGGAAGCCGAGATCATAACCTTGCGTCAGGCACGGCCTCAATGTCGCCTTCGGGTCGATTTTGTTGAAAAAGTCGGCGTTGCTGGCGGTGTGAAGTCCTGATTCAGTCCTCTTGGGTGCAGGAGGATTCGGCGATGATGGGCGAGCGGTCGGTGATGCAGGAGGCGCTGTTCTATGAGTTCAGCCTGGATGGCCACGTCCCCTCCGAGCACCTGCTTCGCTCGATTGACCGCTTCGTCGACCTGTCGGGAATCCGGCAGCATCTTCGGTCCTTCTACAGCCCGATCGGCCGGCCCTCGATCGATCCCGAGCTGATGATCCGGATGCTGATAGTCGGTTACTGCTTCGGGATCCGCTCGGAACGGCGGCTGTGCGAGGAGGTGCATCTCAACCTCGCCTATCGCTGGTTCTGCCGGCTCGGCCTCGAGGGCGACGTCCCTGATCACTCGACCTTCTCGAAGACCCGCCACGGCCGCTTCCGCGACAGTGACCTTCTGCGCGAGCTGTTCGAGGCGACGGTCCGGCGCTGCATGGCGGAGGGCTTGGTCGGCGGCGAGGGCTTCGCCACCGACGCCAGCCTGATCCACGCCGACGCCAACCGCCAGCGCTCGACGGAAGAGTCGGACGATGTCGATTGGAACGCACTCGCCGCGAGCCGCCGGTCGGTGCGGGAGTACCCTCGACACGCTTGATGATGCAGCCTGGGGCGCGGCGAGCCCAGTGAAGCCGAAGTTCGTGTCGAAGTCGGACCCGGCGGCGCAGTGGACGGGACTGTCAGGAATTGTGTGCGTGAGGCCATGATGATGAAAAGAGGAAAATCATCACATGGCTATCGAGAAAGAGCTTCTGGAGCAGCTTCTGGCGGGCCGCGATCCGCAGGAGGTGTTTGCCAAGGACGGTCTTGTTGACGAGCTGAAGAAGGCGCTGTCGGAGCGCATTCTGAACGCCGAGCTCGACGAGCACCTTGGGGAAGAGCGCGCCGAAGGCAACGCCAATCGCCGCAACGGCAGCTCGCAGAAGTCGGTTCTGACCGGCACCTCGAAGATGCGGCTGACGATCCCCCGCGATCGCTCCGGCACCTTCGATCCGAAGCTGATCGCCAAATACCAGCGCCGCTTCCCGGATTTCGACGACAAGATCATCTCCATGTATGCACGCGGCATGAGCGTGCGGGAGATCCGCGGCCACCTGGAGGAGCTCTACGGCATCGACGTCTCGCCCGACCTGATCTCGGCCGTCACCGACGCCGTCCTGGAGGAGGTCGCCGAATGGCAGGGCCGGCCGCTGGAGGCCTGCTATCCGCTGGTCTTCTTCGATGCGATCCGGGTGAAGATCAGGGACGAGGGCTTCGTCAGGAACAAAGCGGTCTACATCGCGCTCGGGATCCTGGCCGACGGCACGAAGGCGATACTGGGCATCTGGATCGAGCAGACGGAGGGCGCCAAGTTCTGGCTGCGTGTCATGAACGAGCTGAAGAACCGCGGCGTCAGCGACATCCTGATCGCCGTGGTCGATGGCCTGAAGGGCTTCCCCGAGGCGATCACCACCGTGTTCCCCGACACGGTGGTGCAGACCTGCATCGTACACCTGATCCGCCACTCGCTTGCGTTCGTGTCGTGGAAGGACCGCAAGCCGGTGATGCCGGCGCTCAGGGCCATCTACCGGGCCACCGACGCCGAGGCCGGCCGGAAGGCCCTGGAAGTGTTCGAAGCGAGCCCCTGGGGCCAGAAGTATCCGGCCATCGCCTTGAGCTGGCGGCGCAACTGGGAGCACGTGGTGCCGTTCTTCGCCTTCCCCGAAGGCGTCCGCCGCATCATCTACACGACCAATGCGATCGAGGCGCTGAACTCCAAGCTGCGCCGCGCGGTTCGAACGCGCGGGCACTTCCCCAATGACGATGCGGCGATGAAGCTGCTATATCTGGTCCTCGATCGCCAGGCCGACGAGTGGAAGCGGCCGCCGCGCGAATGGTTCGAGGCCAGGACCCAGTTCGCCGTCGTGTTCGGCGAAAGGTTCGTCACTCAGTGACGCAGACGGCCTCAGCACAAAACTTCCGACAGTCCCCAGTGGACCGGCGCGATGAAGGGGCACGCCTTCTTCGCCTACGCCGCCAACTACCTCATCGATCTCGATCACGCCGTCATCGTCGATGTCGAGGCAAGTCGCGCCATCCGCCAGGCCGAGGTCGGCGCTGCACGCACCATGATAGAACGCTCGGAGGACCGCTTCGGCCTCTATCCGGAGCGGCTCGCCGCCGACAGCGCCTATGGCTCCGCGGCCATGCTCGGCTGGCTCGTCCACGAGCGTGGCATCGAGCCCCACATCCCCGTCTTCGACAAGTCCGAACGTCGCGACGGCACCTTCGAGCGGGCGGACTTCCCCTATGACCACGAGCGCGATCTCTACACCTGTCCCGGCGGCAAGGAACTCAGGCAGTACCGCCGCCACTTTGCCGAGCCGCGGGACGGCGTGGACGACGAGGGCTTCATGCGCTACCGCGCCAGCAAGCGAGACTGCGATGCCTGTGCCCTCAAACCGCGCTGCTGCCCCAGGGCACCGGCGCGGAAGATCCTCCGCTCGATCCATGAAGGCGCTCGCGACATGGCCCGCGCCATCTCGACCACCGACGCCTACGTCACTTCGCGACGCCAGAGGAAGAAGATCGAGATGCTGTTCGCCCACCTCAAGCGTATCCTGAGACTCGACCGGCTCCGATTACGAGGACCAAACGGCGCCCGCGACGAGTTCCACCTCGCAGCCACCGCCCAGAACCTCAGGAAGCTCGCGAAGCTCATCCCGATGCCGGCATAGACGCTGGCGCGAGCGCCGACATCTTCGGTGACCTTACTGACCCGCCGCCGACAATCCGGGCAGCATCCGACTTCTTCAACACAATCGGTCAGACTGTGACGTGGCGAGCCGTGCCCGTCATGTCCGCTAAGGGCCTGAACTCGGACATGGTCGACGCCTACATCGACATCTGAAAGGCGCCAGCAACGGTCCGGTCGGTTGTGCGCGACATCCTTCAGCCAGCGCTTCGTCGCGAATGTTCCGGTCATATTGAAGATACGTCGACTCCCCGGCGCCGGCGTCGCCGGCGAGTTGGCGCGTGCTGTCGCGTGTCTGCGGCGGGCGGCGCAGCGTGCCCTGAACGTCGCCTTCGCCTTCCAGGACATGCAGTGGAAGAATTTCGTTGTCAGCGCGAAAGATCGGATCCAAATGCGGCACCCCGCGCGGCACCCAATCCATAAACGGCATCCATCTGGAGAAATGGGCCTGAAGACTTAACTAATTGAACTAAATAGGAAAAGTTTGGAGCGGGCGAAGGGATTCGAACCCTCGACCCCAACCTTGGCAAGGTTGTGCTCTACCCCTGAGCTACACCCGCAACAAAAGGCGCCGGCGGGATGGGTCCGGCACCGGCGGCGTATATGACGCAAGGCCCCCGGAATTGCAACAAGCCCAAAGCCTGGCGCGCCCTGCTTCGGGCCGCCGAGTTGTCAGCACCGCCGCGAAACGCTAAGCCGGCCGCCGAGCTTTTCCGTTCCAGGTCCGCCGATGCGAGCCTCCCGCGCCGACCTTTTCGCCATGCTGGACGGGCTCAACATCAGGACCGTGACCGCCGAGCACCCGCCGCTCTTCACGGTCGAGGAGAGCCGGGCGCTTCGCGGCGCGATCCCCGGCGGGCACACCAAGAACCTCTTTCTGAAGGACAAGAAGGATCAGGTCTTCCTCGTCGTCGCGGAAGAGCACGCGGCGATCGACATGAAGACCCTGCACAAGCGGATCGAGAGCGCGCGCCTTTCCTTCGGCAAGCCGGAATTGCTGGTGGAGCTCCTCGGCGTCGTTCCCGGCTCGGTCACCCCCTTCGGCGTCATCAACGACAGAGCGGGGCGCGTCGACGTGATCCTCGACGCAGCGCTTCTTCGCCATGAAAAGCTGAACTTCCACCCGCTGGAGAACGTCGCCACGACCACGATCGGCCGCGACGATTTCCTCGCCTTCCTGCGTCACGCCGGCCATGCGCCGAGGGTCCTCGCCGTCTCCGGTGACGCAACCGGCGAAGAAGCATTGGAAAGCCGGCAAAAACCCGCCACATAAGGGCGAGCGTAAGGAACGAGCGACCACACGGAGCCTCAATGAGCGCCGAACCTCTCATCCTCGGTCAGGACGGCAACGGCGCCGCGCCGCCGGCCGATCTCGTCAAGGAGACGACGACCCAGAATTTCCGCGCCGATGTCCTCGACGCGTCGCGGAGCGTCCCGGTTCTCGTCGATTTCTGGGCCCCCTGGTGCGGCCCCTGCCGCCAACTGACGCCGGTCCTTGAGAAGGTGGTCAAGGCAGCGAAGGGCAAGGTGCGGCTGGTCAAGATGAACATCGACGACCACCCGCAGATCGCCGGCCAGCTCGGCATCCAGTCGATCCCCGCCGTCATCGCCTTCAAGGACGGCCAGCCGCTCGACGGCTTCATGGGCGCAATTCCGGAGAGCCAGGTCGCCGCCTTCATTGACCGCATCGCCGGACCGTCCGGACCAGACGGCTCAACGGAAGCGCTGCAGGCCGGGGCGGATGCGCTCGCCGCGCGCGACTATGCCGGCGCGGCCGCGCTCTATTCCGGCGTGCTCCAGGCCGAACCCGACAACATGGCCGCGCTCGGCGGATTGATCCGCTGCTTCGTCGCGCTTGGCGAGCTGGCGCAGGCGCGCGGGCTTCTCGCCGGGCTGACGCCGGAGCAGGAGAATGACCCGGCGATCGTCGGCGCGCGCACGGCGCTGGACCTCGCTTCGCAGGCGGAGAAGCTCGGCGGGCCGGCTGAGCTGACGCAGCGTCTCGACGCCAACCCGAACGATCATCAGGCGCGCTTCGATCTCGCCGTCGTTCTGAACGGCCAGGGCGACCGCGCCGGCGCGACCGACGCACTGCTTGAGATCATCAAGCGCAATCGCACCTGGAACGACGAGGCGGCGCGCAAGCAACTCGTGCAGTTCTTCGAGGCCTGGGGCCCGAAGGATCCGGCGGCGGTCTCAGGACGGCAGCGGCTGTCGTCGCTGCTCTTCGCCTAGACGCCGGAGCGCAAGAAAGGAACCGCGGCGATGACGGTCGTGGCAGGAAACAAGCGCTATGAGGGCGCCGCCGACCTACCCGACCGCGTGCCGGTGTTTCCGCTTTCGGGCGCGCTGCTCCTGCCGAGCGGTCAGATGCCGCTCAACATCTTCGAGCCGCGCTATCTTGCGATGATCGACGCGGTGTTGGGCGGCGACCGGTTGATCGGCATGATCCAGCCCGCGCTCGACGCCTCGGAGCGCGCCGCCGCGCCGCCGCTTTGCGAAGTCGGATGCCTTGGTCGCATCGCCCAATTCTCCGAGACGGGCGACGGGCGCTACGCGATCGTGCTCGCCGGCGTCAGCCGCTTCCGTGTCGTTGAGGAGATCACCGCGATCACCCCCTACCGTCAGTGCCGGATCACGGTCGAACCCTTCGCCGACCTGACCGAGCCGCTCTCCGGCGAAGATGCCGTCGACCGTTCGGCGCTGCTTCGCGCCTTTCGCGACTACCTGACGGCGAACGAGCTCGAAGCCGACTGGGACAGCGTGAACCGAGCTTCGAATGCGGGCCTCGTCACGGCGCTCTCCATGATGAGCCCATGGGGACCACCGGAGAAGCAGGCGCTGCTTGAGGCGCCGGATCACGCGACGCGGGCGCGCACCTTGATCACGATCACCGAGATGGCGCTGGCCGGGGCGAACGCGCCCTCCGCGCCGCTTCAATAGCCGGGAGGAAAAGATGGCGGACCGAGAGGCAAGGAGCGTCCGAGCCGTCGACCCGAAGCTCCTGGAGATCCTCGTCTGCCCGGTGACCAAGACGACGCTGATCTACGACCGTGAGAAGCAGGAGCTCGTCAGCCACGCGGCGAAGCTCGCCTACCCGATCCGCGACGGCATCCCGATCCTGCTTGAGGAAGAAGCGCGGCGACTGGAAGAGTAGGCAATCTCGGGTCTCCGCTTCGCTAACGCCCGAGAGCGACGGCGTCACCCGGTTCGGGAGTGGGCGCGCCTCAGCAACCACCCTAGCCTAGATCGCCTCGCCCTTGAGAAGCTTCGGCAAATTGCCGGAGAGCCCCGCCGCCTCGCCGATGAAGAGCGTCTTCAGCTTGGGCAGCCGGTCGACGATGCCGAGCCCGAAGTCGCGCAGCGCGCGGATCGGCGCGACGTCGTTCGAGAAAAGCCGGTTCAAGACGTCCGTCATCATCCCCATCTGCCAGGTGTCGTAGCGCCGCCAGGTTTCGTAGCGCCGCAAGACCTCGAGCGAGCCGATGTCGAGCCCGAGCCGGTGCGCGTCGACGATGGTCTCGGCGAGCGCCGCCGCGTCGCGGAAGCTCATGTTGAGCCCCTGCCCCGCGATCGGATGGATGCCGTGCGCGGCGTCGCCGAGGAGTGCGAAGCGCGGACGCACGAAGTCGCGTGCGAGCGTCAGACCGAGCGGATAAGCGGCGCGCGGACCGTCGAGCACGAGCGCGCCGAGCCGATGCCCGATGCGCCGTTCGAGCTCGACCAAAAAGACGAAGTCGTCGCCCTTCATCAGCTTCTCGGCTTCGCTGGCGCGCTCCGTCCACACCAGCGACGCGCGATTGCCCTTGAGCGGCAGAATGGCGAACGGCCCGCCCGGCAGGAAATGCTCGACAGCAACGCCGTTGTGCGGCCGCTCGTGCTTCACCGTCGCGACAAGCGCGGTCTGCGGATAGGTCCACGTCACCGTCTTGATGCCGGCGAGCGCGCGAAGCCGAGAGCGGATCCCGTCGGCCGCGACGAGGAGCTTCGCGCGCCGCGTCTCGCCGGAGGCAAGCCCGATTTCGACCTGTCCGTCCGCCGCGAAGCGTTCGACCGAGCCGGGCGCAGTGAGCTTGATCCCGGCCGCAAGCGAGGCATCGCGGAGCGCCGCAAGGAGAGGCTCGTTCGGCACCATGTGTGCGAACGGCTCGTCGTCGGTGACGCGCCCGTCGAAGGTCAGGAAGATCGGCCTGACCGCGTCGCCGGCGCGGCTGTCGGTGATCTCCATCGAAAGGATCGGCTGCGCCTGCGGCTCGACCGCGTCCCAGACGCCGAGGCGTTCGAGCATGCGCTGCGCCGCCGCCGCGATCGCCGAGGCGCGCTCGTCGCGCTTGCCGGCGCCGGGCGCCTTCGCATCGACGATCTCGATCGCAAGGTCGGGGGCGCTCCGCTTGATCGCGAGCGCCGCCGTCAGCCCGGCCGAGCCGCCGCCGGCGATCAGGACATCGGGTTGCTCGCTGCCGGCCATCCAAAAACTCCTACGCTTGACTTCGCGGCCCGTGTCTGCCGACCTTCCGCGTCCCTCGGCCCGCAAACGTCATTGCGCACGGGCCACATCCGGACGAGGAGCCCGTGGCGGCAGCCGTCAAGAACCTGCTCGACATCCTCGACCTGGAGCCGCTCGAGCACAACCTCTTCCGCGGCCGCAGCCCTCAAGATGGTTGGCAGCGCGTTTTCGGCGGCCAAGTCATCGGGCAGGCGCTTGTCGCCGCCTCGCGCACGGTCGCGCCCGACCGCAAGGCACATTCGCTCCACGCCTATTTCCTCAGGCCCGGCGACCCCGGTGTTCCGATCATCTACGAGGTCGACCGTATCCGCGACGGCAAGAGCTTCGTCACCCGCCGCGTCGTCGCCATCCAGCACGGCCACGCGATCTTCTCCATGTCGGCGTCGTTCCAGGTCGAGGAGGAAGGGCTCGACCACCAGATGCCGGCGCCGCGCGTGCCGCCGCCCGAAGAGCTGATCTCGGAGGATGAGCTCAAGCGCCAGTTCATCGAGAGCGCCCGCGAGCCGATGAAGGGCTACTGGCGGCGCGAGCGGCCGATCGAGCTCCGCCCGGTCAGCCTCCGGCACTACGTGACGCGCGAAAAGCTCGATCCGGTACAGCATGTCTGGTTCCGCACCACGGGTCCGCTGCCGGACGATCCGGTCGTGCAGAAATGCGTGCTCGCCTACGCCTCCGACATGATGCTCCTCGACACCTCGCTCTATCCGCACGCCCGCACGCTCTTCGACCGCGACCTGCAGGTGGCAAGCCTCGACCACGCTTTGTGGTTCCACCGCCCCTTCCGCGCCGACGACTGGCTGCTTTATTCGCAGGATAGCCCGACCGCCTCCGGGTCACGGGGTTTCAACCGCGGGGCGATCTACACCCGCGATGGCGTGCATGTCGCCTCGGTGGCGCAGGAGGGGCTGATCCGCGTCTGGAAGGACGCCAAGGAATAGCCCCGCGGGGGCCGCACGCCCCGATTGGCACGAGTCTTGAAATGCTCCCGCCGAGCGACTGCGCCCGGTTCGCGCCGCGGCCCAGCCAGTTCGCCGACTCTAGTCATGGAGCACGTGCCCAATGAAGCTCATCGTCGCAATTATTAAGCCCTTCAAGCTCGATGCCGTCAGGGACGCCCTGACCGGCATCGGCGTGCAGGGTCTGACTGTCACGGAAGTCAAGGGTTACGGCCGCCAGAAGGGCCATACCGAAATCTATCGCGGCGCCGAATACGCCGTGAGCTTCCTGCCGAAGCTGAAGGTTGAGGTCGCCGTTGCCGCCGCGGAGGCTGAGAAGGTGGTCGATGCCATCGCCGAAGCTGCGAAAACCGGCCAGATCGGCGACGGAAAGATCTTCGTGCTCGATCTGGAGAGCGCGCTCCGCATCCGTACCGGAGAGACGAACGCCGAGGCGCTCTAGGGTTTGCCTATTTCCTAGGCATGGGCGGGTAAGGATTTCTTTACCTGATGAAATCTTGTGCAGACAGGCTGAAAACGTCGCTTCGCCGCCCAAGAAGGCGGTTTGGCACGACCTTTGTATCGCTTGCGCCTGAGCGCCGCGATGCTGGCTCTCCCTCTCTGCGGGTAACAACGATGGAGAACGCGATGCGCTGCTTCGCAGCTAAAATACTGCTGGTGATTGGCCTGCTTGTCGCGGCGCTGGCCGCACCGGCGTTCGCTCAGGACGCCACCACGACGACAGATCAACCCGCGGCAGCGGCGACGACGGAAATGGCCGCCCCCGCGGCCGACGCGCCGACCATGGACCGAGGCGACACCGCCTGGATGCTCACCTCGACTGCGCTGGTCCTCCTGATGACCATCCCGGGCCTGGCGCTTTTCTACGGCGGCATGGTGCGCAAGAAGAACGTGCTCGCGACCGTCATGCAGAGCTTTGCCATCACCTGTCTGGTGACGGTGGTCTGGATGATCGTCGGCTACTCGCTCGCCTTCCGCGACGGCGGCTCGATGCAGGCCTACGTCGGTGGGCTCGACCGCTTCTTCCTGAAGGGGATGGGCGTCGACGAGCTGTCGGGCACGATCCCCGAATCGGTCTTCATGATGTTCCAGATGACCTTCGCCATCATCACGCCGGCCCTGATCGCCGGCGGCTTCGCGGATCGCATGAAGTTCTCCGCGATGATGTGGTTCATGGGTCTGTGGTCGATCTTCGTCTATAGCCCGATCGCGCATTGGGTGTGGGGCGGCGGATTCCTTGGCACGCTGGGCGTGCTCGACTTCGCCGGCGGCACCGTCGTGCACATCAACGCGGGCGTCGCCGGCCTTGTCTGCGCGCTCGTCCTTGGCAAGCGTAAAGGCCTCGGCACGGAGAACATGGCGCCCCATAACCTCGTGCTCTCCGTCATCGGCGCCTCGCTGCTCTGGGTCGGCTGGTTCGGGTTCAACGCCGGCTCCGAGCTCGCCTCGGACGGCCGCGCCGGCATGGCCATGGCCGTCACCCAGATCGCCACGGCCGCGGCCGGGCTTTCCTGGATGTTCGTGGAATGGATCGCGCGTGGAAAGCCGAGCGTCCTCGGCATCATCTCGGGCGCGGTCGCCGGTCTCGTCGCGATCACGCCGGCCTCCGGCTGGGTCGATCCGACCGGCGCGCTCGCCATCGGCATCGCCGCCGGCATCATCTGCGCCTGGGCGGTCATGTGGCTGAAGGAGATGATCGGCTACGACGACGCGCTCGACTGCGTTCGGCGTCCACGCCATCGGCGGCTTCGTCGGCGCCATCCTGACCGGCGTCTTCGCCGTGGCGGCGGTCGGCGGCGAAGGTCATTCGGGTCTGATCGACGGCAATCCCGGTCAGGTCTGGATCCAGTTCCTCGGCACGCTCGCGACCATCGTCTGGTCGGGCGTCGTGAGTTTCACCATCCTGAAGATCATCGACATGTTCATCGGGCTGAGAGTCTCCGCCGAGGTCGAGGTCGAGGGTCTCGACATCAACCTCCACGGCGAAGTCGTCCAGTAGTCGGACTGCACCTCCCAAGACTGGCCCGGCTGCAACAGGCAGCCGGGCTTTTTTGCGCCTATCGATCGCCGCGCACCACGCGGAAGCGCAGGTTAAACGCACCCTTAACCACGTCTCCTTAGGGTCGCCGGATAGTTCTCCAGTGCGGCGACCGAGCATGACGTACGCCATCTTGCGTGATCACCCGACGGCCGAAGGCGCCTTGCGGGATTTCCTCAGGCGACACGCTTGGCGCCTCGGCGGACTGGCGCTGATGACCCTCACCGCCCTCCTCCTCGTCAGCCTCATCACCTGGCACGTCGACGACCCGAGCTACAGCTATCCGATCGACGCGCCGGCCAAGAATCTCCTCGGCGGCCCCGGCGCGGCCTTCGCCGACCTTGCCATGCAGTTCTTCGGCTTTGCCGTGATCGGGATCGTGTTCCCGCTCGGCTACTGGGGCTGGAGCATCCTCCGCCTGCGCCGTCCGCGCCGGCCGATCCATCAGAGCCTTTTGTGGCTTGCTGGCCTCCTCACCCTCTCGACCGCCCTCGCCTGCCTTCCGATCATGGCGCAGTGGCCATTGCCGACCGGCCTTGGCGGCGCCGTCGGCGACCTGACGCTCGGCATCGCGGAATGGTTCGGCGGCGGCTCGCTCTCGCGCGGCCTCTACGCCGCGCTCTGCGTGGTCCTCTCCGGGGTCTCGCTCGCGCTCCTCTCCGGCTCCTGCCTGCGTCGTCCATTGGCTCCCGCCCAAAGGCCGAGGCCGGCACGGCGTCGAGTCGCGGAAGAGACGGAGACGGAGGCGGACGAGGAGGAGAGCGAGGAAAGCGCTTCCGGAACGCGGCTTCGCCTCGCCGCAGGCATCCTCGCGCATCTCGCGCTATCCGCCAGGGCAGCCCTTGGGCGCGCGATTCGGCGCCAGCTTGCCCAGCGCGCCGATCGCCTCGATCGCGTCCGCGAGGCGCTTGCCCCCTCGAACCGGCGCGAGCCGCTCTTCATCTCCGATGACGACATCGATTTCGACGTCGATTCCGATCTCGACGACGCCTTCGCCGAGGCGATCGAGGAGCGCACCGCCCCGGCGCGCGCCAAGGTGCAACCCGCGGCGCCACGCCCAAAACCGAGTGCGCGCGCGAAGAAAGAGGCGCAGCCCTCGCTCCTCCCCTCCGGCGATTTCGAACTGCCGCCGCTGCATCTTCTCTCCGAGCCGCCGAAGCGCCGCCGCGAGGCCGTCGTCGACGAGGCCGCGCTCGCGCAGAACGCGCGGCTTCTTGAGGGCGTGCTTGAGGATTTCGGCGTCAAGGGCGAGATCATCAACGTGCGGCCCGGTCCGGTCGTCACACTTTACGAGCTTGAGCCGGCGCCCGGCATCAAGTCGTCGCGCGTCATCGGGCTTGCCGACGACATCGCGCGTTCGATGAGCGCGATCTCGGCGCGCGTCGCCGTCATCCCGGGAAAGAACGCCATCGGCATCGAGCTGCCGAACGCCAACCGCGAGACCGTCTATCTCCGCGAGCTCCTCGCCTCCACCGACTTCGAGGGCTCGAAGGCGAAGCTCGCGCTTTCGCTCGGCAAGACCATCAACGGCGAGCCGGTCATCGTCGACCTCGCCAAGATGCCGCATCTGCTCATCGCCGGCACCACCGGCTCCGGCAAGTCGGTCGCCATCAACACGATGATCCTGAGCCTCCTCTATCGGCTGAAGCCGGAGCAGTGCCGCCTCATCATGGTCGATCCGAAGATGCTGGAGCTCTCCGTCTATGACGGCATCCCGCATCTCCTCGCGCCCGTCGTCACCGACCCGCGCAAGGCCGTCGTCGCGCTCAAGTGGACGGTGCGCGAGATGGAGGACCGCTACAAGAAGATGTCGAAGCTCGGCGTCCGCAACATCGAGGGCTTCAATCAGCGCATCGCCATCGCCGCCAAGAAGAAGGAAGTGCTGTCGCGCACGGTGCAGACCGGCTTCGACCACGAGACCGGCGAGCCGATCTTCGAGACCGAGGAGCTGAAGCTCGAGCCGATGCCCTTCATCGTCGTCATCATCGACGAGATGGCCGACCTGATGATGGTGGCCGGCAAGGACATCGAAGGCGCCGTGCAGCGACTCGCGCAGATGGCGCGCGCCGCCGGCATCCACGTCATCATGGCGACACAGCGCCCCTCCGTCGACGTCATCACCGGCACGATCAAAGCAAATTTCCCGACCCGCATCTCGTTCCAGGTCACCTCCAAGATCGACAGCCGCACCATCCTCGGCGAGCAGGGCGCGGAGCAGCTGCTCGGCCAGGGCGACATGCTTCACATGGCCGGCGGCGGCCGCATCCAGCGCGTGCACGGCCCCTTCGTCTCCGACGAGGAGGTCGAGGACATCGTCGCGCATCTGAAGAGCCAGGGCGTGCCCGACTACCTCGATTCCATCACCGACGAGGAGGAGGAGGACGGCGGCGGCTTCGAGGCGATGGCCGGCGGGCTGGACGAATCGAACGACCTCTACGACCAGGCCGTGGCCGTCGTCCTGCGCGACCGCAAAGCCTCCACCAGCTACATCCAGCGACGGCTCTCGATCGGCTACAATCGCGCCGCCTCCCTCATCGAGCGGATGGAGAAGGAAGGCGTGGTCGGGACGGCAAACCACGCCGGCAAGCGCGAGATCCTGGTGCAGGACGGCGTGGGCTAGGCCCGTTCCACGCCCTTGTCTCGTCACGAATGGTTCCTACGTTGCGGCCGGGGTCGTTGAGGAGAGTCCCATGCGCTTTGCCCGCCTGAACCGGCGCGTCCTGCTCGGCGCGTTCGCCGCGTCGCTGTTGCCGGGCGCGGCGTTCGCGCTTACCGACGAGGAGCGTTCGGTCCTCTCCGACATCCAGGCCAAGCTCGCGACCGTCAACACGATGGACGGCGAGTTCGTTCAGTTCAATCCGAACGGCGACCAGATGCAGGGCAAGTTCTACATCTCGCGGCCGGGCCGCGTGCGCTTCCAGTACGATCCGCCGGCGACGGTCAGCGTCATCGCTGACGGCAAGTCGGTGCTGGTCTTCGACAAGAAGCTGCAGACCTACGACATCTGGCCGTTGTCGCAGACGCCGCTTCGGCTGCTCCTCGACAAGAGCCTCGACCTCGCGACGACGGACAAGGTGACGCGCGTCGGCGTGGCGCCGGATCTGGTCGAGGTGGAGTTGCACGACGAGACCCGCTTCAGCGCCGGGACGCTGAACCTCATCTTCGACCGTTCGAACTACGAGCTCCGGCAGTGGACGGTGACCGACCAGCAGGGCCTGCAGACCATGGTCGCGCTCTACAACGTCGAGACCGGAAAGCCGCTCGACGCCGATCTCTTCAAGATCGACTACCAGGCCGCCACCAACGCCTCGAGCGGCCGCTGAGGCGAGGCTTGAAAACGGAATTCCGGCTTCCCACGTTATCGCAGAGCGGAGTGGCTCCCTGCGGAACATGCCCCCCGTAACGCAGGGCGCCGGCACCGGTCACGGTGAAACCCGCGGGCGCCCGGTCTGGCAACAGGCCGGGCGCTTTTTCATGTGGAGATTCCGGCTAAAAACTGGACTCGCGGCAGCGCCGCCGTCAGACCCGGCGGGCCCTCCGGATGCCGAGATGCCGTTCTCCGTCGCCACCTGGAACATCAACTCCGTCCGCCTCAGGATCGACCTCGTCAGGCGCCTGCTGCGGGGACAGCGTCCCGACGTCCTCTGCCTGCAGGAAACCAAGTGCCCGGACGGCAACTTTCCCGTGAAGGCATTTCGCGAGGCTGGCTATCGGCACGTCGAGGTGCACGGACAGAAGGGTTATCACGGCGTTGCCATCGTCTCGCGCCGCCCGCTTCGCGCGGTCGAGCGGCGGCGTTTCTGCGGTAAGGACGACGCGCGCCATATCGCCGCGACGCTCGACTATCGCGGCCGCCCGATCACCGTCCACAACCTCTATGTCCCGGCCGGCGGCGACGAGCCCGATCCCGAGATCAATCCGAAATTCGCCCACAAGCTCTCTTTCGTCGAAGAGCTCTGCGGATGCATGGACGCGCTCGCCGCACCGGGTTCGATCCTCGTCGGCGACCTCAACATCGCGCCGCTTGAGACCGACGTATGGTCGCACAAGCAGCTCCTGCGCGTGGTGAGCCACACGCCGGTCGAGACGGAGGGGCTGGAGCGGGCGCGCGCCGCCGGCGGCTGGGTCGATCTCATGCGCCATTTCGTTCCGCCCGATGTGAAGCTCTACACGTGGTGGAGCTACCGCTCGCCCGACTGGACGGTGAACGACCGCGGCCGCCGTCTCGACCACATCTGGGTAACGCCGGATCTTGCCACCGACGCGAAGGCGCTAAGCGTGCTGAAGCGCGCCCGTTCCTGGAAGCGTCCGTCCGACCACGTGCCGGTGATTGCTACGTTCCGCTGAGGAATCGCCGGGACGGATCAGAGTTGCACGGCGCGCAGGCGGTCACCGACCGCGTTGAATCCCGCCGCCATCTGCAGCACGTGGCGGGTGAGCCGCGTCCGCAGCATCTTCGCCATCTCCGGATGCTCCTGTAAGAGCTTACGGAACATCAGTTTGCGGATCTGCAGGACTCGCGCGCGGCTCTCCACGCGAACCGACTCGGTCGCGCGCGCATCGAGGATCAGCGCCCGCTCGCCGAGGATCACGCCAGGTCCGATGTCGCGCCGCGCCACCTTGTCTGTCCCCGCCACCTTGTGTTCCGCCTTGAGGCTCCCGGTGACGATCACGTAGGCCGAGTGCAGAAGCTGCCCCTCGTCGAACAGGAGCAGCTTCTCCGGTAGCGAACGGCTTTCCGCCGAAATGGCGATGAGCTTCAGCTGCTCCTTGGAGAAGCCGGCGAAGAACGGCACCTCGCCGAGAACGTCGACGTCGGAGTCCAGCGATTGCAGCGACGACATTCTCTCACCTTGCCAGCTTGTAGCCGCCCGACTCCGTGACCAGGAGCTCGGCGTGCGAGGGATCACGCTCGATCTTCTGTCTCAGGCGATAGATATGCGTCTCGAGCGTATGCGTGGTCACGCCGGAATTGTAGCCCCAGACCTCGGAAAGAAGAACGTCGCGCGTGACGATGCGGTCGCCCGCCCGATAGAGGTATTTCAGGATCGCCGTCTCCTTCTCGGTCAGCCGGATCTTGCTGCCGGTCGCATCGAGAAGCATCTTCGCCGCCGGGCGAAAGGTATAGCGCCCGATCGAGAAGGTCGCATCCTCGCTCTGCTCGTGCTGGCGAAGATGCGCGCGGATGCGCGCCAGGAGGACCGCGAAGCGGAACGGCTTTACGACATAGTCGTTGGCGCCCGCCTCAAGGCCGAGGATCGCATCGGAATCGGTGTCGTGGCCGGTCAGCATGATGATCGGCGCACGCACGCCGCTTTTCCGCAGCAGCTTCACGGCCTCGCGCCCGTCCATGTCCGGCAGGCCGACATCCATGATGACAAGGTCGATATGGCTCTCGCGCGCCGCCTGCAGCCCTGCGGTCGCCGTCTTGGCGTGCGTCAGATCGAACTCGTCGTAGAGCGAGAGCTGGTCGATCAGCGCTTCGCTCAGATCGGCGTCGTCATCGACGATGAGGATCTTCCGGGATGTCATGATGGCCTCGGGGTCTCCTTGGAATCAATTTAAGCTAGAGCACGCCCGGGTGCCACAGCCGCGGCGCAAGGCGGGGATAAGGTCATGCGAGCGCGTAAGAAGAAACGGAAAGTCGCCTTGGCAAGCGATTTGCGCGTCATCACGGTCATTTCATTGCCGCGTGAACCGCATCGCGGCCTCGTTCGCTGCGGTCCGCTTCTGCTGAAATGCGCGCTCGGGCGAAGCGGCGTCACGCATTTGAAGCGCGAGGGCGACGGCGCCACGCCGGCCGGGCGCCTGCGCCTGCTCTCGCTGATCCTGCGGCCCGACCGGGGCCCGCCGCCGCGCTCCGCCCTCGCGGCGCGCGTCATGCGACCAGACGACGGCTGGTGCGAGGACGAGACGAGCGGCCGCTACAACCGCCAAATCCGCCTTCCCGCCTCCGACGGGCACGAGACCATGTGGCGCGGGGATAACCTCTACGATGTCCTCGGCGTGCTCGACTGGAACCTGTCGCCGCGCGTGCGCGGACGCGGAAGCGCAATCTTCCTCCACCTGGCGCGGCCGGGATACGGGCCGACCGCCGGCTGCATCGCGCTCTGCCGCCGGGATATCACGTTGCTCCTCGCCGCCGCCGGGCCGCGGCCGATTTTCGTCGTCGACGGGAAGCCGCGAAGACGCCGTCCGGTTTGACGATATCTCCGCTCGCTCTACAAGTTCGTCGCCTCCTTCAGCGATCTCGGGGAGCCCGCGCCGGACTACGTGCCGCCAAGCGAGGAGCCGAAGGGCCCCTACATCCAGTTCCCGGCGCCGCCGCAATAGCGGGCAGCAGGGCTGCCAAGCCCATTGTTTCGCCGAACGTCCGCGGAATCCTCCGCAATTCCTAGAGAATCCGCGGACTTTTGGCCGATCGGACGCCGCCGAGGACCAAGGTAAATATTTCGTTGAGCCCGCCGCCACGAAACCAAATTCCGTTTTTGTGAAGCGATTTGAGGCCGCCGATGAAAACCGGCGGCAACAGAGTTCCGTCAATCTTCATGACATCGACAGAGGCAATTCCCCCTGAGTTGCCGCAACGGAAATGGAGATAGTCATGACGAAGACCTTACGTCGCTGGCGCTCCTGCCGCCGATACAGGACGACCCTGCGTCAGCTGAGCAGCCTCACGGCACGCCAGCTCAACGAACTCGGCATCCGGTCCGTCGAAATCCACCACCTCGCGCAGGAGGTTGCGCGGTTCGCGTAAAGCGTCGGATCGGCTTGTAGCGTCTAATCGGCGGGCGACCCCTACGATAGGCCGCCCCTCAGTCAAGCCTTAGCGCTCGCGGCGAGACACCGAGCGCCAACGGTCGACCAGCTCATCAACGAAGTCGCTGTCATCGCTCTCCGAGAGCGTGGACTCCAGGGTGGGCAACTGATTCTGCGGCAGGCGGTCCTGCGGCAGCGACGCGAACCTCACCCGCACCGGCATCGACACCGCCTCGCCAAAGGCGATCGCCTCACGGTTTCCGATTGAGGGAAGCGCCGCGAGCGTCGAGCTGGCGGCATCGCTGACGGCGGAGCGGATGATGGCGTGGTCGGCTTCGTTGGCCATGCGCATGGCGAAAATCGAGCTGCACTGCGACAGGATGGTCGGGTCGAGCTCCGCCGGCCGCTGTGTGACGAGGCCGAGATAGACCCCGTATTTCCGCCCTTCCTTGGCAATCCGGGAGATCGAGCGCCGCGTCGGCCCAAATCCCATATGCTTGTCGGACGGCACGTAACGGTGCGCTTCCTCGGCCACCACCAGGAGCGGAAGCCGCCCGCGACCCCAGACGCCGAGATCGAAAGCCAGGCGGCAGAGCACGGAGACGACCGCGTCCACCACTTCCGCCGGAAAGCCGGCCATCTCGACGATGGTGATCCGCTTGCCCTGCGCCGGCACCCGGAAGAGCGTTTTCAGCAGATCCGCCATCGTGTCTTCGATGGTGCGGTTCGAGAACATGAACTGGTAGCGCGTGTCGTGGACGACCGAGAGGATGCGCGCCCGAAGACGCCTGAGCGAAGGCCGATCGTCCTTGCCGTCAAGCTTGCCGAGCTGCTCGTCGATCATCGCGAGCACGTCGTGGATTCGATAGGGAACCGGCGAGTCGACCGTGTAGCCGCCGTCCTCGATGTCGCGGCGGACGAGTGACGGGCTGCGGTCCATGCCTTGCGCGTAGCGCGCCTTGGCGATCGGAATGAGATCAGCGAGCAGATCGACCTCCTCGCTCACGCCGGGGCGCCGGCGATAGATGACGTCGACGATCTCCTCGAAGTTGAACAGCCAGAACGGCAAGCTCATCGTGCGCGGACTGACAACCTCCGATTCCTCCCGGAAGGCGGCCGCATATTCGTTATGCGGATCGATGAGAAGAATGCGTGTCGCGTCCGTGGTGTGAAGAATGCGGTCGAGAAGGAGCACCACGGCGCTCGACTTGCCGCAGCCCGTGGTGCCGAGCACCGCGAAGTGCTTCTGCAGAAGATCCTGCACCCGGACCGTCGCCGCGATCGTTTCGTCCTGGCTCAGCGTCCCGATCGTTATCGTCTGCGCGCCCTTGTAGTCGTAGACGGTTTCGAGTTCCGACGCGTCCATCTCATGCGCAGAAGCCCCGATCGGGGGATAGGTGCGAATGCCTCGGTCGAAGTTCGGCTTGCCGCCATCGACGCCGGGGCGGATCTCGCCCTGCAGCTCCACGCTCGCCAGCATCGTGTTCGGCTGGTTCGGCGCCGACTCCGCCGCGTAGATCAGGCCGACGATCAGCGAGCGCCCGGACTTCGATCGCGAGCAGCCGACCGACCGAGAGCAGATCGCCGGCGCTGCGCCGGTGCTGCTCGTTGTCGACGGCGACGACCGCCCGCGAGCCGCTGACGGAGACGACATGTCCGAGCGGTTGGGGCGCCCTTCCGCGCTCGTGCGGGAGGATGTCCTCGGCGGCGCTTCGAATCGCGAATTGACTTGCTTGCACGTAATGCCCCCGCGAAACGGGACGGCCCGGTTCAAAGCCGCCCCTCTTCCATAGGCTCGTCCGGAACGAGTTCGATTTCTTGGGCGGAGTATCGCGGCGGTCGCTTAAGGATCGACTAAGCCGCGGCGCACGATTCGCCGGAAGGTGTTTACGAAAAGGCCCATGAAGGGGGCCTCCGGCGCGTCAGTCGCGCGTCCCGAAGATCGCGCTCCCGACACGCACATGGGTGGCCCCGCAGCGGATTGCGGCCTCGAAGTCGGCGCTCATCCCCATCGACAGCGACTTCAGCCCGAGCTCCCTTGCCAGCCGCGCGAGCATCTCGAAATGCGGGACGGGATCGTCGGCAAGCGGCGGGATGCACATCAAGCCTTCAACCTGGAGGCCGTGCACGGTGCTGCAATGTGCGACGAAATCCGCCGCCGCATCGGGCTCAACCCCCGCCTTTTGCGGCTCGTTGCCGGTGTTTACCTGCACGAAAAGCGTCGGCGCGCGCCCCTGCCGGGTCATCTCCTTAGCGAGCGCACTGGCGAGCTTGTCGCGGTCAAGCGTGTGGATGGCATCGAAAAGCGCGACCGCCTCGCGCACCTTGTTGGTCTGCAGCGGGCCGATCAGACTCAGGCGAAGGTCGGGATGCGGCTTGCGAAGCGGGGGCCATTTCCTCTCCGCCTCCTGCACCCTGTTCTCGCCGAACTCGCGCTGCCCGGCGGCGAGCACAGGCACGATCGCGTCGGCGCCGAAGGTCTTCGAGACGGCGATCAGCGTGATTTCGGCCGGGTCCCGACCGGCGCGCATCGCCGCCTTGGCGATCCGCGCCTCGATCTCCGCCAGCCTCTTAGCGGCATCCGCCATATTGCCTCCGCACGGGCGGCTAACATGGCGGCAACCGAACGGCAAATCGCCCGGGAATGTTGACCGCCCGGCAGAATTCAGGTGAAGGTCACACCGCCTCCGGAGCCGGCCTATCTGATGTCCACCGAACGCTATAACCCGCGTGCCGTCGAGCCGCGCTGGCAGTCCGTCTGGGCCGAGCGCCGGCTGTTCGAGACGCCGACAGAGGACTCGCGGCCCAAATACTACGTGCTCGAGATGTTCCCCTACCCCTCGGGGCGCATCCATATGGGCCACGTCCGCAACTACACGATGGGCGACGTGCTCGCCCGCTATCGGCGCGCCCGCGGCTACGCCGTGTTGCATCCGATGGGCTGGGACGCCTTCGGGCTGCCGGCGGAAAACGCCGCCGCACAGAACAAGGTGCATCCGAAGGCCTGGACCTACGACAACATCGCGGCGATGCGCGCGCAGCTGAAATCCATGGGCCTGTCGCTCGACTGGAGCCGCGAGTTCGCCACCTGCGACGTCGAGTACTATGCCGAGCAGCAGCGCCTCTTTCTCGATTTCCTCGACGCCGGACTGGTGGCGCGCAAGACCGCCAAGGTGAACTGGGACCCGGTCGACCGGACCGTGCTCGCCAACGAGCAGGTGATCGACGGCAAGGGCTGGCGCTCAGGCGCCGAGGTCGAGCAGCGCGAGCTGACGCAGTGGTTCCTGACCATCACCAAATACAGCCAGGATCTGCTCGACGCGCTAAAGACGCTCGACCGCTGGCCGGACAAGGTCCGGCTGATGCAGGAGAAGTGGATCGGCCGCTCCGACGGCGCCTTGGTGCGTTTCGAGTTCGCCGACGAGCCCCCCTCGGGCGAAACGGAGATCGTTGCCTATTCGACGCGCGTCGACACGCTTTTCGGCGCGACCTTCATGGCAATCGCCGCCGACCATCCGGTGGCGAAGGCGGCCGCGCAGCGCGATCCGGCGCTTGCCGCTTTTATCGAGCGCTGCCACCACATGGGAACCTCCGCCGAGGCGCTCGAGAAGGCGGAGAAGATCGGTTACGACACGGGGCTTCGCGTCAGGCACGTACTCGATCCATCGCGCACGCTCCCCGTCTATGTCGCGAATTTCGTGCTGATGGATTACGGCACCGGCGCGATCTTCGGCTGCCCCGGCCATGACCAGCGCGACCTTGAGTTCGCACATGCGCATGGGCTGCCTGTGATCCCCGTCGTGCTGCCGCCCGGTGCCGACGCGGCGACGTTTGCGATCGCCGACGAGGCCTATGACGGCGACGGCAGGATGATCAATTCCGCCTTCCTTGACGGCCTGCCCAATCAAGTCGCCTGGGAAGAGGTGGTGAGGCGCCTCGAAGCCGAGACGCGCGGCAACCGCCCCGTCGCAGAGCGGCAGGTCAACTACCGCCTGCGCGACTGGGGCATCTCGCGCCAGCGCTATTGGGGCTGTCCGATCCCGATGCTCCACTGCGCGACCTGCGGTGTCGTACCGGTCCGGCGCGAGGACCTGCCGGTGACGCTTCCCGAGGACGTCGACTTCGACCGCCCCGGCAATCCGCTCGATCGCCATCCGACCTGGCGCGACACGACCTGCCCGAAATGCGGCGGGCCGGCGAAGCGCGAGACCGACACGATGGACACCTTCGTGGACTCGTCCTGGTATTTCGCCCGCTTCACGGCCCCGCACGCGAAGACGCCGACCGACCGCGCGGCGGCCGACCATTGGCTGCCGGTCGACCAGTATATCGGCGGAATCGAGCACGCGATCCTGCACCTCCTCTATTCGCGCTTCTTCACGCGCGCCATGCGGAAGACCGGTCACGTCGGGCTCGACGAGCCGTTCGCCGGCCTCTTCACACAAGGCATGGTCGTGCACGAGACCTATCGCAGCGCCGACGGCGGATGGCTGACGCCGGCCAGGGTACGGATCGAGGGCGACGGCGATGCGCGGCGCGCCTTTGCAGTCGCGACCGGTGCCCCCGTCGAGATCGGTCCGATCGAAAAGATGTCGAAGTCGAAGCAGAACACCGTCGACCCTTCCGACATCATCGAGACCTACGGCGCCGACACGGCGCGCTGGTTCATGCTCTCCGACTCTCCGCCGGAGCGCGACGTGATTTGGACTGCGGCGGGCGTCGACGGAGCACATCGCTTCGTGCAGCGCGTCTTCCGGCTGATCGTCCGGCTGGGCGAGGAGCTGCCGCCACCTAATCTGCCGCGGCCGGCTCTCCTCTCCGCGCGATCGATGGAACTCCGTCGCCACGTCCACCGCACCATCGACACGGTCACAAACGATATCGAGCGGCTCCGCTTCAACCGCGCCGTGGCACAGCTCTACGAGCTGACGAACGTGCTGACGGCTGCGGCCGAAGGCGAGCGCGAGCCGGATTTCGAATGGGCTTTGCGCGAAGCCGCTGAGGCGCTGACCTTGATGCTGGCGCCGATGATGCCGCATCTCGCCGAGGAATGCTGGCGGATGCTCGGCCACACTGAGCTCGCGGCCGAAACGGCCTGGCCTAAGGTCGAGGCGGACCTGCTTCAGGTCGATACCGTGCTCCTGCCCGTGCAGGTGAACGGCAAGAAGCGCGCGGAGCTCATGATCGCGATCGACTCGCCGAGCGCCGAGGTCGAGAAGGCCGCGCTCGCGCTCGAACCTATCCAGCGCTTCCTCGAGGGGCGCCCTCCAAGACGCGTCGTCGTCGTACCGAACCGGATCGTCAATGTCGTCGCCTAAGCACCGCATCGTTTTCGTTATCGCCGTGCTCGCGGCGCTTACTGGCCTCGCCGGTTGCCAGATACGCCCGCTTTATTCGACCGGCGGGGGCGAAGTAGGACCGCAGGCCGATCTGCCGGCAATTGACGTGCAGGAGTCGGGGACGCGGACCGAACAAGTCTTCCGCAATGCCTTGCTCTTCGCGCTTCGCGGCGGCGGCGAAGGCGCGGAAGCGCGCTATAAGCTGATCTACCGGCTGACGATCCGCGAGCAGCAGGTGCTGGTCGAACGGGGCACCGGAACGCCCAACATCTATCAGCTGACGGGCGGCGTCTCTTTCCTCCTGAAGGACGCCACCACTGACAATTCGATCTTCGGCGCAAGCGTCACGACGACCAACTCCTACACGCGCTCCTCGCAAAGCTATTCGAACCTCCGTGCCAAGCGCGACGCCGAGGACCGGATTTCCAAGGCACTCGCAGCGCTGACGCAGGTGCGCCTCGCCGCCTACTTCGCGACCCACTAAGGGCGGGTCCGAGCGTGCGGCGAATCCCGAGGGGAGCGCGCTAGAAAATGGTCACGGTCAGATCGCACGAGGCCGAGCGCTACCTCGCCTCGCCGCCCGACGACATCCGGCTCTTCCTGATCTACGGCAGCGACGCCGGCGCGATCACGGAACGGGCTCGGCTCATCGAGCGCATCGCGCTCATGCGCGGCGGCGGCGACGAGGTCCTTCGTATCGGCTCCGACGAGCTCTCGTCAAATCCCGGTCGCGTCGCCGACGAGGCCTACGCCGCCTCGCTCTTCGGCGGCGAGCCGGTCATCGCGCTTCGCGTCCTTGATGGGCGCCACAACGTCATCGGCGCGATCGAGCCGCTTCTGGAGACACCGCCCGACGCGGCATGGCTCGTCGTCGAGGCGGGCGAGCTGTCGACGACGAGTCCGCTCCGCAAGGCATTCGACACGCCGAAGCACGCCGCCGCGATCCCAACCTATCCGCTCCAAGCGCGCGACCTCGCCGCGCTGATCCACACCGCCGTCGAGGAGGCGGGCCTGACGATCGATCCCGGCGCGCTTGAGCTTCTTTCGGAGAATCTCGGCGGCGATCGCCTCGCGGTACGCGGCGAGCTGGAGAAGCTCTTCCTCTATCTCGGCGACCAGAAGACGATCACCTTCGACGCCGTCGAGGCGATCGTCGGCGACACAACAACGGCGAAGACCGATCACGCGATCGACGCCGCACTGCTCGGCGACAACGAAGCCTTGGAGCTCGCGCTCGGGCGCTACCGCGCCGAGGGGGGCTCGCCGGCGGCGCTTGGGACGCTCGCGCTCCGGCATCTGCTGCAGCTGCAGCAGCTTCGCGCCGCGGTCGATTCCGGCGAGCGGACGTCGCGCGCGGTCGAGTTCGCGCGGCCGCCGATCTTCGGCCGGCGCCGCCCGAACGTGGAGGCCGAAATCGAACGCTGGCCAAGCGCGTCGATCGCCGACGCGCGCGGACGCATCGATCGCGCCGTCATGTTGACGCGGCTCGAACCCGCGCTCGAAGAAGCGGCCATCTCGGAGGCGCTCCACGACCTCGCGCTTTCAGCGCGGCGGCTCAAGAAGGCGGCGCGCTGATACTACGCCTGAGAATGACAACCGGTAGCCGCTGAAGAAAACGACGAGATAAGGCGGAACGGTGCTGCTGCGGTCGAACCGTCAGCGCTTCAGCTTGCGTAGCAGTCCTTCGAACTGATCGAGATCGCGGTAGGCAATGCGTATCTCGCCGCTTCCGGCCTCGCCGTGATGAAGCGCCACCTTCATGCCGAGCAGGTCGGAAAGCTCTTTTTCGAGCGCGGCGATGTCGGCGTTGCGGACCTCCGCGCGACCCGGCTTCTTCGGCTCGCGCGGCTGCGTCATCCGCTCCACCTCGCGCACCGAAAGGCCCTTCGCGACAATGAGCTTCGCAAGTTTCTCCGGCTCGGCGGCGGCGAGGAGCGCACGGCCATGGCCGGCGGAGATCGCGCCCGTCTCGAGCATTTCGAGGATCGGTTGCGGCAACTTCAGAAGCCTGAGCGTATTCGTGACGTGCACGCGGCTCTTTCCGATCGTCTCGCCGAGCGTCTGCTGCGTGTAGCCGAACTCCGCGATGAGCGCCTGATAGCCCCTCGCCTCCTCCACCGGATTGAGGTCGGCACGCTGCACGTTCTCAACGATCGCGACCTCGAGCGCTTCGCTGTCGGAGATGTCGAGGATGGTGACGGGCACGTCGTGGAGCCCGGCGCGCTGCGCCGCCCGCCAACGGCGCTCGCCGGCGATGATCTCGTAGCGCTCGCCGAGCGGCCGCACAGCGATCGGCTGCACGATGCCGTGCCGCTTGACTGACTCGGTCAGCTCGGCAAGCTCATCGTCGCGGAAATCGCGGCGCGGATTGCGCGGATTGCGGTCGATCAGATCGATCGGCAGCGTGCGCCGTCCGCCGTCCGCCGCGACCCTGAGCTCCGGCTCCGCCGCAGCCGGGTATGCACTGAGCAATGCGTCGAGGCCGCGTCCCAAGCGTCGTTTCGGTTCGACTGCCAAGCGTCTCTCCCTTCAGAATTCAGGCTGCGCGTAGCGTGCTCTCGCGCTGGATGATCTCGGCGGCGAGCCTGAGATAGGCTTGGCTGCCGGCGCATTTCAGGTCGTAGAGCAGCGCCGGCTTGCCGTGCGACGGCGCCTCTGAGATGCGCACGTTGCGCGGGATCACCGTACGGTAGACCTTGTCGCCCATGTGCGCGCGCACGTCCTCCACCACCTGGCCGGCGAGCTTGTTCCGCCCGTCGAACATGGTGAGCACGATGCCGTGGATCGAAAGCTGCGGGTTGAGCCCGGCGCGCACGCGCTCCACCGTCGAGAGTATCTGCGTCAGCCCTTCGAGCGCGAAGAACTCGCATTGCAGCGGCACGAGCACCGCATGGCTCGCCGCCATCGCGTTGATGGTGAGCAGATTAAGCGAGGGCGGACAGTCGATCAGGATGTAGCTGTAGGCGGTTTCTTTTGGCTCCATCGGGAGCGCCGACACCGCTTTTCTCAGCCGGAAATTCCTGTCCGGCGTGCTTGCGATCTCAAGCTCGACGCCGAGAAGGTCGAGCGTCGACGGCACGATGTCGAGCCGCGGCACCGCCGTTGGAATCGCCGCGTCAGCGAGTGAGGCGTCGCCCACCAGCACGTCGTAGGTCGACGGCCTGTCGGCGATCCGCTCGACGCCGAGCCCGGTCGAAGCGTTCCCCTGCGGGTCGATGTCGACGATCAGCACCGTCTCGTCGATCGCCGCGAGCGCCGTGCCGAGATTGATCGCGGTCGTGGTCTTGCCGACGCCGCCCTTCTGGTTTGCGAGTGCGAGCACGCGCGGGCGCTCGGGGAGCCTGTCGCTCATGGTCATGGCTGCGGCCTCTGTGGGCGGAGATGACGAATGACGAGAACGCGGCCGCCCGAATCCGTCGCGCTTCGGTAGTCTACCACATCGAAGGCAAAGCGCTGAGCCGCCGCCTCGATTTCCTGCGCAAAATCCCGGCCCTTGAGGAAGAGCATCGTGCCGTCCGCCTTGAGATAGGGCGCGGCGAGCTTGAGCAGATCCTTGAGCGGCGCGAGCGCGCGCGCCGAAACGATGTCGGCCCTACCCGCCATCTTCGGGGTGTGCGTCTCGATCCGCTCCGCCGCGACGTTCGCATTGGCGCCCGTTTCCCGGATGGCGGCGCGCAGGAAGGCGGCCTTCTTCAGGTTCGATTCGACCAGCGTGAAATGCCGCTCCAGCCGGGCTTTCGAGGCGATCGCCACAGCCAGCCCGGGGAAGCCGGCGCCGCTTCCAAGGTCGACCCATTCGCGGAAATCCGGCGCAAATTCGAGGAGCTGCAGGCTGTCCGCGATGTGGCGCGTCCAAACTTCCGGCAGCGACGCAGGCGAGACGAGATTGTGGGTTTGCTGCCATTCGCCGAGCAGCGCGACGAAACGCTCCAGGTCGCGCTTCGTCTCGTCCGCCAACCGGAAACGGTCGAGCGCAGCCGGGGGAGGCACGTCAGGCGGCGCGGTGAGCGCGGTCGGGCCGGCGCTTGACATAGCTGAGCAACCGCGTCAGCGCGGCCGGCGTGACGCCGTCGATCCGCCCCGCCTGGCCGAGGTTCGCCGGGCGGACGGCCGAAAGCTTCTGCCGCACTTCGGTGGAAAGCCCGCCGATCGCCTCGTAGTCGAGATCCGGCGGCAGCGCGAGCGCCTCGTCCCTCCGCATCGCGTCAACGTCAGCCTGCTGCCGACGCAGGTAGACGGCGTACTGCGCGTCGATCCGGACCTGCTCGGCGACCGCTGCCGCGATCGAACTGAGCTCCGGCCAGATCGCCGCCAGGCGGCCGAGAGTCACATCGGGATGCGCCAGAAGATCAAAGGCCGAGCGGCGGACGCCATCCTGGTTGACGTTAAGGTCATGTCGCGCCGCTTCCGTTGGCGTTAGCGTCAACCCGTCGAGAAGCCGCCTGGCATTGACGAGCGCGTCAGCCTTTGCCTCGAAGGAGCGTTGGCGTTCGTTCCCAACGCAGCCAAAGGAAATGCCGAGCGGCGTCAGCCGCTGATCGGCGTTGTCGGCGCGAAGCGACAGCCGGTACTCGGCGCGCGAGGTGAACATGCGGTAGGGCTCGCTGACGCCGCGCGTCACGAGGTCGTCGATCATCACGCCAAGATAGGCGTCGGCGCGGCCGATCGTGACCGGCGCCGAGCCGCCGCCAGCGCGCGCCGCATTCAAGCCGGCGACAAGCCCTTGCGCGGCAGCTTCTTCATAGCCGGTCGTGCCGTTGATCTGGCCGGCGAGATAGAGGCCGGGGAGCCTCAGGCATTCGAGGGTAGGGCCGAGCTCGCGCGGGTCGATATGGTCGTATTCGATGGCGTAGCCCGGACGCAGGATCAACGCGCGCTCAAGCCCCGGCATCGAATGGACGAGGGCGATCTGCACGTCCTCGGGGAGGGAGGTCGAAATTCCGTTCGGGTAGATCGTGTCGTCGTTGAGCCCTTCCGGTTCCAGGAAAATCTGGTGGCTCTCGCGATCCGCGAAGCGCACGACCTTGTCCTCGATCGAGGGGCAATAGCGCGGGCCGCGGCTCGATATCCGCCCGGAATACATGGCGGAACGGTTAAGGTTACCGCGGATGATACGGTGCGTCTCGGCGGTCGTGCGCGTGACGTGGCAGGCGATCTGCGGCGTCGTGATCTCAGCCGTAAGCGCGGAAAAAGGCTCCGGCGGCTCGTCGCCAGGCTGGCGTTCGAGGCCTGCCCAGTCGATCGTGCGGCCATCGAGGCGAGGGGGTGTTCCGGTCTTCAGCCGGCCGAGCCTCAGGCCGACGCGTCGTAGCGTCTCCGAGAGCCCGACGCTCGGCGCCTCGCCGTAGCGGCCGGCAGGCGTCGTCGTCTCGCCGAGATGGATGAGGCCGGAAAGGAACGTGCCGGTCGTGAGCACGACCGAAGCAGCGGCGATCTCGCGCCCGTCCTTCAGCCGCACCCCGGCAACGCGGCCCTCGACGATCACAAGGTCCGCGACTTCGCCTTCAACGACCGAGAGACTTGGCTGCGCGGCGATTTCAGCCTGCATGGCGGCGCGGTAGAGCGCGCGATCGGCTTGGGCGCGCGGGCCACGCACGGCAGGGCCCTTGCGGCGGTTCAAGACGCGGAACTGGATACCGGCACGGTCGGCGACGCGGCCCATGAGACCGTCGAGCGCATCGACTTCCCGCACCAGATGACCCTTGCCAAGGCCCCCGATCGCGGGGTTGCAGGACATCTCGCCCACGGTTGCAAAGCGATGCGTCACCAGAATCGTGTCGGCGCCGAATCGGGCCGCAGCGGCCGCGGCCTCCGCGCCGGCATGCCCACCTCCTACGACTATGACGTCCACCGCCCTCATTGCACCACTCGTCGTTTCACGTGGAACGCCCGACAGGGGTTTTACGTGAAACCTATTTTCCGATGCAGAATTCGCGGAACAGCCGGTCGAGCACGTCCTCAACGTCGACGCGTCCGCTGAGCCGCCCAATAGCCTCGCTCGCAGCGCGCAGCAAGTCCGCCTTGATCTCGGTCGCCGCACCGGGGTCGTCGGCAAGCGCCGCGATCGCGCTCTCGATCGCCTCCCGCTGCCGCTGCCGTGTGACGAGCGCATTGCCTGGGCCCATCGCCTCCGCCGCCGCGGCTCCGAGGCGCTCGACAAGATCGCCGAGCCCCGCGCCGGTCACGACGGAGATGCCGTCACGACCTGGTGCGAGATCGACCTTCGTCGCGATCCGCCAAGTCGGACGCTCTGAGATGGCAGGACAGGGCGCAGGGTCCAAGGTCGCATCTTCCAGCCAGAGGACCAGGTCCGCGGTTTCCGCCGTCAGCCGCGCGCGGCGCACGCCTTCCGCTTCCGCAAGCGACACCGATTCGCGGAGCCCCGCCGTGTCGAAGAGCAGCACCGGATAGCCGTGGATGTCGAGCGGCACCTCAAGCACGTCGCGCGTCGTTCCAGCCTCCGGCGTGACGATCGCCACGTCGCGGCGCGCGAGCGCATTGAGCAGCGACGACTTGCCGGCGTTTGGGCGACCGAGGATCGCGACACGGAAACCATCGCGCACCCGCTCCGCGGCCCCCGCCCCCGCGACCGCTGCAGCCATGTCCAGCTTCAGCGCCGCAATCCTTGTTTCGAAATCCGCGGGCAGCGCCTCCCCGACATCTCCTTCGTCGGAGAAATCAAGCCGCGCCTCGATCTCGGCCCGAAGATCGATCAGCGCCTCGCGCCACGCTTCGGCCCTGGCCGCCAACACACCGCGCGCCTGCCCGGCTGCCTGCCGCCGCTGCACTTCCGTTTCGGCTGCGACAAGATCGGCGAGCCCCTCCACTTCCGTCAGGTCGAGCTTGCCGTTCTGGAAGGCGCGGCTGATGAATTCGCCGGGACGCGCCAGCCTCACGCCGAGCTCAGCGAGCGCCTCGAAAATCGCCTGCACGACCGCCCTGCTCCCGTGCAGCTGCAGCTCCGCCATGTCCTCGCCGGTCTCGCTCTTCGGTCCCGGGAACCAGAGCACCAGTCCCTGGTCGAGAACCTCCGCCTCCCCCGGTCTCCGCACGCTCCGGAGCGCTGCCCGCCGCGGCTCCGGCAATCCGCCGGCAAGCGCCTCGAGCGCCCCCTGCGCCAGCGGTCCGGAAATCCGAATGACCGCAACGCCGGACGGAACGGCGCCGCTCGAAAGTGCGTATATGCTATCCATCGAAATCCGAACGCCGAGGATGATTTGAACCGCCTGGCCGGCACGACCAGCCCGTATCTTCGCCAGCACGCCGACAACCCGGTCGACTGGTGGCCGTGGATACCAGAGGCGTTCGCCGACGCGAAGCGACGGAACGTGCCGGTGCACCTTTCGATCGGCTACGCCGCCTGCCATTGGTGCCACGTCATGGCGCGCGAGAGTTTCAGCGACACGACCACGGCCGCGCAGCTCAACCGCGATTTCGTTTCCATTAAGGTTGACCGGGAGGAAAGACCCGAGGTCGACCAGATCTACATGCGGGCTCTGCATGCGCTCGGCGAGCAAGGCGGCTGGCCGCTGACGATGTTCCTGACGCCGGATGCAGAGCCCTTCTGGGGCGGCACCTACTTTCCGCCCGAGCCCCGCTGGGGCCGCCCGAGCTTTCGGCAGATCCTTGGCGCCATCTCCGCCGCCTGGTCGTCGCAGGACGAAGCTGTGACGAAGAACATCGCCGCGCTTCGCGCGCATCTGAGCCAGCCCGTCGCGCCAGCCGCCGGCGCTCCCGATCCAAAATTCCTTGACCAGGCGGCAGAAACGATCGCCTCCGTCTGGGACTTCGACCGCGGCAGCTTCCGCGGCGCGCCGAAATTTCCGAACCCGGTCGTGCTCGATCTCCTGTGGCGCGGGTTCCGGCGGACGGGCGAGGAGCGTTACCGAACGGCCGTGCTGACGACGCTGACGAATCTCTGCCAGGGCGGCATCTACGACCACGTCGGCGGCGGCTTCGCCCGCTACTCCACCGACGCCGAATGGCTCGTGCCGCATTTCGAGAAGATGCTCTACGACAACGGCCTGCTCCTTTCCGCGCTCGCCTATGCGCAACAGGAGGCGCCGCAACCATTGTTTCGGCAACGAATCGACGAGACGGTCGGCTGGCTGGTCCGCGAGATGCAGCTCGGCGACGGCGGCTTCGCCGCGAGCCTTGACGCCGACACCGAGCACGAGGAGGGGCTGACCTACGTCTGGTCGCTTGAGGAGATCGCGGACGCGCTCGGACCAGACCTCTCTGCGTTCGCAGGAGTCTACGACGCATCGCCGAGCGGCAACTGGGAAGGCAAGATTGTCCTGAACCGGCTCAGGCCCGGCTCGCGCGAATGGCTCGGCGACGACCGGGAGGACGAGCTCTCACGCCAGCGAGCTCTGCTGCTTAGCCGGCGCAACGACAGGCCGCAGCCCGCGCGCGACGACAAGGTATTGGCCGACTGGAACGGGCTGGCGATCGCCGGGCTCGCCCATGCCGCTCGCGTCAACGGCAATCGAACTGCGCGAGACGCGGCGCTTTCCGCCTTCCGCTTCGTATCCGAATCGATGTCGGCTGAAGACCGCTTGGCGCATTCGACGCTCGACGGCGCCAAGGTCTTCCCCGGCATCGCGACCGACTACGCCAACATGATCCGCGCCGCGCTGACGCTCTTCGCGCTCGATGGCGACCGAAGATTCCTCGATCGCGCCGAGGCGTGGTTCGCCACGGCGAAGCGTCGCCACTTCGTCGAATCGGCTGCCGCCTACAATCTCGCCGCAGACGACGCCCCATCGCTGATCGCAACGCCGCTCTCGCTCACCGACGAGGCAACGCCGGCCGCGACCGGGACGATGGCGGCGAATGCCGCCACCCTCTTCATGTTGACCGGCGACGATGCGTATCGCGAGCACGCCGAGCGCATGCTGACGCATCTCGGCTCAGAAGCAGCGCGCGACGTCGTCGGGACCGCAAGCCTTCAGGCCGCATTCGACACGGCGCTCCGCGGCCGTCTGGCTTTCGTGATGGGGCAGGGGAGAGAGGCTGACGCGCTGCTCCACGCAGCGCTCGACGAATCCGACCCAGCGCTCTTCGTCGCCAAGGTCGCGCCGGAGGCGCTTCCCACCGACCACCCCGCCGCCGGCAAGACACCGACGCAAAGCCCCGCCGCGCTCTTCCTCTGCGACGCCCTCCGTTGCCTGCCCGAGGTCGGCTCGGAAGGCGGCGCTCGCGCGTCTCTCGCAGCTACCCGCCACGGGCTTGGCTGATGGCATCGAGACTGGCTTCGCATACCATCTTCCATACCAGCATAGGGTATGGTAGACACGCCGCATGAGCGAGCTTCGCAAGATCACGGTGCAGGTCCCTGAAGAGGACCTAGAGAGAGCGCAGGAACTGACCGGCCAAGGTGTCACCGAGACGGTCCGCGCCGCATTGAAGCGCCTTGCGCAAGTTCAGGCCCAACAGGAGCTGCGGAAGCTGCGCGGAACCTTCAAATTCACCATCGATCTCGACGAGCTCCGCGAAGACCGGAAATGGTAGCCGTCGATACCTCGACGCTCATCGCCTTCATTCAGGGAGATACCGGTCCAGACATTGACGTCTTCGAGGCGAATCTCCCCTCCGGCAATGTTCTGCTCCCGCCGGTCGTCCTGAGCGAGGCGCTGTCCGAACCGAAGCTCCCTGCGCAGCTTCGGGCTGTCATTCTCGCCTTGCCTTTGCTCGACCTTCGGGGAGGATACTGGCTCAGGACCGCAGACTCTCGGGCGAAGCTACTGACGCACAAGCTTCGCGCGCGTCTTCCAGACGCCTTGATCGCGCAGTCCTGCATCGACCACGACGTGCCGCTGATAACGCGCGACCAGGACTTCAGGCACTTCGCCAAGTACTGCGGGCTGCAGCTCGCGTAGCCGCGCCCACTCGCTTCCTTACGTATTCATCGAATCGAAGAACTCGGCGTTGCTCTTCGTCTGCTTCAGCTTGTCGAGCAGGAACTCGATCGCGTCGACGACACCCATCGAGGAGAGGATGCGCCGAAGCACGAAGATCTTCGAGAGGTCGCCCTTCGGGACGAGCAGTTCCTCTTTCCGGGTGCCGGACTTCAAGATATCCATCGCCGGGAAGACACGCTTGTCGGCGACCTTGCGGTCGAGCACGAGCTCGGAATTGCCGGTGCCCTTGAACTCTTCGAAGATCACTTCGTCCATGCGGCTGCCGGTATCGATCAGCGCGGTCGCGATGATGGTCAGCGATCCGCCTTCCTCGATGTTGCGCGCGGCGCCGAAGAAGCGCTTCGGCCGTTGCAGCGCGTTGGCGTCGACGCCGCCGGTCAGCACCTTGCCGGAGGAGGGAACGACGGTGTTGTAGGCACGGCCGAGGCGGGTGATCGAGTCGAGCAGGATGACGACGTCGCGCCCATGCTCGACCAGACGCTTGGCCTTCTCGATCACCATCTCCGCCACGGCGACGTGGCGCGAGGCAGGCTCGTCGAAGGTCGAGGAGATGACCTCGCCGTTCACGGTGCGCTGCATGTCGGTCACTTCCTCGGGCCGCTCGTCAATCAGGAGCACGATCAGGAAGCATTCGGGATGGTTGGCGGTGATCGAGCGCGCGATATTCTGCAGGATCACCGTCTTGCCCGTGCGCGGCTGCGCGACGATCAGCGCACGCTGGCCCTTGCCGAGCGGCGCCACGAGATCGATGACGCGCGCGGTCAGGTCTTTCCGCGTCGGATCCTCGACCTCCATCTTGAAGCGCTCGTCGGGATAGAGCGGTGTCAGATTGTCGAAGTGAACCTTGTGCCGCGCCTTGTCGGGATCCTCGAAATTAATCCGGTTGACCTTCAGGAGCGCGAAGTAGCGTTCGCCTTCTTTGGGGCTTCTGATCTGGCCCTCGACCGTGTCGCCGGTCCGAAGCGAGAAGCGCCTGATCTGCGAGGGTGAGATGTAGATATCGTCGGGGCCGGGAAGGTAGTTCGCGTCGGGTGAGCGCAGGAAGCCGAAGCCGTCTTGCAGCACTTCGACGACGCCTTCGCCGATGATGTCGACCTCGTTGTCGGCGAGCTTCTTCAGAATGCCGAACATCAGCTCCTGCTTGCGGAGCGTGTTGGCGTTTTCCACCTCGTGCTCCTCGGCGAACGAGAGAAGCTCGGTAGGGGATTTGGACTTCAAGTCCTGAAGTTTCATTTCTTGCATGGAATGGTCCCGTCAGGGAAAAAGGGGGCGGGAAAAGGGGAAGTTGAGACGCGGCCGCGTTTGGATCGCCGCCGACAAGACGCGAACGCGTCCTTGCGCGCATTTTCACGCCAGCGCAAGTCCCTAGATAGCGATCCGGCTAGCCCGAGACAAGCCTCTTTCCGCTAGAACGGCTTGACTACCACCAGGATCACGATGCCGGCCATCAAGAGCGCCGGTATCTCGTTCACCATCCGGTAGAACCGTGTCGAGCGCGTATTACGGTCATTCGCGAAGTCGCGCACCCAGCGCGCCATCAACCCGTGATAGCCGGAGAGCAGGAGCACCAGGAAAAGCTTGGCGTGGAACCAGCCGTCGCCCCACGCGCCGATCAGCCAGGCCATCCAAAGCCCGAACACCCAGGTCGCGATCATCGCCGGCGTCGCGATCATCCGAAGGAGCTTCCGCTCCATCACCTTGAAGGTCTCGGACTTCTCCGAGCCCGGCGTGCTTTCGGCGTGATAGACGAGGAGTCGCGGCAGGTAGAGCATCGCCGCCATCCAGGCGATCACGGAAATGATGTGAAGCGCTTTGACCCAGAAGACCATCAGCTTCGCCCGTTGCGCACGCGTTCGACCAGTCGCGCGACATTCTCAAGCGGCGTATCCGGCGTGATGCCGTGGCCAAGATTGAAGATGTGTGGCCGGCCTCGCATTGCCGCTAGAATCTGATCGACACCTTCGTCAAGCGCAGTTCCCCCCACGACGAGCCGAAGCGGATCGAGATTACCCTGCAGCGCCGTCGGCTCCGCAACAAGCCGACGCGCATCCTGCATCGACAGCGTCCAATCAACAGCAACGCCGTCAACGCCGGTCCGACGCGCGAAGTCTCCGATCCGCGCGCTCGCACCACGCGGAAAACCGATCACAGGCACGCCAGGCCGCATGGCCTTCACTTTCCCGACGATCGCCTTCGTCGGCGCGATCACCCAACGCGCAAAACCTTCGCCGTCGAGAACAGCCGCCCAGCTGTCGAAGATCTTCACGACATCTGCACCGGCATCGATCTGCCCGATTAGATAGCCAACCGATGCTTCGACGACGATATCGATCAGCGCCTGCAGCCGATCCGGATTTTCCAGCGCAAGCCGGCGCGCAGCAAGATGATCGGCGGTGCCATGCCCTGCGATCATATAGGTCGCGACCGTCCATGCACCGCCGCAGAATCCGATCAGCGCTTTCTCCGTCTTCAATGCACGCCGCGTCAGCCGAACCGTCTCGAAGATTGGCACAAGTGCCTTTTCGACATTCGCCGCATCAAGCACCCGGAGATCATCCGGCAGAGGCTGTAGCAGCGGACCTTGTCCATCCTCAAACCGCACGGACTGCCCAAGCACATGCGGGATGACGAGAATGTCCGAGAAGAGGATCGCAGCGTCGAAGCCAAAGCGATGCACCGGCTGCAGCGTGACCTCAGCCGCAAGCTCCGATGTGAAGCAGAGCTCGAGGAACGAGCCCGCGCGCTCACGTGTCTTCCGGTATTCAGGAAGGTAGCGGCCCGCCTGCCGCATGATCCAGATCGGAGGCGGCTCGACAACCTCGCCGCCGAGGACCCTGACGAGTTTCGAGCGCTCGCTCACGCGGCAGCAATCTTCCTTAATAGAGTGTTAACGAAGCTTCTTGTTTCTGCTTAGGGGTGAATTAGAGGGATTGTCGGTTCTCCACAATCCATCCCGCCCAAGCGGACGGGGACGATTGCTAAGACGGCAATCTGGTAACTTCGGGCAATGCGTTCGGCTGTCGGCGTACCGGTCTCCGGATTGCACGCGGATTGTCGGTTCAGCCGGATACATGACAGGTGCTCCAGCCTGTGGATGGATCGCAGTTTTCGCGGTAACGGGCCAACGCTGATTTCTTATCCCCTGGATTTTGAATGTTGATGCTTTTCATGGAAGCGGTATCGCCATGCCCCTGCTTCCGGCTAGGAAGCGGAACGAGGGTATTTCTTCACAGGATCGCGCTCTGTGCCCACACCGCGTTATTTTCATCTTCATCTCGTCTCCGACGCGACCGGCGAGACGTTGATTGCGGTCGCCCGGGCGGCGGCGGCGCAATACAAGCACACACACGCGATCGAGCACATTCACTCGTTGATCAGAACCCCGGCGCTCGTCGAGCAGTCGCTCGCTGAGATCGAGCAGGCCCCCGGGATTGTCCTCTATACCCTCGTCGATCTGAACCTTTCGGGCCTGGTGGAGAGCGGATGCCGCAACCTCGGCGTTCCTTGCGTCTCTGTGCTGGAGCCGGTGCTTACTGCGTTGCAAGCCTATCTTGGCACACGCTCGGCAGGCCGGGTCGGCGCTCAGCACGTCCTTGATGCCGAGTATTTCCGCCGCATCGAGGCGTTGAATTTCACGCTGGCGCATGACGACGGCCAGCACTTCGAGGCGATCGACGAAGCCGATGTCGTGCTTGTCGGCGTGAGCCGCACCTCGAAGACCCCGACCTCGATCTATCTTGCCAATCGCGGGATCAAGACTGCGAACATCCCGCTCGTCCATGGCGCACCGATACCGCCGGCGCTTGCGGTCGCGCGCCGGCCACTTATCGTCGGGCTGGTCGCCAGCCCCGACCGGATCGTGCAGGTTCGCCAGCATCGTGTGCTCGCGATGAAGTCGGATGAGCTCACCGACTCCTACGTCGATCGGAACCTGGTGACCGAAGAGCTTGCGTGGAGCCGGAAACTCTGCGCGCGCCAGGGCTGGCCCGTGATCGACGTCACCCGGCGCTCCATCGAGGAAACCGCGGCGGCGGTGATTGCGCTTCTCGCCGCGCGGAAGCCGGCATGAGAAAGGCGTTCGTCGTCGGCTGGCCAATCGCGCACTCGCGCTCGCCGCTGATCCACCGCTTCTGGCTGAGCCGCTATGGGATCGAAGGTGACTACGTCGCGGAGGCGGTGCCGCCGGACGCGATCGAAGCTTTTCTCCTCAGCCTTCAGGCAAAGAGCTATGTCGGCGGCAATGTCACCGTACCGCATAAGGGCGCGGCGTTCCGCGCCGCGGCATCGGCGACCGCAGTCGTACGAAGACTCGAGGCGGCGAACACCCTCTGGATCGAAAGTGGACGACTCCACGCCGACAACACCGACGCGTATGGGTTCACCGCCAATCTCGATGACCGCGCGCCCGGCTGGCGAAGAAGCCGGACCGCGCTCGTAATCGGCGCCGGCGGCGCCTCGCGCGCCGTGCTCCACGCTCTGATCGAAGCCGGGCTCGGCAGGATCCTGCTTCTCAATCGGACGATCGAGCGCGCCGAGCTGCTTGCAAGACACTTCGGCGGCGCTGTCCACACGGCCGGTCTCGATCGGCTGGCGGAGGCGCTTAAGGAAGCGGATCTCGTCGTGAACGCGACCTCCGCGGGCCTGCACGACGGAGCCGACCTCGATGTTCCCTGGGACATGGCGAAGGAAAGTGCGATCGCGACCGACCTCGTCTACGTCCCGCTCCTTACATCCTTCCTGGCAGGCGCCAAGGAGCAGGGGCTCGCTATCGTCGACGGGCTCGGCATGCTTCTCCACCAGGCGGCGCCGGGCTTTGAGCGCTGGTTCGGCGTGCGGCCGATCGTCGACGAAGATCTCCGCGCCGCCGTCGTCGCGGATATCGGAGGCTGACCCATGCGTATCGTCGGTCTCACCGGGTCGATCGGGATGGGCAAGACCACGACGGCAAGGATGTTCGCCGTGCGCGGCGTTCCTGTGCACGACGCCGACGCGACGGTTCATCGGCTCTATCGCGGCGCCGCCGTCGCGCCGATCGCCGACGCGTTTCCAGGTGTCGTCGAAGGCGGCGTGATCGACCGCGCCCGTCTCGCCGCCCGCGTTGTCGACAAGGCCGAAGCGCTCGCCCTCCTGGAGGCGATCGTGCATCCCCTGGTGCTCGAAAGCGAACGCGCCTTCGTGGCGAAGGCGAAAGCCGAGGCGCGCCGCATGGTGCTCCTCGACATCCCGCTTCTTTTCGAGACGAATGCGGTAAGACGCGTCGACACGATTGTGGTCGTGACTGCCGATCCGAAGGTGCAGCGCGAGCGGGTCCTCGCGCGGCCGGGCATGACGGAAGCGCGCTTCGATGCGCTTCTCTCCCGCCAGGTAGCCGATGCCGAGAAGCGGAAGCAGGCGCATTTCCTTGTCGATTCCGGGCACGGGATAGAATCTGCGCGGCGCGCCGTCGACGCGATCCTGGCGGCGCTCGCCTTCGCGCTCTGAATCGACTGGGGAGCGGCCCTCTCGAACCCTTGCGCTTTCTCCCGATCGCGCTGAAAAGACGGTATGCGGGAAATCGTTTTCGACACCGAAACGACCGGCCTCGACCCCTTGAGCGGCGATCGGCTGATCGAGGTCGGTTGCGTCGAGCTCTTGAACCACATACCGACGGGCCGGACCTTCCACCGCTACATCAATCCGCGCCGCGCCGTTTCGGAGGGCGCTGCGTCGGTGCATGGGCTGACCGACGAATTCCTGCGCGGCCAGCCGGCATTCGACGCGATCGTCGACGCTTTCGGCGAGTTCGTCGGCGACAGTCCGCTCATCGCTCACAATGCCGGCTTCGATCGCGGCTTCATCAACATGGAGCTCCGCCTTTGCGGCCGACCGCTCCTTGAAGAGCACCGTTTCGTCGACACGCTGCTTCTCGCCCGCCGTCGCCACCCGAACGGACCGAACAGCCTCGATGCGCTTTGCACGCGCTACGGCATCGACAACAGCGCACGCACGCTGCACGGCGCGCTTCTCGACGCGGAGATTCTTGCCGAGGTCTATCTGGAGCTTCTCGGCGGACGTCAGGCGACGCTGGCGCTAGGGACGCGCCGTCGCGATGGTGCGACGATCGCGCTTGCGCGCGGCGGCATCGAGGCGCGACCGCGAGCGCTTCTGCCGCGGCTCACGCCGGATGACGCAGAGGCACACGCGGCCTTCCTCGCCACGCTCGGCGGCGCGCCGCTATGGAGCCGCTATATTGTTACGGAGGGAGCCGGCCGCGCGGCTTAAGCGTCAGCTCGGCTGCGGCGGGCGCTGCTGCGCCGCCTGCGCCACGCGCTGCCGGTAGAGCGCGGCAAAATCCACCGGGTCGATCAGGAGTGGAGGAAAGCCGCCCTGCCGCGTCGCATCGGCGATGATCTGCCGGGCGAACGGGAAAAGCAGCCGCGGGCATTCGATCAGAAGCAAAGGATGCACGTGCTCCTGCGGCACGTTGCGAACCTGGAAGACGCCGCAATAGGTGACCTCGACGATGAAGAGCGTCTCGTCGCCGCGCGTGGCCTTTCCCTCAAGCTTGATCTCAATCTCGAAGTCGGTCTGCGATTGCGGCCTGGCGTTGACGTTGACGTTGACTTCGAGATTGGGCGCGGTGTCCGCCGGTCGCAGAGTCCGCGGCGCGCCAGGGTTCTCGAAGGAGACATCCTTCAGATACTGAGCGAGCACATGAATGCCGACGGGCTGCGCCTGGTTCTGACCGGGCTCGGGTTGAGCCTGCCCGCCGTTTCCGCTTGTCTCGGCCATCGTCGTCGCCTTTTTGTTTGGGCGCCCGCCTAGCACGGGAGACGCGAACAATCTACGCCTCCGGTCCGCCGCGAAGTCGCCACGGGCTCGCCGGACGCGGGCTGTACTCTTCGCGTTCGAGGTCGACGACTCGGCTGCCTTCGGCCGGCGCTGGCGCCGGCTTGCCGGCACGTATCGTGACGCGGCTTTGAACGGCGCGCCAGAGGGCCTCTCGAATAAAGGGGACGAAGAGCAGAATCCCGATCGTGTCGGTCAGGAACCCGGGAAGGATGATGAGGAGGGCGGCGAAGGCAAGCAGTGCGCCTTCCGCGAGCGGGCGCGCCGGGTGGCGCCCGGCCGCCAGGTCGTCGCGGACGCGCATCAGCGTGGCAAAACCTTGTCGGCGAAGCAGCAGGACCCCCGCGGCCATGCCGAGAAGGATGAGCCCGAGCGTGGGCAGAACACCGATCGCCTCGCCGACCACGATGAAGCCGGCAATCTCGCCGAGGACGAGGGCTAGAAAGATGAGAGAAATAGGCATTCGCGCGGCTTCTCCTTATCCGAGCCATATGGGACGGATTGCAAAGCTCGCAAAGGATTAATCATGCCGTCGCTGGACTTAACCCGAAAGGTGCTTACATTGGACCTGGGAAGGCGCCACCGCCGCGCTGCGCCGTAAGCCTTGTGAGCCCACGCCCTCGATGAGCGGATTTTTCGACATCTATTCGATCATTTTCCTGATCATCGCCGTCGTCATCTTTATGCGGCTCGGCAGCGTTCTCGGCCGCCGTACCGGAAACGAGCCGTCGCCCTACGAGACGCCGGTCAAGACGCCGCCGGCCGGCGCGCGCAACGACAACGTGGTGGCGCTTCCGCCGCGTGACCGCGTCTCGGCGACAACGGGCGAGCCAGCCGGACTTGAGACGCTCGCCCGCCACGCGGCGCCGGGCACGCCGGTCCATGACGGGCTTGTCGCCATCAGCAAGGCTTCGCCCGACTTCGATGCTGAGCATTTTCTCACTGGCGCGAAGGCCGCCTACGAGATGATCGTCACGGCGTTCGCGCAGGGCGACCGCGCCACGCTGAAGGGCCTGCTTGCGCCGGACGTCTATGAGGGCTTCGTCTCGGCGATCGCCGAGCGCGAGAAAAAGCAGCAAAAGGCAGAGCTCACCTTCGTCGGAATAGAGGAAGCCAAGATCGTCGCCGCGGAGCTTGACGGAAAGAGCGCGCGCGTTTCGCTCCGCTTCCTGGCCGAGCTCATCACTTGTGTGCGCGACAAGGACGGCAATGTCGTCGAAGGCGATGCGACCGAGGTGCAGACGATCCGCGACGCCTGGACGTTCGCCCGCGACGTGACATCGCGCGACCCGAACTGGAAGCTTATCGCAACCGAGGCGGTCTGACCCTGCGCGTTGTCCTTGGGCGCGCGCACGAAGAAGCTGCGGCCCGCACATGCACGCCCCGCCCGACGCGGAAGCGCCGATCCTGAACGAAGTCCGCTTCGCCGACATCCCGCATTGGCGGGACGACGACCACGCCGCTGCTCTTCGGACCTTTCTCGTCGGCGCAAGAGCGTTCGCGTCAGCGCCACCGAAGATGCGCTCGTTCGGTGTCGACCTCGCCGCCCTGCAGCGGGTGGCACACGCCGCGGTCGCGGCTGGATCGTCGTGGACGCCGGAAACGGCGCGCGCGTTCTTTGAGAGCTGGTTCCGGCCGCACCGCATCGACGCGCCGGGCTTCGTCACCGGCTATTTCGAGCCGGAAGTCGCGGCGAGCCGAACGCGGAGCACGCGCTTTTCCGTGCCGCTTCTTCGCCGTCCCCCGGATCTTGTCGACGTGACGGATGCGAACCGGCCGCCGGGCTTTGACGCGGCGATCCGTTTCGCATGGAAGACGGCGCGGGGCATTGAGCCCTTCTTCGACCGTGCGGCGATCGAAGATGGCGCGCTCGACGGTCGCGGGCTTGAGATCGCGTTCGTCGAGGGCCCTGTCGACGCGTTCTTTATTCATGTGCAGGGCTCGGCGCGGCTGAGCCTCGTCGAGGGCGGGACGCTCAGGATCGCCTTCGCCGGAAAATCGGGACATCTCTATACGTCGATAGGCCGGCTCGCGGTCGAGCGCGGGCTCCTTGCTCTCGACAAGGCCGACAAGGATGGGCTCGAAGCCTGGCTAAAAGAGAATCCCAACCCGGCGCGGGTGCTCATGCGCGAGAACCGCTCCTACATCTTCTTCCGCGAGACCGCGCTCGCCGATACCGACGGGCCGCTCGGCGCGGCCGGCGTGCCGCTGACTGCGCTCCGGAGCCTCGCCGTCGATCGTGCGCTCCACACCTTCCACACGCCGATCTGGGTCGACGCACCGGGCCTTGCGGATCCCGAGCGCGGCGCGTCCTTCCGGCGGTTGATGATCGCGCAGGATACCGGGTCGGCGATCGTCGGGCCGGCCCGCGGCGATATCTTCTTCGGCTCGGGCACGGAAGCCGGATCGCTCGCCGGGCGCGTGCGCCACGCCGCATCGATGATCGCGCTTCTTCCGAAGGCGGCGGAATGACGCGGCGGCTGACGCACGGCGAGCGCGAGCTCTGGGAGCGCCTGCGGCAAACGGTGAAGCCGCTGACGCGGAAGGCGGCGAAGCCGCCGCACGAAGCGTTCCCACCGCCTCAACCAAAAGCCGTTTGCGAAAAGACATCGCACAGGAACGCGAAGGCCAGGCCCGCTCCGGCGGTCATGAGACCCGCTAAGCCCGTGGCTCCGGCGCTCGCGCCCTTCGAAGAGAAGACCTTGCGCCGGCTTCGCCGCGATCTCGTCGCGATCGATGCGCGGATCGACCTCCACGGCATGCGGCAGGAGCGCGCCCACGCCGTTCTTGCCGCCTTCCTGCGCCACAAGCAGGCGTCGGGCGCGAAGATCGTCCTTGTCGTCACCGGCAAGGGCGGGGCAGGGGGCGATGGTCGCGGCGTGCTTCGCGAAAGCGTCCCCCGCTGGCTCGCTGATGGCGAGTTCCGCCATCTGGTCATCGGTTTCGAGGAAGCGCATCGCCGTCACGGCGGCGCCGGCGCACTCTACGTTCGCGTCAGGCGGCGACGAGAGGGCGCGCCTCGGTCGATGCGTGAGGCTTGAGCGCGTAGCGGCTCGCGTCGGCGCCATAGTAGTCGACGTAGCGCGCGGCGATCTGCGCGACGGGCAGCACCATCAAGACGTCGGTCGTGCCGAACTGGCGATCGATGACGGCGCCGTCGCCGACCATCGCGCCGAGCCGGAGATAGCCTTTGACGAGCGGCGGCAGCGCGCGAAGCGCGGCCCGCGGGTCGATTGCTTCGCGCGGCATCCGGTCCATCGCGACGCCTTGCCCTTGGCAGGCGCGGACGCGCCATTCCTCCGATGCTCGCGCGTGGTGATGCAGGAACGAGAGCGGCAGCGCGAGCCGCTCCGGGTCGGTGCCGGCAAGGCTCGCGCAGCCGAGCATCACGTCGATCCGATGCATGCGGACGTAGGCCCATACTCCGTGCCAGAGAAGCTCGAGCGCCCGCTTGTTGCGATAGGGCGGAAGCACGCAGGAGCGGCCGAGCTCGAGGAAGCGGAGCTCGGACATGCGCGAAAGGAGCGGCGCGATCTCGAACTCGCCGGCGCTGTAGAAGCCGCCGTGACGCGCCGCGATCGCGTGACGAAGAAGCCGGTAGGTGCCGACGATCTCGCTGCGTTCGCCGGTGTGGTCGACGACAAGAAGATGGTCGCAGAGCCTGTCGAAGCGGTCGACGTCGCGTCGCGTTTGCCGCGCGCGGAAGTCCGGCACAGCCGACATCTCTTCGTAGAAGACCTGGTAACGGAGCGCCTGTGCACGCTTGACCTCGAACGTGGTCGCGGCGAGCCGCACCTCAAGGTCGCCGAGGCGGCCTAGCGAAAGACCGCGCCGGGCGATCGGCCACGCAAGCACGTTCGACTTGGCGATGCGCGCAAGCGCGCGGTCGGTTCCGGCGACGATCGTCGGCTTGAAGCGGCGGACGAGGTTGCGGGGCGAGAGCAGCGCGCCCGCCGTCATCCGGCTTCCCCGCGTCGCGACGATTGGCGGCTCTTCCGTGCGTGCATCCGTTCCCCCCGCGGAGCGCTGCCGGAAAGCGAATCACTTTCCAGGCAATTCAATCGGGATAACCGCGCAGGATTACGTTGGCACGACAATGCGGGAAGGCGGCAAACGCCCGCCTACGCGGCGAGCTCCAGCTCCGGCGGAAGCGCGCGATAGGCGAGCGCCTCGGCGACGTGGATGCGCGCCACCGTCTCCGCGCCGTCGAGGTCGGCGAGCGTGCGCGCCAGCTTCAACACGCGGTGGTAGCCGCGCGCGGTGAGCTGCATCGCCGCCGCGGCGTCTTCGAGGAGCCGCATGCCGGCGCGCTCGGGCGTCGCCACCTTTTCGACCAGGTCGGCGCCGGCCTGGGCGTTCGAGCGGATGCGGCTTTTGCCGAGCGCCTTGTAGCGCTCCGCCTGGGTTGCGCGGGCGGCGGCGACGCGCTCGGCCACGTCGGCGCTTGCCTCGCTCGGGCCAGGCCGGATCAGGTCGGTCGCCGCGAGCGCCGGTACCTCGATCCTGATGTCGATGCGGTCGAGGAGCGGCCCGGATATGCGCGCCTGGTAGTCGCTCGCGCAGCGCGGGCCGCGCCGGCATTGATGGCCGGGCTCGCCCGCCTTGCCGCAGCGGCAGGGGTTCATCGCGGCGATCAGCTGGATGCGCGATGGATATGTGACGCGATGATTGGCGCGCGCCACCATCGTCTCGCCGGCCTCGAGCGGCTGGCGCAGCGAATCGAGCACCTGCGGTGAGAACTCCGGCAACTCGTCGAGAAAGAGGACGCCGTTATGCGCGAGCGACACTTCGCCCGGCCGCGCGCGCACGCCGCCGCCGACCATCGCCGCCATCGACGCGGAATGGTGCGGCGCGCGAAACGGCCGCCGGTCGGAGAGCTTTCCGTCGGTCAGCTCGCCGGCGATCGAAGCAATCATTGAAATTTCAAGAAGCTCGCGCGGCGTAAGCGGCGGCAGGATCGAGGGGAGGCGCGCGGCAAGCATCGACTTCCCTGCGCCCGGCGGGCCAATCATCAGCATGTTGTGGCCGCCGGCAGCGGCGATCTCGAGCGCCCGCTTGGCGCTCTCCTGGCCCTTGATGTCCTTCATGTCGGGGATGTCGGCGCCGCCCGAACGGATCGCCGGCTCCGGGCGCTTCAGAACCTGCGTCCCGCGGAAATGGTTGGCGAGCGAAATCGAGCGAATCCGGCGCGACGATCGCGAGCGTCTCGCCCGCCCACGCGGCTTCGGGTCCGCAGGCGCCGGGGCAGATCAGCGCGCGCGACAGCGCATTCGCGCCGATCGCCGCGGGAAGCACACCGGCGACCGGGGTTACGCGGCCGTCAAGCGCAAGCTCGCCGAGCACGACGTGTTCGGAGATGGAATCGGAGGCGACGGCGCCCATCGCCACCATCAGCCCGAGCGCGATCGGCAGATCGTAGTGGCTGCCTTCCTTCGGCAGGTCGGCCGGCGCGAGGTTGACGGTGATGCGCTTTGCCGGGAGCGCCAAGCCGGAGGCGTGCAGCGCGGCGTGCACCCGCTCGCGGCTCTCGCCAACCGCCTTGTCGGGAAGGCCGACGATGTTGAAGACCGGCTTTCCCGGCGTCATCAGCACCTGCACGTCGACGGGAATCGCCTCGATCCCCTGAAACGCGACGGTGGTGATGCGCGCGACCATTTTGGGTGCCCCCGAACCCGACAGCGCTACTCTAGGTGCAAATCCGACAAGCCGTCAAGAACGAAAGAGGAACAGCAGGGTCAGAGACTGAGCGCGGCACCAAGGAGGCACCCGACGGCGACCGCGATCAGGATCCAATCGAGCGCCGACCAGCGGCGCATGAGCCAGCCCGGCGGCTCGCGGAGGCGCGGCGCGGTCCGGGTCAGCCAGACCACGCCGATCGATACCCAGTCGAGAAAGAAGGCGAGCAGAAAAAGAACGCCATGCCTGCCGCCGCCCAGCACCAAGAGCACGGCGGCGATTCCCATTCCGCATGCCGTGAAGAGCAGATAGAGGCCGGCGGCGACATAGGACTTCCGGCGAAACTCCTTGGTGATGCGCGGATCGGTGCGCATCTGCCGGAGCGCGAATCCCATCGCGACGAGGATAGCAATCAGGGTCGCGTATTCGCCGAACGATGACATCGCCCGCCCGCCGTGCTGGCTCCGCAATTGTCAGGCGATCTTCGCCTCCACTGCATCCCAGAAGAGGCTGGCGATATCCGCGCCGCCAAAACGCTTCACCTCGCGGATGCCGGTCGGCGAGGTGACGTTGATCTCGGTGATGTAGTCGCCGATCACGTCGATGCCGGTCAGAAGCAGTCCGCGCTTCTGCAGCTCTGGGCCGATCGTCTCGCAGATTTCACGATCGCGCTTCGTCATCTCCGACGCCACCGCTTTGCCGCCGACATGCATGTTGGAGCGCGCGTCGCCCATCGCCGGGATGCGGTTGATCGCGCCCACCGCTTTTCCATCGACAAGGATGATGCGCTTGTCGCCCTGCCGTACCGCTGGGAGATAGCGCTGCACGACGAACGCTTCGCGGAAGCGCTCGAGGAAAAGCTCGAGCAGCGCGGAAAGATTCTCGTCGTCCTCGCGCAGGCGGAACACGGCGGCGCCGCCGTTGCCGTAGAGCGGCTTCAGGATGATGTCGCCGAACTCGTTCCTGAAATCGCGGATCGTGTTGGCGTCGCGCGTGATCAGCGTCTCCGGCATCAAGTCGGGAAACATCGTGACGAAGAGCTTCTCCGGGGCGTTGCGCACGTGCTCCGGATCGTTGACGACGAGCGTCGCCGGATGGATGCGCTCAAGAAGATGCGTGGTCGTGATGTAGGCCATGTCGAAGGGCGGGTCCTGACGAAGCAAGACGACATCGAAGCCGGAGAGGTCGGCGAGCTCCGGCGCCCCGAGCGTGAAATGGTCGCCTTTCAAGTCGCGCACCTTGACCGGCTCGACACGCGCCTCGACGCGGCCCTGGCGCATGGCGAGGCGGTCGGGCGTGTAGTGAAAGAGCGTGTGGCCGCGGCGCTCGGCTTCGAGCATCAGCGCGAAGCTGGTGTCGCCGGCGATCGTGACCTTGGAGATGTGGTCCATCTGGACCGCGACGTTGAGCGTCATGAGCCGTATCGTGTTTTCGGCGCGGTGCGCGCGGGAAGCCGGGTTAGACGGGCCGCGCGCTGAAGGCAATCAAAAGACCTTGATGAATCCAGGCCGGAAGGCATCGGGAAGATGCCGCGGCAGACGCCACGGCGTGACGATCACCATGTCGTAGCGGATGTCGTAGCCGCTCGCGGCCGGGTGCTTGGCGAGCCAGAGGTCGGCTGCGTCAGCGATGCGCCGTTCCGATGCGGGCCCGACCGATTCGAGCGCGTCGCGAGCGGCCGCGCGCGCCTTCACTTCGACGAAAGCGATCGTGCGCCCGCGCTTCACGATCAGATCGATCTCGCCGAGCGGCGTCTTGTAGCGGCGCGCGAGCGGGCGGAAGCCCTTGGCGAGGAGAAGGAGCATCGCCGCTGCTTCGGCGAGATGGCCGTGGCGATAGGCGGCGCGACGCCTCTCCGAAGAGTCGTGCGCGATGCCGCGTGCGCGCGCCATCAGTGTTCGCCCTTGAGCGCGAGCGCGCGGGCGTAGAGCGTGCGCCGCGAAAGCCCCGTCGCCTCGGCGACCGATTGCGCCGCCTCTTTCACACTCATCGCGCGGAGCGCATTGTCGAGCGCCGCGTCGATCGCGCTCTCGTCGGGTGCGGGCGGTGCGCTGGGCGGTCCGACGAGGACGACGACCTCGCCCTTCACCGACGCGCCCGCGTAGCGCGCGGCAAGCTCGGCAAGCGGGCCGCGGTCGAAGGTCTCATGGATCTTGGTGACCTCGCGGCAGAGCACGGCGGCGCGTCCATCGCCGAGTACGTCGGCAGCGTCGGCAAGAAGCGCGGCAACGCGGTTTGGCGATTCGAAAAGGACGAGCGTCGCCGGAACCGATGCGAGCCCGGAAAGCCGCCGCCGCCGCGCGCCGGATTTCGTCGGCAGGAAGCCGACGAAGAGGAACGCCTCGGTCGGAAGTCCGGCCGCGGAGAGCGTCGCGACGATAGAGGAGGGACCCGGAATGGGAATGACGCGATGGCCGGCGGCGACGGTATCGGCAACGAGGGCCGAGCCCGGATCGGAGAGAAGCGGCGTGCCGGCGTCGGAGACGAGCGCGATCGAACGGCCCTCGGCGAGGGCGTCGAGGAGCCGCCGGTGCGCCTGGAGGCCGCTGTGTTCGTGATATGCGGTGACCTTCGTCGCGATGCCGTAGCGATCGAGAAGCCGCCGCGTCACCCGTGTGTCCTCGCAGGCGACGATGTCGGCGGCGGCGAGTGTGTCGAGGGCGCGGAGCGTCACGTCGGAGAGATTGCCGATCGGGGTCGCGACGACATAAAGGCCGGGCGGCAGCGGCGGCGCGTCGACGAACGCACCGCGGACGAGGTAGCCGCGCTTCGCATTTCCCGGATGAGTTATCCCCATTCCCCGCCATTCCCCGCGCGGCGGGCCGTTCTGCTTGCCGCTCGCCACAATACTCCGTAGCCTCGCGGTTTGAGGCTAGGAAAGGAGCGTGCGCTTGTCACGCTGCGGCCCATCGTGGGGAATCGGCCGCGCCCTCCGCATTCTCGGATGCGTGGCCGTGGCTGCGTCGCTTGCGGCCTGCTCGAGCTTCAATTTCGGCAACTTCGGTGGCGGCGCGACCGGGACGGCAGTGAGCGGCCAGCTTATCGGGTCGGGCGGCGTCAGGGTCGCGCTTCTGTTGCCGCAGAGCGCCCAGGGGAACGGCGGCGAGACCGCGCGCGCGTTCCGCAACGCCGCCGAGCTGGCGATCCGCGACTTCCCGAACGCCGGCATCCAGGTCGCCGTCTACGACACCCGCGGCACGCCGGCCGGCGCGCAGACCGCGATCGGCACGGCGCTCGGCGAAGGCGCGGAAATCGTCCTTGGGCCTGTCTTCGCAGGCGAAGTCTCGGCGATCGCACCGGCGGCGCGCCAAGCGGGCGCTCCCGTCGTCGCCTTCTCTTCCGACGCGAGCGTCGCCGGGCCGGGCGTCTATCTTCTGAGCTTCCTCCCTTCCGACGACGTGCATCGGATCGTGTCCTACTCGGCGAGCCAGGGGCGGCGATCCTTCGCCGCGCTGTTGCCGGCGAATTCTTACGGGGCGGTGGTGGAGGCGGCGTTTCGGAGCGCCGTCGCCGCTTCCGGCGGACGCATCCTCGCTATTCAGTCCTATCAGCCGACCCCCGACGACGTGCGTGCGAAGACGGCGGCGGTCGCGCAGGTCGCCGCGCAGATCGATGCGATCTTTATCCCCGATACCGGCGATGTCGTGCCGACGATCGCGGCCGAGCTCGCGGCCGACGGCGTCACCCGCGACAAGGTGAAGTTCCTCGGCTCGGGTCAGTGGGACGACCCGCGCATCCTCAACAACGCAGCGCTGGTCGGGAGCTGGTTTCCCTCGCCGGTCCGCCAGGGCTACGAGGATTTCGCGCGGCGCTACCAGGCGGCCTTCGGCGCGCCGCCGCCGCGCAACGCCACGCTCTCCTATGACGCGACGGTACTTGCCGCAGGTCTCGTGCGCCAGTACGGCGAAAATCGCTTCCAGGCCTCGGTGCTGACCAGCCCGAACGGCTTCGCCGGGGTCGACGGCATCTTCCGCTTTCTGCCCTCCGGCCTGACCGAGCGCCGCCTCTCCGTCTATGAGGTGACGGGTTCGGGCGCGAGCATCGTGGCGCCCGCCGCGCGGAGCTTCGCCGGAGGCTGAGCCGGCGCAACGGCTTGCCAATTCCGCGGCGAGGGTCCATATCGCGCCGGATCGACTTTGGCCGGACGACCTGGGCCGTATCGCCTTCGCTTGAAGCGGGCGCACGTTCAGAACTCTCTTCCAAAATCGACTGAGCCGGACAGGCCGCAAGGGAAGCGCCTCTCCGCGTGCATGCCGTCAAAGAAAGGACACTCCATGCGTACGGGCACGGTAAAATTCTACAATAGCCAGAAGGGCTTCGGGTTCATTCAGCCGGACGATGGCGGCAAGGACGTGTTCGTCCATGCGACCGCGATCGAGCGCGCCGGCATGCGCGGCCTTGTCGAAGGCCAGAAGATCGGCTTCGACGTCGAGGTCGACCGCCGCAGCGGCAAGGACGCCGCCTCGAACCTGCAGCAGGTCTGAGCCGGACCCGGACGCGCTTGGGCGTTCCGTGCTAGTATGGCTATCGCCAGGACGGCGGTGGCCTTTGAGCGAAAGGCAATAGTTAACGGATGGCAAAGGAAGAGCTGATCACTCTTGAAGGACTCGTGACCGAGCTCCTTCCCGACGCACGTTTCCGCGTGCAGCTCGACACCGGACACACCATCATCGCCTACACGGCCGGGCGCATGAAGAAGCATCGCATCAAGACGCTTGCGGGCGACCGCGTGACCGTCGAGATGTCGCCCTACGACCTTGAGAAGGGCCGTCTCGTCTTCCGCCACAAGGACGAGCGCGCCTCAACTTCGTCGCCCTCCAAGGCGCCGCCGCGCCGGCCGTTCCGCCGACGCTGAACGGCGCAGGCGAAAAAATTCGCCTGTTGCGGCAACTACCTTGCGCGAATCGCGCCAAGCCTTCAGATTGGGGGCCCACGCAACAACGGGAAGGAGGTGATCCAGTGTCTCATTGTCATACCCCGCGGTCACGGGTTTTGCGGACCTGGACTCTCGCCTCTGTCGGGATCCACGCCGCTTGAAGAGCGGCAAGGCCGCGACCAACCGCGGACCGACAATGGAAGGGCCGCCCGTCGGGCGGCCCTTCGCTTTTTCCGTGTGAACCTTGCCGGCGCGCCTAATGGGCGTTCATCTCGGCGTGCTCGACCTCCCCCGTCTTGCCGTCGATGACGAGCTCAAGCTTGCGACCGAAGGGATCCTTGCCGCGGATGCGCCAATCGCCGGTGATCGTTCCGTCGATATCGGTGATCGTGGCGAAGCCATGGTCCATGGCGATCGCGCGTGCATGGCTCTCCGAAAGGCTGGGCTGCGCCCACGGCCACACGAAGGCCATGGCGCATGCCGGCGCGGAGATGACCGCGGCAAAGACGATGGAGCGAATGATGAGACGCATACTGCCCTCCATTTTCGCCGGCGGGGAGGGGCCGGCGCTTTTCTCCTAGAACACCGCGACGCGGATGCGAAGTGCGGCCCGCGTCAGGCGGCGAGGTCGGCGACAACGGAATCGAGAACCAGCCAGCCGTCGTGGGTGGTGCGAAGCCGACCGTCGCCGCACGGCTCGATGAAGCCGTGGTCGCGCAGGAATGAAAGCCGCGCCGGCGAGAAGTCGCGCCCGCTCATGGCAAGATAGCGGTCGCTGGCGATGCCCTCGCGCAGCCTGAGCCCCATCAACAGCATCTCGTCGGCGGCCTCCTCAAGCGTCAGCGTCTCGTCGACGACGAGTCCGTTGCCGTTGCGCTCGACCGCTTCGAGCCAGCGTTCGGGATGCTTCTCGCTCATCGTCGCGCGCTTCTTTCCATCAACGCTCAGCCGGCCGTGCGCGCCGGGACCGACCCCGACGTAATCGTGGTAGCGCCAATAGGTGAGGTTGTGCCGGGACTCCGCGCCGGGCACGGCGTGGTTTGAAATCTCGTAGGCCGGGAGGCCGCGCGCGCCGGCGATCTCCTGGGTGAGCGCGTAGAACTCGGCCGCGAGCGGCGGCGGGGGGACGTTGAGCTTTCCGGCTTCCTGCAAGCGGAAGAACGGCGTCTCCGGCTCGATGGTGAGCTGGTAGAGCGAAAGATGGTCCGCGGCGAGCCCGATCGCCTCCGAGAGCTCCGTCTCCCAGGCGCGCAGCGCCTGCCCCGGGCGCGCATAGATCAGATCGAAGGAAAGGCGCGGGAAAATTCCCCGCGCGAGCTCGATCGCGCGCCGCGCCTCGGCGACATCGTGGATGCGGCCGAGCGCCTTCAGCGCGGAATCGTCGAGCGACTGCACGCCGAGCGACAGCCGATTGACGCCGGCGGCGCGATAGCCGCGGAAGCGGTCCGCCTCGGCGCTCCCCGGATTGGCCTCGAGCGTGATCTCCGCGTCGGGCGCGACCGCCCAGAGCGCCTTGATCCGATCGAGGATCGTCGCGACCGTCAGTGCCGACATCAGCGACGGCGTGCCGCCGCCAAGGAAGATCGAAGTCACCTGCCGGCCGGGCGTCAGCGCCGCGAAATGCGAAAGCTCGCGCCCGATCGCTGCGGAAAATCGCACCTCGTCGGGCGGCTGATGGCGGACGTGGCTGTTGAAGTCGCAATAGGGGCACTTCGCCGTGCAGAACGGCCAGTGCACGTAGATGCCGAACGCGGTCGCGCTCTCCGGAACCGGGATCGTGGCGATCACGATGTCGTTCCCAGGAAGCGCCGAGCGAATGCCGCGAAAGCGCGGGCGCGGTGCGACAGCGCACCGTCGCCTCCGTGGCTCCAGCCGTGCTTTTCGTCCGCGCTCATCTCGCCAAAGGTAAGCCGATGGCCGTCAGGCTGGAAGATCGGGTCGTAGCCGAATCCGTTTGTGCCGCGCGGTGGCCAGACGATCGTCCCGTCCACGCGGCCTTCGAACGTCTCGACGTTGCCGTTCGGCGCTGCGACCGCCAGCACCGCGATGAAATGCGCTTTACGTTTTTCCGGCGACGTCGCGCCTAGGGTCTGCAACTTCTCTTCGACCTTTCGCATCGCCGACGAAAAATCCTTCGAGGCTCCCGCCCAGCGCGCCGAATAGACCCCTGGTGCGCCCGCAAGCGCATCGACCGAAAGTCCCAAATCGTCGGCGAGCGCGACGAGCCTCGAGGCCTCGGCCGCCGCGCGCGCCTTCAGGATCGCGTTCTCCGCGAACGTGCTTCCCGTTTCCTCCGGCTCCGGCAGATCGAGTTCGGCAGCGGACTTCACCGCGATGCCGAAGGGCTCGAGGAGCTCGTAGATCTCGCGAATCTTTCCGGCGTTGTGCGTCGCGATCGCGATCGGGCCGGGCGCGAGCCGGATCGTCATCGTCTCAGAGCACGGCGAGTTTCTGCAGGTCGACGAGTTTCGCAATTCCAGCGCGGGCGAGCTGAAGCAGGTTCGTGAAGTCCGCCTCGCTGAACGGTGCGCCCTCCGCCGTACCCTGGATCTCGACGATGCCGCCCGACCCGGTCATCACGAAATTGGCGTCGGTCGCCGCGCCCGAATCCTCCGCGTAGTCGAGATCGAGCACCGGATTGCCGTCGACGATCCCGCAGGAGACCGCGGCAACGTGGTCGCTCAATACGCCTTCGCCGATGATGCCGCGGACGCGCATCCAAGCGAGCGCGTCGTGGAGCGCCACCCAGGCGCCGGTGATTGCCGCCGTGCGCGTGCCGCCGTCGGCCTGCAGCACGTCGCAGTCGACCGTGATCTGCCGCTCGCCGAGCGCCTTCAGATCGACGACGGCGCGCAGCGACCTGCCGATCAGCCGCTGAATCTCGAGCGTGCGCCCGCCCTGGTGCCCAAGCGTCGCCTCGCGGCGCATGCGCTCGTGCGTGGCGCGCGGCAGCATGCCGTATTCGGCGGTGACCCAGCCTTTGCCGCCGCCCCGTAGCCAGCCGGGCACCTGGTCGGCGAGGCTCGCCGCGCACATCACGTGGGTGTCGCCGAAGCGCACCAGGCAGGAGCCCTCGGCATGCTTGGCGACGCCGCGGTCGAGGGTGACCGGGCGCAGCTCGTCGGGCGATCGTTTCGAGGGTCGCATGCACCTACCTGGGAAAAGCTCCGGGCGTGTTAAGCTCGGCGGCGATTGCGGTAAAGCGGAGACTTGCCATCCGCTTTCGTCGTTTCGATATTTGACCGCCGCCAAGGAGGAACAACCAGGGAAATGCGTGCCGACGGACTTGCCGCGCTCGATAACCGCTCGCGCGAGATCTTCCGCAGCATCGTCGAATCCTATCTGGAAACCGGCGATCCGGTCGGTTCGCGCAACCTGAGCCGCATCCTGGCGACAGCGCTGTCGCCCGCTTCGGTCCGCAATGTCATGGCGGACCTCGAAGAGATGGGGCTGATCTATGCTCCGCATACGAGCGCCGGGCGGCTGCCGACCGAGCTTGGCCTGCGCTTCTTCATCGATTCGGTGATGGAGGTCGGCGACCTCTCGCCGGAGGAGCGCCAGCGCATCGACAGCGAGGTCAGGGCGAACCGTGAGGCGAATTCGGTCGAGACGGTGCTCTCGGAAGCCGGCCAAATGCTATCGGCGTTGTCGCGCGGCGCCGGCGTCGTGCTCGCGGCAAAACAGGACATCCGCCTGAAGCATGTCGAGTTCGTCCGCATCGAAGCGACGCGCGCGCTTGTCGTGCTCGTGGCGGAGAACGGCGCGGTGGAGAACCGCGTCATCGAGATTCCGCGCGGCCTTCCGACCTCCGCGTTGGTCGAAGCGGCAAACTATCTGAATGCGCATTTCCGCGGCTCGACGCTTGCCGAGGCGCGGAGCGCGCTCGAGCGCCAGCGCGAGGAACGCCGCCGCGAGATCGACCAACTGACCGAGCGCGTGATCGAAGCAGGCGTCGCCACCTGGTCCGGCGCCTCGGAGGACGCGGCGACGCTCATCGTGCGCGGCATGTCGAACCTGATCGGTGACGTGAAGGCGCTCGACGATCTGGAACGCGTGCGCCTCCTCTTCGATGACCTCGAAAGCAAGAAGGACATCATCCAGATCCTCGGGCTCGCCGAGCAGGGCGAGGGCGTGCGCATCTTCATCGGCTCGGAGAACAAGCTCTTCTCGCTTTCGGGCTCTTCGCTGGTGGTGGCGCCGTTTCGCGATTCGAGCGACCAGGTGGTCGGCGTCCTCGGCGTCATCGGCCCGACCCGCATCAATTATGCGCGTGTCGTCCCGGCGGTGAACTATACGGCGCAGCTCATCACTCAGCTTCTCGGGCGATAAGACCTGAATTCCGCTGCCGGCTTGATTTTCGGCGCCCGAGCTTCGATATCGGCGGCGAACCTTTGTCAGCGATCGAGATGACCGACAACGACCCGAAAGAGAAATCCGCCACGGCGGCAAGTCTGGAGGCGGAAGCCGACGCGATCCTGGCGGCTGCCGGCGAGAGCCCGTGGGCTGGAAACGGCGAGGGCGGTGAGCCCGCCCCCGATCCGGCCGCCGATATCGCGCGCCTGGAGGCCGAGAAGGCCGACCTGACCGACCGCCTCGTGCGACTTGCCGCCGAGATGGACAATCTCCGGAAACGCACCGAGCGCGACGTCCAGGACGCGCGCAAATATGCGGTGTCGAAATTCGCCGGCGACATGCTCGTGGTCGGCGACAATCTGAAGCGCACGCTCGAGGCCGTGCCCGCCGAGAAGATGGCCGAGGACGAGGCCTTGAAGGCGCTCGTCGAAGGCGTCGAAGTGACCGGCCGAGAGATGGAGCGGCTCCTGGAGAAGAACGGCATCACCCGCATTCAGGCGATCGGCGAGCGCTTCGATCCGCATCGCCACCAGGCAATGTTCGAGATCCCCGACGGGAGCGTGCCGGCGGGGACCGTCGTGCAGGTCATGCAGGAGGGCTACCAGATCGGCGATCGCGTGCTCCGCGCCGCCCTGGTCGCCGTCGCCAAGGGCGGGCCGGCCGCCAAGGACGCCGGCGAAGCGCCTAGGAGCGCCGCCGACGCGGCCGGTTGAGCGGCGAGCAGCCCGTCGGGATTGTCACGGCAAGTTGACGCGGCCGCTCTCTTGCTTCGCCCGCTCGTCCTCACCGACCATGTGCGCTCGAAACGGGAGGTAGCGCCATGGCCGACCATGGGACTTTCTTTTGGAACGAGCTCACGACCGCGAAGGTCGAGCCCGCCAAGGAGTTTTACGCGAAGACGCTTGGCTGGAAATTTGACGGCATGCCGATGCCGACCGGCGGCACCTACTGGATCGCCAAGGTGGGCGACAAACCCGTCGGCGGCATCTTCGACACGACCGGCACGGAGATGTCGGCCATGCCGGAATTCTGGATGGCCTATATTGCCGTCGACGACGTCGACAAGCGGGTCGCAAAGGCCAAGAAGGCCGGCGCTTCGGTTGTCCGCGAGCCCTTCGATGTGCCCGGCGTGGGCCGCATCGCGATCCTGAAGCAGCCGGGCGGCGCCGGAATCGGTTGGATGACGCCCGCGCCGATGTAGTCCCACTGCGTTTCGGCGGCGGATGCGATTCGGCCACTTGACCGCGCGGACCGGCTGCGGGCAATTCCGCTGTCGGAGGGGCGATGGGCGACCGAGAGAAGCTGCAAGAGATCATCCGCCGGCGATCCTTGCGCGTCGGCGGCTCCTTCAAGCTCGCGTCAGGCCGGACGAGCTCCGTCTACCTGAACCTGAAGCCGACCATGCTCGACCCCGACGGCGCGCGGCTGATTGGCGCGGCGCTCGCGGAGAAGGCGGCGGCGCTCGGCGCCGACTATGTCGGCGGGCTTGAGATGGGCGCGGTGCCGCTCGTTGCGTCCGTTGCCGCAATGAGCGCTGTCGCCGGCAAGCCGGTGAAGGCCGTTTTCATCCGCAAGCAGGCCAAGGACCACGGCACGCAGAGCCTGGTCGAGGGCCTCGCGGAAGGCGAGAGTCTTGCAGGCAAGAAGGTTGTCGTGGTCGAGGACGTGACCACGACCGGTGGCTCGTCCTTGAAAGCCGTTGCTGCGCTCCGCGCCGCAGGCGCAACAGTGGAGAACGTCGTCACGGTGGTCGATCGCGAGGAGGGGGCGACTGAGGCATTCGCTGCGGAAGGCATCGCCCTCCATGCTCTCTTCAAGAAGCGCGAATTCACCGACCAGATCTAGCACGGCGCTTTGGCTTAGGGCTGCGTCACGCGCCTTGAGGTCAGATTGAACCGCCCGCCTTCAGACAGAAGCGTGGATGTTCCCGCGATCACCCGATCGACGCCGTGGAAGGCGAGGCGCGCGTCGTCGGCGAGCACGACCGCGTCTCCGGACCTGAGGCGGAATGAGCGCGTCGGGTCGTTCCGCTTCGTCCCGCCGACGCGGAAGAGAGCCTCGTCCCCGAGCGAGAGTGAGACGACCGGCGCGGAGAAATCCGCCTCGTCGCGATCCTGGTGCAACCCCATGCGTGCGTCCGGAGCGTAGTAGTTGACGAGGCAGGCCTCGGGCGGATGCGGATAGCCCGACAGCGCGGCCCAGGCGTCGAGGACGATCTCAGGCATCGGCGGCCAGGCTCGTCCGGTCGCCGGATGCGCCGGCTGATAGCGGTAGCCGGCACGGTCGGACACCCAGCCGAGCGGACCGCAATTCGTCATCCTGACCGAGAACGGCTTCCCGGTCTTGGGCATCACCGGCTGGAAAAGCGGCGCCGTGGCGATGATCGCGTGGAGCGCCGAAAGCAGCGCCCGCTGCCCTGCCTCGTCGAGGAATCCGGGCACATGGCGGAACCCGGCGGGCGCTTGCGCGACCCGGCTGGCATCGAATGTGCGGTGGCCGGCGCTTCTCACTGGGGCACAAGCCAAATCACATCCTTGCGACCCGAAACAGCCCTTCTTATATGAGCCGCAACGCGCGGCGGAGGCGGCCTTGAACCGTTCTTCGGCGCATAACTAAATCTACCTCGTAGGGGGCCGGCGGGGGGCGTAAGTCCACCTCCCGATGATGGACGCCGTCTAGGGTCCGGCCGGCCTGCCGGAACAGGAGTGAGGATATGGCGAAAGTCATCGGCATCGATCTCGGCACGACCAATTCGTGCGTCGCCGTCATGGACGGCAAAAGTCCCAAAGTCATCGAGAACTCCGAAGGTGGGCGCACCACCCCCTCGATCGTCGCCTTCACGGCGGAAGGCGAGCGCCTCGTCGGCCAGCCCGCCAAGCGCCAGGCGGTGACCAACCCGCAGCGCACCATCTTCGCGGTGAAGCGCCTGATTGGCCGCCGCTTCGATGACCCGACCGTAAAAGAGGATCAGAAGCTCGTCCCCTACAAGATCGTCAGGGCGCCGAACGGCGACGCCTGGGTCGAAGCGGACGGCAAACCCCATTCGCCCTCGCAGATTTCTGCCTTCATCCTGCAGAAGATGAAGGAGACTGCGGAAGCCTATCTCGGCGAGAAGGTCGACAAGGCCGTCATCACCGTCCCCGCCTATTTTAACGACGCGCAGCGTCAGGCGACCAAGGACGCCGGCAAGATCGCCGGGCTCGAGGTGCTTCGCATCATCAACGAGCCGACGGCCGCCGCGCTCGCCTACGGCCTCGACAAGAAGGAAGGCAAGACCATCGCGGTCTACGACCTCGGCGGCGGCACCTTCGATATTTCCATCCTGGAGATCGGCGACGGCGTCTTCGAGGTGAAGTCGACGAACGGCGACACCTTCCTCGGCGGCGAGGACTTCGACATGCGCCTCGTCCACTACCTCGCGGACGAGTTCAAGAAGGACCAGGGCATAGACCTCCGCAAGGACCCGCTCGCCCTGCAGCGCCTGAAGGAGGCGGCGGAGAAGGCGAAGATCGAGCTCTCCTCGTCGCAGCAGACCGAGATCAACCTCCCTTACATCACCGCCGACGCCTCGGGTCCGAAGCACCTGACGATGAAGCTCAGCCGAGCCAAGTTCGAGAGCCTCGTCGACGATCTGATCCAGCGCACCATCCAGCCCGTGAAGAACGCGCTGAAGGACGGCGGCGTCAGCGCTGCCGACATCGAGGAAGTGGTGCTGGTCGGCGGCATGACGCGCATGCCGAAGGTGCAGGAGATCGTGAAGCAGCTCTTCGGCAAGGAACCGCATAAGGGCGTCAACCCCGACGAGGTGGTGGCGATCGGCGCGGCAATCCAGGCCGGCGTGCTGCAGGGCGACGTGAAGGACGTGCTCCTTCTCGACGTGACCCCGTTGTCGCTCGGCATCGAGACGCTGGGTGGCGTGTTCACGCGCCTGATCGACCGCAACACCACGATCCCGACCAAGAAGAGCCAGGTCTTCTCCACCGCCGAGGACAGTCAGGGCGCGGTCACGATCCGCGTCTTCCAGGGCGAGCGCGAGATGGCGGCCGACAACAAATTGCTCGGCCAGTTCGACCTGGTCGGCATCCCACCGGCGCCGCGCGGCGTGCCGCAGATCGAGGTCACCTTCGACATCGACGCGAACGGCATCGTCAACGTCTCGGCCAAGGACAAGGGCACCGGCAAGGAGCAGCAGATCCGCATTCAGGCCTCTGGCGGCCTTTCCGACTCCGAGATCGAGAAGATGGTCAAAGACGCGGAGAGCCACGCCGAGGAGGACAAGAAGCGGCGCGAGCTGGTCGAGGCCAAGAACCAGGCCGAGGCGCTCGTCCACTCGACCGAGAAGGCGCTCTCCGAGCACGGCGACAAGGTCGACGCAGAGACGAAGTCTTCGATCGAATCCGCGCTCGCCGACCTGAAGTCGGCGGCCTCCGGTGAGGACGTCGCCGACATTCAAGCGAAGACGCAGACGCTTCTCCAGGCTTCCATGAAGCTCGGCGAGGCGATGTACAAGGCGTCGCAGGAATCCGGCCCGCCGGGTGGCGACGGCGGTGAGAGCGGCGCTTCCGCCTCCGGCGAGGAGGTCGTCGACGCCGACTTCGAGGAGATCCCCGAAGAAGAGCGGAAGAAGTCCGCTTAAGGTCCCTTTCCGGGTTGCCGCCCCATGAACATCGTCCTTCGCCCGGCCCGACCGGATGACGCGGAGGAGATGGCGCGATGGTTCGTTGACCTAGCGAGCCTCGCGGAATGGGGCGGCCCGGAAGTTCGCTTCCCCCTGACGAACGAGCAGGTCGCCGCGTGGATTGCCGAGCGGTCCAATGAGCGTCCCCGCACTTGTCTCACTGCGGTCGATGGGCGCGACAAGCCCACCGGACACGTCCAGATTCTTCGCGACCCGCCGCGGAGATGGGCGCGCGTCGGGCGTTTCGGCATTGCGCCGGCGGAGCGTGGCAAGGGCTTCGGGCGGGCGCTCTTCGACGAGGCGGTCAGGATGGCGTTCGTCGACCTCGACGTGGAGCACCTCGCGCTTGCCGTCGTGCCGACCAACGAACGCGCGCGGCGGCTCTACTTCCGCGCCGGTTTTCGCGATGAGGGTGTGGCGCCAAGATCATGGACGGTGGGCGGGAAGGCATACATCATGCATACGATGAGCCTGACGCGGCCCGATTGGCTTCGGCTGATGGGAACTCTCTCCGGCGCGGCGAAGGTAGGCTGAAGTGGCGGCGAAGCGCGATTTCTACGAGATTCTGGGCGTCACGCGCGGCTGCGACGAGAAGGCGCTGAAGGCGTCTTTCCGCAAGCTTGCCATGGAGTATCACCCGGACCGCAACAACGGCGACCATTCGGCCGAGTTGAAGTTCAAGGAGATCAACGAGGCCTACGAGATCCTGAAGGATCCGAACAAGCGGGCAGCCTATGACCGCTACGGGCACCAGGCCTTCGAGCATGGTGGAGGCAGCGGATTCGGTGCCAGCGCCGGGGCTGGCTTTGCCTCCTTCGCCGACATATTCGACGAGTTCTTCGGCGATTTCCGTGGCGGTGTCCGCCGCTCCGGGCGCGAGCGCGGCTCCGACCTCCGTTACAACCTCGAGGTCACCCTCGAGGAGGCCTACAGCGGCAAGGCGGTCGAGATCGAGGTGCCGACGAGCGTCACCTGCGAAGCCTGCGCCGGCTCCGGCGCCAAGCCCGGCACGCAGCCCAAAGCCTGCCCGACCTGCGGCGGCGCCGGCCGCGTCAGGGCGAGCCAGGGCGGCTTCTTCCATATCGAGCGCACCTGCCCCGCCTGTCACGGCCGCGGCGAGGTGGTGTCCGACCCTTGCGCGAAATGCTCGGGCGCCGGCCGCGTCGCCGAGACGCGCACGCTGTCCGTCAACATCCCGGCCGGTATCGAGGACGGCACGCGCATACGGCTTGCCGGCGAAGGCGAGGCCGGACTTCGCGGCGGCCCGGCCGGCGACCTCTACATCTTTCTTTCGATCAAGCCGCACGCCTTCTTCCAGCGCGACGGCGCCGACATCTTCTGCCGCGTCCCCGTGTCGATGACGACGGCGGCGCTCGGCGGGCAATTCGAGGTCCCGACGCTTGATGGCGACCGCTCTCGCGTGAAAGTCCCGGAGGGAACGCAGAGCGGCAAGCAGATTCATCTGAAGGCCAAGGGCATGCCCGTGCTTCGCTCGCATAAGGTGGGCGACATGTACGTGCAGATCCTGGTCGAGACGCCGCGCAAGCTGTCGCGACGGCAGCGCGAGCTTCTGGAGGAGTTCGAGCGCGATTCGAACGCGGAGAACAATCCGGAATCGAGCGGATTCTTTTCGCGCGTCAAGGACTTCTTCGATACGCTCGGTGAGAAGTAGGTTTGCCGGACCAAACGAGCGAGCACAGATCGCGGGTCCGCGTGTAGAAAGGGTGCGTCAATGACGAAGCCGCAGGTGTCGCTGGTCGAGCGGATCGAGGAGGAGGTTCTCTTCTTTCGAACCTGGGCGACGAGCCCGCGCAAGATGGGTTCGGTCACGCCGACGAGCCGCGCGCTTGCCGCCGTGATGGTGAAGCTCTCGCACGCCGACGCGGCCGGCTACACGCTCGAGATCGGACCTGGAACGGGCGTCGTCACACAAGCGCTGATCGCGGCCGGCATACCGCAGGAACGGATCGTCAGCGTCGAATACGACAAGGATTTCTGTCGTCACTTGCGCAAGCGTTTTCCCGGCGTTCACGTGATCCGCGGCGACGCGTTCGATCTCAAAAATACACTCGGCGAATACCGCGACATGAAATTCTCCGCGGCGATTTCCGGCATTCCGCTCCTGAACCTTCCGAAGGCGAAGCGCGCGCCTTACCTTGAAAGCCTCTTGGACCAGCTCATCCCCGGTGGGGTGGTCTCGCAGCTCTCCTATTCTTTCGTACCGCCGCAGGAAGCGATCCCCGGACGGCTGTCGGTCGATAAGTCGAAGTGGGTGACGTTCAATTTCCCGCCGGGACGAGCGTGGATATACTCGCGGCCCAAGGGCTTCGCGGGTAGTGTCACCCCGCGACAGATGGCTGGCGTTACGCCTACTCTTTGAATGCATCGACATCCTTCCGCCTGCCGATCAGAAATGCGTCGGCGACGATGAGGAACGGCGCGGGATCGACGTGGCTCTTGCCCTCGCGAAGCAGCCTGTCGAAGTGCGCGTAGATTGCCTCGTATTCGGCCGGCTTCTCCTCGACCGCGACCTTGCCGTCGACGGCGAGTCGCGCGCCCCCCGATGACAGATGAAGCTTTGTCCCCTCCTTCGTCTCGACGCTGATCTCCCAGATGTCCTTCGCTATCGGCCGCCAGTCCGTCTCGACGCGGAAATCTCCGGTGCGTCCGCCGCAGGCAAGCGTGAGGCTCGCCGCGATCGGGGCGTCCGCGTTGGAGGGAAAGAACAGATCGCCCGCTGCAACGGTCACCGGCTCCGGCATGATCTTCGTCACGATGGACAGCGCATTGATGCAAGGATCGAAGACGCCGAAGCCGCCGGCCCGAAAGATCCACGCCTGGCCGGGATGCCATTTCCTGACGTCTTCTTTCCACTCGATGAAGAGGCGCGTGACGGTCTTGCCGGAAAGCAGTCGCTTCGCTTCGTCGACGCCGCGATTGTACTGCGAGTGCCAGGTGGTCATGAGCACGCGGCCGTGCTCTTCCGCGAAGCGCTCGAGATCGGCGAGCTCCGACACCGTCGCCGTCGGCGGCTTCTCCAGCATCACGTGCTTCCCCGCCGCCAGCGCGTCGCGCGCGATCTTGTGCCGCGCCTGCGGCGGCGTGCAGATGGCGACCGCTTCAAGGTCCGGCGTCTCGGCGAGAAGCGCGGCGTAGTCTTTGAAGGCGAGCGCGTCGCCCGCCTTCAATCCGCGCTGGCTCGAGACGGCGGCGAGCGTGAAGGCCGGGCTCTTGGCGATCACCGGCAGGTGTTGGTCCTGCGCGATCTTGCCGAGCCCGATGACGCCGATCCGGTGCTTTTTCATCCGCCTCCCCATCCCTCGTTTGAGACGTTCGCCGTCGCTTTCGGACAAAAGGACATAAACATCTCTTTATATCGTCTTGCCGGGCGGACGCCACGGTGCTACCTGCCCTCGTTCCCGAAAATGCCAGGCCGGAAGAAGGCAGATCGTCATGAGCGCACGTCCTGAATTGAAAGAGGTTGGCGGCGACTTCGCTGTCAAGGACATCGGTCTCGCCAACTGGGGCCGCACCGAGATCACCATCGCCGAGACCGAGATGCCCGGCCTGATGGCGATCCGCGAGGAGTTCGGCGAGGCGAAGCCCTTGAAGGGCGCGCGCGTCGCCGGCTCGCTGCACATGACCATCCAGACCGCCGTCCTGATCGAGACGCTGGTTCATCTCGGCGCCGAGGTGCGGTGGGCGTCCTGCAACATCTTCTCCACCCAGGACCACGCGGCATCTGCCATCGCTGCGCGCGGCATTCCCGTCTTCGCACACAAGGGCGAGACGCTGGAGGAGTACTGGGACTTCGCCGACCGCATCTTCGATTGGCCGGATGGCGGCACCGCCAACATGATCCTCGACGATGGCGGCGACGCGACGCTCTACGTACTTCTCGGCGCGCGCGCCGAGGCCGATCCCTCGCTCCTGGCCAATCCGAAGAACGAAGAAGAAGAAGCGCTCTACGCCACCACCAGGCGGCGTATCGCCAAGAACCCCGGCTGGTTCGCCAAGCTGAAGGCGAACATCCGCGGCGTCTCTGAGGAGACGACCACCGGCGTCATGCGCCTCTACGACATGCAGAAGAAGGGGGCGCTTCCCTTCCCGGCGATCAACGTCAACGACTCCGTTACGAAGTCGAAGTTCGACAACAAGTACGGCTGCCGCGAGTCGCTCGTTGACGGCATCCGCCGCGCCACCGACGTGATGATGGCCGGCAAGGTCGCCGTCATCTGCGGCTACGGAGACGTCGGCAAAGGCTCGGCGCAATCCTTGCGCGGCGCTGGCGCGCGCGTCGTCGTCACCGAGATCGATCCGATCTGCGCGCTGCAGGCGGCGATGGACGGCTTCGAGGTGAAGACCTTGGAGACCGCTGCGCCGAATGCCGACATCGTCGTCTCGGCGACCGGCAACAAGGACGTCATCACCATCGAGCACATGCGCGCCATGAAGGACATGACGATCGTCGCGAACATCGGCCACTTCGACAACGAGATCCAGGTCGCGGCGCTCAGGAACTACAAGTGGACGAACGTGAAGCCGCAGGTCGACATGATCGAGTTCCCCGACAAGAAGCGGCTGCTGCTCCTGTCGGAGGGGCGCCTCGTCAATCTCGGCAACGCCACCGGCCATCCGAGCTTCGTGATGAGCGCCTCGTTCTCCAATCAGGTGCTGGCTCAGATCGAGCTCTGGACGCGCCCCGGCGAATACCAGAACCGCGTCTACGTGCTCCCGAAGCACCTCGACGAGAAGGTCGCGAGCCTGCACCTCGCCAAGCTCGGCGTCGAGCTTACGAGGCTCAGCGACGAGCAGGCTTCCTATCTCGGCGTGCCGCATGACGGCCCCTACAAGGCCGAGCACTACCGGTATTGAGGGCGCTTCCCGCGAGGGCGGCCGCGAAAGCTGCCCTCGCGCCATGGTTAACGCTTCCTTTCCATCTCCGGTTTTAGCCTGATCCCTGCCTTTTCCGCCCCTGGCGGAGCGGTTAAGTTCGATTGATTCGTCCGGGCGAGGGCCACCCGGATGCGGCGGGGCGGATGGCGACGACAAGCGCGGAAACTTTGTCCGGTTCTCTTCGGAGGACGCAGCGCCGCGCGGCGCTCGGCCTGGTCGCGGCGGCAGCGCTTTTTTCCCCCGCCGAGGCGCAATCGCTTGCCGATCATTCGCTTCGCGCCGGCACTCTCGGCGAGGTGGTCTGGTGGGCGGTGACGGCGGGAACGGCGTTCGCGGCGCTTGTCGCCTTCGGGCTCTATCTCCACACGCGGCGCGACGAACGCCTGGCGGCGGCGGAGAAGAAGATCTCCGGCCTGAGCACGGCGCTTGACCGGACCGCCGCGCTCCTCGACGCCGACGATCAGCGGACCATCGTCTGGGAGAGCGCCGTCTCCGATCCGCAGGTGTTCGGCGGCCTGCCGGAACGCGTCGGCATTCCTGTCGAGAAGAACGCGCTTCTCACCTTCCGCGGCTGGCTCTCCGCCGAAAGCGCCATCGCGCTTGAGGCGGCGGCCGACAAGCTCCGCCGTCACGGCGAGGGCTTCCAGACCGCGCTTCGCACTACCGGCGGCGCGCTCGTCGAGGCGACCGGCCGCACGAGCGGCCGTCGCGCGATCCTGCGTCTGCGCGAGCTGACCGGCGAGCGCCGCTCCTTCGCCGAGCTGAAGGAGCAGGCCGTCCTCGTTATCAGCGAGGTGGCGGCGCTGCGTGCGCTCGCCGATCTCATCCCGATTCCTCTTTGGCGGCGGAACCGCGTCGGCCGGCTGATCTGGGTGAACGCGGCCTATGTCCGCGCCGTCGACGCAGCGAGCCAGGAATCCGTGCTGACCGCCGGCATCGAGCTTCTTTCCTCGCGTACCCGCGACGCAATCCGCGAAGCGCACCGCACCGGAAATGCCTTCAACGAAAGCGCCATCGCCGTTGCGTCGGGCGTCCGCCGGCAATTCAAGATCCTCGATACCCCGATCGAGGATGGGTCGATCGGCGCCGCGATCGATGTGTCGGAGGTCGAGACGATCAGCGAGAAGCTACGGCATCTGACCGAGTCGAACGCGCGCATGCTCGACGAACTCGCCGCCGGGATCGTCGTTTTTGGCCACGACAGTCGCATCCAGTTCCACAACGCCGCGTTCCGCGCGATCTGGGGCCTGACCGAACCCTGGCTCGCTTCGACACCGGATGAAGGGGCCATTCTCGATCAGCTCCGCGCCGACAGGAAACTTCCGGAGCAGTCGAACTATCGTGATTGGCGCGCCAGGCACCTTGCCGCCTACCAGTCGAACGAGGCGAGCGAGGACCTTTGGCACCTCCCGGACGGACGCACGCTCCGGGTCGTCGCGCTTCCGAATTCCGACGGCGGCATGACCTACATCTACGAGAACGTCACCCAGGAGATCATGCTGGAGAGCCGGCTGACGGCGCTCTCGCAGCTGCAGGGCGAGACGCTCGATCACCTCTCCGAGGCGGTCGCGGTTTTTGGCACCGACGGGCGGCTCCGTCTCTTCAATCCGGTCTTCGCCGAGATCTGGCGGCTATCGCCGACGCATCTCAGAAGCGAGCCGCATATCAGCGAGATCATCGCGGACTGTCGTGCGATTCACGCCGACAAAGAGCCTTGGGACGAGATTCGCGCGGCGGTGACGGACATCGACCACGACGAGAACGTGAGCGGCCGCATGGCGCGGCCGGACGGCAGCGTTATCGACTATGCGACGGTCGCGCTTCCGGAAGGCATGACGATGCTCACCTTCGTCGACGTGACCGACTCCACGCGCTTCGAGCGTATCCTGAAGGAGCGCAACGAGGCGCTCGAAGCCGCCGACCGGCTGAAGTCGGACTTCATCCAGCACGTCTCCTACGAGCTCCGTTCGCCGCTGCAGAACATCATCGGCCAGGCCGAGCTGATCGCCGCCCAGACCTTCGGCAAGCTCAACGCCAAGCAGCGCGAATACATGGACGACATCATGGGCTCGTCGCGCGAGCTGAGCGCGCTGATCAATGACATCCTGCACCTCGCCACGATCGACGCCGGCATCGTGTCGCTCGACATCCAGGAGACCGACATCGCCGATATTGTCGCCTCCTCCGTCGAAGAGCTTGGCCACCGGCTTGCCGAGCAGCGCATCTCGCTTTCGACGAACATTCCCGCCGACATCGGCAGCTTCCACGTCGACCCGCAGCGCGTCCGCCAGATCCTCTTCAACCTCGTGTCGAACGCCATCAAGTTCTCCAATGCCGGCGGCCGCATCCGTGTCATGGCGGCCAGGGAGGGCGACAACGTCGTCTTCACCGTCGAGGATGACGGCGTCGGCATCCCGAAGGAGATGCTGCCGCGTGTTTTCGAGCGCTTCGAGGGCTTTGCGCCGCCCGGCCGGCGGAGCGGCGCGGGTGTCGCGCTTTCGGTGGTGAAGAGCCTGGTGGAGCTCCACGGCGGCGACGTCGATATTCGCTCCGAGGAGGGCAAGGGGACGATCGTGACCGTGCGCCTTCCAGTCGCGCCCGCCGCTGCCGCCGTCGCCGCAGCGTAGCCGATGCCCGCGGCGCGCGCGGAGGCTTCAGGCGCAGTCCGCGCGAGCCTTCGCCTTCCCGACGAGGCCGCCACCGCGCGGCTTGCGGAGGACGTGGCGGCCGTCCTGAAAGCCGGCGATCTTGTCGCGCTTTCCGGTGGGCTTGGGGCCGGCAAGACCGCCTTCGCCCGTGCGCTTCTCCGTGCGCTTTCAGGAAATCCGGCCCTCGAAGTCCAGAGCCCGACCTTCCCGCTCAGGCTCGATCATGTCTTCCCGCGCTTGAAGGTCGTTCACGTCGATCTCTACCGGCTCGGCGACGCGACCGAGCGCGAGGAGATCGGCCTTGAGGATGCGATCGCGGAAGGCGCGCTTCTGGTCGAATGGCCGGAGCAATTGCCCGCGGGCCTGAGCGCCGACCGACTTGATCTCAGCCTTGAGATCGACGGCGAAGGACGGCGCGTCGAGATCGCCGCGCATGGCAGCTGGCCGGCGCGGCTTGCCCGCACCGCGCGCATCCGCGCCTTCCTCGACGAGGGCGGCCTGCGCGGCGCCGCGCGCGTCCCGCTCGCCGGAGACGCGTCCACCCGCGCCTTCGAGCGCATTGTTTCTTCCGGCCAAACCGCGATCCTCATGAACGCGCCGGCGCGGAGCGAGGGCTCTGCGATCTATGACGGCCACTCCTATGACAGTGTCGCGCACCGTTCGCTCGACGTCCGCCCGTTCGTGGCGATTGATCTCGCGCTCCGGCGTGCGGGGATTCGTGCGCCCGAGATCCGCGCCGCCGACATGGGGGCCGGGCTGCTTCTCGTGGAGGACCTCGGCGACGAAGGCGTCGTCGACGCAACCGGCGCGCCGATCATGGAGCGATACGAGGCGGCGATCGACCTTCTCGCCTATATGCACGGCCGCCCCTGGCCGGAGGAGGCGGCTCTTCCGGGCGGCGAGCGCTACCTGCTTCCGCGCTACGATCCGGGCGCATTCCTGGTCGAGGTGTCGCTCTTTCCCGACTGGTTCGGGGGCAAAGGCGGCGAGGTCGCGTTCCCGCCGGAGCGTCGCGGCGAATTTCTCGCCGACTGGTCGCGCCTCCTGGAAAAGGTTGATGCGACCTCGACCTGGGTCATGCGCGATTTCCATTCGCCCAACATCCTCTGGCAGGCGGGCGAGTTCGGCATCGCCCGGGTCGGCGTCATCGACTTCCAGGACGCGCTGATCGGCCACCCGGCCTATGACGTCGCCTCGCTTGCCCAGGATGCGCGCGTCAATCTCGGCGAGGAGGACGAGGCGCGGCTGAAGGTCCGCTATGTCCAGGGGCGGCGGGCCCGCGATCCGGCCTTCGACGAGAGATCCTTTGCCACGGCCTACGCGATCCTGGCTTTGCAGCGCGCGACCAAGGTCCTCGGCATTTTCACGCGGCTTGCGCTTGTCGAGGGAAAACCCGGCTATCAGCGGCATCGCGCGCGGCTGAAAGCGCTCATTCGCCGCAATCTCTCCGATCCGGTTCTTTCCGACATGCGGCTCTGGTATGAGCCCCTTCTCTGAACGGGCGGAGCGGATCGGATGGCCTTGCCGGAGTTGGCGCCGAAGACGGCGATGGTGCTCGCCGCGGGCGAGGGGAAGCGCATGCGGCCTATCTCGGCGACGCTTCCAAAGCCGCTCGTCAGGATCGGCGACCGCGCGCTGATCGATCATTGTCTCGACGGCCTCGCGTCGGCCGGCATCGAGAAGGCCGTCGTCAACGTCCACCACCTCGCCGACAAGATCGAAGCGCATCTGAAAGCGCGAAGCCGGCCGAAAATCGCGATCTCCGACGAGCGCGGCGCGCGGCTTGAGACCGGCGGCGGCATCAAGCGGGCATTGCCGCTCCTCGGCGAAAAGCCCTTCCTGCTTCGGAACTCCGATTCCTTCTGGATCGAAGGCGTGCGCCCGAATCTTCGCTGGCTGGCCGGCGCTTGGGACGATGGCGGCATGGACGCTCTCCTGCTTCTCGCCTCGACCGTCTATGCCGTCGGCTACTCCGGCCGCGGCGACTTCTTACAGGACAAGGAGGGTCGGCTGTCGCGGCGGGCCGAGCGATCGGTTGCCCCCTTCGTCTACGCCGGGGCCGCGATCCTCGCGCCGCGCCTCTTCGATGCCGCGCCCGATGGCGCCTTCTCGCTGAATATCCTCTTCGATCGGGCGATCGCGGCGGGCCGGCTCTTCGGCGTCCGCCTCGATGGGCTTTGGATCAATGTCGAGACGCCTTCGGCGATCGCGCCGGCGGAGGCGGCTATCGCGGCGAGCGCCGCCTGAGGCGGGACGAATGGAGCGGCAGAATGTCTTCACGATCCCGCCCGGCGCGCCCTTCCTCGACACGCTGGTCGCGGCGCTTCTTGATGGCAGGCTCATCGCCGGCTTTGACGCTGGCGAGCCCTTCGCACTCGCGGACCTGACGCTCTATCTGCCGACGCGGCGCGCCGCGCGGGCCATCCGCGAGCGCTTCCTCGCGCATCTCGGACGGCCGCTCCTCCTTCCCCGCATCCGCACGCTCGGCGACATCGACGAGGACGAGCTCGGCCTTCTCGATACGGCTGCCGCCGACATCCCGCCCGCCGTCCCTGCGATGGAGCGGCAGCTTGTGCTTACGGAGCTCGTCCTCGCCTGGTCGGGCGCGGTGGCGAGAAGCAACGCCGGCTTCCCCGACGAAGAGCTTGTTGTGCCGGCTTCGCCCGCCGACGCGGCGCGGCTTGCCGCTGCGCTCGGCGCGCTCATCGATCAGGTGGGCGTTGAGCCCGCGGCATGGCGCGGGCTGCTCGACGCTGCGCCGTCCGACCTCGCGGATTATTGGAAGATCACGCTGGAGTTCCTGCGGATCGCGACGGAGTTCTGGCCGGCGCGTCTCGCCGAATGCGGGCTGATCGATCCGGGGCAGCGCCGCGACATGATCATCCGCGCGGAGGCCACGCGCCTTATGCGCGACGGCTCGCCGTCGCCGGTCATCGCCGCCGGCTCGACCGGCTCCGTCCCGGCGACGGCGGAATTGCTCAAGGCGATCGCGCATCTTCCTAACGGTGCCGTCGTGCTGCCGGGGCTCGACCAGGATCTTGACGCCGAGGCCTGGGAGGCGATCGATGTCAGCGAGCGCGAGCCGGCGGGAGCCGGCCATCCGCAGTTCGGCTTGAAGGTGCTGCTCGCGAGTCTTGGCCTCTGGCGGGACGCTGTCGCCTCGCTCTCAGAGCCATCAATCGCCGCGCAATCGCGGGCTCGTTTCGCATCCGAAGCGATGCGGCCGGCGAGCACCACGGAGCATTGGAGCGGCGCCGCCGCTTTGCCGCTTGCGGCAAAACGCGAGGCGGTCGCGCGGATCGGCATTGTCGAAGCGGCGAACGAGCGCGAGGAGGCGCTGGCGGTCGCGGTTCTCCTCCGCGAAGCCGCGGAATCGAAGGATGCCGTGGCCGCGCTCGTCACCCCCGACCGCGGCCTCGCGCGCCGCGTCGCGGTCGAGCTCCGGCGTTGGGGGGTCGACGTCGACGATTCCGCCGGCCGGCCGCTGGGCCGCACGGCGCCCGGCATCTTTGCGCGGCTCGTCGCCGAAGCGGCCTTGGGCGGCGCGGAAGCGGAGTTGCTGCTGGCGCTCTTGAAGCATCCGCTGGCTGCCTTCGGTCTCGACCCGACCGCAGCGCGCGGCGCCGCGCGAAGCCTTGAGCGTGCGGGGCTGCGTGGTCCGCGCCTGCGGCCCGGACTGGCGGCGCTCCGCCGCGCGATCTCGCTCCGCCACGCAGCAAAGCTCGGCGCCGAAGCCGAAGAGGGCGTCGACGTCACCTATGCCGCGCGCACGCTCTCCCGGACGGCTTGGGATTCGGCCGAGGACCTCGCGTCCCGCGTTGAGAAGGCGCTTGCGCCGCTCGAAGCGTTGATCGCAGCCGATGGCAGCGTCCCGCTTGAGACTCTGGTCGAGTTGCATTTGGAATCAATCCATGCGGTCGCGGGTGACGCGAAGGGGCGGACCGCGCTCTTCGCTGACGAGGCCGGCGAGGCGCTGGCCGGAATCTTCGAGGAGCTTCAGGCGAGCGCTGCCGCGGGCCCCTCGATCGCGCCACGGGAATATCCCGCGCTCTTCGCTGCGCTGATCGAGCGCATCGCGGTGCGCCGTCGCGGCGGCGTCGATCCGCGCATCCACATCTGGGGTGCGCTCGAAGCACGGCTCCAAAGCGTCGACAAGGTCGTGCTCGGGGGTCTGAACGAAGGCACATGGCCGGCGCAGACGCGGCTCGATCCGCTGCTTTCGCGGCCGATGCGCGCGGCGCTCGACCTTGAGCCGCCGGAGCGTCGCATCGGCCTCGCCGCGCATGATTTCGCGCAGGCGCTCGGGACCCCCGAGGTTTGGCTCACGCGCGCCGACCGCGAAGATGGAGCGCCGAAAGTCGCCTCGCGCTGGCTTCAGCGGGTCACCGCCCATGCGGGGACCGAGCTTGCCGGAGAGATGCGGAAGCGGGGTGCCCGGGTTCTCGCGTGGGCGCGTACGCTCGACGCGCCGAACGCCTTCGATCCGCCGACACGCCCGCGGCCGTCGCCGCCCGTAGCGCTCAGGCCGAAGCAACTTTCAGTCACCCGCATTGAGACGCTGATCCGCGATCCCTACGCGATCTACGCGCGCGAGGTCCTGAGGCTCCGGCCCTTCGAGCCGCTCGGGAAACTGCCCGACGCCGCCGAGCGCGGAACGCTCGTCCACAATATTTTGGAAGAGCTCGTTCGCGATCTGCCGCGGGGGCCCTTCGACGGGGAGGCACTGAAGCATCTGCTCGCAATCGGCCATGAGGCTTTCGAAAAATATTCCGACTTTCCCGAGGTCTTCGCGCTCTGGTGGCCGCGCTTCGAGAAGATTGCGCGCTGGTTCATCCGCGCCGAGTCCGAATGGACGGACATCGACGAGCGCCGCGTCGAGCGGGTCGGCGAGATCGCCGTCACGCCCGAGTTCAAGCTGACCGCCCGCGCCGACCGGCTCGACGTGCTCGCCGGCGGCGGCCTTGGGATCATCGATTATAAGACCGGGTCGCCGCCGAGCTTCAAGGAGGTTCGCTCGCTCTCGCCGCAGCTTCCGCTCGAAGGCTTGATCGCTCGCGCCGGGGGCTTCGAGGGCATCGCTCCGGCGGAGCCGGTTCGCATCGTCTACTATCGGCTGAACGGCAGAGGGGAGGGCGGCGAACAGAAAGACCTCACCTCGTCCAAGCGGGGCAACGCGAGCGAGCTCACCGAGACGCTCGAGGTCACGGAGCGGCGCCTCGCCGCCCTCGTCGCCTACTTCGCTTCGCCTGCCGCCGAATATCTCTCCAACAAGATACCAAAGCCGCGCCGGACTTATGTCGGCGACTACGACCATCTCGCCCGCATCTCCGAATGGGTTGCGACCGATCAGGAAGACGAGGAATGAGCGCGGCGGCGGACCTTGATCGCACGCGCGCGCATCAGCGCGATGCATCCGACCCGAAATCTTCGGCCTGGGTGATCGCCAACGCCGGCGCGGGCAAGACGCACGTGCTGACGCAGCGGGTGATCCGACTCCTCCTTTCCGGCGTCGAGCCGGCCGCGATCCTCTGTCTGACCTTCACCAAGGTTGCGGCGGCGGAGATGTCCCGCCGCGTCTTCGAGAAGCTCGGCGAATGGACACGGCTCGAGCATGCAAACCTCGCGGCAGAAATCGCCGCGCTCGAAGACCGCGCGGCGACCGATGAGGACGTGCGGCAGGCGCGGCGGCTTTTCGCCAAGGCACTGGAGACGCCCGGCGGGCTGAAGATCCAGACGATCCACGCGTTCTGCGAACGTCTGCTGCACGCGTTCCCGTTCGAGGCGAACGTGCCGGGGCAGTTCAGCGTGATGGACGAATCGGCGGCAGCGGCGGCGCTTGCCGCGGCGCGCGCCGAAGCGATGAACGACTCGGCTGCGATGCCCGATTCGCCGCTCGGCCGGGCCGTGCGTGCGCTGGCGGAAAAGGCGGGAGACCAGCAGATCGGCGGGGCGCTCGATGCGCTGATCGCCAAGCGCGACGATCTTCGCCGCTGGATCGAGAATGCTGCGCCGGTCGCTGAAGCCGGCAATCTCGATGATGTGCTCGCCGATCTGAGAGGTCGATTGGGGCTTGATCCGGTCGAGACCGAAGATTCCGTCTGCCGCGCCATGTGCGATGCGCCGAATTGGAGCCGCGAAGCCTGCCGTAAGCATCGCGCCATGCTGAGCGGCGCGACAAATGCAAGCGACCGCGATGCCGTTACCGCTCTCGACGCAATCCTGGGCGCCGAGGGTCACGCGCGCGAGGCGGGCGCACGCCTGGCCTTCTTTTTCACCGGTACGAGTGAGCTCAAGGTTCGCGCCGTCTCGCGTAGATTCAGCGCCGAGGCGCGCAGGACGCGCGCTTCGCTCGAAACCGACTTCGCCGCCGAAGCCGAGCGGCTGCTCACGCTTGTGCAGCGGCGCGATCTCGTCCGCGCCTTTGACGCGACAGCGGCGCTTCTCACCGTCGGCGATGCCATCATCCAGTCCTATCAGCGCGCCAAGCGGCGGGCGGGCGCGCTCGACTTCCCCGACCTCATCTCCAAGACGCGCAACCTTCTCTCGCGCTCCGACGCCGCGCAATGGGTGCTCTACAAGCTCGATCGGCGGGTGGAGCACATCCTGGTCGACGAGGCGCAGGACACGAGCCCCAACCAGTGGATGGTGGTGAAGGCGATCGCCGAGGATTTTTTCTCGGGCGAGGGCGCCGCCCGCGCACCGCGCACGATCTTCGCGGTCGGCGACGACAAGCAGTCGATCTTCCGCTTTCAGGGCGCGGTCCCGGCGATGCTGGTCGAGATGGAGCGCTTCTTTCAGAGGCGCATCGAGGACGCAGAGGCGTCCTTCGTCGCGCGGCCGCTCTACCTTTCGTTCCGCTCGACGCAGGAGGTGCTGCAGGCGGTCGACACGGTGTTCGACGAGAGCCTCGCTGGCGAGATCACCGCGTCGACCTACACGGCACACGCATCTCATCGGGCCGCCGAGCCCGGCCACGTGGTGCTCTTGCCGCGCGTCGCGCGGAAGAAGAAGGAAGAGCCTGAGGATTGGACCGAACCTTACACGGCACCGAGCGCCGCCGAGACGGAGCTGGCCGAGCGGATCGCCGACGAGATTCTTCGGATCAGGGGCATGCTGCTCCCGTCCGGCAAGCGTCTGCGCGACGGCGAGATTCTGATCCTCGTCCGCCGGCGCGATGCCTTCGCGGCGGCGATGAATCGGGCGCTTCGCACGCGGCGGATTGTGACGGCCGGCGCCGACCGCATCCCGGTCTCCACGCACATCGCCGTACTCGATCTTCTTGCACTCGCCGACGTGATGCTCCTGCCGGAGGACGACCTGCAGCTCGCAGCTCTTTTGAAGAGCCCACTCCTCGGCATCAACGAAGAAGCGTTGATGCGGCTTGCCGCCGAACGGCGGAGCAGTCTCTGGCGCGCGTTGCGCGACACCGATGATCTCCTCCTCCGTTTCGCTGCCGATGCTCTTCGCCGCTGGCGCGGGATGGCCGACCAGATCACGCCATTCCGCTTCTTCGCGACGCTGCTCGGGCCGGAGGGGGGACGGCAGCGATTCAGGGCGCGGCTTGGCGGCGAAGCCGACGACGTGCTCGACACGTTTCTGAGTCAGGCGCTCGCCTACGAGCAGACAGAGCCGCCGTCGCTGCAGGGTTTCGTGCGCTTCATCCGTGCCAACGAGAGCGATATCAAGCGCGAGACGGATGAGGCGGCGACCGGTGTGCGCGTGATGACCGTGCATGGCGCCAAGGGGCTGGAGGCCGACGTCGTGTTCCTGGCGGATACCGGGGGAGCGGCGGTCGTTCCGCAGCTGCGCAAGACGCTCGTCGACATCGGCAAGGACCGCGACGATCCGGCCTTCATGTGGAGGCGCGTGGCGGTGGAGGCTCCCGGGCTGCAACGCGACGCCGACGCACGCGAAGACCGCGAGACGGAGAGCGAATATCTGCGCCTGCTCTATGTTGCAATGACGCGGGCGCGCGACGTGCTCTACGTCGCCGGTGTCAGGCTCCTGAAGGAGCCACCGCGATGCTGGTACACGATTGTCGCTGGAGCGCTCCTTCCGAAGAATGTCGAGCGCGACGAAGACGGCGAGCTCGCGGCGTCCTATCAATGGCCGCAGCCGGCGCGCCCGCCGCTCGCGCCGACGGACGAGGGTGCGCGCGTCGAGGAGGCGCATCCGGAGCTTCCCGCATGGCTGACAACAAATGTCGCGCCGCCGAAACCCGCCCCGGAGCCGCTCCGGCCTTCCGGTGCGCTCGCCGAGCCCGATCCGCTTCCCGCGGTTGCAGACGCGGAAGGCGCGGCGCCGGGCGACGTCGGGCGGCTGCGCGGACGCCTCGTGCATCTGCTCCTCGAGATGCTGCCCCGTGTGGCGGCCTCGGAGCGCACGCGCGCCGCCGAGCGGCTTCTGGCGGGCGAGCTTGCCGGCGATCCGGCGCTTGCCGAGACAATCCGGCGCGAGGCGGAAGCCGCTCTCGCCGATCCGGTCCTCGGACAATTCTTCGGGCCGGGAAGCCGCGCCGAGGTCGCGATCGTTGGCGAACTTCCGACCGAAAAGGGCCGTTACGCCGTCAGCGGGCGGATCGACCGGCTGCTTCGCGACGCTGCGGGCTGGCACCTCATCGACTTCAAGACCGACCGGAAAATCCCCGCCGCGCCGGCCGAGATCCCGGCTTATGTCCTCCAGATGGCTCTCTACCGCCGGCTTCTGATGGACATGGAGCCCGGTCTCGCGGTCTCGGCGACCCTCGTCTTCACCGCCGGCTCGGAGGGCGGCCCGAAGGTCATGCCAATTCCGCCCGCGATGATGGAACAGGCGCTGGAAAGGCTCGAAATCCGCGGCAATCCGTTTCCTTGACCGGGGAGGGTCGGCTTCTTACCTTCCGGTCAACGAGTCCTTCAGGAGACAATCATGACGACCGCCGTAACCGACAGCAACTTCGCCGACGACGTCCTCGCCTCGAAAGAGCCGGTCGTCGTGGATTTCTGGGCGGAGTGGTGCGGCCCCTGCAAGATGATCGCACCGCATCTCGAGGAGCTTTCGGGCGAGCTCAACGGCAAGGTCAAGATCGTCAAGCTCAACATCGACGAGAACCAGCAGACCACGATCAAGTACGGCGTGCGCTCGATCCCGACCCTGATCCTCTTCAAGAACGGCGAGCCGGTCGACATGAAGGTCGGCGCCGGCCCGAAGAGCGACCTGCAGAAGTGGATCCAGAACGCCGCGGCCTAGACGCGCTGCACCGGATCGCTTTCTTCCTCCGACCACGTTGATGCCGTCATGCCCGGGACTTGATCCGGGCATCCGTTCCGTTGCGCCCCCGAAGCGCGCCCGTTTCGGAACGGATCGCCCGGTCAGGCCCCGGCGACGACGACGGTTGTATGCCTCACTCCGGCAGCGGGCCGTTCTCTCTGAGCACGTCGCCCGCGAGATAAAGCGATCCGCAGATCAGGATGCGTGGCGGCTTCTCCTCGCCCTGCTCAGCGCGGATCGTCCTCAGCGCCGTGGCGACATCCCTGAAGGGCCGCGCCGGCACGTCCGATGCCATGGCGATCTCCGCGAGCGTACCGGGCTCGAAGCCTGCTTCGCTTCCCGGCACGGGCACCGTCATCGCGTGCCGGACGAGGCTTGCGAAGGGACGGAAGAACCCCGCCGGGTCCTTCGTCGTGAGCAGCCCGGCGATGAGCACGAGTGGACGCGGATCGCGATCCTCGATCTCCGCGAAAGCCTGCGCGATCACCGCGCTGGCAGCCGGATTGTGCCCGCCGTCGAGCCAGATGTCCGAGCCCTCCGGCGCAAGCTCCACCAACGGACCGGAGCGGAGCCGCTGCATGCGCGCGGGCCAGTCGGCGGTGGCGAGCCCGGTCTCGATCGCCGACACCGGAAGCCTGATGCCCGACGCACGGAGCGCCGCGACCGCGAGCCCGGCATTCTCTACCTGATGCGCGCCGGCGAGCCGCGGCAGCGGCAGATCGAGCAGGCCGTCCTCGTCCTGGTAGACGAGGCGGCCGCGCTCCGCGTGCGCCATGTATTCCGTTCCATGCCGGAAGAGCGGCGCGCCGTCGGCCTTCGCCTCAACCTCGATCATCGCCAACGCGTGCTGGTTCTGCGGCGCCACGATCCCCGGTGCGCCACGCTTCAAGATGCCCGCCTTCTCCGCCGCGATCCCGGCGAGGTCGGTGCCGAGGAATTCCATGTGGTCGTGACTGATCGACGCGAGCACCGCCGCAAGCGGATGCTCGATGACGTTGGTCGCATCGAAGCGTCCGCCGAGCCCGACCTCAAGCAGGCAATAATCGGCCGGGTGCGAGGCGTAGAGATGGAAGGCGACGGCGGTCGTCACCTCGAAGAAGGTGATCGGCTCTTGGCCGTTCGCGTTGAGCACCTCATGGATCGCGGCGATCAGCATCTGATCGTCGGCGAGGCGTCCGCCGCCGTCCTTCCCGATCCGCACCCGCTCGTTGAAGTGGACGAGATGCGGCGACGTATAGACGTGCACCTTGTTGCCGGCGGCTTCGAGCGCGGCGCGCAGGAATGCGATGGTCGAGCCCTTGCCGTTCGTTCCGGCGACATGGATGACCGGCGGCAGGTGGTCCTGCGGCCGGCCGAGACGGTCGAGCAGCCGCTCGATCCGCCCAAGCGACAGGTCGATCTTTCGCGGATGGAGCGTGCCGAGCACCTCCAGCAGCGTCGTAAGTTGCGACATTCGATTAGTTTGTGGCGGCGGGCGCTTGATCCGCTCTCGGAGGCGCGACCTCCGGCACTCCGGCCGCGCCGTTGCCTCCCCCGTAGCCTCCGCCATTCAGGCCGCCGTTGCCCGCGCCGTGCTCGAGCGGCGGATGGTTGGGAGGCGGCAGCTTCATCATCAGCCGGCAGAGGCGAGCGACGGTCTCTCTGAGCTTGTGGCGATGCACGACGATGTCGACCATGCCGTGGTCGAGCAGATATTCGGAACGCTGGAAGCCGTCCGGAAGCTTCTCGCGCAGCGTCTGCTCGATGACGCGCGGGCCGGCGAAGCCGACGAGCGCGCCGGGTTCGGCGAGATGCACGTCGCCGAGCATTGCGTAGGAGGCGGTGACGCCGCCGGTCGTCGGGTTGGTGAGGATGACAACGTAGGGAAGCCCTGCCTCCTTGACCTGGTCGATCGCGATCGTGGTGCGCGGAAGCTGCATCAGCGAGAGGATGCCTTCCTGCATGCGCGCGCCGCCCGAGGCGGCGAAGAGCACGAGCGGGTGATGGCGGTCGACCGCCGCTTTGGCGGCAGCGATGATCGCCTCGGCGGCCGCCATGCCGAGCGAGCCGCCCATGAAGTCGAAATCCTGCACGGCGGCGACGAGCGGCACGCCGTCGACGGTGCCGACGCCGAGCATCACTGCGTCGTCGAGCCCGGTCTTCGCCTTCGCCGCTTTCAGCCGCTCGGTGTAGCGGCGCTCGTCGCGGAAGCGCAGCGGGTCGATCGGAACCGAAGGGGACGGCAGCATCTCCCAGGTGGCGTCGTCGAAGAAGAGGCGGAGCCGCGTGCGCGCGTCGATGCGCTGATGATAGCCGGAGTTCGGGAAGACGAACTGGTTCGCCTCGAGGTCCTTGTGAAAGACCATCTGGCCCGTCTCCGGGCACTTGACCCAAAGGTTCTCCGCCGTCTCGCGCTTCGACAGCAGCGAACGGATGCGCGGGCGGACGACGTTTTCGATCCAGTTTGCCAATCTAAAATCCTCTATTCCGCCGCCATCAGGCGGGAGGCGCGCACGCCCTGCGCAAGCGCCGCCACAAGGTCGGTCACGGCGCCAACAGTGTTCGCCGTCGCGCGGCTCCCCGCGCCGAGGCTTTTTTCGACCGCTCTGACCAGCGCGGACCCGACCACCACGCCGTCGGCGTTGCGGCCGATCGCGGCCGCCTGCTCCGGCGTATTTACGCCGAAGCCGACCGCAACCGGTAGATCGGTATGCCGCTTGATCCGGTCAACCGCCTCGGCGACACGAATCCGGTCCGGCGACTTGGTGCCTGTTATGCCGGCTATCGAAACATAATAGACGAAGCCGGATGTGTTCCTGAGCACCGCCGGCAGCCGCTTGTCGTCGGTGGTCGGTGTCGCCAGGCGGATGAAGTTCAGCCCGGCTTTCATCGCCGGCAGACAAAGCTCCTCATCCTCCTCCGGCGGCAGATCGACGATGATCAAGCCGTCGACGCCGGACGCCTTGGCGTCGGCGAGGAAGCGCTCGTTTCCGTAGATGTAGATCGGGTTGTAGTAGCCCATCAGCACGATCGGCGTGTCGTTATCCCCTTCGCGGAAGGCGCGCACCATCTTGAGCGTCTTCACCATCGTCTGCCCGGCGTGGAGCGCGCGCTGCCCGGCCGCCTGGATCGCCGGCCCGTCCGCCATCGGATCGGAGAACGGCATGCCGACCTCGATGACGTCGGCGCCCGCCGCCGGCAGCACCTTCAGGATCTTGAGCGACGTGTCATAGTCCGGGTCGCCGGCGGTGAGGAAGGTCACCAGCCCCGGCCGCGCGGCCTTTTTGAGCTCGGCGAAACGCTGATCGATACGGGTCATAGGTGTCGGTATCACACTCCCGCATGGCCGGAAAAGGCGACTCGTGCCGCGGCTTTTTCATGGCTGCCGTCGCGTCGGTTGCTCGGATGGGGTTTCCGGTTGTGATAAAAGTGACCACAATTCCGCTTAGTGACGAATTCTCGCCGTGAGGAGATCTGAAATGTCCGAACGCCTCAGCAGGATTGCCGCCATCGTTGCCGGAGCGGCCGCTTTCGGCGCCTTGGCCCTTTCGCCGGTGCAGGCCGAGACCGTGAAGCTGACCATTCTTGGCGTCGGCGACATCTATAATTTCGCCGGCGCCAAGGATTCAGGCGGCTTCGCCCGCCTGAATGCCGTCGCCAAGGCCGAGAAGGCGGCGAACCCGAACACGCTTTATGTTTTCGACGGAGACATGCTGTCGCCGTCGCTCCTGTCGGGCCTCGACAAGGGCGCGAACACGATTGAGCTCACCAATCTCGTGCCGTTCGACATCGCCGTGCCGGGCAATCACGAATTCGATTTCGGCCCGGACAACTTTCTCGACAAGGTGAAGATGTCGAAATATCCCTGGGCTGCGATCAACGTCACGCACGCCGACGGTTCGTCGATCGACGGCCTCGGCGGCACCATGGTCAAGGAGATCGCGGGTCTCAAGGTCGCGCTTGTTCCGGTCGCGCAGGACACGACGCCGGAAGTGTCGAGCCCAGGCGACTGGAAGTTCGGCTTCACGGTCCAGTCCGCGGTCGAAGGCGCGAAGGCGGCGCGCGCCGCCGGCGCCGACCTCGTCATCGGCGTGATCCAGGGCGACCACGCCTATGACCGCGCCATCATGGGGAGCCACGCCTTCGACGTGATCATGTCGGGCGACGACCACGACTACATGACCGGCTATGACGGCATCACCGCCTATGTCGAGACGTCGACGGAAGCGAAGTACCTCGCCCCCCTCGACCTGACGGTCGACATCACCGAGAAGGACGGCAAGCGCTCCATTTCCTGGGAGCCCTCCTTCCGCTTCATCAACACCAAGTTCGTCACGCCGGACCCTGAAACGCAGAAGCTCGTTGATGATTTCAAGGCGAAGCTCGATGAGAGCCTGAACGTCGAGGTCGGCACGAGCGTCGGCCCGCTAAACTCGCGCCGCAACGTCGTGCGGAGCGAGGAATCGGCGATCGGCGACCTGATCGCCGACGCCATGCGCGCCGCCACCAAGGCCGACGTTGCGATCACCAATGGCGGTGGCATCCGCGCCGACCGGCAATACGACCCCGGAACGGTGCTGACGCGCCGGGACATCCTGACCGAGCTGCCGTTCGGCAACGTCACCGTGCTGACCGAGATCACCGGACAGCAGTTGCACGACGCCTTGGAGAACGGCTTCAGCCAGGTCGAAGACGGAGCCGGTCGGTTCCCGCAGGTCTCCGGGTTGAAGGTCGTCGCCGACCTCAAGCAGCCGGCGGGAAGCCGCGTCGTCTCGGTGATGGTCGGCGACAAGCCGCTCGATCCGGCGGCGACCTATCAAGTGGCGACGAACGACTTCATGATGAACGGCGGCGACGGCTACACGGCGCTTGCCGTCGGCAAGGTCCTGATCGGCGCGCGCGGCGGCAAGCTGATGGCGAGCGACGTCATCGACTACATCGCCGCGGCGGGCAAGGTCGACGCCAAGGTCGAGGGCCGCATTACTTTCGAGTGACCGGCGCCTCGCCCGTCAGTCCATTGCGCCGAGGCGGAATGATCGAGGGATCCTGTCTATGCGGTACAGTGCGGTGGCGCTTCGAAGGCCCGCTTGAAAGCGTCACCGCATGCAACTGCTCGGCCTGCCGCCGCTACGGCGTCTTGTGGGCATACGGCTACGAGGGCGAAGAGATCGCGGTCATTGGCGCGACCGAAGCCTATACCCGCGGCCGCGCGAATCTCGGCTTTCACTTCTGTCCGGCTTGCGGCTGCGTCGCCTTCTGGCGCGCGACCTCGCCCGGGGAAGACGGCCGCCGGCGCGTCGCCGTCAACGTGCGTCTGGCCGACGATCCCGATCAAGTCGGCTCCTTGCTCATCGATCATTTCGATGGCCTCGGCAAATTCGAGGATCTGCCGCGTGACGGAAAATGCGTGAAGGACGTGTGGTTCTAGGGAAGCCGTCGCGTTAGAGCTCGAACCCGAGAATCTTCCCCACCGTGAACACGTCCTTGTCGCCGCGGCCGCACATGTTCATGACGATGATCTGATCTTGGCGCATCTCCGGCGCGAGCTTGATCACGTGTGCGAGCGCGTGTGCTGGCTCAAGCGCCGGGATGATGCCTTCGAGCTTGGTGCAGAGCTGGAACGCGTTGAGCGCCTCAGCGTCCGTCGCCGGAACATAGGTCACGCGGCCGGTATCCTTCAGCCATGAATGCTCCGGCCCGACGCCCGGATAGTCGAGCCCGGCGGAGATCGAGTGGCCTTCCAGGATCTGCCCGTCGCCATCTTGAAGAAGATAGGTGCGGTTGCCGTGGAGCACGCCGGGCGACCCGCCTGTCATCGAGGCGGCGTGGCCGTTCTCCACATCGAGTCCATGCCCGCCCGCCTCCACGCCGTAGATCGCGATCTCGCGGTCGTCGAGGAAGGGATGGAAGAGGCCTATCGCGTTTGAGCCGCCGCCGATCGCGGCGACGAGCGCGTCGGGGAGGCGGCCCTCGGCGGCCATGATCTGCTCGCGCACCTCGTTGCCGATCACCGACTGGAAGTCGCGCACCATCGCCGGGTAGGGATGCGGGCCGGCCGCCGTGCCGATGATGTAGTAGGTGGTCTCGACGTTCGCGACCCAGTCGCGGAGCGCCTCGTTCAGCGCGTCCTTCAGCGTGCCGGCGCCGGAGGTGACGGGAATGACCTCGGCGCCGAGGAGCTTCATGCGGAAGACGTTTGGCTTCTGCCGCTCGATGTCGGTCGCGCCCATGTAGACGATGCAGGGATGGCCGAAGCGCGCGCACACCGTGGCGGCGGCGACGCCGTGCTGCCCGGCGCCGGTTTCCGCGATGATGCGGGTCTTGCCCATGCGGCGCGCGAGCAGGATCTGGCCGAGGCAGTTGTTGATCTTGTGGCTGCCGGTGTGGTTCAGCTCGTCGCGCTTGAAGTAGATTTTTGCTCCGCCGCTACGGCCCGACGCCGCTGCCACGGTGCGAAGATGCTCCGTCAGTCGCTCGGCGAAATAGAGCGGGCTCGGCCGCCCGGTGTAGTGGGTGCCAAGGTCGGTCAGCTCCTTCTCGAACGCCGGGTCGTTCTTCGCGTCCTCGTAGGCTTTCTCCAGCTCCAGGACGAGCGGCATCAACGTCTCGGCGACGAAGCGCCCGCCGTAGAGGCCGAAGCGACCGCGCTCGTCGGGGCCGGAGCGATAGGTGTTGGGCTGCGGAACGTTCATCCGAGAGCTCCCGTCAACCGGCGAGTCGCTGCGCCGGGCGACCGCTCGCCTGCGTAGCCTGGTCGTGTTCGCGCACGGCACGGACGAAGGCGCGGATCAGCTCCGGGCTCTTCTTGCCCGGCGCGCTTTCGACGCCCGAGGAGACGTCGACGCCCGGCGCGCCGGTCTGCCTGAGCGCGGCGGCGACATTGTTCGGATCGAGGCCGCCGGCGAGGAGCCAGGGCCGCGCGGGCGCAAAGCCGGCGAGGATTCCCCAGTCGAAGGCGACGGCGTTGCCGCCCGGTCGCGTCGCATCCTTTGGCGGCTTGGCGTCGATCAGGAAGCGCGCGGCGGCGGAATAGTGTCCGGCTGCTTTCAGGTCGGCGCGGGTCGCGACGAGCAGCGCCTTCATGACGGCGATGCCGGTCAGCGCGTTGACCGCCGCAGCGCGCTCCGGCGTCTCGCGCCCGTGAAGCTGCAGGAAATCGGGGCGGAGCGCCTCGGCGATCGCCGTGAAAAGGCGGTCGTCGGCATCGACCGTGAGCGCGACGATCTCAGCCTTGCCGCGCGCGCGCTTTGCAAGCGCCGCCGCGCGTTCCGGCGTGATGTTCCGCGGGCTTGGCGGAAAGAACACGAATCCGACGAGATCGGCGCCCGCTTCAAGAGCGGAGTCGACGCTTTCCTCCTCGGAAAGCCCGCAGATTTTGACCTCTGTCGGCATGTCGGTTCCGTGGCACGAAACGGCGGAAAAGTCGAATCCTCGGCCGACCCTGGAACCCACAAGCGGGCTCGAATGTTTCCTCTCGGCCAGGTCGGCGAAACAATCCGGCGGTTCGGCGAAACCTTTTTCCGGCGGTGACGGCGCACGGCCGAAACGGTCAGGGCCCTACATCGTCCCCACGAACTTCGGGGAGCGTGTCATGACGAGCAAGACGAGCATTATGAAGTATCTGGCCATCCGCACCGCGGCCTTTGTCTGCCTCACCGCCGTCTCAACCGCCGTCATGGCGTTGCCCTACCTCGCCTAAAACCACAAGACCCTCCAGTCCAGTGGTGCGGCGGAGCGGAAACGCTCCGCCGCTTCTCTTTGTCTAGAGGGCGCCCGCAACGCTTGGCGAACCGGAGCGCCGGGCCGGGTCCGCCCGCCAGAGCCTGGCAAACACCGCCAGATGCGTCAGCATGAGCAGCGGCACCAGGAAGCCCGGGATCAGGAACATCGGTAGCGCTATCATCAAGCTGGTGTCGGGGCCGTCGGTGAAGATCCGGAGCGGCGAGCCGGTCGCCGACATGACGCCGAGGCTGATCGCGTTCACGAGATCGGCGAAGCCGATGACATTCCAGATGAATGCCAGCGGACGCCAGCCGCTCACCCGTCGCGCGGCCAGGAATGCGACCGACAGCGCCGTCGCGCCCACGAAGATATCGCCCCAACCGGCGCTTGGCGCAAACGGCGCCGGGAGCCGCCCCTCGGCGTAGAGCATCACGAAGAACACGCCAAGGACGCGCAAGGCGTTCACGCCGATCAGAACGGGAAGCGGGATCCCGAAGGCGGCATTTCGGAGCGCCGGCCAACGCGGCGTCAGAAACGCGATGGCAAGAACCGGGAGTGCGACGGCGACGCCGAGGCCCGGCGTCCCGAGCCGATCGGGCGCAAGGATGCCGGTCAGACCGAGGATAACCGCAATGAAGAACCATCCCGCAAGCACGAGGCCGAACCCGATCCGGGTTGCCCCGAAAGACGGGCTCGATGCGGCAAGGGCGACAACGCTGACGGCGGCAGCGGCTGTCAGCATGATCGCGATCAAGACGTCGATTGTCATCGTTGTCTCCTTCTATGTGTATATGCACGTATCATCGCAAAAACGCGCACTGCTGCCCCCCGCTTCAGTCGGGCGCCTTGAAGCCCAGCCGATCGAGTATCGGTCCGACGTTGGCCTGTGCCGCGCGCCACGCCGGCACCGCTTTCCGCAGCGCCGTGATGCCGAGCGGCGTGATCGCGACCATGCGCACGCGGCGGTCCTCGTCGCTTTGCGTGATCTTGATCCACCGCTTCCGCTCCGGCGGCCGCAGGTTGCGCGTGAGCGACGTGCGGTCCATGCCCATGAACTCGGCCAAGCTTGCCATCGGCAGCGGCCCCGTCTGCGTCAGCACGATGAGCGTATTGAATTGGGTGGTGCGGAGTCCGGTTTTGCGCAGCGCGCGATCGTAGTGCTGGGTCACGGCGCGCGCCGCCTTGCGCACCGCGAAGCAGACGCAGGCGCGACATTCGTCGAATTCCGTCGACCGGTGCATGATAAGTGCATATACACATATCGAGCCAGAGTCAAGTTTTGAGTCGCGCGCTCAGCTTTCGACCATCGCCGCAACGGCTTTGATCATCCGCTCGATGTCTTCCGGCCGCGACAGCCTGTGATCGCCGTCGCGCACCAGCGTCAGCACGGCGTCATCGAAGGCGAGATGCTCCATCAGCTTCACCGCGTGCGCCCATGGCACGTCGGTGTCCTGCATGCCCTGGATGACATGGACCGCGCAGCTCGTCTCGATCGGGTGCGCACCGAAGAGATGCTTCGCCCCGTCCTCGATCAGCGCCAGCGTGATGACGTTCGGTTCGTCGGAATATTCGGAGGCTTGCGCGAGAAAGCCGTCTTTGCGCATGCGCCGCTTCTCCGCGGCGCTCATCGCGTCCCACATCAGGTCCTTGGTCATGTCGACGGCCGGCGCGATCAGCACCATGCCGTGGAGCCGGCCTTCCTCGCCGCGCTCCCGCAGGCGTTTCGCGAGAAGGAGCGCGAGCCAGCCGCCCATCGACGAGCCGACGAGGATCTGCGGGCCTTTCGTCGCGAAGTCGAAGACCGCCTCCGCTTCTTCCAGCCAGCGGGAGATCGTGCCGTCCTCGAAGCGTCCGCCGGACTGGCCGTGCCCCGAATAGTCGAAGCGCGTCGCCGCGCGGGCTTGCGCCTCTGCCCATAGATCGAGCGCCTCCGCCTTGCTCCCCAGCATGTCGGAGCGGAAGCCGCCCAGCCAGAAGATGCCCGGCGCCTTGCCGTTGCGCCGAAGCACGGCGATATCGCGCCCGTCGTCGCCCGCCCCGACGGTCAAATGTTTCAATCGCGCCCGGCTCATCCTATTCCTTCCAAGGCGATACCTCCTTAAGGCGACTGTCACCGAGGTGCGGGAAGCCCGAAATGCCGTCAAGTCCAGAGCGCCGCGCGCTGACCGTGCTGCAGGTCATTCCGGCGCTTCAGACCGGCGGCGCGGAGCGGTCAGCAGTCGATATTGCGGCTGCGCTCGCCGCACGCGGCGATCGCGCGCTCGTCGCAAGCGAAGGCGGGCGTCTCGAAATGGACCTCGCCGAAGCGGGCGGCGTTCTCCTTCGCCTCCCGGTCGCATCGAAGAATCCCGCGGCCATGGCAATGAATGCGCTCAGGCTCGCAAGCCTGATACGCCGCGAGCGGGTCGACATCGTACATGTGCGAAGCCGCGCGCCGGCTTGGGCAGCGCGCTTCGCCTGCCGGCTGACCGGCACGCCGTTCGTGACGACGTACCACGGCATCTATGACGAGACGAATCCGGTGAAGCGCTTCTACAATTCGGTGATGGCGGCGGGCGACGTCGTCATCGCCAATTCGGAATTCACCGCAAACCTGATCCGCGAGCGTTACGCGACGTCGGCGGAGCGCATCGTCGTCATCCCGCGCGGCGTCGACTTGAGGTCCTTCGATCCGGACGCCGTCGACGAATCGCGCCGCGCCGCGCTCCGCCGTGCCTGGGGGCTCGGCGGCGGCGAACGCGTCGTCCTGCAGCTTGCGCGGCTCACCGGTTGGAAGGGGCAGCGGGTGCTCATCGAAGCGCTTGCGGCGCCGCCGCTCGCCGGGCGCTCCGATCTTGTCGTCGTGCTTGCCGGCGATGCGCAGGGCCGCGACGACTACCGGCGTGCGCTCGAAAGCCTCATCGCGGCGCGGGGCGCGGCCGGGCGCGTGAGAATCGTCGGGCACTGTGAGGATACGCCGGCGGCTTTCGCGCTTGCCGCGGTCGCGGTCGTCGCTTCGACCGAGGCGGAAGCGTTCGGGCGGACGGCGGTCGAGGCGGCGGCGATGGGCGTGCCGGTGGTGGCGACCGCGATCGGCGCGACCGGGGAAACGGTACTCGCGCCGCCGCGCGTCGCCGAGGCAGGACGCACCGGCTGGCTCGTTCCTCCCGGCGATGCGGGGTCGCTTGCTGCGGCGATCGGTGCGGCGCTCGGCCTTTCGGTGGAGGCGCGGCCTGCGCTCAGGTCGTCCGCGCGTCGTCATGCGCAAGATTTCGCCACGGAGAAGATGCAGACTGCGACGCTCGCCCTCTACGATCGGCTCCTCGAGGAGCGCGCTGACAGCTTCTCGAAACGATAAACACCCTGCGCGAGTTGACTTGTGGACGATTTCCCCGGATTCTTTCGCGATGGGTGGCGGCCGCGATCGGCACTGCCTATCTGATCATTGTCAGCAACAACGTAAGGAGAACTGACCATTCGCCGACCCTATCGTGCTGCCCCAACCGTCAAGGAGGGGCCCCGCATCAACGACGAGATTCGGATCCCGCAGGTTCAGCTCGTCGACGCCGAAGGACAGAACCGCGGCATCGTAGACACCGAAGAGGCGCGCCAGCTTGCCGACGACGCAGGCCTCGACCTGGTGGAAATATCCCCCAATTCGCAGCCGCCTGTGGTCAAGATCCTCGACTACGGAAAATACAAGTTCCAGGCGCAGAAGAAGGCGGCCGAGGCGCGCAAGAAGCAGAAGACCGTCGAGGTCAAGGAAATCAAGATGCGCCCCTCCATCGACACGCACGACTACGACGTGAAGATGCGTGCGGCGCGCCGGTTCCTCGACGAGGGCGACAAGGTGAAGATGACCTTGCGCTTCCGTGGCCGCGAGATGGCGCACCAGGAGCTCGGGCTGCAGCTCTTGTTTCGTGTCCGCGACGACCTGACCGAGATGGCCAAGGTCGAGGCGGCGCCGAAGCTGGAAGGCCGCCAGATGATCATGATCCTCGCCCCCACGCTGAAGGGCGGGGCGGTGCGGCCGCAACCGGCCGCGGCGAGCAACTGAAGGCTTGGGCGGCGGGCCTCGGCCGGCCGCCCGTCTGGCGCTTCGGCGGTGGGTTTACCGGAACGGCCGCCATTGCTTGAAATTGCCGGGCCGATTGAACTAGGGTCCGCCCGCGCCGACATGGCGCATCTGTGCAGCCGTAGCTCAGCTGGTTAGAGCGTCGGATTGTGGATCCGAAGGTCCTCGGTTCAATTCCGAGCGGCTGTACCATCAAGCCAATCGATCTGGCCTCGCGCGCTGGCTTGATCTCCCTCAATTCGGAACGTCCCGGCCGATGCGAGTTTGCCGCCGTTGCGCGCTCATCCGCGTGCACAGCCTTGAGGTGGCCCGTGCGTGCCCTGATATCGCTGATTTTCGTGGGTTTTCTCTTCGGCGGGTCCGGGGCTTGGGCGCAGGACGTCGGCGACCCGGAGGCAGGCCACGAATTCGCCCGTTCACTCTGCGCCATCTGCCACGCGGTCGACCCCGATCAGACGGTTTCGCCGCATCCGAGCGCGCCGACCTTCGAGCGCATCGCCGCCGAGCCGGGCATGACCGCGACGGCGCTCTTCGTCATCTTGCGGAATCCGCACCGGGAGATGCCGGATCTGATCTTGAAGCCGGACGAGATGCGCAACGTCATCGCCTACATTCTCACGCTGAAGCCGAAGAGCTGAGCAGGTCTCGCGACGTGGCCTTAGAATCGTTCTAAATGCCTGAGCGCATTACAGTTTCAGTTGACGAGAAAAAGAGTCGACTTATATTGCCATATGCCTGTCTGGGCCTTGAACCCATTCGAGGGAGAGCCTGATGCCAATCCGCTGGAGCGCCTTTGCCGGGCGCGCCGTTCTCGTCGCGATGATCGCGGGCGCGGCTGGCGCCGCATCGGCGGCCGACGACGAGGTCAACATCTACACGACGCGCGAGCCGGGGCTGATCCAGCCGCTCCTCGACACGTTCTCCAAAGAGACCGGCATCAAGACGAACGCCGTCTTCGTTGAGAGCGGTATCGCCGAGCGCCTCGCCGCGGAGGGTGAGAATTCGCCGGCCGACGTCATCATGGTCGTCGACTACGGCATGCTCGAAGACATGGTCGAGCGCGACCTGACGCAGGCGGTCCATTCGGATGTACTCGACGCCGCAGTTCCGGCGACGCTGCGCGATCCCGGCGGCCATTGGTTCGCCATGTCGATGCGCGCGCGGGTGATCTACGCCTCGAAGGAGCGGGTTGCGCAGGATTCCATGACCTACGAGGATCTCGCCGATCCGAAGTGGAAGGGCCGGGTCTGTATCCGCTCCGGCCAGCACCCCTACAACAACGCGCTCTTTGCCGCGATGATCGCCAAGGACGGCGAGGCCAAGGCCGAGGACTACCTGACCGCGCTGAAGGCCAACCTCGCCCGCACCGCCGGCGGCGGCGACCGCGACGTGGCGCGCGATATCCTCGCCGAGATTTGCGATATCGGGCTCGGCAACTCCTATTACGTCGGCCTCATGCGCTCCGGCACGGGCGGCCCGGACCAGCAGGAATGGGGGAACGCGATCAAGGTGATCATGCCGACCTTCGCCGATCACGCCGGCACGCACGTCAACATCAGCGGCGCGGCGATCGCCAAACATGCGCCGCACCGCGACAATGCCCTGAAGCTGCTCGAATTCCTCGTCTCGCCCGAGGCGCAGGCCGTCTATGCGAGCGGCAACTACGAATATCCCGTGCTCGCCGGGGCCAGGCTCGATCCGATCGTCGCCGCGTTCGGCGATCTGAAAGTCGATTCGCTCCCGCTTCACGCGATCTACGAGCACCGCCGCACCGCAAGCGAGCTGGTCGACAAGGTCGGCTTCGATCAGGGGATGTGACGCGCCGTCTCCCGGGCATGAATTCCGCCCGATGACGGCGATCGTCTCGAGCGCCCGCGCCGGGCGCGTCGCACGGCCGTTCCGGGGGGATTCCATTTGGCTCTTGGCCTCGCTGGTCGCCCTTGCGGTCGTCATGGCGCCGCTCGGCGGCCTCGTCTATTTCGCCGCGCGAAGCTCTGGCGACGTCTGGCCGAACCTCATCGCCAACGTGCTTCCCTATGCGATCCGCACGACGGTGCTCTTGTTGGCGGGCGTCGGGATCCTGACGGCGGTGATCGGCGTCGGGACGGCGTGGCTCGTCACGATGTTCCGCTTTCCGGGGAAGCGCATCTTCGACTGGGCGCTGCTTCTGCCGCTCGCCGTTCCGACCTACATCATCGCCTACGCCTATCTCGACGTGATGCATCCGATCGGTCCGGTGCAGACGACGCTCAGGCACCTCTTGGGCATCGCGCGGCCACGCGACCTGTGGTTTCCGGAAATACGCTCGCTGAAGGGCTGCATCTTCCTGCTCGGCGTCGTGCTCTACCCTTATGTCTATCTGCCGGTGCGCGCGCTCTTCCTGATGCAGTCGGCGGCGACGCTGGAAGTCGCGCGGACGCTCGGCGCGAACCGGCTGCGCGTCTTCCTGCGTGTCGCCGTGCCGCTCGCGCGCCCGGCGATCGCGGTCGGCGTGAGCCTCGCCATGATGGAGGCGCTGAACGACATCGGCGCCTCCGAATTCCTCGGCATCCGCACGCTGACCGTCGCGGTCTACACGACCTGGGTGGTGCGCATGAGCATCGAGGGCGCGGCGCAGATCGCGCTCGTCATGCTCGCCGTCGTGATCGCTTTGGTGCTCGTCGAACGCTGGGCGCGGCGGCGGCGCATTGTCTCCGCGCCTTCGCGCCGCCACCACGCGTCGGTGCCGCAGCCGCTTTCCGGTGCCGCGTCGCTCGGCGCGACGCTCGCTTGCTTCCTGCCGATCTTCTTCGGCTTCCTCGTACCGGCGAGCTATCTGGTCGTCGCCTCGTGGAAGCGCGTCAGGGTCGCCGGATTGCCCGCAGCGCTTCCGACCTGGATCGAGAACAGCGTCACGCTCGCGGCGATCGCGACCATCGTCGCGATCGCGGTCGGCCTGGTGCTCGCTTACTCGGTGCGCGTCTCGAAGAACCGCGCGGCTCCGCTCATCGTGCGGCTCGCCTCGACCGGCTACGCGGTTCCGGGCACCGTGCTCGCCGTCGGCCTTCTCATCCCGCTCGCCTCGCTCGACAATGCCTTCGACGCATTCATGCGCGCCACGTTCGGCATCTCGACCGGCCTGATCCTGACCGGCTCCGGCGCCGCGCTGATCCTCGCTTACGTGATCCGCTTCCTGGCGATCTCCGCCGGCGGCATCGAATCGGGCCTCGCTAAGGTCAGCCCGCATCTCGACATGGCGGCGCGCTCGCTCGGCTCGCGCCCGGCGAAGATTCTCGCCGTAATCCATCTACCGCTGATCGCCCCGGCGCTCGCCGCCGCGGCGATGCTGGTCTTCGTCGACGTGATGAAGGAGCTCCCCGCGACGCTCCTCCTACAGCCCTTCAACTTCACCACGCTCGCAACCGCGCTCTACGGCGAAGCCAAGCGCGGCACCTACGAGGATGGGGCCATCGCCGCGCTGGCGATTGTCGCCGTGGGCCTGATCCCGGTGATTGTGCTGGCGCGGGTGAACGCGGGGATGGGATTATCGCGGCGGCGGAAACAATTGGTGGCGCACGACGCGGTCGAAACCGGCCTCGTGCCCCTCTAGCTCCTGAGCTCTTGCAAATCCCTGTAAAACTCCAGCGCTTCCGGGTTCGCCAGCGCTTCCTTGTTCTTCACCTCGCGGCCGTGGACGATGTCGCGGACGGCAAGCTCGGTGATCTTGCCGGACTTCGTGCGCGGGATGTCGGCGACCGCAAGAATCTTCGCGGGCACGTGCCGCGGCGAAGCGCCGATGCGGATTTTCGTTTTGATGGCCTTCTGCAGATCGTCGGTCAGCGTCACGCCGTGCGCGAGCCGCACGAAGAGCACGACGCGTACGTCGTTGTCGAAATCCTGGCCGATGGCGAGCGCTTCGAGGACCTCGGGCATGCCTTCGACCTGCGCGTAGATTTCCGCCGTGCCGATGCGGACGCCGCCGGGATTGAGCGTGGCGTCGGAGCGGCCGTGGATGACGATACCGCCATGCGCCGTCCATTCGGCGAAGTCGCCGTGCGCCCAGATGCCGGGGAAGCGCTCGAAATAGGCGGCAGAATACTTTTGGCCGTCCGAATCGTTCCAGAACATCACCGGCATCGAGACGAAGGGCTTGGTGCAGACAAGCTCGCCTTTCTCCTCGCGCACCGGTCGCCCGCCTTCGTCGTAGACGTCGACCGCCATGCCGAGGCCCGCCCCCTGGATTTCGCCGCGCCACACGGGCTTGGTCGGAATGCCGAGCACGAAGCAGGAGACGATGTCCGTGCCGCCGGAGATCGAAGCGAGGTGGATGTCGGGCTTGATCGCGTCATAGACGAAATCGAAATTTTCGGGCGCGAGCGGCGAACCGGTCGAGGTGAGCATACGGACGCTTGATAGGTCGTGGCTGTCGCGCGGGCGAAGCCCGGCCTTCTTCACCGCGTCGATGAATTTCGCCGAGGTGCCGAAGATCGTCATCTTTTCCGCGTCGGCATAGTCGAAGAGCGCGTTGCCGCTCGGATGAAACGGCGAGCCGTCATAGAGAAGGAGCGTCGCGCCGGTCGCGAGGCCGCTGACGAGCCAGTTCCACATCATCCAGCCGCAGGTGGTGAAGTAGAAGAGCCTCTCGCCGGCTTTCAGCGAGCAGTGCAGCCGGTGCTCTTTCAGGTGCTGCAGCAGCGTGCCGCCGGCGCCGTGCACGATGCATTTCGGCGCGCCGGTCGTGCCGGAGGAGAAGAGGATATAGAGCGGATGATTGAAGGAAAGCCGCTCGAAGCTGAGCGGCGCCGGCGCGAAGCCTTCGACGAAGCGATCGAGGGCAATACCGCGCGCCGCTTGCGCCGCCACCGCCTCGGCGCGGCCGAGATAGGAGACGACCACGGTCTTTTTCACGCTTCGAAGCTGCGCGGTGATCGCTTTAAGCTTGGTCGCGACATCGATCTCCTTGCCGTTGTACCAATAGCCGTCGCAGGCGAAGAAGAGCTTTGGAGAAATCTGGCCGAAGCGGTCGAGCACGCCGCGCTCACCGAAGTCGGGCGAGCAGGAGGAGAAGGTCGCGCCGAGCGAGGCGGCTGCGAGCATGACCGCGATCGCTTCCGGCATATTCGGAAGCATCGCCGCGACGCGGTCGCCGACGCCGACGCCTTCCGCCTGCATCGCCTGCTGCAGGCGCGAGACGAGGCCACGGAGATCGTCCCAGCTCAGGCGCCGCTCGACCTTGTCCTCGCCGCGAAAGACGATCGCCGTGCCGTCGCCCGATTGGCGGAGCAGGTTCTCGGCGAAGTTCAGGCGCGCCGCGGGAAAGAAGCGCGCGTCGCGCATCGTTTTGCCGGCGGCAAGGCGCTCGGCCCGCTTCTCGCCGATGACGCCGGAGAAATCCCAGACGAGGCCCCAGAACGCGGCGGGATCGTCGACCGACCAGGCGTGAAGCGCGTCGTAGTCGGCGAGCGCCCGGTCGCTGCGGCGCGCGGCTTCGGCCGCGAAGGCGGTGATCGGAAGCGCCGCGAGCGTCTTGGGGTCGGGCGTCCAAAGCGGGGCCTCGGGCATTGTCGTCCACGCCGGTTTCGAATGCCGTCAAGCATTGCCATAGGCGTGCGAATGCGCCAAGCCGGGCGCCCTGATTGCGGTCAAAGACCGCGGCTGGCACAAGGCTTGAATGTCGCGTGGAATGAAGCGCCTCGCTTGGTTCGTCGCCGCAGCCGCGTTATCCGTGGCGGCGGTTCTTCTCCTCATCGTCGTCCTTCTCCCGCGCGACACGCTGAAGACCCGCATCGGCGAGCAGATCGCCGGCTGGACCGGGCGCGACGTATCGCTCCGCGGCGACCCCAAGATCGGCCTCTTCCCGCTCCGCGTCACCTTGGACGACGTGGAGGTCGGCGGTCCGGCCGGGATGGACGATGCCGAGATCCTTTCGATGGATCGCTTGACCGGCAAGATCAGCCTGATCCCGCTCATCATCGGGCGCGTCGAAGTCGATTCCTTCACCATGGTGCGGCCTCTGATCCGCCTGGTCCGCGACCGCGCGGGGCGGCGTAACTGGGAGTTCGATTCCGGCGCCGCGGCGCTGCAGCTCGCTTTTGCCGGCGACGTGCCGCTCGGCTCGTTCCGGGTGGAAGGCGGTACGGTCCTCTACGAGGACCGCCAGACCGGAGCGAGCGAAAGGCTCGATTCCGTCAACCTCGCGGTCGAATGGGCGAGCGTGCGCAATCCGATCGCGATCAATGGCGCCGGCATTTGGCGCGGCGAGGAAGTAAAGTTCTCGGCCGGCGCCACCGCGCCGTTCGCCTATCTGAACGGCGCCGAGACGCCGGTCGAGGCGCGCATCGACACCGCGCCGCTCGGCATGACCTTGAGCGGCAAGGCGAGCGACTATCCGGACATGAAGCTCTCCGGCGCGCTCAAGTTGAACACGCCGTCGCTCCGCCGCTTCGCCGCATGGCTCGGGAGCGCGCTCGGACCCGGCTCGACGCTCGGCCAGGCGAGCCTCGTGGGCACGGCGTCCCTCGCCGACAATGTCCTCTCGGTCGCCGACGCGACCTTCACCCTGGATGGAAATCAGGCCACCGGCGCGCTCGAGATCACCGCCGGGGCGGCCCCCGACGTCGCCGGCACGCTTGCCTTCAACGCGCTCGACCTGACGCCCTACTTCGCCGGGCTCTCGGCCGCGCTTGCGCTCGGGCCCGACTGGCGGCGCGTGCCGCTCCCGACCGACTGGTTCGGCGAGATGAGCGCCGATATCCGGCTCTCCGCGGATTCCGTCAAGCTCGGCGGGTTCAACGCCGGGAGCACGGCGGCCAGTGTATCGCTTCGCGACCGCCGTCTGGAGATCGGGCTCGCCCGGGCGGCCCTCGACGCGGGCGGTATTTCCGGCGATCTGACGTTGACCGACCTGCCGACGGCGCCGGGCGCCGACGTCGCGGCGCAGCTGCGCGCGACCGATGTCAACGTCGCCGACACGGCGCCGTTTCTCGGCCTGCCGAAGACGCTCGCGGGAACGGCCACCGCCGTCGTCGACGTGACCGCGCACGGCGGCGACCTCGGCTCGCTGGTCGAATCGCTCGGCGGAACGGCCGAGCTTCATGTCGCCGACGGTACCGTTCCGCTTTTCGGCGTCGCGGAGATGGCTGCCGCGGCGAGCGATGCGTCCGCGCCCGCGCCAGGCGCCGCCTCCGGCCCGACACCGGTGCAGTCCGCCGTGGTCGGCCTCTCGTTTTTGGACGGGGTGGGCACGATCGAGCGGGCGAGCGTCGTGACCCCGTCCTACTCGGTAAGCGCGGAGGGAAGGATCGGGCTGCTCGACGGCGGGCTCAGCCTGAACGGCACGCTCAACCCCGGCACGCCCGAGGCGGCGACCGGTCCGGAGGCGCCTTTCACGATCGAAGGGACGCTGGCGAACCCCGTGGCGAAGCGGCAGGCGCTCGCGAATTAGCTGGCTACGTGGCTCTTGCGTCGAGCGCGCGCACCCTGCCGGCGATGGTCGCGAGCGAGACGCCGAGCGTCACGAGCCCGATCAGGATGGTACAGACGGCGTTGATCTCCGGTGTCACGCCGAGCCTGACCTGGCTGTAGATCTTCATCGGCAGTGTTGTCGCGCCCGGTCCGGTGGTGAAGCTCGCGATGACGAGGTCGTCGAGCGACAGCGTGAAGGCGAGCATCCAGCCGGCGGCGACGGCCGGGAAGATCACCGGCAGCGTCACCAGGAAGAACGCCTTCATCGGCGTCGCGCCAAGGTCGAGCGCCGCCTCTTCGAGGCTCATGTCGAAGGTGACGAGCCGCGACTGCACGACGACCGCGACGAAGCACATCGAGAAGCTGATATGCGCGAGCGTCACCGTCCAGAAGCCGCGGTCGAACCCGATCGCTACGAAGAGAAGGAGGAGTGACAAGCCTGTGATCACGTCCGGCATGACGAGCGGCGCCATGACCATGCCGGTGAAGAGCGTCCGCCCGATGAAGCGGCTCCGCCTGACCAGCGCCACGGCGGCCATGGTGCCGAGGACGGTCGCGACCGTCGCCGAGAGCAGCCCGACGCGGAGCGTCACCCAGGCGGCGTCGAGAAGCGCCTCGTTCTTCATCAGCGACACGTACCACTTGGTCGAGAAGCCGCCCCACACGGTCACCAGCCGCGACGCGTTGAAGGAGTAGATGATGAGGAGGACGATCGGCAGATAGAGGAAGGCGAAGCCGAGCGTGACCGAGACGAGATTGAAGGCCGAGAAGCGGCGCATCACTTCTGCTCCCGCATGCGCGCCTGCGCGTTCTGGAAGAGCACGATCGGCACGACCAGGATGACAAGGAGCACGACGGCGACGGCGCTCGCTACCGGCCAGTCGCGGTTCAGGAAGAACTCGTTCCAGAGCGTGCGCCCGATCATCAGCGTTCCCGAGCCGCCAAGAAGATCCGGGATGACGAACTCGCCGGTCGCCGGGATGAAGACGAGGAGCGCACCGGCGAAGACGCCGGGAAGCGAGAGCGGGAAGGTGATCTGCCAGAACGCCTTGAACGGCGTCGATCCGAGGTCCGCGGCGGCTTCAAGCAGCGTGCGGTCGAGCCGCTCGAGCGAGGCATAGAGCGGCAGCACCATGAACGGCAGGTAGGAATAGACGATGCCGATATAGACGGCGATGTTGGTGTTCAGGATGATCAGCGGATCGTGGATCAGCCCGAGCGACATCAGGAACTGGTTCAACAGCCCCTCGGGTTTCAGGATGCCGATCCAGGCGTAGACGCGGATCAGGAACGAGGTCCAAAACGGCAGGATGACGAGCATCACCAGAAGCGAGCGCATCGATACCGGGGCGCGCGCCATTCCGTAGGCGATCGGATAGCCGATCAGGAGCGTGAGCAGCGTCGAGAAGAACGCGATCCAGATGCTCGACAGGAAGGCGTGGAAATAAAGCGGGTCCCCGGTCAGCCAGACATAGTTGTCGAAGGAGAGGTCGCGCACCTTCGCGGCGATGTCGGCGATCGAGTTGAAGACCGGGAGGTAAGGCGGGATTGCGATCGTGGTCTCGGAAAGTGAGATCTTGAGGACGATCGCGAAGGGCGCGAGGAAGAAGATGAGCAGCCAGACGAACGGAATCCAGGTGGTGATCCGGCGCGCGAGCGGTGTGCGCGTCTTCTCAGCCATCGCCTCTAGTCCGCCCGGCCGAAGGGCCGGATCGGCTCCTTCAGCTCGTAGAAGTCGGCGCCGCCTTCGCCCGGCATGCGAAGATAGCGCTTGTCGATCTCGGGATAGTCGATGACCTCGAGCGGCAGGTTCTCGCCGCCCATCAGGTAGACGAGATCCTCGGCGAAGGGGTTTTTCACGTTATGCGCGACGGAAGGGGTCGGAAACCCCATGAAGTCGCCCGGCCCGACCTCGTGCGCTTCGCCGTCGATCTCGGCGACGCCGCGGCCGGAGAGGATGTAGACCCACTCCTCCTCTTGGCTGTGCGAATGGTAGGCGAAGGAGTCCTTGCCCGGCGGCACGCGGCCGATTGCCACATGCGCCCGCCGCATCCCGGCGCGCCGCGAGAGCGAGGCGCGCATGAGATAGGAATTCGGGTTGAGAGCCTGGCGGAAGGGCCGCATCCCGGCTTCCAGTTCCGCCGCCTTCCACAGGCATTTGGTCTCGCGCGCCATGTCCCCCTCAGCCCGCGAGCACGACGCCGGCATCGGCCGCAAAGGAGAGCCAGACGCGGTCGTTCCAGGTGAGCGCGTTCTCCACCGAGCGCTCCGCGTTGAGACGGCTGGCGCGCACGAACATGCCGGAGGCGAGCTCGACGTTGTAGAGCGTCATGTCGCCGAAATAGGCGATGTCGACGACCTCGCCTTCGACGGCGTTGACGGCGCGGTCGGGCGGTTGCTCACGTGCGATCCGCACCTTCTCCGGGCGCACTGCGAACCATACGACCTGCCCCTTGGCGGCGCTGAGCGCGCTTGCCGACTCGATGACGAAGCCGTCTTTTGCGGCGATGCGCACGATCTCCTGCGCCGCCGTCTCCACCGGTCCCTCGAAGAGGTTCACCGAGCCGATGAAATCGGCGACGTAGCGGGTGCTGGGTGATTCGTAGATTTCCGCCGGGGTCGCCACCTGCACGATCCGGCCCTGGTCCATGACCGAGATGCGGTCGGCGACGGTCATCGCCTCTTCCTGGTCGTGCGTTACGATGACGAAGGTCAGACCGAGGTCGGATTGCAGGTCGATCAGCTCGAACTGCGTCTCTTCGCGCAGCTTCTTGTCGAGCGCGCCGAGCGGCTCGTCGAGGAGGAGCACCTTCGGTCGCTTGGCGATGGCGCGGGCGAGCGCCACGCGCTGCCGCTGCCCGCCGGAGAGCTGGTCGGGCTTGCGCTTCGCGAACGTCTCCATCTTGACGAGCTTCAGGACGTCGTTGACGCGATCCGCGATCGCGTCCTTCGGCATCTTGTCCTGCTTCAGCCCGAAGGCGACGTTCCCCTCCACCGTCATGTGCGGGAAGAGCGCGTAGGACTGGAACATCATGTTGACCGGCCGCTTATGCGGCGGCACGCCGGAAAGCGGCTTGCCGTCGAGCCAGATCGAGCCCTCGCTCGGCTCCTCGAAGCCCGCGAGCATTCGCAGGAGCGTGGTCTTGCCGCAGCCGGAAGGGCCGAGAAGCGCGTGGAACTCGCGCTCGTAGATCACCAGGGACTGGTTATCGACGGCGACGAACGTGCCGAAGCGCTTGCTGACGTTGCGAAACTCGATGAAGGGCTTCGCCGCCGGGTCGTTCCAGGGCTGGAACTGGCGGCGAACGGCGCCGACGACGTTCTTCAAGAACCTGGCCCCCTTGCGTGCCTGCGGCGGTGCCGGAAAGACGCCGTCCGCAGTCTCGTTCAGGCCGAGCTTACTGGCCTGTCTTCACTTCCGTCCAGATGCGCGTCACTTCGCGCTGCACCTTCGGATCGTTCGGCGTCGTCGTGTAGAGCTTGGCGATGGTCGCCTCGTCGGGATAGATCGCCTTGTCGCCGATCACGTCCTCGTTCAGGTATTCCTGCGAGCCCTTGTTGCCGTTCGCGTAGTAGACGTAGTTGGAATTGCGCGCGGCGATCTCCGGCTTCAGCATGAAGTTGATGAAGGCGTTGGCGTTGTCGTAGTGCGGCGCGTCGGCGGGGATGGCGAAGCTGTCGAGCCACATCAGCGCGCCTTCCTTCGGGATCGAGTATTGGATGTTGACACCGTTGTCGGCCTCCGACGCGCGGTCGCGCGCCTGCAAGACGTCGCCCGAGTAGCCGACGGCCAGACAGATGTCGCCGTTGGCGAGCGCGTTGATGTATTCGGAGGAGTGGAATTTCTGGATATGCGTGCGGACGCTCTTCAGGAGGTCGCCGGCCTTCTGCAAGTCCTCCGATTTCTTTGAGTTGGGCGGCAGGCCGAGATAGTTGAGCGCCGCGGGAATCATGTCGTCGGCGGAGTCGAGCACTTGGATTCCGCAATCGGCGAAACGCGAGATCACCGCCGGATCGAAGATCATTGCCCAGGAATTGAGCGGCGCTTCGGGCATGCGCTCCTTGATCTTGTCGACGTTGTAGCCGATGCCGGTCGTGCCCCACATGTAGTTGGCGGCGTGCTCGAGGCCGGGATCGTAGGTCGCGAGGCGGTCGGCGATCTCCTTCCACTGGTATTGGACGTTCGGGATCTTCGACATGTCGAGCTTCTGCAGGACGTTCGCCTGGATCAGCCTGGCGAGGTTGCGATCGGTCGGCACGATCACGTCGTAGCCGGAGCCGCCGGCGAGAAGCTTCGTCTCCATCATCTCCATGGAATCGTAGACGTCGTAGACGACCTTGATGCCGGTCTCCTTGGTGAAGTCGTCGAGCACGCCGTCGCCGACATAGTCTGACCAGTTGTAGACGTTGACGACCTTGTCCTGCGCCGACGCCGCAAGCGGCAGGGCGACAAAAGCTGCGGCTGCGAGCAGCCTGGCCAGTCTGGGGTTCACGTCAGGGTCCTCCGTCCAAGCAGAAACGCCGATCTTCCCGCAAGCTTAGGGGTCGGAACGTGGCGCTTCAACCCGCGAGTTCATAGTCGGCCGGGCCGACCACATGCTCGTAGAAGGCGCTTGGCTGCGCGACTGGCGCCGTGTGCCGGTGGCTGCAATCGAGACGCTCGCAGAGCCGGCAGGTGACGCCGACCGGGCGGGTCGCCCCCGGCGGGGCGCCGAGCAGATCGGCCACGTCGCCGCTCCGCCAGCCGACGAGCGACAGCCGGCGCGGCGGTGGCAGCGGCGCTGAGAGCGGCCCCGCTTCGGCAAACGCGATGGCGCGATAGGCGTCGCCGTCGGAAAGCGCCAGCGCGGCATGCGTGAGGCGGCCGGCCGTCGGCGGGTCGAAGATCGGCAGCCGCGCGCAAAGTGGTGCGCGCCGCGGCAATGGGAATCCGGCGCCTGATATGCGCGCGATCACCGCGCCCGACGCGTCGAGCGTCACCAGGAAGGCCGGCGGCAGGTTATGCGCGCCGCCGGCGCCGAGCGCCGCGAGCCGTTGGGCGATGCGCGAGGGTTGGAGCGCGAAGCGCTGCGAAAGAAGGATCACGTCGAAGGCGCTCTCGCGCGCCGCCGCCGCAAGCCGCTCGCCCGGTGCGAGGATCGCCTCCGCCAGGCGGCGCGCGAAGGCGTTGCGACAAATGCGCGCCGCCTCCGGCTCCTTGATCCCGGCTTCCGCGGCGAGCCGCTCGAGCAGGCTTCCATGGCCGAGGAAGGCGATCTGCCGCGCGACGAGGAAGGGTCGCTCGAGTTGCGGCACACGTTCGGAGAGGAAGAGGCGGAGCGTGTGGCGGTCGTAGCGGAGCTGCTCGCTCGGCATGATCTTGTCGGGGAGGATGCGAAGCTCCACGCCGAGCCGGTCTTTCAGATGTGCCTTCAGCGCTTCGTGCGGATCGTCGCGCGGCGAGAGTATGGCGGCGAGCGTCTCGGCCTCCGCTTCGATCGCGGCGAAGTAGGGACCGGCCTCGTCGAAGTAGGCGGCGACTTGCGCCGCAGGGAGACGTGCGCCGCTCTCGCTTGCCGGCTCGCCGCTCGTCGCCAGCGAGTGCGAGAGGTCGGAAAGCCGCTCAAGCGACTCGCGATAGGCCTCGAAGAGCCGCGTCATCCCGCGCGCCGCGTTGGGCGCTGCCTCGGCGAACTCCGAGAGCTCCGTCGATGACGCGATCTCGCCGGTCAGGAGCGGATCGGCGAATACCTCCTTCAGTGCCTCCACCGCCTCTTCGCTGTCGCCGGCCGAGAGCTCGGCGACGTCGATGCCGTAGACGCCGGAGAGCTTGAGAAGCACCTGCACGGTGAGCGGCCTCTGGTTGCGCTCGATCAGGTTCAGGTAGCTCGGCGAGACGCCGATGGCGGCGGCCATCTGCGTCTGCGTGAGATTGAGCCGCTGGCGCAGCCGCTTCAGCCGCGCTCCGGCGAAGATTTTTCGCTCGGCCATGGAGCACTCCGTTTGTTACAAGAATTTACATCGGTCTGGCCATTCTATGCAAGCATCGACATTTTGACCTCTTTCTCAGCCAGTTTGGTGGCAAAATCCTGGACATGTGGCGTTGCATTGTAAAAGACATCGACACGATTTTTCGCTTGGAGAGAGCCATGACCACGATTGCCAAGCTGGTGCCCGGTGCGCCGCCGAAAAGGTTCGACGGGATCGAGCGGCCCTATACGCCGGAAGACGCGGCGCGGCTGCGCGGCTCGCTGCCGATCCGCCATTCGCTGGCCGAGCATGCCGCCGACCGCCTGTGGCTGCTTCTGAACGAAGAGCCCTTCGTCAATGCGCTCGGCGCGCTCTCCGGCAATCAGGCCATGCAGATGGTGCGCGCCGGCTTGAAGGCGATCTATCTCTCCGGCTGGCAGGTCGCGGCCGACGCCAACACGGCGGGCGCGATGTACCCCGACCAGTCGCTCTACCCGGCGAATTCCGGGCCGGAGCTCGTCAGGAAGATCAATCGCACGCTGCAGCGCGCCGATCAGATCGAGACGATGGAGGGGAAGCGCTCGGTCGAGACCTGGTTCGCGCCGATCGTCGCCGACGCGGAGGCCGGCTTCGGCGGCCCGCTCAACGTCTTCGAGATCATGAAGGCCTATATCGAGGCGGGCGCCGCGGGCGTGCATCTCGAAGACCAGCTCGCTTCGGAAAAGAAGTGCGGCCACATGGGCGGCAAGGTCTTGATCCCGACCGCCGCGCACATCCGGAATCTCGTCGCGGCGCGCCTTGCCGCCGACGTGATGGGCGTCTCGACGCTCGTCATCGCGCGCACCGACGCGGAAGCCGCCAAGCTCATCACCTCCGACGTCGACGAGCGCGACCAGGAGTTCATCATCCCGGCGGAGCGCACGGCCGAGGGCTTCTACTGGGTGAAGAACGGGATTGAGCCCTGCATTGCGCGCGCCAAGGCCTATGCGCCCTATGCCGATTTGATCTGGTGCGAGACCTCGAAGCCGGATCTCGAGCAGGCGCGCCGCTTCGCCGAGGGCGTCCACCGGGACTTCCCCGGCAAGATGCTCGCCTACAATTGCTCGCCGAGCTTCAATTGGAAGAAGCATCTCGACGATGCGACGATCGCCAGGTTCCAGCGAGAACTCGGCGCCATGGGCTATCGCTTCCAGTTCATCACGCTCGCCGGCTTCCATCAGCTGAACCACGGCATGTTCGAACTCGCCCGCGGCTATCGCGAGCGCCAGATGGCCGCCTATTCGGAGCTGCAGGAAGCGGAGTTCGCCTCGGAGGCGGACGGCTACACGGCGACGCGCCACCAGCGCGAGGTCGGCACGTCCTATTTCGACGCCGTGTCGATGACGATTTCCGGCGGCCGCACGTCAACGACGGCCATGGCCGAATCGACGGAAGCCGCCCAGTTCGAGAAACGCAGCCCCGCGCTTCACGCGGCATGAAGGAGACGACCATGATCAAGACAAGGGTCAAGGAACGCGCCGAGGAGCAGACCGTCACCATGTCGGACACGCAGACGAGCGCGCTCCGCTCGCTCGGCAACGATCTCCACCGCATGAACCAGTCGGTCATGCGCTGCGTGGACGCCGGGCTCTCGGTCGAGTTGCAGCGGACCGCGCGCCATCACGCGGAAGGCGGCTATTGGGGCGATTTGCTCGTCCCGATCGTCGTCAAGCAGCGCTGAGACATCGCGCCACATCTCGACCAGGCCGCCGCCGGCAGGGCCAACGCGCCTCGTAACGCGCCGTTTGCCTTGCCCGGCGGCATTGGCGCGCCCGCGCGCGCGGTCGCGAAAATGCCCTAGTTCCCTGCTTTTGCAGGTTGTCGCACCCCGTTCATGCTGCCGGTGCAGACCCGCAACACGCTTGCGGACAGATGCGCGCCGCGATAGCGGGTGCCGCTCTCCATGGAAAACGACAAAGGATTTCGATGTCGGCAATGGAATTGACTGCGCCTTCCGGGGTGGCGGGCCTGACCGGTCGGGGCCGCACGATCGCGACCCTCGTCGTCCTCCTTGCATTCTTCATGGACATCCTGGATTCGACGATCGTCAACGTCGCGATCCCGTCGATCCGCACGAGCCTCGATGCCAGCTATTCCGGCATCCAGTGGATCATTGCCGGCTATCAGCTCGCCTTCGCGCTCTTCCTCATTACCGGCGGCCGGCTCGGCGACATCATCGGCTACAAGAAGATGTTCCTGATCGGCGTGGCCGGCTTCACTGTCGCCTCGACGCTGTCGGGTCTCGCCACGTCGACGGAGATGCTGATCGCCGCGCGCCTCCTGCAGGGTGTGATGGCGGCGCTGATGGTTCCGCAGATTCTTTCCAACATCCAGATCATGTACACGACGACGAAGGAGCGGCAGGGAATCTCCGCCCTCTATGGCGGCATCGCAGGCATCGCGACGGTGCTTGGCCCGATCATCGGCGCGCTTCTCATCACCGGCAACGTCTGGGACCTCGGCTGGCGCACCATCTTCCTCGTCAACATCCCGGTCGGGATCGGCGCCATGATCCTTGCCTGGATCTTCCTGCCGGACGCGAAGTCTCCGCACCCGTTGAAGCTCGATCTCGTCGGCGTCGGCGTTGTGCTCGTCGCGACGCTGATGCTGATGTTCCCGCTCATCCAAGGGCGCCAGCTCGACTGGCCGGCCTGGGTCATCGCCTCGATGATCGTCTCGATCCCGGTCTTCGTGTTCTTCGCCTTCACGCAGGTCTGGAAGGACAGGCACGACGCCTCGCCGCTCGTCGTGCCGGGGCTCTTCCGCCGCCGCTCCTTTGTGGCGGGCGTGATCCTCAGCCTGTGTTTCTTCTCGGTGATCTTCGGCTTCTTCTTCATCTTCACGATCTACCTGCAGATCGGGCTCGGCTATTCGATCCTGAAGGCGGGCCTGACCGGCATCCCCTTCTCGCTCGGCGTGAGCCTCGCGGCGGGCATGTCCGGTCCGGTGCTGGTGCCGCGTTTCGGCCGCAAGATCATCTCCGCCGGTCCGCTGGTGATGGGCGCGGGCTACGCGCTGTTCCTCTACACGATCCACCACTTCGGCAGCGAGGTGACGCCGTGGGAGTTCATCCCCGCGCTGCTCGTCTCCGGTCTCGGCATGGGCTGCGTGGTCGCGCCGATCTATTCCTTCATCCTCGCCGAGGTGCCGATCAACGATGCAGGCTCCGCGTCGGGCGTCGTCAACACGACGCAGCAGATCGGCGGCGCGATCGGTGTCGCCATCGTCGGCGTGATCTTCTTCGGGCTGCTCGGTAACCAGGCGCAAGTGAGCGTGGAGAGCGTACGCGCGGATCTCTCGGCCGATCTGACGGAGATCGGCGTGCCCCCGTCGCAACTGCCGAAGGTGACCGCCAACTTCGAGACCTGCTTCATCGACCGCTCCAACGCGAAGGACCTCGCGGCGATGCCTGACAGCTGCCAGCGGGGCGAGGCCGCGCTCGCCAAGAACGAGTCCGCCGATCCGCAATCGGTCAATGCGGTCCGCGCAGCGCTGGAGAAGCGCGGCGTTGAGGCCAATCAGCGGAACTTCACCCGCACCATGGAGGGCACGCTGCTCTTCCAGCTTGGGGCGCTAGTGGTGATCTTCTTCCTGAGCTTCGCGCTCCCCGCGAAGCCGCGCACGCGCGAGGAGATGGAAAAGCTCGCGGCGGAGGGCGTGATCGGCGTCTGACCGGCACGCTACAGTCTTCATCGACCGACCGAGCCGTCGGGGGCCGAATCGGCCCCGGAGACGATCCATTAACTGCGTCAAAACATCTGTTTGAAACATACGTTTGAGCATGCTACGTGTCTCCCTCGTTCCGGTCGAGGCAGACACAAGTGCTTGAGAAAACAGAGAAACCTGGAGATCCCACGCGCGAGCGCATCCTCGAAGGCGCGCTCGATCTCTTCGGTGAGCGCGGCCTGACGGGCACGACCGTGCGCGATATCGCCGCGCGGTCGAAGGTCAACGTCGCCGCGATCTCCTACCATTTCGGCGGCAAGGAAGAACTTTATCGCGCCGTTGCGGAGACGGTGATCGGCGCCATCGGCGGCCGCGTCCGCAGCCGCATCGGACCGCTCGTCGCCACGCTGCCGAGCGATCCGGAGCGCGCGCTGCATGTCCTCGAAGAGCTCTTCACCACCTTCGTCGACGTCATCGTCGGGCCCGAAGAGATGCGCCGCGTCGCCCGCTTCGTCATCCGCGAGCAGATGCAGCCGACCTCCGCGTTCGAGGTGCTCTTCGCCATGCTTTCGGAGTTTCACGGAATGGCGACGCGCCTCTTCGCAATGGCGGCCGGCTGCGATCCGAACACGGAGGACAGCAAGCTGCGCGTCTTCATGGTCTTCGGCCAGGTGCTCGTCTTCCGCATCGCCGAGCCCGCGATCCTCCGCCGGCTCGGCCGCGAACGCTACGATGCTGCCCTGCTCGATCGCATCAAGGCCGACATAAGGAAGAACGTTCGCGCGATGGTCGCCGCTGTGCGGGAGGACCGGCCGTGAGACGGCTTGCTCTTCTTCTCGTGCTCGCCCTTGCCGCCTGCGGCGGCGATCCGAGCGGCTCCACCTTCCAGGGCTACGTCGAGGGTGACTTCGTCGACGTCGCGCCGGAGGTCTCCGGCCGCATCGTCGAGCTTGCCGTTCGCCGCGGCGGCGAAGTCAAGGCCGGCGACCTCCTCTTCAAGATCGACGACACGGAGGCGACCGCCGCCGTCGCGCAGGCCGACGCGGAGCTGGCGCGCGCGCAGGCGCAACTCGCCAATCTCAAGGAGGGTCAGCGCCCGCCCGAGATCGCTGTGCTTGAAGCGCAAATCGCCGAGGCCGAAGCGGCGCTCAACAAGGCGCGTCGCGATTTCGAGCGGCAGAAGGCGCTCTTCGACAGCAAGGTCGTCTCCGAGGCGCAGCTCGATCAGGCGCGCGAGTCGATCACCGTCGCCGAGGCGCGTGTGACCGCTGCGCGCCGGCAGCGCGACGTCGCCGCGATGCCTGCTCGTACGCCGGAGATCGACGCCGGGGAGCGCGCCGTCGACGCCTCGCGCGCCGCGCTCGATCAGGCGCGAACGCGATTGACGAAATACGTGGTCGATGCGCCCGTCGCCGGCCGCATCGAGGACACCTACTACGAGGCAGGCGAGGTGGCGACGGTGGGCGCGGCCGTGCTCCAGCTCCTGCCGGCCGACAAGCGCAAGGTGATCTTCTACGTGCCGGAGGCGGCGCGGCCGGCGCTCATGATGGGCAGCAACGTCTCGGTCGCGTGCGACGGGTGCGCCGCGGGTCTCACCGCGGAGCTGAGCTACCTCGGGTCGGAGGCGGAATACACGCCGCCCGTCATCTTCAGTCGCGAGAATCGCAGCAAGCTCATGTTCCGCGCCGAGGCCCGGCTCTCGGGGGAATCGGCGCGGCTGCCGCTCGGCCAGCCGGTCGACGTCACGCCGTCTTTGCGAGGGGCGCAATGAACGGCGAAGCGACCGTCATCGACGTCCACGGCCTGACCAAGCGCTTCGGCGACAAGGTCGCGGTCAAGGATGTCGACCTGAAGGTCTCGGAGGGCGAAATAGTCGGCTTCCTCGGCCCGAACGGCTCCGGCAAGACGACGACGATCCGCATGATCTGCGGTCTGCTTCGCCCGTCGGGCGGCGAGGGGACGTGTCTTGGCCACGACATCGTGCGCGAGGCGGAGGCGATCAAGCGCGAGGTCGGCTACATGACGCAGCGCTTCTCGCTCTACGAAGACCTGACGATCCGCGAGAACCTCGAGTTCGTCGGGCGTCTCTACGCCGTCCCCGAGCTCGCCCGCACCGTGGACGAGACGCTCGACGGGCTTGGCCTGAAGGGCCGCCAGCGCCAGCTTGCCGGCACGCTCTCCGGCGGTTGGAAGCAGCGCCTGGCGCTTGCCGCCTGCATCATGCACAAGCCGAAGCTTCTCTTGCTCGACGAGCCGACGGCAGGCGTCGACCCGAAGGCGCGCCGCGAATTCTGGGATGAGATCCACCGCCTCTCCGAGGACGGCCTGACCGTGCTCGTTTCCACCCACTACATGGACGAGGCGGAGCGCTGCCATCACATCGTCTATATCGCCTATGGCACGATTGTCGCGCGCGGAACGGCGGCGGAGATCATCGCCCATTCCGGCCTTCAGACCTTTGTCCTCGCCGGCCAGGGGGCGGCGCGCGCCGGCCGTGCGCTCGAAGGCGAGCCGGGTGTCGAGCAGATCGCGGCGTTTGGTCAGGCGATCCACGTGGTCGGCTCCGACCGTGCGGCGTTGGCGAGGAGCGTCAACGCCGTCGCCGAGCGCTACCCGGTCGACGTGGAGCCCGGCGAGACCACCCTGGAGGACGTCTTCATTCGCCTCATGAGCGAGGCGCAGGTGGGCGCGAACGGCAGATGAGCGCGCCTTCCACATTGCTTCGCATTCGCGCCGTGCTCCTGAAGGAGTTCATCCAGATGCGGCGCGACCGGCTGACCTTCGCCATGATTCTCGGCATCCCGATCCTCCAGCTCGTGCTGTTCGGCTATGCCATCAACACCGATCCGAAGCATCTGCCGACCGGCGTCGTCATCGGCGATTCCGGACCTGTCTCGCGCGCCATCATCGCCGGTATGCAGACCTCCGGCTATTTCCGCATCGACGGACTTCTGAGCGAAGAGCAAGCGCGCGAAGGCCTGGCGGATGGCACGCTCGCCTTCGCCGTCACCGTGCCGCGCGACTTCCACAAGGATCTGGTTCGCGGCCGCAACGCCCAGATCGTGGTGGAGGCCGATGCCTCCGATCCGACCGCGTCCGCCAACGCGATCGCGGCGATGCCGGAGATCGTCCGCCGCGCAATCGCTGCGGCTTCCGATGGGCCCTCCGCGCAGGCGGCGAGTGCGGGCGGCGCCGAGGTCATCGTCCACCGCCTCTACAATCCGGAAGCCGTCAACACCTACAACATCGTGCCGGGTCTGATCGGCACCATCCTCACTCTGACGACGACGTTGATGACGGCGCTGGCGCTGACGCGCGAGATCGAGCGCGGCACCATGGAGAGCCTTCTCGCCATGCCGCTCCGGCCGCTGGAGATCATGATCGGCAAGATCGTGCCCTATATCGGCATCGGCTTCTTGCAGGTCCTCGTCATTCTGACCGCCGCCTATGCGCTGTTCTCGGTGCCGCTCGAGGGTTCGCTCGTGCTTTTGCTCTTCGCCGTGCTCCTCTTCATCGCCGCCAACGTGACGCTCGGCTACACCTTCTCGACGCTGGCGCGCTCACAGCTGCAGGCGATGCAGATGACGTTCTTCTTCTTCCTGCCTTCGATCCTGCTCTCCGGCTTCATGTTCCCCTTCCGCGGCATGCCGGTCTGGGCGCAGGCGGTCGGCGACGTGCTGCCGCTGACGCATTTCCTGCGCGCCGTCCGCGGCATCATGCTGAAAGGCAACGACACCCTGCAGGTTCTGCCATTTCTTTGGCCGGTGGCGCTGTTCCTTCTTGTGATCGGCACCGTCGCGCTTCTCCGCTTCCGCCGCACCCTGGATTAACGGGGTTTGCCGGCCTAGCTTCGCGAACGGCCCAAAAACGGCTAAGTATCGCCCATGAGCGCACTTGTAGAGACTTTCGCGGACGAACGGCCGCAATTGACGCGTGGCGTGGCGGATGGGGCGACGGCCCGGCAGTGGTGCCGCGACCGGCGCATTGACGACATCGAATGCATCATCCCCGACCAAGCCGGCGTGGCGCGCGGTAAGCTGATGCCGACGGAAAAATTCTTCGGCGGCAATCCGATGACGCTGCCGGCGTCGATGTTCACCCAGACCATCACGGGCGAGTATCCGGAAGAGGAGGAAGCCTTCATCGAAGGCCTGACCGATTCCGATCTCATCTTCCGTCCCGACTATTCGACGTTCGCGGTCGTTCCCTGGGCGAGCGACCCGACGGCGCAAGTGATCCACGATGCCTTCCACAAGGACGGCTCGCCGTTCGAGATCGCGCCGCGCAACGTGTTGAAGCGCGTGGTGCAGCTTTACGCGAACCGCGGATGGAGCCCCATCGTCGCGCCGGAGATGGAGTTCTATCTCGTCAAGCCCAACATCGATCCCGACTATCCGCTCGAGCCGCCGGTCGGCCGCTCCGGCCGTCCGGAGCGCGCGCGCCAAGCCTATTCGATCACGGCGGTGAACGAGTTCGAGGAGCTCTTCGACGACATCTACCGCTTCTCCGAAGCGCAGGGGCTGGAGATCGACACCCTGAACCACGAGGACGGCACGGCGCAGATGGAGATCAATCTGCGCCACGGCAGTCCGGTGGAGCTCGCCGACCAGGTGTTCCTGTTCAAGCGCACGATCCGCGAGGCGGCGCTTCGCCACAAGATGTACGCGACGTTCATGGCGAAGCCCATCGCCACCGAGCCCGGCTCGGCAATGCACATCCACCATTCCGTCATTGACCTGAAGAGCGGCCGCAACCTCTTCGCGGATGGCGGCGTCAACGCGCTCGATCCGCACTTCCTCAGCTTTGTCGCCGGCATGCAGACTTATCTGCCGCGCGTCATGTGCATGCTCGCGCCGTACGTGAACTCCTACCGGCGCCTGGTCAGGAACACGAGCGCGCCGATCAATGTGCGCTGGGGCTTCGACAATCGCACGGTCGGCCTGCGCGTGCCGCTCTCCGATGGCGAGAACCGCCGCGTCGAGAACCGCGTCCCCTCCTCCGACGCCAATCCCTATCTCGCGATCGCCGCCTCGCTTGCCTGCGGCTATCTCGGCCTGGTCAAGGAGCTGCAGCCCGACAAGGCGATCGAGGGGGCAAGCCGCGACCCGAATTTCGCGCTGCCGCGCTCGATCCTCGACGCCGTCAGGCTGCTCGAGGCGACACCGGAACTGGTCGAGATCTTCGGCGCGACCTTCGTGCGCACCTATCGCGCCATCAAGGAGACCGAGTACGAGACCTTCATGGGTGTGATCAGCGCCTGGGAGCGCGAATACCTGCTGCTCAGCGTCTAGAGCATGATCCCGAGACGTGGGAACCGGTTTTCGAACAAGATCATGCCCAGGTGGAAGGATCGAGCCTCCATCCTGATTGGGCTAAGGCGGTCGGGGCTCTAGGCGATGGCGCGCGACTTCCCGCCGTCTTTCTACCAGCTCGCAGCCGGCCCGGGTCCCGAATATCCGCCGCTCGACGGATCGCGGCAGGCCGACGTCTGCATTGTCGGCGGAGGCTTCACCGGGCTCTCCGCTGCGATCCATCTCGCCGAGGCCGGCGCCGACGTCGTGCTCATCGAGGCGGACCGGATCGCAAGCGGCGCCTCGGGGCGGAACGGCGGCCAGATCCATTCCGGCCTGCGCCGCGACGTGATCTGGCTCGAAGAACATTTCGGCCTCAAGCGCGCGCGCGAGTTCTGGAGCATGTCGGAGGAGGCTAAGGCGCTCCTCCGTGGGCTGATCGTGCGCTTCGCCATTTCATGCGATCTCCGCGCCGGTGTCATGGAGACGCAGCACAAGGCTTCGTTCATGCCGGACGCGGCGGAGCTCGTGCGCGTGCTGCGCGAGCGGTTCGGCTACGACCAGGTGCGTCTTCTCGATCGCGACGAGACCGTCGCCGCGCTCGGCTCGGAGCGTTTCTTCGGCGCCGTCCTCGACGGTGGTGGCGGGCATCTCGACCCCTACCGGTTCTCGCTCGGCCTGGCGCGTGGCGCGACGCTGCTCGGCGCGAAGATCCATGAGCGCACGCCGGCGATCGAGCTGAAGCGCGAAGGAGGGCCGGTCGTGCGCACGCCGACCGGCGACATCCGCGCCGACCACGTCATCGTTGCGACGGACGGGCGTTCCGGCCGCTTCGAGCGGGCGACGCGCCGGCGGATGCTCGGCATCAACAGCTTCGTCATCGTGACCGAGCCGCTCGGCGCGGCCGGCGATGCGATTCTTCCCGGCGGCGAGTCGGCGGCCGACAGCCGTTTCGTCGTGCGCTACTGGCGTAAGACCGCCGACGGGCGGCTGGTCTTCGGTGGCGGCGAGAGCAGCGCTGGGCATATCCCGGCCGATATCGCGTCCTTCGTCCGCCCGCATCTTCTCGAAATCTATCCGGGGCTCGCCGGTGCGCCGATCGCGCACGCCTGGGGCGGCGTCGTCTCGGTGACCGCGCCGCGCCTTCCCTTCGTGCGGGAGATCGCGCCGGCCGTGTGGGCGGCGGGCGGCTATTCCGGGCAAGGCGTCGCACTCGCGCCGTTCCTCGGCAAGCTCCTGGCGGAAGCGGCGCTTGGACGCCGCGAGCGCATCGCGGCCTTCACCGCATTGCCGATTCCGCCGCTTCCGCTCGCCTCCTGGTTGCGTCGGCCGCTCGTCACTCTTGCTCTTTGGCGCGGCCGCATCGCCGACCGCCTCTAGGATCTGGCCCGGCGTTTACTCGATCTTCAGCACAATTCGGCGAAGAAAGTGCGGTTTTGCCGCGCGCAACCGTTTCTTAGTCGCGGCCCTGAATTGTAGCCGGCACAACCAGGGGTCTGGGGGAGTTGCGACGATGTTCGTCTCTTTACGCCCGCTTGCTGCGTTCGCAGCGGCATTGATTGCCCTTCTGGGGCCGGCCTTTGCGGCCCCGATCGCCCGCCCGACCGGCGAGACCGTCCTCGTCGTCAGCGGTTCGATCGCCAACACCAACGACGGCGCTGTCGCGCGCTTCGACCGCGCGATGTTGGAGGCGATTGGAACCGTCAAGCTGAAGACGCTGACGCCCTGGTACGACCGGCCGTCGGAATTCGAAGGCGTCTCCATGCGCGCGCTCATGGCCTACGTCGGCGCCGAGGGGACCGAGGTCGTCGCGAGCGCCCTCAATGACTACCAGAGCGAGCTACCCATGTCGGACTTCGACCGCTTCGACGTCGTGCTCGCGCTGAAGCGCGACGGCGTTCTGATGCCGATCCGCGATAAGGGCCCGCTCTTCATCGTCTATCCCTTCGATTCAGATCCGCAGCTGCAGACCGAGCAGTACTACAGCCGCGCGGTCTGGCAGGTGAAAGAGCTGAATGTCCGCTAGCGGCATGGACGCTCCGTCGCGATGACCTCAAGCAGGCTCGTACAAATCTATCTCGGGGCGGTGATCGCGGCGCTCGTCGCCGCCGCTCTTTACGCGTTCTTGATGATCGACCGTCGGCAGGAGTCGCTCGACAGCTTCTCCCGCTACAACGTCGCCTATTCGGCGAGCCAGGCGGCAATCGAGTTCCAGCGCTTGCAGAAGGCGCTGCTGACATTCGCCGTGCGCCGGACGCCCGACAATCTCGCCGAGGCGAAGCTCCGCTACGAGATCCTCTACAGCCGCGCCTCGATCCTGAATCATGGCGAGTTCGCGGAGTTCGTACGCACCACGCCGTCGCAGGCGAGCGTGGTGGTGGATTTCCAAGCGGCCGTCAGCAGCCTCGATCCGAGGTTCGCGAGCGCAGGCCTTGACCTCGACGTTGCGCCGATCCTTTCGACCCTCGCGCCGATCGAGCCGCGGATCATTTCTCTCGCCGCCGAGGCGAACCGCTACGGCGCCGAGCTGCTCAGCGCCGATCGCCAGTCGCTCGTTCTTCTCCATCAGAGATTCTCGGCGCTTTCCTTCGCGCTCATCATCTGCGGCCTCTGTCTTGTCGGCGCTCTGACCTGGCACAATCGCCTGCTGACGCGCACCCACGATGCGCTTGCCGCCGCCAACCGCGCCATCGAGAAGGCCAACGTCAAGCTGCGGCACAAGAACGAGCGCCTGGTCGAAAAGGAGCACGCGCTGCAATCGCAGAACCTGCTCTTCGACGCCGCGCTGAACCACATGTCGCAGGGCCTTTGCATGTTCGACGAAGCGCTGCAGCCGATCGTCTACAATCGGCAGTTCGAGCAGCTGTTCCAGTCGATTGCGGCGATCGGAGAGGGCAACGGCGGGCCGGTGGCGGATGACGCTTCGCTGCACGACATGGTCCCGGAGCTCGCCGCGGAAATCGCTGCGAACGTCAGCCGCGACCAGGCGACGACGTTCGAGGCCGAGCAGAAGGACGGCCGCGTTATCGCCGTCGCGCAGCGCCGCATAGCCGACGGCAGCTGGGTGGCGACCTTCGAGGATGTGACGGCGCAGCGGCGCACGCAGGCCCGCATCGCCCACATGGCGCGCCACGACGGCCTGACCAACCTTCCGAACCGCTACGCCTTCCGCGAGCGCATGCAGGAGGCGCTGAAGGAATCGGCCGCCGACGGCACGATGCTCGCCGTCATGTGCGTCGACCTCGACAACTTCAAGGGCGTCAACGATTTGCTCGGCCATCCAAGCGGCGACGCGCTGCTTTGCGCGGCCGCGGAGCGGCTCGCCCGCAGCGTCCGCGATACCGATATGGTGGCGCGCTTCGGCGGCGACGAGTTCGCCATCCTGCAGTCGGCGATTGCCCGGCACGATGACATCGATCGTCTCGCTTCGCGCCTCATGGACGAGCTGCGCAAGCCGTTCCTGATCAACGGCGAGCTGATCTATGCGACCGGCAGCATCGGCATCGCCATCTCTCCGCGGCATGGCCACGACCCGGATGTGCTGCAGAAGAACGCCGACCTCGCGCTCTATGCGGCAAAGGCCGAAGGCAAGCGCACCTACCGCTTCTTTGAAAGCGTGATGGAGGAGAGCCTCAACAACCGCCATGCCCTGGAGCGCGACCTCAGGGGCGCACTCGCAGCCGGCGAGTTGGAGCTCTACTATCAGCCGATCGTGGATCTCCGCTCCATGCGCACGACCGGGCTCGAGGCGCTGCTGCGCTGGAATCATCCGGTGCATGGCGCCGTCCCACCCGCTACCTTCATTCCCGTCGCCGAGGACGCGGGCCTGATCAACGAGATCGGTCGCTGGGTGCTCGCGCAAGCTTGCGCCGATGCCGCCTGCTGGCCTTCGAGCCTGCGCGTCGCCGTCAATCTCTCGGTCGCCCAGTTCACCGATGGCGACATCGTGGAGGACATTCGCGCGGCGTTGAGCCGTGCCGGGCTCAGGCCGGAGCGCCTCACCGTCGAAATCACCGAGTCGCTACTCCTCTCCGAGAACATCACGACCCTCGACACGCTGCACCGTCTGAAGTCGCTCAACGTCGAGGTCGCGATGGACGACTTCGGCACCGGTTATTCGTCGCTGAGCTATCTCCGGAAATACGCCTTCGACCGCATCAAGATCGACCGCGACTTCGTGAGCTCGGCGCGGCATGGCGACAAGAATGCGGCCATCATCCGCGCCATCGTCCAGCTGGCGCAGTCGCTCGGCATGACCACTGTCGCCGAAGGGGTCGAAACCGAGGAAGACCTGAAGATGCTGCTCGCGGCCGGCTGCGCGGAGGGACAGGGTTATCTGTTCAGCCGCCCGGTGCCGCGCGAGAAGGCGATGGAAGCGATCGGCGTCGACGAGTTGGCGATGCGCAACGCCGGTCGGATGGCCGCCGCCTAGCCTGTCCGCCGCGCACTGAGCCAGGCCGGCAGGTCGCGCACGCTGTCGAGCACGACGTCGGCGAGCGGCGCCAGCTCTTCGCGCCCCCCATTGCCACTCAAGACGCCGATGGCCGCGCCGGCGCCGGCGGCGCGCGCCATCTCGAGATCATGCCGGTTGTCGCCGATGACGGCGATTGCAGCGAGCGGGACGCCGGTTGCAGCCGCGAATGCGTGGACGATGTCGGGAGCGGGCTTCGGTCGCTTCACCGAATCGTAGCCGAAGACGTGCGGCAGGAAGCTGGCGACATCGAGCGCGGCGAGCGCGGCTTTGGTGCCCGCGGTCCCGTCGTTGGTGGCGACGCCCATCTTGAAGCCCGCGTCGTAGAGCGCCGCGAGCGTTTCGCGCAGCCCTTGAACAGGCACCGAAGAGGTCACGCCGTTCGCGTGGAAGACCTTGTCGATGCGGGTGACCATCGCGTCGAGCGCCGCCCCGGCAAGCGCTGGGTACCACATGCGGACGATATCCACGGTGTGGCCCGCGGCAAGCGCTCCGCCGGCGCGGAACCGGCCGGTCGCCAGGTCGAAGCCGCCGGCGACGAGCATGGCGTCTGCCACGGCGGCATTGCCCTCCGCGAGGTCGAGGCAAAGCTCGCGATAGACGCGCGACCAGCTCGCCTCGAAGTCGAGGAGGGTGCCGTCCTTGTCGAAAAGGAGCCCGCGCATGACGGCTCCCGTGCCCGAGGCAGCGAGGTGGGTCAAGGGCGTCAGCAAGCGCCGGCTTGTCCACCCCGCGTGCGTCCCGCATTATTGGTTCCGGCGTCGATCAGGGACACGCGTGACATGAGCGAGCGGAAGCCGGAGCGCACCTACGCCGACGCGGAGGTCGTGGAGCGCTTGAAGCAGGAACTGCCCCAGTGGACCCTTAGTGACGGCCGCATCGTCCGCCGCTATCGAACGTCGGGCTGGAAGGCGACGCTGATGGTGGTGAACGCCATCGGGCATCTGGCCGAGGCCGCCTGGCACCATCCCTATCTCAGGGTCTCCTATGCCTGGATCGAGGTGGTTCTGCAGACGCACTCCGCCAAGGGGATAACCGACAAGGATTTCGCGCTGGCGCGCAAGATCGAGGATGTCATCGCCTGGCAGCCCGGAAACGAGGACGGGCCCTTTGACGGCACGCCAAAGGAGCCGCGCTTCGCTTACATCAAATACGATACCTAACGGCCGCGCGCGTCATGCGTCCCTGTGCCAGCCCTGCTCGGCCAGGCGCTGCATGCCTTCCCTATTGCTGGCGGCGACCCACTCCTTAATGCCGCGCCCGCCGATCGTGGCGTCCGGCATCACATCCATGAGCGGCACCAGCGCGAAAGCCCGCTCCGTCAGCCGCGGATGCGGGATGTGCAGGCCGGGCTCGTCCATTTCGACGCCTTCGAAGAGAAGGATGTCGATGTCGATCCGGCGCGGGCCCCAGCGCTCGATCCGTTCGCGCCCGAGCTGTTGCTCGATGTTGAGCATCGCGGCGAGGAGTTGCCGCGGCGAAAGCGAGGTGTCGATGCGAACGGCGGCGTTCAGGAACGCCGGCTGGTCGATCTTGCCCCACGGCGGCGTCAGGTAGAGTGCGGAGACCGCCTGCAAGGCGATCCCGGGATGCGTCGCGATGCGGTCGATTGTTGTCGCGATGAGCTTGCGGCTGTCGCCGATGTTGCCGCCAAGGCCGAGAACGACCTGCGTCATCCCGCTGCTCCGGCGAGGCCGCTTACCGGAGCGCCGAGGATTGCGCCCGTCATGCGCATCGCCTCGACGTGCTCGGCGACGTCGTGGACGCGCACGATTGCCGCGCCGGCGATCGCGGCGACGACATTGGTCGCGATGGTGCCGGCGAGTTGGTCGGGGTTGTCGCGTCCGGTGGCCTTGCCGATGAAGGACTTGCGCGACGTTCCGACGAGGATCGGGTAGCCGATCGAAATGAGCTCCGGGAGCCGGTTGAGCAGCTCGAAGTTCTGCTCCGGTGACTTGCCGAAGCCGAATCCCGGGTCGAGTGCGATCCGATTCCCGCGGATGCCGGCGCGGCGGGCGATGTCGAGCGTGCGCTCGAAATATTCGCGGCAGATCGCGATCGGATCGCCCGGCAGCGGCTCGGCGGAGCCGAGGATTGCCGGATTGTGCATGGCGATCACCCCGGCGCCGTGCCGCGCCGCGACCGCCGCCATGTTCTGATCGCCTTGCAGGCCGCGGATGTCATTGACGATCGTCGCGCCGGCGGAGATCGCGGCATCGGCGACCGACGCCTTCATGGTATCGACGGCGACGGGCACGCCGGTCGCGGTCGCCGCTTCGATGACGGGAACGACCCGCCGCAACTCCTCCGTCTCGGTGACCGCGGACGCGCCCTTGCGGGTCGACTCGCCGCCGACGTCGAGAAGGGCCGCGCCCTCCCGCGCAAGTCTCCTTGCGTGCTCGATCGCCACCCCGGCGCTGTCGAAACGCCCGCCGTCGTAGAAGGAATCGGGCGTCACGTTCACGATGCCCATGATCAAGGGGACCCGCCCGCGCCCGGCCATGCGCCAAGCGTCGAGCATGGCGGCGAAGCCCGCGCCGACGTCGGAAGACGCGGCGCGAGCGCCGGCCGGCGGCGTTTCGGGGAATGCCATACCGAACAGCTAGTCCGGTCGGCTTTGCAAGACAATGTGCGATGCCGAGCCCGCGGACCGGGTCGTGCATCGGGGCGACGTGATGGCCGTACCACAGTCGCACAAATTTAAGTAAGAAACGCGTTCCGGGGCTTTGCGAAAGCTTCCTGCAACAAATCCGCGCTATCGCGAGGGCACCAAAGGGAAGCGTCTAATCCACGCAAAGGACGATGTTGAGCAGGATCGTGAAGGCCATCCCGAGGCGCGTTCGCCTCCTCATGCAGCCCCGCTACCGACCGGAGCGGTACTACATGCGCGGCTATGGCCCGGCCTGCGCCGCCCGCGAGACTGTTAATCAATAGCCTCGCCTGAATCGCCCTTCAGGCTCCATCCGCGCAACCAGCGATCGGCGCCGGGAACCGTTTCTTAACGGACGGCAAGCATGTTGTCGTGTGGAGGCCCAGAAGTGGGCTTCCGCCCGTGCTCCGGCGGTTTCCGCTTCGATCGGAGTGTTTGCGTTGGCAAGGAAATGACTTCGCTCGCCCCGATCGTCGCCGAAAAGCAGTGCGAATGCGTTGTCATCGACGACGACCCGGATATCTGCGCGCTGATCTCGCGGGTGCTCGCCAAGATCGGCGTATCGAGCGTCGGCCTTTCGAGCACCGACGCCTTGGCCAAGGCGCTTGAGACGATCCGGCCGTCGATCGTCTTCCTCGACGTCGCCCTTGACCGATCCGATGCGATCGACGGAATCCGCGTTCTTCGCCAGACGCGCTTTGAAGGCGCGGTGCAGCTTATCAGCGGCAAGGACTCCGATCTCCTGAACAACATCAAGGCGATCGGCGAGCGGAACGGGCTCAAGATGCTCGATCCGCTCAGAAAGCCGTTCCGTTCCGAGCATTTGCGCAAGCTATTCACCGGCGGCGAGGATGCCGCCGCGGCGCCGGCAGTGAATTCCCACCGCAAAGACTTCATCACGGTGGAAGAGCGAACCGTCGTGCCGATGATCGACCTCGGCGAGGCTCTCGATTCGCATTGGCTCGACGTGCACTACCAGCCGAAGGTCGACCTGTTGCGGAACCGCGTGGTCGGCGCCGAGGGGCTGGCGCGCGCAAACCATCCGGTTCACGGCATACTGGGACCGATTTCTTTCCTGCCGGGCGCGTCCGACAGCGCGCTCCGAAGACTGACGGAGTTCGTCGTCAAGAAGGCTTTCCTCGATTGGGAGGTGATGAACGGCGTCGGGCGCAACCTCCATCTCTCGGTGAATTCGCCGGTGAAGTCGTTGACCGGCACTGGTTTGACCGACCTCGTCCGTGCTTTCAGGCCACGCGCGGAGAACTGGCCGGGTCTTGTCATCGAGGTCACGGAGGACGAGGCGGTGAAGGAATTCGACGCCGTCGCCGAAGCCGCGGTGCAGCTCAGGATCTACGGCGTGACCTTGGCGATCGATGATTTCGGATCCGGCTATTCCTCATTCGCCCGGCTGAAGCAGTTCCCGTTCTCGGAGATCAAGCTCGACCGGAGCTACGTGCAGAACTGCGCCGCCGACTCGGTCAACGCCAGCATTTGCCAGAGCATTGTCGATCTCGCGCGGGCCTCGGGAGCCGTTTGCGTCGCCGAAGGAATCGAGACCGAGGCTGATCGGTTGGCGCTGATCCGCATGGGCTGCAATATCGGCCAGGGATACTATTTCGGCCGCCCGATGAGCGTCGGCCGGCTGATCGAGCGCAGCGCCCCCTAACCGCGACTTCCCTTGCGTCCGGTCGCTTGTCGAAAATGAAGAAAGCCGCGGCGGTTGCCGCGGCTTCTTCTTTGGGTCGGTTGCTCAGGCGCGCGGCGTGTATTGGATCGCGCAGTGCTGCAAAAGCTCCTTGAAGAGAGCGTCGGTGTCGAGCGGCTTACGGAAGAATTTCACCGCGCCGGCGCGGCCTGTCGAATCGCGCGTCACCGAATATTCCGTGCCCCCTTCGAAGCTCTGCCCGGTGATCATGATGACCGGGATGTGTTTGGTCGATTCCGTGCTCTTCAGACGCCACAACAGGTAGTGACCGCCGCCCTCCGGCATGACGTAGTCGGCGATGATCGCGTCCGGCAGCTCCTTCATCGCCAGGCGATAGGCCTCGATGCCGTTGGAGGCGATGATCGTCTCGGCGCCGCACTTCTTGAGCCGCCGTTCCAGCGCGCGGGCGAGGTCGGCGTCGTCCTCTACGATGAGGATTTTGTTGCGCTTCTCGCGGACCAGCTTGTCCTCGCCCCCGAACGCCCGCGGCGGCACTGCGGCTTGTAGCGCGCTTTCGTCGATCTCCAGCACATCGCTCATGATCGACTTGATGGTGTCCCACGTGTCCTGGTTCTTCGGCACGTAGAAAGCCCCGAACGAGTTGCAGCGGACGAGCGTGTCGGAATCGTCGCGCCCGGTCAGCATGACGACGTCGACCGGCGGCCGCTGCGGATCGAGCAGCCATTCGCAGACGCGGAAGCCGTCGGCCTCCGGCATGTTGATATCGAGGATGAGAAGGCGCGGCGGGTTGCGCGACGCTTTCAGGATGGCCTGCAGGCCGTTCTCCGCGGTCTCGACTTCGAGGCCAAGCTTTTTGCAGCGCACCGAGAGCGCCCGCACCACGGCCGGGTCGTCATCGGCGATCAGTACTTTGCGATTGCTTTCGGGGCCACGTGTCGGTTGGGGCATTGCCATTTTTCGCTCCCGCGTATCTGGAGGAAGGGTTTCGACGGTCTGTTTGCGCTGCAGGCAGAGGCCGATGGCGTCGATGAGATCCTGCGCCTTGTAGGGCTTCTCGACGAACAGGGTTGCGCCGGCGCGCAGCGCCTTGAGACGCGCCCGGTCGGCGGCGTCGGCCGAAAGGATGATCGCCGGGATGTTGCGCGTGTGGACGGAGTTCTGCAGCCGCTCGAGCAGCTCGAAACCGTCCATCACCGGCATGCGAAGATCGAGCACGATGGCGTCGAGCGGTTCGCGCTGCGCGATTGCCAATCCCTCTTGCCCGTCGAAAGCCTTGATCGTGTTGATGCCGGCCTTGCGCAGCCTGAGCTCGATCGCCCGGGTGATCTCCCGGTCATCGTCCACGATCAGAACGTTCTTGTTGCCCAGGTTTGGCATCCCCACCACGTCGATCGCGCCCTACTGAATCCGGCGCGCGTCGGAATCCGCGTCGTAGACGCCGTGAATGACGTCGCTGAGCGTTTCCGGCCGGCTTGCGAGCGCCCACGTACCGATCTGGCGGAAATGCACGTCGGGAAGCGGCTTCTCTGGGCGGGCGCGGCTGCTCTCCGAGTAGGCAGCGAGAATGCGCTCGGTGATCTGCGGAAACTCGCCTTCGTCGCAAGCGACACAGACGAGCCAGCTTCCAGGTCGCACGCGAAGCAAAAGGTCGTAGGAGCGGAGCTGCCGATTGAGCAGCCGCTCGACGTCCGTATATGACGCGTCGTCGGCCTCCCCCGCGTTCGCCAGCGCGATCGCGACGTTCTGGAAGCTGTGCCGCGAGGTCTTCAGGAAGTCGAAGTGGAGCGGAATGAGCAGGTCGACATCGAAGATCGGGAGCGTGAAGGCGAAGGTGCTGCCCTTCTTCGGCTCGCTTTCGACGGTGAGCTTGCCGAAATTGACGCGGACGAACTCGCTCGCGATGTGGAGACCGAGGCCGAACCCGTCCTTCTCCCGCTCCTTGTCGTCAGGGATCTGGTGGAAGCGGTCGAAGATCAGCTTGACGTGCTCCGGCGCGATGCCGGCGCCGCTATCGGTGACGCCCACGGTCACGTCGCGGGTCTCCGCATTGTAGCGCGCCCATACGCGGATGCTGCCGTTCTCGCCGGCGTATTTGGCGGCGTTGGTGCCGAGATTGACGATGACGCGGCCGATGCTTTCAGCGTCGGCGAAGACGGTGGGAAGCGTGTCGGGAATGGCGAACGCGATCGCGACCTTGTGGGCGGCGGCCTTCTGCTCGAGCGTGGGCCGGACCTTCTCGATCAGGCTCGCCACCGTCTGCTCTTCCCGCTTCACGCCGATCAGGTCGGATTCCAGCCGGCTCGCGTCGAGGATGCCGTCGACCATCTGGCTCAGCTGATCGACGCGGGTCAGGATGATCTCCAGGAACTCCGTCTGTTCCTCGTTGATTTCGCCGGTCAGGCCTTCGACGATGATGGAGGCGAACTCCTTGATGACGGTGAGTGGCGAGCGGAAGTCGTGGCAGGTGTTCTCGACGAACCGATGGTTGGCGTCGCGCAGCATGTTGAGGCGCGTCTTCTCGGTCGTCAGGCCTTCGATTTCCTGGTGCGCCTTGGCGATCCGGTCGTGGCGGATCAGTGCATGGCGGATCGACCGTTCCAAAGTGGCCGGCGTCAGGCCGTCGAGCGCGACGTAGTCCGCGGCGCCGGCGTCCACCATCCTGAGATCGGAATCGGAATTGGCCGTCGCTGCGAGCACGATGATCGGGGCTGTGTTGCCGGCGTCCGCGCTGGCGCGGAGCAGCGCGAGCGCGTCGTCGACGTTCGTTCTGTCGACACAGAGATGGACGTCATGCTCGCCCTGGCGCATGTGCGCCATCGCCTCGTCGCGATCGCTGAACCAGTCGCTGGCGGTGCGGTCGCCGAACGCGTCGTAAAGCATCCCCCGGACTCTTCCGGCCGAGGCCGGATCGCTATCGAAGAGAAGAACGCGAATATCGCGGCGGGCCGGCGTATCGAGCTCACGCGGCGGCTGGTCGGCCGGCGTCTTTGGCTGTGGCGCCGGCGGCCTCCTCGTCGCGGCGTCGCCGTCGAACTTCGCGAACTCCGCGCGTGGCATTTGCTGTCCCCTGCAAACGTGTGGGTCTCGTCGATCGACGACAAAGAGGCCCGCGCACGGCCCCTTGAGGACAAGCGAGGATCGACCAGCCCAAAAGCAGTACAGCCCCCGAATCCCTAATTTTCAGTTTAGCGTTGTAGCGGAGAAGGCGCGCGGGAACGTGAGCCAACATATTGGTATTACATTGAAAACGGCGGCCCGTTCGCTTCGCGCGGCGGGCGCGGGCTTGTCGGGCAAGGGGAAACGTCCGCCGCCGCGCGGCGCGGTGTTTCGAATCGGGCGCCTAGAGACTCGGATCAGGCGGCCGCGGTCCCCTCGGGCGTGACGAAGCCGAGGCCAGCGACGAGATCCTTGATCACGCCCATGCGGAACGGTTTCTCCAGCGCCGGCAGCATGGTGAGCCCGAACTCCCGGCCGACGACGACAACCTCGTCGAGGACGGCCTGGCTGCGCCCGCTCATGAGCTGAACCGGTCCCTCGTAGCCGTATTGCGAAAGGATCGGCAGGATATCCATTGCCCCGGCCTGGCCGAGACCGAGGTCGAGAAAGACAAGGTCGGGCGTTTCCGTCGCAATGGCCGATTCGAGCGCGCTCGGGGTCGCGATCTCGCTGGTGGAAAATCCGAGTTTTCGCAGCGTGAAGGAAAGCGCCTTGCAGATGCCGGCGTCGTCGTCGATGACGAAACAACTCCGCTGCGCGGGCGCGGACATCCGCGCGGAGCCGGCGACTTCCGCCTGCTGGCTTGGTTCGGACACGACGGCCTCCATACTCTTTGCGCCCGGGCTCTTTGCACGCGGCCCGCGCGTTCACCGCCTGAGGTTGCCAGAAAACCGTTAACAGAACTGACCGAGGTGGATGTGGCCGCCCTGCGGCGATGGCCGCGATTCCTCTCAGGCGGCCTTCTCGAGCACGTTCCTGAGCGCTTCCGCGAGCTGCTGCTTCTTGTAGGGCTTCTTCAGGATCGGGTCCTTCACGTCGGCCAGCATGTTCTCCGCCTCGGCGGCGTAGCCCGTGGTGAGGAGCACCTTCAGATTCGGCGCGAACTCGCGCGCGCGCTGCGCGAGATCGAAGCCGCTCATCCCGCCCGGCATGAGAAGGTCTGTGAACAGGAGATCGAAATCGGGCGCGGAGCGCAGGATCTCAAGCGCCGGCGCGCCGGCTTCCGCCTCGACGACCGAGTAACCGAGCCCGGCAAGCTGGTTTGAGACGAAGCGGCGGACGTGCGGCTCGTCCTCGACGAGGAGGATTCGCTCGTGGCCGCCCGCTGCGAGTTCGTTTGCGTCTTTCTCGATCGGCTTGGCGGCCTGCGCATCGCGCGCGACCGGCAGGTAGACGTGCACGGTCGTTCCGCGCCCCGGATGGCTTTCGATGCCGACGTGGCCGCCGGACTGCTTGGCGAAGCCGTAGACCATGGAGAGACCCATGCCCGAGCCCTTGCCGACCCCCTTCGTGGTGAAGAACGGATCGAAGGCGCGGTCGAGCACGTCCTTGTCCATGCCGATGCCGGTGTCCCTTACCGAGACGTAGACGTAGTTGCCGGCCTTGAGATCGCGGGCCCCGCCCTCGGAGGCTTCGATCAGCTCTGTGTCGATGCTGAGCACGCCGCCGTTCGGCATGGCGTCGCGCGCGTTGAGGACGAGATTGAGGATCGCGGATTCGAAGAGGCTGCGATCGACGTAGGCGGGCTTGTTCGTCGACGAATGGATGTCGAGCGTAATGTGCGTGCCGACGGTGCGATGGAGCATGTCGGAAAGCGAGTCGATGGCCGCGCCGAGATCGAGCGGTTCGGGGTGCAGCGCCTGCCGGCGTCCGAACGCGAGCAGCCGCTGCGTCAGGTCGGCGCCCTTTTCGGCCGTGGTCATCACCAGTTCGGCCGTCGCCTTCAGCTCCGGATCGGCGATCTCTTCGTAGAGAATCTCCGAGTTCCCGAGGATCACCGCGAGGAGATTGTTGAAGTCGTGCGCGACGCCGCCGGTCAGATGGCCGAGCGCCTCCATCTTTTGCGCCTGGCGCAGCTGCGACGCCATCTCGACGCGTTCCGTTTCGTCGGAAAGAACACCGACGAAATGCGAGGTCATGCCGCCCTCGTCGCGGATCGGTGAGATCGTCAGATTGTTCCAGAACGCCTCGCCGTCCTTGCGGTAGTTCAGGATGGAACCGCGGAACAAGTTTTCGCGTTCCATCGCGCTTCGGATCGCCTGGACGAGATTCTGGTCGGTGTCGGCGCCCTGCAGGAAGCGGGCGTTGCGGCCGACGGCTTCTTCCTTCGCGTAACCCGTGAGCCGCTCGAAGGCCGCGTTGACGTAGGTGATCGGCGCGTCGAACTCCGCCGCATCGGTGATCATGATGCCTTCGCCAACCGCCTCCAGCGCGCGGTCCCTGAGACGCAGCGTCGCCGCCGACTTGCGCTGCTCGGCGTCGGCCGCCAGCACGAACGACACTGCCCGCAGGAAGTTGATGTCGGTTTCGCTGAATGCCCGGAACCCGTCGGAGCAGACGACGATGACGCCGATCCGCAGCGCCTTCTCGCCGATCGGAAGCGCAACGCCCGAGCCCTTGTTGTTCTGCAGCCCGGGGATCAGGTTGAAATTGCGCCGCGAGAAATGCACCGGCACGTCCGAGTTGATGCCGCGCGCGAGCGGCGGGCAATAGTCGACCGGCACGGCGCGGATGTTCACCGATTGCGCCGGCCAGCCGCTGCCGGCGCGGAGCCGCAGCACGCGCTTGTCGGTGGAAAGCTCGAGAATTCCGACGAGCTCGACTCCGAGCGTGCGGGCGACGAGGTCGACTGCGACCTGATAAAGGTCCTCGCGCGGAACGCCTTGCAGCGCGAGCTGGCTGAGCACCGCCGCCGCCTGCTGCTGGCGTGCGCTCGATGCGAGCTTTGCCTCGGCATGCTTGCGCCCGGCGATGTTCATGGAGGCGCCGCGGAAGCCGAGGAAGGTTCCGTGCTCGCTGAAATAAGGACGCCCGTTCGTGGAGATCCAGCGCGTGGCGCCGTTCCGGTCGGCGATCTGATATTCGAAATTCCTGTAGGACTGGCGCGTCTCGTGATCGAGGACGTGCTGCTTCCACTCAGGCGCCTTGACGTCGGCCTTGGCGACTTCCCACGCCGTACGCCCGATCAGTTCTTCCTCCGGCATACCGAAGACCGCGCGGCAATCGCCGACGATTCCCGTGATCCGGAAGCGCTCGTCGGTCTCCCACAGGAGATCCGAGCCGACCTCCGCGAAGTCGCGGAAACGGGCCTTGCTCTTGTTGAGTGACTTCTCCGCCTTGCGGCGCGTTTCGATCTCCTGCTGGGCGGCCTGGAAAAGACCCGCCTTCTCGACGGCGATCGCGGCATGGGCGGCGACGCCTTCCATGAGCCGCTCGGAGCGTTCGGTGAAAACGCCCGCCAGGTGGTGGCAGAGGAACAACGCGCCGATCACGGTTCCCGAACGGGCGATGAGCGGAACCGCGAGATAGCTGCGGACGGGGAGGGCGCCGTCCAGAAGCGGATGACCGGCGATCGCCTCCGCGTAGTTCGGGTCCTCGGTGACGTCGTCCCAGCGGAAGGTTCTTTCGTCGTGCAGGATCGGCCCGACCACGCCGTCCTCCATGGGCAAGGAGAGCGCGTCGAAGGATTGACGGTCGATCCCGGAAAGCGCGTAGAGGTCGAAATGCTCGTCCTGCGGCCGCTTGCCGGAAAAGAGCACGCCGAACTCCGCTCCGGTCAGCTCAACACCGGCGTCGGTCACCGCCTGCATGAGCTTGCTCATGTCCTGCTCAGCATTCAGCTTGGTGGCGGTGCGATTGAGGATGGCGAGCGTTCGCTGCTCCTCGATCAGCGCTAGCTGCGATCGCTTTTCTTCGGTGACGTCGGCGGCGACGGTGACGATGGCGACAGGCGCACCGTTCTCATCTTTGACCGGCGAGCTCGTGGCGTTGACAAGGGCCATGCTCCCGTCCCGACGCGCGAGCGTCAGATCTCCCGACCAGCTTCCGCCGGCTTCCAGGCGGGCGCGAAGGTCGGCGGGCTCGAACTGCCCCCGGATCGAGGGCAGTGCCGCGGCGATGTTGCGCCCGATGACGACGCGCGCGGGCCATCCGCAGAGTTTCTCTGCGAAGCGGTTCCAGAAGATGATCGTTCCGTCCATGTCGGTTGCGATCACGGCTTGCTCGACCGACTCCAGAAGCTCCGCCTGGAAGCGTATCTTCCGCTCGCCGTTCTTCTGCTCGGTGATGTCCTGGATCATCACGAACTTGTGCATCGGCTCGTGGAAATCCGGGTGCACGAGCGCGGTCGAGCGGAGCCCCCAAACGAACGTGCCGTCCTTCCGACGGTAGCGACGTTCGCGATCCTTCGGCGGCAGGCCTGTCGCCTGCTGCTCGGCGCGGACGCGGAAATAGTCCTCGCGATCGTCGGGCGCGAGAAGGTCCGCGTAATGCAGACTCTCCATCTCGGAGGCGGAATATCCGGTGAAGTCGCACATGCGTTTGTTTGCAAGCAGGATGCGCCCGTCGTCTTCCATCCAGATCATCGCGACGCTTGAGGACTCGAAGATCGCCCGGTAGCGCGCGTCGCGCTCCGCGAGCGCTCGGTTCTCGGATTGAAGGCCGGCGGTCTGCCCGTCGCGGCGCCCTTCAAAGTGCAGCAGGCTCCCCATGATGACGACGCCGGCAGGATAGAAAAGACTGGTGAGCGGGAGCGTCTCCGTGAGGAAGGAATGCGCCGTGGTCGGATCGAGCCAGCCGAGCCATCCGGCGAGAAGGACGAACGCGGGGCGCAGCGCCGCAAGCACCACGCCGACCGCGAGAAGGCTGCGAAGCGAAGTGCCGATCCCCATCGCCCAGGCCAGGATGCCGACCGCGGCGGATGCCGACATCGCAACGCCGATCAGGCCGGGGTTCCCTTCGCCCATCGTGAAGCGGACGGCGGTCGCGGTCGCCGTCGCAACGATCGCGGCGAGCGGTCCGCCGAGAAGCCCGGACATCACGAGAACCACGCTGCGCAGGTCGATCAGAAGCCCGCGGCTCGAGTCGAAGGAGGCGAGCATCAGGATGATCGCGATGCCGCCCATCGCCAGGCCGAACGCGGCGCCGCGAAGCGCCGTGCGGAAGCCCGGCCGCGCCGCCTCGACCCGGCTCAGCAAATAGGTGAGCGCGACCAGGACCAGCAGGTTGCAGGCTATGTTGCCGACCAGATGGAGCAGCATTGTCATCCCGGCTCAGCCGTTCGCCCGGTGCTCGCGCTCATGGGTAGGTGCCGCCCGTCGGTTCGACAGCGAAGTAACGCACGTGGATGGCCCCCCAAGGACGCCCGGCAACATCGTTTTTGTCTTGCCCGCAGTACCGCAACAAAAGGTTGAGGAAGCGCTAAACAGGTCACTCGCCTTTGATAGTGTGGAGCACAAAATATCGTTTCCAAACGGTGACTTATGCTGTCCGCGGCCGCGGCGGCAGTCACCTTTTGGCAAGATGCTTAGCCGGGAGCCTAAGGTGTGGCGGCTGGCGCGCGCGAAGCCGCTGAACTAAGGGTGCCGCGCGAAATCCGTGCGGTTCGCGCCAGGCATTGGGATCGGGATGGTAGGAGCTACGAGATGAAGAACGTCGTCGGCATCGGCCATATCGCCATCCGCGTGAAGGATATCGATCGCACGCTCGACTTCTATCGCGACAAGCTCGGCTTCAAGGAGATGTTCCGGCTCGATCGCGACGGCAAGCTCTGGCTCATGTATCTGCGCGTGACCGACACGCAGTATATCGAGCTCTTTCCGGAAGCGGTTGGCGACAGCGCGCCGGGGCGCGAAGCGAACGGGCTGAACCATCTTTGCCTCGAGGTCGACAGCCTCGACGCGACGTTGGCTGAGCTCGCGAAGGCGGGCGTTCCGATCGCGCGGGAAAAGCAGATGGGCGCCGATGGCAATCTGCAGGCGTGGATCGAGGATCCCGACGGCAACCGCATCGAGCTGATGCAGATGGACCCGAAGAGCATGCAGAACGCGGCGCTGGAGCGGCTCCAGGCCGGGGGGTGAGAGCCTGCGTGCGAACGGAGCGCCCGTAACCTCCCGGGAGTGGAGGTCGAAATCCGCGGGTTCGCGGATTTCCGGAGGGCGGAGTGAATCATCCCTTCGCTGCCGAGTGTTGACTCTCCTCGAACCGGGACGGAGGACTCTATCGTCCGTAACGTCTAGTATTCGGCAAAGGCTTAGAGAGGATGCAAATGCCGGCGGGGCGCGCTTTCCTGAGCACGAAGCTCGCTTCGATTTGCGTGGTGGGCCTGTTATGCGCTGCGCTGGGCGGATGTTTTACCACGCCCGACGAGCCCTTCTCCCTGGTCACGAGCGACGTGCCGCACTTGAAGCCGGGCATGCTTTCCTGCAGCGACAGCGACGACAAGACCGAGACGAAGAACTTCGTCCAAGTCGGCTACGGCAAGGTCTCGCAGTACATCTTGCTGGGAGAAAGCGAAGACACGACGGCGCCGTTTACATTCTACCAGGTGAAGGGCGACAGATATGTCGTGGCGAGCGGAATAAACGGCGCTCCAGGTGAGACACTTTATATCGCTCAGGTGACGGACGCCTCTGTCGAGATCTTCGACGACGCCGTCGAATCGGAGCGCGACCACGTGGAGGCGATGGCAAAGAAATATGGCGTGAGCGTCGAGTTCGGAGGGCAGTCGTGGACGATGAGCGGCCCGGAAGACGCCCAAAGGAAATTCATGATTGAGATCGCCGACGCTTGGCCCGCGACCAGCATCGTCTACAAGTGCGCGCCCCTCTGACAGGGACGCTCGCGCGCGAAGGCGTCGCTATTCCGGCTTCGCCAGCTCCTTGCGGAGCGTTTCAAGCTCCTTCAGGTGGTCGGGGCTGGTCTCGGGATAGCTGAGGCCCATCCGCTCCAGCGTCTCCAGGATGATCTCCGAGACGATGAGCCGGGCGTTCTGCTTGTCGTCGGCGGGCACGACGAACCACGGCGCGTGCTTCGTGCTGGTTTCGCGCAGGCAGTCCTCGTAGGCCTCCATGTAGTCGTCCCAGAAACGCCGCTCGGTCACGTCGGCCATGCTGAACTTCCAGTTCTTCTCCGCCTCGTCGATGCGGGCGAGGAAGCGCTGGCGCTGCTCCTCCTTGGAAAGATGCAGGAAGAGCTTGACGACGCGCGTTCCATTTTTGTCGAGGTGGCGCTCGAAGTCGACGATCGAGCGGTATCTCGCCTTCCAGAATTTCTTGTGCGCTCCGGCGTCTGCCGTCAGCCCGGCGTTGACGAGAATCTCGGGGTGGACGCGAACGACGAGCGCGTCCTCGTAGTAGGAGCGGTTGAATATCCCGATCCGGCCGCGCTCCGGCACGCGCGCGTGGCAACGCCAGAGGAAATCGTGATGAAGCTCCTCCGCGCTCGGCTGTTTGAAGCTGTGCACCTCGCAGCCTTGCGGGTTCACGCCCGACATGACGTGGCTGATCACCCCGTCCTTCCCGGCGCTGTCCATGCCCTGCAGGATGATGAGGAGTGCGACGGAGTCGGAGGCGTAGAGGAGATACTGCTCCTTGCTCAGCCGCTCGACATGCTGGCTTAGGAGCGCGCCATATTCCTTCTTCGACGCGTAGACCGGCGTCGTCGATGTCGGCCGCTTCGAAAGGTCGACCTTCTCGCCCTCGCGCACGCAATAGTCGGACGTCTTGATCGTCATCGTTCCACCCGGGCGCATGCCCCCAAACACCACGCGCGTCCCTCGTTCAAGGCTGCGCGCAGCCGTCGAAGCGCCAGTCCCTTTTAGGCCCTATTCACACATCTGCCGTTATTCTCTTGTTCACCTTGCGGCAGAGCAAGCCGTTCGCCTGAGACAGACAAGCAATGCCGGCAATAGTTGAGAGTGCGTGCTCGGTGAAACACCAAGCAAAACAACGTCTTCCGCTGGTGTATGGTCGTTCCGCCGCGGCCGCCGCGATGGTGGCGGCGACACTCTTCGCCTGTCCGTCCGCGAAAGCCGAGAGTCCCGCCGAGATCAGTGACCGGATCGCGGGAGCCTTCGCCCTGATGCCGGTGAACGCGCCTGAGCTCACGTTCCAGCTGAAGCGCATGGCCTTGCAGCGCCTGTCCGTTGACGGCGGATTGGCCGTCGATCAGTTCGGCGCCTTCATTGGAGGCGAGATCGAGCTCGCGCGGCTGCCGCGGCCGCGGCCCGAGCCCAATGACTCGATCATCACCGGCAGCATCCCGGCTCCTGCCTCCACTGCCGACACCGAGGCGGAATTCTTCGGCAGATTCGCGGGTTCGTTCTCCGGTTCCGGCGAGGTGCGGCGGAGCGCGAACGCGGCGCCGAACGAGGTCCAGTGCACGGTGACGGGCCAGCCGTCGCAAAATCGCATCGCGATAGCCGGCCGCTGCGGCGTCGGTATGTTCTCAAGAGAGATCAGCGCCGACATCCGCTACGACCCCGCGTCGCATCGCTATTCCGGCACCTATGTCGGCGCTTCGGTCGGGCCTGCGCGCCTTTCCGGCACGCGGCGCGGCGATGCTGTGGTGCTCACGATCACCTGGCCGAAGCCGGTGAACGGCGACACCAAGGCGACGATGACGATCCGCAATTCCGGCAACCACCAGCTTGCCATCACCGTGACCGACGAATTCCAGCCGGGCGGCGCGCGGACGGAAGTCACCCAGCTCGCGCTGAATCAGATCTGACGAACTGATCTTTCCGCGCCGGCATGCGCGTGCTCGCGCCGGAAATCCCGAACCGACTAAGGCCACGGTCAGGCTTGGGTGAATGGCGCCCAGGCGCGATCGAAGAGGTGAGGGAAAGTGGGTAGCAGGGAACATTTCCCGCTGCCCACCTCGCGTCGAGCCTCGAGAGAGGCCGATATCCGCTTTACGTCGGCAGCATGACCACGCAGATGAAGCACACGGCGCTGGTAAGGGCCAAAATGCCGAACACGTGCCTGGCTGACGCCAGTATTGAAGAACGATTGAGCATTTGGTGACTCGCTGTTCTCCCCAGCGAAGACAAGCTTGCCCCGACATGGTTAATAGAGCGTTCAGCGCGAGACGAAACGCCGCGAACGGGCGCTACCACGCCTTACTGCGAGGCGATCGTCTGGCGGCAACGACGGAGGGAGCGCCCGGATTCGCGAAGGTCGGTCTAGAACTGCGAATCGACACCGGCCGGCACTGACGCGGCGAGCTGCGTCGGCGATATGGGATGCGGCGAACGGCGCGAAGGATGCTGAGGTAGGGGTGTATAGCTTTGCTTGAACTAGATGTCGGTGAACGCACCCCCATTTGGCAATGTGTATTGGCAGCGTCAATCCCTGTAATCTACATATTCGCTTACATGTCCATCGGGGGGTTATACCCGCATTGGGACCCGGCCGAGTACATGGAGACTGGCCTGAGAATCTACAACACCTTCGTTGATCAGGGCTTTGTCGAAGGACTGAAGGCTTCATATTTTCACCGTGGGTGGCGACCCTCATTCGCTCCGGTTGTGATCGTTCCTTTCTATGCTTTGACCGGGGGCAATGCGTTGGCGGCGATGTACATTGTGTGCCCGGTGCTTTACTGCATTTTTCTTCTGTACGTATCACTGCTGCTGAATTCGGTTCTTCAAGGGATTCGGCTTGCTTTTGCCTTGCTGCTCGTCGGCACGCACATCACCTTGGTGGCGATCGGGCTCGATTTCTGGGCGGAATTGCCGTACTGCGTCGCCTCTGCTGCCGCCGTTTATCACTTTTGCAAATGCGACAACTTCCAGAACCGGCGACATTGCGTTGCCGCGGGAGTTGCACTCGGGTTGGCGCTGTGCTTTCGGCCGATTGTTGGTGGCGGGACCTTCGCGGCGCCCCTCTTTGTTTATCTTTACCTGTCCATCAGAAATAGCTCGATCCGGTGGCGCGATGCGGGCATCTGGCTACTTTACGCCGCAGCGGGCATGGCCATCATGGGTGGGATGGACCTGATGCCCAATATCAGGTCCTGGGCTGGCACTGGACTGCTCGGCTTCCTGATCGTCACAACCATCGCATTTGGTTTTGGCAGCATGAAGCGGTTTCAGCTGAACACAAACAACCTGCTTGCGGCTTCGACGGCATTTGCCTTGGTTGTCGGCTGGTACGGGTTATTTGCCTCGGAAGTGTATGGCTGGGCATTCGCAAACACGTATGGGGATTTGGTGCGGGTTCATCTGACATTGTTCCCCCACCCTCGGGGGGAGCCCTTCGCCTTCCTCAGTTTGATTGCCAAGTACACGGTAACCGCTCCAACCCTGGGTGTGCTCCTGATTGCATTGGGGGCAATGGTGATACGTGCATTTGGACAACGGAAGTTGCCTAAACCAGGGCCGACTACCGTGCTTGTTGGTGCCATATGTATCGTCCCGCTCGTGGGCACCCTGACAACCTACAACGGAGATCCGCGATATCTGGTTTTCCCGGCATTCGTCCTGATGTTGAGTTGCACAGGATGGTTTCTGATGGGCGTTAGGCCCGGTGCGTCGACGATGGTACGTATGGCGATCCTTTCTCCGGCTTTATTGCTTCAAGTGGTATTTCTGGCCTCCAGAATGGTCTCCTTTCCTGAGAACATGCAGACACAACTCGATCGGCAACTGCTGAGCCCCATGTTTCCACTGCCCTTGCCCACGTGGACCAGCCAAACCTTTCCGGCAGAGCCGGTCTATGAACGAATTCTGGAATTGGTTGGCGGGGCAACAAGATCACGCATTGGCGTCATAAACCCACAAGCTTTTTTCTACCTGAATCTTCCGGCTGTAAATTTGATCGCTGCGCAGAACAAACAAAGTATCGTCCTCGAATTGGCATCCTATTATGTCCCAGCGGAGCCCGGCATGAGCGATGACAATCGGGTCCAGCAGCTGAGCCGTGAGTTTTCGCATGTCTTGATCGGGCCATTGAGCGATTGGGAGCGTGTGCCGGATCCCATAAGGAGCGTAGGTAACTACCTGCTTGATCAACAAGCACGCCGCGAAAATACCAGCGTGTTGGTCCCAAGCATGGATTCAGACGATGTCAGGGAATTCGTGCTGGTTCGGATAGATTCCGGACCAGATCGGTAAGAATGTTGTCGTCAATTAGTTCCTTTTGGTATTCCTAAGGTCGCCCCGAACTGAGTTATTGACTAAACCGGCGGTGGGAAATTCTCTAAGGGGCCGGTTTGTTGCGAAGGTTTCGAGGTGACCCAAAGCACCATGCGCGATCACGTCCCACGATCCTGACGGCACACCTACGCGATGACGGCCGCCGTGCCTACTCAATGCTGGCGCGCGCTGAGGGCGAGGGCTATCACCGGATTTGGTACTTGGAAACATCCCCCATTGACCCGAGTGCAGCTCACCTTATCGAGGAGGTTGGGGACAAGACTCCCATCGTTTTTGACTGGCGCAGGGGCAGCACACGGTTGGTGCTTTTTGATTTCGCTGCAAGGCCGCAATAAACGCCCGTCGGCACAAATCTAACTCAAAAGAAGAGGCTCAGAGTGCTTGGGCCAACTCGTGATATTCAGCATCGATGTTGACGCACCAGGGATCAAACCGCTCGATTCCGAGCGCGGTGCGGGCCGCAAGTAGCCCGGTAGCCATGGCGTGGTCCTGGTTATTGTATTTGAACATGCCGGAGCGGCCTATAGGCAACAGGTTCTCGAACTGATCTAACCATGCCTTGATTGTGGCGACATGGGCCTCATGCCCGATCTCCATTCGCGGATAGGCTTTATCGCTCCTGACCACGAAACTTCCGTTTACCTGCTCGCGCTCGATCAATCCAAGCCGGCAGAGTTCGGTCACGGCCTGCGCCGTTATGGCCGCATCGGAAGCGCCACTGAGCGCGTCCCCTGACGAGGCGAAATATTCGACTGTGAGGGGGCTTAAAGAGTCATTCGTCGCCATGGCCGGCGAGAAATTGCGATAACTGGCGATGCGGGCGAGCGCCACGTCTGCACTGTGCACATAAAGCCAGTTGTCGGGAAAGGGCCGTCCTTCTACGAGCAAATTCACGCCAATGTGCTCACGATAGCGCAAGGCGCGCGCGGCCGCGCGCACCGCATCCGGCGCCTGCGGGTCAACCATCTCGACCAGATCGGTGAGCGGCGCGCTGACGAGGAAGAACCGCCCGTCGACCGCGTATGATCCGGAGGCACTTTCGATCTGCGCGGCGACGACGCGATTGCCTTCTCGGCGAAGCCGGCTAACCGAGGGGCGGGTTGTTACTTCGCCGCCGAGGTTTTTGATAGCCTCAGCCATCATCTGGTATGTCTGCCCTGCGCCCAAACGCGGATAGATGAACTCATCGACCAATGTCTTAATCTGTCCGGGCCTGTCCTTTAACACTGCGTTGCGCAACGCGCTCGCGAGGCTCAAGCCCTTGATCCGCTGCGCGGCCCAATCGGCGCTGATCTCGCTGCAGGGGATGCCCCAGACCCTCTCAGTGTAGCCTTTGAAGAAGAGCTCGAAAAGGCGTCGGCCAAAATGGGCGATCACCCAATCCTCAAAAGTTGCGTTCGGTAAAGGCGCACGTGCTGCGTGGAAACGAGCCGCAATGTAGCTCGTTGCAATTGCGACGCCCGAGCCGAGGCCTATCCCACAAATTGCGTTCAAGGGAGTCAGAGGATAGTCGAAATAACGTCCGTCATTGAGGATGCGGGTCAGTCTCGCGACACGCACCGCCTCTTCGCCCAGAACATCAGTGAATAGCTGCCTGACCTCATCATTCTTCGAAAAAAAACGATGCGGTCCAATATCGAAGCGGTTTTCTTGAAACACAATGGTGCGGGCGAGTCCACCGACGATGTCAAGGCATTCAAACACGCTTACTGCCGCTCCTTGACCGGCGGCCTCGTAAGCAGCAGTGAGACCCGAAGGGCCCCCGCCCACGATCACCACGTCACGTCGCATGCTCAATACGAGCAGCCCTTGATCTTCTTCGAGCCTCCCCGTGCTCGGCATGCGCCAGTCAAACCAATCCGAACCACAGTCTTCACCTCATGTCAGCCAGAACTGTCATTCAGGGCGTCCGACCCCACCATCCATAATTCCAGCTGTCGGTTGCGCCTAAAAGCCGAGCGGCGGCACCTGCAGAATAGTCATGTTGGGATTGTTGCTTTCAATGCTCGGGGGTTCGCACATGACCCTCTCTCTCCCCGATCTTCGTCCGCGTCGTTTCTGCTAAGCGTTCGAAATCGGACATGCTCAACGCGCGCTGCAGCTTCTGAGATGCGCCACGTGCGGACGAACGCGATTTCCGCCGTCCCGGTTCAGAGCAACCCAGCCTTTGCGAGCCCTTCCCTGATTCGGTCAACATCCGCCTGGACCTTGAAAGGAAACCGGCCGACATGCTCCTCGAACGAGTATGTCGGATTGATTTCCTTGAGCTCTCGCCAAGCTTCTCCAGCTTCGTCGATTTCGTCCAAATGCCCAAGCGCAGCCGCAAGGTATGCACGCGAAAAGTCCGATTCCGGGACGAGGACAATGCGCTCCCTGAAATAGGCTGCCGCCGTCGCGTACTTTCCGGCGATCAGGTACGCCATTCCGAGGAAGTGGATGATTTGAGGGCTGTAGGCCGGATCGAGGCGCATGGCCCGCTCGAAATGCGGGATCGCTTCCAGCGGTTCCCCGGACAGCATGCTGACCACGCCCAGACTATCGTGGGCCAAGGCAAAGTTCGGGTTCAGCGCCAGCGTGGCTTCCGCCTCGGTCCGGGCGCGCTCCAGGTCTCTGTTAAGGTTGCATGCAACCGCCGCGGCATAGTGGGCCATCGGCTCGTTCTCGTTCATGGCGATCGCCCGATCTGCAAAGTGCAGGGCTTCGGTGGCCGAGCGGTTGTGATTCTCACTCCAATGATTCTGGTAATCGATGGCGTACAGCACCGAAAGTGTCGCATAGGCTTCGGCATAGGTGGGATCGAGTTCGATGGCTTTCTGGAGCAGTGTTCTGGTTTGCTCGAACATCCCGCGATTCCGGATCGTCCCGTTCAGGATTGCGCGGGCGCGCAGGAGGAGGTCGTGAGCGTCGACGCTCTTCGGCCCGCTGACCGCGAGCAGGTCCGTCTCCGTCGGGGTGAGCGTGACCTTGAGAGCGGCGACGATCTGACTGGTCACCTCGTCCTGGATCGCGAAAATATCCGTCAATTCGCGGTCGTAGCGTTCCGCCCACAAATGCCCACCGTTGGCAGCGTCAATGAGCTGAGCATTGATCCGCACACGCCCCGCGGCGCGACGGACGCTACCTTCTAGAACCGAACGAACGCCAAGCTCGCGCCCGACGTCGCGAATATCGACGCTCTTGCCCTTGTAGGCGAAGCTCGAATTCCGCGCGACAACCATGAGCCCGGGGACTTTCGAAAGATCCGTGATGATGTCTTCGGTCATCCCGTTGGAGAAATAGTCCTGTTCGGGGTCGCCGGACATGTTGTCGAACGGCAGCACGGCAATCGAGGGCGCTTCCTTCACAGGACCGGGCGGCGGTCGTGCCGGATCGGCGTCTCTGGCTTCGATATTGTCCCGATGCCACTTCCATACCCGGATCGGGCGATCGGCATTCTTGACCTGGACCTCGCCACTGTCGTTGAACGAGATGTCGAGCCGGTTTCCGACGCTCTCATTGACGATCGAGCTGACACAGATGCCGCCGGACTCAGCCAGCGGCTCAAGCCGCGCGGCAATGTTGACGCCGTCGCCGTAGATATCGTCGCCTTCGACGATGACGTCGCCGAGATTGATCCCGATCCGCAGCTTGATGCATTCCCCGGCCGGCTGAGCACTCGACACGCGGGTCTGGATCGCCACGGCGCACTTGACCGCATCGACCACGCTGGCGAATTCCACCAGCGCCCCGTCGCCAATCAACTTGAAGATGCGGCCTCCGTGTTCTGCGACAACAGGATTGAAGATCGTTTCGCGGTAGCGCTTCAGGGCGGCCAGCGTCCCCGTCTCATCATTGGCCATTTGGCGGGAGTATCCGACAACATCGGCGGCGAGGATTGCCGCGAGTCTGCGATTGGTTCGAGCCTCGGTCATACGCACCTCGTAGTTCGTTGCTAACGATCGCGCCAGCCCAGATGAACCGGTAGCCTGCGCCGTCGATGTGCGCCAACGCGGTTGGGCAGCACAACACCGCCCGAATGAACTCACCTAGCGATAATACGTGGGAACTAGATGTCCGCCTTGGGTCAAAAGTCCCCGTCCAACGGTCTTAAGCTGATGTCCGCTTTGCTGCGGACTCCGGAAATTGAAGTTGGTTCCCCGCGAGCCTTGCGAGGCGACTGAGTTGCCCTTCAGCGCAGTCGCCTCGAAAAGCATCGCTGATGTCGCAGCGGTGGAGAACCTAATCGCCAGATCCGATGCTCTTTCTAGACGGGAATAATCTCAGAAAGCCCCCCGCCATCACCACGATGCGGCTAGCACTCGGCGTCGATAGCGCACGGCATTTCGAGCAATGCGCTCGCGTTGATGCTGGCCGAATGCCACGCGGAAGGCGGGCTCGAAATCCCACCCCGAGCGTAGTGAACGACAACCGAGGCCGCGATCGACCCTATGCCGTCCGCCGTCTCGATTTTGCGAAGGTGTCGAACGCCACGGCCAGCACGATGATGACGCCGATGATGATCTGCTGGACGTAGGAGGAAACGTCGATGAGCACGAGCCCGTTCAGGAGCACGCCGATCAGGATCGTCCCGATTACCGTGCCAAAGATAGAGCCGACGCCGCCGAAGAGGCTGGTGCCGCCGATGACGACGGAGGCGATCACCGTCAGTTCATAACCGGTGCCCGCTACCGCCTCCGCGGAATTCAGCCGAGCCGCCAGCACGAACGATCCGAGCCCTGCGAAGAAGCCCATGATGACATAGACGCTGAGCGTCACTCGGCGAACGTTCAGGCCGGAAAGCCGCGCCGCCTCGGGATTGCCGCCGACCGCATAGACCTGACGCCCATAGCGCGTGTAGCGGAGCACGATGTGGGCGAGTATCGCGAAGGTCAGGAAGCAGATGACGGGAACCGGCACTTGTCCGAGGATGCGTCCCTGCCCCCACCATACGAAGTCTGGCGGAAAGCCGCTGATCGGGCCGCCTGCCGCGAAGAGGAGCGCAGCACCACGCCAGGCCGACATGCCCCCCAATGTCACCACGAAGGGTGGGACCTTGAGCCGCGTGATGGCGAAGCCCTGCAGGAACCCAGCCGCGAGTCCGACGCAGATAGCAGCGAGCGCGGCGAGTTCCCAGCCGTAGCCGAGCACATCCTGCCCGGCGCCAACATTGAAGCGGTTCGAGATGCCACCCTTCGCCACCGCCGCGGCGACAAGGCCGCAGAATGCGACGAGCGATCCGATCGACAGGTCGATGCCGGCAGTCAGGATCACGAACGTCATGCCGACGGCAAGCAGGCCGTAGATCGAGACCTGCCGCAGCACGTTGAAGAGGTTGAGCGGCGATAGGAAGCGTGGCTCGGCGATGGCGAACCCCGCCATCAGCACGATCAGGAAGATCAGCGGCGCAAAGCGCGCCAGGAATCCGATCAGGTCGAATTTCCTCGCCGCCGAGCCTTCCGCCCGCGTCGCGTCCGACATCCCGTACCTCCGCCCTTCGGTTCAAGCCGCCTTCGCGCTCAGCGTCATCATCGCCATCAGCTGTTCTTCGCTTGCTTCGTCGCGCAGTGTCTCGCCGGTCACCCGCCCCTCCCGCATGGTGATGATGCGGTCGCTGATCGCCATGACCTCCGTCAGCTCAGAGGATATGGCGATTACCGCGATACCGGTCTGCGCCATGTCGTAAAGGAGCTGGTGCACTTCGACCTTGGCGCCGACATCGATACCGCGTGTCGGCTCGTCGACAATCAGCACCTTCGGCCGAAGCGCCAGCCAGCGGGCAAGCACCACCTTTTGCTGGTTGCCGCCGGAAAGGTTGGCGATGATCTGCTCCGGCCCGGCCATGCGAATGTTCAGCGCCTTGCGGAATTCCTCCACCATCTCCTGCTCGGCTTTTTCGTCGATGAACATGCCGAGGCGCGTGATGCGGCCCTGAGCAGCCATGGAGAGATTAGGGCGTACCGCCAGAGCCAGGAACAGCGCCTGCTGTTTGCGATCCTCCGGCACCAGCCCGATACCGTGGCGGATCGCATCATGCGGCGAGCGGATATTCACTTCCGTCCCATCCACGATGACGCGCCCGAAATCGAATGGGTCAGCGCCAAAGATCGCGCGCGCCACCTCCGTACGGCCGGCGCCGACCAACCCCGCGAGTCCGAGGATCTCGCCACGCCGAACAGAAAACGTGATGTCGGCCAGCACAACCGCATGTGCATCCTGCGTATTGCCGCGCCGGGTGAGCCGCTCGACTTTGAGCGCCACATCGCCGGGCTTCGCGGCATCGCGATGCGCGAACAGTGCGCTCACGTCGCGGCCCACCATCTCGCGGATGATTCCATCGATGCTTGTGTCGGCGACAGCGCCGCTTCCGACATACCGGCCGTCTCGGAGCACCGTGTAGCGATCGCAGATCCGCATCACCTCTTCCAGCCGGTGGGTGACAAAGACGATGCCCAACCCCTGCGCCTTCAAATCACGGATGATGGCGAAGAGCTTCTCCACTTCGGTCGAGGAGAGAGCGGAGGTCGGCTCGTCCATCACAATCAGCCGGGATTTCATCGAAAGCGCACGGGCAATCTCGATCATCTGCTGTTCGGCGACGTTAAGGTCCCGCACCGCCGTCGTGGGCCGCTTCGCAAGACCGAGCCGCTCGGTAATCACGCGCGTCTCTGCGGCCATCTTGCGCCAGTTGACGAAAACCCCACTGCCCGGCTCGCGGCCAATGAAGACATTTTCCGCGATCGACATGTTTGGGACGAGCGTGAACTCCTGGTAGATCGTCACGATGCCGAGCTGCTGGGCGTGGTGAGGGGACGCCGGGCTCACCCTCTGTCCGCCGAATTCAATGCTTCCGCCGTCTGGGCGTTGCGCACCCGAGAGGATCTTGAGGAGCGTGGACTTGCCAGCGCCGTTCTCCCCGAGGAGCGCATGCACCTCGCCGGGCATGACCGTGAAATCCACATTGTCGAGAGCTCGGACGCCGGGGAAACTCTTGCCGATCCCGCTCATGCGCAACAGCGGTTCCACCACAGGGTGATCAGCCAATGTCGGTATCCCTCATGGTGAGGCATTTGCCGGGGAGCGACGTGACTCACACTGCGACGGGTTGCTCGACGCTGCTGAGATCCACGCCGCCGCTACCAATCGCCCGCTGTAGCGGCGCCCACTAAGGAAGGAAAAGGCGGCGGCCATGCCGCCGCCGGTCGAAGGCCCGCCTATTTCACCTCGTTCATACGCTCAGCCTGGGACAGCGTGTCCTTCGTGATCGCGATCGGGGTGAGCAGTGTCACCTGTTGCGCCGGCTTGGTGCCATCACGCAGAAAGTTCACAAGTGCGTCGAGGGCGCCGCTCGTCTGGCCGCCCGGCATCTGCTCGATTGTGGCGGTCATGTTGCCATCCTGGATCTGCTTCAGCGCCTCCGGCAGCGCGTCGAAGCCGATGAGCACGACCTTTCCGACCAGGTTGCGGTCCTTAAGAGCCTCGAGCGCACCGAGCGCCATGTCGTCGTTGGCACAGACGATGACATCCGGCGGCGTTGACATGGCGGCGAGCGCGGACTCGGTCATGGACTGGCCCTTAGCGCGATCGAAGCCGGCGGTGTCCTCGAACACGAACTTGTACTTGTCTGCCGCCTTGTCGAGCACATTGTGCAGGCCCTTGTTGCGGTCGATCGCCGGCGAGGCGCCCGACTGGCCCTGCAGGTTCATGACGTTGGCGCCGTTCGGGAAGAGCTGCATGATGAGCTCGCCCTGCGCCTCGCCACCCTTCACGTTGTCGGCGCCGACATGCGCGAGGATCCCCGGTACCGCGTCGACGCGACGGTCGATGGTGACAACTGGCACGTTCGCGTCCACGGCTTCCTGCAGTGCCGGCGCGAGCGCGTCGACCTCATTCGGGGAGATGACGATGCCATCGACGCCCTTGGTTATCGCCGCCTCGACGTCGGCGGTCTGCTTCGGGGAGGAGCGCTGGCCGTCGCTTTCAACGATCTCGATGTCGCCGAGCTTATCCGCCTCCGCCTTCACGGCGTCCATCATGTGTACGAAGAACGGAAAAGCCATATCCGGCACGGACATTAGAATGGTGAGATGCTTGCCCGCTGCCTGCGCTGGGGCGCCAACCGACATCGCAAGGCCCACGGCGCCGGCAAGCAGCGCCATTCTCGAAACACGTTTCATGAATTTTCCTCCCATGCCCACGTTGGGGCGCGGAGAGTTAGGCGTACCAAGCGAGAACATGTCAATCGTGGGGATGCGTGTGAGGCGGAGTTCGTTCGGCCTAGGTGTCTCGAACTGGACGCCTGCCGCACAACCCCGCTGCCACGCGAACTCGGTGCGGGTGGACATGAGCTGGCTTGGTATTGATCGACACGTCACCGTCGCCATTGACGCTGCGGCGGAACCCACTGTGGCGAAGCTCGCCTGACCCTCTGGCAACGTCGCCTTGGTCTCAGGGCTGATGGCCCAACGCACTCATTCATTCGTGGCGAAGCTAAGCACCGCCCCTTCATGCTGCACCTCTATGCGGCGCTGGCCGAAAAGGAGCGGCGCCTGATCTCCAAGCGTACACGTGCAGCGCTGGCCCGCCGCAAGGTGCAGGGCAAGCGACTAGGCAATCCGAGGAATGCGAACGAGGCCGCCGCGGTCGGGCGAGGCTGCTCAGAGCTCCGAGGCTGATCGCTTCGCCGCCAACGTCCTGCCGATCGTCGATGCCATCAGGGCCTCGGGCATCTCAAGCCTGGCTGGTGTCGCCGACGCGCTTAACGCTCGCGGACTGCGCTCGGTCCGCGGCGGCAAGTGGCACATCTCCGTGGTACAGAACCTGCTGGCCCGAAATCTGGCCGGACATCTGATCGCCGTTGCGAACGCCTGCGAAGAGTGGATGGACGATTCCCGTGCGCCGAATGCCCGACCCGGGATGACCGATACGCTCCGACTCGCGCGCGAAGCCCTCGATGCCCTGCCGACCGCAAGCGGCGAGCGCGGACTGCAGCTCGCCTCGATTTTTGCTGAGATCGAAGCCCTGCTGAACGGGGCTCTGACGATCGAGACGCTGTCGCCGGCGCTGAAGCGGTTGACGGAAAAGGCCGCCAAGGCAGCCCGAGACATCCTACCTACCGCCGGAAACGACGACCCTCCGGATCTGGTGTTCTGGATCGGGGCGTTGAGCAAGACCGCGGGCGAACATAACCGCGACCGGTTGCAGGTCGCCGATGCGCCACAGGTCCTGAAGAGCCGATTGAAGGGCCTCGCCGACACGGCACGTGAGATGGCTCTAGCGATGGATTTCGCGTTTCTTCTCGATCCCGAGCGGAAGCTGCTGTCGATCGGCTATTCGCCCGCCGACAATAGGCTGGACCCCAGCTGCTACGATCTGCTCGCGTCGGAAGCGCGCCTCGCCAGCCTCTTTGCCATTGCGAAAGGGGATGTTTCGACGCGCCATTGGCTTCGCCTCGGCCGGGCCGCGACACCGCTCGGGAACGGGTCGGCGCTGATCTCCTGGTCCGGATCGATGTTCGAGTACCTGATGCCGTCGCTGGTGATGCGCGCGCCCGTAGGCAGCTTGCTTGAGCAGACCAATCGGCTCGTTGTTGAGCGGCAGGAATTATATGGCCGGTCGCTCGGCGTTCCGTGGGGCGTTTCGGAATCCGCCTATAGCGCCCGCGATCTGGAGTTCACGTATCAGTACCTCCAACTTCGGCGTTCCCGGTCTCGGCCTGAAGCGGGGCCTCTCAGAAAACGTCGTGATCGCCCCCTATGCGACGGGCCTCGCGGCGATGGTGGACCCGCATGGCGCGCGTAAGAACTACGCCCGCCTCGCGGCGTTGGGAGCAAGCGGCCGCTACGGCTTCTATGAGGCGCTTGATTTCACGCGTTCTCGACTCCCCGAAGGCGAGAACGTCGCGGTCGTCCGCAACTTCATGGCCCATCATCAAGGCATGACCATCGTCGCGATAGCGAACGCGTTGCACGATGGCCAGATGCGATCGCGCTTCCACCGCGAACCGATGATCCAGGCCAGCGAACTTCTGCTCCAGGAGCGCGTGCCCCGGGACGTCGCAATCGCGCATCCGCAGGCTGAAGAAGTGACAGCTTCGACGGCCGTCGTCGGCACCGAGGCTCCGACCGTTCGCCGCATTGCGGCGTCGGCGACCGGCGCCCCAACGACGCATTTGCTGTCGAACGGACGCTACGCGGTGATGCTGACGGCGGGCCTATCGCCGATCAGCTTGCCCGCCTGCCGCAGCCCACGATGCGGCGATCGCCTGCGCATCCCCGGAAGCCCCAAATGCCTGCGCTCCAACCGGCTCCGGTCCGGTCGGATCTTGAGTTCTTCAACGGCCTCGGCGGCTTCGACAAGAATGGCCGGGAATATGTGACCATCCTCGATGCCGGCCGGTCGACACCCGCGCCGTGGATAAACGTGGTCGCCAATCCTGGCTTCGGCTTTCAGGTGGCGGCGGAAGGGAGCGGTTACACCTGGGCGGAGAACAGTCGTGAGAACCAGCCGACGCCGAGGTCGAACGACCCGGTCGGAGATCCAACCGGGGAAGCGATCTACATTCGCGACGAGATGACCCGCGATCTTTGGAGCGCAACGGCGCAGCCGATCCGGGACGATGGAGCCTACATTGCCCGGCACGCTCACGGCTACAGTCGCTTCGAGCACCAGGCGAACGGGATCGCACTTGAACTGCTGCAATATGTGCCGCTCGACGACCCGATCAAGATTTCGCGGCTTACGATCAAGAACCTCTCAGGCCGCCCGCGCCGGCTGTCGGTCACGGCTTACGCGGAGTGGGTGCTCGGCACATCCCGCGGCGCCTCGGGTCCGTTCGTCGCGACGGAAATCGATCCAACCACCGGCGCGATGCTGGCCCGTAATCCATGGAGCATCCCCTTCTCCGGTCGTGTTGCCTTTGCCGATCTTGGCGGCCGACAGACGGCCTGGACGGCGGACCGCACAGAGTTCCTCGGCCGCCACGGTGGGTTTGCGGCACCCGCAGCGCTTGTCGGAGAGACTCCTCTGTCCGGTGCAACCGGGGCTGGCTTCGACCCCCGCGCGGCTTTGCAGAGCGTCGTAGAGACGGTGCGGGCGAGACGGTCGAGGTCGTCTCCTTCATTGGACAATCGGGGTCGGTCGAAGACGCGCGGGCGCTGATCGCCCGCTATCGCGCGATCGATCTCGATGCCGTTCTCGACGTGGTGACGGAGTACTGGGCGGGATTGCTCGGCGCGGTCCAGGTCAAGACTCCCGACCGCGCCATGGACATCATGCTGAACGGCTGGCTGCTCTATCAGACTCTTGCCTGCCGCATCTGGGCGCGCTCAGCCTTCTACCAGGCAAGCGGCGCCTACGGCTTCCGCGATCAGCTTCAGGACGGCATGGCGCTGACGTTCGCCAAGCCGGACGAGACGCGTGGCCATCTCCTTCGCGCCGCTGCCCGGCAGTTCGTCGAAGGCGACGTTCAGCATTGGTGGCTGCCGCATTCGGGGCAAGGGGTGAGAACGCGAATCTCGGACGACCGTGTCTGGCTTGCCTTCGCCACGGCGACCTATGTCGCCTGTTCGGCTGATGCGGGCATTCTGGATGAGGATGTGCCTTTTCTCGCCGGTCCGGCGCTCCCCCCCGGCGAGAGCGATGCCTTCTTCCAGCCGATGATCGCAGATGAATTGGCATCGCTGTTTGAGCACTGCGCGCGCGGCCTCGATCAATGCCTCAATCTGACGGGCGAGCACGGGCTACCGCTGATCGGGACGGGCGACTGGAACGACGGCATGAACCGGGTCGGCGCCGGCGGCAAAGGCGAAAGTGTGTGGCTCGGCTGGCTCCTGGTGCGAACCATTGCACTCTTCGCGCCGCTCGCCGAGAACCGTGACGCCGACCGCGCCCGGCGCTGGCGCGCCCGCGCGGCCCTGGTGCGGGACGCACTTGAGCGAGAAGCCTGGGATGGCGAATGGTATCGCCGTGCCACCTTCGACGATGGGACCTGGCTCGGTTCGAGGACGAACGAAGAATGCCGGATCGATTCCATTGTGCAGTCGTGGGCGGTACTGTCAGGCGCGGCTGACTCCTCCCGCGCCGCAGCTGCGATGGCGTCTCTGGAGAGGCATCTCGTTCGCCGTGACGACGGCCTCGCGCTCCTGTTCACGCCGCCCTTCGACAAGACGCCGCTCGATCCTGGCTACATCAAGGGCTATCCGCCGGGCCTGCGCGAGAACGGCGGGCAATATAGCCACGCCGCCATGTGGGCGGTTCTCGCCTTTGCGAAGCTCGGCGCGGGCGACAAGGCCGCGGAGCTGTTCGCTCTGGTCAATCCGATCAACCACGCGTGCACGCTGCAGGAGGTCGGACGCTACAAAGTCGAACCCTATGTCGTCGCTGCAGACGTCTATTCCGTCTCGCCGCATGTCGGGCGCGGAGGATGGACTTGGTACACCGGCTCCGCCGCGTGGATGTATCGTACCGGTATCGAGGGCATCCTGGGCATTCGACGCGAGGGCGCTTTTCTTGTCGTCGATCCGTGCATTCCGGCCGCGTGGCCGGGCTTCGACGCAACTGTGAAGCTGGGACCGGCCTACTACGACATCCGCGTGGAGAACCCATCGCATCGCTGTCGCGGCGTCTCCTGCGCTGTCCTCAATGGCGTGCCAGTCTCTTGTGCCGAAGGGCGCGTTCGCGTCCCGCTGGACCCAGGCAAACATCATCTGCGAATATCAATCTGATCCGGGATCCTCAGGTGTAACGAGGAGCCAACACCCGCTCCTAAGCGTTATGCGGCCGATGATTGCCGCGGCAACGCCATTGGCGGATCATCCAGGTCGGACAGCTCTATTCAGAAGCTTGATGCCGCCAGCACGTGGAAGCCGCTTCCCCGCCGAGTGTACGCCTTGCGCGCAGCTGCAAGGATGCGTGCGCGGTGGCTTTCGAAAGCCACCAGAAAGCCGGCTTCGGTTCGCGACGTCGTCCGATCAATCTGGGTTAGCGCGCCTTCCTCGACCCTGCCGGCGGATCGAGGGATCGGGCGTGGGGCGGCGGTGCATCTCACGCCACCTTCCGATGCTCGATCTTCTGCCCGTCGTCCACGCGATCAGGGCTTCCGGCGTCACGACCCTCGCCGGCGTGGCAGAGGCGCTCAATGCTCGCGGCATCCGCTCGGCGCGCGGCGGATGCTGGCGGGTGCCCTCGGTTCAAAACCTGCTCGCCCGGGCCTGAGTAAAGGCCCGCTCGTGACCTTTAATAGGCGGGAAAATCTTCGGCATCCCCGCCTTAAGCACAAGAGCGGGCATTGCGGCTAGCGTCTGGTTGGGTGCGGCGTCGTGAGCGCGATGGAGCGGCTGCGGCCTACAATCTCGTCCGATTGCCCAAGCTTATTGAGCCGAACAGCTGATGGCGAGCTTATCTGCCTTCGCCAAAGTCTGCATCGACCTCTGGCCCATCGCGCTAGGCAGGCTGCCACTTCGACTGCGTCGGCAGGGCCGAGTGACCAAGATTCTTCAGCAGCCTGCTAGTGCGTTATCGCTTGGAAGGCCCACTACTCCAATATACGCTTTTCGGCACGGCACACCAGAGAGCCGCCTGATCTCCCCATTCCGGACCGAGCAATACGTCATGTCGGAGCCTGCCAACGCTGTCGCTGCCCATAGCACCAGGCTGCCTACGGTTTCGGTGGTGATATGTTGCTACAATCAGGCCCAATTTATCGACGTCTCGATCCGTTCTGTCGCCGCGCAAACCTACGTGGCTTTCAATTGCGTTGTCGTCGACGACTGCTCCACCGATGATTTAGTGGTGCGAATAGGCAGGACTTTGGATGAGTTGAACGACAAGCGCTTCCATTTCGTGAAGCGCAGCCAGCGCGGCGGGCAGATGGCCGCGATGCTCACTGGAGTGGATTTCAGTACGACGCCATTTATTGCGTTCGTCGACGGCGATGACCTTTGGCAGGAAAAGTTCTTAGAATGCCATGTGCAGGCGCATCTGAATCCCGGTGGCGCCGCTGCGATTTCATGCTCGGATATGCTGCTGATTGACGAGAGCGGTGCGATCTTGGCGGGAAGCCATCCGCCTTTCAGGCGCAACAATCCGCGCCATCGCGGAAACCCCAAGCATATCGCGAGAATTGTCGGCAAAGGCGAGGAGACGCTGGTCTACGTCGCACCCGGCTACGTGCGCTGGATATGGTCAGCAACGACCGCCATGGTCTTCAGACGAAGCCTGATCGACCTCATGCGCCCCGAGAATAGCAATGAAATACGAATATGCGCGGACGACTATTGGGCGCACGCCGCGCACGCGCTCGGCGGGACCGTGAGGCTTGAAAGAGCGCTGGCCTGCTACCGAATTCACGGTAGCAATTCCTGGGCGAAGAATATTTTCATCGGCGAATTGGCCGAGCTTGGAAGAGTGGACGAGCAAACCCAGAGGAGAATCCGCCTCGCGCTTGTCAAGCAGTTTTGTGCAAAAGCTGAGCTGCTGGAAGCACATGTTCCAAGACAGGAACTTGCGATCATACTGATCAAGCTTCTAGGCGCTTGGGAAGCGCGTAAGCTGTGCGTGCGCAACAAGGACGCTTATCAGCTGCTCTGGCAGTTTCTACCCGGACCGTCAGAGCCGCGCCGTGGAAAGATCTTCAGCCTTGCGAAACTTGGCCGCATGCTTGACGGGTTCCGGTGGCAACGACAAACCGACGCCATCCAACCGCCTCAGCGTAGGCTTTGGTGACTGGAGATCGACGATATCATGAGATGATCGAGGGAATACGGCATTCGCGGCATCGCTTGGGTTAATCTTTCGCGAGACTAAACGCTCGCCTGCTGACAAATCGCCGATTTACGTTCACGAAATCCGTCTACGGGCCGTATCTGCGCGACAATCCGGAGGATTTCACGTACCGGCTCTGCATCGAGGGTTACGGACCCTTCATTGCAGATACCGTCGCGGCTTATGACAGGCCGTTCGTATTCCTGGATATCGGCGCCAACGCGGGCGTGTTCAGTCTGGTAGCGGACCGTCATCCGCTTTGCCGTCGTGTCTACGCATTTGAGCCGATACCCGCTTCGTTACGAAAACCTGACAATCAATATCGTCAGGACCAACGCAGGCGAGAAAGGCGCGAGGGACCTTCTTGCCCTCCTTGCCAATGAAGGATTTGCCGAGCGCGGCCGCAGCGGCGCCGACCCTCACTACGACGCGTGGTTCGAGCGGTCGTGAGAATGACGGCGGTCGGTAGCCTAGTTCGGAAATCAGCATCTTTCGTTTTGCACTGAGGCGTGCTCCCGCGCCGTGCCGAAGTCTGCCAATTTTCGTTCAGCCGTTCTGAACGGGCACACGACGATCCCTCCCCCAGAGCATCTTCACGAATAGCGCGCTGCAACAGCTAATGGCAAGCGCGATGCAGTCGAAGCCCATTGGGGCACAGCTCTAGCCCGAAATTTCAGCTCCGAATGCCCTGTAGCGGTTCTTATTGTGGCGCCACGTTGCTTGGTCTAGCCTGCCGGTCGGCAACACCGAGGAGCCGAAATTTGCGTGATCTTTCAGGAAAGGAACGATTCAAAGCCGTCGGTGAGTTGGAGGTCACGCACGTACCGGACGGATTCGTAATTTACGACGAATCCGGCGAAAAAGTGCACCACCTGAATCCGACCGCAGCGGTCATATTCGCCGTGTGTGACGGCAAGCGAACGGTCGATGATATTCAGAGTCTGCTGAAGGATGCTTACAAGATCGAGAAGGTGCCCGATCTGGCGCCGTTTTTTGGCGATCTGGAGGAGGCCGGCCTCGTGTGTCGAACCTGATTCTCGCTGAATCGCTAGCAAGCACTGTCCGCTTTTTTTGTCCCGACGAAGCCACTGCGGCCGCGCTGTCCTATATTGCCGCCGATCCAGACATGAAAAGGGAACGGCGGAGGTTCGTAGACTATCCGATCCATGCCTTGGGCCAGGGTTTGTACGATTTCGCCCTGCCCCGCTCGAACCCAGCCGGCACCGCAAGCCAGATGGTTGAACGCGCCCATGTGGCGCTGCGCCGGGTGATCGCCGAGGAGACCGCCGGGGATCCGGTGGTTCATGCCGGAAGCATGTTATTCAACCAGCGGAGAATTGTAGTCGTCGGTCACAAAGGCTCAGGAAAAACGACGCTTCTGGCGAAATGTCTAAGCGAAGGCATAGTGGTCGAAGCGGACGAGCATGTCGCCGTGCAGGGGTTGCAAGTGATGGGGCGACCCAGGACCATGCGCGTCAAGGAGACCTCCGTCGGCCTCATTCCCGAATTGAGGGACGCAATTTGCAGTTCCCCCTTCCTGCACGACTGGAATGGCACGAGGATTTATTCGTTCGCACCGCGCACGCCGTCGGTTAAGTGGGAGATAGCGTCCGGTCCGGCCCACTTCCTTCTTTTCCTTCGGCCCAATCACGGCGGCGAATCATCGGTCGAACCGCTTTGCCAGACCGATGCCTTCGCCGCATTGCTGCGCAATGTCCAACTTCCGGAGACCGGAAAGGGCGCGGCACTCGCCAGGCTGCACCAACTCCTGCCACGAGCGAAATGCCTGAATCTCAGGATCGGCGATCTCGATGGCGCGCTGCGTCACTTGCAGCGCCTCTCGCAATCGTGTTAGCTAGCGAGCGTGCGGTATTCTAATTTTCATCGTCGGGGCTATCAATATGAATGACAACCTCGATCCCCACCTTGAAGGCCTCGACGCAGATCGGCGCGAGGTGATCAAAAAGCTCATAGCGACCGCGGCGTTCGTCGTTCCCATCGTTGCAAGTTTTTCCACCGAAGGGCACTTTTCCGTCGCGCAAGCGGCACCGTATGCCACATCCTCGTGATGCGCGCGGTTAGACGGACCGGCGAATTCCCGGCACCGATCAATCGATTTCGTCGTGTATCGTAGTCAGGAATGAAGCCGGCTTTCTGCTCGGTTGCCTGAGTTCGCTTGCGGACACGCAGACGAAATAATCGTCGTCAACACGGCTCGGCTGACGAAACTTTGTTGATTGCTTGTGATTTCGGTTGCCGGGCCTTCATCATCCATGGGGAACGACTTCTCCGCGCCGGGCAATCTCGCGAGCCCATGCGCGGGGTGGACATTGTACATCGACGCGGATGAGGAGTTGGAAAGCGCCGCTGTGGTCGAGAGATTCCCACCGCGCGGGAAAGCACCTCAGCGCCCAAGCCACCGCCAGCCACAAACCTTGAAGCGCGCCAGCCGGAGCCCCTGCATGTCTGACGGCGGCCGGGACTGCCTTGGAGAACCGCAGAACGGACCCGCCGAAGAGGTCCGGCAACTATGATACCACGAGGTCGGCGCCACGAAAAAAAACGGCCCGGTGGGCCGGCCGCTTAGAGTAACGTGGAGGTCCCACGGTGGCGTGCAGATCCTGCGGAACTGAGTCACTTGGGAGTGGGTCGAAAGGCGATTTGAATAGAGAATGTAGTAGGGAATTCTATCAGTTTTCTACAAGGCATACTGAATTTATGATCTCGTGGCGGACGCTCCCTCCGCCAATTTTACCCGCTCGAACGTTCTCCGCTCGGCGGGACGCGCCTGAAACCCCATCGGGCGTCCGAAGGCGCGGCATGTTGGTGCCGCGTCCCAATCACTCGACATAAGCCACGAAATCGGGGCGACTCGGACAGCCGGCTAGTGCGGGTCAGCCCTCCGGTCAGGCGAGCGGGCGTTCGTACACATACGATTCCCATTCAATTGACTCCTCGACCGCTGCGATTACTGCATCGATGTCCGCACACGCCGAGGCGAATTGCTCGTCCCCGCGCTCTGCATTGTTGAGGGTAGCGCGATAGAAATACCCACAATGAGCAGATATCTGAAAAAAATGGTGATGATATTTTTTTGTGGGGTTGATCATCTCGACAAGGGCCATGGGGGCCCCGTAGCGGAACAGGATGTTTGCAAGGCCCGCGCCATGGGGTCCTACGACGATGCTTGAACGCGCAAAACAGGCTATCTGATCTGCCAAGGGAATCGTTCCGGGATCGATCACCGAAAAACCAAGTTCCCGCAACCGGGCGATCAAGTCTTCTTCATTGATGATCTGCCGGCTTGTACCCGGCGTACCACTGCGTGAGATGTAGAGTCGATCACGCGCTCGCGGGTCGGCAATGATTCCGAAACGCTTCGCCGGGAAACTCAGTTGACGGTCCGTATAGGCATCGGGCCGGACGACATACAGCTCCTGCGCCGCGATGATTTCTTTTTTTCCCTGCACGATTACTGGTCGAGATCCAAAGAGCCCAAGTCCGGTGGCCTCGACAAAGAACGTCTTTCCGGCAAGTCCTTCCGTCACGATTACTGGAACAGTGGTTGCGATCCCCGCCCGGTCAATTATTTCTAGCTTTGGAACTACGTCGAATAAGAAATGGTAGTAAGAGTCCTCGTAGCGAGAATGGAGCACGATTGCTTTGTCAACCTCCCGAGCCCGCCGGCTGAAGATGGCAAGGGGTCTAGTCGAACGAGTGTCTAAATGTAGACCATCGGTCGAACCAAAGATCGGCCTGATGCCGGAATAGATGAGCCCAGTCGCGTATTCTAGCCGCAGATCACCACGAAAAATACGCACCCAGCCATTCGGGCGGGTACTTAGATGCCGTATGGGCCGCTCGTCGAAAGGCGCGATGCCGTAGTCACGAAGAATTGGGTGAGTTTCGGCAACCGCTCCAAGAATATGGTCGGAGACCTCCTCTGCCGACAGGACAATGCCAAGCTTCCTCAAGAAATCGTCGAGCGCGTGCCGCCGACATCGCCGGCGCCTCGACCAGCGTCGTCGTCCCGAGATGGAGTTCAAGTGAAGCATAGTTGCATAATTGTGTAGCGAATGGTCGAGCGTTTGAACATGGAGTATTCTGGTGCACGATCGGTCTTTGGTCCATCGGGATCAAGAGTGGCGGATTACTCGCGACGAATACGAGGCGCGCGAACTGAAGGAGCGACAGGCCGAGATCGCACTTCGGATCGAAGAGCATCAGCAGGGCGAGGAAGGCTTCAGGGCAACGCTCGAAACGCTGCTGCGTCCGCGCTGGCGCCGGCTACGTCCTCGACCGGCGCGCCATCCGCAATGAGGGCCACGACATGGCGCCACTTCTGTGAAGCCGGCGGCCGCTTTAGTCGGATGTGGCCCATCGTGCTCTCGGAACTAGACTAACAGGGGCTCTTTAGCCCCGCCCGCCAGCGTGAGGAATCGAAAAGATGCAAGACACCATCCGGGAAGTTGTCGCGGTATTCGATGATGCCAAGGCCCTCGACGAAGCAGTCTTTGCACTGGAGACACGCGGCTTCGACCGCGCCGCGTTCTCGCTTCTCGGAAGCGAGGCGGCGGTGAAGGAGACGCTCGGCCATCGCTACAAAGAGGTGAAGGAGCTCGAGGACAATCCGCGGGCGCCGCGGGAGACGTTCTTTTCGCGCGTCTCGCTGCTCGAGGCGGAGTATCTGCCAGCGCCGATCCTCGCCTCAATCGGCGCCCTCGTTGTCGCCGGTACGGGCGCCGTCCTGCCGGTTCTCGCGGCCGCCGGCACCGGAGCCCTGCTCGGGGCCGCTCTCGGCCGGGTGATGCATCAGCATCAGGCAAAGCGCGTGCACGAGCAGCTTGAAGGCGGTGGTCTGCTGCTTTGGGTGAACGTCCGAAACGCGCGTGAGGAGGCGACGGCGCAGGAAGTTCTACGCGAGCACTTGGCGCACGACGTCCACGTTCACGACATCGCGGCGGTTTAGGGTCCTCTAGTCCGCGCGCTGAGCCAAATTCGTGCCGAATCTCCTCCCAGTTCGCCGGCAATGGAACCAGCTTTGGTGCGCTGCGTTGAGACCCACAACAACGAGGGCGGCGTCCAGCACTGATCCTGCTCAACTGGCGTCCGTTCGACCGCAGCGAAGCTGGTCCGGCATTGCGGCCGGACTTTTCTTTTCCGCTCTCATTTTCCGCTTGCGCCGACCTGACTGTGTCTCGTCGCAACCTAGGTAGGCGGCCGAGTCCGCGTTCCGGCGGGCGCTTTACGGGAGGCTCGCTTTAGGTATGAGTGCAGGTGCCGCTCTTGATGCTTCCTTCAACGGAGGGAAGTACGCCTCCGACTTAGCTGATCCAGAGCAACGGCGAGAAGAAGGACCACGCCTCTAGCCGTGTTCTGATAGAAAATAGGAACGTTCATCAGGCTCATACCGTTGTTCAGGCTGCCCATCAGGAGAGCACCGAGCAGAGCACCGAGCACCCGGCCACGTCCGCCAGCGAGCGATGTCCCGCCGATGATGGCGGCAGCGATCGCGTCGAGCTCCAGGAAGAGGCCCGCGGTGCCCCCTACTGCCCCGCTGACGCGCGCTGTAAGTGCCACACCGGTTATCCCGTAGAAGATTCCTGCGATCAAAAAATTCCAGAAGATTGCGCGTTGCACATTGATCCCCGAAAGCCGTGCTGCCTCCGGGTTACCCCCGATCGCATAGAGCTGCGCGCCGAACCGGGTGCGGCGCATGACGAATTCCGCCGAGAGTGTGCAAAGCGCCACGAGCAGAACCAGGTAGGGAATGCCCTGCCAGGAGACGATCCACACTGCAGCGGCGGCCGCGATCCCCGGGGCCAGGAGCGAGCGGAAAAGCGCAGGGGCCAGTCTATCAAGCAGCGCGAGCGATCGGGCTCGCCGCAGCTCCACAAAGCGGAGCGCGGCGTAGAGGCCGAGTGTGACGATCACGGCAAGGATGGACGGACCCGGCGGAAGGAATCCTGTCGCAAAACCCGTGAGGGTTTTCGGCAGAGGCGCGACGGTCGCGCCATCCGTCGCGATCATCGATATCCCACGGAAGTAAAGCATGCCGGCGAGCGTTACGATGAAGGACGAGACACCGATCTTCGTTACCCAGAGACCCTGCCATGCGCCCATCAGCACGCCGCCAAGAATCGCAGCTCCTACCCCAACGACCGGATTCACGTCGTATTTGATTGTGAGGAGCGCGAGGATCACACCAACCAACGCTACCGCCGAGCCGACCGAAAGATCGAAGTTCCGCGTGACAATCAGCATCACCGCGCTGATTGCGGCGAGGCTGACGATTGATGTCTGCAACGCAAGGAGAACCAGGTTGCGTTGGGTCAGGAAAGTACCGTGAGTCGAGAAGTAGAAGAACAGCCAGACGGCGGCGAGCACAAGGAGAAGCATCGATTCGCGCAGCACGGAGCTGCGCAGCGCACGCGCGATGCCTGCTCCGCCGTTCTTCGGCGGCGCTCCGGCCCAGCTTCCGCTCGTTTCTTCCGCGATCCGCTCAGCCATCCGTCGCCATCCGGAGGAGATTCTGCTCGGTCAGTGCCGCGCCGGCGAGTTCGCCGACGGCGCGTCCCCGTCTCATCACCACGATGCGATGGCAGACATCCACGAGCTCCTCGGTGTCGGTGGAGGCGATCAGGATTGCAGTGCCCTTGCGGCTCAAATCGAACCAGATGCGCTTGATCTCGTTCCGTGCGCCGACGTCCACGCCACGCGTCGGATCGATCAGCAGCAGGATACGGGCGCCGGCTGCAAGCCAGCGTGCGATCTGGACCTTCTGCTGATTGCCGCCCGAGAGAGTTCGGACTTCTGCGTCTATCGACAATGTCTTGATCCGGATCGCTGCCACCTGATCGGCTGCCCTCTGACGGGCGGCGGAAACATCGAGCACGCCAAATGGCGCGATCGCGCCAAGGCTCGCGACGCCGATATTGTCGACGACCGATTGGTCGGTCATAAGGCAGTCCCGCCGATCCTGCGCCATCAGTCCAATTCCCAGGTGCACTGCGTCCGCCGGACCGTCTATCTGAACAGCCTCGCCATCCACTGAAATCAGGCCGAGCCTCTTGCCGGGCCAAGCGCCGTAGATGGCGAGCGGCGTTTCGATGCAGCCGGCGCCCAGCAATCCAAAGAGCCCGACAATCTCTCCCTTACCCACTGTCAGGTCGAGATGCTGGACCCGCAAACGATCTTCGGCGCTCGGATCGGCGACGCTCAAGTCACAGACGGTGAGTGGCGGTTTGCTGTCGCCATGGACGGGCAGGGTCCGACCAGTGCCCGAGACTTCACCGACCATCTCCGCGACGATCGCATGCCGCGATACTTCGGTTGCCCTGTGGTCGCCGCAGATGCGGCCATCGCGCATGACCACGATACGGTCGGACACCGCGAAAACCTCGGTCAGACGGTGCGAGACAAAAACAATGGCGACACCCTCAGCCCGCAGCGCGCGCATGCGATCGAAGAGGCGCTGCGATTCCCCCTCGGTCAACGCCGCCGTCGGCTCGTCGAGGATGAGGACGCGCGCGTCCTGCGACAGCGCACGTGCGATCACGACGAGCTGCTGCGTCGCAAGGTCGAGCGAAGACATCGACGCCCCAGGGTCCACGCCGAGGCCGAAGTTCCTGAGCGCATCCCGGGCTATGGCTTGGCGGCCGGCTACGTCGACCATGCCGAAACGCCGTGGTTCCCGGTTGAGGCAGATGTTTTCGGCGACACTCAGGTCGGGCAGGATATTCACCTCCTGTGGCACGAGGGCAACGCCGGCGCGCTCGCCGTCCGACGTACTCACCGGCCGATAGACCTGACCAGCGATCCGCAGTTCGCCCTTGTAGGTGCCCGTGGCATGAGCGCCGGCGAGAATCTGAATGAGAGTCGACTTGCCGGCGCCGTTCGCGCCGAGCAACGCCATGATCTCGCCCGGGGCAATCGAGAGGCTCACGCCGTCGAGTGCCCTAATACCTGGGAAGTCTTTCGTCAGACCCGTGGCATGCAGGATCGGCCCGCCATCAGACCAGCCGGCGGGACACACCGGCTGGTGCTGAGCCTTGTGTGCCACACAACCTCTCCGAGAGGCGCTTGCGCTACGATCCTATCCGCAGGTCGGCTTCTTGTCGGGCGCGTTCTTGTAGACGTCGTCGATATTCAGCCAGTACGGATGCTTGCAGACGAAGTCGGCTATCGTGTCCTGGTTAATCAGGTAGATCGGCGTCTTTACCCACGGGATTTGCCCGGCGCCGTTGTCCGCGGTCGTGGTTGCTCCGATATCTTTGCATTGCGCCATGGCGACCGCGGCATTCCCACCCGCGACAGCCATTTCGTCTGGGGCTGGCCAGAGACTGCCGAACTGCCTCCCTTCGACGATCGCCTGCATTGCCGCCAGCTCCATGTCCTGGCCTGTCACGAGGATCTTGCCGGGCGAAATGCCCGCCGCGTCGATCGCCTGTAACACGCCGAGCGACATGCCGTCGTAGGAGACGAGAAAGGCGTCGACCTTGTTGTCGTTCGCCGTTAGCGCGTTCTCGGCATTGGCCTGTGCCGGCTCGGTTTTCCAGGCCGGCGTGAACTGGTCCATCACGATCTTGATGTCGCCTTTCGCGACGAGCGGATCGAGAACCGTGTGATAGCCTTCCTGCATCAGCGTGGATCCGGTCTGGCCGGCGTCGCCGCCAATCAGAACGTAGTTGCCCTTCGGCACCTTCGCGACGACCTCTTTGGCTGCAGCCGCACCGCCGTCCTTCGGATCGCGACCGATGTAGCCCTGCTGCGCCGCGCCCAGGATCAGGTCGTCATAGGACGCCAACGGAATATTTGCCTTCGCCGCCATGTCGGCGATGCCGGCCGCGACATGGAAATCGACCGGCTGGATGACGATGGCGTCGACCCCTTCGGTTATGACGTTTTCCGCCTGAGCGATCTGTTGCTGTGCGTCGTTCTCAGCAGACTGGACGATCACCTCGTAGCCAGCCGCTTCCGCCGTCTTCTTGAAGAATGGAATGTCGGCGTGGAGGTAGCGAAACGCGGTCTGCTGCTTCAGCATGAAGGCTATCTTGTGGGTTGCTCCCGGCTTGCAGCTGTCTGCGGCAAAGGCAGGCACGGCGGCGAGCACGAGCCCCGTTCCAAGCAACAATCCGATCCTAAAGGTCATGATGCTCCCTCCCATTTTTATGTTATCGATACCACGGGTAACATTGATACGAATGGCCGAACAAGAGGCGAAATATCTGTTAGCAACCACGTAGGGATGTTAGATATCGCGAGGGAAAAGCCACGTGACCATCACATTGCGCGATGTCGCCAAGCGGGCAGGCGTGTCGGCGATGACGGTGTCGCGCGTCATAAACGGAAGTGCTTCCGTCGACCCGGAGACCCAGCGGCGCGTGGAAAGCGCGATTCTTGAGCTGGAATACATTCCGAACCGTGTGGCGCGTGGACTTGTCTCGCAAAAAACGAAGACGATCGGGCTGATTGTTCCCGACGTCGTGAACCCCTTCTTCGCATCGGTCGCGCGCGGCGCCGAGACGACGGCGCGGAAGGCGGGCTACCGCGTTCTTCTCTGCAACAGCGAAGCGGACTTGCGGCTCGAACGCGAATACATTGCCGACCTCGTGGAGCATCGTGTCGATGGCCTGCTCCTCGCGCCGGCGAGCGACCGCTCGCGCGTCGCATTGCTGCCACTCATACGCAGCAATTTTCCGATCGCACTGCTCGATCGCTCGTTGCCGGAAATCGACTGCGATGTCGTCGTCAGCGACAGCATCGCCGGCGGCCGACTGCTGACCGAGCACCTGATAAAGGTCGGCCATCGCCGCATCGCGCATTTCACCGATTCGGATGATGTGTCGACCGGTCGCGATCGCCTTCAAGGCTATCGTAACGCCCTTGAGGCTGCCGGCATTCCCTATTCGGAGGACCTCGTATTCCGAACCACCGTCGATCGCATCGGCGGGTATCGCGCTGCGCAGCAGATGCTCACGCTTGATCCTCTTCCTACCGCGATATTCACTGTCAACAACATGACCGCGGTTGGCGCAATGGAGGGGTTGCGCGAACGTGGACTGAGGGTCCCCGAGGACATCGGTCTCGTCTGCTTTGACGACGTGGAACACCTCGCGGTGCTCTCTCCCTTTCTGACGGTGATGGACCAGCCCGCAGAAACGTTCGGCACGCTCGGCGCGCAGCTTCTCTTCGAACGCATCTCCGGCAAGGCAGGTGCGCGCAGCCGTCGGATCGTTCTGCAGGCCGATCTTGTCGTTCGAAACTCTTGCTGCGTGCGCACCGGCGTGCCGGGGAGGCCCCTATCCTAGTGAATAAACTCGCCAGCAGACTACGGAAGACATCTCCATTTTCCCGCCAGAAAAGAACCCGCTAGCACAATCTGCAACGGCCGTGGTGGCAATCGCTTAACTGCGCGCCGGTAGCATTCAGCACTTCAGATTGGCGGGCGCGAGCGGTGGCTCTGTTTCACTACAAGGTGGTCAAGCACGAGGGCAGATGGGCGTATCGGCTGGATGCGACCTACTCGCGGCCGTTTCCCACGCAGTGGGAGGCGACCGCTGCGGCAAAGACCGAAGCCCGTGAGATGCACGAGCCTGGGGACAACACGCAGGTGCACGTGCAGGACGGGCCGTGCGCCTGGAGGACAGTGCTCGTTATCAACGGAAGCCAAAATCCATATGGGGATGCTGGACTGAGTCCCGGTGCGGTCCGCGAATGAAGTGCCCCACTCATCGGCCCGGGCTCGGTCTCCTAGCGGAAGGCCGACTCGTCCGCGGCTATCTCACCGCGGTGACCTTGCTTGCCACCTTTTTGCCTGCTCGCAAGGCGTAGGTGACCTTGATCGCCTGACCAACCTTCAATGACTCGGGCTTCGGTGACTTCGGCGACAGCCATTTTTGCCTCGATGGGTTCCTCGACGAGCAAGTTAATCGGCACGTGGGGACGAGCAAGAGTCACTGCGTCGATCGCCGCCTGAGTTTCAGCCCTAGCCGATAAGGCGGCGGAAAGCATTGTATGCGCGGCAGCAAGTCCGAGCGCCAACGTCAACATGCTACCGGCGGGGAAAGCTCTCGAACCGAGGGGTCCGGTAGCAGCTGAGGTGGTACGGTGGCGCATAACGCGTACTCGGCGATTAGAGTCTTCCCACGTATTAGATAACAGAACACGGCGCGGCGGCGTGAAGTTTTGCCCGGGCTGGAAAAGAGTTGAGTAAAATTGAAAGTAAATTGATCGTTGCTATGACGCTACAGAGTCTTGCTTTCGCCGAGCACGGACAGTGAGAAGCCCACGCGCTCCAAATCGAAGTCTGGGGGGAGAGCACGCAGGTGCACGTGCAGGATGGGACGTGCGCCTAGAGGACCGTGCTCGTTGTCAACGGACCCCAAATCCCTTTGGGGCTGCCGGACTGAGTCCTGGTGCGGTCTTCTAAAAGGACGCGCCTCCGACAGCCCCAGCCACCCTGCGCCGAACGAGGCGAAGCCGGTTGTGCAAGAGAATCCTCCGACGACGCTGACGCTGACAACACAGACGGCCCGCAAAACACCGAAGACGGTGGTCAAGTCGGCGGAGAGAGTAGCTCCGACGACACGGATCAGACTGAGGGAAATCAGGGGAAGTAGGTCAGAGCGGCGTACCTGTAGCGATCTAGCCTCGGAAACGTCGTGAGATTGAATTTAGACAGCGCAGGTTGCACTGTGGAGCCGCATGATTCACGCGCCGCAGGCGTGGACCACAGAGGAAATGCCGCCAGACCGCAACGACGAGTACGCCTTCTACCAGCTTCTTCTCGCGGCGTGGCCTCCGGCGTTCTTTTCGGGCGCGCTCGACCCAGACGCCGTCGCGGTCTTCCGGCTCAGGATCGAAGTTGCGATGCTAAAGGCGTTGCGCGAAGCGAAGTTGCGCACGACCTGGGCCACGCCGGACGAAGCTTATGAGCAGGCGACGCTCGATTTTGTCCGCCGTGCCCTCGACACCGCACGGGCAAATCCGTTCCTGGAGAGCTTTCAAGCCTTCCTTGCCCGCGTCACGCCACTCGGTGTCCGAAACAGCCTCGTTCAAGCGGTGTTGAAGCTCACCGTCCCCGGCGTCCCCGACATCTATCAGGGGGCGGAGCTGTGGGATTTGAGCCTCGTCGATCCGGACAACCGGCGCCCCATCGATTTCGACTGCCGCCGGGATGCTCTGGAGGACGTCAAAGGCCGGACGAACGAGTTATCCAAATTACTGAAGGGATGGCCGGACGGTCGTATCAAACTTCTCTTGGTGGCGAAACTCCTGCGACTTCGCCGGGAGTACCCGGCGCTATTCGACACGGGTTCTTACGAGCCGCTTGACGTCACTGGTCCGGACGCGGAGCGGGTCTGCGCATTCATGCGCGAAGCGGACGGCGCGCGAATGATCGTTGCTGCGCTGCTCTTTCCCGGGCGAGGCGGCGACGCCACCGGGACTGTGGCTTTACCCAAGGCGCTCGCTGAGAAGCGATGGACAAGTCTCTTTGATGGGCGTGGGGTCGAGGTTGGCGAGGGCGGGCTCGACACGGCAGGTCTTTTTGCCAAGCTTCCGGTGTGCGTGGTCGTGGCGGAAACGCTCGCGGCTGCCTAACCCGAAACACGCGCCGAGCTTCTATGATGTGGAGATTTCCGGCGCGCCGACCTCGACACGTCGATATCGCCTTTTGGCGCAGAACCGGAATGCGCTTGGCTCCCAGGCAAGTCCGAATCTGGCCGCAAGGGGGACTCCCGTCGGCTGGCGATCAGCGCGCTCATGAGCAGTCGGGCTTCTCTCTATGGCCGCTTCAGCGCGCAACTCAAGGAGAAGAGGCTGACGATGGCCCTGAAAAGCGCAGAATGTAACCTGAGGCGTAACCTTGAAACCTTCGCCTGAACACCGCGTGGCAGATAAGTCATTTAAAACGTTGGTGCCCAGGGGCGGATTTGAACCACCGACACGCGGATTTTCAGTCCGCTGCTCTACCAACTGAGCTACCTGGGCAGGCTTCCCGCCGCACGCTTTATGCGCGCCCCGGGCGGCAAGGCCGGCGGGTTATATCGGCTCGCCGGAAGGCTGTCCACACGCTCCCCAGCCGCATTCCGCGGGCGCGCGCAAGGGGGGGCAGGGTTGGAGAGTCGCCCGTTCGCCACAGCGGAGCGCATCCGATCGCGGCACCTGTCTGGAGCGGCCAGGTCGGTTGCCGAACCGACGGGGAAAAGGCTATCGTTCTCTCCGAGGGAGACTGACATCGGGGAGCGCGCGGGCGGCGAATCCCCCCTTCAACCTGTGACAAGGGGGCAGGATTTCATGAGTTTTTTCGCAAACGCTCGTCGGCGCGGTTTCGGTGTCGCTTCGGTGGCGGCAGCATTGTGCCTTTGCGTGGCGCCGCTTGGCGAGCCGACGGCTGCCGCGGCAGCCGGCATTTTTGCCGTCATGGACGGCAATTGGCAGGGAGACGGCTCGATCAAATGGTACAGCGGAGAGAGCGAGCCGATCCGCTGCAAGTCCACCAACAACGTGGCGAGTGACGGCTATCAGCTGAAGCAGACATTGACCTGCGCCAATCCGAGCCTGGGGGAACCCTGGAAGATCAACACGGACATTTCTTACCGGGAAGCCGCGGGCGTGATCATCGGAACCTGGAACGAGTCCCGCTATGGGCTGAGCGGACAGATTACCGGGCGGGCCAATCAGACGAAGATCGATGCAAGGGTCCGCACCGTCACCAACAACAACATTGCCGTCCACGTCCAGGTCACGACAAGCGGCACCCAGCAGATGGTCAACCTCGAGGTGACGACACCGGAGGGTCTGACCCAGATATCGGTCAACCTGAAGAAGGGCTGATAGGCCTATTCGGCGGCCGGCGTCGTTGCCGGCTCGCGGCTCGTGCGCCTGCGGCCGAGCCTGTAGAGGAACATCGCGGTCGGCCGCAGGATCAGGAGATCTGCCGTCAGCGCCGCGATCATCGCGAAGGCGCTAAGCCAGCCGAACGTCCTGAGCGACGGCAGGTCTGAAAGCACCGTCACCGCGAGCCCGCAGGCGAGCACCACCGAAGTCAGGATCAGCGCCGGGCCGACGAGCACGGTTGCGCGCTCGACGCCGATGCCGGGATCGGCGTCGGGCCGATCCTCCAGCCTGAGCCGGTTCAGGAAGTGGATCGTCGCGCTCAAGCCGAGTCCGAAGGAAACGATGAGCGCCACGACAGCGGCGAAATTCAGCCCGTCGCCCATCGCCCATAGCAGCGTTCCGGAGAGCACGATCGGGAAGATGCCGGGCAGGATCGACAGGCACATCACGATGAACGAGCGGAAGGCGAGGCCGATGAAGGCGGCGACGAAGACGATCTCGATCGTGAGCGCGCGATTCAGCTTGCCGATCATGTTGGCGCTGTTCCGCGCCGCGATCGCCGAGAGTCCTGTCACCGCGATCTGATAGCCCGGATGCGCCTTGCGTACCGTGTTGAGCGTTTCATCGAGGTGATCGATGACGGGAAGGAGTTGGCTCGCGTCGACGTCGGGAATGCGGCCGGAGACGACAACGGCGTCCTCGTTCGCCGAGATGAAGCGCCGCACCAGATGCTCCGGCAGGATGTCGACGTACTGCTTGAGCGTGGCGACGTCGGCGATGCCGGCTTTCTCCTTGAGCCAGCGCCTGAGCGTCTCGAGCGACCACACGTTGCCGACGCCGGCCTGCTCCTCCAGCGCATTATGCACCGCGGCGATCGTGTCGAGCGTCTCCGGCGCGTAGAGCGAGGCGCCTTTCGGGAACTCGATCAGGACGTCGATCGGGTTGGCGCCGGTGAGCTTGGCGTCGAGCCGGCTTGACGCGGAGACCGCCTGTTCCTTGTCCGGCACCTGGTCGGCGAGCCGATAGCGCGGTTCGAGGGTGGCATAGATCGTGGCGAGACCGCCGACGACGAGGAGGCCGATCAGGCTGTAGAGGCCGGGGCGGTTCACCATGCGGACGGCGATCCAGCGGCAAAAACGGCGGAGCGCGTTCACGCCGGTGTCCGTGGCGCGCACCTTGGCGGCGAAGACCGACTCCTTGCGGATCAGCAGCACGCCGAGAAGCGGCACCAGCATGAGTACGCCGAGGAGCGCGATGACGGTGGCGACGAGCCCCGCCTCGCCGAAGGTGCGGATCAGGTCGGAGGAGGAGAACTGCAGCGCGATGAAGGAGATGCCGGCGGTGCCGTGCGTCAGCACGCAAGCCGGCCCGACCACGAGCACGGCGTTTCGGAAGGCCGTGTACCTGTCCTCGCCGGCGAGCAGCCGGTCCCGCGCGGCGAAGGTGAGCTGCATGGAATCGGCGAAGCTGATGACCATGATGAGCGGCGTCATCACGTTCAGGAACATGTTCAGGCGGAAATCGAGCCAGCCGAGCGCGCCGAGCGCGAGCAGGATTGCGATGAGCGGCGGGCCCGCGGCGATGACCATGAAGGAGAAGCGGCGGAAGAAGATGATCGCGATCAGGCAGCCGGCGGCGAAGCCGAACGCGTTGTAGATCAGGCGGTCGCGCTCGACTGCGTTCCTGATCTCAAGCTGCATGATCGGCACGCCGGAAAGCTGACCGGTGAGTCCGGTACCCGCGAGATCGGAGCTGATCGTGTCGCGGATATCCTTGACGATGCCGTTCATCTGGCCCGATCCGGCGACGTCGGGTTCGAGTGCCAGCACGATCAGCGCCAGCTGGCCGTCTTCAGAGAGGAGCTTGCCGCGCAGGATCTCGTTGCTTCTGACCTTTTCGACGAGCTGCTCATAGGCAGCGCCCGTAGGCAGGGTCTCCGGGAAGAGCGGTCCCGGGATCTGTCCGTTCTCCGGCGGCGTGCGCGCCGAGAAGAGCGAGAGGATCCCGCGGGTTCCCTCGACGAACTGCAGGTCGGTGACGAGGTTGCGCAAACCCTCGATCGAATTCCGCTCAAGCAGCGCCTTTCCCTCCACCACGACGAGCACGTCGAACTCGCTTGAGGGAAACCGCTCCGTCACATCGATGAACTGCTTGAACTCCGGCGTGTTCGAGCGGAAGAGCTGGGAGAGCGAATCGTCGACCTTGAGCCGCATCACGCCGAACGACGCGGCGACCGCGAGTGCGATCAGTATGACAAGGCTTGCGAAGGGGAAGCGGAGCGGGATCAGCCCGATCCGCTCGATGCCATAGGCTAAACGGTGCGGCTTGCGCGTCCGTCCCGGCGGCGTCGCCAGGGCTTCGCCGGGCCGCTGACCCTCGGAATTGTCGGCCGACACGCGACCTCCCCGATCCACGTCTAGCTGGCGGAAGATAGAGACTCTTTTGCCGGCCTCGTCAAACCGCCGAAATGGCGCATGCACGGGAGATTGAGGCTATTCCTCGGCCTCTTCGCCTTCTCCCGGCGCGTCCTCCACCGCCGGGATCACGTAGGTCCCGGAAAGCCAGCGATTCAGGTCGACGTTGCCGCAGCGCCGCGAGCAGAAGGGGTAGGCTTCGTCTGTTGCCGGCTTGCCGCAGATCGGGCATTTGCGCAGCGAACGACCCGCCGCGGAGGGTGGCTTCCGGTCGGCGTCGGTCACGACGGAATCGCCCAGCGGTCGTAGACCGGGTAGCCCTCGCCGGCGAGAAGCGCCATCGTCTCGTAGATCGGCAGCCCGACGACGTTGGTGTAGGAGCCGATGAGGCGGCTGACAAAAGCCCCGGCGCGGCCCTGGATGGCGTAGCCGCCGGCCTTTCCCTCCCATTCGCCGGAGGCGAGGTAGGTCTCGATCTCTTCGCGCGAGAGCCGCTTGAAGCGGAGCTTGGTCTCGACGATCCGGTTCCTGACCTTGCCGCTCGGCGTGATCAGGCAGAGCGCGCCGTAGACGCGGTGCCCGCGGCCGGAAAGGAGGCGGAGGCAGGCGGCAGCCTCGTCGGTGAACTGCGGGTTGGGAAGGATGCGCCGACCGACCGCGACCACGGTGTCGGCGCCGAGGATGAAGGAGCCCCGAAGCGCCGGGTCGCGCTCGGCGGTCCGCCGCGCCGTCTCCGCCTTGGTGTAGGCGAGCCGCCGCCCGAGCGCGCGCGCCAGCTCCCGCCGCTGCGGCGTCTCGTCGATGTCCGCCGGAAGCAGCTTGTCCGGCTCGATGCCGACCTGGCCGAGAAGCTGCAGGCGCCGCGCCGAAGCGGAGGCGAGGATCAGGCGGGGGCGATCGGTGGCCACTTTGAGCATTGCTTTACCCGGAGGGGTCGAACCATTCCGCCGCGTTCGGCGACGCGCCGTCCTAACGCATGCCGTGAACTCTGTGAACTCAAGAACCCGCCGAGGAATTGGCCGGAGAAGGAGAGGGCGCGCCGAAGCGCTCGCGAAGTCTGGCGGCGAGCCGCTGACGGAGATCGCGGTAGGCGAAGAGGATCTGGTCGCGCGATCCGAAGGCGCGCGTCGGATCGGACGTCGGCCAGTATTCGACGGCGAGCGGATGCGGGCGCGTGAGCTCGAGCGCCCGGTGATGCGCTTCCGGCGAGAGCGTGACCGCGAGGTCGAAGCTCTGGTCGCCGAGCGCATCGAGCGCGGTCGGCTGGTGGTCGCCGAGGTCGAGCCCGATCTCGGCGAGAACGGCGTCGACGAAGGGGTCGCGATCGCCGGGCGTGATGCCGGCGGACGCCGTGCGGAAGCGCCCTGGATAGAAGCTCTCCGTCAGCGCCTGCGCGATCGGCGAGCGCACGCAGTTCCGCCCGCAGATGAAAAGCAGCGATTCGATTTCAGCGCCGGCCACGCTCAGCCGCGCCAGTGCAGCACGCAGATCAGCGTGAAGAGCCGCCGCGCCGTGTCGAAGTCGAGCTCGACCTTCCCCGTGAGTCGCTGCTTCAGGACTTCGGAGCCCTCGTTGTGGACGCCGCGTCGGCCCATGTCGATCGCCTCGATGCGGCCCGGCGAGCCGGAGCGGATCGCTTGGCGGTAGCTGTCGCAGATCAGGAAGTAATCCTTCACGATCTTTCGGAACGGCGTGAGCGAGAGCGCATGCGCCACCAGCGGCGCATCCTCCGCCGAGCGGATGTCGAAGACGAGTCGCTGGTCGGCGAGCTTGAGCACGAGCTTGTAGGGTCCGGCATGGTCGGGGACGGTAAATCTGCTTTCCTCGACGAGGTCGTAGATGGCGACCGCGCGCTCGTGCTCGATGTCGGGCGAGGCGCGCCCGAACGACGCGTCGTCGAGCGTGACGGCGATCAGGCGTTCCTGCTTCGCGCCGCTCATCGCCGAAGCCGGTTAGAGGTTGAGGCGGATCGCGACCGAGCGCGCATGCGCGTCCAATCCTTCGGCCTCGGCGAGCGCGATCGCCGGCTTGGCAAGCACGCGAAGCTGTTCGGGCCCGAGTTTCAGGATCGACGTGCGCTTGACGAAGTCGAGCACCGAGAGGCCGGAGGAGAAGCGTGCAGAGCGCGCGGTCGGGAGTACGTGGTTCGGTCCTCCGACATAGTCGCCGATCACTTCCGGCGTATGGCGTCCGAGGAAGACGGCGCCGGCGTTTCTGACGCCCCGAAGGAGCGCTTCCGGATCGGCGACGGCAAGCTCCAGGTGCTCCGGCGCGACGCGGTTGGAAAGATCGAGCGCCTCCGGCAGCGAAGCGACGACGATGATCGCGCCAAAATCCCGCCAGCTCGCGGCCGCCGTCTCTCCGCGCGGCAGCGTTTGCAGCTGCCGCTCGACCGCGTCGGCGACGCGCCGGGCAAGCTCGGCGGAATTGGTGATCAGGATCGACTGCGCGGCGGCGTCGTGCTCCGCCTGCGCGAGGAGGTCGGCGGCGATCCAGTCGGGATCGTTGTCGGCGTCGGCGACGACGAGGACCTCCGACGGTCCGGCGATCATGTCGATGCCGACGGTGCCGAAGACGAGCCGCTTTGCGGCGGCGACGTAGTCGCGGCCGGGGCCGACCACCTTGGCGACCGGCTGGATGGTCTTGGTCCCGTAGGCGAGCGCCGCGATCGCCTGCGCGCCGCCGATTCGGTAGACCTCGTCGACGCCCGCAAGGCGCGCCGCGTGAAGCACGAGCGGGTTCAGGATGCCGTCCGGCGTCGGCACCGCCATGACGATGCGCGGAACGCCGGCGACCTTGGCCGGCACCGCGTTCATCAGGACCGAGCTTGGATAGGCGGCGGTGCCGCCCGGCACATAGAGCCCGACGGCGTCGATCGGCGTCCAGCGGCTCCCGAGCTCGACGCCGAGCGCGTCGGTGAAGCGGTCATTCTTCGGCAGCTGGCGGCGGTGGAATGCTTCGATCCGATCGCGCGCGATCGCGAGCGCTTCGCGCGCCGCCGGGGACACCTTGCGCTCCGCCGCGTCGATCTCCGCCGCCGATATGCTGAGGCGCTCGGCGGTCACCGCGAAGCGGTCGAATTTTTCCGTGTAGGCGATGAGCGCGGCGTCGCCGCGGGCGCGCACGTCCTCGACGATCCCTCGCGCCGTCGCTTCGACATCCTCCGCCACCTCGCGCTTCGCGTTAAGCAGCGCCGAAAACCGCGTCTCGAAATCCGGCTCGGAAGAATCAAGGCGGATCGCCATCGGTCAGGCGAGCATGTGCCGCGGCGCATGCGGCGTGGACCAGGCCGGCCCGAGGTCGGTCAGCTCGGCTTCGAGCACCTCGACGGAAAGGCGGATCGTTGCCCCGCCCGCGAATTCCAGCACGATGTCGCCGGATGGGCTCTCGCCGGGTTCGAAGGTGACGGCGAGGAGATTGAGCACGGCGTCACCTTGCTGGCGGCCGATGCCGCTCGACTGCACTTTCGTGACGCGCGCGAAATGCAGCGCCGAACGGCGGCGCATGTATTCGCGCTTACGCCCGGAGGCGCCGGCCGCTTCCCAGACGAAGCGGTTCATCAAGAGCACGAAGTGGCGGTCACCCGGCAGCCAGTGGATGTCCTTGACCTTGAGCACCGCGTCCTGGAGGTGGGCGGAGAGGATCGCCAGGTCTTCCGTATCGAGTGCGATGAGGCGAAGCAGATCGTCATCCGGCATTGCGTGGCCCGCGGGCGTCGGTCGCCGCCGTGGTAGGGCGTCGGCGCGGCGAGGGCAAGCCGCCGAGGGAGGCGGCGTAAACGTCAGCTTCGCAGGCGTTCGATCTCCGCGCCGCAGGCGGAGAGCTTCTGCTCCAGCCGCTCGAAGCCGCGATCGAGGTGGTAGACGCGGTTGACCAGCGTCTCGCCCTCGGCGACGAGGCCGGCGATGACGAGCGAGACGGAGGCGCGAAGGTCGGTCGCCATGACCGGCGCGCCGGTCAGCCGCTTCACCCCCGTCACCTTCGCCTTCTGGCCGTCGAGGTGGATGTCGGCGCCGAGGCGGGCGAGCTCCTGCACGTGCATGAAGCGGTTCTCGAAGATCGTCTCGCGGATCTCCGAGACGCCCTCGGCGCGCGTCATCAGCGCCATGAACTGGGCTTGGAGGTCGGTCGGAAAGCCCGGAAACGGCGCGGTCGCGACATCGACCGGCGAGAGCCCCCCGCCGTTTCGCGCGATGCGGATGCCGGCGTTCGTCACGGAGACTTCCGCGCCGGCGGCGGCGAGCGTGGCGAGCGCGTGCCTGAGGAGGTCCGGCTCCGCCCCTTGCAGGACGACGTCGCCGCCGGTCGCCGCGACGGCCATCGCGTAGGTGCCGGTCTCGATCCGATCGGGAAGCACGCGATGCGTGGCGCCGCCAAGCCGGTCGACGCCGAAGACGTGGATCGTGTCGGTGCCCGCGCCCTCGATGCTGGCGCCCATCTTGTTCAGGCACTCGGCAAGGTTTTGCACTTCCGGCTCGCAGGCGGCGTTCTCGATGATGCTTTCGCCTTTCGCCAGCGTCGCCGCCATCATGATCGTATGCGTCGCGCCGACCGAAGCGTGCGGGAAGCGCACGCGCCCCCCGATCAGACCGCGCGGCGCCTTCGCCACCACATATCCGGCTTCGATCTGGAGCTCCGCGCCGAGCCCTTCGAGGCCGGTCAGGAAGAAATCGACCGGCCGCGTGCCGATGGCGCAGCCGCCCGGCAGCGAGACGCGCGCCTCGTGCATGCGCGCAAGCAGTGGCCCCACCACCCAGAAGCTCGCGCGCATACGCGAGACGAGCTCGTAGGGCGCCGTGGTGTCGACGATGTTCGCGGCGGAAAGTGTCAGCGTCTCGCCGGCATTCGGGCTGTCGCTGGCGCGCTTGCCGCTCACCATGTAGTCGACGCCATGATTGGCGAGGATGCGCTTCAGGAGCGCGACGTCGGCAAGATCGGGCACGTTCTCAAGCGTCAGCCGCTGGTCGGTGAGCAGGCTTGCGATCATCAGCGGGAGCGTGGCGTTCTTGGCGCCGGAAATCGGGATTGAGCCGACCAGGCGACGCCCGCCGGCGATTCGAATGCGATCCATCAGCCGGAACTCCTTGGTCGTCGCCCTCTCGCCCCGGTTCGCTGCCGGGGCCTCCGCCGAGCGCTCGCGCCTCTGCGTCTTGCGGCGCTTGAGATTGGCCCGCAAGGCCTCGGCAAGCCGCTTCTGACGGTCGCCCCGCGCGTCGTCGCCCATGCCTCGCTCTCTAGACAAGCCTTGCGGCGCTTCAAAGGCGGCCACAGGGCCGGCACGTGTTTCCCCATCGCCGTGACGCGAAAAGCACAACCGGCGAAACCGCATTTTCTCGCAGAAGGCGCAAGAAATCACTACCAAAGCGCAACGAAAACGGGAATCCTCAGCCTCGGGACTGCAAGCACTGGGGGCCGGCTTGCCGATTTCCGCACGCAGACGCTTTTTTCCGCTCTGGCCGGCGCGGCGCGGGGAAAGCCACGTCCGCCTCGTCTTCGACGCTGCTTCGGCCGACGTCTTCGCGCCGGAGCTGGCGTTTCTGGCAGGGCGCGGCGTGCCGCGGTCGCAGCTCACGGAGGCAACGCGGCGTTCGGCGTTGAACGGCACCGAGGCCGTCGCGGAGCTCGCGGCGCTCGGCTTCGATCGGAAGCTCTATTGGTCGATGCTCGCCGATGAGCTGGGCCTCGCCTTTGTCGAGGACATCTCCGCCGCCACGCCGCTTGCCAATGCCGGCCTTCTGGCGACCGAAGCGGCACGCGCCGCCTCGTCGATCCTCGTGCGGATGGGGGAGGCGACGCTCCTCCTGCTCGCGCCGCGGCCTAAGGAGATCGCGCTTCTGAAGCGCCACCTCCAGGCGACGCCTGCGCTCGCCGGCCGCCTTCGCGTCGCAACCCCCGAAGCGATCCGCGCTTTGATCGCAAGCGGTCGCCACGCGGCGCTCACCCACTACGCCGTCAACCGGCTCGCCCGCGTTTTGCCGGCGCTATCATCGGGCCGCGAGCGACCGTCCGGAATACGCGGGCACAATGCGCTCGCCGCGGCGTTGCTCGCGCTGGCGCTCGTTGCGCCGCTCACGACCTTGAACGCGGTCTGGCTGCTCTTCACGCTCTTCTTCCTGAACTGCAGCTACTGGAAACTCGCCGCCGCCTTCCGTCGCGTGCGGCCGCTTCGCGTCGAGCCGCTCTCCGACAGCCGTCTTCCGCGTTACAGCGTGCTCGTGCCGCTCTATCGCGAGGCGGCGGTGGTCCCCGACCTCGTCGATCACCTTTCGCGCCTCGACTACCCGGATGCGAAGCTTGAGATTCTTCTGATCGTCGAGGCTGACGATCGCGAGACCCGCGCAGCCATCGCGCGCGCGTCGGCCCCGCCGAACTTCGAAGTCATAGCAGTGCCGCCGGGCGGCCCGCGCACCAAGCCGAAGGCCTTGACCTACGCGCTCGCCTTTGCGCGCGGCGACTACGTCGTGGTGTTCGACGCGGAGGACCGGCCGGAACTCGATCAGTTGCGCCGGGCGGCGGCGGCGTTTGCCGAGCGGCCGGAGCTCGGCTGCGTGCAGGCGCGGCTCGCGCCCGACAACGAGGGAAGCTGGCTCGCGCGCATGTTCACGCTGGAATATGCCGCCAATTTCGAAGTGCTTCTGCCGGCGCTCGCCGACTGGCGCGTACCGCTGCCGCTTGGCGGGACATCCAATCATTTTCCGCGCGTCGTCTTGGAAAAGGTAGGGGCGTGGGACCCCTTCAACGTCACCGAGGACGCCGACCTCGGTATTCGTCTCGCGCGCTTCGGCTATCCCTGCGCCACCATCCATTCGCGCACCTACGAGGAAGCGCCGGTCACGTTCCGCCAGTGGCTTCCGCAGCGCCGCCGCTGGATCAAAGGCTGGATGCAGACCGTGGCCTTAAGTCTTGGGCGCGGCATCTCGCCCGGCATGCGGCTGCCGTTTCGCCAGCGCCTCGCCGTGCACGGCGTACTGACCGCCGGCGTGCTCGGCCTGCTGCTTTATCCCGCGTCGCTCTGGTTCATCGTCATCGCGATCCTCGCCGGCATCAACGGCGGCCATCCAACGGGCATGCTCTCCTGGGCGCTCCTTGCCTTGAACGTCGGCAACCTTGCGGCGGTCCTCGTCTCGGCGTTGCGTGGCATCTTCGCAGCGCGGGTCGTGCACCTCGCGCCCCATCTTCTCTTGCTGCCGCTTTACTGGGCGCTGATGTCGCTTGCCGCCTGGCAGGCGCTCTTTCAGTTCTTCCGTCGGCCCTCGGCGTGGGAGAAGACCGCGCACGGCGTCGCCCGCGATCGGAGGACCCCGGACGCGCCGTCGTTCTAGGCCGGACGTTTTGGGAGCCGCTGCTTCAGGCGCTCAAGTCGTCCCCGCGCCATGTGGGTGAAATCGACGACCGCCCCGAAGACTGGCCAGAGCGCCGGGCCGGGCGCCGCCTCCGGCGCGACGGCGAGGCCGGCGCCAGTCACCGCGCCGCTCTCGTCGGTGTCGCGCACAATGAGCTCGAGGTAGCCGACCGGCACGCGGTCGCCGACCTCGGCTTGGCCGCCGAGCCGCTCCAGCATGAAGACGCCGATCGGTGTCGCCGGGTCGCCTTCCGGCGCGACGCCATAGGCCTGCGCAAGCTCGGCGAGCGTATGGCTGGTGTCGATGTAGAAGGCGCCGAAGAAATCCTTGTCGTCCTCTTCGACCGGTGCCGGGCTGGCGAAGAGGCGGTCGAGCAGCCGGATGTTGCGCGGCGCGGTGAAGAGATAGACGCGGTCGTCGGCCTCGATGCGGCCGGCATATTGCGGGCGCATCGACTGGCCCTTCCTGACGAGGAGCGATGGGCGCGCCCAGCGCGGGATGCGCTCCCCCCGCGCGACCGGGCTGTCGGGCACGACGTGATAGACCACGAGCTCGTGGTTCGCCGTGCCCGGAAGCTCAAGCTCCACCTTGTCGACCGGACCAAGCGTCGGCGGTATGATCAGCCCGAGTTGCCGGGCCATCGGGCGGATCGTCCAGCCCTGCACGATGAGCGACACGAGCACCACGATGAACGCGGCGTTGAAGATCGTCTGGCCGCTTGGAAGACCGGCCATCAGGGGCAGGATGCCGAGGAGCAGTGAAACGGCGCCGCGCAACCCCACCCAGGCGACGAAAGTCGTCTCCTCGCGCTGGAAGCGGAACGGTGAGAGGCAAAGCCAGATCGCGAACGGCCGCGCCACGAAGATCAGGAAGATGCCGATCGCGATGCCCGGAAGAATGAGATGCGGGAACTCCGAGGGTGTGGCGAGGAGGCCGAAGACGACGAACATCCCGATCTGCGCAAGCCAGGTCATGCCGTCCTGGAAGCGCCTGAGGAGCAGCGCCTGCCGGAGCCGCCGGTTCCCCGCGATCAGCCCGGCGACATAGACGGCGAGGAAACCGCTGCAATGGAGCACGCCGGCGATGCCGAAGAGCACGAGCGAGGCGGCGAGCACCACGACCGGGTAGAGACCGGATTCAAGGTCGAGCCTGTTCACCAGCCTGACGATGGCGAAGCCGCCGCCGAGGCCGAGCAGGAAGCCGAGGCCCATCTCGCGCAGGAAGGCGAACGCGAAGGCGAGCGTCACGCCCTCTTGCGGCGTCCCCATGGTGATGAGTTCGACCAGCGTTACGGTGATGAAGATCGCCATCGGGTCGTTGCAGCCCGATTCCACCTCGAGCACCGAGCGCACGCGGTCGCGAAGATGGATGCCGCCGACGCGAAGCAGGAAGAACACGGCGGCGGCGTCGGTCGAGCTGACGACCGCGCCGAGCAGGAACGACTGCAGCCAGTGGAGGCTGAGCACGAAGTGCGCCGCGACGCCGACCAGCGCCGTCGTCAGCACGACCCCGACCGTGGCGAGCACGATCGCCGGCATCGCCGCCTGGCGGAAGGCCGCGAGCCGTGTGCCGAAGCCGGAATTGAAGAGGATGATGGCGAGCGCCACGCTGCCGAGAAAGTAGGCGGCGGCGGCATCGTCGAACTTCAGCCCGAGCCCGTCCTCCCCGGCAATGAGCCCGACCGACAGGAAGATCAGCAGGATCGGCGCGCCGAAACGGAACGCGATCCAGCTCGTGAAGACCGCCGCCATGACGAGCCCGGCGCCGATCAGGATCGCCAGGTACATCGTCTCAAGCATCGCGCCGCCTCGCCCTTGAGCTCAGGTCTCTCTGATACGGGCTAAAGCAAGAGGGGGTCCAGGGGCTTGCCCCCGGCGATCAATCGCCGCGGCGAAACGCGGACGTTTGGCGGCGCTAGATCGTCACCTGCGCGCCGATCTCCACCACGCGCTCGGCCGGGATGTGGAAATAGTCGGTCGCCGAGTCCGCCGATCCGGCGAGCGCGATGAACACCTTGTCCTGCCAGACCGGCATGCCGGAATGCGGCGATGCCTTGAGGCTGCGGCGCGACATGAAGAACGAGGTCGACATGATGTCGAAGGTGAGCCCGAGCTTGCGGCAGGCGGCGATGCCTTTGAGGATGTTCGGCGTCTCCATGTAGCCGAAGCTCATCGTGATCTGCTGGAAGGACGGCGAGAGCTCGGTGATGGTCGCGCGGCTCTCCGGCGGAACGCGCGGCATCTGCTCGGTGCGGATGGTCAGGATGATGTTCCGCTCGTGGATGATCTTGTTGTGCTTGAGATTGTGGAGGAGCGCCGTCGGCGCGCCGTCCGGATTGCCGGTCAGGAAGATCGCCGTGCCCGGCACGCGATGCGGCGGCTTCGAATCGAGCCGTTGGACGAGATCGCGGAGCGACACTTCGATGCGGCGCGTCTTCTCCGCCAGGATCGCCGTGCCCTTCCGCCAGGTCAGCATGATCAGGATCAGTGCGCTGCCGAGGAGGATCGGCAGCCAGCCGCCGTTCACGATCTTCAGGCTGTTCGCCGACAGGAAGGTGAGCGCGATCAGGACGAAGGGGCCGAGCGTCGCGAGTGAGGTGACGACGCGCCAGTGCCAGCAGGTGCGCAAAACGATGATGCCGAGCGTGGCGTCGACCACCATCGTCGCGGTGACGGCGATGCCGTAGGCGGCGGCGAGGCTGCCGGACGATCCGAAGAGAAGCGTGAGCACCACCACCGCCGTGAACAGCAGCCAGTTGATGCGCGGCATGTAGATCTGCCCGGTCGTGGTCTCCGACGTGAACAGGATGCGCATGCGGGGCAGGAGGCCGAGCTGGATCGCCTGCCGGGTGAGCGAGTAGGTGCCGCTGATGACGGCCTGGCTCGCGATGACGGTTGCGGCGGTGGCGAGGATGACGACTGGGATCAGCGCCCAGTCGGGAAAGAGCAGGAAGAACGGGTTTTCGCGCGAGGCAGGGTCGTTCAGCACGAGCGCGCCCTGGCCGAGATAGTTGAGCGCCAGCGCCGGGAAGACGACGCCGTACCAGGCCGCCTGGATCGGGCGCCGCCCGAAATGGCCGAGGTCGGCGTAGAGCGCCTCGGCGCCGGTCACCACCAGGAACACCGCGCCGAGCGTCACGAAGGCGATGAACTTATGGGTGAAGAGGAAGCTCAGCGCGTAATAGGGATTGATGGCCAAGACCACCGAGGGCTCGCGCGCCATCGCGATAAGACCGGAAACCGCCAGCACCGCGAACCAGAGCGCGGTGATCGGGCCGAAGAACTTCGAGACCCTACCCGTGCCGGTCCGCTGCACCGAGAAGAGGCCGATCAGGACCAACAGAGTCAGCGGCAGCACGATTTCGTTGAAGCGCGGCATCGCTACGCCGAGGCCTTCGACCGCGGAGAGCACCGAGATCGCCGGCGTGATCGTGGCGTCGCCATAGAAGAGCGCGGCGCCCATGATGCCGAGGAGCACCACCCATCGCGACGGCTTCGACAGCCCGCGCTGGGCGAGCGCCATCAGCGACAGCGTTCCGCCTTCGCCGTGGTTGTCGGCGCGCAAGAGTATGAGCACGTATTTGATCGAGACGATGAGCGTCATCGTCCACAGGATCAGCGAGAGCACGCCGAGCACCGCGCCGCGCGTCGGTGCGCCGTGCTCGCCGATCGCCGCCGCGATCGCCTCGCGGAAGGCGTAGAGCGGGCTCGTGCCGATGTCGCCGAAGACGACGCCGAGCGAGCCGAGCGCGAGCGTAAGAAGGCGGGGGGGCGCGGCGGTGCCGGCTCCGTCCTGTCCATTCTCCAACACGTCGGTGTGCGCGGGGGAGGCTAGTGCCATCGCTGGGCTATTGGGCGCATGGGTCGCGGCTTTTAGCAGAGCCTTTACCGTGATGCACCCTTTTCGGAGCCGGGGCCGGGCGAGGCAGCTCGCCCGGGTTAGCCGTTCGGGCCCCCCTCGCCCGAGCCTCCGCCACCGCCTCCGCCGGAATCGTGACCGTGGGAGCGCGAATCCGGCGTGTCGCGGAAGGGCGTGGCCGACGTGCGGCACCCGGAGACGTCGAGGCGGAATTCCGGCAGCAGCGACGCCTGTGAGCCGGCGTAGGGGAAGAGCAGGGCGCGCGCTCCGGGGCTCGGCTCCGTGAATCCGCCGCCCCGCGAAACGGTGATGCCGCAGGTCCCGGTCGCCTCGATGCACTGGCCGCTGGCGTCGCAAAGTTGCGCCGTGCCCTCATAGACCGCGATCGTCGTGCGGCCAGTCCCCGGCTCCACGAATCCGTCGAGCCCGGTTCCGCGCACGCCGATCGTCATCACCGGCGTGCGCAGGAGGTAGGCGAGCTTGCGGCTCTTGCCGGTGATGAAGCGGAATGCGCCGCGCACCGCGCTGAGCGTCACCTTCTCCGCCGTCTTGCCGTTGTAGACGAATGAATCGATCGTGAGCCGCGCGCTCGGGCCGACGACGACGCGGGTGTCGTCGACGAACCGGATCTGCGCTTCGCCGGAGCGGTCGGTGCTGATCACGTCGCCCTTGAAGACGGCGCCCGTCGTTTCTAGCACACGGGCGCCGCCCGTCCCCGTCGTGTTCGCCGCCTGCGACACCTTCTCAGCCGTGCCGCTTGGGCTCTGCGCGGCGCTTAAGGGTGAGGCGGCGACAAAGACCGCAAGCCCGATCCATGCGGCGAGCCGAAGCTGACGAGTCATGCACGTTCCTTCGTCGCAATTCGCCCCGCCCTGGCGTCGATGTTAGGCCATCGTGCCACGCGCCGTCGACCGTCGTGGCAAGCGACATCCACTGCGGCTTTGATCGGGTCAGCCGGAGGCGTTGGAGCGGGCGATCGGGATCGAACCGACGACATTCAGCTTGGGAAGCTGACGTTCTACCACTGAACTACGCCCGCAGGAGGCGGCCAAAATCGGGCGCGCGGCCGGTCCTGTCAAGCGCCCGCCGCGTTGGCTCGATCCGACTGCAAGGCGGAGCGAAAAGCGTACACATCGCAGTGCTTTGCCAAGAGCGGAGGCAGCACAATAGTGTTCGATCATACACAAATTGAATCGAACTTTAGCGAACCCATTGCCGAAAGCTAAAGTTCTCCGCGCAAGTTTTTCCGGACGTTAGAATCCGCTCAGCTCTTCCCGCGTTAGATGTGGTGAGGCCACGCGGAGGGTCGCTGATGTTCCGAATGCTCAGGCTTGTCCTGGCCGCGATGATGATCGCGGCTTTTGCCAGCGCCACCAGCGCGGGCGACGGCGCCGATTGGTCGATTGTGCAGTCGTCCGGGCGGATCTGGATCCAGACCGGCGGGGCTCAGGCCGTTTCTCTTGGCGATACGCGCACGATCGCGCCCGGCACGACGCTCGCCACGAGCGCGAGCGGCCGCGCGCTGCTTCGGCGTGGCGCGGAGACGATGGTCGTCGGCCCGAACACGATCATGCAGGTGCCGCAGGGCTCAAGCCGCCTGTTCACCACCATTGTCGAGGTGACGGGCGTCGTCGAGTTCGACGTCGAGAAGCGAAACGTCAAGCATTTCGCCGTCACGACGCCCTACCTCGCGGCCGTCGTGAAGGGAACGCATTTCGCCGTTCGCGCCGGCGCCAACGGCGATTCCGTCGCGGTGGCGCGCGGCATCGTCGAGGTGGAGTCGCTCGCTACCGGCGAGACGGTGGACGTCCTCGCCGGCCAGCGGGTCGAAATCTCCCCCGACGGCCTGACCGTTTCCGGCGGTGGCCAGCGCGCCGACGCCGGGTCGGGCGCGGTCGATACGGCTTCGACGGGCTCGCAAGGCGGACTCTCGCTCGGTCTCGGCGGCTCGAGCGGCGTCAACGTGGGTATCGGCGGCGGCGATGGGATCAGCGCCAGCATCGGCGGCTCGAACGGCGTCAATGCAAGCGTCGGCGGCGGTAACGGCATCAGCGCCGGCGTCGGCGGCTCGAACGGCGTCGGCGTCAGCGTCGGCGGTGGAAACGGCGTCGGCGTCAGCGTCGGCGGCATCGGCCTTGGCCTCGGCGGACACTAGACGTCGGCATTCGGGGTCGGCCCGATCTGCGCGCGAGTGGCGGGGGGTTTGAGATATGCTTCGCTCCTTGCCGGCAACGCTCGCGGTCGCGCCGGTCGTCCTGGTGGCGATGTTCGCCGGATGGCTGGCCCCCCTCGATCGCTCGCTTGAGGATCTCCGCTTCCTGCTGACGGAGCGACAGCCGACCGGCGACATCGTCCTCGTCGACATCGACGCGAAGAGCATCATGGCGGAAGGCCACTGGCCGTGGCCGCGCCGCATCCACGCCGAGCTGGTCGACGATCTTCGCACGCTCGGCGCCTCCGAGATCGCCTTCGACGTCGATTTCAGCGCGCGCTCCGATGCGCAGGACGACGCCGCGTTCGCCGCCGCGCTCGAGCGCGCCGGCGGCACCGTCATCCTCGCGGCGCTCGATCAGAAGCGCACGTCAAGTCCGGGCGAGACCGTCGTCGTGCATAACCGCCCGATCGAGGCACTCGCGAAGCATGCCTGGATCGCAGGTCTGAACGTCGACGAGGATTCCGACGGCGAGGTGCGGCGTCTCAAGTTCGCGGATCAAAGCGACGGCGAGCTGCTGCCGTCTTTGGCGGCGATGCTCGGTGGCGGCGCCGGTTTGGTCGACCGCAGCTTCGCCATCGATTTCGGCATCCGCGCCGATCGGATCGACCGCATCTCGGTGGTCGACGTTCTGCGCGGTGAGGTCGAGAAGGACCGCATCGCCGGAAAGAAGGTCATCGTCGGGGCAAGCGCCGTCGAGCTTCGCGACTTCTTCAACGTGCCGATCTACGGGCCGATCTCCGGCTCGCTTCTGCAGGCGTTGAGCGCCGAAAGCATCGCTCAGGGACGCGCGCTGGCCGAGACCGGCAATCTCGTCTCGATCGCAGGCATCCTGGCGGTCTCGCTTCTCTTTCTTTTCGCCCGCCGTCTGCGCTGGACCTATCTGCTCGGCCTGCTCGCGCTATCGTCGCTGACGGTCGAGGCTGTCGCCTTTGCGATCCAGCGCACCTGGCCGCTTCTCCCGGCGACCGGCGCGTGGCAGGCGACGCTCTGCGGCTTCGCCTTGCTGACGCTTCTGCGGGAGATCGACTTCCGCCGGGTCTTGATCCTGATCGCGCATAACCGGGCTGAGAACACGCAGACGATCCTCGACCGCGTGGTGGAGGACAATTTCGCCGGCGTGATCGTGGCGGACGAGAGCGGCGTCATCCGCGCCGCGAGCCGCGCCGCCGCGAAGATCCTGGAAACGCACTCCGCCCTCGTCGGCCGCCGCGCCACTGCCTTCCTGCCCTCGCACTTCTGTGACGCGATCGCGGCGGCGATCGAAGCAGCGAAGCGCGGCGAGTGGCGCGAGGCGAAACCGCGGGAATTCCGCTATCGGCGGCGCGGCGGGCAGTCGGCGGTGCTCGAATATGTGATCACGCCCTCGCGCCTGGCCGGCAGCCTGACGCATGCGGGGAAGGCGCTGCCCGATACCTTTGTCGCGACGCTGAGCTTCGTCGACGCGACCGAGGAGCGCGAGGCGGAAGCGCGCATCGCCCACCTTGCGCGCTTCGACACGTTGACCGGGCTCGCCAATCGCAATCAGTTCCTCGACGCGCTCGAGGTCGCGCTTCGCCGCCTGCGCTCGGACGGCGCCTCTTGCGCGGTGATCTGTTTCGATCTCGACCGCTTCAAGCACCTGAACGACACGCTTGGCCACGACGTCGGCGATCTTGCGCTGAAAGCCGTCGCCGGGCGCACGCGCCGGCTGCTGCCGCCCGGCGATCTCGTCGCGCGCTTCGGCGCCGACGATTTCGCCATCGTCTGCTCGGGTGGCGATGCCGGCGCGCGGGCGCGTGCGCTCGCCGAAAGCCTGATCGCCAATGTCGATGAGCCCTACGATCTCTCCGGCCGCCGCCAGATCGTGGCGATGACCTTTGGTATCGCCGAGGCGGAAACCTCCGACGACAACCCGCTCGCCGTCCTGCAGCGCGCCGACACCGCGCTCTATGCCGCCAAGGCGAACGGCGGCAGCAGTCTCGCCTGCTTCGAGCCGGGCATGGCGACCGGCCTCGCCAAGCGGCAGGACCTTGAATCGGAGCTTTGGGAAGCGTTCGAGCGTCGCGACTTCGAGCTCTACTATCAGCCGCAGGTCGATCTTGCGGACGAGCGCCTGACCGGCTTCGAGGCGCTTCTTCGCTGGCGTCATCCGCGGCTCGGCTTCGTCTCGCCGGCCGAGTTCATTCCGATCGCCGAGGCATCCGGCCTGATCCAGCGGCTTGGCGCATGGGTGCTCGAGGAAGCATGCGCGACAGCCGCCACATGGCCGGATTCGATCGAGCTCGCCGTCAACGTGTCGCCCGTCCAGCTTGCCCGCGGCGATCTCGTGCGGACGGTCGCGCAGGCGCTCGCGCGTTCCGGTCTCTCCGCCGAGCGGCTGGAGCTTGAGATCACCGAGTCGGTGTTCTTGCAGGAGAACCACGGCGTCCGCGCGACGATCGACGAGCTGCGCGGCATGGGCGTGCGCTTCGCGCTCGACGACTTCGGCACCGGCTACTCCTCGCTCAACTACATCCACAATTTCCCGATCGCGAAGATCAAGATCGACCGCGCCTTCGTCTCCGAGATTCCGCTGAGCAAGGAAGCGGCGGCGATCGTAAGCGCCGTCGCCGCGCTCGCGCGGAGCCTCGACATTCGCTTGAACGCGGAGGGCATCGAGACGCGCGAGCAGCTGGAGCTGCTCCGCCTTCTCGGCTGCGCCGAGGGACAGGGCTATCTCTTCGGCAAGCCCGAGCCGGCCGAGCACGCCGCGGAGCTGATCCAGTCGCGCCGACCGCTGCCGCGTGCGGCGAACTGGGCTTGAGCTGCGGGTCGGGACGCCGGCACGGACGGGTGCGGCGCGAAATGTTCCGCCATGCTCCGCAACAAACGCCGGACGGCTGAAACGTTATTCCCCGAGGAGCGCAATAACGTCGAAACGGCGGAAGTCCATCTTCCCGGTTAGTTTTGGCGCCGGTCGCTTTCGATAGGCAGCGGCCGGCCGGCAAAGATGGAGAGAGCCGTGACGAAGATCGCACTGATTGCCGCCACCGCTTTGTTGGCTTTGGTCGGCGCCTCCGCCTCCACGCCCTCCGCCGCGACGGAGCCGACGACGGAAGCCGCGGCCCGGCAGGCCGCTGCCGATGCGTGCCTCGCCTTCAACGAATACCGGCCCGGCCAGGTCACACAGGTCGCCGGCGACGGCCTCGGCGACTGGATCGTCTGGGTGCGCGACAAGGACAATGACCTCTGGCTCTGCAATGCGAGCTCTGAGGGGAATGTCTTCGCCAATTCCATGATCCGAGGCGACCTCCTGCACGGCAAGGGCGAACAGGCGCTTGCTCTGATGTCCGTGGCGCACACGCCCTCCCGCAATGCCGGCGCAGAAGCCGCCGAACGACTTTGCGCGGCCGGCGGCCGTAAGGTCGGTGCGACGGCGATCGTGAGGACGGTTGAAGACGGAACCGGCGACTACATCGTGTGGCTGAAGGCGAACGACGAGTCCTACTGGCTCTGCAACGCCTCCGCCAAGGCCGAGCTCTACGTCTTCCAGCACGTCGGCTCCGCGCTGAACACGCTCCCCATCGATCCCGCCAACCGCTCGGCCTGAGACGTCCTGAATCGAACGAAGGCGCGCCGCTTTGTCGGCGCGTCTTTCGTTCGGGACGACGCACTTACGGCGCGCGGAAATGCTTGGAAAGTTTCAGCCCCTGCGCCTGGTAGTTTGAGCCGAGCGCGGCGCCGTAGAGCGCTTCCGGCGCGCTCGCCATCTTCTCATAGACCAGCCGCCCGATCGTCTGCCCGTGCTCCAGGATGAAGGGCACCTCGTGGCTTCGAACTTCGAGCACCGCGCGGCTCCCGTGTCCGCCCGCCGGCGCATGCCCGAAGCCGGGATCGAAGAAGCCCGCATAGTGCACGCGGAACTCGCCGACCAGCGGATCGAATGGCACCATCTCGGCGGCATAGAGTGCCGGCACGTGCACCGCCTCGGCGGAGACGAGGATATAGAACTGCGCCGGGTCGAGCACGATCTCCGCGCGCTCGCCGCGGCGGATCGGCTCCCAGAATTCGGCGACATCGTAGGCGCCGACGCGGTCGACATCGATGACGCCGGTATAGCGCTTGGCGCGATAGCCGACGAGGCCCCCACGATGGCCTGATGCGTCACCTTCGAGGTCGATCGAGAGCGCCAGTCCGTCGACGAAACGCGGTGCGCCGGTTGCGAGCACTTCCTCCGCGTGGAGCTTGGTAAGCGCCGCGTCATCGAGGAGCGCGTTGCCGCGGCGGAAGCGAATCTGCGAAAGCCGCGAGCCGGTGCGGACGAGGATCGGAAAGGTGCGCGGGCTGACTTCGAGATAGAGCGGCCCCGAATAGCCCTCCGGCATCTTGTCGAAAGCGCGCGCTTCGTCGGTGATGACGCGGGTGAAGACGTCGAGCCGGCCGGTCGAGCTCTTCGGGTTGGCGCTCGCTGCGATGTCGGCGGGAAGGTCGAGGGCTTCGAGCAGCGGCACGATATAGACGCAGCCCGTCTCCAGCACCGCGCCGTTCGCGAGGTCGAATTCGTGCAGTCCGAGCTGGCCAAGCTTCGCCGCGACGGAAAAGTCCGGGCCGGGGAGGAAGCTCGCGCGCACGCGCGTTGCCTTCGGGCCGAGGCGGAGGTCGAGGCTCGCCGGCTGCACCTGGGTGTCCGCCGGCGGCTGGGCGAGCGCGATCGCGCCGTCGGCGATCAATTGCCTGATCGCCGCGTCCGGAAGGATGCCTTGCTGCGCTTCGCCCCGCATGTACCGAAGAGCCCTATCGGACGCCGGCATTGACGCCAAGGCCACGGAGCGCTAACCCAAGGCTGTTCCGTGGTGAATTTGAGCCGGCCGGCTTGCAGCCACGTTAATCAACTTGCTAAAAGGCCGGAGGTGGAAACCCCCGGTTTTGTGCTTTCAAGGGAAGCGCGGCCGGGTTTTTTGTTGGAGGTTTCCATGGCGTCGAAGTCGAAAGACCGTAGAGATAAGCGCTACCGCCCCGCGACCGAGCTCGTGCACGGCGGCGCCATGCGCTCGCAATTCGCCGAGACCTCCGAGGCGATGTTCCTGACCCAGGGCTTCGTCTATCCCGACGCCGAGGCGGCCGAGGCGCGCTTCAAGGGCGACGATCCGGGCTTCGTCTATTCGCGCTACGCCAACCCGACCGTCGCCATGTTCGAGGAGCGCATGTGCCTGCTCGAAGGCGCGGAGGCCGCGCTCGCCGTCGCCAGCGGCATGGCCGCCGTCAGCGCGGCGCTGCTTTGCGACTTGAAGGCCGGCGACCACGTGCTGTCCTCGCGCGCGCTCTTCGGCTCCTGCGACTACGTGATCGGCAACATCCTGCCGCGTCTCGGCATTTCCTCGACACTGATCGACGGGCGCGATCCCGATGCGTGGAAGAAGGCGGTCAGGCCGGAGACCAAGGCGTTTTTCCTGGAGAGCCCGTCGAACCCGACGCTGGAATTGATCGACATCGCCGCCGTCGCCAAGATCGCCCGCGAGGCCGGCGCGCGGCTCATCGTCGACAACGTCTTTTCGACGCCGCTCTTCCAGCGTCCGTTGGCGCTCGGCGCGCACACCGTCGTCTATTCGGCGACGAAGCACATCGACGGGCAGGGGCGCTGCCTCGGCGGCGTCGTTTTGTCCGACGAGGAGTGGATCGAGCAAAAGCTCTTTCCGTATCTGAAGCACACCGGCCCCTCGCTCAGCCCCTTCAATGCGTGGGTGCTTCTGAAGGCGCTCGAGACGCTGGAGATCAGGGTGAACCGGCAGGCGGAATCGGCGGCGAAGCTCGCCGACATTCTCGCCGAGCATCCGGCGGTCGAGCGCATCTACTATCCCTGGCACGCCAGCCATCCGCAGCGCGCGCTCGCCAAGCAGCAGATGACCTCCGGCGGCACCATGATCGCCTTTGACGTGAAGGGCGGAAAGCGCGGCGCCTTCGACATGCTGCGCGCGCTGGAGGTCGTGAAGATCTCCAACAATCTCGGTGACGCCAAGAGCCTCGTCACGCACCCGGCGACGACGACGCATCAGCGGCTGAAGGAGGAGGAGCGGGCGGCGCTCGGGATCGGCGGGGGCCTCGTCCGCCTCTCGGTTGGCCTCGAAGACCCGCTCGACCTTGCCGAGGATTTGACGCAGGCGCTTGACGCCGCCAGTGCCCCGACGCTTCGCGCCGTCTCCGCCTGACGCGGGAGAATCTCTGACGCTTGAAGTTGTCCTCCGTTTCATGTTTTAGTTGAGCGGAGGTCATTTCGGAAAATGCCGCGCGCTTGGTTTCCTCGGCGGATTCGCCAAGGAAATTGCGCGCTTCTTCAGAGGCGGTTCCGAAAGCCGAGGCGAAGCAACACATAAGGGCTTCGGCAACGTGACCATGAGGTTTGCGATGAAATCGGGGAAAAGGCGGAATTCTCCGGCCGGCGCTGCACCGCATCGCGGTGCGGGCGGCCGCGCCGTTGCCGGAAAGGCATTCGAGCCGCGAGCGCTCCCGCAGGAAGAGAAGACGCGCTCGTTCGATCCCGTCCGCGCTCCGGCGCCCGGCGTCCCGATGCCGGCCGAGCAATACGAAGAGCTGAAGCGAACGGCAACGACCCGACGCGCGCGCGTGTCGAGACACGCACAGGAGGACACGTCGGAGGAGGAGTAGCGTAACAGGGAGGCAGGCATGGCCACGAAGAAACGCGCCAAAGCGAAGAAAGCGACCCGCCGCACCGCCAAGAGAAATGCTTCACAGGCGGAAATCGCGGCCCTGACCGGCCGCGCCCCGCGCGGCGTCGAATGGAACGCCGCGGAAGTCGAGACGCTGCGCGCCGCCCTTCCGGAGATGAAGGAGCCACGGCCCTATACGAGCCGCTATCCCATCCCGAATGAAGAGTTCGAGGCGCTGAAAGCTGGAGCGCCGCGCGCGAAGCTCAGGCCGAGCACCGCCGAGCCGACCCGCGATTCGGCGCAGCCGAAGGCAGAGCTCACGCGCTCCGCGGCTCCGCTTGCACCCGGACTCGCCCCCTCGGCGGCGCCGAGCGGATCGACCTATTTCGGCGGCATCCCGGCGACCGGCTGGCTCCCGCCCGACTGCACGATGGCGGTCGGCCCGAGCCATGTCCTGCTTTCGGTCAATTCCTCCGTCGCCATCTACAAGAAGACCGGCGGCGCTCCGGCGCTGCAGCGCACGCTGACCCAATGGTTCTCGAACGTCGTTCAGGGCATGACGATCTTCGATCCGAAGGCGGCCTACGATCAGCACGCCGGCCGCTGGGTGCTGCTCGCGGTCGCCGTGCTGCAGAACCCGAAGAGGTCGCGTTATCTGTTGTCGGTCTCGGCGACGGACGATCCGCTCGGCTCCTGGCGCAACTACAGCCTCGATGCCATGAAGGACGGGTCCACGGCGACGAACAACTGGGCCGACTATCCCTCGCTCGGGCTCGACAACGCCGCGCTCTACATCACCTCCAACCAGTTCGCGTTCGGCGGCGGATTCCAATATGCGAAGGTTCGCGTGGTGCCTAAGGCGGGTCCTTACTCGGGCGGCACTGCGCCGTTCTTCGATTTCGTCCGCATGCGCAACGCCGACAACTCGCTCGCCTTCACGGTTCAGCCTTGTCACACCTTCGGCGCGCCACAGGTCGAGTACCTGGTGAACACGAATTTCCCGAGCGGGAACAGTCTCACGCTGTGGCAGATCGCAAATCCGACATCGCCGGCGCCGACGCTTACGCGTCAGCAGGTCCCGATCGCGGCCTACAGTCTTCCGCCGAACGCCGAGCAGAGCGGCGGCGCGCCGCCGCTCAACACTGGCGATGTGCGCGTACTCAACGCGGTCTTCAGAGGCGACTCGATCTGGACGGCGTTCACCACGGCGCACAATTGGGGGGCGGGCCTGAACCGCGCCTCGATTCTTTGGTGCCAGATACGCGCTGCTGGTCCGACCGTCGTGCAGCAGGGCGTCTACGGGCGATCGAACTTCCACTATTTCTATCCGGCATCATGTCCCGACAACAACGGCAACATGATCATGGTCTTCAGCCGGTCGGGCTCAAGCAGCTTCGGCTCGATCCTTTACACCGGGCGGCGTTCGACGGACCCGCCTGGCACGCTTCAGGCGAGCGCGCTCCTGAAGGCCGGCGTCGCGCATTACGTCGGATTGGACAGCGGCAACCGCAACCGCTGGGGCGACTATAACGGCGTTGCCGCCGATCCCGCCAATCCGCGTCTGATCTGGTTCTACAGCGAATACGCGAGCGCCGTGAATACCTGGGGAACGTGGGCGGGATCGGCGTTCTTCTGAAGCCGTCCGCGCAACGCGGACGGAGGTTCCAACGCTTGGGAAGGTCGGAGGGCAAAATGAAAGCACGGATCTGGATCGAGCTGGCGTCGGGCGCGGTGGGAGCCGCTCTCGCCTTCGTCTCCTCCCTCTGGCCGCAGTGGATCGAGATGCTTTTCGACGCCGAGCCGGACGGTGGAAGCGGCGAGGCCGAATGGCTCGTGACGGCGCTCTTTCTTCTCGTCGCGGTCGTGAGCTTTGCGCTCGCGGGCTTCGAGCGTCGCCGCGCGCGGACGCAATCGGCCGGTGTCTCGAAAGGCCAGCTGCAGCGGCGCCTCAGGCGAGCGTCCTGAGCGCCAGCAGAATCCGCGCGCCGGTCGTCACCAGCGTGATCGCCGCGAAGACATAGGCGATCGGCGGAAACGCGAAGGGCAGGAGGCAGAAGAGCACGAAGACGGCGATCGTCTCCGTCGCCTCTGCGAGTCCGGTCGTGAAATAGAGCGACTTCGCGCCGCGCGCTTCGGTCGAAAGCTTCCGCTTCTCCGCCATCACGGCATAGGCGAGGAAGCTCGCGCCGTTGGCGTAGAAGGCGAAGAGCAGCGTCGCCGCCGCGACCGCGTTCCTCGCCGGATCGGCGAGCGCGAAGCCGAGCGGGATCGCGCCGTAGAAGGCGAAGTCGAGGACGATGTCGAGGAAGCCGCCGCGGTCGGTCTTGGTGCTGGCGCGGGCGATCGCGCCGTCGAGCCCGTCAAAGAGCCGGCTCACGAGGATGAGGGCGAGGCCGAGGAGATAGAGTCGCGCCGCGATCGCACTCGCCGCCAGTAGCCCGAGCGCAAAACCCGCCCAGGTGACGTGGTCGGCCTTGACGCCGCGATCCGCGAGCGCCCGCCCGAACCGGTCGAGCGGCGTTGCGATCAGCCTCCGCAGGGCGCCGTCGAGCACGTCTCCTCCTTCGCGTCCCCTTCGCCCTTTCCGTTTAGGGGAGAACGGGCGACAATGCGACGCTTCGCGAATCCTCCGGAACCGATCGTGCGCCTGCCGCTTCTCCTTGCCGCCCTTTGCGTCCTCGTCTTGCCCGCGTCGCGTCTCGCCGCGCAGGCGCCGGCCGCTCAGGCGCCCGCCGCGCCGCCTTCGGCGGAGTCCGTCGTCATCCCGAATTTCTGGGACCCGCGCTCGCGCATCGAGCGGCCCTCGACGGAAGAGATCGGCGCCATCCGCTTCCTGACGACCGACGACTTCCCGCCCTTCGCCTTCCGCGACCGGCGCGGTGTGCTGATCGGCTTCGACGTCGATCTCGCGGAGGCGGTATGCGATGCGCTCAAGGTTCAGTGCGCCATCCAGACGCGCCCCTTCGACACCCTGATCGCCGGGCTGAAGGATGGCACCGGCAACGCCATCATCGCCGGCTTCGACGTGGAGCGGGCGCCGGCCGAAGGGCTGATCGCGAGCCAGGCATATCTCAAGATTCCCGGCCGCTTCGTTGCGCGCAAGGACGCGGCCTTCGATCTTGGCCCGCCATCGCCCAAGGGTTTCGTCGGCGCGGTCTGCGGCTCCGCCCACGCCTCCTATCTGGCGCATTTCTTCCCGGACATGCACGTCGCCTGCTTCAATCGGATGGCGACGCCGCTCATTGAACTCAAGGAGGGAAAGCTCGACGCCGTCTTCGGCGATGCGCTGAGCCTTTCTTTCTGGCTGAACGGTCCGCAATCGGAGGATTGCTGCCGCTTCTCCGGCGGCGCCTATCTCGACGACCGTTATTTCGGCGCCGGCCTTGCGATCGTCATGAAGGCGGAGGACCGCGATCTGAAATTCGCTATCGATTACGCGCTCCGCGAGGTCTACCGCGCCGGCACCTACGAGGAGCTTTATCTCAGGTATTTCCCGGTGGGGCTGTTCTGACGCGCGAACCGGATCCCCCTCCCTAGAGAGAAGGATTCGCCAATCGTGCTCAGCCTGCCGCAAGTTTTCGCGCGAACTCCGCCACCGTGCGCGAGTAGACGTCGCTCTTGTTCCACGCCTTGATGACGGCGAAGTTGGGCTTGCCCGGCATCCAGCTCGCGCCCTTCTTCCAGCCGTGGCCCTTCAGATAGTTCGCGGTCGAGGCGAGCACGTCGGCGGTCGAGCGGATCAGGTCGGCGTGGCCGTCGCCGTCGAAATCGACCGCGAAGGCAGCGTAGGAGGACGGCAGGAACTGCGTCTGCCCGATCTCGCCGTGGAGCCCGCCCACCATCTCGCTAGGCGTCAGGTCGCCGCGATCGATGACGCGGAGCGCGTCGATCAGCTGACCGCGGAAGAAGTCTGAGCGGCGGCAGTCGTAGGCGAGCGTCGCGACGGCGGAGAGCACCGAATTGTTGTTGCTGACCGCGCCGAAATCCGTCTCCAGGCCCCAGATCGCGACGACGATCTCCTTCGGCACGCCGAACGCGTCCTCGATGTTCGCGAGCACGCCGGCGTTCTTCTTAAGCTGGCTCCTGGCGCGCGCCATCCGCGGCGGGATCATGCGGCCGGAGAACTCGGCGAAGCTCTGCTTGAAGACGTGCTGGTTGCGGTCGAGCTGGATCGTCGCCGTGCTGTAGCGGACGCCGGAGAGCGACGCGACGGTCTTCCGCGAGATGTCTTGCGCCAGCGCATCCTCCTTGAAGCTTCTGACCCAGGCGTCGAACCCGGAGGCGTCGTCGCCGCACGCGGCGGCCGATGCGGGTCCTCCCGCCGTCAAAAGCGCCGCTGCAAGAAGAAGGACGGAGAGTTTCTTCGATCGCATGCCGTCACCCGAAGCGCGTTGCCGTGGATGCTATGTCCGCCGCCCCGAAAAAGCGCAAGAATGCCAACATCATCGTGAATGCTGGCGCCGTGGTGGGCGTGAAGGGCCCACGTTGATTCCCCCTTGTGTGGACTCTAAGGTCCGCCCGCCGCCGGTCAGTGACGATTGCGGCTGTCCAAATCTCTAGAGGTCATGAGCGAATTCCCGGCCGAATGGCTCGAATCAGCGCGCGTCTCCAAGGCCTGGCCTTTCGAGGAGGCGAGGAAGCTCATCCCGCGCTGGGAGCGAAAGGGGTCAAAAGGCGAGATCCTGTTCGAGACCGGTTACGGCCCGTCCGGCCTGCCGCATATCGGGACGTTCGGCGAGGTGGCGCGGACCGCGATGGTGCGCCACGCCTTCCGCGTCCTGACCGACGATAGCGTGCCGACGCGGCTTGTCTGCTTCTCCGACGACATGGACGGGCTCCGCAAGGTGCCCGACAACGTGCCGAACCCGGAAATGCTGACGGCCTGGCTCGGCAGGCCGCTGACCGAGGTGCCGGATCCCTTCACCGACAAGTATCCCTCCTTCGGCGCCGGCAACAATGCGCGCCTTCGCGCCTTCCTCGATCGTTTCGGCTTCGAATACGAGTTCATGAGCGCGACGGAGACCTATCGCTCAGGCCGCCTCGACAAGACGCTTCTGACGATGCTCGCGCACTACGACGAGGTGAAGGCGATCATCCTGCCGACGCTCGGGCCGGAACGCCGCGCCACCTATTCGCCCTTCCTGCCGATCAGCCCGCGCACCGGCATCGTGTTGCAGGTGCCGACGATCGCGCGCGACCCAAATGCCGGCACCATCATCTACATCGATCCGGAAACCGGCGAGGAGGTGACGACGCTCGTCACCGGCGGTCGCGTGAAATGCCAGTGGAAAGCGGACTGGGCGCTTCGCTGGGTGGCGCTCGGCGTCGACTACGAGATGTCGGGGAAGGACTTGATCGATTCCGTCACGCTCTCCTCCAAGGTCTGCAAGGCGCTCGGCGGCACGCCGCCGGACGGCTTCAACTACGAGCTCTTCCTCGACGAGAACGGGCAGAAGATCTCGAAGTCGAAGGGGAACGGGCTGACCATCGACGACTGGCTGAACTACGCCTCGCCCGAGAGCCTGTCGCTCTTCATGTTCCAGAAGCCGCGCGCGGCGAAGCGGCTCTACTTCGACGTGATCCCGCGCGCCGTCGACGACTATTTCCAGTTCCTCGACGCCTTTCCGCGTCAGGACACGCCGAGCCAGCTCTCAAATCCCGTGTGGCACCTCCACTCCGGTCATCCGCCGGACGAGTCGATACCGGTGCCGTTCTCGATGCTCTTAAATCTCGCGAGCGCATCGAACACCGAGGACGCCGACATCCTCTGGGGCTTCATCACGCGGCATCGGCCCGGCGTGACCAAGGCGAGCGAGCCGGTGCTCGACCGCCTCGTCCAATACGCGGTGCGCTACTACCATGACTTCGTGAAGCCGACGAAGCGCTTCCGCGCCCCTGACGCGGTCGAGCGCGAGGCGCTCGAAGCGCTCGACGCGGCGCTCGCGCGCCTCCCCGCCGACGCCGATGCGGAGGCGATCCAGATCACGGTCTACGACATCGGCCGCTCCTTCGAGCGCTACCAGACGCCGCCGAAGGAAGCCGGCGAGCGGCCGGGCGTGGCGCTCACCTGGTTCGCGATGCTCTACGAGCTTTTGCTCGGACAGGAGCGCGGGCCCCGCTTCGGCTCGTTCGTGGCGATCTTCGGAATTCCGGAGACGCGCGCGCTGATTAAGAAGGCGCTGTCGGGCGCGCTCGCTCAGCGCCGCGCCGTGACCTCGTCCGGCTGAGCGTCGGGGCGGGCGTCGGCGAAGAGGCCGAGCTTGCCGTCCTTCGCGGTCTTCTCTGCGTCGGCGTAATCGCCGCCGCTTCGTTTCGCCCAGCCTTGCGCGACCAGCCATTCGGAAATGTCGTCGCCGCCGACCAGGCAGCGCGCCGGGTTCGGGATCGCATCGGCGCCTGCCGGAATTTCGCACTCGATCGCGCGCCCGTGGATGAAGCTGCGGAGCGCTGCCCGCGCCAGCCGGCCGCAGGGCCAGGCGTCTGCGCCGTCGCCGCAGCTTCGGTCGGTCTTCGTGACCGCGATGCCCGCAAGCCGGATTTCGTGGTCGCCCGCCTTGATCGTCCCGGCGGAGACGACCACCGGATTGAAGAGCCGCCCGCGCCGCGCCTCCTGCTTCGGCGTCGGCTTCTCCGCGACGGGTTGCTCGACCCGCGCAAGCGGCCCCGTGACGGGCGGTGCCGCGGTCATGTTCGCCGGCGTCACGTTCCGCACCGCGACCGGCTCTGAAGACTGCGGCTGCCCAGTGGTCTCGGTTCGAAGCGCAAGGAGCGACGGCTCGGCGGCGACCGAGGCGGCGGCATCCGCGGCGGTCGGCGTCTTCGGCTCGCTCGACCCAAGCGGCGCTGGCGCGACGGCCTCCGGCGCACCCGGCGCCATTGTCCAGTAGACGACGGCGAACGAAGCGGCGCAGAGAAGCGCAAGCGAGATCGCGCGAATCATGGCCCGCGATGATGCCCCCGCCGGGCGCGAATGTCCAAGACGCGAAGTTCAGCCGGCTACTGGCTTGCCCAGAGGATGCGCGCCATCCAGTCGATGTCGCGGATCGCGACCGTGCGCTCGCCGTGCGCCGGGTTGAGCGAGGTGAGCTCCATCTCGGTCGTGGTCTTTCTCTTCAGGATCTTCGCCATCACCTCGCCGCCCATCGTTCTGACCACGACGCGGTCGCCCTTGCGGATGCGGGCGGCGGGAGAGACGATGATCACGTCGCCGTCGCGGTAGAGCGGCAGCATGGAATCGCCGGAGACCTCCAGCGCGTAGGCGCTTTCGTCCTTCAAGCCCGGAAAGGCGATCTCGTCCCAGCCCTGGCCGGCTGGAAAGCCGCCGTCATCGAAGAAGCCGCCGGCGCCGGCTTGCGCGAGGCCGAGGAGCGGCACCTGGCGAAACGCGTTGCGAAAGGTGTCGCGCGCGCTCGGCGAGCGGAGCGGTCCGCGCTCCTTCGACTTCGCCAGCCCGACGAATCCTTCGAGCGTCTCACCGGTTGCCGCGAGGACTTTCGCGATCGATTCCGTCGACGGCCAGCGCGGGCGCTTGTCGGCGCCGTGCCGCTTGGAAGGATTGAAGGCGGTCGGGTCGAGCCCGGCCTTCTTGGCGAGCCCGGAGGCGCTCATGCTGTTCCGCGCGGCGAGCGCGTCGATCGCGGCCCAGACGGACTCGTGGCTCCACATCCACTTCTCCCCGAATCCGCAGGAATATAGTCCTTTTGCAAGGACCTGGAACCTGGAAAGAAAGGCGCCTGTTGATTGCGGGACTAACTCTGCGAAGTCGCGGCGCCATAGAAGCTCTCGCCCTTCGCCGCCATCGCCTTCAGCTCTTTGTTCGGCAGGAAGCGCGCGCCGTGTCGCGCCGCGAGAAAGTCCGCGAGCTCCACGAATTTCTCCGCGCCCATGCCGTCGATGTAGGAGAGCGTGCCGCCGGTATAAGGCGCGAAGCCGAAGCCGAGGATCGAGCCGACGTCCGCCTCGCGCGGATCGGTGATGACGCCTTCCTCGACGGTGCGCGACGCTTCGAGCGCCTGCGTGACGAGGAGGCGCTCCTTCAGTTCGGCCGCGGAGAAATCGTCGCCGCTCTTCGGCGGCGCGATTTCGGCAAGCCCTGGCCAGAGCGATTTCTCGCGGCCGGCATAATCGTAGAAGCCCTTCGAGTTCTTGCGGCCGAAGCGCTCGCGCTTCACCACCAGCTCTTCCAGGAGTTTCTCCTGCCGCGGGTCGATCAGGATTTCGGTGCCGGCGTCCTTCTTCGTCGCCTGCAGGATCTTCCAGGCGAGGTCGACGCCGATCTCGTCGGTCAGCGAAAGCGGCCCGACCGGCATGCCGGCGGCGCGCGCGCAATTCTCGATCATCGCCGCCGGAACGCCCTCCGTCAGCATCAGATGTCCTTCGAGGATATAGGCCATCACGCAGCGGTTGGCGTAGAAGCCGCGGCTGTCGTTGACGACGATCGGCGTCTTCCTGATCTGGCGCACGTAGTCGAGCGCGGTCGCGAGCGCTTGGTCGCCGGTCTTCTTGCCCATGATGATCTCGACCAGCATCATGCGGTCGACCGGCGAGAAGAAGTGGATGCCGATGAATTTTCCCGGGTCCTTGTAGGTCTCGGCGAGCGAGGTGATCGGCAGCGTCGAGGTGTTCGAGGCGAAGATCGCGTCGCTGGAAAGCTCTGCCGCCGCGCTCTTCGTCGCCTCGGCCTTGACGCCGCGCTCCTCGAACACCGCCTCGATGACGAGGTCGGCGCCTTTGAGCTCGGCGAAATCCGCCGTCGGCGTGATGCGGGAGAGAAGCGCATCCTTCTCCTCCGCGCTCATCGATCCGCGCTGCACCGCCTTGGCGGTGAGCGCATCGGAATGCGCCTTTCCCTTCTCGGCGGAAGGCATGTCACGGTCGAGAAGCACGACGTCGATGCCGGCCTGCGCCGAGACGTAGGCGATCCCAGCGCCCATGAAACCCGCGCCGAGCACGCCGAGCTTCTTGATCGTGCGCTGCGGTTCGGCCGGCGGACGGCGCGCGCCCTTGTTCAGTTCCTGCATGGAGACGAAGAGCGAGCGGATCATCGCCGCCGCCTCTTTCGTCTGCATGACATGCGCGAAGTAGCGGCTCTCGACCTTGAGCGCCGCGTCCATCGGAAGCTGCAGGCCCTCGAAGACCGACTGCAGCAAATATCGCGCGCCCGGGTAATTGTCGTAGGTCTCCTTGCGATAGAGCGCGTTCGCCGCCGGCCAGAGCTGGAACCCGGCCGGCGAGAAGACGCGGGCGGCGCCCTCCGGCTTCCAGCCTTTCACGTCCCAGGGCTTCACCGGCTTCAGCCCGGCGGCAAGCATCGCCTTCGCGGTCTCGACGAGCTTTTCGCGCGGCGCGATCTCGTCGACGAGCTTCATGGCCTTGGCGCGCTTGGCGTCGACGCCGGAGCCTTTCAGCAGGTATTCGAGTCCGGCCTGCGCGTCGGCCATGCGCATGACGCGCTGTGTGCCGCCGGCGCCCGGGAAGATTCCGATCTTCACCTCCGGCAGTGCCATGCGCGTGGCCTTGTCGTCGGCCATGACGCGACCGTGTGCGGCGAGCACAAGCTCGGTCGCGCCGCCCATGCACACGCCCTGGACGCAAACCACGAACGGCTTGCCGCAGGTCTCCAACCGCCGGTAGAGCCGCGACATGCGGGCGGATTCGTCAAGCAGCTCCTTCTTGGCCGCCGTCGCGTCGCCCTTCGCACGCGCGTGGTACTGCGAAAGCAGGCCGTGGATCATGGTGATGTCGGCGCCGCCGGAAAGATCCTTCTTTCCGGAATGAATGATCGCGCCCTTCACGCTCGCGTCGGTGGCGATCGCCTCGACGATCGCGGAAAGCTCGTCCATCACTTTCTCGGTGAAGACATTGAGCGAGCGTCCCGGCATGTCCCAGGTGACGAGCGCGATGCCGTCGGAGTCGGTCTCGACGCTGAAATTCTCGTAGGCCAAAGGCGTCCTCCAGTTCGACGGCGTCTGCCGCGTGTCGAGGCAATTCCAATCCATCGTCGTCATGCCATGGCTTGACCATGGCATCCATTCCGTGACGGCAATCCCATACCGCCGCCGCTACGGAATGGATTGCCGGGTCAAGCCCGGCAATGACGACAGAGAACAGTTGCCGTCATCACACCCGCTCGATGATCGTTGCCGTGCCCATGCCGGCGCCGATGCAGAGCGTGATGAGCGCGGTGGAAAGATCGCGACGCTCCAGCTCGTCGAGCACGGTGCCGAGAATCATCGCGCCGGTCGCGCCGAGCGGATGCCCCATGGCGATGGCCCCGCCGTTGACGTTGACCTTGTCCGGATCGACCTCCAGCGCCTGCATGAAGCGCAGCACCACGGAGGCGAAGGCTTCGTTGATCTCCACGAGGTCGATGTCGGAAAGCATCATGCCGGAGCGCTCGAGCACTTTCCGCGTCACGTCGATCGGTCCGGTCAGCATCAGCGCCGGGTCGGAGCCGATATTGGCGAAGGCGCGCACCCGCGCGCGCGGCGTAAGGCCCGCCGCCTTGCCGCCGTCCTTGTTGGCGACGAGCACCGCCGCCGCACCGTCGACGATGCCCGACGAATTGCCGGCGTGGTGGACGTGCTTCACCTTCTCCACATCGGGGTGAGCCTGCACCGCGATGGCGTCGAAGCCGCCCATCTGCCCGACGATCTCGAAGGACGGATTGAGCGCCGCCAGCCCCTGCATGTTGGTCTCGGGGCGCGGGTGCTCGTCGCGGTCGAGGATGATCAGCTCGTTGATGTCGGTGACCGGCACGATCGACTTCGCGAAGCGCCCCTCGCTCCACGATGTCGCCGTGCGCTTCTGGCTCTCGACCGCATAAGCGTCGACGTCGTCGCGCGAAAATCCGTACTTCGTCGCGATGAGGTCGGCGGAGACGCCCTGCGGCATGAAGTAGGAGGGCACGGCGACCTCCGGATCGACAGGCCAGGCGCCGCCCGACATGCCGATGCCGACGCGCGACATCGATTCGACGCCGCCGGCGACGACCACGTCGTGATAGCCGGTCATCACCTGCGCCGCCGCCATGTTGACCGCGTCGAGGCCCGACGCGCAAAAGCGGTTGATCTGCATGCCCGGCACGTGCGCGCCGTAGTCGGCCGCGAATACCGCGGCGCGGGCCACGTCGCCGCCGGCCTCGCCGACCGGATCGACGCAGCCGAGGATCACGTCGTCGACGAGCTTGGTATCGAGCGCGTTGCGATCGCGGACGGCCTTGAGCGCCGTCGCCGCGAGCCTGACCGTCGGCACCTCGTGGAGCGCGCCGTCGGCCTTGCCGCGCCCACGTGGCGTCCTGACCGCGTCATATATGAAAGCCTCGGACATTCGTCCTCCCATCACGCCGCTCGCTGGCGACAGGCCGAACCTATGCGCACCCCGATCAACGCCGTCTTAAGTATAGCGCAGGCGCGCGGCCGGCGTCGCGCCGGACAAGGTCGATGCGCTTTACGTTTCCTTCAGTCAAGCGAGGCAGCATGACCGGGCCGGCGCCCCGCTTTTAGCGCGTGCGCATCCACTAAATCCGGATCGCCGAAATGCCTCGCGATATCTCTCGATTCGGGCGGAGCTGGCTCTTGGTCAAGGCGAGCTGGGGCGTGCTCCGCTCCGACGGCGAGCTGCTCGTCCTGCCCTTCCTCTCCGGCATCGCGACGGTGATCGTCGCCGCGGCTTTCATCGGCATGGGCGCGATCAGCGGCGCCTTCAAGGAAATGCAGCACGGCGGGCCGGACGCGCTAGCCCCATCGTTCTATGCGGGCATTTTCGTCTTCTACGTCGTGCAATACTTCATCATCATCTTCTTCAACACGGCGCTCGTCGGCGCGGCCATCGAAAAATTGGACGGCGGCGATCCGACCGTAGGTTCGGCGCTTGCATTGGCGCAAAGCCGCATCGGTTCGATCCTCGGTTACGCCGTGATCTCCGCCACGGTCGGCGTTCTCTTGCGAATGCTCGCCGAGCGCCTCGGCTTCATCGGGCGCATCGTCGAGGCCGGCGTCGGTCTCGCCTGGACGGTCACCACCTTCCTCGTCGTCCCGGTCCTTGCGGCCGAAGGCATCGGGCCCATCGAGGCGATCCAGAAGAGCGCCACCCTTTTGAAGAAGACCTGGGGCGAGAACCTGATCGGCAACGCCGGCATCTCGTTCGTTCTGTCGATCGTCGCGGTCGCCGTTGCGCTCGTCGGGTTCGGCGGCGGCATGGCGCTCTACGACCACGGCTATCATGTCCTCGCGCTTCCCGTTTTCGGCGCGGCCATCGCGGTCTTCCTGATCGTGATCCTCGTCAGCGCCGCGCTCACCGGCATCTATTCCGCGGTGGTCTATCGCTACGCCGTCGACGGCCGCCCGCCGCAAGGCTTCGATGCGGACCTGATCGAAGGCGCCTTCAAGCGCAAGGGCGGCTGAAGCTTCTTGCCTTAGAAAGCCTCCGCCGGCATTTGCATCATCGTTTCCGCGCCGGTCGAGATGCGCGCGAGATGCGCAGCGGTTTCCGGCATCGTGCGCTCCATGAAGTAGCGCCCGAGCGTCAGCCGCGTCTTGTAGAAATCCGCCCGCCCGTCAGCGCTCTCCTTGAGCTTCTCGTTCGCCGCCTTCGCCATCTTCGCCCACATGAAGCCGAGCGCGACGAGTTCGAAGAGGTGCATGTAGTCGGTGGAGCCGGCGCCGGCATTGTCCGGCTTCGCCATGGCGTTCTGCATGAACCACATCGTCGCCTGCTGCAGATGGTCGAGCCCCTGCTTGAGCGGCTTCAGGTAGACGGCAAGCGCCTGGTCGGCCTCGTTCTCCTTCAGGAACGCGCCGACCTCGTTGAAGAAGGCCATCACCGCGCGCCCGCCGTCCTTCGGCAGCTTGCGGCCGACGAGATCGAGCGCCTGGATGCCGTTCGCGCCCTCGTAGAGCATGGTGATGCGCGCGTCGCGCACGAACTGCTCCATGCCGTGCTCGGCGATGTAGCCGTGGCCGCCGAAGATCTGCTGCGCCTCGACCGCGTTGGCGAAGCCGGTGTCGGTCAGGACGCCCTTTAGGATCGGCGTCATCAGGCCCATCTGGTCGTCGGCCGCGGCGCGGTCCTTGTCGTCCTCGGAGCGGTGCGCGACGTCGCCCTTGAGCGCGGTCCACAGCAGGAGCGCGCGCGCCGCCTCGTTGAAGGCGCGGATCGACATCAGCATGCGGCGGACATCGGGATGGACGATGATCGGGTCGACCTTCTCGGTCGGCTCCTTCGCTCCGGAGATCGCCCGCCCCTGGCGGCGGTCGCGCGCGTAGAGCGCGGCGTTTTGATAGGCGACCTCGGAGAGCGCGAGCCCCTGCACGCCGACGCCGAGACGCGCCTCGTTCATCATCGTGAACATCGCGCGGAGTCCCTTCTCCGCCTCGCCGACCAGCCAGCCCGTCGCGCCGTCGTAGTTCATGACGCAGGTGGCGTTGCCGTGGATGCCCATCTTCTCTTCGAGCGATCCGCAGGAGAGCGCGTTCCGCGCGCCGGGATTTCCATCGGGGTCGGGGAGGAATTTCGGCACCACGAAGAGCGAGAGCCCCTTCGTCCCCTCCGGCGCGCCCTCGATCCGCGCCAGCACGAGATGCACGATGTTCTGGCTCAGATCGTGCTCGCCGGCGGAGATGAAGATCTTCTGCCCGGTGATCTTGAAGCTGCCGTCGCCGGCCTTGGCCGCTTTCGTCTTGATCAGCCCGAGGTCGGTGCCGCACTGCGGCTCCGTCAGGTTCATCGTGCCCGACCAGATGCCGGAAATGAGTTTCGGCAGGTAGAGCGCCTTCTGCTCGGCCGAGCCGTGCTGCTCGATCGCCGCAATCGCGCCCTGCGACAGCCCCGGATACATGCCGAACGCCATGTTCGCCGACGCCGTGAACTCGTTGGTGGCCGCGGCGAGCGCATAGGGGAGCCCTTGCCCACCATATTCGGGGTCGGCGGAGAGCCCGATCCAGCCGGCCTCGGTGAAGCTCTTGTAGGCGTCCTTGAAGCCGGCAGGCGTCGTCACCGACCCATCTTCGTTCCGCCGGCAGCCTTCTTTGTCGCCGACACGGTTCAGGGGCTGCAGCACCTCTTCGGCGAACTTCGCGGCCTCCTCGAGGATGGCCTCGACCGTATCGAGCGGCGCATCGGAGAAGCCGGCGAGGTTGGAATAGCGCTCGTAGCCCAGCACCTCACGGAGCAGGAAGAGCACGCTTTCGACAGGCGCTTTGTAGGTCGGCATTTTCCACCCTAACGTTACGCCAACGTAAGCGTCGCCCGCCAATGCTTTGTAAAGAGGGTCATTCGGCGGCCTGAAGCACCGGTTCAGCGGGCGGTTGCTCCTCCGCCTCGCGGTCGCGCAGCATGCCCTCGATGACCGCCATCGTGCGGGTCATGTCTTCGATCGCGGTCTTTATCGCCTTCTTTTGCCGTCGCAAGGCCGCGACATGCTCGCCGAAGCGGGAAAGCGCCACCCTGAGATGCGAGGCCCGCCCGTCCTTGAGGTCGTAGAGCTCGAGCATCTCCTTGATCTGGTCGAGCGAGAAGCCGACATCCTTGCCGAGCAGGATGAGCCGGACCCGCGCTTGGTCGCGTCGGCTGTAGATGCGGTTAAGTCCTTGCCGTTGCGGCTTGATCAGGCCCTTGTCCTCGTAGAAGCGAAGGGTTCTGAGGCTGATGTCGAACGCGCGGGCGAGTTCGCCGATTGTGAATGAGGTCTGCATTCCGTGTCCGCAAGTCTTGAAATGGCGCAGGGACTGGGAACTCTCGGTTGTTGAGCCGCTACCTTACGTTAACGTAAGTTTCAATGGTGCCGGTGTGTCGCCGGAGCCCAGGACGTTCATAAATATAAAGAGTTGTGGTTAATTTTTAGGAAATGAGGTGGACGCGTTAACCATCTATTTACCTTCGTTACGATCATCTTCACCTTGCGGCGGAATACGGGCGATTCGTGCCTGCCGAAGCGCGTTTTGCGCATCGCTGAGGAGCACCGATGATTGCGCGATCCTTCTGGGGCGCAAAGGCGGACAAGGGCTCGGCCGAGAAGCGCAATGAACCTGACGGCGAAAGCGCGAAGCCACCTGTCGATGATCTGCTTGATGCCCGCTTTGCCGACGACGGACGCCTGGCGGAAACCCGCAGGGCGAGCCGCCCTTTGATTGCCGAAGAGAGTCCCACGCTCGATGAGCTCGACATCGCCGTCCAGAAGCTCTCCGAAGGCCTGGAGGCGATCGAGCGGGAGAGCCGCGGCGCTCCCGCGGCGAAGCCTGCGCGATCCGAGCCGGTCGCCGAAACCGAGCCGCAAACGGGCGGCGAGCGCGATCTGGTCGCGCACAGCCTGGATCGTCTTGAAGCGCGACTTGAGGCGTTGAGCCGCCGTCTGCAGCAGCGCAGCGGCGAAACATCGGCGCCCGAGGCTCGTCCGAAGGCGGCAGCGCGAAGAGAAGAGGCATTGCCCACCCCTCAGATCGAGGAAGAAGACGAAGAGGACGACGCGGCCGCCCAGCTTGCGGAGTCACGCCTTCTGGCCGAGGCCGAGGAGAACGCCGAGCGGGCGCGCCTGGCCGCGGCCGAGGCCGAGGCGCGGCGCGAATTCGAGGCAAGCGCCGAGGAGCGGCGGCGGCAGGCCATTCTGGCCGACGCGCGGCGCCACGCCGCGGCGATCGAGGCACGCCGTCAGGCCGAGCTCGCGGAAGCGCGCCGTCAAGCCGAACTGACGGAGGCGAAGCAGGACGCCGACGCAGCCGAAATCCGGCGGCGACGCGAGGTTGCGGAGGCCAGGCGCGAAACCGAGGCGGCCGAGATACGCCGGCAGTCGGATATTGCCGAAGCGCGAAGGCAGGCTGAGGCCGCGGAGGCGCGCCGCCAGTCCGAGGTCGCGGAAGCAAGGCGCATGGCCGAGGCGGCCGAGGCGCAACGCCAAGCCGAAGCGGAGGCGGCGGAAGAGCTGCGTCGCGCCGAGGCTGACGCGGCCGCCGAGAAGCTCCGCCGCCAGGCGGAGGAGGCCGCCGAGGAGCGCCGCCGCATGGCGGAGCAGGCCGCGGCGGAGCGGCATCGCATCGTCGAGGAGGCGGAATCGATCCGTCTCGCCGACCTTGCCGAGGCGCGTCGCCAAGCGGAAGCGGGCGAGGCGCGCCGGCGCGCCGAGCTTGAGGAAGCGCGGCGACAGGCCGACATCGCGGCAGCCCGGCGCGAGACCGAGATGGCCGCCGTGATCGAGCGGCAATTCACCGAGGTCGAGGCGCGCATCGACGCCTTGCAGGAGGGTCTCGACGAGAACCAGATCGAGCCGGTCCGCGCCGAGCTCATCGAACTCGTCAACGACATGTCGGCGCTGAGCCGCAGCGGCCGCACCACGTCCGACGCGCTCGCCGCGATCGGCTCGCGCATCGACGAGATGGAGGTGAAGGTCAACGCCGCCCGCAACATGGCCGGCAATCGCCTCGGCGAGATCCACGATCAGCTGAGCGGCCTGGTCGAGCGGGTGAGCGAAATCGAAGTCGAGATTCCCGGCTTCGACGCCGTGCGCGAGAACCAGAGCGCCATCCTCGAACGCTTCGACCGGATGGAAGGGCTGGTGCACCGCCTCGCCTCCGCCGAAGAGCTGCTTGAGCGCGTCGACGGTCTGAAGCGCCAGCTGCAGACCATCGCCTCGCAGAGCGAGGTCGCGCGCGTCGAAGAGCGGATTCTGAAGCTTGCCGAGCGGCTCGACGCGATGCCGGCCGAGTTGAGCGACGAGGACGCGCTCGGGCGCATCGAGGCGCATCTCGGCAGTGTTGCCGCCGACCTGATCGACGCGCGTCGGCAGCGGAAGTCCGTGGCCGTCTCCGTCGACGAGCAGCTCGAAGAGATATCGAGCCAGCTCCGCGAGGTGGCCGAGACCGGGCGCACGCCGGATCTCTCCGGTATCGAGGAGCGGATTTCCGAGCTTGCCGCACAGCTCACCGAGGATCGCAGTTCCGTCGGCGACGGGCTGGCGCGGCTTGAGCGCCGCCTCGGCGAGCTCGCCGCTCAGATCGAAGCGCAGGAAGACGACACCACTTCGGAGGTCCTTGCCGGCCTGACCGAGAAGATGGATTCGCTCGCCGCCGCGATTTCCGCCCAGGACGCGGCGGGTGCACGGCGCGACGTCGACGGGCTCGGCAACAAGCTCGATCAGTTGGCGAGACAGTTTGCCGCGCAGGCGGAGCATTTGTCGCGCCGGCAGATCGAGCCGATCGAGGCGCGGCTTGAGGAGATGCACGCGCAGATCGCGCAGATCGACAAGCGCGGTCAGGATACGAGTGCGCTCTTCCGCCCGCTCGTGCAGAAGCTGCGTGAGATTTCCGACCGCTTGGCCGCGCTCGGCGCCGAAGGTGCGGCGACGCCGCTTTCCGATCGCCTCGGTGCGATCGAGGAGCGTCTTGCCGGGATCGCTGGAAAGACCTCCGATCCGCGCGGGCTGCAAACGCAGCTCGAGGCGATCGTCAGCCGGCTTGAGCTCCTGAAAGGCCGCAGCATCGATCCCGCGCGTCTGAACGAGCTCTTCGACCGAATCGAATTCGCGATCCGCTCGCTTCCCGAAGAGCGTTTCGATCGGCTCGAGCAGAAATACGAGGCGGGCGCGATACCGCCCGGCCGCCTCGACCAGCTGGAAAAGCGGATCGCGGAATCGGCCGCCGGTGGTGCATCGGCCGAGCGCTTCACGCGGCTTGAGCAGAAGCTCGACGAGATCGCCCGCGTCGTTTCGGCCGGGGGTGAGGCCGTCCCGCAGGAGGATTTGGCGGAGTTGCGCTCCGATATCGGAGCGCTCAGGCGGGAGCTTCGCCTGCGACCCTCAACGCCGGCCGACGAGCCCAATCTCGGCGAGCTCATGCGCGCCATCGCCAAGCGGCTCGATCGGATTCCCAACGAGGCGCCGCCGGCGCTTGCCAATCTTGAGGCGCAGATCGAGCGCATCGCCCGCGTGCTCGACGATCCGGAGAACGGACCGGCCGGGATCGCGCGCATCCAGGCCAGCCTGAAGACGATCGAGAAGCGCCTCGACGATACGCGTCGTTCGCTTGGCTATCGTCCGCCGCGCGAAGTTGCCGGCGACGCGCCCGACGAGGAAGAAAAGGAGTCCGTCACCGGTCTTGCCCGCAGCCTCTCGGAGGGCGTCTCCAGCCTGAAGACCTCGGCCGAAGCCTCCGAGACGAAGGCCAAGGACGCGATCGACGCCGTGCAGGACACGCTCGAGGCCGTGGTCAAGCGCATGGCCTTCCTCGAGCGCGACGCTGACGCCGCATCTGCGGAGCCGATTCCCTCCGAGCCGGGTCTTCCCGAGCCGGTGGCGGAGATGCCGAAGGAGCCGGAGCCCGCTCCTGAGCCGCCGCACGAAGCGCCGACGGGCGGCCTCTTGAGCCGCTTCACGTCGCGCCAGTTGTTGCGGCGGGCGACTGGCGGTCGCGCCGAGTCGTTCTCGCCGGAAGCGGAGGAGTCCGAAGAGGCGTCCGACCTGCCGCTTGAGCCGGGCACGGATTCGCCGCTCGATTCCTCGCTGACCGGTGCGCCGAGTTCCGACACGGAGTTCATGTCGGGCGGACGCAAGCGTCGGGCCGGAAGAGCAGTCGCGCGCGGTGGCAGCGAAGACGATCTGCCGTTCGTCGACGACGATTTCCTGGCTGCGGCGCGCCGCGCCGCACGCGCGGCGGCGGCGGAAGTGGAAGGCTTCGACGAAGAGGCCGCCGACGCTTCCGATGACAAGGCCGCCGACGAGCCAAAGGGTGGGGCAGGGCGGCGTGCGATCGTCTCTGCGCTTGTCGCTGCCGCAATGGTCATCGCGGCCGTGGTGGTCGTGCGCACCCAGGTCTGGCCCTACGAGCCGGTTGTCGCGTTCCTGGAAGACCAGGGCCTCTTGACCGAGTCTCCAGCCCCGACGGCGAACGTTGCCGTCATCTCGCCGACGGAGGCTCCCGCGACGGAGGCGCCGGCGCCGGCGTCATTGCCGCCGCCGAGCGAGAATACGGAGCTGACCGCCCCCCCCGCTGCCCCCGCCGCCGCTCCTGAGGCGCCGGCCGCCGAGAGCCCGGCGCCCTCGGACACCGCGGATCTACGTCCCGAAGGCGCCGACGGCGCCACCGCCTCGCTCGCCGGCGCGGAACACACCCAGCCTCCGGCGCCGGAGTCCGCGACCGCCACGCCGGCGGCGCCGACAGCCGAGGTCGCTTCGGCCGAGCAGGGCGCGCCGACTCCCGCGGCGCCGGTAGCTGCCCCCGCCACGCAGAATCCGCTGACGGCGGCGCTGCCTGAGTTGATCGGGCCGGCGAAGCTTCGCGACGCCGCCCTTGCCGGAGACCGCATCGCTACCTTCGAGGTTGGCGCGCGCTACGCCGAAGGCCGCGGCGTTTTCAAGGACATGTCGACGGCGGTTGCCTGGTACGAGCTCTCCGCCAATGCGGGGCTTGCGCCCGCGCAATATCGGCTCGGCTCGATCTACGAGAAGGGGCTCGGGGTTCCGCGTGATTTGACCAGGGCGCAGGGTTGGTATCGGCGCGCCGCCGATGCCGGCAACGTCAAGGCCATGCACAATCTGGCCGTCCTCTACGCCGAGGGCGCCGGCGGAGAGCCGGACCTTGAGCGTGCCGCGAAGCTCTTCCGCGAAGCAGCTGAGCACGGCGTGCGCGACAGCCAGTTCAATCTGGCGATTCTCGATGCCCGCGGCCTCGGCGTGCCGCAGGACCTGGTCGAGGCCTACAAGTGGTTCGCGGTCGCGGCGACCTCCGGCGACGAGGAGTCCGGCAAGCGGCGCGACATCATCGGCCAGGCGCTCTCCGAACAGGACCGCGCCAAGGCCGAAGCGGCGGCGGCCACCTTCCAGCCGCTCCCGTTGGTCTCCGACGCCAATGAAGTCCTCATGCCGGACAACGGCTGGCAGTCGGATGACAGCCAGACCAGCGTCGAGGTCAAGTCGGACAACGATATCGTCGCCCTCGTGCAGAAGCTCCTCGCCGAGAACGGCTACGATCCGGGGCCGCCCGACGGTCTCCTCGGACAGAAGACGATGGACGCGATTTCACAGTTCCAGGGTAAGGCCGGGCTGCCGAAGACCGGTCAGATCGACACCGAGCTCGTCGCGGCTCTCCAGAAGCGTTCGACCTAGGTCGGCGGAGCGGCGTCGGGCCGGCCTCGGCCGGCGAACGTGTTTGACAGCGCCGCCTTGGCGGCGCTTATTCGTCGTGGGGCCGCCGCAACGAGAAGATTTTCGACAGGCGCCGCGGGTGCAGCTTTACCTTCCCATCGCCGAGCTGACGGTGAACATGTTCCTCTTTTTGGGGATGGGCGGAGCCGTCGGATTCATCTCGGGCATGTTCGGCGTCGGCGGCGGATTCCTGCTGACGCCGCTTTTGATATTCACCGGCATCCCGCCCGCCGTCGCCGTCGCCACCGTCACGCCGCAGATCGTGGCGTCGTCGACGTCGGCGGCGCTCTCTTACTGGAGCCGTCGGCTGATCGACGAGAAGATGACGCTGCTTCTCGCCAGCGGCGGCATCGGCGGCTCGGCTCTCGGCGTGTTCGCCTTCCGCACGCTCCGCTCGGTCGGCCAGCTCGATCTGATCATCGCGATCGCCTACGTCGTCTTCCTCGGATCGATCGGCTCGATCATGCTGAGAGAGTCGGTGCGCGCGCTCTTGAGGACTCGCGCCGGGCGCGCCGCGCTCGTGCCCGGCCACCACAACTGGATTCACGGCCTGCCGCTCAAGATGCGCTTTCGCCGTTCGAAGCTCTACGTCAGCGTGATCCCGATCGTGGCGCTCGGCGGCGGCATCGGATTTCTCGGCTCGGTTCTCGGTCTCGGCGGCGGCTTCATCATGGTGCCGGCGCTGATCTATCTCCTGCGCGTCCCGACTAACGTCGTGATCGGGACGTCGCTCGCCTACACGCTGATCACGATGGCCGTGGCGACGGTTCTGCAGGCGACCGCGAACAAGACCGTCGACATCATGCTGGCGCTGCTCCTGATCGTCGGCGGCGTGGTCGGCGCGCAGTTCGGCGCGCGCGTCGGCCAGGCGCTTCGCGGCGAGCAGCTTCGCGCGCTCCTCGCCCTCCTCGTGCTCATGGTGGCGCTCCGCGTCATGGTCAGCCTCTTCCTGACGCCGGAAGAGATCTTCTCGCTGCGCATCATGGGAGGCGCGACGTGAAGATCGGGCGCCTGCTTTTGGCGCTCCTTCTCGCCGCGGCGTCGGACGCGGCGCGCGCCGAGAGCCTCGTCTCCACCCTCTCCGACAATTCCGTGGAGATCACCTCCAACTTCACCGGCGAGCAGATCGTCGTCTTCGGCGCCGTCAGGGGCGCGCCGGAAGGCGACCCCGGCTACGAGGTTGCCGTGGTGGTGCAGGGCCCGCCGCAGGACGTGGTGGTGCGCCGGAAGGAGCGCATTCTCGGCATCTGGGCGAACCGCACTTCGCGCGAGTTCGATCAGGCGCCGTCCTACTACGTCATGCATTTGAGCGAGAACTTCAGCGCGGCGCTCACCCCCGCCGACCTCATGCAATATCGCCTCGGCGTCCAGAGTCTCGATTTCGTGCAGAACTCCACCCAGGACCCGACGGCGGCGCGTTTTGCCAAGGCGCTGATTGACCTGAAGACGAAGCAGGCGCTCTACGCGGAGCGCAAGCGCGAGGTCCTCTTCCTCGCGCCGAACGTCTTCCGCACGACATTCTTCCTGCCGAGCGCCATCCCGACCGGGGAATACCGGGTGAGCGTCTATCTTTTCCGCGGCGAGGCGTTCCTTGCCGGCGCGACCGAGAAGCTGACCATCGAGAAGGGTGGCTTCTCCGAGCGCATCGCCCGCGCCGCCCTCGATCTCCCCTTCGCCTACGGCATCGTCTGCGTGGCGCTCGCCGTCTTCACCGGTTGGCTCGCCGGTCTGGCGTTCAGAAGGCCGTAAGAGAGAACTTTGCCTGAAGCGCCCGTGCCTAGTCCGGGCTGAGCGCGGCAAACGCGATCGGGAAGAGCTTGCCGTTGCCGATCAGGATGGCGCGGGAGAGCGCGCCGGAGAAGAGGCGCGCGAACGCGCCGTCGAGGACGTTGAGCCCGCCGGTCAGCACGCCGAAGGCCGGCAGCACCATGCGCGCGCCGTCGGTCGCGAAGGCGCGGCAGCGCACGCTTCGCCCGCGGCCGCGCACCTTGGCGGCGGGATGGAGATGCCCGGCGACCTCGCCCTTCGCGTCGCCGTCGAGCGGTTCATGGCGGAACGTCAGCTCCTCGAGCTCGACCTCCGCGGCGACGTCGCCGTCGATGTCGGCCGGCAGGTCGGAGTCATGGTTGCCGCTGATCCAGATCCACTCGCGCCCTCGTTGCAGCGCGGCAAGCCGCGCGCGGTCGGGCTCCGTCAGCCGGCCGTAGCCGTCGGAATCGTGGAAGCTGTCGCCGAGCGCGACAACGCGACGCGGGTCGCGCTTCAGCATCAGCGCGGCGAGGAGAACGAGCGTCGCGGCGGTGTCGTAGGGCGGCAGGAACATGCCGCGGCGGGCGAACGCCGAGGCCTTCTCGAGATGCAGGTCGGCGACGATGAGCGTCCTGCTCGCCGGCAGGAAGAGCGCGCCGGAGGAATCGATCGCGACCGGCGTGTCGGCGATCTTGGCGCGGATCTCAGCCATGCCGCGCGGCTCTTGCTGCGGCTCCGGACCTGGATCGAGGCTTGGCTGCGGGGCTTCGGGAGCTCTCGCGCGTGCGGCCGATTGCGGCATCAAGTCGTGGCTCCCCACCCATGGCCTCGCGGATGAGCTCATCCGCGGCGTCCGCCAGAATGTCCGTCTGAGCTTCGCCGTAGACCGGCTCTTTGCCGATCTGCAGCATCACCGGAACGGCGAGCGGCGAAACGCGCTGAAGCCTTTGATGCATGATTCGCCCCTTCACGCGAAAGAGCATTTCGCCGAGCCGGCTAATGTCGAGAAGCCCGGTCGCCGCGTCGGCGCGCGTCGCCTGCAGGAGGATGTGGTCGGGCTCGTGCGTGCGGAGCACGTCGTAGACGAGGTCGGTCGAGACTGTGACCTGCCGCCCCGTCTTCTCTTCGCCCGGATGCCGTTTCTCGATCAGCCCGGAAATCAGCGCGCAGTTCCGGAACGTGCGCTTCAAGAGGTAGGAGTCCGCCATCCACGCCTCGAGGTCGTCGCCGAGCATGTCCTCGTCGAAGAGCGCTTCGAGCGACGGACGCCCGGTGGCGAAGAGCGCGCCGAGATCGCGCAGCCCCCAGACCGCGAGCGAATAGTCGGTGGCGACGAAGCCGAGCGGGCGCGCGCCGGCGCGCTCGAGCCGGCGCGTCAAGAGCATGCCGAGCGTCTGGTGCGCGAGCCGGCCTTCGAAGGGAAACGCCGCCATGTAGAACTTGTCGCGGTGCGGGAACGTCTCGACCAGGAGGTCGGAAGGGCCCGGAAGCACCGAGCGCTCTTGCTGATAGCCAAGCCACTCGCGCACCTGTTCCGGCAGCGCGACCCAGCGCGCCGGGTCGGCAAGGATCGCCCGCACCTGTGACGCGAGATAGGTGGTGAGCGGGAATTTTCCGCCCTCGAAGGAGGGGATCGACGCGTCCTCCTTGTCGGCCGGGCTGGCGAACGCTTCGTTCTCGCGGATGCCCTCGAAGCGCAGCACCCGCCCGGCGAAGCGGAACGTGTCGCCCTGCGTCAGCTGCTCGAGGAAATATTCCTCGATCTGGCCGAGCACGCGCCCACCGCGCGCCACGCCCGCGCGCGGGCGCCCGAGCCTGACCCTCAGCATCGGCTGCTCGATGATCGTGCCGACGTTCAGCCGGTACTGCTGCGCGATCCGGGGATGCGTGATGCCGAAGCGCCCCTTGTCGGGCCCCTCCTTGCGCCGCCTGATCTTGGCGTAGCGCTCGTAGTTCCGCAGCGCATAGCCGCCGGTCGCGACGAAGTCGACGGCGCGCTCGAACGTCTCCCAATCGAGCTCGCGATAGGGCGCGGCGGTCGCGATCTCGTCGTGCAGCGCGACCGCGTCGAAAGGCTCGGCGACCGCCATGCCGAGGATGTGCTGCGCGAGCACGTCGAGCGTGCCGGCGCGAAGTGGCGGCGTATCCTGGTGGCCGAGATAGTTTGCGTCGAGCGCGGCGCGGCATTCGAGCACCTCGAAGCGGTTGCCGGGTACCAGAATGCCCTTCGACGGCTCGTCCATCCGATGGTTGGCGCGGCCTATCCGCTGCGCGAGCCGGCTCGCGCCCTTCGGCGCGCCGACATGCACGACGAGGTCGACGTCGCCCCAGTCGATGCCGAGATCGAGCGTCGACGTCGCGACCACGGCGCGAAGCTTGCCGGCGACCATCGCCGCCTCGACCTTCCGCCGCTGTGTCCGGTCGAGCGAGCCGTGATGAAGCGCGATCGCAAGCGAATCCTCGTTCGCCCGCCAGAGCTCGGAGAAGAGCAGCTCCGCCTGCCAGCGCGTGTTGACGAAGAGGAGCGTCGTTTTGTGCCTCTTGATCTCCTCGTAGATCGCGGGAAGCGCGTAGAGCGCCGTATGCCCCTGCCAGGGGACGCGCGCTTCCGGCGGCTCCAGGATGGAGAGGTCCGGCTGCGCGCCGCCTTCGACCACGATCTTGTCGGCGAGGTTTCTCGAGCCCGCTGGCTCTTGCGAAACAAGCCAGGCGCAGAGCTCGTCGGGCTCGGCGACGGTGGCGGAAAGCCCGATCGTCTTCAGTCCCGGCGCGAGCTTTCGAAGCCGGGCAAGCCCGAGCGAAAGAAGATCGCCGCGCTTCGAGACGACGAGCGAATGAAGCTCGTCGAAGATCACCGTCGTGAGCCGCGCGAAGAAGCGCCGCGCGTCCTTCGAGGCGATCAGAAGCGCCACCTGCTCCGGCGTCGTCAGCAGGATGTCGGGCGGATCGAGTTTTTGCCGCTGCCGTTTGTAGACCGGCGTGTCACCGGTGCGCGTTTCGAGCCGGATCGGGAGGCTCATCTCCGCGACCGGCGTTTCGAGGTTGCGGTGGATGTCTACGGCGAGCGCCTTCAAGGGCGAGACGTAGAGCGTGTGCGGCCCGACAACGGGCGCGCCGGGTTTCGCGATCCTTCGCTCGGAACGCGCACGGGAAAGATCGACGAGGCTCGGCAGAAAGCCGGCGAGGGTCTTTCCGGCGCCGGTCGGCGCGATGAGGAGCACGGATTTCCCGGCCTCAGCCCTCTCCAGAAGCGCGATCTGATGCGGCCTGGGCGCCCAGCCGCGCTTGGCGAACCACGCGCCGAATGTCTCCGGCAGAAGCGGCAAAGCGTCGGCCGGCTGGACGCGCGCGGTCATGGGAACAGAGCTAGAACACAGGCGCGCCCGAGTCGAGGGGGCGGCCTCTGGGGTTTCGCGGAATCCGTACCGGACCCCTCATCCTGAGGTGCGAGACGCGAAGCGCCGAGCCTCGAAGGATGATCCAGAAGGCGTGCAGACCAGCGCGCCGCTGTTTCGAGGCTCCGCTTTGCGGAGCCCTCAGTATGATGGAGTTGAGTGGCCTCCGCCGGGGAGCGCCGTGATCCTCAATAAAGCGCGGCGAGCATCGACTTCCGCCGCTCGAGCGCCGCTTCGCGTGGCGTCAGCCTGCGCTGCGACTCGTGCTCCTCGACGTCGGAGAGCGCCAGCCCGGCGCTTTCGCCCTTCCGCCAGATCACTTTGGCGCGGTGCGTCTGGTCGTGATGCGGGATGACGAGATTGAATTCCTCCGGCACGCGGAATGCGTCCGGCAGCGCCACTTTCGCGCCCCAGGCGGAGATGTTGCGGACCGTGCAGTCCATCGTCGAATTGCGGTCGTCGAAGACGATCGTTCCGGTGAGCAGGCTTTTCAGCCGCGGCGCCCGCCGGCGGTCCGCGATCGGCGCCATCGGATGCCGCGCTTCGCCGCTTTGCTGTTCGCTCAGGTCTTCCGACATGGGGGCCTCCCACTTTGGTTAGTGGGCCGTTAATGCCGCCCCCGGGCGAAAAGAATCCAGCAAATGTCGGCGGTAAGCTTACCTGCGCCGGCGTCGCCGATTGGGCGCCGGCCCTATTTGAGCCCCCAGATTTCCACCGTCGCGCGGCCGCGCGAGTTCGGCGCGGAGCGGTAGCGAAGCTCGATGATGCTGATGAACCGGCGGAGGCCCGGGAGCGGGATGGCGCGCGTCCGTCCGCCGTCGCGAATGTGCGCACCCACGGGAAGCGTCGCCCACTGTCCGTTCGAGAACCGTACCCTGAGCTCGTTCATAGTGACGGCGTTGCCGTGCACGCGGAGCTGGAGATGCGTGAACGAGCCGGAGAGGAACGTCACCGGGACGATGTCGAGGTCGTTTGAAAGGCGGACCGTCCGCGTCCCGAGGAGCGCCCACCCGGCCGCCAAGGCTTCCGTCGGGACGAGGAGGCCGAGCGCCGACACGGCAAGCGCCCCCTTCACGAACGCGCGTCGCGGATGATTCACGGATTCCATTGGCTCTTCTCCCCTCTGTCTGCCTTGGTCTCGCGCGCCTCGCCGTCTGCGCGGCCCGCGCGCCAGGGTCCACCGGGGACGCATCATACGCCTTTGCCGCAGGCCGGTAAGCGCGGAATCGGCGCGGCGGAAGCGCGCGGGCGGCGGGAGGGTCAGAAGACCACGACGCTCCGGATCGACTCGCCGGCATGCATCAGATCGAAGCCCTTGTTGATCTCCTCAAGCTCCAACGTGTGCGTGATCATCGGGTCGATCGCGATCTTCTTCTCCATGTACCAGTCGACGATCTTCGGCACGTCGGTGCGGCCCCTCGCCCCGCCGAACGCTGTCCCTTTCCAGACCCGCCCCGTGACGAGTTGGAACGGCCGCGTCGATATCTCCGCGCCCGCAGGCGCGACGCCGATGATGACGCTGACGCCCCAGCCGCGGTGGCTCGCTTCGAGCGCTTGGCGCATCACGTTGGTGTTGCCGGTGCAGTCGAAGGTGTAGTCGGCGCCGCCGATCTGGTCGGCGCCCTTCTTGGTGAGGTTGACGAGATAGGGCACGAGGTCGCCGCCGCCGTCCTTCGGGTTGACGAAATGCGTCATGCCGAAGCGCTCGCCCCATTCCTTTTTCGCCGGGTTCGTGTCGACGCCGATGATCATGTCGGCGCCCGCGAGGCGCAGTCCCTGCACGACGTTCAAGCCGATGCCGCCGAGGCCGAAGACGATCGCCTTCGCGCCTTCCTCGACCTTCGCGGTGTTGATGACCGCGCCGATCCCGGTCGTGACCCCGCAGCCGACGTAGCAGACCTTGTCGAAGGGCGCGTCCTCGCGGATCTTCGCGACCGCGATTTCCGGCAGCACGGTGAAATTCGCGAAGGTCGAGCAGCCCATGTAGTGGTGGAGCCGTCTGCCGCCGATCGAGAAGCGCGACGTGCCGTCCGGCATCACGCCCTGGCCCTGCGTCGAACGGATCGCGGTGCAGAGATTGGTCTTGCGCGACAGGCACGAGGGGCACGCGCGGCATTCGGGCGTGTAGAGCGGGATGACGTGATCGCCCTTCGTGACGCTGCTCACGCCTTGGCCGACGTCGACGACGATGCCGGCGCCTTCATGCCCGAGGATCGACGGGAAGAGCCCTTCCGGATCGCCGCCCGAAAGCGTGAACTCGTCGGTATGGCAGATGCCGGTCGCCTTGATCTCGACGAGCACCTCGCCGGCCTTCGGGCCATCGAGCTGAACGGTCGTCACTTCAAGCGGCTTGCCGGCCTCGAACGCCACCGCGGCGCGCACATCCATTCTCGTTCCCTCCGTCGTTCGGTCGATGGATGGGGGACGTTCTAACGGATTTCCGCCGAGTGCCTAGCGCCGGCCGGAACGCGGCGGTCGTTATAGGGGAGGAACCAGGTCGCGAGGAGGAACAACAGGTAGCCGTTCAGCTCCAGCCACTCTTCGATGCTTTCGAGGTGTATGTGGAATCGCCTTTCGGTCGCCTCCACGGCGCTGCTCACAAGAAGCAGGACGCCGGCCGCGATGTAGAAGGCGGTTCGCCGTTGCCAAAGAATCGAGATGATCGCCGGAAGCTCGCGCCAGCGGCGCACATAGCAGACGGCGAACACCGCGAAGATCGTGACGATGAAGATGTTCTGGCCGGTGCCGTGGAAGAGCCAGATCAGCCAGTCCGGCGCGGCGGTGTTGCGGAACTCGAGCTCGCGCACGCAGCAGGCCAGGAACACCGCGACGATGCCGAACGAGACGATGTGCCCCTCGCGGCGCTGCGTGAGCGCGTGCCAGGCCGCGACAAGCGCCGCGACCGCCAGAGCCACGGCTTGCAGATCCTCGACGGGTCCGTCTTCTTCGAACCACAGGTGCGTTTCGAAGAATCCGCCCGTGAACGCCGCAACGAATGCGATGTCCGCCAGCGCGATGACGAGGAGAAAAAGCCAAAACGCCCGCAGCGTCCGCCCGCTGGCGGCGGCGACGACCCCGGCTGTTTCGATACGAAGCCCCACGGCCGGCGAACTTAGTCCGGCGCCTCGGAGTCTGCAATATTTCCTTCACGCGGGCGTCACAATGCGCCGGCTGAAGAGGGCTGGAGGCGGGAAATCGTCCTATTGCGAAATCCGCACCGATGCCGCGGCGACGCCGGCGCCGATCAGGCAGGAGCCGCCGACGCGGTTGACGATGCGCACCGCGCGCGGGCTCCGGATGAAGCCGCGCGCCCGCGCCGCGACGAGCGCGTAGCCGAGCGCGTTCACGAAGGCGAGCGTCAAGAACGTCGCCTCAAGCACCACCATCTGCGTCAGGAAATCCGCCTGCGGGTTCAGAAACTGCGGCACGAACGCGACGAAGAAGGTGATGCCCTTCGGGTTCAGCGCCGTGACGAGCCACGCGTGCCCGAGCATCCGCGCCGCCGATACGCCGGTGTGCTTGGGCTCGGCGGCGAGCGATCCGCCGGCGCGCCAGAGCTTGATCCCGAGCCAGACGAGATACGCCGCGCCGATCCACTTGACGATTGTGAACACCGTCGCCGACGCGGCGAGCAGCGCGCCGACGCCTAAGAGCGACAGCGTCATCGCGGTGAAATCGCCGAGCGCCACGCCGACCGCCATCGGCAGCGCCGTCCTGAGACCTTGGCCGAGCGCGTAGGAGACGACGAGGAGCACCGTCGGCCCCGGGATGAGCAGAAGCACGATGGTGGCGGCGGTGAAGGCGAGCCAGAGTTGCAAGGCCATGGCGGACGACCCTTGGATCGAGACGCCTGACGCAGCCACAGCCGCAGACCGGAGTCCAGTGGGCAAACTTCGGGGGGCGCAGAAGCTCAATCCTCGTCGTCATTGCCGGGCTTGACCCGGCAATCCATTCCGTCGCGGCGCCGCATCCATTCCGCCCTCATCCTGAGGTGCTTTTTCACCCCGTGCTTCGAGGCTCGCTTCGCTCGCACCTCAGCATGAGGAGGGTGAAAAAGCCTCGAAGGAGCGGAATGGATGCACGGACCCGCCTGCGCGAAGCCGAAGCTCCGCTTCGGCGAAGGCAGCTCAAGCCCGGGCATGACGACAAAGTCGGGGTGGTTCGTCTACGGGCTGCTGAGCGCGATCCACGTACCGAATTCGCCGATGCCGGCGGCGACCTCGACAAAGCCGTGCCGGCGATAGAAGGCGAGCGCGCCTTCGTTGCGCGTCTGGCAGCGGAGCGACGCGCGCCCGCCCGCGCGGTCGAGCGCGGCGCCAAGAAGCGCGCTGCCGACGCCGCGCCGCGCCTGCGTCGGATCGACGTAGAGGTGGTGGATGAAGCTCTGCGGCTCGTAGAGCGAGACGAAGCCGACGACCGCGCCGCCGCTCTCCGCCACCAGCAGGCGCTCGTCCTTCGTCTCCATCATGAATGCCACGCCGTCGATCGCGCGCGGCGCATAGGGATGGCCGGCGTGCCACCCGCGGTCGAAGATTCTCGCGCACGCCTCAGCGTCGTGCGGCGCGAAATCGCGAACCATGACGCGCGCCCCGCCCCCTCGCGGCGAAGGGCGGGGGGAGGGATCGCCCTGCAAGCCCGACATCAGCTTTCCTCCGCCGCCTCGTTCACGATCGTCACGATCTTCCACGCCCCCTCGTGCTTGATGAGCAGATACTGGCATGAGAACTCGTTGAGGAGCGCGTCATGATCGTCGCGCTGCTGCCAGAGCACGGCAGCGAACGCGCTCGGCCCCGCCACGCGCACCTCCATCACCTCCGGCTCGGTGGTGACGATCCCCGCCTCGTCGAAGACGTCGATCAGCGCGTCGACGTTTTCCTGCAGCTCCTCCGCGTCCTCGAAGATGTGCCCCGCGCCGAACTGCCAGATCGTCGCCGGCCAGGCGAAGAGCGCCGTCACCGCCTCCGCGTCGGCGTCTTCGAAGCCGGCGGCGTAGGCGGAAAAGAGCGCGCGGATGTCGGATGCGGCGTCGGTCATGGCGGCCCTCTCCTCCACCAACCGCGCGGGCGGCGCAAGCTCTTGCGAGCCCACCCCCGTCCCCGGGAGTTCAAGGGCCCGCGCCTTCTTTTTCGAACCAGTTGCGCTGCATGATCAGGAACGTGAACGAGATCGACCATCCGATCAGGAGCAGCCCGTCGATGGCTTCGACGCTGGCGAGGAGCCTGAGCGACCCGGTCGGATAGATGTCGCCGAGCCCGAGCGTGCTGAAGGCTTCCGCGGAGAAGTAGAAATAGTCGGCCGAGGCCATTTCGCGCGCCCCCTTGAAGGCGCCGATGTCGGCCACGCGGTCGGCGAACCAGTAGCCGAAGGAATAAAAGCCGATTTCGATGAGCTGGATCAGGAATATCCACAGGATCGCCTGCAGGATTTTTGGCCGGCGCGAGGCCGCTCCGCGCGACAGCAAGAGCCGCGAGGCGAGGTGCAGCCCCTCGTAGTGGATTGCGGCCGTGCCAAGAACCAGGGCGAGCGAAATGAGAACGGCGATCGGCATTCGCGCCACTCCATGAAATCGAAAGCGTATACTCCGCGCCGGAAGAGGCGGGGGCGGGGGGATCACATGGCAGAGAAAGTGGCGGCAGACAAAGTGGCAATCGTCACCGCTGGCGGCAGCGGCATGGGCGCCGCCGCGGCGCGCCGGCTCGCGGCGGACGGCTACGGCGTCGCCATTCTCTCGTCTTCAGGGAAAGGCGAGGCGCTGGCGAAAGAACTCGGCGGCGTCGGCGTCACCGGCTCGAACCGGTCGAACGACGATTTGCAGCGCCTCGTTGACCTGACGATGGAAAAGTTCGGCCGCATCGACGCGCTGGTCAACTCAGCCGGCCATGGGCCGCGTGCGGAAATCCTCGACCTGACCGACGAAGACTGGAGCCGAGGCATGGAGACCTATTTCCTGAACGTCGTTCGCCCGACGCGGCTCGTGGCGCCCGTGATGCAGAATCAGCGGAAGGGCGCGATCGTGAACATCTCGACCTACGCGGTGTTCGAGCCCGACCCGGCCTTCCCCACCTCCGGCGTCTTCCGCGCCGGGCTCGCGGTCTTCACGAAACTCTTCGCCGACAGATACGCTGCGGAGGGCATCCGCATGAACAACGTGCTCCCCGGCTTCATCGACAGCTTTCCGGAGACCGAGGCGAACGTCGCCCGCATCCCCATGAAGCGCTACGGCCACGTCGAGGAGATCGCCGACACGATCGCGTTTCTTGTATCCGACGCCGCGGGATATATCACCGGGCAGAATTTGCGGGTGGATGGCGGGATTACGAGGGGGGTCTGATTTGGGCTCGGCAGTGACGGGACGCCTGAAGCCCTCGGCGGTCGGAATTTGGGCAACGGAAGATCAGCTATGAGGCGCCGACACGATCCGGTGCCCTGCTCGACTAAACCCAGGGGACGGTGTTTGGCCGCAAACGAGAATTCTCAATGGCGTTGACTTCAGATTCAGTCAGGTGGTGTTTCACCAGCGATTGGAGGGCCTCGACTTCTCGCAGCAGGCCGGAGAAAGCCCGGGCGGTCGTCGTGCGGTCGACAACCGAACGTGATTCAAAAATCTTATTCATATCTCCGGCAATATCCACCATGTCCCCGTATCCTATCCCTTGATGGAGTGCGGCCATGAAGCGGACAATAGGTCGAACAAGGCGATGAACCGATACGAGACGCCGCTGCCGACGCGCGGAACCAGACAGCCGGGATTCAGGAACTATGGCATCGAAGGAAGCGTCGATGTGACGAATCCGGGCATCTATCTCGGCCTGTGAAGCAGAGTGGGTAACCAACTCGTTTAGCTGGTGCAGCTCTAGGCGAACCTCAGTAAGCTCTTCGCGCAGAGCCACGATCTCGGATTTCAGTTCAGCTCGGTTGTTCAAGCGATCCAGAACGATGGCGAGCAACGGCGGCAGCGCGAAGGTGCACACGATAGGGGGCAAGTCGCCCACCGCTTGGTCCCACGAAACGCGCATCCGATGGTAAAACCGCTTAGGGAATCCGTCACCCTTGCGCGTTCTGAGCAGCCAAGGGTCACTTAGGTAAGCTGGAATCCCATGCTCTTGAATTGTGGCGTTTACTGCCTCTGCGATGTCGGCATTCCAATAAGGGACTTGTCGCAGCCTGAGTTCTTCAACTGCGTGGGCCACGCTTGGGCTCTTTTCAAGTGACGATGCAAATACCCGTCCGCCCTTTACGGCGGCGTATTCAGGGGAAATGATCCAATCTCGAGACGAAGCTAACTGGAATAACTCGAACCCGAAGTCAGTACGCATCCCGTCGTCGGTCCGTAGGTAAGTAACGAGGCCGTTCTCAAGCTCTATCTTTGGTCCGCAGACGACGACATGGACAATGTCATGGAGCAGCAACGCCTGAAGAGCGGTTTCGGCAGCCTCGATTTCGCCAACATCAGAAAGGCCGCCCTCGGCCACCTTCGAAATAGCGATGACAGCGTTGACGTCCGTGAGCGCGACGTTCAATTCCTGCAGGTTGGTCTCGTGAATCCCGACGGTGCGATATTGATCGATCGCAGTTGTAGCTGCGCCAAACGTCGGAATTGGTGAACTTGCAGTGGAGCCCTGAGCACGCGTCTCGTCTTGCCGCATTACAACATAGCTAGTGAACTCATTCATTTCGGCACCGGGCGGGCTGAGTTACCTGATCGAGCTTGACTGAACTTGTTCGTTTTCGTTCCTAGGTCATTGTGGTTGCATGGTCCAGCATCACAATCGCCATTAGGCTTGAGCGTTGTCGCGCGCCAGATTCTCCACCAATCGAACCGGCACTGCGCGACCAGGGCTACGGCTGCTCAGCACGCGAACTGCGCGCGCGAACATGGGCTGTTCTGATCGGCTCCGTTGCTATTTCGCTCTCGAAGTCACGCTGTTCGGCCGGTGTTCAACATCGAGCAATTTCGGCGAAAGCCGAGGCGGCTCCGACGATTAGAAAAAGCGCCTCTCCGAACATCGCGTCCGAAATATCCGGCGGCCGAAAATCCTACTCCGCCTCATCCTCGTACCCCATCAGATGCAGCGGCTTCGCGGGCAGCCCTTGCAGCTCGCACCATCTGACCAGCGCTTCCTCGCGCCCGTGCGTGACCCACACCTCCTGCGGTGAGACTTCGCGGATCGTGTCGCAGAGCTCGTCCCAGTCCGCGTGGTCGCTGATGACGAGCGGCAGCTCCACGCCGCCCTGCTTGGCGCGCTGGCGGATGCGCATCCAGCCGGAGGCGAAGCACGAAACCGGATCGGCGAAGCGCCGCGCCCAGCGGTCCTGGAACGCCGAAGGCGGGCCGACGACGATCGCGCCGGCGAAATCCTTCTTGCGGCCTTCTTCCAAAGTGGCGGGCTCCAGAACCCCAAGGTCGATCCCCTCGCGCGCATAAAGCTCGCAGAGCTTCTGCATTGCGCCGTGGATGAAGATCGGCGCGTCGTATCCCGCCTCGCGGATCAGCGCGATGACGCGCTGCGCCTTGCCGAGCGCATAAGCGCCGACGAGATGCGTGCGCTCGGGAAACTGCGCGACGGAGGCGAGCAGCTTTCGGATCTCCGCGCGGTCGTCGGGATGGCGGAAGACCGGAAGCGCGAAGGTCGCCTCGGTGATGAAGACGTCGCATTTCACCGGCTCGAAGGCCAAGCACGTCGGATCGGGCCGCCGCTTGTAGTCGCCCGACGCGACGATGCGCATGCCGTCCTTCTCCACCGCGATCTGCGCCGAGCCGAGAACATGCCCGGCCGGATGGAAAGTGACGCCGACGCCGTTCACCTCCATCCGCTCGCCGAGCGTCACCGCCTGCGTCGCGCCGGCGAAATCCGCGCCATAGCGCTCCGCCATGATCTTGAGCGTCGCTTCTGTTGCGAGCACAGCTCCGTGCCCTCGGCGGGCGTGGTCGGAATGCCCATGCGTGATCAGCGCGCGCTCAACCATCCGCGTCGGGTCGATATGAAAATCGCCGGGCGGACAATAGATGCCGGCCGGCGTCGCGCAGAGAAGCTCGGTGAAGCGCATGGCTCAGATATAGGGCAGGCGAGCCGCCGGCGCAGCGGTTGTTGACGGCCGCTGGTCTTAACCTCCCCCTTGAGGGGAGGTCGAAGTTCGCTCTTCGCGAACTTCGGGAGGGGGGCTTCGTCCGGGTTCGCCACGGCGTCACCCCCTCCCGAAACCGGCTGCGCTTCGCTTGCCGCTTTCGACCTCCCCTCAAGGGGGAGGTTACGCAGCCAACCGCAAACGCTGCGCGCGCAAGGTGAACTCCCCTATCCCCCATACCTCTTCCCGAACCCCTATATTCCCCTCATGCAGGCCTTCGCCGCCCTTCTCGACCGCCTGGTGCTGACGCCGGCCCGCAACGGCAAGCTCCGCCTGCTTTCCGACTATTTTTCCGCCGCGCCCGACCCCGACCGCGGCTATGCGCTCGCCGCGCTGACCGGCGATCTCGCGATCGCCAGCGTCAAGCCGGCGATGCTCCGCGCCCTTGTCGTCGAGCGCATGGACGAGATCCTCTTCGGCTATTCCTACGACTATGTCGGCGACCTCGCCGAGACGATCGCGCTGGTTTGGCCCACGCAGGGAGAGCCGGAAGTCCCGCCGCGCCTCGCGGAGGTGGTCGAGCAGCTTCACGCCGCCTCGCGGCTTGAAGGCCCGCGCCTCGTCGAGCGCTGGCTCGACCGGCTCGACGCCTCCGGCCGCTATGCGCTTCTGAAGCTCGTCACCGGCGGCCTCCGCGTCGGCGTCACCGCGCGCCTCGCCAAGCAGGCGCTTGCGAAGCTCGGCGGCAAGGACGTGACGGAGATCGAGGAGCTCTGGCACGGGTTGACGCCGCCTTATGTCGAATTCTTCGCCTGGCTGGAGGGGAGGGGCGAGCGCCCCGTCTCGGCCGCGCTCGCCGCCTTCCGCCCGGTGATGCTCGCGCAGGCGCTCGACGAGAGCGAGTTCGCAAAACTCGACCCGCAGGACTATGCGGCCGAATGGAAGTGGGACGGCATCCGCGTGCAGGCGGTCGCGGAGAAGGGCGTGCGAAAACTCTATTCGCGCACCGGCGACGACATCTCCGGCGCTTTCCCCGACATCCTCGAGCATCTCGTCTTCGAAGGCGCGATCGACGGCGAGCTGCTTGTCGCGAGGGAAGACGCGGGCGCGATTTCGATCGCTCCCTTCGGCGACCTGCAGCAGCGGCTCAATCGCAAGACCGTGTCGACAAAGCTCGTGCATTCGCATCCGGCCTTCATCCGCGCCTACGATCTTCTCGCCGACGGCGACGATGATCCGCGCGCGCTTTCCTTCGCCGAACGGCGGAAGCGCCTCGAAGCTTTCGTCGAGAAGATCGCGTCGCCGCGGATCGATGTCTCGCCGCTCGTCGCCTTCGCCACCTGGGAGGAGCTGGCGGCGCTGCGACAGAATCCGCCGACCGACGGTCGCGTCCACGAGGTCGCCGAAGGGCTGATGCTGAAGCGCTGGGATTCCGCCTATGTGCCCGGCCGCCCAAAAGGGCCGTGGTTCAAGTGGAAGCGCGACCCGCATGTCGTCGACGCGGTGCTGATGTATGCGCAGCGCGGGCACGGCAAGCGCTCGTCGTTCTATTCGGACTACACGTTCGGCGTCTGGGCGGGCGCGGAGGAGGCGCCGGAGCTGGTGCCGGTCGGCAAGGCCTATTTCGGCTTCACCGACGAGGAGCTTCGCGAACTCGACCGTTATGTCAGGAACAACACCACCGATCGCTTCGGCCCCGTGCGTGCGGTCCGCGCCGAGCCGAGCCACGGACTCGTGCTCGAAGTTGCATTCGAGGGGCTGAACCGTTCCACGCGTCACAAGTCCGGCATCGCCATGCGCTTCCCCCGTATCAATCGCCTGCGCTGGGACAAGCCCCCGGCCGAGGCCGACCGCCTGGAGACACTGGAGAAGCTCCTGCCCGAATAGGCGCGCCGCGCGTGCGCCACTGTTGACCTCCCGCTTGAGGGGGAGGTTACGTACCTTCGGCGCGTCACGGGCTTCGCGCCTTGCTCGCGCCGCAGCGTCGGACTAAATGCGCCGAGAGGGCGAACGGGACGAATCATGCAAGGACTGACGCGCTTTCTCGGCGACACGCCGCTTCGGGTCGTGATCCGCCTCGTCATCCTCTCCTTCGTGGTGGGGCTGGTGCTTTCCGCGCTCGGCCTCCGCCCCTACGACATCTACTGGTGGGTCCGGCGCGCGGTCCTCCACATCTATGAGATGGGCTTCGCCTTCTTCGCCGATTCCTTCGACTATCTCGTCGCCGGCGCGCTGATCGTCGTGCCGCTCTTCATCATCACCCGGCTCTTCAAGCTCGGCGGCCGGCGCCGTCCCGAGTGAAGTCTCCGCCGGCTAAAGACCCGCCGCCGCCGTCGGTGCGCCCGTTTGCGGTGACGCACGGCTCGGTCTTCCGCCTCGCCGTGCCGATGACGCTCGCCTACCTTTCGACGCCGCTCGTCGGCGTGGTCGACATGGCGGTCGTCGGCCAGCTCGGGCGCGCGGCTTTGATCGGCGGAATCGCGATCGGCGCGCTGATCTTCGACGTCCTCTTCGCCACGGTGAATTTCCTCCGCTCCGCCACCACCGGGCTGACCGCGCAGGCGGTCGGCGCGGAAGACGCGCGGGAAGAACAATCGGTGCTTCTGCGCTCCGGTTTGCTCGCGCTTGCCGCCGGCGTCGTGATGCTGGTGCTGCAGGTGCCGATCGGAAAGATCGGCGTCACCGCGCTCGGGGTCCACAACGAGGTCGCCGCCGCGGCGCTCCTCTATGTTTCGATCCGCATCTGGTCGGCACCCTTCGGGCTGGTGAACTACGCGGTGCTCGGCTGGGTGATTGGCCGCGGCGAATCCGCGTCGGGTCTGCTGCTGCAGACGCTTCTGAACGGCGTGAACATCGCGCTCTCCGTCTTCTTTGTGCTTGGGCTCGGCTGGGGCGTCGCCGGTGCGGCCTGGGGCAGCGTCGCCGGCGAAGTGACGACGGCGGTCGCCGGGGTCGCGCTCGCCTGGTGGAAGCTCAAGGATGCGCCGCGGCCGACCGCCGCGGAAATCTTCGCGTTCGCAAGACTGAAGCGCATGATGGCGGTCAACTCCGACGTCATGGTCCGCTCGATGGCGCTTCTTTTCGCCTTCGCGTTCTTCACCCGGCAGGGCGCGGGCTTCGGCGAGATCGTGCTCGCCGCGAACGCCATCCTGATGAACTTCTTCCTGGTCGGCGGCTATTTCCTCGACGGTTTCGCCACCGCCGCCGAGCAGCTTGCCGGCCGCGCCGTCGGCGCGCGCTTCCGCCCGGCCTTCGAGCGCGTCGTCTGGCTGACCACGCTCTGGGGTCTTTTGACCGCGCTCCTCCTCGCCGCCTTGTTCGCGCTCGCCGGTCCCTACGTGATCGACCTGATGACAACGGAGCCGGCGGTTCGCGCCACCGCCCGCACCTACCTCGTATGGGCGGCGCTGACGCCGCTCATTGCGACGATCGCCTTTCAGATGGACGGCATCTTCATCGGCGCCACCTGGTCGCGCGACATGCGCAACATGATGCTCCTCTCCGTCCTCGTCTATCTCGCCGCGTGGGCGGTGCTGACGCCGCATTTCGGCAACAACGGGCTGTGGGCGTCGCTTCTGATCTTCCTCGGCGCGCGCAGCGTCACGTTTCACTTGCGCATGCGAAAACTGTTGCCGGGGACCTTTCCGACCTGAGCCGCGCTACCGCGGCCAGGCCGCCGCCCAGCGCTCCGTCTCGATGCCGCGGACGTCGCGGAGGCTCTTGATGTTGCGCTCTTCGAGCCGCTTCACGAGTTCGGCGGCGATGCGCTTCGGCAGCGACGGCCCTTCATAGATGAGCGCGGTGTAGAGCTGCACGAGATCGCCGCCCGCCGCGATCTTCGACCATGCCGCCGCCGCGCCGTCGACGCCGCCGGCGCCGACGAGCACCAGCTCCGGCCCGGCGATCTGCCGCGCCCGCGCGAGCATCGCCGTCGACAGCTCGAAGAGCGGCTTGCCGGAGAGCCCGCCGAGCTCCTGCGCGTGGTGCCTCGACTTCAGGTCCGGGCGCTTCACCGTCGTGTTGGCGATGATCAGCCCATCGACGCCGTGCTTCTTGACCGTCTCGATCAGCGCGGCGAGTTCCGCGTCGTTGAGGTCCGGGGCCACCTTGAGGAGGAGCGGCGTCCGCCGGCCGCACTCTTCGGTCGCCGCTGCGCGTGCCTCGCCGATCCGCTGAAGCAGCGCGCTCAGCGCCTCGCCGCTCTGCAGCTCGCGCAGGCCCGGCGTGTTCGGCGAGGAGACGTTGACGGTCAGGTAGGACGCGACCGGCGCGAAGAGCCGTATCCCGGCGTAATAGTCGTAGAGCCGGTCCTCGCTGTCGCGGTTCGCCCCGATATTGACGCCGACGATGCCCGTCCCGCCGGTGCGCCGGTCGAGCAGGTCAAGCCGGTCGAGCGCGGCTTCGTGGCCCTCGTTGTTGAAGCCGAGCCGGTTGATGAGCGCGCGATCCGCCGCAAGCCGGAAGAGCCGTGGCGGCGGATTGCCCTCCTGCGGCAGCGGCGTCAGCGTGCCGACTTCGACGAAGCCGAAGCCCATCCCGAGCATCGCGTCCGCCACCTTGGCGTCCTTGTCGAGGCCGGCGGCAAGCCCGATCGGGTTCGGGAAGCTGAGGCCGAGCACGTTGACCGCGAGCCGCGGATCGGCCGTCACCGCAGGCGGACGGGTCGTGCGCCAGCGCGCCGCCTTGATCGCGAGCCGGTGCGCGCGCTCCGGCTCCAGTAGCCGGAGCGCCTGCGTGGCACGATCGGCGATCGTCATGGAATGCCCGCGGGAAAGACGTGGGCGCCGTTCTTGAGCGGGATGGGCGTGACGCCGCGCACGGCGGAAAGCGGCAGGCTGCCATAGAGATGCGGGAAAAGCGCGCCGCCGCGCGACGGCTCGAAGCGGAGCGCGTCCCCGAGCGCGTCGGCGTCGACCGTGACGAGCACGAGATCGTCGTCGCCGGAAAAGTGCCGCGCCGCCGTCTCGCGCACTTGGGCTGCGGTGGAGAAATGGATGTAGCCGTCGGCAAGATCGACCGGCGCCCCGTCGAAGCGGCCGGCGTCTTCGGCGGCGCGCCAGAGCGCGCGCGCACAGATCTTGTAGATCGGTTCCGACATCGTGAGGCCAAGGATAGAAGGCGAGGCTGCGGCGGCAAGCGCGCTTTCGCCACAGCCTTAGCCGACCTATGCTTCGGCCAAATGTCGGGGGTGGCATGCGTTTTCTCGTCTTGGGGCTGTTTCTTGCCGCGACGGCGCCGGCTCTGGCCGGCGATTCCGGGCGCTACGCGTTCGTTCCCTCCGAAAGCGGCGTGTTCCGGCTCGACACGGAATCCGGCGAGGTTTCGCTCTGCATGGAGAGGGGCGGGACGCTCGTCTGTCTGCGCGGGCCCGGTCAGGCGTCAGGCGCCCTCGCACACGAAGCGGATAGGATCGCGGCGCTTGAGGCGCGCATCGCCGCGCTTGAGGCGGGCGAGGGCCAAACGGCCCCAACTCGAGGCGACGACGCGATGCGGCGCATCAAGCATCTTGCCGAACGTATGATGGACCGCGTGGTCGCCCTGGTCCGGGAGATGAAGGGCGCGCCGCCGCGCGAGACGCTCTAGGCCGGCCTTTCGCGGGTCGGTATCCGCCCGCGCCCGCGCCCGCGCCGGTGCACCGTGCGGCTTGCCACGGGTTGCGGCTCCTTTTCGGGAGCCGGCGTCGCCAGCGAAAGCCCAATTGTGACCACGAGCGACATCGCGAGCCCCGCCCCCGCCGCCGTCGGCGCGCTGACTTCCGCCCAGCCGCTGGAGACGACCGCGTCGGGAATGACGTGCTGCCTGAGCAGGAAGACCAGCGCGGTGAAGCCGAAGCCGGCGACCATGCCGGCGATCGCCCCGATCTCGTTGCAGCGGCGCCACCAGAGGCCGAGGACGAGAGGCGCGAAGCTTCCCGCCGCGGCGAGCGCCAGCGCCCAGCGGATTGTCCCGGCGGCGTCGCCCGGCCACAGCGACGCGACCATGACCCCGCCTGCGGCGACACCCACGAGGATCAGGCGCGCGACCATGATCCGCCGCCCCTCCGGCCCGCGCCGATCGACGATCTCGTCCCAGACGTCGTGGCTGATGGCGGATGCAGCGGAGAAGAGCGCGGACTGGCCGAGCGCGAGCAGCGCGGCAAGCAGGCCGGCGAGGAGCAGCCCGGCGAGCACCGCCGGGAGCAGCGCGAAGAGCGCCGCGAGTTGGACCGGCCCGCTATCGGCGCTTTGCGAGGCGTCCGTTCCGCCGGCGCCGGCGAGAAGCTCGAAGAGCACGAATCCGGCAATCACGAGCATGATGGAGAAGAGCACCGCCCAGACCATCGAGCTCGCTGCCTCGCGTCCCGAAGGCGCCGCGAGCGCACGGGCGCTGAGGTGGGGCAGCGATGCGGCGCCGACGACGTAGAGAACGATCGGCAGCGCCCAGCCGACCGCGCTGGCGTCGCTGAGGGCCGGCAGGCCGTCGGCCAGAAGCGTCCCGAATTGCTCGGCAATTCCACCTTCGGCGGTCGGTCCGCCCGACGCGAAGAAGAGCGCCGGCACGATGCATGCGATGGCGATCACCAAGTACTGGATCACCTGCGTCCAGGAGAGCGAGCGCATGCCGCCGGGGAGGACGGCCATCGCGGTCAGCCCCGCGACCGCATAGAGCGCGGTGTGGGCTTTCAGGCCGAAAAGCGTCGCCACGAGCGGCGCTGCGATCTTCATTTGCGCGACGAAAAGCAGGAACGACACGGTGAACGTGATTGCAGCCCATGCAAGCCGGGTGAGTACCCCGCTGAACCGTGTTCCGATGAAATCGCCCGCCGTGTAGGCGCCCGACGCTCTGAGGCCCGGCGCGATCACGAAGCCGAGAACGAGATAGCCGAGCGCAAGGCCCGCCGCCGAAATCAGGAAGCTCGACGGCGTGTCATAGCCGCCGCCGGCAAGCCCGACAGCGAGGAGGCCGGCAAGCGTGCTTGCGCCCGCCAGGCCGCCGAAGCGCCCGGCGGCCTTGTTGTCGGCGATGTAGAAGTCGACGGCTCTGCGGCTATGCGAATAGAGCGCGGCGAGGATGAAGAGCGCGAAAGCGGCGCTGACGAGCGCGAAAGGCGCGAAGCTCGGATTGGCGCCGACGCGGTCGAGCAGAGTCACCGCGAAGAGGACAATGAGGAAGATTCCGATCAGTGCCAGGCTGGAGCGAAGAGGCGCACGCATCACGCCGATGTCTCGTTCCGGCGGCAGCAATCTCGCCATCATTCACTCCACGCGCACGCACCTCACACATCGAACAATGACCGCGCGACGCGCCAAAGGCAATTGTTCGTTGCACATCCTCCACCGCCGAATCGCGACTGGTCGTTTCAGAAGCACCGGAGCCGCGGAGACGACGCTTTTCCGCGCGCGCCAACCTCGGTAGTCTGTGAGTGTGACGCGAGCGCCATTGCGCGGCTCAACGCGCAAAGACAACAATCGCGTGACGGTCACGCGGCGATAGGATCGCCATGGGAGGGCGCGATGCTGAAGGAGTTCAAGGAGTTCGCACTGAAGGGGAACGTGGTCGACCTCGCCGTCGGTATTATCATCGGCGCGGCGTTCACCGCGATCGTGTCTTCGCTTGTCGATGACATCATCATGCCGCCGATCGGTCTCCTGACCGGCGGCGTGGATTTCTCCCAGCTCTTCGTCGTCCTCAAGGGCGACGGCCCCTACAACACGGTGCAGCAGGCGAAGGACGCAGGCGCCGTCACCTGGAATATCGGCTTGTTCATCAACGCGGTGATCAAGTTCCTGATCGTCGCGTTTGCCGTCTTCCTGCTGGTGAAGGGGATCAACAGGCTGACGCGTAAGCAGGAGGCCAAGCCCGCCGCGCCGCCGACCCCGCCCGAGGACCTCGTCGTCCTTCGCGAGATCCGCGATCTTCTCGCGAAGCGGTAGCGTTTTGGGCGGTTCGGCCCGGGGCAGCGCATTCATCGCGCCCCGAGCCGCTTCCCGCGGTCGGGAAGTTGCGCTAGGCAGCCGCCGATGGACACGAAGGTTCTTTCCGCGCTTCGGCGCGAGGCGCGGGAAGCGCCCGATTCCGGCATTGTCGAAGTTTTCAACTACGGGCGCGAGCGCGAAGGGCTGATCCCGCTCTGGGCCGGCGAGGGCGACCTTCCGACGCCGGGCTTCATCTGCGATGCCGCCGCGCGCTCGCTTGCCGCCGGGGAGACGTTCTACACCTACCAGCGCGGCCTGCCGGAGCTTCGCGCCGCGCTCGCCCGCTACCACGAGCGCCAGTTCGGGCGCGCCTTCGAGCCCGAGCGCTTCTTCATCACCGGCGGCGGGATGCAGGCGATCCAGATCGCCATCGCCGCGACCGCGGGGACCGGCGACGAGGTGGTCGTGCCGACGCCGGCCTGGCCGAATTTCGCCGCCGCGGTCGGGATCGGCGGGGCGCGGCCGGTCTCCGTGCCGCTCGCTTTCGACGGAACGCGCTGGACGCTCGACCTTGACCGGCTGTTCGCGGCGGTCAGCGGCAAGACGCGCACGATCTTCCTGAATTCGCCCGCCAATCCGACCGGGTGGACGGCGACGGCGGCGGAGCTCCGCGCGATCCTCGGCTTCGCGCGCGAGCGCGGCCTCTGGGTGGTCGCCGACGAGGTCTACAGCCGCTTCGTCTATGACGGGGTCGAGCGCGCGCCGTCCTTCTACGATCTGATCGACGAGGACGACCGCGTCATCTTCGTCAACACCTTCTCCAAGAACTGGGCGATGACCGGCTGGCGGATCGGCTGGCTGGCCGCGCCGCCGGCACTCGGCGGCGTCATCGAGAACCTGATCCAGTACTCCACCTCCGGCGTCGCCGCCTTCATGCAGCGCGGCGCCATCGCGGCGCTGGAGGAGGGTGAGGATTTCGCCCGCATGCAGGTCGCCCGCGCCGCCGCCGGCCGCGCCATCGTCTGCGAAGGGCTCGCCGGCTCGAACCGCGTGCGCTTCGCCTGGCCCGACGGTGCGTTCTATCTTTTCTTCGCGGTCGAGGGGGTCGCCGACGTCGGCAGGCTCGGGCTGACGCTGGTCGACGAGGCGAATATCGGCATCGCCCCCGGCTCCGCCTTCGGGCCGGGAGGCGAGGAATTCATGCGCCTCTGCTTCGCGCGCAAGGCTGAGGATCTCGCCGAGGCGACGCGGCGTCTCCGCGTCTGGCTCGGAAGCTGATGCCGGCCTTCGCACGGCCGTCTCTTGCGGCCGTGTGGCGATTTGCGATCACCCTCGGTCTGAGCGCGGCCGGCGGGCTGCTCTTCCAGAGCCTTGGCTTGCCAGCGGGGTGGGTTTCGGGCGGGCTCCTCGCCGTCGCGATCGCCTCGCTTGCCGGTTTTGATTCCGACGTGCCGCAGCCGGTCCACGCCCCCGTCTATCTCGTGCTCGGCCTCTACGCCGGCGGCGGGGTCTCGCAGCAGACGATCCATCAGATGGCGACCTGGCCGCTGAGCTTCGCCATCCTCGGCGTCTCCCTCGCCGGCGTAGTCGCCAGCTCCTACTGGTGGCTTCATATCCGTTGTGGATGGGACCGCAACGCGGCGCTCTTATCCTCGCTGCCGGGCGCGCTTTCCTTCGTCATGGCGGCGGCGGAGGGCCTTAAGGCCGACCTCAAGAAGGTCGCGATCACGCAAAGCCTGCGCCTGCTCATTCTCGTCGAGGTCATCCCGCTTCTCGCGCTGGTGATCGGGCATCCGTCGCCGGTCGGCGTGCCGGGCGCCGCCGGTCCCGCGCATCCCGGGCAGATCGTCCTCCAACTCGCCGTCGGCCTCGTCGCGGCGCTTGTCCTGCAGCGTCTTCGGGTGGTCGGCGGATGGATGCTCGGCGGCCTCCTGGCGAGCGCGAGCCTGCTTCTTTCCGGCGTGGTCGAGGCGCGATTGCCGTTTCCGCTGGTGCTCCCTTTCGTGATTGCGCTTGGCGCGATCGCCGGGAGCCGCTTCCGCCCGGGCGATTTCTGGCTATTGCCGCGCATCGCGAAGCCGGGCCTCGTCGCCTTTGGCCTGGCCTTCTGCATCTCCGCCGTCTCCGCCGGCGCGGTCAGCATCCTGCTCGGCGTCAACTTCATCCAGACGCTGCTTGCCTTCGCGCCGGGCGCGCTCGATGCGCTGATCATCCTCGCCTATCAGATGAACATTGACCCGGCTTACGTGGCCGCCCATCACGTCGCCCGCTTCCTGGCGATGGCGATCGCAGTGCCGATCCTGGCGCGCTGGCTGGAGCGCATGGAATAGGACGAATCCCCGGGGAGCTGGGATTCGGGAGAGACCGAAATGGACGCATCGTTCTTCGACCGCCGCGATTACCCGACCGCGGATGCGGCACGCGGCTACGGCGAGTGGGCGGCGACCTACGAGGAAACGGTCGCCGTCGGGCTCGACGCGCCGCTCCTTTCGCGCCTCGCCTCCATCGATTGGGCGAGCATAGCGGAGGCGGCTGATCTTGCCTGTGGCACCGGGCGCACCGGCGAATGGCTGAATGGGCAGGGCGTCGGCGCGATCGACGGCGTCGACATCACGCCGGAGATGCTGGCGCTCGCCGAGAAACGCGGCGTCTATCGCCGGCTCCTCGTCGGCGACGTCGGCGGAACGCCGCTACCCGCCGCGCATTACGGGCTCGTCACGATGTCGCTCGCCGACGAGCACCTCGCTAAGCTTGCGCCCGCATACCGCGAGGCGGCGCGCCTGCTTATGCCTGGCGGGCAGTTCCTGCTCGTCGGATACCACCCGTTCTTCCTGATGAACGGGCTCGTCACGCATTTTCACCGCGCCGGCGGCGAAGCCGTCACTATCCAAAGCTATGTGCATCTGCCGAGCGACCACTTTCGCGCCGGCAGCGCGGCGGGCCTCGCGCTTGCCGCGTTCGAGGAATGCGTGATCGACGAGCACTGGCTGACGACCAAGCCGAAGTGGCGCCGCTACCTGAACTGGCCCGTCAGCTTCGCGATGGTGTGGGTGAAAGCTTGACCGCCCGAGGCAGCGAAGATCTCGGCACGACGGGCGACGTGCTCGGAAGCGTGGTCCCGAAAAGTGGGAACCGCTTTTCGGATAAGATCACGCTCGAAAAGAAGAGAACTAACCGCCCGAGGCAGCGAAGATCTCGGCACGACGGGCGACGTGCTCGACCGTCGCCGGGCCTTCGAGCGGAAGCTCCAGCGCATTCCACGTCTCGACCAGCGCGGCGGAGAGCGCTTCGATCAGTTGATCGTCGTGGAACGGCGTTGGCGTGATCCTGAGCCGCTCGGTGCCGCGCGGCACGGTCGGGTAGTTGATCGGCTGGATATAGATGCCGTGCTTCTCGAGCAGGTGGTCGCTTGCCGCCTTGCAGGCCTCCGCGTCGCCGACAAGGATCGGGATGATCTGCGTCTCCGACGGCATGACCGGAAGTCCGGCGTCGCTGAGCCGCGCCCGCGTCCGCGCCACCTGCCGCTGTTGCGCTTCGCGCTCGGCGGAGGATTCCTTCAAGTGTCGGATTGAGGCGCAGGCGGCCGCCGCAAGCCCGGGCGGAAGCGCGGTGGTGAAGATGAAGCCCGGCGCGTAGGAGCGCACGGCGTCGATCACGACGTTCGAGCCGGCGATATAGCCGCCGAGCACGCCGAAGCCCTTGGCGAGCGTGCCTTCGATGACGTCGATGCGGTCCATCACGCCGTCGCGCTCGGCGATGCCGCCGCCGCGCGCGCCGTACATGCCGACCGCGTGCACCTCGTCGAGATAGGTCATCGCGTCGTACGTCTCGGCGAGGTCGGCGATCGCGCCGATCGGCGCCACGTCGCCGTCCATCGAATAGACCGACTCGAAGACGATGAGCTTGGCGCGGTCCTTGCCGCCGGCCTTCAGCAGGTCTTCCAGATGCTCAAGGTCGTTGTGCCTGAAGATCTGCTTCTGCCCGCCGGAGCGCCGCACGCCTTCGATCATCGAGGCGTGGTTCAATTGGTCGGAGAGGATCAGGCAGTCGGGCAGCAGCTTGGCGATGGTCGAGATCGCCGCTTCGTTGGAGACGAAGCCGGAGGTGAAGACCAGCGCCGACTCTTTGCCATGCAGATCGGCGAGCTCCGCTTCGAGCTCGACCAGCGGATGGTTCGTGCCGGAGATGTTGCGCGTGCCGCCGGCGCCGGCGCCCATGCGGCCGGCCGCCTCCTGCAGCGCCGCGACCACCTTCGGGTGGTGGCCCATGCCGAGATAGTCGTTGGAGCACCAGATGACGATTTCGCGGGTCTCGCCGTCGCGCCGCATCACCGCGCGCGGGAAGCTTCCGACTTGCCGCTCGAGATCGGCGAAAACGCGGTAGCGTCGTTCGGCGCGGAGCGCGTCGAGGGCGCTCTCGAAACGCGATTTGTAGTCAAACATGCGCTGCTCCCGCCGCTCGTGTCCTTCTTAGTCCGTAACTACGCGGCATTTCCAGTGTCAGCTTGCCGCGCCACTTCACCTTGTCCCGAAACCCCGCCGACGACGCCATCCGTCGCCGCTCGCCATTTACCCTAAATGCTTAGAATTAACAGGAAAATACCCCCGAAATCTGTCCGGAATTAACACCGGTTAACGGCCGTTAAGCTATGTCAACGAGGCGTTAAAGGCGGTCTTGCGGAGGCCGCCGACAAGAGACTTCGGAGGCCGTCATGTTCAAATTGCCCTTCCGGGCGCTTCGGCGCTTTGACAAGGATCAACGCGGAAACGTCGCGGTCCTCTTCGCGTTTTCGATGGTTCCTTTGATCGGTCTGCTGGGCGGCGCCGTCGATGTCGCCCGCCATCAGCGCTACAAGGTCGAGATCGCCAACGCCATGGACGCGGCCGCTCTCGCGCTCGTCCGCCGCGGTGCCAAGACCGATGCCGAAGCCGACGATTTCGTTAATAGCTACGTGACGGCGCTACTGCCGGGCGGCGGCCAGGACAAGATGCTCCACATGGCCCGCTTCGACGCCATCCAGATTTCGGGCGGCTACCGCGTGGTCGGCCACGGCACCATGGACACCGCCTTCCTGCCCGTCGTCGGCATCGAGGAGATGACGCTCGACCTTTCGACTGAGGTGCAGACGTCGGGCGGCAAATACGAGATCGCGCTGGCGCTCGACAACACTGGCTCGATGCGGAACTACGGCCGCATCGGGGCGCTCCGCGACGCCGCCACCGATCTCGTCGACAACCTCTACAAGGGCGACGGCACCAAGGACCGCGTGAAGATGGCGCTGGTCCCGTTCGTGACCGCGGTCAATGTCGGCCACTCCGAGGGCTTCGATTCCTCGTTCATCGATCCGGTCGGCGCCGACCCGGTCTTCCAGAAGAATTTCAGCCAGCCGGTCGATCGGCTTTCGCTCTTCGACAAGATGCACGTGAAATGGGCGGGCTGCGTCGAGGCGCGGATTGATCACGATCTCGACGATACCGCGCCGACCACCGCGGAGACGCGCTGGGTGCCGTATCTCTGGCCGGACGAGCCCGACAGCGGCTACTCCAACTCCTATCTGACCGACAGCCGCGGCCTGCGCAACGACAGCGACAAGCTGCGCGACGTGGCGAAATACAATGTCGGCGCCGGCGTCCGCGTCGTCGATACGAGCAACAATGGCCCGAACGCCGCCTGCCCGAGCCCGGTCGTGCCGCTCACCAACGACGCCGACCTGATGAAGCAGGAAATCAGCAAGATGAAGCCGCACAACGAGTACGGCGGCAACAATTCCGGCACCAACATCGCGCAGGGGCTGGCCTGGGCTTGGCGCGTTCTTTCGCCGGAGAAGCCCTTCACCGGGGGCGCGCCCTACGACGACGTCAACACCCAGAAGGTGCTCGTGCTCCTTTCCGACGGCCGCAACCAGGTCGTTCCGAACAGCGATATCACGAAGTCCGACTACACGTCCTTCGGCTACCTCGCCGACGGCCGCATGGGCTCCACCAACGACTACCTGGTGGCGGAGGCGAACGTCGACGAGAAGGTGAAAGAGGTCTGCTCGGCGGTGAAGGCCAAGGGCATCCGCCTCTACACGATCCTCTTCCAGGTCGATTTCGCCAAGACGCAGGACCTCTTCCGCAATTGCGCGTCGAAGAACGAGGAAGGCGAACCGCTCTACTACTACGTCCCGCAGGCGTCCGACCTGGAGAGCGCCTTCCAGGACATCGGCAAGGATCTGACCACGCTGCGCATCACGCGCTGAGCGTCGGCAGGGTTTGGGGGATACTTGGCCGGGCGCAAGCCCGGCTCTTTTTTCTCCGCCCCGCCAATGCTTTGAACGTTCATGTTGTCGGCGCGCGCATTTCGTGGCGGATTTGGCTAGGCTAGCAGCGACAGTTCCTGGAATCGCCCGATCAAATGCCCGCCTGGGACATTCTTGTAATCGCACTCCTGATCATCCTGAACGGCTTCTTTGCCATGTCTGAGCTCGCGGTGCTCTCCTCCCGCCGCGCGCGGCTGGAGCAGATGGCCGACGAAAAGGTGCGCGGCGCCCGCGCTGCGCTGCGCCTGCTGGAAGATCCGACCCGCTTTTTGTCGACCGCGCAGGCCGGCATCACGCTGATCGGCGTCTTCGCCGGCGCCTATTCCGGCGCCACCCTCGCCGGGCCGCTGAGCGAGCTCCTTTCAGCGTTCGGAAGCTACGCCTATCCCGTCGCACTCGCCGTCGTGATCGTCGGCATCACCTACCTCTCGCTCCTCGTTGGCGAGCTCGTCCCGAAACGGATCGCCTTCAACAATCCGGAGCGGGTGGCTGCTGCCGTGGCCCCGTTCATGGCGAAGCTGTCCGTCGCCGGCGCGCCGATCGTCCTTTTCCTGCGCGTCTCCACCGATGCCCTGGTGAAACTGCTTCGAATTCCCGACAGGCCGGAGAATTCCGTCACCGAGGAGGAGGTGAAGCGGCTGATCGCGGAGGGCGCGCGGACCGGTGTCTTCCACGTCGCCGAGCGCGACATGATCAACGGCGTGCTGCGGCTCGCCGACCGCTCGGTCAGGAGCGTCATGACGCCGCGCGTCGAGCTCATGTGGCTCGACCTCGACGATCCGCCGGAGACGATCCGGCGCGAGATCGCCGACAGCGGGCACTCCCGCTATCCGGCCGGCCGCAAGGGCCTCGACGAGCTGGCGGGCATCGTCCACACCAAGCATCTTCTCGACCAGGTGGCGCGCACGGGAAAATTCGACATCGCCGCCTCGCTCAGCCAGCCGCTCATCGTGCACGAGGCGACGCCGGTGCTCCGCCTCCTGGAGATGTTCCGCGAGAACCCCATGCACATGGCCGTCGTGGTCGACGAATACGGCGGCCTCGAAGGCATCGTTACGCCGACCGACATCCTGATGGCGATCGCCGGCGATCTCCCGGAGGACATGACTGACGTCGAGGAGGCGGCCGCCGTCCGTCGCGACGATGGATCGTGGCTGATGGACGGCATGCTCGGCATTCACGAGGCGGAGCGGATGCTGGAGCGCAAGGACATGCGCGGCGACGAGGATTTCGAGACGCTCGCCGGCTTCGTCCTCGCCCGCCTCGCCCGTATTCCGCAGATCGGCGATCACTTCGAGTGGGGTGGGCTGCGCTTCGAGATCGTCGACATGGACGGCCGCCGCATCGACCGCGTGCTCGTCGCGCCGATGCAGCCCGCGCCGTCGATGGAGGGCGTGGTCAACGCCGACTTCAGCGACTAGCTGGGTCAAATCGCGCCTGTCATTGTCGTCATTGCCGGGCTTGACCCGGCAATCCATTCCGTTGCGCTCGCGATTTGGGGATGCGTCGAGGAATGGATGCCCGGATCAAGTCCGGACTTGACGACAGTGATTTGGTCTAAGCCGCCTCGGCTTCCGGAAAGAGCTTCGTCAGCCCCGCTTCCGACGCCTCGGAAATTCCGCGCTCGGTGATGAGCCCGGTGACGAGTCGCGCCGGCGTCACGTCGAAGGCGTAGTTCGCCGCCGGGCTTCCCTCCGGCGTGACGCGGATCGTGGCGATGCCGCCGTCGGCGGTGGCGCCGGTCAGATGCGTGACTTCCTCCGCGCTGCGCTCCTCGATCGGAATCTCCTTCACCCCGTCTTTCACCCGCCAGTCGATCGTGGAGGAGGGGAGCGCCACGTAGAACGGCACGTTGTTGTCGTGCGCGGCGAGCGCCTTCAGGTAGGTGCCGATCTTGTTGGCGACGTCGCCTGAGCGCGTCGTGCGGTCGGTGCCGACGATGCAAAGATCGACCATGCCGTGCTGCATCAAATGCCCGCCGGTGTTGTCGACGACGACGGTGTGCGGCACGCCTTCCTTGTTGAGCTCCCAGGCGGTGAGGCTCGCGCCCTGGTTCCGCGGCCGCGTCTCGTCGACCCAGACATGGACGGGAATGCCCGCACGATGCGCCTTGAAGACGGGTGCGAGCGCCGTCCCCCAGTCGACGGTCGCGAGCCACCCGGCATTGCAATGAGTGAGCACGTTCACCGGCAGCCCGGCGCTGCGGCTCTCGGCGATATCTTCGATGAGCCGCGCGCCGTTCTCGCCGATCGCCTCGCAGACCGCGACGTCGTCGTCGGCGATGCGCGCCGCCTCCGCGTAGGCCGCTTCGACGCGTTGCGACGCGGGCAGCGAGAGGAGCACGCCGCGCATGCGCTCGAGCGCCCAGCGCAGGTTCACCGCCGTGGGCCGGCTCTTGAAGAGGAGGTCGTAGGCGCGGCCGAGCGCGGCATCGGAAGAATCCGCGCGCGCCGCGAGCGCCATGCCGTAGGCCGCCGTCGCGCCGATCAGCGGCGCGCCCCTGACCACCATCGTGCGGATGGCGCGCTCCGCGTCCGCGGCCGTGCGCAGCGTCAACACCTCGAACCCATGCGGCAGCTTGGTCTGGTCGATCACGTCGACCGCCGCGCCGTCCGCGGCGAGCCAAATGGTGCGGAAGTCCTTGCCGTCTACGCGCATGACGTCGTCCTCTCTTCGCGTCAGCCTTCATGCATCGCCGTCTCTGGCAGGTCCACGCCGGCTCTGAAAGCCTCAGCTGATCGCCGGCTTGCAGCGCACCCAGATTTCCGCCTTGCCGCCCTCTTCGACGTTCACCGTGTTCTCGTTGAGGAGGATCATCGCCACCGTGTCGCCGGCGCTCTGCTCGCCGTCGGGCACGACGTAGCTGAAGTGGTGGCGCGAATAATCGCCTTCGGTCTGGTTGCCGCCGGGCGTGGTGATGGCGGGGCCGCGGATGGAGAAAGTCCGACCGTCCGGGGCGCACCAGTCGCCGTCGATGACGTCCGCCCGGGCCGGTGCGCTGAAGAGCGCCAATCCGGCGGCCGCGACCGCGAAGAACCCCGCATAGCCTGATCTCGTCGCCATCCTGGGCCTCCTTTCAACCGGCCGCCCGGCGCCTCGCCGCAACGATTTGTTAACCGCCCGGGTCTGGAGGCAGCGCTCGAAGAAACTCTCTCACGCGCCGCAGGTTATACCACTGCCTGGCAGGAGTTGGAGTGCGATGGGCCTTCTCGATTGGCTGCGCGACGGATTCCTCGGCGACGGCGTAGAGAAGCGGCGCGAGACGGGAAACCGCGGGCCGCGCCCGGCAAAGGAAGAGCTGGACGATCCGAGCGGACCGCATCATTTCGGCCGCCGTGCGCACAGGCCAGATCCGAAAGGTCGATACGGTTTCGGGTCCGGAACGAACCGCCGCGCAGGCGGTCTCTAAATCGCCGGACTAAAGCGCTCGGCTGGTGATCCCAACGTAGTTCATCATCCCCACCGATCGCCGCGCGGGGCCAATCGGGCGGCCGCCTCCAGGGCCGCCTCGTCGATCGGCGCCGCTGATCGCGCCCCCGCCGCCTCCCGCGCCTTGACGGCAAGGACGATCGTCTCGTTCACCGGGACGGGAACGCCCAATTCCTTTCCACGGCGGACGAGCGCTCCGTTGAGCGCGTCGATCTCCGTTCCTCTGCCGCTCTCGATGTGCTGCAGCATCGAGGGGCTGTTGTAGCGCTCCCAAGAATGGTCGCGGATCACCGTGCGCGGGTCCGCCTCCGGAAGTTCGATCCCGGCAGCTGCCACGACCGCAAGAATCTCGTCGAGCAGCCGGTCGAGCAATGAGGCGGCGGCGGCCGTGCGGGCGATTTCGCCGGGTCTTAGGCCGGTCAGTGCGCTGACCGGGTTGATCGCGCAATTGTGGACGAACTTGCTCCAGACATGGCCCTGCACATTGTCGGAGACCTCCACCGGCAAGCCGGCTGCTTCGAAAAGCCGGGCGATTGCGAGCGCGCGTTCCGAAACGCGGCCGTCGATCTCTCCGATCACCGTCTCCCCGGGATTGGTATGGGCCGCTCGTCCAGGTCCGAGATTGGCGCCGCTGTTATAGGTCGAGCCGGCCAGCACGCGCGCGACGCCGAGGCGCTCCGCGAGAGCTTCCCAGTTGCCGATCCCGTTTTGCAGCGTCAGCGCGTAGCCTTGCTTGCCCAGGCACCGCTCGGCGACCGTGGCGACATCGGCTGTCGCAGTCGAATCGACGAGCACCAGCGCAACGTCGACTTCGCCGAGTGCCCCGGCGTCGGTCGTCGCCGGGAGCCGGAGCGCCGTCTCTCCGAGCACGCCGGAAAGCCGCAGGCCGTCGCGGTTGATCGCGTCGGCGACCTCGGAACGGCGGTCGAAGAAGATGACGCTGGCGCCGGATCGCGAAAGCGCCGCGCCGAAGATCGATCCCATGGCGCCCGCGCCGAGCACGGCGACACGCATTTTTCGGTCCGCCTCAGGCATAGCCCGGCACCACGAAAGGCGCGTCCTCAGGCAAAGGCAGGTCCACCCATGTCCGCTCGCGCATCGAGAGATAAGCGCCCTGCACCACCTCCTGCGCCCGCAACCCGTCCATGCCGGTGATCGCGGCCGGCCGGCCTTCGCGGATAGCGCTCACGAACTCCGCGAGCTGTGCGTCGTAGGGGTTTTTCCGCGGCGGCTTCAGCGTGATCCAGCCGCCCTCGAAGTTCTTCCACCAGGCGTCCGGATAGTGCGCCTCGCGGAGCACGTCCGGCAGTGCGTTCGCCGACTTCTCGGTGTAGACCGCGAGTGGCGCCGCGTGGAACGGGTTCAGCGTCTCCGTCGCGATGTGGATCGAGCCCTCCGAGCCGTAGAGGTCGGTGCCATCGCCGATCGCCGGCGAGTAGCGGTCGCTCGACAGGCATCCGCGCGCGCCGTTCTTGAAGCGCGCGAGGAGCCACACATTGTCGTCGACTTTGTCGGCAAGCACGCTGTGCGCGAGCTCTGCGAAGACGGCGGAGAAATCGCCGAGGAGATGCCGCGCGAGATCGATCCGGTGGATGGTGAGGTCGATGATCGTCGCGCCGCCGGATTGCTTCAGGTCGTAGCGATAGCGCGTGACGGCGGGGTAGGCGGTTGATTTCTCCGAATAGACGCTGCGGAAGCCGTGCACGTCGCCGATGAAGCCGCTATCGACGAGGTTCTTGGCGATCTCGACCTGCGCCCAGAAGCGCTGGTTGAAGCCGACCTGCAGCACAAGATTCTTCGCCGCGCACGCATCGATCATCTTGCGCGCGGTCTTTATCTCGAGCGCCAGCGGCTTCTCGCAGAGCACGTGCTTCTCTGCCGCCGCCGCCGCGATCACGGCCTCGCCGTGGAAGATGTTCGGCGTCGCCACGATGACGGCATCGACGTCCTTGGCGCCAAGCAGTGCGTCGAGCTCGGCATAAGCCTTCGCGCCGTTCTCTTCCGCCAGCCCCGTCGCGCGGGAAAAATCGCGATCAAAAACGCCGATGAGCTTCGCGTCTTTCGACCGCGCGATCGTCGGCGCGTGGGAGAGCCGCATGATCGCCCCTGCGCCGATCAACCCGATCCCGACCGGTCTTTCGCTTCCGCGCTGCATCGCGTCCCCCCGCGCTTTCCTTATTGACGCCATTGATGGCCGCGCCGCCCCCAGTATCTGAATTGGCGGCAAAGACTATCGAACGCCTGCTGATCTTCAGATGCGTCGTTCTGCCGACTCGCGTGTCGCGCGCAGGATCTTCGCCAACCGCTGCAGGAGCTTCCACCCGATGACACCGTTCTTTTCGACGAGCGGTCGAAAATCCCAATAGGTGATCCCGTAGCAGACGAGTTCGCTCGTGGCGGTGATCGTCGCCATGCGGGTGCCTTCGTCGATCAAGGCAATCTCGCCGAAGAACTCGCCCGGCTTCAGCGTCGATTGCTCCTTGCCTCCGACGAAGACCGTCGCCTCGCCGGATTCGATCACGAAGAAGGCGGCGCCGCCGGACCCCTCCTTGACCACCGTCTCGGCCTTCGCGAAGCGCCGCTCCTTGAAGAGGCGTGCGATCTGCTGCAGCTCACGCGCGGTCAGGTCGGCGAAGAGCGGCACGCGCCGAAGCGCCTCGACGGGAGTGCCACGCATCGGCGTCAGCCTCCCCGCGTCACGGCCCGGCACTGAAGCAGATAGAGCTCGCCGGCCGCGAACGCCCATTCGATGTCGCGACCAAGGCCGTAGATCTCCTCGCATCGGGCGGCAAGCCGCTCAAGAGTCCGCACCTGATCGTCATCGAGGCAGAGTTGTTCGACGAGTTCAGCCGCGAGTTTCTCCTCGACCGTGCCGCCGGTGGGCACGCTGCGCACCGCGATCTTCTTCCATCCGGGCTTCCGCTCGAGCACTTGGCCCGACCGGTCGATCCGGTAGTGATCCGGGATGATGATGCCGGCGACGACCGCCTCGCCGAGGCCCCAGCTCGCCTCGATCACCCGCTCCTCCGCCCCGGTGACCGGGTTCTTCGTGAACATCACTCCGGCGGTGTCGGGATTAAGCAGCGCCTGCACGACGACACCGACATTCGGCCGGGTGAAGAGACCGACGCGCTGGCGGTAGGTGATCGCCGAGTCCGAGTTCGCGGACCACCAGACGTCACGCAAGGCAGAGCCAACTTCCTCCGACGAAGGAACGTTCAGAAGGGTGAGGTGCTGCCCGGCGAAACTTGCGTTGGCTCCATCCTCATCGACGGCGGAGGAGCGGACGGCCAGCGGGCCGCCGAGCGGCCGGACAGCCTTGGTCACCTGCCGGATCGCGCGCTCCTCTCCCGCGGCGACGGCCTCGACGATCTTGCCGGAGAGCGCGATGCCGGGAGGGACCGGCAAGCCGTCGCGGAGCGCCTGCCCCAAGCCCACCGCTTTCGAGCCGAAAATCGCGTCGTCGCGCGCCTCCTCAAGCGGGAGGACCTGCTTCACCCGAGCACCGTGACCTCGCCGGCGTCGCCGTCGACACGCACACGCACGCCGTCGGCAATCCGCTCGGTCGCCTCGCGCGTCCCGACCACGCCCGGGATGCCATATTCGCGCGCGACGATGGCGGAGTGCGAGAGCAGTCCGCCGCTGTCGGTCACGATCGCGCCGAGCAACGGCAGCAGGATGTTGAACGCCTCCGTCGTCGACTCGGTGACGAGGACATCGCCGCGAACGATCCGGTCGAACTCGGATGGGCTGGAGACGCGGCGCGCCGGCCCTTCGTAAATCCCGCGGCTCGCGGCAAGCCCGCGCAGCATGTCCGTCTCATGCTTCGCCTCGGAGCTGCCGAACACCGAGCCAAGTGCGATCCCGACGCTTCGCATCAGCCGGGCGATCGCGGAGGGCAGCTTGGAGAAATCCGGCGCCGGCGGAGGATCGCCGAGCGTATGCGGAGCTTCCTTCGCCCGGTGATCCATCCGGTATTGCGCGCGGGCAGCCAGCTCGTCGGCGGTCGGGCCGCCGCCATCGGAGAGGAGCGCGCACATTTCCTCGAAGCCGGCGTCGATCATGTGCGGCGCGTCCTTGATCCGACCCTTCGCGGCTAGACGACGCCCCGCTGCGAGGGCAGCACGCCGCATGAGGCCGGAGGCCCAGATGTCGCTGAACACGCCGCGTTCGTCGCGGAGCCGATAGGTCAGCCGCGCCTCGCCGAGAAGGTCGTCGAACGCAGACTTGTGCTGATCAGGCACTTTGCTCCGAACGCTGGCGATCTCCTTGTCCACGTCGGCGGACTCCACAGCTCTCGTCGCGACCGCCTCGCGGATCGCGCGCAACAGCACGTCGGGAAGTTCCATCGCGCAGGGCTCCGAGATGTCGAAGCCGTCGAGCAGCCGGTAGCCGACGAGGTCCAGATAGCCAGATACGGCCGCACCGGTCTTGCCCTTCCGCGCGCGAAGCGCTTCGAGCACCTGCGCCGGATCGTCGTCTGAGGCGAGAAGCTCACGCGCGCCGGCGTCGCTCGCCATCGCCGCAACGAGGTTCTCAAGTTCCGCCGAGGCGCCCGCTGACACGGGAGCTGAGCCGCGAAGAAGGCCAAGGAGCTCCGCCGGCGAGAGATGCGTCCAGTCGCCCACATGCGCAAGGAAGTCCCCGGTCGGCAGCATCGCCGCTGCCGTGAAGCGCATATGCTGGGCGATCATCGCGGCGTGATGGTCGCGGCAGCGTTTGAGATGGACGATCAGCTCCTCGTCGGAGAGCCGATCAGGATCGATGGACTGCAGCGCCCGGTGCGTCTTGATCGCGGCCGGCTTGGCGGTCTCGTCCCACTCGCGCACCTGCTCGCGCCAAAGTCTCCGCTCGAAGACTTCTTCAGCGCGCTTGAAACGCGCCGGGACCTCGGCTTCCCCGACAGGCAGTACCTGTCCGATATGCGAAACCGTTGACGTATCGATATTCGAGCCCGTCGATCAGCATTCCATAGAAGCGAGTGAAATCCTGAACGCCGCGCTTGAGAGCGTCGGGTTGGATCTCCGTCCAATAGCGTGTCATCGGGCGCGGAAAATGCACTGGATCGAGCTCCCAGAACCCCGGGCCAGGCGGGGTAAACCGAAGCTCTGCCTTGTTCGCGGCGTTGGTCATTAACGTTCCTCGGTCAGCGCTGGCGGCAGGCATTGTATGCGAACGCCTTCAACGCTGCCAACGGCGTGAGCTGACGGCTTTTGTGTTTGGCAAGCTGGAAATGCCGGTTCGCCCTTCAAGTTTGTCCGCCGCAGGCTTGTTGCGCGGAGCTAGGGTCACTCGTTCGGACGCCTGCCTCATTTCGAGCAAACTCGGGTTCCATTCGCTCGGGCATCCCGCTTGTCCAATTCAGATGCAGCGTTGAGGCACGGAAAAACCCTTCAGAAATCTTTGCGAGACATGACGATGATGAGAGTTCGCCTCTTCGGGCTGTCGACCTTTATTGCCGCTTTTGCGATCTGCATTGCGCTCAGTTCCGGGACGAGTGCCGCGGCCTCCAAGTTCGACGGAATTTGGTCCATCCACATGGTGGCCAAGAGCGGCTCCTGTCCTGAGAGCAGCTTTCCGATTCAGGTGCTGGAGGGTCTGGTCTCGCTTCCATTGTTCGGAGCCACGGTCGACGGAGCAATCCGCAGAGACGGTTCGGTGAAACTGAACATCTCCAACAACGTGCAGGTGGTGAATGCGACCGGGACTATCGCCGGCAGCACCGGTTCCGGGCGTTGGCGCTCGCCAACAGCAAGCTGCAATGGCACTTGGACTGCACGGAAGGGATAGTCTACCGAGGGAGAGCCGCTGCCGCCCCGCCACCCGCTCCGTCGGCGCGCGGTCCAGATCGCGCTTTCTGCCTGCACCTGCTGAAGCCGTTTCAAGGTACCGGCGGGTTTGATCGATTCGTCCCAGCTTCGGATGCAGCGTTCACAGGGCCTTCCGGAGAGACCGGCTTGAAGCCTTGATTCCAGGTAGCGCTGTGAACGAGATTCCGGATCGAGCCGGCCGCCGCCCAAGAGAATCTTGGCGGAGTCGCTCGGATTCGACTCGGAGATCGCGGGCGCTGTGTGTCATGGAATCCACTGGACGCGATGAGTGACTACGTATGAACGACGCCCTGCGCGGCCTCACGGCCGACCTCATGCTCATCCCCGGGCTAAGCGGCCATGAGGGCCGTGTGCGGCAACGTCTCCGCAACGTGCTCGCAGAGCTTGGCCTCAAATCGCACACTGACCGTCAGGGCAATCTGATTGCGACGATCGAGGGGACAGCCGGCGCGCCGAGCGTGATGCTCTTCGCGCACATGGACCAGCTTGGCCTGGTCGTCCGCAAGATCGAGGCCGACGGGATCGTCCGCATCGAGCGTTTGGGGGGCGTTCCGGAAAGGGCGCTGCCCGCGCAGGCCGTTTTGTTCTGCGTCGGGGAAGGGCGGGACCGGCCAGGCGTGATCGCCAACAAGAGCCACCACGCGACCGCCCCCGATGAGAAATACCGCGTGCTTCCCTGCGCCGACGTCTATGTCGACGGCGGTTTCTCCAGCGCCGAGGAGGTGCGGGCGGCGGGTATCGATATCGGCACCCCAATCGTCTACCGCCCAAACGTGGTTGCGCTTTCGGGCAACCGCCTCGCCGGGACGGCGGTCGACGATCGGGCCGGCTGCGCCGTCGTCGCGGAGGTGGCGCGCGCTTTGCTTCAATCTGCAAGCAAGCCCACGACCCACATCGTGTTCTCTGTGCAGGAAGAGTTCAATTTGCGCGGGGCCGTTACCGCCGCACAGGTGCTGAAGCCCGACATCGCCATCCAGATCGATCTCACTCTTGCCACCGACACGCCCGATGTGGCTCAGCGCGGCGATGTACGCCTCGGGGGCGGCCCGGGCATGAGCATGTATTCGTTTCACGGGCGCGGCACGCTGAATGGCACGATCCCGCACCCGGCGCTCGTCGCCCTGTTCAAGGCAACAGCGCAGGCTGAGGCGATACCGCTGCAAAAGAGCGCGCAGATCGGCGTGCTGACCGACTCCTCTTACGTGCAGATGGTCGGCGCCGGCGTCGCATCGATCGATCTCGGATTTCCGATGCGCTACAGCCATTCGGCGCTCGAGGTCTGCGACCTTGGCGATCTTGAGAATCTTACGCGGCTCCTCGTGGCCGGCATCCGGAGCATCGGCCCCGATTTCAGCCTCGACCGCGACGACTTCATCTCATGAAGCACTATCTCGGCGTCGATATCGGGACCTTCGAAACGAAGAGCGTCCTGGTCGACGAGGCGGGCGCGATCGTCGCGCAGGCCGCGCGTGGTCACAAGATGCTCGTTCCGCAGCCCGGCTGGGCCGAGCACCGACCGCGCGAAGACTGGTGGGGCGACTTCCAGTTCGTCACGCAGAAAGTTCTCGCTGAAAGCGGAATCGATCCGAAGTCGATACGCGCCGTCGGATGCAGTGCGATCGGCCCCTGCCTGTTGCCGGTCGACGAGACCGGCGAACCGCTCTCCAACGCGATCCTCTACGGCGTCGATACAAGGGCTTCGCGCGAAATCGCCGAGCTGAACGAGGCGATAGGTGCCGACCTCATTCTCGAGCGCTGCGGCAATGCACTGACCTCGCAATCGATCGGCCCCAAAATCCTGTGGCTCAAGAACCAAAGGCGCGAACTCTACGAAAGGTCGGCCAAGCTCCTGAACTCGACCAGCTACATCAACCACCGGCTGACGGGCCGCTATGTCATCGATCACTACTCGGCGGCGAGCTCAAGCCCACTCTACGATGTCGCGACGCAAGATTGGACGCTCGACCTCGCCGACGACATCGCACGGCTCGACCAGCTGCCCGAACTCTTATGGACGACCGACCTCGCGGGAGAGGTGACGGCGGAAGCCGCGGCGGAGACCGGGCTTGTTGTCGGCACCCCGGTGATCGCCGGCACCATCGACGCAGCTGCCGAGGCGATCAGCGTCGGCGTGCTTGCGCCCGGCGACATGATGATCATGTACGGCTCGACGATCTTCACGATCATGCTGAGCAGGGATCGGATCCGCGATGCACGGCTTTGGTACGCGCCATGGCTGTTCGAAGGCGAGCACGCCTCGATGGCGGGGCTCGCCACGAGCGGCACGCTTACGCATTGGTTCCGCGACGTGCTCGCGCGCGATCTCGACGCCGAGACGGCCTTTTCTGAGCTTGCCGGCGAAGCTGAAGCATCGCCCCCCGGCGCCAACGGGCTCCTGTTCCTCCCCTACTTCTCCGGTGAGCGCACACCGATCCACGATCCAAGCGCAAAGGGTGTCGTGTTCGGGCTGAACCTCACGCATGGGCGCGGCGACCTCTATCGCGCGATGCTGGAGGGCATCGCGTTCGGGACAACCCACATCATCGATACCTACCGGGAGATCGGCCAGGCGCCGCGACGCATCTACGGCGTTGGCGGAGGCACAAAGAACTTCGTCTGGGCGCAAGCGACGTCAGATATTTCGGCGATCGAACAGATCATGCGCGAGCGCACGATTGGCGCCTCCTATGGCGACGCCTTTCTCGCCGCCGTAGCGGTCGGCGACGCCAAGAAGACCGATATCGCCGGCTGGAACCCGATGCAGAAGACGCTTTCTCCTCGCTCCGAATACGGCGCCGGCTACAAGCGCCAATATCATGTCTTCCGCCGGCTCTACGAGCAGACAAAGGGCCTGATGGCCGAGCTGTCGGATGACCTGCAAGGATGAGCCTCATGAAAGAGTTTCACCGCGCAGCCTTGGCCGAAATCGGTGCGGTCGTGGACCGGGTGGAGGAGGCGGCGCTCGAGCGGCTCTGCCGCCACCTCGACCGCGCTGAAAAGGTCGTGGTCTACGGCTGCGGAAGAGAAGCACTGCAGATCAAAGGCTTCGCGATGCGGCTCTTTCATCTTGGTTTTCAGGTGGCCGTGGTCGGCGACATGACCTGCCCTCCGGTCGGTCCGGGTGACCTCTTCCTGGCGACCTCCGGACCGGGCGAACTCGCGACGGTGTTGGCGCTCATCGAACAGGCGAAGAAGGGAGGAGCGCAAACCTTCGTTCTGACCGCGGAGGCGAGCGGAAGCGCGGCGCGTCAGGCGGACGACGTGCTCGTGATCCCCGCCCAGACCATGGCCTCCGACGAGGGGTCGCAGAAAACATCGGCGTTGCCGATGGGCTCGCTCTATGAGGGGGCCCTCTTCGTGCTCTTCGAGGTGATCGTGTCGAGGCTCGCGGCAATGCGCGGCACGAGGCCTGAAGCGATGCGTGCCCGCCATACAAATCTCGAATAGCGGCGCTGTCCTACTTCACCGCGCCTGCCGTCATGCCCTTGATGATGTAGCGCTCGAGCACGACCGCGACGATCACGAGCGGCGCGATCGCCGCGGTCGAGAGCGCCGCCATCGCCCACCAGTTGATGCCCTGTGAGCCGGTCTGGCTGGCGACCATGACAGGCAGGGTCTTGGCGTCCGTGCTCGTAAGCAGCGCAGCGAAGAAGTACTCGTTCCAGCAAAGCACGAGCGACAGGATGAAGGCGGCAACCATGCCCGGCAGCGCCAGCGGCAGCACGATGCGCAGGAATGCTCCCCACACCGACAGGCCGTCGACGAGCGCGGCTTCCTCCAGCTCGATCGGAATCGCGCCGAACTGGTCGCGCATGATCCAGATCACGATCGGCATCACCATCAGCGTGTAGATCAGGATGATGCCGATCCGCGTGTCGAGGAGCGCCAGCTCCTTGTAAAGGACCAGAAACGGCATCGCGAGCACGACCGGCGGCAGGATGAGCTGCGACAGGAAGAAGAACGAGATGTCGTTGTTGCGCATCCACAGGAAGCGGTAGGAAAACCTGCTGAGCCCGTAAGCCGCGAGCGATCCGAGCGCCACTGCGAGCGCGGATGCGCTGAGCGAGGTGATGGCGCTGTTCGTGAAGCGCTTGATGAACTCCTCGCGCACGGTCGAGACCTGGGAGATCGTCTCGGGCGAAAGGCCGAGCGAGCGCCAGCCGAGCCATTGCGGTTTGAAATCCACCCACGGAACGACATGGCCTTGCATCACGTCGGCGGCGACCTTGAAGGAGGTCGAGATGGTCCAATAGATGGGAAAGAGGCAAATGATCGCCCATAGGATCAGCACGGCGTAGATGAGCACCCGCCCGGCGATATGGAGCGCACGATCGCGGCCGACGACCGATGAGCCGGCACGGCCGATCTCCCCCGCCTTCGGCATTGCGACGCTCGATGTGCTCAAGCCCGGGCCCCCAATCGCATAGCTAGTTCACGTTCCGAACGCGGCGGTTCAGGAAGGCCAGGAACAGCGTCACGGAAATCACGATGATCACCAAGTAGACCATGGCGAGCAAAGTGCCATAGCCGACGTTCGAGCGGTCGCGGTATTCCCGGTAGATGAAGCTGGTGACGGAATCCGTCGCGCCGCCCGGCCCGCCGGAGGTCACGTTGATGATGATGTCGGCGATCTTGAGCTTGAAGATGATGCGGATGACGACAGCGGTGATGCTGACCGGCAGCATCAGCGGAAACATCACCTTCCAGAACGACTGCCAGGCGCTGGCGCCGTCTATTTTCGCCGCCTCCAGGATATCTTTCGGAAGCGCCTGAAGGCCGGCCAGAAGCATGATCATCATGAAGGGGATGAAGGTCCAGGCGTCCATGGCCATGATGGAGAGCTTGGCGATGCCCGGAGTCGAGAAGAACGAGGGCGAGCTCCAGCCAAGTAGCCGCGCCAGACTGGCGAGCGGGCCGAAGCGGATTTCCATCATCGACTTGCCGACCATCCAGCTCACCGCCACCGGGCTCAGCATCAGCGGCAGCAGGAACGCCACGCGGAAGAATTTTCGGCCGCGAATATCGGCGTTGAGGAGCAGCGCCAGGCCGAAGGCGATGGCGTATTCCACAACGACCGCCGCGACGTAGAGCACCATGTTTGCGAGGGCGTTCCAGTAGAAAGGGTCCGCCCACATGTGGCGCAGATTGTCGAGGCCGTTGAAGTGACGGCCGCTCAGCGAACTCAGGTTCCAGTCGGTGAACGCGATGTTGAGGCCGAAGAGGAGCGGAAACACGACCATCGAAATAGTGAAGAGCACGGCGGGCAGCACGAAGAGCGTGCGCTGGCCGCGCTCGCCGCGGACCATCACCTGGCTCACCCCAAGCGCCACCGCCCAGACGAGATAGGCATAAAGGAGCGGCCGCCACGTCGTGAAACCGATGCCGATCACGCCGCTCGCGTCGAGGATCTGCGCCATCAGCACCGCCAGCAGAAGCAGCGACGCCAGAACAAGCAGCGCCCGGCCGGCGGCCTTCCTGCCGGGCGACATGTGGTCCGATGCGACCGTGAACAGGCGGTCGCTCTCGATCGGCAACGTAGGCTGCATTCCGCCGCTACTCTATCGACGCATCCGAGGAGATGAAATCATTCTTGCGGAAATGCACGGCTGGCGACGCGCGGGCGCCGCCAGCCGTGAACTTACGACGGTGCATCCGGAAGGCACCGAATTGGAACTACATGCCGAGCGATGCCTTGTAGAGCTTGATCTGGCTGTCGCGGCCGATCTGGTCGGTGATCTTCTCCCAGGCCGCGGCGATTGCGTCGGCGGTCTCCTGCGCGGACTTGTACTGTCCCGCGAAGCCCTTCGCGAGTTCGTCCTCGGCGACCGAGTAGTACTGGAAGATGCCGGGGATGCGCGGTTCGATCGCGGCGTTCGGATGATTATAGCTGTCGCCCTGCGATCCGAGATAGTCCTCGACGAACGCGCGGTCGTAGCCCGCCTGCTCCCATTCGTCGTAGTTGAAGTGGGAGTTCCGGTAGGGCTGGAAGCCTGACGGATAGGCCGTCGTCCAAAGCGACAGGTCCTTGCCGCCGAGATGCGCCGCCGCGGACCAGGCCGCCTTGCGCTTCTTCTCGTCGCCCGAAACCCGGTTGGTGACGTAGATGCCCCAGCCGAGATAGGCCATGTTCGGCGCGAAGTTTTCCTTCTCCTCCCAGGCCCCCGTCTTGGTGTTGTAGACCTTATCCGCGCCGGGGTTGATCGAGAACCCGACGACGTCGCCGACGACCGACGAGTCGCTCGTCTTGGCGTTCGAACCGACGTCGCCCCACCAGCAGATCATCGAGCCGGTGCCGGCCAGGAACTGCTGGAAGGCGGTGGTGCCGGGATCGGCGTTGATCTGGTCGGGCGGATAGGCGTTGGCCGCGATCAGGTCCATCACGTCCTGGATCGCCTGAACCCAGCCAGGATTGTTCACGTAGGGCTTCATCGTTTCCGGGTCGAAGAGCCAGGCCGCGTTGTCCGGATGCTTGACGTAGGCCGTCGCGCGATCTTCCAGGAAGTAGAAGCCAAAGCCGCCCCAGCCCTTAAGCGGGTCGAGGAAGCCGTAGGCATCGAGGCCGGTCAGCGGGTCCTTCTGGCCCTTGAGCTTCTTCGTGACATCATCGACCTGCGACCACTTGGTGGGCGGGTTGGCCATGCCGGAGATCGTCCCGTCGCCGAAATAGTCCTTGCGATAAGCGAAGGTATGGCAGTCGCCGTCGATGGTGATGCGGTAGGTCTTGCCGTCCCAGGTGCCGACCGGCGCCTTCAGGTAGTTGACGTAGTCGTCCATGTCGATCTGGGTCTTCACCCAGTCCGGCATCTCGTCGAGGAGACCCTTGCCGGCGGTGTCGCCCTCAAACGGTGCGCCCATCTCGATGATGTCGAAATCGACCGTGCCGGTCGCGATCGACTGCTGGAGACGCGGATTGTAGTCGGCCTGGGCGAGATCGATCCAGTTGATCTTGGCGCCGGTATAGGCCTCCCACGGCTTCAGGAATCCGCGGAACAGGAAGTTGTGCAGGTTCTGATTGTTGAGGCCCATGAACGTGAGCTCGACGCCGGCGAACTCACCCTCGGCCACGCCGGCCTTGGTCGCGCCGAGACACATCTCGCCGACCTTCTGCCAGTCGGCATCGGTGGGCGAGCCGGCGCCGACGCCGGGTATCTTCAGGATCTGCACGCGGAGATCATCCTGCGCAAAGGCGCGTGACACGGGGCCGAGCGCTCCCGCCGCGGCGAGTGTGGCTGCGCTGGCCGCCGCGCCTTGCAAGACGCGGCGGCGGCTGGCCTGCATGGCCATAAACCGATCGTAGAGCTCTTTTTTCACGGCTTTCCTCCCATCAAAACATGTGCCGTCGCAGCGGCGCGGTGCCAAGTTTGTTGGCGTCCGCCGTTCGGCGGATAGGTGACTAGTTTCTTCTTGGCCTACCAGTCCCCGGGTGACGCGATACCGCGCGTTCCGAAGCCGGATTCACTATGCAGCACCGCCTCTAACTGTCAACGAAACCACGGATACTGCCCGGGCCAGATCGCCTCCGTATCACGCCTTTCGCGAAAGGAGCGCCTGTACTTCCGCAAGCGATGGCATCGACGGCGCGGTGCCGGCACGCGTCACCGAGATACCGGCGACCGCACAGCCGAATCGCACCGCCTCAGCCGGATTTGCCCCTTGCGCCAGCGCGGCGGCCAACCCGCCGTTGAAGGCGTCACCAGCGCCCGTTGTCTCCACGACCCGGCCCGCCTTGAAGGCCGGAACGAGAGTCGATTGTTCCTTCGTGTGGAGTAGCGCGCCGGTCTCGCCGAGCGTGATCAAGGCGGCGCCGACGCCCTTGGCAAGGAAGACATCGGCCGCCTTGCGCGCGTCGTCGACGCTGGCGACCGGCACGCCCGTCAACAACGCGGCTTCGCTTTCGTTCGGCGTGACATAGTCACACACCGGATAGATCGCATCGTCGACGGGCACCGCCGGCGCTGGATTGAAGACCGTGACGACGCCGGCAACCTTGGCAATCTCGAGGCCACGCATTGCGGATTCGACCGGCTGCTCGAGCTGCGTGATGAACACGGCGGCGCTGGCAATCGCGTCGGCGGCGGCATCGACATCGGCCGGCGCGATAGACCCTCCTGCGCCGGGCACGACGATGATGGCGTTCTCACCGGTCACATCGTCGACGAAGATGTAGGCGGCACCGGTCGGCTGGTCGGCGACTTCAACGACTCTCGGCGTGACATGTTCCGCCCGCCACGTGGCAAGCGCAATCGCCCCGAAAGCATCCTTCCCGAGCTTTGAGATGAAAGTCACGTCGGCGCCGACCCGCGCAGCGGCGACGGACTGATTTGAGCCCTTGCCGCCAGGTCCCATCTTGAAGCCCGAGCCGATGATCGTTTCACCCATTGCCGGCATGCGACCTGCGCGGAACGCCAGATCGGCAACGAAGACACCAAGGATCGCTACGCCGCGCTTTGTGTTGGCCATGTCCAGGTCTCGCCGCTAAGCCGCGTCGGGCGGGATCACGCCCTTCTTGAAAACAAAGCAGCCGTAGAACCGGCGCTCGCCGGTCTGGATGACGCAATATGCCTTCTTCGCCAGGTCGTAGAAGGCGAAGCGCTCAATCGACCCCATCGGCATCGCGCGTCCCTCCGCCGCGTCGATCTCCTTCTGCACTTCGGCCTGCACCGGAGGGACTTCCTCCGGCTTGCCGACTATCTCCATCCGAAGCGTCGGGTGCTCGACGAAGGAATCGAGCGGCAACACGGAAAGGATCGCCTTTGCGGCGCGGCCGGCATCGCAATCGAGCCTGAGCAGCTTCCCGAGCACGGTCTGCCGCGCAACGGAATCGGAGGGAAAGTTCGTATCGGCGAGGATCAGATCGTCGCCATGTCCCATGGCGCGCAAGGCGTAGAGCAGATCGGCGTTCAGGATCGGATCGATGGATTTTAGCATGCGGCGTCCCTTCCCAGAACTGGTCCGGCTTGCCGCCGGTTCGTCTCGATGAAAGCCGGACTATGGCCGGCCGATCAAGAGAGGTCGCCGCGATAAGGCGCCGCGACGACGAGGCAGCAATTCCCCGGCTTGACCCGTCCCGGTTGACGCCTGCCGTAGAGAATCCCGTCCGCCTGATAAAGGAGCGTCTCCGGCGCATGCGCGGGGTCCCACGGGGTGTGGATGCGCCCCGCGGCCTGGCCGAGATGCACGGTATCGCCGAGCCCGTGGAACGGCTCGAAGATGCCGTCAGCGGTCGCGTAGACATAAGCGTTCGCGCCGGGGAGCTCTAGGATTTGCCGGTCAACGCTGCGCGCCCCGGCTTTCTCCGCGGGGAGCACGCCGAGATGCGCGAGCACATTTCTGACCCCGCGCCTGCATAGGTCGAGCGCCTCGCGCGACACCGTGCCACCGCCCGCCATTTCCGTGCCGACGGTCACGAGCCCGGCGCGGCAGGCCGCGGCGGTCGCCGTACGCGGATCGCCGAGATTGGCGATCACGACGGTGAGCGGCGCGCCGAAGGCGAGCGCCGCTGCCGCGTTGCGCCTGTGCAGCGCCGTGTCGTCGGTCGGCTCGATGATGGCGCTCGGCACCATCACCAGCGACGAGCCTCCCGAGTGAAGGTCGAGGAAGGCGTCCGCGATCGGAAAGATCGCATCGCTGACGAAGGCGGCGATCTGCTCGGTGATGCTGCCGTGCGGATCGCCGGGGAAGGAGCGATTATAGTTCAAACCGTCGACCGGCGAGGTGCGCCTGCCGGCGACCGCCGCGTGCACGTTGTTGGCCGGCATCAGGATGAGCCGCCCTTGGATCGCTCCCGGATCGAGATCGCGGATCAGCTCGGAGATGACGATCGGGCCTTCGTATTCATCACCGTGGTTACCGCCCTCCAGGACCACGGTCGGGCCGTCGCCGTTCTTGATCACCGCGAGCGGAATGCGCGTCACGCCCCAGGCGTCGTCGTGCGGCGAATGCGGGATCATCGCGAAGCTGACCTGCTTTCCCTCCTGGTCGAGATCGACGCTCGTAAACGCCGTGGTCGGGCGCGGATCGGTTATCCGGCGTCCCATGATTCAGAGTCCCGCCGCCCACGCGACGATGCCCCGCCAGAGCATCGCGTAACCAGCCCATTCCACGAAGGGCGGCGGCGCCCAATGCGGTCCGCAATCCGACGCAAAGGCAACGGAGCGGCCATCGCCGAACGTGCCGGTGACGAGAAGTGGATCGACGCCGACGAGCGCCACGACATTGGCCCCGGGCTTCGCTTTCAGCCGGTTGTAGCCGAGAAGAGAAGGCCAATCGCCCTTGATCCTGGCGATAGCGGGGTGGTCTCGAACGAGAACTCGCGGCCTCACCCCCTGCGGCGCCTCGACGCGATCGTCGTATGCATCGATCTCGACCGGCAGCGCTTCCTCGACCGGCGTCCCGTGATAGCGTGCCTTGCCTTCGATGCCCTGGAAGGTGAGGTAGCCGCCGACCATGACGAGGCCGCCGCCGCGTTTGACGTAGTCGCGGACGGCGCGCAGCCGGTTCGGCTGGGGCTTGGAGTGCACGAAGGTGTCAGGGTGAAGTAGAAGCGTGTTGGCGCCGACATCGGAGATGATGACGCATCCGTAGGCGGAGAGCGCCTTGGCGGTCGCGGGAAACTCCGACGCCGCGACATGGGCGGGCTGGTAGTGCACGTCGAAGCCGCCGCCCTCGAGTGCAGCGCGCAGGTGGCGGACGCCCTCGACATATTCTGTCGTGGTGAAGCTGTCGAAGCCCTTCTGATGGATGGAATGCGTCGTCCACGATTCGCCGGCGATCAAGACCCGAACTTTCGCCATATCCCCCCACGATCCTTGTTGGAGTTTACCTTCCTGATGATCTTGGTGCGATGGTCATTCAGCGCAGATCGAAAGGTCAATGTTCTTTTACTGAACGGGCGTCACCCGCCTTTGTCCCGACTTGTCCCAAACAGATCGATGCGACGGTCTGCGACATACGGATTAGCTGAGCGTGACAACGCGAAACTTGACGACTCGTAGTCGGCGACGATGACCGCGCTGCCGCTTGCCGACGCCCGCGCCCCTTCAGTCCCGTCCGGAAGCGCGATGCAGGATCTTCCCGCATAGGCGAAGCGCCCATCGTCGCCGGCGTGATCGGCGTAGACGATCGCGATCCCGTTTTCGAAGGCGCGCACCGGCACGATCTTTTCGGCGATGAAGGGGGCGTCCTGCGTATCTGGCTGGGCCGTGGGAACCAGAACCAGCTCGGCGCCCGCGAGTGCGAGATGCCGCACCGCCTCAGGAAATTCCACGTCGTAGCAAATGAGGATGCCGGCCTTCAGTTCGCCGAGATTCACGACACGTGGCGGCTGATCGCCAGGCGCAAAAAGTTGTCGTTCATAGTCGCCGTAGAGATGGCACTTGCGATAGATGACGCGGTTGCCGGAAGGTTCGACCAGTACAGCCGAATTGTAGATGCGCTCGCCTGCCCGCTCGGCAAAGCCGGCGACGACGGTGATGTTGTTCAAGGCGGCCATCCGGGCGATCGCGGCAACCTGTGACCCGTCGGCTGGCTCTGCCAACGAGCGAATGAGGTCGCCGCCGCCATAGCCCGTCATGGCAAGCTCAGGGGTGACGAGAAGGGTGGCGCCGCGGCGGGAAGCGGCTGCTGCCGCCTCGGCTATCATCGCAAGATTGGCAGCCACGTCGCCCATCCGCGCCACCATCTGGAAAGCAGCAAGACGCATCGCTACGTCTTCGAAGCCCACGCGCCGAGGAGACGCGGTAGATCGCCGAAGCGTGCGATGATCCCAAAGATCAGCGCGGCGAAAAGCACGAAGACGACCGTCACTGACGCCATGGTCGGCGTGTAGCCGTAGCGGAGCGAGTTGAAGATCTTGATCGGCAGCGTTTCGATGGTGAAGCCCGCGACCATGTAGGCGACGATATATTCGTTGAGGGAGAGCACGAACGCGAAGGCGTAGCCGGAAACGATATAGGGCCCGACGAGCGGAAGCACGATCGTCGTCAGGATCACGCGGTCGTCGGCGCCCATCGTCGCCGCCGCCTCGACGATCTCGCGGTCGACCGATGCGAAGCCGAGCGTCAGCGTGACGAGCGGCAGCGTCACGAAGAAGATCGCGTGGCTGATCACGACGGTCCACGGGGCGCCATAGAAGCCGATCGTCGCCCAGAACGAGAGGAAGCCGAGCGCGGTGATAACCGGCGGGAGCGTGAACGGCGTGAGCCCAAGCCCTTCGACGATCCGCACCCAGGCGCACCAGCGGCGCCATTGAGACCATGCGAGCGGAAACGCGATCAGGACCGACAGTGCCGCGGCAAGAACGGCGATGGTGAGCGATGTCAGAAGCGCATTCCGCCAGCCGGCATCGGTGACGACCTGCCGATACCAGTCGAACGAAAAGCCGGCCGGTGGAAATTTCAGCGTCTTCTGCCTGTTCACCGACACGCCGGCCACGACGACGATAGGCGCCGCAAGGAATACAGCCACCGCTGCGAAAAGCAGCCAGCGCCCAAGATGAACCGCGCGCCTCATGTCCCGATCTCCCGCCGCCTGAGCGCGAGCGCCGATCCGACCAGTCCAAGGCTCACAAGAACCAGGAAGATCGCCATCGCCGCCGCAAAAGGCATGTTCGACTGGTAGATGGCCTGGTCGGTGATGAGCACGGAGAGCGTCCAGTGCTGAGGCCGGCCGAGAAGCTGCGGAAGCAGATAGGAGCCGAGCGCAAAGACGAAGACCATGATGAGCGTCGCGAGAAGCGTGTTTCGCAGCACCGGCACGACAAGGTTGAAGAACGCGCGCGGCGGCGAAGCGCCGAGCGTCCGCGCCGCCTCAACGAGCGACGGATCGAGCCGCGCGACCGAAGGGTAGAGCACGAGAACCGTATAGGGAAACGCCTGATAGACCATGCCGATCAATACGGCGCCGAAGCTCGGGGTCAGCGACACGGGTTGATCCATCAGACCGAGCGCGACGAAGAGATTGGTGATCCCGGCAGTGCGCGAGAGAAGCGTCGACCAGGCGAAGCCGATGATCACCTCCGAGAGCGAAAGGATGGCCAGCAAACTGACGAGCCAGACCACCTGAAGTCGGCGCGGCAGCTTCGTGAGCTGGTAGGTGAAGGGAAGCCCCAAAGTGGCGCACAGGCATGCGACGAGCGCCGCCAGAACGAGCGAGAACAGAAGTCGCTCGGCGAAGAAGACGCTCAGAAAGCGCGCATAGTTGTCGAGAACGAAGGCGGGCTCGTAAAAGGCCCCCTGGATGCGCCGAAAGAAGCTCACGGCGAGCATGATCCCGAACGGCGCGACAAAGAACACCGTCAGCATGAGCGCCGGAAAGAGCGCGGGAACGATATCGCCAAGGCTGTCGCGCCGGCGCTTCATGGCTTCAGGACCACGCAGTTTTCCGGTCGGATCAGCACGCCGACTTCGTCGTTCTCGCGGACGTCGAGATGTTCGCGCGAGGGAGCAACCGCGACGATCTCGCGGTCGCCGCAGGCGACATAGGCTTCGACGCTTGCGCCGAGATCGCGGACGAACGTGACCCGACCCCGGATCGACGCGCTCGCTGCATCGACGAGCCGCACGTCCTCCGGCCTGACCGAAACGACCGCGCCCTCCGCGGGAATTGTGAGTCCCGGAATGATGCCGCCCGGCACCGCTGCGCCCCCGCCCTCGCGCCGCGCCGGGAGGATATTCGTCGAGCCGATGAAGGCGGCGACGAACGTGTCGCTGGGCTTTCGGTAGATCTCGATCGGCGGGCCCGCCTGCCGGATGCGGCCTTCCCCCATCACCACGATCAGGTCGGCCATCGTCATCGCCTCCCGCTGGTCATGGGTTACGACGATCGTCGTGATGCCGAGCCGGCGCTGGAGTTGTCTGAGCTCGACCTGCATCGCCTCGCGCAGCTTCGCGTCGAGCGCGGAAAGCGGCTCGTCGAGCAGGAAAAGCCGCGGCGAGCGCGCAAGCGCGCGGGCAATCGCCACCCGCTGCCGCTGCCCGCCGGACAGTCGCGACACCGGCCGATCCGCCAGATCCGGCAGGCGCACCAGCTCGAGCAGCTCGTCGACACGCGCTCTCTGCTCGCTCTTCGATACGCGGCGGATGCGCAGCGGATAGGCGATGTTCTCGCCGACCGTTAGATGCGGGAAGAGAGCGAGCGATTGGAACACCATGCCGAAGTCGCGCCGATGCACGTCGAGCCCGCCGATGTCGGCGCCGTCGATCAGGATGCGTCCCTCCGACGGCTCCTCCAATCCGGCGATCATCCGAAGAAGCGTGGTCTTCCCGCAACCTGACGGTCCTAGCAGGCAGACGAAGGTGCCATGCGCGACCGAAAGGCTGACATCGTCGACCGCCGCGACAGATCCGAAACGCTTCGTCAGACGATCGAGAACGAGACCGGACATCTAATCCGGCTCAGCCCTCTCCCTTCGGAGAGGGCGCCGTTCGCTTGGCGAAGGGGCGGTCGATCGGTCCACACCTGGAAGCCGCAGGCCGCTCATCCGCCGCTCGGCAGAACCGAACGCCGCCTTCTCCGACAGGAAGAGGCGGTCCATGGCCGGCGTTCGACCGTTCATCCGGCGACGATCAACTCCGTCCACTTCTCGTTCAGCCAGTCCGACTTGGTCTGGTACATTTCGTAGCGCGGAATGATCGGCGGAATTTCGGAAGACACGGCAGCGAATTCCGCGTCGGTCAGATCAAGCTTGTCGCGCGTGATGGTCGGCGAGGTGCCGACCTTGCGCGACAGGATACCCTGAATGTCCGGCCGCGAGGCGAAATCGATGAAGGCATGCGCCGCGTCCATATTGGCCGAAGCCTTCGAGATGACCCACGAGCCGGCATCGTTGACGCCACCTTCCTTCGGGAAGGTAGAGCGCACAGGGAAGCCGTCGGCGATCGCAAGCCCTGTTACATCATGGTAGTACTGCCCCATCGGAATCTCGCCCGACTTCAGCGCCTGCTCGAACTGCGCTTCGTCGCGATACCAGAGTTTCACGTTTGGCTTCAGCTCGGCGATCTTGTCGAGCACTTTCAGAATGCCGTCCTCGGTGTCGAGGATCTCCTGTCCGCCAAGGAAGGTCTTGGCGGTGATGTCGAGCAGGAAGGAATTCGATACCAGCGCCAGGAGGCCGAGCTTGTCCGCGTTTGATGGATCCCAAAGGAACGCCCACGAGTCAGGCGCCGTGGGATAGACCTTCGTGTTCGACACAAGCGTGATGTACCACGTGACCGCACCGATGCCGGCGACCCTGCCGTCCGCGTATTTGTTGACGAATTCCGGTTTCACGTTCGCCGTGTTCGGCATCTTGGCGAGATCGAGCGGCGCCCACAGGTCGACCTCCATCCCTTTCAGCACCGGAACTTGCGCCATCATCGAGACGTCGGCCGGCGCGACATTCGCCTGCGCCGCCTGCTGCAGCTGCACGAGCCAGGCCTCGCCAGTTGGTTCTGCGATCGACTCGACCTCGATCCCCGTCTCCTTGGTGAAGACCGGAAAAACGTGCTTGTCGAACGAGTCTTTGAAGTAGCCGCCGTAGGCGCCCACCTTGAGGCTCTTGCCCTGCGCGCGGACGATGTTGGGCAGCGCCAGCGCCGCAGCGCCCGCCGCGCCATAGCTGAGCACGGTTCGCCGGCTCAGGCCCGATTTCGAAGTATTCGTCATTTACCCCTCCAAAACCACACGCCCGAAGGCGAATTCATTCCACGTCTGCGAACCCCAGGCAATCCGCGAGGACTATTCCTGTCCGCCGATGGACGGGCTGAACACCATCAGACTGGCGATCTCGAAGAGCATCTGCGCCCCCGCGTGGGCAGTATTGGTGGTCGCATCGTATTGCGGTGCCACCTCGACGACGTCGCCGGCGACGATATTGACGCCCTTGAGCCCGCGCAGAATCGCCTGCGCCTCGCGCGTCGTGAGACCGCCGATTTCGGGGGTTCCGGTGCCCGGCGCAAAAGCGGGATCGAGGCTGTCGACGTCAAACGTCAGATAGGTGGGGCCGTTGCCGACCACCTTCCGCGCCGTCTCAATGATCGAGTCGATCCCGCGCCGCTCGATCTCTTCGGCGTGGATCACCGTCATCCCGGAATTGTAGGAGAACTCCCAAAGATATTCGGCGGAGCCGCGGATACCGATCTGCACGGTGCGGCGCGGATCGAGAACGCCATCGAGCACCGCTTGGCGGAACGGCCCGCCGTGATGGAATTTCGTCTGCTCGTAAGGCCCGGACGTGTCGCAGTGGGCGTCGATATGAACCATCCCGACCGGTCCATGCCGCCCGCCGTCGCCACCGACGGACCGCAGCAAGGGCAGGGTCACCGAATGGTCGCCGCCCACAGACAGCAGCGCCACGCCGGCGTCGACGATCAGGCGGGCGTGGCGCTCGATATCCTCGTGCGAGGTTTCGAGGCTGAAGCGGCTGCGGAACGGAATGTCGCCGATATCGGCCAGCCTCAAATCGAAGACCGGCGCGCATTCGAGGGCGTGATTATAGGGTCCAATCCGCTCGATCGTGCGCACCGCACGCGGCCCAAACCGAGCGCCGTTGCGGTTGGTGACGCCGAGGTCCATCGGGATGCCGATTGCCGCGACCTGAAGATCGCCGAAATCTGGCGCATTCCAGTCGATCGTCCGCACCGGCGCGGCAAGGAAGGTCGGGATGCCGGCATAGGGCGCGACACGGGTTCCCTTCGGATCGAATATCTTGTCGGCAACCTTGCGGAATTTCGGATCGCGCACCGCACCGCCGCCTGCCTCGCCGTATTCGGCCCGCAGTCGATTGAGGTTCTCCTCGAAGTCCATTCGCAGACCCTCTATGCGCGCCGCGTGGAAGGCGTCCGTGCCGGCATAAGCTCCATTCGAAGCCGTGATGGAATCTGCGCGATCTCGGACGCGCCAACATTGGCGAATGCGACACGCAGAAAGCCCTCCTGCGCCGGGCCGAAATAAGATCCAGGAAGACAAAGCACGCCGCACACCTCAGCGAGCCGAGCACACAACGCCGCATCGCTCTCCCCGGCGAAAGGATGCGACGCGTATGCGAAATAAGCCCCGATCGAGCCGATCGACCAGCCGTCGAGCGACGCGATCGCTTCCCTGAATGCCACGGCTCGGCGGCCGATCTCCTCGCAATTCGCCGAGCGCCAATCCGCCAACTCGGGAATCGCCCACGTCAGGGCGCGCTGCGGGACACGTGGAGCGCAGATTTGCAGCGTATCGAGGATTTTTGCGATCTCGCCGATAGTCGCCGCATCCGCGACCATAGCGCCGGCGCGATGCCCCGGAATGCAATACGCCTTGGAGAAGCTGTAGAGCTGGACGACCGTCCGCGCCCAGTCGGAGGCGGTGAACGCTTCGTGCGGTGGCGCATCGCCGCCGATGAAATCGCGATAGGTCTCGTCGAGGATGAGCGCGATATTTCGCTCGGCACAAAGTGCCCTAAACGCCTCGATCGTCGCGGGCGGATAGACGGCGCCGGTCGGGTTGTTCGGCGTGACGAGGACAACGGCGCGGACGCGGTCGCTGATGAGGAGCTCGGCGTCGTCGACGTGCGGCACGAACCCGTTCTCCGCGCGACAGGAAAGCGGCACCGTCTCAATGCCAAGCATGTCGAGCGCCATCTTATGATTGAAATACCAGGGGGTCGGCAGCACCACGGCCTCGCCTGCCTTGGCAAGCGCCAGGACCGCGACAAAGAACGCCTGGTTGCAGCCGCTCGTGATCGCCACGTTTTCAGGGCCGATGTCGGCCTTGTAGAACGCCGAAACATGTTCGGCGTACGTGGATCGCAGATCCGCATCGCCGACGATATCGCCGTAAGCAGCCGCCTCGCGCGACGCGGCTGCTTCACCCATGCGGTTCAATAGAGCCGGGTGCGGAGGATAGCCGGGAACCGCCTGAGAGAAATCGATTAGCGGCCCAGCCGATCCGTCGTATCGCTCTGCCCAAGACTTCGCCTCGGGTATCGGCGGCGACGCAGTCAGGGTGAGGAATGAATTGAGAAGCAACTCTGTCGACCTGGACGTGCGCCACCCTAACCCGCTGCATCAGGGGGCCGCAATGCATCCTTGGTTTGCCGTGCAGAAGGTGGCTTCCGGCGTTTGGCTGATTGCCGAGCCTGGCCATGTGAATTCATGGCTGGTGGAAGGTCGTGAACGGGCGGTGCTGATCGACACCGGGTTGGGGATCGCCCCGATCCGCCCGGTCGTCGAGGGCCTCACGCGAATGCCTGTCTCGGTCGTCAACACGCACGCCCATTTCGATCATGTCGGAGGCAACAAGGAATTTGCGGACGTGGCCATCCACGAGCTCGGGCTTGCGAAGCTTCGACAAGGCGTGCCGTCAGAGCGGCTGACCGCATATCTTGCCTATATGCGCGAGCTGATCGCATCCGCCGACCGATACCGTGAACTGGACCGGCGATTTTTCTTCCTTGTTGACGACGCGAGCAATCCCCGCCCGCTGCCCGGCGATTTCAAGGGCGAGAGCTGGCGAATTGGCCCGAGCGACGCGAAGTCGCGTGTCAGCGAGGGCGAGAGCATTGATCTCGGCGGGCGGGCGCTGAAGGTCATTCACACGCCGGGTCACTCCCCCGATTCAATTTGCCTGCTCGACGCCGCCGCCGGAATCTTGTTCGCCGGCGACACGATCAATACCGGACCGATCTATGCGCATTTGCCGGATTCCGACCTCGACCAGTTCACTGAGTCGGCGACGCGCCTGCGAATGCTCGGCGTCAGCCTGCATATGGTCTGTGCGAGTCACTTTGGTCGCGCTGTCGTGCAGCCGTGGATTCTTGATGAGGTCGCGGACGCGTTCGTCCAGATCAAGCAGGGCGCCGTTACTTTGTGCGCATCGCAGGATGCGCTGAACCGGCCCGTAACTGAGGTGCAATTCCATAATTTCTCGATTTTGCTCCCCCCGGATTCGCGTGCCGCTTGAATCTCTCGCGTCGGCTCCCTGCCTTGCGACCAAGCCATTGATCGTCATCAAGTTGACCAAGTGGCTTCGGTGAACCTCGCCAGTGAGGGCTGCTGCGAATACTTGGTGGGTCGCGGCGCGGTCAGGGAGTGTTGCCGAGATTAGATACTATGATAGTATCATAAAGAGCCGGGTAACGTGTGGCCCACCCCCTAGGCGCTTCGTCCAGGGGAAAGAGCGCGGTGAACCGAGAGGGCGATGAGGGGGCTTGTCGGGCAGATCGTGGGGCGGGTCGGCACGGACATCGTGTCCGGGCGCATCAAACCCGGCCAGGCACTGCTTCGGGAAGACGCGTGGGCAGACGAACTCGGCGTGAGCCGTACCGTGCTCCGTGAAGCCACCAAGGTCCTTATCAGCAAGCGTCTGGTTGAATCGCGCCCCAAGGCGGGGACGAAAGTCCGAGCTGAGGCGGACTGGAACATACTCGATCCGGACGTTCTGAGCTGGAGACTTGAGGCGGCGCCCCGAGAACAGCTTGTCCGTGAACTGTTCGAGCTTCGTCGGATTTTGGAGCCGGCTATCGCCGCGCGCGCCGCCGAAAGAGCCTCGGAGCAGGACATCGAAGCGCTGGCTGCGGCCTACGCCGCGATGGAGCGCGCGGCCGACGACGGCGAAACCTTCATCGGGCCGGACGCGGATTTCCACAAGGCGATTGTCCGCTCGGTTGAGAACCGCATGGTCGATGCGCTGGGCAGCGTCATCGAGGCAGCGCTCACCCTAAGTCTCAGGCTTTCGTTGGATGCGCCGGAAGGGCAGCGCCCCTCGCTTCCCTTTCACAAGAAGGTGCTCGATGCCATCCGGCGCGGCAATCGTACCGGAGCAGCTCGCGCAATGGAGCTCTTGATCGACAACGCGCAACAGGATGCGCTCCGTGCTCTCGGCGCAGAGCACACTCCGCCGGCGAAGAGGCGGCGCTCCGCATGAGCGACAATCCGAAGAAGCTGCGGTCGCAGGACTGGTTCGGCGGCACCGGCAAGAACGCGATGATGCATCGCAGCTGGATGAAGAACGAGGGCATGCCGGCCGATTCCTTCGACGGCCGCCCGGTCATCGGCATCTGCAACACCTGGTCTGAGCTCACGCCCTGCAACGCGCACTTTCGCGGGTTGGCGGAAAGCGTCCGGCGCGGCGTCTTGGAGGCCGGCGGTTTTCCGGTCGAGTTCCCGGTCATGTCGCTGGGAGAATCCAACCTGCGCCCAACGGCGATGCTCTTCCGCAACCTGGTTTCGATGGACGCGGAAGAATCGATCCGTGGCAACCCGATCGATGGCGTTGTGCTCCTTGTCGGCTGCGACAAGACCACGCCGGCGCTTCTGATGGGTGCGGCGAGCTGCGGCCTGCCGACGATTGCGGTCTCCGGGGGGCCGATGCTGAACGGGCGCTACAAGGGCCGTGAGGTCGGCTCCGGCACCGACGTCTGGCGCTTCGGCGAGGATGTGAAGGCCGGGCGGATGGCGCTCAAGGACTTTCTCGACGCCGAGGCGGGAATGGCGCGCTCGGCAGGGCACTGCATGACCATGGGCACTGCGTCCACCATGGCCTCGATGGTGGAGAGCCTGGGGATCGGAATGCCGGGCAACGCAGCAATTCCGGCCGCCGATTCGCGCCGAAAAGTGCTTGCCCAGCTTGCCGGTCGGCGCATCGTCGAAATGGTCCGCGACGACGTGACGATCGACAAGATCCTGGTCCGGGAATCGTTCGAAAACGCCATCCGCGTGAACGCTGCGATCGGCGGTTCGACCAATGCGGTTCTGCACTTGGTCGCGCTCGCCGGCCGCCTTGAAGTTAGCCTCGGACTGGACGATTGGGACCGGCTCGGCCGCGGGGTGCCGACCATCGTCGATCTGATGCCCTCCGGCCGCTTCCTGATGGAGGATTTCTACTACGCCGGCGGTCTGCCGGTGGTGATCAAGGCGCTCGGCGATGCGGGTCTTCTGCACCGCGACGCTCCAACCGTCTCCGGCCGCACCATCTGGGAAGATGTGGCCGACGCTGAAAACTACGACAGCCGCGTCATTCGCTCCTTTGATGACGCGTTGACCGCAGAAGGCGGCGTGATGGTGCTGCGCGGCAACCTTGTGCCGGCAGGCGGCGTGCTGAAGCCCTCCGCTGCCACGCCCGCGCTTATGCAGCACACCGGTCGCGCTGTCGTCTTCCAGACGATCGAGGACTACCACCAGCGCATCGACGATCCTGCCCTCGACATCGACGAGACTTGCGTAATGGTGCTGAAGAACTGCGGCCCGCGCGGCTATCCCGGCATGGCGGAGGTCGGCAACATGGGATTGCCTCCAAAGGTTCTGAAGAAAGGCATTACCGACATGGTGCGCGTCTCGGACGCTCGGATGAGCGGCACCGCCTATGGCACAGTGGTTTTGCATGCAGCGCCCGAGGCCGCACTCGGTGGCCCTCTGGCGCTGGTCGAGGACGGCGACATGATCACGCTCGACGCGGCCGGCCGCAGGTTGACGCTTCATGTTGACGAGCAAGCGCAAGCGGAGCGGAAGAAGGCTTGGGTCGCGCCGCCGCCGCCAATGCTTTCCGGGTATCAAAAGCTCTATGTCGACCATGTGCTACAGGCCGACCGCGGCTGCGACCTGGATTTCCTTGTGGGCCGTCGCGGCGCGGCGGTCCCGCGGCATTCGCACTAGCAGGGGGGCGGCGTGGATAGCGAAGACGCCAACTATCCGACCCTGAAGAACCGCGTCGTGTTCGTCACCGGCGGCGGGTCCGGTATCGGCGAGAGCATCGTCGAGCATTTTTGCGCGCAAGGCGCGCGCGTGACGTTTGTCGATATCCAGGAAGACGCCTCGCTTTCGCTCGCCGAGCGCATTCGCGCGCGCGGATACCCTGCTCCGAGGTTCATCCCCTGCGACCTGAAGGAGATCGGCCCGCTTCGCGACGCTGCCGAACGCGTCCAGCGCGAGGACGGGCCGATCAAGGCACTGGTCAATAACGCCGGTAACGACGACCGCCATCGCATCGAGAACGTGACGGTCGAGTATTGGGACGACCGTATTCAGGTCAATCTTCGTCACCAGTTCTTCGCGGCGCAGGCCGTGCGTCCGCAGATGCGCGAATCCGGCGGCGGCTCGATCGTCAATCTCGGATCCATCAGCTGGATGCAGGGCGAGGCCGATTGCATCGCCTACGTCACGGCGAAATCGGCTGTGAACGGCCTGACCCGCGGCCTCGCCCGAGAACTCGGGCCGGAGAACATCCGAGTGAATTGCGTCGTGCCGGGGTGGGTGATGACCAAACGCCAGCTCGATCTTTGGGTGACGCCGGAGGGGGAGAAGCAGATCGACGAGCGCCAGTGTCTGAAGGGCCGCCTCTACCCGCCGGACATCGCCCGCATGGTTCTTTGGCTCGCGGCCGACGACAGCCGCATGTGCACTTCCCAGAACTTCATCGTCGATGCCGGCTGGGTCTGAGACGCAAGGATGATGTGGCGGCCGAGGAGAAAAACCGCATCTGAAACAGGAGGGTGAGATGAAAGGATTTTCGCAGAAGATGCTGCTGGTTGCCGCGTCGGCGCTGGCGCTCACGCTGAGCGCGGCGGGCGCGATGGCGGAAGAGCTCCGCATTCTGTCGTGGCAGGGCTACGCCGACGACGACTGGGTGAAGGAGTTCGAGAAGGAGAACAACGTCGACGTCAATGTCGTCTTCATCGGCACCGACGACGAGATCTGGGCGAAGATCAAGGGCAGCGAGGGCAAGGACTTCGACCTCATGGCCGTCAACACCGCCCAATTGCAGCGCTACATCGACGCCGGCCTGGTCACGCCGCATGACATGGGCATGCTGCCCAATCAGCAGCAGACGCTCGAACGCTTCCGGGACCTGACCAAGGTCGAAGGCACGATGCGCGACGGCAAGGTGTATGGCATTCCCTTTGCCTTCGACACGATCGGCATCATCTACGACACCGAAAAGGTCAAGACTCCGCCGACGTCGTGGGACGTCTTCTACAACGACCAGTACAAGGGCCGCATCCTCGGCTACGACAACGGCGAGCACAACTTTTCGGTCACCGCGCTCGACATGGGCATCGCGGATCCGTTCCATCTCTCCGACGAGCAGATGCAGGCGGCCAAGGCCAAGCTCATCGACATGAAGCATAATCTGCTGAGTCTCTATTCGACGGCTGACGAGGCGCTGCAGCTCTACCAGCAGAACGACGTGGCGCTGATCTGGGCGAACTACGGCCAGCAGCAGGTGAAGATGATGAAGGACGCAGGCGCGCCGATTGCCTACATCAATGCCAAGGAGGGCGCGCTCGCCTGGCTCGATACCTGGGCGATGACGAGCGGCGTCAAGAACAAGGAGCTCGCCGAGAAGTGGGTGAACTTCGTTCTCAAGAAGGAAATCAGCGGCGCGCTGTCCGAGCGGCAGGGTTTCGGCAATACGGTCGTGGAGTTCCCGAGCGCCGGGCCAAACGACAAGATCGTGTGGCTTGAGACTGTGGAGGACCCGACGAAGCGGGCTGATCTCTGGAACGAGATCAAGGCCGCGCCGTAGTTCCTATTCACGGGGGCCGCCGAATTGCCGGCGGCCCTTTCCTTATTTGCCGATGGCATGACAAGCTGGGCAGGTGACGAGCGTCGTCGAACTTGAGAGCGTCAGCTTCTCCTACGGACCGGTCGAAATCCTCCACGCGATCGATCTTGCGGTGGAGGATGGCGAGTTCCTCGTGGTGCTGGGGCCAAGCGGTTCCGGCAAGACCACGATACTCCGGTTGATCGGCGGCTTTCTGTCGCCGGGCGCAGGTCGCATCACGCTCGAAGGGCGGGATGTCGCGCACGTCCCGATCAACCGCCGCCCCTTCAACACGGTCTTCCAGGACTACGCCCTCTTCCCTCACATGACCGCGGAAGAGAACATCGGTTATGGCCTTGCGGTGCGCGGCGTCAGGAAGCGAGAGATACGCGAACGGGTGAAGAAGACGCTGGAGCTGGTCGCGCTTGGCGATTTCGGCAAGCGCTATCCGGCGCAGCTCTCCGGCGGCCAGCAGCAGCGCGTGGCGCTCGCGCGCGCCATCATCTGCGAGCCGCGCCTGATTCTGCTCGATGAGCCGCTGGGCGCGCTCGACGCGGAACTCCGGCGTCAGATGCAGCGGTTCCTGAAGGCGCTGCAGCGCGAGATCCGCACCACGTTCCTCTTCATCACGCATGACCAGGAAGAAGCCGTGACCATGGCCGACCGCATCTGCGTGATGCGGGACGGTCGAATCGAGCAGATCGGCACGCCGGGCGATGTCTATTACGCGCCGAACAGCGAATACGTCGCCCGCTTCTTCGGCGACAACAATGTCATCACGGGCAGGATCGGCGCCGGCGACGCTGGGGTCGTCGCCATCGAAACGGGGTCGGGCCGCTTCCAGATCGCGGCCGGCGCGAACGCGATGCGGCAAGGCGATGCCGCGATCATGGTCGTGAGACCGGAGGTGATCCGCATTTCTCCTCCCCCCGACGTGCCGAACCGGGTGCGGGCGCGGGTCCGAGCGGTGGATTTCGTCGGTCCCATCACTCAGATCCATCTCGATCCGCTGAACGGCGCGGCGGATCGCTCCCCTCTGATGGTGAAGCTGCCGAGCAGCGCCGGCGGCCCCGCCGTGTCATCCGGGCAGGAGGTGGAGCTCGGCTGGCACGCCCGCGACGCCCACGTCGTGCGCGCGTGATGGCGAACGCCGTCGCCATTCCTCCGCGACAGGACGCCGGCGAGCGCATCATGCGGTCGATCCTGGCAGCCGTCGCCTACGGCGTGCCGCTCGTCTTCATCCTCGTGCCGCTGACGCTCTTCGTCCTGCAGAGCTTCTTCTATGTCGAGAATACCAACATCGTCCACCGTTTCACGCTGGCGAACTACGTGCGCTTCTTCTCGGAAGCAATCTACGTCCCGATCTTCTTCTACACCTGCCTGCTGTCGCTCGGCGCCGCGCTCATCACAGTCGTGCTCGGCTATCCGGTGGCGCTCCTGCTCGCAAGTCTGACGGGCCGGCTGAAATATACGCTGACGCTCGTCTTCGTGATCCCGCTCTTGATGAGCTACATCATGAAGATCTATGCGATCCGCAGCCTTCTCGGCGGCAACGGCTTCCTCAACCGCATGCTGATCGCGGCCGGCATCATCGATCGGCCAATCACCTTCCTGATATTCAATCTCTACGCCGTCATGCTCACGCTCGCGCTGATCCTGCTTCCCTTCACGATGCTTCCGATCTTCATCACGCTGGACAAGATTCCGCGGCAGCTCATCGACGCGTCCTACGATCTCGGCGCGACCGGCTGGCAGACGTTCCGGCGCGTGATCCTGCCGCTCTCGGCAAGCGGCACGCTGGTCGGCGCCTCGTTCACGTTTGTGCTTGGGCTCGGCGATTTCGTAACGCCGCAGATGGTTGGGGGAATGAACGGGCTCACCTTCGGCCGCATCATCTATTCGCAGTTCGGCTTCGCCTTCAACTGGCCGTTCGGCGCGGCGCTTTCGGTCATCCTGCTGATCTTCGTCGCCGTCGTTCTGCTCCTGACGGGCCGGTTGTTCATGCGCGAAGGCGGGGCCGCAGTATGAGGTTGTCGGGCCTCGCCATTGCACTGCTTTCCGCGGTCGCGCTTTTCGTCGCGCTGCTCATCTATGGACCGCTTGCGGTGGCGATCTTCTTCTCGTTCTTCCGCCTCGAGCGAAACGAGGTGCAGTGGGACAGCTTCTCCTTCGACGCGTATCGCTCGCTCTTCCACAACGAGGGCGTTCTCGACTCGCTCTTGAACACGCTTGTCGTCGGGCTTTCGGCCGTCGTGCTCGCACTCATCTTCGGCACGCTGATCGCGCTCTACTACCACAACAGCCGCTCGCCGGCGCGGCATGCCCTGCAGTTTGTGGTGTTCCTGCCGTTCCTGATGCCGCCGATCATCACCGGCCTGTCGTTGCTCATCTTCTTCCGCGAAACGGATATCCCGCGATCGCTCGCCACCGTCGTCGCCGGACATACGGTGTTCGTGCTGGCGATCGTCTATCAGATCGTGCTGACGCGGCTGAAGGCCCTGAGACCGAGCCTGATCGACGCTTCGCTCGATCTCGGCGCCAGCCGCTGGCAGACGTTTCGCCTCGTCGTCATGCCCAACTTGACCTCGGCGTTCGTCTCCGCCGCAATCCTCGCCTTCGCGCTGTCGTTCGACGAAACGCTGATCACGCTCCTCGTGACGGGGACCAAGAACACGTTGCCTATGTGGCTGTGGAGCTCGATGCGGCTCGGCTTCAAGCCCGACATCAACGCGCTGGTGGCGCTGATTCTCTTCTTCAGCGCCGCGCTCGCCTATATCGCGATGCGGCTTTTCCAGCCGGAGAAGATTGCTTGAGACGCAGACTCTCGGGAGGAAGACGATGCACGACGCCCTGATCGCCGAAGTGCGCGGAAAGCTCTATTCAGGCGTGATTTCCGACGTCCTCGACGGACTCGGAAACATGCACCATGCGCTCGCCGCGAGAATTCGACCGCTCGACGAAACGCTGGTGATGTTCGGACGAGCCCGCACCGCTCTCTACATGCCCGTCTACCACGTCGAGCCTGGCAGCAACCCTTATGAGCTCGAGATCGCGCTGGTCGACAGTTTGAGGAGGGACGATGTAGTGGTTATGGCGTGCGGCAACGAGAACCGCATCGCCCCTTGGGGCGAACTGCTGACGACGGCGTCGCACGCTCGCAACGCGGCGGGATGTGTGACCGACGGCCTCGTGCGCGACGTGCGCCTGATCCGCGAAATGCGCTTTCCCGTCTTTGCCGGCGCGATCGGGCCGCTCGACTCGAAGGGCCGCGGCGAGGTGAAGGCGGTCGATGTGCCGGTCGAGTGCGGCGGCGTTCCGATCGCCCCCGGCGACTGGGTTTTTGGCGACGTCGACGGTGTCGTCGTCATTCCGGCGGCACTTTGTGACCGGACGGTGGAGCTTGCTCTGGAGAAGGCGCTCGCGGAAAACACCGTGCGTGAGGAGCTCGCCGCGGGCGAACCGCTCAGCTTGGTGTTCAAACGGCACGGCATTCTTTGACCCGTTGCTGGCCCCCAATCTTAAGCCTGCGGCATCGGCCGCGCTACACCACCGCCGCAGTTCAGACCCGGTGACGATGGCGTTGACGAGTGGGTAGTCCCGTGCACGAACAGATCGCCGCGCTCCAGACATCCGGCCGGCGTCTCGTGGCGGGCCTCGGCAGCGGTGGCAAGCGAATTGATTACGCCCGCTGCCGGGCCTTAGGGGAACGGCCGATTCCCAACGATGGTGCTGCCGGGGAGGATTGAACTCACGACCTCTCCCTTACCAAGGGAGTGCTCTACCACTGAGCTACGGCAGCGTCCGGGCGCTCGCGGGGCTTGCCCGCATCGGCGCGGGGTGAATGCCACAGGCGGCAAGGGCGCGCAACCGACCCGCGGCCGCTGTCGCCGGCCCGCCGCCCGAAGACCGGGCCCCAAAACCATGGCCTCCCGCCTTGCTTCCCCGGCTCGCCTTGGCTATATGACCGCCCTTCGGATGGCCCGGCTTTGGGGCGCTTGCCCCTGGGCATGCCGTGGCGGTCCTGAATGCTCAATCAAGAGCCAAAGCGACGCCCGCCGGAAATGGCGATGCGCCCGCGTGACGTAAGGAGAGCAAAATGCCCAAGCAGAAGACGAAGTCGGGGGCCAAGAAGCGCTTCCGGTTCACCGCCAACGGCCATGTGAAGGTCGGGCAAGCGGGCAAACGCCACGGCATGATCAAGCGGACGACGAAGTTCATCCGCAAGGCGCGCGGCACCACGGTGCTGAGCGACGCCGACGAGAAGATCGTCAAAGTCTACATGCCCTACAACCGCTAGAGCCGACCGGAGTTTTCTGAAATGGCGCGTGTCAAACGCGGCGTGACGTCTCACGCCAAGCACAAGAAGGTTCTTGATCAGGCGAAGGGCTATTACGGCCGCCGCAAGAACACCATCCGCATTGCCAAGCAGGCGGTGGAGAAGGCCAACCAGTACGCCTATCGCGACCGCAAGAACCGCAAGCGCAATTTCCGCGCGCTTTGGATCCAGCGGATCAACGCGGCGGCGCGCGATCTCGGGCTGACCTACGGCCGCCTGATCGACGGGCTGAACCGTGCCGGCGTCGAGGTCGACCGCAAGGTGCTTTCCGACCTCGCGATCCACGAGCCGGCGGCCTTCGCCGCGCTGGCGGAGCAGGCGAAGGCGGCGCTTGCCTATCTCAAGGACACTTCCGCGCCCGAGCACGCCAAGGCGGTCGGCGAAAAGGCGTAGGGTGGCGTCAGACCCTCTCCCAGAGGGAGAGGGTGCTCGCGAAGCGGGCGGGTGAGGGGTTGCGGCGTCGCCGCGGATTCAGCGCCCACGCCGCATCTCCTCATCCGGCTGCTTCGCAGCCACCTTCTCCCCATGGGAAGGTTTGGTGCTAGACGAACGCCATGTCCGACCTCGCCACCCTTGAATCGGAAATCACTGCGTCGATCGCCGCGGCGGCGGACGAGCGCGCGCTTGAGGACGTCCGCGTCGCCGCGCTCGGCAAGAAGGGCGCGATCTCCGAACGCCTGAAGGGTCTCGGCAAGATGGCGCCGGAAGAGCGCAAGATTGCCGGCGCTGAGCTGAACAAGCTCAAAGATAATGTGACGGCGTCAATCGAAGCGCGCTTCGTTGAACTTCGTGAGATCAGCCTCGACGCGCGGCTCAAGACCGAGACCGTCGATGTGACGCTCTCCTCCCGCCCGGAGGCGCGCGGCACCATCCATCCGGTGACGCAGGTCTGGCAGGAGGTGATCCAGATCTTCGGCGACATGGGTTTCTCCGTCGCCGAGGGGCCGCATATCGAGACCGACTGGTACAATTTCGGCGCGCTCAACATTCCCGACGAGCATCCCGCGCGGCAGGAGCACGACACTTTCTATTTCAATCCGCGCCCCGGCTCGAACGAACGCATGGTGCTTCGCACGCACACCTCGCCGGTGCAGATCAGGACCATGGAGACGACGAAGCCGCCGATCCGCGTGATCGCGCCCGGCCGCACCTTCCGCTCCGATTCCGACCAGACGCACACGCCGATGTTCCATCAGGTGGAGGGGCTCGTCATCGACGAGGAAACGCACCTTGGGCACCTGAAGGGCACGCTCGAAGCCTTCTGCAAGGCCTTCTTCGAGATCGATCAGGTGAAGATGCGCTTCCGCCCCTCGCACTTTCCCTTCACCGAGCCGTCGATGGAAGTGGACATCGGCTGCTCGTGGGAGGGTGGCGAACTGAAGATCGGCGCCGGCGACGATTGGCTGGAAATTCTCGGCTCCGGCATGGTGCACCCGAACGTCATCCGCGCCGGCGGGCTCGACCCGGACAAGGTGCAGGGCTTCGCCTTCGGCATGGGGATCGACCGCATCGCCATGCTGAAATACGGCATCCCGGATCTCCGTGCCTTCTTCGAGGCCGACCTTCGCTGGCTCCGCCATTACGGCTTCTCGGCGCTCGCCGTGCCGAGTCTCGCGGAGGGGCTCAGCCAGTGAGGCGCGGGGTGGCGATCGGCCTGCTGCTCTTGTCCACCGCTCTCGCCGCCTGCCAAAGCATGCCGCCGCCTGGCGCGGACGCGAATGCGACGACGGTCGGCGGATGGAGCGTGAGGACGGGTGGATCCGTCAGCGCGGATGTCGGCGTCACGCGATAGCGCGCGAGACGCTCAGAGCGGCTGGCCCGAGGGCGGCTTCAGTGGCTGGCCGTTCACGGCGATCGAGCCGTCTTCCTTCGCTTCGATCGAATAGTGCGTGGCGCCGTCGCCGGTCTGTTGTCCGAACGCCTGGACAAGGGTCAGCAAGGCGAGCGCCTTGCCTGCGGCCGGATCGTCGCTGTGCTTCGTCAACGATGCGACCGCAGTGTCGAGGCCCGTAGCCGTCACGTCGATCGAGCCGATCGGACCTGACATCGTCAACGTCAGTTCGCCGCTGAAGGTGACGCCGATGAGCGAGCCGCTGACGTGCCCCGGCTTGAGCGTGAACTTGACTCCGCCTTCCGGCATCGCCAGCGCCGCCGCTGCAACCATGTCCGCCTGCTCGACTACCGGCTTGCGGTTGAGGTCGAGTTGCTCGATGAGCTGCCGGGCCGGGGCGTCGAGGTCGAAGCCGGAAAGATCGAAGGCGAGCTCAAGCTCGCTCGGCGCCAATTGCTGCACCCACGGTGGCGTTTCTTCCTGGGGATAGGACAGCCCGGAAAGCTTCAACGAGAACTGCATCGCGCCGTTCGTCGCGAAGCCCGTGAAGGCAGCGCCGCCGCTCAAATCCGACACGCCGAACGTGCCGAACGGCGTCTCCACGCGCAATCCCTTGAGCGCCGCGCTTTCTTCCATGTGGTGGTAGAGGGGCAACAGGTCCAAAAGACGGTTCTTGATCTCCGCGTTGTCGAGCGCCTGCGGGTCCTCGCTCGCGTGCGCGACGGCGTAGGACCAAAGGTCGAGCAGCTTTGGCACTTGCAGCGCATCCGCCGTCCAGTCGGCGGTGCCGGAATCGATGCCGTACGACAGCTCGAACGACGGCGGCAGCGGCGATGCCTGGTCCGTGGCGGGCGGTGTCACCGACTGGCGCGTCAAGAAACTCTGCAGGGTCTGCTGCATCGTGAAGTTGACGCCGCCGGCATCGGCCGCGGAGGCGGAGCCCCGAATTGTCTGCTCTCCGGAATGCGCCGCGCCTTCCGCGTTTGGTCCAGTTGTCTCACTGTCGGAAGCGCCGATCGTCTCGTCGAAACGAGTGAACCCTGCGAGCGCCGGATCGTAGATGCCGTCGAAGTGGACTCCGTCCCACCGGGTCGTTGTCTGCGCCTCTCCCGTGTGCATCGTCAGCGGGCTCGGCATGATCATATCGCTGACCTGCCACGTACCGTCGGGGAGCGGGCGGACGACGAACGAGACCTCGGCCGCATCGATGCTGACGCCGAAAGATTCGAACGGCCGCGCAAGCTGACTCAAGGAGATCGACAGCCTGTAGACTTCGCCCTGCGGTTCCGCGCGAACGAAGTCAGCCTCGCCGGCGCGCGGCGTGCCCAGATATTTGTGGAACACATCGACGAGACGCTGCGCCTCCTCGCTCGTCGCTTCGGCCGCTAGCCCCTGGCTCGCGCCGGCGAGGATGCAAAGACCGGCAAGGATGGCGCGTCGCATGGAAAAGCCTCCAATGATCTGCCGCACCCAGCGGCAAAGAGTCTTCGCTGTGAAGCCTTATCTGGCGCCGAGCTTTCCGAAAGGTTTCGCCGGCCCAGGTTCGCGAACACGGCATCGCGCGCCGTCGAGGACGACGCGCGATCTTGATCAGTAGTAGCGATGCAGGATGACCCAGATGTCGCGATTGCCGTTCGTTCCGGTCAGGACATCCATCTTCTCGAGGCCGATGTCGGCAAGGACATCGTCCGGGAGCATCTGCAGCGTGCGCGCATCCCTGCCCATCCGTGCGCGCTTCGCGATGAAGCCACGGATCGGACGGCCGAGCGCCATGACCGCGGAAAATACGGCGATGATCCTCGGATTGCGCGACAGCGCGACGCTACTCACGGCTTTCTCCTTCCTTGCGCTTGCGGGTGCAAAAACCTGGGGCTTCGCGCCGGCCGACACCCGGGCGAAGCGTTTCAAGTAGCCCCGCCGTGTTTCGCCGACGTTTCGTCAGCCCCGCGAAAGCGTTTCGTGGCGGGGTCTTTTCCGCGGCCGAATTGCGGTTCCACGCGGGCATCGTTTGAGGGGTGGCCTTTGCGATCCGGGTTTTCTCCGCTAAAGCCCCGGCCGCATCTAAATTCCCACACGCCCCCTATGAAATTCACTCTTTCCTGGCTGAAGGACTATCTCGACACCGAGGTTTCGGCCGAGGCGATCGCCGAGGCGCTGACCAATATCGGGCTTGAGGTCGAGTCGCGCTCCAATCCGGCGGAAACGCTGAAGCCTTTCGTCATCGCCAGCGTCGTGGAGGCACGGCAGCACCCGAACGCCGACCGGCTTCGCGTCTGCCTGGTTGACCCCGGCACGGGAACGCCGATCCAGGTCGTCTGCGGCGCGCCGAACGCCCGCACCGGCATGAAGGGCGTCTTCGCCCCCGCCGGCACGCACATCCCCGGCACCGGCATCGACCTGAAGGCTGGCAACATTCGCGGGCAGGCCTCGAACGGCATGCTCCTGTCGGAGCGCGAGCTCGGCGTCTCCGACGAGCACGAAGGCATCGTCGACCTTCCCGCCGACGCCCCGGTCGGCGCTTCCTACGCCGCATGGGTCGGGCTCGACGACCCGGTGTTCGACGTCGCCGTCACGCCGAACCGGCCGGACGCGCTCGGCGTCTACGGCATCGCCCGCGATCTCGCGGCGCAGGGGATCGGCCAGCTGAAGCCTCTGGAGCTTGCCGGGGTCGTCGGCGGCTTCCGGAGCCCCATCGCCGTCGAGCTCCGTTTCGACGACCCTGACAACAAACCCTGCCCGCTCTTCGTCGGGCGCTATTTCCGCGGCGTGAAGAACGGGCCGTCGCCCGCCTGGATGCAGCGGCGGCTTCGCGCCATCGGACTTCGCCCGATCTCGGTGCTCGTCGACATCACCAACTACATCACCATGACCTACGGCCGTCCGCTCCACGTCTTCGACGCTGACAAGGTGAAAGGCGCGATCCACGCGCGTCTCGCGCGCGACGGCGAGACCATTGAGGCGCTCGACGGCAAGACCTACGCGCTCGACAGCGAGATGACGGTGATCGCCGACGATTCCGGTCCGGAAGGGATTGCCGGCATCATCGGCGGCGAGGCGACCGGCTGCGGCCCGGAGACGAAGAACGTCTTCCTCGAGGCCGCTTATTTCGACCCGATCCGCACGGCGGCGACGGGCCGCAAGCTCGGCATCGTCTCCGACGCGCGCTTCCGCTTCGAGCGCGGCGTCGATCCCGCCTTCGTCGAGCCGGGCGCCGAGATCGCGTCCGACATGATGCTGGAGCTTTGCGGCGGCGAGGCCTCGGATCTGGTGATTGCCGGCGCGCCGCCCATCCGCCGGTTTTCGGTGACCTACCGGCTCGACCGCGTGAAGACGCTTGCCGGCGTCGATATCTCCGCGAAGGAGCAGGTGGAGATATTGGAGGCGCTCGGCTTCGCCGTTGCCGGCGCCGGCCACGCGGTCGTCGCCGACGTTCCCTCCTGGCGGCCCGACATCAACGGCGAGGCCGATCTCGTCGAGGAGGTCGTGCGCATCTACGGCCTCGACAACGTTGCGCACGTGAGCCTCCCGCGGCTTGAGACCGTAACCGGGCGGCACGTCACGATCGCGCAGCGGCGGCGCTTCACCGCGGCGCGCGCGCTCGCCGTGCGCGGGCTGAACGAGGCGATGACCTGGTCGTTCCTGCCCAAGGCGTCCGCCGAGCTCTTCGGTGGCGGCGCGGCGGAATTGTCGCTCGCCAACCCGATCTCGTCGGAGCTCTCCGACATGCGGCCCTCGCTGCTGCCGAACCTGATCGCCGCCGCCGGCCGCAACGTCGCGCGCGGTTCTTCCGACCTCGCGCTCTTCGAGGTCGGGCAGATTTACGGCGGCGACCGCCCCGCCGACGAGCGGATGCACGCTTCCGGCATCCGCCGCGGCACAAGCGGGCCGCGCCATTGGGCGGCGCCGCGCCGCGCCGTCGATGTCTTCGATGCTAAGGCCGACGCGGAGGCGGTGCTTACCGCGATCGGCGCGCCGGTCGAAAAGCTGCAGACCGTCGCGGAAGGCCCCGCTTGGTATCATCCCGGCCGTGTCGGCGCGTTCATGCTCGGGCCGAAGAACCGGCTCGCAATCTTCGGCGAGGTGCATCCACGCGTGCTTCAAGCGATGGACGTTGCCGGCCCGCTCGTCGCCTTCGAGGTCGATTTGAACGCCGTGCCGTTGCCGAAGAGCGCGCGCACCACGCGCCCGGCCCTCGACGCGCCGCAGTTCCAGGCGGTGACACGCGACTTCGCCTTCGTGGTCGCCAGCGACGTCCCGGCCGAGAAGATCGTCCGCGCCGCCAAGGGCGCCGACAAGGCGCTGGTCGAAAGCGTCTCCGTCTTCGACGTCTTCGCCGGGGAGGCGATCGGCGCGGGGCGGAAATCGGTGGCGATCGAGGTAACCCTGCAGCCGCGCGAGCGCACGCTCACCGAGGAGGAGATCGAGCAGGTCTCGGGCGCAATCGTTGCGGCTGTGGCGAGCGCCACCGGCGGCGCGCTCCGGAGCTGAACCCGGCGTCCGAGCGCGCCGGCGGCCTTGCCGCTAGGCCATTGATATTCTTGGATAAACTGTGGATTGTCATCCTCTCGCCATAAGAAAAGCGAGCGGCCTCAGTGGCTTACGCCATGTTGGCCCTTTGTTTCCAACCGTCGTGCTGCATTTCGTTCTGCAAGACAGAACCGGAACATAAGTCATTCAAGCACTTAGTGCGCCCCGCCGCTCGAGCGCCTGCCGCCGCCCTCAGGCGATCGCGTCGAGCTGCTCTTCCGTCAGCGTCCCCGGCACGATGGTGATCGGCACCGGGAAGGTGCCGGAGCCGCGCCCGGCGATCGCAGTGACGAGCGGTCCCGGTCCCTCCGAGCTCGCGCCGGCGGCGAGCACCAGGACGGCGACGTCCTCGTCGTTCTCGATCAGGTCGAGGATCTCGTCCGCGCGCTTCCCCTCGCGGATCACCATCTCCGGGTCGAGGTTGGAGACGTCGCGCGCCCGCGCGGCGAACTTGGCGAGCGTCTGCTGCGCCTGCGCACGCGCCTCCTCGCGCATGATGTCTTCCACCCCGGCAAAGCCTTGTGGCCCTTCCGGTTCGATGACGGAGAGTAGCAGCACCGCGCCGCTCGTATGCGCCGCGCGCCGTGCCGCGAACGAGAGCGCGATCAGGCACTCCGGCGTGTCGTCGATGACGACGAGGAACTTTCGTCTGTGCCCTTCTTCGCGGGCGCGCCTTGGCCGCATCATCTGATCATGCTGCCATTGCCGCCCCGGCGCGGCAAGCGTGCCGGGAATCTCATCGCGCCGTCCTCAAGAGGCCGACGACATCTTTCACGTCGTCGCATGTTCGGCGCCGCGATGGCGCTCGCGCGCTCGGCGCCGTCGGCAAGCACCGCGTCGATGTGATCGGGATCGGCAAGCAGTCGGCGCATCTCGCCAGCGATCGGCGCGAGCTTGGCGACGGCAAGCTCGGCAAGCGCCGGCTTGAAGGTGGAGAACTGCGCCCCGCCGAAATCCTTCAGCACCTTGTCGCGCGTCGCGCCCGAAAGCGCGGCATAGATGCCGACGAGGTTCTCCGCCTCCGGCCGGCCGGCGAGCCCCTTTGCCTCGGAGGGGAGGGCCTCCGGATCGGTCTTCGCCTTCCTGATCTTCTGCGCGATCTGATCGGCGTCGTCGGTCAGGTTGATGCGCGACATGTCGGAGGCTTCCGACTTCGACATCTTCTTGGTGCCGTCGCGAAGGCTCATCACGCGCGTCGCCGGCCCGGTGATCATCGGCTCCGGCAACGGGAAGAACTGGTCGCCGTGCCCGTGCGCCGCGATCGATTCTGAGAAATCGTTGTTGAATTTCTGCGCGATGTCGCGGGCGAGCTCCAGATGCTGCTTCTGGTCCTCGCCGACCGGCACGTGCGTGCCCTTGTAGACAAGGATGTCGGCCGCCATCAGGTTCGGATAGGCGTAGAGCCCGACCGAAGCGTTCTCGCGGTCCTTGCCCGCCTTCTCCTTGAACTGCGTCATGCGGTTCAGCCAGCCGAGCCGCGCCACGCAGTTGAACACCCAGGCAAGCTCGGCATGCTCGTGCACCTGGCTCTGGTTGAAGATGATCGAGCGCTTCGGATCGAGCCCGCAGGCGAGATAGGCGGCGGTCACGCCGCGGATGTTCTGAACCAGCTCCTTCGGATCCTGGAAGATCGTGATCGCGTGCATGTCGACCACGCAGTAGATGCACGCATGCGTCTCCTGCATGGCGATCCAGTTCACCATCGCGCCGAGATAGTTGCCGAGATGGAGCGCCGCCGTCGGCTGCATGCCGGAGAAGACGCGTTCGGGGAATTTCTTCATGCTCGCTGCCGGGCAAGGAGGGTTGAGGCGCGCTTATCGCCAAAGCCGCGCCCCCACGCAAGCGTGGCCTGAGGCTAGACGCCGACCGGCTTCACGGGATGGATGAACGGCCAGGGCGACGCTTCCTCCGTGACGGTGATCTCGATCAGGCGTGGGGCCCCGTCGAGGAGAGCCCGCTCGAGCGCGCCCTTGAAGGCGTCCGGGTTCGAAACCCGCTCCGCGACGACGCCGAACGAGTCCGCGAACTTCACGAAGTCGGGGTTGACGAGGTCTGCTGCGATCACGCGGCCGTCGAAACGCTGCTGCTGGTCGCGCCGCACGTTCCCGTAGGCGCCGTTGTTGAAGACGAGGACGACGACGCCGATTCCATACTGGACCGCGGTCGCGAGTTCCTGCGCGGCGAACATGAATCCGCCGTCGCCGGTGATCGCGACGACGGGCTTGTCCGGATTGGCGACCTTCACGCCGAGCGCCGCCGGGAACCCGAAGCCGAGCGAGCCCTGAAATCCGGTGCTGACGAAGGTCCGCGGCTCGTAGACGGGAAACCCGAACCACGACGCGAATCCGACCTGCGTGAGCTCGTCGGTGACGAACCCGTCGCGCGGCAGCAGCGCGCGCAGCACGTCGAGGTAGGCCATCTGCGGCTGGACGGCCTGGATCGCCGCCTGCGCCTTCGCCGCCGCTTCACGGATGTCTTCGCGCCGTGACGCGACGCGCGAGAAACCCACGCGATCGACCGCTGCGACGAGCGCGGCGGTCGCGTCCGCGGCGTCCGCAAGGACGGAGACATCGGGTGGAAAGCGGCGCATTTCGGCGGGATCGATGTCGATCCGGATGCTCTTCAGCCCCGCCGGGCGATAGGGCCAGCGCCAGCCGGGAAGCTCAAGGCGCGTTCCGATCCCGATCATGAGGTCGGTCGTGGGCCAGAGTTCGTAGGCCGCCGCCATCGTCAGGCCGAGCGCGTGGTCGTTCGACACGATGCCACGTCCGCTGCGGAATGCGACGACAGGCGCATCGATCGCTTCGGCGAGTGCCAGGACTGCCTCGCGCGCATGGATCGCACCGCTGCCGACGAAGATCATCGGATGCCGCGCGGTCTTGATCAGACGCGCGGCGCGCTCGACCTGATCGGTATCGACCGGCGGGGGTGACAGCGGGTCGAGCGGAGCCCCCTCCGCGATTTCCGCGCGGGCCGTGAAGATGTCCCACGGCATTTCGAGCGCCGCCACGCCGCGCCGGTCCGACAGCATCGCCTGGAAGGCGCGCGCCACCATTGCCGTGCTCATGGCCGGGCTTTCGACCCGTTCCGCCCACTTCACGATGCTTCGCAAGGTGGCGAGCTGGTCGCGCATCTCATGGAGATGGCCGCGCCCGCGATCGAGGAACGCCGTCGGCACCTGGCCGGTCAGGAGCAGCACCGGCTCGTTTCCGCCTTGCGCGGTCAGCATCGCCGCCGCGGCGTTCAGCATCCCCGGCCCCGGCACGACGGAGAAGGCGGAGGCACGCCCGGTGGAGCGCGCATAGCCGAAGGCCATGTAGCCGCAGGTCTGTTCGTGGCGCGCGCCGATGACTTTGATCGACGGCGCCCGGTAAAGCGCGTCGAAGAGACCGTAGGTCTGAGCGCCGGGGAGGCCGAAGACGGTATCGATGCCGTGCGCGACGAGGCCTGCCACCAATCCTTCGCCGCCCGTCATCACCGCCATCGTCGCCCCTTCACTCGCCGCTCGCCGGTTCCTCCTGCGCGGGGGCCGGAGGCCGCCGGCGGAAGTTGCGCAAAAGCATTTTGATGTCGGCCGCGCCGGTCGCCTGCGCCGCGACGAAATAGACGAGCGCGCCGACGGTGACGAGGAGGATCAGAGCGCCCGCCTGCGCCACGATCCCGGTCTCCGGCTGCAGCTTCGACGCAAGCAGCCGCAAGCCCAGATAGAGGGTCACCCCCATGATGGCGGAGGAGAGGACGAGCCGCGGCAGCCGTCCAAGCAGCATGCCGTCGATGACGAAGTGCTTGCGCCGCCTGAGGGTCAGGAAGAGAAGCGACACGTTGATCCAGCCCGCCGCCGCCTCCGCCGTCGCGATCCCAGCCTCATGGATCACCGGGAAGAGCGAAAGCGCAAGCGCGATGTTCACGGTGACCGCGACGCCGGCGAAAAGCATCGGGGTGCGCGTATCTTCGCGCGCGAAATAGCCCGGCGTGAACACCTTGATCATCACGAAGGCGGGGAGACCGAGCCCGAAGATGCCGAGCGTGCGGGCGGTGATCGCGGTCGTCTCCGGCGTGAAGGCGCCGCGCTCGTAGAGGACGCGCACGATCGCGACGGAGAGGATGGCGATCGCGGTCGCCGCCGGCAGCGTCAGGAAGAGCGCGAATTCGAGCGCCCGGTTCTGGCTGTGCGTCGCCTCGCGGAAGAACTGTGCCTTCAGCGTGCGCGACAGCTCCGGCAGGAGCACCACGCCGATCGCGACCCCGACCACGCCGAGCGGCAGCTGATAGACGCGATCGGCATATTGCAGGATGGCGATCGCGCCTTCCTTGGTGGAGGCGATGATCTGCCCGATGAAGAGATTGATCTGCGTGATGCCGCCGGTCGCAGCAGCGGGCGCGGCCAGCCACAGGAGCCGCTTCACGCCGGGCGTGAGCCGCGGCCGCGTGAGCCGCGCGTGGAAGCCGATGTGCCGCGCCGCCACCACGACCATCAGAAGCTGCGCCACCCCGGCGACCATCACCGACCAGGCGAGGAGCCGCCCGACCGCCGGCCCTTTCAGTCCGAGCACCACGCCGGCGACGAGCGCCGCTATGGTGATGACATTGAGCAGCGTCGGCGCCAGCGCCGCGATGAAGAAGCGGCGATGCGCATTGAGCACGCCCGACACCATTGCCGTCAGCGACATGCACACGAGATAGGGGAACATCACGCGGAAGAGCTCGACGGTCAGGTCGAATTTTCCGGCGTTTGAGGTGAAGCCCGGCGCGAGCAGCGTGACGATGAAAGGCGTCGCGAGCATCACGATGGCGGTGATCGCGGCGAGCACGAGGAGCAGCGAGGCGAGCACGTCCTCGGCGAACTTCCGCGCCGCGTCTTCACCCTCGCCTTCGAGCGTGCGCGCATAGATCGGGATGAAGGCGGAGTTGAAGGCGCCCTCGGCGAAGAGCCGGCGGAAGAGGTTGGGGAAGCGGAACGCGGCGTAGAAGGCGTCGGCGACCGGCCCGGCGCCGAGCGCGCCCGCGATCATGGTCTCGCGGATGAAGCCGAGGAGCCGCGAGGCGAGCGTCGCTCCGCCCACATTCACGAACTGGCGGACGAGGCTCATGCGAAAGGATGGCTCCCTGCCGCTGTTCCGGCGTTCTGTCCGCAAGCGGGCTGCGGAGCGCGCGCCCATGATTCGGCGCGCGTCTGACGCTCCTGCCTAGTCCGGCGCCGCTGAAATTTGAAGCGTCATCCGCAGACGTGGCGGACGGCCTTGCCGTCGCCGAGGAGCGCGTTGATGTTGGGGGGCACGCCGTAGCCCAGGAACTTCGCGAATTCTCTCTTCTCCAGGATGCCGTCTGCGACAAGCGCGCGCAGCGCCGCGGTGATCTCCTCGTGCATCTTCGCCACGTCGCGTGTCGTTTGGTCGAGGTCGTCGGCGAGCGCCTGCAACTCTGCATGGTTCGTCGCTGCGTTCGCGCGCACCTGCTCCGCCAGGGTGACCTTGGTCCAATAGGCCGAAGAGCTCACGTTGTGGAACTCGGTCGCGTAGGTGCTGACCGCTTCGACGAGCTTGTTGTGCCAGTAGCCGTGGCAGAGATGGAGCGGCTTGGCGCTCACGCTGCACAGGAGGAAGGCGGAACGCTCCACCATCTTCGGGTCCGGGCCGCCCAGTCCTACCCGGTCGGCGCTGACGGCGGCGAGCTTGCGTTTCGAGGCGGCGTCGCTCGCCGCGCCCGCCTCGTTGCCGCAGCGCCTGAGGTCGGCGTCTGTCCAGGTGCCGTCGTCGATCTCGAGCGGCGGCGTCTCCATCGGCGTCGCGCGCGGCGCGGTGGCCGATGCCACGGCCGCCGCCACCGCGTCGGACGCCGCGTCCCGCGGCGATGATCTCCAGAAGAAGACCGCGACACCGATCCCGACGCCGAGCGCCAGCGTCGCCACGGCGGCGATGAGGAAACCGCCCCCGAACGAGCTGTCGCGCCTCACCTGGTGCGGCGCGAAATCGCGTATTGGATTCGAAGTTGCCATTAGGCCATTGCGCCCGGATTCCGGCCGTACTGACCCGATTCTATCCTTGAAAGGCTCAACGGCGACTTAAGCCGCCGGAGCCGGGCCGTCACGAGATCAGGACCTCGCGGGTGCCGGATTTCTCCGATTCCGCCAGCCCGATTGCGTCCAGGAGCTTGCGGCGGACCCGGCTTTGCCGGGTCTTGGCCACGAGTTTGTGGCCGACGAGGTCGGTCACATAGAAGGTATCGACGACGCGCTCGCCGAAGGTCGCGATGTGCGCCGAGGCGATGTCGAGGTTCAGCTCCGAGATCGTATGGGTCAGGTCGTAGAGCAGGCCGTTGCGGTCGAGGCACTCGACGTCGATGACGGTGAAGCGGTCGGAGAGCTCGTTGTCGAGCCTGACCTGCGGCTCGATCTGGAAGGCCTCGCGGCGGCTGCTCTTCTGCCGCTTCCCGGCGAGCGCGTCGTTGAGCCGGATGCGGCCTTCGAGCGCCTGCTCGATGATCTTGGCGATGCGTTTGCCCCGCCGCTCCTCGTCGTCGTCCTTGTCGAAGGCGCGGCTGATGATGACGGTGTCGAGCGCGCGTCCGTCGGCCGTCGTGAAGATCTGTGCGTCGACGATGCTGGCGTCGCATGCCGCGCAGGCCCCGGCGATGACGGAGAGAAGGCGCGGATGGTCGGGCGCGAGCACCGTCAGCTCCGTCGCCGCCTCGAACGTCATCGGTCGGATCTCGAAGGCGAGGCGGAGCTTGTTCGCGTCGGCGTCCCGCACGAAAGCGGCGTGGCGCGCCTGCCGGTCCTCGTCGACGCGCAGCCAATAGGCCGGGTAATGGAGGTCGAGATAGCGCTCGCGCTCCTTCTCCGGCCAGTCTTTCAGGCGTTCCGCGAGCGCCGTTCGCGCCGCCGCAAGCCGCGTCGTCTGCGAGCCGGCGCTGAACCCGCCCGTCAGGATCGGCTCGGTCTCGTAGTAGAGCGAGCGGAGAAGCTGTCCCTTCCAGCCGTTCCAGACGCCCGGGCCGACGGCGCGGATATCGCAGACGGTAAGCACCAGGAGCAGCCTCAGCCGCTCCATCGACTGCACGATGTTGGCGAAGTCGAGGATGGTTCGGCGGTCGGCGAGGTCGCGCGACTGCGCGATCCGCGACATGGTCAGATGCTCCTCGACGAGCCAGGCGACGAGCTCCGTCTGGTTGGCCGAGAGCCCGAAGCGCGGGCAGAGCCGCCGCGCCACCTTGGCGCCGGCGATCGAATGGTCCTCCGGCCGGCCCTTGGCGATGTCGTGCAGGAAGAGCGCGACCGTCAGCACGGTCAGATCTTTCAGCGACGGAAGGATCTTGCCCGAAAGCGGATGATCCTCGACGAGGCGCCCGGTGCGGATTGCGCCAAGAATGCCGATGGCGCGGATCAGGTGCTCGTCCACCGTATAGTGGTGGTACATGTTGAACTGCATCATCGCGACGATCTTGCCGAAGTCGGGGATGAAGCGGCCGAGCACGCCGGCCTCGTTCATGTTGCGAAGCACCGTGTCGGCGTGTTTCGGGTCGCAGAGGATTTCGAGGAAGAGCCGGTTCGCCTCCGCATCGTGCTGCACCTTCCTGTCGATGCGCTTCAGCGACTTGGTGATGAGCCGCAGCGCGTCCGGATGGAAGGGGAGCTCGCTCCGCCCCGCCTCGTGGAAGATGCGGATCAGGTTGACCGGATCGCGCTCGAAAACGTCGTCGCCCACGACGTTGATCCGCCCATGGTCGGCGAGGAAGTCGGTTGACCCCTTGATGGCGCGCCGGCGCGAGCGAATTCCGCGGAACAGACGGTTGAAGCGCGGCGTGCTTTTGGCTTCCCGCTCCTCGAGCTCGGCGCAGACGATGCGCGTCAGATCGCCGACGTCCTTGGCGACGAGGAAATAGTGCTTCATGAAGCGCTCGGCCGCCTGCAGGCCGGGATGCATCTGGTAGCCGAGGCGGCGTGCGAGATCGGGCTGCAGGTCGAACGAGAGCCGCTCCTCTGCGCGTCCGCTGATGAAGTGCATGTGGCAGCGCACCGCCCACAGGAAATCGGCGCAGCGTTTGAACAGCGCGTATTCCTTGCGTGAAAGCAGGCCGGCCTCGACCAGCGCCTCGTTGGCGCTGACGCGATAATAGTATTTGGCGATCCAGAAGAGCGTCTGCAGGTCGCGCTGTCCGCCCTTGCCCTCCTTCACCTGCGGCTCGACCAGGTAGCGCGACTGGCCGACGCGGGCATGGCGCTCGTCGCGCTCGGCAAGCTTCGCGGCGATGAAGGCGCGCGCCGAGCCGGCGACGATCTCGTTCATGAAGCGGCTCTGCAGCTCTTCGAAGAGCGTCGCGTCGCCGGCGATCGGACGCGCTTCGAGAAGCGCCGTCCGGAAAGTCATGTCGTCGCGCGCGGCCTTGAGCGCCTCGTTGACCGTGCGCGTCCCGTGCCCGACCTTCAGCCTCAGATCCCAGAGCATGTAGAGGATGTATTCGGTCACGCTCTCCGACCATGCCGTCTGCTTCCACGGAAACAGGAAGAGGAGGTCGAGGTCGGAGAAGGGGGCGAGCGTTCCCCGCCCGTAGCCGCCGACCGCGACCAGCGCCAGGCGCTCGGCGGCGGAGGGGTTGCTGGCCGGAAAGACATGTGCGGTGGCGAAGTCGAAGAGCGCTTCGATGATCGTGTCGGCAAGCGCGGCGAGGCGCTCGGCGGCGTGCGTCCCGTGCCCGTCCTGCTCGAGGCGGCGGCGGATGATCAGCCGGCCATTCTCCAGCACCTCGCGCAGGAGCTCCAGCACCGCCTTGCGCCCCGCCGGCGACGCCGCGCCGTGCCCCGCGGCGATGGCGGCGAGCTCGGAACTCAGCCGCCCTTCATCGACCGGGCTCTCGGCTATGCGCAACCGCTGCACCGAATTCGCTTTCGCATCTCGTTGAGAATCCGCGTCCGCTTAGCATGACCGCCCCGAAATTGGCACTCGCGGCCCGAGGCGCGAGAGTTTTGCAACGGATTGCGATTTCTGCTTAGCATCCTGCCCGGGGTGGAACGTCTCGGAAGGGCGGCCGCCGTAGCTGCCCGCGTCCGTGGCGAAAACGAAAAAAGGCACACGGGGTTCACGTCCAAACGGTGGAAAAGCGTCTCGACGACCGGTTCGACCTTTCCCGGCCGAGCGCGCCCTACAGCGCGGCGCGGCGGCTCCTGCGCGACGTGATCCACTTCTTTTCCTACCATTTCGTCCTGGCGCGCCGCTCGACGCGAAACGCGCAGGCCGCCGGCTTCCGCTTCGTCGTCCGCCCGACCGTCTTCCATCCGCGCTTTTTCCTGACCAGCGAATACTTCGCCGGCTTCATCGACCGCCTCGATCTTAAGGGAAAGACGGTGGCGGAGGTCGGGACGGGATCGGGGATTCTCTCGCTCGCCGCCGCGCGCGCCGGCGCGGCGCGCGTCGTCGCCGTCGACATCAACCCGAACGCCGCGCTCTCCGCCGCCGACAACGCGAAGCTCAACGGTCTTGCGGAAAAGGTCTTCCCGGTCTGCTCGAATCTTCTCTCCGGCATCGCCGCGCGTCCGCTTTTCGACGTGATCATTTCGAGCCCGCCGTCCTTCACCGGCGAGCCGCGCGACGTTGCCGACCGTGCCTGGCACGCCGGCCCCGGCTATCGCGACATCGCGGCGCTCTTCGCGCAGGCGCGCGAGCGGCTGAAGCCGGGCGGCCGCGTCTATCTGCTGCTGTCGTCGGATTCCGACCTCGGCCTCCTCGGCCGGCTGATCGCGGAGGCAGGCTTTCGCGCGCACCTCGTCGACGAGCGCTCGATCCTGATCGAGTCGTTCGTCCTCTACGAACTTTCGGTCGACTGAAGAGGGGCGGCGATCAAGCCTCGCCAAGCGCCGGTCGGCGGGTTAGAATGGGCCTCTTGGAATAGAGTGGCATGAGCTATCAGGAAATCGTCACCATCGAGCCGGGAAAGCGGGGCGGGCGTGCCTGCATCCGCGGCATGAGGATTACGGTTGCCGACATTCTCGGATGGCTCGCTGCGGGAATGACGCACCAGCAGATTTTGAGCGATTACCCTGAGCTGACCGAGAATGACATTCGCGCCGCGCTTGCCTATGCGGCCGATCGCGAGCGCCGGGTGTTAACCGCCGCGGAATGAAGCTGCTGTTCGATCAGAATCTCCGCTTCAAACTCTGCCGGCAGCTCGAAGGCCTTTTCCCCGGCTCGATGCATGTTGGTTTCGTCGGGTTGGCCAAGGCCACAGATATCGAAGTCTGGGAATATGCCAAGCTGGGTGAATTCGCGCTTGTTTCGCTCGACTCTGATTTTGCGGAACTTGCGGCGCTCCTCGGCCCGCCGCCGAAGTTTGTCTGGCTGCGTTGCGGAAACACGCCCACAGCCATCGTCGGAGAGCTGCTCCGCGGCCACCTTGAGGCGCTCGCGGCTTTCGAGGCGGACGCTGAAGCTGCCTGTATGGAAATCTACTGAGGCGGTCGCCTAAAGCGCGTCGATTGGGATCTTCAGATAGACGCGGCCGTTCGCCTCCGGCTCCGGCAGCCGGCCGCCGTTCATGTTGACCTGCAGAGCGTGAAGGATGAGGCGCGGCATCGGCAGCGCCGCGTCGAGCTTGTTGCGAAGCGCGATGAATTCCGCCTCGCTCGGATCGTCCTTGAAGTGCGGGTTCATCCGCTTCTGCTCCAGGACCGTGCTCTCCCAGCGCGCCTCTCGCCCGCCCGGCATGTAGTCGTGGCCGGTGAAGAGCCGCGTCGCGTCGGGGAGCGCGAGGATCGCTTTGATCGAGCGGTAGAGCGCGGAGGCGCTGCCGCCCGGAAAATCGGCGCGCGCGCTGCCGTAGTCCGGCTGGAACAAAGTGTCGTGGATGAAGGCAGCGTCGCCGACGACGTAAGTGATCGATGCGAGCGTGTGGCCGGGCGAGAACATCACGCGCGCGTCGAGCCCGCCGATCTTGAACGTCTCGCCGTCGGCGAAGAGCCGGTCCCATTGCGAGCCGTCGGCGGGAAAGTCGGGAAGGTTGTAGATGTCCTTCCAGAGCTGCTGCACGTCCTTCACATGCTCGCCGATCGCCGTCGGCGCGCCGAGCTTTTCCTTCAGATACGGCGCCGCGCTGAAATGGTCGGCATGCGGATGCGTGTCGAGAATCCACTCGACCGTCACGCCCTTCTCCTTGACCGCGGCGATCAGCGCATCGGCGAATTCCGTCGACACGCGCCCCGAGCGCTCGTCGTAATCGAGCACCGGATCGATGATGACGGCGCGCTTCGTCGCCGGGTCGGCGACGATGTAGACGATCGAGAACGTGTTCTTGTGGAAGAACCCGGTCACCTCTGGTCGTGCGGTCATTTTCGGCCTCGGGCTGGTCGGTCACACATATTCAAAGATCGCGATGCATAGAATGCCGCCCGGCCTCAGATCAAGCGCAGTGATGCACGGCTCGCGCCGCCATGCTTCGATGGCGCCGGGCGGTCATATTGCGGGAAGCGAGTGTTGGGCGTCGCGCTTGCCGGATTATTCGCCCGGCACCTGTCGATGCTTGTCGAGGTCGCGCTCGAACAGCCGGACGAAAACGTAGCCGAGAACGATGACAATCGCCGGCGTGATCACGAACGCCAGCAGATAGTAGGGGTTGGTCAGCTCTGCCATCATGGCTGCAGCCTGTTGAGGACTCGCCTTGCTGATAGATGTAGGGCAATTCCGGCGACGATCCAACCGGCGAGGCCGAGGATGAGTGCGGGAACGCTGATCCTGCTGCGAAATTCGCCCACGTCGTAGACGTAGCCGGCGATCGGCGTCAGCAGGCCGACGGTGAAACATGCCGTCGAGACCCGATCGAGGGCGCTGGCGAAGAGTTTGTCTTTTCAATCTCCGCCGGAGTCACGCCGGATCCCTCCGCTTCAACCGCTTCAATTCATAGAGCGTCTCCAGCGCCTCTTTCGGTGACAGCTCGTCGGGATTGATCGCTTCGAGCGCGGCGAGCGCCGGGCTTTGTCTCGCCTCCTCCTCCATCCCCTTCGGCTTCACCGCGAAGAGCGGCAGGTCGTCGATGATCGTGACCGGCCGTGCGCGGTCGCCCTTTTCGAGCATGTCGAGCACCTGTCTTGCCCGCGCGACGACGGCGGCCGGCAATCCGGCGAGCTTCGCCACCTGGATGCCGTAGGAGCGGTCGGCGGCGCCGGGCGCCACTTCGTGCAGGAAGACGACGTCGCCCTTCCATTCCTTCACCTTCATCGTCGCGTTGGTGAGGCGCGGGAGTTTAGCGGAAAGCGCCGTCAGCTCATGATAATGGGTGGCAAAGAGGGCGCGCGAAAAATTCACGTCGTGGAGATGCTCGATCGTCGCCCAGGCGATCGAAAGCCCGTCGAAGGTCGCCGTGCCGCGCCCGATCTCGTCGAGGATGACGAGCGCGCGCGGCCCCGCCTGGTTCAGGATCGCCGCCGTCTCCACCATCTCCACCATGAAGGTCGAGCGCCCGCGCGCGAGATCGTCCGCCGCGCCGACGCGCGAATAGACGGCGTCGACGACGCCGATATGCGCCGCCTTCGCCGGCACGAAGCATCCCGCCTGCGCCAAGATCGCGATCAGCGCGTTCTGGCGCAGGAACGTCGATTTGCCGGCCATGTTCGGCCCGGTGAGCAACCAGATGCGCCCCGAATCTTCGCCGCTTCCTGCCTCATCCTGGGCCCCGGATTCGATCCGGGGGAGCCTCGAGGGGCCAAGATCGCAATCGTTCGCGACAAAGCTCTGACCCTCGCGCTTCAGCGCCTGCTCGACGACCGGGTGGCGACCGCCCTCGATCCGGAAGGCGAGGTTTTGGTCCACCTTCGGCCGCACGTAGCTCTCGCGCTCGGCCAGTTCGGCGAGCGCCGCCGCGACGTCGATCTCGGCGAGCGCGCGCGCCGCGGTGCGGACCGCCGACTCTTCTTCCGCGATGCGTGCGGAAAGGTCGTCGAAGATCTGAAGCTCGATTTGCAGCGCGCGCTCCGCTGCGCTCGCGATCTTCTGTTCGAGCGCGCCGAGCTCGGTCGTGGTGAAGCGCATGGCGCTCGCCATCGTCTGCCGATGGATGAATTTTTCCGCGTCCGCCTGCAGCGCCTGCGCCTGGCCGGCGGTGACCTCGACGTAGTAGCCGAGCACGTTGTTGTGCCGGATCTTGAGCGAGCGGATGCCGGTCTCTTCGGCATAGCGCGCCTGCAGCCCGGCGATGACGCGGCGGCTCTCGTCACGCAATCCGCGCGCCTCGTCGAGCGCGGCCTCCTGGCCGGCGCGGACGAACCCGCCGTCGCGCTTCAGGAGCGGAAGGTCGTCGGCGAGAGCGGTGTTGAGTGTTTCAGCCAGCCGCGCCAGGTGCGACCGGACGTGGCCCAGGTGAGCGCCGGGACGTGACGCAGGAGACTGCGAGTCCGGGTTTTCGCCATGATCCGCTTCCTGCAACTTGAGATGTATTTCTTCGGCGGCTTCGAGGCCGGCCCGGATCATGTCGAGGTCGCGCGGGCCGCCGCGGTCGAGCCCGAGCCGCGAAAGCGCGCGCAGCATGTCCGGAACGCCGGCGAGGCCTTCTCGAATCCCGCCGCGAAGCGCCGGTTCTTCGAGAAAGAATTGGATGGCGTCGAGCCGCCGGTCGATCTCGGCCGGGTCGCAAAGCGGGCTCGCCAGTCGCTCCGCCAGGAGCCGTGATCCGGCCGCGCTCATTGTGCGGTCGATTGCGGCAAGGAGCGTCCCCTCGCGGCCGCCCGAGATCGCGCGGAAAAGCTCCAGATTGGCGCGCGTCGCCGCGTCGATGCGCATGGTCTCGCGGTCGCTCACCCGCTTCGGCGGCTCGATTGGCGGACGCTTGGCGATCTGCGTCTTCTCCACGTAGGCGATGAGCGCGGCGCCGGCCGAAAGCTCCGCGCGGCTGAAGCCGCCGTAGGATTCCATCGTCTTGACGCCGAAGAGCCCGGCGAGCCGCGCTTCCGCCAGGGCCGCGTCGAAGAACGCCGCCGGCAGCGGTGTCAGCGCCGCCCCGCCTGCGCTGACGATCGCGCGCATGGCAGCGTCTTCCGCGGCGCGCTCGGGAAGCAGGATTTCGCGCGGCTCGATTCGCGCGAGCGCCGCGGAAAGGCCGCCCGGCGCGCATTCGCTCATGCGGAACTCGCCGGTCGAGATGTCGATCCAGGCGAGCGCATGGCGGTCGGCGCCGTCGCTCGCGGCGCTTCTGACGATCGCGGCGAGGTAGTTGTTGCGGTTCGAATTGAGGAGCCGATCCTCGGTGATGGTGCCCGGCGTCACGAGCCGCGTCACCGCGCGCCGGACCACCGTCTTCGAGCCGCGACGGCGCGCCTCGGCCGGGTCTTCGATCTGCTCGCAGACGGCGACGCGGAAGCCGAGCGCGATCAGCTTCTGCAAATAATCGTCGGCGGCGTGCACCGGCACGCCGCACATCGGGATGTCGTCGCCGAGGTGCTTGCCGCGCTTGGTGAGCGCGATGCCGAGCGCACGCGAGGCAGCCGCCGCGTCGTCGAAGAAGAGCTCGTAGAAATCCCCCATGCGATAGAAAAGCAGGCAGTCCGGGTTGGCGGCCCGGATCTCGATATACTGCTCCATCATCGGCGTGACGCGGGTGGACGCGTCGGCGCCCGACCCGGCGCCCGGTTGGGGAGGCAACTCGCCCGGCTCGCGCTGGTTCATGGGCGCGGAAGCTAGCAGAGCGGGCGCGGCGCGGACCAGGACAGGATCGCGTTCGTCCGCAGCCGTGCGGCCGTGATCGCGCAGCCCGCCTTGCCCCCGGCCCGCCGCCGCGCTAGTGGTCCGCCGCGGACCTTGAGCAAACTCAATGACTTCTGGCGCCATGACGGCACCACGAAGGCATGTTCTCAGCCCTCTTTCGGCTGAAACCCTGGAGAGCGATGCGATGGATACCGAAGCAATCCTGGAGCGGCGGCGTCTCCGCCGGCGCGCGAGCTTCTGGCGGATCGCCGCCTTCGTGATCCTCGCCGTGGCGATCGCCGCCGGTGCGAGCCTTGCGTGGAACCAGGACGGCATTGGCGCCGCCGCCCACGGCCAGGTCGCCGACATCAAGGTCGACGGCTTCATCACCACGCGTCCGGATGCGGTCAAAGTGATCGACAGCGCCGCCAAGGCGAGCTCGGTGAAGGCGATCCTGCTTCACATCGATTCCGGCGGCGGCGCCGCCTCGGGCGGCGAGGCGCTCTATAATGCTGTCCGCCGCGCCTCGGAGAAGAAGCCGGTCGTCGCCGTGATCGACGGGCTCGGCGCTTCCGCCGCCTACATGACCGCCATCGCCGCCGACCATATCGTAGCGCGCGAGACCGCCATCACCGGTTCGATCGGCGTGATCTTCCAGTTCGGGCACTTCGAGGAGCTTCTGCAGAAGCTCGGCGTCCAATACGAGGAGGTGAAGAGCGCACCACTAAAAGGCGAGCCCTCGATCTTCGGCCCCCCCGATCCGGCCGCCACGGCGATGCTGAAATCCGTGATCGACGACACCTACGACTGGTTCGTCGGCCTCGTCGCCGAGCGCCGCAATCTGCCGGCGGCTGACGCACGCCGGCTCGCCGACGGTAGCATCTACACCGGCCGCCAGGCGCTCCGCTTGAAGCTCATCGATGCCGTCGGCGGTGATCCGGAGGCGCGCGCCTGGCTCGCCTCGGCAAAGGACGTTTCGGAGGATTTGCCGCTCAAGGAATGGAAGCCAGACGAGTCCTATTTCTCCATGTTCCAGACGAACGCGCTGGCGGGGCTGGCGCAACTCGTCGGAGCAGAGGCGGGCTCGGCCGGAATTTTGCCGCGCCGACTTACAGTTGACGGTCTTCTATCCGTTTGGCAGGCTCCGCTTTTCGGGCGATCCGATCGCTAGGGGGCCAAGCGGTGATCAAGTCGGAGCTCATCGAGCGGATTGCGTCGCGCAACCCGCATCTCTTTCAGCGCGACGTCGAGCATATCGTCAACGCCATCCTGGAGGAGATCGTATCGGCGCTTGCGCACGGCGACAGGGTGGAGCTCCGCGGTTTCGGGGCGTTTTCGGTGAAGAACCGCCCGGCCCGCACCGGCCGCAATCCCCGCACCGGCGAGCAGGTGATCGTGTCGGAGAAATACGTGCCCTTCTTCAAGACCGGGAAGGACATGCGGGAGCGGCTGAATACCACCGGAGGGTGAGTTGCTCCGCACGTTCGGAACTGTGCTGAAGTGGGCCGTCCTGCTTCCGATCCTGGCCGCAATCCTGGCCCTTGCGGTCGCCAACGGCCAGAGCGTGACCGTGCATCTGAACCCCTTCGACGCCGCCGATCCGATCCTGAAGTTCGACCTGCCGCTCTACCAGCTGGCCTTCATCCTCTTCGTGCTCGGCGCGCTCGTCGGCGGTCTTGTCGCCTGGACGAGCCAGCTCAGGCAGCGGCGGCGCGAACGAGCGCGCCGCGACGCGGCTGCCTTCTTCCCGGCCCACGCCGAACGGCAGGCGAGCGTGGCGTCGAACGCCCCGCCACCCGGAACCGCCGGCTTCCTGCCGCGCCCCGGAGGCGGCTGAGCGCCGGATGCGCGTCGTCTCCGCCGAGGATCTTGCGCGCGCCTTTACGTTCCCCGCTCTGATCGAAGCGCTCCGCCGCGCCTTCCGGAGCGAGATCGAGGCGCCGACGCGCCACCATCACCCGATCGAAAGGCCGGGCGAGCCCACCGCGACGCTGCTTCTGATGCCGGCCTGGACCAAGGACGACGGAAGCGCCGACTTCCTCGGCGTGAAGGTCGTTTCGCTCTATCCCGGCAATTCCGTACGCGGCATGCCGACGGTGATGGGCACTTATCTTCTCATGGACGGCGCGACCGGCGCGCCGTGCGCTGCGATCGATGGGCAGGCGCTGACCTTGTGGCGAACGGGCGCCGCCTCGGCCCTCGCCGCCTCTCATCTCGCCGCTGAGGGCGCGCGCCGTCTCGTGATGGTCGGTGCCGGCGCGCTCGCGCCCTACCTGATCGAAGCGCATGCGAGTGTGCGCCCGATCGACGAGGTTCTGGTCTGGAACCGCAATCCTTCGCGCGCCGAGGAACTCGCCGGAAAGCTTGCTGGCCGTACCTATTCGGTCGCGGCCGCGCGCGATCTCGAAGCCGCGGTGCGGGCGGCCGACCTCGTCTCCTGCGCGACGCTCTCCGCCGAGCCGCTCGTGAAGGGCGCGTGGCTCAAGCCCGGCGTGCATCTCGATCTCGTCGGCGGCTACACGCCGAGCATGCGCGAATGCGACGACGATGCCGTGAAGCGCGCGCACGTCTTCGTCGACACGCGCTCAGGCGCGCTTCACGAGGCGGGTGACATCGTGCAGCCGCTCGAGGCCGGCGTCATTCGCGAATCCGATATTCGCGGCGACCTCTTCGACCTTTGCCGCGGCAAGGTTGAAGGGCGCAAATCCGAGGAAGAGATCACCCTCTTCAAATCCGTCGGCACGGCGATCGAAGACCTCGCCGCGGCGATGCTGGCGTTCGCCTAGTTTACCTGAACCGGCGACGCGGCCTAATGCGTGCCGACGTGGTCCACGTCGCGCGCGCCGGGTGTTTGCAGCGCAATCTTGGCGCAGGCGTTGGCGATAGCCTGCTTCCACTTGGCATGGTTCTCGTTGACCACCTCGCCGAAGCGGTGCTGCTGCTGGCCGAAGTCGGCGCCTTCCACGACGTAGCGCTTGCGTCCGGCCGGAAGCGGGTCGAGCGCGCCGATGACGCAGGCGATCATGGCGCTCTTCTGGGAGGCGCCCATGTTGGCGATGCGGCCGTCGGTCTGGCCGTCGAGGATCTGTCGGACCACGGTGGGAAAATCCACGGCGGCCGCTGCCGGCGCGCCGCCGGGAAGTAGCGCGCCGAGGGCGAAGAGCGCGGCGAGGCCGCGCAGCGTGCGAACGTGAGCCATCTTTGATCGAATCCGCGGTTTTGCGGCCCTTCTGGGCCGATCTTCTGCTTGCAACGAGCAATCCTGGCGCTTATATCACCGTTCAACACATCTCGAATCCAAATCGAGGGTGGGTCCTGCGGGGCCCGCCTTTTTTGTTGCCCGAGGGCCCGTTGGGGCTGCAGCCGGGCGAGGGGATGAATGGACAACCGACGTCTGACGCGTGAGACGGGGCTTGACGCCCGCATCGCCCATATCGTGGAGCCGATCGCCAACGATCTCGGCTACGATTTGGTGCGCGTCAAGGTGTCGGGGCTGAACGGCATGACCGTGCAGATCATGGCCGAGCGGCCCGACGGCACCATGACGGTGGAGGATTGCGAGCTTCTGTCGCGCAACGTCTCGCCGGCGATGGACGTCGCCGATCCGATCAACCGCGAATACCATTTGGAGATTTCCTCCCCCGGCATCGACCGGCCGCTGACCCGCTCCAAGGACTTCGAGAACTGGGCGGGGCACGAGGCGAAGGTCGAGATGGACGTAGCGGTGGACGGGCGCAAGCGCTTCCGCGGCGTCCTCCTCGGCGTGAAGGACGGAGCGGCGGGCATGCGGCTCGTCGATATGTCGGCGGACTCGGATGTGTGGCTGCCGATCGAATCGATCGGCGAGGCGCGGCTGGTCTTGACCGATGCATTGGTGAGATCGGCGCTCCGCGCCGCCAAGCCGGCCGAGAAGGCCGAGCGGGTTGGACAAGAAATCTGACGCGAATGGAGCTGAAGCAAAATGGCTGTCAGTGCAAATAGACTGGAACTCCTGCAGATCGCCGACGCGGTCGCGCGCGAGAAGACGATCGATCGCCGCATCGTCATCGGCGCCATGGAGGATGCGATCCAGAAAGCGGCGAAGTCGCGCTACGGCGTAGAGACGGACGTGCGCGCCGAGATCGACGAGAAGACCGGCGAGATCCGCCTGCAGCGGCTGCTCGAGGTGGTCGAGACGGTGGAGAACGATTCGGCGCAGATCTCCGTCGAGGACGCGCGCCGCAGGAACCCGGCGGCGCAGGTCGGCGACTACATCTCCGAGCCGCTGCCGCCGCTCGATTACGGCCGCATCGCCGCCCAGTCGGCGAAGCAGGTCATCATGCAGAAGGTGCGCGAGGCCGAGCGCGACCGCCAGTACCGAGGATTACAAGAACAGGATCGGCGAGATCGTCAACGGCACGGTCAAGCGCGTCGAATACGGCAACGTCATCGTCGATCTCGGCCGTGGCGAGGCGATCATCCGCCGCGACGAGATGATCCCGCGCGAGACCTTCCGCTATGGCGACCGCGTGCGCGCTTATGTCTACGACGTCCGCCGCGAGCAACGCGGGCCGCAGATCTTCCTCTCGCGCACGCATCCGGAATTCATGAAGAAGCTCTTCACCATGGAAGTGCCGGAGATCTACGACGGCATCATCGAGGTGAAGTCGGTCGCCCGCGACCCCGGGTCGCGCGCCAAGATCGCGGTCGTCTCGCACGACACCTCGATCGATCCGGTCGGCGCCTGCGTCGGCATGCGCGGCAGCCGCGTGCAGGCGGTGGTCGGCGAGCTCGCCGGCGAGCGCATCGACATCATCCCGTGGAACCCGGATGCCGCGACCTTCATCGTCAATTCGCTGCAGCCGGCCGAGGTGACCAAGGTCGTGCTCGACGAGGAGGCGGAGCGCATCGAGGTGGTCGTCCCCGATGACCAGCTTTCGCTCGCCATCGGCCGCCGCGGCCAGAACGTGCGGCTTGCCTCGCAATTGACCGGCTGGGATATCGACATCCTGACCGAAGACGAGGAATCGGAACGCCGGCAGAAGGAGTTCCAGGAGCGCTCGCAGCTCTTCATGACGGCGCTCGACGTCGACGAGATGGTGGCGCAGCTCCTCGCTTCCGAGGGCTTCGCGAGCGTCGAGGATATCGCCTTCGTCGAGCGCGACGAGATCGCTTCGATCGAAGGTTTCGACGACGAGACCGCCGAGGAGTTGCAGGCGCGGGCGCGCGAGTATCTGGAGAAGATCGAGGCCGAGCAGGACGAGGAGCGCAAGAAGCTCGGTGTCGAGGATTCGATCCGCGAGGTTCCCGGCATCACCACCTCGATGATGGTTGCGCTCGGCAAGAACGACATCAAGACGCTTGAGGACCTTGCCTATTGCGCCGCCGACGACCTCGTCGGCTGGACCGAGCGCAAGGACGGCGAGAGCAAGCGCTTCGAAGGTGCATTTTCGGGCATGGAGGTCTCGCGCGAGGAGGCGGAGGCGATCGTGATGGCGGCGCGGCTGAAGGCTGGGCTCGTCACCGAGGCCGATCTCGCGCCGCCGCCGGCTGAGGAGACCGCGCCCGCTGAGACGGAGGCCGCCGCCGTTTGACGGAAGCGCTGAAGGACAAGGAGGCCGCGAACAAGCGCCGCGAGGGCCGCACGCGCATGTGCGCGGTCGCGCGCGCCGTGTTGCCGGAAAGCCAGTTGATCCGCTTCGTCGCCGCGCCCGACGGGACGGTCGTCGCCGATTTGAAGGCGCGGCTTCCCGGCCGTGGCATCTGGGTCGGCGCGACGCGCGGGGCGGTCGCCGAGGCGGTGAAGAGGAACGTATTTTCACGCGGCCTGAAAGAGCAATTGCGGCCGCCCGCCGATCTCCCCGACCAGGTCGCCGCGCGGCTCAAGGAGCATGCGCTCGGCCGTCTTGGTCTGGCGCGCAAGGCCGGCGCGGTGCTTGCCGGATTTTCCAAGGTGGAGGCGGCGATCGCGAACGAGGGGCTGGCTGCGCTCGTGATCGCCTCCGATGCCGCCGCCGACGGCGTCCGCAAGATCATGCAGGCGGTGACGCGGCGCTTTGGCTCGGCCGTGCCGATCCCCGTTATCCGCTTCTTCAGCGCGGCGGAATTGGGTTTGGCAATCGGCCGGCCAGATGTGATACATGCAGCCGTGCTTCAGGGCCCGGCTGGCGGAAGTTTCGTGGAAGCGGCCAACCGCCTCCAGCACTACTCTGGCGTGAGCGCCGGCGAGGCGGGAGAGCGGGCGGCCGAGCCCTTGGGATTGGTGGATGAGCGATACGACGAGTAAGGACAAGACGTTGCGCGTTGGGCGGAAGCCGCTTTCGCTGAAGCGCGACACCGATACGGTGCGCCAGAGCTTCTCCGGCGGCCGTTCGAAGGCCGTCACGGTCGAGCGCAAGCGCCGCCGCGCCCCCGGATCGGGGGAACGGGCGGAGTCCGCCCCGGTTGTGGAGGAGGCGCCGGTCGCCCCGGTCGAGACCGCGCGTCCGCGCGTCAGCCAGCGCAAGCCCGACGTGGAGGTCCCGCAGCCGCCGCCGCGGCCGCGCTCCGGCGGTGTTGTGTTGCGCACCCTCACCGACGAGGAGCGCGACGCGCGCGCCCATGCGCTTGCCGAAGCGCGCGTGCGTGAGGCCGAGGAGCGCAAGCAGGCCGAGATCGAGGCGCGCCAGCGCGCCGAAGAGGATGGCCGTCTGGCGCGCGAGCGCGCCGAGGCGGAGCGGCGCCAGGCCGAAGAGGAAGCCCGCAAACAGTACGAAGAGCAGGCCCGTCGCCGCGGCGAGGACGAGGCGCGCCGCCGTCTCGGCGAAGAAGTTGCGCCCGCCGCGCGCACCGAGACGACCGTGAGCGCTCCGGCCGGCGTGCGTCCGGCGCTTCGCCCGAAGCGCCTTGAGGCGCCGAAGCCGACGCGGACCAAGGCCGCCCCGGGTGGCGCGCGCCAACGCGGCCGCCTGACCGTCACCAATGCGCTCGAGGCCTCCGAGAGCGAGCGCGAGCGCTCGCTCGCCTCCGTGCGCCGCAAGCGCGAGAAGCAGCAGCGCCAGCTGCACGGCTTCACGCCGACGCAGGAGAAGATCGTCCGCGACGTCGTTATTCCGGAAGCCATCACCGTGCAGGATCTGGCGAACCGCATGGCCGAGCGCGCGGTCGACGTGATCCGCCTCCTCATGAAGGACGGCCAGCTGGTCAAGATCACCGACGTGCTCGACGCCGACACCGCGCAGATCGTTGCCGAGGAGATGGGGCACAACGTGCGCCGCGTTGCCGCCGCCGACGTCGAGGAAGGGCTTTTCGACGCGCCGGACCCGGAAGAGACGCTGAAGCCGCGTCCGCCCGTCGTCACCATCATGGGCCACGTCGATCACGGCAAGACCTCGCTGCTCGACGCTATCCGCGAGGCCAATGTCGTCGCCACCGAGGCCGGCGGCATCACCCAGCATATCGGCGCCTACCAGATCGAGAAGAACGGGCAGAAGATCACGTTTATCGACACGCCCGGCCACGAGGCGTTCACCGCCATGCGCGCCCGCGGCGCGCAGGCGACCGATATCGCCGTGCTGGTGGTCGCCGCCGACGACGGCGTGATGCCGCAGACGGTGGAATCGATCAATCACGCGCGCGCTGCCGGCGTCCCGATGATCGTGGCGATCAACAAGATCGACAAGCAGGGCGCCGATCCGAGCCGCGTCCGCACCGAGTTGCTCAGCCACGAGATCGTGGTGGAATCGATGGGCGGCGAGACGCTCGACGTCGAGGTCTCGGCGCTGAAGCACACCAATCTCGACAAGCTGCTGGAATCGATTCTGTTGCAGGCCGAGATCCTGAATCTCCGCGCCAATCCCGACCGCCCGGCGGAGGGCATCGTCGTCGAGGCGCAGCTCGATCGCGGCCGCGGTCCGGTGGCGACCGTGCTCGTGCAGCGCGGCACGCTGCGCGTCGGCGACATCATCGTCGCCGGTGCCGAGTGGGGCCGCGTGCGCGCGTTGATCGACGATCGCAGCGAACAGGTACGCGAAGCCGGTCCCTCGACCCCGGTCGAGGTGCTCGGCTTCCAGGCCACGCCGGAGGCGGGCGACCGGCTCGGCGTGGTGGAGAGCGAAGCGCGTGCCCGCGAGGTCACCGAATACCGTCAGCATCTGAAGCGCGAGAAGTCGGCGGCGCACGCCGCTGGCCTGCGCGGCTCGCTCGAGCAGATGATGAGCCGCCTCGGCACACAGGGAAAGAGCCTCTTCCCGATCCTGATCAAGGGCGACGTGCAGGGCTCGGTCGAGGCGATCGTGCAGGCCCTGGAGAAGCTCGGCACAGAAGAGGTGGCGGCGCAGGTCATGCACGCCGGCGTCGGCGGTATCACGGAATCGGATGTCAGCCTTGCCGCCGCCTCCGAAGCCCCGATCATCGGCTTCAACGTTCGCGCCAATGCGCAGGCGCGCGACGCGGCCGAGCGCGAAGGCATCGAGATCCGCTACTACAACATCATCTACGACCTGGTGGATGACATCAGGAAGGCGATGTCCGGCCTGCTTTCGCCGGAGCGGCGCGAGACCTTCCTCGGCAACGCCGAGATTTTGGAGATCTTCAACATCTCCAAGGCCGGCAAGGTGGCCGGCTGCCGTGTCACCGAAGGCAAGGTCGAGCGCGGCGCGAGCGTGCGTCTGATCCGCGACAACGTCGTCGTCCACGAAGGCAAGCTTTCGACGCTGAAGCGCTTCAAGGACGAGGTGCGTGAGGTCCCGGCCGGACAGGAGTGCGGCATGGCCTTCGAGAAATACGAGGACATGCGCGTCGGCGACGTGATCGAATGCTACCGCGTCGAGGAGATCGCGCGCACGCTGTAGTCGCTATAGGGGAACTCTTTCTCTGAGAGAAGTGCTGCAGACCCTTGTATTGTCCAAGGAGGCGGTTGGATGGCTAATCGGCCTCTTAGGCTTGCTCGCTTCTGTTACCATATATTTGAGAAGCCGCGAGCGGCCAGTCTCGGTTGAGATTGAGCAGCTCGGTCAGAATGAAAAGCGCCCATCTCCTTACTTCGAGGAATATGTCTCTGGTCATTTCGTACAGCTTACGATCAGGAATTGCTCCAGTAGAACTATATACGTTGATCATATTTACGGACGATCGTGGCCTTGGTTCTATAGCGGGGAAAACCCAGAATCGAGACTATCACCGGTGATCTTACTGGATCAAACACTCAATCCCGGTGTGACGTTTCAGAGGCAAGTCTACATTTGCGGCAAAGAGTGTCCGATGTGGAGCTACTGGCTGGACTTGCGCTGGAGCGACTCTGGACCAGCAGGGCAGCGTAAGAAGACCACATGGAAGTTTTATGTCGCCTAGAACCCATACCAACAAAGGGCCCTCACAGCGCCAGCTCCGCGTCGGCGAGCTTGTGCGCCATGCGCTTGCGGAAGTTTTTTCGCGTGGCGAGGCGGGCGTGGAGTTCGACGGCGTGCTCCTCTCCTTCGCCGAAGTGCGGATGTCGGCCGATCTGAAGCACGCGACGGCGCTTGTCGCGCCGCTGGCGGGTGCGGATTCCGAAGCGCTGATAAGGGCGCTGAACCTCCATGCGCGTTCGTTGCGCGGCAAGATCACGCCGGCGCTCCGCCAGATGCGCATGATGCCCGACCTGAAATTCCACCTTGACACGCGCTTCGAGGACGATGCGCGCATCGATGCTCTTCTGCGCTCGCCCGAGGTCGCACGCGATCTGCAGCATGATCCCGAAAAGTGGGAACCGGCTTTCGGACAAGATCATGCTCAGGCAAAGAATAAGCACGACGACGAGGACGAAGGCTGATGGGCCGGCGCGACAAGGGCAGGAAGGTCGACGGCTGGCTCGTGCTCGACAAGCCGGTCGGCATGACCTCGACCGAGGCCGTGGCGCGGGTGAAGCGTCTCTTCGACGCCGCCAAGGCGGGTCACGCCGGCACCCTCGATCCGCTCGCCTCCGGTTCGCTCCCGATCGCGCTCGGCGAGGCGACGAAGACCGTCAGCCTCGTCATGGACGGCCGCAAGATCTACCGCTTCACCGTCCGCTTCGGCGAGGAGACGACGACCGACGACGCGGAAGGGCCGGTCGCTTTCACGTCCGACGTCCGGCCGGGCGAAAGCGAGATTCGCGCCGTCCTCCCGGAATTCAGCGGCGCGATTCAGCAGGTTCCGCCGCGCTTCTCCGCGATCAAGATCGCCGGCGAGCGCGCCTATGACCTCGCGCGCGAGGGCGAGAAGGTGGAGCTTGAGGCGCGCGAGATCGTCATCCACCGGCTCGAGCTGCTCGAATGCCCCGATCGCGATCACGCCGTCTTCCTGGCGGAATGCGGCAAGGGCGCCTACGTGAGGGCGCTCGCCCGCGACATGGGGCGGCGGCTTTCGACGCACGGCCACGTTGTCGCGCTCCGCCGGCTGGCGGTAGGGCCGTTCCGCGAAGCCGACATGATTTCGCTGGAAAAGCTGGAGGAGTTGCGCCATAAGGCCGGTGCTTCCGGCGGCCTTGGGGCCGAGGAGGCTCTGCTCTCGGTTGCGACGGCGCTGGACGACATCCCGGCGCTCGCCATGACCGAGCGGGATGCGGCAAGGCTAAGACGTGGCCAGGCCGTCATCCTGAGAGGACGGGATGCGCCCGTCATGTCCGGCCCGGCTTACGCGATATTCGGCGGTCTGCCCGTCGCGCTCGGCGAGGTGGACAAGGGCGCCTTCAATCCCAAGCGCGTGTTCAATCTCGCCGGTCAGCGTGAGCGGCCCGGCACAGAAAATTGAGGATGACCGATGTCGATCACGACCGATCGAAAACAGGAATTGATCAAGGAATACGCTACGAAATCAGGCGACACGGGGTCGCCCGAAGTGCAGGTGGCCATCCTGTCGGAGCGCATTTCCAATTTGACCGAGCATTTCAAGAGCCACGTGAAGGACAACCATTCGCGTCGCGGCCTCCTGAAGCTCGTTTCGCAGCGCCGTCGCCTTCTCGACTACCTGAAGACGACGGACTCCGGGCGCTATCAGGCGCTCATCACGCGCCTCGGACTGCGCCGCTAGGCGCATGGCGCTTGCACCCGACGACGAAATCGCGGGTCGCACCGTCCGATGAACGCAGGAATGGCCATGGCAGGATCGCCGGTCGCTCCGACGCTGGATTCCAGCGGCTGAGCGCCCGGCCGTCTTGCGCATGGCCTGTCCTGCTTGCCGATGAAAGGACAAGGCATGTTTGATACGCAGAAAGTCGAGATCGACTGGGGCGGGCGGAAGCTCGTGCTCGAAACCGGGCGCGTCGCCCGCCAGGCCGACGGCGCCGTGTTCGCCAGCTACGGCGAGACCACGGTTCTCGCGACCGTCGTCTCCATGAAGGAGCCGAAGCCCGGCCAGGACTTCTTCCCGCTCACCGTGAACTACCAGGAGCGCTACTACGCCGCCGGCCGCATCCCGGGCGGCTTCTTCAAGCGCGAGGGTCGCCCGACCGAGAAGGAGACGCTGACCTCGCGCCTGATCGACCGGCCGATCCGGCCGCTCTTCGCCGACGGTTACAAGAACGACACGCAGGTCGTCGTCACCGTTCTCTCGCACGATCTTGAGAACGACCCCGACATCGTCGGTCTCGTCGCGGCTTCCGCGGCGCTGACGCTTTCCGGCGTCCCCTTCATGGGCCCGATCGGCGGCGCCCGCGTCGGCTACATGAATGGCAACTACGTTCTCAATCCCTTGGTGGAGGACGTGAAGCAGTCGCAGCTCGACCTCGTCGTCGCCGGCACGGCCGACGCCGTGCTTATGGTGGAGTTGGAGGCGCATGAGCTTTCCGAGGACGTGATGCTCGGCGCCGTCATGTTCGGCCATCGCGGATTCCAGCCGGTGATCGAAGCGATCATCAAGCTCGCCGAGCGCGCCGCCAAGGAGCCGCGCGACTTCCAGCAGCACGACGTCACCGAGATCGAGAAGGCGGTGCTGGAGATCGGCGAGACCGAGCTCCGCGAGGCCTACAAGCACACCGTCAAACAGGAGCGCTACGCCGCCGTCGACGCGGTGAAGGCGAGGGTGATGGCGGCGCTCTTTCCGGAGGGCGCCGTGCCGCGCTTCGACAAGGAGCAGGTCGCCGGCGTCTTCAAGGAGCTGCAGGCGAAGATCGTGCGCTGGAACATCCTCGACACCAGCAAGCGCATCGACGGGCGCGATCTGAAGACCGTGCGCCCGATCCTCTCCGAAGTCGGCGTGCTGCCGCGCGCGCACGGCTCCGCGCTCTTCACCCGCGGTGAGACGCAGGCGCTCGTGGTCGCCACGCTCGGCACCGGCGAGGACGAGCAGATGATCGACAGCCTCGAGGGCACCTACAAGGTCGCCTTCATGCTGCACTACAACTTCCCGCCCTACTCGGTCGGCGAGACCGGCCGCATGGGCTCGCCCGGCCGCCGCGAGATCGGCCACGGCAAGCTCGCCTGGCGCGCCATCCGCCCGATCCTGCCGGCCAGCCACGAGTTCCCCTACACGCTCCGCGTCGTCTCCGAGATCACCGAATCCAACGGCTCCTCCTCGATGGCGACGGTGTGCGGCACCTCGCTCGCGCTGATGGACGCCGGCGTGCCGTTGAAGGCGCCGGTCGCCGGCATCGCCATGGGCCTGATCAAGGAGGACGAACGCTTCGCCGTGCTCTCCGACATTCTCGGCGACGAGGATCACCTCGGCGACATGGACTTCAAGGTTGCCGGCACCGAGAACGGCGTCACCTCGCTGCAGATGGACATCAAGATCCAGGGCATCACCGAGGAGATCATGAGGGTGGCGCTCGACCAGGCGAAGGATGGGCGCCTGCACATCCTCGGCGAGATGTCGAAGGCGCTCGGCCATGCCCGCGCCGAGCTCGGCGAGCACGCGCCGCGCATCGAGGTCATCAAGATCCCGGTCGACAAGATCCGCGAGGTCATCGGAACGGGCGGCAAGGTGATCCGCGAGATCGTCGAGAAGACCGGCGCCAAGATCAACGTCGAGGACGACGGCACCATCAAGATCGCCTCCGCGAAAGCGGAGTCGATCAAGGCCGCCATGAAGTGGATCCAGGGCATTGCGGCGGAGCCGGAGCCCGGCGTGATCTATCAGGGCACGGTGGTGAAGATCGTCGACTTCGGCGCTTTCGTGAACTTCTTCGGTTCGCGTGACGGGCTCGTGCACGTCTCGCAGCTCGCGCCGCACCGCGTCGCCAACGTCAAGGACGTGGTGAACGAGGGCGACAAGGTCTGGGTCAAGTTCATGGGCTCCGACGACCGCGGCAAGGTGCGGCTCTCCATGAAGGTCGTCGACCAGAAGACCGGCCTGGAGATCAAGAGCGACGACGCCGCCGCCTGACCGGCATCCCGCCTCCGCGAACAAGAAGGGCGCCCCGCGGCGCCCTTTTTCTTTTGCAAGGTTCGCGGTTCAGGCGCTTCGCGCCAGGGCAGGCATTTTCTCCTCCGCCTCCGCTTTCAGGATCTGCTCGAGCGGCATCGGCGGCGCGAAGTAGTAGCCTTGCGCCTCGGTGCAGCCGGCGGCGCGCAGGAGCTGCGCGTGCTCGATCGTCTCCACACCCTGTCCGGCGACCTTGAAGCCGAGCGAATGGCCGAGGCTGCAGACGGCGGCGAGCACCGCCGCGCTCTTCTGCTCGTCGATGTTCATCAGGAACGAGCGGTCGATCTTGATCTTGTCGAAGGAGTAGCGGGAGAGCAGGCCGAGCGACAGCGTGCCGACGCCGAAGGAATCCATGACCACGCGCACGCCGGCGTCGCGGATCGCCGCGAGCCTCTCGAATGCCGCGGTCTCGTTGCGACCGAGGATCGTCTCGTTGACTTCGATCTCGATGCGGCCGGGCGGAATCTTGTGGATCTTCAGCGTGTCGAGGATGAAGGCCTCGATGCCGTCGCGCTTGAGCTGCGTGGCGGAGAGGTTGATCGCCACCCGGCGATCGGCGGGCAGCAGCTCGCAGTCGCGCGCCGCCTGCCGGATCACCCATTCGCCGATCGGAACGACGAGCCCCGTCTCCTCGGCGATCGAAACGAAGACGGCGGCGGGCACGAGTCCCTTGCCGGGGAGCCGCCATCTGAGCATTGCCTCGTAGCCGATGACCCTGCCGGTCGCGAGCTCCACCTGCGGCTGATAGACGAGCTGGAAGTGATCGTTCTCCAGCGCATGGCGGAGCCCGTCTTCGAGCGTGCGCCGGCTCGCCAGGTCCTCCGCCATCTTCGGATCGAAGAACCGCCAGGTGCGGCGGCCCTCGCTCTTGGCGCGGTAGAGCGCGAAATCGGCGTTGCGCATCAGCGCCTCGAAGTCGGAGCCGTTATCGGGAGCGACCGCGAGTCCGATCGAGCAGCCGACCTGGATTTCGTGGCCGTCGACACGGAAGGGACTGGAGAGCAGGTTCAGCACGCGCTCGGCGAGCGGCGCCAGCATGGCGGGGTCGGCGACCCGCGGCACCACGATGGCGAATTCGTCGCCGGAGAGCCGGGCGAGGAGGTCGCCGCCGCGAAGCGACGCCTTGAGCCGCTTGCCGCAGGCCTTCAGGAGCCCGTCGCCGACCGGGTGACCGAGCGTGTCGTTGACCGCCTTGAAGCCATCGAGGTCGAGCACGAAGAGCGCCGCCTTGTGCCCCTCCTGTTCGACCCCGGCAAGCGTTTCCGCCATGAATTCCTCGAACCGCTTGCGGTTCGGCAGTCCGGTCAGCTCGTCGTGCAGCGCGAGGTGGCGGATGGCGGCGTTCTCTGCGGAGAGCTGCCGCTGCCGGTAGCTGAAGCCGGCCATGAACGAGACGAAGGTGATGAACGCGACGCCGCCGCTGAACATGACCTCGCGCGCGAAGGAGGAGATCAGGGCGGTGGTGGTCGCGGTCTGGTCGATGCGCAGTGCGAGCCGCGCTGCGCCCGCCCGCTCGGGCGGAAAGATCACCCAGCTATGGAATGGGCGGTGGCCGAGCCAGCTTACCGAATCGAGCGTGTAGGCGCCGCTTTCGGTCGCATAGAGCGGCTCGGTCGAGCCGGTGGCGCCGGCGACGACCTGGGCGAGTTCGGCGCTCGCGTCGTTCCCCTGCAGGCCGATCGGGTCGCGGTCGGAAGGAATGAGGAGAAGCCGGTCGATGCCGGCGATGTGGAGCGTGCTCTTCAGGGTCTCCGGGCTCGCCGCTTGCAGCGTCGCCTCGAGGTCGCCGTGACGGTCGAGCGAGCGCGACCACAGCCCCGCCGTGGTGAGCGCATCCTCCCGCATCATCCGGCCGATCGCGTATTGCCCAAGCCCGTAGACGGAAGCGAGAACGCCTGCGGCCACGAGGACAAGGGTGATAGCGGTCGTGAGCGGCTTCTTCTGGATCTGCTTCAACTCCCCCCGCCTTTCGTCACGGACGCTGCCCCGGCGTCCGGCCGTCCCTCACCCGCTTTTGATACCAGCGTGTCCTTAGCCGGCTGTGAAACTCGCATCGAAAATTCGAGGCGTTCAGCCGCTCGCCGCTTGCGCCGGCGCCTCCGATGCGCTTTCCGCCTGCGCGCTGTCGGTATTGCGCTTCGGCGCGCCGAAGAGGAAACCCTGCACGATGCTGCAGCCTGCGGCCTTCAGCAGCGTGACCTGCTCCTGCGTCTCGACGCCCTCCGCGGTCACGTCGACGCTCAAGGTGCGGCCGAGCGCGACGATAGCGGAGACGATGGCAGCCACGTCGGCGTCCTCGGTAAGCTGGCTGACGAAGGAACGGTCGATCTTGATCTTGTCGAAGGGGAAGCGCGCGAGCGCCGCCATCCCGGTGTAGCCTGCGCCGAAATCGTCCATGGCGACACGCACGCCGAGCGCCTTGATGCGATTGAGGATGGCGACGACCTCGGCCGGCTGCGTGAAGAACATGTGCTCCGGAACCTCGATTTCCAGCCGGTTCGGAGCGAGGCCGGTCTCTTCCAGGACCTTGGCGATCCTCTGGTCGACGTCCGCAGCGCGGAACTGCGCCGGCGAGAAGTTGACCGCGACGACGCCGGAATCGAGCCAGGAAGCGGCGTCCGCGCAGGCGCGGCGAAGCACCCAGTCGCCGATCTCGCGGATCAGTCCGGTCTCCTCGGCGACGGCGAGGAAATCGCGTGGCGACAGGATTCCCTCGCCCGGCCGCTCCCAGCGCACCAGCGCCTCATAGCCGCGCAGCCGCCCGGAGGCGAGGTCGAGCTGCGGCTGATAGAAGACGACGTATTCCTCCCGTTCGAGCGCCAGTCGAAGGTCGCGCTCCAGCGCCGCCTTCTTCTCCATTCGCTCCTGCATCTCCGTATCGAAGACGGCAAGCGTGTTCCGCCCGAGCTTCTTCGCCTTGGAGAGCGCGCTGTCGGCGGCGCGGAAGAGGTATTGGCCGCTCTCGGCGTTGATCGGAAAGAGCGCCGTGCCGATCGACGCGCCGAGTAGGATCGAGCTTCCCTCGACCTCGAACGGCTCGCCGATGACCTTGCGGATGTCGTCGGCGATCTTGTGCAGCGATTGGGTTGCATCGCCCTCGAGGATGACGGCGAACTCGTCGCCGGCGACGCGCGCCACGCCGACCGGTCCGTTGGCGAAGGCGCGCAGCCGCTCCGCCGCCATCTTCAGCACCTCGTCGCCGGCCGCGTGACCCCAGATGTCGTTCACCGCGCGGAAGCCATCGAGGCCGACGATCATCAGGCCGACCTGCTGGTCGGCCTCCGCCGCGCGCTCAACCGCGTCCTCGAGCGCCGCCGTCAGGCCGGAGCGCGTCGGCACATCGGTCAGCGGATCGCGAGGCAACATGCGCGGATCGAACGTCCGGCCCTGTCGGCCGAAGCCGCGGCCGGCCGTCACCACGAAGGCGACTACGATCACCGCGAGCACCGCCAGACCGATCGTCACCATCCCGACGATGCTGAAGGCGCGCGTGAGCGTTTCGAGCGACCGCGTCTGATCGACCTCGACGAGCAGCGTCCCGAGCGCTCGTCCGCCGTTGACCACGGGAACGATCACCCGCTTCGTCGGCTCCGACAGCCCGAACAGACTCGGCACGAGCGGCGTGTCGTCGATAACGCTGCCGCGCCTCAGCGCGACGTCGGCGAGTCGGCTGCGCTCGGCGTCGCTCAATTGCGATTGTGATTCACGCCCCTTCGGCGCGGCGCTCGCGATCACGTTCCCAGTGAGATCGAAATACGTGTACTCGACGATGGAGGAGAACGCGCCGTTCGATTCCACCGCCTTGTTCTGAGCGAGCAGAGACGCGACGTCCTCGGCCGCAACGACCGCATCGCCGTTCAGAACGGAGCGCACGAAAAGCCGTGACGCGACGAAGACGGACAACCCGAGCGCGAACCCGACGATGAAGACGACGATCGCTGCACGGAACTTTGGAATGGTCATTGACGCGACCCCAGCTACTGCGGGGTCAACAAAGCCCTATTCACGTAAAGAATTCCCTTATCCGGTTGTATTCACACGGCGTTTACGAACGCCGAACCTGGCCTATTCCGCGGCCTCGCGCGCCGCTTTCTCCTCGCTCTTCATGAGGTCGAGGCGCGGCATGGCCACGATGTTGTAACCGCAATCGACGTAATGGATCGCGCCGGTGACGGCGCGCGCGAGGTCGCTGAGGAGATAGAGTGCCGCGCCGCCGACGTCCTCGATCGTCGTCGCGCGGCGGAGCGGCGCGTTGTCCCTTTGATAGGCGAACATGAGCCTGGCGTCCGACACGCCGGCGCCGGCGAGCGTGCGGATCGGTCCGGCGGAGATCGCGTTGACGCGGATGCCGCGCTGCCCGAAGTCGGCTGCGAGATAACGGACCGAGGCTTCGAGCGCCGCCTTGGCGACGCCCATGACGTTGTAGTTCGGCATCACCCGGGTCGACCCGCCGTAGGTGAGGGTCAGAACGCTGCCGCCCTGCGGCATCAGCTTCGCCGCCATCCGCGTCACCTCGGTGAAGGAGAAGCAGGAGATCAGCATGGTGCGGGCGAAGTTCTCGCGCGAGGTCTCCGCGTAGCGTCCCTTGAGTTCCGCCTTGTCGGAGAAGGCGATCGCGTGGACGGCGAAGTCGATGCCCCCCCAAGCCTGCCTCAGCGCATCGAAGACCGCCTGCATCGAGGCGGTATCTTCCACGTCGCAATGAAAGAGCATTGACGAGCCGAGCGAGGCGGCGAGCGGCTTCACGCGCCGCCCGAAGTGCTCGCCCTGGTAGGTGAAGGCGAGTTCCGCGCCTTCCGCCGCAAGCTGCTTGGCGATCCCCCAGGCGATCGAATGATCGTTGGCGACACCCATGATCAGGCCGCGCTTGCCGGCCATCAGATTGCCCATTCGTGTCCTCAGCCGGCGTAGCGCTGGAATACCAGCGTCGCGTTGGTGCCGCCGAATCCGAAGGAGTTCGAAAGAACCGTGTTGAGCTCGACCCCGTCGCGCCGCTCGCGCACGATCGGCATGTCGTCGAACTTCGGATCGAGCTCCTCGATATTGGCGCTCTCGCTGATGAAGCCGTTCTGCATCATCAGAAGACAATAGATGGCTTCGTGCACGCCGGTGGCGCCCTGCGAGTGTCCGGTCAGCGACTTTGTCGCCGAGATCGGCGGGCACTTGTCGCCTGAGCCGAACACGTCGCGGATCGCCTCGATCTCCTTCTCGTCGCCGATCGGCGTCGAGGTGGCGTGCGGGTTGATGTAGCCGATCGGCTCCTTCACGTTGGCGAGCGCCATGCGCATGCAGCGCGCCGCGCCTTCGCCGCTCGGCGCCACCATGTCGCTGCCGTCTGAGGTGACGCCGTATCCGGTGATCTCGCCATAGATGCGCGCGCCGCGCGCCTTCGCGTGTTCCAGCTCTTCGAGCACCAACACCCCGGCTCCGGCGCTGATGACGAAGCCGTCGCGATTGACGTCGTAGGGGCGCGAGGCTTTGGCCGGCGTTTCGTTGAAGTGGGAGGAAAGCGCGCCCATCCCGTCGAAAAGTACGGAGAGCGTCCAGTCGAGCTCTTCGCAGCCCCCGGCGAACATCACGTCCTGCTTGCCGTACTGGATCATCTCATAGGCGTTGCCGATGCAATGGTTCGAAGTCGCGCAGGCCGACGAGATCGAATAGTTCACGCCCTTCACCTTGAACCAGGTGGAAAGCGTCGCCGAGGCGGTCGAGCACATCGATTTCGGCACGGCGAAGGGGCCGACCTTCTTGGACGAGCCGGATTCGATCGTTTTCCGCGCCGCCTCCACGATGGTGCGCGTAGACGGGCCGCCGGAGCCCATGATGATGCCGGTGCGCTCGTTCGAGACCTCGTCGGGCTCAAGCCCTGCGTCGCGGATCGCCTGTTCCATGGCGACGTGGTTCCAGGCGGTGCCGCCGCCATGGAAGCGCATGGCGCGCCGGTCGACCACCCCGGTCGGATCGAGCTGCGGCGCGCCGTGCACCTGGCAACGGAAGCCGAGCTCCTTGTACTTGTCGGCGAAGACGACGCCGGAGCGCGCCTCGCGCAGGCTGGCCAGCACTTCCTGCGTGCTGTTCCCGATTGAAGAGACGATGCCCATGCCGGAGACGACGACCCGTCTCATGGCGATCTCCTTTTCGTCATCGGCCGTCGGCCGCGCCTTGGCCGCTCCTCGTGCCGAAGATCAGGTCTTGAAAAGACCGACCCTCAGGTCCGCCGCCTCATAGATGGTCTCGCCATCCGCCTTCAGCCACCCGTTGCCGATCCCGAGCGTGAGCTTCGAGCGGACGACGCGTTTCAGGTCGACGCCGTATTCGACCAGCTTGATGTGCGGAAGCACCATGCCCGAGAATTTGACGGCGCCGACGGAGAGCGCCCGCCCGCGACCCTGTCCCCCGAGCCAGCCGAGAAAGAACCCGAGCAGCTGCCAGAGCGCGTCGAGGCCGAGGCACCCCGGCATCACCGGATCGCCCTTGAAGTGACAGGAGAAGAACCAGAGATCGGGTCTGACCGCCAGTTGCGCCCGGATGAGGCCTTTGTCCGCTTCGCCGCCCGTCTCGGAGATCTCCGAGATGCGATCGAACATCAACATCGGCGGCAGCGGCAGCTGCGCATTGCCTTCGCCGAAAAGCTCGCCGCGCCCGCAGGCGAGGAGCTCCTCATATTCATAGCGCGTCTGACGCTCAGTCATGCCTCTCCAGCGGCCTCCCGGCTCACGTCGGATTACGGATCGTTACGGTACCTAACACAGCCCGCCGTCACGCGAAACGCCCGAGCCGGGCCCTCCCGCTTGTCTCGAATGCGTCAATTCCATATAAGGTGGCGCAGAAATGCAACAATTCGGACGGGCTATGACGGACGCGGCGATGCGCGGCCTCGGCGACGAGGATCGGATGGCGGCGGAACTGCGTCATGCCGGGCTTCGGCCGACGCGTCAGCGCGTCGAGCTCGGGCGCATTCTGTTCGCCAAAGGGGCCCGCCACATCTCGGCGGAGGACCTGCACGCCGAGGCCGAGCTCGCCGGCGTGCGCGTGTCGCTCGCCACCGTCTACAACGCGCTCCACCAGTTCACCGAGGTCGGGCTCCTGCGCGAGGTGGCGATCGACGGCAGCCGCACGTATTTCGACACCAACGTCAGCGACCACCATCACTTTTTCGTCGAGGGCGAGGGCCGGCTGATCGACATGGACGACCATGTCGATATCGCCGGTCTGCCGACGCCGCCCGAGGGCATGGAGATCACCGCCGTCGAGGTGGTGGTGCGCGTCCGCCGCAAGCGCTGACAGCCTTTTCCTTCCCCGATGTCATCGCGGATGCGCGGAGCGCGGTCGGGGACCCATGAACTCCGGTCGTGAGGAGTGGGTGCGCCGTCTCCGCCTCGCTGGTCCGCTTTGGCGGCCATAGGTCCCGGACAGCCTCGCAGGCTCGGCTTCCGGGATGACAACAGCGGAAGTAGCGAAGCGTCCTATTCCTTGAAATCCTCGTTCGGATAGACGCCCCAGAGCCGATCCTGCTCGATCCACCCGTCGTAGCCCTGTCCGCTGATCCGGCACCAGCCGTCGTGGCACTGGTCGACGTCCGCGATCACCTTCGGCGCCAGATAGGCGACGATGGCGCCGCTCGCCGCCGGCTCCGCGTGAGCGGCGAAGGGCCCGCTGTTGCCGTCGCTCACCCAGGGTGCGACGAGCGCCGTGCGCCTGCCGGAGAGGAGGCTGTGATAGACCCAGCCCTCGGCGCCTTCCGAATCGCGTATCTTCCGCCAAGTGTCGAATTCCTGCGTGATCTCGACCGGCAGCCCCTCCTTCACGAACTTGAAGGCGACCTCATATTCCTCGCCCGGCCCGCGGCGGACGTTCACCTCGTCGGATTTCAGGCTGACGAAGCGCGGGAGCGGCAGCCCGGTCCCGCGGAGCGGGTTCTGAGCGGCGGCGCCGGGTCCCGGCAAGGAGAGCGTCGCTGCGGCAAAAAGCGCGAGCGCGGCGAGGACGAAGAAGGGCTGGCGGCGTGTGCGGGTCGGCTTGGCGGCTGGGATGAGCAAAGTCGGGCTCCTCCATTGTCTCGGTTTGTTGCGTTTAGCAGACCTTTTGTTAAGAGCGTGTATTCGCGCGAGCGGCCGCAAGCGGGCGAGGGTGTCCTGCCAATGTCGAGATCGAAGCCGTTGGTGGTCGTGACGCGGCGGCTTCCCGAGCCGGTTGAGACCCGCATGCGCGAGCTTTTCCAGACGCGCCTCAATATCGACGACCGGCCGATGACGCAGGCGGAGCTGGTCGAGGCGATGAAGGCGGCCGACGTCATCGTCCCGACCGTCACCGATCGGATCGACGCGGAGATGCTGGCGCAGGCCGGCGACAAGCTGAAGCTCATCGCCAATTTCGGCAACGGCGTCGACAATATCGACGTCGACGCGGCGGTGAAGCGCGGCATTTTCGTGACCAACACGCCGGGCGTCCTGACCGAGGACACCGCCGACATGACGATGGCGCTGATCCTTTCCGTGCCGCGCCGCCTCGCGGAAGGGGCGGCGGTTCTTCGCGAAGGGCAGAAATGGGACGGCTGGTCGCCGACTTGGATGCTTGGCCACAGGATCGGCGGCAAGCGGCTCGGTATCCTCGGCATGGGGCGGATCGGAACGGCGGTGGCGCGCCGCGCCCGCGCCTTCGGCCTCTCGATCCATTATCACAACCGCCGCCCGGTCGAGGCGCGGGTCGAGGAAGAGCTTGAGGCGACTTTCTGGGAAAGCCTCGACCAGATGCTCGCGCGCGTCGACATCCTCTCCGTCAACTGCCCGGCGACGCCCGCAACCTTCCATCTCCTCTCCGCGCGGCGGCTGAAGCTGATGCGGCCGGGCGCCGTCATCGTGAACACCGCGCGCGGCACCATCATCGACGAGACGGCGTTGATCTCGGCGCTGGAAGAGGGGGCGCTCGCCGGCGCCGGGCTCGATGTGTTCGAGCACGAGCCGGCGGTCGACCCGAAGCTGATCCGGCTGGCGAAGTCCGGCAAGGTCGTGCTCCTGCCGCATATGAGCTCGGCCACGCTCGAAGGCCGCGTCGACATGGGCGAGACCGTCATCATCAACATCCGCACCTGGATGGACGGGCACAAGCCGCCGGACCGCGTTCTCCCGAGCTTCGCTTAAGCGAGAGCGGAGCTCTCTCCCATGGGAGAGGCTGGCTGCGAAGCGGCCGGGTAAGGGGTTCGGGCGCGAGGCGCCCGATCCGGTACGGATCGATTCACCCTGCGGCGCTAGGCTCGCCCTTCGTTTTTCTGGAGGCGTCGGGATGAAGGCCCGCATCGTGGTCGACCGGGATTTCTCCGTCGGCGAGATCGACCCGCGCATCTACGGCGCGTTCCTGGAGCACATGGGCCGCGCCGTCTATGGCGGCGTCTACGAGCCCGGCCATCCGTCCGCCGACAAGGACGGGTTCCGCGGCGACGTTCTCGATCTCGTGCGCGCGCTCGACCTGCCGCTCGTCCGCTATCCGGGCGGCAACTTCGTCTCCGGCTACGACTGGGAAAACGGCGTCGGGCCGAGGGAATCGCGCCCCGTCCGCCTCGACCTGGCGTGGCGCTCACGCGACACGAACGCCTTCGGCACCGACGAGTTCGCCCGCTGGTGCGCGCTTGTCGGGACCGAGCCGATGCTCGCCGTCAATCTCGGCACGCGCGGCATCGACGCGGCGCGCAGCCTGCTCGAATATTGCAACCATCCGGGCGGCACGCATTGGAGCGATCTTCGCGCCCGCAACGGTCGCAAGGAGCCCCACGGTGTCCGCCTCTGGTGTCTCGGCAACGAGATGGATGGCCCCTGGCAGATCGGTCACAAGACCGCGCTCGAATACGGCCGCCTCGCCAACGAGACCGCCAAGGCGATGCGCCAGGTGGACGGCAAGATCGAGCTCGTCGCCTGTGGCAGCTCAAGCTCTTTCATGCCGACACATCCGGAGTGGGAAGCGACGGTGCTCGACCAATGCTACGACGCCGTCGATCACGTCTCCGCCCACATGTATTTCGACAACAACGAGGGCGATTTCCTGAACTTCATGGCGAAGCCGCTCGTCATGGACCGCTACATCGCGACGGTCGCGAGCGTCGCCGACACTGTGAAGGCGAAGAAGCGCTCGCGAAAGAGTGTGCATGTCGCCTTCGACGAGTGGAACGTCTGGTATCACGACCGCCGGGCGGACATGGAGCGCGTCAAGACTTGGGACTGGCCGGTCGCGCCGCCGCTTCTTGAAGAGGCCTTCACCTTCGAGGACGCGCTTGTCGTCGCGTCCATCCTGAACACCTTCATCCGCCGCGCCGACCGTGTGAAGATCGCCTGCATCGCGCAGCTCGTGAACGTGATCGCGCCGATCCGCACGCGAAGCGGCGGTCCGGCCTGGCGGCAGACGATCTACCATCCGCTCCAGCTCGCCTCGCTCCACGGCCGCGGCGAGGCGCTTCAGGTCGCCGTCGACGTCCCGGCCTACGACGCGCCGGCCGCGGCGGGCGTGCCCTATCTCGACGTATCAGCGGTGATGAACAGCGACGGCGACACGCTCACCTTCTTCATGGTGAACCGCGATCCGGAGGAGGCGATGGCGATCGAGATCGCGATGACGGGTTTTGCCGCAAAGGCGGTCGCCGGGCATGTCACGCTCGCGCACCCCGACCTGCGCGCGTCGAACACGGAGGCAAAACCCGACGCCGTGGCACTGAGGAAGGGCAGGGGCATCGCCCTCCGCAACGGAGCGCTGCGAGGCAGGCTGCCGCCCCGCTCCTATCACATGCTCCGCGTCAGCGTGTGAGTCAGGTCCCGCACCACGGCATGCGTCGTCCCGTCCACTCCCGCGCCAGGCCCTCGCTGACGAGGACGCCGCCGAGCGAGCGCCCGTCGCGCGTGACGACCCTGAGCTTTCGCCCGTACTGATCCTCGTCGCGGCCCTCGGTCTTGAGCGCGAACGGCCCTTCGTTCAGAAGCGCCTTGAGCCTTTGCGTCGCCGCCGCGCCGAGTTCCGCCTCGTGTTCGCAGCGCGGCGGATGCGTCTCCGGCGCGTCGATGTCGGCGATGCGGACCTTGATGCCGCCGGTCCAGAACGTGTCGCCATCGACCACGCAATTGATGCGCGGGCCCGCTCCGCATATCGCGAACGATGCTTCGATCGTCGCACCGGTCCCGCCGCCGGTCGGCGGCGTCGTGTCCTCAACCCCGATCTTCGGCAGCGCGAGGAGCGGGCCGTCGTGGGCGAGCAGGAACTGGCCGGCGCCGACGACAAGCGCGCCAAGGAGAAACGCCCCGGCCATACCGCCCTGGAAGGCGTGCGCGCCGAAACCCCTTCCGCGAATCCGGGTCTTGTAGGGGACGATCTTCGCCATCGGCCGGCCTGCCTCGCTCCGCGCGCGACTTTGCGGCGGCGGCAGTTAGCGAATCGTCGCCACCGTCAGACAATCGCCGATTGTATATGAAATAAATACTACCGATAGGGGAAAACTGTCAGACCTTCCGCCTGCGGTAGCGGATCTCGTCGAAGCGCTGCGCCAGGCCGTCGTAAAGCAGCAGCCGCCCGACCAGAGGCTCGCCGATGCCGGCGACGAGCTTCAGCACCTCCAGCGCCTGGATCGAGCCGATGATGCCGGTGAGCGCGCCGAGGATGCCGGCCTCCGCGCAGGTCGGCAGGAGCCCGTCGGGCGGCGGCGCCGGGAAGACGTCGCGGTAGCCGGGATTCTCCCCCTCGTAGGGCTTGAGCACCGTGACCGACCCGTCGAAGCGGCCGACCGCCGCCGTGACGAGCGGCACCTTCAGTCCCGCGCAGATGTCGGCGGTCAGGTAGCGCGTGGAGAAATTATCGGAGCCGTCGGCGACGATGTCGTAGCCGGAGACGATGTCCTTCGCGTTCTCAGCCGTCAGCCGCGCCTGGTGCGTGACGACGACGACATGCGGGTTGATGCCGGCGAGCGTCGCCTTCGCGCTCTCCACCTTCGGCGCTCCGATCCGATCGGTGGCGTGGATGATCTGCCGCTGCAGATTGGAGAGGCTCACGACGTCGTCGTCGACGATGCCGAGCGTGCCGATCCCGGCCGCCGCGAGATAGAGCGCGACCGGCGCGCCGAGTCCGCCCGCGCCGATGATGAGCACGCGCGCCGCCTTGAACTTCTGCTGCCCCGGGCCGCCGACTTCGCCGAGCACGATGTGGCGGGCGTAGCGCTTCAGCTCATCGGGCGAAAGCGGCGGCGTTTCGCTCATCCGCGTCTCCAAGAGCATCCTGCCCAGGTGGCAAAGGGCAGACGGCGCGAAACGAAGGCCTGATGAGAGCGTTCCGACATCACGGGCCCGGCGGCGCGTCCTGCTCGGCCGCGATGATCTCGAGCAACTTCACGGGACCGCCTGGCTGATTGTCCTTCAGGAACTGCGGATCGCCGAGGCATTTCAGCGCCGTCTCCGCGCTCGGGAACTCGATCATCGCGCGGCGGAACGACTTGCCTTCGGCCGTCTCGACCGGCCCGCGCCGATTGAGCGCGCGGCCGCCGAAGCGCGCAAGGAGCGCGGCGTTGACCTGAAGATAGCGCGCGAACGCGTCGTCGTCGGAGGCGTCGACCTTCAGGACCCAGTAGCCCTTCGACATGGCGCTCCTCTCAATCGACGCACGCCGCCTGCTCTCACGCGTTCGGCTGCGGTCCGTCGTAGCCTTCAAGGACAAGAATCTCGCCCTCGGTCACCGGGTCGCGGATCGCTTTCGCCGCCTGGTATTTCGGATCGTTGAAGCAGTCGAGCGCCGCCTGGAAGCTCGGGAACTCGAGGATCACGTTGCGCGCCCTTGCCTTCCCTTCGACGGCTTCCTGCTTTCCGCCGCGCGCCAGGAATTTCGCGCCGTAGCGCGCAAGCGGCTCGGCGTTCGCCTTGATGTATTTCCCGTAGACATCAGCGTCCCGCACGTCGATGCGCACGATCCAATAGCCTTTCGCCAACGCGTCCTCCCTTACAATGCCTTCTCGATCTCTTTCACGACGGCGACGGCGGCGGCCGCCGGGTCGGGCGCCGCGGTGACCGGCCGCCCGACCACCACGTAGTCGGCGCCGGCGCTAATCGCTTCGCCTGGCGTAAGCGTTCGCTTCTGGTCGCCTGCCGCTGATCCGGACGGGCGGATACCGGGCGTGACGATTGCCATGTCCGGCCCGACGACCTTTCTGACGGCGGCCGCCTCGAGCGGCGAGCAGACGATCCCGTCCATCCCCGCCGCCTTCGCTTCGCCCGCGCGCCGCGCGACCAGTTCCGCCGCGCTTTCGGCATAGCCCGCGCGCCGCAGATCCGCGTCGTCCATTGAGGTGAGCGCGGTCACCGCAAGAAGCCCCGGCCCGCCGGCCGGGCGGGCGGAGACCGCCGCCAGCATCGCATTCGGATAGGCGTGGATGGTGGTGAAGGTGACGCCGAGCTTGGCGATGCTGCCGACGCCGCCCGCCACCTGGAAGTCGATGTCGAGAAGCTTCATGTCGAGGAAGACGCGCTTCTTTGCCGAAACCAGCTCGTCGATCAGCGCAAGGCCGCCGGCGAACACGAGTTTCATGCCGATCTTGTAGAAGCTCGCGCGTCCCGCAAGCGTCGCAACGAGCCGCCGCGCCTCATCGACGCCTGCGACGTCGAGCGCGACGATCATGCGGTCGCGCGCCTCGCGGGGCTGCAGCGCTTCGCGCAGCATCCGCTAGAGCTTCCTCAACGCGACTTCCTTCACCGCGTGCTGGGCGTCTTTTCTCAAGATCAGGTCGGCGCGCGGCCGCGTCGGCACGATGTTCTCCCTGAGGTTCACCAGATTGATGCGCTCCCAGAGTCCGGTCGCAACGCGCTCCGCCTCGGCGTCGCCAAGATCGGCGTAGCTATGGAAATAGGAGTTCGGGTCGCGGAAGCGGGTCTCCTTGAGCCGCATGAAGCGCTCGATGTACCAAGCGCGGAGCGCCTCCTCGTCGGCGTCGAGATAGATGGAGAAATCGAAGAAGTCGGAGACGAAGGGAACGGCCTTCCCGTCCTTCGGCAACACCCGCGGCTGCAGCACGTTCAGCCCCTCGAGGATCAGGACATCGGGCCGGTCGAGAATGACCGCCTCGTCCGGCACGATGTCGTAGGTGAGATGCGAATAGACCGGCGCTGAGACGCGCGAAGTCCCCGCCTTGATCTCGGAGAGGAAGGCGAGGATCGCGGCGACGTCGTAGCTTTCCGGAAAGCCCTTCCGCTCCATCAGCCCCTCGGCCTTCAGCACCGCGTTCGGGAAGAGGAAGCCGTCGGTGGTGACGAGCTCGACCTTGGGCGCGGCCGGCCAGCGCGTCAGCAGCTCGCGGAGCACGCGCGCCGTCGTCGACTTGCCGACGGCGACCGATCCGCCGATCCCGATGATGAACGGCACCTTGGCGTCGTTGGTGCCGAGGAAGCGCCGTGTCGCCTCGAAGACACCCTGCGTCGCCGTCACGTAGAAGGAGAGAAGCCGCGAGATCGCCAGGTAGACGCGCTCCACCTCGCCAAGCGACACCGGATCGCCGAGCGAGCGGAGCGCCACGATCTCCGCCGACGAGAGCGTCATCGGCGTGTCGGCGCGGAGTTTCGCCCACGTCTCGATCGGGAAGACGCGGTAGGGCGAAACGTTTGCGCGCGCGACCTGGTCCATCAGGTTTCCTTCCGCCGGGCCTTTTCTTCAAGGCCGGTTTCCGCCGTCCGGCGCTGAAGCTCGCCCTTCACCGCGTCGAACGGGACGCCCGTCACGTAGAGGAGCACGAGGAGGTGGTAAAGCACGTCCGCGGCTTCGCCCTTCAGGCCGTCGCGGTCGCCCTTGACCGCGGCGATCGCCGCTTCGACCGCCTCCTCCCCGAGCTTCTTGGCGCAGGCGCCGATTCCGGCGTCCGCGAGCTTCGCCGTATAGGAGGCGGGATCGCCGGAGCGCGCCCGAGTCGCGATGATCTTTGCCAAGTCCTCGAGGGTGAAATCGGCCATTCGGGGCGGCTTTCCGGGATTCGCGGGGTCCTTTTAGAGCATGATCCCGAAAAGTGGGAGCCGGATTTCCGATAAGATCATGCCCGGGCTGGGAAATAGGTCCGATCGCGTTTCCTCCCAAACGGCGGCGCGTTCATTGCGAAACGCGGCGAACCGGTATCCCCGCCGCCGCCATCGCCGCTTTCGCCTCGGCGATGGTGTGCGTGCCGAAATGGAAGATCGAGGCGGCAAGCACAGCGCTCGCGTGCCCGTCGCGGATTCCTTCCACCATGTGCGCGAGCGTGCCGACGCCGCCCGAGGCGATCACCGGCACCCTGACCGCATCGGCGACGGCGCGCGTCAGCGCGATGTCGAAGCCCTTCTTCGTGCCGTCGCGGTCCATGGAGGTGAGGAGCAGTTCGCCCGCGCCGAGCGACACCACCTCGCGCGCATAGTCGACCGCGTCGAGCCCGGTCGGGCGGCGTCCGCCGTGCGTAAAAATCTCCCATTTTTGCTCGTCGCCGGTAACGCGTCGTGCGTCGATGGCGACAACGATGCACTGGTCGCCGAATTTCTCGGCCGCGCGCCCGACGAACGTGCGGTCGGCGACGGCCGCCGTGTTGATCGAGACCTTGTCGGCGCCGGCGAGAAGCAGGTTGCGGATGTCGTCGGTCGTGCGCACGCCGCCGCCGACGGTGAGCGGCATGAAGCACCGGTCGGCGGTGCGCGCCACGGCGTCGAGAAGCGTGCCGCGGTCTTCGTGGCTCGCCGTGATGTCGAGGAAGCAGAGCTCGTCGGCGCCGGCCGCGTCGTAGGCCTTCGCCGCCTCCACCGGATCGCCGGCGTCGACGAGATCGACGAAGTTTACGCCTTTCACGACGCGGCCGTCCTTCACGTCGAGGCAGGGGATCACGCGGGCTTTGAGCATCGGAACTGAAGGGGTCGGGCGGAGGCGCCCACTCCTTAGCGTGCGGCGGCTCCGCTTGAACAGGAAAAATGCCGGGGAAGGCCCTTAAGCCTCGCGCGCCCGGGCGGTCTCTTCCGTCCCGGCCGCCGCGCGCGCCCTTTGCGGCTTTTTCGGCAGGGCGGAGCGGAAGTCCTTCAGGATCACGCTGGCGACGCTCTCGGCCGCCATGGGCTTGCCGAGATAGAACCCCTGCAACTCGTCGCAGCCGACGCGGGCAAGGAACACGGCCTGCTCTTTCGTCTCCACGCCTTCGGCGTTGATCCGCATGCCGAGCGAACGGCCGAGCGCGACGACGGTCTCGATGATGGAGGCCGGGTGCTGCTGGTCGCCATTGCCGAGCGCGCGCACGAAAGACTGGTCGATCTTCAGTTTGTCGAAGGGGAACTTCCACAGGTAGCTGAGGCTCGAATAGCCGGTGCCGAAATCGTCCATCGCGATCCTGATGCCGAGCGCTTTCAGCTCGGCGAGTTGCGTGAGTAGGCCGTCGGTGTGCGAGAGGAGGAGGCCCTCGGTGATCTCGACTTCGAGCCGGTCCGCTGCAAGCCCGGTGACGTTCAGCGTTTCGCGCAGCGTCTCGGCGAGGCGCCCGTCCTGGAATTGCGCCGGCGACAGGTTCACCGCGACGCTGAGCTTGCTCGGCCAGGTCGCCGCGGTGGCGCAGGCGTTGCGGATCACCCATTTGCCGATCTCGCCGATCAGCCCAAGCCGCTCGGCGACCGGCACGAAGAGCGCCGGCGACACGCTGCCGCCATCCGCTTTCGGTAGCCTGAGTAGCGCCTCGAAGCCTCTCAGCCGAATGTCGCTGGTGTTGCGGATCGGCTGGAAATGCAGCTCGAACGCCTCGTTGGCGACGGCGTTCCGAATGAGCGATTCAAGCTCGCGCCGCGCTCTCAGCTCCGCGTCCATCTCCGGCCGGAAGAGGCTGCGCGCGCCGCGCCCCTCGCTCTTCGCGTGGAAGAGAGCGATCTCGCCGCTCTTCACCAGGCCCGCGGCATCCTCGCCGTGCGCCGGCGCCACCGCGATGCCGACGGAAGCGGTGAGCTCCACATCGTGGCTGCTCGCGTGAAAGGTCTCGGCGAGCGAGGCGACGATGCGCCGCGCCGTCTGTGAAGTCTGCCCATGCGCGCGAACGATCTCGGCAAGCGCGAAGACATCGCCGCCGATGCGCGCCAGAAGATTCTGCTTCTCGGCGATCAGAAGGAGGCGGCGCGCCGCCTGGCGCAGGATGTCGTCGCCGGTCGCCTGCCCGTAGGTATCGTTGATCTCCTTGAAGCCGTTGATGTCGACGATATGGACGGCGACCGGGCAGCCGAGGCGGATCGCTTCGTCGAGGTCCTGGATGAAGCGCGCGCGGTTCAGCACCTCGGTCAGCGCATCGTGGTCGGTCAGGTACTCGGCGCGCGAATCCGACTGCCGCTTCTGCCGCGTGCGCCAGGTGAAGCCGAGCGCCGGCAGCCCGAAGGCGATGGCGATGATGCCCGCGAGCGAGAGCGCGACGCTTTCGATGCGGGAGTGGAAGGCGGCGCGCTTCGCCGACTGGTCGACATAGGCCTCCATGATGCCGATGACGGCGCCTTCCTCGATCACCGGCACGTAGGCCTCGGCGTAGAAGGCCGGCAGCGCTGCTCCGACGTCCTCCTCCTCTTCGTGTGCACCCGCCTCCGCCGCGCTTTTCACTTCGACGACCGTCTTCCCCGCGCGTACCGCTTCCGCCGCCTCGGGGTTGTGAACCGTGATCAGCTCCTCTGCCGGGTTGACTTCGTCGAGCGCATGCGAGGAGAGCCTGAGCCGGCCGTTCGGCGCGTAGATCTTGTAGAGGAAGACGCCGCCGACCTTTTGCGCCTTCTCGAAGAAGGCCAGGCTCTCGGAATCCGGGTTCTCGCCGGCGACGATCTGGCCGAGATCCCTGACGTTGGCGGCGAGATAGCGCGCCCAGGCCTCGCCTTCCGTCTTCGCGTCCTGACGCAGGAGCTCATCGACCGCCCGCGACGTGACGACGACGGCCGACCAGACCGCGATCAGCAGGAATGCCGCCAAACCCGCGAATATCAGCAGGTCACGGCGAAAGATACGCATGAAGTCACGCCACCAGAGCCCGCCGCAGAATGATCAAAAGTCCCTAAAGGAACCTTTCTATCCCTGATTGTTCGGCGATCGCGCACCCCGTACCGATGCCGGGACTCAAGGCAAAGTCCGGTCAGGCGGCTGCGCTGCCCCCTCGGGCAAGGAGCGCCAGTGCGGCCTTTGGGTCGATGCGGCCGTCATAGAGCGCACGGCCCGATATCGCCCCTTCGAGCTTCGCCGCATCGGGCTGGAGGAGGCGCTCGATATCCGCCATGGAGGCGAGGCCGCCCGACGCGATGATCGGGATCGAAACTTTCTCCGCGAGCGCGATCGTCGCCTCCCAGTTGACGCCGGCGAGAACGCCGTCACGGTCGATGTCGGTGTAGATAATCGCAGCCACCCCCACATCTTCAAAGAGCCGTGCGAGTTCGAGCGCCGTCATGTCGGAGGTCTCCGTCCAGCCTTCCACTGCGACCTTGCCGCCGCGCGCGTCGATGCCGACGGCGATCTTCCCCGGATTTTCCCGCGCGGCGTCGCGGACGAGATCGGGGTCGCGCAGCGCCGCGGTCCCGAGGATCACCCGCGAGACGCCTTTCTCGAGCCAGCTGTCGATGGTGACGCGGTCGCGGATGCCGCCGCCGACCTGCACCCTCATCTTCTTGGCGACGCTTGAGAGGATGGCATCGAGCGCCGGCTCGTTCTTTGCCTTGCCGGCGACGGCGCCGTCGAGATCGACGACGTGCAGCCAGGGAAAGCCGATCTCCATGAAGGCGCGCGCCTGCTCGCCCGGATTCTCGCTGTAGACGGTCGCGTTCGCCATATCGCCTTTGACGAGGCGCACGCACTTCCCGTCTTTCAGATCGATGGCGGGGAAAAGGATCATCGGAGGTTGGCGCCTTTGAAACTGCACAGAACTGCCGTCATCGCCGGGCTTGATCCGGCGATCCATTCCGTGGCGCCGGCGAGCCAAACGTTCCGGAATGGATGCCCGGGTCAAGCCCGGGCATGACGACCGTGAAAGTGTCTAAGGCTTCCACCTCAGGAAATTCGCAATCAACGCTAGCCCGAGCTGTTGGCTCTTCTCCGGGTGGAACTGCGTGCCGACATAGTTGTCGCGCCCGACGATCGCGGTGAGCCGCCCGCCGTACTCGGTCGCCGCGACGAGATCGTCCTCCGCGCGCGGCGCAAGGTGGAAGGAGTGCACGAAATAGGCATCGAGGCCTTCCTCGCCGGTCGGGATGCCGGCGAGGATCGGGTGGTCGTGGACGACATCGAGCGAGTTCCAGCCCATGTGCGGGACCTTCAGCTCCGGGTCGGTCGGCGTGATCTCAACCACGTCGCCGGCGATCCAGCCGAACCCTTCGCTGGTCACCTTCTCGAGCCCGCGCTCGGCCATGAGCTGACAGCCGACGCAGATGCCGAGAAAGGGCTTGCCGCGTCGGATCACCTCTTCGTTCAGCCTCTCGACCATCCCCGGGACGGCGTCGAGCCCGCGCCGGCAGTCGGCGAAGGCGCCGACGCCTGGAAGCACGATCCGCTCGGCCTTGGCGACAGCGTCGGCATCGGCGGTGACCACGATCGTGTCACCGCTATCGCGCGCCGCGCGCTCGAACGCCTTCGCCGCCGAGTGCAGGTTCCCCGAGCCGTAATCGATGATGGCGACGGTCATGCTCAGACCTCCGGCTCCGGGAAGAGCCCGAGGATCGGCTCGTCGGCGCCGTGTGCGCGCGCTTGCGGCGAATAGGCGGCGCGCGCGATCGCCTCGCGTTCCGGCGCGGCCTGCGGCTGTCCGGCCCACTCCGCGAAGAACCGCGTCTCCGCCTCGTCGTAGTTCCGGCCGACCGCCGCCCCGACCTCGCTAAAACCGCGGCTTTCGAGCGACAGGCGGCGGACGTTGTTGGCTTCGAGCGCGAAAAGGACGCCGCCGAGAATCGCGAGGGTCGTCGCGAGGTTGTCGCCGCCGAGCCGCCCCGTCCATGCGACGACGAGCACGAAGACGACGTAATAGACCAGCGTCAGCCACATCCGGTGCCAGAGGATCCAGAGCACCGGCACGACGAGCGCCGGCCAGCAGAACCCGTCCTTCACGAACAGGAAGTCCTCCGGCGAGACCGGCTCCTCCGGCGGCGCGTGCACCGTATAGACTCTCATGCGGGGCCTCTTAGCCGGTGAGCGTTCCCTTGGTCGAGGGGATCGCCTCGGCATTTCTGGGATCGATGGCGAAGGCGGCGCGGAAGGCCCGCGCCACCGCCTTGAAGCAGGTCTCGGCGACGTGGTGCGCGTTCTCGCCGTAGAGGTTCACGATGTGGAGCGTGATCCCGGCGTTCTGCGCCAGCGCCTGGAAGAACTCGCGGAAAAGCTCGGTGTCGAAATCGCCGACCTTCGGCCGCGAGAACTCCACCTGCCAGACCAGGAAGGGCCGTCCGGAAACGTCCACCGATGCGCGCGTGCAGACTTCGTCCATCGGCAGGTCGATCGAGGCGTAGCGGGTGATTCCCTTGCGGTCGCCGAGCGCCTTGCCGATCGCCGCCCCAAGCGCGATGCCGACGTCCTCGGTCGTGTGGTGAAGGTCGATATGCGTGTCGCCCTCCGCGCGCACCTTGAGGTCGATCAGCGAGTGGCGGGAGAGCTGCTCCAGCATGTGGTCGAGGAAGCCGATCCCGGTCTTCACGTCGTAGCGGCCCGACCCGTCGAGATCGACGGCGACGTCGATCTTCGTCTCGGTCGTCTTGCGGGCAATCTCCGCCTTGCGCATGGGCCGTTTCCCTCGGGTGCGCGGCACTTTTAACAGCGCCGCCAGGCTATGGCCACGCCGGCTTTGCATGCCCGGCCGTCGCCACCTACATACCCCCCATCGTGATCAGGGGTGGGGCCGGCGCTTCCCAGGGAAGGCCGGCTTTGTCCGCTGGAGGAGTATCCTGAATTGCCTGAAAATTCCCCTTACGCTCCCTGGCATGGGACGACGATCGTTTCGGTCCGCAAAGACGGCAAGGTCGTCATCGCCGGCGATGGGCAGGTGTCCATCGGCCAGACCGTCATCAAGCACAATGCCCGCAAGGTGCGCACGCTCTCGAAGGGCGAGGTGATCGCCGGCTTCGCCGGCGCGACCGCCGACGCCTTCACGCTGCTCGAGCGCCTGGAGGCGAAGCTCGAGCAATATCCGAAGCAGCTCATGCGCGCCTGCGTCGAGCTCGCCAAGGACTGGCGCACCGACCGCTATCTCCGCCGCCTGGAGGCGATGATGATCGTCGCCGACAAGTCGACGACGCTGGTCCTGACCGGCAACGGCGACGTTCTGGAGCCGGACCACGGCGTGACCGCCATCGGCTCGGGCGGCAACTACGCGCTCGCCGCGGCGCGCGCGCTCGCCGATAGCGATTGGGACGCGGAGAAGATCGCCCGGCGGGCGATGGAGATCGCCGGCGAAATCTGCGTCTATACGAATGGAAACGTGATCGTGGAGGCCCTCGATGCCGACCGCTAGCATGGTGACCAGGATGGAACCGGAAGTGGAGGCGATGGACGGAAAGGCGGCGTTCTCGCCGCGCGAAACCGTTTCCGAGCTCGACCGTTTCATCATCGGCCAGAACGACGCCAAGCGCGCCGTCGCCATCGCGCTCAGGAACCGCTGGCGTCGCCAGCAGCTGAAGGGCCCGATGCGCGAGGAGGTTCTGCCGAAGAACATCCTGATGATCGGCCCGACCGGCGTCGGCAAGACGGAGATTTCCCGCCGCCTTGCCAAGCTCGTCAACGCGCCCTTCATCAAGATCGAGGCGACCAAGTTCACCGAGGTCGGTTATGTCGGCCGCGACGTCGAGCAGATCATCCGCGATCTCGTCGAGATCGGGATCACCCTCGTGCGCGACGAGAAGCGCCGCGAGGTGCAGGCGCGCGCGCATCTCTCGGCCGAGGAGCGGGTGCTCGACGCGCTCGTCGGCGAGCATGCGAGCCCGACCACGCGTGAGAGCTTCCGCAAGCGGCTGAGGGGCGGCGAGCTCGACGACAAGGAGATCGAGGTCCAGGTCAAGGACACCTCGAACCCGATGGGCGCCTTCGAGGTGCCGGGGATGCCCGGCGCTTCGATCGGCGTGATGAATGTCGGCGAGATGCTCGGCAAGGCGTTCGGCCAGGGCCGCACCAAGGCGCGCAAGGTCAGCGTCAAGGATTCCTATGCGCTGCTGATCGACGAGGAGGCCGACAAGCTGCTCGACCAGGAGGTGCTGGTCGCCGACGCGATCCGCGCGGTGGAGAATGACGGCATCGTCTTCCTTGATGAGATCGACAAGATCGCCGCGCGGAGCGACATCTCCGGCGGCCCGTCACGCGAGGGCGTGCAGCGCGATCTTCTGCCGCTCGTCGAAGGCACCACCGTCGCCACCAAGCACGGGCCGGTGAAGACGGACCACATCCTCTTCATCGCATCGGGCGCATTCCACGTGTCGAAGCCGTCGGACCTCTTGCCCGAGCTGCAGGGCCGCCTGCCGATCCGCGTCGAGTTGAACGCGCTGACGGAGGATGACTTCCGCCGCATCCTGACCGAGACGGAGGCGAGCCTCATCAAGCAGTACAAGGCGCTGATGCAGACGGAAGGGCTGACGCTCGACTTCACCCCCGATGCCGTCGACGCGGTCGCTCGCATCTCGGTGCAGGTCAACGCCTCGGTGGAAAACATCGGCGCGCGCCGCCTGCAGACGGTGATGGAGCGCATCCTCGACGAGATATCGTTCAGCGCCACCGACCGCGCCGGCGAGACGATCGTGATCGACGCCGCCTACGTGGAGAAGCACATCGGCGATCTCGCGAGGAACGCCGATCTCTCCCGCTTCATCCTGTAGGCTCCAGAGAACCCCTCCCCCTTGTGGGGAGGGGAGGGGGAAACGCCATGCGTGGCTTCCGGGCGCCGTTCTTGCTAAGCTGACACCATGACCCGGACATTGGAACTTGCGCTGGCGAAGGCCGCCGAGCTTCCCGAGGCTGCCCAGGATGCGCTCGGCCGCGAGCTGCTGGAGCGGATCGACGCGATGGCAAAGCTTCGCGCCGAGCTTCAGATCGGCATCGACGAGCTCGACGCGGGATTAGGCACGCCGCTCGACATCGAGGGTCTTATCAAAGAGCTCAACGCTGAGCATGGCGGGAGCTGAGCGGTGTCCGAAGTGGTCTTCAGCGTCGAAGCAGGACCTGCGCCGGATTTGGCGCTACTACACCGACGTAGCCTCCCGTGAAGTCGCAAACAGGCTTCTCCGTGAAATCTCAGCCGCGGGAGCGAAGGTTGCCGATCGCCCACGCCTGTAGCGTTCCCGAGATGATCTCGCGCCGGGGTTGCGGGCAGTCCTTGTACGTCCATATATTCTATTCTACCGCTTGAGCGGCGATACCGTGGAAATCGTCCGTGTTCTGCATCGGAGGCAGAATCTCGAAGCCGAGCTTACGAAGCGGCCGCCGTAGTTTGCGCCTTGGTGAGATGTACCCGATTCACCCGCCGAGGGGAAACCGCATCAAATCCGCGCCGACGATCACCCGCCCCGAGAATTGCTTCTTCACCCCCTCCGCCCACATCGCGTCGGTGATCGCCGGGTCGTCGCCCGGCACCAGGTGGTTGAGCACCAGCGTCTTCACCCCTGCCTGAGCGGCGATCCGCCCGACGTCCTCCGTTGTCGTGTGCGCCGCCATGAGATGCGCCTTCAGCGTCGCGGCGTTCGGGATGCGCGAGACGAGCGCGTCGACGCCCGGCTCGTAGAGCGCCTCGTGCACGAGGATGTCGGCGCCTCGCGCGAATTCCGCGAGCCGCGGGTTGTATTCGGTGTCGCTCGAGAAGACGACGACAGCGTCCTTCGTTTCGAACTTGTAGGCAAAGTTCTCGACGATCGGCGGATGCGGCGTCTTGAACGCGGTGACCGTCACGTCATCGTTCCGCAGCACGACGCTGTTCTCGGAGATTTCATGCACGCGGACGAGCTTACGGATGTCGGGCCGCGCCTCGTCCGCGACGCGGATTTCGATGTCGAATTCGTTGAGCTCGAAGAAGAGCTTCGTCATGCGAGCGAGCCCCACCGGCCCGTAGGCATCGACCCTTTGCGACAGGCCCCGCCCCCAGGCGTTCATGATCAAATTGCCGTATTCGAGATTGTGGTCGGCGTGGTGGTGGGTGATGAAGATCGTGCGGAGCGCCGCGAGTGGCATGCCGATCCGCACCAGTTGCCGCGTCACGCCGTAGCCGCAGTCGGTGACGTAGGGCCGGCCCGCGACAATGAGAAGATTCGCCGGGTTTGAGCGGCCGTTCGCGACGCGCGGGCCCCCTTTCGTCCCAAGCAGCACGAGACGGTCGGGCCCCAAGTCCGATGGCGGCATCTCCGACGGCCGCTCCGGTTCCCTTTCCGGGTTCATGACGCTTCGGCCGCCACGCGCTGAAAGCCTATGCTGCCAGTCCCGCCTGGCCAGCGAGCTGCCTCAGGGAATCGACCGGCCGCGCGCCGACATGGGAAATCACTTCCGCCGCGGCGAGCGAGCCGAGCCGGCCGCAGACCTCGTGCGGAAAGCCGTGCGCGAGGCCGTAGAGGAAGCCCGCGGCATACTGGTCTCCGGCGCCGGTCAGGTCGACGAGGCGATCGACGAGCGCCGCCGGGATCATCACGCGGTTGCCGCCCGCTACCGCCATCGAACCCGCTTCGCTCATGGTGACGACGGCGAGCGGGATGTCGCGCGCCAGGCATTCGACGGCGGTCTCGAAGTCGCTCGTCTGGTAGAGCGACAGCGCCTCGTGCCGGTTGGCGAAGACGATGTCGAGCGTGCCGCTCCGCATCAGCTCGATGAACTCGTCGCGGAAGCGGTCGACGCAGAAGGAATCCGACAGCGTGATCGCCACCTTGCGTCCGGCGCCGTGCGCGATCCCGGCGGCGATGCGGAACGCCTCCTTGGCCTTCGGCGGGTCCCAGAGATAGCCTTCGAGATATGTGATCGCGGCGCTCTCGACCGTCTTCCTGTCGATGTCCGCCGGGGTCAGTTCCTGGCAGGCGGCGAGGTAGGTGTTCATGGTGCGCTCGCCGTCCGGCGTGATCAGGATCATCGAGCGTGCCGTCGGCGTGCGGTCGGTCAGGGGCGCGGTCGGGAAGGCGATCCCAAGCGCCATCATGTCGTGGCGGTAGAAGTGGCCAAGCTCGTCGTCCGCCACCTTGCCGATGAAGCCGGCGCGCCCGCCGAAGGAGGCGACGCCCGCCGCCGTGTTTCCGGCACAGCCGCCGGAGATGAGCTGTGCGGCGCCCATGTGGTCGTAGAGCCGGTCGGCCTCGGCGCCGTCGATCAGCCGCATCGAGCCTTTCACCAGCTTCTCGCGGACGAGAAAATCCTCTTCCGTGTGCGCGAGCACGTCGACGATCGCGTTGCCGATCGTCAGCACATCGAGTTTTGCCGCCGCCATGGGTCCCCGCCCGAGAAATGACCCGTCCGCCTAGCGAATCGCTGCCGGAATGGCAAATCGCCTTGCCGGCTCCCCTCTCCCTCGTGGGGAGGGGCTGGGGGAGGGGCGTCGCATATAGCTCCCAACCTCCCTCATGCTGAGGTGCTCCGCGAAGCGGAGCCTCGAAGCAGGCACCACGTGTGTTCCAAACGCCTTCTGGAGCCTCCTTCGAGGCAGCGCCGACGAATGTCGGCATTGCACCTCAGGATGAGGTTGCTGATATGCGAACGAAAAGGTGCACTGAACAATGCTCGAGGCCGCAATCCTTGCCCTCCGCGATATCCTCTCGCCGCCGTTCCGCGGCGTGCTTATGAAGGCGCTGACGCTCACCATCGCGCTCCTCGTCGTGCTCTGGCTGGCGCTTGAATGGGTCGTCGCGCATTACGTCGTGACGCCCTGGCACTGGCTCGATGCGACGCTCGAAATCATGACCGGCGTCGGCCTTCTCGTGGGCTTGGGCTTTCTCGTAGCGCCCGTCGCCGCGCTCTTCGCCGGCCTCTTCCTCGACGACGTCGCCGAGGTCGTGGAGCGGACCCACTACCCCACCGATCCGCCCGGCCGCGCGCAGCCGCTCGCACTCTCCCTCGTCATGGCGATCAAGTTTCTCGGAATCGTGCTTCTCGTGAACGCCGTCGCGCTGCCGCTCGTGCTCATCCTCGGCTTCGGCTTCCTGATCTTCCTCACGGCCAACGCCTACCTCCTAGGCCGTGAATATTTCGAGCTTGCCGCGCTCCGCCACCACGACGAGACGGCGGCGCGGCGGATCAGGCGTCGCAACGCCGGCACCGTCTTCGCGGCCGGGCTTCTGATTGCGCTCTTCCTCGCGATTCCCGTCGTAAATCTCCTCGGCCCGCTCTTCGCCACCGCCTTCATGGTGCATCTCGAAAAGCGCATTGCAGGCCCTGGCGCTCCCCGCGTTTTCGGGTAGCGTCACGCCGGCTGCCGAGAGGGAGTTCCGGCAATGCGGAGCGCTGCCGCGTTTGTTCTGCTTTGCTGCGCGCTGCTTGCGAAAGCGAGCGCGGCCGAGATCGTTTCCGCCGGCCTGAGCGACGCTGTCCCCGGGCATCCCGGCCTCGCTTATCTCGACCTTGTCCGCCAGATCGCGCCCGATCTTGCGCCGGCCAAGGACGGCAGCGCCGCCGGACATCTCGCCGCGGAACTCCATTTCGCCGACGGGGAGTGGAGCGCCGACGCCGGCGAGCCTGTGACGATCGATCATGTGACCGCGCTCGCCCTTCGCGCTGAGGGCAAGGAGCAGCTCGCGCTCCTTGTCGATCTCGGCGACGGCGGCGACCGCGCCGAGAGCTTCACCGCGCTCGCCCTCTACGACGATGCGCCGACCCCGAAACTCCTCGACATCGCCGACGCGAGCTACGACCAGTTCACTATCTTCGGCGATCCGCCGCTTCTCGACCTGTCCGCCGACGACCAGGCGATCCTCGTCCGCAACACGCGTTCGAATTCGAACCAGGATTCCGAGGTGACCGAGTTCCTCTTCATACGGAACGACAGGATCGCCGCGATCGGCGACGTCCTCGCCTTCAGCGACTGGAACTGCAAGTTCAAGCACCGCCAGACGTCCTCGTTCGACACCGTGCCCGATCCTGGAAAGCCTTATGCGGGGGTCCGTGCCAGCGTCCTCGACGAGGTGGTCGCGCAGGACGAGAACTATGAAGGGATGTGCGGCGACAACGAGAAGCACCCGACGCTCCACGCGCGCACCGTCTCGGCGACCTGGCGCTGGGACGCCGGCGCGGAAAAGTTCGTCGCCGATTCCGACGCGCTCGAAGAGCTCGCCAAGGACGATACGGACCGCTTCTGAGCGCCGCCTTGTCCTACGCGAAGAGCGCCTGCAACGCCGGATGCCGCTCGCTCGCCCGCGCCACGGCGGAATCGAGCCCGAAGACGTGGCCCGCTCGCGCCGCGACGAGGAAGAGGAGGATCACCGCGTAGACGAAGTGGAAATCGATGACGAAGTTGTCGCTGCCGCCGACATAGGGGAAATCCATGAAGGCCGCCCAGTAAAGCAGCATCAGCACCGCGCCGATCGTGGCGCTCACCCGCACCATCAGCCCGATGAGCAGCGAGATCCCGATCAGGAGATGCCCCCAGGCGACGAGGAAGCTCACGATCGACGCCACCGCGGCGCCGATGAAAACGCCGTAGACGTCATGGAATGTGGCGGTGCCGGAGAGAAAGTCGGAGACGTTCCAGTTCGGATTGAGCACCTGGCGCGACGCCGCGTAGAGGAAGGTCCAGGCCATCGCCAAGCGGAAGAGAAAGACGAAAGCAGGCTGGAAACGCGTGGGCATGGCCGGTCGCTCCGAAGGTGTCCTCCGCGCATAGGGGAGGGAGCGCGCCCCGGCTTTGATGCAGCGCAACTCGCGCCGAAGGCCTCGGCTTGGTGAATTCGTGGAAAATTCAAATCAAACGTATTCGACGGCGCACACGTAAGAGCGACTCCAAATTTTGGTACTTCTCGCCGTCTTCGCCGCTCCGTCCTAGGTTAGTGGCGGGGTGGCAGGAGAACGGTCATGCAAGGGGTTCCATTCGCCATCGAAGCCTTTGCGGCAGGATCCGCGGCGCTCGACTGGATCATGTTCCATGGGCACTACACGTTCATGCTCCTGAACTGGCTCTGAGCTAGGATTTCCGCGCCCGCGCTGCGTGAGGCGCCCGCTAATGCGCCTCTTCCCAATTGTCGGCGGCGCGCGCATCGACATGGAGTGGCACGCGCAGCTCGACTGCCGGCAGTGCGGCGTTCTCCATCACCCTGCGGATCACGGGGATCGTCGCTTCCACCTCCTCATCCGGAACCTCGAACACCAACTCGTCGTGCACCTGCAGGAGCATCCGCGCCTTTAGCTTCGCTGCTTCGAGCGCCTCGTCCATGCGGATCATCGCGCGGCGGATGATGTCGGCGGCGGAGCCCTGGATCGGCGCGTTGATCGCCGCGCGTTCCTGAAAAGCTCGAAGCGACGGCTGCGAAGCGCGGATGTCGGGATAGTGCGCGCGCCGGCCGAAGAGCGTCTCCACGTAGAGATGCTCGCGGCAGAACGCCTTGGTCTTGTCCATGTAGTCGCGGATGCCGGGGAAGCGCTCGAAGTAGCGGTTGATGTAGTCCGCAGCCTCGCCGCGCGGGATGCCGAGCTGGTTGGCGAGCCCGAAGGCGGAGATGCCGTAGATGATGCCGAAGTTGATCGCCTTGGCGCGCCGCCGCACGTTCGGGTCCATGCCTTCGACCGGCACGCCGAACATCTCCGACGCCGTCATCGCATGGATGTCGAGCCCCTCGTCGAAGGCTTTCACCAGCTGCGGTATCTCGGCCATGTGCGCGAGCACGCGAAGCTCGATCTGACTGTAGTCGGCGGAGATGAGCTTGTGACCCTCCTCCGCGATGAAGGCGCGGCGGATGGCGCGGCCCTCCTCGGTGCGGACCGGGATGTTCTGCAAATTCGGCTCCGACGATGAGAGCCGTCCGGTCGAAGTCGAGGCGAGCGCGTAGTCGGTATGGACACGCCCGGTCTCCGGATGGATGTAGCCCGGCAGCGCGTCGGTGTAGGTCGATTTGAGCTTCGTCAGCTGCCGCCAGTCGACGATCTTCCGCGCGATCGGCACGCCTTCTTCCTCGGCGAGCTCTTCGAGCACCTTCACGTCCGTCGACCATTGACCGGTCTTCGTCTTCTTGCCGCCGGCGAGCCCCATCTTGCCGTAGAGGATGTCGCCGAGCTGCTTGGTCGAGCCGATGTTGAATTCCTGGCCGGCGAGCTCGTAGATCTCCGCTTCGACCGCCGCCGCCTTCTGCGCGAAGCTTCCCGACAGGCGCGAGAGGATCTGCCTGTCGACCTTGATGCCGCGCCGCTCCATCCTGGCGAGCACCGGGATCATCGGCCGCTCCAGCCGCTCGTAGACCCGCGTGACCTCGTCGGCGGGGAGCCGGGCTTTCAACACGCCCCAGACGCGAAGCGCAAGGTCGCAATCCTCCGCCGCATATTCGGTCGCCTTGTCGATCGGCACGCGCTCGAACGTGACCTTGTCCTTGCCGGCGCCGGTCACCGCTTTGAATTCGATGCGCGCGTGCCCGAAGAGATCGCTCGCAAGCTCGCCGATGCCATGGCCGTGCTTCAGCGCGCCGGCATCGAGCGCGTAGGATATCAGCATCGTGTCGTCGATCGGCGCCATCTCGATGCCGTGGCGCGCCAGCACCAGCCAATCGTCCTTGATGTTCTGCCCGATCTTCAGGACCGAGGCCTCTTCGAGGAGCGGCTTCAGCGCCGAGAGCGCGGCATCGAGCGCGATCTGGTCCTTCTCAAGCCCGCCGCCAAAAATGTCGCCGTCGCCGGTGCGGTGGCCGATCGGCACGTAGCAGGAGAAGCCGGCATCGAGCGCGAGCGCGATGCCGCAGATTTCCGCGAGCATCGGGCTTCCGCCCACCGTTTCCACCTCGATCGCGACGAGTCCGCGCTCGCAGGCGGCGGCCACCCAGCGCTGCAGCGCGTCGAGCTTTCTGATGCAGTGATATTTCCCGATCTCGATCTTTGCGCCGGCGGCCTCCTTCAGCAGTGCCGCCACGAGATCGGCCGGCTTGCCGAGTGCGCTCGCCCCTTCGCGTGCCGGTCGAGCGGTCGTTTCGGCGCTGACCGTGCGCGGATCGGGCCCGAGCGGAAGGCAGCCCTGCGGCCCGCTCGGTGGCGCTGGGGCAGGCCGCTCGGAGACCCCCATGTCCGGCCCGTGCGCTGGCGCGCTGCCGCCCGGCGGCCACCCGGCAACCTCGAGCTTCGCCGGTTCGATCTCGGCGGGATCGACGCCGGTCTTGTCGGCGACCCGCTTGGTCAGCGCGGCGAACTCCATGGCCTTGCAAAAAGCCACCGCCTTCACGCCGTCGACCGGCTCGACCGCGAGGTCATCGAGCGGCACATCGAGCGGCACGGCTTCGGAGAGCGTCACGAGCTTCCGCGAGATGCGCGCCTGCTCGGCATGCTCGATCAGGTTCTCGCGACGCTTCTGTTGCTTGATCTCCGAGGCGCGGGAAAGCAGCGTGTCGAGGTCGCCGAACTCTTCGAGAAGCTGCGCTGCCGTCTTCGGACCGATGCCCGGCACGCCCGGCACGTTGTCGGTCGAATCGCCGACGAGCGACTGCAGCTCGATCATCTTCTCCGGATAGACGCCGAACTTCTCCTTCACCGCCTCGCGGTCGATGACGGCGTTCTTCATCGTGTCGACCATGGCGACGCCCGGCTTCACGAGCTGCATCAGGTCCTTGTCGGAGGAGACGATCGTCACCGTCGCGCCGGCCTCGGTGGCCTCTCTCGCGTAGGTCGCGATCAGGTCGTCCGCCTCCCAGCCTTCCTGCTCGAGGCAGGCAAGGTTGAACGCGCGCGTCGCTTGGCGGATCAGCCCGAACTGCGGGATCAGGTCGGAAGGCGGTTCCGGCCGGTGCGCCTTGTAGTCGGGATAGAAGTCGCGGCGGAAGGTCTTTGCCGAATAGTCGAAGATGACGGCGAAGTGCGTGGGCTCGTCACGCTTCTCCGGCGTCGGCCCCTCCTGCAGGAGCTTCCAGATCATGTTGCAGAAGCCGGCGACCGCGCCGACCGGCAGGTTGTCGGATTTCCGCGTCAGCGGCGGCAGCGCATGGAAGGCGCGGAAGATGAAGCCGGAGCCGTCGACCAGGATCAGATGGTCGCCGGCATGAATCGGACTCTTGGCGACAGGCGCGTGTTTCGCTTTGGGCATGGCGGACATTTCGCCCGCCGTGCCGGCCATTTCAAGCAAATTGCCTAGGGTCGGTGAGGCCAGTCCCCCTTCATGCTTTTTCGGCGGGGGCGATCGCGCGGCAATTGCGTGCTTCTGATCGCAAACGAGTATCTCGGTGGAGAGGTCGAGGGCTGCGGGCTGGTCAGTCGGTGGGGTATGTGAGCCGGCAGCGCGGAAAAAGCATCGTGACCCTAAGGGGGAGGGGATGGGCCTCTCGAAAGCAACCCAGATTTGTGTTCAGGTGCCGCCGTCTCTGACCACAAGGGCGGAAGCGCTATGGGGCTCTCGGTCATCGGGGCCGGTTTAGGCAGAACCGGAACCTTGTCGCTCAAGCTCGCTCCGGAGCGTCTCGGCTTTGGACCTTGCTATCATATGAAAGAAGTCTTCCAGCAACTCGATGCGCATGTTCGCCTCTGGGATCGGGCCGCGAATGATGAAGAGGCCAACTGGGATACGATTTTCGAGGGTTATCAGTCGGCCGTGGATTTTCCAGCGGCGACCTTCTACCGCGAACTCGCCGGTCACTATTCGACTTCGAAGGTAATTCTCACGGTTCGGGCATCGGATCGTTGGTACCAGAGCTTCAGCGAGACGATCTTGATTCCGCTCGTGGAGCCGTTGCCAGATCACCTTGCCGAGTGGGGAGCGATGACCCGCCGTGTTATCGCCGACCGCATCTTCGGTGGAAACATCCAGAACCGCGCACAGGTGATTGCGAGCTATGAGCGGCACAACGAAGCGGTTCAGAAAACAATCCCGTCGGAACGTCTCCTCGTCTACGAGGTCGCGGAGGGATGGTCGCCTCTTTGTCGGTTCCTCGGCGCTTCCGTCCCTGACGAGCCGTTCCCGAAGGTAAATTCAACGGATGAATGGCGCAGCCGCGTCGCGAGATTCCGCCGCGACGACAGCGAAGTCCGGTGAACCCCACGCAAATTTGAAAGAACGCCGCCCAGCTGGAGTGGTCCGTTGGCGCAATCGCGTACTTGCTCGAACTACCCCCTGATCCCGATGACCATTGACGGCGTGCGGATGGTGTAGGCCGAAGCCGGGCTGTCGCCGCTGATGAAGCGGAACGAGCCCTTGAGCGCCGTGATCGTCACCTGCTTCGCCGTGTTGTCGGGATTGAAGACGAAGGTGTCGATGGTCAGCCGCGAGTTCGGCCCGATCACGAGGCGGGTGTTGTCGATGAACTTGATCTGCGCAAGGCCGTTCGGGCTGGCGACGATCTGGTCGCCCATGAAGACGGCGCCCTGGAGCTCGATCAGCCGCTGGCCGCCGGGGCCGGTGGCGTTGACGGCCGGGTCGACGCGGACGGCGTGGCCGCTCGCCTCGAGCGCCGATGCCGGGCCGGCGAAAGCGATGGCGGCGGTGATGGTCGCGGCGGCGGCGAGGCCGGAGAAGAAGCGGAACGCGGTCATTTTCATGCCCTCCGTGCTGCCGTGGATTTCCCCTGCAGCGAGGGCGAACATTGCCGTCTGGCCGTTTCCCAGGCATGTCGCGGTTCTGGCAATGTGGTTTCGTCGCCAAGTCGGCGACGAAACCTGAGGAACGGGCGGTGGCGGCGCTATTCCGCCGGGACCATCGCCTCCGGGCGCTCCTTGCCGCGGTGGCTGTCGATCCGCGCCCATTGCGGCCGCTCGTAGAGGAACTTGCCGACGCCGCTCCACTGCACGAGGCCGTAGAGGAGGACGGAACCGGCGACGCCGACCATCGTGACCAGGACCGAGACCGTTCCGATGTCGGTGATGACCGCCGTCTTCAGCAGTACGGTGCGTGCGAGCGCCATCGGCAGGAAGAAGGAAAGGTAGACGACGATCGAGTGCTCGCCGAGCCAGCGCAGCATCGGCAGCGCCGGCGACCGCGCAAGGAGCGTCGCGAGCGTGATGACCGCGAGCGCTCCGGCAAAGCCGAGCCCGAGGCTGACGAGGGGCAGGTTGCCGAAGCCGCTGAACACGAAGACCGCGTGGAGCACGGCCCAGAGCGCGAGCCCGACGACCGCCGTTCCGCGGTCGGCCGACGCCTCGCCGGCGAGCCGGAAGACGTGGCTCGCGAAGACGTAGCCGGAATAGAAGTAGACGAAGCGTGAGGCGAACTCGTCGATCAGCACCGAGCCGGTGTTGATGTGCGCGATTTCGAGTGCCGCCGCCGCAAGCCACACGATCACCCACGGCACGTCCTTCAGGAGCCGCGTGACGAGCAGGAAGAGCGCCAGGTGGTAGATGAACCACAGCGTCCCCCACGGCTCGATGTAGGCCAGGAGATATTCGCGGATCACGCCCTCGTAGCCTTCGTCGGCGATCATCCCGGGCGCCTTGAAGGCGAACTGGATGGTGAGCCAGAGCGCGTAGAAATAGAAGAAATGGACCACCTTGCGGTCGAGGAAGAGGCGCCACGGCGCGTCGATCCGCCGCGACAGGAAAAGCCCGGCGATCAGGAAGAAGTCCGGCATGCGGAAGGGGCGGGCGAATTCGACGACGTAGCCCATCCAGCCCGGCGCGCCTGCGGCCTTTTCGACGCCGAGCGTCGAATGCATCATCACCACCATGATGATGCAGATGCCCTTGGCGACGTCGACCCAGTCGACGCGTTCGTTCATGGCAGGGCTCCTCGAATTTGCCGCATGCCCGCTCTTGTGGGGATTTCAGCCCCGGCTGTCGCCTTCTTCCTTAAGAAACGGTTAATGCTGAAGGGGGTATTAAACGCCCCTGAAATCGCCCAATTTTACGCCGAAACGGCCCGTGGGGCAGAGCTGGGACAAGAATGGCAGGCCGAAAGGATCCGCGCAGGATCGAGCCCAAATTTCGGAGCGCCGAGCCGCAGGCCGTGGCGGTTCAGGCGGAAGAGCGCCCGGGCGAGGGGCGCAAGCGTCCACCGAAGCCCGCAAAGCGCCGCGGCAAGGCGAAGAAGCAGAAGCGGAGCGCGCGCGAGCGCCGCCGCCGTTCGCTGATCTGGCGGACGTTCCGCCTTATGCTCATGCTCGGCGTCTGGGCGGCGATCGCGGTCGCCGGCCTCGTCGCCTACTATGCGGCCGATCTGCGCAGCGCCTCGGATTGGAAAGTTCCCGACCGCCCGCCCAACATCCAGATTCTCGCCGTCGACGGGCGCCTGATCGGCAATCGCGGCGACACCGGCGGCGAGGCCGTCGCGATCTCCGAGCTTCCGCCCTATGTGCCGAACGCGGTGATCGCGATCGAGGACCGCCGCTTCCGCACGCATCACGGCGTGGACCCGGTCGGGCTTCTCCGCGCCGTCGCCAAGAACGTCTTCGCCGGCGGCGTGGTCGAGGGCGGCTCCACGCTGACCCAGCAGCTTGCCAAGAACATGTTCCTGACGCCCGAGCGCTCGCTGAAGCGCAAGGTGCAGGAGGTGATCCTCGCGCTCTGGCTGGAGACCAACTACTCCAAGGACCAGATCCTGGAGATGTATCTGAACCGCGTCTATTTCGGTTCCGGCGCCTACGGCATCGAGGCCGCCGCCAACGTCTACTTCAACGTCGACGCGCGTAACCTGACGCTTGCCGAGGCGGCGACGCTCGCCGGCGTGCTGCCGGCGCCGAGCCGCTACGCGCCGAACAAGAATCCGCAGGCCGCGCATCAGCGCGAAGTGCTTGTGCTCGCCGCCATGACCGACGAGGGCTACGTCTCCGCCGAAGAGGCGAAGGCCGCGCGCGACGCGCCGCCCGCCGCGTCGAACTACGAGATGAAGCGGAGCGGCAACTACATCGCCGACTGGGTGATGGACGTGCTCCCCTACCATATCGGCAGCATCGAGCAGGATGTGGTGGTGGAGACGACCGTCGACCTCGATCTGCAGAATGCGGCGGAGCACGCGGTCGCCGACACGCTCGCCGACGAGGGTCCGAAATACGGCGTCGGCGAGGGCGCCATGGCCGTCGTCGACGGGACCGGCGCGGTGCGCGCCCTTGTCGGCGGCAAGTCCTACGCCGAGAGCCAGTACAATCGCGCGATCGACGCGCGCCGCCAGCCCGGCTCCGCCTTCAAGCCGTTCGTCTATCTGACCGCGATCGAGAAGCTCGGCTATCGGCCCGACACCGTGATGATCGACCAGCCCGTCACCATCGGCAACTGGTCGCCGCAGAACTACGACGGCAAGTTCCGCGGGCCGATCACGCTGATCGACGCGCTCTCCCACTCGATCAACACGGTCGCCGCGCAGCTCGCCGATCAGGTGACGCCGGAGGCCGTCGTGCAGACGGCGAAGCGCATGGGCATCAATTCCGCGCTCGGCGCCGTGCCCTCGATCGCGCTCGGCACGTCGGAGGTTTCGCTCCTGGAGCTGACCGGCGCCTACGTCCCGTTCTCCAACGGCGGCTATTCCGCGCCGCCCTTCGTCGTGCAGCGCGTCAGGACGCCGAAGGGCGACATTCTCTACGACCGCAGCAAGGACCAGCCGCCGCAGCGCGTCATCTCGATCGAGAGCGTCGCCTTGATGAACTACATGCTGCAGGCGACCGTCGAGATGGGAACGGGGACGCGCGCGGCGTTCGGCAACTGGCCGGCCGGCGGCAAGACCGGGACGAGTCAGAATTTCCGCGACGCCTGGTTCATCGGCTACACCGCGAACCTGACCGCCGGCGTCTGGGTCGGCAACGATTCCGACGCGCCGACCAAGCACGCGTCGGGGGCGAACGTGCCGGCCGAGATCTGGTCGAAATTCATGGCCAAGGCGCATCAGGGCGTGCCGGTGCAGCAGCTGCCCGGCACCGACCTCGTCTCCTATCTTCTCGGTCAGCCGCCGCCTCAGATCGGCGCCGGCTACGGCTTCGGCGCCGTCAGTCCCGAGGAGCAGGCGGCGAACGAGCAGCGCATGCGCAACTGCATGATCGACCGCAATTCGCCGGAATGCACGCAGCTCTCCGGTGCGCCTCCGCCGCCGCAGCCGGTCCGGCGGCGCGGCTTCTTCGAGCGGCTCTTCGGCGGCTGAGCTTAGATTCGCATCCGCCCGACGGCGGAGAGTCCGATTCCGGCCTTGTTCAGCCAGGCGCGCGCTATCGCGTTGTCCGGGTCGAGCTCATCGACGAGCGCCCAGAAGCGCGGTCCGTGGTTCATCACGCGAAGATGCGCGGTTTCGTGGGCGGCGAGGTAGTCGAGCACGCGCGGCGGCGCGAGCACCAGCCGCCAGGAGAAGGTCAGCACGCGCTGTGAGGAGCAGGAGCCCCAGCGGCTCTTTGGATCGGCGATGCGGATGCGAGCGGCCTTGCGGCCGATCGCCCTCTCGTGGCGGGCGACGGCGGCGGTGAGGTCGCGGCGCGCCTCGCGGCGCAGGAAATCGGTGACCCGCCGCGCCAGGAATTCCGGCTCGCCGGGAACGGTGAGGAGGTAGCCTTCGCCGCGCCGCGTGAGACTGATCAGGCCGCGCCCGCCGCGGGCGCGGACGCGGCAAGGGAGCCCGCGGAGCGGAAACGTCGCCCCGTCGGCGAACGGCGAAGGCGGGGAAAGCAGCCGGAGGCGCGCCTCGAGCCAGGTGATGTGCTCGCGCAGGAACCGCTCGCCCTGGCTGAGCGTAGTCCGGCTCGGAAGCGTCAGGACCGGCAGGCCGAGCGCCTCGTCGACGCGAAGGATGAGCCGCCGGGCCCTTGGATTGCGCTTGATCGCCACGGAAATCCGCCGCCCGGCGGCTGCTATCAGGAGCTTTTCGGGTGTGCGCTTCAGGGCGATTGGCATGGTCAGATGATTGCCAAGAGTCGCCCGTCTCCGGAAGTGCCAAAAACGCAGACGGGGCCCTCCGGCCCCGTCAATTTTTGTTACGTCGGCTCCGGTTCAGGCGGAGGCCGGCTTGCCGTCCTCGGTCCGGTTGCGGAATTCGCGCATGAAGCGCTCGAATTCCTCCTGGTCCTTCACGCGGCGGAGCTCGGCGAGGAAGCTCTCGAACTCGGCGCGCATTGCCTCGAGCTTACGGCGCTCCTCTTCGAGGCGGCGCAATTCTTGCGCCCGGTAATCGTCAAAGGCGGCGTTGCCGGTGCGGCTGCGGAAGCGGTCGGCGCCCTGCCACCCCTGCGCGCGGTCCGAGAAGGCGCGGAAATGGCCCCTCAGGTCTTCCGCCTTGGCGGCGATCTCCTCGCCCCAGATGATCCAGGCGAGCATGGCCAAGCCGAGCGGCCAGAACACCGCGAAGCCGAGGACCATCAGCACGATATTGAGCGCCGTCCAGCGGCCGCGCGTCGAAGGACGGGTGGCGGTGGCGGTGTGGTTCATGGCACTCCCTTTCAGTCTAGCGACAGAAGGAAAATAGGAAGCGCCAAACCCGCTTCAAGAAGAATCGGACAGCGTCGCGGCCGATTTCGGCGCGACGGAATTCGCCGTCGCGCACGGCTCCCGCGTGAGGCCGTTGACCGACCTTTGACGGCACCGTTTTCCGCGTCGGATCGCCCCTGATGGCATCAGCCCGGGCAAAGAGTTATGCTGTCGGAAGCAACACCGGGATCCGTCCGCCCGCCGCGGAGATCTTGAGCACGGAAGACGATCGGCTTGCTCGCACTGGCGAGGCGATGATGAAGTCCGGCCCCGATGCAAAGATCTATCCGGTGGTCAAGCTCGCGACGATGGTCAATTGCCTTGTGGAAGAAGGCATCGCCGCAAGCGATGTCCTGCGCGGAACGCACCTATCGGAAACCGACTTGCGTTCGTCGGCCGTTCGGGTCTCGGCCAACCAGATCATACAATCCTATTCCAACGCGATACGGCTTTCGCCTGACCCGCATATCGCCTTTAAGATCGGACTGCGATTTCATGTTTCGACGTACGGGATGTACGGCTTCGCGATTCTGAGCAGCGTGAATTTCCGCCAGACGATGTCGTTCGCCGTCGAGTATCATGAGCTGGCCGCCCCGCTTGCGGACATCTCTTTTGGTGAAGAGGGCGGACGCGCCTCCTGGACGATCGCTCCGAAGCCGCACCCTATGGTGGACGCGGCGCTTTATAGGTTCATCACCGAGCTGCAGACCGGCGTGCACATAGCGCTGCATCGCGACGTTATGGGGCGGTCTTTCAGCCCCGCCGAACTCCAATTCACATTTGGACGACCGCGCGGCGCGCAAAAAGACGCGGAAGTCTTCGGGTGCCCGGTGAACTACGGGCAGTCGGAAAACAAGCTCGTCTTCGATGCCGCTTGGCTGGACGGCAGGCCGGACATGGGGAACGAGGTGACTTTTGCCGAGGTGTCCCGCCTGTGCAGCAGACTGCTCGACGAACTGCGGCTGAGCGGAGGGTCGGCAGGCCGCGTCAGGGAGGTGCTCGCCGGGAACCTGGCGCAAGACACCAGCTTCGAATCTGTGGCAAGGCGCCTCAACATGAGCGCGCGCACGCTGCGGCGAAAATTGCAGCAAGAGGGCACGTCGTTTCGAGAACTGATCGACGACTTGCGGACGCGGATGGCCGTCAAATACGTTCGCGACACGGATTTGACGATCGAGAACATCGCCTACGCTCTCGGGTTCAACGATGCGGCCGCTTTCCGGCACGCTTTTCGCCGCTGGACGAACAGTGCGCCTCTCGAATTCAGGCGGGCGAGAATCGATATGTCGAGGCGTCGCCCACGCACTGACGTTCGTCCGCGCGCGGTTCGTTGACAGCTCGGGTCGTAACTTCCGAACAAGATCGCCGTCGGACATTGATCGCCTCTTTGGCCGAACTTGACCGATTCTTGGCCGATCCGGACCTTTAGCCGTCAATGCGTTTGATCCAATTCCTTGGCGTCACTTTGAACCAAGGAGCAGACGATGACGAAGCGACTTTCCGAACAGCTGGCTGATCTCTCGGTGCACGCGAAGAGCGCCGAGGATGCCGCCGACGCGGCGCGCCAGGAAGCCCATGACAAGATCGCCGCCCGCCGCCAGCAGGCGCGCGAGGCAGCGACGGCGGCGGTCGAAAAAGCCAACGACCGCATGAAGTCGGTCGGCGACAACGCCGCCAAGAACTGGAACGCGACGCGCGCCAAGCTCACGGCCGACATGGCCGCGCTCAAGGCGGACGTTGCCCAGAAGAAGCACGATCGCGATGTGCGGCAGGCCGAGCGGCGCGCCGACGACCTCGAATGGGAAGCCGGTTTTGCCATCGACTACGCCATCGCCTCGGTCGAGCAGGCAAAGCTTGCCGTGCTCGACGCGATCGGCGCCCGCCTCGAGGCCGAAGAGATCAGCCGCGCGGCCTAAAGCCCAACCCCCAGGAAAAGCCAAATCTCAGGAAAAGCGGAGCAATCCAATGAAGCGAACTCTTGTTCTGATGCTTGCGAGCATCGCCATCGCTGTCCCGACGATCTCGTCTGCCGAGGTCGCGGGCAGCAGCCTCCTCGGCATAACGATGATCGAGCTGCGCCAGGTCGCCCACGGCTGGAGCGCCAAGCGTCAGGTGCTCGGTCAGTCCGTCTACAACGACAAGGCCGAGAAGATCGGCAGCGTCGACGACCTGATCATCTCGCCCGAGAAGTCGCTCTCCTACGCCATCATCGGCGTCGGCGGCTTCCTCAACGTCGGCAGGCACGACGTCGCCGTCCCCGTCGGCATGTTCAAGGAGGAGGACCACAAGCTCGTCCTCGCCGGGGCGACCAAGGACGTTCTCGAGGCCATGCCGGCCTTCGAATACGCCAAGAACTGACACCCACCGACAAGCGAACCCCACACCCACTTCCAAATTAAGGAGCACTCCCATGTCTGACCGTTTGATCGTCGCCACGTTCGATAGCTCGAACGCCGCCTATGACGCCGCAAGTGCGATCAAGGCCCTCAAGGACACCGGAATCGCCGACTTCAAGCTCAAGGCCGGCGTCATGGTCTCGAAAGACGACCTCGGCAACGTCTCGCTGCTCGAAGACAAGGGCCGCCCGCTGATCGGCACCGTCGTCGGCACGACGGCCGGCGCTCTGATCGGATTGATCGGCGGCGCACCCGGCGCGGCGCTCGGGGCAGCCCTCGGGGCGACCACCGGCCTCGGCGGCGACGCTATCGTCGCCAGCCTCGACGAAGACTTCGTCGATTCCGTCACGCAGGACATGCGTCCGGGAACGACCTCTGTGATCGTCGAAGCGGACGAGCGCAGCACGCGCGCCGTCGACGACATCGTCGCCCTCGGCGGCGGTCGCGTCTACCGCCAGGATATGAACTGACCGAGAGGCGGGGCGCGCGTTCCAAGACGCGCGCCTCGCGCCATCTCGACCACGAATCCGCCCGGACAAGCTCGGCGGCGACTCCCCGGTCCTCATCATGATCCGGTGCGGCGCCGACGGCGAACCCGGCCACCAACCCAAACGAATGGAGATCACAATGACGAGTGCAACATATTCGGACGTCGGCCGTGGCGGCCCTATCGGCGCAGACTTGGCGCGCAACTGGTGGGCCGTCGAACTTCGCGGCGTCCTCGCCATCATCTTCGGCCTTGTCGCCTTCTTCTATTCCGGCGTGACGATGCTGTCGCTGGTCTACGTCTTCGCCTTCTATGCGATCGTCGACGGCGGCTTTGCCATCGTCTCAAGCGTCCGGGCCGCCGCCGCGCATATGCGCTGGGGGTGGTTTCTGTTCGAGGGGATCGTCTCCATCGCCGCGGGGGCGGTGGCGGTGCTGATGCCGGCCCTGACCTTGCTCGTCTTCGTCGGCATCGTCGCCGGGTGGGCGATCGTCACCGGCGCGCTGGAGCTCGCGGCCGCCTTCCGCCTTGATGCCGACCATGGACGCTGGTGGCTGGTGCTCGGCGGCATCGCGTCGCTCGTCTACGGTGGGCTTCTGATCTGGGCGCCGCTCGCCGGCGCCGTCGTGCTCACCTGGTGGCTCGGCGCATACGCCATGGTCTTTGGCGTCGCCCTCATGATCCTCGGCTACAAGCTGCGCCAGATGGCGGGCTGATACGCACAGCCGCGACGTTTTCAAACCGGCCGGATGGGTTGTTGCACAGCCGGCCGGTGTGGACGGTCGGTCACGCGGCGCCATTTTGGGGCTTGCCACCGAAGACTTCATGAATCGGAAAGACTTCGTTAATCGGGGAGAAACGTTCCATCGCCAGATTGTGACAGCGTCCCGCCGCTCGCTCGGCGCGACCCGCCGGGGCGCTTGAAGGGATCGCTGTCGAAGGGACGGACGAATGGCCAAGGCTCGGCTGGAGAAGCGCGACGGCGATCCGCCCGACATCACCGAGTCTCAGCTGGGTCGGCTCCTCTCCGCCAACGCACAGGTGCAGGCGAAGGTCGCGGAGCGGCTCGAGCCGCTGCCACGTTCGGAAACAGAGCGCACCCTGCTCGCCTCGATCATCAATGAATTGCCGGAGCTGGTCTACGCCAAGGACGCCGAGGGGCGTTTCATTGCCGCCAACGACGCCGTCGCGCGGGATAACGGCCTTGAACGGTCCGAAGAGCTGATCGGCAAGACCGACTTCGATCTCTTCCCGTCTGCCGTGGCGCAGGGTTTCTTCGACATCGAGCAGCGGATCATCGCCACCGGAGAGCCGATGGTCGACATGGAGGAACGGAGGACCGATCCCTCCGGCGCCCCGAAGTGGATGCTCACCACGAAGATCCCGATGCGAGACGATCGCGGCCAGATCGTCGGACTGGTGGGCGTCGCCCGCAACATCACCGAGCGCAAGCGCGCCGAACAGGACCTGAAGGCCGAACGCGCCTTGTTCCGCGCGATGATCGACCAGGTGCCGGACTACCTCTTCGTCAAGGACACGGGCAGTCGCTTCGTCGTCGTCAACCGCGCCGTCGCGGCCGACCTCGGTCTTGAGCCGGACGATCTGATGGGCAAGACCGATTTCGAGCTTCACCGGCACGAGCTCGCCGCGAAGTTCTTCGCCGATGAGCAGAAGGTGATCAGCTCCGGGGAAGCCCTGATCGACATTGAGGAATACGTGGTCGACCCCTCGGGCAACAAGCAGTGGCTGTCGACGTCCAAAGTGCCTCTGCGTAACGACAAGAATGAGGTCATCGGCATCGTCGGCATCAGCCGCAACGTTTCGGAGCGCAAGCGCGCCGAGGACCAGATCCACTTCATGGCCCTCCACGATGTGCTGACCGGGCTCCCGAACCGCTACCTGCTCATGGACCGGCTGACGCAAGCCCTCCTGCAGGCGCAGCGCAGCAGCGCCCGGGCGACCGTGATCTTCATCGATCTCGATAACTTCAAGCTCGTGAACGACAGTCTTGGGCACAATGCCGGCGACACGCTCCTGAAGGTCGTGGCGGAGCGCATGATCAGGTGCGTGCGTGCGACCGACACGGTGGCGCGTCTCGGCGGCGACGAATTCGTCGTCCTGCTGATCGACCAGACGGACGGCCCCGCCGTCACCTCAGCCATTCTCGACAAGATTCGTGCGGCAATCGCAGTGCCGATCCCGATTGAGGGACAACAGTTCCACGTGACCTGCAGCATTGGCGTTGCGGCTTTCCCCGGCGATGGAGCGAATCCCGAAACGCTGCTCATGAACGCCGATGTCGCCATGTACAAGGCGAAGGAAAGCGGCCGCGACAATTGCCAATTCTACACCACCGAGATGGACGAGGCGGCGTACGAGCGGCGGCTCCTGCAGGAGGGACTGCGCGAGGCCATCGCCAACGACGAGTTCGAGCTCGTCTATCAGCCGCAGGTCGACCTCCGCACCGGCGGCATCTTCGCGGTGGAAGCGCTGGTGCGCTGGCGTCATCCCAAGCTCGGCGTGATCCTGCCGTCGAAGTTCATACCGTTGGCGGAGGAAAGCGGGCTGATCGTCCCGCTTGGCGACTGGGTGCTGCGCGAGGCCTGCCGGCAAAACAAGGCATGGCAGGATGCCGGCATCGCCCCGATCTCGGTGTGCGTGAACGTGTCGGCACGCCAATTCCGGGAGAAGAGCTGGGCGAAGCGGGTCGCCGACACGCTGCGGGAGACCGGGCTCGGCCCCAAGTATCTGGAGCTGGAACTGACCGAAAGCATGCTGATGCAGGACGTTCCCGGGGCGATCGCCGCGATGCGCGAGCTGGGAGCGCTCGGCGTGCATTTTTCGATCGACGATTTCGGCACCGGCTATTCGAGCCTGAGTGCCTTGAAAAGCTTCCCGGTCGCGCGGTTGAAGATCGATCAGTCCTTCGTGCGCAATCTCTCCGGTGACGTGAACGACCGGAAGATTGCCCGCGCCGTCATCTCGCTTGGCCAGAAGCTGAACATGAAAGTCATCGCCGAAGGCGTGGAAACCGACGAGCAACTGGCGTTCCTGCAGGAAAGCGAGTGCGACGAGATCCAGGGCTATCATTTCAGCAAGCCGGTCGGCTCGGAAGCCGTCGCCGCCATGCTGCACAACCAGTCGGCGGCGCTTCTAAGTCCCACACCGACCGGCTCCGCGTCGAATGGCGCGCCGAAAGCGGCCGCCGAGCCCGACCCCTTGCGCTCGCTCGGCGAAGGCGTGTAACGGGGGCCTTAAGCTAGCTGTCGGATTCCGCCAGCTTCTTCGCCTGGCCAAACCAGTCTTCGCGGCTTGGGCGGCCGTTCATCTTCACGTCGAGCGCCTGCATCGCGTCTTCCGCCATCTCGGCGAGCTGACCGACGTCGAAGATGCCCTGTTTGTTGAGCTCCGCCGCCATCTTCGGGCCGACGCCGGCGATCTCCGTCAGCTCGTTCGCCATTGCCTTGGTCACGGCCGGCAGGCTCTTGCTGGAGAGCGCCGTGAAGCCGAAGGCGTCGGCGAAGCGCGTCTCGAACGAGGACGAGTGCCGGCTCTTGCCGTTGATCGGCTTTGCCGCCCGCGCGAGGCTCCCGTTCGAGCCCGCATGGTGCTTGCGGATGAAGTCGCGGATGCGCGGCTGGATGTCGGAGCGATAGCGCGAGCCGTTGAAGACGCCGTAATGGCCGACGCCCTTCGCCAGATAGTGCTGTTTCTTCTCGTAGGAGAGGTTGGTGCAGAGCGCGTGCGCCGCCTTGGTCTGGCCGACGCCGGAAATGTCGTCGCGTTCGCCCTCCACCGTCTGGAGCGCGGTATGGCGGATCGCCTCGGTCCTGACCGGCCGTTCGCGATGCGTCATCAGCCCGTTCGGCAGAAGGTGCTTCACGAAGACCGTCTCCACCGTCTGCAGGTAGAACTCGGCGGTCAAATCCATAACCGCCAGATACTCGTCATAGAACTCGCGGTGCTTGTCCGCCGAGTTGCCGTCGCCGTCGACGAGGTGCTGATAGAACTCCTGGTGCGCGGTGACGTGGCGGTCGAAATTCATGCTCATGAAGCCGGAGAGCTGCAGGAAGCCCGGATAGACCTTGCGCATGAAGCCGGGATGCGGAAACGGCACCGTCATGATGGTGTGGTTGCGGAACCATTGGGTTCCACGCGCCTCGGCGAGCTGGTTGACCGCGGTCGGCGCCAGCCGCGTGTCGATCGGGCCGCCCATCAGCGTCATCGTGCACGGCAGATCGGGGTCGCCGTCCTCCGAGAGCAGGGCGACGCTCGCGAGCACCGGCACGGAGGGCTGGCAGACCGCCATCACATGCGTGTTCGGACCGAGGTGGTGATAGATCTCGATCAGATAGTCGATGTAGTCGTCGAGGTCGAAGGTGCCCTCGGAGACCGGCACCATGCGCGCGTCGGCCCAGTCGGTGATGAAGACCTCGTGCTCCGGCAGCATCGCCTCGACCGTGCCGCGCAGAAGCGTCGCGTAATGGCCGGAGAGCGGCGCGACGATCAGGAGCTTCGGGTCGTCGGCGGCCTTCGGCAGGTCGCGGCGGAAATACTGGAGCGAGCAAAACGGCTTCTGCCAGACGGTCTCCTCGTGGACTGCGATTTTCCGGCCGTCGATCTCGGTCTCTTTCAGCCCGAAATCCGGCTTGCCGTAGCGCCGCGTCGTGCGCTCGAAGAGCTCCGCCGCCGCGGCGATCGAGCGCCCGAACGGCGTGTCGGCGAAGGGGTTGAGCGGGTTTTGGAACGTCAGTCGCGCCGCGTCGGCGACGGCGCGCCAGGGCGCCATCGCAGCATGGTTCAGCTCGTAGAACTGATAGAACGACAAGGGCAAACCAGCCTTTCGCCCCGTTTGTGCGTTGCGGCAAAGATTCCGCACTGCAAATCTAGCGCCTGAAACCTCGGTGACAACCCCGGATTCCGATGATTGCGCCGATTTCGTTAGGAAATGTTAACCGTGCGGGCGCGGGAGGCGCTATTCGCCGGTCTGCATGAGCGCGCCGTTGACCCGCGCGGAGCGCAGAAGCACCCCGAAAGCCACGGAAGCGGCGCTCAGATAGACGATATTGAGGAGAAGCGCGGTCAGCGTCTCGCCGGCGTCGAAGCGGTGTTCGATCACCAGCGCTCTCAGCCCCTCGAAGACATGCGTGGGTGGAAGCGCGAGCGCGATCCACTGCAGCCATCCCGGCAGGATGGCGACCGGGTAGTAGACGCAGCAGAGCGGCAGGAGGATGAAGGTCATCGACCAGGCGAGCCCCTCCGCGCCGAGTCCTTTTCGCAGCACCATGCCGGAGGCGATGAGCCCGATCGACCAGCTCGTCAGGATCAGGTTGCCGAAGAAGAGCGGCACGGCGAGCCCGAGCGCCCAGAAGTTGAAGCCGAAAAAGATCATCGCGAGGACGGTGACCGGCACCAGCCCGATCAGCACCCGCACCACGCTCATCACCATCAGCGCCGCGATCAGCTCGAAGGGGCGGAGCGGCGTCATCATCAGGTTGCCGAGATTGCGCGACCACATCTCTTCGAGGAACGAGATGGAGAAGCCGATCTGCCCGCGAAAGAGGATGTCCCAGAGCAGCACCGCCCCGATGAAGGCGCCGCCGGCCTGCGCCGCCATGCTCGTCCGGTTGACGAGATAGAGCTGCAGGAAGCCCCACATCAGCATCTGCACGGCGGGCCAGTAGATCAGGTCGACGATGCGCGGCCACGACGAGCGCAGCAGGTACCAGTATCTGAGCACCATCGCGCCGATGCGGCGAAACGATACGGCATGGTAGCCCGAACGCGCGGCGGCGCTCATTCGGTCACCTCGCGGCCCTTCTCCTCGCGCCTGCGGTTGCGGGCGACGTCGAGGAACACCTCTTCCATGGTCTCGCGGCCATAGCGCGCGATCAGGTCGGCGGGCCCGCCGCGGTCGACGATCTTTCCCGCCTTCATCATCAGTACGTCGTCGCAGAGCCGCTCCACCTCCGGCATGTTGTGCGAGGCGAGCAGCATGGCGGCGTTGTGTTCGCGCCGGTAGCGCTCAAGATGCGAGCGCACCCAGTCGGCCGTGTCGGGGTCGAGCGAGGCCGTCGGCTCGTCGAGGAGCAGCACGTCGGGGGCATTCACAAGCGACTTCGCCAGCGCCACCCGCGTCTTCTGTCCGGAGGAGAGCTCGCCGCAAGGACGCTCGAGCAGGCCCGTCAGGTCGAGCTCGGTGGCGAGCGTGTCGATGCGTTGGGCGAGATTGTCGACCCCGTAGAGCGTCCCGAATACCTTGAGGTTCTGCCTGACGGTGAGCCGCTTCGGCATCTCGACGTAGGGGCTTTCGAAATTGATCCGGTGCAGCACCTTGTGGCGCTGATGCGCCATATCGACGCCGAGCACCTTGGCGACGCCGGCCGTCGGCAGCACCAGGCCCATGATCATGGCGATGGTTGTGGTCTTGCCGGCGCCGTTTCCGCCGAGAAGGCCGACGATCGCCCCGCGCGGCACGGAAAAATCGATGCCGTCGACGGCCTTGACGTCGCGATAGGTCTTGACGAGGCCGCTGACGGCGATGGCGGGGACTTCCGCACGCATGCCGCATCAAATAGAGCCTCTGTCGTTCGCCGGCCAGTGGCTGCGCCACAACGTCTTGTGGCGGCGGCGAAAGCGCCTGTAAGGTCAAGCGCGAACGGGAGGAAATGCCGGTATGTCGGAGAATAAGGGCTGGAAGGGCATCGTTTCGGTGACCGACCAGGAAGCGCTGAATTTTCACACGCAGGGGCGGCCGGGGAAGATCGAGATCATTCCCACCAAGCCGATGGCGACGCAGCGCGACCTGTCGCTGGCCTATTCCCCCGGCGTCGCCGTTCCGGTGAAGCGCATCGCGGAAGACCCGAACGCCGCCTTCGACTACACGACGCGTGGCAATCTGGTCGCCGTCATCTCGAACGGCACCGCCATTCTCGGGCTCGGCAATCTCGGCGCGCTTGCGTCGAAACCCGTCATGGAAGGCAAGGCGGTGCTCTTCAAGCGCTTTGCCGACATCGATGCGATCGACCTTGAGGTCGACACCGAAGACGTCGACGAGTTCGTCGGCGCGGTGCGTTTCCTCGGCCCCTCTTTCGGCGGCATCAATCTTGAAGATATCCGCGCGCCCGACTGCTTCGTGATCGAGAGCCGGCTGCGCGAGCTCATGGACATCCCGGTCTTCCATGACGATCAGCACGGCACCGCCATCATCTCGCTCGCCGGGCTGATCAACGCGCTGCAGCTGACCGGCCGCGACATCCGTACCGCCAAGCTCGTCTGCAACGGCGCCGGCGCGGCGGCGATCGCCTGCGTGGAGCTCGCCAAGGCCTACGGCATGGCGCACGACAACGTCATCATCTGCGACACCAAGGGCGTGGTCTACAAAGGTCGCACCGAAGGCATGAACCAGTGGAAGTCGGCGCACGCGGTCGAGACCAAGCTGCGCTCGCTCGAGGACGCCATGCGCGGCGCCGACATCGCCTTCGGGCTTTCGGTGAAGGGCGCCTATTCGCGTGCCATGATCGGCTCGATGGCGAAGAATCCGATCATCTTCGCCATGGCCAATCCGGATCCGGAGATCACGCCGGAGGAGGTCGCGGAAGTGCGCAGCGACGCGATCGTCGCGACCGGCCGGTCCGACTACCCGAACCAGGTGAACAACGTTCTGGGCTTTCCCTACATCTTCCGCGGCGCGCTCGACGTGCGCGCCACCACCATCAACGAGGCGATGAAGCTCGCAGCGGCGGAGGCGCTTGCCGCGCTCGCCCGCGAGGATGTGCCCGACGAGGTGGTCGCCGCCTACCAGGGCAATCGCCCGCGCTTCGGCTCGCGCTACATCATCCCGGTGCCGTTCGACCCGCGGCTGATCTCGGCGATCCCACCGGCCGTCGCCAAGGCGGCGGTCGAATTCGGGCGTCGCGCGGCGGCCGCTCACCGACATGGAGGCCTATCGCCTGCAGCTTTCGGCGCGCCGCGATCCGATCGCGGGGACGTTGCAGCAGGTGACCGCGCGCGTTCGCCAGAATCCGCGGCGCATCGTCTTCGCCGAGGGTGAGGAGGAGCCGGTCATCCGCGCCGCCGTCAGCTTCGCGCACCAGCATTTCGGCAAGGCCATCCTGGTCGGTCGCGAGGACCTGGTCGCATCGAATGCCAAGGAGGCCGGGATCGAGCTCAAGGGCGATATCGAGATCATCAACGCGCGGCTGTCGAAGCGGCGCGAGGCCTACGCCGACTACCTTTACGCCCGGCTGCAACGGGAGGGCTATCTCTTCCGCGACTGCCTGCGGCTCATCAACAACGACCGCAACCACTTCGCCGCGGCGATGGTGGCGCTCGGCGACGCCGACGGACTGGTGACCGGGATCACGCGCAACTACGCGTCGGTGATGCAGGATCTGAGACGTTGCATCGATCCGAAGCCCGGGCATCGCGTGATCGGCGTGTCGATCGCGCTCTGCCGCGGCCGCACGGTCGTGATCGCCGACACCGCCGTGCACGACATGCCGAATTCCGAGGAGCTCGCCGACATCGCGATCGAGGCGGCGGGCGTCGCCCGGCGTCTCGGTTTCGACCCGCGCGTGGCGATGCTCGCCTACTCGACCTTCGGCAATCCCGCCGGCGAGCGTGCCGAGAAGGTGAAGGCGGCGGTGCGCATCCTCGACGAGCGCAAGGTCGACTTCGAGTATGACGGCGAGATGGGCGCCGACGTCGCCCTCAATCCGAACGTGATGGCGGCCTATCCGTTCTGCCGCCTCTCGGGCCCCGCCAACGTGCTCGTCATGCCGGCCAGGCATTCCGCCGCGATCTCCACCAACATGCTGCAGGAGCTTGGCGGCTCGACCGTGCTCGGGCCGCTTCTCGTCGGCTTCGAATATCCGGTGCAGATCCTGCCGATCTCGGCGCGCGATTCCGACATCGTCAACATGGCCGCCCTCGCCGCCTACAACATCAGCGGGTGAGAGCATCACCCCTTGATTTTCCGCAAGCTCCGCATGATATACATAAGAAATATGTGTATCCGAGGACGTCATGAAAGTCGCGAAATGGGGCAATAGCCTTGCGATCCGGCTTCCGGCTGCGGTCGTTGATGTGCTGGATCTGAAGGTCGGGGACGAGGTGGATATCCTCGTGCCCGGCCAGCGGTCGATGACGGTGGAGAAGCGCAAGAGCCATCGCGAATTGCTCGGGCGGCTGCGGAAGTACCGCGGTCGAATGCCTGCGGACTTCAAGTTCGATCGGCTTGAAGCGAATGAGCGAGGCTGACGATCCGAAGGAGAGCGCCTTCTTCGATTCGAATGTCCTCCTCTATTTGACTTCGGGCGATGCCTCCAAGGCGGATCGCGCCGAACGACTCCTCTCGGCGGGAGGTGTCGTCAGCGTGCAGGTTCTGAACGAGGTCGCCGAAGTCGCCCGTAGAAAATTCAGGATGGACTGGCTGGAGGTGGATGAATTGCTGATCGCAATTCGCTCCGCTTGCACGGTTCGGCCACTATCGGTTGAAACCCACGAGAGCGGACTTCGCGTTGCGCAGCGGTTTGGGTTTGCCGTCTATGACGGCATGATCGTCGCCGCTGCCATCGAGGCGAATTGCGCGACGCTCTTCTCCGAGGACATGCACCACGGTCAGCAAATCGATGGGACGACGATCCGCAATCCGTTTGTTGGCCTCTGAAGGTGCTCGCGCTCTCAGTCCTCTTCCCCGAACCCGTCGGCGATGAGGCTTGAGAGCGCGTCGAGCGCGGCCTCCGCTTGCGGGCCTTCGGCTTGCAGCTCGATGATGCATCCCGTCGACGCGGAGAGCGTCATCAGCCCCATGATCGAGGTGCCGCCGACGCTCTGCCCGTCCTTGATGACCTTGACCTCGCACTCGAAGCCTTCGGCGCATTTGACGAAGCGGGCGGAGGCGCGGGCGTGCAGGCCGCGGCGGTTGACGATGGTGACGTGGCGCCCAAGGACGGGGGATGCCGGCTCGCTCATCCGTTGGCGAGAAGCTTGCTGGCGACGTTGATGTATTTGCGGCCCGCATCCTGGGCGCAGCAGGCGACGTCGTCGAGATTGGAATCGCCGCGTACGCTGGCGAGCTTGATCAGCATCGGCAGGTTGACCCCGGCGACGACCTCCACGCGCCCCGGCTCCATCACCGAGATCGCGAGGTTCGACGGGGTGCCGCCGAACATGTCGGTCAGCAGGATCACGCCCGACCCGTCGTTAACCTTGTCGACGGCGGCGACGATGTCGCGGCGTCGCTCTTCCATGTCGTCGTCCGGACCGATGGACACGGCCTCGCACGCCTCCTGATGCCCGACCACATGTTCGAGCGCGGCGCGAAATTCCGTCGCCAACTGCCCATGAGTGACAAGCACGAGACCGATCATGAAAAAGCCGTAGGGGTGGAAAGGGCCGCCATCTTCCCGAAACTCTCGTCATTCGCAAGCCTTGTTTCGGGCTGCGACGATAGTGCCAGAAGCGCCGCCTCGACGAGCACGCTGGCCCGGTCGATGGCGGCCGGAACCGGCTGGCGGGGGAGCGCGATTCCGAGAAGCGTGGCCGTAAGCTGGTGCGTCTCCGGCATGCGTTCAAGCCCCTCCGCCCCGACGATGTCGACGACAAGCCGGATGACGGCGCTCGGCTCGTGCGGCACGCCCATGAGGCCGCGCCCGCGCAGCTCGATCAGCCCCGCGGTCGCATAGGGGGCGCTTGCGACGAGGCGCCCGTGGCAGCTTGAGAGCGTCAGCCGGTCGTCGGCGATGAGCCGGCCGCCGCCCCGGATCAAGGCATGCGCGAGCGCCGATTTGCCGCTCCCCGAAGGTCCGCGGATCAGCACTCCGTCGGCGCCGACCAGGACGGCTGTCGCGTGCACAGTTTCCGACATGATTTAGTTCGGCCCGGGGAGGATGACCGTGAAGCGCGCGCCTTCGACGTGGCCGTCGGCCGCGCGCCGGTTCTCGGCTTTGATCGTGCCGCGATGCGCTTCGACGATCTGCCGCGTGATGGCGAGGCCGAGGCCGGAGTTCTGTCCGAATTGGTCGCCCTCCGGCCGGTCGGTGTAGAAGCGCTCGAAGATGCTCTCGATATTCTCCGCGCGGATGCCGGGGCCGTCGTCGTCGATCGTCACTACGATGCGCGTCGGCTCGCGCCAGGCGTGGACGCGCACCGTCCCCTCCGGCGGCGAGAACGACAGCGCGTTGTCGATCAGGTTGTTGACCACCTGGCCGAGGCGGCTGTCGTTGCCGAGGACATAGAACGCGTCCTTGCCGAAGCGCCGCGGCTCGAGCGAGAGCTGGATCTGCCGCTTGCTCTTCGAGAGACGCGCCTCGCGCGCAATCGCGACCACTGTCTGCAGAAGCTTCGCCATGTCGACAGGGTCGCTCGTCTCGCGCGCCAGCTCGGCGTCGAGCCGCGAGGCGTCGGAGATGTCGGTGATCAGGCGGTCGAGGCGTCGGACGTCATGCTTGATGACGGCGAGGAGGCGGCCGCGCTGCTCGTCGTTCTTGGCGATCGGCAGGGTTTCGACCGCGCTTCTAAGCGACGTCAGCGGGTTCTTCAGTTCGTGCGAGACGTCGGCGGCGAAGCTCTCGATCGCCTCCATGCGCCGGTAGAGCGCGTTGGTCATGTCGGAGAGCACGCGCGCGAGGTGGCCGATCTCGTCCTTGCGGTTGCCGAAGTCGGGGATGTCGGCGTGCCGCTGCTTGATGCCGCGGCGCACCCGCTCCGCCGCCGAGGCGAGCCGTCGCACCGGGCCGGCGATGGTGCTCGCGAGAAGCACCGAGAGGAGCACGGTCACGCCGGCGGCGACGAGGAAGACGCGCAGGATCTGCAGCCGCTCGGCCTGCACGATGGCGTCGATGTCGCCGGATTCGGTGGAGAGAAGCAGGCTCCCGAGGATCGCGCGGTAGCGCTGCACGGGCACGGCGACGGAGACGATGAGGCCGCCGTCCTCGCCGACGCGGACGACGCTTGCGGACTGCCCGTTCAAGGCCGAGGCGACCTCGGCGTATTCGCGGCCGTTGGCCGAGCCGATCTCCTCGTAGACCGGCAGCTCGCCGCGCCGGTACCAGAGCTTCACCGCGTCCCAGGCGCGCTCGATCGTGCCCTTCTCCTGCCCGAGCGGCGGCAGGTCGATCGACTGGATGAAGCCGCGCATGTAGAGGCCGCGCGAATCGAGGATCAGCTGGCCGTCATTGTCGTAGATGCGCGCGCGCGTGCGCGTCGGCGAGATCAGGCGGCGCAGGAGCGGCGCCACCCGCTCCGGGCTGATCGGGAAATCCGTCGAGGTGTCGCCGGAGCGATAGGGCGCGCCGCTTTGCCCGGCCTGCAGCTCCAGGAGCTTGTCGGGATCGATGGTGATGGCGTCGGTGTCGGCGGTCGCCTGCGCGGCGATCGCCGCGGCGATGATCTGGCCCTGCACGAGCAGGCTCTGCACGCGCGTGTCGATGAGGCCGGCGCGGAACTGGTTCAGGTAGAGGATGCCGGCGACGAGCGCGACGAGCGCGGCGAGGTTCAGGATGACGATGCGTCGCGTCAGGCTGGAGGTCGTCGCGCGGCCGAGGCTCCCGAGCCCCTGGCCGATCGGCGCGAGGAAATGCATCCACGATCGCAGCCGCGGAACGAACGACCGCTTTTGCTCGGCCTGCTCCGGCCGACTGGTATCGGCGACCATGGCCTGAACCTACCCCTCGCGGAAGCGGTAGCCCACCCCGTAGAGCGTCTCGATCATATTGAACTCGTCGTCGACCGCTTTGAACTTTTTTCTGAGCCGCTTGATGTGGCTGTCGATGGTGCGGTCGTCGACATAGACCTGGTCGTCGTAGGCGGCGTCCATCAGGGCGTTGCGGCTCTTCACCACGCCCGGCCGCTGCGCCAGCGCGAAAAGGATGAGGAATTCCGTCACCGTCAGCGTGACGTTTTGCCCATTCCATGTGCAGGTGTGGCGCTCCTGGTCCATGGTGAGCTGGCCGCGCTCCAGGATGCGGCTTTGCTCCGGCGGGCGGGCGGCGGCGCCGTCGCGCGGCGCTGCGCGGCGAAGCACGGCCTTGACGCGCTCCACCAGCAGCCGCTGCGAGAACGGCTTCTTGATGAAATCGTCGGCGCCCATCTTGAGCCCGAAGAGCTCGTCGATCTCGTCGTCCTTGGAGGTGAGGAAGATGACCGGCAGGTCGGTCGACTGCCTGAGCTTCCTGAGAAGCTCCATGCCATCCATGCGCGGCATCTTGATGTCGAGGATGGCGAGGTCGGGCGGGTTCGTCGCAAGCCCGTCGAGCGCGGTCGAACCGTCATTGTAGGTGGTGACGCGATAGCCTTCGGACTCCAGCGTCATGGAGACGGAGGTGAGGATGTTGCGGTCATCGTCGACGAGCGCGATGGTCGGCATGCCGGCTCCTAATGAATCTGGACCGCCGGTCCGGCAGCCCCTCGCCCCCTCGCTTTTGTAACAGAATGCGAACAGAATGTGGCAAGCATTTTCGGAGCGGCGCCGGGACGCATGAGATGACGGAAGAAACGCCGTCCAATCAGATGCTTGCGCGCGGGCTGCTGGCCGCTGGCGGCGCCGCCGCGCTGGCCACGCTGACGGCCGACGGCGGGCCCTTCGCCTCCTATGTCGTGACCGCCGCGGGGGAGGGCGGCGCGCCGCTGATGCTCCTCTCCGCCCTCGCCGAGCACGCGAGGAATCTGGCGCGCGATTCGCGTGCGTCGCTCCTCTTCGTGCGCGAGCCGGAGGCGGGCTCGGAGGCGATGACGGCGATGCGTCTGACGCTGACCGGCCGCGCCGAAAAGGACGCCGATCCCGAGAACCGCCGCCGCTACGTCGCCCGCCATCCCGACGCCGCGCGCTACGCCGATTTCTCCGATTTCTCGCTCTACCGCTTCGAGATCGCGGCCGGCCACCTCGTCGCCGGCTTCGGCCGCATCGTCGCACTGACGGAGGGCGAGCTTCTCCCCCCGCCGGCTCGCCGGCGGCGCGTTTCAGAATAGCGATTTGGCGCTTTCAGTTGGCTGAAACCTTCGCCGGGCTTAGATTCCGACGGCCAGAATCGGGGCGATGCGGCGAGAGGCCAAGGCGCGATGCAAGGCCGTACGGGCACTTTCGCCGGAGTCTTCACGCCCAGCATCCTCACGATCCTGGGCCTGATCCTTTTTCTTCGCATCGGTTACGTGGTTGGGACGGGCGGTCTTGGCGAAGCGCTGATCATAATCCTACTCGCCAACGCAATATCGATCCTGACCAGCGTGTCCCTCGCTGCCGTCGCCACCAATTTGAAAGTGAAGGGCGGCGGCGTCTACTACATAATATCGCGGACGCTCGGACTTCCCTTCGGCGGCGCGATCGGCCTCGTCCTTTTTATCGCGCAGGCTATCTCGGTCGGCTTCTACTGCGTGGGCTTCGCCGAAGGCGTTACCACCCTCCTTGGGATCGACGACGGTTTATTGCCGCAGGGCATCGCCGCCGCTGCCGCCCTTGCCATGGTTATGCTCGCATGGATCGGCGCGGATTGGGCGACACGCTTCCAATACCTCGTCATGGCGCTTCTCGTCGGCGCGCTGCTTTCGTTTGTCTTGGGGGCCGGCGGGCACTGGAACACCGCGCTTCTCAAGATCAACTTCGGATCGACGAATGGTTGGAGTGATTTTTGGATCCTGTTCGCCATCTTCTTCCCTGCGGTGACCGGGTTCACGCAAGGCGTGAACATGTCGGGCGATCTCGCCGACCCGAGCCGCAGCATCCCGCGGGGGACTGCGCTCGCGGTCGGTATCTCGCTGGTGATTTACCTCGTGACCGCGATCCTCTGCGCGGGGACGCTGCCGCGTTCCGTCATGATCTACGATCATGGCGCCATGAAATCGGTCGCGGCGGTACCTGCGCTCATCGACGCCGGTATCATCGCTGCTACCCTCTCATCTGCCCTCGCGTCACTTCTCGGTGCGCCGCGAATCCTTCAATCGCTTGCCAAGGATCGGGTGTTCTCATTCCTCCGTCCATTCGCGGAGGGTATGGGGCCAAGCGCTAATCCGCGGCGCGGCGTGCTCCTGACCGGGGCAATCGCGCTTGCCGTGGTAGCCCTCGGCGACCTGAACCTGATCGCGGCCATCGTCTCGATGTTCTTTGTCGTGACCTACGGGCTTCTGAACTACGCGACCTATTTCGAGGCGCGCGGGAAGAGTCCTGCATTCAGACCGAGCTTAGGGTGGTACGATCCACGGATCAGTCTGGCGGGCGCGATCGCCGCGCTCGGCGTGATGTTGGCGATCAACGTTGCCGCCGGGCTGGTCGCGCTCGCGATTGTCTTCGGAATTTTTCAATTTCTGAGACGCAGCGCCATTCCCGCCCGCTGGGCGGACGGGCAACGCTCCTATCACCTCCAGGTCGTCCGTGAGCATTTGCTTGAAGCGAATGCACGCGCCGAGCATCCGCGCGATTGGCGCCCTCAGCTATTGGCGTTTTCCGGCGACAGTGTCCGCCGCGAACGGCTGCTGACCTTCGCCGGGTGGATCGAAGGGAATAGCGGAATGACAACCGTCATCCGCATCCTTGAAGGCAAGAGAAAGCACATCCGCCGAGCGCGGGAGGAAGCGGAGCTTGAGCTTGCGGAGGATTTGAAGGAGCGTGGGCTGCGCGCCTTTCCGCTCGTCGTGTCCAGCCCCGACCTGGATATCGCTGTGCAGACCGCCGTTCAGACGGTTGGTGTCGGACCTGCACGGGCAAACACCGTCCTTGTGAATTGGCTTCGACAGCCGCCGACCGACGATACCCCCGAGACAAGGCGGTTCGCGCGCAATCTCCATGCCGCTTTCGCTCTCGGACTGAACCTGCTGATCTTCGATTCCGAAGAAGCGGAATGGGATACCCTCGCCGACACGGATCCCGACGAAAGAACGATAGACATCTGGTGGCGCACCAACCGAACCGGCCGTTTGATGCTTGTTTTGGCCTATCTGCTGACGCGCGACGACGGCTGGAGGAATGCGACGATCCGCCTGATCGTCGCTGCTGAACCAGAGTCGGCCGACGCGAGGCGAGAGCAGTTGGAAAAAGTTCTGCGCGACGTGCGCATCGCCGCGAAAGTGGAGGTCGTTCGCCCGCTCGAAGACACCGAGGAGCAGATCGTGGAGACCTCTGCCGCCGCCTCGATCGTCTTCATGCCGCTTTCCTTTCGTCGACAGTGGTTTTCCGATTGGCTCGGCAACGACCTTGCCAAGCTGCTGCCGAGGCTCCCAATCACCGTGCTCACGATGGCGGCGGAGGACGTCGATTTGTCGGCCGAGCCGGAGGAAGGCGAAGAGGGAGAGCGCGCGGCGGTTAGCGATGCTTTCGATGATGCTCTGCGGAGGCGGGATGCCGCTGCAGAGGTGGTTGAACGATTGCGGTCGAAGCTCGAAGAGCTGTCGAGCCGGGCTCGCAAAGAGCTCAGGGACGGTGACAAGGAGGAACTATCCAAGCTGCGCGCCGAGACGGAGATGCGCCAGGCGATCCTCGCTGAGGAAGAGATCGAGCTTGTCGCGGCACGCGAAATCGCCGAGCGCTACGGCGTCAAGGCCGACCAGGACTCGGATGAAAACGGCGGGTGACTTTCGTCTCATCCAATCCCGTCGGTGTAAGGAGCGATGGACGCATTGCATTTCTCCCATTGGCGCCGAGCGGACATCCATGCCGCTCAGGTCGAGGATCTATCAGTTGGAATGAACACAATGGCCAAAGGATCTCCAAAGCGGCGGCGAGTACCTGCAAAGAAGGCCGCCAACAACAAACATGACGAAAGCCACAGCCATGAAGAAGACGACGACCGCCCCGAAGCAAGACGCAGGCGAAGCCTCCCCTTCCCACCTCATCGACGCGCGCATCGCGGCGCTCCCCGATTGGCGGGGCGAGATGCTCGCGCGCCTCCGCGCTCTCATCAAAGCGGCCGACCCCGACGTGGTCGAGGAGGTGAAATGGCGAAAGCCGTCGAGCCCGCTCGGCGTTCCGGTATGGGAGCACGCCGGCATCATCTGCACGGGCGAGACCTACAAGGACAAAGTGAAGCTGACCTTCGCGAGCGGCGCCGCGCTCGATGATCCCTCGGGCCTCTTCAATTCCAGCCTCGACGGCGGCACGCGGCGCGCCATCGATTGTCATGAGGGCGCCAAGATCGACGCGAAGGCCTTCAAGGCGCTCATCCGCGCCGCCGTGGCGCTGAACACGTCGAAGCAAGCGGCTGCTCGCCCGCAGAAGAAACCGAAGCGCGCTTGAGGAGCGTCGCGGGGCGCATTGCCCCTGCAGGCGCAATTCAAAGCCGGTCGGCGCGGCGGAACGTCAGATACGCCGCGCCGCGGCCGGCCTTCGCCGCCTTCGCCTCGTAGCGCGTGCCCGGCCAGTCCGGCCACGGCTCCGTCGCGTCGCCGGCCGTGACGAGCACGCTCTCGCCCGCCACCGTCTCGCGCGTCCACGCCGCGTAGTCCTCGACGTCGGTGGCGAAGCGGAATTCGCCGCCGGGTTGAAGGGCGCGCGCGATCCGCTGCAGATTCTCGCGGTTCACGAAACGGCGCTTCCAGTGCCGCTTCTTCGGCCACGGATCGGGGAAGAGAAGGTCGACGCGCGTGAGCGACGCCGGCGGCAGCCAGTCGAGGAGGGCGGTCGCATCGTCGTCGTAGAGGCGGATGTTTTGCAGCGCCTCGCGCAGGATCGCGGTCGCCGCCTTGGCAAGCCCGCTCTCGAACGGCTCGACGCCGATGAACCCGGTCTTCGGATTCTCGCGCGCGGCGTGGAGGAGATGCTCGCCGCCGCCGAACCCGATCTCGAGCCTCACCGCGTCGACGGGAGCAGGAAAAAGCGTCGCCAGGCTCTTCGGCGCCGCCTGCGCAAGATCGATGCGAAGCGCCGGCAGCACGGTGTCGAGCGCGTGCTGCTGTCCGGGCCGGAGCGCCTTCCCCTTGCGCCGCCCGAAGAACGAGCCGCCGCGGCGCGTCTCGCTCATGTCGGCGGCGCGGGGCGTAGTGCGCCCCCTGCGTTTGTCGTCATCGCCGGGCTTGACCCGGCGATCCATTCAGTCGCGCTTGAGATCGCTTCGACCGTTACCGAATGGATGCCCGGATCAAGTCCGGGCATGACGACGATTGGAGGTCTGCGGCAAGACCACAACCCGCCTAAAGCGCGGCTTCGATCGCCCCGATGAGGTCGGTTCTTTCCCACGAGAAGCCGCCGTCCGCCTCCGGCTCGCGGCCGAAGTGTCCGTAGGCCGCGGTGCGGCTGTAGATCGGCCGGTTCAGGCCGAGGTGCTGGCGGATGCCGCGCGGCGAGAGGTCCATCGCCTCGGAGAGCGCGCGTTCGAGGTCGCTCGCCTCGACCCGCCCGGTGCCGTGGAGATCGACGTAGATCGAGAGCGGCTTCGAAACGCCGATCGCATAGGAGAGCTGGATCGTGCAGCGGTCGGCGAAGTCGCCGGCGACCACGTTCTTCGCCAGGTAGCGCGCCGCATAGGCGGCCGAGCGGTCGACCTTGGTCGGGTCCTTGCCGGAGAAGGCGCCGCCGCCATGCGGGGCGGCACCCCCATAGGTGTCGACGATGATCTTGCGTCCGGTCAGCCCGCAGTCGCCGTCCGGTCCGCCGATGACGAATTTTCCCGTCGGGTTCACGTGCCAGACGGTGTCCCCGTTGAGCCAGTTGTCGGGGAGCGCCAGCTTGACGTAGGGCGCGACGATATCCTTCACGTCCTCCGACTCAAGCTGCGGGTCGTGGTGCTGGGTGGAGACGACGACCGAGGCGATGCCGGTCGGCACGCCGTCCTCGTAGCGCACCGTCACCTGCGACTTGGCGTCGGGGCCGAGCTCCTTCTCGCGCCCGCTGCGCCGCGCTTCCGCCATCAGCCGGAGGATCTTGTGGGCGTAGAGGATCGGCGCCGGCATCAGCTCCGGCGTCTCCTTGCAGGCGTAGCCGAACATGATGCCCTGGTCGCCGGCGCCCTCGTCCTTGTTGCCGGCGCTGTCGACGCCTTGCGCGATGTCGGCCGACTGCTCGTGCAGCAGCACCTCGACCACCGCGTTCTTCCAATGGAAGCCGTCCTGCTCGTAGCCGATGTCGCGGATCGCGTCGCGCGCCAGGTTCTCGACCGTCTGCGCGTCGACGTCGGCGGAGCCGCGCACTTCGCCGGCGATCACCACGCGGTTGGTCGTGGCGAGCGTCTCGCAGGCGACGCGCGCCTCGGAGAAGGCGCCGAGATGGGCGTCGACCACTGCGTCGGAGATGCGGTCGCAGAGCTTGTCAGGATGACCCTCCGAAACCGACTCGCTGGTGAAGAGATGGCTGCGACGTGACATGAGGCCCCTGGCGCGTTTTCTTGGGGAGGAAGCGGCCACATTTGCCGCGGACGGCGAGACATTCCCCACCGCTTCGCTCGCGTCAAGGTGCTTGCGCCGCGGCCTGTGGCGGCGGCTGGCTATTCGCTGCTGTTCTCGGCCAGCGCGCGCACCAGCTCGACCACCTTGCGGCGCACCTTCGGGTTCTGGATTTTGGTGAAGGCGCGGGTCAGATCGAGGCCCTCGGAGGTGGAGAGGAACTCCATCATGTAGGTCGCGCTCTCCTCCTTCATGCCGCCGGCTGATCCGGCGCTGGCCTCGGGGAAGAAGTAGGCGACCGGGACCTCGAGCGCGTCGGACATGGCCTGCAGGCGGCTCGCGCCGACGCGGTTGGTGCCCTTCTCGTATTTCTGAATCTGCTGAAACGTGATGCCGAGGCGCTCCCCCAGCTTTTCTTGGCTAAGACCTAGCATCTTCCGCCGCATCCGAATTCGGCTCCCGACATAGATGTCTGTCGGGTTCGGGCGCTTGGCCGACTTCACTGGACCGTCGATCACAACGTCCTCACGGTTCCGTTACCAATGTCATGGAGCCCCCGCCCCGGCAGACCAAGTGCCGTGGCACAAGGTGGGAAATCGGTGAGCCGCATCGCTGACCAACAAGCCGCGCGTCGCCGATAATGAACAAGTCAATCATACCGCGGACGCACGGTAAAGAATCTTTGTAGCCGCAACCAACATGCAGACAGCCAGAGATAGAATGAAGAGAAGATGTCGCCACTGAGCGTAGAAGGGAGGCGCAATCGGAGCCGGAAGAAACGCCTCGATCATCGTCGGTTCACCGAGGCGGGTCTGCGAAATACTCCGCCCGTAAGGGTCGATCACCGCGGATATTCCTGTGTTGGCGGCGCGCACCAGCGGTAATCCTTCCTCGACGCTTCGGACGCGCGCCTCATGGAAGTGTTGATAAGGTCCGATCGTCTCCCCGAACCAGCCGTCATTGGTCACGTTGAGCATGAAATCCGGTCGCGGTCCCTCGCCGAGCAGCGCGCCGGAGAAGATGGCCTCGTAGCAGATGAGCGGCAGGAAGCTCTTGCCGGAGGGAAGCGTCAGCGCGTGGCGCGCCGGCCCGGGCGAAAAGCCGCGCGGCACCAGCTGGTGGATGCCGATGCGGTCGAAGAAGTCGGCGAGCGGAACGTATTCGCCGAAGGGCACCAGGTGGACCTTGTCGTAGGCGCCGAGAATCGTCCCGTCATCGCCGACGACGTAGATGGAATTATAGTACTGCGTCGGCCCGACCGGCGTGAACTCCTCGCGATAGGCGCCGGTCACCAGCGTCGTTCCGGCGGGAAGGAGCTCGGCGATCGCCGCGAGCGTGCCCGCGTCCTCCGTCAGCGGAAAGGGGAACGCCGATTCCGGCCAGACGAGGATCGTGCCCGGCTTGAGCGGCGCCTGATCGGGGGCGCTCAAGTGGAAATAGGTGCTGAGCACCTCGTCCTTCTTCGACGCATCCCACTTCTGCAGCTGCGCGAGCGCCGGCTGCACGATGCGGATGATGGTGCCCGGCACGAAGGACGTCTCGGCGTTGGAGAGACGGATGACGCCGTAGGCGCCGAGCCCCGCCACCGCGACGAGGGCGAGCGCGGGGAGAAGCGCGTTGCGGCGGCTTTCGCCGACCACCGGCGCCATCGCCGCCGGCGCCGCGAAGATCAGGATCGCGATCACGTTCAGCGCATAGAGCCCGAAGAGCGCCGCCGACTGCATCAGGATCTCGCCGGAGGTCAGCGCATAGCCGAGCGCGTTCCATGGGAACCCGGAGAAGAGGTGGCCGCGCAGCCACTCCGCCGCGCCGAGCCCGGCGGCAAGCGCGAAGACGCGGCGCCAGTCGTCGCTCCATAGAAGCTGCGCGAGCGTCGCGCCGATCGCGTAGAAGAGCGCCAACCCGGCGGGAAGCAGGACGACGGCGATCGGCATCAGCCAGCCGTACTCGTCGGGCTCGGCGAGGAAGGCATTGCCGACCCACCAGAGGCCGGCGAGAAAATAGCCGAAGCCGAACCACCAGCCGATGGCGAACGCCGGACGCAGCCGCTGCAGGCGCCCGCTTCGCGACTCTTCGACCGCGCCGTCGATGAGCCAGACAAGGATCGGCAGCGTGATCCAGAGAATCGGAAAGGCGAAGAACGGCGCCATGGCGAGCGCGGAGAATGCGCCGCTGCCGAAGGCGATGAGGCGTCGGCGCCATCCCCAGGACAGGATGACCGCGTTTGCCAGCCGGTCCATGAGCCTCGCGTCGATTCGTGCCGCCGATTCGCTGCCGCCTTCGTTGCTGAAGGTTGCGGCGGCCAAAATCAAGGCGACGCGAGGTGCGGCCTCTTCACGCGCGGCTGAAGGTCCCGGCGGGCCGAATCGCCCGCCGCTCTCGCCAGACGTCGAAGCTAGACGTTCAGGCGCCGATCACGATGCTGGCGCAGCCCTGCGCGATCTTCTGCTTCCACTCGGCGTGGTTCTCCATGACCACCTTGCCGAACCGGGCTTCGAGATCGACATAGTTCGTGGCTTCGGTCACGTAGCGCTTCTTGCCGTTCGGAAGACCGGCGAGCACCCGGTTCACGCAGACGATGAGTGCGGTCTTCCTGTCGGCCGGCAGCCGGCTGACGAGTCCGGTCTGCTGTTGCCGCAGGATCTTTTCGACGGCCGCCGGAAACGAAACCCCCGCCGTCGCCGGCGAGGTCGCCCCGGTCGTGACCGCCGCAAGAACGCCAAGCGCCGCCGCGGCGCCGAGGATTCTCTTGCTAGCCATCTTTATAGTCCTTTTCCCCCACGCACTTTCGTTTGCGTTTGGATATTTCCTAGGCGCGCCCTCGTTTCCGTGCTCTTGCCGGCCCTAGGCGATCTGATTTTATGGTGAGGGGGTGGTTAAGCGCCGGCTGCGGCGACGCCTCGCTCGATGCGCCTCGGGATCGCGCTTTCCGCAACACCGGCAGTACTTCGTTTTCCTGGCACGCGCTTTGCTGTTGCATCTTATGCGGGTCGAATGAAATCATGGGCCGGCTCAACGCGCGAGCGGACGACATGACGAAAACCATGCTGCTTAGGCTCTTCGCATCGGCGCTTGCCGCGCTCAGCCTTCTTGCCGCGCCCTCGCTCGGCTTTGCCGAGAGCTCCAAGGAGCGGCAGGAATTCAACCGGTCGATGGAGGACTACCGGCACCCGTTGCCGGAGGAGGGGCCGACGGCGCTTCTCGTCAGCGGGGTGATCGGGCCGGGCTCCTACGACGAATTCCGCGCCGCGGTCGCGCGCGCGACGCCGGCGCTGGTGGTGATCGAAGGGCCTGGCGGCGTGCTTGGCGAGGCGATCCTGATCGGCGAGGAGATTCGCCGCCGCCACCTCGATACGCTGGTCGCCGCGCATCATACCTGCGCCTCCGCCTGCGCGGTGGTCTTCCTGTCGGGGCAGACCCGCTATCTCGGCCCCGGCGCCAGCGTCGGGCTTCATTCCGCCTCCTTTATCGACGGACGCGCCGATCCGGAGGCGACGGCGGTGATGGCGGCCTATCTCCGCGAGCTCGGCGTGCCCGCGGCGACGCTCACCCGCATGGCGCACACCGCGCCAAGCGACATTCGCTGGCTGACCAAGGCCGAGCAGCAGGCGATCGGCATCAAGACGTTTCAGGAAGGCCGATAGCCGGCACCGCGCCGGCAATCGGCGCCAGCCGGCCGCCGTCCGCTCCCTGAGGCGGAGGCTTGCGGCTCTGCCGTCGATGCCATATATTATGCCCTTGAAATAGGGCAGATCATGAGAGCTCCAAAACTGAAGGATCGCGCACCGGGCAAAAACGCTGGCGCGGCGCCGGCCCCGTCCGGCCGAGACCACGGCCACGGCCTCACCAAGGTCGCAGACCGGACTGCTGAAGTCCGGCTGCTTGAAGGTTTGGCGGCCGATGCTGTGATCGATATCGCCGACGTTGCCGAGTTCTTCGGCACCTCGAAGAGTCACCTTGCCGAGAGTCTTGGGATCGCTCGCGAGACGCTCTACAAAAAGGCGAGGTTCGAAGCCCCGAAGACGCAAACCCGACTTCGGGAGATGCTGGAGATTCTAAGTCGGGTATCGACTTGGGCCGGTGGCAAGCGACAGGCCATGGCTTGGTACCGCGCTCAGCCGATCGCCGCCTTTGGTGGACGCACCGCCGAGTCCCTCGTGAAATCTGGCCAAGCCTCGACGCTGCGCGACTATCTTGATCACATCGCGCTCGGCGGCTACGCGTGAGGTTTCGGGGGACCTGCTATCGGGCGCACGATCCGAAGTGGTCCTTCAAGCCGATCTCAGGCGCCGGGGCCGCAGTGCACGGCGGCCGGTTCAATCGAAAGGGCGTCGAGGCTCTTTATTTGAGCCTCACGATCATGACGGCGATCAGAGAGGCCAGTCAGGGATTCGCCTTCAAGATCGACCCTTATGTCGTTTGTTCCTACGAGGTGAATTGCACGGACATCGTCGACCTCAGGACCGACGCCGGTCGCGCGCCTCACGGAGTAAGCTTGCCGGACTTGGCCTGCGCTTGGTTCGACGATGCCGCTCACGGCAGAGAGCCGAATTCGTGGTCGGTTGCTGTGAGGCTCATGTCGGATGGCCAGGCAGGCATCCTTGTTCCGAGCTTCGCCCCCGGCGCAAGGGACGAAGACTTCAACCTCGTTCTCTGGAATTGGAGCAACCGGCCGCCGCATCAGGTCGCCGTCTTTGATCCGAGCGGCCGGCTGCCGAAAAATCGGCTGTCCTGGGACTGATCTACCCCGCCGCCGTGCGCTTCTGGCGGACGGGTGCGGCGGCCTTCGCGCGGTCGCGGATCCTGACCTTCTTGATGCGGCGCGGATCGGCGTCGAGCACCTCGAAGTCGTAGCCCGGCACCGCCTCCACCACTTCGCCCTTCGGCGGGATGCGGCCGGTCAGCGCGAAGACGAGTCCGCCGATCGTTTCGATCTCTTCGCCCTTCTCGCCCACCTTGAAGTCGGGGCCGATCACCTCGGCCGCGTCTTCGAGCTCGGTGCGCGCGTCGGCGATGAAGACGCCCTCGGCGACCTTCGTCACCGTCGGCTCCTCGTCCTGGTCGTGCTCGTCCTCGATCTCGCCGACGATGATCTCGACCAGGTCTTCGAGCGACACGAGTTCGTCGGTGCCGCCATATTCGTCGATGACGAGCGCCATCTGCGTGCGGCTCGACTGCATGCGCTTCAGGAGCGCGCGCGCCGGCATCGTCGGCGGCACGAAGAGGAGCGGTCGCACGAGTTTCGAATCTTCCAAGGTCGCGGTCAGATCGACGGCGCCGAAATCGAAGCGCGGCTTCGCCGATTCCTCGCCCGGCTGCGCCAGCGCACGGTCGGCGATCCACGTCATCAGGTCGCGGATGTGGATCATGCCGACCGGGTCGTCGAGCGTCTCGCGGTAGGCGGGCATGCGCGAATGGCTGGACTTTCGGAAGATCGCGATCACTTCCGCGATCGTCGATTCGATGTCGATCGCCTCGATGTCCGCGCGCGGAATCATGACGTCGTCGACGGTCATGTCGCCGAGCTTCAGGATGGCGCGGAGCATGGTCCGCTCGTCGGCCGAGAGCGTCGCGCCGGCGGCCTCGTCGGCGGCGATGGCATCCTCGATTTCAGAGCGGGCGGATCCGTTCGATTTCAACCCGAGCGCACTCAAAAGTGCGGCCCTGAGACGCCCTACAATGTCAGATTGCTGGCCCCCGGTTTCGGCCGGTGGGCCTTCGGGACTTCGACCTTGGTCGTCGCTCATCGTCCTATGGCGGTCGCGTAGGGATCGGAAATCCCCAGCTTCTTCAACGCAACACGCTCCAATTGCTCCATTTTTTTCGCTTGCCCCTCCTTCTCGTGGTCGTAGCCCAGGAGATGGAGGAATCCGTGGATTATCAGGTGAGCCATGTGGTCTTCAAGCGGCTTCGACGCAAGCTCGGCCTCCCGCTTAACAGTCTCCGCCGCCAAGATGACATCCCCAAGAAGGGGGCCTGCAAGTTGCGGGCCATCGGGCGCGCCGCCGCCGCGCACCGGAAACGAGAGCACATTGGTCGAAGAATCCTTACCGCGATAGGCCTTGTTGAGCCTCCGCATCCCGGCATCGTCGGTGAAGACGACCGAGAGCTCCGATCGTGAAGCGCGGGCCCTCTCCCCCCTTGCGGGGGAGAGACGGAGAGGGGGGAAGGACGCTGCCGCGGCCTGCTTCTTTCCCCTCTCCCCGGCCCTCCCCCGCAAGGGGGGAGGGAAGGCACCGGTTTCCACCGCCGCCTTCACCGCTTTGCGCGCCAGCTTCGTCAGCGTTGCCTTCGGCGGCCAATCCCCGGCCTCGACGGCAATCGCGATCTCTACGCTCATCATGCGCGCGAAATAGCACGCGCGGCCGCGATGCGCGCGCCTCCAAACGAAGAGGCCCGGGAGAGGACTCTCCCGGGCCGATCGGTGATTGAGGCATGGCGCGTGCGGATCACACGAACCAATAGGTGCCGTTGTCGCTGTTGATCTTCAGCGTCTTCCACGGGCCGATGTTGAACTTCTTGACCTTGAACGTGTAGACGGTGCCGTTGCACTCGATCTTGTGGACGTGCTTGAACTCGCCGTCGAGGTAATGCTTGGCTTCCCAGCAGCTCATCGACTGCGGCTGCGGATAGAAGCCGCCGCCGTTGCCGAACGAGAAATAGCCGTTCGGCGTGCCGATCGTGATCGAGAAGTCGATCGTCGGGGGCGCTGCGTCGGCGGCGGTGACGGGCATCGTGGCGACCGCGGTGGCGATGGCGGCGGCGGCAAGCGTGGTCTTCATGATCATCGTTGGCTCCATTCGGTTCTCTGTTTCGACGATCCCGTCCGCCTTTTTTTCCTTCGCCTCTTCGCTTGAGGACATGCGGAACTTAGGACCGCGCGGCTGAACCGCTCCGGAAGCCGTTGTTCATCTGCGGTTTAGGGAAAAGCCCGCTCTTCCCTTGCGGGAGAGGGCAGGCGAGAGGGGAAAGAAGAAAGGTCGCGGCAGTGTCCTTCCCCCTCTGCCTCTCTCCCCCGCAAGGGGGAAAGGGCCCCGCAGGAGCCCGCGAATCGTGTAAGCTACCTTCAGTAGAACCGGGTGGAAGCCGATTCCTCTCCCGTACGTTCTAAGAAGACGGTCAGAGGCCGCTTCCGCCCCGACGAAGGGGAACGCTCGATGATCCATGTGATCCGTTTTGTCTTCACTGTCGTTTTCGGCCTTTTATGGTGGTGGGTGTTCAGGCGCGTCGGCGCCGACCTCCTCTATCTGATGATCTTGGGCTCGGTGCTTGCCGTCTGCGTCTGCTGCTGCCGCGGCGGCGCCGGCGAGGAGCATCAGGAGTGGAGCTTCGACCGCTATCTCGCCTGCATCAGGCGCTGCTGGCTGGCGACCGTCGTTTTGATGGTTGCGCTTTTCGTCATCGGCATCATCGTCGTCTGGATCGCGACTGGCGCGTTCCCGGCCGGCGCCGGGCTGGTCGACATCCTGATCGCGGCGATCGGCGCGCCGCTCTTCGTGCGCCTGATCTGCTGCGCCTACGACGCGTAAGGCGCAGCGCCGACGTGGTTCCCCTCCCCCTTGCGGGGAGGGGCTTCGCATCACCTCCCGACCCATCCGATCTTCATCGCCCATTTTCCCGGCCCGTGCGCCGCCGCGAAGAAGAGGCCGGCGATGAAGGTGAAATGGTCGACGAAGAAGCCGAACTCCGTCTGGTTCCCCGCCCAGTGCGCCGGCCCGTGGAAGGTGAAGCCGAGGAAGAGCACGTAGAGCGCCGCGAGGAGCGCCGTCTCGGTGAAGAACGCGCCGCTCAAGAAGCCGAGGATCAGCGCGACCTCGAAGATCGCCGCGACCCACGCCAGGAAGAGCGGAAAGGGAAATCCCGCTGCGGCGATGTAGTCCGCCGTTCCGCCCATGCCGAGGAACTTGAAGATGCAGGCGATGGCGAACACGCCGGCGAAGATCACGCGGCCGGCGAGCGCCGCAAGGGATTTCCAGATCGGCTCGGATGCTTCGGAGGTCATTGTCGCTGCTCCTTTGCGCGAGGGATTTTCATTCCTCCGACGAACGAGCCGCGCGAGAATCGACAAGCGCCATCCCCGCATTGCCCCCGGCGCGGCCGGGCGCGACGATGCGTGCCTTGGAAAACAAAGGAGAGGCATTCCCGATGGAGATCAAGCGCAACGGATCGCGCGCCTCGGTCAAGCCGCCGGAGGCTTATTTCACCGGCACGGTCAGGCAGGACCCCGTCATCGAGGCGCCGGCGCCCGCGCGCGTTCGCGCCGGCGTCGTCACCTTCGAGCCCGGCGCGCGCACCGCCTGGCACACGCATCCGCTCGGGCAGACGCTTTTCGTCCTCGCCGGCCTCGGGCGGACGCAGAAGGCCGGCGGCGCAATCGAAGAAATCCGCCCCGGCGACGTCGTCTGGATTCCGCCCGGCGAAAAGCATTGGCACGGCGCCTCGCCGACCGTCGCGATGACCCACCTCGCGATGCAGGAATCGCTCGACGGCAAGCACGTCGAGTGGCTGGAGAAGGTCACCGACGCGGAATATGGACAGAGCTGACGGCCGCAACGCGTTCCCCTCCCCCTTGCGGGGAGGGGCTAGGGGAGGGGTTGCGCGCCGCTCGCCGCCGCGATTACTCCGCCCGCGCGACCGTGTTCGCGACGCCCTCCGCGCCCATGAAGACCGCCAGCACCCGCGACGGCTCCGCGCCGGTAGTCTTGCCGTTGTGCTCGGTCTTGAACGCTTCGAGGAAGGTGTCGCCGGCGTGATAGACGTGCTTGCCGTCCGCGCCGTAGTCGACCGTCAGCTCGCCGGAGAGCATGTAGGCGAAGACCGGCGCGTCGTGGCGGTGCCAGCCCGTCTCCTGGCCGGGCGGAAGCGTGACGATCGCCGCGGTCACCTCCGGCGTGCCGGCCGGATAGGCGATCTCCTGCCCGATGATGGTCTTGCCGCTCTTCAGCAGCACGTCGACGGGCGGATAGGCCGCCCGCGCGCCGACGAAACCGATTGTCAGACCGCAGGCGCCCGCCAGCGCTGCGACGACCAGCGTGCGGCGATGAAGCATGGTTCGCATGGGAAGCTCTCCTCGGTTCGAGAACGATGCGCGTGTATTACCACCGGCGGATGTTAACAGCCCGCGAAGGCCGGAGCAGCGCGCTCTCCCTCCCACCTTGCGGGGGAGGGCCGGGGAGAGGGGAAGGATGAAGGCCGCGACGGCCCTCTACCCTCTTCCCATCGTGTAGAACTCGTCGTTCGGGCGCATCGCGAGAAAATTCGCCATGCGGTTCGACATCGCGAAGAACGCAGCGATCGCGGCGATGTCCCAACAATCCTCGGCGCTGAAGCCGTGCGCTTTCAGCGCCGCGATATCGGCGTCGCCGACCGCGTGCGATTTCACCGCCACCTTCAGCGCGAAATCGAGCATCGCGCGCTGGCGCGAAGAGATGTCGGCTTTCCGATAATTGACCGCGACCTGGTCGGCGATGAGCGGATTCTTCGCGCGGATGCGCAGGATCGCCCCGTGCGCGATCACGCAATACTGGCACTGGTTGGCGGCCGAGGTCGCGACGACGATCATCTCGCGCTCCGCCTTCGAGAGCCCGCTTTCCTTCTCCATCAGCGCGTCGTGATAGGCGAAGAAGGCGCGGAATTCGTCCGGCCGATGCGCGAGCGCGAGGAAGACGTTCGGCACGAACCCCGCCTTCTCCGCGACCGCCTCGATCCGCGCGCGGATGTCGGCCGGCAGGCTCTTCAGCGCCGGCACCGGATAGCGGCTGATCGCCGGCTTCGATATCGTGCTCGTCTTCGGCTTGGGCATTGGCAGCCTCGGCGTGTGTGGCGTACGGCGACATTAGCATGCACCGACGCGCCCCCCTCTCCCCTTGCGGGAGAGGGTTGGGGAGAGGGGAAAGATGCCGGCCACAACGCCAACCTTCTCCCAAGCTTGGGAGAAGGTGTCGCCGAAGGCGACGGATGAGGGTTAGTGGTCGCGATTGGCCTCTGACCTGAACCCTCATCCGGCTGCTCCGCAGCCACCTTCTCCCGGTCTCGGGAGAAGGTTGGAGCCTCGCCGCCGCCCGTAACCTCCTCTTAGCCCTCGCTCGGCAAGATCGCACGCCATGAAGGCGCTGCCGAACGGCTGGCATATCTTTCAGGGAAAGCCGGACCGCGACCCCGAGAAGGAGCTCGCGAAGCTGAAACGCGGCTTCGCCGCGATCTCGCGCCGTCTCAACCGTGCGATTGCGTTCCGCCGCCTGCGTCGAACGACGAGAAGACTCGCGGTCGATGCATTGCTGATCGCGCTCGCGCTCGTCGCTCTTTGTTCGCTGATCGAAATCTTGAGCCCGTGGTCGGTCACGATGACGCTCCGCCACCTCGCCGCCGCGTACAATTGCGACACCGCCCGCCTCGTCGGGCTCGCTCCGGCGCGGCGAGGGCAGCCCGGCTACTGGTCCGGCAACGACGCCGACTCCGACGGCTGGGCCTGCGAGCCGTGGCACTAGGAGTCCGTGAAGCGCCGAGGCGAGGTTGCCGGTCAAGTTATGAGGCGAACGAGTAGCGCTTCAAGCCTTTGGTCAATTGCAGGTCTCGCGCCTCTCGAAATTAGGTCCAGGAATTCAACGATCTGTTCATCGCCCAGCGGGAGTATGAAACCTCGTCCATCTGAGGCCGTATCGCGACATCGCGCACATAAAAGGTCGTAGTCGGAAACGTCCCGATAGATCAGCAAACCGAGCTTCCCTCTGTTAACACCGAATTGACCTGCGAGCTGATCAATTTCGGGATTGTTGGGATCGCTCGAATAGTTCTTGCACTCCACGATCACAATGATCGACGCTATCTGGTGCGCCGAATGCGCTCGATAGAAGAACCCGGCTTTAGCCGCATTCGTGTATGTCACATCGATTTGCTTACGTCCCTGGTGGATCGGAGTTTCTTTCTTTGGGTAGATCAGATTCGGCCAGAAAATGAACTCTAGGGTACCGACCATCAGCGAGTGGAATTCATCGGCTGCAGCGCTCCCCGGCGGCACGCTCCTCAGCTGCTCGATAAGCGCCTTCGCAAAAACTGACTCGTCGAATTCCTCGTCGAAGTCTTCGTTCTTCAAGGTGCCGCGCGCGCCCTCTATCTTACTGTAGAGTTCTCTGTAGCCTTTGAGGACTCTTGGGTTGGCTTCCGAGAACCGCGCGATGAAATCCTTTGAGAAAGGAAACTTCTCGCGTACGGCCTTCTTATGTGGAGGGCGGTGCTCACCGCTCTTAAGCACTCGAACAAGTGATGATCCGCGTTCGAATTCTTCAGCCTGAATGAAATTCAAGATGTGATGAGTATTCTTGCGCATCGAGGGCCAAGTTCCGCCGAACCGAGTACTTCGGAACCAATATAAGCCGCTTCTGGCCGACGACGGGCATTGGTGCATAACCCGAACGCCAGCTGCGACTATCGATGTGCCAAAACCGTCCCGTTGGATATGAACCCTTTAACGTGATCCCATGAAGCTCGCATTGAGCCTGCGTGTATTCAATCAGGAGGCGGCGGATGATGTTTGTTGTGATGTCTGAGATTTTGTCGGGACCGATTCCCTCAACGAACAGGTCGCACTCCGCCAAGTCCTCCAAAATACCTGTCCGCGCTGCTTGGCTGCCCGCCAGACTCTGATAGAGATCTATAGCCTGCTTTCCGCTCACGCCCCGACCTGCGGGCGAGCCTTTAGATAGGCCCAAGCATGTCTCGTTGGGCTCGCTCAGCCCATTGAGCAGTGCCTGAGCTTCAGCCGCGTTTCCCTTCCTCACGTATTCTAGGGCGGTATCGAAAAAGTGTGTGATGTGTTGGTGGCAAGCTTCTGACCATTGATCGGTCTTCAACGATATCGCGAAGGGATCGATGAAGAGCGGGGTGTCCGACGCGGGAGTAATGTCGACAAAATCCAACTGCGGCTGGTCGAGCCGAATTCCGAAAATCTCAGAGAATTGCTTGATATGCATTCAGCATTTTACGAGCGGCGCGCTTGGAACTTCAATCTTTGCGAGCAATGCTTACCAAGCTCGATTGATCCAATCCGGGCGCTTGCTTCGATAAGGACGCTTCATTCCGCCCGGTCATGCCTTTTCACACCCCCCTGTACCTCTCCGCCATCTCCCCGCTCACGCCCGCCCGAAACATCGCGGCTCGCCCCTGCATCTCCCGCTCCGCCACACTGCGATCCGACAGCGCCGGCAGGCAGATCACGTCGCCGAGCTTCAGCGCCGCAAGCGACGCCTGCACCACGTCCTCCGGCTCAAGCAGCGGAATCTTCGGCCGAAGCTTCGGCTCGCCGTCGACATCGTGGAACTCGGTCCTGACCACGCCCGGGCAGAGCGCCTGCACGCGCACGCCCGCGCCGGAAACCTCGCCCGCGAGAATCTCGGTGAAGGCGTTCACGAAGGCCTTCGTCGCCGCGTAGTTCGCGCGCTTCGGCAGGAACGCGTCGGTCATCCCGGCGGAGAAGGCGAGCGTGGAGGAGACGTTGACGATATCGCCTCTTCCTTTCTTGAGCATCGCGGGAAGCGCCGCGCGACAAAGCCTGATGACCGCCGTCACCATCGCGTGGATCTGCGCCTCCGCGGCGTCGGGATCGAGCTCCACGAAGGGCATGTAGGTCTGGTAGCCGGCGTTGTTGACGAGCATCGCGATGTCGCCCGCGCCGGCGCGCTTCTCCACCTTGGCGACGCCGTCGCGTGTGTCGAGATCGGCGACGACGATCTCGGCCTTGGCGCCCGCCTGCTCAAGCTCGCGCGCCAGCTCCTTCAGCCGCTCTTCGCGGCGCGCGGTCAGCACCAAATCGTAGCCGTCCTCTGCCAGCCGCTTCGCGAAGACGCGCCCGATGCCGGACGACGCGCCGGTGACCAGCGCGATGGGTCTTGCCATCATTCACCTCCCAAGGCTTATCCAGTGTCGTCATGCCCGGACTTGATCCGGGCATCCCTTCCGCAACGGCCGCTAACGGGCTCGACGCTCACGGAATGGATTGCCGGGTCAAGCCCGGCAATGACGACAGGAGAGGGAGGGCGCCCTCGTCGTCATCCTCCCAAATCCGTCTCTTCTCTTTCGTCCCGCTCATAGGCATCGACGATTCTCTGCACGAGCGGATGGCGCACCACGTCCACGCCTGAGAACCGCACGATCGCCACGCTGTCGACGCCGTCGAGAATCCGCGTCGCTTCATGGAGGCCCGAAACTTCGCCCGGCCGAAGATCGCTCTGCGTCGGGTCGCCGGTGACGATCATCTTCGAATCCTCGCCGAGCCGGGTGAGGAACATCTTCATCTGCATCGTCGTGGCGTTCTGCGCCTCGTCGAGAATGATCGCGGCCCGCGTCAGCGTTCTGCCGCGCATGAAAGCGAGCGGCGCCACCTCGATGATGCCGGAAGCGAAGCCGCGCTCGACGCGGTCGGCCGGCATCATCTCGTAGAGCGCGTCGTAGAGCGGCCGCAGATAGGGATCGACCTTCTCCTTCATGTCGCCGGGGAGGAAGCCGAGCCGCTCGCCCGCCTCGACCGCGGGGCGCGAAAGGATGATGCGCTCAACGTCGCCGTGCTCGAGCATCGCCGCGGCGAAGGCGACGGCGAGATAGGTCTTGCCCGTGCCGGCCGGGCCAATGCCGAAGACGAGCTCGGAGCGGTCCATGGCGCGGATATAGGCGTCCTGCATCGGCGTCCGCGCCACGACGGATTTCTTGCGCGTCGCGATCCTGGCGAGCTGCATGCGGCCGGGGCCGTCGAGCGTCGGCAGCGGCAGCTGCGCCTCCTCCGCCTCGGCCATGCGGATCGCGCCTTCGACGTCGCCTTGCAGAACGTCGTAGCCTTCGAGCAGCCGGTCGTAGAGCGCTTCCAGAACGCGCCGTGCAAGAGCAAGCTGCGCCGGCGGGCCGGAGAGCGTCACCATGTTGCCGCGCGCCCGCGCGTCGACCTTGAGCCGCCGCTCGATCAGCGCGAGGTTCTGATCGAATTCGCCGCAGAGAGCCGAAGCGAGCCGGTTGTTCTCGAACACGAGATCGATCTGCTGCGCATCGTCCCCGCCGCGCCCTTCCACGCGCCCCCCATCGCCACGCTTGTCGACCCGCGTAACGCTCCCGCCGCGGGCCATCAGGCGATGGCCTTGATGAAGCGCGCGAGCCCTCCCCCCTTGCGGGGGAGGGTTGGGAGGGGGGAAGCGAGCTGCCTCAGCGCGCCGAACCTCACCCTTGAGGGCAGGTCGAAGGTCGCGGAGCGACCTTCGGGAGGGGCGCTCTTCGCCAACGCATCGGGAGGCCACCCAACCTCCCTCATGCTGAGGTGCTCCATTCCGCCCCTTCGAGGCTCGCTTCGCTCGCACCTCAGGATGAGGGCGGAACGGAGCCTCGAAGCACGCAGCACCTGAATCAAGGCCCTCAAGCAATTGCCCTTTCGCGCAGCGAAGCATCCTTCAATGCGCCGAACAGCGAGTTCGCTCCGATCGCTTCGATCGTGACCGGCGCGACCTGGCCGATGAGGCTCGCCGGCGCGTCGGCCTGCACCGCCTGTAGCCACGGCGAGCGCCCGACGATCTGCCCCGGCCGCCGTCCCGGCTTCTCGAAGAGCACGTCGAAGGAAAGCCCGCGCATGCGCGCATTGAAGTCCGTCTGCTGTTTCGAAATCAGCGCCTGCAGGCGGCTGAGCCGCTCCGCCTTCACCGCGTCGGGGACCTGTTCCATCCCCGCCGCCGGTGTGCCGGGGCGCGGCGAATATTTGAACGAATAGGCGCTCGCGTAGCCGACCGCTTCGACGAGCGACAGCGTCGCTTCGAAATCCGCTTCCGTCTCGCCCGGGAAGCCGACGATGAAATCGCCGGAGAGCGCGAGGTCGGGTCGCGCGCAGCGAAGCTTCTCGACGAGCTTCAGATAGAAGCCGCGCTCGTGCCCGCGGTTCATCGCGCGAAGCACGCGATCCGATCCCGCCTGCACGGGCAGGTGCAGGTAGGGCATCAGCTTCGGAAGACTCGCATGCGCTTCGATCAGGTCGTCGCTCATGTCGCGCGGGTGGCTCGTCGTATAACGCAGGCGTTCGATAGCATCGATCCGTGACAGCCGTTCAAGCAGCGCCGCGAGCGAAGCCGCGCCGCCCTCCGGCGTCGCGCCGTGGTAGGCGTTCACGTTCTGCCCAAGCAGCATCAGCTCCTTCACGCCGCGCCCCGCGAGGAGCTCCGCCTCTTCGACGATCTTCGCGACGGGCCGAGAAGCCTCCGCGCCGCGCGTGTAGGGGACGACGCAAAAAGTGCAGAACTTGTCGCAGCCCTCCTGCACCGTGAGGAAGGCCGAGACCGCTCGCGCCGTCGGCGCCAGGCGCACGCCGTCCTCGGCCATGTCGCCCGCAGGACGAGGCGCCAGGGAATGCATGTTCCGGATCCCGGATTCGGGCAGGTGATCGAACTTCGAATCGGCCGGAAATTCGGTCTCCACGGCGCGGCTTTCGCGCTGAAGAAGCTCCGGCAGGCGATGGTAGCTCTGCGGCCCGACCACCACGTCAACCGCTTGCGCCCGCTTAAGAATTTCCTCCCCCTCGGCCTGCGCGACGCAGCCCGCGACGACGATTTTCACCGCCCGGCCTTGCCTCCGCGCCGCCTCCTTGAGAAGCCTGAGCTTGCCCACCTCCGAGTAGACCTTCTCGGCGGCCTTTTCCCTGATGTGGCAGGTATTTAGGAGGATCAGGTCGGCGTCTTCCAGGCCCGCCGCCTCGCCATATCCCTCCGCCGCGAGAACATCGCCGATTCTTCCGGAATCGTAGACGTTCATCTGGCAGCCATAGGTCTTGATGAAGACTCGGCGCGCCTTGGTATTCAATGGCTTAGCGGCTTCCCGTCTGACAAGATCATGCGCTCTCCCATAGCCGAAAGGAGAAAATCCGCCTAGGGGCGCGTGCTCTCATTCTGAACGAGAATCGCCGCCGGCGCCCGCCCCGAGTTGATCCCCGCGACCAGCCGGCGCACGAGATCCCCCGCCTCCTGCGTCACCGCCTTGCGATCGTCGCGCGCCGAAAGCCGGTGCGCCGGCCCAAACACCACGTGCACGTCGACGCCGCCCTCCGAGAGGATGCGCTTCAGGTGCGGCAAGAGGTCGGCGCCGCCGTACCAGGCGACAAGCGGCCGGTGCTGGCGGCCGAGCGGCAGGCCGAGCATGCGCGGATAGGCGATCGCGACGGGTTGGACGGTGGCCGCGCCATCGTCGCCGATCGCGCGCTGGGCCGCGCCGACGAGCGCGGAGCGGAAGGGCAGAACCTTGTTGCCGTCGCTCGACGTGCCCTCCGCGAAGAGCACCATGATGTCGCCTTTTGAAAGCCGGCCGGCGACGGCGTCGGCCTGCGCGCCGGTCGCGTGGCGGCGGTTGCGGTCGACGAAGACTGTGCGTTGCGCGCGCGCCAGGAACCCGACGACCGGCCAGCCGGCGACCTCCTGCTTGGCGATGAAGGAGACGGGCGCGACGCCCGCGAGGATCGGGATGTCGAGCCAGGAATTGTGGTTGGAGAGGAGAAGGAGCGGGCGGTCGTCCGCGGGCCGGCCGGTCACCGTGATGCGGATACCCATGAGGAAGCAGACGAAGCGCTGCCAGAGCTGCGCGACCCTCATCGCCGAGCGGCCGCCGATCGAGATCGCGATGACGTGGAACGGCAGGAGCACCGCAAGCGCGAGAGCGGCAAGGAACACAGTGCCGAGGAAGCGGATCTTTCCGAGCATCGGGCGAGCGCTTGGTCAGCGCTCCTTGTCGAGCGGCACGACATAGAGCTCGAGACGATGATCGACGAGTTTGTAGCCGAGCTTGCGGGCGATGCGTTCCTGGATCTTCTCGATCTCCTCGTCGCGGAACTCGATGACGTCGCCGGAGCGAAGATCGATCAGATGGTCGTGATGCTCCTCCGGCAGCGTCTCGTATCGCGCCCGCCCGTCGCGGAACTCGTGGCGCTCGATGATGCCGGAATCCTCGAAGAGCTTCACGGTGCGGTAGACGGTGGAGATCGAGATGTTCGGGTCGACAGCCGAGGCGCGTCGGTAAAGCTCCTCGACGTCGGGATGGTCGTCGGACTGTTCCAGCACCCGCGCGATGACGCGCCGCTGCTCCGTCATCCGCATGCCCTTTTCGACGCAAGCTGCTTCGAGTCTGAAATGCGGATGGTTGCTCACGAGGCTTTCTCCGACGGTCGGCCTAACGGAGTTGCCGAAGCATGACAAGCGCGCCTCCGGGCGTCGCCCGGCCCTCCCTATAGTAGCCCGCGCGCCGGCCGGCTTCGCGAAATTCCGCGCGCTCGTAGAGCGTAATCGCGGCGCGGTTTGAATCCTCCACCTCGAGATGGATGCGTCCCGCGCCCTCGCGATAGGCGTGCCGCATGGCTTCTTCGAGAAGCGCACGGCCAATGCCCCGGCGGCGGGACGCGCGCGCGACGGCGATCGTCAGGATCTCGCCTTCGTCGACGACGAGTCGGTAGAGGATGAAGCCGGCCGGGCTGCGCCGGCCGAAAGCGCTGCTCCGGTGGGCGATCAAGGCGTGCGTCCCCGGCTGCACGAGGAGCGATTCGAACTCCGCACCGCTCCAGCCGCGCGAAAAGGAGGTCGCGTGAATCTCGGAAAGGTCGTCGCAATCGGCGACCGTCGCGCGTCTGATCGAGAAGGCGGATCGCGAAAACGGCCTCATCGGCGGGCGAGCGCCTTGTTGGCCTGCGGCTTCGCATCGGCGGCGCGCGCGTAGTGCGGCGCCGGCGGCGCCAGGTCGGTGCCTGCGAGTCCAAGGCGCGCAACGTCGGTGATCTCGGGATATTCCGGCATGGCCGCGATCGTGAGCTCGCGGCCGGCGAACGCGGCGGCGGCGATCGGCGCCCCCGCGCCGACGAGGATGAGAGGCTCGCGCGCATCTTCGAGCATCGACGCAAGGGCCGCGGCCGGAAGGGCGCGCGCCTCGAGAAGCGTTGCATGCGAGGCAAGGTCCCTGGCGAGCGCGTAGACCTCGCCGCGCCGCGCATCGAGTGTCGCGATGACGGTGCCTGTGCTTCCCTCGCGCTCCGTCGGAAAGATGAGCGCGTCGAGGCTGCCGATCCCGACGGCAGGGATATCGAGGGCAAGCGCCAGTCCGCGTGCGGCGGCGACGCCGACGCGGACCCCCGTGAAGGAGCCGGGCCCGGTCGTCACCGCGATCCGATCAAGGTCGGTCAAAGCGATCCCCGCCTCGGCGAGCGCCGCTTCGGTCATCGGCATCAGCCGTTCGGCGTGGCCGCGCCCTATCGCCTCGCTCGCGCGCGCCAACATCTCGCCGTCGCGAAGAATCGCGACCGCACAAGCCGGCCCCGCCGTGTCGATTGCAAGAAGGCGCATCGGGATCGCTTACTGAAGCGCCCCGATGCTGTCGAGGCTAAGGGACCGGCCGCTCAGACCGGACGGACTTCCGTCACGTCCGGCACGAAGTGCTTCAGGAGGTTCTCGATCCCCTGCTTCAGCGTCGCCGTCGAGGAGGGGCAGCCGGAGCAGGCGCCGCGCATGTGGAGGAAGACCACGCCGTCGCGGAAGCCCTGGAATGTGATGTCGCCGCCGTCATTCGCCACCGCCGGGCGGACGCGCGTCTCGATCAACTCCTTGATGACAGCGACGGTCTCCGAATCCGCTTCGTCGAAATTCGCGTCATCAGCGACCTCGGCGGAGCCTTGGTCGAGGACCGGCGCGCCGGAGAGATAGTGCTCCATGATGGCGCCGAGCACGGCAGGCTTGATGTGCGGCCATTCCGCGCCTTCGCGGGTCACGGTCACGAAATCGTGGCCGAGGAAGACGCCGGTGACCCCGTCGACCGTGAAGATGCGGCTTGCGAGCGGCGAAACCTCGGCGTCGCCGGGGCTGCGGAAGTCGCGCGTCCCGTCGTCGAGGACGACGCGGCCGGGAATGAACTTGAGCGTCGCCGGATTCGGCGTCTCTTCGGTCTGGATGAACATTTTCGTCCTTTCTGCGCGTTCAAGGCGCGCAGGGGGCAATTGGAACGATTCTAAAGGCGAAAATGGTCCTCCGCGCCGGTCTCGTCAAGCTGTGCCGCCCGCGATTCCGGCCTCCCAGCCGAGGATCGCGCGCTTGCGCGTCAGGCCCCAGTGATAGCCCGTTAGCGCGCCGGAGCACCCGAGCACGCGATGGCAGGGGACGACGAAGGAGATCGGGTTCTTGCCGACCGCCGCGCCCACGGCCCGCGCCGCGCTCGGCCGCTCGATGCGGCGGGCGACGTCGGAATAGGTGGTTGCAGCCGCGAACGGCACCTTCAAGAGCGTCTCCCAGACGCGGACCTCGAAATCCGTGCCGATCAGCACGACGCGGAGCGGCGTCTCCGGCCGCCAGGTGTTGCGGTCGAAGATACGGCGGGCGAACGGCGCTGTTACGGCCTCGTCCTTCAAATATTCGGCCTTCGGCCAGCGCCGCATCATGTCGGCGAGCGCCGCCGTCTCCTGGCCCTCGTCGGCGAATGCGAGGCCGGCGAGCCCGTAGTCCGTCGCCATCACCAATGCCTGGCCGAACGGGGAGGGGTGGAAGCCGTAGCGGATGACGAGGCCTTCGCCGCGCGCGCGGTAGGTGCCCGGCGTCACCGCTTCGTGGGTGACGAAAAGGTCGTGCAGCCGGCCGGGGCCGGAGAGTCCGACCTCGTAGGTGGTGTCGAGCACGGTCGCCGACTGTTCGAGGAGCGCGCGCGCGTGGTCGAGCGTCAGCGCCTGCAGGAACGCCTTCGGCGAAAGCCCCGCCCAGCGCGTGAAGAGTTTCTGCAGCCGTGTCGGCTCCACGCCGACGCGCGCAGCGATCGATTCCAGCGACGGCTGGTCGCGCCAGTTGGCGGTGACATATTCGATCACCTTGCGGACGACGTCGTAGTCGCTCGTCGACGCGCCACATCCGGCGACGGGCGTGGAGCGCTCAGCGATCATTTGCGCTTCGAATGCCATGGCCTTTTTCCTTTCGCCTCGGAAATAGGCGCGAAACGACGGGCGGACCACCCGATTCTTGCACGCCGCGCCCCTTTCAGGCGCGTGCGGCCGCAAGCGCTGCGCCGAAGGCGCGGGCGAAGCTCTTGCGGTCCGCCGGGTTCAGGAAAGCGCCGACCGGAATCCGACGGTCGCGCGTGCGAAGCGCGACGCGGGCGATGCCCTCGTCCTCGATCTCCTCCACCTCGAGCCGCACCCATTGCGGATTGAAGCGGAGTTCCTGTGCGCGGCCCGACGCGGCTACCTTGCGCACGACGATCTCGGCGCGGCTGACCTTGACCTCTTCGTAGAAGCGTGCGGCGCGGTAGTTGACCTTGAAGGCGATGTAGATGCCCAGGATATCGAGCCCGCCGAAACCCACGATCGGCCAGGCGCCAAGCGACCAGAAGAAGAGGCCGAGAAGGAACCAGAGCCCGGCTATCGTTCCCATCAGCGCAAGGAAGCCCCACCGCCCGAGCGAACGGTGCGGCGCGAGCGTCGCGGAGAAAATCACGTCGTCGAAGTTGGCGGGTGTCATGCCGGCGAAGTATACACGCATTCGCCAGATGCAAGAGAGCCGTCACATGCGTGAATTCTCCGGAACCTGTTCCTGCGGCGCGGTCCGTTTCCGGCTCGCGAGCCCGCCGATGTTCGTGCATTGCTGCCATTGTCGGGACTGCCAGCGGCAGACCGGGAGCGCATTCGTCATCAACGCGCTGATCGAGAGCGACCGCGTCGAGATCGTCTCGGGTAATCCCGAGGCCGTGACGATGCCGACCGAAAGCGGCCTGCCCCACGACATTTATCGTTGCCCCACTTGCCGGATCGCGGTGTGGAGCACTTATGGTGGCCGCTCGCAGATCCGCTTTGTCCGCGTCGGGACGCTCGATGAACCGGCGGCGCTCCCGCCCGACGTGCATATCTACACGCGCTCGAAGCTCCCGTGGGTGAGGCTGCCTGAGCGCGCGCCGGCGTTCGAGGCCTATTACGACTCCAAGCAGCTCTGGCCGGCGGAAAGCCTCGCCCGGCGCGCTGCGGTCTTCAGCTGAGCGCGGCGGAAGGGGGCAGCATGGCAGCGGTTTCGAATCGAGCGGCGCGGCCAGTACGCGCGGCGAAGAAGCCTGCGCGGAAGATCGGGCGTTCGCGGCTGAAGCCCGAGGAGATCGCTCTTCTTTTCGAGCGACTCCAGGCGAAGAACCCAAATCCGAAGGGCGAGCTCGACTTCGTCAACCCCTACACGCTCCTCGTCGCCGTCGTGCTTTCCGCGCAATCGACCGACGTCGGCGTGAACCGCGCGACGAAGCCGCTCTTTGCGAAGGTCGATACGCCGCAGAAGATGCTGGCGCTCGGCGAGGCGAAGTTCGTGGAGGCGATCCGCTCGCTCGGCTTCTTCAACATGAAGGCGAAGAACGTGATGAAGCTCTCGATGCTCCTCGTCGAGGAGCATCACGGCGAGGTGCCGTGCGAGCGCGCGGCGCTGGAAAAGCTGCCGGGTGTCGGGCGCAAGACCGCCAACGTCGTGCTCAACACGGCATTCGGCGTGCCGGTAATTGCGGTCGACACGCACATCTTCCGCGTCTCAAACCGCACCGGGCTTGCGCCGGGCCCCGACCCGGACGCGGTCGCCGATCTTCTTGAGAAGGTGGTGCCGGAGCGCTTCAAGCTTCACGCGCACCATTGGTTGATCCTGCACGGCCGCTACGTCTGCATCGCGCGCAAGCCCAGATGCCCCGAATGCGTGATCGCCGACATCTGCCGCTACAAGGACAAGACCGAGCCAGCCGGCGCGTTCGCGAAGATCAGAACCGAGTAGTCCTCAGCTGATCTCTTCGATCAGCCCAACCAACTCGCCGAGATGCTTGATTTCGCGGTAGCGCGGCTCTCCGACCGGCGCCTCCGCGTGCTCGAGCGTCCAGGTCAGATCGTGCGGGATGTAGACGCCCCAGCTCCCGGCTTCGATCGCCGGCACGACGTCGGACTTGAGCGAGTTCCCGACCATCATCGCGCGCGTCGGCCCATCGCCGTAGCGGGCGAAGATGCGCTCGTAGGTCGCGGCACTCTTGTCGCTGACGATCTCGACCGCATCGAAAAGCTCGCCCAAGCCCGACTGTGCGAGCTTCCGCTCCTGGTCGAAGAGATCGCCCTTGGTGATGAGCAAGATGCGGTAGTTTCCGGCGAGCGCTTCAAGCGTCTCGCGCGCATGCGGCAGCGTCTCGACCGGGTGGGCGAGCATGTCGCGGCCCGCCTCCAGGATGTCGCCGATGACCGTCGCCGGGACGCGGCCCTCGGTGACCTCGATCGCTGTCTCGATCATCGACAGCGTGAAACCCTTGATGCCGAAACCGTAGCGCTGAAGGTTCCGCCGTTCCGTCTCCAGGAGCCGCGTGCCGGTGTGCTCCGCGTTCGCGTAGTCGCCGAGCAGCGCCTTGAAGCGCGCCTCGGTGAAGCGGAAGAACTGCTCGTTCTGCCAGAGCGTATCGTCGGCGTCGAAGCCGATGGCGGTCAGGCCTTGCGCGCGGGAAGGCATGGTGCCCCATACCGCGCGGAGATGCTCAGGTCACGCGTCGAGCCCCTCGAAGAGCGCTGTCGATAGATAGCGCTCGGCGAAGGAGGGGATGATGATGACGATGTTCTTGCCGGCGAACTCGGGGCGACGGCCAACCTTCAGTGCAGCCGCGATGGCGCCGCCGGAAGAAATGCCGACCGGGATGCCTTCGAGCCGCGCCGCGAGCCGCGCGTAGGTGAAGGCCTCTTCGCTCGTCACCGTCACCACCTCGTCGTAGATCTTCGTGTCGAGCACGGCCGGCACAAAGCCCGCGCCGATCCCCTGGATCTTATGCGGGCCCGGCTGTCCCCCGGAGAGGACCGCGCTCTCCGCCGGCTCAACCGCGACGATATGGAGGTCGGGCTTGCGCTTCTTCAACACCTGGCCGACGCCGGTGATGGTGCCGCCTGTGCCGATGCCGGAGACGAAGACGTCGATCTTTCCGCCCGTGTCGTTCCAGATCTCCTCCGCCGTCGTCTTGCGATGGATCTCCGGGTTGGCTGGATTCTCGAATTGCTGCGGGATGACGGCGCCGGGGGTCATCGCCTTGATCTCTTCGGCCTTGGCGATCGCACCGCGCATGCCCTTCGCGCCCTCCGTCAGCACCAGCTCCGCGCCCATCAGGCGGAGCATCTTGCGCCGTTCGACGCTCATCGTCTCCGGCATCACGAGGATCAGCCGGTAGCCCTTCGCCGCCGCTGCGAAGGCGAGTGCGATGCCGGTGTTGCCCGAGGTCGGCTCGACCAGCGTCGTCTCGCCCGGCTTGATGCGCCCGTCCTTCTCCATCGCCTCGATCATGGAGACGCCGATCCGGTCCTTGACGCTCGCGATCGGGTTGAAGAACTCGAGCTTGGCGATGAGCCTGGCGTTGACGCCTTCGGCCTTGGCGATCTTGTCGAGGCGAACGAGCGGCGTGTCGCCGATCGTTTCGGTAATGGAATTGTAAATGCGGCCGCGCCCCGGAGCCCGGGCGGATTGGGTCTTCTGCGGTGTGTCGTTCATGTTTGCCTCCTTTTTTCCTTAAGACTGCTGCGACGGCGGCTTAGCAAGCCGGATGCCCGCGGGCGGGCAGCGATTCAGGTTTCGTTCGCAAAACGCGCGCATAAACAAGTCACTAAGAAGACAAGCCCTAGGTGGTCGCGCCGTGGTCAAAATTTCAACGCAGGGTATTGCAGGGTTCATAATGCGCCATCGATTCACGATTTGGGACTTGCTTGTCTTTCTAGCCATGGCGATCGTCCTGCTTTTCCTCAGCGGCGAATATGATCTTCTGAGGGTCGTCGGGTTAAGTCAGGGCCATGCCCAATCGATCGAGCTCGGCGAGGTGATCCTGATTGCGCTGGTCCTCAGCGTCTTCCTCTTCGTCACATTGCGTCGCATGCGGGCTCAGCAGCGCGAGGTGGCGCGGCGGACCGCGGCCGAACAGAAGGCGCGCGAGCTCGCCTTCCAGGATCCATTGACCGGGCTCGCGAACCGGCGGCAGTTCGACGAGGCCGTTGCGGCTGCGATTGCCGCGCCGCCCGGCGTCGATCGCGCCCACGCGGTGCTGCTTCTCGATCTGAACGGCTTCAAGGCCGTCAATGACGTCTTCGGTCATCCGACCGGCGACGTGGTGTTGCGCGCGGTCGCGACGCGGCTTGCGACGGCGGCGCGCGAATCCGGCGACCTTGTCTCCCGCCTTGGCGGAGATGAATTCGGCATTCTCGCCACGCACCTCCGCGGCGCGGAGGACGCGAGCGGCATCGCGCTGCGGGTCATCGCCGCGTTGCGCGAGCCCGTGCAGGCCGGCGACACCGCGCACTTCGTCGGCGTCGGCATCGGAATTGCGATGTTTCCGCGCGACGGCAAGACGGCGCCGGAGGTCATCCGCCGCGCGGACGTCGCGCTCTATCGCGCCAAATCCGAGCCCGGTTCGAGCCTGCGTTTCTTCGAGGAGGAGATGGATGTCCGGCTGCGCGAGCGCGCCTTGATCGAAGGTGAGCTCAGGCACGCCGTCGCCGACGGCGACATCCAGCCCCACTACCAGCCGATCACCGATCTTGCGACAGGCCGGATAACGTCCTTCGAGGCGCTTGCGCGGTGGCATCACAATGTCCTCGGTGACGTTCCGCCCGATCGCTTCATCCCCCTGGCCGAGGACAGCGGCCTGATCCGTGAGCTGAGCGACCAGTTGCTGCGCACCGCCTGCCGTGAGGCCTGCCGCTGGCCCGAAGATGTGACGCTGTCGTTCAACGTCTCGCCGGTGCAGCTCCGCGACTCCGGCTTCGGCCTGCGTGTCCTCGCAATCCTCGGCGAGACTGGGCTCGCGCCGCAGCGTCTTGAGATCGAGGTGAGCGAGAACGCGCTCGTGCGCGACCTGCGCGGCGCCGAGGCCGCGCTTGGCGCACTGCGCGAAGCCGGTGTGCGCATCGCGCTCGACGACTTCGGCACCGGCTATTCGAGCCTCTATCACCTGCGCAATTTCAAGGTGGACAGGATCAAGATCGATCGCACCTTCGTCGAGAGCATGACCGAAGAGGGCGAGAGCGCGGCGATCGTCCGGGCGCTTCTCGGTCTCGGTCACGGCCTGGGCGTCAAGGTCACGGCCGAGGGAATCGAGAGCGCCGATCAGCGGGACGCCCTCATCAGGGAAGGCTGCGACGAAGGGCAGGGGTTCCTCTTCAACCGTGCGCTCTCCGCCGAGGAGGCGCAGGCGCTCTTCGACGAGCCTATCGCGCGCGGAGCGCGCCTCCGTCGGCGGTAAGGTTCAGCCGGTAGAGCCGAAGCCGCCGGCGCCGCGCCCGGTCGTGACCGAGAAATCATCCACGACTCGGAAGCGCGGCCGAAGAAGCGGCAGGAACACCGCCTGCGCGATGCGGTCGCCGGGATTGATGACGACCGGCGGCGTGCCGATCGCGCTGCGGTTGACGAGCGGGATCAGCCACGGGCCCGCGTAGTCGGGATCGATCGTGCCGACAGCCTGGCCGAGGACGATTCCGTGCCGCGCGCCGAGCCCGCTTCTGGGCAACACCAGCGCCACGACGTCCGGCCGGTTGATGAGGATGGCGACGCCGGAGGGAACCATCGTCGCCGGCGCCTGCGGCTCGATTGCGACGGCCTCGTCGATGCAGGCGCGAAGGTCAAGCCCCGCCGCCATGTCGGAGTGATAGGCGGGAAGACCCCACTCGTGGAGCCGCGGGTCGAGGATCTTCAGTTCGAATTCCAGCTCGCCCATGCGCCCCCCATGCGCCGCCGATTACCGGCCGGCGCGCGAGGGCGCAAGTCAGCTGTCAAAGTGGGTTCGCCGGGTTTGGAAACCAGCTACGTTTTGTCGCGACCGCGCCGTTTCTTGCCGAATTGCTCAGCGATCCGGGCCACGAGCTTCGCCGCCACCTCGTCTTTGGCCATGTCGGGCCAGTCCTCGACGCCCGCCGCGGTGACGAGATGCACGCGGTTCCTGCTCCCGCCCATGATCCCGGTCTTCGGCGAGACGTCGTTGGCGACGATCCAGTCGCAGCCTTTCGTCTTGAGCTTCGCCTTCGCGTTCTTGACGACGTCGTTTGTCTCCGCCGCGAAGCCGATAAGGAGCTTCGGCCGCGACTTGTGGCGTGCAAGGCCGGCGAGGATGTCGGGGTTCTCCACGAGCTTCAGCGTCGGTGGCCCGCTTTTGTCCTTCTTGATCTTCTCCGTGCCCGCTTCGACCCGCCAGTCCGCGACTGCTGCGGCCATCACGGCGATGTCGGCGGGAAGCGCGGCTTCGACCGCCTCCTTCATCTCGCGTGCCGTCGCGACCGGAACGGTACGCACGCCGGCGGGCGGCGGTAGCTCGACCGGACCGCTGACGAGCGCCACCTCCGCGCCGGCCGCCGCGAGCGCCGCGGCGATTGCGTGCCCCTGCCGCCCCGACGAGCGGTTGGCGAGGTAGCGAACCGGATCGATCGGCTCCTGCGTTGGCCCCGAGGTGACGATCGCCTTCAGGCCAGCGAGCGGTCCACTGCCGGAACTGAAATGCGCCTTGATCGCGGCAAGGATTTCCGCCGGCTCCGCGAGCCGTCCGACGCCCGCCTCGCCGGCTTCCGCCATCGCGCCGCTGTTCGGTCCGACGAAGCCGACACCGTCGGCGCGAAGCTGCGCGACGTTGCGCTGCGTCGCGGCGCTCGCCCACATCTTCGGGTTCATTGCGGGCGCTGCGATGATGGGGCGGTCGGTCGCAAGCAGGATCGCCGAGGCGAGATCGTCGGCGAGCCCGTGCGCCATCTTGGCGAGGAGGTCGGCGGTCGCCGGGGCGACGACGACGAGGTTGGGCTCGCGTGCGAGCCGCACATGACCGACGGCGTTGTCTTCGTCCGCGTCGAAGAGGTTCTGGGCGACGCGCTCGCCGGTGATCGCGGCGACGGAAAGCGGCGTCACGAAATGATGCGCCGAGCGGCTCATCGCGGCGCGCACGGTTGCGCCTTCGTCCTTCAGGCGGCGGATCAGCTCCAGCACCTTGTAGGCGGCGATGCCGCCGCCGATGACGATGAGTATCTTCCGGCCGGTGAGGGACATGGGGCTAGCGTAGCACCGAAAGCGTTACGGCAAAGACAGCGGCGCCTGCGGCGGCGAGGGCGATCACCCAGAGCGCGACCCGCCCGGAGCGCCCGTAGCGTGCCACTTCATGGCCGATTCCTTCGACCGTCAGCGGATCGAGGCGCACGCCGCGCGCCGCCATCTGGTCGAGTTCCTGGCTGAGCCGCTCCGCGCGCCGCGCAAGCTCCGGCACCTTGCCGGCGAAATGCCCGAGCGCTGAAAGCGCCTCGCCCGCTTGTTCGAGGCGTCCCGTCGGCCCGAGGTTCCGCTCGATCCACGCGCCGACCACCGGCTCCGCCGTGCTCCACATGTCGAACTCCGGATCGAGCCGCCGGGCAACGCCTTCGACCACCACCATTGTCTTCTGCAGGAGCACCAGCTCCGGCCGCGTCTCCATGTCGAATATGTCGGTCACCTCGAAGAGCAGGCCGAGGAGCTTCGCCATCGAAATCTCGCTTGCGCGGTGGCCGTGGATCGGCTCCCCGATGGCGCGGAGCGCCTGCGCGAAATCCTCCGCCGAATGCACCGGCGGCACATAGCCCGCCTCGATATGTACCTCGGCGATCCGCTGATAGTCGCGGCGGATGAAGCCGAAGAGAATCTCGGCGAGGAAGCGCCGCTCCTTTGGCCCGATGCGCCCCATGATGCCGAGATCGACCGCGACCAGCCGGCCTTGCGCGTCGACGAAGAGGTTCCCCTCGTGCATGTCGGCATGGAAGAAGCCGTCGCGGAGCGCGTGGCGGAGGAAGCTCTGCACGACCGACGCGGCGAGGCGCTTCGGATCGTGCCCGGCGGCGGCGATCGCCGCGCGGTCGGAGAGCCGCGTGCCTTCCACCCATTCGGTGACGAGGACGTCGCGGCCGGTCAGCTCCCAGTTCACGGCGGGAAGACGGAAGTCGGCTTCCGCCGTGACGTTCCCCGTCATTTCGGAATAGGCGGCGGCCTCGAGGCGAAGGTCCATTTCCAGGGACACGCTGCGGTCGAGAATCTCCACCACCGCGATTGGCCGGAGCCTGCGCGCCTCCGGCGCGTTTCGCTCCGCGAAGCGGGCGCCGGCGTAGAACGTGCGAAGGTCGCGGGCGAAACGCTGGCGCACGCGTGGCCGCAAGACCTTGACCGCGACGTCCTCCGCTCCCTCCGGCCGGCGAAGCACCGCCTTATGCACCTGCGCGATCGAGGCGGCGGCGACGGAATCGGAGAAGCTTTCGAAGACGGCTTCGATCGGCTGACCAATCGATGCTTCGACGATCTTGCGGGCTTCCTCAGTGGGAAATGGCGGCAGGTCGTCCTTCAGCCCGGCGAGCGCGTCGGCCATCTCCGCGCCGACGATGTCCTGCCGCGTCGACAGAAACTGCCCGAGCTTGATGTAGGAGGGGCCGAGCCGGTTCAGTGCATCCGATATGCGCCGCCCACGCTCGGCAAGCGTCAGGCCGTGCGGCTCCAGGAGACGTGCCAGGCGAAACGCCGCCTCCGCGCGCGGCGGCAGATCGGCGACGTCGATCAGGCCGAAGAAGCCGGCGCGGGCAAGCACGATGCCGGCGCGGATGAGCCGCACGAGGTCGCGCACGCCGGCAGCCCTCTAGAGCTTCCAGCCGGAATGGAGCGCGGCAACGCCGCCCGTGAGATTCCGGTAGGCGACGCGCTGAAATCCCGCCGCGCGGATCATGGCGGCGAAGCGTTCCTGGTTCGGGAAGGTGCGGATCGATTCCACGAGATAACGATAGGATTCCGCGTCGCCCGTCACCGCGCGGCCGAGGGTGGGGATGACGCGGAAGGAATATGCGTCGTAAAGGCTGTCGAGGATCGGCGTATCGACGGCCGAGAATTCCAGGCAGAGGAAACGCCCGCCGCGGCGAAGGACGCGGAAAGCCTCGCCGAGCGCCGCGTCGATCCGCGGCACGTTCCTGATCCCGAAAGCGATCGTGTAGGCGTCGAAGCCGGCGGCGTCGAAGGGTAGCGCCTCGGCGTTCGCCTCGACGAAGGCGATGTTGGAGAAACTGCGCTTCTCTGCGCGCGCGCGCCCGACGTCGAGCATCGCTTGGTTGATATCGGCGACGGTGATATCGGCATGGCCGTCCGACCGTCCGGCGACGCGGAAGGCGATGTCGCCGGTGCCGCCGGCGACATCGACGAGCCGCCAGGGTCGGCCCTTTCGGGGAGGGTTGAGCGCGCTCACCATGGCGCCCTTCCAAAAGCGATGCATGCCGCCCGACATCAGGTCGTTCATGAGGTCGTAGCGGCGGGCGACGCTGGAAAAGACGTCGTCGACCATCGCCTGCTTGTTTTCAAGCGGGACGCTCTCGAAGCCGAAGGAAACGCGGTCACTCATGGTTCGGCGGCATTTTACTTTATGAAGCCGGCGCGACCATAAAGGAACGCGTCTTGCCGCGCCATTAAGGCCGGGAAATCAGGAAAAAGCCCCTATGCCCGAGCTTCCTGAGGTGGAGACGGTCCGGCGCGGCCTCGCGCCGGTCCTGGAGGGCGCCGTGATCGCCGACGTCGAGCAGCGGCGGCCGGATTTGCGCTTCCCGCTCCCGCGTCGTTTCGCGGCCAGGCTGAAGGGACGGCGGGTCACGGCGCTCCGCCGCCGCGCCAAGTATCTTCTTGCCGAGCTCGACGACGGCGCTGTGCTCCTGATGCATCTCGGCATGTCGGGATCGTTCCGCATCGAAAGTGGCAGGAAGGTGCGGCCGGCGGGGCGCGATCCCCGCTACTATCCGGCGAGCAAGGACGAAGCCCACGACCACGTCGTCTTCCACCTGAAGAGCGGTCCCCGCATCGTCTACAACGACCCGCGCCGCTTCGGCTTCATACTGCTCCTCTCGCCGCGCGACCTTGAGACGCATCCGCTCTTGAAGGGGCTCGGGCTTGAGCCGACCGGCAACGAATTGTCCGCCGGGGCGCTCGCACCGAAGCTCGCCGGGCGCGCCGCTCCCTTGAAAGCCGTTCTCTCCGATCAGCGCGTGATCGCCGGGCTCGGTAATATCTATGTCTCGGAGGCGCTATGGCGGGCGAGACTCTCGCCTCGAAGGGCCGCCGGCACGCTGGTGCGCGCCGACGGCGAGCCGACGGATCGGCTCGCGCGTCTGGTCGAAGCCGTCAGGGCTGTGATCGCCGATGCGGTCGAGGCGGGCGGCTCCTCACTTCGTGACTACGTGCAGGCGAACGGTGAACTCGGGCTCTTCCAGCACCGCTTCGCCGTCTACGACCGCGAAGGTAAGTCCTGCCCGCGAAACGACGGCGGCACGATCCGCCGCATCGTTCAATCCGGCCGTTCAACCTTCTATTGTCCCGTCTGCCAGCGCTGACGCGCCACATCACGAACGTCCTGGAGAACTCGATGGCTTATGAGAATATCCTGGCGGAGCGCCGCGGCGGCGCGGGTCTGATCCGGCTGAACTCCCCGAAGACACTGAACGCGCTCTCCAAGGGCCTCGTCGCCGACGTGAACCATGCGCTCGCGGCGTTTGAAGCCGACGCTGCGATCGGCGCTGTCGTCATCACCGGCTCGGAGAAGGCGTTCTGCGCCGGCGCCAACATCCGCGAGGTGGCGGAGACCGACTTCGTCACCGCTTACTTGGACGATATCGTGCGCGAATGGGATCGTGTCGCCGAATGCCGCAAGCCGCTGATCGCGGCCGTCGCCGGCTATGCGCTCGGCGGCGGCTGCGAGCTCGCCATGATGTGCGACGTGATCCTCGCCGCCGACACCGCGAAGTTCGGCCAGCCGGAGATCACGCTCGGCATCATTCCCGGCGCCGGCGGGACGCAACGCCTGGCGCGCCTCATCGGCAGAGCGAAGGCGATGGAGCTCTGCCTGACCGGCCGGCTGATCGGCGCGGAAGAAGCTGAACGGGCGGGGCTTGTCTCCCGCATCGTTCCCGCTGCTGAACTGGTCGAGGAGGCGATGAAGGTCGCCGAGAAGATTGCGTCTTTCCCGCGCGCTGCCGTGATGATGGTGAAGGAGACCGTCAACTGCGCCGAGGAGACGCCGCTCGCCGAGGGACTTCGCTTCGAGCGCCGGCTCTTCCACGCGCTCTTTGCCACGGAGGATCAAAAGGAGGGGATGGCGGCCTTCCTTGAGAAGCGCCCGCCGAGCTTCCGCGGTCGCTAGGCTACCGGAGCCCGAATTCCGCGCTTTTCCTTGACGGAGCACCGCGCGCTACCTATAGGACTGCGCTCAATCCTGCGGCCCCTGGCCGCGTTTGTGTTTTTGCGCGTTCCGCGCCGCTTACGGCGCGATCCGCGAGTCGAGCATCAAGGAACGGAAATGGCGAATACCACGTCGGCCAAGAAGGCCTTGCGCAAGATCGCGCGCCGGACAGTTGCCAACAAGATCCCGCGCACGCGGATGCGCAGTCTCATTCGCATGGTCGAGGAAGCGATTGCCTCGGGTGACAAGTCGGCGGCGCGCGCGGCGCTCCGCGTCGCGCAGCCGCACATCATGAAAGCGGCATCGAAGGGCATCGTTCACCGTAACACCGCGTCGCGGAAAGTGTCGCGTCTCAGCAATCGGGTCGAAGCGCTCGCCTGAGCACTTCGCACGAGCGTCGCGATCGAGGCCCGATCCATCGGATCGGGCCTTTTTCGTTAGTGCGAGACCTCACAAGCACTTACCGGGAGTCACGTGAGCGCCGCCTCACGCTCTTCCGACGTTTTCTCGGCGTCACGAGTTGGGTCGCCGAGAACGACTTCAAAATCCGTAACGGGCGCAACGCGATAAGAGCCCCGCCGGAAGCGGAACCCGAGATCGAAGCGAGTCAAGCGTCGCCAGGAAAAAAAACTTCATGTGGCATTCGTATCGCGGGCGGGGAGTGCACTTAGTGCAATTGCTTCGGTACCGCTTGGGCTTGCCACAATTTCGTCGTGAGTCGTCCTGACCCTGACCTCGTTCGCGCCAAGCGTTACGCCGCTTGACCGGTTTACTGCCGAACTCGGTTTGCTATGGTCTCGCCGGACGGGGCGAGCCCGGCAACGGAACGAGTAAGTAAGAGGCGGCGGGAGCTAAGTTCACTAGCGTCACCCCGCGCGAACGAGTTCTTCGTTCCTCGTAGAGTCGAGTTGCCAGGCCACGTGTCTCTCCCATCCGGGAGGTTCCTGGCATGCTCTCCATGTAGTGGGGAGCTGTCGCATCTAATTCGATTGCGTGAAGGGGCGGCCGGATCGTTTCGGCCGTGGTGGGAGCATTTTGTCCGATGGCGCGAGATTATCTCGCCGACACGACGCCGCAGGAGACATGGGAGGCGCTGGCGAAAGAGGCCGGCGCGGCCCTGGTCGATGTGCGCACCGTCGCCGAGTGGAGCTATGTCGGTCTTCCCGACGTGTCCGGGGCCGGCGCCTCCCTGCATCGCATCGAATGGCAGAGCTTTCCCTCGGGCGCCGTCAACCCGGCGTTCGTGGAGACGTTGAGCGACGCATTGGAAGTGGCGGGTGCGTCGCGTGATGCGCCGCTCTTCTTCATCTGTCGCTCGGGTGCGCGAAGCGCCTCTGCCGCGGCGGCGATGACCGCCGCCGGATACACGCGTTGCTACAACGTTGCCGGCGGCTTCGAAGGGCCGCGCGACGGGGAAGGGCACCGCGGTACGCTTGAAGGCTGGAAGGCGGCGGGTCTGCCGTGGGTTCAGTCGTGAAGTTCACGTGCGTTGAGAAAAACACATGAGATATGATTTTGGAGGCTTTGAATGTCTGCGGGTGCGGCAAGCGAACGCCAGTTCGCCGGAAAAGACTCGAGCGGAATTGACGCTGCGAGCCTTAAGGAAGCCGCCGGCATGTGGGATCGAGTGAGGCGCCGGCTGAGAGCAGAGTTGGGAGAGGACATATTCAGTTCGTGGTTTGCCAGGGTTGATCTTGAGGGGTTGAGCGCCGGCGTCGTCCGTCTCTCGGTCCCGACCGTATTCCTCAAAGGTTGGATCAAGTCCCATTACGGCGACCGGCTGCTCGCGCTTTGGCGCGAGGAGGATGAAAGCGTTCGTCGCGTCGACGTGACGCGTCGCACGGCGCTGAGGATCGTGGCCGAGGACGTGACGACGGCGGCGGTCGTCAAGCCCGCGCCTTTGCCTCAGGTGGAACCGGGCGGCGATCGGTTCGCCGGCTCGCCGCTCGATCCGCGACTGATCTTCGCGACCTTTTGCGAGGGGCGCTCGAACGACGTCGCCTGTCGCGCCGCGCGGGCGGTCGCGGGGGCGCCGGAGGGAAGCTCCCCGGCCTATAACCCGCTCTACATCCACGCTGGCGTGGGGCTTGGGAAGACGCATCTCTTGCAAGCGATCGCGCACGAGGCGCGGGCGCTCGATCCGAACCGCCGTGCCCGCTACCTGACGGTGGAGCGCTTCACCATCCAGTTCGTGGCTGCGCTCCGCGACCGCTCGGCGCTCGATTTCAAGGAGGCGCTTCGCTCGATCGACATCCTCTTGATCGACGACATGCAGTTCCTGACCGGCAAGCAGGTGCAGCAGGAGTTCTGCCACATGCTCAATCAGCTGCTCGATAGCGGCAAGCAGGTGGTGGTCGCTGCGGACCGACCTCCGGCCGAGCTTGAGGGCGTGGACGAGCGCGTGCGCTCGCGCATGAAGGGCGGGGTGGTCGTCGGCATGGCGCAGCCCGACCTTGCGATGCGCCGGCGCATTCTTGAGGGCCGGCTCGCCGTAGCGTGCGAGCGAAATCCGAGCCTCGTCATTCCGGACGCGGTGCTCGACTACGTCGCCCAGGTCGTCGCCAGCAACGGCCGCGATCTCGACGGCGCGTTGAACCGCCTCGTCTGCCGCGCCGAGTTCTCGGACATGCCGATGACGATGGATATCGCCGAGATGGCGATCGCCGACCTCGTCGGAACGCGCGAGCCCCGGCGTATCAGGATCGAGGACATCCAGAAGGTCGTGGCGAGCCACTACAACGTCTCCAAGCAGGATCTGCTTTCGGCACGCCGGACGCGCGCCATCGTGCGTCCGCGGCAGATCGCGATGTATCTGGCAAAGACGATGACGCCGCGCTCCTTCCCGGAGATCGGCAAGCGTTTCGGCGGGCGGGACCACACGACGGTGCTCCACGCCGTGCGCAAAGTGGAGGAACTCGCCGCCGCCGACGAGACGCTGGCCCAGGAGATCGAGCTGCTGAAGCGCTTGATCCAGGACTAGCGTCCGGCGCGAGAGCCGGAAGGAGCCGTCGCGACTTGCCTCCCTGGCTGCGACGGGCGCTCCTTCCGGCTCTTGTCTTTCGTGATTTGCCGGGTCAAGTTCGATTCCCCTTAAGCGGCTGGGCGGGGCGGATTCGACCCAGTTTCCATGGATTGAAATGATGCGCGTCAGAATAGAACGGGCGAACCTCCTGAAGGCGCTCAACCACGTCCATCGCGTCGTCGAGCGGCGCAACACCATCCCGATTCTGGCCAACGTGCTGCTTCGCGCGGAGGGGAGCGATCTTTCGCTCAAGGCCACCGACCTCGACCTCGAGATCGTCGACAAGGCGCCCGCCGCCGTGGAGCGGCCGGGCGCGGCCACGGTGCCCGCCCACATGCTCTACGACATCGTGCGCAAGCTCCCCGAAGGCGCCGAGATCGCGCTCGACACCGAATCCGGGCAATCGATGGCGCTGAAGGCCGGACGCGCGCGCTTCGCGCTGCAGATGCTTCCGGATTCCGATTTCCCCGACCTGAATGCCGGCGACCTTCCGGTTTCCTTCACGCTTGCCGCCGAGGCGCTGCGCCGGCTGATCGACCGCACGCAGTTCGCCATCTCCACCGAGGAGACGCGCTATTATCTGAACGGCATCTATTTCCATGTCGTCGGCGAGGGCGCCGCCGCGCGACTTCGCGCGGTCGCGACCGACGGCCACCGCCTCGCCAAGGCCGAGGTGCCGGCGCCGGCCGGAAGCATCGGCATGCCCGGCGTCATCGTGCCGCGCAAGACCGTCGGCGAGATCCAGAAGCTCCTGGAGGACCCGGCGGTCGATGTTTCCGTCAGCCTTTCTGATTCCAAGATCAGGCTGGCGATGGGCGACTTGGTGCTCACCTCCAAGCTGATCGACGGCACCTTCCCCGACTACGAGCGCGTGATCCCGAAGGCGAACGACAAGGTGCTGACGCTCGACAAGGCGGAGTTCAAGAACGCCGTCGACCGCGTCTCCACGATCTCCGCCGACCGCGGCCGTGCGGTGAAGCTGTCGCTCGCCGCCGACAAGATGGTGCTTGCGGTCAACAATCCCGATTCCGGCAGCGCCACTGACGAGCTTGTCGTCGGTTACGAGGCGGAACCGCTCGATATCGGCTTCAATTCCAAATACCTGCTCGACATCGCCGACCAGCTGACCAGCGATGAGGCGGTTTTCCGGCTCGCCGATCCGGGCTCGCCCACGCTGATCCAGGATTCCGGCGATGGCGACGCCATCTACGTCCTGATGCCGATGCGGGTGTGAGCAGGGTCGCTTCTGCCGACGAGGCTTGCCAGGCGGGGCCGCACCTCTGGTAAGTGGGCTCGTGCCCGATCCCTCACCAAACGCCTCCGCCGCACCCGCGCCCGAAAGAGTGGCGCTCAGGTCGCTGTCGCTCACGAATTTCCGCAACTACGCGGCTGTGAGCGTCGTATTTGGCGGCGAGCTGGTGGCGCTGACTGGCGAGAACGGCGCCGGCAAGACGAACCTGCTTGAGGCGATCTCACTCCTGACGCCGGGACGCGGGCTCCGCCGCGCGCGTTATGAGGAGATCACGCGGATCGGCGCGGAGCAGGGCTGGGCCGTCGCCGCTGTGCTCTCCAGGAACGGCGAGGAAGCGCGGCTCGGCACCGGGCTCGTGGAGGGCGGGGGAGGTGAGGCGCGCACCCGTGCCGTCCGCATCAACGCCGCCTCGGCCGCCTCCGCCGACCTTCTGCTCGACTATGCCCGCGTGCTCTGGCTGACGCCAGCGATGGACGGGCTCTTCACCGGGCCTGCTTCGGAGCGGCGACGCTTCCTCGACCGCCTTGTGCTGACGATCGACGCGGCGCACGGACGTCGCGCAAGAGAATTCGACCGGCTGATGACGCAGCGGAACCGCCTCCTCGACGAGAACGCGAATGCCGGCTGGCTCGATGCCGTCGAAGCAGAGCTTTCGGAGCGCGCGGTTGCCGTCGCGCTTGCCCGCGCCGAGACGGCGGCGCTTCTTTCAGCCGGCATGTTGCGCGAGGAGGCGTCGCTCTTCCCGGTCGGCCGGCTGACGCTTGAGGGCGACTTCGACCGCGCCGTCGCCGGCCGGAGCGCGGCGGAGACGGAGCTTCGGTATCGCGATCGTCTCAAAGCCGGCCGCACCGCCGACCGGGCGGCTGGGCGGACGCTCGAAGGGCCGCACCGGAGCGACCTCGCCGTCGTGCTCGTCAAGAAGGACATGCCGGCGGCGCTCTCCTCGACCGGCGAGCAGAAGGCGCTGCTGATCGGTCTCATCTTGGCCTATGCCGCGATTGTGGCGGAGGTGAGCGGCATGAGCCCGATCCTCCTCCTTGACGAAGTCGCGGCGCACCTCGATGAAGGCCGCCGCGCCGCGCTCTTCGCCAAGCTCATGGGGCTTGGATGCCAGGCTTTCCTGACCGGCGCCGATCCGGCGCTCTTCGAGGGCCTGCCGCCCGGCGCCGCCCGCTACCGGGTGGCGAATGGCGCCGTTCTTCCGCTAAACTGAGCCGGAAGGTGGGATCGGCATGGATTTGACCGCGCTTTTCGTTTTTGGCTTGGCGCTCTTCGTCGCCGCGGCCTCGCCCGGGCCGGCGATAACCGCGCTCGTCGCGCGCGTGCTCGTGCGCGGCACGGTCGGCGCGCTCGCCTACATGCTCGGTCTCGCTGTGGGCGACATCTTCTGGCTCACCTGCGCGGTCCTCGGCCTCGCCTTCATCGCCAAGACCTTCGTCTGGCTCTTCCTCCTCCTGAAATATGTTGGTGCCGCCTATCTCCTCTATCTCGCTTGGCGGATGTGGACGGCGCCCGTCGAGCTTGAACCGGCCGCCGCGCCGAAGGCGGAGCGGCCGTTCCGCCTCTTCCTGACCGCGCTCTCGGTAATGCTCGGCAACCCCAAGGTGATGGTCTTCTACATCGCCCTGCTCCCCAACCTGATCGACCTCGCCGGCGTTTCCGCGCTTGGCTATGTGGAACTCGTCGCCGTCACATTTTTCGTCGTGACCGCCGTCGACGGGGGCTATGTGCTGATGGCTTCGCGGGTCGGACGGCTGCTTCGCCGGCCAGGCGCGCTACGCTGGGTCAGGCGCGGCTCGGGCGCGCTTCTTGCCAGCGCGGCGGTGGCCGTCGCAAGCCGCTGAAACGCCTTAATTTTCCGGCACAAAGAAAGCGGTCGTGAAGGCCCTTCCGGGGCTTCATTTCCATGCCCGGAACGACCATCTATAAGCTACGCTCCAACACACGAAATTCGCTGATTCGATCATGATGGAATCGCCTCAAGAAGGCGCCCTCGCGGGCGCGCTCCCAGAGCCCGAATACGGCGCCGAGTCGATCAAGGTGCTGAAGGGCCTCGACGCGGTCAGGAAGCGTCCGGGCATGTACATCGGCGACACCGATGACGGCTCCGGCCTCCACCACATGGTCTACGAGGTGGTGGACAACGCCATCGACGAGGTGCTCGCCGGCCACGCGACTAAGGTTGAGGTGACGCTGAACGCCGACGGCTCGGTGACCGTCATCGACAACGGCCGCGGCATCCCGACCGACATCCACAAAGGCGAGGGCGTGTCCGCGGCTGAGGTCATCATGACCCAGCTCCACGCCGGCGGAAAATTCGACCAGAACTCCTACAAGGTCTCCGGCGGCCTGCACGGCGTCGGCGTCTCCGTCGTCAACGCACTTTCCTCCTGGCTGAAGCTTCGCATCTGGCGCGCCGGCAAGGCGCACGAAATCTCGTTCACTGACGGCGAGCCCGACGCAGACCTGAAGGTGACCGGCGAATCCGGCGGCAGGACCGGCACCGAGGTGACCTTCCTCGCCTCGCCGAAAACCTTCACGATGACGGAATACGACTACGCCACGCTGGAGCATCGGCTGCGCGAGCTGGCGTTCCTGAATTCCGGCGTCAGGATCCGCCTGACCGACCGCCGCGGCCCCGACGAGAAGAGCGAGGAGCTTCACTACGAAGGCGGGCTCGAAGCCTTCGTGCGCTTTCTCGACCGCGCCAAGAAGCCTCTCATCGCGGCACCGGTCGTCCTTCGCGGCGAGCGCGATTCCGTCACTGTCGAGGCGGCGCTCTGGTGGAACGATTCCTACCACGAGAGCATGCTGCTCTTCACCAACAACATCCCGCAGCGCGACGGCGGCACGCATCTCGCCGGCTTCCGCGGCGCGCTGACGCGCCAGGTCGTCGGTTACGCGGAGACGTCCGGCATCGCCAAGCGCGAGAAGCTCTCCGTCACCGGCGAGGATTGCCGCGAGGGCATGACCTGCGTGCTCTCCGTCAAGCTTCCCGACCCGAAATTCTCTTCGCAGACCAAGGACAAGCTCGTCTCCTCGGAGGTCCGGCCGGTAGTCGAGGGGATCGTCAACGAGGCGCTGGGCGCCTGGTTCGAGGAGCACCCGGCCGAGGCGAAAGTGATCGTCGGCAAGGTGGTCGAGGCGGCCGCCGCGCGCGAAGCGGCGCGCAAGGCCCGCGACCTGACCCGCCGCAAGGGCGCGCTCGACATGGCTTCGCTGCCGGGCAAACTCGCCGACTGTCAGGAGCGCGACCCCGCGCTCTCCGAGATCTTCATCGTGGAGGGCGATTCTGCCGGCGGCTCGGCCAAGCAGGGGCGCAATCGCGCCTTCCAGGCGGTGCTGCCGCTCCGCGGCAAGATCTTGAACGTGGAGCGCGCGCGCTTCGACAAGATGCTTGGCTCCGAGCAGATCGGCACGCTCATCACCGCGCTCGGCACCGGCATCGGGGAAGAGGAGTTCACCCCCGAGAAGCTGCGCTACCACAAGATCATCATCATGACCGACGCCGACGTGGACGGCGCCCATATCCGCACGCTGCTCCTGACCTTCTTCTTCCGCCAGATGCGGGACCTGCTGGAGCGCGGGCATCTCTTCATCGCGCAGCCGCCGCTCTACAAGGTGATGCGCGGAAAGTCCGAGCAGTACCTGAAGGACGAGCGCGCGCTTGAGCATTTCCTGATCGACGGGGGCCTCGATGAGGGCGTGCTGACGCTGGCGACCGGGGAGGAGCGCGCCGGCGCCGATCTCCGCACCATCGTTGACGAAGCTCTGCATATCCGCCAGATCCTCGACGGATTGCATTCGCGCTACGACCGCGGTGTGGTGGAGCAAGCAGCGATCGCCGGCGCGCTCAACCCCGAGCTTCTGTCGAACGACGAGCGCGGCCGCGAGGCCGCCGCCTATATCGCGCGCCGTCTCGACATCCTCTCCGACGAGACCGAGCGCGGCTGGAGCGGCAGCTTTTCCGACCAGACCGGATTGACGTTCGAGCGGATGGTGCGCGGCGTGGCCGAGGTGCAGGCGATCGACGCGGCGCTGCTCCACTCCGCCGACGCGCGCCGGCTCGACCAGCACGCGGCGAAGCTCCAGGAGGTCTATCTCCACACCGCCACACTCAGGCGGAAGGGCGTCGACACGCCGATCCACGGGCCTCGCGATCTGCTTGAGGCGGTCTTCGCCGCCGGCCGCAAGGGCATCTCCATGCAGCGCTACAAAGGCTTGGGCGAGATGAATCCCGGTCAGCTCTGGGAGACGACGCTCGATCCGAACGTCCGCTCGCTTCTGCAGGTGAAAATTCGCGAGGCCGACGAAGCCGACGACATCTTCACCAAGCTGATGGGCGACGAAGTGGAGCCGCGGCGCGAGTTCATCCAAGCGAACGCACTCAGCGTCGCAAACCTCGACGTTTAGCGGCCGCGAGGGCTGTCGCGTCTCCGCGCTATCCGAAAGGCGGACGCGTCGACGATTGTTTCCAGCACGGTTCGTACGGGAGCCGCGCGGATTCTGTGGAAGGACGGACAATCGGATATGAACCGAACGCTGACTGCCTGGTCGCCCTATGCGCTTGCAGCGCTCAGGATCATTGCTGCGCTGCTCTTCATCGAGCACGGCAGCATGAAGCTCTTCGGTTTTCCGGCCGGCGAGCATCCTATGTCGATCGCTCTCTTTTCGCTGATGGGCCTCGCCGGTGTGCTGGAGACCTTCGGCGGGCTTCTCGTCCTTGTCGGATTTTTCACGCGGCCGGTAGCCTTCCTGCTCTCCGGCGAGATGGCGGTCGCTTATTTCACGGCGCACGCGCCGCACGGTTTCTTTCCCATCCTGAACGACGGCGAGGCGGCGGTCCTTTTCTGCTTCGTCTTCTTCTATCTCGTCTTCGCCGGACCGGGCGCCTTGAGCGTCGACGCGGCGCGCGGAAAGGCTTCGGCCTAGTCGCCGTCGAAGGCGGGACGCCCGCGCATTCGTTTCACGCCGCTCCGCTCGCTCTTGCCCTTGAGCCGCCGCTCCTTTGATGCCTTTGTCGGCTTGGTCGGCCGGCGCGGCTTGGGAAGGTCGGCGGCGCGGCGGATCAGCGTGAGCAGTCGTTCGAGCGCGTCTGCGCGGTTGCGCGCCTGCGTGCGGAAGCGGTCGGCGAAGATCACAACGACGCCGTCTTTCGTAAGCCGTGCCCCGGCGAGTTTTTCGAGGCGGAGGCGCACCGGCTCAGGCAGCGACGGCGAATGGCGCGCGTCGAAGCGAAGTTGCACGGCGGTCGCCACCTTGTTGACGTTCTGCCCGCCCGGACCCGACGCGCGAACGAAGCTCTCCAGGATCTCGCTTTCGGAAATCGCGATGGCGTCGGTGACCGGAATCATGCGCCGGAAATTAGCCGGCCGGCGCGTCTCCCGTCATCCCCCAGCGGGCCGCATAGCGGTCGATCGGCGGCCTCAGATTGCGACCGGCGCCTTAATGCGTTAAGAGCCGAGCCGCCTCGCGAACTGCGAGCCGCCGGCAAAGGCACCCGTAGCTCAGTTGGATAGAGTGCTGCCCTCCGAAGGCAGAGGTCACAGGTTCGAATCCTGTCGGGTGCGCCATAACCATCTGATTTTAAAGTAACTTTTGGCGCTCTCTTTCCTGCGCCCCGATGCTTCCAGCCCGTGTCAGCGCCATGTCAGCACTCGGTGAGTTCAACCTGCCAGCAATTACCCACAAAAAGCGCACTCGGAATTCGTAATGCGAGGCTCGCTGGTTCGAGTCCGGCATGCGCACAAGTAACTAATTGAGATATTTGGATAAATCATCCTGCCCCAGATTTGAGCCATGGCGCTTCCCGAGCTGTGTCAGCGTGATGTCAGCGCGCTTGGGCTGCTGGCAGCGTTCCGAAGCGGACACGACCACGCGGTGTCGGCGCCTTTCAGCCAAGGCTGGATTCCAAGCTCTTCGTCTAGTGACTTCGTTCTGAAGGATAACCCAAACCGGCGTGAACTTGAGTGGCGGGCTGGCTGAGTGGGTCGCTGGTGTCGCCTGCTGGTTCGCTTGGTAGAACCATCAGGTGACCGCTTCTGACCGATTGTGTTGAAGAAGTCGGATGCTGCCCGGATTGTCGGCGGCGGGTCAGTAAGGTCACCGAAGATGTCGGCGCTCGCGCCAGCGTCTATGCCGGCATCGGGATGAGCTTCGCGAGCTTCCTGAGGTTCTGGGCGGTGGCTGCGAGGTGGAACTCGTCGCGGGCGCCGTTTGGTCCTCGTAATCGGAGCCGGTCGAGTTCAGGATACGCTTGAGGTGGGCGAACAGCATCTCGATCTTCTTCCTCTGGCGTCGCGAAGTGACGTAGGCGTCGGTGGTCGAGATGGCGCGGGCCATGTCGCGAGCGCCTTCATGGATCGAGCGGAGGATCTTCCGCGCCGGTGCCCTGGGGCAGCAGCGCGGTTTGAGGGCACAGGCATCGCAGTCTCGCTTGCTGGCGCGGTAGCGCATGAAGCCCTCGTCGTCCACGCCGTCCCGCGGCTCGGCAAAGTGGCGGCGGTACTGCCTGAGTTCCTTGCCGCCGGGACAGGTGTAGAGATCGCGCTCGTGGTCATAGGGGAAGTCCGCCCGCTCGAAGGTGCCGTCGCGACGTTCGGACTTGTCGAAGACGGGGATGTGGGGCTCGATGCCACGCTCGTGGACGAGCCAGCCGAGCATGGCCGCGGAGCCATAGGCGCTGTCGGCGGCGAGCCGCTCCGGATAGAGGCCGAAGCGGTCCTCCGAGCGTTCTATCATGGTGCGTGCAGCGCCGACCTCGGCCTGGCGGATGGCGCGACTTGCCTCGACATCGACGATGACGGCGTGATCGAGATCGATGAGGTAGTTGGCGGCGTAGGCGAAGAAGGCGTGCCCCTTCATCGCGCCGGTCCACTGCGCCGCCGGGTCCGACTTCGACACGAACTTCGGCTTCACTGGGCTCGCCGCGCCCCAGGCTGCATCATCAAGCGTGTCGAGGTACTCCCGCACCGACCGGCGGCTCGCGGCGAGTGCGTTCCAATCGACATCGTCCGACTCTTCCGTCGAGCGCTGGCGGTTGGCGTCGGCGTGGATCAGGCTGGCGTCGGTGGCGAAGCCCTCGCCGCCGACCAAGCCCTCCGCCATGCAGCGCCGGACCGTCGCCTCGAACAGCTCGCGCAGAAGGTCACTGTCGCGGAAGCGGCCGTGGCGGGTCTTCGAGAAGGTCGAGTGATCAGGGACGTCGCCCTCGAGGCCGAGCCGGCAGAACCAGCGATAGGCGAGGTTGAGATGCACCTCCTCGCACAGCCGCCGTTCCGAGCGGATCCCGAAGCAGTAACCGACTATCAGCATCCGGATCATCAGCTCGGGATCGATCGAGGGCCGGCCGATCGGGCTGTAGAAGGACCGAAGATGCTGCCGGATTCCCGACAGGTCGACGAAGCGGTCAATCGAGCGAAGCAGGTGCTCGGAGGGGACGGGGACTGTCGGAAGTTTTGTGCTGAGGCCGTCTGCGTCACTGAGTGACGAACCTTTCGCCGAACACGACGGCGAACTGGGTTCCTGGCCTCGAACCATTCGCGCGGCGGCCGCTTCCACTCGTCGGCCTGGCGATCGAGGACCAGATATAGCAGCTTCATCGCCGCATCGTCATTGGGGAAGTGCCCGCGCGTTCGAACCGCGCGGCGCAGCTTGGAGTTCAGCGCCTCGATCGCATTGGTCGTGTAGATGATGCGGCGGACGCCTTCGGGGAAGGCGAAGAACGGCACCACGTGCTCCCAGTTGCGCCGCCAGCTCAAGGCGATGGCCGGATACTTCTGGCCCCAGGGGCTCGCTTCGAACACTTCCAGGGCCTTCCGGCCGGCCTCGGCGTCGGTGGCCCGGTAGATGGCCCTGAGCGCCGGCATCACCGGCTTGCGGTCCTTCCACGACACGAACGCAAGCGAGTGGCGGATCAGGTGTACCATGCAGGTCTGCACCACCGTGTCGGGGAACACGGTGGTGATCGCCTCGGGGAAGCCCTTCAGGCCATCGACCACGGCGATCAGGATGTCGCTGACGCCGCGGTTCTTCAGCTCGTTCATGACACGCAGCCAGAACTTGGCGCCCTCCGTCTGCTCGATCCAGATGCCCAGTATCGCCTTCGTGCCGTCGGCCAGGATCCCGAGCGCGATGTAGACCGCTTTGTTCCTGACGAAGCCCTCGTCCCTGATCTTCACCCGGATCGCATCGAAGAAGACCAGCGGATAGCAGGCCTCCAGCGGCCGGCCCTGCCATTCGGCGACCTCCTCCAGGACGGCGTCGGTGACGGCCGAGATCAGGTCGGGCGAGACGTCGATGCCGTAGAGCTCCTCCAGGTGGCCGCGGATCTCCCGCACGCTCATGCCGCGTGCATACATGGAGATGATCTTGTCGTCGAAATCCGGGAAGCGGCGCTGGTATTTGGCGATCAGCTTCGGATCGAAGGTGCCGGAGCGATCGCGGGGGATCGTCAGCCGCATCTTCGAGGTGCCGGTCAGAACCGACTTCTGCGAGCTGCCGTTGCGGCGATTGGCGTTGCCTTCGGCGCGCTCTTCCCCAAGGTGCTCGTCGAGCTCGGCGTTCAGAATGCGCTCCGACAGCGCCTTCTTCAGCTCGTCAACAAGACCGTCCTTGGCAAACACCTCCTGCGGATCGCGGCCCGCCAGAAGCTGCTCCAGAAGCTCTTTCTCGATAGCCATGTGATGATTTTCCTCTTTTCATCATCATGGCCTCACGCACACAATTCCTGACAGTCCCAGGGGACGTGGCCATCCAGGCTGAACTCATAGAACAGCGCCTCCTGCATCACCGACCGCTCGCCCATCATCGCCGAATCCTCCTGCACCCAAGAGGACTGAATCAGGACTTCACACCGCCAGCAACGCCGACTTTTTCAACAAAATCGACCCATTCCGGACATTTGCGATGATCAATGAGGGTAAGCCGGTTCTCCCGATCATTGAAGAAGTGGCCGACCAAATCGGTCCCTGCAAGGAGCGAGACCTGGGAAATTGTGACGACGCGTAGTTCGCGGCCGCTGAGCGATCAGCCCTGCATCAACTCCGTTATTGCATCAACGACCTTTGATCCCCGATAGGGCTTTGCAAAGAAGCGCGCACCTGACGGCAGGTCGGCCTCCACTACGGGGACATGACCAGAAGTGACGATGAGCTTGATTGGGGGCCAGCGGTCGCGAATGAACGAGGCGAGTTTCAGACCGTCCATCGATCCAGGCATGTCGACATCGGTAAACACGAGCCGGATGTCGTCGCGAAGTTCAAGAATATTGATGGCATCGTCCGAATTTGCGGCTTCGATCACTTGAAAGCCGGCTTCATCAAGACAACCGGCTATGTCCATTCGGATGAGGAACTCGTCTTCGACTACGAGCACGATTGGAGCGCCTGGAAGCTCATCCCGCTTCATTCCGACACCTTGGACTCCAAAAGCGGTCAGTCGGCCTCTGACAAAAGGTTCCCGAAGGGCGGAGCCAGTTCACACACCTAACGCCGGGGTGGCCAGATCGATCCTGACATTTCCAGAAGGCTCCATTGCAGACGATTTTAGATAAAAAGACGGCCGGGCGCTGGGAGATGTCGCTAAAGTTGCCAGAGTTTTGCAATTGCGCGAAAATGCCTGCGATGACCGATCGGACCGCCCCGAGCGACGTCAAGCAACCGAGCACGCTGGCCGAGGCCATCGTGGACACGGTTCGCGAGCCCTTGGTCGTGCTCGATCGCGATCTCCGCGTGCTCACGGCAAGTCGCTCGTTCTACCGGACGTTCGGGGTAGAGCCGGCCGAGACTCAAGGCCGCCTGTTCTACGAGTTGGCCGGGGGCCAGTGGGATATCCCCGCGCTTCGAAGGCTTCTGGAAGAGGTCATTCCGCAGCGTCGCACGATCGAGGCGTACGAGATCGAGCATGAGTTTGCCTCGATGGGCCGTCGCGCGCTGCTGCTCAACGCACGCCAGGTCTTCGACGAAGCCAACCCGGATTCCGCATTGTTGCTGGCGATCGAGGACGTCACCCAGAGACGCGCCGCCGAACGCGAGAAGGACGGACTGCTGCGCGAGAAGGAGTTGCTGCTGGAGGAGATGCGGCACCGCGTCGCCAACAGCCTCCAAATCATCGCCAGCATCCTTCTCATGAAAGCGCGGACGGTGCAGTCGGAGGAAACCCGCCGGCACCTTGAGGACGCCCATCAGCGCGTGATGTCGGTGGCGACCGTCCAGGATCAGTTGCGCGGAACCGGGCACGGCGATCAAATCGAGATCGGCCCGTATCTGGCGAAGCTCTGCGACAGCCTCACAGCCTCGATGATCAGTTCCGACCGCGGGATTTCGGTCGTGGTGGAGGCGGGGCCAGGCGCGGCCGTTTCGGCCCAGGCGGTCAGCATCGGGCTCATCGTCACGGAGCTTCTGATCAACGCGGTCAAGCACGCCTTCCCGGTAGAACGGTCGGGCAGGATCAGCGTCAGGTATGCCGCCTCCGGATCAGACTGGCGTCTCTCGGTGTCCGATGATGGTGTCGGGCGTCTTGGCCGGGGCGATCAACCTCTGTCCACCGGTCTGGGGACGAGCATCGTCGAAGCGTTGGCACACCAACTTGACGCCCGCGTGGAGATCGCAAGCGGAGCAGACGGCACGATTGTTTCTGTCATCCACGGCGCGGAATAGAACAGACCCTTGACGACGCGCGTGGATCTCTGGGGTTGACCCGCCTCGGTGCGCACTAAGGCGTCGTCGGAGTGGAAACTGATCGCCGCGTTGGCGCAGGGCGGTCCGGTCTTGCGACTAGAACTTGACCCCGAAAAACGCCAAACCGAGGATGCCAAGGAAGCAGATCACAACGTAACCGGACGGGTCCTTCAAGTCGTGCGCCAGGAAGCGGCGGAGATCGATGGCATGCCCGGAGAATGTTGGGGATTTGAAGCGCATGGTCACACTCCAATTGCGGACGTGGCAGAGTGAAAGTGAGCCGACTCGTATCGGGCCGGCTCCTCCCCGTGCGACGCCTTGTTGGCGGCTAACGTACCGCTAAAGCATGCAGTCGTGTCGCATGCCGTCGAAGCCGAGATAGGTGTCCGACCGGCGGTCGTAGGACCGGTAACGATCCTCACAGACCGCGACATGCGTCCCTCCGCCGCCATTCGCGACCGAGCCGGCGATCACGCCGGCAGCGAAGCCGAAAAGTCCGGCGACGGCGTTGTCCGCCCCGAAGTCATGACGGCGGTAGTGATCGCGGTACCAACCCTGATAATGCGCCTGATCCCAATTGTTGCGATTCCGGCCCCAGTCGCGGCAGCTGTTGTCGCTGTGGTTGCTGCAATAGTCTTGGACGACGCGGTCCTGCTGCTCGAAGCGCGAATGCCGCGGGTCGGCGGCGGCGGTGGTCCCGATTGCGCTCGTCGCCAGAAGGAGGGAGGCGAGGGTAATGCTCAATGCCTTGTGCATGGTGGCTCCTGATTTTCTTGTTGTGAAGCGATGGCGCCCATCAGATCGGGCGTCGCCCCCGGCTCGCCCTGACTTGCGCTCTAAATGCCAACGCCAAGCGCAGGCTTTTGTTCCAACCCAAGTTGGATAAGCTATTTAAACATTTGCGAAAATTCGGGCGCGCGGAGAACGCATAGGCCCCGACCCCTGCGGCGCATTGCGTCTACGGGTTCGCCCTCCGCCTTGGATGGACGTGTCACCCTAATCGCTACCAACGTCTCCCCCAGCTCCCTCTCCACCCGCTTCCGCGACGGACGAGTCCGATGATCAACAACAGGATCACCGCCCCGATCGTGGCATTGACGATCGCCGCGGCAATGCCCGCGCCAAGATGGATGCCGAGTTGAGGAAGCAGCCAACTACCGATGAAGGCGCCGATGATTCCGATGATGAGATCGCCGACGATCCCAAACCCGGTGCCTCGCACGATTTGGCCGGCCAGCCATCCGGCGATAAGCCCGACAACCAGGATGATCAGCAAGCTTTCAGCCGACATGTGCACCCTCGTAGCCTCCAGATATGTTGACTAGTGACACCCAAAGACGCTTGGAAAACACAAGCCACCGACGAAGACGGCCCGCTCAGTGCGCTATCTGAGGAGAGCACGGCACTCAAAACACGCCCACAAGGACGATGAAGGTTGCCCCCAACAGCACGAAGGTCAAACCCGCTGAAAAATTGAACCAGAAGGTCAAAGTGGGCATGGCAGCACCGGAGTTTTCGGATTGAGAACTCTTGGCCGCCTAACCAGTTCCAACTGGATATTTAAATAGTTCAAATCGCGGAAAAGAAATCGCGAGCCCCAATCCGCGGGAAGACTTAAGCGGAATGTGAGTTCTTTGATGTTGTCCGTCCGCTCGCCTTTGGAACTTCTACCCCATGAGGTGGTTACTTCTGTGCGTCATCACGACGCCGTCGGGGGAGCCTGAGGCTCCGGAGGGACGAAGATGAGGAGATCCGCGAAACTTCTGGCCGCATCTGTGCTGACCGGCACGACGCTTGCCATCGTCGCTTCTGCTGTGGTGCCGTTTATTGCACAGGCGCGCGCCGCCGCCGCCGGTATAACTCGCGTTGACATCGCTGCCGAACGGATCGGTGGTGCCTTCGCCTCGCTCCAAGAAGCTAACATCGATCCGACAACCGCTACCGTCGGGACGGGCACGTCGAAGGGCGATCTCGCTATTCCGGCCGACTGTGCCAGCGCGACGTGGCCGAACATCGATCGTTCCTGCCTCGCGACGGCCGACGGCTCGCCCGCGCCATACGTTCGCACCATCACCATCGGATACCAGACCGGCCCGAACACGACGGTCCTTCTTCGCGTCCCCGCCGCAGTTGCCGAGCGAGATTTGCTGCCAATTCCGCTTCCGGTAAGTCTCCAATGACGCGCGCTGCGTCAACTCCTTACCTTGGTTCCCAGTTTGACGATTTTCTGTTCGCGCCAATCGGTGAGGAGGAAAATGGAATGCTGCTGAGTGTCGTTTCGGCGCTAGCGCGGCTAGACCTCGACCCCTGGCAGGAGGCGGCTAACTTGACGGGCTTGCCCGTCGGAACCGCGACTCAGAGATTGGCGTCGTTGATTGCGGCGCTTCCTAACGCGCCGCCTGCACGTCTAAGCCCGGGGACAATCGCCACTCGCCTAATCGCACTCCTGCCGCGTCAGACGCGTTCCAACATGGCGCCGCGGGAGACGCCGACCGGCGCAGGCGCTGCGACAAATCCGCGAGCCGCGGTCACATTCGCGATCGTCATGGCCGTCATGCTGGTCACCCAATCAATCATCCTGGCAAGCCGCCAGCCAGCGGCACATTCTGACGACGCTGGTGCGCCGGCCTCGAGCTCGGTCGTCGTACAAGCGCCACCGCGAGACCCTAGCCAATGATGGTGATTTGGCTGGGGAAGCCGGAGAACCCGTGACAAACGACACGCCGCAAGCTGACGTGCATGGGGATGGAGGAGGATCAAGGAAAGCACTAGCCCAAAGATGGTCGGCGGTGTCTCAGTTCGAGATCCGCCGCCTCTGACGCGCGTGTCGCCGTCGGCCATCCGCTCCTATATGGTTAGCGACATGGATGAGAACACGACAGCCCTTGAACGCGCCTTCCAGTTGGCAACCTCGGGCAGATGCGCCTCCGTGAAAGATATCCGGGTAACGCTGGCGGCGGAGGGCTATCCGCGGGAGCAATTGACCGGTCCCGCTCTCACAAAACAGCTCAAGGAATTAATCCGGTCCTCACAAGGATCACGCCGCGCGCCGGTGCGCTGAAGGCGAGAAGCGCCGTCCGTTGACGTGATCGCCCCAGCGCGTTTCTCCCGCCATAAACGGCGACCGGTGACGTGGCGCGAACGAATCAAATTGCGGACGGCCGGCGTTTGTCTTCGGCCGCCGCAATTAGCGGAGCGCTACTTGGGACGAAGAATGCCAAAAACGAAACCGACGCCCAGCGCCGCGATGATTGCGCTCAGCGGATAGCGCTTGATCTCGCTCTCGAGGCTCGACACTCCGGCGTGGGCCGCGCCTTGTGCTGCCCCGGCGGCGTCGTGGCCGAGATGACCGGCTTCCTCCCAAAGCTCCTCGCCGAAACCCAAAGTATTCTTCCCGGCGCGCCTTACGGTCTTGGCTATCGCCGCCTGAGCCTTCGTTGCTTCGTTGGCGAGCTTGCGTACTGTCTTCGTCAGCGCCGCCATGTCCGCACGGAGCACTTCGACATCATTGTGGAAGTCTCTTTCGTCCGTCATGGGTGTTCTCCTGAACCCCAACCGTTTCAAGATGACGGCAGCTCCTATCGCTTCGCGATCGCCTGCTCCGAAATTTCCGACAGAGCTTCCTGAGCTGCCTCTCCGTCGCCGCGTGTCGCAAGATCGCCGAGAGAAACTATTCCGCAGAGGCGCTTCTTACGTGTCAGGACAGGGAGACGACGCACCTGGTTCTTCGCCATGTTTGCCGCCACGTCCCCTACTTCTTCGTCCTCGAAGCAATAGAGAATGCGCTCGCTCATCACCTCGCGCACAGGTGTACCGAAGTCTTTGTCGGCGGCCATCCCACGAATAACAATGTCTCGGTCTGTTATGTAGCCGACGAGACGGTCACCGGAAGAGACGGGCAAAGAACCAATCCCCTCGTCCCGCATCTGACGCGCCGCACTTTCAATGCTGTCCTCCGGAGACAGCAGTTGTACATTACTCGTCATGATCTCGCGGACCAGCATGGTGCCCTCCCTATGTTGAGCTAAAGGCGGGTCGCCCCGGCGAAGCTAGCTGGGGCTGGAGCGCCGACTATCTAACGGTTGGTTCAGGCTTCAGTTCCAGGAGCCCCCGCGTGCCTTTCGCCGTCGGTTCGTGGCGCGCAGACGAAGTGGCGCTGTGGATCACATCCGGGGGTCCTGAAGATGATGAATCGCAGCGAGAGATCAGCCGTGTCTTGCCAACCCTGTTAGGGCCGCCAGCTTCAGCCGCCCACGACCCATAGCCGCCACGCAGCGGCAACAAGGGCCGCAACCGCGGGGACCGCTACCCCGATCCTGAGAGGCGTCCAGTAGCGCCGTTTAGTTCATCGGCCATGATTGCTGCGCCTCCAATGTGAGAGGGAATGAGCACTCCGGCTATTCAATCAGCGTGCGCCTTGCTGCATTCAAACAGGACGTTCGGGCGCAGGCGCTTCGACGGGCTCTAGATCCGACCTTTTGGTGGCGCATCTTCGAGGGAGCGCGACTCGCGCGCTCTAAATATCGACGTGCGCAAATCATCTACCGCAACGAGGCCGCGAGCGTGGAACCAAATGGCCGGCTAAGCGTTCCCGAAAAAGCTAGAAATCCAACGCGCACAAACACGCGGCGCTCCGATCCGGAGGAACATCGACATGAGCACCACCACTCTTCTCATCATCGTACTTGCGATTCTTCTGCTTAGCGGCGGCGGCTGGTATGGCCGTGGACGCTGGTACTAAATTGACGCGGTACAATCCAGTTTACTGAGGGCGATCCCGCCCAGAACTTGCACAATTCTCGATCGTCCCAAATAACACTACGCGAAAGTATTTCAAATGAGCTGTCGCGGACACCAAACGCTCGCGACAGCGCTCCAAGGAGTACCATGATGTTCGGATTTCAAGGCGGTGAGCGCCCCGACATACTTACGCGCAAAAAGGAGCACAGAAAGGACGCCCAGGAGCGGTGGACCTTTCTGACCCACTTCGAGCTCTCGACGATCAAGAACGAGGATCAACTCGGCACCATGGTCAAGGAACGCTCGGGAATCTCTGAAGCACAGGCCAAGAAGGACGTCCACGCCTGGATGCAGGGAAGGCAGTTCTGACTCTTCAGTGAAGTCGAGAGCATGAACGTTCTTCTTTCGTAAACGGGCTAGCGGCCCGTGTCGTTCTTCACAAAGCCTTATTTTGGATGAAGGTGCTTCGAACAGTGTCGAACGCTGATGCTGTAGCCCAGTGTTAACCTTTTACTGATGTGCGAGGAGTTGTGGCGCGCTCCGGCCGAAAGAAGGAAAACATGAAATCTCTAAAGCAATATGTGGCGGCGCCGGTAGCCGGGCTCGCCCTCGCACTTCTGGCAACCGCGGCGTTGGCCGGCAGCACCGTGAGCGTCGAACTCTGGGACAAAGGCGCCGACGTGACGATGCCGACGGGCTTGATCTATGCCGCGCCCGGCCTCGATCTGTCGCAGGCCACCATGGGCATCAAAACCGATCCGGCAAGCGTGCCGGCCGGCGACGTGACCTTCAACGTCACCAATTCGTCGAAGGACACCATCCACGAGATGATCGTGATGTATCTCGCCGACCCGACCAAGCCGCTTCCCTATATCGACAACGAGAGCCGCGTCGACGAGGACAAGGCCGGCGACAAGGGCGAGGTCTCCGAGCTCGATCCCGGCAAGTCGGGATCGCTGACCGTCAACCTCCAGCCCGGCAAATACCTGCTGATCTGCAACGTTCCGGGACACTATGCGGCCGGCATGTGGACCGAGTTCGAAGTCACGAAATAAGGGCCGCACAGGGGCCGGACGGTCAGTCCGCCTCGGCACCACAGTGCCATTGAACGCCACTTTGGCCTTCGACCGCCACTGTATGAAGCTGAACCGAGGCACCGCGTGACGAAGGGGCATGTCCGCTTTGCGCCGATTTTGTTGAAAAAGTCGGCGTTGCTGGCGGTGTGAAGTCCTGATTCAGTCCTCTTGGGTGCAGGAGGATTCGGCGATGATGGGCGAGCGGTCGGTGATGCAGGAGGCGCTGTTCTATGAGTTCAGCCTGGATGGCCACGTCCCCTCCGAGCACCTGCTTCGCTCGATTGACCGCTTCGTCGACCTGTCGGGAATCCGGCAGCATCTTCGGTCCTTCTACAGCCCGATCGGCCGGCCCTCGATCGATCCCGAGCTGATGATCCGGATGCTGATAGTCGGTTACTGCTTCGGGATCCGCTCGGAACGGCGGCTGTGCGAGGAGGTGCATCTCAACCTCGCCTATCGCTGGTTCTGCCGGCTCGGCCTCGAGGGCGACGTCCCTGATCACTCGACCTTCTCGAAGACCCGCCACGGCCGCTTCCGCGACAGTGACCTTCTGCGCGAGCTGTTCGAGGCGACGGTCCGGCGCTGCATGGCGGAGGGCTTGGTCGGCGGCGAGGGCTTCGCCACCGACGCCAGCCTGATCCACGCCGACGCCAACCGCCAGCGCTCGACGGAAGAGTCGGACGATGTCGATTGGAACGCACTCGCCGCGAGCCGCCGGTCGGTGCGGGAGTACCTCGACACGCTTGATGATGCAGCCTGGGGCGCGGCGAGCCCAGTGAAGCCGAAGTTCGTGTCGAAGTCGGACCCGGCGGCGCAGTGGACCGGCGCGATGAAGGGGCACGCCTTCTTCGCCTACGCCGCCAACTACCTCATCGATCTCGATCACGCCGTCATCGTCGATGTCGAGGCAAGTCGCGCCATCCGCCAGGCCGAGGTCGGCGCTGCACGCACCATGATAGAACGCTCGGAGGACCGCTTCGGCCTCTATCCGGAGCGGCTCGCCGCCGACAGCGCCTATGGCTCCGCGGCCATGCTCGGCTGGCTCGTCCACGAGCGTGGCATCGAGCCCCACATCCCCGTCTTCGACAAGTCCGAACGTCGCGACGGCACCTTCGAGCGGGCGGACTTCCCCTATGACCACGAGCGCGATCTCTACACCTGTCCCGGCGGCAAGGAACTCAGGCAGTACCGCCGCCACTTTGCCGAGCCGCGGGACGGCGTGGACGACGAGGGCTTCATGCGCTACCGCGCCAGCAAGCGAGACTGCGATGCCTGTGCCCTCAAACCGCGCTGCTGCCCCAGGGCACCGGCGCGGAAGATCCTCCGCTCGATCCATGAAGGCGCTCGCGACATGGCCCGCGCCATCTCGACCACCGACGCCTACGTCACTTCGCGACGCCAGAGGAAGAAGATCGAGATGCTGTTCGCCCACCTCAAGCGTATCCTGAGACTCGACCGGCTCCGATTACGAGGACCAAACGGCGCCCGCGACGAGTTCCACCTCGCAGCCACCGCCCAGAACCTCAGGAAGCTCGCGAAGCTCATCCCGATGCCGGCATAGACGCTGGCGCGAGCGCCGACATCTTCGGTGACCTTACTGACCCGCCGCCGACAATCCGGGCAGCATCCGACTTCTTCAACACAATCGACCCATACAGGACATTGAGAACGGTCATACGATCGCAAGCCGCTTCGGCTTCAGCGTCAGATGAACATGCTGGCCAGGGGAGTGGTTCAGGCCCATTTCCTGCGTGACGAATAGCTCGCCTATCTCCGCGGAGAGCCAATAGTCCCAATGCGAGCCGAGGTAGGTCGCCTTGCGTATTTCGGCGGGAAGTGAGCCGGGCACCGCGGTGGCATGTAACTCGACCGCCGCCGGCCGGATCACCAGCTTCGCGGCGCCCTTCTCGTGAGCGCTTCTCACCGCCAAATTCAGCGAGCCGACACGCACAAGAGCGCGCTCGCCGTCGCGCCCCGTGACCTCGCAATCGACCAGGTTCGCGCCGCCGATGAAGTCCGCGACGAAAGCATCGGCCGGCCGCTCATAAAGATCGACGGGTGTGCCCTCTTGCGCGATCGCGCCGCGGTTCATGACGATGATGCGGTCAGAGACGGCGAGCGCCTCTTCCTGATCGTGCGTGACGTAGACAGAGGTAAGCCCGAGGCCTCGCTGCAGCTCGCGGATGTCATCGCGCATGCGGCGGCGGAGCTTGGCGTCGAGGTTGGAAAGCGGCTCGTCGAAGAGAAGGACCCGCGGCTCGAGCACTAGCGCGCGCGCGCAGGCGACACGCTGCTGCTGACCACCTGAGAGCTCGGAAGGCAACCGCTTCTCGTAGCCTTCGAGGCCCACCAATCGAAGCCCCTCCTCGGCCTTCTCTCGCTGCTCTGTCTTGGGGAGGCCGGCGAGGCCGTAAGCGACGTTCTCCATCACCGTCATGTGCGGGAAAAGCGCATAGGACTGGAACACCATGCTGACGTCGCGCTCGGACGGGGGGAGGCGCGTCACGTCCTCTCCGCCAATCAGGATCTCGCCGCTGCTCGGCACTTCGAGGCCGGCAATCATGCGCAGCGTCGTGGTCTTGCCGCAGCCAGACGGTCCGAGCAGCGTGACCAGGTTCCCCGCCTCGATGGCGAAAGATACCGCGTCGACCGCGGTGACGGCACCGTAGCGCTTTGTCACTGCGCGGAGTTCGACCGGCGCGGAACGGGCGGAGATGGTCATGCCACACCCTCAGCGCCGTGGTGAGCGTGCATTCCGCGCCGTCCGAGCCGGCGCTGCCCGACGCCGAGTTGGATCAGCGCAATCACCGCCATCATGGAGACGATCAGCACCGAGCTATAGGCGATCGCGACCCCGAAATCGGAGACCTCTACGCGCCCGACGATATAGGCAGTTGCCAGGTTGTATCTGGCGGTGACGAGGAAGATCACGGCGCTGACCGCCGTCACCGCGCGCACGAAGCTGTAGACGAGTGCAGCCACGATCGCAGGGCGCAGGAGCGGCAGGATCACGCGTCTGAGCGTGGCGAAGCTGCCGTGCCTTAGCGTGAGCGAGCATTCGTCGAGGCTCTTGTCGATCTGGCTCATCGCGGCGAGCCCGGCGCGGATCGACACCGGCATGTTCCTGAATACGAAGCAGATGATCAGGATGACGCCGGTTCCCGTCAGAAGGATCGGCGGCACGTTGAACGCGAGAATGTAGCTGACGCCGATCACGGTGCCGGGAATTGCGAAACTCAGCATCGTCAGGAACTCAAAGACGGAGCGACCGGCGAAACGCTGCCGGTTGAGTAGATAAGCCGTCAAAAGCCCCATCGCGGCGGTGAGCGGCGCAGCGACGCCAGCAAGGAACATGGTTGCGAAGAAGGAGGGCCAGGCTCGTCCGGACCAGAGCAAGCCGAAATCTGTACGCTCGACGCCGAAGGCAGTGACATAGTGCTTCAAGGTCGGAGTGTTGTCGAGGCCGAGTGACTCGACAAAGCCCCCGACGAGGATCAGCGCGTATAGCAGGAAGGTGAATGCCATCCACGGCATTGTCGTCGTGTAGACCAGCCGTCGGATGCCGTCGGGCAGCCGCGCGTGCAGGCCGGAATCGCCTTTGCCGGTCAGCGTCGCGTAGGAGCGTTGCCCGAGCCAACGTTGTTGTACGACGAAGGCGGCGAGCGTCATCGCAAGCAGTACGATGGCGAGCGCAGCGGCGCGGCCCGGATCGTGCTGCGCACCGACGACGGCGAAAAAGATGTCGGTCGATAGCACGTCGAAGTTTCCGCCGAGCACGAGCGGATTGCCGAAATCGGCGAGGCTCTCGACGAACCCGATCAAGAACGCATTGGCAACGCCGGGCCGTATCAGCGGCCATGTGACTGTGCTGAAGGTACGCCACGGGCTTGCGCGGAGCGTCTGCGCCGCCTCTTCCATCGATGGGCTGACGCCCTGTACGACGCCGGCCAACACGAGATAGGCGATCGGCGTGAAGGAGAGCGCCTGCGCTAGCACGAGACCGTTGAATCCGTATATCCAACGGCCGGGGCGCACCCCGAAGATCTCGGCGAGCGTCGTTGTCACGACGCCGCTCCGCCCGAAGAGCAGGATGATGCCAAGCCCAATGACGAAAGGCGGCGTGATCACGGGAAGGACGGCGAGCGCGTTCAGGAGGCGCCTGGCGCGGAAGTTGGTGCGGTGGGCGAGAAGCGCAAAGGCGAAGCCAAGCAGCGTCGTCGCCACGCCAACGGTTATCGCAAGCGCGAGGCTGTTCCAGAAGACCCCGCAGCTTCGTCCCCCGGAAAGGCACGAGATCTGCCAGAGATCGCGCGCCGTCATCCGCTCGGCGAAGGCGGCGAGCGAAACGCTGCCGTCCCGGTCGAGCGCCGCCGAGCCGAGGACCTTCGACACCGGGAAGAAGATGAAGAGCGCGATGGTCGCGATCACGAAGGTGATCGAGAAGACGACAAAGACGTCGCCGCGCATGACGCCGCGGCCGGCGAGCCCGGCCGCGAAGAAGTAGAGGAGGACGGTGCCGGCGACGAGCGCGCCATAGCCCATTCCGACCTGCGGCTCGATCGGGCCGAAGATCGCGTCGAGGACCGCAAAGTTCCAGCCGTGCAGCCCGATGGCGAAGCCCTCGATCAGGAGCCAGGCGAGGCCGATGACGGCCGACCCGATCAGGACGGCCGTTGCCGTCGGATCGTCGCGCCGCCGGTTCAGGACGAAGAGCGGCGGCAGGAAGACAAGGATGACGGGAAGGAGCCAGAGACGGCCGTGCGAAAGCAACTGCATGAGGGCCGATGCGTCGCGCGGGTCGTCGGAGGAAACCCACGCGAACGACCAGAAGGTGCCGTCGACCGCGTACCACGGCAGGAGCAGCACGCCGACGAGGCCGGCCGCAAGCCAGAGGACGAGCGGACGCCGCATCGATTCCCTACCCCCAGCAAAAGCATGCGGATCGGCGAACCTACGCCCGCCGGTCCGCTTCTTCAGGCGGCGCTCAGTGCGCGCCGATTTCTTGGTCCCATTTCGACAAGAGACGCGAGCGCTCGTCGCTCGATCCAAATTTCTTGAAGTCGTAGTCGATCAGCTTGATCGTCTTGATGTCGGGCGCGCCCTTCGGCAGCGGCGCGTCGCCGTTCGACGGCAACTGATAGGAATTCGCCTGCGCGGCGAGTTCCTGCGCCTCTGGCGTCAGAGCCCAGTCGTACCACTTCTTGGCGTTATCCATGTTCGGGGCACCCTTGATGATGCTCATCGAACCGATCTCGAATCCGGTCCCCTCGCACGGCGACACAGTGACGAGCGGCGCATTCGACGTGACGACCGGCGTCAACAGGTCGTGTTGGAACGAGATGCCGATCGTGGTCTCGCCGCGCGCGGCCGCCTGCGCCGGTGCCGCGCCGGACTTCGTGTACTGATTGACGTTCTTGTCGATCGCCTTGAGCATGTCGAATGCCTTGTCCTCGCCGAAAATCTGCACGAGCGTCGCGAGGAACGTGTAGGCCGTCCCCGACGAGTTCGGATTGGCGACCTGGATCTCACCTTCATATTCGGGCTTGGCAAGGTCTGCCCAGCAGGCCGGCGCATCGAGTTTGCGCTCTTTGAGAAGGTCGGAATTGTAGCCGAAGCCGAGCGCGCCGAGATAAATACCGACCGTCTTACCGTTGGCCGTCTTGTGCTGGTTCACGGCCCAGTCGCGAAGATGCGAGAGCATCGGCAACTCGTAGGCAACCGTCAGATCTTCCTCTGCCGCCTGCAGATGCGGGTCGCCGGTACCGCCCCACCAGATATCGCCTTGCGGGTTGGCCGCCTCGGCCTTGACCTGTGCATAGGTCTCGCCCGAACTCTTGCGCGTCATCGCGACGTTGATTCCGGTCGCCTTCTGGAACTCGTTGACCATCAGCTGGCACCATTCCTCTTGCACCGAGCAATAGACGGTGAGGTTGCCGTCCGCGGCGGCAGGTCCTGCGGCCAAGGTGGCGAAGACCGCCGAGCCGGCAAGCATGAGAAGGGGTTTCAGGTTCATGGGCGTTCTCCTGATTGTTTCCGCCTGTTCAATGAATTGGCGCATGCGGCGGATGTCATATAACTGTCATATTGACGGATTGCGCGCCGCCCGGCCAGTGTGAAACGACAGTCCTTCGGAAAATCAGGTCTTCCCTTGCCGAACTTCGATCTTCGAGAGCGCCGGAACGCAGCGGAATCGATCATTCGCGATGCCGGCAAGCTCGCCAGCGAGCATTTCGCGCGGCGTGATCAGCTTGCGATCGATCACAAGGCCGCGCAGGACCTCGTCAGCGAGGCAGACCGCGAATGCGAAGCGCTCATCATCGAGGCGCTCTCGAAGGCGTTTCCCGACGACGGCTTCCTCGGCGAGGAAGGCGGTTCGAGGAATCTTGGTGCGCACGCAATTTGGGTGATCGATCCGATTGACGGCACGCGGAATTTCCTCACCGGCGTGCCCTTCTGGTGCATCTCAATCGGGCTTGTCGTGGAGGGAAGGGCGGTGCTCGGCCTGATCTACCATCCGACCGAGGACGAGCTCTTCCTGGCGGCGGCCGGCGGCGGCGCGTTCGTCAACGGCGTGCCGATGAAAGTCAGCGGCGAGACCGACATCAAGAGAGCGCGGATCTGCGTCGGCTTCAGCTATCGCAAGGCGGTTGCGGCGCACGTCCACGCGATCGACGCGCTGCTCACGGCGGGCTGCGAGTATTGCCGGTTCAGCTCGGGCGCGCTCGGCCTCGCATACACCGCCGCCGGACGTTTCGACGGCTACTGGGAGCGCCACCTCAATTCGTGGGACGCGGCGGCCGGTCTGGTGCTCGTCGCGGAGGCGGGCGGCTTCGTCAACGATTTCCTGGCCGACGACGGGCTGACGCGTGGAAACGAGATATTGGCGGTGACCCCCGAGTTGGTGGAACCGGTCCTTAAACTCGTGGGATTCGAGAGCGCGTGAGGAGGGCGGCGCTATCAGAGGACGAGCACGGCTGCCGAGCCGCCTCAATGACCGCGATACGAGAACGCGGCTAGTCGTCATTAGGGGCGATGCGGAATTCCACAACGCCATCGACCTCGCGCAGGTCGATGGACAGTCGTTCGAGGTCGCGCTTCTTCAGCGTGCGAAGGATCATCCTGTATTCGAAGACGCCGCCGCCTTCCTCTAGCCGGTAGGCCATGTTGGCAACCGAGAAACCATGCTGCTTGAGCATTGTCCTCAGGTCGGTCTCGCTCATAGTGCGGTCGGCTTGGAAGCGGATGATGTGCCTTGCGTAAATCTGGGTTGGAATCCTCTCCTCTATCCAGCGGAACGCGCCGAGGGTGGCGATTGCTGCAACTGTCGCCAGCAGTGCCGGGTAGAAGAAGCCGATGCCGAACAGGATGCCGATCGCCGCGGTAGCCCAGATCGAGGCGGCGGTGGTGAGGCCGTGAACGGTCAGGCCTTCCTTGAAAATGACGCCCGCGCCGAGAAAACCGATGCCGGTCATTATCCCTTGCGCCATACGGGTCGGGTCGGATCGAATCGTCTCTATCGGTATTGCACCCACCCAATCTTCCTGGAAGTTGAACACGATCATAAGGAGGGCTGATGATAGGCAGACGAGGGCGTGGGTGCGGAATCCCGCCGGTCGGCCGTGGAAGCTTCGCTCCAACCCAATGGCGGCGCCAGCGAACCAGGCGGCCGCCAAGTTTACGGGGATAATGAGAAAGTGTGGACTAATGGACGAGTGGAACATGGCGCCTGTAACCACATTGCTTGGGATTATCCATGAAACATCGCGCATGTGGCACTCTTTAATTCAGCTCCTCCAAGACCAGCGTGAATGAGGAAATCGTCGGCACTTAGCGGACATGACGTGGGGCCCACTTCGCATTTTGGCCCAGTCCAGACCTTCGCGAAATTTGTAAAGTTGCCACGCGCGGCGGAAGCTTTGAGATGTGGCTTCATCACCTTTAGGTTTAGGCTGACGGAGTGCGCGAAACCAGCATGGATCGATCCCGTCTGTAAGATGCACGCACCGTATTCGGCATTAGTTCGCCTGCAGGGCCCTGGTTCTGCTCGCCGCAATGCGAAGAGGCTTACAGGAGGTCGCCCGCGACGTACGAAAACAGCGCGTTCCGGTCACCATGACTCGGGATTGCTAACGTGAGGTCCAAAGTCGCAATGGCGGCACCCGAAGAGATCAACGCCGACATGCTTGCCTTCTGGAACGGTAACGGCGGCCAAACCTGGGTGGCTAGACAGGAGCATACCGATATCACCCTCACGCCGGTGACGGACGCCTTGCTCGCCTTTGCCGCGCCGCGCGCCGGCGAACGGGTGGTGGATATCGGCTGTGGCTGTGGCGCGCCCACACTGGAGTTTGCGCGCGCCGTCCGGTCCCTCTGGCCGCATTGCGGGGTTGGACATCTCCGGGCCGATGCTCGCTGAGGGTGAGAGGCGTGCGAGCGCCGCCGGCATCACCAATGTCAATTGGCGGCAGGCCGATCCCGCCACTGCAGCGCTGGACGAATACGATTTGCTGACCTCGGCGTTCGGTGTGATGTTTTTCGGCGATAGGGCGGCGGCCTTCACCAATATGCGCCGCGGCGCCGCTCCGGGCGCGCGCATGGCGCTGGTATGCTGGCGCACGCTGGCCGAAAACCCGTGGATGAAGTTGCCGATGAGGGCAGTTGCGCAGCATCTGCCGCCCCGGCCGAAGCCGATCCCGAACGCTCCCGGAATGTTCGCCTTCGCAGATCCAGAGCACGTCACCGCGGTTCTCACCGCGGCCGGTTGGGCGCCGCCGCGCTTGGAGAAGCTCGACATGGACCTGGACATCGCTGCCGGCCGCGGGCTGGAGGAGGCTGTGGTTCAGTCGACCCAAATCGGCGCCGTGAACACTTGGCTGCGCAACCAGCCGGCAGAGATCCTCTCTGCCGCCGTCGCCTCTCTCCGCGAGGTACTGGCGCCCTATGCGGACGGCGTGAGCGTACGCCTGCCCAGTGCGATGTGGTTGATCAGCAGCATGCCTGCCTGAACGAGCGCCGCCGCTAACCAGTTTTGCCGCGCTTGAGTCCGCCTTTGATGCTGTGGACGGCTCTCCAGACTTCGGCCAGCTTTGAGCTGGTAGAAGAGCTGGAGGCTACCATGGAAGCGGTCGTGACGATTGGACTGGATATCGCGAAGTCGGTTTTTCAAGTTCACGGTGTTGATGGAAGCGGGGCGGTTGTCGTTCGCCGCCGCCTTACGCGCGCGAAGGTGCTAGCGTTCTTCGAGAAGCTTCCGGCCTACCTTGTCGGTCTGGAAGGCTGCGCCACCGCGCACTACTGGGGTCGCGAACTGAGGAAGCTTGGCCACGATGTGCGGCTGATGCCGCCGAGCTATGTGAAGCCCTATGTGAAGCGTCAGAAGAACGATGCGGCTGACGCCGAGGCGATCTGTGAAGCCGTGACCCGGGCGAGCATGCGCTTCGTCGAGATCAAGAGCCCGGAGCAGCAGAGCATCATGTCGCTGCATCGAGTTCGGCAGATGCTGATGCGTCAGCGCATCCAGGTCTCGAACGCGATCCGCGGTCACATGGGTGAGTTCGGGAGGGTGGCGCCAGTCGGCCGCAACGGTCTCGCCCAGTTGCTCGCCATCGTCGCCGACCCGAACGAGAAGGCTCTACCCGACGAAGTGCGCGCTGCGGTCGCGATGCTCGCGGTCCAGCTCCGCCTTGTGAACGAGCAGATCATCGAGCTGGACCGCAGGGTCAGAGCGAGCGCACGCGCCACCGATGTCGGCCGTCGGCTGATGGAAGTCCCGGGCGTCGGCCCGTCCTCGCCAGCGCTCTCGTAGCGACGGTTCCCGATCCAAGGCATTCAAGTCAGGCCGGAACCTGGCGGCGTGGATCGGGCTCGTGCCTCGACAGAACTCCAGCGGCGGCAAGGAACGGCTGGGAGGAATCACGAAGCAAGGCGATCGCTACCTGCGGCAGATGCTGGTCATGGGCGCGCTGGCAGTCATTCGATACGCGCAACGGCATGGAACCCGGAGACCGTGGCTCGTGCAGCTCCTCGCGCGTCGGACCACCAAGATCGCCGCCGTCGCTCTCGCCAACAAAACGGCGCGAATGATCTGGGCCATCATGACCACGGGTGAGCGCTACCGAGAGCCGAGCCCGGCATCTGCAGCGGTATAGAAACACGAGACATTGGGAAGGGCAGACGCGATGTAATGCGCAAGCGGTCGGTATCGGGAGACGGGAAAACCCAGTTGCGCCAGAGCGCCTCAGAGCGCGCGCTTTTGGTCGGGACCCGGCTCCGCGAAGGGCATTATGGCCAGCGGCCATGCGCGCCGCACCACCAGGTCGAACACATGGCCGCACCAACCAAAGCACACTGCATCAAGAAAACCCTTGCCAACGGAGAGCCGTCCACACATGGCGCTTTTCAGAAGCCGATCTACTCGTCGCCCATGTCCGAGTTCCGAGACTCATCGGATTCGATGGTGTCTACGGCCGACTTCGTTTCTTGGACCCGTTGCGGACGCCCGGCGTGTCCGCCTTCGGGGGACGCGACTGGCGGACTCACAGCCAAGTGGGGAGTCGCTTTACGGTTACGCTACCCAGGCGACTCGGGTAAAATTGCTACATGGCTAGATGCACAGCACCAGTAAGAGGCCATCGCTCAGCGGCTGCTGCTGCGAACTGCCCAGCATGTGGTAGCCGCTCTGGCCGCGGCTACAGCAGCTACGGGTATTCGCGCCCGTCCTACTCTTCGCCGTCTTACTCTTCTCGGTCTTACTCCTCGTTGGGGAGCAGTGGGGGCAGCCGGAGTAGCGGTGGCCCGTCCAGCCGCAGCACAAAGCCACGCTGGTCGGGAGCCGGTTCGCCTCAGTTTTACACGCCTGAGGAAGTGCGGGCGCTCACGCCAATCCGCGACACCGTCGAGAAGCGAGCGTCCCTGCCTGACCTTCGGCACATCTTTCTGTGCCACGCGTGGGACGACCGGCAGGGGGTCGCCAAGGAGCTGTGCGATCTACTGGTGGCACACGATGTCTCGGTCTGGTTCAGCGAGAATGACATTAGCCTCGGCGAGCCGTTTCTACGCGCCATCGACAAGGGCTTGGCGAAGTCACGGATCGGGATCGTGCTAGTGACCCCTGCGCTGCTAAAGCGCCTCCCAGCTGCGGGCCTTGCTGACAAGGAGCTTTCGGTACTCCTAGCGCGTGACCAGCTCGTTCCCATCGTGCATAACACGACGTACGAAGCTCTCCGCGAAGTCAGCCCCATGCTCGCCTCGCGAAACGGCCTGGACACTGCAGAAATGCCGATGGCCGACGTCGCAGCCAAGCTCGCCGAGCTAGTCACCCTTTAGCTCTATTGCCCACACAGGTTGCCTGTTTCTTGGCGGGATGGGAATGTCCCCTCTTGGCGGATTGTGTTGAAGAAGTCGGATGCTGCCCGGATTGTCGGCGGCGGGTCAGTAAGGTCACCGAAGATGTCGGCGCTCGCGCCAGCGTCTATGCCGGCATCGGGATGAGCTTCGCGAGCTTCCTGAGGTTCTGGGCGGTGGCTGCGAGGTGGAACTCGTCGCGGGCGCCGTTTGGTCCTCGTAATCGGAGCCGGTCGAGTCTCAGGATACGCTTGAGGTGGGCGAACAGCATCTCGATCTTCTTCCTCTGGCGTCGCGAAGTGACGTAGGCGTCGGTGGTCGAGATGGCGCGGGCCATGTCGCGAGCGCCTTCATGGATCGAGCGGAGGATCTTCCGCGCCGGTGCCCTGGGGCAGCAGCGCGGTTTGAGGGCACAGGCATCGCAGTCTCGCTTGCTGGCGCGGTAGCGCATGAAGCCCTCGTCGTCCACGCCGTCCCGCGGCTCGGCAAAGTGGCGGCGGTACTGCCTGAGTTCCTTGCCGCCGGGACAGGTGTAGAGATCGCGCTCGTGGTCATAGGGGAAGTCCGCCCGCTCGAAGGTGCCGTCGCGACGTTCGGACTTGTCGAAGACGGGGATGTGGGGCTCGATGCCACGCTCGTGGACGAGCCAGCCGAGCATGGCCGCGGAGCCATAGGCGCTGTCGGCGGCGAGCCGCTCCGGATAGAGGCCGAAGCGGTCCTCCGAGCGTTCTATCATGGTGCGTGCAGCGCCGACCTCGGCCTGGCGGATGGCGCGACTTGCCTCGACATCGACGATGACGGCGTGATCGAGATCGATGAGGTAGTTGGCGGCGTAGGCGAAGAAGGCGTGCCCCTTCATCGCGCCGGTCCACTGCGCCGCCGGGTCCGACTTCGACACGAACTTCGGCTTCACTGGGCTCGCCGCGCCCCAGGCTGCATCATCAAGCGTGTCGAGGTACTCCCGCACCGACCGGCGGCTCGCGGCGAGTGCGTTCCAATCGACATCGTCCGACTCTTCCGTCGAGCGCTGGCGGTTGGCGTCGGCGTGGATCAGGCTGGCGTCGGTGGCGAAGCCCTCGCCGCCGACCAAGCCCTCCGCCATGCAGCGCCGGACCGTCGCCTCGAACAGCTCGCGCAGAAGGTCACTGTCGCGGAAGCGGCCGTGGCGGGTCTTCGAGAAGGTCGAGTGATCAGGGACGTCGCCCTCGAGGCCGAGCCGGCAGAACCAGCGATAGGCGAGGTTGAGATGCACCTCCTCGCACAGCCGCCGTTCCGAGCGGATCCCGAAGCAGTAACCGACTATCAGCATCCGGATCATCAGCTCGGGATCGATCGAGGGCCGGCCGATCGGGCTGTAGAAGGACCGAAGATGCTGCCGGATTCCCGACAGGTCGACGAAGCGGTCAATCGAGCGAAGCAGGTGCTCGGAGGGGACGTGGCCATCCAGGCTGAACTCATAGAACAGCGCCTCCTGCATCACCGACCGCTCGCCCATCATCGCCGAATCCTCCTGCACCCAAGAGGACTGAATCAGGACTTCACACCGCCAGCAACGCCGACTTTTTCAACAAAATCGGCGCAAAGCGGACTCGGGCGCCCGCGCGTGTTGATGTCTGCTTGCCGGCGTGAAGCGGACTCTAGCGCGGGCCTCAGAAGTCACCTGAGGAGTGCAGAAGACAGCGGTGCCGCCTAAGCTCGACCCTTCAAAGGCTGTTGCATCCCTTTGCCCTGCGCCGTCGTTTCCCTGTCGCTCAATTGGTGGCAAGGAAGGTCGAGAACCCCTGTCACCGTCGCAACGAGATCGCAACATTATTGCGCATAGGCATCTGAGGCGGCCGGTCTCTATCACTTCGCAGGAAATCAGCAGCCGTCGGCAAGTGGGGACGAGCAAGAGTCACTGCGTCGATCGCCGCCTGAGTTTCAGCCCTAGCGGATAAGGCGGCGGAAAGCATTGTATGCGCGACAGCAAGTCCGAGCGCCAACGTCAACATGCTACCCGCGGAAAAAGTTCTTGAGCCGGGGGTTCCGATTGCAGCTGAGGTGGTACAGTAGCGCATAAAGCGTACTCGGCGATCAGAGTCTTCCAACACATTAGGTAACAGAACACGGGGGCGACGGCATGAAGTTTTGCCCATGCTGGAAAAGAATCGAGTAAAATCGAAAGTAAACTGATCGTTGCCACGACGCTACGCAGTCTTGCCTTTGTCGAGCACGGACAGTGAGGAGCCCATGCGCTCCAATTCGAAGTCTGGGGACAACACGCAGGTGCACGTGTAGGATGGTGCGTGCGTTTGGAGAACCGTGCTCCTTATCAACGGAAGCTCAAATCCCTATGAGGCTGCTGGGCTGAGTTCTGGCGCGGTCCGCTAAAAGCACGCGGCTCGGCGAGCGTTCGTTTTCCGGCGACATTGCGATGATGAACTGGCGTCAATTTCGTCGGCGAGCAACGTGCGTCGCGGTCGGCGCTACCCGTCGTGATGGATCGCCGAAGACGCGTATTATCGTGCCCATGGCGGGATCATCATGGCGTGGTGGGAACCGTACGCGATCTCGAAGTCGCGCGCGCCGGACATCGGGTTCGCTATCTACGACTTCATCGACGTGGCGAGGTCGATCCCGTTGAATGACGACGACGAGCGCCCGCGCTCGAAGGGAGGAAGAGGAAATGACCGACGATTTCGCAACCAAAAAGACCACGGGTTTAGTGACCTCACTCGCGTCGCCGAGTTACATCGGCGATGACGTCGCCTACTTCGCATTTTCAGTTCGGCCACCTACGGAAGGACTCAGAATTGCCGAGAATCTCGTGTTCTATGTCGATCCGCAAACGCCCGGCTCGCAAGCTATCGTGACGATCTGCTGCGCCGCATACGGTGCGAAGGCCGAGATCGAGATCACAAGCGGACCCGAAATCGTAGGCAGGAAAGTCAAGACGGTTCAGGTCTCAAAACCGCCGACGCAGTAGCGCACCGTTCTGCTGGTCGGCCTCGCCGCTCGCAATCTTCGTTTCGATCTTGCGCCGCCACCAAGTGAGAAACCGCGAAGGTGCGCGCGATCTCCCGCATCAAGTCACCAGCGTCGCGACGAGCCAGGCGGAGGGCTAACCGTGAGACGCTTAGCCGCCTCATCCCGACATAAGCGCCTGATCCAGAGTGGGCGGTGGATTGGGCTGCAGGGCAGTTCGCCGCGCCCACGCAACGAGTTTGGTCTTTTTCGTTTGGCTTCTGGGGCTTAATCTACGTTCCCGCAAGATGCAGCGATGAAACCCGTTGTCCTGATCGGAATTCTGATCGCCGCTTTCTTTCTTGGCGACGTACTGTTCAACCATGGCCAAGTTTCCAGCGACATTCAGCGGAGCTTTGAGCGCACGATGACAGGCTGGATGGACTGAGTTAGCGAGATTTCGCGACATCGACCGTCGGTAGCTTCGAACCCCCCGACGGCTCCAGCGTGGACACCTCGATGTCGCCCTCGGCCGCCTTTAGCGCGCCGACAAAAGTATTGAGTTCGGTGAGCGTCATCCTGAGATAAGCCTCGGATGACTGGCGCTTCTTACCTTCGTCGAGCACGGACAGCGAAAAGCCCATGCGCTCCAAATCGAAGTCGCGTATCTCGATGCCGATGTTCAGCTTACCCATCGCCGTTTCCGAGTTACCCATCCCAGTTCAAGCACGACACGGATCAAAACGGCTTCTTAACCAACCTGCCAGGGATTGATCTTTGAAGGGTTAACCTTCGTTGCCAGCGAACTAGCCGGACGGCCACCCAGGAGGCGGCCTGCGCTCGGTTTAATCAATCAATAACCATGTCGTGGCTAGGGTTGCGCCGGAGTGGTCAGCCCCCAAATCCCTGATCCTCCGTCTCTAGCCACCGAGGCCCGCTCCATCCCACCGCTCTTGAGGGGGCGGGCCTTCAAGTTTCTCGGGAGGCGACTTAGACCGCTACCCAGCGGACGCGAGAGGCAGTGCGGGATAGCATCGCGTCTGCCGAGCGAAGTCGCCATGACTGACATAACGAGTTGCAGTCGGCCTTCCCAGCACAGTCTGCAACGGCCGTGGTGGCAATCGCTTAACTGCGCGTCGGTAGCATTCAGCACTTCAGATTGGCGGGCGCGAGCGGTGGCTCTGTTTCATTACAAAGTGGTCAAGCACCTGGGCGGGTGGGCGTATCGTCTGGATGCAACCTACTCGCGGCTGTTTCCCACGCAGTGGGAGGCGACCGCTGCGGCAAAGACCGAAGCCCGTGAGATGCACGAACCCGGGGACAATACGCAGGTGCACGTGCAGGATGGGCGGTGCGCTTGGAGGACCGTGCTCGTTATCAGCGGAAGCCCAAATCCCTATGCGGCTGCTGGACTGAGTTCTGGCACGGTCGGCTAAAAGGACGCGCCTCGGCAAGCGTTCGCTTTCCGGCGGGAGGCGCACGCAATCGCTCATCTTGAGGCGCTTGGCGCGAGTTCCCCGAACGTCTGGTTGAACAGGTTCGGGGCTTTGGTCAGATTCTGGTCGCACCGAAGCGAACTCATGCGTTCCCAGATCCAGTGCAACCCGACCCGTGTGAGTATCTCTTAAACGCGGCCTTAACTCTCGGCGCAAATTTGTTTCTATTTTTAATCGGACCGATGCCACGCGGGTTTATTCCTGTGCCCACACTCCAGAACGGGTATGGATGTGAAGCGGCCCTGGGAATGTTGGCGCGACGAGCGCGGCAATACAGCGATGATCTTCGGACTCGCGCTAGTTCCTCTGCTCGCACTCGGCGGCGGCGTGGTTGACATCGCACAGCGTGCCCGGATTCACGGCGAGATGCAGAGCGGGTCGGATACCGCTGCACTCGCGGCCGCCCGTCTCGTCCAAATCGGACACTTGAAGCGTCAAGAGGATTGGGATGCTCTGAGGGCGCAAGCCCAAACGCAGGCAGAGAACGTCATCGGCGCCGCACTTCAAGGTTTTAGCGGTGCGGGGACGCCTGATATCCAAATCACCGTTGACGGAACCGGCGTCACCATATCCGCGCGTTATGACATGAGGACGTCATTCCTCGGAGTGATCGGCGTCAACACCTTGCCGGTGAGAGTTCTCTCCGCGGTCGCTTTGCCAGACCCGATCTTGCTCGAAATTGCGTTGGTTCTCGATTACTCGGGCTCGATGGTTCACAACGACAAATACATCCGTATGCGAAATGCCGCGACCGCCTTTATCGACAAGGTAGCCCACGACCGCGGCGACCGGACTAAGATCGGCATCGTGCCTTTCTCAAAATACGTCTACGCAGCGCTTCCAGGCTCGGTGATCCGAGGTACTACGCCGGCCGAAGCGATGCTGACCATGAACACCTGCATCGGCAATCGTGGATATCCTTACGCGGCCACCGATGAAACCCCCAGCAGTACGATCGACGCGAGCCGTTGGCCACAGATCGATCCGGCCAGTGCGGAGTGCCAAGCCTATGCTGGCAAGTCGCTTGTCGTGCGCGACTTGACCGACGACTTCGCAGGCTTAGTGGACGCCATCAACGCGATGCAGCCGGCCAACCTTACGAATATCTCACTCGCAACTGAGATGGGCTGGCACATGCTTTCGCCGAACGTGCCGTTTGAGACCGCGCGAAACTACACCGACAAGGACCTGCGCAAAATCTTGATCCTCCTGACCGATGGTGTGCAGACGGTTGCGGCAGAGGGACCAGGCGGGGGAACCTCGGTCAGTGACGCGAACGAAACGACGGCGGAGCTTTGCACCAACATCAAAGACACCGGTATCCGCCTGTTCACCATCGCCTATGACGTAGACGACACGTCGGTCTACAGCCTGCTCTCCGGCTGCGCCTCGGGACCCGCCGAATATCACGAGGTGCACGATGCCTCGGATATCTCCGATGTCTTCGATGCGATCTACGACCAGATCAACGAATCCGCCTGGCTGAGCAAGTGAGGCCCCTTGCTAGAGCTCCCACAGGCTTCTGAAGCCTGCGTCGGCTCGACGTCCGCAAGCATGAAGGTGAAGTGCGCACAGTCCTAAGAGGTCAGAGGAATTCGCTTCCGGCAGGAATTCCCTCCTGCTTTCTGCTTGATGCCATTCGACCCTGCGCTCTTCCCGGATGCCGTTCGGATATACAAGGTGCGGCTCACGGCAGACCGACGCGCGACCCGACTATTCACGGTAAGGCAAGCAACTGACGAGCCACACGGGATATCAGAGGTCCTTTTCGGCGAGCTCTCGAAACGCGTCTGGGACGGAACGCGATATCCCGAGGGCGACTGGCCCGTAGCCAATCGCCTCCCATCCGAAGCGGTCGCGAACCCTGTCGACGGCACGATCCGCTGTCCAGCGCGCCGCACCTTTCTTGCTGCCGGGGAGTCGCTCCTCATTGGCGAGCCCAAGTGGAAGCTCCAGTTGCAGCACGGGGAGGCTTTCAAGGTTCGAGACGGATATAGCGAGGAGGGAGATGGTCTTCTCGTGCGGGTAGGTCGCGAGGATGCCGCGCACCAGCTCCTCGGCGACCTCCGCCAGAATTGCCGTCGCTGATATCGGCGCGGCGAGCGTCAGCGAGCGGGTGACCGAGCGGAGGTCGGCAAAGCGCACGCGCACGGTCACGGTCCGCCCAAATCGGGACTTGGCCCGAAGCCGACTGGCGATCCTGTCGGCGAGATGACGAAGGGTTGGGCGAAAGACGCTCTCTACAGCCGGCTTCTTCCCGAGCGCCGACTGCGCTCCAGCTGAATGTGCCCGACGATGCGGCCTGATCGCCCGCGGATCGCGGTTCCACGCCAGTGCCCCGAGCTTGTTCGCCGCCGCCTGGCCAAGCAACCGTTGCAGCGGCCGCGGTGATGTCACCGCCAACTGCCCGATGGTGAGCACGCCTAGCTCGGCCAGTCGCGCCTTTGTCGCCGGGCCAACGCCCCAGATCAGCTCCACAGGGAGGTCGTGCAGGAACTCGAGCTCGGTTGAAGGGTCGACAACGACCAGACCGTCGGGCTTCGCCACCTGCGAGGCGATCTTCGCCAAGTGCTTGGTCCGCCCTACGCCGATCGAGATCGGCAGCCCGAGCTCGTCCCGAACGCGGCGCCGGATCGTTCGGGCAACCTCGGCCGGCGGACCGAAGAGATGCTCCGTTCCGGCAACATCGGCAAAAGCCTCGTCGATGGAGATCCGCTCGACGAGGGGCGTGAAGTCACCCAGCACCGCGATGGCGGCGTCACCGAGCCGCTGATAGTCCTTGAAGTGGCCGCCGACAAAAATGAGCTGCGGGCAAAGCTCGCGGGCTCGACGTCCTGGCATTCCGCCTCGGACGCCGAAGGCCCTGGCTTCATACGATGCCGCGAGGATAACCCCGCCGCCGACCGCGATCGGCTTGCCGCGGAGTGAGGGATCGAACAGCTGCTCGACCGAGGCGTAGAAGGCGTCGAGATCCGCATGGAGGATCGTGGCTTGAGCGGCGGTCCCGAGACCGCAGTCTCTGCGCTTGTCGAAGGACACGGGGTCGCCCTTGTGATTCTCCGAATTGATGATAGAACATAAAGAGAACGCGTTCGAGCGGCACGACGATGCAGCGACGTCCTGGGTGATACGGTGGGAAGGTTCCGCGTCTACGCTCTCGGTGGCGTTCGGTTCGTTGACATCGATGACCCCGAGATCGGTGATGTCGAGGAGCTTTTTCGCCAAGCATCGCGTGCCGGCTACATCGCCGGAATGGCTCAGGAGGAGGAGCGGAGCGTCATGGTCCTGATACCCGCGCGCGGGATCGGGTTGATCACCGACGCTCCAGAATGAGGTCTGGCGATGTGTGGCCGCTATGACAACCTGATCGCCCGGGAAGCCTATCGGCTGCTATTCCAGGCAGAGCGACTTCCCGCATCCAACTTTCCGCCCCGCTACAACATCGCGCCGACCGACCAGATCCCGATTGTCCGTGTCGATCCGCGCGATCATACCCGCGAGCTGGTGATGGCACGCTGGGAACTCGTTCCCTGGTGGTCGAAGGAGATGCCGAAGGTCCCGCACATCAACGCCAGGGCTGAGACGGTGCGCACTTTGCGCATGTTCAAGGAAGCCTTTGCCAAGCGAAGAGCGCTGATCCCGGCAACCGGCTTCTTCGAGTGGCAGAAGCGGGCCGATGGAAAGCAGCCTTACCGCTTCCAACGTGAGGACCTTGAGCCTTTCGCCTTTGCGGGGCTCTGGGAGTTTGCCAGGATCGCAGGTCAAGAGATCCTCTCCGCCACGATTATCGTCGGGAAACCGAATCCGCTGGCCGCGGCGATCCACGATCGCATGCCGGTGATTCTGGAGCCTGACGACTACGACCGTTGGCTTGCGCCGGATACGCCTATCGAGGAGCTTAGAGCGCTGCTCAAGCCATATCCGGCGGAGCGCATGCGAGCTATTGCGGTCAGCCGCAATGTCAACGGCGTCAAGAACGACGACGAGACCTGCATCCAGCCGATCGGGGAGCCGCCGCTTGCCGTCTAAGCCGATTGCCGAGCGGATTGAAATTGCCAGCGCGCGGCCGGCGACATTCAAGCTCGTGGAGAAGGCGGCCCAGTCCTATGACCTCTTCCGCTCCGGCAAGAAGATCGGGACGGCGCGCGTGGAGGACGACGGCAGCTTCTCGGCACGTTTCGAGGCTTCGGACGGCGTGTGGTCGGCGACAGCGAAATCCGCACCCGATCTCTTGCAACGTGTCGGGCGCTATCTTCTGACCCTTGATGCGCGCGCAGCAGCAGCCGAACCGTTGAAGGTGCTGGATGCGAAAGGTAGGAAAACTGCCGACGAAAAGCTCAGCATCGCCTTCCTTCAGCGCGAACAAGCGCATCGAACCACAGCGCTCGGCCGAGAGCTTGCGGCGATGCGGAAAGACATGACGGCCGAGGACTAGTCGGTCATGCTGCCTTGACGCGCAGGAGGAATAAAATGCCTACGGTTCAGGTCCGCTATATCGTTGATGACGTCGCCGCGGCGATCGCCTTCTATACGAAGCACCTCGGGTTCAAGCTCGACATGCATCCGGCTCCGCCTTTCGCGATGCTCTCTCGCGGCGATCTCCGCCTTGTGCTGAGTGCTCCCAATCCGGCGTCGGGCGGCGGCCGGTCGATGCCCGACGGCACGCAGCCACGCCCGGGCGGATGGAACCGGTTCGCCATCGAGGTACAGAACATCGAGACAGCGGTCGACACTTTGCGTCAAGCTGGCGCTCATTTTCGCAACGACGTCGTCACCGGTGTGGGCGGAAAGCAAATCATCCTCGAAGACCCATCCGGAAATCCGATCGAACTCTTCGAGCCACTTCGCCAGGAAGCTCGGCTCGGAACGTGATCCCGGACAAATCCGCAGAGGTCGGCACTTTCTCTCCTCCCTACGCCGTCGATGCACCAGTCGACAGCGTGAAGAACGACGACGAGAGCTGCATCGAGCCGATCGGGGCACCTCGGCGTGCCTCCTAACCCGATCACAGCGCGGATCGAGGTCGCGGGTACCCGCCCTGCCGCCTTCAAACTGGTCGAGAAGGCAGAAGGCTCCTACGACCTCTTCCGCTCCACCAGTCCGTGACCCAACCGGAAGAGCACAAATGACGACGAGAACTTAGTTCAAGGGCGTGCGCAACCCTTGGCAACGGGCTTCGCCCCAAACACAGCGTCCCTCGACGTTGTTTGTCTCAGACACTCTAGTGATGTGCCACCGACGGCCGATGGCGTAGTCCGAAGAGTCTTCGATATCGGACATGCCGAGGCACCACCGCCCCTTCCGAGATGCGCCAGAAGCCGTCATCGAGCGTCGACGAATTTCTCGGGGTGGCCTCATGCAACAACAGCGGTTTGACCCTCATTGCCGAGAAGGCGCGCGTCAGTCCGGCACACGCAACTGCACCGATTTGTTGCAGCGACCCTCTCGTCACGCCGCAATAATCCGGTCAGATCGTCATCTGCAGTTCATGCACGCCCTTGTCCAGCGGGACACGAACGCGCCCGACGGCACAGGAGATTGGAGTGCCATCAAGGGCGGCGCACGAGACGCCGCGGCAACGGTGTGACGGATTCTCCACGCGAATGTCGTAGCGGGCTTCCCCAAGTTTCACAGTTGCCTCGAAGCCCGGCCAGTCAGCCGGAATGCATGGCTCAACGACAAGAAACGTTCCCTCGCGGCTGATGCCCAATATGCCCTCCATACCGGCCCGATACATCCACGCTGCCGAGCCGGTGTACCAAGTCCAGCCGCCACGCCCGATATGGGGCGAGACGGAGTAGACGTCGGCGGCCACGACGTAGGGCTCGACCTTATAGCGCTCGATCTCGCCAGGCGTGCGCGCGTGATTGATGGGATTGATCAAAGCGAACAGCTCGGCAGCCTTGTCTCCCGCGCCGAGCTTCGCAAAGGCCAGAATCGCCCACATGGCGGCGTGGCTGTACTGCCCGCCATTCTCTCGCAGCCCCGGCGGATAGCCCTTGATATAGCCGGGATCGAGAGGCGTCGTCTCGAAGGGCGGCGCGAAGAGAAGCACCAGAGCGTCGTCGCGGCGGACGAGATGCCTTTCGAGAGAGGCCATCGCCGCGTGAGCGCGGGCGGGTTCGGCCGCGCCGGACAACACGGCCCACGATTGGGCGATAGAATCGATCCGGCATTCCTCGTTTCCCTTCGAGCCGAGCCATGTTCCGTCGTCAAACGTGGCGCGGCGATACCATTCGCCGTCCCAGGCATCGCGTTCGAGCGCCTCCCGCACCGAGACCGCGTGGGCGCGCCAGCGTCCGGCGCGCTCAGCATCGCGGCCTTCGGCCAGCGGCGCGAAGAGATCGATGGTGCGCACCAGAAGCCAGCCGAGCCACACGCTTTCGCCCTTGCCGCCGTCGCCGACCCGATTCATGCCGTCGTTCCAGTCGCCGGTGCCGATGAGCGGCAGGCCATGCTCGCCAGTGAGATCGAGGCATTGATCGAGTCCGCGCGCGCAATGCTCGAACAGCGTTGCCGTTTCGTCCGCGATCGTCGGCTGGAAGAATGCATCGTGCTCGCCGGGTCGCAGCGCCGGTCCATCCAGGAAGGGCACGTCTTCGTCCAGGATACCCGCGTCGTCCGCCGCCGTGACATAGGTGGCCGCCGCAAAGGCGAGCCAGACGCGGTCATCCGAGATGCGCGTTCGCACGCCCTGTCCGGAATGCGGCAGCCACCAGTGCTGGACATCGCCTTCGACGAACTGCCGGGCGGCGGCACGCAGGATATGGGCTCGGGTTTCGGTCGGGTCGGCAAACGTCAGCGCCATGCCGTCCTGAAGCTGGTCACGAAAGCCGTAGGCGCCGCTCGCTTGGTAGAAGGCCGCGCGCGCCCGGATGCGACAGGCGAGTGTCTGGTAGAGCAGCCAGCCGTTCAGCATGATGTCCATCGCGCGGTCAGGCGTCTTGACCTGGACCACCCCGAGCAAGCCCTCCCAGTGCTCCGTGACCTCGTCGAGGACGGCGTCCAGATCGATTGCGCGATAGCGGTCGATCAGCGTCCGCGCCTCCTCGGCTGACCCGCATTGCCCGACGAACGCGACGACTTCGACCGTCTCGCCCGCGCCGAGCTCGATGACGGTCTGCAAGGCCGCGCAGGGATCGAGCCCGGCCCCGGTTGCGCCGGAGAGGGACGTTTCTCTGGCGAGCGCCGCCGGCGCCGCGGGTCCGCCGTTGCGCCCGAGGAACTCGGTGCGGTCCGCCGTCCAGGCCGTCTGCTGGCCGCGCAGATCGGCAAATGCAACACGGCCGGAGAAGGAGATGCTCCAGGGATTGCGGGCCAGCATCGCGCCGGTGGCCGCATCGATCTCCGTCGCCACAAACGGGCCGGCGGCGCCGCGCGAAGTACCGAGCACCCACTCCGTGTACGCCGTGACCGATAGCCGGCGCGGCCGACCGGAGAGGTTCGTCATCCTCAGGCGCGAGATCTTGATCGGATCGGCGAGCGGCACATATTGCAGCAGGTCGAGCGCGATGCCGTTTGTCGCATGCTCGAAGCTGCTGTATCCGTAGCCGTGGCGGGCAATGTAGGTCCCGCCGTCCCGGATGGGCAGCGCCGTCGGACCCCAGAGATCGCCGGTCGTCTCGTCGCGAACGTAGATCGCATCCCCTGTCGGGTCTGCGACAGGGTCGTTCGACCACGGCGTGAGCTGGTTCTCACGACTACTATCCGCCCAGGTATAGCCGCTTCCCTCCGCCGCTACCTGGAAGCCGAAGCGAGGATTGGCGATCACATTGATCCACGGCGCCGGCGTCAAACGGCCGGCATTGAGGACCGTCACATATTCCTGGCCATTCTTCTCAAAGCCCCCAAGGCCATTGAAGAACTCCAATCCGCGTGCGGCCGGCCGCAGCCGAGACGCCGGCACCGAAGGTCCCGGCCGCGGCGCCGGTATCTGAGGCTTGCGTCCGCTCGCTTGCGATGGCCGCGCCGGTGCCCGCGGCAGGCGGGCGAGCTGTTCGGCGATGGAACCGCGGCGGGCCATCAGTACGACGCGCGCCGTTGAGTGAAGCAAAGCCCGTGCGGCAGCGCTCATGAGGTCAACGCGAAGCGCGTAGACCGAACCTTGCGTCAGCTCCTCGCCGAGGCGCGGCCGCGATTGGCTGCTCCGTATCGCGGTCTCGATCGCGCCCTGAAGATCCTGTGCGTAGGAAGCGGCATGCTCGTTGACGATCACCAGATCGACGCCGAGCCGCTTCATGCTCCAATATTCGTGGGCGCGCAGCAATTGGCGGACCTGGGCGATGTCCTCGATCTCATCGATGCACAGCAGCACGATCGGCAGGTCGCCGGAAATACCGAGCGACCACAATCCCGATTGGGCACCCGCGCCGCGAACGAGCGCAGCGGAGGACGCTCTGAAGCGCCGGTCGGCGTAAAGGATCGGTGCTGCAAGATTCTGGAAATCGGCCGCCTCGTCCGCCCCGACGTCGAGATGGCGCAGTTGCACCTGCGCCTGCGTCCAGGCCAGCGTTTTCGTCCGATCGAAGGCGCTGCGGTCGTGGTGCTTGTCGACGAGATCCAGAAGCTCGGCACGGGACGATGCGACGACGGTCCAGAAGGAGAGCCGCGCGACCTTGCCCGGCAGAATCGTTACGGAGTGCCGCAACGAGAAGATCGGGTCGAGAACGGTTCCGACGGTTTTGGAAAGTGGGCTGTCATCCGCAAAGGCCGCGGCTGTGCCGATTGTCCGGCCGCGACCCACGAAACGCGCCCTATCGGTTTCGTACCTGCGGATCGGCCGCGCTCTCGCCTTCCACGACAGCGAAGTGGGCGGCCCATACCTCCGGTTCCTCACGCGAGCGCCGCCGGCGGGTCGCGATCAGGGCTCCGAATTCTGGGAGATGCTCGGTTTCAACGAACATCTTGGAGAAAGCCGGATGCGCGTTGTCGGCGGCCGGCGTGGCGAGGACGATTTCGGAATAGGATGTCAGCTCGATCTCGCACGGGCTGCGCCCGCTGTTGGTGAGCGAGACACGGCGCACCTCGCCGTCATCCTCGCCGGAGACCATCACGTCCATGGTCGTCGTCAGGGGGCCGTCGTGGCGGGTGAATTCCGCACGATCCTCGCTGAAGGCGACGCCTTCGCCGTCCCTGCCGCTTCCGATCGGCTGCCGACTGGGAGACCAGACCCTTCCGCTCTGGATATCGCGCAGGATGATGAAGGAGCCCCAGCCGTCGCGGGTCACGTCCTCGCGCCAGCGGGTCACGGCGATTTCGCGCCAGCGGCTGTAGCCCGCTCCCGCAGCGGTCAGCATCACTGCATATCGACCGTTTGACATCAAATGCGTCATGGGAGCTGTGTCAGCCGAGATCGCGAAACGCCGCACGGCGGGGGCGTCACGGCCGGCCGTCGCCGGAGACGCTTTCACTTCTTCGGCGCGCGGATGCGCGACGGCGACGTCACGCGGCATGCGCTCCTGCAGCAGGAGCTCACTGGCCTGGATCATCGGTTCCCGGTGAAACCTCGAACGCATCTCGCCATCGCGCAGTGTGTTCGCGATGGCGACGACGGTCATCCCCTGATGATGCGCCATGAAGTTTCGCACAATCGCGAAATCCTCGCCCTCGGGGAGCCGCGAACCCGTGAAATCCAGAGCTTCGTAGAACCCGAAGCGCCCCCGCGCGCCCAGATCCAAAAGGCGAACGTAGTTTTGTATCGCGCCGTGCGGATCCACCATGGAAGCGAGGCCTGTCGCATAGGGCGCGATCACCACATTCTCGGAGAGGCCCCGCTTCAGGCCGAGGCCCGGAACGCCGAAGTTGGAGTACTGGTAGGTGAGCTCTATGTCGCGGGCGCTGCATGCGGATTCCGAAACGCCCCAGGGGATGCCGAGCGACCGTCCATAAATTCCTGACGCTCGACGATGAGTCGGTTGGTCTGCTCGAGCAAGCTTCCGACCGGCGCCCGCATCACCAGCGACGGCATAAGGTATTCGAACATAGATCCCGACCAGGAGATCAGCGCCGATCCGTTTCCCAGCGGAGTGGCTTCCCTCCCGAGGCGAAGCCAATGCCGCGTCGCGACATCACCTTTCGCGATCGCAAAGAAGCTTGCGAGACGCGCCTCCGAGGCAATCAGATCGTAGCAGTTTGGATCGAGGCTGTTGTCGGCGGGCGAATAGCCGATCGACAACAGTTTCCGCTCGGGATCGACAAGGAAGGCGAAATCCATCGCCAGCGCCATCTCGCGCGCCGTGTCGGCGAGCGTCTTCAACCGGCTCGCCAAGACCTGTGGCGCCTCGCCGATCTGTCGACGGTCGCGGGCGTGTTCGTCTGCGATCTTGCCGAGCGCCCCGATCCAGAACAGCAGTTCCGAAGACCCGCGGTCTTCGGTCACGGGCAGCACGCCGTCGGCTGCCTTCCTGGCCTTGTCCGTCAGCCGGTTCAGGGCCGGCGAGAGCGCCTCGATCGTGAGCGCCCCGTTCAAGAGGGATTCGATCTCCACCATGACCGACGCAAGGTGCGCGCCGTGTTCCCTTCCCGCGGCCGGCAGAGCATCGAAGACCTCGCGCGCAAGCCGAAGATCGTCCGCCATTCCCGCGCGGACATCCGATACCACGGGATCGGTCATCCATTCTTCGCAGGCGTTGGCAAGCACGATCAGGTGACCCGCGAGATTTCCGCTGTCCACGGACGAGACGTAGGGTGGATCGAGAACGCGCAGGTCGAGCGTGTCATACCAGTTGAAGAAGTGGCCCTTGAACTGCGGAAGCTTGCCGAGGGATTCAAATGCTGCTTCCAGCCGTTCCACCGTCTCCATCGTTCCAGCCCAGCCGAAGTCGCGAGCGGCGACGGTAGAGAGCAGATAGAGACCGATGTTTGTGGGCGAAGTCCGGTGCGCGACGACCGGCCTTGGATCTTCCTGGAAATTGTCGGGCGGCAGCATGTTGTCGGCCGGCGTCACGAACGTCTCGAAGAAGCGCCAGGTGCGGCGTGCAATGAGGCGCAAGTCGCGCTTGTCGCGCGCCGAGACGTTGAGAAGCCGCGTTAGCGTGGGCGACTGGCTTGCCCAGAAAGCGATCGCCGGAGCGCCAAGCCACAGCAGTGCGAATGGCAGTGCGATCGGCAAGACATTCGCCGAGTTCGCCATGGCGAGAAGCGGGACCGCCAGTCCGAGTGCAGCGCTGCCCGCCATTTGCCGGTATGAGCTGCGAAGATCTGGTCGCGGGCTGATCTTGGCCTGCGCGGCTGTAGTCCATTCAAGCAGGTGACGGTGCGTCACGTAGAGCCGGTAAAGAGTGCGCAGGAAGGCATCCGCCATCCGCCAGGCCTGATCGGGGAGGAACGCGACCGTCAGCACGATCTGCCAGCCGGCGAGGCGAAGATCGGATGCGAGCGCACCGAGATGGCTGCGCAGGCTGATGCCCGGCCGGCGCGGCACCACCGCGAAGAAAATCGGGAGAAAGGCGGGGATTGCAATGGAGGTCAGGACGATGGCGGTTCCTTCGGCCGCGTCCGGCATGAGCCAGCAGATGAGGAAGGCGGTAAGCGTCAGCGGCGCAAACACCGAGCGTCGCAGATTGTCGGCCATCTTCCCGAGGCCGACCGGAGGGATGCGCCCCTGCATCTTCGCGGCCGCAAAGATCCATGGCAGGAGCTGCCAGTCGCCGCGCGCCCAGCGATGCTGCCGCTTGGCTCCGACGTCGTAGCGGGAGGGAAATTCCTCAACCAGTTCGACATCGGAAGCAAGTCCGGCACGGGCGAAGATGCCTTCGAAAAGGTCGTGGCTCAGAAGCGCATTCTCCGGCACGCGGCCGGCGAGCGCGGTCTCGAATGCGTCGACGTCGTAAATGCCCTTGCCCGTGTAGGAGCCTTCGCCGAAGAGGTCCTGATAGACGTCGGATACGGCGGCCGCGTAAGGGTCCATTCCCCCGGCGCTGGAGAAGACGCGCTGATAGAGCGACCCTTCCCTGCCGACGGGAAGGGAGGGGGTGACGCGGGGTTGAAGGATCCCGTAGCCATCCGCCACCCGCCGCCCCGATTCGTCGAAGTGGGGTCGATTGAGCGGATGCGCCATCTTTCCGATCAGCCGGAGCGCCGCATCTCTCGGCAGCCGCGTATCGGCATCGAGCGTGAGGACGTAACGCACGCCGGCCGGCACTGGCGGCGCGCTTCCAGCGATAGACACAAAGGTCGTATCTGTCGCTCCGCGCAAGAGGCGGTTCAGCTCGTGCAGCTTGCCTCTCTTGCGCTCCCAACCCATCCATTTGTTTTCGCCCGCATTGAAGACGCGGCGCCGGTGCAGCAGCAGGAAGCGCTTGCCGCCGGGCGCGGGGCCGTGACGAAGATTCAGCCGTTCGATCGCCTCGGCAGCCACCGCGATGAGCTGCGCATCGTCTTCCTGCACTTCCCGGTCAGCATCCACGCCGTCGGAGAGGAGAGCGAAGCAAAGATCGCCGCCGGCGCCGGAAAGATGATGGACTTCGAGCCTTTCCACCTGCTCCAGAATATCGGCTTCGCTCGTCAGCAGGGTCGGCACGGCGACAAGCGTTCGCAGCGATTTCGGAACGCCCCTCGAGAGCTCTAGGCCGGGTAGGATGGTCGCGCCGAAGCTCCATGCCACCCCGCGATTGACGAGCGCGGTCGCTACCTCGGTCGCCGGGAGGAACCCGACCATCGCGAAGAGCGTCAGCCAACCGACGATCCCGGGAGCCGCCAGCGTCCACAGGGCCAAAGCCAGCAACGCCGCCGTGGCGACCAGGATCGCGCCGACATAGCCGCCAATACCGAGCCGGACGTTGAAGCGGCTGATCCGCAGTCGCGGCGGCGGCCGGAACCCGATCTTGCACTCGAGCGCACGCCGGCCCGCAGCGACGAGATTGTAGCCGGGATCGCCGACGCGCTCCGCTTCCGCGCCCCCAACCGCCACGGCAGCTGCGAGGCGCGATGCTTCGAGCGCGTGACCGGCAATCTCAAGCTCCGAACAGTTCGAGCCGCGCGCCAATTGCTCGATTGCGCTCCGATAGAGGTCGCGGGTCGGAAAATCCATGGCCGCGAAGTTGCTGGCAGCCCGCAATCGCGCGTCGACGAGGCTCACGTTCTCGAACAGCTCCGTCCAATCGATGTCCGATATCAACCGCATGCTGGTGATGACGTTGCGCACCGTGACGTTCGATGCGCCCTGCCGTTGTTGGGCGTGCTGCACCGCATGATCGATCGAGGAGCCCTGCACCCCAAGCCGCTCCTCCAGCCAGCCGAGCGCCGGCGTGGTGCGGGGATCCTGCTCCCTCAGCCGCTTCGCCAGTTGTGCGGCGAAGATCTCGGACAGCGGTCCGGACGAGCGGGTCGCGATGTCGGTTTCGAGTCCGGATGTGGCCGCGCCCGATACCAGAAGCCCGTCCGCCAACCGGTCGGCATCTTGACGGGCGCTTCGTCCGGCCGTGATCTGGTCCGCCAGCCGGCGCAGGTTCTCGATGAGGACGAAGCGCAGCGTGATCGCAACGGCCCACAGCTCGCCGATCGTCAGAGGTTGGACGCGCTGATAGGCGTCAATGAAGCGACGCAGTATCGCGGGATCGAAATGGCTGTCGGTGTGCGCGACGTAGGCCCAGGCGAGACCGAACACGCGCGGATAACCGGCGAACGGTCCCTCGGCCAGTTTCGGCAGCTGGCGATAATAGCCGGGAGGCAGGTCGTCTCGAATCTCCCGGATCTGCTCGTCGACGACGTGGTAGTTGTCGAGCAGCCATTCGGAGGCGGGAACGACCCCACGGCCGCTTTCCAGCTCCGCCGCGGTTGCCCGATAGGCGGAGAGCAGAACAACGGCGTTGTCCTTGAGACGTGAGTGGAGGGAGAGACCGGTTGGAGGCGTCTTTGTGACGGACTGCGCCGCGGCGAGGCTCTCCGCATGTTGCTCGAGCCGTTCGACACTGAAAAGCTCTTCCCTCACCGGCGCCGCATCCTTCCATAGCGGGGAAGAAGGATGGCCGAGAGCATAGCGAAGGATTGAGTTCATGAGCGCCTTTCCGGCCGGCGAACTGTTGCAGTCTCGCGTGCCGGAACGGCCGATCCAAGGCCGATGTCTCGACCGTCATTTTCCTTGATCCGGTGCGCAGAGCAGCATCGGGGTGCACACCCAAGGAATGAGAACCACCGCATAGTCCCTATAGCCTACCGCTCACCGGAAAGATGGCGAAATAAGGCTACGACGCGCGCTTAGTACAACTGTCGCTACGTGCAGGGGTTCCCGTCTTATTGGCCTTGCGTCCTTGGCAGTTCATCACGCCCTGTGCTCAATCGATGTCCGGAATGGGTCAGATTCGGACTCGCGGCAGCGCGATCAACCTGTCCGCTTTACCCCCTAAAGCAGACCTGCTCGGCATCAGTTAGGCGCCAAGAGCGTCCCTCTAGCCCCGATGCGCTATCTCCACATTGCGCGCACGCGAGCCCCCACGTTCATGCGGGCAGTTCGCTCGGCAATGCCCTCGACGGCGTCTTCCTGTGCCGTCGATGGCCAGGCTGCCAGCTCGAAATGTGGCAGGAGGTCATCGGGGATAAAACGCGTGCGCGACGCATAGACGTGGCGGTCGCCCAACCCCTGCTGGCCGGTGGTGAAGAAGCGCTCCTCCCTTGGGAGGAGCGGGCCCTTCGATCAGCGCACGGGCCCGATCGGACGCATCGCCGATGTGGTCGAGCACCGCCTGCGCCGCCGCGCTGCCGACTCCCGGCAGAAGCTGAAGGAGTCGAAACCCCGCGACACGATCCCGCGGGTTCTCCACAAAGCGCAACAGTCGAGAAGATCCTTTTACATGCGCGGCATCAAGGAATTTGAGGCCGCCGAACTTCACCTAGCTAGGGGATGTTGCGGCGGGCGAGCTCGCCGTGCTCCGATGGCGTGGAACGTGCCCGCCCAGGTTAGGCCGCCGGAGAGGACCTGAGCAGATGACCAGCAGCGGGCAGGGAGCGTCGGCCGTGTCGCCGACGCCATGTTCGACGGCGCGCCGTTGGTCGGCGTTCAGCTTCGCGAAATAGGGACGAGGAGCTAATCGCCGCCGTCGAATCACGGGTCTCCCACCGATCGACGATTTGCCTTCTGGACTTCGTTCGCAAGCAGAGTGGTTCCGGCCTTGGGCCATGGCGACGCATTGGGGATCAAGATCTGCAAGGCTCGGCGATGTTGAGCGAGTCTTTACCGCTCCCCCTGCTCCGATTCCGCGATATCTCCGGGCCGCGATTAAATTCCGATATCCCCGGAACCCCTTGGCATGCGGCGGGCCAAGGTCGTCTATCCTCCCGCACCGCTTAAATTTTCAGCCCTTTTTTCAGCCTTTGCGTGGACCAAAGTGGCCGGATTCTGAGGAGTTTGGCTGAGCGACTTCAGGCTGTGGCCTGAAATTTCAGGCTATGAAATTTCGCGATCCACTAGACCCCACAAGCCCGCTGCGCGCCCGTGTTGCGTAGAGCTGCCGGAGGACCCGCAACCGGGGGGCTTTCCGAGCCGGGCTTGTCATCGCTTCGATCATCGAGGCGGCTGTGCGGCCGCCGGCAAAGCCCACCCGTGAAGCGAAGGGTTGGAAAGAACCTAGTGGAATCGAATCTGAGGCCTGATCCCGCCGAGGAGGCGCGCTCTGGCTCGCCGGGTAGCGCCATACCCTGCCCGGGAAGCGAACGTGTAGAAGTTTGCAGGAGGATGGTGGAAAGCTGACGTCAGGCCTGAGGCGGGGAGCGGGCGCCCAATGCCTGGATCGAGTTTGACGTCGCCGACATTGAAGCGGCGACGCGAACAATGAAAGCGAAGGGATATCGCCTGCTCGTGGAGGCCCAGCGGAAACCCTGGGGCCAGATCGTGACGCGCTTCCTAAGCCCGGATGGAGTGCTGATCGGGGTGACCTTGACCCCTCGCTCCGGAGTTGACGCGGCGCCGGCAGGTCGGCAGGCCACTCGGGTTTGCCAAAGCAGGACATCGCGGCCCTATAGAGGGGCCACATACCGAAGTTCTTTATGCCCTCTACCTTGCTGGTGGTGAAATAGGCTGGCTCCGCGGAACCAGCGGCGACGGGTAGTCCCAACGTATCTCGGAACAAGGTGAGGTTCGCCTCCACATCCCTCAAGAGGGGCCGAACCCGACGACGAACAGCACCTCAATCTCAGCCGGCATCTGAGCCTCCCCTATTGAGCCGAGAATCCTCTGCGCACCCGCGGGGGGCTTTGAAAAACGGGTCGACGCAGGGTGCGATCCACCGCTCAACTGGACGAACTCCTGGTGAGTTCCCTTTTTGGAATTCTGCACGCTGGCGAACTACCCTATTCGCTTCGGCCTTGTCCGCGGTTCGGCCATCCCAGGCACACAGCAATCGCAGCCAGTGGTAGCGGATTCTTTGCTCGAGCCGAGGGTGGGTTCTTATGTCTCGCGACCCAGCAGATCCGGTCCGGTCGAAGCTTCGAGGATGCCGACCGCGCTTTAACAGTAATTTCGCCACGACGACTTCTGCACTCTTTGCGTGTTTCCGGAAGGGCTCCGCACTTTTTGCGTTTCTCCACATCGGCGCGCGCCGTGGATGCCTCCGAAGTCTGTCCACTACTTTTCGGCCAGTGCCTTCAAAAAGAGGCAGCTCGCGAGCGCCAACCAAGCATCTGATCCCGTGTGCAAACTCTCTCCGCTACCGGCCTGATGACAGTGGGATTCTCGGCGATGAGACGGGCTGCGAAGGCCTACGATGGCCAGCCTTGGGCGAGGCCGAATCAATAACCCGCCCGCTCCTCCCTCACTATACTGGTATATATATGGTATTTATAGGTATATTATGGAAGTTATCTTAGAGGGGTTCTATATGTATATAGAAGAAACCTCCCCGTCGTTCCTTTTTTGGGGATAAGTATTTGTGATAATTGGGGATTCTCTCCAGGACCATTTGCGGAAACGGTCCTGGGCCCCTCCTGATCGTCCTGATCAGGAGCTAAGCGCTTGAGCTGCTTTGCATTCTAGAGGTGGAGCGGTGCTATGCCCGCGCCCGGCTACTCAATCTCTCGCCACAGTAGTGGCATGCTTGCTGAAAAACCTACATCAAGATAGATAATCCGACCAATCTTGGTCCACTCGTATCTCTTTCGAAGCTCTCTTCCGAGGAGCTGTCGGGAGGATAAACCGACTCCGGCGGCCTCGCAATACTTCTCCAGTGCCGCATAGATTTGCGCCGCGGTGAGCCAGCGACCATGTTCAGGTCGAATGCAGGCGTCCAGGAACCCGCGCACGATGGTCGCATCGACCGGATGGTACATGCGGTCGTAGACCCTCTGGCGGAGAACCTCCCACTCAAGCTCCGCGAGAGTCGGGCGATCGTTTCTCATGGGCGATAGTCTTTCATCGGCCCGAGGTAGCCTTTGCGCCTGAGAAATCCCCGCAGCCTGCCGCCGGCTTCCCGTATCTCCTTGGGCTCGGCCCGCTCCAAAAAGTCGATGATGAGCGGAAGTTTAGTCTGGTCGCAGATCTGACAGATGTGCTGGACAAAGGTCTCTTTTCGGCGCCACGCGATCTGTTCCTTCTCGCGCTTAGTGCGCCGGTTCCGATTCGCGAATACACGGTCGTACTTCATCCGAAGCTGGTGCTTCTCGGTCAGCTCGCGCCTCGGCACTTTTTGCCGCTCGGCTGCGATCAGAGTACCAATCTGCAACGGCGTCGGACGCTCGCCTGTCGAAAGCCATTTGCGAACCTTCTCACGCGCCGTTTCCGGCGTGGCCCTCTCGACGAGCCGGTAAAGAAGGCCGGCCGGCAAATGCGAAACGGTTGCGCCTGTCTTCCCGAATTCTCTCGCGACGCTCATGTAGTTCTGAGCGGTGCGGGCGCTCATGCCGAACTCCGTCGCAACCCAGCCCAAAAACCTGCCGTGGCTAAGCAGGGTTTTTGCTCGGATCAGATCCTGCCCCGAGGCGATGATATTTTCGATGATCGCCTGCTGGCGGGGGCGGATCCGCTCCGCGATCGCGCGAAGCTGCTCAGCGAGATCCGGTGGAAAGGATGAAGCCGCCGGCGAGGGCGGAGGAAGCACCTCGCCTTCAAGCGGCATTGGAGCCGGAAGCGCTGGGTGACCGGCACGATCGCCTGAATCGCTAGCCGCCATGTTGATAGTCTCAGGCCGCCGGATTCTCATCCGAGCCGTCGGAGGCCGCGGGCGGTTGCGGCGCTTCGCTGGTGGAGTATCTCGGGGCCGACAGCTTGGCGCTGGCCCACTGATCGAGATCGCGCGCGCTGTAGACAGCGCGATTGCCCCAACGCCGATAACGCGGCCCGCCTCCGACGGTTGCAAACTTCTGCAGCGTGCTTTTTGCAACCCGCAGGCCCAGCTCTTCGCTCAGATAGGCGCTGGCCTCACGCCGATCGAGATAGCGTTCATCCATCGAAAGGCATCCGTCGATTGAAAGATCAACGGAAAGCAGCTTGCCGGAAATACCTGTTCTGTCAGGGGCCGAACCCGACTAATCTCAGCGGTGGTTTCGGGCTCATGGATCGGGTAAAGAGGCCGCTCTGGGTTCTTCTTCGCCTTTCGCTTTCGGACGAGCTGCTTGAACAGCTTCACCTGTCCAACAGGTCTTCCCAACGCATATTGATGGACCGCATCGACAAACTCGTAGCAGCTTTGACCCCCTCTGCTCCCGGTCGTTGAGGTGAGCTTCTCTAAGCCGCGCACATCAACAAAGAGATCAATGAGGCGTGTCATGAAATAGGCGTAGCGGCTGCCAAACGCGCGTCGACGCGTCGATAGGTTCGCGCCCCCGCGATCTTCACCGAGTTCGGCCTGAAGAGTTGTTGCGGCAGACGATGTCGCCGCCTCTAAATCGTTCAGAAGAAATCTCAGTTTCGAAATCTGATTTGTCCTCTTGTTTCGTTCGCCAAAGGCATCCCTCGGCAGGCCTCGTCCCAAATAGCCCTGCGATACTGGAGAGAGACGGCCGATCTCGGTATTGAGTTGGGCGGTTAAGTGGTCGATTTTGACCAGCACCTTGAGGTCGTCCGCCAATCGCGGCTGCGTCTTGGTTGGCTGAGGTTGATCGAGAACGCCATGAACGGCGTCGACGACGAAGTTCCGAGCGAAGGTCGGTACCTCCCCATCCTTCTTGAGAAACGCGAGTGCCTCTGCGAGATCTTCCTCCGACCCCACCGGCCTCGGCAGCATCTTTGCCAGATGAGCTAACAGCTCTCGGCTGTAGGGCGGTCTATGTACCTGGTACATTGCCCGGCGCCTTCCTCGCCTCCGTAACTGAGACGGTTAGATGGTTGCTGGAGCGTCGACGCCAGCGAGCACGACTGCCGCCGCTTGCTCGGCGAGTGCGCGATGCGCGTCGGACGCAAAATGGATGTATCGCTCAACAGTGGAGACCTGCGCGTGACCAAGTAGCGCCGCTAGCTGCGGAGCCCCTGCGCCAGCGAGAGCCCAATGTGAGGCGATCGAGTGCCTAAGGGAGTGTAAGCCAACCCCCTCAGGCAGCTTCGCTTCCTTCCTGACCTCTCGCCAGGCCTTGGACAGCGCAACCGGTCCTTCGCCGCGACAGGGCTCAAACACGAAATCTTCTGGGTTGCCTTGCCGCTGCCGCTTGATGATTTCTTGGCCGAGCGTCGGCAAGCCTATCAGGCGCGGTTTGCCGGTCCGCCGGCCGGTCTTGTGCGATCGCGGAGGAATTGTGATCAGTCCCCTCGATAGATCGACGAATGACCATCTGAGCTTAGCGACCTCGGAGCGCCTCGCGCCAGTAAGTGCGATCAGTTTGATTGCATCGCTGACCTGCGGCCGTATCCGCTTCTGGTTCTCCATAGTGGCCAGCGTGGAAAACAGTCTCGAATAGGACGATGCGCCCTCAAGAATGGTCGATCTTATCCCGTCTCGGCCAATAGCAACGTTCTTGCACGGATTGGCAGAGGCCAGACCCTCACCGATTCCCCAATTGAAAACAGCCTTCAATAGGCGAACACACATCCTCGCTGCACCCTCGCCGCCGCGGACCCGGGCCCGGCCCCGCATTCTTGTCTTTACGTCGACGGCGGTTCTTCCGTCGCGGATCGCAGCGAACGCGCGTTCGACCTCTCCTGGCGTGAGCGCGTGGAGGTGACGTCTTCCAAGAAGTGGTTTCAAGTGGCGCTCGATGCGCCCGCGATCGATCGCGCGTGTTTCATCCGTCTTCACAAGGAACCGCTCGGATTGAAGATAGAGGTCGAGCAGATCGGTGACGGTAGGCGCACTCCGAAGCTGATTTCTTTCTTCAAGTGGATCGCGCCCTTCACGAACCACGCGACGGAACTCCTCTGCCTTGCGACGGGCAAGCTCTGGCGTCCACGCACCGTGCTTGCCGATTGTCGCGCGCCTCGTCCGTCCGTCAGCTGTGCGATACTGAAAGACATAACTCCGCTGACCAGTCGGGGTGACAATGAGTTCGAATCCGCGGACTTCGGAGTCCCAAACGTAGTAGCGCGCGCCGTCCTTGGCAGCTGCGTCGACGACGCGCTTAGTGATCTTTGGCATGCTTACCCCGCATGTTCGGACGGCTTCCGTGTCAGCGCCATGTCAGCAGAGAACGGAAAGTCGGAACTCAGAGTTTATCGCGTTGGATAAGCCGAAGTAAGCGCTAAGTCGTTGACGTCAGTGGGGAAAGTAAGAAAGTTCCTGCGACAGTAATCTCCGGAATGAAAGACATGAGGGCACTCCGAAGGCAGAGGTCACAGGTTCGAATCCTGTCGGGTGCGCCAACGCCTTCGTGGTCCATTCCGGACACATAGGTGACGGTTTATTCTGGAGACATAGGTAACACCTTTGCTCCGAAGGGATTGGCGATCGGCTCCAGCCTGCAGGTCTCGTCGTCGAAGTAGCCGAGATCGTAGTGCATGAAGCTGACGAGCCATAGGCGGTCGTCGACCTGGCGGATTCCGACCTTCTGGCCGGCGAAGACCTGGCTGAGGTTGATCTTGCGGCGCTTGAGGCAGATGCGCCCGCACGTGGTGACGGTGACTTCCCTGTCATGGAAAGGGTAGTCGAGCTGCGGCAGGCCGCGATAGGGGCGGGTTGAGGGCGCGTAGTGCTCGGCCGGGCAGGCCATGGCGAGGGCCTGGTGCGGGCGCTCGGTGTTGTAGCAGGCGACGAAGTCGTCGAACCTGGCCTGCTGCCTGAGCATGGTCTCCGCCGCCGGGCGGGTGGTCTCCAGTTTCAGCGTCAGATGCATGCGCTCATGGCGGCCGTTCTGCTGCGGGTTGCCCGGCTTGATCCTCTCGATCTCGATGCCGAGCCTCAGCCACCAGACGGAGAGCTTGGAGAGGTTGAAGAGCGCATTGGGGCTGGCGAAAGGGACGCCGTTGTCGGTGCGGATGGCCCGGGGCAGGCCGAACTGTTTGAAGGCGCTCTCAAAAACCGGGAAGGCGGTGGCCTCCTTGGTGCTGGCGAGCGCCTCGCAGGCGATCAGATAGCGGCTGGCGTAGTCGGTGATGGTGAGTGGGTAGCAGTAGCGCCGGTCGGCGAGCATGAACTCGCCCTTGTAGTGGGACTGTCAGGAATTGTGTGCGTGAGGCCATGATGATGAAAAGAGGAGAATCATCACATGGCTATCGAGAAAGAGCTTCTGGAGCAGCTTCTGGCGGGCCGCGATCCGCAGGAGGTGTTTGCCAAGGACGGTCTTGTTGACGAGCTGAAGAAGGCGCTGTCGGAGCGCATTCTGAACGCCGAGCTCGACGAGCACCTTGGGGAAGAGCGCGCCGAAGGCAACGCCAATCGCCGCAACGGCAGCTCGCAGAAGTCGGTTCTGACCGGCACCTCGAAGATGCGGCTGACGATCCCCCGCGATCGCTCCGGCACCTTCGATCCGAAGCTGATCGCCAAATACCAGCGCCGCTTCCCGGATTTCGACGACAAGATCATCTCCATGTATGCACGCGGCATGAGCGTGCGGGAGATCCGCGGCCACCTGGAGGAGCTCTACGGCATCGACGTCTCGCCCGACCTGATCTCGGCCGTCACCGACGCCGTCCTGGAGGAGGTCGCCGAATGGCAGGGCCGGCCGCTGGAGGCCTGCTATCCGCTGGTCTTCTTCGATGCGATCCGGGTGAAGATCAGGGACGAGGGCTTCGTCAGGAACAAAGCGGTCTACATCGCGCTCGGGATCCTGGCCGACGGCACGAAGGCGATACTGGGCATCTGGATCGAGCAGACGGAGGGCGCCAAGTTCTGGCTGCGTGTCATGAACGAGCTGAAGAACCGCGGCGTCAGCGACATCCTGATCGCCGTGGTCGATGGCCTGAAGGGCTTCCCCGAGGCGATCACCACCGTGTTCCCCGACACGGTGGTGCAGACCTGCATCGTACACCTGATCCGCCACTCGCTTGCGTTCGTGTCGTGGAAGGACCGCAAGCCGGTGATGCCGGCGCTCAGGGCCATCTACCGGGCCACCGACGCCGAGGCCGGCCGGAAGGCCCTGGAAGTGTTCGAAGCGAGCCCCTGGGGCCAGAAGTATCCGGCCATCGCCTTGAGCTGGCGGCGCAACTGGGAGCACGTGGTGCCGTTCTTCGCCTTCCCCGAAGGCGTCCGCCGCATCATCTACACGACCAATGCGATCGAGGCGCTGAACTCCAAGCTGCGCCGCGCGGTTCGAACGCGCGGGCACTTCCCCAATGACGATGCGGCGATGAAGCTGCTATATCTGGTCCTCGATCGCCAGGCCGACGAGTGGAAGCGGCCGCCGCGCGAATGGTTCGAGGCCAGGACCCAGTTCGCCGTCGTGTTCGGCGAAAGGTTCGTCACTCAGTGACGCAGACGGCCTCAGCACAAAACTTCCGACAGTCCCACTACAAGGGCGAGTTCATGCTCGCCGACCGGCGCTACTGCTACCCACTCACCATCACCGACTACGCCAGCCGCTATCTGATCGCCTGCGAGGCGCTCGCCAGCACCAAGGAGGCCACCGCCTTCCCGGTTTTTGAGAGCGCCTTCAAACAGTTCGGCCTGCCCCGGGCCATCCGCACCGACAACGGCGTCCCTTTCGCCAGCCCCAATGCGCTCTTCAACCTCTCCAAGCTCTCCGTCTGGTGGCTGAGGCTCGGCATCGAGATCGAGAGGATCAAGCCGGGCAACCCGCAGCAGAACGGCCGCCATGAGCGCATGCATCTGACGCTGAAACTGGAGACCACCCGCCCGGCGGCGGAGACCATGCTCAGGCAGCAGGCCAGGTTCGACGACTTCGTCGCCTGCTACAACACCGAGCGCCCGCACCAGGCCCTCGCCATGGCCTGCCCGGCCGAGCACTACGCGCCCTCAACCCGCCCCTATCGCGGCCTGCCGCAGCTCGACTACCCTTTCCATGACAGGGAAGTCACCGTCACCACGTGCGGGCGCATCTGCCTCAAGCGCCGCAAGATCAACCTCAGCCAGGTCTTCGCCGGCCAGAAGGTCGGAATCCGCCAGGTCGACGACCGCCTATGGCTCGTCAGCTTCATGCACTACGATCTCGGCTACTTCGACGACGAGACCTGCAGGCTGGAACCTATCGACGCGTCGACGCGCGTTTGGCAGCCGCTACGCCTATTTCATGACACGCCTCATTGATCTCTTTGTTGATGTGCGCGGCTTAGAGAAGCTCACCTCAACGACCGAGAGCAGAGGGGGTCAAAGCTGCTACGAGTTTGTCGATGCCGTGCATCAATATGCCGTCGGAAAGCCTGTTGGACAGGAGAAGCTGTTCAAGCAGCTCGTCCGAAAGCGAAAGACGAAAAGGAACCCAGAGCGGCCTTTTTACCCGATCCATGAGCCCGAACCCCTCACTCAGATTGGTGGGGTTCGGCCCCTGACAGGACAGGGATTTCCAGCAAGCTGTTTTCCGTTGATCTTGCAATCGACGGATGCCTTTCGATGGATGAACGCTATCTCGATCGGCGTGAGGCCGCCGCCTATCTGACCGAAGAGCTGGGCCTCAGGGTCTCAAGAAACACCCTGCAGAAGTTTGCAAGCGCCGGAGGCGGGCCGCGTTATCGGCGTTGGGGCAATCGCGCTGTCTACAGCGCGCACGATCTCGATCAGTGGGCCACCGCGAAGCTGTCGGCCCCGAGATACTCCACCAGCGAAGCACCGCAACCGCCCAAGGCCTCCGAAGGCTCGGATAAGAATCCGGCGGCCTGAGACTATCAACATGGCGGCTAGCGATTTAGGCGATCGTGCCGGTCACCCAGCGCTTCCGGTTCCAATGCCGCTTGAGGGCGAAGTGCTTCCTCCGCCCTCGCCGGCGGCTTTGCTTCCACCGGATCTCGCTGAGCAGCTTCGCGCGATCGCGGACCGGATTCGGCCCCGCCAGCAGGCGATCGTCGAAAATATTATCGCCTCGGGGCAAGATCTGATCCGACCAAAAACGCTACTCAGCCACGGCAGGTTTTTGGCCTGGGTTGCGACGGAGTTCGGCATGAGCGCCCGCACCGCTCAGAACTACATGAGCGTCGCGAGAGAATTCGGGAAGACAGGCGCAACCGTTTCGTATTTGCCCGCCGGCGGTCAGATCTGCGACCAGAGTAAACTTCCCTTCGTCATCGACTTTTTGGAGCGGGCAGACCCCAAGGAGATACGGGAAGCCGGCGGTAGGCTGCGGGGATTTCTCAGGCGCAAAGGCTACCTCGGGCCAATGACGGACTATAGCTCGTGAGGGGTGGATGTCCGATCCTTGAGGAACTTGAGTGGGAGGCCCGCGTCCAGAGAGTCTACGACCGCATGTATAGGCCGGTCGATGCGACCGTCGTGCGCGGGTTCCTGGACGCCTACATTCGACCTGAACATGGGCGCTGGCTCACCGCGGCGCAAATCTATGCGGCACTGAAGAAGTATTGCGAGGCCGCCGGAGTCGGTTTATCCTCCCGACAGGTCCTCGGAAGAGAGCTTCGAAAGAGATACGAGTGGACCAAGATTGGTCGGATTATCTATCTCGATGTAGGTTTTTCCGCAGAGACACCACCACTGTGGCGAGAGATTGAGCAGTCGGGCGCGGGCATAGCACTGCTCCACCTCTAGAATGCAAATCAGCTCAAGCGCTTAGCTCCTGATCAGGACGATCAGGAGGGACTCAGGACCGTTTCCGCAAATGGTCCTGGAGAGAATCCCCAATTATCACAAATACTTATCCCCAAAAAAGGAACGACGGGGAGGTTTCTTCTATATACATATAGAACCCCTCTAAGATAACTTCCATAATATACCTATAAATACCATATATATACCAGTATAGTGAGGGAGGAGCGGGCGGGTTATTGATTTCGGCCTCGCCCAAGGCTGGCCATCGTAGGCCTTCGCAGCCCGTCTCATCGCCGAGAATCCCACTGTCATCAGGCCGGTAGCGGAGAGAGTTTGCACACGGGATCAGATGCTTGGTTGGCGCTCGCGAGCTGCCTCTTTTTGAAGGCACTGGCCGAAAAGTAGTGGACAGACTTCGGAGGCATCCACGGCGCGCGCCGATGTGGAGAAACGCAAAAAGTGCGGAGCCCTTCCGGAAACACGCAAAGAGTGCAGAAGTCGTCGTGGCGAAATTACTGTTAAAGCGCGGTCGGCATCCTCGAAGCTTCGACCGGACCGGATCTGCTGGGTCGCGAGACATAAGAACCCACCCTCGGCTCGAGCAAAGAATCCGCTACCACTGGCTGCGATTGCTGTGTGCCTGGGATGGCCGAACCGCGGACAAGGCCGAAGCGAATAGGGTAGTTCGCCAGCGTGCAGAATTCCAAAAAGGGAACTCACCAGGAGTTCGTCCAGTTGAGCGGTGGATCGCACCCTGCGTCGACCCGTTTTTCAAAGCCCCCCGCGGGTGCGCAGAGGATTCTCGGCTCAATAGGGGAGGCTCAGATGCCGGCTGAGATTGAGGTGCTGTTCGTCGTCGGGTTCGGCCCCTCTTGAGGGATGTGGAGGCGAACCTCACCTTGTTCCGAGATACGTTGGGACTACCCGTCGCCGCTGGTTCCGCGGAGCCAGCCTATTTC
>CAVTYQ010000007.1:0-1007833 GCA_963739005.1 uncultured Alphaproteobacteria bacterium | reverse complement strand
CGCCGATGCTCGGCATCGAGCCGAAGCCGGACGATCCGGCAGACGATCCGGCCATGGCGCTCGCATTCGCGCAGTGAGGAAGCCGTCATTGAACGAGGAAAGACGCTATGGCCCGCGCCGGCTGGCGTCGCTCCTTTCGAACGACGTCCAGGTCTCCGCCGAAGAGGGCAATGTCTGGATCCGAGGGGCTGACCGCCGACAGTCGGTCGGTCGGACCGGGCACGCTCTTCGCCGCGCTGCCGGGCACGAAGTCCGACGGCGCCAAATTCGTGCCGGCTGCCATCGAGGCGGGCGCTGCTGCGGTCCTGATCGGCCAGGCAGCCGCTCGAAGGCACGTTCTCCGTTCCGATCGTCCGCGTCGACGATCCGCGCCGCACGCTGTCGCTGATGTCGTCGCGCTACTTCGCCCGTCAGCCGCGCACCGTCGCCGCCGTCACCGGTACCAACGGCAAGACCTCGGTCACCGTGTTCCTCCGGCAGATCTGGGAGAAGGCGGGGCACAAGGCGGCGAGCCTTGGAACGATCGGCCTCGTCGCGCCAGGGAATGTCGTGGAGGGTAATCTGACCACGCCCGATCCGGTCAAGCTCCACGAAATCCTTGCCGACCTCGCCGCTGCCGAGGTGACGCATCTTGCGATCGAGGCGTCGAGCCACGGCCTCGAACAGCGCCGGCTTGACGGCGTGCGCTTGTCGGCGGGCGCCTTCACCAATCTCTCGCGCGATCATCTCGACTATCATCCGTCTCTGGAAGCCTACCTGAACGCCAAGCTCCGACTGTTCGACACGCTTCTGCCGAAGGGCTCGGCCGCGGTCGCCGATGCCGACCACGACGAGGCCGAGCGCATTCAGAAGATCGCCAGGACGCGCGAGCTCGACTATTTCAGCGTCGGCAAGAAGGGCGAGACGCTGCGTCTCGTCTCCGCCACCCGCATGCACGACGGATCGCGGCTCCTGATCGAGGCGTTCGGCGAGAAGCACTATGTGCCGCTGCCGCTCGTCGGCCAGTTCCAGATATCGAACGCGCTTGTCGCCGCCGTGCTCGCGATTGCGACCGGCGTCGAGGCCGGGAAGGCGCTCGCGAGCCTCGCTGAGCTGAAGGGCGCAAGCGGCCGGCTGGAGCTTGTCGGCTCGCATCCCTCGGGCGCGCAAGTCTTCGTCGACTACGCTCACACGCCCGACGCGCTTGCCAATGCGCTCCGCGCGCTCCGCCCGCATGCGACGCGCAAGCTCATCGTCGTCTTCGGCGCCGGCGGCGACCGCGATCCCGGCAAGCGCCCGCTGATGGGCGAGGCGGCGGAGGCTATCGCCGACCGCGTCATCGTCACCGACGACAATCCGCGTAACGAGGATCCGGCCTGATCCGCAAGGCCGTCATCAACGGTGCGAAGAAGGCCGATGAGATCGGCGATCGCGGCGGCGATCCGCACGGCGATCTCCGGGTTGCGCGAGGGCGACATCCTGCTCATCGCCGGGAAGGGTCACGAGACCGGCCAGAAGGTTGGCGACAAGACGCTTCCGTTTTCCGATCAGGAAGAGGCGCGCAAGGCGCTGAGAGCCGCCGGGGCGAGGCATGAGCGCGCTCTGGAAGACGGCGGATTTCGTCGCCGCGTCCGGCGGCTTTTTGCAGGCGAGGCGCCGCCTGCGATCGTCGGCCTGTCGATCGATACGCGCACCATCGGCCCGGGCGAGGCGTTCGTCGCGATACGCGGCGAGAGCCGCGACGGGCATCTTTTTGTCGAGGCGGCCCTGAAGGCCGGAGCGGCGCTTGCCGTCGTGGCCGAAGGGAAGGCGCCGAAAAACCTCGCGCCGCTCCTCATCGTTCCCGACGATCCTCTCGCGGCGCTTGAGCGGATTGCCGTCGCGGCGCGCTATCGCATGAAGGGCGCGGTTCTCGCCGTCACCGGCTCCGTCGGCAAGACCAGCACGACGGAGATGTTGCGCATCGGTTTTTCCGCGCTCGGGCCGGCGCATTCGCCGGTCGGTTCCTTCAACAACCATTGGGGCGTTCCGCTGACGCTCGCGCGTATGCCGGAAGAGACGCGCTACGGCATCTTCGAGATCGGCATGAACCATGCGGGCGAGATCCGCCCGCTGACGAAGCTCGTCAGGCCGCATGTCGCGATCGTCACCACCGTCGGCCCGGTGCATCTGGAGTTCTTCGAAAGCGAAGCCGGGATCGCCGAAGCGAAGGCGGAGATTTTCGAGGGCCTCGAGCCCGGCGGCGCCGCGTTCTGAACCGCGACAATAACTGGTTCGAGCATCTCGCCGAGCGCGCACGCACGAATGGCGCACGCATCCTGACCTTCGGCGAGCATGCTTCCGCCGACGTGCGGCTCTCCGCGTCGCGCTGAAGGAGGACAGCTCGAGCATCAGTGCCGACATCGCCGGCTCGCCCGTCACCTACCGCGTCGGCGCGCCCGGCCGCCACCTCGTGCAGAACTCGCTCGCCGTCCTCGCCGCCTGCCACGCGCTCGGCGCGGACATGGCGCGCGTCGTTCTGGCGCTCGCCGAATTCCGCGCGCCGAAGGGCCGCGGACAGCGGCTTCCGCCTCGCGCATCCCGCCGGCGCCCTTCACGCTGATCGACGAAAGCTACAACGCCAATCCCGCCTCGATGCGCGCGGCGCTGGCGCTCCTTGGCCAGACCAGCCCCGGCGGCCGCGGGCGGCGGATCGCCGTCCTCGGCGACATGCTGGAGCTCGGCGAAGCGGGCCCGACGCTGCATCGCGGGCTTGCTCCGGCGCTCGCGGAATCCGGGGCCGACCTCGTCTTTCTGACCGGCCCCTGATGGCCGACCTCTGGCGGGACTTGCCCGATCAGCGCCGAGGGGCCTATTCGGAAAAGGCTGCGGAGCTTGAGCCGATTCTTCTTAAGACTGTCGGACCGGGGGACGTGGTCATGATGAAGGCCTCGCTCGGCACTCGGCTCGGTCCGGTCGTCGAGGCGGTCAAACGCTATTTTTCGGGGGAGGCGGAATGAGGTCGGCGCGTTTGAGCGGGTGCGCCAGATGCTGACCTACCTCAGCCAGCTCGGCGGCGAAGATCCCGGTCTTCAACGTCTTCCGCTACATCACCTTCCGCACCGGCGCGGCGACGATGACGGCGCTGCTCTTCGTCTTCCTGTTCGGCCCCGGCATCATCCAGGCGCTGAAGCTCAGGCAGGGCAGGGGCCAGCCGATCCGCGCCGACGGTCCGCAGACGCATCTCGCCAAGGCCGGCACGCCGACGATGGGTGGCCTCATGATCATGTCGGGCGTCCTCGTCTCGACGCTGCTTTGGGCGAACCTTGCCAACGTCTATGTCTGGTCGGTGCTTCTCGTCACCACCGGCTTCGGCCTGATCGGCTTCTACGACGACTATCTGAAGATCACCAAGGCGGCCGCCAAGCACGGCTTTTCCGGGAAGGCGCGGCTTGGCATCGAGGCGCTGATCGCCGCGGCGGCAGTGCTGATCATGATCGTCTTCGGCGATCAGAAGCTGCACACCTCGATCGCAATGCCGTTCTTCAAGGACGCCGCGATCAACCTCGGCTACTTCTACATCATCTTCGGCGCCTTCGTGATCGTCGGCGCGAGCAACGCCGTCAACCTGACCGACGGGCTCGACGGGCTCGCCATCGTGCCGGTCATCATCGCCGGCGCGAGCTTTGGCCTGATCGCCTATCTCGCCGGCCGCGTCGACTTCGCCGAATACCTGCAGATCAACCATGTGCCGGGGACCGGCGAGCTCTCGGTGCTGGTCGGCGCGATGATGGGGGCGGGGCTCGGCTTCCTCTGGTTCAACGCACCGCCCGCCGCGATCTTCATGGGCGATACGGGATCGCTTTCTCTTGGCGGCATGCTCGGCACGATCGCCGTCGCCACCAAGCATGAGATCGTGCTCGCCATCATCGGCGGCATCTTCGTCATGGAAGCCGCCTCCGTCATCATCCAGGTGGCGTCGTTCAAGATGACCGGGCGCCGCGTCTTCCGCATGGCGCCGATCCATCATCATTTCGAGCAGCTCGGCTGGACCGAGCCGCAGGTGGTGATCCGCTTCTGGATCGTCGCCGTCGTGCTGGCGCTGATCGGCCTCTCGACGTTGAAGCTGAGGTAGGCGCTTTGGTCCCGCTCACGCATCTCGACGGCAGGTCGATCGGGGTCTTCGGACTGGCGCGGAGCGGCCTTGCGACCGTGCGCGCGGCGGTCGCCGGCGGCGCCGCCGACGTGGTCGTCTGGGACGACAAGGCGGAGGCGCGCGACCAGGCGGAAGAACTCGGCGGGATGGCGATTCCGCCCGAGCATTGGCCCTGGGAGCGGCTCGAGAGCCTGGTGCTCGCGCCCGGCGTGCCGCTCACCCATCCCGCGCCGCACCCGATCGTGCAGCTCGCGCGAGGCGCCGAGGTCGAGATCGTCTGCGACATCGAGCTTCTGTGGCGGGAGACGGAAGGCCGCGCCCGCTTCGTCGCGGTCACCGGCACGAACGGCAAGTCGACGACGACCGCGCTCCTCGGTCATGTGCTGGCGGTCGCCGGTCCGGTTTCGGTGGGCGGCAATATCGGCCGCGCCGCGCTCGACCTCGAACCGCCCGGCGAGAGGCGCACCTACGTGCTCGAAATGTCGTCCTACCAGCTCGATCTGACGCGCCGCTTCCGCCCCGACGTCGCGATCTGGCTGAACCTCACTCCCGACCATTTCGCGCGCCACGGCGACCTCCGCGGCTACGCCAAGGCGAAGGCGCGCATCTTCGTCAACATGCGACCGGAGGAGACGGCGGTCGTCGGCATCGACGAGCCGGCGATGAATGCCGTCGCTGCGGCGCTGAAGAGCCCCGGACGCCCGAGGCTCGTCACCGTCTCGGTCGGCAAGAACAAGGGCGCCTCGCTCTACGTCGACGCGACCGGCGCGCTGCACGAGGAGGACGGGCGGAACGGCAAGAATGGCGTTTCCTTCGCCGGGCTTCCGACGCTCCGCGGCCTGCACAATTGGCAAAACGCGGCGGCCGCCTGGGGCGCGGCGAAAGCGCTTGGACTTTATGGCGGCATCATCCTTTCCGCCATGCAGAGCTTTCCCGGCCTGGCGCACCGCATGGAGGTCATCGGGCATCGCGGCTCGGTGCTCTTCGTCAACGATTCGAAGGCCACCAATGCCGACGCCGCGGCACGCGCGCTCGTCACCTTCGACCCGATCTACTGGATCTCTGGGCGGGCAGCCGAAGGAAGGCGGAATCGATAGCCTCAGGGAGTTCTTCCCGCGCGTCGCCAAGGCCTATCTGATCGGCACGGCTGCCGACGCCTTCTCCGGCGTTCTGGCGGGAGAAGTGCCGCACGTCATCGCCGGGGATCTTGAGACCGCCGTCAGGATGGCGGCGGCGGATGCCGCGTTCGACCGTCGCCCCGAGCCGACCGTGCTTCTTTCGCCCGCCTGCGCGTCGTTCGATCAGTTCGCCGATTTCGAGGAGCGCGGCGAGGCGTTCCGCCGAGCGGTCGCCGCGCTCGATCAAGCCCCGATGGAGGCCGTCGCATGATAAGCCGCGCACACCGCACGCCGCTTTCCGACTGGTGGTGGACGGTCGACCGGCCGATGCTGTCGCTCGTCCTCGTGCTCTTCCTGAGCGGTTTCGTGCTGTCCTTCGCGGCAAGCCCATCGGTGGCGGAGCGCATCGGCCTCGACAGCCTGCATTTCGTCTACCGTCACGCCGTCTACGCGCCGCTTGCCGCCGTGCTGATGATCGGCCTCTCGTTCCTGACGCCGCGCCAGGTGCGGCGCGTCGCGCTGATCCTCCTCATCATCTGCCTCGCCATGATGGTCGCGGTGCTTTTCGTCGGCGAGGAGATCAAGGGATCGCGGCGGTGGCTTTTTCTCGCCGGCATGTCGATCCAGCCTTCGGAGATGATCAAGCCGGCGTTCATCGTCATCACCGCCTGGCTCTTCGCGGAGGGCAGCAAGCGGCCGGACGTGCCGGGAAAGCTTCTCGCCGTCGCACTCCTCCTCATCACCGGCGCGTTGCTCGTTGCGGAGCCGGATCTCGGCCAGACCGTGCTCATTGTCGCCGTATGGGGCGCGCTCTTCTTCCTCGCCGGCGCCAACACGCTGATCTTCGGCGGGCTCGGAGGGCTCGCCGCTGCCGGGCTCCTCGGCGCCTACTATGTGTTCCCGCACGTCGCCGGCCGCATCAACCGCTTTCTCGATCCCGACAGCGGCGACAACTTCCAGATCATGACCGCGATGCAGTCTTTTCAGCGCGGCGGCTGGTCGGGCACGGGGCCGGGCGAAGGGATCATGAAGCGGGTGCTGCCGGACTCCCACACCGATTTCGTCTTCGCGGTGGTGGGCGAGGAGTTCGGCATCATCCTCTGCCTCCTGATCGTCGGGCTCTTCTCGCTTCTCGTCATGCGCGGCCTCATGCAGGCGCTGAGACGCCAGAGCGCATTCGAGCGCATGGCGATCGCCGGGCTCACCACCCAGATCGGCGTACAGGCCTTCATCAACATGGGCGTGAACCTCCACCTTCTGCCGGCCAAGGGAATGACGCTGCCCTTCATCTCCTATGGTGGCTCCGCGCTTATTTCGTCCGCGGTGACGATGGGCTTCCTGCTGGCGCTTTCGCGGCGCTTCGCCGACGCGCGCGTGACGGTCGTGCCGCGCGAGCCGCTCGCCGCCGAGGCCTGAGGAATTGGCGCGGCGCGTGCTCCTGGTCGCCGGCGGTACCGGCGGCCATCTTTTCCCGGCGCTGGCGCTTCGCGAGGTGCTTCTAAGGCGCGGCTGGGCGGTCAACTTCGCGACCGATGCGCGCGTCGGCGAGATGCTACAGGGCGTGCCGCCGGAGGAAGTCCACCGGATACAATCCGCGAGTCTGGGCGGGAGGTCGGTCGGCGCGAGCGCCCGCGCGGCCGCGACGCTCGCGCGCGGCGTGTTGCAGTCGCGCAAGCTCCTGAAGCGCTTCCGCCCGGCGGTCGTGGTCGGCTTCGGCGGCTATCCGACCGTACCGCCGGCGGTCGCGGCGCGCCTCGCCGGCATCGCCATCATCGCGCACGAGCAGAACGCCGTCGTCGGCCGCGCCAACCGGCTGGTCCTCAAGCTCGGCGCGACGCTCGCGACCGGCTTCAAGAATCCGAAAGGCGGCGCACGCGCCCGCCACGCCGTCTATGTCGGCAATCCCGTGCGCAAGGCCGTCATCGAGGCGGTGCGCCTCTACGAGCCGCCGATGGAGGACGAGCCTTTCCGCCTCCTCGTCTTCGGCGGCAGTCAGGGCGCGCATACCTTCTCCGAGCTCGTTCCGGGCGCGCTTGCGCTGATGCCGCCCGACATGCGGCTTCGCATCCTCGTGACGCAGCAGGCGCGGGCTGAGGACGTGAAGCAGACGCGCCAAGCCTATATCGGCATGGGCGTGCAATCGGAGGTCGCGCCGTTCTTCGACGACATGGGCGAGCGGATGGCGAACGCTCATCTGGTCATCTGTCGTGCCGGCGCCTCGACGGTCGCGGAGCTCGCGGTGATCGGACGGCCGGCGGTCCTTGTCCCCTATCCGCACGCGCTTGACCAGGACCAGGCGGAGAATGCGCGCGTGCTGGCCGAGGCCGGCGGCGCCTGGCTGATACCGGAGGCGGAGCTGACCGCGTCGGTCCTCGCCAGGCGCATCGGCGGCTTGATGAGCGAGCCGGAGGAGCTTGAGCGCGCCGCCGAGGCGGCGCTCAACGCCGGCCGCGTCGACGCGGCGGAGCGGCTCGCCGACCTCGTGGAGGAGGCGGCAGGGGAGTTCGCCGCCTAATTCCTGCCTCGCCATCGGCCGGCGGTGGGCTATAGGAGCGGCCGAGAAGGCCCTCGCGCCCTCAGCAGGAGAATTGCCCTATGAAATTGCCGCGCGACATCGGTCCCATCCACTTCGTCGGGATCGGCGGAATCGGGATGAGCGGCATCGCCGAGGTGCTCGCCAACCAGAACTACCGCGTGCGCGGCTCCGACGTCGCCGACAGCGCCAACGTGCAGCGCCTGCGCGACCGCGGCATCGAGGTTGCGATCGGACACGCGGCGGAAAATCTCGGCGACGCGGCGGTGGTCGTCGTTTCGTCGGCGATCAAGCGTGACAATCCAGAGCTTAATGAAGCGCGCGCACGTGGGCTTCCCGTTGTCCGTCGCGCCGAGATGCTGGCGGAGCTGATGCGGCTGAAGTCGGCGATCGCGATCGGCGGCACGCACGGCAAGACCACGACCACATCGATGGTGGCGGCGCTGCTCGACGCTGGCGGCCTCGACCCGACGGTCATCAACGGCGGCATCATCAATTCCTACGGCACCAATGCGCGTATGGGCGCCGGCGACTGGATGGTGGTGGAGTTGGACGAGTTGGACGGCACCTTCGTGAAGCTCCCGGCCGACATCGTCGTCGTCACCAACATCGACCCGGAGCACCTCGACCACTACGGGAGCTTTGACGCGCTGCGCGAAGCCTTCCGCGCCTTCGTGGAGAATGTGCCGTTCTACGGGTTCGCGGTGATGTGCCTCGACCATCCGGAGGTGCAGGCGCTCGTCGCCAGGATCGAGGACCGCCGCATCATCACTTATGGACGCAATCCGCAGGCGGAGGTGCGCTACCGCGATCTCCGGTTCGAAGGCGGCAAGATGCTGTTCACGGTCGACCGCCGCGACCGGGTCACCGGCGAGACGGAGACGATGGAAGATCTCGCGATCGCCATGCCGGGCGAGCACAACGTTTCGAACGCGACGGCCGCGGTCGCGGTGGCGCGCGCGATCGGCATCGATTCCGCGGCCGTCCGCAAGGGGCTTGCGAGCTTCGGCGGGGTGAAGCGGCGCTTCACGCATACCGGCGACTGGAACGGAGTCGCGATCTACGACGACTACGGGCATCACCCGGTGGAGATCGCCGCGGTGCTGCGAGCCGCGCGCTCCGCGACTTCGGGAAGGCTCGTCGCCGTCGTCCAGCCGCACCGCTACACGCGGCTGAAGAATCTCTTCGCCGAGTTCTGTACCTGCTTCAACGAAGCCGACACGGTCATCGTCGCCGACGTTTATCCGGCCGGCGAGAGCCCGATCGAAGGCGCGAGCCGCGACGCGCTCGTCGAGGGCCTGCGCTCCGGCGGCCACCGCGACGTGCGCGCGCTCGAAAGCGAGGCGGCGCTCCCCGCGCTCGTCGCGTCGATTGTCGAGCCGGGCGACATGGTGGTCTGCCTCGGCGCCGGCTCGATCACGCGCTGGGCGAACGCGCTTCCGCAAGCCCTCGCGGCATTGGAGAAGGGCAAGGCGTGAGTTGAACACGCGGCGCCTATGCCTGAGCACCCCCTCAATCGCCTGCGCGAAAACCTCGGCGGTTTTCGTGGCACGCTGCAAGCCGATCAGCCGCTTGCGCCGGTCGTCTGGTTTCGTGCCGGCGGGCCGGCCGAGATTCTGGCGATGCCGGCCGATGTCGAGGACCTCGCTTTCCTGATGCGCGCGCTGCCGCAGGAGATTCCCGTGACCGTCATCGGTCTCGGCTCGAACCTGCTTGTCCGCGATGGCGGCGTGGAAGGCGTCGTCGTCCGGCTCTCCGGGCGTGGCTTCGGCAAGATCGCCGTCGCTGGAAACCGCATCACAGTCGGCGCGGCACTCGCCGACAAGCGACTTGCCGCGCATGCCCACGAAGCCGGCATCGGCGGCTTCGCCTTTTATCACGGCATCCCCGGCGCGATCGGCGGCGCGCTCCGGATGAATGCCGGCGCCAATGGAGTCGAGACGCGCGAGCGCGTGGTCGAGGTCGTGGCGATCGACCGCCGCGGCGAGCGCCACGTGCTAACCAATGCCGACATAGGCTACACCTATCGCCACGCCGCCGCACCGGACGACCTGATCTTCGTCGAGGCGACCTACGAGGGCGCGTTCGAAGATCGCGAAAAGATCCGCGCCGAGATGGATGCGGTGCAGGCGCACCGCGAAGCCGCACAGCCGGTAAAGACGCGAACCGGCGGCTCCACCTTCAAGAACCCGGAGGGGGCGAAGGCCTGGCAGCTGATCGATGCCGCCGGTTGTCGCGGCCTCAAAGTCGGCGACGCGCAGGTCTCCGAGATGCACTGCAATTTTCTCATCAACACCGGGAAGGCGAGCGGCCACGACCTCGAGTTCCTCGGCGAGACGGTCCGCGCGCGCGTGCTCGAAACCTCAGGCGTGACGCTCGAATGGGAGATCAAGCGGATCGGGAAATTCGCGCCCGGCCGCGTGGTCGAACCGCTGCTCGGCCGAGACTAGCGCCTTCGCTCGTCACGTGCTTCGGCGAACGCTTCTGCCGCAAGCGTCGCCGCGTAGGCGCGAATGTCGGCCGGCCACGGCACCGCCATTTCACCGAACCTCTTCGCGTCGCCTGCAAAGAGCGCGCGCGCCGCTTCCTCGAAGCCGGGTCGGTCGCCGGCCATGGCGGACATGAAGCGATAGGCGGCCTCCTGCGATCGTCGCACGCGGTCTCGCCCGACGTTTCGCCGTCGCGCCTCGTCGACGAGCTTTCTGAGCGCCACCGACGCGCCGCCCGGCTGCGCCTTCAGCCAATCCCAGTGCCGCGGCAAGAGCGTCACCTCGCGCGCGACCACGCCGAGCTTCGGGCGGCCGGGGCCGCGTCGATCCGAATTGGAGGTGGCCCGGGCGCGTGCGGAAGAATTCGGGCCCGGCTCCCATGCGGCAAGCCTCTCGCGGACATCGCCGGCGCTGCCGCGAAGATCGACCTCGATCAGCTGAGCCGTCGCGTCCTCGAAGATCAGGATCGCCTGCGCGGGGTCTCGGTCGGCCTCGGCTTTCGCCTTGAGCGCGACCTTGTGGAGCGGGCCCGATGCGATGCGGCGCGTGTCGGCGAAGGCCGTGCAGGTGAACTGGCTGGGGGCGGACATTCCGGCGGCTCCACGCGCAGAGGACGCCCGCTTATTATCCGGGTGAAATTGGAGAGTCAATATTACCCGGGTGAAAATAACCCCGCCTGGCGGCTGATCGTGGTTAACGCTTTCTCACCCATTTCCCGCCCAACCTCCGGCGCACGAATTGCTTTTTCGCGGAAGGGTGAGCGTTATGGCCGGGAAGAAGCATGTGGCGGTTTTGATGGGCGGCTGGTCGGCCGAGCGGCCCGTCAGCCTGAATTCGGGGCGCGAATGCGCCGATAATCTTGAAGCGGCCGGCTATCGGGTGACGCGCGTCGACGTTGAGCGCGACATCGGGGATGTGCTTTCGAAGCTGAAGCCCGACGTCGCTTTCAACGCTTTGCATGGCCCTTATGGCGAGGACGGCGCCATCCAGGGTCTGCTCGAGATTCTGGACATTCCCTACACGCACTCAGGCGTGCTCGCCTCCGCGCTCGCCATGAACAAGGAGAAGGCGAAGAGCGTCGCCGCCGCCGCTGGCATCCCTGTCGCCGAGCACAGGATCGTCTCGCGTTTCGAGGCGGCTGAGGCGCACGTTCTTGAGCCGCCCTACGTGGTGAAGCCGATCGCGGAGGGCTCCTCCTTCGGCGTGCTCATCGTGCCGAAGGATCAGCCGCATCCGCCGCAGTCGCTCGGCCGCGACGATTGGACGTTCGGTGAGCACGTGATGGCCGAGCGCTATGTCGCCGGGAGCGAACTCACCTGCGCGGTCATGGGCGACGAGGCGCTTGGCGTCACCGAGATCGTTCCGCTTGGCCACGGCTTCTACGATTATGATGCCAAATATGCCGATGGCGGATCAAAACATCTCTGTCCGGCACCGATTAAACCCTTTGTTTACCAAAATATTTGCACGCTGGCGCTTGAAGCGCATCGTGCCGTCGGTTGTCGCGGCGTCTCTCGTTCCGACTTCCGCTACGACGAGGCGGGATTGGGCGAAGTCATCTGGCTGGAGGTCAACACGCAGCCCGGCATGACGCGCACGTCGCTGGTTCCCGAACTCGCCGCGTATGCCGGCCTGAGCTTTCCGGAGCTAGTGGCCTGGATGGTGGAGGACGCGTCGTGCAGACGGTGAGAGAGGCGAGGCTTCAGGGTGTGGCGTTACTCGACGCCCTCGACCACGCGCTCGGTCGGATACTGCGCCCGCTCGCGAATCTTCTGCCGCGCCGGCTGCGCCGCGCCGCGGAGAGGATCGAGCGCGCCCGGCGTCGGCCCATCGGACATTTGGCGGCCGCCGGCTTCCTCCTCGTGGCGCTTTTCTATGCGCTTGCCGTCGGTGGCCAGATCGGCCGCCTCACGGACTCGGTCCTCGTCGCCGCCGGCTTCGGCATCGATGACATCAAGATCAGCGGCGAGAAGGAGACGTCCGAGATCGCGGTCCTGGAAAAGCTCGATCTCGTCGGCTCGCTCATCTCCTTCGACGCAGCGAAGGCGCAGCAGCGTCTCTCGGAGCTTCCCTGGATCGAGCACGCGGTGGTACGCAAATTCTACCCGAGCACGCTCTCCGTAGAGATCACCGAGCGCGCGCCCTTCGCGCTCTGGCAACGCGACGGCAACGTCGTCGTCATCGATAAAAGCGGCACGACGATCGTGCCGCTCGAGGAGGGAAGGTTCGCGAGACTGCCGCTGATGGTCGGCGGCGGCGCCAACCAGACGGCGCCGGATCTCCTTGGCGATCTCTTCGCGGAGCCTTCGATCGTCGCTGAGATGCGCGCCGCGGTGCTCGTCGCCGGCCGGCGCTGGGATTTGCATCTGGATAATGGCGTGACGGTGAAGCTGCCGGAGAAGAACGTCCGCCAGGCGCTTGCCGAGCTGGTCAAGCTCGACACCGAAAAGCAGCTCCTGTCGCGCGACGTCGTCGTGGTCGACATGCGGCTCCCCGACCGCGTCACCGTGCGCCTGCCGGAAGGGCGTTCGCTCGACGACATCACGTCGGACAGCGCCGCGCCCCGCAAGCTCGGCAAGACCCGCACGTGAGCGACCGCCGTACCCAGGCTCCGACCGGCGTGTCGAGGGTGAAGCCCCTCGGCGGACGGCGTTCCGCGACCGTCAGCGTGCTCGACGTCGGCTCGACCAAGGTCTGCTGCATGATCGCGCGGCTGAAGCCGCGCGACAGCGAGGCGCTCCGCCGCCGCATGCATTCGGTGGAAGTGCTCGGCTTCGCGGCGACGCGTTCGCGCGGCATCAAGTCCGGCGTCGTCGTCGATCTCGACGAGGCGGAGAAGGCGATACGGCTCGCCGTCGACGCGGCCGAGCGCATGGCCGAGGTGACCGTCAACAGCCTCATCGTCAACATTTCCTGCGGCCGGCTGAAGAGCGAGGCGTTCTCCGCCGGTGTCGACATCGGCGGCGCGGTCACCGAGGCGGATATCCAGCGCCTGCTCGGCGCCGGCGGGGCACACTCGGTAAGCGAGGGGCGGATCGTGCTCCACGCCCTGCCGATCGGCTATTCCCTCGACGGCAATCGCGGCCTTGCTGATCCGGTCGGCATGCTCGGGCAGGCGCTTGGCGTCGACATCCACGTCGTCACCGCCGAGGAGGCGCCGCTTCGCAATCTCGAGCTTGCCGTCAACCGCTGCCACCTCGAGGTGGAGACGGTCGTCGCGACACCCTACGCTGCCGGTCTTGCCGCCCTCGTCGACGACGAGGCCGAGCTCGGCGTCGCCTGCGTCGACATGGGCGGCGGCACCACCACGCTCTCCGTCTTCCGCAACGGCGAGTTCGTGCACACCGACGCGATCGCGATCGGCGGGCAGCACATCACGCTCGACGTCGCGCGCGGGCTCTCCACCAATCTCGCCGACGCGGAGCGCATCAAGGCGCGCCACGGCTCGGCGTTGTCGTCGACCTCCGACGAGACCGACATCCTGACCATCCCGCCGGTCGGCGAGGACGAACGCGACCATCCGAACACGGTGCCGCGCTCCGCGCTGATCCGCATCATCAAGCCGCGCGTCGAGGAGACGCTGGAGATGACGCGCGACATGCTGACGAAGTCGGGCTTCGCCGACCAGGTCGGAAAGCGCGTGGTGCTGACCGGCGGCGCGAGCCAGTTGACCGGACTTGCCGAGACGGCGCGCCGCATCTTCGGGCGGAACGTCCGCGTCGGCCGGCCGCTCGGCATCCAGGGCTTGCCGGAAGCGGCGAAGAGCCCGGCATTTTCGACCGCTGTCGGCCTCGTTCTTTATCCGCAGGCGGCGCGCATCGAGCAATTCAATGCCCGCAGCCCGCGGCGCGCGGCGATGACGGGAACCGACGGATATTTCGCGCGCGTCGGGCGCTGGTTCAAGGACAGCTTCTGACGAAGCGAAGGCGGAACGAACGGATCAGGTGGGCCGAGGCCGGGCCTGGCGGAAAGGCGGAAGAGGACGGAACGATGAGTATCAACCTTAAGATGCCGGACATCACGGAACTGAAGCCGAGGATCACCGTCTTCGGAGTCGGGGGCGCCGGCTGCAATGCCGTGAACAACATGATCGAAGCCGGCCTGCAGGGGGTCGAATTCGTCGTTGCCAACACCGACGCCCAGGCCCTCACGAACTCCAAGGCCGACCGTGTGATCCAGATGGGGGTCGCGGTCACCCAGGGGCTCGGCGCCGGCTCGCAGCCGGAGATCGGCCGCGCCGCCGCCGAGGAGACGATCGAAGAGCTCACCGACCAGATGAACGGCGCGCACATGGCCTTCATCACGGCCGGCATGGGCGGCGGCACCGGCACCGGCGCCGCGCCGATTGTCGCCCGCGCCGCCCGCGAGGCCGGCATTCTCACCGTCGGCGTCGTCACCAAGCCGTTCCAGTTCGAGGGTCAGCGCCGCATGCGCGTCGCCGAGGCCGGCATCATCGAGCTGCAGAAGCACGTTGATACGCTCATCGTCATTCCCAACCAGAACCTCTTCCGTGTCGCCAACGACAAGACCACTTTCGCCGACGCCTTCGCCATGGCCGACGAAGTGCTCTATTCCGGCGTTGCCTGCATCACCGACCTGATGGTGAAGGACGGACTCATCAATCTCGACTTCGCCGACGTCCGCTCGGTGATGCGCGAGATGGGCAAGGCCATGATGGGCACCGGCGAAGCCTCCGGCGACAAGCGCGCCATCGAGGCGGCGGAAAAGGCGATCGCCAACCCGCTGCTCGACGACGTCAACATGCGCGGCGCGCGTGGCCTCCTGATTTCCATCACCGGCGGCCGCGACATGACCCTCTTCGAGGTCGACGAGGCGGCAAGCCGCGTGCGCGAGGAAGTCGACAGCGACGCCAACATCATCTTCGGCGCCACCTTCGACGAGAGCCTGGAAGGCATCGTCCGCGTCTCCGTCGTGGCGACGGGGATCGAGGAGGAGCGCGTGCAGGAGCAGATCGCGCCGCCGACAGCCGGCATGGCCGAGCTTACGCGTCGCCTGAAGTCGGTTGCCCCGGCTGCTGCCCCGGCGGCCGCCGTGCAGCAGGCCCCGCCGCAGCCGCAGCCGCGGCGTGCCGCCGGCGACTACTCGCACGCCCTTGAGGGGCTCGAGCAGGAGCTTGCCAGCCAGCCGCCGCAGCGCCTTCAGCAACCGCGCCAGGCGGCACAGGCGGCGGCCCGGCCCGCCGGCGACCCTGCCGTCCGCATCGGACCCTTCCGTGCCGATCCGTCGATCGCCGCCGCCCGCCAGGTCGCAACCGACCACGATCAGGAGCGGCTCCAGGAGGCGCTTCGCGCGGCGGCCGCGGCAAACTTCATCCCGGCTGCGCCCGAGCGTCCCGACCACATGCAGCCGCGCATGCCGCGGGTGGAGGACTTTCCCCCCGTCGCCCAGCGCCAAATCCGCGCCAAGCAGGCGCCGGCCCGCCATGCCGATGACGAGCGGCGTCCACGCGGACTGCTGGCCCGGATCGCGAGCGGCCTCGGACGCCGCGACGAGGTCGAATACGAAGACGAGCATGAGCACCTGCACGAGGAGGAGCCCGCGCCGCGCGCCGTGCAGGCCAATCCGCCGATCCAGCCGGCTCCGGCACCGACCCCTGCCTCGGAATTCGCCAGGCAGGCGCAGCCGCGGCGCATGGGCGAGCAGGCGGTGGCCTCCGGCGCGCTCGATCCGCGCGGGCGGCCGCAGCCCATCGATCCGAATCGCGATGAGCACCTCGAGATACCGGCCTTTCTTCGCCGGCAGTCGAGCTAGAGCGCGGCCGAGAGGCCTGTGATAAGGAAGCCCGGCGCGCCCAGCGCGCCGGGCTTTTCCGCGCTTTTAGCGGCCTTTGCGTAAGCGTAACAAAGGGTAAAAATCGTTGATTAGACGGCCGCGCGGGCTGTCGGTAGCGTTCCCGGCCAAAGAGGCAGGCAGTCAAGCGGATTCGGGCAAAAGACCATATAGGCAGGCCCTTTCGCCGTTCTGACCTCAGGGGGCGAAGTAGAATCATGGCGGGTTCGAAGGAACGAGGGCAGCGGACGCTCGGCGGCCGCATAACCCTTGGCGGAATAGGCGTTCACAGCGGCGCGCCGGTTTCAATTACACTCTGCCCGGCCGATCCCGGCAGCGGGATAAGCTTCCTCCGCACCAGCCTTCCGAACGCCGCCGACGTCGAGATTCCGGCCCGCTCTGATTCCGTCGGCTCGACCGAGCTCTGCACCGTTCTCGGCGACCCGAACGGCGCCTCGGTGGCGACCGTGGAACATCTGCTGGCGGCGTTCGCCGGGCTTTCGGTCGACAATGCCGTGATCGAGATCGACGGGCCGGAAGTGCCGGTGATGGACGGCAGCGCCAGCGATTTCGTGGATGCGATCGATCAGGTCGGCGTTGTCGCGCAGAACGCGCCGCGTCGGTTCATCCGCATCGACAAGCCGGTCCGCGTCGAGTTGGGCGCGGCTTTCGCCGAATTCCGGCCGTTTGGCCGCTTCCGGCTGGAAGTCAGCATCGACTACGACTGCCCGGTGGTCGGCCGCCAGGCGCTCGGCATCGACGTCACGCCGAGGAGCTTCCGGCAGGGCATCGCGCGTGCGCGCACCTACGGCTACATGCGCGATGTGGAGAGGCTTTGGGCGGCGGGGTTCGCACTCGGCTCCTCGCTTGAGAACTCGGTCGTCATCGGCGACGGCGCGGTGGTCAACCCGGAAGGTCTTCGCTTCCCCGACGAGTTCGTGCGCCACAAGGTGCTCGACGCGATCGGCGATCTGGCGTTGGCGGGGGTTCCGATCCTCGGTCTCTATCGGTCGCACAAAGGCGGCCACAAGCTGAACGCCCTGGCGCTTTCCGGCCTGCTTGCCCGCCGCGACGCCTGGACACTCGTCTCCGAGCCGGCCGAGCGCGAGCTGCGGCAGGATGGTCACGCCGAGCTTGCGAACGGGCTGGCGGTGCCGGTCTTCGCGCCGGAAGTGCTCTGATCCAGCCTTAGGCGGCCTTTCGGCCACAGCCCGGCCATCATTCGGTGGTGAACGGCTTTGACAGCCGCGCTATGTCCTTTAAGGGACAGGGCGCGTTCACGGAATTGGGCCGCATGCCAACTCAGATTTCCTCCGCCACTGGGTCTCGCCGCGCCGCGGCGCTTGTCCTGTTGCCGGCCGTCGCGCTTTTCCTGGTCGCGTGCGGGGGCAAGAAGCCGGACACGGAGGTCAACGTCGATCCGCCTGACGTTCTCTACAATCAGGCGCTTGCCAATCTCGACGCGGGCGACCCCCGCCGCGCCACCGATAAATTCGAGGAGATCGACAAGGAGCATCCCTATTCCGACTACGCGCGGAAGGCGATGTTGATGACGGCGTATTTGAACTTCCGCCGTGGGCAGTATCAGGACACGATCAACGACGCGCAGCGCTACGTGACGCTTTTTCCCGCGAGCGACGACGCCGCCTATGCCCAGTACCTGATCGGCGAATCGTATTTCCGCCAGATCCCCGACGTGACGCGCGACCAGGATCTCGCCGCCAAGGCGATGGATGCGATGGGCGTGATCGTGCAGAAATATCCGCAATCCGATTATGCCGAGGACGCCCGCCACAAGATCGATGTGGCGCGCGACCAGCTCGCCGGCAAGGAGATGCAGATCGGCCGCTACTATCAGGAGCGCAGCGAATACGTCGCCGCGGTCAACCGCTTCAAGACCGTGGTCGAGCAATACCAGACGACGCGGCATGTCGAAGAGGCGTTGGAGCGCCTGACCGAGAGCTATCTCGCGCTCGGTCTTGTGCAGGACGCGCAGACGGCGGCCGCCGTGCTCGGCCACAATTTCCCGGACAGTGAATGGTATAAGGACGCCTACAGGATCCTCGGTGAAGCGGGCGTCGTTCCTGAGGAGAACAAAGGCTCCTGGATTTCCCGGGCGTTCGGCCGGGGATAAAATCCGGCTTGCCATGCTGGCGAGTCTCACCGTTCAGGATATCGTCCTCATCGACCGGCTCGGAATCGAGTTCGCCGGCGGGATGAGCGTGCTGACCGGCGAAACCGGGGCCGGCAAATCCATCCTGCTTGACGCGCTGTCGCTGGCGCTCGGATCGCGCGGCGACGCCTCGCTGGTCCGCGCCGGTGCGGATCGCGGTCAGGTCACCGCCGTCTTCGAGCCGGCGCCCGACCATCCCGTCTTCGCGCTCCTTGCCGAGAACGGCATCGATGCCGAGGGCCAGCTGATCCTCCGGCGTGTGCAGACCGCCGACGGCAAGACGCGCGCCTTCGTCAACGATCAGCCGTGCGGCGTCTCGCTCATGCGGGCGATCGGGGCGCGGCTCGTCGAGATCCACGGACAGCACGATGATCGCGCGCTCGTCACCGCGGAGGAACACCGGCGGCTGCTCGACGCCTTCGGCGGACTTGAGCCCGACGCGGAAGACGTCGCCCGCCGTTACCGCGCGCTGCGCAAGCTTGAGGCGGAGGCGGCGGAGCTCCGCGACGCGATCGAGTCGGCCGGCCGCGACGCTGACTACCTACGCGCCTCGGTGGAGGAGCTTGAGACGCTCGCGCCGGAAACCGGCGAGGAGACCGCGCTCGCCGACCGCCGCCAGTTCCTGATGCGCGCCGAACGGATCGCCACCGACCTGAACGACGCGCACGAGATTATCGGCGGGAGCGGCTCGCCGATCCCCGATCTTGTCGGCCTGGCGCGGCGGCTTGAGCGAAAGTCTGCGGAATTGCCGGGCCTGCTTGAACCGACCGTCGCGGCGCTCGGCGCTGCGCTCGACAATCTTGAGGAGGCGCGCCGCGGGCTTGAAGGCGCCATCCGCGTCTGCGAGTTCGATCAGGGCGAGCTGGAGCGCTCCGAGGGGCGGCTCTTCGCGCTCCGCGCCGCCGCGCGCAAGCATCAGGTCGCGGTCGACGACCTTCCGGCGGTCGCTGCGGAGTTTTCCGCGCGGCTCGCCGACATCGATGTCGGCGGCGGCAGGCTGAACGTGATCGAAGCCGCCGTCGCCGAGGCGCTCGCCCTCTACCGCAAGGCGGCGCTGACTCTGTCGAAGCGGCGCGGCGAAGCCGCCAAAGCGCTTGAGGCGGCGGTCAACGCCGAGCTTCCGGCGCTGAAGCTCGAGGCGGCGCGCTTCATCGTTTTCCGCGAGACGGACGCCGATGCGATCTCGCCCGAAGGGCTCGACCGCGTCGCCTTCCACGTCCGCACGAATCCCGGCACCGAGCCGGGGCCTTTGATGAAGGTTGCGTCGGGCGGCGAGCTATCGCGCTTCCTGCTCGCGCTGAAAGTGGCGCTCGCCGATCGCGGCTCGGCGCCGACGTTGGTTTTCGACGAAATCGATGCGGGCGCCGGCGGCGCCGTCGCCGAGGCGATCGGGCGGCGGCTCGCGCGGCTTGCCGAGCGCGTGCAGGTGTTGTCCGTGACGCACGCGCCGCAGGTCGCCGCGCAGGCCGACGCGCATTTCCTCATCACGAAGTCGCCGGTCGACAGGGGGAAGCGCGTGGCGACCGGGGTCGAACCGGTCGCCGGACGCGCGCGACGCGAGGAGATCGCCCGCATGCTCGCCGGCGAGACCATCTCCGATGAGGCCCGCGCCGCCGCCGAGCGGCTGATCAAGGGCGCGGCCTAGTCCGCGCCGAGGCCCGCTCCGGCGAGGAAGGCCTTCACTTTCTCGATGATGACCGCATGCAGCGCGTCGCGTTCCGCCCCGCCCGCCTTGCAGACCATCTCGTCGCCCGGTTCCTCCTCCTTCAGGATCTCCTCCGCGGCGGGCTTGCAGACTCCGACAAAGTCGAAGTGACCGGCGTCGGCGAGTTCGACATAGCGGACAAGTCCGGGGGGAAGCGCCGCCGCGAGCGCGCGCGACTCCGCGTCAAGGTCGAGCATGTCTTCGCGTCCCGCTCCGAAGACGAGGACCGGTATGTCGATTTTCGACAGGCTCTGCCGGTCGAACGCTTGCGTCAGGCCGAGATCGAGGCTGACGACGGCAGCGATGCGCGGGTCGCGGAGCGAGGCTTCCAGCGATGCGGTCGTCTTCGGGTCGGCGCCGATTCCTGCTTCGCGGACGAAGACGCAATCCGCCCGATCCGGATGCTCCCCGCAATCGGCGGTTTCGCGCGCGGTGCTGTAGCGCGCGCCCGCGAGCGCCAGGACCGTGTAGCCGCCGAGCGAATGGCCGATCGCCGCGATCCGGTCCTTGGCGATGGCGTCGCCGAAGATAGGGTGCGCAAGCATCGCCGAGATGGTCCGGCTGATGTCGTGCGGCCGCTCCCAAAGCGCGGCGCGCTGCTTCGGGTCCCGGTCCCTCGTGGTCGTTCCCGGATGGTTCGGCGCGACAACGATGAAGCCGGATTCCGCTAACGCCGTCGCAAGCCATGCCTGATTGAAGGAGTTGCCGTCGAGGCCATGCGACAGGACGACGAGCGGAAACCGCCCTTCGGCACGCGGCGCGTCGGGATAAACGTCGAAGCCGCGCCATACGGCGTTCTCGCCGAACCGCATCGTCTGGCTGCCGCCGGTCGAGGGGTAGATGATGTGACCGCGGAGCGGGCGCGGATCGCCTTCCGCGCCGATCTTGAGCTCCGCCAGGCTAGCGGCATAGGCAGGCGGTTCGGCTTGCGCGGTCGTGGCTGCGATGATGAAGAGGCTGGCGATGAGGAAGCGCTGCATTGTTCGATTCCTTGACGTGTTGACGATGTCCTCGAACCTCCGCGGGCGCTCTTTCATGCGCAATGAGCGGGGGGGCTTTCGGCTGTCCTCGAACGCGATCGAGGAAGGAATTGCGGGGCCGAAGGGCTTTTCGTGATGCCGAGCGCGCTTCTTTCCGTCCCGCTGCCGTTCGTGACGGCGCTGCTCGCCGGTTTCGTCGCTGTCCGCCTCGCGGCCGGGGCAGCGGGGAATCGGGCGAGCCGGGGTTTGTTCGCCGCGCTCTTCGCTCTCTTCGCTTTCGAGGCGATCCTGGTGGGGCTGCGTTTCGGCTACGGCGTCGAGAGTTCTCATTCCGATTCAGCGGGTGCTGCCGCTCCTCGTCGGGCCCTTGATGTATTGCGGCTTCCGCGCGCTGGCGGAGCCGCCCGCGCGGGTGCGCGAGACGGCGACGCATTTCGGCGTTGCGGTGGGGCTCATTGCCGCGTGCCTCTTAAGCCGCGCCGTGGCGGCTTGGCTCGATCTGCTGATCGCGGCGAGCTACTGCGTGTATCTTGTCCTGCTCGCGCGGCTTTGGCGACGCGGTCCGGATGTCCTCGCCGGCGCGCTTCTGTCGAGCGCGACGGCGCTCCACGCCTGGCTCTTCCGCTCGATCCTGCTTCTTGCCCTGATCCTGGCGCTCGAACTCGCTGATCTCGCTCGACTTCATGTTTTCGGGAGGGCGCCAGGCCTCGCTTCTGATCGCCGTCGGAAGCCTGATCCTGATCCCGGCTTTCGTCGCGGTAGCGTTGCTTCTGCCTCTCGAGGCGCCTGCGGCTCCGCCCGCATTGGACTCGAAGGAAAACGCCACGCCGGAGGATCGAGCGCTCGCCGAGGCCGCCGCCGAGCTTCTCGCCCGCACGCATCTTTACCGCGATCCGAATCTCTCGCTGTCCCGCTTCGCCCGCCGCCTCGGCGTTCCTGCGCGGCGGCTGTCGAGTGCGATCAACCTCGTTCACGGCGTCAACGTCTCGCAGTTCGTGAATGAGCGCCGCGTGCACGATGCCGCCGCGCGGCTCACCCAGTCTTCGCAAGGCGTCGCCGAAGTGATGACCGCTTCCGGCTTCCTTACACGCTCGAACTTCTATCGCGAGTTCCGCCGGCTTTATGGCTTGAGCCCCGCGGAGTATCGCCGGCGTGAAGGGGAGGACGCGCCCTCGGCTTGATCTCGCCCCTGTGGCAGTTCATAGAGCGGCGCCCGCCATTGCCGACGATCCTCCCGCGGATTTCCCGTGAAGCTTCGCCAAGCCAGCCTCGCCGTGATCGTGGTGACGGTCTTCATCGACATGGTGGGGATCGGCATCGTGTTTCCGATCATGCCGCGGCTCGTCGAGTCGATGCTGGGCGGCAGGGTCTCGCAGGCTTCGACGTTCTACGGCCTCATCGTCGGCGTCTACTATCTGATGAACTTTCTCGCGAGCCCGGCGCTCGGCGCGCTTTCCGATCGCTTCGGGCGGCGGCCCGTCATCCTGATCTCGCTCGCCGCGCTCGGCGTGGACTACGTGATCCTGGCGCTCGCGCCGAACCTTTGGTGGCTGGTGCTGGCCCGCGCCCTCTCCGGCACCTTCGGCGCGACCGTCACCGCCGCCTCCGCCTACATCGCCGACATCAGCCCGCCGGAAAAGCGCGCACAGAATTTCGGGCTGATCGGCGCCGCTTTCGGCGTCGGCTTCATCGCCGGGCCGGTTATCGGCGGGCTTTTGGGCGAGATCGGGCCGCGCGTCCCCTTCGCCGTCGCCGCCTCTCTGTCGCTGGTCAATTGCCTCTTCGGCTTCTTCGTCCTGCCGGAATCGCTGAAGCCGGAGAACCGCCGCGCCTTCAGTTTCCGCGACGCCAACCCGGTCGGCGCCTTCATCAAGGTCGCCGCCTATCCGGCTGTCGCCGCGTTGATCGCCGTCTCGTTCCTTTCCAATCTTGCCGAGCGCGGACTTGAAGCGACATGGGTGCTCTTTTCGAGCTACCGCTTTGGTTGGGGGCCTTTCGAGGTCGGCGTATCGCTCGCCGCCGTCGGCGTTCTCGTTGCCATCGTGCAGGGTGGCCTGATCCGCGTGATCGTGCCGCGCCTCGGCGAATGGCGGACGCTTGTCATGGGCCTCGTCGCCGCCGCGATCGCCTTCGTGCTCTACGCCTTCGCCACGCGTGGCTGGATGGTCTACGCCATCATGGTTTTCCATATCGTCGGCTGGGGCTGCTCCGGGCCGGCCATCCAGGCGCTTGCATCGAAGGCGGTGCCGGCAAACGAGCAGGGGCTGGTGCAGGGCGTCTTGATGGCTATCGCAACGGCGACCGGGATCATCGGCGCGCCGGTAGCCGCCGGGCTTTTCGGCTACTTCGTTGGCCCGCATGCGCCTTTCATCTTCCCCGGAATCTCCTTCATCCTCGGCGCCGTGCTTTTCCTCTCGGGGCTATTCTTTGTGCGCCGGACGCCAGAAAATGCCGCTGTCGTGGAACGCTCGGCCAAAAGCGCGGTTTGAGCGGAGCAGGAAATCGAGATGGCGCGAGGCGGAGCTGACAAGAAGCCGGTCGAGAAGCTGACCTCCACCGAGGCGGCGGCGGAGCTTGAGCGGCTTGCCGCCGAGATCGTCGAGCACGACAAGCGCTACTATCAGGAAGACCAGCCGACCGTCACCGACGCGGACTATGACGCGCTCCGCCAGCTCAACCTCGCGATCGAAGCGCGCTTTCCCGACCTCGTCCGCGCCGACTCGCCGTCGAAGCGCGTCGGCGCCAAGCCGAGCGGCCGCTTCAAGAAGGTGCGGCATTCGATTCCGATGCTCTCGCTCGGCAACGCCTTTTCCGAGGAAGACGTGGTCGACTTCATGGCGCGCGTGCGCCGCTTCCTGAAATGGCCGGAGGAGAAGCCGCTTCCCTATGTCGCCGAGCCGAAGATCGACGGGCTCTCTTCATCGCTTCGCTACGAGGACGGCGAGTTCGTTCTCGGCGCGACGCGCGGCGACGGCACCGAAGGCGAGGATGTCACCGCCAATCTCCGCACAATCGGTGAGATCCCAAAGCGGTTGCCGAAGGGCGCGCCTGTCGTCGCCGAGATTCGTGGCGAGGTCTACATGACGCACGCCGACTTCGCGGAACTGAACAGGCGCGAGGCGGAGCGGGGAGGGCGCACCTTCGTCAATCCGCGGAACACCGCGGCGGGCGCACTCCGCCAGCTCGATCCGAAGATCACCGCCGAGCGCCCGCTCCACTTCTTCGCCTGGGGCTGGGGCGAGATGAGCGGAATGCCGGCCGACACGCAGTTCGGCATGCTGGCGGCGATCCGGAAATGGGGCTTCCCGGTCAACCCGAGGATCAAGCGCATCGAAGGCGCGGAGCAGGCGCTCGCCTTCCATCGCGACATGGAGGCGAAGCGCGCCTCGCTCGGTTACGACATCGACGGCGTCGTCTATAAGGTTGATGACCTCAGTCTACAGAACCGCCTCGGCTTCGTCTCGCGCGAGCCGCGCTGGGCGATCGCGCACAAGTTCGCCGCCGAGCGCGCGACGACGGTGCTCGAGGGGATCGACATACAAGTCGGCCGCACCGGAGCGCTGACGCCGGTGGCAAAACTCCGCCCCATCACCGTCGGCGGCGTCGTGGTGCAGAACGCCTCGCTCCACAACGAGGATTACATCAAGGGGATCGGCAATGACGGCGAGCCGATCCGCGAGGGCAAGGACATAAGGATCGGCGACACGGTGATTGTGGAGCGCGCCGGCGACGTCATCCCGCAGATCGTCGACGTGATCCTCGCGCAACGCCCATCCGGTGCGACGCCTTACAAGTTTCCGACCAAGTGTCCGGAATGCGGTAGCGACGCCGTGCGCGAGATCAATCCCAACACCGGGCGCGAGGATTCCGTCCGCCGCTGCACCGGCACGCTGATCTGCCCGGCGCAGGCGGTGGAACGGCTCCGCCATTTCGTCGGCCGCGACACATTCGACATCGAAGGGCTCGGCTTCAAGCAGATCGAGGCGTTCTACCGCGACGGCCTGATCAAGCATCCCTCCGACATCTTCAAGCTCACGCCGGCGATGCTCGAAGGCCGCGAGGGTCACAAGGAAACGTCAATCAATAATCTGATGCGCGCGATCGAGGCGCGTCGCGAGGTGGAGCTCAACCGCTTCATCCACGCGCTTGGCATCCGCCATATCGGCGAGACCAACGCGCGGCTCCTGGCGCGCCACTTTGGCAACTTCGATTCGCTCCGCAAGACCGCCACCGCCGCCGCGCACGGCGACGAAGCCGCGCTCGCCGAGATCGACGGCATCGAGGGGATCGGCCCGGTCGTGGCCGAGGCGATCGTGCAGTTCTTCCACGAAGAGCATAACCAGGAAGAACTCGACCGGCTCTTGAAGGAAGTGACGCCGCAGCCGATGGAAGCGGTCGCAAGCGACTCGCCTGTCGCCGGCAAGACCGTGGTCTTCACCGGCTCGCTGGAGAAGATGACACGCGATGAGGCGAAGGCCATGGCCGAGCGGCTTGGCGCCAAGGTCGCGGGCTCCGTCTCGGCGAAGACCGACCTCGTCGTCGCCGGTCCCGGCGCCGGCTCGAAGCTCAAGAAGGCCACCGAGCTCGGCATCGAGGTCATCGACGAGGATGCGTGGCTCAAGCGGGTCGGGAGCTAGCCGCTCCCGCTACGAGCGTCCGGGAAGAAAGAGCCCGCCGGCGGGTACCGGCAGGCTCTTCGGATTTTGAAGCGTCGGCTACTGGGCCGGTTGTGCCGGCGGCTGCACCGGCGCGAGGCCGCCGGCGCTCTGGTCGGCGGCGGGCGGCTGCTGCGCCCGTGCCTCCGCCAGCTTCTGCGCGGTGGTCACGAATTCGGGCGCGGCGGCGAGCTCGTCTGACGTTGCATCGAGCACGAGCTTCTTCTTGCCGTTCTCGTCGGTGGTGATGTTGAGCGCGTTGTAGTTGACGGCGACGCTCTTCTCACCGATGCCGAGAAAGCCGCCGACACCGACGACCACGCCCTGGATGTTGCCGTCGTCGGTCCAGATGATGTCGTTGATGTCGCCGAGGGAGTTGTCGGCGGAGTCGTATACGGTCTGCCCCATCAGCTCGGAGGCAAGGACCGCGTTGTCGCTCTGCTCATCCAGGAATTTGCCGGCAGGCTGCTGAGCCGCCAACTGATTGGTGGCGTCCTGCGGCGTATCGCTTTTCGCGGTGTCGGTCGCGTCCGGCTGAGCCGGCAGGCTGCCCGTCGTCGCCGGTTGGCCGGCGGCTCCAGCCGTCAAATCGGCCGGGCATGTCTGGCCCTCCGGGCAGGCGGGCGCTGCCTGCATCTCCTGGGACTGCACCGGCTGCTGATCCGCTTGCGCGACCTGCTGCCACTTACCGGCTGCAATTGCAGGAGAACCGGCAATGAGCGCCGCGAGCGCGACGCCCGTCATAATCGCTTTCATGGCTAATCTCCTCTTCAGACCTCCACCGTTGGAAACGCGGACCGCGGAAATCAGTTGTGTCCGGAAAGTGGAAAGATGGAGGTCTTTTCGGGAAGAACGCTGGTGCGCTCGCACGACCGCCCGCGGTGTATGATCATGTCTCGCGTGCCACGGGGTCGCCGATGCGTGCTGCGGCTTTCGTCTTTGTGGTCTTATGCGTTTTCGGCGCGCAGCCCGCAAAAGCCGACAGCCCTTCCGATGCGATTACGGCGTCTCTACGACCTCTATCTCACGCCCCGCGAGCTTGGCGCGCCGAGCGAGGTCGGACGACCGTTCGTGAGCAAGCATCTGAACGAGCTCTTCGCCGAAGACGATAAGCGCTCAAGTGCCGACTACGTCGGCAATCTCGATTTCGATCCGTTCGTCGCCGGCCAGGACTACGCGCTGAAGGATTTCTCGATCGCCTCGGAGGCCGTTGCGGGCGACACGGCGACGGTTGTGGTACGGTTCCTGAACTTCGACGATCCGATCGAGCTGACCTATCGCCTCGTCCGCGAGGCGGGCGCGTGGAAGATCGACGACATCGAATTGGCTGAGCCGGGCCGTGCCTGGGTGCTGAGCAGGATCCTGGAGGGAGAGTAGGCCACCGCCAGCTATCTGCCCGCCACTGCGTTGCGCTATGATGGATTCGTTTCGCCTGCGAGGTTTGCCGATGCGTGCGGTAGTTTTCGCCCTGGCTCTCTTTTCCGCCATTGTCGGCCAGCCAGCGTGGGCCGATGGCCCCTCCGACCTCATCGACGGCATCTACAAGCAGTATCTCGATCCGCAGGCGAAGTTCACCGCGATCGAAGACAACCCGGCGATCCTGACCAACGAGCTGAACAAGCTTTTCGCCGACTACAACGCTCGCTCCAGCTCCGACGAAGTCGGCGCGCTCGATTTCGATCCGGTCATCTCCGCACAGGACTACGCCCTCAAGGACCTTTCGATCACCTCCGAAGAGGTGTCGGGCGACAAGGCGACGATCGTCGTCGAATTCACCAACTTCGACTACGGGACGGAGCTGACTTACAGCCTCCTCAAGGAAGGGGGAACCTGGAGGATCGACGACATCGCCTCGAACAATCCCGATGACGCGTGGGTCCTGAGCAAGCTCCTGAAAGGGGAGTAGAAAGCGCTGCCGCGCCGCCCGCCATTCAGCGGAATTGAATCGCGCGGTCAGCCGAAAGAACGCGACAGGTCAGCGCCGCTGACCTAGCTTCCGCCGATGCTCAAGCGAGATGCCAGCGGCTCCGCGCGTCGTGCTGACGTCGCGGATTTCCTCCACGGGGCACGCGATATCTTCCCGGTCCTCGTCGCCACGATTCCGTTCGGGCTCGTGTTCGGTGCGCTTGCGGTGAAGAAGGGGATCAGCGTCGCGGAAAGCGTGCTGATGAGCGCGACCGTCTATGGCGGCGCGGCGCAGTTCGTTGCGCTCGAATTCTGGGCAAGCCCGCTGCCGTTCTGGACGATTCTGTTCTCCGCATTGGCGGTCAATCTCCGCAACGTGCTCTATAGCGCGGCCGTCGGCCGCAAGATGCGGCATTGGTCGCCGGCGGAACGCTATCTCGGCTTCACGCTGCTCACCGATCCGGCCTACGCGTTCGCCGAGCTGAAAGGCGGGGAGCGTCTGAGCGTGCCCTACTATTTCGGACTCGGCGTGCCGCTTTATCTGAACTGGAGCGCGACGACCCTGGTCGGCGCCGTCATCGGCAATCAGATTCAACGGCCCGAGACGATCGGCCTCGACTTCCTGGTCACCGGCTATTTCCTCTATCTGGTCGTCGGCTTCCGCAAGCGGCGGAACGCGCTGCCGGTGATCCTCGCGAGCGCCAGCGCGGCGCTTGTCACATATCTCGTTGTCGGCGCGCCCTGGCACTTCGCCGTCGGTGCGGTCGCCGGCATGGGCGTCGCCGCCCTTCTCGCCAAGCCGAAGGAAGCGCGCGCGTGAGCGTCGACCCGCTGACGCTGCTCCTGATCCTGGTGCTGGCGGTCGGTAGCTACGGCACGCGTGTCGCCGGGCATCTGATCCTCTCCCGCTTCGCGTGCGTCGACCGCCGCGTCGAAGCAGCGCTAGATGCCGTACCGGTTGCCGTCATCACCGCGCTCGTCGCACCTGCGGTCCTTGCGACGGGCGTCGCCGAGACCATCGCGGCAGCGGTGACGGTCGCCGCCGCGACGCGTTTCTCCATCATGCCGACGCTCGTTCTTGCCGCGGTGACGGTGGCGCTACTCAGGGCGGCGGGGCTCTGAGGGAGGCGCCTTCAGCGGGCGCCCCGCCAGGGATAGGGCCAGGCGCTGTTTGAGAGACCCGGCAGGGCGAAATCCGGGGCCTTCGCCCGGCGCGCTTTCGGGGCGGCGCGGCGTGCTTGCAGCATGACGGCGCCGATTCGATCCGGCTCGACGCCGATGTCGAGAAGAAGCTCCGGCGGCAAGGCCCTCAGATCGCGAATTCCAAGCCGCCTGCGCCGTCCTCCAAAGATTCTTGAAAGCGGGTTCATGGTTGGGCTCCTTGAGCGCTGTTCATGAAGATCGGTTTCCGCCAATCTTCCTTGAGATTGATTTATGCGCTAAAGAGCGAGTTTCCGAACGCGCAGTGCGCAAGGAAGCATGAACAGCATTCATGCTGGAGGTGCCAATGTCGGAAGAACGGCTTTCCCAGCTTCCGCCTCTTCACGCACTAAGGAGCTTTCACGCGGCGGCCCGCTGCGGCCGCTTCCGCGAGGCCGCCGGCGCGCTCGGTCTATCCGAGTCGGCGGTCAGCCATCAGGTTCGCAAGCTTGAGGACCATCTCGGCGTGCGCCTCTTCGATCGCGCCGGAAACGCGGTGCGTCTGACGCTCGCCGGGCAGACCTATTTCGACGAGATCGATCCGGCCTTCTCGCGCATCCGCCGTGCGACGGAGGCGCTTGCCGGGCCGGTCTGCCGCGTTTCGCTCACGCTCCCGACCTCGCTTGCGACGCTCTGGCTCATCCCGAGGCTGGGGCAGCTCGAGGCCGCGCTTCCCGAGATCAACCTGCAGATGATCCCGTCGAACCGTGTCGTAGATCTGCGCCGCGAGCAGGTCGAACTCGGCATCCGCTACGGGCAGGGAAGCTGGAGCGGCCTGAACGCAGTTCGTCTCTTCGGCGAGCAGGCGTTTCCGGTGTGCCCGCCAGGGCTCCTTGGCCCCGACGCCGATCCCGAGACCTCGTTCAAAGAACATCGCCTGATCGTCAACGCCGCGCACCCGGAAGAATGGCGCGAGTGGACACAGGCGCACGGCGTCGCGCCGCCGCCGCTGCAGGATCCGCTCGTGCTCGACGGGACCGAGCAGGTGCTTCACGCGGTGAGCGAGGGGCTCGGTCTTGGGATCGGGCGGCAGCCGCTTGTCGGTCGCTGGCTCGGGGAGGGGAAGCTCGTGGCCCCATTCGGCACTGCCGACGAAAGCGGCTGCGCCTATTTCCTCATCCATGCCGACGCGGCGGAACTCACCGTCCCGGCGCGGCGCGTTGCGCGCTGGCTGGTCGCCATAACCTGCGGCGAGGCCGCCGCCAAGGAGCTGTTCGCTTAGCCCACGATCGGCCGGCAGGCCGCTTCGAGCCAGACGCGGTCTTCGGCCGACAGCGTCGGCCAGCCAGAGAGCGCGCCGAAGACGCGCTGGTGGTAGGTGTCGAGCCAGGCGATCTCGGCTGGCGCCATCAGCAACGGATCGATCAAACGGCGGTCGATGGGGCTGAGCGTGATCGTCTCAAACGAATGCATGGGCCGGTCGCCGCCCGGCACCGGCTCCGCCTCGCGCACGACGACGAGGTTCTCGATGCGGATGCCGAAATCGCCGGCGACATAATAGCCAGGCTCGTTGGAGATGATCATGCCCGGCTCGAGCGGCGCGCTGCCGGTCTTGGCGATCCGCTGCGGCCCTTCGTGCACTGAGAGATAAGCGCCAACGCCGTGGCCGGTGCCGTGGTCGAAGTCGAGGCCCGCCTGCCAGAGCGCGTGGCGCGCGAAGGGATCGAGTTGCGCGCCGGTCGTGCCCTTCGGGAAGCGCGCCATCGCGATTGCGATGTGGCCCCGAAGCACGCGGGTGAAGCGGTCGCGGAAGAGGTCGAGGCGCTCGCGCGAAGGCGCGCCGATCGGCACGGTGCGGGTGACGTCGGTGGTGCCGTCGCGATACTGTCCGCCGGAATCGATCAGATAGAGGTCGCCCTCTTCGAGCCGGCGGTCGGTGCGCTCGGTGACGCGGTAGTGGTTGATCGCGCCGTTCGGTCCGGTCGAGGAGATCGCGTCGAAGGCGAGATCGGCGAGCGGCGTGCCGGCTTCCGCCGCGGTCTCCGCGCGAAACGTTTCGAGCGCCTTCGCCGCGTCGATCTCGGTCAGCGAACCCGGCGCGCTCGTCTCCACGAAGCGGAGGAAGCGCGCCATGGCGACGCCGTCGCGAAGATGCGCGGCCCGCGCGCCCTGGAGCTCGGCGGCGTTCTTCTTCGCCTTCGGCAGTTGGACCGGATCGGCGGATTCCACGATCGTGCCGCCGGCGTCTTCGACGAGCCGCGCCACCGCTTCCGCAGAGCCCTGCGGGTCGAAGAGCACCTTCCGCTTCTCGCTCCCAAGCGCCGTCAGGCGATTTGAGAAATCGCGCGCCTCGCGCACGTCGGCGAAGCTTTCGAGCCGGTCGCGCACGGCGTTTGAGAGCTTGCGCCCGTCGATGAAGAACTCCGGGCGGCCTTCCGCGTGGATGGCGGCGAAGGCGAGCGGGGAGGGTGTATGCCCGATGTCGTTGCCGCGGATGTTGAAGAGCCAGGCGATCGATGCCGGGTCGGTCAGGATGGCGACGTCGGCGCGCTTCTCCGCGACGATTCCGCTCGCCTCCTTGATCTTCGCGTCGACCGGCTTGCCGGCGAGCGTCTCCGGTTGTTCGAAGACGGCGGCGAGCGGCGGTCCGGGCCGGTCGCTCCACACCGCGTCGAGCGGATTCTCGTCGACTGCGACGAGCTCCGCGCCGGCGCTCTCGAGGCTCTTCTTGATCTGGCGCACCTGCGCGCGCGTCATCAGCCAGGGGTCGTAGGCGATGCGCTGCCCCTTTGTGACGTTCGCCTTCAGCCAGTCGGCGACCGACGTCTCCATTACGGCGACCGGCGCGAACACATTGGTGTCGACCTGCTCGCGCACCTGCAGCGTATAGCGGCCGTCGACGAAGATCGCCGCCTTGTCGGCGAGCACGACCGCCGTTCCGGCCGAGCCGCTGAAGCCGGTCAGCCAGGCGAGGCGCTCCGACGCCTTCGGCACGTATTCGCCCTGATGCTCGTCGGCGCGGGGCACGATGAAGCCGTCGAGACCGAGCTCCTTGAGCTTGGCGCGAAGGGCTGCGGCGCGCTCGGCGCCTTTGGTGGGATCGGCAGTGTCGATGAAGCTCTGGAACATGGCGGCGCTCTTAGCATGTCGCGGATCGTAATTGCCACGTGTCGAAGGCGGTCGGGATCAGGGTTTTCGCAGCAGGAGGACGGCCCAGCCGTCGAAAATGCGCGCGGCGGCGAGCCGCATTCCTTGCGCCCGATAGGCAGCCACGACACGCTCGCGCTGATACGGGAGCAGTCCAGAAAGCACCAGAATTCCACGCTTCGTGACGAGCGGCGCAAGGCGTGGCGCCAGCGCCATCAGCGGCTCCGCGAGGATATTGGCGGCAACGAGGTCGAAGGGCGCGCCGTCGCGGATGATGCGCGCCTCGACACCCGGTGCCGTCGCGAAGCGCAGAAAGCCCGCGACGCCGTTCCGCTGCGCGTTCTCCCGCGCCACAGCGATTGCGACCGGATCGATGTCGGTGGCGACGACGGGGCGGCGCAGCACTTTCGCCATCGCGATGGCAAGCACGCCCGAGCCGGTGCCAAGATCGAGAGGCCTTTTGAAACGCCAGCGCTGCATCAGCCGGTCGAGGGTGAAGAGCGTCCCAGTCGTGGTCGGGTGGTGGCCGGTGCCGAATGCCCGTCCGGCGTCGATCTCGATCCGCATCGCCGCGGCCGGCACGCGCCAACGATCGTGGCTGCCATGCAGAAGGAAGCGCCCAGCCGCGATTGGCTTGAGCGCCGCATGACCAGCCGCGACCCAGTCCTCGTCGGGAAGGGTCGCGACGTCGAGCGGCGCGCCGAAAGCGTCGCTGCCGAGGCCGTCGCGCACGGCCGCCGCGATCTCCTCCGCCGCGCCCGCTTCGAAATACGCGTCGACCGACCAGAGCCCGTCGGCGCGCTCGTCGAGCGAGACGGCGACGCCGGCATCGCCATAGTCGCGCTCGAGGAAATTCGAGATGCGCCGCGCCTCGGGAAAGGCGGCGGTGAGCGTGGCCTTTAGTGTCATGTCGGGCGGCGCGTTCCCTTGCGGCACATCAATTCGGCTGGTCCCGCGACCCTTCATACAGCGCTTCGAACTCGAAGGGTAGCCGCCATGGCGAAGAACATCGTCATCATCCAGGGGCATCCGGACAAGAGCCCCGAGCGGTTCTGCCGGGTGCTCGCGAGCGCGTATGAGAGCGGAGCGCGCGCTGCCGGGCACGACGTGCGGCGGATCGATGTCGCATCGCTGAAATTCGAGCTGCTGCGCTCGCAGGCCGAATGGCAATCAGGCGTGCCGTGCCCGGACATCCTGCTCGCGCAGGACGATATCCGTTGGGCCGAGCACCTCGTCATCATCTATCCGCTCTGGCTCGGCGGCATGCCGGCGCTTCTCAAGGGCTTCCTCGAGCAGGTCGCGAGGCCGCGCTTTGCGGTTCCAGACCTGGAGAATGCGAAGGGATTTCCGCCCGTTGGGCTGCTGAAAGGCCGCTCGGCGCGCGTCGTGGTGACGATGGGCATGCCCGCGCTTGTCTATCGCTGGTATTTCGGCGCGCACAGCCTGAAGAGCCTCGAACGCAACATCCTGAAGTTCGTCGGCATCAAGCCGATCCGCGAGAGCCTCGTCGGCATGGTCGGCGCGAAGGGCGACGCCGGGCGCAAGCGCTGGCTCGCAAAGATGGAGGCGCTAGGCGGAGAAGGGCGGTAACCGCGTTCCGAGATCGCGCTCTCGGTTAGTCGAGGAAGCCGAGCACAAGACTTAGGCTGAAATCGATCTTCTGCAGATCATCTACAGTGACTCTGCCGATCCTCGATCCGACTTTGCGCAAATGAACGGTCGTGACTTTGTCTGACATGACCTGCGAGGGCCGCCGCAGCCCATTTTGGTCATCAGGATGCAAGCGTGGCCGCGTTCTTTCTGCGTCGACAAGTCGGCTAGTTATCGGGCAGACGATAACGCCGTCAGATTGGCCTGACAGGAAATCGCTTTGGACAACTACGGCCGGGCGCGGCTTGCCATACTCGCCGGGAATAGCAACCACGACGATATCGCCGCGCCTCAATCCCTCGGCCAATCGGCGACCTGCTCGATCCAATCCAGGATTTCTTGTTCCTCCGGGCTTTCGCGGATCGCGGCGAACTCGCGGTCCAGCTCTTCCCTGAACCCCGGTGCGCTCGTGTCGTAGCCCCAAATCTGAACTGGCCGCAGGCCTTTTGCCCGCATCCGCGCGCGGTAGTCGCGCATCCGCTTGCTCGACGAAGAAGGTGTACTCCGTTCGCTCATGCGTCACATGTGACGCCTAGTCATTCAGACGTCAAGCCTCAAATGCGCTAGGCCGCCTCGACGAAGCTGTCGACCACGCGCTTCTGCCCGGCCTTGTCGAAATCGACGGTGAGCTTGTTGCCGTCGACGGCGGCGACGGTGCCGGGGCCGAATTTCTGGTGGAACACCCGGTCGCCGGAAGAAAAGCGCGAGTTCCCGCCGATGACGCTCCGCGCCACGAGGTCGCCTTCGATCGTCACCGGCTCGCGCTCCACGCGCTTGCGCGGATCGGCTCTGCCCTTGTTGGTCTGCGCGCGCTGCCAGCCGGGCGTGCGATAGGCGGAGTTGAACGGCTCCATGTTGTCGAAGCGTGAGACGCCGTAGCCGCCCATGCCACCCGCGCCATAGCCGCCGTAGCTCGCCGGCTCCGACACGTCGACATGCGCCTCGGGAAGATCATCGAGGAAGCGCGACGGCACCGTCGATTGCCAAAGCCCGTGCGTGCGGCGGTTGGCGACGAACCAGATCTTCGCGTGCTTCCTGGCCCGGGTCAGGCCGACATAGGCGAGCCGTCGCTCCTCCTCCAAACCGGCCTTGCCGTTCTCGTCGATCGTCCGCTGCGAGGGAAAGAGCCCTTCCTCCCAACCGGGGAGGTAGACGATGTCGAACTCCAGCCCCTTCGCCGAATGCAGCGTCATGATGGAGACGGCCTCGTCGTTCTCGCCGCGCTCGGCGTCCATGACCAGCGAGACGTGCTCGAGGAACCCGCCGAGCAACTCGTACTCGCCCATGTTGTTGATGAGCTCTTTCAGATTCTCCAGCCGCCCCGGCGCCTCGGCCGAGCGGTCCATCTGCCACATCTCCGTGTAGCCGGATTCCTCCAGGATCATTTCGGCGAGATCGATGTGGCGCGTCGATTCGACGAGGCTCGACCAGCGTGAAAAGCTCTTCAGGAGATCGGAGAGCGCCTGCCGCTGCTTCGCCTTGATTTCCTCCGTCAGCACCAGTTCGCCCGCCGCCGCCATCAGGGGGATGCTGCGGGCGCGCGCGTGAGAATGGATGAACTGAATGGTGGAGGCGCCCAAGCCCCGCTTCGGCGTGTTGACGATGCGCTCGAAGGCGAGGTCGTCGGAAGGATTCGCTGTCGCGCGGAGATAGGCGAGTGCATCGCGGATCTCCATGCGCTCGTAGAAGCGCGGGCCGCCGATCACGCGGTAGTTCAGCCCGAGCGTGATGAAGCGGTCTTCGAACTCGCGCATCTGGTAGGACGCGCGCACCAGGATCGCCATGTCGTTGAGCGAGACGCCCTGCCGCTGCAGCTGCTCGATGTCCTCGCCGACGGCGCGCGCCTCCTCAGAGGAATCCCATCCGGAGGTGACGGCGACCTTCGCGCCCATCTCCGCCGTATCGGTGAAGAGCGTCTTCCCGAGCCGGCCTTCGTTGTGCGCGATCAGTCCCGAGGCGGCCGCGAGGATGTGGCCGGTCGAGCGGTAGTTCCGTTCGAGCCGGATCACGGTCGCGCCGGGAAAGTCGCGCTCGAAGCGGAGGATGTTGTCGACCTCCGCGCCGCGCCATCCGTAGATCGACTGGTCGTCGTCGCCGACGCAGCAGAGGTTCGGCTTCGCGTTTCCCTGCGCCAGGAGCCGCAGCCACAGATACTGCGCAACGTTGGTGTCCTGGTATTCGTCGACCAGCATGTAGCGGAAGCGCTTCTGGTAGTCGGCGAGCACATCCGCGTGCTCCTTAAAGAGCCGCAGGCATTCCAGGAGCAGGTCGCCGAAATCGGCGGCGTTCAGCGTCTTCAGCCGCTGCTGATACTCGGTGTAGAGTTCGCGCCCCTTGCCGTTTGCGTAAGCGTAAGCCTCGCCGTCGGGAATCTTGTCGGGCGTCAGCCCGCGGTTCTTCCAGCCGTCGATCGCGGAGGCGAGCTGGCGCGCCGGCCAGCGCTTCTCGTCGATGTTGTTGGCGGTGATGATCTGCTTCAGGAGCCGGATCTGGTCGTCGGTGTCGAGGATGGTGAAGTCGGTCCTGAGACCCACCATCTCGGCATGGCGGCGAAGGATTTTGACGCCGATCGAATGGAACGTGCCGAGCCACGGCATCCCCTCGGCGCGGCCTTCGCCGATCAGCCTGGCGACGCGGCTCTTCATCTCGCGCGCCGCCTTGTTGGTGAAGGTGACCGCAAGGATCTGCGAGGGGAAGGCGCGGCCGGTCGCGAGGATATGCGCGATCCTTGATGTCAGCACCCGCGTCTTGCCGGTGCCGGCCCCGGCGAGAACGAGAAGCGGACCGTCGGTGTGCTCGACCGCCTGCAACTGCTCCGGGTTGAGCTTTTCGAGCCACGGCTTGGCGCTCCCCGCGAGCGCGCGCGCAGCAATGCCGCCCGGCCGCGGGACGGGGAGGTCGGCAGGGTCTTCGCGGCGGGCAGTTTCCGTCATCGGCCTTGGGAAGGGGAAAAACCGTCGATTCGGGCAATCCCCGTGAACAATAGGGCAACGAAGCCGTTGACGCGAGGGTGGCCCGGGACCGGTCCGGCCCTGCTCGCTATATAGGGCGGAAGGCCACTCTTCGCCGTGACAATGACGGGAAGCCCGCCATGGAAAGCAAGGTTCAACGCTTCGAATTCGCGCCCGACAGCGAGATTCCCAACAGTCCGCTTCCGCTGCTCATCTATTTGCAAGCGTTGGCGCCGGCGCTCCAAACCGCGAGCGCCTGCCAGGCGCTCTTTCGCGAGAACGACTGGGTCGGCAACTGGGTCGACGGCATTTTCGACTATTGGCACTTCCACGTGACCGGGCACGAGGTGCTCGGCTGCGTCGAAGGCGAGGCGGAGGTCGGCTTCGGCGGCGACGGTGGGATCAAGGTGACGTTCAAGGCCGGCGACGTTGTCGCGGTCCCGGCCGGCGTCGGCCATAAGCGGCTCTCCGAGAAGCGCGGCGGATTCACCGTGGTTGGCGGTTATCCGCTGGGCCAGAGCGGCCGCATCACGCGGCCTGGCGAATATCCGCTCGCCGAGGCCAGACGCCTGATCGCGGCGCTCGCCTTGCCGAAGGGCGATCCCGTCTCCGGCCCCGAAGGGGCGCTGATCGCGGCGTGGCAAATCCGCTAGACGGTTTCCGCTGCGGGGAACTGCCGCGCCCACCAACACCCGTTCTCGCTTGTCACGCAGGCAGCCGGCGGAGGATTAGTCTTCTGCGGGGTTGACGCGGAGGCGGCCGCCCGTGCAGGAGCAGAGGATCGGCCCCCGGAGCTTCCGACCCCGGATTGCCCCGCCGAGCCCGACATTTCGCCCCTCTCTCGGCGCCTGCGAAGTTGGAAGGACTTCTTTCGTGACGGACATCCCGGCCCAACCAGACCAACTTGCGGGGGGGCCTGGCCCGTCCGATGTCGATGCCGCTGCGCAGGAAAGGACGCTGAGCTTACCTGTCCTTTGCGTGCTCGCATGCATCATCGGCGTCGTTGCCGCACTGGGCGCCGTCATCTTCCGGGCGATGATCGCGCTCGTCCACAACGCGTTCTTTCTCGGCATCTTCTCCGCGACCAGCGACGCCAACCACTTTGACTTCCTGAACCCGTGGGGTCCGTTCGTCATCCTGGCCCCGGTCGTTGGCGGCCTGGTCGTGATCTGGCTGGTGCAGACCTTCGCGCCGGAGGCGAAGGGCCATGGCGTGCCGGAGGTGATGTACGCCGTCTATCACAACAAGGGCGACGTGCGCGGCGTCGTCGCGGTGGTGAAGTCGATCGCTTCGGCGATTTCGATCGGAAGCGGAGCGTCGGTCGGGCGCGAGGGGCCGATCATCCAGATCGGCGCGTCGTTCGGCTCCACGCTCGCGCGCGCGCTCAAGCTTCCGACCTGGCAAAAGATCACGCTTTTATCGGCCGGCGCGGGCGCCGGCATCGCCGCGACCTTCAATACGCCGCTCGGCGGCGTGATGTTCGCCGTCGAGCTTCTCCTGCCGGAAGTCAGCAACCGCACGTTCCTGCCGGTCGTGGTGGCGACGGCGACGGCGACGTCGATCGGGCGTCTCGCCTTCGGCCTCGATCCGGCTTTCTTCGTTCCCGCGGCGGCCCTGCCACCATCACCGCCGATCAACCCGATTGAGCTGACCGGCTTCGTCCTTCTCGGAATCTCTGCCGGTTTCGCATCCTGGGCGTTCATCAGGACGCTCGCGTTCTGCGAGGACTTCTTCCCGACGCTCCCCGGCAATGCCTATACGCAGAACGTGGTCGGCATGCTGCTGATCGGTCTGCTCGCTTACGGCTTCTATCTCGCCACCGGTCACCTGCACACCGCCGGCGTCGGTTACGCGAGCATCCAGGCGATCCTGGATGGGACGCCGTGGACCGTCCTTCTCCTGGCGGCGCTCTGCCTCGGCAAGCTCCTCGCAACGACGATCAGTCTCGGCGCCGGCGCTTCGGGCGGCGTCTTTTCGCCGTCGCTCTTCATCGGCGCGACGCTTGGCGCCGGTCTCGGGACGCTTGGACAGATGATCTTTCCGAACGCGAGCTTCTCGGTCATCGAATACGCGGTGGTGGGGATGGGCGCGCTCGTCGGCGGCGCCACCGGCGCGTCGATGACCGCGATCGTGATGATCTTCGAGATGACGCGCGACTACAACGTCATCGTGCCGCTGGTGCTGACCGTCGCGCTTGCCGTCGGCATCAGGCGGGCGCTCATCGCGGACAACATCTACACCGTCAAGCTCCGGAACCGCGGGCGCCCGATCCCCACGATTCGGCACACCAATATGTATCTCGTGCAGCAGGCGCGCGACCTGATGAGCCGCAACTTCGTCGTGCTCCCGATCGACATGCCGATCGGAGAGGCGCTCAACGCGGTGCTGGGGAAGCCCAACACCCACATCGTGGTTGCGGACGAGGGGCGCATCGCCGGCTTCGTCCGCTTCGCGGCGGTGCCCTACGCGCCGGCCGCAAACGGCGTGCAGACGCTCCGCGACATCGTGTCCGACGACTTCGTCATCGCACCGGAAACCAGCATCCTGAACGCCATCATCTCGCGCATGAGCCGCCGGGCGCGGTCTTTCGCGATCGTGGTCAAGCCGGCCGGCGCCGTGCCGCGGCCGGACGACGTGGTCGGCGTGATCGACTCGCCTGAGATCGCCTCCGCAGTGGTCCGCAACCACTATTCTTGACGCTCCGCGCCGGCGTCGGCGTCGGGCCGAGAACGGCGGCGCAATCCGGCCCGATTCCGGGTGCACCGCTTCGATGGCGCGGCCCCGTATTCACAATTTGTGATTTCAGGCTGGCGCTTTGGACAGCATTGGAGTCTTCTTGCTATTTTCGGCGCGACAAACGGAGCAGTCCTACCCATGAAATCCGCCGCAGCGGCACGGCGCAACGAGAGCGGAATTGGGCTCGCCGTCGCGGTCCTGAAGCAGCGGTTCGGCGAGCGCCTCTCCGAGGCCGCGTCCGTACGCGAGCAGCACGGCCACACCACCACCTGGCTCACGAACCAGCCGCCCGACGCCGTCGTCTTCGCGGAGAACGCGGCGGAAGTGCAGGAGGTCGTCCGCGTCTGCGCCGATCATCTGACCCCCATCATCCCCTTCGGCACCGGCTCGTCGCTCGAAGGGCATCTGAACGCGCCGTTCGGCGGAATCTCTATCGACCTTTCGCGCATGAGCCGCATCGTTGCCGTCCACGCGGAGGATCTCGACTGCGTGGTCGAGCCGGGGGTGACGCGCAAGCAGGTGAACGCGCATCTTCGCGATTCCGGCCTCTTCTTTCCGATCGATCCGGGCGCCGACGCGAGCCTCGGCGGCATGGCGTCGACACGCGCCTCCGGCACCAATGCGGTGCGCTACGGCACCATGAAGGACAATGTCCTGAACCTGACGGCGGTCATGCCCGACGGCTCGCTTCTGAAGACCGCGAATCGCGCCAAGAAGACGGCCGCCGGCTACGATCTGACGCGGCTCCTGATCGGTTCGGAGGGGACGCTCGGCATCATCACCGAGCTGACGCTTCGCCTGCAGGGAATACCGCAGGCGATCTCCGCGGCGGTATGCAGCTTTCCCGATGTCGACTCCGCCTGCCGCACCGTGATCGCGACGATCCAGTACGGCATCCCAGTCGCGCGGATCGAGCTTGCCGACGCCTTGCAGGTCAAGGCCTGCAACATGCATTCGCATCTCGACCTTCCGGAAAGCCCGGCGCTCTTCCTGGAGTTCCACGGCACGCCGGCCGGCGTTGCGGAGCAGGCGCAGGAGTTCGGGGCGATCGCGGCGGAATTCGGCGGCGACCGTTTTCTCTGGGAGACGCGCGAGGAGGATCGCCAGAAGCTCTGGCAGGCGCGGCACGACGCCTATTTTGCCGCACGCGAGCTCAGGCCCGGCGTCGACATCTTCGCCACCGACGTCTGTGTCCCGATCTCGCGGCTCGCTGACTGCGTCGGGGAGACCCAGGCGGACCTCGCGCGGCTGAAGCTGCTTGCGCCTATCGTCGGTCACGCCGGCGACGGCAATTTCCACGTGAGCGTCCTCGTCGATACGGAGGATTCGACCGAGATGAAGGCCGCCGAGGAGCTTCTCGCCCGGCTCGCCGCGCGCGCCATCGCCATGGACGGCACCTGCACGGGCGAGCACGGGATCGGCCAGGGCAAGATCGAGTTTCTCGAAAGCGAGCTCGGTTCGGCGCTTGGCACGATGCGCGCGATCAAATCCGCGATAGACCCCTTGAACATCATGAACCCGGGGAAGATCGTCCGGATGACGGGCTAGAGCATGATCGCGACAAGTGGGACCGGATTTTCGGACAAGATCACGTTCGAACAAAGCAAATGTGCCCTCATCTGAATCGAGCGGACCGGAAGCGACGTTAGGCGACGAGGAGACGAGAGCTGAGCAAGTTCTTCATTGGCGCCGGCACTCTAATCATCGTGATCCTTTTCACGGCTCTGATAGGGCCGCACTTTGTCGATTGGACGTCGTATCGGCAAACCTTCGAGCGCGAGGCGACGGCCTATGTCGGCCGGCCCGTCACCGTCGCCGGAAAGGCGAGCGTCCGCCTGCTGCCGACGCCGGTTCTGAGCTTCACCGACGTCGATGTCGGGGACCCGGCGGCGCCGGACGTGAAGATGGAGCGCTTCCGCGCGGAGGTCGAGCTTGCGCCGCTTCTGCGCGGCGAGGTCCGCATCATCCAGATGACGATGGAGCGGCCGGTCTTCCACGTCGATCTGGCCAAGCTTGCCGCCGGGGAGGGGGCGCTGAGCGGCTCCTGGCGGCTCGACGCCGGGCGCATCTCGCTTGAGCGGCTGGAGATCGACAAGGGGAGCGCGATCGTCTTCGACAGCCGCAGCGGTCACGCGTGGCACGCCGAGAGCATCGACGCGGTGGTCGAGGCCGACACGCTCATAGGCCCCGGCAAGGTCGAAGCCAACTTCGCTCTGGAAGACCAGCCGATCGCGCTCAGCGTCAGCTTCGGGCGCTTCGCCGATGGCTCCGTCACCGCCAAGGCTTCCGCCCGCTCCCCCGACTACCCGGTGACGCTGTCGACGGATGGGAAGCTCACGATCGTCAACGGAGAGCCGCCGAAATACGAGGGCACGGTGACGGTGGCCGGCCTCGAGCCGAAGGACCCGGCGGCCGAGCGTTCGCCGTGGGCGGACTTCCACGCAGCCGGCGGCTTCGCGCTCGAGCCGACGGCGCTCAGCGTGAGCGCGCTGCAGATTTCCTACGGCGCCACGGAGCGGCCGCTCATTTTGCAGGCGGAAGGAAAGCTCGACTTTGCCGCCGCGCCGCACTTCGACGCCACGCTCTCGGCGCGGCAGATCGACCTCGACAGCACCCTTGGCGGCGGGACGGACGCGCCCGTTGCGATCGAATCCGCCGTGAAAGTGGTCGCCGAGCAACTTCCCGCGCTTCCGCTTCCCCCGATACCGGGCACGCTGCATCTTTCGGCGCAGGGCGCGGTCGTCGGCGGCGGCGTGGTGCAGGCTCTCGCCGCCGATCTCTCGACCGGCGACGGCGCCTGGCGCGTCGACCGCTTCTCCGCGGTTCTCCCCGGCGAGACGGAAGTGACGCTTGCCGGAACGTTCGGAATCGATTCCAGCGCCACCTTCCGCGGCCGGGCCCATATCGCGTCGCAGCGACCGGCGGCCTTCGCCGGCTGGTGGCGCGGCGAGGTCGGCTCGGCGACGAAGATCGGGCGCTTCGCCCTCGACGCCGACGTCGACTTCGGTCCCGACGAGCAGCGCCTCTCCAACCTGACCGCGGCGACCGGCGCGGGAACGATGCGCGGTTCCGTCGACGTCCGGCGCTTCCAGGAATCCGGTCACTACTTCGTGACGGTCGATCTCGCCGCCGATCGCGCCGACCTCGTCGAAGCGCGCGCCCTCGCCGAACTCCTTGCCGGCAAGACGGTGGCCGCCGGAAACATCGAGCAGATGACGCTGTCGCTGAAGGCCGACGTCGTGAGCGCAGGCGGGATCGACGCGCACTCCGTCGTTATCGAGGGCGGGTTCGAGGGGGGCGAGCTTGACCTTCGCAAGCTCTCCGTCGCCGACCTCGCCGGGGCGAGCGTGGAGGCGCTCGGCAGTATTCGCGACCCGTTCGGAAAACCCTCCGGCTCCATCGAGGCTTCGATCAAGGCGGAGAATTTCGGCGGCGCGGCGGAGTTCCTCGCAAGCCTGGCGCCGGAGAGCCGGATCGCCCGGCACCTGAAGGACGTCGCGCCGATTCTCTCGCCGGTCGTCGCCGATGTCTCGGCTGAGGCGGGCGCGGCGGGCGAGAAGCTTTCGGTGGCGTTGACCGGGAGCTTCGCGGCAACGCATCTGACGCTGGAGGGCGAAGGGAAGGGGTCGCTTGGCGATCTTTCGACGCTCGCCGGCTCGCTGAAGGTGCATGCCGACGGCGAGGATAGCGGCACGGTGCTGAGACAAGCTGGCCTTGCCGCACTGCCGGTGCGTTCCGGCCCGCTCAAGCTCGACGCGGATTTCGAGGGCGCACTCGCCGCGGGCGGCAAGCTCAAGCTCACCGGCTCGATCGCCGGTGTGGACGTAGCCTATGACGGGAGCACGGCGTTCCGTGACGGCGAGCCCTCGGTCGCCGGCGCGTTCACCGCCAAGACCGCCGATATCGATCCGCTGTTCCTGCTTGCCGGGATTGCCGCGCCGGGGGTCGGAGAAGGGCACGCCGCCTCCGCCGCCGGCCGCCTCGAGTATTCGCAGGGCAAGGTCGGCGTTGTTTTCGATAAGGGGGATTTTGACGGTGGACCGATAAGCGGCGCGGTCGACGCGACGCTTGCGCCGAATATCCGGCTTTCCGGGAACCTTAAGCTCGCGGCCGTCTCCGCGCCGACGCTTGCCGGGCTTGCCGTCGGCGCGACGCCGGGCGTCGGCGACACGGGTTGGAGCGACACGCCGTTCGCCAACCCGCTGCCGCGGGATGTGGCCCTCGATCTCAAGCTCGACGCGGCGACGCTCGACGTCGGTGCGCCGCTCGCGGCGACCGATGCCAACCTCGGCCTGCAGCTCGCCGACGGCAAGCTGCAGCTCGACCTCGATTCGGCCAGCTTCGCGGGCGGCGTGCTGAAGGGAGCGCTGAGCGCGACGGTTCAAGACGGCGCGGTCGATCTGTCGCTCCGCGGCGGTCTGACCGGCGGCGCTATAGAAGGACTGGTGTGGGAGCGCGCCGGCTTGCCCGTCGCCTCGGGCAAGCTCGATGCGTCGTTCGACGTCGCCGGCCGCGGAAGGAGCACGGCCGGCGTCGTGGCGACTCTTGCCGGAAGCGGCTCGTTTGCGATCGACGCCGGCCGCCTGAACGCTCTGAACCCGGGCGCGCTGACCGCGGTCATGGCCTTGGCGGAGGAGAAGAAGGAGCCCGACGAGACCAAGGCGCGCGAAACCTTTGCCACGCTTTTCGGCTCGGGCGCCGTTGATATCGGGCGCGCGGCGGGGTCGTTCGCCATCGCCAACGGAGTCATGAGCATCCCGACCGTCTCGCTCGAGTCGGGCTCGACCGCGATACTCGCCGACGCGACCTTTGACCTCACCCGGCTGACGCTGCAGAGCCAGTGGGCGGTCAGGAGCGGCGACGTCGGAGCCGACGAAACGCAGCCCTACGTGCCGATCCGCTTCTCCGGCGACATCGAGAGCCCCGACCGGCAGATCGATCTCGATCCGTTGCTGAACCTGATGCGCAGCCGCTTCCTGCAGCGCCAGCTGAAAGAGCTCGAAACGCTTGAGGCGGAGCGCCAGCGCGTCGAGGCGGAGGAGGCGGCCCGCAAGGCGGAAGAAGCGGCCCGTCAAGCGGAAGCGGAACGGCACGCGGCGGAACAGCAGAGCACGCCTGAATCGCCCGCACCCGCACCCGCGCCCACCGCGCCGCAGACGACGCCGGTCGGCCCGCCCATCGACCTTGTGCCAGAATCCGCGCCGACGACGCCCGCGCAGGACCCGACGCCGGCGCCGACGGCAGCACCGTCGCAGACGCCTGCACCGGAGCCGGCCCCCCGCACCGCCGCGCCCGCATCGCCAACTGTGCCTGCCAAGCCGCTCCCCGAGTACAAGATGCTGTCGAACGGCACGATCGTCAAAATCCGCTAGCGAGACGTGCGGCTGACGCGCTAGCCGCGGATGTGGTGCTTAAGATCGGCAAGCACGGCGAGCCGAAGCGCTGAAGAGAGATTGTCGCCGGCGCGCGCGGCATCGATCCGTTCGACGAGATCCGAAAGCGCAATCCCGAGCCCGTCCGCCATGCGCTTCAGCTCGCGCCAATACTCGTCCTCGAGCGATACGCTGGTGGCGTGCCCCTTGAGCTTGATGGAGCGCTTGCGGATCATCGGCTTCGGATACCGGTCGCGTGTTCAGCCGCAATCTTTGTCGTCCGGCGCGCGGCGGTGCATTTCGAGGCGCTTCTCTTCGAGCGCACTGACGAGCTTGGCCTTGGTGGTCTCGCCCTTGGACCGGCCATGTGCGAGCCGCTTCGCCGCCGCTTCCGCTTCCTTCTCGGCGCGGCGCTTGTGTTTCCTGGCGAGGCGCAGGTTGAGGGGGTCGCTCACATGTCTCACTGCGGTCCGATCATGTTCTGCGGCCGCACGATCTGGTCGAACTCTTCGGCGGTGACGAAGCCCATGCCGACCGCTTCCTCTTTCAGAGTCGTGCCGTTCTTGTGCGCCGCCTTGGCGACCTTGGTGGCGTTGTCGTAGCCGATCTTCGGCGCAAGCGCGGTGACGAGCATCAGCGAGCGCCCCACCAGCGCCGCGATGTGCGCCTCGTTCGCTTCGATGCCGGCCACGCAATTGTCGGCGAACGAGTTGCAGGCGTCGGAGAGTAGCCGAACCGACTGCAGCATGTCGTAGGCCATGACCGGCTTGTAGACGTTGAGCTCGAAATGCCCTTGGCTGCCGGCGACGCTGAGCGTGGTCTGGTTGCCCATCACCTGCGTGCAGACCATTGTCATCGCCTCCGACTGCGTCGGGTTGACCTTGCCGGGCATGATCGACGAGCCGGCCTCGTTCTCCGGCAGGCTGAGCTCGCCGAGCCCCGAGCGCGGGCCGGAGCCGAGAAGGCGGATGTCGTTGGCGATCTTGAAGAGCGAGACCGCAAGCGAGTTCAACGCGCCGTGCGCGAAGACATAGGCGTCGTGCGCGGCAATCGCCTCGAACTTGTTCGGCGCCGTGCGGAAGGGAAGGCCGGTAATTTCCGCGACGATCTCGGCGAAGCGCTCCGGGAACCCGGGCGGGCAGTTCAAGCCGGTGCCGACCGCGGTGCCGCCCTGCGCAAGCTCGAAGAGATATTCCGTAGCCTCCTTGACGCGCCGCAGCCCGTATTCGAGCTGCGCCACGTAGCCGGAGAATTCCTGGCCGAGCGTCAGCGGCGTCGCGTCCTGCGTGTGCGTGCGGCCGATCTTGATGATGTGGGCGAACTGCGCCGCCTTGCGGTTGAGCGCATCGCGCAGATGCTGCACGGCCGGGAGCAGGTTCTGCACGATCGCTTCCGCGGCCGAGATGTTCATCGCCGTCGGAAACGAATCGTTCGACGACTGGCTCATGTTGACGTGGTCGTTCGGATGCACCGGCTTTTTCGATCCGAGCGTGCCGCCGAGCATCTCGATCGCCCGGTTGGCGATAACCTCGTTGGCGTTCATGTTGGTCTGCGTGCCGGAGCCGGTCTGCCAGACGACGAGCGGGAAGTTGTCGTCGAGCTTGCCGTCGAGCACCTCCTGCGCCGCCGCGGCGATTGCGTCGGCGAGGCGCGGATCGAGCTTGCCGAGATCCTTGTTGGTGAGCGCCGCCGCCCGCTTGATGATGCCGAAGGCCCGGATGAGCAAGAGCGGCATCGTTTCCGTGCCGATGCGGAAATTGATCAGCGAGCGGGCGGTCTGCGCGCCCCAGTATTTGTCAGCCGGAACTTCCAGGGGACCGAAGGAATCGGTCTCCGTACGCGTCTTCGTCATCCCGCTCCCCGCAGCCCTTCTAGAAGGCCCCCACCCGAAAATGCTTCTGTCACCGACCCGGAAGGGACGCAAGGCGGTCGGGCCGAGGCGAGGGCGCGTCAGCCGTTCTTCTTGCGGAAGGCGTCGAGCGAGACGACGGACGCCTTGCCCGGCTCGGTGGCCGGAGCTACCTCGGCCGGCGTTTCGGCAGGCGCGGCAGCGAGCGCTTCGCCTTCCGCGGCTTCGATCACCGCCGCGTCGGGCGTCGCGTCGAATTTCACCTGGAAGCCGGCATGCGGGTCGACGAAGCTCGAAATGGCGCGGAACGGCACGTAGAGCGTCTCCGGCATGCCCTTGAACGACAGCCCGACGCCGAACGCGGCGTCGTTGACCGTCAGGTCCCAGAACTGGTGCTGCAGCACCACGGTCATCTCGTTCGGATATTCGGCGATCAGGCGCGGCGAGATTCGCACGCCGGGGAAGCGCGTCGCGAAGCTGACGAAGAAATGGTGCTCGCCCGGAAGCCCGGCCTGCGCCACCTCCGTCAGCACCTTCTTGACCACCCCGCGCAGCGCTTCCTGCACGAGCACGTCGTAGCGGATCAGATCTTCTGCCATCGGCGGCGAAGGTAGAGGCAGGTTCGGGCGCTTGCAAGAATCGGAAGCGAAGTGGAGGCTTCCACCGAAAGGCCAGATTGTGCTGAGAAGACAACGCAACGCGTTTTCCAGCATACGCCCGGAAAAACATGAACGGACGTGGAGGGGATGGCAAAACTGAAAAACGCCTGGTTTCCCGGGTTTTGGGAAGTTAGCCGCCGCCCCGGCGAACTGCCGCGGCGAAGATTGCGTTGGCATGGAAAGTTCGGAATCGCGACAGTGTGATACCGCGTCCCGCGCCTCACAACGCCCTCGCCGCTCCCACTGGTCAGTGACATCCAGCACGAGTTTTTTGGACAGCCCAGCCGCCCGGCCGATTTAGCGGCTACGTCTCGCGCGTGTCTTTCGCGCACTTGTAGCTCGTGCGGCGTCTCCATAGCCTTCCGGCGAAATTCGAGACTTCGAACAGGAGGTCGAAATGATCCGTTTCTCTTTGACAACCGCCGCCGCGGTGGTGCTCGCAGTGACGCTCTACGTGGCGGGAGCGGTTACATCGCCGCCGATTGCCTTAGCCGGCCCGACGCAGTGCGCTGAACAAGGGGAAGCCGGTTGTGCGAGAGAATCCTCCGACGACGCTGACGCTGACAACACAGACGGCCCGCAAAACACCGAAGACGGTGGTCAAGTCGGCGGAGAGATTAGCTCCGGCGACACGGATCAGACTGAGGGAAATCAGGGGAAGTAGGTCAGAGCGGCGACCTGTAGTGCTCTAGCCTCGGAAACGTCGTGAGATTGAATTTAGACAGCCTCGGATAGGCACCAGACGATGACCCGCGACCAGATGCTCGCCCACCTCCGCGCCGCCGATGCGGTCGCGCGCGAGGCCGCCGCGAACGGGCATCATCCTTTCGGCTGTGTGCTCGTCGGCCCCGACGATCGCATCCTCATGCGGCAGGGGAACATCGACGTCGTGCGCCACGCCGAGACCGAGCTCGCGCGCCGCGCCGCGGCCGCCTATCCGGCGGATTTCCTGTGGACCTCTACGCTGGTCTCGACCGGCGAGCCCTGTGCCATGTGCACCGGTGCGCTCTATTGGGCGAATATCGGCCGCTTGGTCTATGGTTTCGAGGAGGCGAAGCTCCTCACGGAGACCGGCGACCACCCCGAGAACCCGACCATGAGCCTCGCGGCGCGGACGGTCCTCGGCTCCGGCCAGAAGCCAATCGAGGTCGTTGGCCCCTTCCCCGAGATCGAGGACGAGCTCCTTGCCCCGCACCGGACCTTCTGGCGCCGCTAGGGGCGGCAGAACTTTTGCCCGGAGGCCGAGTCTCACCTGAAAATCGCCGGGCTCGCTACTGACGGCCGATCACGCTCGACCGCGCCCGCGGCCAGTCTCCCGCTTCAGGAACTCCATCGCCCTCTCCCACGCGAGCTTCCTACGCCGCTCCGAATCCTGCTCGCGCCATTCGGAGAGAGCCTTTCTACACAAGCTGCGCACACGAGCACGACAAGGAGCGATGTGGCGCATCTTGCTGAAAGAGCAGACTGCCGCAATCGACCGCGCGATTGAGGCGCGATTGTATTCCGCGAGGTGGAGCGGGCGCGCGCCTGAAAATCAAAACGAAATCAAAGTATCAAATATGCGAGACACCCGGCCGCACCAGGCGGTGGGGCTCTTGTCTGATTAGGAACCTGACGCCTCGATCGCCAGATGGTCGATCTGCGACGGGGAAATGCCGAGCTCGGGACGAGCACGTAATGAGAAAACTGGAGAGCCGTCGCTACCGGCTTAGCTGAAGAAGAGCCGGGCCTTGGCGCCGCTTGGCAAAGCCCGGACTACGCACCGCCGGTCCCCAAGCAGCGCCCGTCCTTTGCCGATTAGCTGCCAGCGCCTGTAGTGTCGCGGTGGCATGTTGGCATCGACGAGGGCAGACACGAGCTGCTTGCCGCGGGGCAGGAACTCGGGCCGGCGATCGTACCGCCAGACGTCCGTATACTTTTCCATTGTGGCACTCCTCCCGCGTTCTTTCAGCGCGAGGATTAAGGCCGATCGAAGACGGAGGATTGACGCTTGAAGGAAGTGGCCGGCGGCAGCAGGAGCGCCGGGCTGGGCATCGAGGCGCCGGCCGTCGCAACGGCGGTTCGTGACGGCCGCCCGAAGCGCTTCTAACGTCCGTCCCGAGCTTTCGTTTTTGAACGGTGCCCGCTCGCGGGATCGGCGGTCAGCTGCGCGCGGCCGCGAGACTGCGAACGCTTCCGGGCGCCGCAGGCGAGCCGCGGCGAGCCGACGCGATAGCGGCGAAGACGAGCGCCAGCGCATCGAGGTTGCCGCGGGCGTCGTTCGGCGGTGGCCTGCCGTCCTCGACCGCGCTGAGAAGCGCGCCCATCGCGCCGCGAAAGCCGTCGTTGAACCACGTGCCGTCAAGTTTCGGACGGGCGAGCCCGCTGGCGTTGGAAAGCGTCACCTCCTGCGTGCCGAGGTCCGGCCCGCGGCTCGTCAGCGTTCCGGCGGAGCCGGTCACGATTGTGGCGTCCTGCGCGCCGAAGCGCGTGGCGCCGTCGAATTGGAGCGACGCCTGGCCGCCGTCAAAGCCGACCAGCGCTTGGGCGAGGAGGGGCGGACGCACACTCTGGCCCTTGCCGATCGTGGTCGTCGCGAAGACGCTGGTCGCCCGACTGCCGATCAGGCTCGACAGAAAATCGAACCAGTGGATGGCGAAGTCGTAGAAGATGAGGTCGTCCAGCGCCTCGAACGGCGTGCCGGCGATCCATCCGTGATCCCAGTGGATGCCGATCTGGAAGGACTGAAGATCGCCGATCAGTCCGGCGTGCGCGGCCTCGCGCATCCAGGCAAGATGCGGCGCCCAGCGGCCGTTCTGGTTGACGGCGAGCGTGACGCCCTTTCGGTCGGCGAGATCGGCGAGCCGCGCGCCGGCGTCGAGGTCGAGAACGAAGGGTTTCTGCGAAAGCACGTGCTTGCCGGCGGCGAGCGCCGTCTCGATCAGCGCAAGGCGCTCGGCCGGGTGCGGCGTCAGGTCGACGACGGCGATGTCGTCACGAGTGAGCGTGCCGGCGACGTCGTCCGTCGCCTCGGCGTCGGGAAAGTACGCATCGCGCCGCGCCTCGGCTTTGGCCAGCGTCCGGCTGCAGATGACGGCGACGTCGAAGCCCGCGGTGCGATAGGCATCGAGGTGCGCGGCGGAGATGCCGCCGGCGCCAACGAGCGCGATGCGCGGCCGGTAGGCTCGCGGCATCGGCGGCCGGTAGGGAAGCTCCGGCGCGGCGACCTCCGCGGCGACCGTCGCCTTCAGGCTGTAAGTGTCGAGGTCAGGCTCGGTGCTCATGCGACGAGCGCGACCGTGTGATCGAAATTGATGCCGAGCACGCGGCGTTTCGCAGCCATTTTGACCCAACCTCTCAGCCGATCGCGACGAGAACCCTGCCGGCGTCGAGCTTCACAGGATAGGTCCTGAGGTTCACGCAGACCGGCGCGCCCTGCGCCTCGCCGGTCTTGTAATTGAAGCGCCCGTTGTGTTTCGGGCATTCAATGATGTCGTCCATCACCAGACCATCGGCGAGATGCGTCTTCTCGTGCGTACAATGGCCGTCGGTCACGAAATACTCGTCGTCGGGGCTGCGGTAGATTGCGAAAGTTCGGCCGTCATGATCGAAGCGGATCACGTCTTCCGGCTCGATGTCATCGGCGGCGCAGGCGTCGACCCAATTGCTCATGCGTGGCTTCCGTTCTGTTTCCCGTCTCGCTTCTCAAGGCGTGAGGAAGCTCCCGCGGAACGGCACGCGCCGCAGCGCGCCGCCATCGCCGCGAATCTCGATTGCGTCGCCGTCCTGGCGGATCTCCGCGACCGCCTCGCCCGAGGGCCAGCCGATCGCGCCGATGACGTGGCGGACCTCGGCTACGCCGTATGGGTCGAGCGAGAGTGCGCCGGGGCCGGCGAGGTCGGCCTCGCTCGAGATTCCGAGCATGTGCTCCGCCGCTCCTTCCTCGACGCCGAGGCAGCCGAAATGCCGGCTGGACCAGGGCGCATAGTCGCGCCCGCCGTTCGAATGCCACAGCATCGTCATCGGAAGCTGTCGCGGGTCGCGAAGCGAGAGATAGAGGTCCTTCTCTTCAGGCCGCGTCACGGCAGTCCACCCGAGGGCATGTCCGCGCGCCTCGATACCGACCACGAAGTCCTCATGGCGCGGGTTCCAAGGGTAGCGGGTCAGATCGACGGGGCCGTCCCTGCCGGGGAACCGGCGCGGGTCCTGAGATTGCGCCGGAGAGATCAGCGCGGAGCGGCCGCGCGCAGGGTCGCTCTCCTGCGGGCTCTTCGGCGTCTCCCAGACGGACTTCCGCGACGTGCGGATCAGCGCCCCGTTCGCCACCGAGACGTTGGCGTGGTTGGCGACGGTGATCCGGCCGCGCCCCCCGACGAAGACATGGCGCTGATAGACGAAGGGATGGCCGTCCTCGACGGACAGTTCCTTCACCAGGGTGGCGCCGCGGACCGGCCGTTCGAGCACGGCGCGGATCAACCCGCCTTCCTGCGCGACGATCGTCCAGGGAGAATTGGGCGGCCACCCATGGAAGGGTGAGCCTTCCACGCGGTCCGCGAAAGGGGCGCAGAAGAAGTCGCCGCCGAGCTTGGCCATGAGTGGCGCCTCGTCCACCGGCATCGCTTCGCCAGTTCCGACCCAGGGCGCGCGATGCAGGGGCGCGATCGTGCGTCCCTGGTCGTCGACCGTGAAGCCGTCGAGAAGGCCAGTGCCCTGTTCGAAGCCGAATACGATCCCGGCGGCGCGGACCTCGATCATGCGGCGAGCTGTTCGCCCGTGATGATGCCCTCGACGTCCTGTATCGAGCAGGTGCGGGGGCTCAAATCGTCGGCAACGACGGAGCCGTGCCGCATCACCACCATCCGGTCCACCACCTGGAAGACGTGATGGATGTTGTGGGCGATGAAGACGCAGGAATGGCCTGTGTCGCGCGCATTGCGCACGAAGCGCAGCACGCCCTGCGTCTCGGCGACGCCGAGATTGTTGGTGGGCTCGTCGAGAATGATGAGGTCGCTGTCGAAATACATCGCGCGCGCGATCGCTACCGCCTGCCGCTCGCCGCCGGAAAGCGCGCCGATCGGCGTGGTCGGCGGGATGTTCTTGGAGATGCCGACGCGCTTCAAGAGATCGCGTGCCACGGCATTCATCTGGTCCTGGTCTAGTCGGTCGAGGAAGCGCGGGCCCTTGCGCAGCTCACGTCCGAGGAAGAGGTTGCGCGCGATCGAGAGATGCGAGACGAGCGCCGAGTCCTGGTAGATCGTCTCGATGCCGCAGTCGATCGCGTCGTTGGTGGAGCGCAGCTTCACCTCGCGCCCCTTGATGATGATCTCGCCCGACGTGAACGGAACGGCGCCCGAGAGCACCTTGATCAGCGTCGACTTGCCGGCGCCGTTGTCGCCGAGGAGACCGACGATCTCGCCCCTGCGAATGCTGATATTCACGTCGCGTAGCGCGTGGACGCTGCCGTAGAACTTCTGGATATGCCGCATCTCGGCGAGGGGTGTCGTATCGCTCTCCATGTCACGTCCCCCTGTTGTGTCGGCGCTCGAGGCCGGCGTGGAGGGCCATCATCCCCAGGATGATCGCGCCGATGAAGATGTTGTAGGCGAGGCCGGGCACGCCGATCAGCACGATGCCGTTGCGCATCAGCCGCAGGATCAGCACGCCGAGCACGGTGCCGATGATGGTGCCGCGGCCGCCGGTCAGCACCGTGCCGCCGATCACCACCATGGCGATGACCTCGAGCTCGTAGCCCATGCCGGAGTTGGGATTGGCGGCGGAGACGCGGATCGACGAAATGACTCCGGCGAGCCCTGCCATGAAGGCCGAAAGCATGAACAGGATTACCTTGACTCGTTGGATCGGAACGCCGCGGTTGCGCGCCGCGCCCGCGTTGCCGCCGGTCGCCTGGATCCAGTTGCCGAACCGGGTGCTGATCAGAACATAGTGGAATGCGATCGCGAGCAGCACGAACCAGATCAGGCTCATGTAGATGCGCAGTCCCCCGATGTAGAAATCGCCCACGAGCGCCGCGGCGAGCCAATGGTTGCCGGCGTCCCACGTGCGCTGCGGGAATCCGCTGGTCAGCCAGAGCGCGCTGCCGCGGACGACGAGCAGCATTCCAAGCGTCACCAGAAAGGACGGGATGCTGAGACGCGTCACGAAGAGGCCGCTGACGAGTCCGATCCCGAGGGCGATGACGAGCGCGACCAGGAAGGCGAGCGGCAACGGCATCGTGCCGGAATTGAAGAACGCCCACATCACGACGGGCGTGAATCCGAAGAGCGAGCCGACCGAGAGGTCGAACTCGCCCGCGGTCATCAGGAGCGTCATCGCGAGCGCGATCAGGCCGAGCTCGACCGTGAACGTCAGCGCGTTGCCGATGTTGACGAGCGACAGGAAGGCCGGGTTGATCGTTGTGAACACCGTCAGCATCACGACGAGCAGCACCAGCGGCCCGAACTCGGGCTTGGCGATGAAAGCCCGCACGAAGCTCGGTCTTGCGAGCGGCGTCCCGGTCAACGCCTCGGAGCTTTGCTCGGTCATGACTCTATTGGCCTGTGATAAAACGGCGTCCGCGGCCCCGGAGGACTACGGACGCCGCGGGAGGAACCCTACTTGCCGCCCATGATCTTATCGTAGACCGGCGCCTTGTCCTTCTCGTAGAGCGCGCCGGTGATGATGTTGAAGCCGATGGGGATGCCGTCGGTCTCCATCAAGAGCGCCGAGAGGCACATGTAGGACGTCGCCTGCGGGTCCTGCCACATGCCGGCGTTGACGTAGCCGTCCATCACTTCCTTCGTCGTGTCGAGCGAGTTGCCCCAGCCGACCACCGGGATCTCACCGGGCTTCACGCCGGCCTGGTCCCAGACCCGCTTGACCGAGCCGGTGACCATGTCGCCAAGACCGATCATCGCCTTGATCTTATCGCGGTTGGCGGTGATGTAGTCAGTCATACGGGTGATGACCTCGGCTTGGTCCAGCGTGGCGTCAGTGACTTCGTAGGTGATGCCGAGCGGCTCGAACCCCTGCTTGATTGCCTTCTCCTCCTCGACGCCGTAGGAGGCGCCGGGGACCTCGACCGGCATCCAGACGAAGTCGCCCTTCTTCACGAGGTTGTGGTCGACGAGGTACTGCGCCCAGGTGCGGCCCACATACTGCAGGTCGCCGCCGACATAGGCGTTCCAGTTCGGCGCAGAGTCAGGCGTGTTGAAGTTGACGATCGGAATGCCGGCGTCGCGGGCTTCCTTCACTACGTCCACCATCGAACCCGGGTCGGGGCTGGTCGAGCAGATGCCGTCGGCGTGCGCGGCGATGGCGGCGCGCACCGCCTCCTGCTGGCTTGGGACATCGCCCGAGTGGAACGAGGTGTTGACCGTGTTGCCGGTCTCCTTGGCCCACGCCTCGGCGCCCTGCAGGAAGTAGGTCCAGACCGGGTCCGCCGGGCCGCCGTGCGAGATCCAGTAGAAGGTCTTCGCGGCGGCCGCCTGGGAGAAGGCTACCCCCGAACTCAAGGCGAGCACCGCGACGGCGCTCAGGAACGTACGTCTCAACATCATGGTTTCCTCCAGTTGCACGCAAATCATTGTTCGTCTGTAGCGGCGGGCGCCCCTTTCGGCGGCATCATTGCCGTCAGGTCGTAGGCGGCGGCACGGGCGGGCGCGCCCACGGAACGCCCTTGCTCGCCATCGGTGATGCGGAGCGGACTGCGCTGCGAAAAAGCTGTCGGAGCACCGGCGCGTGGCGCGTTCGATGCCACCAGCCGGTCATGCCCGGCCGATTCCGTCGAGGAACTTGTTGAGTTCCGCTGTGGGCATGTGCACGAGATGCCGGTCTTCGGGATAAGCGCCGCTTTCGACGTCCGCGACGTATTCCCTGAAGGCCGCGATCCGCTCCTCCTGCAGCCTTGCAAACTCTACGCGGAAATCGCGATAGATCTTGGCGTGACGAGGGACATGCCCATCGGTGTAGCCGAGCATGTCGTTGGCGAAGAGATATTGGGCGTCGCAGCCGGTGCCCGCGCCCATCGACCAGAGAAGGATGTTGACGCGTTTGCTGATCTCACTCGCGACTTCGACCGGAACTACCTCGATTTCGACCGCGATGGCGCCGGCGCTCTCGTAGGCTTTGACTTCCTGAAAGAGCCGCAGGGCTTCGTCGGCGGTCTTGGCGACGGCGCGAAAGCCACCCGTCCAGGTGGCGCGCGCGGGGACAAGTCCCACGTGGCCGACCACCGGGATGTACTCGCGGGCGAGGTACTCGACGGTCTTGAGCGAGCCCGAGCAGTAGAGCGCGTCAGCGCCGCGGTTCAACGCGTCGCCCGACCAGCGCAGGTAGTCTTCCGGTGTTCCCGACTCGAGATGCGTCATGCCGGTCATCGAGAAGACCGACGGCGCGACGTCGCGATAGCGGGGATGGAGCACCACCTCGGCCGGAACCGAGGCGATGTCGATGCCCACGGCTTCGGCCGCCGCGGCCTCGTCGAGGCTGAAATAGCGGAGCATGGTGAGCTGCCGCTTTCCCTTCAGCGCGCGGAGGTCCGCGACCGTCTGTCTCTTTCTTGCCGGTCGGGTGCCTTTGAGCCCGCCGGCCGGCACCGGATTGCCCGCGACCGTGGAGGGCGCGTTCATGCCTGCGCCCTTTCCGGAATCGCCGTGTGAAGGTCCTCGCGATAGGGGCGGGCAGTGGGGGGCAGCTCGCGCCGATCGTAGTAGGTGGGATCGTGGCGCTGGCGCATGACCGCGCCGAACATTCTTCTGTACGCGGCCCAGATCGAGGGGTCCGGCGTCGGCAGATCGTGCTTGATCACCTCGTGCAGCTTGGGCAGCGCGTAATAGGGCACCATCGGGAACATGTGGTGCTCGACGTGGTAGTTCATGTTCCAGTAGAGCCAGCGGGTGACCGGGTTCATGTAGACGGTACGCGAGTTGAGCCGGTGGTCGAGGACGTCCTCGGCGAGTCCTCCGTGCTGCAAGAGCCCGGTCATCACCATGTGCCAGCAGCCGTAGACGCGCGGGCCGCCGATCAGGAGGATCGGGATCAGCGCCTTCCAGCCCATGTCGGCGAGGAGCATGCCGACGACGACGAGCGCGGTCACGGCGTAGAGCGCCATGTGGATGCGCGCCCAAAAGATCGCCTTCGGCCATTCGGACTCCGGGATGTAATCCATCTCGTCGGGCGAAAGCCGGCCGGCGGCGTTGCGTGCGAGCGTCTTTAGCGACTGCCACGCCTCGATCAGGCCGACATAGGCGAGCGCCTTCAGGCCGAGCCTGATCGGATGCATCCAGGCGATCTCGGCATCGCGGCCAACGATGATGGTGTCGGTGTGGTGACGCGCGTGGCTCCAGCGCCAGTTCACCGGGTTCCGCATCACCTGGAAGGAGGCGATGTGGTAGACGACGTCGTTCATCCAGGGCGTGCGGAAGGCGGTGCCGTGCCCGCATTCGTGCCAACGCGAGTCGCAGGCCGAGCCGTATAGCACGCTGTAGGCCAGCCAGAACGGAACCGACCACCAGGATCCCCAGAACCAGATGCCGCCGGCGGCGAACGCCACGTGCAGCACGATCCAGAGGATCGTATCCCGCATCGCGATGGAGTCCCTTCGCTGCATCAGCCCCTTCATCACCTTGCGCGGCACGTCGGTGTGGTACCAATCGGCGGCGACGAGCCCCGCTTCGATGGCATGCCGGGCTGACGCGCCGGTAAGCGAATAGTCGCAGGCGCGGGGAGATGGTGGCGCCTCGGCGGAGCCGGCGTAGAGCGTTGCGCTCATCGGCTCAGAACCGCACTTGTTTGCGTCGGCTGACGGGCCGATCCTGCTTTGCAGGAAAATTGGCCGGCGCCCCTTGCGCCCGGCGCGCCCGATCGAGGCAAGCCGGCGCGGCGCCTCGCTTCTTGGCACGCCGCCATGTTGTTCCTCCCGGCGCGCAAAACCCCCGCTAGATGCAGACCACGGGTTCGGGTGATCCCGATCTCGAAACCCGTCGCGGGAGCCGTGAGCGCGCTCGCCTGTGATCATTCTGGATCGGGCCGTTCCGGACAAGCCAAAATCCCATCAGATCACATCAGCCGACGGCTCGACCGCAGCGCCCTGAGTTCCGCGACTTTAGCGGGTTTGCTGCACTGCGGCGCTTCCGTCGCCGTCGGCGCGGCCGATGTCATTACATCAGCGCGCGCCTGATGTAGGGTGCCGGCGAAAACCGGAGCACAGCGACAAGGGCCGCCATGCGAAAGGCGACGATCTCCGACATCGCGCGCAAGGCGAGCGTCTCCACCGCCACCGTCGACAGAGCGCTGAACGGCCGCGGCGGAGTCAGCGCCGCGAGCCGCCAGCGCGTGCTCCGGGCCGCAAAGGAGCTCGGCTATCTCCCGCTCGAGGGCACAGTTCCGATGCCGTCGCGGCCCGCACACCTCGAGTTCTTCATTCCGTTCGGCCGCAACATGTTCATGCGCGACGTGGCGCGAAGTATCACGGAGTTCGCGTCGTCCCTGCCGCCGGTCGCGTCCTGCAACATCACCGCGCTCGACGGGATCGGGCCCGATGCTCTCGTGCCGGCACTCGAGAGCATTCCCCTGCATACGAACGGAGTCGGACTGATCACTATCGATCATCCGAAGACCCGGCACGCGATCTCCCGCCTATGCGAAGCCGGCGTGCGGGTGGTGACGATCGCATCCGACGTGCTCTCGACACCGCGCTCCGCTTATGTCGGCATCGACAACGTCGTCGCCGGCCGCACCGCGGCGCTGATCATGGGGCTGATGGCCGGTGCTTCGACGGGGTCTGTCGGCCTGTTCCTCGGCTCACGAACATTTCACGGACACCAGCAGCGGGAATACGGATTCAGGTCGCTACTCGAAGAGCAGTTTCCGGGCTTGTCGATCCTGCCGGCTGTCGAGACGGGTGAAGACAGCGAGCGGTCCCGTCCAGCGATGGCGAACCTTCTGCGCACCTCCGCAGACCTCGCCGGGATCTATTGCCTGGGCGCAGGGAGAACCGGCATCGCCGAGGCGCTCCTGGCCGCAGCGCTTATACCGCGCCCGTTCGTGATCATGCACGACCTGACGGACGGTACGCGATCCTGGCTGGCGGAGGATCTTATCGACGTTGTGATCGACCAGAACGCGCGCCTGATCGGTGAGCAGGCCGTCATCCGGCTGCTCGGATCGATCGCTGCAAGCACGCCACTGCCGTCGTTGAAGAACATCGAGCCGCGCATCGTCTTTCGCGAGAACATCCCGGTCCTCTAATCGCCGCACCGGGACGGGCGAGCCCAACCTGTTCCGGAGCCCCGCATGTCCGCGAAGCCCACGCGCTCGCCATGAAGGAACGGGCGGGGTTCAAGATCGTAAAACGCTGAAAAACTGGAAGACCGAAACTCAGCGTTCATAAGGAGCAGGAAAGCAGAGGAGGAAGTGGAGGCTTCTGTTGCCAGGTGCCTCCGAACCCCGCCTGAAAGTGCTACCCCTCAGGGCTTGAATTCCGATACCCAGACCGCATTACGCGGCGAGGGCCACCGGAGCATAGTTGTCATTCGCAACTATATGTTTGGCCCGATAACGGCGGGTACCATACCGAGCGAAAAAGCGACCTTTACGCCCTCGTCGATCCTATTTCGCCCCCACCATCAGCCCTGCGAAGCGTTCGCGTAGCAGGGTTCATGGTGGAGGCGCCGGGTACTGCCCCCGGGTCCGATGGGTTTATTACGTAGCCCGTTTATCGCCGTAGCCGGGTTTCCCCGGCACCCGGGAATATAAGGTTTTCCGGCCGCCATTAAAAGCGGCTCGGCCCGGGCTGGTTTCCCCGATCTTCACGCGAGGGGCGCTGCCCGAATAGGCGGACGCGGGGAATTGCACTACATTTCCCCCAATGCGCCAGTATTTCGACCTTCTCCGCCGCGTGCTTGACGACGGCGTCCTGAAATCCGACCGGACGGGGACGGGCACGCTCTCCGTCTTCGGCCACCAGATGCGCTTCGACCTTGCCGAGGGATTTCCGCTCGTCACCACCAAGAAGCTGCACGTGAAGTCGATCGTACACGAGCTTCTGTGGTTCCTCGCCGGCGACACCAACACGCGTTACCTGAAGGAGAACGGCGTCCGCATCTGGGATGAATGGGCGGACGCGAACGGCGACCTCGGTCCGATCTACGGCAAGCAGTGGCGCTCCTGGGCGGCGCCGGACGGCCGCGTCATCGATCAAATCTCCGACGTAATTGCGCAGATAAAAACGAACCCGGATTCGCGCCGTCTGATCGTCACCGCCTGGAACCCGGCCGACAACGACAAGATGGCGCTCGCGGCCTGCCATTGCCTCTTCCAGTTCTACGTCGCGGAGGGGAAGCTCTCCTGCCAGCTCTATCAGCGCTCGGCCGACAGCTTCCTCGGCGTGCCGTTCAACATCGCCTCCTATGCGCTGCTGACCATGATGGTTGCGCAAGTGACAGGGCTCGCGCCGGGCGAGTTCGTTCACACCCTCGGCGACGCGCATCTCTATCTGAACCATATCGAGCAGGCGCGCGAGCAGTTGCGCCGCGAGCCGCGCAAGCTGCCGACCATGCGGCTCAACCCGGAGGTCCACCGCATCTTCGACTTCGTCTACGGCGACTTCGAGCTTCTCGGCTACGACCCGCACCCGCACATCAAGGCGGAAGTCTCCGCCTGAGACCAGCTGGTCTATCCGTTCACGCCGTCTCCGCTCTTCAGCACGAATGTCGGGTCGCCGTAGTGGATGTAGTCGGCCCAGTCCTTGGATTTCGCCTTGTCTTCAACCACCTGCCGCGCCTGCGTGACCGCCTCGTTCATCGCCGCGCCCTTCGCGAGCTGCGTGTAGAACGTCTCTGCGAACATCTGCGCCGCGGTGTCGCCGACCGACCAGTGCGTGCCAACATAGTTGGCGATGCCGCCGCGCAGGAAGGATTCCGCGAAGCTGACGTTGCGCCCGATCTCGGTGCGCACGCTGGGCTTCGGTGGTTTCGGTTTCGCGCGGCTCGCCGGCTGCGCATCGCGAACCTGCGCGGACTGACACGCGTTGCAGAACATCAGCGCCGGCAGCGAGGCGAGACCGGCGAGGTCGAGACCGGACAGCACGTCGCTGCCGCCGGCGCAGAGGATGCCGGAGCGTTGGCGGACGGCCGGATCGAAGAAAGCGTGGCCGGCGTAGTGCACCACATCGAACTTGCCGGACTGGAAGAGCTCCATCAGCTTCGTCTTGGTGGCTTCGGCGCCATGCACCTTGGTGAGCCGCGCGGCGGGCACCTTGGTGACGATGGTCTCGATCAGCTCCCCTTCGGCCTCCGCGCCGGCAAGGTTCTCCGTCGGGTTCACGATCAGGAGGATGTCGAGGCGGTCGTCGATGATGCGCGCCGAGAGCCACTTGGCGACCGAAAGGTCGCGCGACATGTAGCGGCGGCTCAGTCCGCCGACCAAAGCCGGCCGTTCGTCGCCAAATCGCACCGCCTCCCAGGGCACACGCGACGCACCGGCGTCGTGAAGCACGATGAGCGGCGCCTGCGGCGTCTTCTCGAAGGACCGCTCAAGAGCATCGGAGATTTTTGGCCCGATGATCTCGTTGGCGATCCGATCGCCAAGGGTCTTCAGCTGCGCGGCCGTGAACTGGCCCGAGTTCGAGCTTGCGGAACTCCACGTCGAGGAGTGCCGGATCGATTGGGTGGCGGTCGTTCAGGATGGCCGCCGATGCGCCACCGCTGAGCACGGCGCACTCCATGATGTCGCCGCGGTCGTCGCTGTCGGGACTGCTGCCCGGATTAGAGGCGTAGCGGCGGGCGATGAGGTAGATCGGCTCGGGGCCCCGCGGCGCGCCGCCGCGCGAGACGGCCGGCGCGGAGGGTCGCGGCTCGGGGAGCTCGATCTCATCCACCGTCGCCTCGATCTCGTCGAAGAGATCGGTCGTGGTGAGCCGGAGAACCTCGTCCACGAGCGTGTCGTATCTCTTCGGATCGATTTCGCAGATGGTGAGGCGCCGGAAGATCTGGTCCTTGTCGGCATCGGCGAGTCCGCCGAAGAAGCCCGCCAGGAACCGCCTGAGGATCACATCGGCTGCAAAGCCGGCGCCGCCGCCGAAGGGCACCATGGCGACATCCTCGATCGATGTGTCGACCAGCATCCGCGCGAGATTCGCCCCGATCGTCTCCAGCTGGTTCGGCGAGAACTGGTCGAAGCTCCCGAGCCCGGAGAAGACAACGAACTCCGTCCGCAGCTGGCGGCGGGTTGCCGGTACGATGGTGACCTCGCCGAGCGCGCCGTTGAACATGCGGCGGTCGATGTAGCGCCGGACGGCGCCGCCGAGCGCCTCGTCGAGCGCCGCGGCCGCGCCCGTCGGAGTGACCTTCTCGTAGATGCCGAGCACGATCCCACGCGCGTCGACTTCGGTGATGCTGCCGTGCGCAAGCTTGATCTCGATCGAGCGCTGCCGGCGCCGCCCGACGACGATGCTACGGGAGCGGCTGGTTCCGGGCGCAGCGGGTTCGGCGCCCGGCATCGTCGGGCGTGTCTCCGACGGAATCGAAACATCCCGGTCCTTGCTGTCGACGGAGAGGAACTCGTCGAGGAGGTGGCGCTCGTCGCGGGCCGTCGGCGCGCCGCGCACTTCCTCCGCCTTCGCCGCCGCAATGAGCTGCGCCTCGCTGATCCTGCGCTCCACAGGCGCGCCGCGCCGGGCGCGGGTATCGGCGAGCACGGTGGTGGCGCCGGTGCGGATGATCTCGTCGACGGCGTCGGCCACGCTCGTATTGTTGGGAAGGGCGCCGTGCTCCTCGGCGACGAAATAGGTCTTTACATTGTCGAGGAGGGCGAATGCGAGCGGAACCGTGCCGTCGCCCTCCGTCGAGCTGACGTAGGTGAACTCCTTCTTGGCGGCGTCGATCTCGGCGCGAACGATCGTGTCCTGGTCGACGCCGGCGATAAGCCAGAACTTGGCGTCGCCGTCGGCGAGCGCCGTCTTCTGCACTTTCTCGGCCGCCGCGAGGGCCTTCGCGGTCAGCGTCGCGTCGGTGTCAGTCGGCCAATTGGCGCGGTCGAAGAGGTTTGCGTCCGGGTAGCGTGCGGGACTTGGAATCATCTCGAGCAGCCCGGGGAAGGAGGCGAAGAGCTTGATGTAGTCCTGCTTGTTCTGCGTCTGATCGAGGGCGGCGACCTTGTTCGCGGTCGCGTTTGCGCCGCGGAACGCGGTGACCGGCGCGAAGGAGCCGAAGTTCGGCGTACCGAGCTGGATGATGCGATCGAATGCGCCGCGGTCGATGTGGGCGGCGGCGCGCGTGACGAGTCCGCCCATGGAGTGGCAGACGACATGGATCCGCCCCTTCTCCGCGGGGCTGATTTCCGTGAGGAGCTCCGCGCCGAGCTCGGCGACGGATTTGCGCCAGTCGAACGGGATGAAACGCGCGTCGTAGCCTTTGCTCTGCAGGCGGAGCCGGAGCTTGGTGTAGTAGCGCTCGAGCACGCCAGTCGCGTGCGCGGTCTTGTCGCCGCCGCTTCCGAGGCTGAGCGACCGCGTGTGCCCGATGAACACCTGCCAGTAGCTGACCCAGATCAGCTGGTCGCTGCTTCCCTTCCGGATACTGATCTCTGAGCCCATGATTCCGGGCAGGATCGCGACGGGTGGGCCGCCGCGCACCCCGCGCTGCAGGGACTGGCCGGCGAGCACCGAGAGCTCCCGGTAGAGATCCGGTCCGAAGTATTCCTCCAGTTCGTCGCGATGCTGGCCGGTGGCGAGTGCGCGATCGAGCTCATCCTGGTCCATCTGGTTGACGATCGGCTCGGGGACCGTGATCTCCGGCGTCATCGCGCTTGCGGATCGTCGCCTCGTCGGCTTGCGCGCCTGCCGCCGGCGTTTGCTTGTCTTCTTCGCCATCGTCGCCTCCCTTGCGAGACGTGGGCTGCGTCAGCATACAACCACAAATATGTCGCGCGTGCGATATGAGGTTGCCCTGCGGCGCGCCTCTAGGCAAAGGCGGGAGCGGCGCAATACTAAGGAAGGGTGCATTCGCTCGTGAGCCGATTCAGGTGATGCCAATCGTCCTCGTTGCCGCCGTGGCGGAGAACGGCGTGATCGGCGCGAACGGCGGCCTGCCGTGGCGCGTGAAGTCCGACATGCGGAAATTCCGCGCCGTCACCATGGGAAAGCCGCTGGTCATGGGCCGCAAGACCTTCGAATTGATCGGGCGCGCGCTCGATGGGCGCGACGTGATCGTGGTGACCCGACAGCCGGATTTTGCGGCGGAGGGCGTCTTCGTCGCCGCCAACCTCAAAGAGGCGCTGGCGCTCGCCGAGGCGCGTGCCGCCGCGCGCGGCGCTGACGAGATTTGCGTCGTCGGCGGCGGCGAGATCTATGCCGAAGCCTTGCCGCTTGCCGAGCGCCTTTACGTGACGCATGTCGCCGCGAAGCCCGACGGCGACACCCGCTTCCCGAAGATCGTGGCGCGGGAATGGGTGGAAGTGTCGCGCGAGCCCTTGCCGGCAAGCGACGGCGATACGGCCGCCGCTACGCACGCCATTTATCAGAAACGCCGTTAAGTGTTCCCCGCCTTTCGTGAAATCCGCGCTGTGCGCGGCGTTGCCAGTGCTCGCCCGCGTCCCTATAACCCGCGCGAGCGTCGCGGGGGGACCGCTGGCGAGAAGGAGCACGGATGCCCTGGAACAACAATTCCGGCGGGGGCGGCTGGAAAGGGGGAGGCGGAGGGCCGTGGGGCTCTGGTCCGCAGCAACGCGGCCCGCAGCCGCCGGATCTCGAGGAACTCCTGAAGCGCAGCCAGGATCGCTTGCGCAACGTGCTTCCGGGCGGCGGGCGCAGCAACGCCCTCATCGGCGTGCTCATCGTGCTCGCGCTGGTGCTGGTTTGGGCCTTCAACAGCCTTTACATGGTGCAGCCCGACGAGCTCGGTCAGGAGCTGGTCTTCGGCAAGCCGAAACAGGGAATCGCCACCCAGGGCCTGCACTTCATCTTCTGGCCGGTCGAGACCGTGGAGAAGGTTTCCACCCGCGTGCAGCGCGCATTCTTTGGCTCCGACGCCGCGCGCCGCAACGCCACCGACACCAGTCTTATGCTCTCCGGCGACCAGAACATCGTTGATGTCAACTTCACGGTGCTGTGGCGGGTGAGCGACCCAAAGAAATATCTCTTCGATGTCAGCGAGCCTGACGCCTTCCTGCAGCGCGTCGCCGAGAGCGCCATGCGCGAACTGGTCGGCCGCTCGACGGCGGAGGAGGTGCGCACCGAGCGCCGCGCCGAGGTCGAGGAGGGCGTGCGCGCGCTTTTGCAGCAGACGCTTGACACCTACGAAGCCGGCATATCCGTCGTCGGTGTCCAGCTCGAGCGCGCCGATCCGCCCGCCGAGGTCGCTGACGCCTTCGAGGAGGTGCAGCGCGCGCAGCAGGATCTGGACCGCTTCCAGCGCGAGGCTGAGCAATATGCCAACAAGCGTCTTGGCGACGCCCGCGGCGAGGCCGCACAGGTGACCGAGACCGCGCAGGGCTACAAGCAGCAGGTCGTGGCCGAGGCGGAAGGCGAGTCGCAGCGCTTCCTCTCCGTCCTTGCCGAATACGAGCAGGCGAAGGACGTGACCCGCACACGCCTCTATCTGGAGACGATGGAACGGGTGTTCCGCGACGCCAACAAGATCATCCTGGAAGGCGGCTCCGGGGTGGTTCCCTATCTGCCGCTCGACCAGCTCAAGAACCGAGCGCCGTCGATCATCCAGCCGGCGCCGGCGCCGGCGACGAGCAGCGGCAGCAGCAGCACCCAGGGACAAGCGGGAGCGGGCCAATGAGACGCGCTTCCGTTGTCCTCATCGGCGTGTTGATCGTCGCCTTCGTCGTCTACTCGTCGATCTTCATCGTGAACCCGCGCGAGCAGGCTCTTGTGCTGCGCTTCGGCGAGATCACGCGGGTCATCCAGAAGCCGGGAATTTATTTCAAGCTGCCGACGAACTTCGTCGACACCGTCCAGATCATCGAGAATCGACTTCTGAGCTTCGATCTGGAAGATATCCGCGTGCAGGTGCGCGACGGCCGGCGCTACATCGTCGACGCCTTCGTCGCCTTCAAGATCACCGATCCGCGCAAGTTCCGCGAGAACGTCGCCGGCAGCCTCGACATCGCGCGCGAGAACATGCGCACCAGGCTCGATGCGGCGCTGCGTCGCGTCTACGGCCAGCGCAGTTTCGAAGCGGCGCTTTCGGAGCAGCGCGGCGACATGATGCTTGAGGTCAGGGACCAGTTGCGTCCGCTGACTGCCGAAGTCGGTATCGAGGTCGTCGACGTCCGCATCAAGCGGACCGATCTTCTGCCTGAGGTGTCGCAGCAGACCTTCGAGCGCATGCGCGCCGAGCGTCTGGCGGAGGCGGCGCAACTCCGCGCCCGCGGCACCGAGCTCGCCGCCCGCATCCGCGCCGAAGCCGACCGCGAAGCGGTGGTGACGGTCGCAGAGGCGCAGCGCGAAGGCGATATCCTGCGCGGCCAGGGCGAAGCGGAGCGGAGCCGCATCTTCGCCGACGCCTATCAGCGCGATCCCGACTTCTTCAAGTTTTACCGCTCGATGCGGGCTTATGAGCAGGCCCTGCCGGCGAACAACACGTCGCTCATCCTGTCGCCCGATTCGGAGTTCTTCCGCTTCTTCAAGAGCGATCTCTCCGGGGCGGCCGGCGGTGCGGCGCCCTCCGCGGCGACGCCGGATGTCTCCGCCAATCCGCCCGCCGACACCGGCGGCGACCAGGGGACAACGCCGCCGTCCGCCGAAGAGCCGTCGCCTGCGCCGGCGGAGCCTGCGCCGGCGGAGCCGACGCCGGCACCCACGGAGCCGGCGGCACCCGCCACTCCCGCGCCGGCGCAATGAACGACATTGCGACGGCGCTCGGGCTTGTTCTTGCACTGGAAGGGGCGCTTTACGCGCTCTTTCCCGATTTGATGAAGCGCCTGGCGCAACAGATCATCCAATCGCCAGGAGACACGCTCAGGGTCGCGGGCGTAGTATCGGCGGCGATCGGCGTCGCGCTCGTGTGGCTTGTGCGCGGGTGAACCAAATGTGAAGCGGCGGGCCGTGCAATCGCCCGGATTTGCGTCAAAATCCCGTCGCTGCTCGGCGGAGAGATTCGGAAATGAGCTTGGCTTTGATCTGGCGGGGAGCCGTGGCCGTCGGGCTGATGGCGGCCTCGGCATCGGCAATTGCGGCGCCGGCTGCGCCCTGGCGGGACGCCGTGTCGCAGACCACCACGCGCGCGACCCCCGTCCAGGCCGAGCCGCCGACGGCTGAGCCCGCTCCGGCGCAGGCGCCGGAAGCCACGACGCCGCCGCCCATCCTGCCGGCGCCGCACATGCCGGGCGACAACCCCGTGGTCACGCTTCCCCCCAAGGAAGAACCGACGGCGAGGACGGCCACCTCGGTGGCTCCTGGCATCCCCGTCGATAGCAACGGCACGGTCTTTTCCTTCGCTGATCTCGCCGAGCGGCTGCTCGATTCCGTTGTTTACATCTCGACGTCGCAGCGCGTCGCGATCTCGCCGCGGACGCCGAAGCCGGACGCGCAGAGCGCGCCCGATTCACAGGGCACGCCGGATACGCCTCCCGGCGACGATTTCTTCGACGATCTCCTGGATAACGGCGACGGGAGCGGCGGCCAGGCCGTGCAGTCGCTCGGCTCCGGCTTCATCATCGACGAGTCCGGCCTGATCGTCACCAACAACCACGTGATCGCCGACGCCGACGAGATCGTCGCCAATCTCGCCAACGGCGAGAAGTTTGAGGCAAAGGTGATCGGCATCGACGACAAGACCGACCTCGCGCTCTTGAAAATTGATTCTCCGAAGCCGCTGAAGGCGGCGGTCTTCGGCCGTTCCGACAAGCTTCGCGTCGGCGATTGGGTGCTGGCGATCGGCAACCCGTTCGGGTTTGGCGGCACGGTCACCGCCGGCATCGTCTCGGCGCTCGATCGCGACATCAATTCCGGCCCTTACGACCACTACATCCAGACCGACGCCTCGATTAACCGCGGCAATTCCGGCGGCCCGCTGTTCAACATCGAGGGCGAGGTGGTCGGCATCAACACGGCGATCATGTCGCCGACCGGCGGCTCGATCGGCATCGGCTTCTCCGTGCCATCGGAGATCGCGGTTCCCGTCATCGAGCAGTTGCGCCGCTTCGGCTCGGTCAAGCGCGGCTGGATCGGTGTGCGCATCCAGGACGTGACCGACGACGTGGCCGAGGGCCTCGGCATGGACCGGGCGACCGGCGCATTTATCGCCGGGCTGACCGAGGACGGCCCGGCGGCGAAAGCCGGCATCAAGGAAGGCGACATCGTCGTCGAGTTCAACGGCAAGAAGGTCGACACCATGCGCGCGCTGCCGCGCCTCGTCGCCGACACGCCGCCCGGCGACACCGTTGACCTGGTCGTGGTGCGCAACGGCGAGCGCGTGACGCTTTCGATCGAGGTCGGGCTTCTGCAGGACGAGCCTGTGCAGAAGGCGTCGCTCTCTCCCGACGAGCAGCAGGGTGACCAGGCGGCGCCACCCGCCGAAGACGCGGCGCAGATGTTCGGGCTGACGCTCGGCGACATCACCGACGACGCGCGCAAGCAGTTCTCCATCGACGGCAGCGTCGAGGGCGTGCTCGTCACCGCGGTCGAGACCGACAGCGAGGCGGCGAACAAGAGCCTGAAGCCCGGCGAGGTCATCGTGCAGGTCAGCCAGAAGGACGTCTCGAGTCCGGACGAGGTTGCCGCCCGCATCGCCGAGCTCAAATCGCAGGGCCGCCGCACGGTGATGTTGCTGGTCGCCGGCGAAGGCAACAAGCTCCGCTTCGTCTCGCTCCGTTTCGACGACACACAATAGCCGGAAGGGGCTGGCTAGGGGTCGACGAACTCCTCGCGGGCAAAACCCTGCAGGAAGAGGAGCCCGGTCAGATCGGCGTGGTCGATCGTCGCGCCGGCGATTGCGCGAAGCGCCGGCTTGGCGCGGTAGGCGACGCCGAGCCCGGCCTTGCGCACCATCCCGGCGTCGTTCGCGCCGTCGCCTACGGCAAGCGTCTCCTCCGGCGTCAGCCGAAGCCGCGCGGTGAGTGCACCGAGTTTGTCTTCCTTCGCCTCCGCCCCGAGAATGGGTTCTACGACGCGGCCTGAGAATCGCCCCGAACTCGGCGATGAGCGTGTTGGCGTGCGATTCGTCGAAGCCGATCCGCCGCGCGACCGGCTCGACGAACGCCGTGAAGCCGCCGGAGACGAGCGTCGCCCGGGCGCCGGCCGCGCGCATCGTCGCGACCAGCACGCGCGCCCCCGGCGTCAACGTGATCCGACTCGCCAGCACCTTGGCGACGACCTCGACAGGAAGGCCCTTCAGCAGCGCGACCCGCTCGCGAAGCGCCGGCGCGAAGGCGATTTCGCCCCGCATGGCGCGCTCGGTGATCGCGGCCACCTTGTCGCGCAGGCCGACTTCGGCGGCCAGTTCGTCGATGCACTCCTGCTCGATCATGGTGGAATCCATGTCGGCGAGGAGCAGTTTCTTGCGGCGGGCCCGCGCCGCGACGGCGTTGACATCGATCGGCCGGCCGGAGAGCGCCCGCCGCACCGCCTCGCGAGCCGCCGCGGCGTTGCCCTCAAACGCGATCTCGCAGGCTTCGCCGGACGATAGCCATTTCGGCGCATCTGATTCTGCCCCGGCAGCGTCGAGCGCCCTTTGCGCGCGCTGAAGGTCGTCGGCGCCGAGCGGCGCCTTCGCTTCGGCGGCGATGAGCGATAGGACTTGCTTCATGGAGATTTCGCTTGGCGCGATCGGCAAGGCGCGCGCGGTGCTGATAGCCGGCCCGACCGCGAGCGGCAAGTCGGCGGCGGCGCTTCGCCTGGCCGAGGAGGCGGCGCGGCAGGGTCGCGCGGCGTGGATCGTCAACGCCGACGCGATGCAGGTCTATGACGCGCTACGCGTGGTGACCGCGCGCCCGTCCGCCGCCGACGAGCGACGCGCGCCGCACTGCCTCTACGGACATGTCCCGGCGGAGGTGCGTCATTCCGTCGGCGCCTGGCTTGCCGACGCGGCGGCGGCCTTGAAGGAGGCCGGCAAGGCCGGCGCGCTCGCGATCCTGACCGGCGGAACCGGCCTCTATTTCAAGGCGGCGACGGAGGGTCTCGCTTCGATTCCACCGGTTACGCGCGAGACTCGCGCGCGATGGGCGTCGCGGCTTCGCGAGGAGGGCGTCGCGCGTCTCCATGCGCTCCTTGCCGAGCGCGATCCTTTATCGGCCGCGACGATCCGTCCGAGCGATCCGCAGCGGACCCTGCGCGCGCTTGAGGTGCTCGATGCAACGGGCCGGCCGCTCGCCGAATGGCAAAGGCTAACGGCCGCGCCGCCGCTTCTCGGCGACGCCGCGGCGCGCTTTGTGCTGGAGCCGGAGCGCGCCGAGCTCCACCGCCGCATCGAGGCGCGCTTCGATGGCATGGTGGATGCAGGCGCGCTTTCGGAAGTGGAGGCGCTTCGCGCGCGGGGGCTCGATCCGGACCTGCCGGTGATGAAGGCGATCGGGGTCCGCGCGTTCGCGGCGCACCTAAACGGCGAGATCACGCTCGATGCCGCCATCGCCACGGCGAAGGCCGAGACGCGACGTTACGCCAAGCGCCAGTCGACCTGGTTTCGGCACCAGATGCGCGACTGGCCGCGGCTTGACGCCTGAGGCTCGCGCCTAGCCTGTCCGCGCCTGCCGCCGCACCTCGACGACCGGGGACGCGAGCGTCGTCGGCAGTTTCGGTTCCGGGCCGTCCGCGTCCGCGTAGACGAGGTGGCGGATGTCGGCGAGCGGTGCGGGTCTGCCGAAGAGGTAGCCCTGCGCCTGCGCGCAGGCCTCGCCGTCGAGGAAGGAGCGCTGCTCCTCGTTCTCGACGCCCTCGGCAAGCACCGGGATGTCGAGGCTGCGCCCGAGGCCGAGCACGGCGGTGACGATGACGGTCGCCTGCTGCCGCGAGCCGATCTTGTCAACGAAGCTCTTGTCGATCTTGAGCTTGTCGAAGGGGAAGGCCTGCAGCGTGGAGAGCGAGGAATAGCCGGTGCCGAAATCGTCCATGGCGATGGCGACGCCGAGCGCCTTGATCCGGCGCAGCATGTCGAGCGTGCGCTGCAGGTCCTCGATGAGGGCGCTCTCCGTGATTTCAAGCTCCAGCCGATGCGCCGGCATGCCCGTCTCGAGCAGGATCTCGTGGATGAGCTCCGGCAGGTTTGCGAGCTTGAACTGGATCGGCGAGAGATTGACGGCGACGGTATAGGGCTTCGTCCAGTTCGCCGCTTCCTTGCAGACCTTGCGCAGGATCCATTCGCCGAGATGCAGGATGAGGTCGGTCTCCTCGGCGATCGGAATGAACTGCGAGGGGCCGATATAGCCGTGCGTCGGATGGTTCCAGCGCGCCAGGGCCTCGAAGCCGATGATCTCGCCCGTCGCGATCGAGGCCTGCGCCTGATAGTGCACTTCGAGCTCATCGTTCTCGATCGCCTGGTTCAGCTGCTGCGCCAGGATACGGCGCTCGCGCACGGTCTCGTCCATGTCCGGCGTGAAGAAGCAGGCGCGGGCGCGGCCATGCTCCTTGGCGCGATAGAGCGCAAGGTCGGCATTGGCGAGGAGCGTACGCGTGGCGTCGCCGTCGCGCGGATAGACCGAGACACCGATGGTAAGCCCGACATGGAATGGCTGGCCGCTGAGAAGCATCGGCTTGGCGAAGACCTCCAAGAGCTTGTCGGCGAGACGCGCTGCCGATGCCGGCTGATCGCGGCCGGTCTGCACGATGACGAACTCGTCGCCGCCGAGGCGGGCGGCGAATTCGGTGTGCGAGAGGAGAGCGGTGATGCGCGCCGCCGTCGCCTTCAGGAGTTCGTCGCCGGCCGCGTGGCCGTGCACGTCATTGATCTCCTTGAAGCGGTCGAGGTCGACGATCATCAGCGCCAGCTCGCCGCCGCGCGCCTTCATGGAGGCGATGTCGTTCTCCAGCCGGTCCTGGAAGGAGGCGCGGTTCGGCAGGCCGGTCAGCGTGTCGAAATGCGCGAGGAAGAGGATGCGTTGCTCGGCGGCGCGCCGCTCGCGCAGGTCACGGATCGCGAAGATCCTGCGGACCGCGCCCTCCGCTTCCGTGTTGCGCGAGATGACCTCGACCGGGATCGGGCCGTCGTCGGTCCTGAGCTGCGCTTCGAAGCGCTCCGCGTCGCGGTTGCCGGAATAGTCGAGGTTCTCCCAGATCGGCGTGTTGACGAGCTTTGCCGCCATCTCCGGGCCGACGAGCGTGCGGATGCTTTCGTTGCAGTCGAGGATGACATTGCCGTTGGTGAGGATGAGTCCCTCCACCGAGGCGTCGGCGATGTTGCGGAGCTGCGTCTGCGCCTCTTTGCGCGCGCCGCGCGCGATCAACATTGTCGCAACGCCTGTCCCCACGAGCAGCATGACCATGGCGGCGACGAAATAGCCGAGGATGGTCGGATCCATCGTCGTCCCCGGAATGGGAATCGTCGTCGACGGGGTGATGGATATCGCCGCCATGCCGACGAAGTGCATGATCGCGATACCGGCTGCGAGAAGCAGCGGCGCGATGACCTGGACGTTGCGCCCCTCGTTCCGGGCGCGGCCGACGGCCAAGGTGGCGCAGGCGATGCAAAGCACGCCGCCCATGAAGAGGAGTGTCGGGTTCCAGGTGATCTTGCCGGCGATGCGCAGGCTCGCCATCGCAGTGAAGTGCAGTCCGACCGCGGCCAGACCGACCACGCCGCCGCCGACGAGCCCGGAGGGGCCGGGACCGTAGGCCGCGATCACCATGCCGATCGTCGACAAAAGGACGGCGACGAAGAACGCCCCGCCTGTCATGGCCGGGTCGTAGGCGAGGCTGATGTCCGGCTGGAAGGCGAGGAGGGCCACGAAATGCGTGGTCCACATCACCGTCCCGGCGGAGAAGCCGGCGAGGAAGAGCCAGCCGCTGCGGCCCTGGCCGTGCATCTCGCGACCCTGCGCGAAGAGGAAGAGCGTGATGAAGCTTCCGAGCGCGCAGATGGCGGTTGCGAGGAGAACGAGCTTCGGGTCGTGGCTTTGCAGGACCTGGTTGCCGGCGAGGAACACTGGGGGGACCCCTCAAAAATGCGATAACTTTTCCAGGTTGAATAGACGCGAAAGCCGTGAAGACGACGTTAGGTGGCAGGCTTAACAAGGCGTTTCGCCGACGAAGTAAACGCGGCCCACGGCCTCTCGCGGTATTGCTCCTGCAACGGATTTTCCTGGAAAATCGGCTGCCGCAGCCCGATCAGGCGACGGCGCGCCGCGAGGCCATGCGGTCGGAAAGGAGCTCGGCGATCTCGGCCGTCGGCCGCGGCTGTCCGAAGAAGAAGCCCTGTACCTCGGTACACCCCTCGGTTCGCACGGCCTCCAGCTGCTCCGCGGTTTCCACGCCTTCCGCAGTCGTGGTCATACCGAGGCTCTTGCCGAGTGCCGCGACGGCGCGGACGATGGCAATGCTGTCCTCGTGCTTCGACAGGTCGCGGACGAAGGAGCGGTCGATCTTGATCTTGTCGAACGGAAACTTCCTGAGATAGCTCAGTGACGAGTAGCCGGTGCCAAAATCGTCCATCGAGATGCTCGTACCGAGGTCGCGCAGCTGATGCAGCGTGGCGAGCGTTGCCTCGCTGTCCTGCAAAAGGACCGTTTCGGTGATCTCCAGTTCGAGCCGCCCCGGCGCGAGGCCCGATTCCTTTAGCGCCGCCTTGACGACGGGAACGAGGTTGCAGCTGCGGAGCTGGACGGGCGAAAGATTGATCGCGACCTTGACCGCCTCCGGCCATGCCGCGGCTTCCATGCAGGCCTGCCGCACCACCCATTCGCCAAGCGACACGATGAGGCCTGTCTCCTCGGCGACAGGGATGAACTCGGCGGGAGCGACGACACCGCGGACGTCGTGGAACCAGCGGAGCAGCGCCTCGAAACCCTCGATCCGCCCGGTCGCGAGATTGACGATCGCCTGATAGTGAAGGGCGAACGCGTTGGCGGAGATTGCCGCCCTGAGATCAGATTCGAGCGCGCGGCGCTGCTGCATGCGCGCGTCCATCTCCGGCTCGAAGAAGCGATAGGTCCCGCGCCCGTCGGCCTTGGCCCGATAGAGCGCCATGTCGGCGTTCTTCATGAGCCGATCCGCGTCGGCGCCGTCGCCCGGCGCGATTGCGATGCCGATGCTCGCATTGACCACGACCTGGTGGCCGTCGAGCTTGCACGGTGTTCCGACCGTTTCGACGATGCGCTGGGCGAGCGCGGTCGCCTCGGCCGGCTGGCCCGCGCTGCCGAGCTGCACGATGGCGAATTCGTCGCCGGAGAGCCGCGCGACCATATCGGTTTCCCGCACGCAGCTCCGCAAGCGGCTCGCGACCTCGCCGAGCAAGAGGTCGCCGACGTGATGACCGACGGTGTCGTTGATGCTCTTGAAGCGGTCGAGGTCGAGGAAGAGGATGGCGATGCTTTCGTCCTGGCCGAGGCGGGCGAGGGCGGTTTCAAGCTGATCGCGGAAGGCGACGCGGTTCGGCAGGCGCGTCAAGGAATCGTGCCGGAGCATGAACTCGATCTTCGCTTCGGCGAGGCGCCGATCGGTGATGTCCTGATGCGTCGCCACCCAGCCGCCATCGCTGAGCGGCACATATCCGAGCAGGAAGACGCGGCCGTCCTCCTGCTCGACGACAGTCTCCGCCGCCTCGCCTCGATCGGCGATCTCCGCCAACCGCTCGCGCAGCGCCGCTTCGCCGATCGACGGATGGTTGCCGGCGGCGAAGCGGTTGGCGACGATTTCGTTCAGTGTCATGCCCGGCCGCACCTGGTCGCGCGGGATGCGATAGATGTCCGCGTAGCGGGTGTTCGAGATGATGAGCCTGCGGTCGGGGCCGAACATGCAGAGCCCTTGCGACATGTTGTTGGTCGCGATCGAAAATCGCGCGATCTGCGTGTCGCGGTCCTCTTCGCTTGCGCGTATCGTCGCCTCAGCGTCGGCGAGCGCTATGCGAGCACGGTCGTGCTTCACCGCGAGGCACACGGCGGTCACGACGACGGCGACGGCGAGAAGCCAGCAGACGGCAAGCGCGATCAGGTCGGCGAGCGAGGAGGGCAGGGCGAGGAAGTAGGCCGCGGCGGCTATCGCCATTGCGGCCGCACCGAGCAGGAATCCGCTGACGCGTGCCCTGCCGTTCGGGTGCTTCGCACTGCCGGTCGTGTCTCGGCCCCTGTTAAGCATACTCGGCCACACGTTTTTCTTATGGTCTGTCGAATTCTGGATTTTGCCGGATGCCGCTAAGGAAGACGTAAAGACATGTCTGATAAACAGAACTTCGTGGGTGACGTTTCGTTGGCTTTGATCCGGCGTGCGCCCGTAATGCGCAGGCGAATAGCCGGCTCCGGCCCGGATCTCGGCGCTTGACCGCCGTGAGCCGCGGCCGCTAAAAGGACGGTGCTATGAAGCGTGAGCTTATCGTAATGTTGCGCACCGCCGGGGCGGCTCTTTAGAGTCGCCGCGATCGGTGGTGCGCGCTCCAAGGGTCCCGTCGGGGCCCTTTTTTGTTGTCGCGGGGGCGGATGCGCCCGGAATTCGGAGTGTGTGAGATGCCTGAGCAGATGACCGGCGCCGAGATGGTGATGCGGGCCCTGGCCGACCAGGGGGTTGAGCACATCTTCGGTTATCCGGGCGGCGCCGTGCTTCCGATCTATGACGCGCTGATCCAGCAGGAGAAGGTGAAGCACATCCTTGTCCGCCACGAGCAGGGCGCGGGGCACGCTGCGGAGGGCTACGCGCGCTCGTCCGGCAAGCCCGGCGTCGCGCTCGTCACCTCCGGGCCGGGCGCCACCAACATGGTGACGCCGCTGACCGACGCGCTGATGGACTCGATTCCCGTCGTCTGCATCACCGGGCAGGTGCCGACGCACCTGATCGGCAACGACGCCTTCCAGGAATGCGATACCGTCGGCATCACGCGCCCCTGCACCAAGCACAATTGGCTGGTGAAGGACGTGAACGACCTCGCGCGCGTTCTGCACGAGGCGTTCTACGTGGCGACGACGGGGCGGCCGGGACCGGTCGTCGTCGACATCCCGAAGGATGTCCAGTTCGCCAAGGGCACCTATTGGGGACCGAAGGAGGTCCGCCGCGCGCATACCGGCTACCGCCCGGCCGGCAAAGGTTCCGCCGAAGCGATCCGCCACGCGGTCGCGCTGATGGCGCGCGCCGAGCGGCCGGTCTTCTACACCGGCGGCGGCATCGTCAATTCCGGCCCGAAGGCGAGCCAGCTCCTGCGCGAGCTCGTTGCCGCGACCGGCTTCCCGATCACCTCCACGCTGCTCGGTCTCGGCGCCTATCCGGCGTCGGGCAAGAACTGGCTCGGCATGCTCGGCATGCACGGCACCTACGAAGCCAACATGGCGATGCACGATTGCGACCTGATGATCTGCATCGGCGCGCGCTTCGACGACCGCATCACCGGCAGGACCGACGCCTTCTCGCCCGGCTCGCGCAAGATCCATGTCGACGTCGATGCGTCCTCCATCAACAAGAACATCCGCGTCGACGTGCCGATCGTGGGCGATGCCGGGCAGGTCATGGAGGACATGCTGATCGTCTGGAAGAAGGAGGTCGGCAAGCCGCGCGCGGCGGCGACGCGCAAATGGTGGGACCAGATCGCGCGCTGGCGCACGCGAAACTCGCTCGCCTACCGCGCCTCGGAGCGCGCCATCATGCCGCAATACGCGATCCAGCGTCTCTATCAGGCGACGAAGGATCGCGACGTCTACATCACCACGGAGGTCGGCCAGCATCAGATGTGGGCGGCGCAGTTCTACGGCTTCGAGGAGCCGAACCGCTGGATGACCTCCGGCGGCCTCGGCACCATGGGTTACGGGTTGCCCGCCGCGGTCGGCGTGCAGGTGGCACATCCGCAGAGCCTCGTCATCGACATCGCCGGAGACGCCTCCGTGCTGATGACGATGCAGGAGATGTCGACCGCCGTTCAGCACGACCTGCCGATCAAGATCTTCATCCTGAACAACCAGTACATGGGCATGGTCAGGCAGTGGCAGCAGCTGCTCCATGGCAACCGCCTGTCGCACTCCTATACCGACTCGCTGCCCGACTTCGTGAAGCTCGCCGAGGCCTATGGCTGCGTCGGCCTGCGCGCCGAGCATCCGGGCGAGCTCGACGGCGCCATCGACGCGATGCTCAAGGTGAAGAGGCCGGTCATCTTCGACTGCCGCGTCGCCAACCTGGAGAACTGCTTCCCGATGATCCCGTCGGGCAAGGCGCACAACGAGATGCTGCTCCCGAGCGAAGCGAGTGACGAGGCTGTCGCCGAAGCGGTCGACGAATCCGGCCGTGTGATGGTTTAGGAGGGGGAGATGAACAAGATGACAGCAGAACCGCAAGGCGAGCCGCCGCTTACGCCTCCCGCCTCCGCCTATTTCATCGAGGATCGCCACGACCCGAAGGAGACGCACACGCTCTCCGTCGTCGTAGACAACGAGCCCGGCGTGCTCGCGCGCGTGATCGGCCTCTTCTCCGGGCGCGGCTACAACATCGAAAGCCTGACGGTCTCCGAGACGCAGCACGAGCAGCATCTCTCGCGCATCACGGTTGTGACCACCGGAACGAAGGCGGTGCTCGAGCAGATCAGGAACCAGCTCGACCGCCTCGTCTCCGTGCACCGCGTGACCGACCTCACCACCCTCGCGCTCGTTCGTAACCAGGATAAGCCGCTTGAGCGCGAGCTGGCGCTGGTCAAGGTCGCCGGCACCGGCAACGAGAGGATCGAGGCGCTTCGCCTCGCCGACGCCTTCAAGGCGGAGGTGGTCGACGCGACGACCGGCCACTTCATCTTCCAGCTGACCGGCCGCACCTCGAAGATCGAGCAGTTCATCGCCATCATGCAGCCGCTCGGGCTGGTCGAGGTCTGCCGCACCGGCGTCGCCGCCTTGGGACGCGGCGCCGAGGCGATGTAGGGCGCGGTCGCCGGCGGGAAAAAATGCTGCAACGGCTGGCGTACGACCCGCTCGCTACAATTCGATACGATTTTTCCCGGCCCGCGGCGTCACTCCGGCAAGGCTTTTTTTGTCTCTTCCCGGTAGCGAGGCGCAAAACGCCAGGGAAGGGGAAGCCCATGACGAACAATCATCCGGCCTTGACGAGGGCGGCACTTCTTGTCGCGCCAGCGCTTGTTGCTGGCCTCCTCATGATTTCGGGCGCGAGCGCTCACGACATTCGCGAGCTGGGCGACGGCAAATATTCCAGCACACCCAAGGCCGGCTACCTGCTCTCGTGCCAGACGCATTTCGATCCGAACGCGCCGGGCGGTCCCGGCGGTCCGTGGATCAAGGGCGACACCTATGATGCGAGCGAGAAGCCTACGATCGCCGGTGACGTGATGTGGCCGAACGCCGAGGTCTCCATCAGCGTCGAAGGCGATACGCGCGTCGTGCGGGCCAACAACCTGCCGACCCATCCGACCGGCGTTTACCCGGTTTCGCCGAGCGATCCCGCCTATCGCTACGCCCGCAATCCGAACTCGATCACCGAGCAGAACATCCTGCTGCGTCTTCCGGCCAATCCCGAGGTCGCGAGCCAGGCGAGTTGCGTGCCGATGGGCATGGTCGGCTTCACGCTGGTGGGCGGCGCCATCTTCAACGCCATCGACGCACGCGGCCGCGACGCGGCCGCCCACGAGGTGCTCGACAAGTGCGGCGGCCATCCGCAGCAGGACGGCCAGTACCACTATCACGACTTCGCCGCCTGCCTGCCGCACGGGCGCGATGCGTCTGGGGGCAGCGAGCTGATTGGCTATGCACTTGACGGCTTCGGCATCTACGGACCCTACGACGCAAGCGGGAAGGAGCTCACCAACGCCGATCTCGACGCCTGCCACGGCCGCGTCGGGCCGGTCATGTGGGACGGCAAGCTCGTCAGCATGTACCACTACGTCATGACGGATGAGTACCCGTATTCGATCGGCTGCTTCAAAGGCACGCCGGTGAGCGTCGATGCGCTGCGCGCGCCAATGCCCGCACCGACGCAGTAGCTGGAGCGCGGGCGGTGGCCGCGCGGTGACGTGCTTGTCGCAGGGACCCGAGACCTGGCGTCGACGCCGAAGACCTGGCGCCGCTGTCTTTCTTGCATGCCGGAGCCTCTAGTTCTTGTTGTGTTCCGCTTTGAATGCTAGGGAGCCGCGGAAGTCTCGTTCAAGGCCACAGCGACTGATTTGCGGATGGAAGTCTCCCCCCAGCAGGACGCAGCGCTTCAGGCCGTCGCGCGCTGGCTGAAGTCGCCGATGCCGCAGGTCTTCCGCCTCTTCGGCTTCGCAGGAACCGGCAAGACCACGTTGGCGAAGAAGATTGCCGACGATTGCGGCGGCGAGGTGCTGTTCGCCGCCTTCACCGGCAAGGCCGCGCAGGTGATGCGCAATCGCGGCTGTGCCAACGCCCGCACCCTTCATTCGCTGATCTATCGCCCGCGCGGCGAGAAGACGGAGAAGGAGACGGGCGAGCTGCAGCCGGCCTTCGCGCTGAACCGCTCGAGCGAGGTCAGGAAGGCGAAGCTCGTCATCGTCGACGAATGCTCCATGGTCGACGAGAAGCTCGGCCGCGATCTTCTCTCCTTCGGCACCAAGATTCTGGTGCTCGGCGATCCGGGCCAGCTTCCGCCGGTGAAAGCCGAGGGGGGCGCCGGCTTCTTCACCGAGCATGCGCCCGACGTGATGCTGACCGAGATCCATCGGCAGGCGCGCGAGAACCCGATTATCGCACTGTCGCAAACCGTGCGCGAAGGCGGCCGGCCGGATTACGGCAGCTACGGCGAGAGTCGCGTCATCACCCGCGACGAGATCGAGGCCGATGACGTGCTGTCCGCCGACCAGGTGCTGGTCGGCCGCAACCGCACGCGGCAGAACTTCAACCGCCGCATCCGCGCTCTGAAGGGCTTCGAGGACCTGCTCCCCGCCGCCGGCGACAAGCTCGTTTGCTTAAGGAACAGCTCGGAGAAGGGGCTTCTGAACGGCGGGCTCTGGCGCGTCTCCTCGGTCGGCACGCACGCCGGGCACGCGATCAACATGCTGGTGAAGTCGGAGGACGAAGGACCGCACGGCACGTCGGCGAAGATTCGCGTGCTGAAGGCGATGTTCGAGGAGGGGCCGGAGGCCGTGCCCTTTGATCGCCGCCGTCGCACCGACGAGTTCGACTACGGCTACGCGCTGACCGTGCACAAGGCGCAAGGGTCGCAATGGGACCGCGTCGTCCTCTTCGACGAGAGCTTCGCCTTCCGCGACACGCGCGACCGCTGGCTCTACACGGCGATCACCCGCGCGGCGGAAGCGATCACGATCGTGCGGTGAGACGCGGTGGTGAGGCCGCGACGTCCATGCGCCGCGCGGACTGGCGACACTTCATGTCGGTCGCGGCGCGCGCGTAGCCGCCGCCGGCGCCGTCGAGAAAGTGCAGGTGATCGTTCTGCAGGACGGAGGGGACGAGGCACGTGATGAGCGCGCCCTCCTGGGTGAAGAGGCCGAAGTCCGCAATGCGGCGCTCCTCGGCCTGTCCAGGCACGTTCTGATGCGCTCGACCGTCGCCGGCGTGCAGTCGACGGTCATCTTCAGGGCGTCGTCGAACTTGCGGAAGTCCGAGTTGCGGGCGACCCAGTTCCGATAGCTTCGAACGTCGAGGGGCCCGAGCTTTCGTCCGGCGCGGCTCAGGATCGCGCCGACAAACTGCTCCACGGTTACGCGCGCCCGGGTCTGCAGGTAGTTGCCGGGGAAGCGACGGGTGGCCGCCGCCTCGTAGCGGATCGAGGGCGCACGAAAGTCGAGGTGCGGTCCCTCGGCGGACAGGGGATGGCCGCTGCGGTCGTCCGAGGCCTGGACGATGGCGATCACGCGGCTCGCTTCCTCCCAGAATTCCGCGAAGGAGGCAGCCTCCGCCGGCATGACGACGATCGAAAGGATCACGCCGTGTCGCGACTCGACCGGAGAGAAACGGCAGGAAAGGCCGCCGAGGTCCGGACGCGCGTCTCTTGCTGCCGGTGGGACCGAAATCCGACCTGACTTGAGCGACCCTTCCGCGTAGGTCGCGCCGCCGCCGGAGAACATCGCGTAGACGGCTTCGCTCGACGCGGCGTAACGGGCGACCCGCATGTCGTGCCCGGCGGCGCGGATCGCGACCACCGGCAACATGCCGGCCCTCAGAACAAGGCCGAGTTCGTCGGCAACGTAGTTGACCGTCGCGCCGAGCGCCTTGCGCGTCGCCTCCGCAGCCTCGTGCGGTACCGCGAAGACGGTACCGTCACCGCCAAAAACAAACGGAAAGGCCGCGCCGCCGAGCGCGTTCTTGACTGCTGCGACGATCGCTGCGCCGGCGAAGTTCACTTCCTTGTAGCGGCCGGCGGCGATCGCGCCGGTGGAGTCGACCACGTCGGTGACCCCGACCTCCCAGGTGTCAGGAAGCGGGGTATAGACGCCGGGGTCGCCAACGCGCTCGAAGACCGGAAGCTCGTCATAGGAAAACCCGCCGATTCCCGACCCTTTGCCGTGATGCGGAGCGACACGCGGCTGGGCGCTTCCCTCTGATGACGGGCGGTACATGACGTCCATACGCTCGCCGTCGCGTTTCGGTTTCGTGGGCTCACGAGAAAGCGCAGGCGGCACGGTCCGCGCAGCAGGCGATCACGAGCGTGCGCCGACTTGGCGGGCCGGCGGGCTCACCGTTGCCGGCCTGACATTCCCTTCACCAGCCGTTCGAGAATGCGATCGAGCCCGTGATCGACCGCTTTGAAGAGTTCGGCCTCTTCCAGAATACCGAGGAACTGCTCGTTGATACCGCCGAAAGTCGCGTGTTCGCGCCAGCTCTTCGAAGTCTGGCTCCTGGCCGCGAAGCTTGACGGCCAGTTCGGCGAAGACCGAGGCCACCTGACGCCGCGCCGATGCTTCCGGGATGCCCCGGGCGGTGAGCCACTGGCTGATGGCGTTCAGATAGGCGAAGTGCGCCGCGACCGTTGCCGTGGAGGCGGACATGGCTTCAAACAAGTCTTCCGTCGGCATGGCGATCGCCGTCCCGAGGCGATCGAACAGCGTCTTGGCCGCTGCCGTCGCGGGGTAGATTGGCGTGGTGCCATCCCGGGTGGCAACGGAGGGCATCGGGATCGCGCGGGCGATGCTTTGCACTGGCGCGACAAGCTCGCGGAGCGCCTCAAGCGGCGTGCCGGCCATAACGCTGACGACCGCTTGGTGCCCAGAGAAGCGCAGGGCCTGGAGAACGGAACTCGCAACTTGCGGCCGCAGGCAGAGGATCAGCACCGATGATCCATCGACCACCGCCGGATTTCCGCTGGCAACGCGGAGCGTCTCGAAGCGGGCCGCGAGGTCGGCCGCGGAGGCGGCGTTCCTCGGCGAGAGCAGGATCGGAGGAGCGTCGTCCCGCCGCTCGCACAATCCGGTGACGATCGCGTTCGCGATCGCGCCGACGCCGATGATACCGTAGGTCAATCTGTATCCTTCGCTTACGTTCGCGCGGCGATGCCAGGCTCCCGGCGTCAGGCGGCGCGGTCGTCCGCCGTGATTTCCCCCGCTTCGCGCGCATCCTCCTCGTAGCGCTCGATCCGCCACGGCTCCTTCAGCGCGGCCTCATACCATTCCTGCATCGCAGGGAGCGTGAGCAGTCTATCGACAAAGGCGGATGCCTCCGCGTCGAGCTTCAGCCCGTAGGTCTGCACGCGGAACGCCACCGGGCTGAAGAACGCGTCGACGCTTGTGAACGTGTCGCCGGCGAGGAACGGCCCGCCGAAGCGCGACAGCCCGTCGTTCCAAAGCTCGGCGACCCGCGAGAGGTCGCCTTGCAGCGCCGGCGAAATCTCGCGCATCGTCACCCTGACGCCGCAGTTCATGCCGCAGGTGTTGCGGAGCGTCGCGAAACTTGAGTGCATCTCCGCCGATGCCGAGCGCGCAAAGCTCCGCGCCTTCGCGTCCCTGGGCCAGATGCCGTCGTGCCTCTCGTTAAGATATTCCGCGATCGCGAGCGAGTCCCAGATCGTCGTGTCGCCGTCGATCAGACACGGCACTTTTCCGTTCGGCGAGAATTTCCGGAACTCAGCGCTCCTTGCCTCGAAAGGGGGAAAGGGCGTCAGCCGTTCCGTGAACGGAATGGCGAGCGTCTTCATCAGCACCCATGGCCTGAGCGACCACGAGGAATAGTTCTTGTTGGCGATGAAAAGCTCGTACATGACCCCTCCCGCGTAGAGTTGCGCGCCAGAGGATTTGTCCGAGAGAGCGGGCCGGCGCAAGCGGAATGGAGATCTCCATGAATATCGACGGCAGATGCCACTGCGGCTATTTCGCATACGAGGCGGAGGTCGATCCGGAGGAGACGTCGATCTGCCACTGCACCGATTGCCAGACGCTTTCCGGCTCGCCGTTCCGCGTTTCGGTTGCCGCGCCGCGCGACAGCTTCCGCGTCCGCTCCGGGGAGCCTGCCATCTACGTGAAGACGGGAGAGAGCGGCGCTAAGCGCGTGCAGGCCTTCTGCCCGAAGTGCGGCACGCCGATCTACGCGACCGCGCTAGACGATCCGGCCGCCGCCTACAACCTCCGCGTCGGGGCGATACGTCAGCGCGATCGATTTCTTCCGAAACAGCAGATTTGGGCGCGCTCCCGCCAGTTCTGGGTCGATAATCTTGCCTCGATCCGCCGAATTGAGAAGGAGCTCGGCTGAGCCGCCGCGCGGCAATGCCGCAATGTTTCTTTGTAAAGTGACGGCGACCGCCCACTTTAGCTGCTATAAGCGTGCGTATTCGTACGCGTGCCAACAAGAATTGTTGCGGCCGATCGGGATACCTCCTGTGCAGCCTCGTCGAACTCACAGGAGGTCTCATGCCGAACGCCAATCCTTCTCGCGGCCAGGCCGAAATTGATGCGCGCGCTTTGACGTCGCGGCTGGCGCAATATCGAGAGCCGAACAGTTTTCGCAGCATCGTGGAGATCGTCATCACGGCGGCGCCGCTCATCGCGGTCTGGGCCTTGATGTGGGCGGCCGTGCATTTTGGCTATGTCTGGCTTTGTTTCCTCCTTGCCGTTCCCGCCGCCGGCCTGCTGGTGCGGCTCTTCATGATTCAGCATGATTGCGGGCACGGCGCGTTCTTCCGTGCGCGCGCCGCCAACGACTGGGTCGGACGCATCTTCGGAATCTTCACGCTCACGCCCTACGACTGCTGGCGCCGCTCGCACGCGATCCATCACGCTTCCTCCGGCAATCTCGATCGGCGTGGGATCGGCGATGTGGAGACGTGGACCGTCCGCGAGTACCTGTCGCGCTCGACGCTGCGACGGTTCTTCTATCGTGTCTATCGGCATCCTCTCGTTCTTTTCGGCGTCGCGCCCGCTTATCTCTTCGTCCTTCAGCACCGGCTCCCCGTGGGCTTGATGCGGAGTGGCTGGCGGCCCTGGATCAGCACCATGGCGACGAATGCCGGCATCGCTCTCTTCGTCGCGACGCTGATGTGGGCGATCGGCGTCGTCCCCTTCCTGCTTGTGCACCTGCCGATCACGCTGCTCGCGGCCTCGATCGGAGTGTGGCTCTTCTACGTCCAGCATCAGTTCGAGGAGACGGCGTGGGAGGAGGGGCGCTCGTGGAGGCTGCACGAGACGGCGTTGCACGGCAGCTCGCACTATGACCTGCCCGCGGTGCTGCGCTGGTTCACAGCCAATATCGGCATCCACCACGTCCATCATCTGTGCAGCCGCATCCCCTATTATCGCCTCGGCCAGGTGCTTCGCGACAATCCCGAGCTTCGTGGCGTCAGCAGGCTGACGCTTGGCGAAAGCTTTGGCTGCGTGCGGCTGGCATTGTGGGACGAAGCCGAGCGGCGGCTCGTCTCGTTCGGCGAGGTGCGCGCCCGCTACGGTCGTGGCTTGCCCGCTCTCCCGGTTGCCCACCCCGCTTCCGGAAGCTAGAACGCCGCAGCTTCATCGCAGCACGGCGGTTCGGCCGGCCGTATCGGACGGGAAGGGTAGGATATGCGCGTTTATTACGACCGCGACGCGGACGTGAATCTGATCAAAGGCAAGAAGGTCGCGATCGTCGGCTTCGGCAGCCAGGGCCACGCGCACGCGCTGAACCTGCGCGATTCCGGCGCCAAGGACGTGGTGATCGCGCTCCGCGAGGGCTCCGCCTCGGCCAAGAAGGCTGAGGCCGCGGGCCTCAAGGTCACGTCTGTCGCCGAGGCAGCGAAGCAGGCGGATCTCATCATGTTCTGCGCGCCGGACGAGCTGCAGGCCGACATCTACCGCGACCACGTCGCCAAGAACATCCGCGACGGCGCTGCGGTCGCCTTCGCGCATGGGCTGAACGTCCACTTCAACCTGATCGAGCCGAAGGCGACCGTCGACGTCATCATGATCGCGCCGAAGGGGCCGGGGCACACGGTCAGGAGCGAATACCAGAAGGGCGGCGGCGTGCCCTGCCTGATCGCCGTCGCGCAGGATGCGACCGGCAACGCGCACGATCTCGCGCTCTCTTACGCCTGCGCCATTGGCGGCGGCCGTTCCGGCGTCATCGAGACGACCTTCAAGGAGGAATGCGAGACCGACCTCTTCGGCGAGCAGGTGGTGCTCTGCGGCGGACTCGTCGAGCTGATCCGGGGCGGCTTCGAGACCTTGGTCGAAGCCGGCTACGCGCCCGAGATGGCGTATTTCGAGTGCCTGCACGAGGTGAAGCTCATCGTCGACCTGATTTACGAGGGCGGCATCGCCAACATGAACTACTCGATCTCCAACACCGCGGAGTTCGGCGAGTATGTCTCCGGTCCGCGCATCATCACCGAGGCGACGAAGGCGGAGATGAAGCGCGTGCTCCACGACATTCAGTCGGGCGCCTTCACCTCGAAATGGATCGGCGAAGTGAAGTCCGGCATGCCGATGTTCAAGGCGACGCGCCGCATGCACGACGCGCATCCGATCGAGGAAGTGGGCGAGAAGCTCCGCGCCATGATGCCGTGGATCAAGGCCAACAAGCTCGTCGACAAGGCCAAGAACTGACACGCCGGAAGAGCGATGGCAGCGCGATCGGCTCTCCTGATCCGCCGAGCGCAGATCTCTGAAGCCGCGGCGCTGACTGCCCTTGCTATGCGTTCGAAGGCGCTGTGGGGTTATGACGCGGCCTTCATGGCCGGCTGAGCTCACCGTCCAGCCCGCGGCGATCGAGGCTGGCGAGGTCTGGGTCGCCGAGGAGGCGGGCGAAATCGTCGGGCTCCTTGAGCTCGTTCCGCGGCCCGAGGAGGCGGAGGTCCGCCTGATCTTCGTCGCGCCCGAGCACATCGGCGGGGGCGTCGGCGTAGCGCTCTGGCGGCACATGGAGAAGCGAGCACTCGCACACGGCGCCGAGCGCATCGGCCTCGACGCCGATCCGAACGCGGCCGCCTTCTACGAGCGGATGGGAATGCGGACTATCGGCGAATCGCCGTCCGGATCGATCCCCGGACGCATGCTACCGCGCATGCGCAAGGTGCTCGCGTGCTAGGTGCGCTATGCCGCATGTGCTAAAACTTGACCGGGGCTATAGCTTCACCGGTTGAAGTCGGCCCCGGGGGCGGGATGAGCGTCGCAAGTACCGATCGGGCGGCGGCCGCCGCGCAGCCGAAACCCTTCGTGCGGGGAAGGTCGATGGACCTTCTCTACGTCTTCAATAAGCATTTCTTCGAAAACGAGCATATGCACTTCGGCTACTGGGAGCCGGGCCTGGAGCTGAAGTATCTAAATCTGAAACAGGCGCAATGCCGCTACGTCGATGAGTTCTTCAGACTGATACCGGCGGACGTCCAGACCATCCTCGACGTGGGTTGCGGGTCGGGGGAGATGGCCAAGGAACTCATCGGCCGCGGCTATCGGGTGGATTGCGTCTGCCCGCCGACTGTCGTCGGCCACTTCGCCAAAGAAAAGCTCGACGGCAAGGCCCGCCTCTTTCCGTCGCGGTACGAGGAGCTCGACATCCCGGAGCGGTTCGATCTGGTCTATTTCAGCGAAAGCTTCCAGTTCATCAAGCTTCGCGCCGCGATGGAGCAGAGCCGCCGCTATGCCGCGAAGTACGTTCTGATCGGCGACGTGTTCAGGAACGACACGCCTGACCGCGGCCCGATTGGCAGCGGCCACAGATATTCCGCCTACAAGAGGCTGGTCGACGAGCTCGGTTTTGAAGAGATCGAGGACATCGATGTCACTAAGTTCATTGCGCCGAATTTCGATCTGGAGGCGCAACTGCTCGGCATCGTGGAGCCGTTGGCCATGGTCTCGAAGCGGATGCTGTCCGGTTACAGGCTGACGCTGGCCAAGCTTCTGATGTTTATGCACCGCAAACAGATCAGCCGCCTGAAGCAGAGATACCTTGGCAACTCCGATCGCAACGCGCGGTCCTTCGCCAAATATAAGACCTACAGGTTCATTCTTCTCAAGGCGCGCTGAGGCGCTGCCTGCCTGCAACGAAGAAAGGCCCCGCCGCGGCGAGGCCTTTCGATTTCCTGGGTGACTGACGCTGCTCAGTCGAAGGGCGCTACGCAAGTCGCGCGCTTGCCGGGCGCAAAGGCATAGGTGTCGGAGTCTTCGTCGTAGGTCTTGTAGCGACCCTCGCACCACGCGACATGCTGCGCGTCGTCGTCGTCATCGTCGGCGTCGTTGCTGCTGTAGATCGGGAGATCCACGACGAAGCCGTCATCGTCGTCGTCGCCCCAATCGGAGTTGCCGTAGCCGAAGCTGAAACCGAAGGCGTTTGCGGGGGCTGTGGTCCCGGCGACTGCGAGCGCGGTGAAGAGGGCGGCGGCTCCGGCGATCAGAAGCTTTCTCATCGTGATCTCCCCAATTCGGTGCCGCGCGACGGCGATGCACCCCTGTAGACCTCGTTTAGAAGACGCTGCGGTCTTCCGGTTGATCCGCGCGGCGGGTCGCTCCCGCCTGCTTCGGTGATGCCCTTCTAGGGAGCGTCCGCTTCGGCATGCTTTCGTCAAAGGAGGAAAGTGGTTTCGCCGCGCTGCGATTGTTTCCGCCGCCACGACGATTGTTTCGTCCACCGGAGCGGCGGCAGTTCGAGCCCTAGCAACCCATTGAATCTGGAGGAAATATCGGCTCCGGCGCCGGGTGCGTGGGCGTTGGCGCCCCTCCGTGGCTGGCCGGCCCCGCCTTCTTGCGCTACGAGCCGCGGATGCTGAGCCTCCTTGAAATCGCGGCGCTTCTTCTTGTGTTCTCGGCGCTCTTCGCGTGGATCAACGTCCGCTTCGTCGGCCTGCCGCAGACGATCGGCCTCCTGATCATGGCGCTTCTCGTTTCGCTCGCGCTGATCCTGATCGACAACCTGCTTCCCGGATCGAAGGTGCGCGAGACGGTGACGGCGGCGGTTGCGCAGATCGACTTCTCCGACACGCTGATGAACGGGATGCTGGCGTTCCTTCTCTTCGCCGGCGCGCTCCACGTCGACTTCATCCTCTTGAAGAACGTGCGCTGGCCGGTCGGCGTGCTGGCGACAATCGGCGTTCTCATCTCCACCGCGTTTGTCGGCGTCACAATCTTCGCGGCTGCGCGCGCGCTCGGCGTCGACCTGCCGCTCGCCTGGGCGCTCGTCTTCGGCGCGCTGATCAGCCCAACCGATCCGGTCGCGGTGCTCTCGCTCCTGAAGTCCGTGCCTATCCCCGAACGCCTGGAGATGAAGGTCGCCGGCGAGAGCCTCTTCAATGACGGCGTCGGCGTGGTGGTGTTTGCCGTGCTTCTGTCGATCGCGGTGCAGGGGAGTCGAGCCGGACATTGTTGAAGTCGTCGAGGTCTTCTTGTTGGAAGCGGTCGGCGGCATCGCGCTCGGGCTCGTTGCCGCCGCGATCGCGGTCCGCGCCATGCAGGCGATCGATGACTATCCGACGGAGATCCTGGTTTCGCTGGCGCTAGTGACCGGCACCTACGCGCTCGCCGTCGCGCTCCATACGTCGGGCCCGCTCGCCGTCGTCGTCGCCGGGCTGCTCGTCGGCAACCGCGGCGCGGCGACCGCGATGAGCGAGACGACGCGCCGGCATCTCTTCGAGTTCTGGGAGGTGATCGACGACCTCCTGAACGCCATCCTCTTCCTTCTGATCGGTCTGGAAGTCCTCGTCATCGGCATCCACCGACCGTTTCTCGGCCTGGCGCTCGCGGCGGTTCCGCTCGTCCTCCTCGCTCGCTTTGTCGCGGTCGTGCTGCCGCTCGGCATCCCGGCGCTCCGCCGTGCTTTCTCACGCGGCTCGGTTCCAGTCTTGACTTGGGGCGGCGTACGCGGCGGCATCTCGGTGGCGCTCGCGCTTTCCATCCCCTATGGCCCGTTCCGCGAGCCGATTCTCATCGCCACCTACTCCGTCGTGATCTTTTCCGTCATCGTACAGGGCTTGACCATCCGCGGCCTCGTCCGCCGCCTCGATTTCGAATGAGGGACCATGCCGCGCCGTTACGAAATTCTCGACGTCTTCACCGATCGCCCGCTCGCCGGGAACCCGCTCGCTGTCGTGCTCGATACAGAAGGCCTCGACGGCGGCGCGATGCAGCGGATCGCGCGCGAATTCAACCTGTCGGAGACGACGTTCGTGCTGCCGGCGCAAAACCCCGCGCACACCGCCGCTATCCGCATCTTCACGCCGGCGCGTGAGCTTCCCTTCGCCGGCCATCCAACCGTCGGCACGGCCGTCTGCCTTGCGGCGCAGCGCTTCGACGGGCCCGGCGAGCATGACGCGGTGATCGTGCTCGAGGAGACGGTGGGATCGATCCGCTGCGGCGTGAAGGTCTCCGACGCGCTCGGCTTCGCGGAGTTCGACTGCCCGAAGCTGCCGGAGAGGGGAGGGCAGGCGGCGTCGAAGGCGGACATTGCCGCGGCGGTCGATCTGGCGCCCTCCGACATCGGCTTTGAGAACCACGTCCCGAGCGTCTGGTCGGCGGGCGTGCTCTATCACTACGTACCTGTTCACAACATGGCGGCGTTGATGAAGGCGCGGCCGAGCCGCACCGACTGGGCGCAAGCCTTCGGTACTGACGGTGCTTTCCTCTATACGCGCGAGACCGAGGGCCATGACCACGCGTTTCGCGCGCGCATGTTCGCGCCCGAGCACGGGATCGACGAGGATCCGGCGACCGGCTCGGCGGTCGCGGCCTTGCCCGGCGCCGTGCACGAGTTCGACGATCTGCCGGACGGGGATCACGCCGCGATCGTCGAGCAGGGTTTCGAGATGGGCCGCCCCTCACTGATCCGGCTGGAGATGGAGATCGCCGGCGGCCGGGTCGCGGCGGTCAGGATCGGCGGCAACGCCGTCAGGGTCGCGTCCGGCACCCTCCGGCTCTAGGCCGCCCGGCCCGTCCGCCGTTGCGAAAAGCGCTGTAAACCCCTAGAAGAGCCCCGCGAGTTATCGAGGGCCCCGGCCGTGCGGTTTGCCGATCTGCCGCGTTCAGACCTCACCGCGCTGAAAGCGTGGAGCCTTCCGCTCGCCCTCGCTCTCCTTCTTAGGCGCCCCTGAAGCGCCGGCAGCCCGGGCTCGGAAACGAGCCGCGCAGGGCGGGTCTTCAGGGGATGATAAAGAAAACCTGAGATGCGATACGCGGCCCCCGCGCCGCCTGATTCCAAAGGAAACGAGCAAATGAGCGCAACCGAGAAAGCGCAAGGCGACAGCAACCGCGTGGTGATCTTCGACACCACGCTCCGCGACGGCGAGCAATGCCCCGGCGCCACGATGACCTTGGAGGAGAAGCTCGAGGTCGCCGATCTCCTCGACGAGATGGGCGTCGACATCATCGAGGCCGGCTTCCCGATTGCCTCGCAGGGCGATTTCGAGGCGGTCGCGGAGATCGCCCGGCGGGTGAAGAAGTCGGTGGTGGCCGGGCTCGCCCGTGCCATCTCCGCCGATATCGCTCGCGCGGGCGAGGCGGTGAAGCACGCCAGGCAGCCACGCATCCACACCTTTGTCTCCACCTCGCCCATCCATCTCGCCCATCAGATGCGAAAGGGCGAGGATGAAGTGATCGAGATCATCCAGGCGACAGTCGCGCAGGCAAGGAACCTGGTCGACAATGTCGAATGGTCGGCGATGGACGCGACGCGCACTCCGATCGACTATCTCTGCCGGTGCGTCGACCAGGCGATCCGCGCCGGCGCGACGACGATCAACCTGCCCGACACGGTCGGCTACGCGACGCCGGAGGAATACGGCGCGATGTTCCGCATGGTTCGCGAACGGGTACCGAATTCCGACAGAGCGGTCTTTTCGGTGCACTGCCACAACGATCTCGGGCTCGCCGTCGCCAACTCGCTCGCGGGCGTGGAAGCCGGCGCGCGGCAGGTCGAGTGCACCATCAACGGCCTCGGGGAGCGCGCCGGCAACGCCGCGCTGGAAGAGGTGGTGATGGCGATCCGTACGCGCGGCGATGCGCTGCCTTACACCACCGGGATCGATGCGACGCAGCTCACCCGCGCCTCGCGCCTCGTCTCCGCCGTCACCTCGTTCCCGGTCCAGTACAACAAGGCGATCGTCGGCCGGAACGCGTTTGCGCACGAGAGCGGCATCCACCAGGACGGCATGCTGAAGAACGCCAACACCTACGAGATCATGACGCCGGAATCGGTCGGCGTGTCGAAGACCTCGCTCATCATGGGCAAGCATTCCGGGCGCGCCGCCTTCAAGTCGAAGCTGAAGGAGCTCGGCTATCAGCTTGGCGACAACGCCATCGAGGACGCCTTTAACCGCTTCAAGGCGCTCGCCGACCGCAAGAAGCACGTCTACGACGAGGATATCGAGGCGCTGGTCGACGAGGAGATCGCCTCCGCGCATGACCGCATCCGCCTTCTCTCCGCGACGGTGATCGCGGGAACGATGGGGCCACAGTCGGCCACCATCACCCTCGACATCGAAGGCGAGCACAGGACGATCCAGTCGACCGGCAACGGCCCCGTCGACGCGATCCTGAACTGCATCAAGGCGCTCGTCCCGCACGAGGCGCAACTCGAGCTCTATCAGGTGAGCGCCGTCACCGAAGGCACCGACGCGCAGGCCGAGGTCTCCGTGCGCCTGCAAGCCGCCGGCAAGACCTACACCGGCCGCGCGGCGGACACCGACACGCTTGTCGCCTCGGCGAAAGCCTATCTCTCGGCGCTGAACAAGCTCTCGGCGCGCCGCGACCGCATCCACGCGCAGGCGCAGAGCGCGGGATAGGGCGGGCTTGGAACTTCCGGCGGGATGCCGTCCGGCGTCCCGTCCGTCAGTTGCTGCAGGCGGCGCCGGCGACCTTGATGCATTGCGTCTCGCTCGGGCAGCGCCAGTCGTCGCCGGCCATCGCGACGCTGAGGCACACCTGCTGCTCTCCGATCGCCGGGCTGACCACGACGCTTCCCTGATCCGGCGTGATCGACTGCGCAGCTCCGTATTGGAGCTCGGTTGAAATCCGCACTGGCGAGCCGACGATCTCCGGACCCGATATCTCGACCGAGGTGGCTGGTTTACCGAACGGGTTCTGGTTGATCGGCGAAAGGCCGAGCCGGTATTGCGTGACGCCGTTCGCGCACCCTTGTTCCTCTACCGTCGGCGCGATGGCGAGCGGCGCGCATGCGCGGGTGAGCGGCAGCGGGCTGTGCCCGGTCGTCTCGACACCCGGCGTCGGCTGGCTGAAGGGTACGCGCGTATAGACGTTGCGCGGCGTCAGCCGGATGCCGCTCCACTTCACCGTCGTTCGATTGGCCGGCGCTCCGGTCTGGTAGTCCGGGGCTCCGGGGTGGACCACGAAATCCTCCGACCGGGGAATATGGGCGATTGTCGTGAAGGCGTAGATCGCAACGTGCTTCCCGACGATGGATTCGTTGTCGAGGAGATCGTCCAGGCTATCGTACCGCTTGCTGGGGAAAGGCTCAGCTGTGTGTTCGGATACGCGGTCGACCACGATGGCGAAGTCGAAGCGCGGCGCGGAGTTGTCGTCGCTCGCCGTCAGACGATGGCGCGGCGTGCCGTCTGAGATCAGCGTCATCACGTATTCGTTTTCCTGTGCCGGCTTTCCGGGCGCCGGGTCGTTGAAGCTTTCCGGGTCGGAAATCCGAAGACGCGTGAACTTCGCGGCGTCGAAGACGACCCGCCGCTCGGTGGTGACCGGCTCGACCGAGTAGTGTTCCGTCGTCTTGCCGTCCTGATCGACGTGCTGGTTGTATTCGACGATCCCGATGTCTTGGCCGCCGTGCCGGTCGGCGACGGCCGGTCGCATGAGCCACAGCACCGTGTGGGCATGCGGGGTGTTTCCCGATTTCACGCGCGCGGGAGGCCCGACGGTCGTGTTCCATCCGGTCGGGCCGAGGAGAGCGGTGACCTCGCCGTCGTCGCGGAAGTGATAGGCGATGATGTTGTCGTAGTTGTCGGAGTCGGAGACCGCCCAGAGGACGAGCTCCGAGCCGCGCCGCATCTCCGGCGGGCGTTCCGCGATCCCCCGGCCATAGCCGTTGTAGCTCGCGTTCTCCATGCCGACATCGCCGATCTCCTTCACGTAGATGGAGCGCGGTGAACCGGGGGGAGCGAGATCGTTTCGCGCCGCCGCCCAGTTGCGCGGATAGATCGCCGGCCCGAGCTCGCCGCACGGAGCGAGCGCCGCCTCGTTGTCCGTCAGCGATAGAAGTGGGGGATTGCTCAACAGGTCGTAGACGACATCGGATGACTGGGCGTAGGGAACGATGATCTGCTGCGGCCACAGCCCGCGAAGAACCTCGATGCGTTTTCCTTCCGTCGTGATGTAGATCGCCCGGTCGATGGCGAGAACCTGATTCGCATGCGTGGCGTTGACCGAGTGTTGGATGAGGTGGACCGCCCACGCCGAAACGGAGTTCACGTGCTGCAGGCCGTAGGCGGGAAATTCCTGGTAGACCCATTCCCGGTAGTGGAGCGGATTTCCGCTCGGCGTCACCTCCGGTGGCGGCGTGAGCAGCGTGTTGTCGAGATGCGTGAAGGCCGGACAGGCCCCCGTCGCGAGGCTTGGCCCCATCATCGAGAGCACAAGGGCCAACGCACTGATTCGCAACATGATTCGCGTCCGAGCGGTATCGTATGCTAGGGCCTAGACCATAGCATGCCGAACCTCCCCTTCAATCGCGCCGGGGCGCGACCTACCGAAGCGGAGGATGCCGCGCGGGCGCCCGCACGTGGCGTGCGGATGCCGCTCGTCGACGCGATGCGCGGCATCGCCGTTTTGGCGATGGTCGTCTATCACTTCTCCTGGGACCTTCGTTACTTCGGCTTCCTGACCACCGACGTCGAGGGCGCCATCGGCTGGCGGCTCTTTGCGCGCACGGTCGCCGGGACGTTTCTTTTCATTGTCGGGGTGAGCCTCGTCCTTGCAGAGCGCAAGGGATTCGATTGGCGCCGCTTCCTGCGCCGTCTCGCCGTCGTCGCCGCAAGCGCGGCGGCCATCACCGTCGTGACGTGGTTCACGTTTCGCGACAGCTACATTTTCTTCGGCATCCTGCATCACATCGCGGTCGCAAGCGTGCTCGGGCTTGCTTTCGTGCGCCTGCCTGTCGCGGTCACGCTTGCCGCGGCCGTCTTTTCGTTCGCGGCGCCCACGCTCTTCGCCGGGCAGCTCTTCGACCATCCCGCCCTCGTCTGGATAGGGCTTTCCACCACGCTGCCGCGGTCGAACGACTTCGTGCCGCTCTTTCCCTGGTTCGGGGTCGTGCTTGCCGGGATCGCGGTGGCGCGCCTCTGGCCGCGCCTCGGCCTCGGTCGGCTCTCCGCCTGGGACAGGATAAGGGTGCCGAGCGCGCTCCTTTTCGTCGGCCGCCACACCCTGCTGATCTACCTTCTCCACCAGCCGATCCTCTTCGGCCTCGTCGATCTCGCCGCGCAGGTTTATCCCCCCGATCTCCTCGGTTTTGAGCCGGCCTACCGTGAGAGCTGCGCCGCCAACTGCGCCGAATCAGAGGTGGAGGCGGACATCTGTGAGAAAACCTGCGCCTGCGCCGCTGCGCGCGCGCAGCAGGAAGGCATTTGGGGCGACCTGATGCGCCAGAAGATGAGCGTGGAGCAGGAGATGCGCTACTTCACGATCGTCGACGATTGCCGTGCTGCAGCGGAGGCGCAATAGGCGCGGCTCCCGGGCGCCGCGCTGACGAACTTGTCACCCGCCGTGATTGGCACTGACGCGTCGTGCAGGCGCAGGATGCGACCGCCGGCCTGATTGTCGCGGTAACGGACGCGGCGGGCGCGGCGAGGCGTTGTCAGATCCGTTCAGGAGGAATTCTCTATGCGTATGGTCGTCGGCGTTTCAGCCGCCCTTCTCGCGCTTTCCGCGAGCCTTTCCTTCGCGGCCGAGCCCGCGATGGTGATGGATTCCAGCATGGGCAAGATCTACTCCGACTCGAAGGACATGACGCTCTACACCTTCGACAAGGACGAGATGGGCAAATCCAACTGCTATGACCAGTGCGCGGTAAACTGGCCACCCTTCACGGCTGCGGCGGACGCCATGGCCACGGGCGATTGGACGGTCATCGACCGCACGGACGGCTCCAAGCAGTGGGCCTATGATGGCAAGCCGCTCTACACCTTCATCCAAGACAAAAAGCCGGGCGACATGACCGGCGAGGGCAAGGCCAACGGAACCTGGCACGTCGCCAAGGCCGAGTAGCACCCAGCCTTGCAAGGGCGGCGCTTAGCGCCGCCCTTATTGCGTCTTGAGTTTCGCCGGTTCGACCGGCGCGTCGCCGCCCGCCCCGACGACGTGGACGACGCGTTGCGGGAAGGGGATCGTGATCCCGGCTTCCTCGAGGCGTTTCTTGCCGGTTTCCGTCAAATCCCATTGCGTGTCCCAGAACACGCGGGTCGGCGCCCAGGCGCGGAGCTGCAGCACGACGGCGCTATCCGCGAGCGATAGCGGCACGACAACCGGCGGCGGCTCCTTCAAGACGTTCGGGTGCGCCGCCGCCATCTCGCGGAGCACGCGCCGTCCGGTGGCGACGTCGTCCTCGTATGCGATGCCGAACGGTATCAGCACGAGCCGCGTCGGGTTGCGGGTGTAGTTGGTGAGCGTGGTGTTCCACAGCTCCGAGTTCGGAACGAACTTGAAGACTCCGTCCCAGCTCGTCATCCGCGTGCAGAAGAGCCCGAGCTCGTTCACGGTGCCGGCGACGCTGCTCGTTTCGATGTAGTCGCCGATGCCGAAGGGCCTGAGCCACAGGAGCATGATGCCGGCGGCGACGTTCGAGAGCGTGCCCTGCAGCGCAAGGCCGATCGCGAGGCCGGCGGCGCCGAGCACGGCGAGAAGCGACGTCGTCTGCACGCCGAGCTGCCCGAGCGCGGCGATGAGGACGACGATGAGGACGGTGTAGCGCGCTGCCGCGCCGGCCACCGGAACCACGGTGTTATCGACTCGATGCGTCCGGTGCAGCGCGCTGCGCACGGCGCGCGCGATCCAGTCGGCAAGCACGAACCCCACGATGAGGAGCAGGAGCGCCGCGCCGAGCCGCGGCAGAAAGCCGATCGCCCAGGCCCACAGCATCGCGCCGACGGCGCCAAGCTGGGTGGTTGCCTCCGAAAGGTTCACGTCCATTTTTCAGTCTCCGCTGCTCAGCACGCTCCTATCAGCGCTGTTGCAAGGTGCGGCGATCCCGCTAGTAGGGCGCCTCCACGCGCCCGAGGTTCACATAGACGCTTTTGCGCTCCGAGTAGAAGTCGAGCGCGGCGAGCCCGTTCTCGCGTCCGAGCCCCGACTGCTTCGATCCGCCGAAGGGCATGGCGACCGGCGTCAGGTTGTAGCTGTTGATCCACACGATTCCCGCCTCGAGCGCGGCGGCCACGCGATGCGCGCGTGCGAGGTCGCGCGTCATCAGGCCGGCGGCGAGCCCGAACGGCGTATCGTTGGCGCGCGCCACCACCTCCGTCTCGTCTTCGAAGGGGAGCACGGAGAGGAGCGGTCCGAACACCTCCTCGGTGACGATCCCCATGTCGTCGCCGCAGGCGTCGAAGACCGCCGGGCTCATGAAATTCCCGCGTGCAAGCGCGCCTTCGGTGAGCCGCCGTCCGCCGGTCAAGAGCTTCGCGCCGTCCGCCTCACCGCGCGCCACGTAGGAGAGCACCTTCTCAAGATGCGCTGCGGAGATGAGCGGCCCCATCTGCGTCTTCGGATCGAGCGGGTCGCCGACCTTGATCTTGCCTGTTCGCGCGACGAGCTTCTCTACGAAGGCGGCGCGCACGCGGTTCTCCACGAAGACGCGCGTGCCGTTCGAGCAGATCTCGCCCTGCGTATAGAAGTTGCCGAGGATCGCGGCGGAGACCGCATCGTCGAGGTCGGCGTCGGCGAAGACGATGAGTGCCGACTTGCCGCCGAGTTCCATGGTGACGTGCTTCAGCGTCCCCGCCGCGGCCGCCATGACGCGTTTTCCCGTCGGCACCGAGCCGGTGAGCGAGATTTTTGCGATCCCCGGATGCGTCGCAAGCGCCGCGCCGATCTCACCGGTTCCGAGCACCACGGAGAGGAGGCCCTTCGGGGCGCCCGCCTCTTCGACGATCTTCGCAAGCGCGATCGCGGTGACCGGCGTGAGCTCGCTCGGCTTGAAGATCATGGCGTTGCCGGCGGCGAGCGCCGGCGCCGTTTTCCAGCTCGCGATCTGGATTGGGTAGTTCCACGCGCCGATCCCGGCGCAGACGCCGAGCGGCTCGCGCCGCGTATAGGCGAAGGCGCTTTCGCCGAAGGGTATGTGCTCGCCGTGGATCGCCTGCGTCAGCCCGGCGAAGAACTCGAAGCAGTCGGCCGCCGAGCCGATATCGGCTTCCGGCGCTTCCTGGATCGGCTTGCCGGTATCCAACACCTCAAGGCGGGCGAGTTCCATCTTCCGCTCGCGCAGGATCGCCGCGACGCGGTTCAGGACCCGGCCGCGCTCGGCGGCGGGGAGGGCAACCCATTCCCGCTGCCCCCCCGCGCCGCGGCCACCGCCTCGTCGACGAGCCCCGCATCCGCCGCCGCGACCTCGTAGAGCGTCTCGCCGGTCGCGGGGTCGATGTCGGGAAAGCGCGGGCCGTTCTCCGGCGCTCGGTCGGCGCCGGCGATGCGGGATTTCAGGACGGGCGGTGCGGCCAAGACGGGCTCCTCGAAGCGCCGCGGCGGCCCGCGGCCCCGTGCGGACCGCGCCAGATGCGGATGCGCGGGTTGCGGACACCGAAGCGCATCCCTATAAAGCCGCCGGCGACCAGGGTGTATAGCTCAGTTGGTAGAGCAGCTGACTCTTAATCAGCGGGTCACAGGTTCGAGTCCTGTTACACCCACCAATCGCTTCAAGACATCATGTCCCTGCTCACCGCCATGCGGCAGCCTCGCAAATGGCTCAGGCACGCGCTCCGACGAGCCTTGCGACCGTCAGCGAGTACGGCTTGCCGTCCTTCGTGAGCGTGGTCGACGCGACGTCGAAATTCGCCGCGACGTCCATCGGCGGATAGAGCAGGCGGACGCGGAGCGGGTCGAGCTGAACGTCGATCGTCGAAAAATCCAGCGATAGCCCTTCACCGAGCGCCTTGGCGCAGGCTTCCTTCGCCGTCCACAGCCGCACGAACTGGTTCCAGCGCTGGCTTTCCGGGCAGTCGCGCATGCGCCAGCGCTCGCCTTCGCTCAGCACCTCTTCGATGATTCCCGGGTTCTCGTCCGGCCGCGCGCATTCGATGTCGATGCCGATCGGATCGCCTCTGCCGACGGCGACCGCGACGCAATTGCCGGAATGCGAGACGTTGAACTGGAGCGCCGGGAGCCCGTCCGCCATCATCGGCTTGCCGTGCGGCCCCTCGTGGTAGCGCCAGTCCTCCGGCGCGACCTTGCCGTCGACAACCTTGGAAAGCGCATGCCTGAGCAGCATCCGCGCCGCGAGATAGCGCTCGCGGTCCGCCGGCCGCCGGTAGCTTGCTGCGCACGCGGTCTCGACGGCGTCGAGGGTTACGCGGGTTGAGAGCGCGCGCTGGACGGCGTCGACGGAAGCGAAATGGATCGATGTCGAGGTCTCGGCCTCGATGCTGGCGGGGGTCGTGCCCGTGCGCGCGCTGAGCGGCGGCATGCGGCGGAGCGTCGGATGCGACCGCGCGATCGGCTCGGCCGGCCGGCCGACCGGAATCTGCCGCCCGCCCATGGTGGACGACGGAAACTCAGCCCTCGCTTGCAGCGTGCTCATCTGGTGCCTCTCCCTAGTCGGGCCAAAAGCCCGCCAGCTTATCAGCGACCTCTACCGTGGTTCCTTTCGCGCTTGATTGCGCGGGAGACGGAAAGTTGTTTCGCCGGCCCCGCGTTCGTTTTGCGTCGCCGCTCGCGAGTGTTTCCGGCGGTGAGAGTCCGGATGCGATAGGGTAGGGCGGCATTTCCCGCGCGGCGACGCCGCGCTCCCGCCGAATTTTCGCTTCCCGGCGCGTGCTCTGTTTGAAATACTTCACCAACCGGTCGAAACCTTTTTCCGGCCCGCACGAAACGAAAGCCGTATAGTCTCAGGCTAGCTCTCCGGCATCTGACCAGTCTTGGCGCTAAGCTCAGGAAAGCGGATCGGGGCACGGCCGAATCGCTATTGGGGGACAGGAATGCTGGTGAACGCGGAGCACGACAATACGCCGCGCTGGCGAGAGGGCGAGCGGCTCAATCATTACTTCGAAGAACGCGTCGACCAGGTGCCCGCCGATCATCTGGCGGTCATCACCGAGGATGTCTCCCTGACGTTTCGCGAGCTCGACGATCGCGCAAATCAGGCGGCGCGCTATCTGCTTGACCAAGGCCTGAAGGCCGGGGACCGCATCGGTCTTCTGTTCGACAAATCCGTCCATTCCTATGTTGCGCTCCTGGCGGTGCTGAAGATTGGTGCGGCCTACGTCCCGTTCGACGCCGCCTTTCCGACCGATCGCATCGGCTTCATTTTGGAGGATGCGGAGGTCAATGCGATCGTCTCCGTGTCGCGGTTCCGCGAAAAACTCGCCGAGTTCGGCGTTCCTAAGATCTTCCTTGATGAAGTGGCGGACGCGGTCGCCAAGAAGCCGGCGAGCCGGCTAACGCGCCGAAGAGGCGCCGGCGTCCGAGGATCAGCTTCTCTATGTCATCTACACCTCGGGGACGACGGGCAAGCCGAAGGGCGTCGCCATCGACCACGCCGGCATCTGCAACTTCGTCAAGGTCGCCGGCGAGGTCTACGGGATCGGGGTCGGAGACCGCGCCTATCAGGGCATGACGCTCGCCTTCGACTTCCATGTCGAGGACCTTTGGGTGCCGCTGATCGCCGGCGCGACGCTCATCTCGGGCAAGTCCGGAGCGAGCCTTTTCGGCGCCGATCTGCACGAATTCCTTTCCAAGCACCGCGTCACAGTCTTTCCCTGCGTCCCGACTCTGCTCGGCCACTGTCGAACAGGATCTGCCGGACGTCCGCGTGATCCTCTCCTCTCGGGCGAAGCCGTGCCGCACCATCTCGTCGTCCGCTGGCATCAGGCCGGACAGGCGTATCCTCAATGCCTATGGACCGACGGAATGCTCGGTGACTTCGACGCTCCGCGTGCTGGTCCCGGATCGCCCCGTGACCATCGGCGTGCCGCTCCCCACCTATACGGTCGTCATTCTCCCCGAGGACAAGGACGAGGTCGTTCCTGACGGTGAGGTCGGCGAGATCGGCATCGCCGGCATCGCGCTCGCCCGCGGCTATCTGAACCGCGAAGACCTCACCAGGCAGAAGTTCATTCCCGATTTCCTGACCTTCCCAACAATCACATCGGGCGCATCTACCGCACCGGCGACCTCGGCCGCATCAGCGAGGACGGCGAGTAGAGTTTCAACGGCCGCATCGACACGCAGGTCAAGGTCCGCGGCTATCGCATCGAGCTCGGCGAGATCGAAGCTGCTGCTGATGGAGGTGCCGGAGATCGCCCAGGCGGTGGTCAATCCCTTCGAGCCCGAGCCGGGCGCGTTGGAGCTCGTCGCCTACTATACCCGAACGCGGTTCGGACGACTTTCCGCGAGCGACATGTCGGAGATGCTGCGGCGGAATCTGCCCACCTACATGGTCCCGGGCTATCTCGAAGAGCTCCCGCTCATCCCGATGACGCCGAACAACAAGGCCGATCGCAAGAGCCTTCCGGCGCCGAAGGGACGGCGCGTCTACGGTTTCGCCGCGGAACTTGTCGCACCGCGCACGGAGACGGAGCGGACGCTCGCTGGGGCGCTGGCGAGCTCTGAAGATCGAACGCGTCTCCGTCGACCGACAATTTCTTCAGCGACCTTGGAGCGCATTCGCTGCTGATGGCGCGCTTCGGCGCGGATGATCAGGCAAATGGCGGGCTCTCGGATGTGTCCATACGGGACATCTACCTGCACCCCACCGTCGAATAGCTCGCCGCCCAAATCGATGCAGCCGGCAGTGCCGAGACCGAACCGGAGGCCAAGCGGGAACCGCTCCACATCCCGAGCGAATCTCGCATACTACGGCTGCGGCGCGCTGCAACTCGCCTCTACTACTCGTCTTTGCCGCCATCGGCTCTGGGTCTTCGCCTGCGTCCGCTGGAATGGCCTTCGTATCGCTCGAAACCCGATGTCGGCGCGCTATGTGCGGCTCATTCGCCTTCGCCATCGCGCTTTTCGGCTCACCGCGTCTCCCGATCGCCGCGAAGTGGCTTCTGATCGGCCGATGGAAGGAAGAGACGATCCCGGTCTGGAGCCTCCGCTACTTCCGTTTCTGGCTGGTAAAGGCTCTCATCCGCACGGCGCCGATGGGGCGCGCTTGGCGCTCCGCTCCACAATCTCTATCTTCGCCTGCTCGGCGCGAAGATCGGCCGCAACGGCCTGATTCGCTCGATCATCATTCCGGTCACTACCGATCTCTTTTCGTCGGCGACAACACGATCCTGCGCAAGGATTCCATCGCCGTGGGCTACAAGGCGCAGGGGAACATGATCCATGTCGCGCCGATCAGCATCGGAGCGAATTCTTTCGTCGGCGAAGCAGCTGTGCTCGACATCGGGACGGCGATGGAGGATGGCACGCAACTCGGGCATGCCTCATCGCTGCAGCGCGGTCAGCGCGTGCCTGCCGGCAAGAACTTTCACGGCTCGCCGGCAGTGGAGACGAATGCCAATTACTGCAAGATCGAGCCGCGCGGGTGCACGGCGCTCCGTCGCTGGCTCTATGCTTTGCTTCCGGTTGTGCCAGCGATCTTTATCGGGCCGGCCATTCTCGCAATCATCCTCAAGTTCGCTCCCTATCTGTGGAATCTCGCGGCGGAGGCATCCGGCGGCGCTGCCCCGAGCGTCACGCCTCCAATGGCGACGAGCGCGGTGCTCGGGCTAGTCACCTTCATCCTCTCACTCGTTGCCATTGGCACTGGTCTGGCGTCGGTGATCCTCATCCCGCGGCTCCTCAGCCGCCTTGTTCCCAGGGACGAGACCTACGTGCTCTACGGCTGGCGCTATTTCGTCTTCCGGCTGATCGGCGCGCTCAGCAACGTGCGCTTCTACAATCTCATCTTTGGTGACAGTTCGGCGATCGTCCATTATCTGCAATGGATCGGCTGGAACCTAAACAAGGTTGAGCAGACCGGCTCGAACTTCGGCACCAACCAGAAGCACGATATCCCCTTCCTCTGCGAGATCGGCAGCGGGACCATGGTGTCGGACGGGCTGTCGATGATGAATGCCAGCATGTCGGCGACCTCGTTCCGGCTCTCGCACACAAAGATCGGCGACCACAACTATCTCGGCAACAACATCCACTATCCGTGGGACGGGAACACCGGCGTGAACGTGCTCCTCGGCACCAAGGTCATGATCCCGATAGACGGCCCGGTGCGAGAGAATATCGGGCTCCTCGGCTCGCCCCCCTTCGAGATCCCGCGCGCCGTGAGCCGCGACCTGGAGCTTTCCGGCGCGTTGAACGCGACGCGCGAGACGCGCATCCAGGCCAAGAATTGGCACAATCTTGTGACGATCGTCGCTTGGCTCCTGAGCGGCTGGCTGTTCCTCTTCGTCACCACGCTCTTTGGTTATGCGGCGGTCGCCGCTTATCCGCGAGGTGGAGTGGTGTCGCTAGCGCTTTTCAGCGTCTCGACCCTCTTTACGGGGATCTTGTTCTTCGCGTTCATGGAGCGCGCGAGCCTCGGCTTCAAGCCGCTCCAGCCGCGCACGGTCCCCGTTCTTGATCATTACTTCTGGGACCACGAGCGGCACTGGAAGTTCTGCGAGTTGCCGCTGCAATCGATGTTCAAGGGGACACCCTTCAAGAACGTCATTTCGCGCCTCTTGGGCGTCAAGGTCGGCCGCAAGACATTCGACGACGGCGCGCAGTTCCTGGAGAAGACCCTGATCACGATCGGCGACTACGCCAACCTTAATGAAGCCGTCACCATCCAGGGACATTCGCTTGAGGAAGGCGTCTTCAAGTCCGACTACATTGTCGTCGGAAACGGCTGCTCGCTCGGCACCGGGGCCTTTATCCACTATGGCGTCCGGATCGGTGACGATGTCGTCATAGACCCGGATTCGTTCCTGATGAAGGGAGAGGTCCCGGATGCAGGCACGATCTGGCAGGGCAATCCCGCAAAAGCCATCCGGCGTGCTGTGGAAAGGCTCGCGCGCTCCTCGGCGACGGGCCCGGCCGGCGTGCTCGAAGAAGCCGCCCGAGGCGGCCGTCACGCCGGTCCGCTGGCAGCGCGGGTCGGCGCCAATCGCCGATGACGCGCCCACGAGGAGGAGTCAGGTGAAGCCATTTGCGCATGGGGTCAGCATCGCTGCGGCGGCGTTGGGCGCAGTCGTTGTGATCGTCGGGACGCCCGCACCCTCGGCCGGCGCCGCGGTGCCCCGATACCGTAACATCGACGCGCTGGTGACGCTCGGCGGCGTGTGGCGTTCGCGCGGCTACGGCTGGATCTGGTCCGTCGAGGACGGGAAGGTCAAGACCTTCGATGAGAGCGGGACGCTCTGTCTTGAGAATTCCGACGTAGTCTACGACGTGGAAGATCTGAATATCCGGTTCGACACGAACGAAGACGAAAGCCAGATCAGCGTCTCGCTCGGCGACGCCGCCTACAAGTACACCTTCGACCGGATTCCCGAGTTGCCCGAGCCGTGCCGCCGCGAGCCGGCGTCCGACCCGCTTTCCGTGTTTGATGCGGTCGTCGAGACCATCGCCAGCCACTACGTCTTCCTCGAAACCAGGAAGATCGATTGGGCGAACCTCGTCGCGAGTGCGCGCTCGAAGATCACCGGCGACACGACCGAAACGCAGCTTTACGACGTGGTGCGCGAGCTGCTGTCACATTTTCACGACGCGCATGTCGGCCTCACGGCAACCGTCGGCGACCGGGATTTCGAGTACTATCCGGATGACGACGGCCCAGCGCCGGAGCCGGTGACCACCGATGCCACTACCGAAACCAGCCTGCCCGGCTTTTGGAACTATCGCATCGTCGGAAAGCTTCTAGGGGACACGCTCCATGTCGCTGCGGATGGGAACATCACTTATGGCCTGATCGGCAGCGACATAGGCTATCTCGGCATCGCCTCGATGGAGGGCTATTCGCACGCCACTCTCGATCGGGCGCTCGACCGCGCGCTAAAATCGTTTGAGAGCACAAAGGCGGTGATCGTCGATGTGAGCATGAACGACGGCGGTCACGACACGGTTGCAAGGAGCATCACGTCCCGTTTTGCGGCCGACGCGGCGATCGGCTACTTCAAATATGCCGGCGACAGCCCGGGCGCGAGTTCGCAGGCCGTCTATATCCTGCCGAGCGCCCGGCGCCGCTACACAGGCCCCGTTTATCTGATGACGAGTTACGCGACAACGAGCGCCGGGGAGGTCTTCGTGCTTGCGATGCGGTCGCTGCCCAACGTTACCCAGATCGGCGAACGGACCAACGGGTCCTTCTCCGACGTCCTGTCGAAGGCGCTTCCGAACGGGTGGCTGCTCGATCTTTCGAATGAGATCTACCTCGATTCCACTGGCGCGCTTCGGGAAGGCGCTGGGGTTCCGCCGGTCATTCCGCTCAGAATGCGGCCGCGGCGCCATGCTTCCGAAAGCGATGTGGATGCCGCGCGAGCCGTTGTGGAATTCATTCGCAATCGTCACGGAGAGGGCGACTGATTTGTTTCGAGTGGCAAGAATTCAGCGAAACTCTTTTCCTGAAGATCAGAAACAGGCCTGAAACGGCAAACTGGCAAAGACATCCCTGCCGGACGCGACACACGAGCCCTCCGGTAGGGAGAATTCCGATGACCCGCCTGCTGAAGACCTTCAAGATGGCCCTCATCGCAGGGGCCGGAATTACGACGCTCATGCTGGTTCTGCCGGCCACCGCCGAGGCGGCAACGTGCCACAACGGCAAGGACAAGCACGGCAAAGCCGTCATGATCTGCGGTTCGATGACCTACTATGCCGCCGCCGCGACCGCCTCCGACGACGGCGACGACGATGATGATGACGACGACGACGCCACCGCCGGTGACGACGACGATCAGGGGACCGCTTTCGTGGATGTCGAGGACTGCAAGCCCGGCAAGTACTGGATGATGGAAATGGACGACGAGGGCTTCACCATTCCGATGGCTTGCCGCTGACGGTGGTTTCGGTTCCGGGGGCGCCGGGCTGCAAGAATCCCAGATGGGATCTCTGCCGCCCCGCCCAGGGCCGGAGCCGCAGCTGAATTCCGCATTCCGCTCAGACGGTATGCGTCTCCGCGGATAGATCGCTCCGCGCCAGTAGATCCTTCATCTCAGCATAGGCTATCGCCGCGATCTCGCGGCTGCGGCGCCAATCGAGCAGCCGGATTTCGGGCGGCACCGTCGGCGACACGAAGAGATCGCCCGGCGCGCTCATCCGCTTGATGCTCTCGCTCGTCAAAAACATCCCGCGCATCACAATCGAGACGAGCGTCGGGTAGTCCATCGACCGCCGCCGCAACAGGAGATGCCGCAAGAGCGCGCCTCGCGACGGCAGCTCGGCATAGGCCTTCGTAAACCGCCAGTCGCCGGTATGCTGGAAGAGCACGACGATGTTCGGCCCGAGCTTCAGCTTCCGCATCACGTCGACGGGGACGTTGTCGACCAGAGCACCATCGACGAGCACGTCGCCTTCCTGCGCGATGAAGGGCGGAAGGATGCCGGGAATCGCGGTCGAGGCGCGCACCGCCTCCCAGAGCGGCCCGCTGCGGTGCACGTACATTTGCCGGTTCGTGAGGTTCGCCGACACGGCGAAGCAATTGAGCGGCAGATCCTCCATCCTGCGGTCGCCATACTGCCGCTGCAGCGATGCGTCGAACGCGCGGTGGTCGAGGAGGCTGTAGATCGGGACCGTCACACGGCGCATCGTGCGATTGCGGACGAACATCTCCTCGGCGCGTTGCAGGATCTCGTCCGGGTCAAAGCCCGCGGCAAGCGCCGTCGCGACGCCCGCGCCGACGCTGGTCCCGCCGATGAAGTCGACCGCAACGCGGGCCTCCTTCAGTGCCTTCGCCACGCCGATATGCGCGCAGCCGAAGACGCCGCCGCCGCCGAGCACGAGCCCGCGGGCGGTCCCGGTCAGGAATCGCGCAAGGCGCTCGAAGTCGGATTGGCGGTCGAGCGCGACGTGATGATGCAGCGCGACGTCGCGGCCGTTCAGCCAGCGTTCCGTCGCGGAGATCGGCGTGTCCGAACGCGTGCGGCAGATGGCGAGCGAGAGGTGCTCCGGAACGAAGAAGCGCGCGGCCTCCCGCTCGATCGGCGGCGGCTCGAACGCCGTCGAGCCGGGCTGCGCGACGAGGAGGAGATCGTCCGCGTAGCTCAGGCAAAGGTGCCCGGGCCCGGCCGCATCGTGGTCGACAACGAAGAGAACGATGTCGGCGCTCTGCTCGACGCTCGCCACGAAATGGCCGATCGCCGCTTCGCCGTTCGCCGCAAGCTTCGCTCTGATCATGTCGCCGGAGACGACGACCACGCTTCGCGGCGACAGCGCGCGCGTTAGCCGCTCAAGGAATTCTGCCGGCAGCCCGCCGCCGCCGATGGGAAGCACCGCCACCGTTCGCGCCGGCCGCGCCTTGAGCGCCGGCGAAGCGGCCGTCACGGCCGCCAGCCGGACTGCGATCGACGTCAGGATGCGCGCCTGGATGGCGGGCGCCTGCTCGATGACCTTGGCATAGGCTTCGCGCGTCAATAGCAGGACTTCGCTGTCGCGCGCGGCGACCACGTTCGCGGTGCGCGCCACGTTGCCGAAGAAGGCAAGTTCCCCAATCGGCTCGCCCGGGCCGATCTCGGCGATCACGCCTGGCCGCCCCTCGAGCGTTACCAGGAAGCGGCCGGCGAGGACGATATAGAGCGCGTCGGTCGGCTCGCCCTGGCGAACGAGCGCGGTGCCGCGCGGCACGCGGAGCGGCACGGCCTCCTCGTTGAACAGGCGCCGCTCTTTTTCGCTCAGCTCCGCCAGACCGGGTACGGACGCGAAAGCGTCCCGCGGCTGCCCGTCGGTTGCATTTCTGTCCAAGCCAGGCCCTCCCAAGACCTGATGCGGCGCCTTGTCGGCGTTCTTCCCTGTCGTTCTCCCGGCAAGCGTCGCGGGGGTCCGGGCTTGACCGAACGTCCCGCGATCCGGGAGAGTGACCGTAGCACGCCCTTGTAGCGATGTTCGCCATCGCTCGGAATTCTCATGGTTCAACCCCGTCTGCGCAGCAAGGATCTGCCGCTTCGTGAGGACATCCGTCTTCTCGGGCGCCTGCTTGGCGACACCATTCGCGAGCAGGAGGGAGCCGGGCTTTATGACGCGATGGAGCGGATCCGGCAGATGTCGATCGGCTTCCACCGGGACCAGGATCCGGCGGCGCGGGTCGAGCTCGAAGCAGCGCTGAACGGCCTCGATCTCGCCAGCGCGATCACCATGATCCGCTCCGGCTGTCACTTCTCCCAGTTGGCGAATATCGCCGAGGACCACCACCGTCTGCGGCAGGCGCGGACCGACGCCCGGGCGGGCGTGCCTGCGGAGGCCGGCACCATGGCGTTCGCTCTGGCGCGTATCCGCGCCGTCGGCATTTCGCACGCGGAGTTGAAGCGCTTCTTCGCCGGCGCTTTGGTCTCGCCGGTGCTCACCGCGCACCCGACGGAGGTGCGCCGCATGACTGGCATCGCCCGCGAGGTGGAGATCGCGCAGAGCCTCGCAGCGCGCGATCGCATGCTTTCGACGCCCGAAGAGGAAGCGGCGCGCGACACGGCGCTGCGGGCCGCGATTCTGACGCTGTGGCAGACTTCGATCTTGCGCCGCCAGCGCTTGAGGCCAATCGATGAGATCGGCAACGGGCTCCTCTACTACGACACGACGTTCCTGCGGGAGCTTCCCCGGTTCTACGCGGCGCTTGAGGACGAGCTTCGTGCCAACGACCCGGCGTGGAATGGTGTCGAAGTTCCCTCGTTCTTTCGCATGGGGAGCTGGATCGGCGGCGATCGCGACGGCAACCCGAACGTGACGGCGCCGGTCCTGCGCGAAGCGCTTCGGCTGCAGAGCCGTCGCGCCGTGGCGCTCTATCTGAAGGAGCTGCACGAGCTCCTTGGTGAGCTGTCGCTCGACGCGAGGCTGGTCACGGTCTCCGAGGGTGTGCGGCGTCTGGCGAAGCTTTCCGGCGCGTTCGACGAGCATCGTCAGGACGAGCCCTACCGCCGCGCGATCGTGACGATGATCGCGCGCCTCTCTTCAGCCGCGGCCGGGCTCGGCCACGACGATCTCGCGCAGGCCTTCGGACGAACGCTGTCGCCTTACGCGACATTCGAGGAACTTGCGAACGACCTCGGCGAGCTTCATCGCTCGCTCGAGGCGAACGGCTCGGCGTCGCTGGCGCGCGGGCGGCTCCGTTCGCTCCGCCGTGCCGTGGACGTGTTCGGCTTCCACCTCGCCCGCGTCGATCTTCGCCAGAACGCCGATGTGCACGAGCGTGTCGTCGGCGAGCTCTTGGCGCGGGCCGGATCGCCCGGCTACGCCGAGCTCGACGAGCCGGCCCGCATTGAGCGCCTGCGCGCCGCGGTTGGCAGCGTTGCGCCGCTGGTTGCGCCGCATTCGTCCTTCTCCGACGAGACGACAGGCGAGCTTGCGATCGTGCATGCCGCGGCGGAGGCGCACCGCCTCTACGGCCCGGCGTCGGTGCCGAACTACGTGATCTCGAAGACCGATGCGGTGTCCGACATTCTGGAGGTCGCGCTCCTGCTCAAGGAGGCGTGGCTTCTGCGCCCCGGCGCCGACCTCGCCGTGAACATCGTTCCGCTTTTCGAGACGATCGAAGACCTGCGCAACTGCCCGCGCATCATGGAGCAGCTCTTCGGCATTCCCGAATATGTCGCCATGCTGAAAAGCCGCGGCGGCATCCAAGAGATCATGCTCGGCTATTCCGACAGCAACAAGGACGGCGGGTTCCTGACCGCGACCTGGGAGCTCTACAAGGCCGAGCTTGCCCTGATCGAGGTCTTCCAGAAGCACGGCGTCGTGCTCCGCATCTTTCACGGCCGCGGCGGCTCAGTCGGGCGAGGCGGCGGTCCGAGCTATCAGGCCATCCTGGGTCAGCCGGCGGGCGCGGTGCAGGGCGCGATCCGTGTCACCGAGCAGGGCGAGGTGATCGCCGCCAAATATTCGAACCCCGAGCTTGGCCGCGGCAATCTTGAGCTTCTCGCGGCGGCGGCGCTCGAGGCGACGCTCCTGCATCCGCATCAGCCCGCGCCGCCGGCGGAATATCTCGGCGTCATGGAGACCCTTTCGGGCGCCGCCTACCGTGCCTACCGCAATCTCGTCTACGAGACGCCGAGCTTCGAGGACTACTTCTGGCAGTCGACCGTCATCTCCGAGATCGCGAATCTCAACATCGGCAGCCGCCCGGCGTCGCGCTCGAAAGCCCGCCGCATCGAAGACCTGCGCGCGATCCCCTGGGTCTTCAGCTGGTCGCAATGCCGGCTGATGCTTCCCGGGTGGTACGGTTTCGGCACGGCGGTCAGCGAATACGTGGCGGCGAATCCCTATGGCATGGCAACGCTACGCACCATGCACGGCGACTGGCCGTTCCTCCAGGCGACGCTTTCGAACATGGAAATGGTGCTCGCCAAGAGCAATATCGGCATCGCCTCGCGCTATTCGGAGCTCGTCGCGGATGCCGACCTGCGCACCGCGATCTTCGAGCGACTGCGGAAGGAGTGGGAGTTGTCGATCGCGATGCTGCTCGCGGTGACGGGGCGGGAAGAGTTGCTTGAGCAAAATCCGCTCCTTGCACGGTCGATCCAGAACCGCTTCCCCTATCTCGACCCGATTAACCATCTGCAGGTCGAGCTGCTGCGGCGGCACCGCGGCGGCGACGCCGACGAGCGCGTCGTCGAGGGGATCCGGCTGACGATCAACGGCATCGCGACCGCGCTTCGCAACAGCGGTTAGCGGCGTTAACGCGCCGAAATGCGTCGCCTTTCACTGGCGGCGAAGCGCCCGGCGCACCGCTCAACCCTGCCCATTCTTGCTCCGATCGCGCATGAAACGTTTGGCGGCAAAAGTAAAAATGCGGCTCCTTCCGAAACCATTTTGCGCGTGCGACGAAACAAAAACCGGGCATATCGTCCGCTAGAGCTGTGGCCATCGAGACGGCAGAGCGAATGGAGTGACTGTCCGTTCTGCCCCGAACCGAAACCGGATCGATGGAGAGTGCGATGAGCGAAGTCATCTACCTGGACACGAGCAGGTTCTCCGCCCGCCGCACGATCGAGGCGACTCCGGCATCGCAGTTCGGACCGCGGATCTTCGTTCGCGAAGTCAGCTCCACTCTGTGGCTCGTGCACGATGAAGACGACAGCAAGGGCGGATGCTTCCGCAGCCTCCAGACGGCGTTCCGCTTCGTCGAAGAACAGTTCGGTTCTGAGGCCGAGGTGGTGGTGCAGCCGCGCTTTCCGACCCAGGCTCGGAAGACGGTCAGCCACATCAGGCAGTCCGCCTCCGTCGCCCACAAGGCAATCACGGCTCACTGAGCCGCCGCCCCAAGCGCACATCGCATCGCGGCTCGACGAGCCGCGATGCCGCTCGACGCCCCAAGCCGGAGTACGGAACGATGCCGCTCGCGAACGACAATCTCAGCCGCGAAACCGATGTCGATGTCTTCAAGCGCCGCGAATCCGGCGTGCAGTCCTACGCGCGCTCTTTCCCGCGCGTCTGGAAGCGCGCCCGCGGCACCGAGCTCTGGGATACGACGGGTCGTCGCTACCTGGATTTCCTCGCCGGCGCCGGGTCGCTGAACTACGGCCACAACAATCCGATCCTGAAGGATGCGCTGATCAGCTACATCGAGCGCGACGGGATCACCCACAGCCTCGATCTCTACACCGCCGCCAAGGGGGCATTCCTCGAGGCGATGGAGGAGATCATCCTGACGCCGCGCGGCCTCGACTATGTCGTGCAGTTCACCGGGCCGACCGGCACCAACGCGGTCGAGGCGGCGATGAAGCTCGCGCGCAAGATCACCGGCCGCACCAACATCATCAGCTTCACCAACGGTTTTCACGGCGTTTCGATCGGCTCGCTCGCAGCGACCGCCAACCAGCACTTCCGCAAGGCCGCGGGCGTCGCGCTGCAGGGCGTTACCGTGATGCCCTACGACGGCTATTTCGGCAGCGGGATCGACACGGTTTCTCTGATCGACAAGATTCTGTCCGATCCTTCGAGCGGCGTCGACGAGCCGGCGGCGATAATCATCGAGCTGGTGCAGGGCGAGGGCGGGCTCAACGCCGCGCGCACCGCCTGGCTGAAGCGCTTGGCTGCGCTCTGCCGCCGGCGCAACATCCTGCTCATCGTCGATGACGTGCAGGCGGGATGCGGCCGCACCAACCAGTTCTTCAGCTTCGAGGCCGCCGGCCTGAAGCCCGACATCGTGACGATGTCGAAGTCGATCTCCGGCTACGGCCTGCCCTTCGCGCTCGTCTTGATCGACCGCGCGCTCGATGAGTGGAAGCCGGGCGAGCACAACGGCACCTTCCGTGGCAACAACCACGCCTTCGTGACCGCGACGGCCGCGCTCGAGCACTATTGGAGCGAGCCGGATTTCGCCGCCGAGGTCGCCGCGAAGAGCATGCACCTGGAGGAGCGCCTTCAGTCCTTCGTCGACCGCTTTTCGCCCGACATCACCGAGGTGAGGGGGCGGGGGATGATGCGCGGTCTCCTCTTCGCCGATCCGGCACTCGCCGCGTCGGTCACCGCCAACGCCTTCGAGCGCGGGCTCATCATCGAGCGCGCCGGTTCCTACGACGAGGTGGTGAAATTCCTGATGCCGCTGACCACGACCGTCGCGGAGCTGGACGAGGCGCTCGATATCCTCGATCAGGCTTTCGTGGAAGTGTCCGCACGGGCGCGCCCGGCGCCGCACCGGGTGTCGACCGCCACGCTCGCCTCGATCTGAGCACTCATAGACCTTAGACGCTCGCCCTCGAAGTGCAGGCGTCGTGCCTATGCCTGCCCCTCGGGCGGCGCCGCGAGCGCCGCCCCGGGGAACTTTGGCTGGCGCCTCTCGAAGCGGTGCCCTCTCGGTATCGCGCTCTTGCGCGCTCCTGAAAGGAATCGCGAAAGGAGTGCGAAGGGGGCGAAGAGCGCGAGGTTCCTGATCTCGGTGAAATGGCCGACCAGCTCGTTCTCGATGCCGAAGGAGAGCGAGAAGAAGGTGCCGAGCGCGACGACTTCGAAAATGCCGAACGGCCGCCGCGCGCGAAGCAGCCAGGCGACGCCGTAGAGAAGCAGCGCCGTGTAAGCGCCGGCGAGCAGCATGCCGAAGCCGCCGAAGTCGACGTAGAAGGTGAGCGGCACGGAGTTGGCATCGTCGAGCTGCAGCATGCCGGCGACGAGCTGGATCATCGTCTCGACCTGGAGCGGCGGCTTCGCCGCGAAGACCGAGGGGACGGCCCAGAGGATCGCCGCCCATGTCATCGTCCCGAGCTGCGGTTCGACGTTGCGCGAGGCGACGGTCAGAAGGAAGACGCCGGCGTTGCCGCGCTCCGCCACGTTCGCCGCGACCATGCCGAAGTTCGTCTCGCCGCTCGTCACGTTGTCGAGCGCCTGGCCGGCGCCCTCGAGCAGCGCGGCGATCGGCGGCGTCCCCGTCGCCTGCAGCGTGAGCGATATCTGCCGCGCCTCGATGAAGAACGGGCCGACCAGGATGAAGAGCGCGAGCGCGCCGCCGCCGATCCAGGCGAGCCGCCAGTTCGGCCGGAAGCCGAGCGACAGGGTGCGCAAGAGGAGAAGCGTCACCAGCGTCATGATCGTCTCGCGCCGGCCGTTCGTCGCGAGCACGAAGGGGAGATAGGCGAGGCACGGAATGAGGAGCGCCTTCGTCCGCGCCGAAAGCACGGCGACGTAGCAGAAGAGGCCGAAGGTCACCGAGCCGAGCACGGCGAGAACCGAAGAGGCGAGGTAGGAGAGATCGGCGACGCGCTCCGCGGTCGATGAGCCGCTGATCAGGATGTCGTTCTGGAGCCTGATCAGGAACTCGGCGAGGACGGCGGCGACGAAGAGCGCCGGCCAGACGATGCTGAAGCGCTGCGCCGAGAGCGTGCGTTCGATATCGGCGGCGATGCGCCCGTCCCGTAAGAGCGTCGCGACCGCGAGCACGCCGAGGCCGTAGAGCGCATAGAGATGGGCGTGGGCGGTCAGCGCGGCGGCGAGGTCGGTGGAATAGAGGTCTTGGCCGATCAGCGCGCGCGAGGTCATGTGGCCGGTGTAGAGCCAGGCGGTGGCGAGCGGCAGCGCGACGAAGAAGATAAAGATCGCGATAAACTGGAAGCAAAGCGTGCGCGCGTAGCGGAAGGCGAGCAGCGCGAAGCCGAGGCCGATGAACCCGGCGGTGGTGAAGGCGAAGAAGAAGGTCATTCCCCGGATCCGGACCAAGGCAAAACGACAATTCCTGCGGAAACCGGGTCTGCCACATCTGGCGCAAGAGGCACAACCTATGCTCTAGTAATATCCAATGCACAACCGACTCGTGCCGGTTCTGGGCGGCGTTGGCCTTTTCGCCGCCATGCTTGGATTTATCGCCGCCGCGCTCGCGCCGGGTGAGGAAGCCGGCGGCGTTTGTGGCTTGGTGATGGCGCTCGGGCTTGTCGCCTTCCTCTGGTCGCTCTTCGATCGTGCCGCGAGCGGGCCGGACAGGTCTTAAGCGCTGCCGGCCATGGCCTTGCCGGGAGTTTTCCGCAACCGGGGTGCTTGAGCGAAGGCGGCCGCCGAGGCTACGGTGCCGGCGCTTGCGGCCTGGCCGCGTGGCGGAGGCGTTTCAAGGCTTTCTTCGGGCCGGCGGGCGGTGTCCGCTTCTTCGTTCGATTCGCCGGCCGCGGCCGGTCCTGTTGGCACGGATTTTTTAATGACCGTTCTTGTTACCGGCGTGGCGGGCTTCATCGGCTACCACGTCGCCCGCCGTCTCGCCGAACGCGGCGAAAAGGTGCTCGGCGTTGACAACATCAACGAATTCTACGGCAAGGAGCTGAAGCGGCGGCGGCTCGTACAGCTGTCAACGTTTCCGGGCTTCACGTTTCGCGAGGTGGAGCTGACCGACCGCGCCGCGCTCGCCGAAGCGATTCAGGGCGAATCGATCCGCTCGATCGTCCATCTCGCCGCGCAGGCGAACGTTCGCTACGCGCTGGAGAATCCGCACGCTTACGTGGACTCCAACGTCGTCGCGCATCTGAACATCCTCGAGATCTGCCGCCACGTCGTTGCGCCGGAGAACATCGTCTATGCCTCGTCGAGCTCCGTCTATGGGCGCGGCGGCGACGTGCCTTTCCGCGAGGATTCTGGCACCGACCACCCGACCTCCATCTACGCCGCGACCAAGAAGTCGCAGGAGCTGATGAGCGAGGTCTACGCCAACCTCTTCGAGATTCCGCTGATCGGGCTGCGCTTCTTCTCCGTCTACGGCCCCTGGGGCCGGCCCGACATGGCCTATTGGCTCTTCACCGAGGCGATCCTGAAGGGGAGGCCGATCCGCGTCTTCAACCACGGCGACATGCAGCGCGACTTCACTTATATCGACGACGCCGTGACCGGCGTCGTGGCGGCGAACGACAGTCCGGCCGGGTCGGAGCGTCCGCTCCACCGCATCTACAACATCGGCAACAGCCAGCCGGTGCAGCTGATGGACATGATCGGCATCCTGGAGGAGCTGCTTGGGCGGCGGGCCGAGATCGAGATGCTGCCGCTGCAGCCCGGCGAGATGACCGTCACATACGCCGACATTTCGCTTGCCGAGGCGGAGCTCGGCTACCGACCGCGCATGACGATCGATGAGGGGCTCAGGCGCTTCGTCGACTGGTATCGGCGCTATCAGGGCATGACGAAGTAGCGCCTCCGACCTTCTCCCACAGGGGGGCGGGCCGCGAGCCTCTCAGAAGCCGAAGAGCTCGCTGATCTCCGGCCACCGCGCGCCCGGATGCTTTGCCACCGCTGCAAAGAGCTCGTCGAGAAGCGCCCAGCTCGCCGCATCGTGCACAAGGTGATGCGTGAGGATGCCGATTGGCTCCGCGCTGCCCGCAAGCCGCCGCTCGACCTCGGCAGCGAGCCGCGCATAGGCCTCCGTGCGCGAGAGCGGTCGCCGCTCGGGTCGCCATCTGAAGATGTCGAGATGGCTGTTGACCCAGGGCCGCGCGCCGGCCGGCGCCGGGCCGAAGGTCGAAAGCCCGACAAGGCCAAGCTTGGGCGTCGCCGCGCGCACATCGTCGGCAATCCGATTCCACGGCGGTACCAGCACCGGCAGGGCTTTCGCGGCGAAAAGCGAACCAAGCCGCGCGCGTCCGCCGCGAAGCTCGCGAAGGATGTCGGCCACAAGCCGCGCGCCGCCGAGCTCGATCTTCTTCTCGCCCGCCGCCGCGTGGTTTGCGTGCTGCCAGCCGTGCTGAAGCACCGCGACGCGCGGCTCGGATGCGAGCCTCTTGGCCAGCGCCGCGGTCGCGCCCTTCGGCACGACCGCAAGTGCGAGCGGCAGATCGTGGCGCTTTGCCAGCGACAGAAGCCGGTCGAGCGCCGCCGTGACGTCCTCGGCGTCGTCGTCGCGCCACCAGAATACGATCGGCTGCGGCGCATGATCGAGAAGGTCGAGGAAGCGTATCCGCGCAGCGTCGCCTTCGCCGTCGGCGCTCATGCCGCCTGCCGGCGCGGGCGCGATGCGCGGAGCCGCTTGGCGACGAAGTCGATGCCCGGCTCGGAGGAGAAGCGCGCGCGCACGTTCCGGGCTCCCGCCTCCGCGAGGCTCAGGCGGAGCGCCGGCTCGTCGATCATCTTGCGGATCGCTGTCGCGAGCGCGCGCGGATCGCGCTCCTCGGTGAGCCAGCCGGTCTTGCCGTGCGTCACCAGCTCCGGGATGCCGGAGACGTCGGTCGCCACGACCGGCACCGCGAAAGCCTGCGCCTCCATGAGCACGTTCGGCAACCCGTCGCGGTCGCCGTCGCGCGCAAGCCGCGAGGGCAGGACGAAGAGGTCGGCACGCGTCAGCATGTCGAAGATGAAGGTGCGGTCCTGCGCGCCGTGCCAAATGATGCGGTCGGCGATCTTGAGTTCGCGCCGCTTCCGCCTTCAGCTGCTTTGAGAGCGCGCCACCGCCCGCATGCTCGAACCGCCAGCTTTTATCGTCGCGGAGTTCGGCGAGCGCGACGAGAAGATCGGAATAGCCCTTCTTCTCCACCGCGCGCCCGACCGAGACGATGGTGAAGGTTCCGCCCGGGCTCGCGGTCCGCTTCGGCGCCGGCGGAAAGCGGGAGAAATCAAGCCCGTGATAGACGAGGTCGATCTTCTGCGGGGAGGGGGCGAGCGCGCGCAGGTAGTCGAGGTTCGCGCGCGTGCAGGTGACACCCCAGGCCGCGTCGGCGAGCTTCTCTTTCAGCTCCCACTTCGGCGTCGTCCAGATGTCCTTGGCGTGCGCGGAGAAGGACCATCCAAACCCGCGGATCATCGCCGCGTAGCGGGCGACCGAAGCCGGCGTGTGGAGGTAATGCGTGTGGATCCAGTCGACATCGGCGGGAAGCTCGTGCGCGAGCACGCAGGCCTGGCCGAAGCGGCGCCGGCGGTTGACCGAGCGGTCGCGCTTCAGATCGACGCGGAACGCCTTCAGCGCGGCGGCGAATCCGGGCTGGGTTTCGGCAAAGGCGCGCCCGGCGCGCACGCGCTTCGGATCGTCCTTCAGATATTCCGGGAGATAAAGCACCTCCGCCGCGATCTCGCGGTTGATGTCGTGCACCTTGCCGTCGGTCGGATGCCTGAGCGACACGATGAGCTGCGTGACGCCGCGCTTTTCGAGGCCCAGGATTTCCTGCGCGATGAAGGTCTCCGAAAGGCGGGGATAGCCCTTCACGATCGTGGCGATCCGGTTCATGGTCTGCCGCCTCTTTTCCGTGGGTCGCCGCGATCTCTCTGCGGCTGCCGGCACAAATTGGATGGGTCCGTTGCTATCTTCAAGCCGCGCCGGGCAGGGAAGCTTCAAGACGGTGCATTTCGACTTCGAGAACGGCACCTTCGACGGCTGGAGCGTGAAGCGGCTTTCCGGCGATCATTCGGCCGAAATCCAGTCGAAGATTGTCCGCACCGGCACCCGCGCCTGCCGCTTCGAGTTGCGGGCCGGCGATTATGTCTCGCAGGGGCACCGCGCCGAGCTTCGCGATCCCTACAACGTCGTCTGGGACGAAGAGGTCTGGTACGGCTTCTCCACCTTCATCGCCGAGGATTTTTGGCTGCCCGACACTGTCGGCTGCGTCTTTGCGCAGTGGCATGATCAGGCGAAGCTCGGCGACCCGTCCGGAAAGCCGCCGCTCGCCATCCGCTACCGGGGCGGCCGGCTCTTCTTCACCGGCGCCTACGGGCGCGTCGCCTCGCCCGAGCCCGACATCCGCTACGAGTTCGGGAGCGTCGCCGATTTCCCGAGGGGCGTCTGGCACGATTTCGTCGTGCGCGTCTTCTGGTCGCGCCATGCGACATCGGAGATCGCGATCTGGCTGAACCGGGTCCGGGTCGTCGATTGGCGCGGGCCACTTTCCTACGAGAACGAGGCGGAGGGGCCGTATTTCAAGCTCGGCCTCTACTGGTCGCCGCCCGGGACGAGGCCGATCGTCGCCTACCACGACAACTACAGCCGCGGGCATTCCTTCGAAGAGGTCGATCCTTCGATCGACCGTTCGCGCGGAGAGACCCTCTCCCCCTTGCGTGGAGAGGGCCGTCGGTCCGAAGGACCGGCTGGGTGAGGGGTCTGTTGGCATTGAGTGCAGCATGAGCAACCCCTCCCTGGTCCCGTCCCCGCAAGGGGGAGCGGAGCATCGCTGCGCGCTTGTTGTCCTCCCGGCCGAGAGCGGCGACGCCGGTCGTCTTCTCCGTTCTCTCGACGCAGCGAAGGCCGTCGGCATGGGCGATTTTTCGGAGATCGTGGCGCCTGAAATCCACGCCGGCGGAGCGCGGGAAGTCCTCGCCGCGGCGGCGCAAGCCGCTAAAGAGGGAGGCTTCGACTGGCTCATTGCCGTGACCGCGGCGGAGACACTTGCGCCGGACATCTTCGTGAAGACGCAGCCGGCGCTCCGCATCAACGACGCTGTCTGGGGCGGCGCGGCGCTTGCCGTCGACGGCGGGCCGCCGCCGAAGCTTGAGCGGATCACGCGGCTTGCGGCGCAGGATTTTCCGACTTTCATCCACGCCGCGCTTCGCTGGTGGATCGGCCCGAGCCACTTCGTCCGGCCGGAGGCGGCGCTTGCCGCGCTTCGCGCGGTTGACACATCAAAATGGTACGCCGACTACATGCTTGCTCTGTGGAAGGACCGGCGCGCCTACAAGACCGCCCAGTGCCTGACGCACTTCCACGCCGCGCTTCCACCGGTCGCCGAGGCCGATCAGGTCCGCCTCGTCGAATATCTTGAAGCGGAGCCGGTCTTCATGACGCTCCGCCATGACGGTCGCGCACTGAAGCTTCCCTATACCGGGCTCAATCCCGTCATCGAGCGCGAGCAGATGCGCGGCCTCTTCTTCGAGGAGGAGGAGCTTCGCTTTCTCGCGGACCGATTGCCGCACGGGCTGCGCATCGTCGATGCCGGCGCCAACACGGGAAATCACACGCTCTTCTTCGCCGCGGTGATGGAAGCCGAGATCGTCGTGCCGATCGAGCCGCTGCCGCGCGCCTGCGCGGCTATCCGCGCCGTGGTCGCGGAGAACCGGCTTACGAACGTCGACCTCTCCTGCCTCGGCCGCGCTATCGGCTCTTCGCCGGGCCGGATGGCGGCGGTTCCTTCCGTGACCGCCGGCCTGGGCGCCACGCATTTCGTGCCCGACCCGGATGGGGCGATTCCGCGCGCCCGGCTCGACGATCTCGTCGCCGGGCCGGTTGACCTCCTGAAGATCGATGTGGAAGGCATGGAAATGGAGGCGCTCACGGGCGCGGCGGCGCTTATCGCAGCGCAACATCCGCGCCTCTACATTGAGGTTTTGGACGAGAAAGTCGCGGAATTCATGCGCTGGGTCGATGGGAACGGCTACGTTGCCGAAAAGCTCTTCCCCGACAAGACCCATTGCAATTACCTTCTCGTCCCAAGGGAGAAACTGAGGGGGTAAAGGGATGAGTCTTCGGAGGATCGGCCGCGTCGCGGCCCTTGTGCTGTTTGGGGCGCTTGGCGCCTCGCTGCCCAAGGCTTTCGCCGGCGACGTGCCGCAGATGGTGGAGCCGCCCTTCTATGAAGCGGCCGTGAAATCGGGCGAGTTGCCCCCCGTCGCTAAGCGCATTCCTGAGCACCCGTTGGTCGTTTCCTACGATGGGACCGACAAGACGCCAGGAAAGTACGGCGGCACGCTCCGCCTGCTCGGCGGCAGCGCCAAGGACACGCGCATGATGGTCATCTACGGCTATGCGCGCCTCGTCGGCTACACCCCCGACTACGACATCGTCGCCGACCTCTGCGAGAGCTTCGACGTCGATGACGGGCGCACCTTCACCTTCCATCTTCGCCCCGGGCACAAATGGTCCGACGGCGAGCCGTTCACGGCGGAGGACTTCCGCTTCTATTGGGAGGACATGGCGAACGATCCGAAGGTATCGCGCTTCGGACCCCCGAAAGAGCTACTGGTCGACGGCGAGAAGCCGAAGGTCGAGATCCTCGACCCGCTCACGATCCGCTACAGCTGGTCGAAGCCGAACTCGTTCTTCCTGCCGGCGCTCGCCGCGGCGCAGCCGCTCGAGATCTACCGCCCCGCCCAATACCTGAAGCAGTTCCACGCCAAATACATCGGCGAGGACAAGGCCGAGGCAATGGCCAAGGAGGCGGGTGAGCGCAATTGGATCGCGCTCCTCTTCAGCAAGGATCGCTCCTACCGGAACGACAACCTCGACTATCCGACGCTTCAGCCGTGGGTCTTGAAGACGAAGCCGCCGTCCGACCGCTACGTCTTCGACCGCAATCCCTACTTCCATCGCGTCGACGCGAACGGCCTGCAGCTTCCCTACATCGACGAGGTCGCGCTCTCGATCTCGAGCTCCGACCTGATACCGGCGAAGGTGGCGGCTGGAGAGACCGACCTGCAGGGCGCCTATCTCGCCTTCTCAAACTTCACGTTCCTGAAGGAGGCGGAAAGCCGCAGCAACTACCAGGTCCGCCGCTGGCTCGCGACGAAGGGTGCGCGGGTCGCGCTCTACCCGGACCTGAACAACACCGATCCCGTCTACCGCGACCTCTTCCGCAACGCCGACTTCCGCCGCGCGCTCTCCGTCGCCATCGACCGGGACGAGATCAACAACACCATCTTCTATGGCGTCGCGGTCCCCTCCAACAACACCGTCCTGCCTGAATCGCCGCTCTTCGAGGACGAGTACCAGACCAAGTGGGCGCAGTTCGATCCCGACCTTGCCAACCAGCTTCTTGACGGCCTCGGGCTGACCAAGCGCGACAGCGACGGCATCCGGCTCATGTCGGACGGCCGGCCGCTGCAGATCGTCGTCGAAACCGCCGGCGAGGAGACCGAGCAGACCGACGTGCTGGAGCTTGTCGCCGACAACTGGAAGAAGGTCGGCGTCGCGCTCTTCATCAAGCCGTCGCAGCGCGAGGTCTTCTACAACCGCATCAACTCCGGGGATACGCAGATGGCGGTCTGGTCGGGCCTCGAGAACGCGCTCATTACGCCGGATATGTCGCCGTCGGAATTCGCCCCGTTCTCGCCCGATCAGTTCCAGTGGCCGGCCTGGGGCCTCTGGGCGCAGACCAGCGGCCAGGCCGGTGAGGAGCCCGACGGCGAGTCGGTGAAACAGCTGATGGCGCTCACCAAGGAATGGGGCCAAGCCGGCACGACCGACGCGCGCCAGGAGGTTTGGCACAAGATTTTGTCGATCTGGACGGACCAGGTCTTCACCATCGGCATCGTGTCCGGCGTCGAGCAACTCGTCGTGGTCAACAACAAGCTTCACAACGTCCCCGAGAAGGGCACCTACAATTTCGACCCCGGCGCTTATTTCGGCATGTATCGGCCGGATACGTTCTGGCTTGACCACTAGCGGAGCGGCAGGCCGGTGCTCGCCTTCCTGATACGCCGCATCTTCACGATGGCGTGGACGCTGCTTGGAATCAGCGTCCTCGTCTTCATCATCATCCAGCTTCCGCCCGGCGACTACCTGACGACCTACATGGCCGAGATCCAGGCGCTGGGCGAGAAGGTCGCCGACGAGAAGATCGCGTTTCTGCGCGAGCAGTATGGCCTCGACAAGCCGATGTGGCAGCAATACCTCGTCTGGGTGACGGGGCTGATGCACGGCGACCTCGGCTACTCCTTCGAATACAATCAGCCCGTGGCGGACGTGATCGGCGACCGTCTGTTCCTGACCATGGTGCTGAATTTCGTCACCGTGCTCTTCATCTACATCGTCTCCTTTCCGATCGGCGTCTATTCCGCGACGCATCAGTATAGCGCCGCCGACCACGGCCTCTCCTTCCTCGGCTTCCTCGGGCTGGCGACGCCGAATTTCCTGCTCGCGCTGATTCTGCTCTATCTCGCCAACGTCTGGTTCGGCACCTCGATCGGCGGGCTGATGGACCCGCAATTCGTCGACAAGCCATGGACGCTCGCCAAGACCGTCTCCGTACTGGAACACTTATGGGTGCCGGTCGTCGTCATCGGTACCTCGGGCACGGCCGGGATGATCCGACGCCTCCGCGCCAACCTGCTCGATGAATTGCAGAAGCAGTACGTCACGACCGCGCGCGCCAAGGGCGTGCCCGAGGGGCGTCTGTTGATCCGTTATCCGCTCCGGATGGCGCTGAACCCCTTCATCGCCGACATCGGCAGCCTCCTGCCGCAGATCGTGTCGAGCTCGGTCATCGTTTCCGCCGTCATGTCGCTGCCGACGACCGGGCCGATGCTGCTCAGCTCGCTGCAGAGCCAGGACATGTATCTCGCCGGGTCGTTTCTGATGTTCCTTGCCGTCTTGACCGTGATCGGCATGCTGGTCTCCGACATTCTGCTCGCGGTGCTCGATCCTCGGATCAGGCTCGCCGGCGGAGCCGCGCGATGAGCGCGCCGCTCGCCCACTACGTCTCCGACGAGGCTTTCGATCCCGAGGCGACGGTCGCCGCCGGCTCGGAGCCGTCGCAGCGCTACCTGAATGCTTCGCAGACCCAGATCATCTGGTGGCGCTTCCTCCGCCACCGCCTGGCCGTCGTCTCGCTCGTCTTCCTTGGCCTGAGCTATGGCTCGGTGCTGATCTCCGAGTTTATCGCGCCCTACGACCTGCACAGCCGCCACTCCGGCTTCATCTACGCACCGCCGCAGCGCGTCCACTTCATCCACGAGGGGCGGTTCATCGGTCCGTTCGTCTATCCGCTCGACTTCAAGCTCAACATGGAGACGCTGAAGCGGGACTACGTGGCGAACCGCTCCAAGCCCGAGAGGATTCGCTTCTTCTGTTTCGGCGAGCGTTACGATTTCTGGGGACTTTTCCATTCCGGCTTCCATTTCATCTGCCCGCCGGAGAAGGGAACGATGTTCCTGCTCGGGACCGACCGGCTCGGGCGCGACATGTTCTCCCGTTTGACCTACGGCGCGCGCATCTCGCTGACGATCGGGCTTGTCGGCGTGACGCTGAGCTACACCATCGGCATCACCATCGGCGGCATCGCCGGCTACTACGGCGGCCTCTTCGATTCGATCGTGCAGCGCGTGACCGAGGTGCTGCGCTCGATTCCGGAGCTGCCGCTATGGCTGGCGCTCGCCGCCGCGCTTCCCGTCACCTGGGATCCGCGCCTCATCTATTTCGGCATCACGCTGATCCTGGCGCTCCTCGATTGGCCGTCGATCGCGCGCGCCGTGCGCTCAAAGCTCTTCGCGCTCCGCGAGGAGGACTACGTCGCCGCCGCTGAGATGATGGGGGCGAAGCCGAGCCGGATCATCGGCCGGCACCTCGTCCCGAATTTCACCAGCCACCTTATCGCCTCGGCGTCGCTGACGATCCCCTCGATGATCCTGGCGGAGACAGCGCTCTCCTTCCTCGGACTTGGCCTCAGGCCGCCGATCACGAGCTGGGGCGTGCTCCTGAACGAGGCGCAGAACATCGAGGCCGTCGCGCTCTATCCGTGGCTGCTTGCGCCGATGATCCCGGTGATGCTCATCGTGCTCGCATTCTCGTTCCTCGGCGACGGCCTGCGCGACGCCATCGATCCGCACGAGTAAACCTTCTCCCATAGGGAGAAGGCTCACACCTTCATCAGCCAGAGGCTCGCTTCCTTCGCGCCGGGCATGAGCACGATCGATCCCGCAGCGCTCGCCGCCACCGCCGCGGCCATGCGCGTCGCTGCGTAACGGCTTGACCAGAGCATCCTGTAGGCGCCGCCCTGGATCAGCGCCGCCACCCCGAGCTGCTCGTTATAGCCGCGCCATTCCCATTCGGGCGGATAGTCGTCGGGCAGGAACACGTCGTGGATGTGGACGATGACGCCGCGGCGAAGCCCCGGCAGAACATGGTTCAAGAGTAGGTCGACATCGGTGCCCGGCATCAGGATGTGGCTTGAGTCGATGAACACGACGTCGCCTTCGTCGAGCCTGGCGAACACATCGAGCCCGGTGCCCTGTACCGTGCTTCGAATGAGCTTCGCGCCGGTCCCGGCGATGTCGGCGCGCGGCTCCGGGTCGATCGCCGTGATCTCGGTCGTGAGACCGCCATCGCGCACGGCGCGCACCATGAAACGCGTCGAATGGCCAGAGCCGACTTCGACGATGCGTCGCGGGCGCTTCTCGCGCACGAGGACATAGAGGGCGGCCGCGTCGAGGCGTGGAAACCAGTCCTGGTTCCAGCGCGGTTCCGGCGGCTGGTCGCTGCCGATCGCTCGGAAGGCCTCGGCGAACCCGTCCATTGAGGTCAGGAGCGCCGCGAAGCTCGGCGCGGCGGCGGCGAAGTAAGGCTCGAGCGCGACGTAAGCGCCGCGCTCGGCCCGCGACGGCACCTGGTCGGCGTAGCGGTAGGGAATGAAGAAGCCGCGCTTGGCGAGGCCGAGCACCGTCTGCAGCCCGAGGCGGAGCCGGCGGGCGGACATCAGCTCGCGCGAAAGCCGCGTCGGGCAGGCCGCGAAATCATCACTCTGAGAGCCCCCTTCACGGCGTCACGCTGCCACGCGTGCGGCCTCCTCAAGAAGCCCGAACAGCTCCTGCGGCTCGCCGACGCCCTCGAGGCGATGCGCGCCCATCGAGCGCCAAAGATGCGGCTCGATCGATGCGAGCTGACGCGTCGCCAGCACGCGCGCGCCGATCGTCTTGGTAAGCTTCTCGATACGCGCGACTTCGATCACTGTCGGGCCGATGGCGGAGAAGGCGAGCCGCTCTGGTACGCCGATATTGCCGTACATCAGCGTCCCGACGTTGAGCCCGATCCCGTAGCGGATCGGCTCAAGGTTCTTGGCGACGCGCTCGGCGTTGACGCGGTCGGCGATGACGAGCGACTCGTTCAACGCCGCCGTGACCCGGCGGGTGACCTCAGGCAGCTCCGACTCCTTCTCCAGCGGGAAGATCGCGAGCACGGCGTCGCCGACGAATGCCAGCACCTCCCCGCCGGCGGCGATCGCCGGGCGCGCGGAGCATTCGAAGTAGACGTTGAGGAGTTCCAGGAAGGCGTCGCTCTCCATTGTCTCCGCCAGCCTGGTCGAGCTCCGGAGGTCGGAATACCAGACCAGCGCGCGCGTATGCTCGCCGTCGCCGAGACGGATCGAGCCGGAGAGCACGCGGCGGCCGGTCTCGCGGCCGAGATAGGCCTCGGCGATGTTGCGGGAGATGCGCGACTGGATGACCGTCTTGCAGGCAATGGCAAGGCGGCGCTGAATCCGCTTTAGCGCCGAAAGGTCGTCGTCGACGAACCCGCCCGGACGGTCCGACGCCCAGGTGACGAAAATGCCGCGGCGCTCGCGGTTGGAATAGGCGTCGCGCGAGAAGAGTTCAGTCTGCATGACGAGGTAGTCGGAGTAGCCCTGCTTGGCGAGATCCTCGGTGATGCCGAAGTCGAGCATTGCCTCCGGCCCGGTGAGCTTCCGGCGTAGGACCGACAGATCCTCCTTCAGCATGTGGTGCATAGGGCTGCGCAGCCATTCCTCCGTCACGATGTCCTGATGGCGGAACTGCCCAAGCTCCGCCGGCTCGCTGCGCCGCCAAAAGACACTTTCGGCCTTAAAGAGGGGGTGGAGGGTGGACCACATCAGCATGCCGCGGGACACCGGAACGCCGATCGCGTAGAGCCGCTTACAGACCCCCTCGAAGAGCTCGACGATGTCAGGCTCGCCGAGCGACTGGTCGACCAGCCAGTCGGTGATCTGGGTGATGAGTTCGGTTTCCGCCATGGTCGCGATCAGATCAGCATTTCATGGCAGAAGTTCAAGGCCCGTGCGGGCGACGATTGCGCCCGGAAACCGGGCTTTCGCCTCCGTCTCGATCAGCTTCAGGGCGTCGTCGTCGCGGCCGGGGCGGTGGTGGAAGATGACCAGCCGCTCCACGCCGGCCGCCTCGCAAAGCCGCACGCCTTCCTGCCAGGTCGAGTGGCCGTAGCCCTGACAGCCGGTGAACTCGGCGTCCGTGTACATGCAGTCGTAGATCATGATCTCGGCGCCCCGGATCATCGCCAAAAGGGCGGGATCGGGATGGCCGGGAACATGTTCGTGATCGGTGATGTAGCAGACCGATTTTCCCGCGTAGTCGATGCGGTAGCCGACCGAGCCGTTCGGATGGTTGAGCCGCACCGTCGAGATCGCGATTCCAGAACGCGGCTTCAGCGCCGCCGGCGGGCGGAAATCCTTGAACGCAACATGCGCGTGGAAAACCTTCGGGGTGATCGGGAAGAAGGGGGGCGCCATGAAGCGTTCCGCCATTTCCCGGCAGGTCATGTCGTCGAGAAAATGCCCGGCATAGAGCCGCACGTGGACCGACGGGTCGTAAAGTGGCTTCATGAACGGAAGCCCAATGATGTGGTCGAGGTGGCAGTGGGAGAGGAAGATGTCGAACTCTTTCACGCTCTCCCGCATCAGACGGACGCCGAGGCTCTCCGCTCCCGACCCGACGTCGAAGACCAGGATATGCGAGCCGCAGCGTATCTCGACGCAAGGGGAATCGGTGCCGAACTCGCAATTCTCGGCGGCAGGCGCGGGCAGGCTGCCACGTGCGCCCCAAATCCTCACCAGAAACGGAGCGTCGGTCATTGGCGGTCTTAGGAGGCCGCCGCCCGGCGTTGCGCTTCCACCAGTTCGGCGGTCGTGCGCGTCAGGCGCTCGGCCAGGAGCCGGGTCATCTCCACCGCCATTTCCGGAAATTGGCGCAGCATCTCGAAGAACGGTTCCTTGCGGATGCGCAGTGCCTGGAGCTCCGTCTTAGCCACGATCGTCGCGGTTCGCGGCGTGTCGCAGAGGATTGCGATCTCGCCGAGGAAGTCGCCGTCGTGGAGCTGGGCGACGGGGATCGGCCCGCCGTCGGTTTTGACGGAGACGTCGGCATCCCCCTTGATGATCACATAGGCGGCGTCTCCGATGTCGCCCTGGCGCATGATCGTCTGTCCTGGCTGATAGGTAATGACGTCGGAGGTGTATGCGAGCAGCTTCAGCCTTGAGGACTCGATTCCCGAAAAGAGCGGGACCCGGCGTAGCAGCTCGACCTCGTTGCTCAGCAAACTCACCTCTCCCCACCTTTCCTGCGCCCCCGGACGCGGCCGGCGGCTGACAATCTATTTCGCCGGCTCAAGCGCTCGCTCTTCCTCCAAGCCTGCCGTGCGCACTTCCGAGCTCGCGATCCGTCCGTTCTCGAACGTCAGCACCCGGTCGAACCATTGTCCGGCGGCGGGATGGCTGAGCACCCAGAAGATCGCGAAATGCGGCCCGTCGTCGGCGCGCGAATAGTCGAGCACGCGGGTGACCGTCGCGTCCTGCGCGTTCCCGTCGAGCGCGGCGAGCGAGCGGTTGACGATGAGCACGTCCGGCCGCTTCAGGATGGCGCGCCCGAGCGCGAGCTTCTGTTGCTGGGCGAGCGACAGCCGCTTGGCGCCGCTGCCGATGTCGAAGCTCAGCCCAAGCTCGATCACGGCGCTGGTCAGGTCGAGCGCGTCCATCGTCTCGCGGAGCAGCGCGTTCACGCGGTCGCCGGCTTCGGCGTAGGTGTCGACGATGCGCCCGAAAAGCACGTTGTCCTGCACCGTCGCCGCTGAGTTGACGACGCCGGTTTGATAGAACTCGATGACCCCTTTGAGGTCGGCGGGAAGGTTCTCGCGGAAGATCCTGCGCGCGTGCACGATCTCCGCCTGCAGCGCCTCGTCGAGAAGGCCATGGCGTTGCCGCGGCTCGATATAGCCGTAGGCGAGCCGCAGGAGCGCCTGCCGGTCGGCCGGATCGAGCGCGGCGTCGGGAGACCCGCCGACGCGGCGCACGATGGTGCGATAGGTGTCGATCTCCTCCGGCGCCATCAGGTCCATGCGCTCGAGCAGCGGATTGTTGGGCGCGAGATCGCCGAAGAGGTCGATCAGGGTCTCGGCGACCTTGGTGCCCATGGCGACGAGCTTCGCCTCGAGGCCCGTCTCCGCGATGACCGAGACGAGGTAGGCGTGATCCTCCAGTCGCGCGTTCAGCCCCGCGTCATCGGCGACCCCGAAGATGAGGTTCTCCTTCACCGACGCGTTCACCACGTAGCGGTCGGGGTCGAACATCTCGACGTAGTGCTCGGTCTGCGACCTGGCGAGACGCTCGCGGAAATCGTCGCGCGCCGCAAGGATGCGGCTCGACAGGATTTCGATCTGGCTCTCCGGCATCATGCTGCGGAGGCCGAGCCGGTAGACGTCGCCTTCAAGATCGACCACGGTCAGCACCTCGCGCAGGCGCTCCAGAAGGTCCTCCGGCCCGCTGGCCCCGGCGGCCTCGTAGTCGACCCAGTCGTCGGCGACATCGGTCTCCGGATTGCCCGCCGCTATCGCCTCCATGCGCCGCAGCCGCTCTTCGCGCGGGTTCTTCTCCATGATGCGCAGCGGCGCGTGGCGGAGGCCGTAGATCAGGCTGTCGAGCAGCGACGACTGCGGGAAATAGGTGTTGGCCTCGGCGTAGCCGATCCTGCGCCCGGTGACCGAGTCCGGCAGCGTCTCGATCGGGGTGCCGTCAACGAGCACGCGCCCCGCCGCCGGCTCGGCCACGCGCGCAAAGGCCTCCGCCAGGTATTCGCCACCGGCGCCGACGGGGCCGACCGCGGCGACAGCCTCGCCGCGCTTCAGATTGCAGGAGGTCGATTCAAGCAACGTCGCCCCAGAGTCGTCGCGAATGACCAGGCCGGAAGCGGAGATATCGCGCTGGATATGGGACGGTGCTTTCGGCTCGAGCTTCTGCAGCGCCGGATCGAGCACGTTGCCGATGCTAAAGCTTTCCACGACCTGCGTGTACTTGACCTGCACGTCAAGGCGCTGCTGATCCCAGTCGATCAGATCCTTCAGCGGCGACGGAAGATCCTTATAGGCGGCGATGACGGCGACGAGCTGCCCGATGTCGAGGCGCCCGGTGATCGCGAGATAGCCGCCGACCAGATAAAAAATGAAGGGCGTTACCTGGGCGAGCAGGTTGTTGATGAACTTGACCAGGAACTTCCACTGATAAATGTCGAAGCGGATGAAGAAGATTCGTCCCAGCCGGCCGACGATCTCGGCGCGCTCCCAGTTCGACGTGTCGTTGACGCGGATGCCGGTGATCCCCTCGACGAGTTCGCCGACGCGGCCGGCGAGCTGCCGCGCCGTCAACTGGCGCGCGCGCCCGAGCACGAGGAGCCGCCGCCGCAGCCGCGGGATGAGCACGACCTGCACGGCCACGATGCCGCCCGCCACGAGCCCAAGCGTGACGCTCTGCATCAGGATGAACACCATGGCGGTGACCGCCTGGCTTATCAGGTAGGCAGGCTGGACGAAGGCATCGCCGATGAAGCCGCCGAGCGGCTCGACCTCGTCCTTCACCATGGTGGCGATTTCGGAGGATCGGAGGCGTCGGAACCGCGGCAGCGGAAAGCGCAGCAGCATGTCGACGAGCTGAAAGCGCATGCGGCGAAGCATGCGCTCGCCGAGCCGCCCTTTGAATGTCGAGATGTAGAGCTTGAAGTAGCCGTTGACCAGGACGAAGAACAGGAAGAGCAGGCAGAGGTAGATTAGTGTCGGGACGCGCCCGAACTCAAGCCCGCCGAAGAGCACGATCTCGCGCCCGCCGAGGAGCCAGTTCGGCAGATCGAACGCGATCCGCATCACCGTCTCGGTGTCGGTGGGGTTGGCGAACCCCTGGCCCTGGATCGGGCCGTTGACGATCGACTTCGGCAGGTCGAGCGACAGGAAGTAGAACGGCAGCGAGAACACCACGACAAGGAGCAGCCAGATCTGGTCGCCCTTGGAATACCTCCAGGTGTAGCGGAAAATATTGAGATCCATGGCCCTGGAAGCGTGCTCCTCGTGCCCGGCCCTGAGGCCCGCTGTCCGGCGGCGGGTGGCCGCCGGCTTCGTAACTTATAAAGGCGGCCTGCTTCGCTGTCTAACGAGGAGGCAGGGAGAGAAAGGCCCCGTCTACGAGTGGGCGGGCATGGCGATGACCGGCTTCGCCGCCTGCTTGGGCAGCGATGCGGCGCGAACGAAATGCCCCTCTGCCACCTGCAGCATCGGCGGATCGCCGTCACTGCCGCAGCGGAAGGGGTCCGGCCAGGCATCCGGGTTCGACTGGCGGTGCGCGCCGATCGCCTCGAAATCGAGTGGCCGATCCGGATCGGGGTAGGGCACGGCCGACATCAGCGCCCGCGTGTAGGGGTGCACGGGGTGGCGGAAGAGCTCGCCGCGCGGCGCCAGCTCCACAAGCCGTCCCGCGCACATCACCGCGATGCGGTCGGCGATGTAGTTGATGACCGCGAGGTTGTGCGAGATGAACAGATAGGTGAGGCCGATCTCCTTCTGCAGATCCTTGAGCAGGTTCAGAATCTGCGCCTGGATGGAAACGTCGAGCGCGGACACCGGCTCGTCGCAGATGACGAGTTCGGGCTGCAGCGCCAAGGCGCGAGCGATGCCGATCCGCTGCCGCTGTCCGCCGGAGAAGCTGTGCGGGTAGCGGTTCAGGTGCTGTGAGCCGAGCCCGACCATCTCAAGCAGCCTGACCGCCGCCGCACGGCGCGTCACGTCGGTGCCGATGCCGTGGATGACGAACGGCTCTGCGAGCACGCCGCCGATCGTCATGCGCGGGTTCAGCGAGGAGTAGGGGTCCTGGAAGATGTACTGAATCTTGCGCCGGATCGGCTCCATCTGCTTGAGGTCGAGCTTCAGCAGGTCGATCGGCCGGCCGCGGTCGTGGAAGATGATCTCGCCGCCGTCCATCGGCACTGCCCGCATGATCGCCTTGGAGACGGTTGTCTTGCCGGAGCCCGATTCGCCGACAAGGCCCAGGCACTCGCCCCGCTCGACCGTGAAGCTCACGTCGTTCAGCGCCATCACCACCGGGTCCTGCCCGCGCGACAGCCACTTCATATGCTTGCGCATCCCGAAGCTCTTCGAGAGGTGACGAACCTCGAGCAGCGTCCCGTCGCTGCGGTCGATGAGCGGCGAGCCGCTGAGCCGCTCCATCGGCGTCACGATCTCGCGGATCGGCTTCAGCCGCTCTCCGGGCTTCATGTCGAAATGCGGCACCGCCTGCAGCAGCGCCTTCAGGTAGGGATGCGTCGGATGCGAGAAGATGTCGTTGAGCGTGCCGGCCTCGACCACCTTGCCGTGGTGCGCCACGACGACTTCTTCGGCCATGTTGGCGACGACGCCGAGGTCGTGCGTGATGAGGAGCACGGCCATGCCGAGCTCGCTCTGCACGTCGCGGATGAGCTTCAGGATTTGCGCCTGCACGGTCACGTCGAGCGCGGTGGTCGGTTCGTCGGCGATCAGGAGCGAGGGCCGGCAGATCAGCGCCATCGCCACCATCGCGCGCTGGCGCAGGCCCCCTGAAAGCTCGAAGGGATAGGTGTCGACTGTGTCCTCCGGTCGCGGGAACTCGACCAGCCGCAGCATCTCGATCGTGCGTGCGCGCTTCTCTTCCGGCGACACCTTGTGATGTACGGCGAGCGCCTCGCCGATCTGGTCGCCGATCGTGTGGAGCGGCGAGAAGGACGTCATCGGCTCCTGGAAGATCATGCCGATGCGGTCGCCGCGGATGGCCACGAAATCCTTGGAGCGCGGCAAGAGCTTGGCGAGGTCGCGCGGCCCGGTGCCGGGATCGTTGAAGAGGATTTCGCCGCCGGTGATGTGCGCGGTGCGGGGCAGGATGCCCATGATCGCCTGCGCGGTCACCGATTTGCCGGAGCCCGATTCGCCGACCAGCGCCACCGTGCTCCCGGGCCTGATGCGGAGCGACAGGGTGTCGACGGCCTGCACGCGCCCGGCGAGGGTGCGGAATTGCACCGAGAGGTCTCGGATTGTCAGCAGTTCGCCGGCTGTTTCGGTCCGCCCCAGCATGTTCATGTCCCTATGGGGCCACGGAATCGTTGACCTGGCAATGACTGCGCGGTGACGCTTGTCTTTTGCATGTCATCTGTGGACATCGCGGAGCGCCGCGAGTTCGCCGATGATCTGTGCTGTCTTGGCCGCGCCTGCGACATCGACGCCCGCTGACCGCGCGGGCCTTTGCATCGCCGCGCGCACGGCCTCGACGACGCGGGCGGGCGAAAGCTCCGCTGCCGGGAGCAGTGTGACGAGCCCCTTACGGGCCAAAATCTCCGCGCGGAGCCGCTGTTCGGTTTCGCTCTGCGTTTCGTAGGGGACGACGATCGCCCGCGCGCCGGCGCTCAATATGTCCATCGTCGTATTGTAGCCCGCCTGCGAGATCGAAAGCGACGATGCGCGGAGGCGTTCGGTAAAATCATCGCGAAAACGCTCGACGATCGTGCGCTCGTTTGCATGCTTCGCCAGCGCATGAAAATCGTCGGCGCCGAGATTTGGCCCGGTCAGGAAGCGCCAGACGTGGTCGGCGAGCGGAGTCGACGGGCGCGCGGCCATGGCGGTGGCGAGGAGTGGCGCGCCGACGGCGCCGCCGCCGGCCGAGACGATGACCTCACCGGCGCCCTTCGAGGATGCCGCCTCCGACGGCGCCGCGACATAGCCGGTGTAGCGGATGAGATCGCCGAGGTTGGCCGCCTCCGGAAATGTCGCCTCGAAGCGGATCAACGTCGGGTCGCCGTGGACGAGAACGGCATCGAAGAAGCGGCGCAAGGTGGCGACCGCCTCGGCGGCGCGGCTCGGCCCCTTGGCGACGAGAATGTCCCTGACCGAACAGGCGACGCGTGGCCTCCGCTTCTCCGCATGGGTCGCCTCAAGCAGGGGGAGGAGCTCGAAGCGGAACTGCCGGCGCCCGAACGGGAAAAGTTCGATCAGCACCACGTCCGCGTCGGTTCGGCGCCAGAGCGCGAGAAGCGCGTCGCGCCGCGCAGCCTTCCACGCGTCGTCGACGGGATTGCCGCCCGCGTCGAGGAGCGTGGAAAAATCCTCTCCCGCAATCGTGGCTGCCGGCAGCAAGGCGAGCGTCGCGCCGTCGAACGGCACTTCCGGAACCGGGTGTCCGCCGAAGGCGACCGTCACGTCGAGGCCGGCATTCCCCATCGCCTGCGCCAGGATTTCCGCGCGCTTCAGATGGCCGATCCCGAGGAGATGCTGGACGTGGAAGAGCACGCGCCGCGTCATGGCGCGCGCTCGAGTGGAATGTTGAGCGTCTCGACCTCCGGTGCGCCGTCCGCACTCACGCGGAACGCATGTGCCGTGCCGTCGCGCAGCTTGTCCGGCGCCTTCTCGGTCATGCGCCAGCCGGTCGCCAGCGCGTAGAGCGCGCGGAGCACGCCCTTGTGGGTCACGAAGACGGTCGGCCCCGAGAGGCTCGCGAGGAGCGGCTTGAGCCGCTCTTGCACGTCGCGCGGGCTCTCGCCGCCGGGCGGCCGGAAGTCGAGGCCGCGCGCCTCGTTCGCGGCCATAGCTTCGCCGAGTTCCGAACGAAGCGCCTTGAGGCGCCGGCCTTCCCATTCGCCCCAGGCCATCTCGACGAGCCGCGGCTCCGGCGTTGGATCGAGGCGCAAGAGCCGTGCCGTCTCCATCGCGCGCATGAGCGGGCTCGCGAGGCATGTCGCCCCCGCCCATCCGAGCGGCACTCTTGCGGCGCCCGTCGCGGCGCGGCCGGTCTCGTCGAGCGGGCGATCGGTGCGCCCCTGGATCAGTCCGGCGGCGTTCCAGTCTGTGGTGCCGTGGCGGATGACGAGGAGCGGGATCATTCGCCGCCGACCAGCCGGCGGAGTTGCCGGTCGAGGAGCTCGGCGGCGGCGGCGATGTCATGGTCGCGCGCAGCCCGCAGCATTGCCCTCTGCCCCATCGTCTCGCGGCGTTTCGGATCGCTGAGAAGTGCTGCGACCGCGTCTGCGAAGGCCGTAGCGTCGCCCTCGGGCGCAAGCAGCCCCGTCTCGCCGTCGGCGACCACCGCCGGCACGCCGCCGCTTCGGCCGGCGACGACGGGAAGGCCGGCGGCCTGCGCTTCGAGCAGCGCCATCCCCCATGCCTCCTTGATCGCCGGCCAGACATAGATGTCGGAGGCGCGATAGAGCTGCTTCAGCACATCAGGCGCGACGACCCCGATCCAGCGTACGCGCTCGCCGAACGGCGCGAAGGCCTGCCGCACCTCCGCTTTGGCCGGACCCGCGCCGGCGATGATGAGTTGCCAGGGCCGATCGCCAAGGCGCGAAAGCGCATCGGCGAGTGTCCGGTAGGAGAAGAGCTTTTGGTCCTCGCGCATCATGCCGACTGCGAGCAGCCACGGACCGCGCTCGTCCCGGTCGAGGTCGAGCATTGCGCCGATCGTGGAGCGGGCTTCGTCGCGATCCGGCGTGCGGAACGGCGCCGTTTCCAGAAAGGGCACGAGCGCCACGAGGCGGTCTGGATCGGAAATGAGCGGGCGCACACACTCCGCGTCGGCGGGGTTCGGCTGAAGGATCAGGTCCGCGCGGCGGATCGCCTCCGCGCTCGCTTGGTGCCCAAGGTCCCACGGCCCGCCTGCCTGCTTCGGCGCGTAGGAAGCTTCCGCGATCACATAGGGAATGCCGAGCCGCGCTGCGATGAGCGGCCCGAGCCAGTCCGGCGCCTTGTGATAGAGGTGGTAGGTGAACCAGAGGTCCGGCCGCCCGGCGCCCTTGTTGATCTTGCGCAGATAGCGGTGCGTAAGCTTCTGCCCCTCTTCGCGGACGCGCGCCTGGCGCCTGGCGTCGCCGCCGTCGTAGCTGCGGAAATGCGATGCGAGGCTCACCTCGTGCCCTGCGAGCGTCAGCGCGGCGATGAGCGCGCGCGCCATCGCACGATCACCCGACGCGACCGGATGGTCGGGCGGCTTCAAGGGAGCGTAAAACGCGATCCGCATCGGCTTAAGGCGGGCGCTCCGGCCCGTTTCACTCGGCCCTGAGCAGCGCGTGGCCGGATTTCGGGCAGCCTGCCGGCCGCGGGAGGTCGCGGAACGCGCCGTCGAGTGGCCGGTCGGCGAGCACGATCGTGCCCGGCACGCACCATTTGGCGACGAGCGGCGAGAGCCAGGCGCGCGTGATCAGGTCCTGCGTCGGGTCGCCCGAGCCGAGGTCGATGTTGATGAAGGCAGGCTTCTCCGGGATGCGCGGCTCGCAGAACTCAAGCGTCTCGCGGATTTCGCCGAGAATCAGGTGATCTCCGTCCGGAATGCATTTCGGATGCGCCGCGATCGCCCGGTCGAACGCGAAAATCGCGCGGCCAGGCAAAAGCTGGCGGAGATGGTCGAAGGTCCTGCCGCTGCCGAGGCCGAGCTCGAACACGCAGCCCGGCCGGTCGGCGATGAGCCGCGCCGCTTCCTCCATCAGCGCCCGCTGCGCGGTCAGGCGGCTGATCATGAAATCCAGGCGGCTCAAGGCGTCCCCGGTCTTGTCGGGCGCAGTCGGCGCCCCCGGTCGAGAGCGTTACCCGCTTCCGCTGACGAGCGAAAGCCGCGGCGCGGGATGGCCGGTCGGCGTCTTGTCGCCGAGATACTGGTCAACGAGCCCGTTGATGACCGAGAGCCCGTCGAGGAGCCCCGGGATGTGCACCTTCGACGGCCGCCGCCGGTAGGGAAGGGCGCGCATCGCCTCGACCAGCTGCCCCGGATCGGTGGTGTCGTCGGGCAGGATCATGGAGACGAGGCCGAGCTCACTCGCGCGCGCGGCGCGGATATATTGCTCGGCGCGCGGCGCGGTGCGCGGCAGGATCAGCGCACGCTTGTCGAGCGACAGGATCTCGCAGAACGTGTTGTAGCCGCCCATGGCGACGACGGCGAGCGAGCGCTGCATCAGCGCTTCCATGTTCGCCTCGAACGCGATCGCCTCGAGGTGCTTGATGCGCGCCACGCGCTCCATGAAGCCGGTCTGCTGGCTTGTCCCCATGAACGGCCCGAGCACGATCTTGGCCGGCATGTCGAAGGTCGGATCGAACTCGTAGGCTCTAAGCACCCAGTCGACCAGCATGGCGCCGTCGCCGCCGCCGCCGGTCGTGACGAGGTAGAACGGCTCTTCGATCTCATGCGGCGGCGGATAGAGGCCGGATGGCGTCTTGCCGCGGCGGAGGTAGCCGGTGAAGCGCGTCTTCTGCTTCACCGCGTCGGAGACGGCGATGCCTTCGAGCGGATCGCAGATTTCCGGAATGCCGTAGATCCAGATGTGATCGTAAAGCTCTTCGAGCGCGGGAACGGACTTCTTGCGGTCCCACTCCTCGGCGAGCCGCGTCGGTTCGTCCATCACGTCGCGGAGCCCGAGCACGAGCAGCTTGCCCTTCTTCTTCAGGAACTGCAGCGTCGGCTCCACTTCACCGCGCAGGCCCAGCGGCTCCTTGTCGACCAGGAAGATGTCCGGCTCGAAGACGCGCGCCGTCTCCAGGATGATCGAGGAGCGAATCGCGATCAGTTCTTCGATGGAAAGGCCGGGGCTGTGCGGCTGATAGCTTTCGTTGGAAAGCTTCACCACGCCCGGGACGCGGATGAATTCCACGTTCGGCGAGAACGAGAATGCGCCGACGATCGGCGAGCCGACGATCATCATCACCGACAGGTCGTCGCGATAGGCGACCAGCGATTGCGCGATGGCGCGGCAGCGGCGGAGGTGCCCGAGCCCGAACGAATCGTGGCTGTAGATCAGCATGCGCGGCGGACGGCTGCTCATCGGGTCCTCCTCGAGGGCTTGTGATCCGCTGGCCGCGGAGGATCGGCATTTTTCCGCGCCACGCAAGCGAAGATGCTTCGAAACGTCGGTCGGCCGGGCGGCGGGCGTCCCTATAAACTTGGATTCGCCGCACTTTCTCTACAAGTGCGCGTCGCAGGTTCGTGTTCCGTTGTTGATGTCGCACGGCTTCTGACGGCATAGGATACCGGACAATGAGCGAAACCCAGGCCATGTTCGGGCTGCTGCGGCAATCCGCCGACGCCGCGGCCGTCGATGCGATGGAGCGCCTCGTCGCCGATGCGCCCGACCGCAAACTCGCGCGCATCAACGTGCTCGCCTTCGCCGCCGAGAACGGGCTTGGCGCCGAGCCGGCGATCGCCGCCTTCCTGCACGCTGCCAAGATCGGCATCTTCGAGATGTCGTGGAACGTGCTCTGCCCGGGCTGCGGCGGCGTGCTCGATTCCAACACCACGCTGAAGACCGTGCGCAGCGACGAATATGCCTGCTCGCTCTGCTCCGCCAACTACGAGCCGACGCTCGACGCGATGGTGGAGGTCACTTTCACGGTGAGCCCGCGCGTGCGCCGCATCGCCGCGCACAATCCTGAAGACATGCCGCCGATGGAATATTTCCGGCAGCTCTATTTCAGCACCGAGCTTGAGCTTCCGGGCGACTTCGAGGCGCTGTGGGACGAGATAACGCTTGAGTCGCTCGACCTGCCGGCCGGCGAGAAGGCGATCATCTCGCTGCAGCTGCCGCCGCAGTTCATCATCGTCTTCGATCCGGTCACCCACACCGCGCAGTTTCTTGACGTGAAGGGCGAGCCGAGCAAGGAGCGGCAATCCTTCACGCTCATCTTCGAGACGAATCAGGCGCAGCATCAGACGACCGAGATGCGGCCGGGGCCGCTTCGCCTGTTGGTGGAGAACCGCACCGACCGCAAGCTTCTCCCGAGCGTTTTCATCGCCGGCGACAAGTTGCACGACTTCATGGCGCGGCGGCGGCCGTTCCTGACCGCCAAGCAGCTGCTCTCCAATCAGACCTTCCGCGACGTCTTCCGCACCGACACGCTTGACGTCGATCAGCGGCTGAAGATCACCAGCCTGACCTTCCTCTTCACCGACCTTCGCGGCTCGACCGAGCTCTATGAGCGGGTAGGGGACCTCGTCGCCTTCGATCTGGTGCGCGCGCATTTCCGCGTACTGCACGAGATCGTCGCCGCGGAAGCGGGCGCCGTCGTGAAGACGATCGGCGACGCCGTGATGGCGACCTTCCCGACGCCCGACCGCGCCGTCGCCGCGGCGCTCAAGATGCGCGACGCCATGCGCAAGCTGAACGACGAGCGCGGGGGCGAGGACCTGCTCCTGAAGATCGGCATCCACGAGGGGCCCTGCATCGCGGTCACGCTGAACGAGCGGCAGGATTATTTCGGGCAGACGGTGAACATCGCCTCGCGCGTCCAGCATCTCGCCACCTCCCGCGAGATTTTCGCGACCGGCGCCGTGGTGGAGGATGCCGCCTCAACCGGCGTGCTTGACGCGCTCGGGCTTAAGCCGGTGTCGCACAACGCCTCGCTCCGCGGCATCGCCAACGAGGTCTCAGTCTACGCGATACCTTGAGGCTTCGGTCCGCGACGCCGAAAGGTCGAGGATGGCCGCCTTCGCCGTCTTGGGCCGGCGGCTGGGCGCGGATTTTATCCGGAATAGGCGCCGATTGCAGGCTGCCGGGCTCGGCGCATCTTCCTAGAATGAGAGCATGCCTACCGATTTGCCAGACCGCGCCACGCTCTATCGTGCCCTTGCCGCACGCGACGTTGGCTATGACGGACATGTCTATGTCGGCGTTGCGTCAACCGGCGTCTTTTGCCGCCTGTCCTGTCCCGCCAGAAAGCCAAAGGCGGAAAACTGCCAGTTCTTCGGGTCGGTCGCCGAATGCTTCGAAGCCGGATATCGCCCCTGCCTGCGCTGTCATCCCGTCGCTCCGAGTGCCACTTCGGACCCGGCGGTCAAGCGCTTGCTCCCTGAACTGAGGGAGCGCGGCGGGCATCGTTGGACGGAAAACGATGTTATCGCTCTCGGTTTCGATCCGTCGACGGTTCGTCGCGCCTTCAAGCGCCACTTCGGAATGACGTTTCTTGAAATGGCGCGCATGGATCGCATCCGGAACGGACTTGGCGCGCTGGCGAATGGCGGCCGCGTGGTGGACGCCCAGCTCGAAGCCGGCTTCGACTCACCGTCCGCGTTTCGCAGTGCCATGGCAAAACTCTTGGGCCAGCCGCCGTCGGCGTTCAGAAATGGCGGACTGCTTCGGATCGACTGGCTCGAAACACCGCTCGGCCCGATGGTGGTCGTTGCGGAGAGGGACGCGATCCACCTGTTCGAATTTGTGGATCAGAAAGCGCTGCCGCGAGAGCTGAAAGCGCTCTATGCGCGGTGCAAGGGCAGTATCGGGCTGGGACGCAGCCCGGCGATCGACCTGCTGGAGCAGGAACTCACCGCGTATTTTCATGGGCGGTCCGCCGAGTTCTCTGTCCCGTTGGCGCTTCACGGGAGTGAGTTTGCGCGATCCGTCTGGGAAAGGCTTCGGACGATACCGGCCGGTGAGACGCGATCCTACGGTGATGTCGCCCGCGACATTGGCCGGCCGTCGGCCGTCCGCGCCGTCGCGCGTGCAAACGGAGCGAACCGCATTGCGATCGTGGTGCCCTGTCATCGGGTGATCGGCGCGGACGGTTCGCTCACCGGCTACGGCGGCGGCCTCTGGCGCAAGCAAAAGCTCATCGAGATCGAACGCCAGTTCCTGGGGGCGGGGTAGGGTGTGAGCATCCGCCGGGTGCTGGCGTCGCGCAGCCGGTTTGGCGCTTTCTGGGCAACGTTCAGCCTGTCGGTCCTGGGCGACGCGATAACGAGGACGGCTCTGATCTGGTATGTCCTCACTCAGACCTGTTCCCCTGTCGCGCTCGGGTGGCTGTCGTTCTGGCTGACCGCCCCGGTCATTGCAGGCGGTCTCTTGGCCGGTTGGCTCCTCGATCGCTTTGACCGGCGCAAGGTCATGGCCCTGGATTCCACCATCAAGGCGGGAATCGTCGCCTCGCTCCCTCTCATCGCATCGATGCACGTGCTTCCGATCTGGTACGTGTACGTTGCGGCTGCCGCGCTCGGCTTCCTCATGATGATACCGCTTGCCGGTGTGCCGAGCCTCCTGGTCTCAATGGTTGAAGAGGAGGAACGGAACGCAGCCAATTCGCTGGAGTCGATCGGGTTCACCTTTGGCGGCGTCGCCGGGCCGCCGATAGCAGGAGCTCTTGTCGTCTTCGTGGGGCCCTTGGATGCTCTCTACCTCGACGCCGCCAGCTATCTGGCATTCGCCGTCGCGACGATGCGTTGCCGTGTTCGGAGGGAAACGCCTGCTGAACCCGCTGAGGCGCGTGTGGGTCTGGTCGCAGCCGCGAAGGTCGTTTTCGAGAGCCCCGTGCTTCTCAACACAACGGCGATGTATCTGGTGTTCAACATTGGCACCGGTGCGCTGCTCGTCGTCATTCCAGTTCTGACGGGAAGCGTTCTCGGCGCTGGCCCTGAAGCGTACGGCGTACTTCTCGCGTGTCTGGCGGTCGGCGAGTTGGCCGGGTCAGTCGCCGCCGGGAATCTTCGGCTGCCGGTCCCCGAAGGGCTCGCGATCTGTTTCGCCGCACTGCTGAGTGGCGTTGGCGTCGCGGTCGCGGCGGTTGGCGGCGGGATGCTCAGCGTCGGTGTCGGTATTGCCCTTTACGGTGCGTTCAGCGCTCCGCTGACGATCTGGGGACAGACGCTACGCATGAAAATCATCCCGCCCGGATACCATGGCCGCTGCTTTGCGATCATGCGGACGCTGATGCAAAGCGGAGATCCCGCAGGCGGTCTTTCGGCGGGATTTCTGATGCCTGTCTGCGGCCCACGAATTGTGCTTGCGAGCGTCGCGCTCCTGACGGTGCTTATCGGTGCAGTCGGTCTATCCATCCCGAGGCTCAGGACTGCGCGATGACATTGGATTCGATCGCATGCAGGCGGGGCCGGCCGCGCCCGCCCGACTCCAGGGCGCACGCGGCATAACCGCCTCAGCTGCCGCTACTCCGCCGCCGCGGCAAGCGGCACGGGCGCATCTTCGGGCAAGGCAATTCCAGCCCGCCCCGCGAGACGCTCCGCCTTCCGCATCACCCGCCGCTCGCGCCGCCGCTGCCGCCACGCCGCGAGGTTGGCGATCGCCATCAGCGAGGCCGGGGTTACCACGAGCGTCAGCCCCGTCGCGAAGCCGAGCCCGAAGACGATGGCGGTGGAGAGGTGGATCCACCACTGCGTCGACGGCGCACCGTAGGCGATCGCGCGGTTGACGAAGTCGATGTTGATGCCGAACGCGATGGCGAGCACGCCGAGCATGGCCGTCACCGCCGTCAGCACCACCGGTCGCGCTCGCTCGCGGCAAGTTTCGAGGATCGCCTCGTAGGCTTCACGCCCCTCGCGCCGGAGCCGGTCGTAGGTATCGATCAGCACGATGTTGTTGTTCACGATGACGCCGGCATTGGCGATGATGCCGACGCCTGTCATCACCACGCCGAAGGCCTGCCCCATCACCATCAGCCCGATCAGCACCCCGATCGTGGAGAGGAGCACGGCGGAAAGCACCAGCATCACGCTGGAGAACTTGTTGAACTGCGCGAGCAGGATCGCGAAGATCAGGAAGATCGCCGCGCCGAACGCCTTCATCAGGAAGGCGCCCGCCTTCTCGCGCTCCTCGTCCTCGCCCTTCATCTTGTAGGTGACGCCCGGGCCGAGGTCGGCGGTCTTCAGCGCATCGAGCACCTGTTGCTGCACGACGGCCGACTGCGCGCCCTCCGCGAGGTTCGCCGTGACGGTGACGACGCGTGAGCCGGCGACGCGGTTGATGAGCCCGACCTTCGGCGCTGCCGTGCGGGTGACGAAATTCCCGATCGGCACGGCGCCGGCGCTGGTGTTGATGGTGAGCTGGTCGAGCTCGTCGAGGCTCCGCCGGCTCTCCGGGAAGCGCACCAGGATGTCGACCGACTTGTCGGTATTGGAGGGCCGGTATTCGGAGACCTTGACGCCGTTCGTCACAAGCTGGACGGCGGTGCCGACGGCGAGCGGGCTCGCGCCGTATTTCGCCGCCTCGGCCTTGTCGACGTCGAGCTTCCAGTCGATGCCGGGGAGCGGCAGGCCGTCGTCGACGTCGCGCGCTTCCGAATTGGCGGCGACGATCGCCGCCGCCTTGCGCGCGGCGGGATAGAGGAGGTCGGGATCGACGGAGCTGATCTGCAGCGTCACCGGCTTGCCGGTCGGCGGGCCGGCATTGGGCTTCGTCACCTCGACGATGACGCCTGGAATGTCCCGCGTGTTGGCGCGGATCTCGTCGAGGATGGCGCTTGCCTTTCGCCGCTTCTTCCAGTCGACCAGCTCGAACTGCACCGTGCCGATCGTGTCTTCGGTGACCTCGTCGGAGCCGCGCTGGTTCTCGCCGGAGCGCGCATAGACGGTCTCGAGCTCCGGCATGCCGAGGAGCCGCTGCTCGACCTGGCGCACCAGCTGGTCCTTCTCCTCGATCGAGAGGTTGCCGCGCGCCCGGACCTGCACGAGCCCGTAGTCGGGCTCGATGTCGGGGAAGAACTCGACGCCGTTACCGAACGTGCCGTAGGCCTGGATGACGCCTACCAGGATCGCCGCGGCGAGGCCGAGCGTCGCGAGCGGATGGTGCAGCGCGAGCTTCACGACGCGCATGTAGGGACCGCGGTCGCGGAGATGCGTCTCTTCGACTGGCGTCCCCGCACGGCCGAGGATCGCGCCGAGCGTCGGCGTGAAGAAGAGCGCCACGGCGAGCGACGCCGACAGCGTCGCGATCAGCGTCAGCGGCAGGTATTTCATGAACTCGCCGACGATGCCCGGCCAGAAGAGGAGCGGCGAGAAGGCGGCGACGCGCGTCGCCGTCGCCGCGGTCACCGGGCCGGCCATGCGCTTCGCCGCGAGCGAATAGGCGGCGCGGGGCTCCATGCCCTCCGCCATCCGCCGCTCGGCGAATTCGGAGACGATGATGGCGTCGTCGACCAGCATGCCGACGGCGAGGATGAGCGAGAAGAGCACGACGATGTTGACGGTGAGCCCGGCGAGCTGCAGCGCGAGGATGCCGGTCAGGAACGAGGCCGGGATGGCGATCCCGATGAAGAGCGAGGCGCGCCCGCCGAGCACCGTCAGCATGATCACGACGACGAGGAGAACCGCGGTGATGACGCTGTTCTGCAGCTCGTGCAGCATGGTGCGGATGTCTTTCGACTTGTCCTGCGTGAACGACACGTTGACAGTCGATGGCCAGGTCTTGGCGAGGTCTTCGACCACCTTCTTCGTCGCGTCGACGGTGTCGACGAGGTTGGCGCCCGAGCGCTTCGACACTTCGATCGTGATCGCCGGCTTGCCGTTGACGCGGGTGATCGTGGTCGGGTCCTTGAAGGTCGGGCGCACTTCGGCCACGTCGCCGAGCGTCACCGTCGTGTTCCCCGACGCCGCGATCGGGAAGTTCATGATGTCTTCCGGCGTCTCGATCAGCGACGGCACCTTGACCGCGAAGCGCCCCGACTGGCCTTCGAGCGCGCCCGCCGCGACCAGGCTGTTGCCGAGGTTGAAGGAGGAGATCAGCCGGTCGATCGGCACGTTGTAGCTTTGCAGGAGCGTCGGCTCGGTGATGATCTCGACCGCCTCGTCGCGCGCCCCCTTGAGCTCGGCGGAAAGCACGCCCGGCACCTGCTCGATCGCGGTCTGCGTCTGCCGCGCGAGCTGCAGCAGCGTGCGCTCCGGCACGTCGCCGCCGAGCGCCACCACGAGCACCGGGAAGAGCGAAAGGTTGATCTCCTGCACATGCGGCTCGTCGGCGTCGGTCGGGAGATCGCTCTTCGCGTCGTCGACCTTGGCGCGCACGTCCGCGAGCGCCGACTTCGAATCGAACCCGGCTTCGAACTCAAGCAGCACGTAGCCGCCGCCCTCGAACGCGGCGGAGCGCATCTCCTTGACGTTTTCGACCGACTTCAGGCTCGTTTCGAGCGGCTTCAGGATCAGCCGCTCGGCGTCCTCCGGGCTGATGCCGCGCTGCGTGACGTTGACGTAGACGATCGGGATCGTCACGTCCGGCTCTGCCTCCTTCGGGATCGTCAGGTAGGCGACGAAGCCCGCGGCGAGCAGAAAGATGAGCGTCGCGATCGTCAGGCGCGCGTGATTGATCGCGTAGTCGACGGGATTGCCCATCGGCAGAGCCCCTAGGAGTTCGACAGAAGCGCCGGCGGCGCGTTGGTGACGTCGACCGGCGCGACCTGCTGCCCGTCCTTCACGAAGTCCTGCCCGCGCACGATCACGCTTGCGCCGTCCTTCGGGCCGGTGAGCCACATGTCGTCGCGCGCGTCCTCCACGACGCTGACCGGCACGGAGGCGACGATGCCGCCGGCGCCGACGATGCGCACGGAAAGCTCGCCCGATGCGGAGAAGGTGAGCGCCGAGCGCGGCAGCCGCACGGCGGGAACCGGCTGCAGCTTGAACGTGATGTCGGCGGTGACGCCGTCGGCGATCGCATGGTCGGAATTGTCGAGCGCCACCTCGACCCGGTAGGTGCGCGTCCCCGTGCTTGCCGTCGAGGAGACGTAGCGCACCTTGCCCTCCGCCTTCTGCCCGGTGACGAGTTTCACCTCCGCCGTCTCGCCTTCCTTGATCTGGCCGAGCTGGCGTTCGGCGATCTCGGCGACGGCGAGCATCGGATCGAGCGCGATCACCTCCGCCACCATGCCGCCGGCCTGCATCGCCTGGCCGGTCGTCATCGGCACATTGGAGACGACGCCGGTGATCGGCGCGCGCACCAGTCCGCGCTCGCGCTCCGCCTTGGCGGTGGCGAGCGAGGCTTCGGCGCCGCGAAGCTGCGCCTCGAGCTGGTTGATGTCGTTGGCCGGCGCGATGCCTCGTTTGATCAGCTGCTGCTTCGCATCGAGATCGGCCTGCCGCTGCTGAACCAGAGCCTCCGCCTCGGCGACCTTGGCGTCGCGCGCTTCGTCGGTGAGCGTGGCGATGATGTCACCTTCGTTGACGTGGTCGCCGCGCTTCACTTTGAGCTCCACGATCGAGCCGATGGCGCGCGCGACCGCGCTTGCGCGGTTGTCCGCCTCGGTATGGCCGGAGAGCGTGAGGCCGCGCGAATGGTCTTCGACATGGGCTGAGACCACCGCCACCTGAAAGAGCGGCGCGGCAACGGGCGTGGCTTTCTCGGCCGCGGCGTCGGTCGGCGTCTCGGTCCGCCCGAGCACGCCCGACCCGATCCAAAGCGTCGCGGCGACGACGATGACGGCCGCGAGGATACGACTGAAGGTCATGGCACGCTCTCCAGGGGAGAAGCGTCGGACGGCGAGGCGTCCGACGAAGCGGAAGATGGAAACGTCACGGCCCCCTTCAGAAGCGCGCCGATGACGGCGAAGACTTCGCCGATCTCGCGTTCCGAATCGAAATCCGCGGCGCAGGCGCGCCGCACGAAAAGCCCGTCGCCGAGCTTGCCGATGATCGAGGCGACGGCGCGCGTATCGACGTCGGGCGAGATTGCGCCCTGGCTCTTCGCCGCCTCGAAGGCCTTCACCAGCTCGTCCTCGAAGACGCAGTCGAATTCCGTCTGCATGCCAGCGACTTCCGGATTGCGCGTCGCCTCCGCCCAGATTTCGAGGCAGAGCTTTGCCTTGTCGCGCATGTCGTCGTTGAAGTGGCGGCGGCCGAGCTCGCGGAACGCCTCCATGAAGCTGCCGCCGCTCTCGCGCATCGCGGCCATCTCGGCGGCGAGGCCGACGCGGTCGCGCTCGCAGAGGCCGGCGACGAGCGCATCCTTCGAGGGGAAATAGCGATAGAGGTTCCCCGGGCTCATGCCCGCTTCCGCCGCCACGTCCTGCATGGTCGTGCGATGGAAGCCGGCGCGGATGAAGCTCCGCTCGGCGGCGTCAAGGATGTGCGTGCGGCGCTCCGCGGAGACTTCTTCGGCCGCGACACGCAAAGAGGGTGCGTTCATCGAAGTTCTAGGTTCCCGGGTGAGAATGAATCGTCATTCACAATGAGAATGAACGTTTATTCCCAGCCACAATCGCCCGTCAATGTCAAGCGACATCTCGCAAGCGCGAATGGCGATATTGCGTCGCAGCGACAGTGGCCGCTTGCTGTATCCTCTCCAGGAGGATAGGAAGGACAATGATCCATGCCTCCCACCCGAGCATCATCGCACGGCTAAGGCGCGCTCAAGGCCACCTCGCCTCGGTGATCGCGATGTTTGAGGCGGGAAGATCTTGTCTCGACCTAGCGCAACAACTGCATGCGGTCGAAAGCGCGATCAGTAACGCGAAGCGGGAACTGATTCACGATCACATCGAACATTGTCTCGAAGAGAAGAACGACCGCCCCGGTCAGCGCGAGACACTGAAGGAACTGAAAGCGCTCGCGAAGTATCTGTGATGGCGTTCTCTCTCGGAAGGCTTCGCGGGTCTGCTGATCACCACGATCACGCTCACGGCTCGCACAGTCACACGCATGGCGTCGTCGATCCGACCATCGCCACGACCGGACGCGGCATCTGGGCAATCAAGTGGTCATTCGTCATTCTGGCGCTGACAGCCGCGCTCCAGCTAATCGTCGTGTTCTTCTCCGGCAGCGTGGCGCTTCTCGCCGACACCATTCACAACATCGGAGATGCGGCGACAGCGATCCCGCTTTGGGTCGCCTTCGTCTTGGCGCGCCGGAAGCCGACCGTTCGCTTCACCTACGGCTACGGCCGGGTGGAGGATTTGGCCGGCATCGTCATCGTTCTGATCATTCTCTTCAGTGCGCTGGTCGCCGGCTACGAAGCGATCCGTCGGTTGATCGAGCCGCAGCCGATTGAGCATCTGATGGTGGTGGCGCTCGCCGGTGTGATTGGCTTCGTCGGCAATGAGGCCGTCGCGATCTTTCGTATCCGCGTCGGGAAAGAAATCAACAGCGCCGCGCTCGTGGCGGATGGCTACCATGCCCGCACCGACGGGCTGACGAGCCTCGCCGTCGTCGCGGGAGCGGTCGGTGTTTGGCTCGGTTTCCCGCTCGCCGACCCGATTGTCGGCCTCCTCATCACCGTTGCGATCTTCGGCATCGTATGGCAATCAGCCAAGGTTGTTCTGGCGCGGATGCTGGACGGTGTCGAGCCGAGCGTGACGAGCGAAATTCGCCACGCGGCTGAGCATGTGCCGGGTGTCCGTCATGTCGCCGACGCGAAGGCGCGGTGGATCGGGCACAAGCTTCACGCCGACATCGCAATCGAAGTCAGCGACAAGCTCAGTGTCGCCGACGCCATCCGGATCAGCGAAGCCTTCCGCCGCGAACTCGCGCACCACATTCCCGCGCTCGCAACGGTTTTCGTTCGCCTGCAGTCAGACGAAAAGCCTCAAGGGTCTGTCGTCTAAGCTAGGATAGCGGACCTTCAGTTCGCAGATGCGGGGTTTAAATCCCCGCCAGACCCGCCATGATGCAAATCCTGATCGACCTTCAGCGTTCCATCCATGACGCGGTCAGCAGCCTCTTCAACTCCTTCGCCGAAGCGCATGACTGGAGGGCATTGCTGATCCTGTTGCCGCTCGGGATCGTGTTCGGGGCGGTTCATGCTCTCACTCCCGGTCACAGTAAGGTCGTTCTCGCGTCCTACCTGGTCGGCTCGCGTGTGGCGCTCACACGCAGCGCATTGGTCGCCGGCGCGCTTGCGCTCACGCACATTGCTTCCGCGGTCGTGTTGGCGTTGCTGGCCGCTCCCCTCATCACCCGCACAATCGGAAACGCGGGCCGGGCGCCGGCGATCGAGCTTCTCAGTCGCGGCACTCTCGCGCTGATCGGTGTGTGGCTCATTGTCCGCGCTCTTCGCCATCGGCCGCATGTTCATGGCGAAGGCGTCATGGTGGGTGTCGTCGCGGGACTGGTGCCTTGCCCTTTGACGCTGTTCGCCATGTTCCTCGCCCTCTCGAAGGGAGTTGTCCTTGCCGGGCTCACATTTGCGGCGGCGATGATGATTGGGGTCGGGCTTACCCTCACCTGCGTAGCGATGGTGACGGTGTTGGCGCGCGACCGAACCTTGGCTCTAATCGGTCGACATGGAGCTTCTGTCGAGCGGATCAGCCGCGCGCTCGATTTCGCGACGGGTGCCTTGCTGATTGCTGTTGGAATAATCGCTGTGGCGAGGATCTGAGGTTCGAGCGCACACCGGCCTCGGCGGAGCGTGATCGACGAAGCAACCCGCCTCCATCGCATTTTCCCCTGCTCGTGGCGACAGCGGACAACGAAGCGCTTTTCGACGCGCGGCTTTTCCAGTCGGGCGATCCGGGGGGCGGGCGGCGGCTCGCGGGCGCACTCGTCGGCGCCCTTTTTCATCCCAATGCTTTATGGCCTTCGCACCGCGTCGGTCGAGCGCCACGGCTCCCAGTCACCGGCCGGAGTTTTCCACAGGCTCCATGTCGAATTCGGCACGAGTGAGCACTTTTTCTCGGAACTCGCGCCGCCGGTTTACGAGATTCAGTTTCAGGGCGCCCGACTCGCCAGCCTTCCTCCGAAGCATGTCGAGCGCGCCGTAAGCCGCTTCAGCTGTAACCCCCGACTGAAGCGACCTTCTCTTTTCTCACCGACTTCGCTTTCGCTTCGGCCCCGGCGAAACGATCTTCGAGCCCGGCGATCCGACGCCGCGCGAATGGGTGGGGCAGCGTGCTCCTCTCACGATCCTAGACCGCGAGGCCCCCGCGCAAAGTCATCGACAACCACCGCGCTTCATCGCAATTTGATCAGACGCATGGCGACACCGGACAACGAAGCGCTGATCGGCGCGCGGCTCTTCCAGTCGGGCAATCCGGAGGTCGGACGGCGGCTCGCCAATCTTCGGCTGCGCGGCAGGAACCACGCGCCCGGCGAGACGATCTTCGAGCCGGGCGAGCCGGCGGATTGCATCTACCTCCTCACCGGCCAGCGCGAGGCGGGCGCTTCCGAGCCGCTGGTCCAGGTGCACCTCGCCGCCGACGCGTCTTCGGTTCGGGGCGGCCGCGCCGCGCGGCTCGCCCGCGTCGTTCGCGGCGATGTCTTCGGCGAGACGGAGTTCTTGACGGCCGGCCTCGATCCTCGGCCGGCGACGCGCGCCAGTTCGGCGCGCGCGCTGACGCGAGCGCGCAGCATCGCCGTTTCCTGGCAGGAGCTTTCAGAGCTCTTCGCGCTTGAGCCGGCGATCCGCGCGCGCTTGGTCAGGCTCGCCGCTCGCCGGCTCGTCGACGCCGTCGCCGCCGAGCACAGCACAAGCCACGAGGATCCCGACATCGTGCTCGCCGACTGGCTGGTGGAGCTCGCCGCCGATCTGGGTGAGGCGCAGTCGAACCGCGTGCGCTTCCCGAAGAAGCTGAGCCAGGCCGAGATCGCCAAGGAGCTCGGCGTCAGCCGTGAGACCGTCAGCCGCCGGCTGAAGGAGTGGGAGCGCGCCGGCCTCGTCGGTTCCGCCGCCGCCTCGCTTGAGATCGTCGACTACGCGCGGCTCGTGCGGATCGCCGGCCTTCATTCCGGCCGCGACCGCGCCGCGCTCGCGCGCGCCGTCGCCGATGTTGCCGCTGAGATCGATCGCGGCGACCTGATCGCCGCGCGGAACATCGGCGCCGACATGTTGCGCTATTTCCCGTCGAGCCCGGAGCTTCTTCATCTCTTGGCGCTCGCCGCGGCGCGAAGCGGCGACCGCGAGGAGGCGATCGCCGTTCTCGGCAGCGCGCGGCTGACGCCCGACGGCGACCTTGAGGCGCTCCGCGCCCGCGTGGAGCGCGCACTGAAGAATCCCTTTGCCTCGGTCGAGCGCCTCGCCGGCGATTGGGTCGACGAGGCGTTCGACGATGACGACGATGACGCGCCGCCGTCGGAGGGCCGCGCCGTCGAGACGCTGGTCGGCGATCTCGCCGCACTCGAGGCGCGGCTTCTGAAGGATTCCGCCTTCGAGAGCGATGCCGCCGGCGATGCGAAGATTGCGGCGGAGTCTCAGCGCGCTTACGAGGCGATCTGGCGGCGGATCGGGAGCTGGTATGCGGGCGTCAACGCCGCCGCGATGGCGCTCATCGCCGGCGACGCGAAGAAGGCGAAGGCGCTTGCCGCCGAGGTCCTGAAGCGGCTACCCGACGATCCCTCGAGCTACTGGGCGGCGGCGACGCGCGCCGAGGCGCTGCTGATTTCGGGCGACGCGAAGGGTGGGCTTCAGGCGCTTCGACGGGCGGGTGCGGCGGCGGATTCGAGCGACAGCACGCGCGCTTCCACCATGCTGCAGCTCCGCCGTCTGGCGCCGCGCCTTCGTCTCGATGCGGAAAAGGCCGCCGCCGATTTGGGCGTGCGGAGCGTCGCGCTTGTCGTCGGGCATCTCTTCCGTGGGCCTGAGATGGATGCAGCCGCGCAGGCGAAGGCCGGCGATGCCATCCGCGCAGAGGCGGAGGAGATTCTGAAGGCCCGCAACGTCGGCAACGTCTTCGGCGCGCTCGCCTGCGGCGCCGATATCGTTGTGGCGGAGGCCGCGATCGGCCTCGGCATTCCCTTCCATGCCGTGCTGCCGTTCCCTCTCGAGCGTTACGCTGAACTGTCCGTTTCAATCGGCGACGCGGACGGCGCGCTCTCCTGGAGGAAGCGCTTCGACGCTATGCTTGGCGCGGCGGCCTCCTTCACGCTGATCGACGACGAGCTGCCGCTCGACCGCGATCTCGACGGGCATTTCTTCCACGCTTTCCGCTTCATGGCCGGGCTCGCGCTGATGCGCGCCGACGTGCTTCAGGCCGAGTGCCGGCTGATCGCCGTCACCGATGGCGCCGAGGCCGCGAACATGGCTGGCACCGGCCGCGCGGTCGCCGACTGGCTCGCCGCCGGCCGCCCGCTCGATCCGATCAGCTTTCCGTTTGCGCGGAAGGCGCCGTCCGGCCGCGCCCGCGGCGCTTCCGCCTTTCGCCCTGTCATCTTCCTCTGGGACGTTGCGGGCGGACGCGCCGACGAGGCCGCGGTCAAGAAGAGCGGCGTCGCCAAGAACAAGGATTTCTCCGTCGTTGCCCGCTCTTCCCGCGTCGGCGGGGAGGGGACCGCCATCGTCGCGCCCTCGCTCGAAGCCGCGATCCGGCTCGCTGACTCCTGCGCTGCCGGCAAGAGCGGCGAAGTGCTCCGCATCATCTGCGACTTCGGGCCTGTCCTTGCCGCCGACATGAAGCCTGAGGAAAAAATGATCGCGCGCCTCAAGGCCGGCTCCGATCTTCCGGGCTTTCCCCCCGGCCGCCCGCTCGCGACGCTGTCCTTCGCCGCCGAGACCGTCGCCGAGTTCGGCGATCGCCTGTCGGTCCGCGCGGTTGGCAGGACCGAGGAATCCCGCGACGGCGAAGGCAAGACAAAGCGCCGCTCCGGCCTGCCGGTTTATCGCCTCTCACTTCACAGCTGAGCCTTTCCGCACCTTGCTCTTCGGCGAAGCGGGGGCCATCTTCGCCGCATCTTGGAGCGAGCGGCGAGCGATGAAGAACGCGGATTTCGGCGAGTGGCGGACGATGGAGAGCGCGCCGAAGGACGGCACCACCGTGCTCGCCGCGGTGCGCGCGAGCGAGCAGGGGCCGGCGGAGGTGGATGTCGTCCGCTGGGCGGTGCGCGACGAGCGCTGGATCGCAGCCGATTCCGATCCGGGCTGCATCATCGTCTACGCCGACGCCGAGCTTACCTCCTGGATGCCGCTGCCGAAGAAGCTGCCGAAGCTCCGCGCAACGGAGAGCGCCGGCCAGCGCGTCCGCGGCCGTTTCGAGGACGAGATCGGCGGCTCCGGGATCTAAAGGCCGACCGCAGGTGGTGCGTTTCCGCGATGCCCGTTGCGGCCGCGGAAAATCGCCCCGTCCCCTCGGGACGAAATGCCGGTGATACCGGCGGGAATCCGCCCTTTCAGCCTCTCGCATTTTGCCCCGTCGCTGTGTATCGTTCCGGGACAGCGGGAGCCGTCGGCTGAGGGGAACCGGGCAGCATGGCATACGTGCCGAACTGCAAGTGCGACGTGTTCGTTAGCTTCGCGCATCTCGACGATGTCGCCATCGGAAATGCGCCGCCCTGGGTGACCGCTTTCGCGGGCGATCTGAAGAAAGTGCTGCGCATGCGTCTCGGCGTGCGCGAGGAGGATGGCCTCCGCATCTATTTCACCGGGCATTCGAGTCTTGAGACCGGCGTCAAGCTCGACGAGACGCTGATGGAGCACGCCGCCTCCTCGGCCGTCTTCGTTGCGGTGACGTCGCCCGCTTACGTGGCCGAGAATTCCTACACGATGCGCGAGCTTGCCTCCTTCCTGCAGGCCATGGGCGTGGGCGGTCGCATCTATGCGATCGAGCATTCGCCGCTCGATTCCAACGACGAGTATCCGCAGCCGCTGCGCGAGCTGAAGCGCATGGCCTTCTGGCAGATGCATCCGGAGCGAGAGATCCCTCTGACCATGGCGACCGGCTCCGACATCTACATGCAGACGCTGCATGACTTGGGTGAGCAGATCCGCCGTCAGCTGAAGAAGATGCGGGAGGAGCAGAAGGCGCAGACGGCGCAGACGGCGGCGGCGGCCGTTGTACCCTCTGTCGTTGAGGGGACGGCTGCCGCGTCAGCCGGCTCCGGCCGCTCGATCTTCCTCGCGCAAGTCACCGACGACCTCGACGAAGAGCGCGAGCAGGTTCGCCGCTACGTCGAGCAATACGGCGTCAAGGTGCTGCCGGAAGCAGTCTATCCGCAGGGCGGGTTGGAGTTCGCGGCCGCGGTCGAGGGCGACCTCGCCTGCGCCGACGCCTTCGTGCAGCTCTTCGGCCGCACCCACGCGAAGCGCCCGCCCGACATCCCGCAAGGCTACGACCGCCTGCAGTTCGAGCGTGCGATCACGCGCGGCCTCCCCGTCCTGCAATGGCTGCGCCCTGACATCGATCCCGCCACCGTGACCGATCCCCAGCATGCGAGCCTCCTCTCCGGCGAGAACGTCATGCGGATCGGGCTTGAAGCCTTCAAGGCGGACATCCTGAAGCGAACCGGGAAACGGCCGCCGCCGCCCCCGCCGCAGGAACAGTTCATCTTCATCAACGCCGACGGCAGCGACATCAAGATCGCCGAGGTCTTGCGGCGCGAATTCACCAGCGCCCACGTCAGCGCCGCCGTCCCGATCCTGCAAGGTTCCTCCGAGGACGTCCGGCTCGACCTCGAGGAGAACATCGTCGAGTGCGATGCGCTGGTCATGGTCTACGGCGAGACAACGCCTGTCTGGGTGCGCGGGCAGCTCCGCCTCTATTCCAAGCTCAAGCATCGCCGCAAGCAGCCGCTGAAGGCGCTTGCGCTTTATCTCGGCCCGCCCGAATCGAAGCCCGACATCGGCATGGACCTGCCTGAGATTCGGCGCATCGAGTTCCGCGAGGATATGGCGGCCGAGAGTGTGAAGCAGTTCCTGTCGGGTCTTCTTCAATGAGCACGACCGGGGGGCGGCTCCCCTATCCGGGGCTGCGCTCCTTCACGCGCGAAGAGACGGATCTGTTCTTCGGGCGCGAGGGCTGCGTCGACGACATGGTCGATCGGCTCGCGGCGACGCGTTTCCTCGCCGTGCTCGGCGCTTCGGGAAGCGGCAAGTCGTCGCTCGTCAAGACCGGCCTTCTCGACGCGCTTGAGATCGGCCTCCTGCACGAGGCCGGCTCGCGCTGGCTGATCGCCGACTTCCGACCCGGTGAGCAGCCGATCGAAGCCATGGCGGAAGGACTGATCAAGGCTGCGTCGTCCGATCCGGGCGTCCAGACCGACGAAGAGGAGGTGAAGCTCCTCCGAACGTTTCTCGCGCGCGGGCCGCGCTCCGTCATCGAATGGTGCGAGGCGAACGTTCCGGAAGGCGCCAATCTGCTTCTCCTCGTCGACCAGTTCGAGGAGCTCTTCCGTTACGGCGCCTACACCAAGCGGGAGGAGGCGGAAGCCTTCGTCGCGACGCTGCTCGAAAGTGCCGCAGCTCCGCTGTCGCAGGCGCGCATCTATGTCGCGATCACCATGCGTTCCGAGTACCTTGGCGCGGCGGCCCTGATCGATGGGCTCGCCGAAGCGATAAACAAGGGCCTCTATCTGACGCCGCGGATGAGCCGCGATCAGGTGCGCGAGGCGATCGTCGGGCCGGCGGCCGTGTGCGGCTTCTCGATCGAGCCCGCCCTGGTGAACCGCCTCCTGAACGACCTCACCTCCTTCGCGCCCTGGGAGCACGACGACAACCCCGGCCATCAGCTTGAGCTGCTGGTCAGGCGCTCCGACCAGCTGCCGCTGATGCAGCACGTTCTGAACCGCTTGTGGTCGATCGCTGCGGAGCACGGCGGCGACAACCACATCGTGCTCAAGCTTTCCGACTACGAGGCAATAGGCGGGCTGCGCGGCGCCCTCGCCGCCCATGGGCGCGAGATCCTGGAGGAACTGCTTCCGGAGCATCGGGCGATCGCCTCGACCGTATTTCGCGCGCTGACCTCCGGGTCGAGCCTGGCGGAGGCGGTGAGAAGGCCGATCGAGTTCAGCGAGCTCGTGGAGATCGCCGGCGGCGATGAGATCGCAGTGCGCGAGATCATCGAGGCGTTCCGCGCGCCGGGGCGCAATTTCCTCGTGCCGCCCCGGCCGGTCCCGCTGCGCCCGACGACCGTCATCGACATCAGCCACGAAAGCCTGATCCGCCAGTGGGACGAGTTCGCGGCATGGCTTCAGCAGGAAGTCACGGCGGCCGACACGTGGCGGCGGCTCGTCGACGCCGCCGAGCGGTATGGGCGCGGCGAGGCCAACCTTCTTTCCGATCTCGCGCTCGCCAGCAATGCGAGCTGGTGGGACCGCGAGCAGCCGACGGCGGCCTGGGCGAAGCGCTACGGCGGCGATTTCGAGCAGACGGCGAAGTTCCTCGCGGAGAGCCGCAGCGCCGCTGCGGCAAGCGAGGAGGCGAAGGCGCAGGAGCAGCGGCAGAAGTCGCGCAACCGGCTCGTAACTGTCGCAGCCATTGCCATCGTCTGCGTCTTCACACCGCTCACCGTGTTCGCGGGATATTTCGCATGGCGCGCCAACCAGGAGACGATACGCGCCAACCAGCAGACGGCGTTTGCCGTCCAGGAAGCGCACCGCGCGAACGAAGCGGCCGCCTTTGCCGACTTGCAGAGGAGTCGCGCCAATCAGCTTCTCAACGATGCGGAAATCGCGCGTCAAAACGCTGAGATACAGAAGAAGGCCGCCGAGGACGCAGTTGTGCGCGAGCAGGAGGCCGCGCGCCAGGCTGCGGCGGCGCAGCAGCAGGTGCTCGAGCTTGAGCGCCAGCAACGCGAGGCGGAGGAGAAGCAGAAGGAGCAGGCGCGGCGGGACTTCCAGCAAGCAAACCTCGAGCAGCTGGCGACCCGAGTCTCGAACCTGCAGCAGGCGCGGTCGTGGGAAGCGGCGTCGAACCTTCTCGGCACGTTCTGGAACGGGCTCGTCGGGCAGAATGCAGAGCTGCAGAAGAGCTGGCTGATCGACCCGATCGCGAAGGCGTTCGGGCGGCAGAAGCTAGCCGAATACCCCGTCTTTCCTGAGTTCCTCGCCTATAGCGGCTTCACCGGCTGGACCGGAACCTACGGCCGCTTCCGCGTTTATTCTCTCGACCACAAGGCGAGCGACGGCAGCGCGGCGTCCGGCAACAAGACCATCGGGCTTTTCGACGCGCTAACCGGCGCCGCGGTCGGCAATTTCGAGCTGCCGGCGGGCGCCGAGCTCGGCTCCGAGCTCGATCTCGTCACGCCGGACGGCAAGCGCGTCGCGATCGTGACGACCGACCCCACGCCGGACGACGGCAAGGACGACAGGCAGGTCGCGCTTTGGGTGAGCGACCTCAGTGCGCCAACGCTGATACCGATGCCGCTCGGCGAAAAGGCCAAGGTTGACCAGATCGCGCCGGTCAGCTCCGACGATCGCTTCGGCCTCTATTTCACCGACGATTCCAATCCCGCCGAAATCGCGATTGTCGATCCTGCCACCGGCACGACGACCTTCAGCGCGACGACCGACGACATCGCGCACGCCGTCAACCTCGACAAGATCGAGAAGGTGGCCCTTCTCGGACTGGTCGGCGACCAGCTCCTTATGCTGGTGAACGACAAGACCGACGGTCAGTTGCTGTCGATCGACATCGCGCAGAGCACGGCGCGCGAGGTCGAGACCGGCGGCGGGATAACCGGCGCGGAGCTCACGCCCGACGGTGCCCTCCTCTTGACGCTGACCTGTCCGAGCGACTGCGCGGCGCAGAGCCTCACCGCCTACGACATGAGCGCGGAATTGCCGCTCTGGGTCGAGAGCGTGCCGACCGGCATGACCTTCACCGATACCGAAGTCGAGGAGACGAGCGTCGACGGGAAGCCAGCTTACAGCGCGCTCGTCCAGAACAAGGGCATCGGCATCGCCTTCCAGATTCCGACGGACCAATCGGCCCCGGTCGTGCGGCTCGCCGCCGACACGAATCCCCGCGTGGGGATCGACGCTTTCGACGGGGAGGGCGGGTTCAAGACGATGGAACCGGCGAGCGACGTCACCTCGAGTGAAGGCGTCGATGCGGCCGGTCTCCTCACCGACTATCGCGTCCCGATCGCCAGGCAGAAGCTCCGCCTCTACGTCGCCCCGAATTCGATCGCCGTCTATCAGGGCAAGGACGCGATCCGGATCGCCGGCGTGACCTATGACGGCAGCCTGCTCGTCTATCGCATGCGCCCCGATGGCGCTTTCGAGGAGGACGTCTCCTTCCGCCCCATGACGATAGCGGGGTCGAACTGCATCTCCGCCGTCGCCTTCAGCGGCGACGGGCGCTCGCTCCTTTTCCGTCACTATGACGAATCGCTTCTCTATGTGGCGGCCGTCGGCAACGGACCGAGTGTCGGCTGGCACAGGGGCGCCTCCGGCCGCGCCGGCGAGAGCCTCATCGACCTTGCCGAGTCGACGCCGGAAACGACATGCGATGCGCCCGACACCACGGCGACTGACGTCATCCCGGAGAAGATCGTCGCCGTCGACAAATCGCCGGGCGCCTTCGCGCTCCTCGACAAGAAGGGCGTCGTCTGGTGGGTCAACGTCACGGACGCCGCCGGCGACACGACGCGCGAGGGGCAGCGCGGCGCCGGCGCGAGCGGCACAAGCATCGCGACGAGCGTGGCGACGGCGACCGCGACGCGAGAGTTCGGGCCGCTCGAGCGCGCCGCGGAGGGCCGCATCTGGATCGCCGGCGATCCGGACCGGAGCCGCCTGGCGCTGGTCTCGCGCTCCGCCGTCGACATCGTGCCGAAGCCTCCTGCGGCGGTCGGCGATAGCGCCGGGCCCGCCGACACGGCTGGCGGCCAACCCGTCGCCGCTGTTGCGCCGGATCTCGCACGCCGGCAGAAGCTTCTCGGCGGCAGCGAGCCGCAGGCCGCCGTCTTCACCCCGCAGGGCGACGTCATCGTTGCCTACAACGATGGGCAGATCACCGGCTTCCGCCAGACCGGCGACGGCGCCTGGGCGAACCTCTTCAGCGGCACCGCCTTCTTGTCGGCGCAGATCGTCGGGCTCTTCGCCACGCGCGACAAGGTCGCGGTTGTCGACGACCGCGACGTCATCGATGCGTTCGACGTCGAGTCGGGCGCGCTCGTCGGTGCCGCGCGGCTTCCGGCCAATCCGTCGGTGCTGGCGCTGAAGCCGGACGGCAAGATGCTTTCCGTCGAGTGGGATACCGACTCCGTCGCGACCGTCGAGTTCGGCGCGCTGACGGCCGGCAACACCGTTGAGACCGCCCGGTTGGTTACGATGCGCAGCCCGCTGGACCCTGAGGCCGACGCAAACCTCGACGCGCTCGCGATCGACCAGGAGATGGAGCGCTCGCTCACCACCGGAGCAAGCGGAGCGGCGACCTGCGTCGACACGGAGGCGCGCCAGCTCTCGGCGCTCGAGACGCGGCTGCTTGGCGACACGGCGCCTGCCGAAAAGCCCGCCGCATCGACCCCGAACTGCGATTCTGCCGGCAACGGCGCGTTCGACGCGGCGGAGACTCTTGCGCAGCGCGGGCAGAGCGCGAGTGTCCGCGAGATGGTCGAGGACGGCACGTTTTCGCGCGTGCTCCAGGCCGCGGTCGCGGGGGACTCGACGGCAACGCGGGTTCTCGGCGCGGTGCTGGCGAAGCTCACCATCGAACGCGGCGATGTCGACCGCGCGGAGGTCGCAGCGGACGCGATAAGGTTCGGCACGAGCGTGCCCGCCGTCGTCATGAAGGAAATCGCCGGCGGTGGCCCGATTGCGCCGGCGCTGCTCGATGCCGCACGGCGGCGGAGCAGCGCCGCTGACCCGGCAATCCACCAGCTTCTCGCACACTGGCACGAGCGGCAGCTGAACGATCTCGACTCGCTCACCGAAGCGCTCTTCGAGTATGCCGTTGCCGAGCGGCTCTACCGCGAGAGCGACCGCGCAAGTGAGGCTGAATTCGTCGCGCGCAGGCGCGCGCAGCTCGCGCGTCTTCTTCCCGACAGTCGTGTCCTCGCTGCCCTTCAGCGCGTCGATGCCTGGAAGCCCGAAGTGGCTCCCGCCTCGGCGTCCCCCACGCTCCCGAGCCTTCCGACCGAGCCGACGGCGCGCCGGACGTTCGACATGGACAATGCCGACAAGCTTGCCGAACGGCTGTCGGATTCGCCAATGCTCGCCGCCTTGCGGACGGAGCTTGAGCGCGCGCGCATCTTCGATCTTCGCGCTAAGGACCCCAAGGCCGCCGCCGAGCTCATGATAGCGCTTGGCCGGCGGACGAGCGGCAGCGGGACCTGGTCTCCCGACACCGCGCGCGAATATCTGGCGCTTGCCGACGAGATTGGCGTTCGCACCGACGCCGTGAACGTCTTCAGGCTCGCCGCCGAGGCGATGAAGCTCATCGGCGAGTCCTTCACGACCCCGATCCAAGCGAACGCCGATGCGGTCGAGCTTTTCCGCCGCGCCGCCACGCTCATCGCGTCGAGCGCCGCATCCGCGCCGCCCGACGTCGTCCAATCCGAGATGAAGGACGTCGACCTCAGCCTTCTCACCTATGAATACGAGACGCTGCCCGCGATCGGTGCGGCGGCCGAAGTGTCGGGGGCGGAGGCGGTGCTCGAAGCGGCGGCGGAAATGGGACAGGCCGTCGCCGGCAAGACCGACGAGCCGGACCGCTGGAACTGGCTCGCCGGCGAGTCGCTCTTCTGGCAGGGCGTGCTTGTAAACGATGTCGATGCCGCCAAGGCGGTGCCGATCCTGCAGAAGGCCGCCGCGATCATGCGGCCGATCGCCGAGGCGAGTCCCGACGATGTCACCACGCGCTTCCGCTACGCGGAAGCGGTCCGCTGGGTCGGCCTCGCCGAGCCTTCGACCGAGGATACGGCGGCGACGGAGCGCGAGGCCGTGAAGCAATACGAGGCGCTGTGGGACAAGCGCTTGGCAATCGATTCCGGCCTGCTTACGCGGATCGGAGCGGGCTACGGCTTCGCCCTCGCCAACCTCGCGCAGACGACGCGTGAATATGAGCTTGCCGATCTCGCCGACGGCCGCACCGCGACCGACCACACCGGCTGGGTGCTCGAGGTCCTGGCGCTTGCCGCGGAGAAGGACGAGCTTAACACCAGCATGATCGACATCGGTGCGGCGACCGGCGATTCCGGCTTCGTCGCCGGGTGGTACCAGATGAGCTCCTATGGCTGGCCGATCGGCTTCCTGAGCGGAATGGTCAACCTGGAGCGGGGCGTGAGCGGCGTTACCAAATGCGATCTTCTCGCCGCCGACCCTTATGATCCTCTGAAGCGCGCTCCCGGGCTCACGCTCGACAAGGTCGATACTGCCGCCGCGGAGACGGAATGCCGCGCCGAGCACGCACGCCAGCCGGACGACGCGCGCACGACCTATCAGCTCGCGCGGGTGATCAGCGCCGACACGAAGCGGGAGGCGGAATATCTGCCGATCGCAAGGGAGGCTGCGGCGAAGGGCGCCTCGCCGGCCTTCTCGCTTGTCGCCTATGCGCTGAGCCAGAAGAACGATACGCGCAGCAGCGACGCCTATGTCGCCACGACGCAGCACACCCTGATCGAATCCTTCCCGGTGCTCTACCCCTTCCTTGCTGTCCAGGCGAAGACGCAGCGCGAGCGCACCGGCCTTGCATTCTACGCCGGCAAGGCAGCCGAACTCGGCGTGCCGGAGGCGCAGCTTGCACTCGCCGATCTCGGCGACGATCCTGCCGAGAGGCTCTTTCACGCTAAGCTCGCGGTGCGGCTCTTCACCGAGAAGGGCAACGCGCAGGCGGCGGGTGAGGCGGCGCGAAAGGCGGCTCTGATCGATATCTCGCCGAGCGATGCGGGAGATGTCGATTCCAAGGTCGCGGCGTGGACGCCTCAGGCGCTGGTCGATCTCCCCGCCGACGCCGGGGCGAGCTGACGGCCGGGCGCACGCGACACCACGCCCGGCACCCTGCGGTTCAGCTTCTCCGATCCTCGAGCGGCGCGCAGCAGGCTGCGTCGCTGTTCGCGTCCGACCCCGAGAGCGGATACTGGACAGGCTCGAAGCTGTAGAGCTTGTCGTCGGCTGACGCGTTGCACATCCAGTAGGCGTCGCTGCCGTTCTTGAGCCACACGAGATAGTCGCCGAGCGTGTCGTCGACGGTGGCGACGATCTCGAGGTCTTCCATGTAGTCGCCGACCGCGGCGCAAAGCCGTTCGGCCTTCTCCGCCGGTCCGGCGCGATGGTTGCTGTCGCTCTCCCTGCTGGCGAGTTCGACGCCTTCGCCGTCGAGGAGATCGCCGTTCAGAAGCACGTTCGCATAGACATCGCCCTTTGCATTGGCGTTGCAGAGCCAGAGGTCTTCGTCCTTGTCCTTGATCCAGACGATCCAGTCGCCGAGGCCGTCCTCGGCGGCGTCGACGAGGTTGGCGGGCTTGTACTGGTTGAAGTCGAGGCAGGCGGCGACCGCGCTGTCGTGTCCTTCCGGGTGCCAGTCCTGCTCGTCGGCCTGGGCATGCGATCCAAGAAGGGCCGCGACGAGCGCGGCGGAAGCAATTGTCCTGATCATCGTCGTACTCCTTCGAGGCTGGCGTTTCAGTCCCGCCAAACTCGCGCCGCGGAGGCTCGCGGGTTGTGACGGTACGCACAAACCGCAGGCGTATCTCAGGCATGTTCGCTGGCGTCGGACGGGCCTCTCTTCCCACCCGTCCGACGACCTCCTCCCTCCTCGACTTGCCGCCGCCCTTGGGCGGCGGTCCTTTTTTCGCTTCTTCTCGGCAACGTGCCCGGCGTGCATAAGATCGGGCAGGGGGCGTGGGAGCGGTCTGATGCAAGAAGGCGAGGCGGAGGCGATCGCCGAGGTCGAGCACCTGGTCAGGAAGGCCGAAGTGATCGCGGCCTTCGACCTCGCAAGCCGGCATCTGGCGAGCTTTCCCGATAGCGGGAGATTGAAGCATCGGGCGGTTCTCGCGCTCGCCCGCGCCGGCGCCACCGACCGCGCCATGCAGCACTATCGCGACTGGAATCTCGACCGCTCGAATGACACCGACGTGCTCGCGCTTGAGGGGCGTCTCCTGAAGGATGCGGCGCTTAAGCTCAAAGGCGCGCCGCGCCGCGCCGCGCTTCTCAAGGCCGCGGCTGCCTATAAGGGCGTCTTCGACAGGAAGCCCGACTACTATCCGGCGATCAACTGGGCGAGCCTCAGCTTCCTCGGCGGGCGCAAGAAGGCGGCCGCAAGGATCGCCGCGCGTGTGCTCGCCGATCCCGCCGTCGCCAACGCGTCGGACTTTTGGTCGCTCGCCACGCGCGCGGAGGCGAATATCCTTGTCTGCGCGCTCGATCAGGCGCGCCGGGACCTGAAGGCGGCGCGCGCGTTCGGTGACGAGGGCGCTGGCTCAAGCACGCGCCGTCAGCTTCGCCTGCTCCTCGCCGAGGCCGGCTACATGCCCGCCGCCGTCGAGCGGTTTCTTGCGCCGCTCGCGCCCCGCGTGACCGCTCACTATTTCGGTCCGCTGGCCTCCGCCCGCGCCTGGAGCCGCTATGCAAGCGCTCCGTTTGCCGCCGAGGCGCGCAAACGGATCGATGCGATTCTGAAGAAGCTCAACCCCGGCGCCGTTTTCGGATCGCTTGGCAGCCCAAGCGAGATCATGTTCGCTGAGGCGGCGCTCGAAGCGGGCAGGGAGCTGAACGTCATCCTGCCGCTCCCCGTACCGCTCTTTGCGTCCATCATCTTGAAGAGTGCCGGCAAGGCCTGGCTCGACCGCTTCGATGCCTGTTCAGCCGCGGCGGAGCGGCTCGACACGATCGCGGAAGATCCCGACTCGGATGATCCCGGTCTCGGCGAGCATGCCGCGCGCGTGGCCATGGGGCTGGCGCTGCAGCGCGCCCAGCATCTCGATGGCAGGGCCGTGCAGGTGATCCTGACCGACGCCGACAGCGACGCGGCGGCTTCGCCGGCGGCGGCGGCCTGGGCGAAGGACAAGGGGCGGCGGCAGACGATCGTGCAACTTGGCGACGCGCCGGCCGACCCGCGACGGTGCAAGTCGGCTGCGCCGCGACAATGCTGTGCCGTCGTGTTCGGAGACCTTCCCGGCTTCTCGCGCATGCCGGAAAGATTCCTGCCGGTGTTCTGGGACACTGTGATGCGTGCGATCGGCGACGTGGTCGCGGAGAAGGGCAAGGCGGTTGCGCTCAAGAACACGTGGGGCGACGCCATCCACCTCGTCGTGCCCGACATCAGGAACGCCGCAGAGATATGCCTCGCCGTGCAGAAGCGCCTTGCGACGATCGATGGCAGCCTGCTCGGGCGCGACGATGCCCCGACGATGCGGATCGGCGCGCATTACGGCCCGGTCTTCGGCGACTGGGACCCGGTGGTCGGCCAGCACACCTATTACGGACGCTCGCTGTCGCGGGCCGCAAGGATCGAGCCGATAACGCCGCCCGGCACCGTCTTCGTGACGGAAGCCTTCGCCGCGGTCCTGTTGCTCGAGACGCACGACGAGTTCGCCTGCAACTACGTCGGCCAGGTTCCGCTCGCCAAGGGCTACGGCACCTTCCGCATGTATGAGATGACGGCAGGACGCGCGCCTCGGCGGAAGGCGCTCAGCCCGCGCCCTCGGTTGGTGGCTATTCCGCCAATACGACGATCACCGTTTTAGCCCGAAGGAGGGGATGCGCTTTGACCGTTGCATCGCTGCGACGCCTGTTGCTGCACTTGGTCGAGGAGGTCTTCGGAATTGGTCACCTGAAGACGGTAACTCTGCTGATCGTCGGATCGTCGGCGGTCCAGGTAAGCAAAGGTGCCGGGAACAAGATCGCAAGCGATCTGTCGCAACTGACTCGAATCCGAAAGATCGCGCCAGACAAGGCTTTCCACGTTTTGCAGGGCGACGAAGAGAGAATCCCGCTTCCGCTGATCGCGCGCAAATGAGTCCTGGATTTGCTCGCCGAGCCCGACCGGCGCGCGCAGCCAACGCGCTTCCGTTCCGGTCGCGATGCTGACGAGCGCATCCACGGCCGTATTAAAGGCCCGGCGCGCTTCACCGGTCGTGGGGCGGACCCGATGCGCGTAGTGGTCCGCCTGTTGGAGAGACGCGAAAAGTTTGCGCCACTGATCTTCGGGATTGGTAAGGTCTTCGAGTTCCGCCATCTTGGCATCGCCGATCCCGTCGAAGGGCCATGCCTTTATCGGGTAGATGTCATCAACCTTCCAGAAGCGGAGGAGGACCGGAAGCTCGACGGAAAACACGCGAACGCCTGTCGCCGGTGAGTCCGGTGCGCGTGGCGTCCACGTGAGGACAAAAATTCGCTCGACGTACGCCGACTGCCCGAAAAGTCCCTGGTCAAAGGAAAATACGAATACCCCGTCAGCGTCGGCGGGTACGGGTGTTGTTTGATCGAAGCGAGTTGACTTCACGCTCACCGCCAAATCGAAGGCCTCCCCGACCGGTGTGATACGCACCTGACCTGCCGTGGCGGAGCCATGTAGGATCCCAACCAGGAACAAAGTTATGATCAAGCGCTTCATGTCCTTGCCCCCCTCAGATTAATCCCCACGAGGCTTGCTCCGACGACTAGATAGAAGACCCTTGTGGCACTCACAAAGCCATGAATGGCCGGGAAGCCGGACGAGCCGGCGACGTCCCCCTCGATGCTTGTTTGGAGCGCATTGTGGAACTCCGATCCGTCCTGGAGCGCGACTGAAAGTGTCAGGTAGAGGCCCCAGCCAACGATGCACAGGAGGACGGCGAAATAGATGAGCTTCGTTTCAGTCTTACCGGGCGCCAGCAGCGTAAGCGCAGCCGCGACTGCTACGGGCGTCAACTCGCCGAAAAGGGAGGCATCTTGTGCAATAAGCGGTGCACTGTTTGCGATCGCAATCGCAAACCATTTCCCCGCTGCGATGTCACCGAGTTCTCCTACATCCGAGAACTGCGCCAGGATTGCTAGGCACGGCACCCAAAGCAGAACGAGAACGATGCAAAAGAAGACACCCCTGTAAGACATGGCCCCACCACAACTCTTGATCGTAAGCTATTCTATCTCCTCATGAGTGGCAACCTCGCCGCCCAAAGCGAAGTGCCGGGTATCGGAAATTCGGTCGATCGACCCAAACGCAACGTGTTCAGCCCTACGCCGCCTCGGCGGCAGTCGCCTTCAGGATCGCCTTCACCTCGAACGGCCTGATCCCGGGATAGGCGCCAAGGAGGAGCGCGACGTAACCGCACATGATCGGCGTCGCGAAGCTTGTCCCGGTCATCGTCGTGTAGCCGCCGCCGTGCGCCGCGACCGGCACGTTCACGCCGTGCGCGGAATATTCGATCACGTCGTTGCGATAGAGCCAGTTTTGCTCCGCTCCCTCGCCCTCGTTGTCGACGCCGACGCAGGGGATGAGCGCCGCCGGAAAGCCTTCGTCCTGGAGCGGCATGTTGCGGCGCGCTGCGACGATGGTGATGCCCCTGCGATAGGCGTCTTCGCAGAAGCCGTTCATCCGCCGCACGTATTTTTCGCTCGCTGCGAGGCTCATGTTGAGGAGCTGCGCTTGGCTGCGGACCGCTTCCTCGAAGCCCGCCATCAGCGCCTCGCCGCTGCCGCGGTTGTTGCCGCCGAGCACGCGGAAGTCGAGAAAGCGCGTGTTCGGCGCGATCCGGGCGATGATCGAGGCGACGCCGGTGCCGTGACCGTAGAGATCGTTGTTCTCCGCCGGATTGGCGTCGCTCATTGCGACCTTCCCCTTCGCATCGGCGGCGAAGATTCTTGCGCCGAGCACCCGCCCGGAAAGGTCGGGATGCGAGCCGTCGATGCCGCTGTCGAGGATACCGACCGTCACCGGCGCAAGCGTGCCCTTCGCCAGCTCATCGATCGGAACCGCAAGGGCGTGTTGAAGCAGCCCCTTCGGAAGGCTCATTGCGCGCCGCCTCCGGGCGCCATCGCTTCGATGGCTTCCAGCATGCGCGCGAGCTGGCGCACCGTGGCGGGGTCGCGTTGCAGCAGCCGGCCGACGCGGTCGAGCACGTCCTGAGCCGCCGGGTCCGGCGCCAGCGACGCCGGTGCGTCGTCGCCGTCCGCGCTCTCTCCGCGCAGGAGCAGCGCCTGGTTGACGACCAGCGCGGCGACCGTCGCGAGGCAGGCGTAAAGCTGCCCGTCGGCCTCCGTGAAGCGCTTCTCCGGCTTGTTGGAGATCGCGGTGATGACGCCGATCAGGCGGTCGCCGAAGATCATCGGCGCGGAGATGACGGACTGCACGCTGCCGGCGGCTTCCGCCAGCTTCGCGTCCTTGTAGCGCGGCGCGCCGATTTGCACCTGGCCGGTCTCGGCGGCGAGCCCGGCGAGGCTTCCCATCGGCACTTGCGTTCCGACGAGTATGCGCTCGGCGTCCTTGTTGCCGTAGGTCATGACGAAGGTGAGGTCGTTCGCCTCCGGATTGTAGAGGAGGAGCGAGCCTTCATCGCCGCTGACGGCGCGCACGCCCGTCTCCACGATCAGACTCAGCGCCTGGTCCTCGAGCCCCGGCGAGAGGCCGAGATAGCGCTGCATCAGGCTCGCGCGGATTTCATTCGCATCAGCCATCGATCTCTCCTCGCGATCCTTTCCGGATCACGCCGGTTGCTTCATTCCCTTCGGCGCGCCGGGCTTCGCCGCGCGTGTCTGGCCGGCCATCGGTGGCGGCGCCGGACCGCCCTTTGGCGCGCCTTGCATCGACGTCGGCGCCTCGATCTTCCTGACCGGCACCGTGGCCTTCACGTCGTATTCGGCCTGATCGCCATAGGCGAGTTGCGTATCCATTAGCTTCTTGAAGAGCGTCGGCCGCGCCGAGAGCTCCTTCGGCGACCCGACGTCGGTGATACGGCCCTCCTCGATGCAGCAGACGAGATCGGCGATCGAGGAGATCAGCGGGATGTTGTGCTCGACGAGGAGGATGGTGCGCCCCGGCGCAACGCGGCGGAGTTCTTCCGCGATGCGGTTGACGGAGATGACATCGATGCCGGCGGCCGGCTCGTCGAGAAGCAGGATGTGCGGATCGGCGAGAAGCGTGCGGGCGATCGCAAGCCGCCGCCGTTCGCCGCCAGAGAGTCCGGCCTTTCCCGCCGAGCGCGAAACTTCTGCGCCAAGTGGGTCGCTCGGCGAGATGCGTTCGAGCGCCGCCCAGATGTCGGCCGCGCGGCACGCCGCTTCCATCGCGGCGTCCGTAGCGTCGGGCGCGGCGAGCCGCATGTTCTCCCGGACATCCGCTTCGACGAACATCGGGAACTGCGATACGCTTCCCATGAGCGCGCGAAGCGCCGAAAGGCGCAGCTCCTTCACGTCGGTGCCGCCGACCGTGACCCGCCCGCCATCCGGATCGAAGAGCCGCGAGATCACCTTCAGGACGGTGCTCTTGCCCGAGCCCGACAGGCCGACAAGCGCGGTGACCTTGTTCGTGGGGAATCGAAAGGTCATGTCGCTCAGGACAGCGCGTTCGGGCGTCGGGCGATAGGTGACATTCTCCAGCACGACATCGTAGCCCGCCACGTCGGCCGCGGTCTTCTTGCCGCTGTCGACGACTTCGAGCGGCTCGTCGAGGAGCATCCCGACCTTCTCGACCGCCGGCCAGGCGTTGTTGATGCTCGTGTAGAACGTGATCAGCTCCTGGATCGGGGCGACGACGCGCGGCACGAAGAGATAGATGGCGACCGCCGCCTGCACGGCGGCGTTGCCGCCGACGATGAAGACCGCCCAGAGGATCAGCCCGATCTGGAGGAGGGTCGGAACGGCCTGCGGGAACTGCACCGCGACCTCGCTCTGGAGCGCGCTTCGAAGCTGCGCCTCCGCCTGCGCCTTCAGCCGCGCCGCAAGCGTCGACGAACGCCGCGGCCCGGCGTTCATGAGCTGCACCTCCTGCGGTGTGGTCAGTGAATCGACGAGCGTGTTCGCCACCATGCTCTGCTGCTGCTGCAGGATCATGTTCGCCGCGCGGAGCCGCCCCGCCAGCCACCACCCGCCGAGCGGCAGTATGATGAGAAGCGTGCCGACCACGACATAGACGACGTTGTCCTGACCCTGGAGCTTGGAGAGGTTGTAGAAGAGAAGCACGATCGCCGAGACGAGCGAGACCGAGCGCACGATCGGCGAGGAGAGGACATCGCGCAGCGCGCCCTGCGCCTGCTGCGAATAGTTCATGATGACGGCCTGGTTCTCGCCGACGTCGTGCTTGCCGTGATAGGTGGGCCCGAGGCTGATCAGCTTGTCGTGGAGTCGAAGCTGCAAGCGCTGCAGCATCAGCGTGTTCACCCAGATCGTGCCAACCCGGTTCGCATAGCCGAGCGCGATGCCGAGGATCGCCGTCAGGGCGAAGAGGAGCGCGGTTGCGCCGATAGCGTCGGGAAGGATCGCGTCGATGAAGCTGAGCCCGCCCTCGGACTTCTTCGATTTGCCCGCGGCTGCTGGGGCAGGGGCAGGCGCCACGGCGTTGCTTGCTTGCGGCTCGGCAGCCGGCGGCGGCGCTTCCTGGATGGCGAGGCTGCTTTGCGCCTGCGCGATGAAATTCGTGATCAGCTGCGCGTTGTAGAGTGTCACCACGTTGGTGACGACGGCGAGGCAGGTGACGAGATAGAACGGTCCGGCGATGCCGGCGATCGACTGCCACGCCCAGCGCAGAAGACGCCGCGGCGAAAGCGGCGTCAGCGCCACAGGTCGTCCGATCGGTCCCTTCACGCTTTCCCCCCGGATGCGCGCGGTCTCAACTCATTTCGGCGCCATTGTGAAGCACCGCGCGGCCGCGGCCGCAACCCGCGGCGTCAGCGCGAATGTGCGCTGCCGTCGCCGTGATGGTCGTGCCCGTGATGGTCGTGCGAATGATCGTGGTGATGCCCGCCGCATTGGTCGTGATCGTGGGGATGCGTGTTGCCGCAGCCGCAACTGTCGGCGTGGGCGTCGCTCGCTTGCGCCATGCGCGCGAGAAGCGCGCTCGGATCGCCGCCGCCCTGCCGGAAGACGTTGCTCCAAGCATTCACCACCTGGCGACGCAGATCCGCGAGCTCCGGCGCGGCGAGGCCATCGAGGACGGCGATGCTTTCGGAAAGCTTGGCTTCCGCCGCATCGATCTCTCCGAGCATGGCTTTTGCGATGCCGGAATGGCCGAGAACGGCAGCGCGCACGGCCTCGAGCGCGCGCGCCGGGATTTCCCCGTCGAGTGCCGCAAGCAGCGTCCCACAGTCCCGCATCTCCGCCTTGACCGCCGCCGCGTCGCCGAGCGCGAGCCGCGAGCGGGCGAGGCGGACGAGAAGCTGCAGGCGCGCGGCGTTGTCGTCGCGGCTGGCGGCTTCGAGGTCGGCGGGGATGACGGAAAGCGCGGCTTCGTAGGCCTCGACCGCGTCGGCGTGCCTCTCCTGCTTCTGCGCCAGCGCGCCTTTCGTGCGGTTGAGCATGACGAAGCGTCCGCGCCAGCCCGGATCTTCGGGGATGCGTTTTGGAAAGAGCGAGCCCGCCTCCGACAGCGCCGCGACGGTGGCGGCTTCTCGCCCTTGGGAGAGCTCTTCTTCGGCGAGCGCGACCAGCGCGTCGGCGAGCGCGGCGCGTGCGGAGCGCGAATTCTCGGATCGAAGCGCGGTGCGCCGGGCTGCGGCTTTGCGCTCGGCTGCGGAAGCGGGCGGCTCGGCGCCGTCGTGGGCTTCTTGCGGATGCGCCATCTTTGCTTGCTCCTTCAGATCGAACGCGGAACGCGCGAATCGACGGTGGTCGGGTCGCGCCGGAGCCGGGCTGTCTTGACCGATGGAAGGTGGGGCGGCCTGCGCCGCCCCATGGTCTTGGTCGGAGCGCTTAAATCTCGAAATAGGCGCCGCAGTTCCAGCAATAGTAGCCAAGCCAGACGTTAGTGTCGGCAACGACGTCGTTGACCGCCCAGCAGTTCCAGCAGACGGCCGCGGTCCAGTACGTTGCCTGTCCTTCGACGTCCGCCATCTTCGGCTTCTTGCCCTTGCCGATCTTGTTCGCCTGAACCTTGTCCTTGTTGCCCTTCTTCGAGATTTTCACCTTTGCTTCGGCCATTTCGGTCTCCTTCAGAATGCACGGGTCATGTACGACCCCCCCGTTACCCGCGCTCGGCATCCGGCTCCGAAGACAAGCCCTTCCATTCGCGACAGGACTTCCGGCCGGCGCAGGCGAAGATCGCCTGGGCCGAGCCGGGCCCGGTTCGTCGCTATGGGTAGAGCATGGAAAGGGTGCTTGTCTGATTCCGAGCGAAGACAGGTTTAATGTTCTCTCAGCGCGAAGAATTTCACAAGTTACAAAATGGCAAAGCCGTGGCACGCGGCGCTTCGCGCAACGCGCGTATTGCCGGTCCGCGGCAACACGCTGCCGCCGACCGGGACATTGTTTGTCCATTGCAATCGATGCGGTGCGCTGCACAAAGGTGTTGCGCGGTCGCGCCGGCGTTTCGCGCCGGCTTGCTTGGCAAACCTGGCCGTTGGATTTCGACGTCAGGAACGCGCTGACAGGGCAAGTTGCGGCAGGCCAGCGCGCGCGTTAGATCGGCCTCATGTCGGAAAGCTTTGACATCGTCGTCATCGGCGGCGGGATTTCGGGCGTGAGCCTCGCCGCGCGGCTCGCGCCGCACGCTAGCGTCTGCGTTTTGGAAGCCGAGCCGCACCTTGGGATGCAGGCGACCGGTCGCTCCGCCGCGCTTTTCGTGGAGGGCTATGGTCCGCCGGCGATGCGCCGGCTGACCGGCCTGAGCCGCGCTTTTTTCGAGGTGCCTCCGGAAGGGTTTGCCGACGTGCCGCTGTCGCGGCCGCGAAGCGGACTGGTGTTTGGTCGCGAGGGCGATGGGGCGAAGCTCGAAGAGGAGTTTGCTTTGGCTGAACGGACGGCGCGCGTCTCCTGGCTCGATGCGGCGGAAGTCGTGAAGCATGCGCCGCTTCTGAAGCCCGGCGTCGCCGCCGCCGGTTTCGTTGAGCCCGGCGCCCGCGACATCGACACCAACGCGCTCCTCCTGGGTTTTGCGCGCGAAGCACGCCGCCACGGCGCAGAGCTCACGACGGGCGCGCCGGTCGAGCGGATCGAGGCCCGGCGGCACGGCTGGCATGTCAAAGCGGGGGAGCGGACGCTCGCATGCGGCCAGGTCGTGAACGCGGCGGGCGCCTGGGCCGATCGGATAGGAGCGCTGGCGGGGCTTTCGCCCCGCGGGCTTCAGCCCAAGCGGCGAACGGCCGCGACGCTACCGGTGCCGCCGGAAATCGCCGCGGGCCTGCCGGCCCATCCGTTCGTGACGCCGGTCGACGAGAGCTTCTATTTCAAACCCGAGGTGGGGGCGATCATGGTGAGCCTCTCCGAAGAGGCGCAGTCGGAGCCCTGCGACGCCCATGCGGACGACCTCGACGTCGCGACCGCGCTTGAGCGCTTCCACGACGCGACGATCGTGCCGCGCGCTCGGCCGAGCGCGACCTGGGCGGGTCTGCGGACCTTCGCCAGGGACCGTGTGCCGGTGGTCGGTTTCGACCCCGAGGCGCCGGGTTTCTTCTGGTACGCCGGGCAGGGCGGCTACGGCATCCAGACTTCGCCGGCGTTATCTGCGCTCGCCGCGAATGCCATCCGCGGCGCCTCGCCCGGCACGGGCGACGCCGAGGCGCTTCACGCCTTTCGCCCGGATCGCTTTGCGACAGCTGCTGCGACCGTCTGAGGATTCTGAGCCGGCCAAGCGAACCGCGCTGCGTCCGTGGCGCGCGCGGCGGATGATTTTTGTGGGAAGCCCCGGCCGGCCCGCGAGGGGGAAGGGGGCATGAGGAGGCCGGCCGGGTTCTTCGATTTCGCCGCTTCGACCCTGCCGCGGATGGGAGGATCTGCGGCGTCCTCGAAAGAGCGAACCACTACGGCGGGCCCCTCAAAGCGGTCCCGTCGGAGCCGAGGAAAAACGGTGGCGCGGGCATCCGGTTCCCGCCTCCCGCCGGATTTCTTCTTGCTTGCTCAGCCGGAGACGCTAAGCCATTGCCGGCGGCGCAGAATTTCCGGTCCCGCGAAGACGCGAAGTGGCCGCAAATGATTGGGGAAACGGAGTCTGCCTCGGAACCATCGTGCGTGCACCGCCGTTGATGGCGGCGTAGGAGCGCACGCGCAACTCCGAGACAGTCCTTCCTGGGTGAAGCCGGGCCGTGCGCCCCGCGCGTGGAGCGAGCAGGAATGGCGAAGGCAAGTCGAGGGTCTCGGGGCAGACAGAGCATGAAAGGTAAGACGATGCAGACTGGGACGGTCTCCCGCCCCAAGGATGATACTGCGCCCCGGATCGATCCGCGTATCCAGCGCGAGATCGGGAAGCATCTGCGCGCGCACTATGACGACGTGGTTAACGAGCCTGTACCGGAAAAGTTCATGGAGCTCCTGCAGCAGCTCGAGCGCTCGGTCGAGAAGAAGAGCTAGCGCTCCATGGCGGTTTCAAAGGCCCTGCGGGAAGAACTGCTCGCGTCGATTCCGAACTTGCGCGCGTTCGCTGTTTCGCTGACCGGCAACGGCGAGCGGGCGGACGACCTGGTGCAGGAGACGCTGATGAAGGCGTGGGCGAAGTTCCATACCTTCCAGGAGGGCACCAATCTCCGCGCCTGGCTCTTCACGATCCTCCGCAACGAATTCTACTCGCAGCTCCGCAAGCACGGGCGCGAGGTCGAGGACGCCGAGGGCACCTACGCCGCGCGGCTGGCATCGCAGCCGGCGCAGGGCGGGCACATGGACATGGCGGATTTCCGCAAGGCCCTGGCTGAGCTTCCGGCGGATCAGCGTGAGGCGCTGGTCCTGGTCGGCGCCTCCGGCTTCTCCTACGAGGAGGCGGCGGCGATCTGCGAATGCGCGGTCGGCACCATCAAAAGCCGCGTCAGCCGGGCGCGCACGCGTCTGGCCGAGCTTCTCGGGCTTGAGCCGGGCGAGACCTACGGCGCCGATCCGACCTCGGCGAGCGTGATTACCCGCACCGTCGCCTGACGTCTGGCACCGGGGACGGCGCAAGAATTCGCCGGCACCAGTTGTCGTCTGGTCATCGGATGTGCGAGAACAGTGGGCGGCGCAGATCGTCTGTTGCGCCCGATTCCAAATCATTCCATCCGCTTCGCTCTCGAACCTCCGGGACTACCAGCCATGAACGTTTCCGCCGTGCCGAAATTCGGAATGGGTGCCTCGCCGCGTCGCGTCGAGGATGGGTCGCTGATCCGCGGAAAAGGCCGCTACACGACCGATGTGACGCCGGAGGGGACGCTCGCCGCCTATGTGCTGCGTTCGACGGCGGCGCATGCGCGGATCAAGGTCGGAAACCTTGCGGCGGCGCGAAGCGCCCCCGGTGTGCATCTCGTCTGGACCGCCGCCGACGTGAGCGACCTTGCGCCGATGCCGTGCCTCGGGATGGGTCCCGTCAAGAATCCGGTCGAGCCGCCGGTCTATCCGGTGCTCTGCGGCGACGTGGTGAGGCACGTGGGCGACGCCATCGCTTTCATCGTGGCGGACGACCTGAACAGCGCGAGATCCGCCGCCGAGCTGATCGAGGTCGACTACGACGCCCTCCCGGCGATCGCCGATACGGCCTCCGCCCTTGCCTCCGGCGCGCCTCTCGTCTGGCCCGATCGCGGCTCGAACCTCGCCTTCCAGTACGAGGCCGGCGACAAGGCGGCGACGGACGCCGCCTTTGCCAAGGCGGCGAAGGTCGCGGAGCTCACGATCGTCAACAACCGGCTCGTCTGCAACTACATGGAGCCGCGCGCCGTCGTTGCGGAATACGACGCCGGGAGCGGCCGCTACACGGTCACCCTCGGGTCGCAGGGCGTGCATGGCGTCCGCGACGCGATGTGCACGGTGTTGAAGATCGAGCCGAAGACGATGCGCGTGCTGACCTACGACGTCGGCGGCGGCTTCGGCACCAAGGGTTTCAACTATCGCGAATACCCGCTGACCGCGAAGGCCGCGAAGGCGCTCGGGCGGCCGGTCAAGTGGGTGTGCGATCGGAGCGAGCACTTCCTCGCCGACGCGCACGGGCGCGACCACGTGTCGACCGGCGCCGTGGCGCTCGATGCGAATGGCCGCATCACCGCGCTGAAGGTCGAGTTCACCGCGGCAATGGGGTCCTACTTCAACCAGTTCGGTCCGTTCATCCCCTGGCTCGCGATCACCATGCTGACGGGCGTCTATGACGTCCGCACGGTCTACGCGCTCTGCAACGCCGTCTTCACGAACACGGTGCCGACCGACGCCTATCGCGGCGCCGGGCGTCCGGAAGCGGCGTTCCTGCTCGAGCGTCTGATGGACGAGGCGGCGCGCGTCGCGGGGCTCTCCACCACCGAGATCAGGCGGCGGAACTTCATCAAGCCGGAGCAGATGCCCTACAAGACCGTCACCGATCACAACTACGATTCCGGCGAGTTCGCCGCCCACATGGACAAGGCGCTCGGCGTCGCCGGGGCCGCCTCCTTCGACGCGCGGCTGAAAGAAAGCAAAGCGCGCGGAAAGATCCGCGGGCTCGGTTTCGGCACCTACATCGAGATTTGCGCCTTCGGGGACTCCGAGCCGGCGAAGGTGATGCTGGAGGCCGACGGCACGATCAGCGTCCATATCGGCACGCAGTCGAACGGGCAGGGGCATCAGACCGCGTATGCGCAGTTCGTCGGCGGCCACCTTGGCGTCGACTACGACAAGATCCGCGTGGTGCAGGGCGATTCCGACGACCTGCCGTCGGGCGGCGGAACCGGCGGCTCGCGCTCCGTGCCGCTCGGCGGGCCGTCGGTGGACCTCGCCTCCAAGACGCTCGCCGAACAGGTCAAGGAACTCGCCGCCGACGAGCTCGAGGCGGGCGTCGGCGACATCGAGCTTGTCGACGGCGCGGCGCGCGTCGTCGGCACCGATCGCCGCATCGGCTTTGCCGACCTCGCCAAGAAGGCGAAGGACAAGGCGAAGCTGACCGCGACCGGAGAATTCAAGGCGAAGGAGCACACCTATCCGAACGGCACGCATGTCTGCGAGGTCGAGATCGATCCGGATACCGGGAGGACGGAGATCGTCCGCTACACCATGGTCGACGATTTCGGCGCGACGGTGAACCCGATGCTGCTTGCCGGGCAGGTGCACGGCGGCGTCGCGCAGTCGATCGGGCAGGCGCTGCTCGAGCGCACGGTCTATGATTCCGATGGCCAGCTCGTCACCGGCACCCTCAACGACTACGCCATGCCGCGCGCACACGATCTCCCGTTCTTCGATTTCCAGACGCGGAACGTGCCGTGCAAATGGAATGCGCTCGGCATCAAGGGCGCCGGCGAGGCCGGCACGATCGGCGCGACGCCGACGGTCATGAACGCAGTGGTCGACGCGCTGAACCGCGCTTATGGCATCCGCAACATCGACATGCCGGCGACGCCGTTGCGGATCTGGGAGGCAATCCAGGCCGGAAACAGGTAGCCGGCGGAGCAGACAACGGGGGCCGGGTGAGGGGCGAGCGAAGGGTGCACATGATCCGCCGCGCGGGCGGCGTTGAATGAATCCAAGTCGCGGCATTGCGCTCAAGATCGCGTCGACGCTCCTCTTCACGATGATGTCGGTCTGCGTGAAGCTGGTGGCGGACCGCGTGCCGCCCGGCGAAATCGTCTTCGCGCGCTCGTTCTTCGCGCTGGTGCCGATTGCCGGCATGCTTCTCTGGCAAGGTCACCTTGCGGTCGCGTTGCGGACGAACAAGCCCTTCCTGCACGCAAGCCGCGGCGCCATCGGCATTTGCTCGATGGCCTTCGGCTTCACGGCGCTCGGCTACTTGCCACTGCCCGAAGCGATGATGATCGGCTACGCCGCGCCGCTCATGGTCGTCGCCCTTTCCGCCATCATCCTGCACGAGATCGTGCGCGTCTATCGCTGGTCGGCGACCGGGGTCGGCTTCATCGGCATCCTGATCATCCTCTGGCCGCGGCTCACGTTCTTCAACGCCGGGACGCTCGGGAACAGCGCGCTGCTCGGCGCCGCCTTCGCGCTCTGCGGCGCCTTCGCCGCCGCTTTCGCGGCGATCTTCGTGCGCTCCATGACGCGGACCGAATTGACCGGCGCGATCGTCATCTATTTCGCGCTGAGCGGCTCGCTGCTGGCGCTCCTGTCGCTGCCCTTCGGATGGATCGTTCCCGCGCCACGCGACGCGCTGTTGCTCCTCATGGTCGGGCTCCTCGGCGGCGTCGGGCAGATTCTGATGACCACGGCCTATCGTCACGCCGACGCGGCGACGATCGCCTCGTTCGAATACGTCTCGATGCTTTGGGGCCTGACCTTCGGCTATCTCATTTTCGGCGAAGTGCCGAGCGCGGTGGTGATCCTCGGCGGCGGCATCGTCGTCGCCGCCGGAATCTTCATCATCTTTCGCGAGCGTCAGCTCGGGCTTGAGCGTGAACGCGAGCGCCAGGCCGTCCGTGCCACCCCGGTCTGAAGTCAGCCCGCGTAGGCGACGAGCTTCTGCTTCTGCTTGCCGAGCTTTTCGACGCCGAGCTCCATCACGTCCCCGGGCTTCAGGAAGATCGGGTTCGGCTTCTTGCCCTGACCGACGCCCGGAGGCGTGCCGGTGGTCACGACGTCACCCGGCTCGAGCACCATCTTGCCGGAGATGTAGGAGACGAGGGTGGCGACGCCGAAGATCATCGTGCTCGTCTTCCCCGTCTGCATGCGCTGGCCGTTGACGTCGAGGAACATGTCGAGCTTCTGCGGGTCGCCAACTTCGTCCGGTGTGACGAGCCAGGGGCCGAGCGGGCCGAACGTCTCGGCGCTCTTGCCCTTGATCCACTGGCCGGTGCCTTCGATCTGCCAGAAGCGCTCCGACACGTCGTTGCAGACCATGTAGCCGAGCACGTAGCCGAGCGCGTCGGCCTCGCTCACGTAGGAGGCGCGCTTTCCGATGACGAAGGCGAGTTCCACCTCCCAGTCGAGCTTCTTCGATCCCTTCGGAATGATGACGTCGTCGTTCGGGCCGCAGATTGAGCTCGGCGCCTTCGAGAAGAGCACCGGCTCCACCGGCACCTTCATGCCGGATTCCGCGGCATGGTCGGCGTAGTTCAGGCCGACGGCGATGAAATGGCCGGTGCGGGCGACCGGCGAACCGAAGCGCGGATTGCCGGCGACCGCGGGGAGGGCGGCCGGATCGAGCTTCGCGAGGCGCGCCGTCAGCTCGAAGGTCATGGGGTCGGGGCGAAAATCGTCGACTTCGCCGGAGAGATCCCTGATCTGCCCCTTAGCGTCGATCAGGCCTGGTTTCTCGGCGCCCTTGGCGCCGTAGCGGACGAGTTTCATTGGGTTTCTTCCGGCTTGGATTGTCAGACGGGACTGCTTCGCATCGCCGCCGCAAGGATTGCAAGCGGGGAGGCGCGGCGAGCGCGCTTCGCCGGCAAACGAACACCGGCCGGGCGGCCACCTGTTGCCCGCGTGCCACGCTCGAAAGGCCGGAAAGCGGTGTCTCGGCGCAGGTGCTCGACCGGCGGGCCAGACTTACGCGTCTTCGGTGTCGTAAGGGGGCACGACGAGCCGGAACCAGTAGTCGCAGAGCTGCTTGACCATGGCCTCGAACTCTTCGGAGTCGACCGGCTTGCGCACGTAGGAGCTGCAGCGGAGCCTGTACATCTCGAACCGATCCTGCTCGTGGTCGGATGTGGTGAGAACGACGACCGGCAACGCTCGAAGCTCGTCGTCCTTTACGATCTCGGCCAGGACCTCGCGGCCGCCCATGATCGGCATGTTGAGGTCGAGAAGGATCAGATCCGGTCGCGGCGCATCGGCGTAGCGGCCGACTCTCCGCAGGAAGTTCATGCATTCGACCCCGTTTTGAACGTCATGGAGCGTGACCGGGAGCTTGGTGCGCTCCAGGCTCCTCCGCATCAGCAGGATGTCGTCCGCGTTGTCGTCGACGAGGAGAAGCGTCCTCTTGCGGCGTGGCGCTGTCTTGTCACTCATGCCGACCACGCGGACGCGCTGATCATGATGCGGCGGAGCATGCCGCGCTGAATTCTCGGAGGCAGCTTCTGGAATTGCACAGAGAAGGCTTCGCCACCGCCTTCAGTCGCGTCAAGCACAACGGCGAGCGCGTTGCCTATTCCTAACAGTTTAAACCGATTCATTACCCCGGCGAACATTCGATCCGTCCCTCGTTCGGAAATAGAATGACCACTGTCGACGTGACGTTCCGCGACCAATTCCACAGACACGGCCACGGCTACTGCCCGGATACGGCGCGCGGCGCAGCTTCTAAATGTCGGCGCGACGGCCGTCCTGGAGACAACGGAACTGCACGCACTCTCGGCGCGAGTCGCCCGGGTTTCCTTGATCGGCATCAAGCGGCGACGGCCGCTTTGCCGGCCGGAGCCGCTTAACCATAGGTCCACGCGAAACCGCCATTCGCGGCGCTTGTCACAAAATTGCTAAGCGAATCAGCGATTAAGGCGCCAAATAGGGGAATTGATGCCCGCAGAGCTTCCGGCGCGCCACGTGCGCACCTTGTTCATCTCCGATGTGCATCTGGGTACGCGTGGCTGCCAGGCGGATCTCCTCCTTGATTTTCTCCGCCACCACGACGCCGAGACGATCTATCTGGTCGGCGACATTGTGGATGGCTGGCGGCTGCGGCGTAACTGGCATTGGCCGCAATCGCACAACGACGTCGCGCAGAAGCTTCTGAGGAAGGCGCGCAAGGGCGCCCGGCTCGTCTACCTTCCCGGAAATCACGACGAGTTCCTGCGCGATTATCTCGGCACGCACTTCGGCGGCATCGAGGTGCGCTCGACCGCCATCCACACGACCGCGGACGGAAGGCGGCTTCTCGTCATCCACGGCGACCAGTTCGATGTGGTCGTGCGCCACGCGCATTGGCTCGCGCACTTCGGCGACTGGGCCTATTCGACGGCGCTCGCCTTGAACACCTACGTCAACATGGTCCGCCGCCGGTTCGGCTTCTCATACTGGTCGCTGTCGGCCTGGGCGAAGCTCAAGGTCAAGAACGCGGTGAATTTCATCGGCGCGTTCGAGGAGGCGCTGGCGCGCGAAGCACGCGAGCACAACATCGACGGCGTGATCTGCGGCCACATCCACTATGCCGCGATGCACAGCGATTTCGGCATCGCCTACTACAATTGCGGCGACTGGGTCGAAAGCTGCACCGCCTTGGTCGAGCACCATGACGGGTGCTTCGAGATCATCCGCTGGGCCGACCGCCTGCAGGAGACCGCGCGCGCGGCCGCGGAGCGACGGGAACCCGTCGCGGCGTGAGCACTGGCCCGATCCGACTCGTCATCGTCTCCGACGCCTGGTTCCCGCAGGTCAATGGGGTCGTGAACTCGCTCGACCAGGTGGTCCGCATCCTGCGCAGCTGGGGCGACAGCGTCACCGTCGTCGGCCCCGACCGTTTCCGCACGCTGCCTTGCCCGACCTATCCGCAGATCCCGCTGGCGCTCGCGCGTCCGAGCGAGATCGCGCGCCTGATCGAGGAAGAACCCGGTTCCTTTCTCCATATCGCGACGGAAGGTCCGCTTGGCCTTCTCGCCCGCCGCCACGCGATCGCGCGTAATCGCGGTTTCACCACGAGCTACCACACCAAGTTCCCCGAATATCTTTCCGCGCGCGTGCCCGTGCCGCTTTCGTGGGGCTACGCCTTCATGCGCCGCTTCCACAATGCGGGCGAGGCCTGCATGGTGGCGACCGTGTCGCTCCGCGACGATCTCACCCGCCGCGGCTTCAAGAATCTCGTGTTCTGGTCGCGCGGCGTCGACCATGCGCTCTTCCGCCCCCAACCGGAGGCCGATCTCGGGCTGCCGCGTCCGATCTTCCTCTCCGTCGGGCGCGTCGCGGTCGAGAAGAACCTCGAGGCCTTTCTGAAGCTCGACCTCCCCGGCTCGAAGGTGGTCGTCGGCGATGGTCCGGCGCGGGCCGATCTGTCGCGCGCCTATCCGCAAGCTCATTTCCTCGGCGCGCTGCCGACCGAGGAATTGGTCAAGACCTATGCCGCGGCCGATGTCTTCGTCTTCCCGAGCATCACCGATACCTTCGGCAACGTGCTTCTCGAAGCGCTCGCCTCGGGCCTGCCGGTCGCCGCCTTTCCGGTGACCGGGCCGAAGGACGTAGTGACCGACCCGCGCGCCGGTGTTCTCGACGTTGACCTCCGCCAGGCGGCGCTCGGCGCGCTCAGGCTGTCGCGGAGCGCGGCGCGCGCGTTCTCGCTCGGCTTTTCCTGGGAGGCGAGCGCCAGGGCCTTCCGCGACAACATCCTCGCGGCTAAGGGCCTGAAACTCCGGCTAGCCGCGGAAGCCGCCTAGTCGATTGAAGGCTTCGCCTAACCTCCCCCTTGAGGGGAGGTCGGACTTTCGGCGAGCGGAGCGAGCATCGAAAGTCCGGGAGGGGATTTGGAGCTTCCCTCCGAACATTGCCTCAGCAGCACGGCTCGGCTATCGCGGGCGGCTGCTACAGGGTTCTACCCCCATGATCATTCCCACATACGCCGACATCGAGCGCGCGCGCCAACGCATTGCCGGGGAGGCGGTGAGGACGCCGCTCCTCTATTCGCCCATTCTCTCGGAACGGCTTTCGGCGCGCGTCTATCTGAAGCCGGAGAGCCTGCAGCGCACCGGCTCCTTCAAGTTCCGCGGCGCCTATAATGCGCTCTCAGCACTCGACCCCGCGGAGCGCGCGCGCGGCGTCGTCGCCGTCTCCTCCGGCAACCATGCGCAAGGGGTCGCCGAGGCGGCGCGGCTCTTCGGCGCTCCCGCCACCATCGTCATGCCGTCCGACGCGCCGCTCCCGAAGCGCCGGCGCACCGAGCGGAGCGGCGCGCGCGTCGTCGCCTACGACCGCGCCAAGGAAGACCGCGACGCGGTCGTGACGCGAGTGGTGGCGGAGGTCGGCGGCGCCTTCGTGCATCCGTTCAACGATCCCTTCGTCATCGCCGGGCAGGGGACGGTCGGACTTGAGATCGCCGACGATTGCGCGGCGCTAGAGGTCGCGCCCGACATCGTCGTCGTGCCGGCAAGCGGCGGCGGGCTCGTCGCCGGCGTTGCGCTCGCCGTGACGACGCGTTTCCCGAAGGCCGCGGTCTACACGGCCGAGCCGGCGGATTTCGACGATTACGCCCGGTCGCTGAAATCCGGCAAGCCGGAGCGGAACGCCAAGCAGGCGGGCTCGATCTCGGACGCGCTGCTCGTTCCAGATCCCGGCCCGATCGGCTGGGTGATGAACAAGGACCGGCTCGCCGGCGGGCTTGTCGCGAGCGATCCCGAAACGCTCGTCGGTGTCGGCTATGCCTTCGACGAGCTTCGGCTGGTGGTCGAGCCGGGTGGCGCGGTCGGGCTCGCGGCACTCCTCGCCGGACGCCTCGAGAGCGCGGGAAAGACCATCGTGATCGTGCTCTCGGGCGGCAATATCGGCGACGACATGCTCGCCGCCGGCCTCGCCGCCTACCGCGCGGAGGGCTTGCGCGAGCGCGGCTGAGTCGGCTTTTTCGCCTCGGATGCCGCCTCGCCGAGGAGGCTACCGGCGAGCGAGGCAAGCTCGAGCCTGGCGCGGTCGACGAGCGCGAAGCGGCGCGCCGTCTCGTCGCCCTCCGGATCGGAATCGGCGCCTTCGACGGCGATGTCGAGGGTCATCGCGACGTGCCGCAACTCGCCGGCGATCAGGTCGGGCTGCAGCTGGCTGCGCACGCCCTCGATCGTCGTCTCGATGCGTTGCAGAGAATCGATCAGCCCGAGCGTCTCCTCCGGCTGCGAGCGGCGCCGGTATTCGTCCAGGAACGAGCGCCCCTTGGTCGTCGCCGAAAGCGCCTGCAGAAGGCTGGAAAAATCAGACTCGCTAATCCGCCCGAAGCTCTTTCGGCCGCCCATCCGACACCCCGCGACGCGTCTATGCGGCACAAAGAAACCGGAAAACGCTTTAGAAATGGCTTACGCGATGCCGAGCGGCGCCGCCCGCGCGCGCTTCAACCCCAGAGCATCGGTTCGGGCGGCGCGACCAGCGCGTCGGAATAGACCAGCCCCGGCGTCCGGTCCTTGGCGAGAAGCAGAGGGCCGTCGAGGTCGACAAAATCCGCTTCTTGCGCGGCGAGCAGCGCCGGCGCCATGGCAAGCGACGTGCCGACCATGCAGCCGACCATGACCAGGAGGTGGCGCCGCCGCGCTTCGTCCACGAGCTCGAGCGCCTCCGTCAACCCGCCGGCCTTGTCGAGCTTCACGTTGACGCCGTCGTACTTTCCGGCGAGCGCGTCGAGATCGGCGGTGACGTGCACGCTCTCGTCGGCGCAGATCGGCACGATATGGTCGACGTCGCGGAGAAGATCGTCGGCGCCCGCCGGGAGCGGCTGCTCGATGAGCGCGACATGGGCCTCCGCGCAGGCCCGCATGTTCTCGGAAAAATTCTCCGCGCGCCACGCCTCGTTGGCGTCGACCACGAGCTCGGCGTCGGGCGCGGCGCGCCGGACCGCATGGAGGCGCGCCGGGTCGCCGTCGCCGCCGAGCTTCACCTTGAGGAGCCGCATGTGGGCGGCGGCGCGCGCGGCGTCTGCCATCGATTCCGGCGTCCCGAGGCTGAGCGTGAAGCAGGTGAGGACGGGTTCCGGCGCGCTTAGGCCGGCAAGCTTCCACGCGCGCGTCCCGCTGGTCTTCGCTTCGAGATCCCAGAGCGCGCAATCGAGCGCGTTCCGCGCCGCCCCGGGCGGCATCATCCAGCGCAGAGCCTTGCGGTCGTCGGTGAGACCGACCGCTTTGATCGCCGTCAGCACGCTCTCGACCGCCTCGCCGTAACGCGCGTAGGGAACGCATTCGCCGCGTCCGACCTTGTCGCCGTCGCTCACCTCCGCGACCACGACGGTCGCTTCCGTCCGCGCTCCGCGCGAGATCACGAAGGAACCGGCGACCGGCCAGGTCTCCGCCCGTGTCGTGACGGTGAGCGTCATGGCTTGCCGAAAAGCGCGCCGATGCGGTCGACGAGCGGGCCGACGCCGATGCGGATCGGATCGACCGCCGGCATCCCATGCTCCGCCGCCGCTTCGGCGAGCGTGCGGCGGGCCGCTTCGTCGTCGAGCGCCGCCGTATTGATCGCGATGCCGACAGGGCGGATGTCGGGATTGGTCAGCCGCCCGAGCGTGACGGTCGCGTCGATAACCGCGGCGATCGAGGGGAGGGGGTGCTTCACCCCGCGCATCGTCGTGCGCGTCGGCTCATGGCAGACGACGAAGCCGTCCGGCTGCGCGCCGTGCAGGAGCCCGAGCGTCACTCCGGCGAAGGAGGGGTGGAAGAGCGAGCCCTGCCCCTCGATGATCTGCCAATGGCCCTCGGCGGCGGAAGGCGCGATCCATTCGACCGCCCCGGATATGAAATCGGCGGGAATCGCGTCGATCGCGGCGCCGCGCTCGGCGATCAGCACGCCGGTCTGGCCGGTGGCGCAGAATTCCGCGTCGTAGCCGCGCCGCGTCATCTCCTTCTCCAGCGCGAGCGCCGCGTACTTCTTGCCGACCGAGCAGTCCGTGCCGACGGTCAGAAGCCGCAAACCCGTCCGGCGCGTGCCCTTGCCGGTCGCGAAAGTGCGGTCGGCGTGGCGCACCTCGTGCAGCTTCGCTCCCTTCGCCTCCGCTGCGGCGCGGATGGCGGGAACCTTGGAGAGCCGGTCGTGCAGCCCGCTCGCCACGTCCATCCCGGCGTCGATTGCCTCGATGATCGAGGCGATCCAGTTCTCTGGCAGCACGCCGCCGGCGTTGACGGCGCCGATAACGAGCGTCTTCGCGCCCGCAGTCCGCGCCGCCGCGACATCCATGTCGGGAAGGCCGGTATCGGCGCGGCAACCCGGAAGCCGGAGCTGTCCGACGCACCATTCGCGCCGCCAGTCGACCACGCCGAGCGCCGTCTTGGCGGCAAGCGCGTCGCGCACGTCGCCGAGGAAGAGGAGGTAGGGTTTCTCGATCGCCATCGCGTTGTACCCGCCTTGCGCTTGTCGGAGCGCCACGCAACGGCCAGACTTGCCGTTTCCGCGCCACCTGCTAGCACGGCGGCGGCGCATTCGTCAGCCGGTTGAGATGCCTTGATGGCCGCAACGCTTGAACATCATTTTGAGGCCGACCGCCTGTTCCTCTTTCCCGGCGGCGGCTGGGTGATCGAGGAAGCGCGCGAGCTCGACCAGCGCATCGGGGAGGTCTTTCTCGGCCTGCCGGAACGCGGCCCGCGGCAGCTTGTCCTCGACCTCTCGGAGGTCGATGCGCTCGACACCGCCGGCGCCTTCCTGCTTGCGAAGCTAGAGCATCAGACGGTCGAGAACGGCGGGCGGGTGGCTTGGCGCGGCGTCGATGACGCGCGGGCGCCGCTTTTGACGCGCGTGCGCGCCGTGCTCGACCGCGCTGAATTGCCGAGACCGAAGCGGCGCCGGAGCGTGCTTGAGGATATCGGTTCGACCGTGCTTTCCGTCGCCGCCGACGCGGAAACGCTGCTTGGCATGCTGGGCGGGACCGTGCGGGAATTCGGCCGCGTCATCGTCCATCCGCTCTCCTTCCGCGTCATGGCGGTGCTGCGGCAGGCGGAAGTGACCGGCGTCCGCGCCGTGCCGATCATCGTGGTGATGTCGTTCCTGATCGGCTGCATCGTCGCCCAGCAGGGCGCCTTCCAGCTTCGCTTCTTCGGGGCGAGCGTCTTCACGGTCGACCTCGTCGGCATCCTGACGCTGCGCGAATTGGCGCCGCTTCTGACCGCGATCATGGTGGCCGGACGCTCGGGGAGTGCGATCACCGCCGAGCTCGGCTCCATGCAGATGCGTGAGGAGATCGACGCGCTCCGCGTCATGGGGCTTGATCCGGCGAACGTGCTGGTCTTGCCGCGCGTGCTCGCGCTCATCATCACGGTGCCGCTCCTGAGCTTCCTGTCGGTTCTGGCGACGCTTTCCGGCGCGATGCTGACGCTCTGGATCTACGTCGACATACCGCCGGTGGCCTTCCTGCAGCGTCTGCAAGGGGCGATCACCTTCGGCTCGCTCTGGAGCGGTCTCATCAAGGCGCCCTTCATGGCGCTCATCGTCGGCCTGATCGCCTGCACGGAGGGGATGGCGGTTCGCGGCAGCGCGGAATCGCTCGGCCGGCACACCACCGCCGCCGTGGTGAAATCGATCTTCATGGTGATCGTGGTCGACGGCATCTTCGCTATCTTCTACGGCGCGATCGACTTCTGATGGCCCAAAAAGCTGCGAGCAACGGCACGGGCAACGGCATTGGCGAGCCGATCATCCGCGTCCGCGGCCTGACCGTCGGCTTCGGCGCCGGGACGGTGCTTGAGAATCTCGATTTCGACGTCCGGCGGGGCGAGATTCTCGCGATCGTCGGCGCCTCCGGCACGGGAAAGTCGGTGCTGATGCGCTCGATCCTCGGCCTCGTCGCTCCGCAGGCGGGCGAGATGGAGGCTTTCGGCACGCCGATCGGACCGGACGGCCCGAGCGTCGAGATCGAGCGCCGCTGGGGCGTGCTCTTCCAGTTCGGCGCGCTGTTCTCCTCGCTGACCGTGGCGCAGAACATCGAAATCCCGATGCGGGAGTACCTGGATCTGCCCGGCCGCCTCGTCCGCGCGCTCGCCAACCTCAAGGTCGAGATCGTCGGGCTCAAGGAGAGCGACGGCGGCAAGTTCCCCGCCGAGCTCTCCGGCGGCATGATCAAGCGCGCCGCGCTCGCCCGCGCGCTAGCGCTCGATCCCGACATTCTCTTCCTCGACGAGCCGACCGCCGGCCTCGACCCGATCTCGGCCTCCGAGTTCGACGCCCTGATCGCCGACCTCCGGAACACTTTGGGCCTGACTGTGGTCATGGTGACGCATGACCTCGACACGCTGCATGCTATTGTGGATCGTGTGGCGGTGATCGGCGAGAAGCGCGTCCTGGTTGAGGGCGATCTCGCGGAAATGCGGCGATTCGACCATCCTTGGGTGAAGAGCTATTTCACCGGCAAGAGGGCGCGCGCGGCCTTTGCGTAGGGTAGAGTAGAGCGATGGAAACCAAGGCCAACACAGCTCTGATCGGGGCGTTCACGCTCGTCGTGCTGGCGCTCGGCTTCGTCTTCGTCTACTGGCTCGCCAGCTCCGCCGGGGAGACCGCCGATTCACCACTGACGGTGATCTTCGAGGACCCGGTGACCGGTCTTTCCGTCGGCAGCCAGGTGGTCTTCAACGGCATCAAGATCGGCGACGTGAAGACGCTCGATCTTGATCCCAAGAACCCGAAGGTCGTGATCGCCGGGCTCCGGGTGCAGCCGAAGCCCTCGGTCAAGGCGGACACGCAGGTGACGCTCGGCTTTCAGGGCCTGACCGGCGTTGGCTACATCGAGATGGCAGGCGGCTCGCCGGGCCTGCCGCCGATCTGGGACGTGCAGCCCGACCCGACGATCATCGCGACGCGCTCGTCGATGCAGGACCTCCTTGCCGGCGCCCGCACCATCCTTTCCCGCGCCGACGAGGCGTTGCAGAAGCTCGAGCAGACGATCACCGACAACTCCGACGACATCTCGCTCGCCGTTCTCGACGTGCGCAAGTTCACGGGCGCCCTGGCTGAGAATTCCGACGGCATCGGCGAGCTCGTCGCCAACGGCTCGGCCGCCGCCAAGGGGATTGCCGACGCCTCGACCAAGCTCGACGGCGTCGTGAAGAAGAGCGAGGCGTTGCTCGCGGCGATCGATCCGGAGGACGTCAAGGCGACGCTGAAGAGCATTCGGACCACCAGCGAAGGCTTGGCGGCTCAGCGTCAGCAGCTCGATTCCATCATGGCGCGTGTCGACAAAGTCGCCGCGAACGCTGAGGCCTTCTCCGAGCATCTGCCCGAGCTGAGCGACAAGGCGAATACTCTCGTCTCTTCGATCGACCCTGAGAAGCTCTCGCGCGCGCTCGACAACCTCGACAAGTTCTCCACGGCTCTCGGCGAGAGCAGCGGCGACATCAGACAGATCGTCGCCGACGCGCGCAACGTTTCCGCTCGCTTCCAGGGGCTGAGCGAGCGTGCGGATTCGCTTCTCGGCAAGCTCGACAACATGGCCGGGCAGGGGCCGGGCGGGCTCCTCGACGACGCTTCGGCGACGCTGGCCTCGATCAAGGCGGCGGCCGACAATTTCAATGCCCAGATCGGCACCCTCGGCAATGGCCTCAACGACTTCAGCGACCGCGGCCTGCGTGATCTGCAAAGCCTTGTCGCCGAGGGACAACGGACGATCGGTCGGCTCGACCATGTCATCTCGAACCTGGAGAGCAATCCGACCGGGTTCCTGCTGGGCGGGGAGAATGTGCCGGAATATGGTGGTAGGCGGCGGTAGGGCAGGTTCCGGGAAGCATAGGAGCCGGCCCAAATCTTGTTTCGTGAGAGCATGACCGGGATGCGGCAGTCTCTTTTTCGCGGTCGTGCTTCAGGTGCGGAGGGGCGTGTGGGTTCAGGAACAGCATTGTCGAAGCGGGCTGCGCCACGCCCCCGGATGCTGATCGCGCCGCTGCTGGCGGCGGCTCTTGCCGGCTGCACCAGCATGCTTGCCGGCCCGCCGAACGCGATCTTCGACCTGAGCGCCCCGGTTCTCGCGGAAGCCCCGACACACCCGCATCGCAACATCCAGGTTCTGGTCCCGGAGCCCACGACCGTGCGCGCGCTCGACACCGACCGTATCGCCGGCCGTCCGACGCCCTCCGAATACGCCTATCTGCCCGGCGCGGTCTGGAGCGACACGCTGCCCAAGCTGCTTCAGGCGCGGCTCGTTCAGACGCTGCAGAACAGCGGGCGCGCGCGTGCGGTCGCGGTCCCGGGGCAGGGGCTCCTGATCGACTACCAGGTCGTGCTCGACGTGCGCGCCTTCGAGCTGACGGCGCAGGGCGCGCATGTCGATTTCTCGGTGCGTGTCATGGACGACCGCAACGGCCGTATCGTGCGCACGCGCGTCTTCCAGTATCTCGTTCCGGTCCAGGGGCGCGGCACGGGCGCTGCTGTCGCCGCGCTCGACAGCGGCATGGAGCAGGCGTTCAACGACATCGCCGATTGGGCGTTCGGGTAGCTAAGGCTAGGTGCCGCCTCTCCGGATCGTCATCCCGGAAGGCGAGCCCGCGAGGCTCCGGGCCCCGACGCGATGGTTGGGCGGCGTTGAGAACGCGCCGCTCTCCTGCATGCTCCGGCGGTCATGGGTCCCGGTCTCGGCCTCACGGCCGAACCGGGATAACAAGAGTAGAGGCCGTCGCGCTTCTAGCTTAGCCGCCCCGCCGCATGGGCGAGCATCGTATAGACCTTGCCGGTGTCGGAGGTCAGATACATGCGTGACACCGCCGGATCGGATTCGTCCTTCGAGACCTGCGAGAGGAGCCGCTCGAAGTCGCCGATGTAGTTGTCGACGGCCCGGCGGAAGTCGCCGTCGCGCTCATACTTGCGGCGGAGCTCGTCGAAGGTCTTCTGCCCCTGCAGCGTATAGAGGCGGCGGGTGAAGACGTTCCGTTCGCCGCGCTTGTAGCGGTCCCACAGCTCGACCGACGCCTCGTGGTCGATCGCCCGCGCGATGTCGATCGAGAGCGAGTTGAGCGACTCGACCACTTGCGCCGGGGAGCGCTTTGCCGCCGTCGCGATCTCGGCCACCTCGGGCTGCGCCGCCTTCGTCTTGGCCGGCTCGTCGGAGGATGCACGGCGCAGGAGATCGGCGACCCAGCCGCGCGCCTCGCCGTTGCCGCGGCGGGTTTTCGCCGCTGCGGCAGCCGCCGCGGCGGTGGGTGTAGCCGTCGCGGTTGCCGTTTCCGCGGCGACCTTGGCGTCGGTCTGGATCGCACCTGCGGGCCGGCCGAACGGCTCCGTCGGTGCCGGCGCCGGCGCAGCGGCGGCGACGGCCGGTGCCGGTTTCGGCTGGGCGGCCGGCGGCGGAACGACCGGACCGGACGCCAGCGGCATGGCGGGACGCGCCGGAATCGGCGCCGGCGGCGTCGGAATCGCCTCCCCCGCACTCCGCGCCACAATCTTCGTGAGCTCGCTGATCGCGTCGATCTGCTCGGCAATGGCGCGCCGCATGGCGCCTGACGCCTCGATCGCCTCCGCCGGCATTTCAAGCACGCCCTTCTGCAACTCGTCACGCGTCTGCGTCAGCTCGCGCTGCATGGTCTGCGCTGCGATCCGAAGGTCGTCGGCGGTTTTGGCGAAGCGTCGCGTCGCCTCCGCGACCGCCTCGCTGACCTCGCCGACGAGGCCGGTAGCGGCGGCGCGAAGCTCTTCACCGGAGACGTTCGTCGCCTCGCGCACCTTGGTCTCAAGCGCCAGGCGGGCGGTCTGCACGCCCTCGACCGCGCGCTGGCCCTCCGCGACCGCGGCAAGGCGCATGGTCTCGAACTGGCCGATGGCGTTGCGCGCCGCCTCCTCGGCCTTCTCGCCCAGCTGGTCGTTCAGCGCCGCGACGCGCCGCTCCGCATTGCTCAGCGCCTCATCGAGAACGCTGGAGGACCCGCCGGCCGCTTCCTGCGTGATGCGAGCGATTGCCTCCGCGACCTCGGTGATCCGTTGCTCGGCGCTGCGCATGACTTCGCCAATGCGGCCGGAAGCGCTCCTGGTCGACTCCTCGGTGACGCGGCCGAGGCTCTCGCCCAGGCGGAAAAGCTCTGCGGAGAGCGTCGCGATCTGCTCTTGCGCTTCCCCGAGCCTCTCTGTCAGCAGCTCGGCCGAGCGCTTGGTCGTCTCCTCCGCACGTTGGCGCACCGTGTTGGCGACGCTGGTGATGCGCTCTTCGGCAGTGCCGAGCGTGTTGGAGAGAAGCGTGGTCAGCCGGTTCAGGCGTGCTTCCACCGCCTCGGCCTGGTGAGAGAGACCGGTGGCGATGGCTTCTAGCGCCTCGCGCCGCTCCGCCAGCCCTGCCTGCACCAGCTCGTTGGTCGCGGTGAGCTGCGTGTTGACGCCGGAAAGCGCCTCCGTCTGCTCGCCGAAATGCGACGCCATCGCCGAGATGTCGCGCAGCACGTAGGTCGAGACCTCGCGTAGCGTCTTCACCTGGTCGGAAAGGAGCTGGTGCGACTGGCCCGTGTCGGTAGCGGCGTTGGTCAGTGCCGTGCGCAGCGAGGAGACCTGCTCGGTCAATGTGGACTCGATGCTGGCAAGCTGATGCGAGGTGTCGCTGAGCACGGTCTGTAGCGCCGTGTTGGCGACCTCGAGCCGTCCCACCATGTCCTGCACTTCCGTGCGGACGCGATGGTTGGTGCCCTGCATCGCCTCCATGATCGCGCTCGTCTGCGTGCCGAGCGTGTTGAGAAGCCCGCGCACGCTGGCGTCGAGCGCCCCTGCCGATTGCTCGCCCTGGCGGCTGATCGTGTCGACCACGTTCTTGCCATGCCCGACCAGTTCGTCGACCAGACGCTCACGCCGGTGGTCGAGGTCTTCAAGCAACGCCTTCGTCCCCGACACGAAGTCGTCCGAAATTCCCTTGGCGCGTCCTTCGACGCCTGCGAGGAGGGCGCTCGACCGTGCGTCGAGCGCTTCGAGGAGCGCGCTCGAACGGCTGTCGAGCAAGCTGTCGAGATCGGCGTGGCGCGCCTGCAACGTCGTTTGCAGGTTATCGGTCCGCTCGTTCAGCATCTCGCTCGTGCCGCTCAGAGCCGCCTGCAGCGAGTTGGCGCGGTCGCTGAAGTCGCTCTCGAGCGCTAGCAGGCGCTCACCGAAGCCCTGGTTGATCTCCATCATCCGGTTGGCGATCGTCTCGGTTAGCTCCTGCGTGCGGATCTGAAGTTGGTCGCCGAGAGTCTGGAGCCGCGTATCGAGCGCGGCCGACATCTCGGTATGGCCGTCGTGGAAGGCGGCGGCCATTTCGCGGGTGCGCGCGACCAGGGTTTCGCTGATCTGGCGGGCGCGGACATCGAGCGTGGAATTGATCCGCTCCAGCCGGTCGTCAAGCGTGTTGGCGAAGCCGTCGGCGCGCTGCGCGAAGTTCTGCGTGACTTCGCCGATGCGGGCGGTGACGCGGTTCTCGAACCCGGCCAGACGGCCCTCGACCGCGATCTCGATGGTGCTCGCCGAGGAGGCCAGCCGGATCGCGGCCGCTTCGGCGCTTTCGGAGAGACGGCTCTCGAAGCCGGTCAGCCGCGAGTCGAGCGTTTCGCCGATCTGCGCGACACGCGTGTCGATCAACGACCCGAGCGCCGCGCTCCGCTCGCCGAGCGTCGCGGCGAGGCCGCCGCCGCGTGTGTCGAGCACGTCGGAGATGCGCTCGATATTCGCCTCGATCTGCCGGCGCAGGTCGTCGCCGCGCGACGTCAGCTCCGCCGCGCTCTGCTCGCCGCTGGTAGCAATGACGTCTTTGAGCGCGTCCATCTGCCCGCGGATGGCGGAAACCGTGTCGTTCCCCGAGCTCTCGAAGCGGCCCTGCGCGTCGCGGAGCGTCGTCTCGACGTTGTCCATCTGCTCGCCGATATGGCTTGCGACCTCGCGACCGGCATTGCCGAGCCGCTCGTCGGCGAGGGCCAGCGCCGCCTCGATCGAGCCGAGCTGCTGGACGACATTGCCGGCAATGCGGTCGCCGGAATTGTTGAGCCGGTCGTTGGCGCGGGCGAGCCGGCCTTCAACGCTCTCCACCTTCTCGTCGATATTGGCCGCGATGCGGTCGCCGGTGGCGGAGAAGCGGTCATTGGCCGAAGCGAGAACCGCGTCGATCGAGCCGACTTGCCGGTTGATGTCGCCGACAAGCTTCTCGCCGGAATCGCCGAGCGTTCGGCTTGCGGCATCGAGCGCGCCCTCGATGCGCTCCACCTGCATGCCTACGTCGAGCGTCATGTCGACGCCCGCCTTCTGGAAGCGCTCGCTCGCTGATTCAAGCGCGCCGTTGACCAGCGAAATCTGCTGCTCGATGTCGCCGACAATGCGTCCGCCGCCCTGGTCGAGGCGTTCGCTGGCTGTTGCGACGGCGCTTTCGATGCGATCGACCTGGCTCGCGAAGGCTTGCGAAACCGTCTCGCCGGACTGCCCCACCCGGTCGTTGGCTGCCGAAAGCGCCGCCTCGACGGCGCCGGACTGGCGGCTGATATCCGCAATGATGCGCCCCCCCGCAGCGCCGAGGGCCGTGTCGACCGCGCCGATCTGGCTGTTGATCTCGACCACGAGCTTCTCGCCCGTTGTGTCGAGGCCCTGCTTGGCCAGGTCCACGGAAGCGTCGATGAGCGCGATCTGCGCAGCGACGCCGGCGCCGACCTCCGAGCCCACCTGACGGAACCGCTGATCCGCGGCCTCGAGCGAGGCGTCGATCGAGCCGAGCTGCTGGGTGAGGTCGGCCATGATCTGATCGCCGGCCGAGCCGATGCGCTGGCTTGCCGCTTCGACCGCGGAATCGATGCGCTCGATCTGCGCGCCGACGTTGCGCTCGCTCTCGACGCCGATGTTGCCGAAGCGCTCGGCCGCCGCCGCAAGCTCGCGCTCCACGACGTCGATCTGGTTGCGCAACTGGCCTTCCACCGCGCGACCGGTGTCGACCATGCGGTCGTTGGCCGAAACGAGCAGGGATTCCGCCTCGTTGATATGGCGCTCGAGGGATTCCACGACCGCGCGGCCGGTTCCGTCCAGCCGGTCGCCGGCCCCGACCAGCGACCCCTGCGCCTCCTGAAGCTGCGAGCTCATGGCCCGGGCGACCGTCTGTCCCGTTTGCCCGAGGTGCTCGATGACCGCCTTGGAACGCGCCTCAAGCGCGGTGTTGACGATCTCCGCCGCGCGCTCGATGCGACCAGTAGTCGAGTCGGCCTGGCTGGAGACGAGGTCGACGATCTCCTCGGCCCGCTTCCCGAGCCGCTGAACCAGCGCCTCGCCGTCGACCGTCACCGCCTGGTAAATCTTGTCGCCGGCCGCCTGGAAGCGGTCGATCACCGTGCCGGCGCGGTCGGTCAGCGTCGTGTCGAGGCGATCCTGCGCTTGGCGCAGGCGGACATCGATCTCCTTGGTCTGCGCCGACATGGCGTCGATGAACGAGCCGCCGGCTTCGCGCATCTGCTGCGTCGCCTCATGGCCGCTGGACGTGACGCTGCGCGAGAGCGCGTCGCCCGCCTGCTGGATCTCGTCGACGAGGTCGACGCCGCGTTGGCTGAAGGAATCAAGGGTCCGGCCGCTTGAGTTCTCCAGCCGCATCAGGAGTTCATCGCCGCGCGCGAGGAGCGAATCGGTGAAGCCTTCACTCGTTACCGTGATCCGCTCGAGCAGCCCCTCGGCGCGCTCCGAGAAGCTGTCGGACAGGCTGCTCGTGGTGCGGCTCAGCCGGTCAACGAGAACGTCGCTGTTCTCCAGGAACGTCTCCGAGACGCTGGAGACGGAATTGTTCAGCCGCTCGACCAGAAGGTCGCCACGGTTGATGATGGTGTCGGAGAGCTTGTCGCCGGCCTCGTTCAGCCGATGGAAAAGGCTATCGCTTCGCGTGGCGAGGAGCTCCACCACCTGGTCGCCCGTCTGGCCGATCGACTGCGTGATCGCCTGGCTGCGGCCGGCGAGGAGGTCGGAAATGCGCTTGGCGGAGCTGTCGGCCGCGATGGCGATCTGATCGGTGATGCCGGCGAGGTCGGCGGAGAAGGAATCGTGCGAGCCGCGGATCGCCTGGCGCACGCGCTCGGCGTTCTGCACGATCGCCTCGCGCTCGGTGACGAGCTCGTCGATCAGGCGGCGGACGCGCAACTCGTTGTCGGTATAGGAGCGCTCAAGCGACGCGACCTCGTTGTGGACGAGCACTTCAAGCTCGCTTGCGCGCGCCAATGCGCGCTCGATGCCGTCGCCCATCGCCGCCACTTCGCGGCGGATCGCCTGGCTGACGGTGACGATCGATTCCTTGGCGATGTTCTCAGGCTCGGCCAGCCGAAGCGCCACTTCCGTCATCGTGCGCGAGACGAGGCGCATCTCCTGCCCACGCCAGACCAGGACGGCGATCCCCCAGAAAAGCAGAACCGGCCCGATGATCCCGATCGCCAGACCAAGCAGGTGCGGGGCGGCGCGCATGTCCTCGACGCCGCCGAGGCGCGAGATCTCGTCGCCCCACATGCTGAGCCCGAACGAGAGCCCGAGGCCGGCCCAGGCGAGCGACACGATGAGGGCGACCCAGAAGGGCGTGTAGGCGGGGCGGCGTTGCAGCGCGTAAAGAAGGTTGCCGACGGAACGGACGTCGTCATTCGCCGCACGCCGCGTGCGGGTCCTGTCCTGCGTCTTGCGGTCGCTTGCGGACCGGGTCCGTTCCGGGCCGGTGTCCGAGGCTTCCTCCACCGCCGGATTATGCCGCACCGTCGGTGCGCCAGTCCCTGTCGCCATTCTTTTGACCTTCTTTGCAACGCCCGCCATGGACGGCCGAATGCCGCCCTTGAAATCAATCTTCAGCGCCTCTTCCACAGCGTGGAGCGCCAACTCTGTCGTATCCGACTTTCGGAACTTACTCATCCATCACTCGCCTTCGTCCGTACCCAGCACACAACGGACGCGCTGCCGCAGAGCGGCAGGCGACGGCAAAAAGGAATGATGTCGTGCATGTATTGGCGCGACTTCATCCACAGTCTCGTCAGCCACCATTCCACCGCACTTCAGTCCTGGCCTTGGAACAGAAAGTGGGCGGAAAGCTGACCGTCTTGGCCCGCCTCCCCGCGCTTGTCCGCCCGTGATTGTAGTGCCACACTAGCGAGGTTGGAAGAAAAAAACCGTGATGGCGCGGCATTGTGCAACGGAAACGTGTGGTGCGTTAACGGCCTGGGACCGAGGATGGAAGTGAAGTCTCAGTTCTCGCGACAGATATAAACCTGCGGACCTCAGAGATGCCGACGACCGCGGCGCCCATTTTTGACGCAATTCAGCTTCGCCGCCACACGCAGGGCGACGCACGGATGCAGGTCGAAGTTCTGGCGCTCTTTTCGACCGAGGTTGAACGGCTCCTGCGTCAGATCGAGGACGCATCCGACGGGCAGGTGAGGGGCGATCGCCTGCGTGCCCTGATTGCTCTTGCGCGGACGACCGGCGCGACGCTGCTGGCGCAGCAGGCGCGCACGCTCGAGGCAAAGATCGGAGGCGAAGATCCCGACCTGGCGGCGCTCAGGGACGCGATTGATCAAACCCTTGGCTACATCCGGCACATCGGGATCTAAGGCCGGCGGAATCAGCATGAATTGCGGCCCGGGCCTGCCTTGACTCGCCTTCGCGGCAGTCTAAACCCCGGGCGTTTCCCTCCCACCCGCCGTCGCGGATTTTGCCGCGCCCCGGAGAAGCATGGCAAAGATCACCTACATCGGCGCCGACGGAACGCGTTACGAGATCGAGGCGGAGAACGGCTCCACCGTCATGGAAAATGCCATCCGCAACGGCGTTCCCGGCATTGAGGCCGAATGCGGCGGCGCCTGCGCCTGCGCCACCTGCCATGTCTATGTCGCCGAAGAATGGCGCGAGAAGACCGGCACGGCCGGGCCGATGGAGGAGGACATGCTGGATTTCGCCTACGAGCTTCGCCCGGAATCCCGTCTTTCCTGCCAGATTACCGTGACCGACGATCTCGACGGCCTTGTCATCACCGTGCCCGCCAAGCAGGCATGAACGAGCCGGTCGAAGGAAGCGCCAGCGACGTCGCTGTGGCCTCCAGCAGCGCGGAGACGGACGTCGTCATCGTCGGCGCCGGCCCGGTCGGGCTCTTCGCGGTGTTCGAGCTCGGGCTGCTCGACGTCAAATGCCATCTCATCGACATCCTCGACCGTCCGGGCGGGCAGTGCGCTGAACTCTATCCGGAGAAGCCGATCTACGACATTCCGGGCTGGCCGATGATCACCGCGCAAGGCCTCGTCGATAAGCTTATCGAGCAGATCAGGCCGTTCGGCCCGGCGTTTCATTTCAGCGAGATGGTCAGCGCCATCGAGCGCACTGAACTCGGGTTTCCGCGTCGCGACCGACGCCGGCACGAGCATCGCATGCAAGGCTGTGGTGGTCGCCGCCGGCGGCGGCTCCTTCCAACCGAAGCGCCCGCCCATTCCCGGCATCGAGGATTATGAGGGCAGAAGCGTCTTCTATTCGGTGCGCAAGATGGAGGCCTTCCGCGGCCACGATATCCTGATCGTCGGTGGCGGCGATTCGGCGCTCGACTGGGCGCTCAACCTTCAGCCGCTCGCGAAGCGCCTGACGTTGGTGCACCGCCGCCCGGAATTCCGCGCGGCCCCGGACAGCGTCAACAAGATGTTCGCGCTCCACGAGGAGAAGAAGCTCGGGTTTCAGATCGGGCAGGTGACGGGGCTTGAGGGGACGGGCGGCCAACTCGACGCAGCGATCGTCAAGGGCCCCGACGGCGACGTGCGCATTCCCTGTACGCGGCTTCTTCCGTTTTTCGGCCTGACGATGAAGCTCGGCCCGGTCGCCGACTGGGGCTTGAACCTGAACGAGGAACGCATCGAGGTCGACGCCGTGCGCTTCGAGACGTCCGCGCATGGGATCTTCGCGATCGGCGACATCAACGTCTATCCGGGCAAGCTGAAGCTCATCCTCTGCGGCTTCCACGAAGCGGCGCTGATGGCGCAAGCGGCAAAGCGCGTCGTTCACCCGAACGAGCGCGTGGTCTTCCAGTACACGACCTCCTCGACCAAGCTGCAGAAAAAGCTCGGCGTGGCGTAGTCAGCTCAGATTCTGACGACGAGCGCCGAGGCGAGCGAGCGGAGCGCCGGCGGCATGCGCTCGAAGGCGCGCTTCAGGCCCGGACGCACGCGCTCCTGGTAGATCTCGGCGTAGGCGCGGCCGGTCCGTGTCAGTGGCAGCGTGTAGTCGGCGACGCCGACGTCGAATCGAGGATGCTCGCGATCTCCGGCCCGAGCGTCGCCATCTCGGGCTGATGCGTACGACCGGTGGAAATATCCGCCGTGATCTGCATCGCAGTCTCGCCGCTCACATCTTTAGCGCCCGCCCGGCGAGAGCCGAGCGGAGCGGCGTGGGCAGCGCGTAGAAGGCGTTGCGAAGCGCCGGTGCGAGCGCCCGCAGAGCGGCTCTCTGATAGAGCCGTCCGCCGAGCGTCATCGGGAGCGCGAAGTCGAGCACGGCGACCTCGCCCGATTGCCATTCGCCTTTGTTGCGCGAGCGGGGCGCCAGCATGTCGTAGCGACCGATACCGTTGTCCGCACACCAGCTGAGCATGCGCTCAGTCAGAACGTTTCCGGGGCCGAGCGCCGCCAGCTCCGGCGCGAATGCCCTAAGATAGAGATAGAAGGTGCCGCCGTGCTTGAAGCCAGCCTCAACGGCCGCTGTCCTGCCATCGAGGGTCAGCTTCGAGACCACCATCTGCGTGCCGGAATCGTCCTGACAAAACGTACGCGCAAGTTCGGCAAGGCAATCGCGGCTTTCGGCGTGGACAAAGGCACGGCTGATGCGCCCCGTGCTTCTCAGCCAATCGCGCTTCAACGCGAGCGCCTCGCCGAGCCAGGCCTCCGCTTCGCGCGGACCTTCGGCGAGCGCGAAGGCGACGTTGCCCTCTTTGTGGAAGCGGCGGACGCGTTTCCGCTGCTTCTTCGCGACCGTCGGCTTCAGCGCGGCGAGAGCCTTGCAAACGCCCTGCGACAGGTCGGCGTAGGGCGCGGCCTCGGCCACGCAGATCGGCGCCACGTCGCGGAGTGCCGCACGGAGCGCGCTGTCGGCCCGCACCCGCTCAAGCAGCACGAGGTCGGGGCGGACCGCCTCCCGCAGCGCGGCGAGCGCCGCTTTGAGCGCCGCTTCGCCGTCGGTGTCGGGGTCGAGGAGGATATCGTCGTATTGACCGATCGGAGCGCCGGCGCCGCGGGCGATCTTGAAAGCCGCACGCCGTTCGGTCGAAAGCGGCCAGATCAGCACCGGTCGCTTGTCATCGCTGACGACGACCGTCGCGAGCTTGCGCCGCGGGAAGTGCTTCGCCCAGGTGCTCAGGATCTCGGGGGTCTGGAAGAGGAGCGCGCCCGATTGCAGCGCCGCGATCCGCCGCCAGTCGGCGGCGAGCGCGTCATAGGCGTCAGCGCCCTTGATGACCTCGGCTCTGAACGATGTCTGGAGCGCCGATCGGTCGCGGGCGGACGGGGTCGCGGCCCGTCGGACGAGGCCCGCAACGACTGCTTCGCTCATGAGTGGCTCCGCCGTGACGCGAAGAGCACTAACAGGCGGTTGCGACCGAAGGGTAAACTGCCGCGAGTTAACCTTTCCGCGACCGCGCGGCTGAACCGGGCGGCCGTTTAGAGGAAGGAGATTAAATCGTAGGTTGCGATGAGCCGTCGGCTCGTCTGGCGGCTCGTCCGCGCCGCCGACGGCCTTCGTCTGCGCCGGCCGTTGCATGCGCGCGCCGCTCGGGAAGCGTCACGGCCGCGGCGAGGTTCGGGAACGGCTCGGTCTTGTTCGGAAGCGCCATGGCGCTGACGAAATGCTCCTGGAAGCGCGGCTCAAGCGCCGTCTCGATCTTCTCGATGCGGCGCACCAGCGCCTCGATCTCGCGACGATAGCCTTTGTTGAGAAGCGCCATCCGCGCGCCCGTGCCGGCGGCGTTGCCGACGCCCGCCACCTTGTCGAGCGGGCAGTCGGGGACAAGCCCGATCACCATCGCATATTTCGGGTCGATGTAGGTGCCGAAGGCACCGGCGAGCTTGATACGGTCGACCGTCGCGATGCCGAGCTTGTCCATAAGGAGGCGCGCGCCGGCGTAAAGCGCCGCCTTGGCAAGCTGGATGGCGCGCACGTCCGTCTGCAGGATGCGAATCTCCGGCATCTTCCGCGCCGCATCGGCGCGCTGCAGCACGTAGGCGAAGGTGCGCCCGGTCGGCACGATGCGGTCGCTTTTCGCCGCCAGTGCGCCGTCGATCACGCCGTCCTCGGAGATGATGCCGGCGAGGAACATCTCGGCGATCGCCTCGATGATACCGGAGCCGCAGATGCCGGTAACGCCGACCGTCGCCGCGGTCTCGGCGAATTCCGGCTCGTCGGACCAATGATCGCCGCCGATCACCTTCACCTTCGGTTCCAGCGTTTCCGGATCGACGCGGACCCGCTCGATCGCGCCCGGCGCGGCGCGCTGGCCGCCGGAAATCTCGGCGCCCTCGAAGGCCGGCCCGGTCGGCGAGGAGGCGGCAACGAGCCGCTCCTTGTTGCCGAGCACGATCTCCGCGTTGGTGCCGACGTCGACGAGGAGCGTGATCTCCTCGCCCCGATGCGGCCCCTCGGCGAGCGTCGCGCCCGCCGAATCCGCGCCGACGTGGCCGGCGATGCAGGGGAGGGTGTAGACGCGCGCGCCTTCGTTTACCGGCAACCCGATGTCGCGGGCGCGGAAATTCAGCGCGTCGGAGACCGCGAGCGCGAACGGCGCCCCGCCGAGCTCGGTCGGGTCGATGCCGAGGAAGAGGTGGTGCATGATCGGGTTGCCGACGAAGACGCAGTCGAGGATTTCGTCGGAGGAAATCCCCGCCTCCGCGCACACCTTCCCGATCAGGACGCCGATCGCCTCGCGCACCGCTTTGGTCATCGCCTCGCGCCCCTCCGGATTCATCATCACGTAGGAGACGCGGCTCATCAGATCCTCGCCGAAGCGGATCTGTGGATTGGGGATGCCGGCGGAGGCGAGCGTGCGGCCGGAAAGAAGCGCCGAGAGATGGCAGGCGATGGTGGTGGAGCCGATATCGACCGCGATCCCGCAGGCGAAATTGTGCAAGCCGGGCCAGAGCGCGATCACCACCGGCCCGCCGCGGTCGTGGTGCACGGCGGCGGTCACCTTCCATTCGCCCTGCCGGAGGATCTTCTGCACCTTCGGCAAGAGGTCGAAGTCGATCCGGAGCCCCTCGAAGCGCCAGTCCCGTTCAAGCACGCGCAGCATCCGGTCGGTGTCGCCGAGCGGCTTCGCCATGTCGGGCTCGTCGACCTCGACGTAGCAGAGCTGGGTGATCGGATCGCGCTCGATCACCCGTGTCTCGGCGCGCTTGCGGACGATCTGGCGGTTGATCTGCACATCCTGCGGCACGTCCACGACGAGGTCGCCGAGGACGGTGGCGGAGCAGGAGAGGCGGCGCTGGTTCTCAAGCTCGCCGCGCTTGGCGACATAGAGCGCTTCGGTGTCGGAGAAGGGCGAGAGGTTCGACGCGCGCGAGGTGATCTGGTGCTTGGCGAACTCGCCTTCCTGCACCTCGATCTGGCAGCGCCCGCAGATGCCGCGCCCGCCGCAGACCGACTCGATATAGACGCCGAGCGCCCGCGCCGCGTCGAGCACCGACGTGCCGACGGGAAAGCGCCCGCGCCGGCCCGACGGCATGAAGAGGACGAGAGGGTCTTGGATCGGGGCGTTCATGGCGATGAAGAGCAGCCACTGGCGACGGCGGCGCCCGCGGTGCGCCCTCTCCCCCCTTGCGGGGGAGAGACGGAGAGGGGGGAAGGAAGAAGGCCGCGGCGCGGCTTTCCCCCCACCCCGACCCTCCCCCGCAAGGGGGGAGGGTGAGCGTCGTGCTCGACGTTCAACCCCCCATCCTTCCGCGTCTCGCTTCTCTACCGCCCCGCCTTCTACCGCCGCTCTCCGCGCCCTTCGCCTCGGCGGTCGCGTGCGCCGACTCGCCGTTGACCGGCGTCGGAGCGCCGGCTGTGTTCGGCGCATAGTCGCGATAGGTTCGAATCCACGTCATGCAGTCGCGGTCGGTGCCCATCAGCACGTTGGCGCCGCGGACCGCCTCCATCTCCTGCGGCCGGCAGGGGTTCATGATCGCAGAGGTCATGCCGCTGGCGATCGCCATCGGCAGGAAGGCGGCGTTGATGCCGTGCCGGTGCGGCAGGCCGAAGGAGATGTTCGACGCGCCGCAGCTGGTGTTGACCTTGAGCTCTTCGCGCAGCCGCCGGACCAGCCTGAAAACCTGCCGGCCGGCCGTGCCCATCGCGCCGATCGGCATGACCAGCGGATCGACGACGATGTCTTCCGGCTTGATGCCGTAATCCATGGCGCGCTCGACGATCTTCTTGGCCACTGCGAAGCGCACGTCGGGGTCCTCGGAGATGCCGGTCTCGTCGTTGGAGATGGCGATCACCGGCACATTGTATTTCTTGATCAAGGGCAGGATCGCTTCCAGCCGCTCTTCCTCGCCGGTGACGGAATTGATGAGCGGGCGGCCGACAGCAACCTCAAGCCCGGCCTTCAGCGCCGCCGGCACGGAGGAATTGATCGAGATCGGACAGGAGACGAGGCTTTGCACGATTTGGATGGTCTCGACGAGAAGCGGCGGCTCGGTCGTATTCGGGTCGACGGCGGTGACCCCGGCATTGACGTCGAGGACGAGCGCGCCGGCCGCGACCTGCTCGAGCGCGTCCTTTTTCACCGTGTCGAAATTGCCCACCACCATCTCGGCGGCGAGCTTCTTGCGGCCGGTCGGATTGATGCGCTCGCCGATCACGCAGAACGGCTGGTCAAAGCCGATCACCACTTCCTTCGTCGCCGAGGCCAGCACCGTGCGGGTCATGAAGCCTTCCCCTCAAACATATAAAGAGTTCCTTATATCGTTATGTCTTGGCCATCAAGACACGGGCTCGCTCGGCTGCTTGGAGTCGGCGAGGATGGTCTGCAGGCGCTCTGCGACCCGCGCGTCGTCCGGGCTCGCCTCGCGCCGCCACGGCCGGCGCCCGGCGAGAACACCCGACTCGTGCACGATCTCGGAGACGAATTCCTCCTGCCGGTAGGCCATGACGTGCACGCCGGAAACGCCCGCGATCTCGCGGCACTGCTGGATGATCTCGATGCAGAGCTTCTTGCCCTCGAGCTTCTGATTCTCAGCTCCCTCAAGCCGCGCGATGACGGCGTCGGGAATGTGGATGCCGGGCACGTTCGAGCGGATCCAGCGCGCCGTCTTGGCCGAGGCGAGGGGGCCGACCCCGACCAGGATGAAGCACTTCTCGTGCAGGCCGAGGTCGCGCACCTGGCGCATGAAATTCTCGAACATCGGCACGTCGAAGCAGTACTGCGTCTGCACGAACTGCGCCCCCGCCTCGACTTTCTTCGCAAGACGCAGCGCGCGGAACTCGTAGGGCGGTGCGAACGGGTTGGAAGCGGCGCCGAGGAAAACATGCGGCGGGGAGGTGATCTTGCGACCGGAGAGGAAGCGCGCCTCGTCGCGCATCGTGCGCACGCTCTCAAGCAGCGAGATCGAATCGAGATCGAAGACCGGCATTGCGCCTGGCTGGTCGCCCGCCTGCACGCCGTCGCCGGTCAGGCAGAGGATGTTGGCGACGCCCATCGCCGCGGCCCCAAGCACGTCGCCCTGGATGGCGATGCGGTTGCGGTCGCGGCACGCGGCCTGCATGACGACGGCGTAGCCCATGCGCGTCAGCAGCGCGCAGATGCCGACCGACGACATGTGGCAGTTGGCGCCCGACGCATCGACCGCGTTGATGGCGTCGACCCAGCCCTCGAAGACCGCCGCGCGATCGTAGACGTCCTGCGGGTCGGCGGAGTCGGGCGGGTTCAGCTCGGCCGTCACCGCGAACTCGCCGCGCCGAAGCACGCGCTCCAGCCGCCCGCGCGAGGTGTGGCCGGGCAGCGGGTCGAGCGGCAGGTGGACGCCGGCCGGGTTCTCGTCGCGATGGATCATGGAGAGCTCCACGCGCTCGGCGAATGCGCGCCAAAACCTTCCCCCCTTAAGGGGGAAGGTGAGCCAACCGTCCATGCCGCGCCCGGGGTCACGACTTTGCCTTCCGCGCTTCCGCCGCTTGCGCCGTCACCCTGAGCCAGGCGGAGGTCTCGCGCAGCGAATGGTCGACCGGCTTCTGCAGGTTGAGGATCGCGTCACCGCCGTGCATCTGCCGGCTCCCCTGCCACGCCTGCACCCAGACGCAGGGCATGTCCGGCTCGACCTCGCAATTGCCGTTCGCGCGCACGCCGCCGCAAGGACCGTTTCGAAGCCGCTTCGGGCAATTCATCGGGCACGACATGCCGGTCGAGGAAAGGATGCACTGCCCGCACATGCGGCAATCGAAGAGGAAGCCCTTCACGCGCCGCTCGACGAATTTGACCGGTGGCTCGACGCGCCGATAGCCGACGAGGTTCCAGAACGGATCGAGCTTCAGGAAGAGATCGGCGAAGAGACTGTAGACGCGTTCGAGGAAACGCGCATGCCGAACCGACCACAGGCGGATCGTATACGCCTTCCTGAGCCGTCTCGTGACCGAGACGTGCTGCGGCTGATAGGCGCCGGCCGGCCTAAGGCGTTTGCCGGCCGCCGTTATCGACCAATTGCCGAAGCCGATCCCTGCCATAGTCGTTCTCCAGGCGGGCGAGCGCCGCATCCGCCTCGGCTTCAAGGTCGTCGCCGCAGGGCTCCGGCGTGCCGCGCCGCCACTCGGCGAGATATTCGTCGGTGCCGACAGCGCCGACCCGCATGGCGCATTGGTCGATCGCCTGCACGAAGCGTTCCGGCAGCTCGCGCTTCGCCGCCTTGCGTCCGGCCTTGACGATCACCTGGGCCGGGATGTCGCGCCAGTAGACGATGACCCGTTCCGCCAAGAAACCCTCCACTTCGGGCGCTTATCCCAGCCGCTCAGGCAGGGGCGGTCGCTCCGCCACGACAAAAGCCGCGCTGGAATGCGACGCTTGCACAGCCGCGGTTCAGATCAGTGGGCCGGGCAGGGCAGCCTCGGCGCGCGCCTCAAGCTCCTTCTCGTGGCGGCGGAAGAAGAGGATCAGCGCCGCCAGGAAGACGAGCGTCCCGATGAAGACGACAAACGCTGCCGGTCCGGCAATTCGGCGCATCTCGTGGCCGAAGAGGTAGGCGCTGCTGCTGACCACGACCACCCACACGAAGCCGCCGAGCGTGTTCACGACCAGGAAATGCCAAAGGCCCATCCGGTTCGCACCGGCGATCAGCGTGAGTGCCGTTCGGATGAGGACGACGAAGCGCCCGAAGAAGACGATCTTGCCGCCGTGGCGCATGAAGAGATAGCGACCGGTCTTCAGCCGCGCCTCGTTCAGCCAGATGTAGCGGCCGTAATGGGCGAGGAGGCGGCTGCCGAGCGTGCGCCCGACGAGATAGCCGACGGTGCCTCCGACGACGATCGCAGCGGTCGCAACGACGATGACGGGCGCGAGCCCGATGCCGACGGTCGACCCGGCGTAGATGGAGGCGGCGATCAGGCTCGCTTCTCCGGGCACCGGAATCCCCGCGTTCTCAAGCGTGAGCAGCGCAAAGAGCAGCAACAGTCCGTCAGTCTCGATCATCACAGGCTTTCGCGGGCACCACGCGGGCAATGGAATGGGCGGGAGATGGCTCGCGTCCCCGAGGGGCATCGCGAGGTCAGCGACCGTCCTTTCCGGCGCCACCATAGGGGTCGAAAGCTTTCAGGAAGCCTGCCAAGTCGCCCATGCCGGTCACACGCTTCTCGAAGCGGAGCCCGAGCCGTTTCGCCGCGTCGCGGGCTTTCGTCTCGAGCGCCGCGTCCTCCGTCTGCTGCAGGAAGATGAGCCGCCGATAGTTGCCGAAATACATGTCGCGAAGCTCGGGGTGCCGGTCGAGGCCGAGCGGCTCGATGACGAAGCTCTCGAATTGGCGGGCGAGGAAGTCGGTCAGAAAGAAGGCGTCGATGTCGTCTTCGTGCCGCTGCGCGAAGGCGTCGTTCCCCCAGTAGAAGGCATAGCAATGCGGCCCGGCGATGCGCTCCACACCTTCCTCCTCGCAGACCTTGTCGAGCAGCCCGCCGGTGCCGCAATCGGCGTACCCGATCGCGATGCGCTGATAGCCGGCGGCGCGCGCCTCGCGGATCGCGGCGCGGACCGCGTCCGGGATCTTCTTCGGGTAGTTGTGCAGCTGCGCGGGGAGGCAGGTGAGCGCGATGTGTTTGAGCCCGTTTGCCTCGACGATATCGCCGATCTCGCGCGCCAGCGCCCCGCAGGCGATGACGAGGACTTTCTCGGCATCGGCGCGCGCAACGGGTGGCGGGGGGGCGATGGTCGCACTCATAGCGCGCATATGGCATTTCCGGCCCTCGCCGGCCAGCCTACAGTCGCAGCGGTGATGTCGGGGTAGCTAATGGCCACCGCAAAGGAGTTTCGCGAAGTGGCGCTTTCGCTGGAAGGGACGAGCGAAGCGCCACATTTCGACCGCGCCGCCTTCAGGGCGCGGCGCATCTTTGCGACGCTTGCGCCGGACGGCCTGACCGCCAACATCCGTTTCCCGCCGGAGGAGCAGGCGTTTCGCTGCGAAGTGCAGCCGCAAGCCTACCGCCCGATACCCAACAAGTGGGGCGCGTCGGGTTGGACGATTGCCGAGCTCTCGGCCCTCGGCGTCGATGATCTTCGCGTCGCGCTGACGAGCGCCTGGCGCCAGGCCGCGCCGCCCGCGGCCGGCCGCAAACGGGCGAAGCGCTAGTCCGCCGGCGGGCGGTTGTGTTTGCGGCGGATCAGATCCTTCGCCGTCTCCACCGTCACCGCCGCGTCGCGGCAATAGGCGTCGGCGCCGATCGCCTTGCCGAACTCCTCGTTCAGGGGCGCGCCGCCGACGAGCACGATGTAGTCGTCGCGGATGCCCTTCGCCTTCAGCGTATCGATGACCACCTTCATGTAGGGCATGGTGGTCGTGAGCAGCGCCGACATGCCGACGATGTCGGGCTTATGCTCCTCGATCGCGGCGAGATAGTTCTCGACCGGATTGTTGATGCCGATGTTGATGACCTCGAAGCCGGCGCCTTCCATCATCATGGCGACGAGGTTCTTGCCGATGTCGTGGATGTCGCCCTTGACCGTGCCGACCACCATCTTGCCGATCTTCGGTGCGCCGGTCTCGGCGAGGAGCGGGCGCAATATCGCCATCCCAGCCTTCATGGCGTTGGCGGAGAGCAGCACCTCCGGCACGAAAAGGATGCCGTCGCGGAAATCTTCGCCGACGATCCGCATGCCCTCGACCAGCGCCTTGGTCAGCACGTCGTAGGGGGTCCAGCTGCGGCCGAGCAGGATGTTTACGCTTTGCTGAATCTCCTCCAGCAGGCCGTCATAGAGGTCGTCATGCATCTGCGCGACGAGGTCGTCGTCGGAGAGCGATGCAAGATCGATATCATCGTCGGCCATCAGGGGCTCCACAACAAAAGCGCCGCGATCGGGCGGCGTGAGAGTGCTTCTATATTGGGCGGATGCGGTTGGGAACCTCGCTTGGAAGCGACCTTCGCCCGCGCGGTCTGCGACCTTGGCGGGTCTAGCTCTTGCCCGCCAGGGCCTCCCGGTGCGCCGCCGCCATCTCCGCCATCGAGGTGAAGCGGAAGTCGGTGTGCGGCGTCTTGCCGGGGTTCATCGTTGCCCCGAAGCCGCCGGCCTCGTGGCGGCGGTGGATCCAGCAATTTGCCAGTCCGAAATCGTTCGCCGGCCCGTGGTCGTGGAAGAGACTTTCCGCGGTGTGCAGGATGTCGCCCTTCGCGATGCCGCGGCCGGCAAGCTTCGTGAGCATGTATTCGAAGTTCCGGGGCGACGGCTTGTAGGAGCCGACGTCCTCGGCGGTGAAGATCGCGTCGAATTCGGCGCCGAGCTTCCGGTTGGAAAAGGCGAAGGAATCGTTGTCGACGTTCGAAAGGATCACCAGCTTGTAATGCTGCTTGAGATAGCGGAGCGCGGCGGCAGAATCGTCGAAGGCCGGCCAGTCCTGCACGGTGCGCCCATAGTCGACGCATTCGTCCCAGCCGACGGCGACGCCCCAATCCTCGGCGAGGCGCTTGTAGACGATCCCGAGGATTTCCCGGTAGTCCTTCGTAGGCGTCTGCAGCTGTTGTGCGGATTCGTGGCGCGCGTGGGCCTCGAGGATTTCGTCGCGCGAAAGCGGCCGCCCGACCTTCGAGGCGAGCTGTCGGAGCGCCGCGAACATGCCGCTCTCCCAGTCGATGAGCGTGCCGTAGCAATCGAAGGTCAGCACTTTGAAGTCGGTCAGACGCATGCGGAAGCTCCCGTGAAGCCGCCGCTAGAGCACGGGCGCGGCGGAAATCCAAGCGCGCCCGCGTCCTTGCGTATCCACCAAGCGTCACCCCCTGCCGTTTGCGAGCGGGCGGGGCCGGCGGGGCGCTCCTACGGTCGGCGCGAAACCGGGGCCTCGGGCCCCGCGAAAAGACTTGGCGTTGGGAGAAAGAATGTCGCTTTCCGGCACGGAACAGGGCGCTGAGCCTAGCGAGGGCCGGCGGCGCCGAAGCTCGGGCGGGGCCGAGGCGCGCCGCGCGCGCCGGCAGGCCGGCGGCCGTGTGCAGCTTCCTTTCATCCGCCGCAAGCTCAAGAACTACGAGGTGCTCGATGAGGAGGGGCTCGCGCTCATCGAGGCGAACACCGACCTGATCCTGGAAGAGATCGGGATCGAGTTCCGCGACGACGAGGAAGCGCTGGGTCTCTGGCGTGAAGCCGGCGCCGACGTGAAAGGCACGCGCGTGCACTTCCCGCAAGGGCCTTTGCCGCTCGCTTTTGAAGACCGCGCCGCAGATTTTCACGCAGCACGCCCGCAATCCCGAGCGCTCGGTCGAGATCGGCGGCAACGCCACCGTCTTCGCGCCGGTCTACGGCCCGCCCTTCGTGCGCGACCTCGACCAAGGGCCGCCGCTACGGCACCATCGAGGATTTTCGCAACTTCGTGAAGCTCGCCTACCAGGCGCCGGCGATCCATCATTCCGGCGGCACCGTGTGCGAGCCGGTCGACGTGCCCGTGAACAAGCGGCACCTCGACATGGTCTATTCGCACATCCGCTATTCCGACAAACCCTTCATGGGCTCTGTCACGCATCCGGAGCGGGCGGCGGATTCGGTGAGCATGGCGGAGATGGTCTTCGGCAAGGAGTTCGTCGGCGAGAATTGCGTGATGATCTCTTTGATCAACGCCAACTCGCCGATGGTCTTCGACGGCACCATGCTCGGTGCGCTGAAGGTTTACGCGAAGGCCGGGCAGGGGACGATCGTCACCCCCTTCATCCTCGCGGGCGCGATGTCGCCGGTGACCGTCGCCGGAACGCTTGCACAGGTGCTGGCGGAGGTTCTGGCGGGCGCGGCGCTGACGCAGCTCTGCCGGCCGGGCGCGCCTGTCCTGATGGGCTGCTTCGCCGCCTCGATCTCCATGCAGTCGGGCGCGCCAACCTTCGGCACGCCGGAGCCTGCCCTCGTCTCCTACGGCGCCGCGCAGCTTGCGCGCCGGCTCGGCATTCCCTTCCGCACCGGCGGCGGGCTGTGCGCCTCCAAGGTCGCCGATGCCCAGGCCGCCTACGAGAGCGCCAATACGCTGAACACAACGCTGCTCGCCGGCACGAACTTCGTGCTCCACGCCGCCGGCTGGCTCGAAGGCGGACTCTCCTCCGGCTACGAGAAATTCGTGATGGACTGCGATCAGCTCGCCATGCTGCAGCGCTTCGCCGACGGCGTCGACCTGACCGAGAACGGGCAGGCGCTCTCCGCCATCCGCGAGGTCGGACCGGGTTCGCACTATCTCGGCTGCCAGCACACGCAGGACAATTTCGAGACGGCGTTCTATCGCTCGACCATCGCCGACAACAATTCCTTCGAGCAGTGGCTGGCGGAGGGCGAGAAGACGGCCGAGCAGCGCGCCAATACCATCTGGAAAAAGTGGCTCGCCGAATACGAGGCTCCCCCGCTTGACCCCGGCATCGACGAGGCGCTGACGGAGTTCATCGCCAAGAAGAAAGCTTCGATGCCCGACGCGTTCGCATAGGCAGACGAGTGTCCCTCATTTTCTTGGAGACGGTGTACGGAGCTACGACGGCGGGATGAACGGCTGGCTGATCTCTTGAAACACCGGGAGCGCTTCGAGCTTCGCCGCGTGGGCGCGGAGCCCGGGGAAATCCGCCATCGAGATCAGTCCTGCATGCGCCTCGCTCAGAAAGCGCAGAACCGTTGCGACAACGATGTCCGCGTGGCCGATGCTGCTGCCGAACCAGTATTCGCCCACGCGCTTGGCGCGATCGGCTTCCAGCGCGGAGAGTGTGCCGGATATCTGCGCGCGGCACCTTTCGACCCAGAGGTCCGACACTTCCTTGTGCAGGAGCCTCTCGTAGAAGAGGCTGACCGACTTGTCGCCGAGGCCGGTGGCAAACGATGCGACCTTCAGTGCCTGGTGCCGGGCCGGCTCGCGCAACGGGAACATCGCGCGATCGGAGGAAACCAGGCTATCGAGATAGTCGAGGATGTTGTGGCTCTCGATCAGCACTTCGCCGTCGTCGAGCACAAGGGTCGGCACGCGGGTCAACGGGTTGTGGGGACGTATCTTGTCGGCGTCGCCGAAGGTGGACCAGCGGCGGTGCTCGAACGGCAGGCCGTAGAGCGTCAGCGCGATTCCGACGCGGCGGACGAACGGGGAGTCGTATTGGCCGATGAGGATCATGGGTAGCGCCCCGAAAAAAGCCAGGGATGCTGCATTCTTTGGCCAAGCGAAGGCAAGCGTCCCTTGCTGACCGCGATCGCGCGGGCGCTCGCGCCGCACGGCCTCATCCTCCGCGGCGGGCTTCATCCCGAGGCGGGAGAGGCTGGGCTCGATGGCGTCGCCACGGTCCTCCTCGTCGGCAATGCGGGCTCTGCGATGTGGGAGGCGTTCGCGCCCTCCATCGATGGCGCGCCGAACCCGCTCGATCGCTGGACGAAACGCGTTGTCGATCCGATTGCAGAGGAGTTCGTCGCGCGCGCCGTCTATCCCTTCGGGCCGGACGCGCCGCCTTTCCAGCGTTGGGCGTTCCGCGCCGAGACACTCTACGCTTCGCCGCTCGGGATTTTGATCCATCCCGAATACGGGCTTTGGCACGCCTGGCGCGCGGCGCTCCTCTTCGCTGAGCGGCTGGAACTCCCGCTGCGCTCCGACGCGCCGAGCCCGTGCGAGAGCTGCGCAGAGAAGCCGTGCCTCTCAGCATGTCCTGTCGGTGCGTTTAGCGGCAGCGCTTACGACGTGCCCGGCTGCGCGGCGCACATCGCGAAGCCGGAGGCCGATTGCCTCGCCGTCGGCTGCCACGCCCGGAACGCCTGTCCCGCGGGGCCGGAGTGGCGCTACGGCGAGGACCAGACGCGCTTTCATCTGGCGGCCTTCGCGCGCTCGGTCAGTCGAGCGGCGCGGTAACACACCGGCCGCGATCTGGGATATTGTCGTTACAAATCCGCGCGAGCTTGAGGATGCCTGGAGGGTCTAGCCATGCCGGACAACGAGAAGGACGCGCCCGGCGTCATCGTCTTCCCGCCGCTGATCCCGCTCACGGTGCTCGTCGTCGGTGCGATCCTCGACTGGTTCTTTCCGCTCGCGATCATCTCGGCGGTTCCGCTTGTCCCCCGTGCCGTTATCGGGGTCATGCTCTTCGCGCTCGGAATCGCCAGCGCGATCATGGGCGAGCGCGCCTTCAAGCGCATCGGCACCAACGTCAATCCGCTCCGGCCTGCCCTTTCGCTCGCCGGCCAAGGGATCTTCGCCCACCTCCGCAATCCGATGTACGTCGGAATGGCGCTCGTCGTGCTCGGGGTCGTCATCGGCTTCGGGCTCGAATGGACGTTCCTGCTGCTGATCGTCGGCGCGCTCGTCATGCACTACGGCGTGGTGCTGCGCGAGGAGCGCTATCTGGAACGGAAGTTCGGCGACGACTACCGCGCCTACAAGAGAAGCGTGCCGCGCTACGGCTTCAAGCTCTGAGCTCGCCCTTCCCGTAGGCGAGCACGGCGACCGGCTGCGCGCGGCCCTTGAGGTGTACCTCGCCGCGCTCGACGAAGCCCGTGAGCAGCGCTTCGGCCTCGCCGGCCGCCTCCTCGCGGACCGCGTCCGCCACCGCATGTGAGATCAGGCCAGCGCAATTCAGCTCGCGGGTCAGCGCCTCGAGCCGGCTCGCGACGTTGACCGTGTCGCCGATGACGGCGAATTCGAGCCGGCGGTCGGTGCCGATATTGCCGACGACGACGGAACCGTAGTGCACCCCGACGGCGATCTGGATCGGCGCCTTGTCGCGCGCCCGCCGCCGCTCGTTCCATGCCGTGAAGTCGTCGACGATCGACCGCAGGCAGGCAAGCGCGTTGGTGGCGTCGCGCGGGCCCGGGTCGGGCGTGCCAAAGGTTGCCATGAGGCCGTCGCCGATGAACTTGTCGAGCGTCCCGTGATTGCGGAACACCTCTTCTTCCAACCGCGCGTGAACCTCGCGGAGGAGCCCGATCGCCTCGTGCGGCGCGTGCCGCTCGGCCCAGCGGGTGAAGCCGACGAGGTCGGCGAAGAGGACGGCCGCGTCCTGCTCGCGCACCTGCGCGAGCGCCTGATCCTGCCGCGCGAGCCTGTCGACGGTCGCCGGCGGAAAATAGCGCGCGAGGTTGCCGCGCTCGCGTTCGAGCGCCGCCTGCCGTTCGACCAGGCCGCGCGAGCGCACGACGACGAGCGCCAGCAGCGAGGCGACGATCAGGTAGACGACGATGTCGCGGGTCGGCTGGTTGAGGTCGACGAAGTTCGGCAGCGCCAGCCGCGACATGATGGCGTCGGCGGTCTCGTTTTGGGGAAGCGACAGGATCGTGTTCGGCAGGAGCGCGATCCACGCCACCGCCACCCCCCACGCTGCCGCGCCGGTGACGCCACCCCAGATGACGAGCTTCGGCTTGTAGCCGAAGGCGAGCCCGACGAGGAGCACATAGAAGTAGGCGAAATTGCCGAAGCGGAGGCTCATCTGCACCGGGAGCTGCACGGCGGCGAGCGGGTTCGGAACGGTGAGCGTGATCGCGAGGAGCACGGAATCGAGCGCGATCTGCGCATAGGGCTGCCACCAGCGGAAGAGTCCGAGGCTCTCCACCGCGTGTCGCGCGTAGCCGGCGACGACGAAGAGGACGAGCATGAGCTCGTAGAAGAGCACCTCCGGAAACGGCGCGAGCAGCAACAGGAAGACGCCGATCACGATCAGCGCGACCGTGCGGCCGCGAAGCGCCAGCAGCCGGCCGGCCGCCTCCTCGGCGGCAAGGCTCTCGGCGATCCGCGCCTCCTGGCGGCTCTTCAGCCCCACTTGCGAAAAGTCGGCAGCGTCTCCGACGGCGTCGACGGCCATGCGAACCCTCCCGTCCAATTGAGTCGGACGTTTCGTTCGCCGGCTAGGATAGCAGCCTTGCGGCCTTTCGGAGGCGTCAGCGCGCCAATTCCGCGAAGCGCGCGTAGTCGCGGTAGAGAGGTCGGAAGGTGAGCCGCCCGCCGTTCGATTCGGCGAGTGCGGAAAGCGCCGTCAGAAGCTCGGCGCGCGGCGTGACATGGAACTTCGCGAGCCAGGCGAAGAGCATGCGCCGGAACCAGCCGGGGAGGCGCTCCTGTTCGCCGAAGTCGACGATGAGCAGCCGGCCGCCGGAGGGCTCGACGACCGCGGCGGCTTGCGCGAGCGCGTCGCGCCAGGCGGGGATCATCGACAGGCTGTAGGAGAAGAATGCGCGGTCGAAGGTCGGGCGGCCGAAGAGCGCCAGCGCGTCGAAGCGCGCCGCGTCGCCGAGCGCCAGCGCGATCCGCCCGTCGAGCCCGGCGCTGCGGATGTTCCCGCGTGCGGTCGAAAGCATGGCCGTCGAGACGTCAAGCCCGAAGAGGCGGGCGTCCGGATAGGCGCGCGCCGCGGCGATCAGATTCCGACCGGTGCCGCAGCCGATCTCCAGCACCGTTGCCTCGGGCGGCGGGTTCAGCCGGGCGATCAGCGTGTCGCGGCCGAGCAGGAAGTATTTTCGCGTGACGTCGTAGATATGGCGCTGACGCCGATAGACGCTGTCCATCAGGACATCGGCGGTGGGGCTGCCGCCGGGCGCGCTCATCCGTTGAAGACGTAGAGGTGGAAGCCGCCGTAGATCGACGAACGGTCCTCCGCGCCGAGCGCGCGGCTCCTCTCCGCCTCGTAGGTCCAGCGGCCGAGGACGCGTTCGTCGACGCGGCCGGGGAGGAGCGAGGGCTCGGCCGCGGTGCGGAAGACGACGCGCGCGCTCGGCCGCGCCGTCCGCGTGATCGCGGACCAGAGCGCGTTCAGCTGCGCGTCGGTCATCCAGTCCTGAGCGTCGAGGAGCACATAGGCGTCGAGACTGGCGGGCGCGCGCCTGTGCAGGGCCTCGGTTACCGAGATGCGCATCACCTCAACGCGTTCGGCGCGGGCGCGGATGTCGTCGAAGTTCTGCGGACGCAGATAGGGCGGCAGCGGGCCGTCGCCGCTCGCCGGGTAGCCGCGGCCGAAGGCCTGCCAGGCGAAATAATTATCGGAAAGCGAGAAGTCGCAGGCGAGCCGCCTGAGGCGACCGCGCAAGACGGCGGCCATGTCGCCGCCCTCGGCGAGCGCCAGCGCCTCGTATTGCGCCGGTGGGATGCCGAGCCCGTAGAGCGAGGTCTTCTTCGACGTGAGCCAGCGCACCAGCGTCTTGTCGAAGAGCGGCGCGAGCGTCGCCTCGAAGATGGTGTGCTGCTCGCCGAGCGAGCGTGCCTCCATCATCTGCTTCGGATTTGCGCCGTAGAGCCGCGCCACCAGATGCGCCGTGCCGATGAACATACCGAGCAGGCCGCGGCGGTAGATGTCGCGCTTGAAGAGCGTGACGCGGCGGCGGCCGAAGATATCGCGCCCCTCCCAGTAGCTGCGCGTTTCGGCGTCGAGCGCGAAACGGATGAAGCGCCGGTAGGCGGTCAGGTTCGCGCTTGAATCGGCCTCGCCGAAGAACCGGTAGAACGACCCGTACGTCGGGAGTTGGCGGACCGCGGCGAGCTTCAGCCTGGTCAGCGCGACATGCGCGCGGTTCAGGTCGACGGCGAGGATCGCCGCCGGATCGGCGGTGAGGTAGGAGAGCACGTTGCAGCCGCCGGAGGCGATAGCGACCATCCGCGCGCCCGGCTCCAATTGCAGCGCCTTCAGATCGACGTCGGGATCTTCCCAGATCTGCGGATAGACAAGCCCCTTGAAGGCGAGGGTGAAGACGCGCTCGCGGATGCCATCGGTAGAGGCGGCCTTGAAGCGGTGGACCGCCTCGGGAAGCGCATCGGAGGGCCGAAGACCCTCCGATGCCTGACCGGTCGCTGACACGCTTCCTCCCGAATCACTGCTCCGAGCGATCCAAGCGTTACGGACGTCAGATGAAACGTTGGTGACGGGCGGTCGCTGCCGCAGCCGAACGGTAGGAACCAAGCCACGAAAGCACCGTTGACAGTCATCCGGCCACGGAGGCCGCCATGAACGCGAATCATATCGATGCCGCCTGGCGCGAGTTTCGCGGCGTCCTGAAAGCCCGATGGGGAATGATCGTCGGCGATACCGAGTTGCTGACGGCAGGGCGGCGGGAAGCCGCCATCGCCCGAATGCAAAAGCGCTACGGCCTGTCGCGTGACGAGGCGGAGCACGCAGGCGACTTCCTGCACGAGCCGGGAGTGCTCGACGACTGGAACGACACGCGCTCGATCCTCGATATGTGATGCGCCGAAATCATGAGCCGGCGCAAATATTTACGCCGGAACCATTACCGCAACCGGTTCGTTGATCTGGGCAACAACGCCAAACGGAGCGTCACATGAATTGGGATCGTATCGAAGGGAACTGGAAGCAGTTCAAAGGCAAGGCGAAGGAGCAGTGGGGCAAGCTCACCGACGACGACCTCGACGTCGTTGCCGGCAAGCGCGATCAGCTCACCGGCCGTATCCAGGAGCGCTACGGCGTCGCCAAGGACGAGGCCAGCAAGCAGATCGACGAATGGACACGGCGGAGCGACGACTACTGGCGCAATGTCGCCTGACGGAGAAATCCGAGAACGGAAGGCCGGGCGAGTCCCGGCCTTCTTCTTTAGGCGATTAACCCGCGTGCTTCTTTAGGGGATCAACCCGCGCGCGCTTCCGGTGCGCCGCGGCGACCGCGGCGCTCGCGCGTGCGCCCGTCGGCGGGCGGGCTGACGAGAGGTCCGACGCGCGCCTCGATCGCCGCCCGGTCCGGGCGCGATCCCGGCGCATGCTGGTCGAGTGCAGCACGCATCGCCGCAAGATGCGCCGCCGACGTTCCGCAGCAGCCGCCGACGATGCGCGCGCCTGCATCGACCGCGAGCCGCGCGTAGTCGGCCATCAGCTCCGGCGTCCCGGAATAGTGCACGTGCTCGCCATGCACCTTCGGAATGCCGCAGTTCGATTTCGCGATGAAGGCGATGTCGGGGCTCGCCTCGGTCATCTGCACCAGCGAATGGAGGAGGTCGGAGGCGCCGACCCCGCAATTTGCGCCGATGGCAATGGGCTGCACGGGAAGATCGGCGAAGACACGTGGCAGCTCGGCCGGCGAAAGCCCCATCATCGTGCGCCCGGCGGTATCGAAGCTTGCGGTGACGGTGTAGGGCATGCCCGCGGCGATCGCGCCTTTCGCGGCAGCGCGCATCTCCTCGCCGGCCGACATCGTCTCGATCCAGCAGACGTCGGCGCCGCCCGCTTTCAGACCCTTCGCCTGCTCGGTGAAATCGGCGACCGCGTCCTCTTCGGTCAGCGCCCCGAGCGGCACGAAGAGCTCGCCGGTCGGCCCCATCGAGCCGGCGACGACGACCGGACGCGCAGCCGCGTCGGCGATCGCACGTGCGATCTCGGCCGCCCGCTTGTTGATCTCGAAGACGCGATCCTCCGCCTTGTGCAGTTTCATGCGGTGGCGGTTGGCGCCAAAGCTGTTGGTCAGGATGATGTCGGCGCCGGCCTCGACGAAAGACCCGAGGAGGGCGTTGATCGCCTCCGGGTAGTCGAAGTTCCACAGCTCCGGGGGATCGCCGGCCGTGAGCCCGGCGGCGAAGAGATTGGTGCCGGTGGCGCCGTCGGCGAGGAGGACCCGCCGCTCGGCAAGAAGTTTGGCAAGTGCGACCATGACGCCTCGATCGTTTTTCGTTGCGGTGCGGTACAGCACTTCCGCGCGTTCCCGCAAGGCTGAATTCCGATATGCGGCAGAACGCACTAGTATGGATCGCGACCATAGGGGGACGCAATGAGAAGGCTTTTCGCTCTGCTTGCCGTCGGCGCCCTGTTCGCCACGGCTGGGTCCGCTCAGGCGCGGGTTGAGATCGGGTTGCTCGATTGCGTCGTAGAGGCCGGAACCGGGTTCATCATCGGCTCCGTCAAGCACTTCTCCTGCACTTTCGATCCGGCCAACGGCCGCCGGACGGAGCACTACCGCGGCACGGTGCGGAAGTTCGGCCTCGATATCGGGCACACCTCGAAAACCTTCATCAAGTGGGCCGTTCTTGCGCCGACCGAGGCGTCCTACCGGCCGGGCGCGCTCGCCGGAAGCTACGTCGGCGCCTCGGCGGAGGTGACTGTCGGCGGTGGCGTGGGAGCAAATGCGCTGATCGGTGGCTCCGACAGGACCTTCGTGCTGCAGCCGGTCAGCGTACAGGCACAGGAGGGGCTGAACCTGGCCGTGGGCCTGAGCTCGTTCGAGCTGAGCGCCGGACGCTGAGAGGGCACGTCGCGCCGAGGCGGTCGTTACGGCCGGAGAACAAAAGCCCCGGCTTTCGGGTCGCCGGCCGCGGAATACAGAAGCCTGACGGTGGGTACTCAGTTCACCGTTGGTTCGGTGATCCGGAAGGCGAAGCCGAAATGCGGCAGGTCTTCCCCGGGATGATCGTCGGCGTAGGTGAGCTGCGGCAGGCGGAAGTTGATCGGTCGGCTCTCCTTGCCCTTGTAGACGGCGGGATAGAGGTCGACGTAGTGCCAGCCGGGGTCGCCGGTTGCCTGCAGATAGATGACGACGTCGCCCTGGCTGTTAAAGCCGCAGGCATAGCCGATGTAGTTGTTGTCGTAGTCGATGGCGTAGATGTTCGCCGTCTCCGTCCAGCCGACGCCTTTCAGATGGACCGTGAAGGTGGTGCCGGCGCGCCCCTGACTGACGTCGAGCGGCAGCGCGGCGGGCGCGATCCAGAAAACGCCGTGCTTGTCGACGCCGTTCTCTTCGACGCTGAGATTGTGCACGCCGCCGAGATCGTCCGGCGCGGCGAACTGGAAGACGAGCTTACCTGACGCGTCGGCCGTCGCCTGCGCGATCACACTCTCGCTTTCCTCCCACCCGCTGCCGCTCACGCGGTTGCCGGTCACCTTCGACCAGTTGAGCGGATAGGTCTTGCCGGGGGTGAAGCCGGCGCCGCCGATGACGATCGGCTGGCCCACCTGCGCAAAGGCCGGCGTAGCCACCAGGTCACCCTGTGGCGGCAGACGGCGGACGCTTGTCTGCGCCTGCGCCTCCGGCGGTGGCGGCAGGACCGGATCGCCCTCGGTGATTTCGAAGGGGATGGCGAAGCGCGGACGGTCGGGCTCGGGCGACTGCTGCATGTTGCGATAGGGGAAAGTGAAGTCGCCGTGAAGCACCTCAAGCACATGCGTGCCGGGCCTACCGGTCGCGGGGATGGTGAAGTGCGCCGAGCCGGCCGTCGTCACCGATGACATCCAGCCGGTGAAGCCGTTGTCGTAGAGCAGCAACCAGCTGTTCTCCAGTTGCTTCCACCCGATGCCTTTGACGTCGACGGTGATCGGCGTTCCGACCGGCCCCCGCTTCGGCGAGATGTCGACCGTCATCTCGACGTTGAACGCTGCCTGCGTCAGCACGCGGTCGGCGCTCTGCAGAGTGATGTCATGGTAGAAGCCGAAGTCGTCCGGCGCCTGGAAGGTCGCGGCGAAGGCGCCCGACGCATCCGTCTTCACCCTGGCGATGACGTAACCGACGGGCGCGTATTCCCGCCCATGGTATTCGGCGTCGGCGACGCTCCAGCTCCCTTTGACCGTCCGCCAGACGAGGTCGAAGTCCTGATCCGCCGGCAATCCGCTCCCCGAGACGGCCACAGCCGTTCCGATCGGTCCATGCTCGGGTGTCAGCGCCAAGCGGCCTACGAAGCCACCCGACGGCTCGACGAGTTGCGCTTCGGTGCCGAGCCCCGAAGCGGGGCCTACGCTCGCCGCATGCGCCCCCACCGTCGCCGCGGCGAGCGATGCGAGGACGACGAGACTGCGCAATCCGGTTCGATAGAAGCTCATGGCTTTGGCCCTCCTACTTGGTGAAGGTGGCTTCGCCGGGGATGACGGTGAGTTCGGAGAGGTCGACGTTGAACGGCTGCCACTCATGCGCGTTGCCGTCGAGGTCGGTGGCGATGACCTTGTAGCTGATGGTCCCCGTCGGATAGTCGTCCGGGACGCCCCACGAGGTCGCCCAGAACTCGTCGGTGGCCTTGCCGCGCGGATGCTTGCCGAAGTGCATGTCGAATTTCTCGCCGTCGGAGAGCTCCACGACCAAGCTCGTCAGCCCTTTGTCGTCGAGCGCCGCGCCGGTCTCGTCGAGAACGCGGACGCGCCAGACGACGTGCTCTTTGTGCATGTACTGGCTGGTGAGGACGCAGGACGGGCCGGTCGAGCCGTCCTGCGTGCTGCCGCGCACCATGTCGCCCTCGAAGAACAGGTTCTTCGCCTCGGCGGATACGTTGGAAAGAAGCGCGACGGCTGCAAGCGCCGCGGCCGACAGTATGGGCAATGTCTTCATCTGATCCTTCACCTCCGTTTTCCAAGCTCGCGGGGTTGCCCCTGAGCGGTTGAGTTTCCGCTGCGGTTTCGGCCGGTCAGTTCTTCGCGGCTTCGGCCTTGAGGGCAGCGAGCCAGGCGTCCGGATCCGCAAACAGCTTGTCGTCCTCCGGCCGGACGAATTCCTTAGGCAGCGTGTGGGCGATCCCCTGGTGGCAGTCGATGCAGGTCAGGTTCCCGGCCTTGAGCGCAAGCTCGTGGTGGCGCGCCGCGCCGCCGAACTCGGCGCTCGTGTCGGTCCACACGTTCTGATGACAGTTGCGGCATTCGCGCGAGTTGTTCGCCTTCATCTCCTCCCAGACCGAGAGCGCCATCCCGAGCCGGTGCGCTTCATACTTCTCCGGCGTGTCGATCTTGCCAGTGAAGTGGAAAAAGAGGTCTTTGGTGGCGATGATCTTCGCGCCGATCTTGCGGATGAATTCCCTTGGGACATGGCAGTCGGTGCAGATCGCGCGTGTACCCGTGCGATTGACGAAGTGGATGGTCTTCTGCAGGTCGACGTAGGAGTGATCGCGCATCTCGTGGCAGGAGATGCAGAATTCTTCGCTGCTGGTTTGGTCGAGCACCCAGTGGAATCCGCCCCAGAAGACGATGCCGCCGAGGAAGCCGACAATGAGCAGCCCCGCGAGCGGAATCGCCGCGTTCGGCTTCCACAGGAATCGCCAGAAGCGAGAGAACATTCCCTGCTTCGGATTTCCGCTGCCCGTATCGCTCATCATCCCCCCGTGACGGGTAGCCTCGTTGTCCCTGCTCCGATGGCGGTCTCGTGCATTGATTTCAATCAAACGCGGTGCGCGACGGTCTTCTGGTAGACGCTGCCGAAGAGTGTCTTCGTCTCCCAGCGAAAAGAGTCCGCTGTACTGGAAAACTCCCGCACCTCATGACGCCAGAGGCTGTCCGCGAACGGCTCCAAGTACCGGAACACCCAGCGAAAAAACATCCGAAGCGGGTGCAAGGGCGATGGCTTGTGGTAGTCGACGAAAACCGCTTTGCCGCCGGGCGCGACGCGCCCGAGCAACGCATCGACGACGGCGCGCTTCTGCGCGTCGGGAATCTCGTGGAGCAGAAAGAAACAGCTCACAACGTCATAGATGCCGTCGCCTGGCGCTGCGGCATCGGCGACCCGCACGCGGGCGTGCGTGAGGCCCCGAAGCTTGCGACGGCAGCGCGCCGCCTGCAGCGGAACGAGATCGACGACGTCGAGACGGCCGTCCGGGCCGATCCGGCGCGCAAGCTCCGGGATGAGGCAGCCGTAGACATGTGCGGCCTGCAAGACACGCTGGCCGGGCGCGACCTCGGCGAGCGCTGCGCGGCGAAGCCGGCGATGATTGCCGAAGAGGATCGCCGTCACCACCGCGTCATGATCGAGGAAGCGGGCGTTCTTCCGGTTGAGATAGGCCCAGCCGTACGGCGTAGTGAGGTAATCGGGGATCGCGTTGCGCGCGCCCTGTCGCGGGACTGCGCGGGTCGCCGGCGAGCGGTCGACCGGCAAGAAACCCGCTTCCAACCAAGCCACCGGCGAGCCCCCCCAGAGCCAGAAAGGGGAGCGCCCACGCAACCCCGCTTTGGGCAAGATAGGCTTGATCCAACGCGGCTCACTTGATTTCGATCAACTTTCGGCAGGCGCTCAAAGCATCGCGCTCAGCGCGACGGAGGCCCCAGCATCTGCCGCGCCCGCTGCGCGAACGCCGCCAGAATCGCACCGATGCCGTCGGCCGCCAGCCGGCCGAAGAGGCCGCGGAAAAGCGGCGCGCGAAACTCCAGCTCTCCAAAAAGAGCAACTGTCGAACGACCACGCGGCAGCGGTTCGAAGCGCCAGGTGAGTCGGAAGGCGTCGAACCCCTCGTCGCTCGAGGTCACGTCGATCTCCTCCGGCCGCCGAAGCACCGTCTTGGAGGAGAACTGACGCCGGATCGGGCCGAAGCCGACGACCTGGTCGGTGTAATAAACGTCTTCGTCGCGCCGTCGGATCTTGGCGGAGAGCCACCACGGAAGAAATTCCGGATAGCGCTCGACGTCGGCGGCGATATCGAAGAGCGGCTCGCGTCGGTACGGCAGCACGCTGGAGACCCGAAGAGGGGGCATGGGTCCTCGGTGTTTTGCTTGCGATCTCTGGGCTAGGCGGTCTTCTCGGCTTTGAGGCCGAACTCCTCCTCGACCTGCTGGCGCAGCAGGAATTTCTGCACCTTGCCCGTCACCGTCATCGGGAAGGCGTCGACGAGCCTGACGTAGCGTGGGATCTTGTAGTGCGCGATCTGATCGCGGCAGAAATCCTGAAACTCCTCCGCTGAAGCCTCCGTGCCGGGCTTCAGGATGATGCAGGCGCAAAGCTCCTCGCCATATTTCGGATCGGGCACGCCGACGCACTGGACGTCGAGGATTTTCGGATGCCTGTAGAGGAACTCCTCCACCTCGCGCGGATAGATGTTCTCGCCGCCGCGGATGACCATGTCCTTGGTGCGGCCGACGATGTTGCAAAAACCCGCGTCGTCGATCGTGGCGAGATCGCCCGTGTGCATCCAGCGCGCCAGGTCGACAGCCTCGCGGCTTCTCGCTTCGTCGTTCCAATATCCGAGCATCACCGAATAGCCGCGCGTGAGCAACTCGCCCGGCTCGCCGCGCGGCACGACCCGTCCGCTGGCGTCGACGATCTTCACTTCGAGATGCGGCTGGATACGGCCGACGGTCGACACCCGTCGCTCGAACGTGTCGTCGACCGAGCTCTGGAAGCTTACCGGCGACGTTTCCGTCATGCCGTAGGCGATCGTGACCTCGCGCATGTTGAGGCGCTCGATGACGCGCTTCATGACCTCGACCGGGCAGGGGGCGCCGGCCATGATTCCCGTACGCAGCGTCGCGACGTCGAACTGCTCGAACTCGGGGTAATCGAGGAGCGCGATGAACATCGTCGGCACGCCGTGCAAGGCCGTGCAGCGTTCCGCCTGCACCGTTTCGAGCACCGACTTCGGATCGAAACCCTCTCCCGGATAGACCATCGCGGCGCCATGGGTGACGCAGGCGAGGTTCCCGAGCACCATGCCGAAGCAGTGATAGAGCGGCACGGGAATGCACAGGCGATCGGCTTCCGTGAAGCGCATCGCCTCCCCGACGAAGAAACCGTTGTTCAGGATGTTGTGGTGCGTCAGCGTTGCACCTTTGGGCGCACCGGTCGTGCCCGACGTGAACTGGATATTGATCGCGTCGTCGAACTGAAGCGTGCTCCCGAGCGACGCGAGGTTGGCCAGTTCCTCTGCGCTCGCCTCGACGAGGAGACCGTCGAAATTGAGCATGCCTGGTGTCTTTTCGTCGCCGAGGCGGATGACGATCTTGAGGTCAGGGAGGGCGGCCGATTCGGTCTTCGCTGCGGCGCAATCTTCGATCTCCGGAGCGACACTCGCGAGGATGGCGAGGTAGTCGCTCGCCTTGAAACGCGGCGAGAGGATGAGCGCCGTGCAGCCGACCTTGCGCAGCGCATATTCGAGCTCCGAGCGCCGGTATGCCGGGTTGATGTTGACGAGGATCAGGCCCGCCTTGGCGGTCGCGAACTGCGTGAGCGCCCACTCGGCGCAATTCTGCGACCAGATTCCGATCCGCTGACCCGGTTTCAGGCCGAGCCGGATGAGGCTTGCCGCGAGGTTGTCGGCGCGGCGGCGCAGCTCGGCATAGGTCCAGCGCACATTCTGGTGGCGGACGATGAGCGCGTCGCGGTCGTGGAAGCGGTCGGCCGCCTCGTCGAATGCGCGTCCGATGGTCTTGCCGATCAGCGGCAGGTTCGAGTTGCCTTGAACGTAGCTCGGCTCTTTCGGCATCGCGTCCTCCTACCCCGATCTTTGCCCCGATTGAAGGCGGAGGCTTGAAATCGGCAACGTTCACCCGGCGCCCAGAGGGCAGCCTAGCGAATATCGGCGAAAACGGACGCGCTTTTCGCTCCGCGTCAATGTCCGATCAAGATTCCACTCTAGCCTCCCTTGGCACTAGGGAGGATGCGGCATCATGAAAGAGTACCCGTCTCACATTCGCGACCGAGAATTTCGGCGCGATCTCGCAAATCCTGGTCGACATGGGGGTCAGCTTCCGCGTCGAGCCTGTCGAGCCGGCGTCGAAGCCAGTCGCGGCCGGTAGAGGGGAGGAGCCGGCGGTCAAGCCGCGAAGCCCCGGAAAGAAGCCGGCCAAAGCTGCCGCGAAGAAGAAGAAACCGGATCGCGGCTCGAGGGACACTCAAACACGGATGGCAAGCGCCCAGCGGGTACTCGAAGGCTTGACGCGAGGCGGAACGGATTCGACCGGGACCGTGGGCGCCTCCCCGGCGCGGACGGCGGAGGGGGCGCCCGCGGCGGATACTGAGTCTTCCCGCACGGACGACGCCGACTCCTGAATCAAAGCGCGAGCGCGGCGCTAAAACACCTTGAGAGCACGGATGAATTTCGCGCTCTCGTTGGCGCTGACGACAGCGTTGCGGATGAGATTGTCGAAGTGGCGGGTGAGGGCGCGGATGTGGTCGATCGTGTTCAGGACGAGATACATCTCGCCGACGAAGATCGCCGCGCGCTGCGGGCCGAACACGGTGTAGGGGATCGAGTAGCTTCGGCGCTGGTCGTAAAGGAAGAGGCGGAACCCGGGATAGAGCTCCTCGACGAGCTTCGCCATGTAGTCGAGCTGCGTCATTCGCGCGGCCCCGGGGAGCCCGTCCCAGAGGCCCTTGCCTTCCGCCAGAAGCTCCAGCCGCTGGCGCGGCATGCAGACCTCCATGTCGGTCTCGGGCCGGCGGTTGTAGTCGAGACGGAACTCCGCGTTCCTGAGCTGCCATGACGGGCTCGGCGCCGCCCGTCCCGAATACTCGTAGGCGATGACGTCCGCGGTCCTCAGGAGATCGGGGATCTGGGACGGCACGTAGCGGATCTTGTAGCCCGCCGCTTCCTTGTGCCAGCGCTCCAGGAGCGTGTCGTTGGCGTCGCCCTGCGCCTCGGCGATTTCGAGCGCCGGCTTGATCTCCGCCGCGAGCGTCTCGTCCTGCGAGAGCCCGAGCAGCCAGTCGAGGCTGACGGAATAGGTTCCCGATATGCGCCGCAGCGTCTCGGCGCGCGGCAGGCGGAGCGAGCGGTCCGAAAGGAGCTGGCTCAACGCCGAGCGGTCGACGCCGATCGACTTTGCGAAGGCGGCGCGCGTCGTTCCGGCGCGCTCGATCACGATCTGCAGCCGCTCGCGGAAAACCGGTCCGAGTTCGCGCGTGTCCATCGAAACTGCGTTGTGTCTAGAAACCCTGTGATGACTTTACGCATCATCAGGGCGAAATGCAATCCATATGCAACATTTGGTGCGCAATCTCACATTGTCGTGATACAAAAAACGCTTTATATTCAGAGACATGGGCAAGAGGGGATTATCGGTTCGAGAAGTAGAGTGGCCGACGGCCGCATTGCTCTTCGGCTGCTATGCGCTCTGGGGCCTCGCCACAGCCTACTACGGCGAACTCGGCCCGCTCCTTTTCATCCTCGTTACCGCGCCGCTGATCACGCTCCATTCGTCGCTGCAGCATGAAGTGGCGCACGGCCATCCGACGCGGATCACGGCGCTGAACGAAGCCCTCGTCTTCCTGCCGCTCGGGCTGCTCTTCCCCTATCGCCGCTTCAAGGCGCTGCACCTTCGCCATCACAATGACGCGGCGCTGACCGATCCCTACGACGATCCGGAATCATTCTACTACGCGATCGCAGAGTGGCAGAAGCTGCCGGCCCCGATCCAGAAGATGCTCGACCTGAACAACACGTTTGTCGGGCGCATGACGATCGGACCGGCGGTGATGGCGGTGGGTTTCCTGGCGAGCGAGATCAGGCTGCTCCGCGCCGGCGATCGCCAGGTGCTTTCGGCGTGGCTTCGCCATGTCGTCGGCGCCGCGCTGGTCCTCGGCTGGGTGATCGGCGTCTGCGGCGTGCCGCTCTGGAACTACGTCGCCGCCGCCTATGTCGGCCTTGCGGTCCTCAACATCCGCACCTTCGCCGAGCACCAGGCGCACGAGTTGGCGGGCGGACGCACGGTGATCGTCGAGGCGTCGCCGCTTTTCGGGCTGCTCTTCCTCAACAACAACCTGCACTTTGTGCACCATGAAAATCCGCGCGTTCCGTGGTATGCTTTGCCGGCGCTCTTCCGCGCGAACCGCGCCGCCTTCCTTGCGGCGAATGACAGCTACAGCTTCAAGGGTTATGGGGAAATGATCCGGCGCTATCTCTTCCGCGCCAAGACTCCCGTCCCGCACCCCTATCTCAGACGGGGCTGACGCGCGTTGGCCGAAGCTCGGCCGGTCGCCTCCTTGCCGATGTACGACTGGCCGGAGGTCGAATGGGCCCATGACGCGCTCTGGAGCGCCGTCTCCGAACGGCTGAATGCCGCCAGCATTACCGTTCCGAGCGAGCTCGAGCGAACGCGTGCGCCCGATTTGGTCTGGCGCGACCCCGGCCTGGTGCTTTCACAGACCTGCGGCTTGCCTTTCTCCACGCGGCTGCGCGGAATGGTGCGTCTCGTCGCCGTGCCGATCTACAGCGTCGCCGGTTGCGAGGGGCCGAGCTATTCGAGCATGATCGTGGCGCGCCGCGACGAGCCTGCGGAGGAGATCCGCCGCTTTTCGGGCAGACGCTTCGCTTACAACGGTGCCGACTCGCTTTCCGGCTTTGTCGCGCTCCGCGCGGCGATGAAGGACGCCGGCCTCGAGCCGACCAACGCGGAATGGATCGAGACCGGAAGCCACCGGGCGTCGATCCGCGCGGTCGCTGAGGACGCCGCCGACATCGCCGCGATCGATGCCGTCTGCTGGGGCCTGGCGCTCCGCCACGAGAGGCAATCGACATCGGTTCTGAAGGTCGTCGCGGAGACGCCGCTGCGCCCCGGCTTGCCGCTCATCACGGCGGTCGAGCGCTCCGACGACGACGTCGCCACGATCCGTGCGGTCTTCAACGATGCGCTTGCCGATCCGGCGACCGAGCGCGCGCGCGCCGCGCTGCAGATCACCGGCATCGGCACGTTCGACGAGTGGGACTATTCGCCGATCGCGGCGCTTGCCCGCCGCGTTGGTTAGGCGAGTATCCGGTCCGCATGCCTCAAACTGAACCGCTCGAGAGGGGAGCACGCTGCTCCGGCACGGCTTCTGTCACGCCGTCGCGGTCGCGGCGCAGCGGACTGCTACGGGTGGCCGGCCTTTGCGTGAGCGCCGCAATTGGCGTGTCGGCATGCCTCCCCATCGCCACCGCCCGCGCTGGCGACGCACTGACACTGGACCTTCTCACCGAGCGGGCTAAGCTCGCGGTCTCCTACATAAGCGGAGCGCAGCTGCCGAGCGGCCTCTTCCAATACCAATACGATTTTCTGAGTGGCACGTTCAGCCGCTCAAACAACGACGTCAGGCAGGCCGGGGCGGCATTCGTCATGGCCGAATATGCCGGGGTCTTCGACGATGCGGCGGTCGCCAAGCGGGCGGAGGCGGCGGTCGCAGCGCTGGCGGGAAGGTCTGTCCCGTTCGGGGATGGCGCCGTTTTCACCAGCTCCGGCGTTGCCGAAAAGAGCAGCACGGGCAGCACCGCCTTGGCGCTGCTGGCGGAGCTCATGTATTCGAGCGCCTCCGGCGACAACCAGTTCGAGAAAGATCGGGCGGCATGGCTCAACGCCTTGCTGAAGCTGCAGCGGCCGGGCGGGGGATTCGCGCAGGCTCCAGGCCGCGACGTCGAGTCCGATTATTTCAACGGCGAGGCCTGGCTGGCGCTCGCTCATTACCGCCGCCTCTTTCCCGATGATTCCCGCGTGCGCGACGCGCTCGCCAAGGCCGACGCCTACATGATCGATCACTACGGCCCCGATCCGAACGTGCAATTCATGCATTGGGGCTTGATGGCGGGGACGATCCGCCACGCGACGGACGGCGATCCGAAGGAGCTCGATTTCCTCGCCAAAGTGAGCGAGGCCTATCTGACTACGTTGCGGCCGAGCGTCGATCCGAACTCCAACGCGTGCTACTCGGTGGAAGGGCTCGCGGCAGCGGCGACCGAGCTGTCGAAGGCCGCGGTCGATGCCGATCTGGTCGCCCGGATCGTCGCGCGGATCGAGCAGGAGCTCGCCAAGAGCTTCGCGATGCAGGTTCTTCCGGGTCAGACCCGGATCGAGTTCGCCACCGATCGCTATCTCAGCGCGCCCGACATCGGCAAATTCGCCGGCGCGTTCCTCGACGGGCGCACAAGACCGCAGACGCGGATCGATTCCACGCAGCACTGCCTTTCGGCGATCATCAAATACGCGGCCTACAAACGGCTGCGGGGCGAGTGAGCGTCCCGTCGAGGGCTCTCAGCGCTTAGCGCGCACCTTCCGAGGGCTCGCCATCGCTATCGCCAGTGTTGCCGCCGACGCTATCACCTGCCTCATTTTCTGTCGTGTCGTCATCGCCGACGGCAATCAGGTCGCTTTCGTGCTGAGCACACCCGCCGCCCTCGTCGAACTGCGTGCAGGTGTCATCCGCCGCAGCCGCCGTGGGCAAAGCAACCCACCCGCCTGAGTAGACGAGAATCCCTGCAGCAAGCGCGACCGCAAAGCGAATCATTGTTTTCACCGCTTTCTCGCGCGCCCTTGCCCAGCGACGCCGCGCTCACTGAAACAACGGGTACCGCAGCGAGCTTCGAAAATGCCTTGGCAGGGGCCGCAGAATTGATGCACTCGGCCGCTATTTGCCCGGAACGCCTCGCCTAGTCGGGCCTGTCCGCCTCGGTAACGTCGTCCCCCGTTGGCGTCTCGTTCTCCTGGGGTGTCCCGTTTTCGTCGCTGGTCGTGTCATCTGAACTCGGCACATCGATGCACCCACCCTCGCCGGCCACCTGATCGCTACCGCATCCAGCAGCGAAAGCTGGCGTCGTCGTCACGGTCCATCCTGCCGCGAACAATATTGCCGAGGCGGCGACAGCCAAAGCGTATCGAAGCATATTCCCCCTCCCGCATTTTAGGTCCTGTCCAGTTTATCGGAGCTAGGTTTCGGCTCCTAGTGCGAGAAAGACACGCTCGCGGCGGGAGAAGTCTTCACGGACGCGAAGGCAACAAAACACGCCGACGTCAACTCCGGACGGAGGTCCCAGCAATCGTCTCAAGACGTCGACGCACGGCGCTGCCAATCCGCAATCCCGCGGGCCGACTGCCGACGGCTCCCCACGGGTCACTCAGACAGCCAAACCACCCTCCGGGCGCCGCCACCAGGGCGCCCAGAAGTCGACATCAGCAAACCGGCAATCGCCCCTGCAAGGAGGCAATTCAGTCGAGGCACACCTGAAGGCAGGGCGGCTCCTCGCAGGCCCGATCCATCCCTCGCCTAGGGCGTGTCCGCCTCGGTAACGTCGTCCCCCGATGTGGTCTGGGTGTCAGTTTCCACGCCGTTTTCGTCGGAGGTCGTCTCATCTGGAGGCGTCACCTCGGTGCATGAACCATCCTCGCCTGCCACATCCGAGCCACCGCATCCAGCGAAAGCCGGCGCTGGCGCCAGGGTCCACCCCGCCGCAAACAAAATTGCAGCGGCAGTCACGGCCAAAGCGTATCGGATCATTTTCTCATATCCTCCTGGTTGAATCTCGGTCCCCGCCGACGGAATACCGAAGTTTGGATTCGGCGGCTAGTGCACCAAAGACACGCGCCCCGGAGCATTGTCCGGGGCGCACGGCACTTCAAGATTCTTCAATGCTTTGCTCGGGGTTATCCCCGATGCTGAATCGCCTCCGTCAGGAACTCGTATCGGCTTCCGTCGGTTCAGGGCCCGGCGAAGTGATGTCCGTCGTCGTCTGCGTCCCGTCCTCGTAGTCGGTCGTGGTCTGCGTCGGGTCTGGAGTCCCCACGCATCCCCCGCCTTCGCTGGCCGATAGTCCGGCCGAACACTGAGCGGCAGCGGCCGTCGGCAACACGCCTGACACAATCGAGAGCAGCAGCCCTGCGGCAGCCACCGACGCTAGAATTCGCTTCATTTCCTAGCTCCTTTTGGCGAATCAGCGATTCTCGATGGCTATCTGACTCGCGAATTGGCGACAAGAGCGAGACTGCTCAAGGCGTTGCCGGCTGCGGCTGCGGGCGGAAATGTGATCGACGATCCAGGCACGAAGCGGAGACGCAAAGGGCGCGCCGCTAGGCGCGCCCCGAATCATTCAACGCTCTGCGGTTGGGCTCAGCCGCCCACGACGACTCTTCGGCGCGCCGAGTGAAGACGGCTATGCAGGCTCAGCCCGTGATGCCGCTTTCGTTGGGCTCGGAGCTGCTGGACGAGCCGCCGCCGCCGGTGCTGCCGCCGCCCTCGTTGGGTTCGCTCGTCGTTGGGCTGGACGTGTCGACGCAGTTGCCGCCCTCGTCAAACTGGCTGCACGCCGCGAACGCCGGCGCCGGTGCGGCGACCCATGTCGCCGAAAAGAGCACCAAGGCTGCCGCTACTGCCAAGGGGATGCGAATCATTCTGTTCTCCTGATTTTTGCGTGCGCGCTCCCGGCCGCAGGTCGCGGTCAGAACAGCGAGAAGTGTGAGAATAGGCATGAGAACGCAACCCCGCACGAACGGATCGCACCGATACTTTATGGGGTGTTACGGAGAAGAGAAGAGTTGTCCCAGGCGGCACTGTCTCAGTTTGATCCCAAACTGAGACAATGCCGCCAAGGCGGTAAGGTCGCAGCGTCTGCCGAGCGTAGCGAGGTTGCTTTGCCGTCTTATGGCGGTTTCAGCGAGTTCGGCCCTGCCACGTCTTCCATGCACGGCCACTTAGCGCGACGAGGTCGAACCCGGCACGATCAGCAAGCCGTGCCGGGCCCGGGTTTGAGAGGTTAGTTCGAGCCTTCGGTGACCTCGGGCCCATCTTTCGGGTTCTTCGTCGTGACAGACGAGCCGTCCTCAAACGTCTCGGTGGTGGACTTTGGCTCTTTCGTCTTCACGACCGAGCCGTCCTCAAACGTCTCGGAGGTGTAGGAGTCGTGACCATGATGATACTCGTGATGTTCCTTGTCGCCGTCCTTGTCCCACCACTTCTTCTTGTCCCAGTCGCGGTCGCGACGGCGGTTGTTCTCGCTGTACTTCTTCTTGTCCTTGTCTTTCTTCTTGAACCCGTCGTTGTACTGGCCCTGATTCTCATAGTTCGTGTTGCTGTGGAAGATTTGGCCGAAGGACTGATGCTTCTGTTTCGCGTCAGCCGAAGTCGAAAGCAACCCGGCTGTAACCATCAGCGCCGCACTGGCGGCTACGACTAGCATTTTACTCATACGCGTACTCCCTGCGCCCTAGCGCCTCCTCGTTTTTTCACCGCTAAGAGAGGGTTACCAAACCGTTAATTCAGCGACAACAAAGACCTCTTGGAATGGTTGACAGCCGCTCGTTTCCGGCCTCCGTGACCAGAATCTGCTCCTCGAGCTTCACCCCCTCATGCCCGCCGTGGTGGCCCATGTAGCTCTCGACGCAGACCACCATGCCGGGCTCCAGAACGCCGTCGTAGCCGGAGCGCTCCCAATCCTCTGGGTAGGGGACTGCCGGGTATTCGTCGCAGAGCCCGACGCCGTGGAAGAGCACCGAGTAGCGGTTGGCGAGGTAGTCGTCGGGGACGCTTCGCGCCGCGTGAGAAAGTTCGCGGAAGCTTCGGCCGGGCCGGATCATTTCCATGTTGGCCTCGATCTGCTCCTCGGCCATCGCGTGGAGCGCGCGCTGCTCGTTGGTCGCGCGCCTGGTGCCGGCGAGCCAGGTGCGGGAAATGTCGCAGCAATAGCCGTAGGCGCCGATCAGATCGGTGTCGAAGGCGACGAGGTCGCCGTTCTCGATCACCCTGGCCGAGCATTCCTGGAACCAGGGATTGGTGCGCGGCCCGGAAGCGAGCAGCCGCGTCTCGATCCACTCGCCGCCGCGGCGGATGTTCTCAGCGTGCAGGATCGACCAGAGATCATTCTCCGTCATTCCCGGCTTGAGCGATTCCTGCATGACCCGCATGGAGGCCTCGCAGGCGGCGATGGTGCGGCGCATCGCCTTCAGCTCGTCGGCGCATTTCACTTTGCGCGCATGCTCCATGACCTCCTCGCCGGAATGGACGGAGATGCCGTGCTCGGCGAGCGCGGCGATGCCATCGGGATTGATACGGTCGACCGCAAGCCGGCGATTGCCGCCGCAGCCGCCCAGGATGTCGGCGATTTCCGCCGCCCAGCGGCGCGCCCGTTCAACCGTGTGTTCTCCGGCCTCGTAATAGTGCCAGGCGGTGCCGTGGCGGATCTCGTCGATCAGATCGAGATGCCAGGAGAGATGCTCGCAGTTGTGAAAATCCCAGAGGATCACCGGGCCTTCGGTCGCGACGAAGGCGTAGCGCACCGCATTGTGCATGACCCAGAGCTGCATGTCGGTGGAGTCGGTCGCGTAGCGGACGTTGAGCGGGTCGTAGACGAGGATGCCGACGAGGTCGCGCTTTTGGAGCTCGGCGCGGATGCGCGTCAGGCGGTAGCGCCGGGCTTTGTCCATGTCGGGAGCGCCGAGGCCGAGCGCCGCCCATTCGCCTTCGGCAAGCGCACCGTAGCCGATGACGTGCTGGTTCAGGCTCGCGGCCTTTTCCATGGCGTAGCGATCGAGTTCTCCGCGCGACGCCGTTACCCCTGGATGTTCGGGAAGCTCGAACGGCGCGATCTTGCGCCGGCGGCCGGGGAAGGGACTGTTCGGCGATTTCATCTGCATGGAAGCCCCGTCTCTTCGTGATCGCGACCGGCGTTTGTCCCCGCTCTTGCCATGGCATTGCAAGAGCATCCGCACGGCCGAAGAGCGACATGCGTTCGTCGTCACCCTCATGTAACCTGAGGTTGCGAGTGAGCCGACGCCGTGGGAATGTCCATGCGTCGAAACGAAGGAGGTTCCGGTGATCAGGCTCCTGCTAGTCGCCGTCCTTGCCGTTGCGGCGCCAAGTGCGCCTGCCGCGGCCCAGCAGGTGAGCCTTGAGGGCTATTTCATAGCGCTCACGGATTGCGCGGCGAACAAGAAGAAGGACAGCGACAATCCCGGCAACATCCGCGTGGAGACGATGCACGCCTACGCGATGATCGCGCGGAATTCCACGCCGGGCACGCATTACCAGATCAAGGTTCCGGGCGCGCCGGAGACGGAATTGCGTTGGGTGCCGATGAGCTGCGGCGCCTATGCGCCGAAAAGCGCGCTGGTGCTGGCCGAAGGAGGCGGTTCGGGTGGCAGCGGTTCGGGTGGCGGCGGATCGGGAGGGGGTTCAGGGCTCACACCGGGCAGCATCGAATATCTGCTCGCCGCGAGCTGGGAGCCGGCCTTCTGCGCGACCTCCGCCGGGCACGGGAAGAAGGAATGCAAGACCGAGACGCCCGACGGCGTCGACGCCACACACTTCTCTCTGCATGGCCTCTGGCCGGACGATCTCGACGACAAGGCGATCTTCCCCTGTTATTGCAGCCGCGGCGCGCCGGTCAGTTGCGGCGGCAACAAGCCGGACGACACGAGCGTCGATATTACTCCGGCGGTTCTCGATGCGCTGAAAGTCGTCATGCCCGGGGTAGAGTCCGGTCTGCAGCTGCATGAATGGCCGAAGCACGGCTCCTGCTTCGAGGCCGACAACGCCGGACTTGGCGCCGCCGCGAGCCCGGACGCGTATTTCTCCGAGGCGATCGCGCTGATGGCGGCGCTCAACGCTTCGCCGGTGCAGGCGCTCTTCGCCGGGAACATCGGCAAGACGCTGACGCGCGCCGAAATCGAGGCGGCGTTCAACCAGGCGTTCGGCGCCGGTGCGTCCGACCGGCTCACCATCAAATGCAGCGGCGGGAACATCTCCGAGCTGTGGATCAACCTCAAGGGCGACATGAAGCCGGCGAGCGATCTTTCCGGCCTGATCCTCGCCGCGCCGACGACGGCGGTCTCCACCAACGATCAGAGCTGCAGCGGCGGGAAGGTCCCAGCGGTCGCCGCGCGTTGAGCGCAGGGATTGCAACGCGTCGCGACCGTCCGGGAGCCCGGACTGCGCCTACCGGTCGGGGAGCGGGATGAACTCAGTTTCGCCCGGGACCGGCGCGAAGCGGCCGGTCCTCCAGTCCTCCTTCGCCTCCTCGATGCGCTCGCGGCGCGAGGAGACGAAGTTCCACCAGATGTAGCGCGGACCTTCGAGCGCCGTGCCGCCGAGGAACATCATCCGCGCCCGACTCTTGGCGCTGACCGTGATGCGGTCGCCGGGGCGGAAGATCAGGAGCTGCGCGCCCGTAAACGTCTCGCCGGCGATCTCCACCTCGCCCTCGACCAGATAGATCGCACGCTCCTCGTAGTCCGGGTCGAGCGGCGCACTCGTCCCGGGCTCAAGCACGACTTCCGCATAGAGCCACTCGGAGCGCACGCCGACCGGCGAGCGCTGACCGAAGGAGGATCCGGCGACGACCCGGGCCCAGAGGCCGCCATCAGCGACCACCGGCAGGCCGGCCGCGCCGAAATGCTGGAAGGAAGGCGCTCTCTCTTCGTCCTCGATCGGAAGCGCGATCCAGCTCTGGATGCCGAACATGCCGCCGCCCGAGACGCGGAAGGCATCAGGCGACCGCTCCGAGTGCGCGATGCCGTGCCCCGCCGTCATCAGGTTCATCTCGCCGGGGGTGATTTCAAGGGCGTTGCCCTCGCTGTCGCGGTGCATGACGCGGCCGTCGAAGAGATAAGTGACGGTGGCAAGTCCGATATGCGGATGCGGGCGCACGTCGATCCCCTGGCCGGCGATGAACTGCACCGGCCCCATCTGGTCGAAGAAGATGAAGGGGCCGACCATCTGGCGCTTGCCATGCGGCAACGCACGCCGCACCTCGAAGCCGCCGAGATCGCGCACGCGCGGCACGATCACGAGTTCCAGCGCATCGCACGAGCGCCTGTCGCCGAGGATCGGGTCTTTGTCGGCAAGCCAGCTCATCTGTCACTCCGTCCGTATCTTGTCGATCGCTTCAACGATCGTAGGAAGGGCATCTTCGTGGAGAATGATCGTGCCGACCACTACCCCGGCGTACCGCGGAAGCCCCTCTGGTCCAACTTTCCCACTCAACATCGCTGTTGTCGGAGGTTTGGTGCCGGCGGCTACGTCAGGGCGTTTCCGCGACCGCGAACGCTGCCGACATGTCGGACTGCGCCCGCGACAGACGCGCGAGCTGCCGCGGCGTGCTCCCGGTCAGGCGGCGGCTCTCGCGGACGAGGTGCGCCTGATCGGAATAGCCGGCTTTGACCGCCAGGATCGCCGCTGCGTCAGATCCTTCGCGCGACAGACGCAGATACCGCTGGTGGCGGAGGATGCGATCGAGGGTCTTCGGCCCATAGCCAAACGCCGCATCAAACCGCCGGCGGAGTGTCCTTTCGCTCATGGCGAGCGCACGGCCGAGCCACGGGACGAGTGGCGTCCCAGGAGGCGGTCCAGTCCGGACCAAGTCCCCGGCCGCCAACATCGCCGCGTCGGTCGTGTCGTGATCGGGCGCGGCCTGGGCGACAAGGTCTTCGAGGGATTGGACGAGCTGCGCCAAGCTGTTCCGGCTGCGGACGCTGTCGGCGATCCGGCGGCCTTTAGCCCCCCACAGCTCTTGCAGGTCCAGCCGCTCCCCAACGATTCTGGTTGCCGGGACCCCCAGCCATCCAGCGGCGACCGCGGGTCGGAACCGAAACCCAATGACCATCGCTCCAGCGGGCAGAAATTCGATCTTCGGTTCCTTGTCCGGTCCGGCAACCCGGAACCTCCCATCGATCCACTGGATATCGATCGTGCCGTCCGGCGCCACGATGATCGGGGAAGCACCCGCGTCCGGCATCTCATGAACCCACACCGAAGCGAACGCGCCCAGTAGCGGGCCCCGGGCGGCCCGTTGTCGAAACCTTCCTGCCGCCGATGCCGGTGTCGCCATCATGCCTTTGCCGCCCTGCTCAAATCACGCGACGCCTCGGCAAGATTAGCACCGACCGCGGCTCGCATCGGCTGCGTACGCCCGCGGAACGCCGCCCCTTTTGAATGCCTCCGCGCGCGATTGGCCGATTCATTCAATCGCGCCGGGTCGGCATCAGCCAGAACTGCACCAGAGAAGACCGCAACACCGGCTACCACAGCCAAAGGAGATCCGAGCCATGAAACCGAGATTTGGTCTATTGACGATCGGCGTCGACGATCTGGAAGCGTCGGTCAGGTTCTATCGGGACGGACTTGGCCTGCCGAACGAGGGCATCGTCGGTCGGGAGTTCGAGCACGGTGCGGCCGCCTTCTTCGACCTTCAACGCGGAATGAAGCTCGCGCTCTTTGCCCGCGGCGACATCGGCCATGACGCTGGGCTCGCGCCGACCGGCCGCAGCCCCACCGAATTTACGATCGGCCACAACGTCGCCAGCGAAAGCGAAGTCGACAGCGTCATGCGCCAGGCGGAGAAGGCCGGGGCTCACGTGGCGAAGGCAGCTCAGAAGACCTTCTGGGGCGGATATGCCGGGTATTTCCAGGACCCCGACGGCCACCTCTGGGAAATCCTCTTCAACCCGGCGTTCCTGCCTGAAGACTAAGCGGCGCGTGGATCGCAAAACAGCGATGCGCGGCCTAGCCGCGCATCCTTGCGCCTTCCGGATCGAAGAGCGGCTCGGCCTGGATCGCAGCAGGGCGGCGCTCGCCGATGATCTCGATCTCGAACGCCGCACCGTCGGCTGCCAGCTCCTTCGGCACATAGCCTTGAGCGAGCGAGCGCTCGACGAAATGCGCATAGCCGCCCGACGTGACCCACCCGATCACTTTGCCGTCGTGCCAGATCGGCTCGTCGCCGAGCGCGTCGGCGTCGTCGGCATCGACCGCGAAGGTGACGCGCTTCAACGTGCCGCCGCTCTCCTTTTCTTCAGCCGCCTTCTCGCGCCCGATGAAATCGTTCTTCTTCAGGTCGACGAAGCGGCCGACGTCGGCCTCGAACGGCCCGTAGATCGGGCGCAACTCGCGGAACCAGGTCGGCCAGTTCTTCTCCAGCCTGAGCGAGAGGAGGGCGCGCATGCCGAAATTCGCGATGCCGAACTCTTCGCCTGCTTCCATCACTTTCGCGTAGAGGCGGCGCTGATATTCCGGAGCGACCCAGATCTCGTAGCCGAGGTCGCCGGTATAGGTGACGCGATTCACCAGCGCGGGCACCGAGGCTAGATGCGTCTCGCGGAAATCGAGGAAGCGGAAGGCGGCACTCGAGACATCGTCGTCGGTAAGCTTGGCGAGCACGTCGCGCGCCTTCGGCCCGGCGATCGAAAGGCCGACAAGGTCCATGCCGAGCGGGCGGATCGCGACGGACTTGTCGCCGGGAAGGTGCCGCTCGAACCAGCGCATGTGATAAATCTGCGCCTGGCTCGATCCCCACATGAAAAAGCGATCCTCAGCCGCTTTGGCGATCGTGAAGTCGCCGATGAGCTTGCCCTTCTCGTTCAGCATCGGCGAAAGCATGATGCGTCCGGTCTTCGGCATGCGGTTCGTCATCACCCGCGACAGGAACGCCTCGGCGCCCGGGCCGGTGATCGAGTATTTTGCGAAGTTCGCGATCTCCGTTACGCCGACGCGCTCTCGCACGGCCCTGCATTCCGATTTCACATGGCTGAAATCGTTGGAGCGGCGGAAGGAGACGATGTCTTTCGGCTCGACGCCCTTCGGCGCGAACCAGAGCGGGGTCTCCAACCCCCAGGAGTCGCCCATGACCGCGCCCTGCGCGATCATCTTGTCATAGAGCGCCGTCGTCTGGTTGGGGCGCGCGGCGGGAAGCTCCTCGTTCGGGAAGCGGATGCGGAAACGGCGCGAATAGTTCTCGCGCACCTTGGCGTTCGTATAGCCGAGCGTCGCCCAGTCGCCGAAGCGGGCGACATCCATCGCCCACACGTCGAAGCCGGGATCGCCGTCGACCATCCAGTTCGACAGCGCGAGGCCGACGCCGCCACCCTGGCTGAACCCGGCCATGACGGCGCAGGCGCACCAGAAATTCCGCAGCCCCTTGACCGGGCCGACAAGCGGGTTGCCGTCCGGCGCGAAGGTGAAGGGGCCGTTGATGATCTTGCGGATGCCGGCCTTCTCGACCGCGGGGAAATGCTTGAAGCCGACTTCCAGCGATGGCGCGATGCGATCGAGGTCGGGCTGCAAGAGGTCCTGCCCGAAATCCCACGGCGTCACCTTCGGCGACCACGGCGTCGCCGCCTTCTCGTATGTCCCGAGAAGCAAGCCCTGGCGCTCCTGCCGGGTATAGATCTCGCCGGAGAAGTCGATGGCGTGAACGATCTCCTTGCCGGTCGCGCGATTGATCTCGGCGACTTCCGGCATGTCCTCGGTCAGAATGTAGTGGTGCTCCATGGCGAGCACCGGCAGCTCCAGCCCGACCATGCGGCCGATCTCGCGCGCCCACAGGCCGCCGCAATTCACCACGTGCTCGGCTTCGATCGTCCCTTGCTCCGTGACCACCTTCCAAGAACCGTCGACATTCTGAACGAGTTCCGTGACCCGGTTGTGGAGCACGATCTCAGCGCCGGCGAGACGCGCCGACTTGGCGTAGGCGTGCGCGGTGCCGTAGGGGTCGAGATGGCCCTCGATCGGGTCCCACATCGCGCCGACGAAATACTTCTCGTCGATCAAGGGGAGGAGCTTCTTCGCCTCCGCGGCAGAGATGATCTCCGTCTCCATGCCGAGATAGCGCCCGCGCGCATGCGCCATCTTCAGCCAGTCGAGCCGCTCAGGCGTGTCGGCGAGTTGCAACCCGCCGGTCAGGTGCAGCCCGCAGGACTGGCCGGAGATCGCCTCGATCTCCTTGTAGAGCCCGACCGTGTAGGCCTGCAGCTTGGCGACGTTCGGGTCGGAGTTCAGCGTATGGAAGCCGCCGGCCGCGTGCCAGGTCGAGCCGGAGGTCAGCTCCGCGCGCTCGATCAACGTGACGTCCTTCCAGCCGGCCTTGGTCAGATGGTAGAGCACCGAGCAGCCGACAACGCCGCCGCCGATCACCGCGACTTGAGTATGGGATTTCATCGGCGGTCAGCCTCCCAGCATGCCTTGCTACGATGTCTCAAAAGTCCGTCGGCGCGCCGCCTTCGCGCTTGCGCCGTTCGACGAAGCTCGCAAGCTCCTCGGCGATCGCCGGGTCGAGCGGCGGCGGCTCGAACTCGGCGAGGATCTGCTTCCAGATTGCGTTGGCGCGCTGCGGCGTCTCGATCGCGCCGGCCAGTTCCCAGGATTCATAGTTCCGCCAGTCGGAGAGGAAGGGACTGTAGAAGGCGGTCTCGTAGCGCGCCTGCGTGTGAGCGGCGCCGAAGAAATGGCTGCGCGGGCCGACCGCGGCAATCGCGTCGACCGCGATGTCGTCGTCGGTCGTGCCGATCGGCTTCATGTAGTGGATCACCTGCTGCAGCGTCTCGCAGTCGATGACGAACTTCTCGTAGGAAGCGATGAGCCCGCCCTCGAGCCAGCCCGCCGCGTGGTAGACGATGTTCGCCTTGCCGGTGATGCAGGCCCAGAGTGAATTGGCGCTTTCCCAGGCCGCTTGAGCGTCGGGCGCATTGGCGGCGCAGGCATTCGACGCGCGGAGCGGCAGTCCGTAGTAGCGCGCCATCTGCCCCGATATTTGCGTCGCGCGGACATATTCCGGCGTGCCGAAGGCGGGGGCACCGGACTTCATGTCGACGTTCGACGTGAACGAGCCGTAGACGACGGGAAGCCCGGGACGGATCACCTGCAGGAGCGCGATGACGCAGAGCGCCTCCGCCGTCTGCTGCGCCACCGCCCCGGCGATCGTCACCGGAGCCATGGCGCCTGAAAGCGTGAACGGCGTCACGATCGTCGGCTGGCCGCGGCGCGCGAGCCGCATCGCCCCGTCGAGCATCGGAAAGTCGTGCTTCAGCGGCGAAGAGGAATTGATGTTCGTGTACATATGCGGCGTCGCCTCGAACGCCTCGTGCGTGAGGCCGCCGGCGATCCGCACCATCTCCATCGCGTCCTCGACGCGCTCCTTCCCGAGCGAATAGGCGTGCACGACCTTGTCGGTCAGCGTCAGCTTGTCGTGGATCGCATCGAGATGGCGGATCGAGGCGTGGATATCGATGGGCTCGACCGGATAGCCGCCGGCGAGATGGATGCAGTTGAAGTATTGCGTGAGCTTCATGAAGTCGCGAAAGCTCTCGCGGTTGCCCGGTCGCCGGCCGCGGTCGAGGTCCATGGCGTTCGGCGGGCTCGACACGTTGACGAAGAGCATGGAATCGCCGCCGACGGTCACGCGGCGCTCCGGATTGCGCGGTGTGATGGTGAAGCTCTTCGGCGCCTTCTTCACCTGCTGCATCACGAATGCGCGATCCATCTTTACGCGCTGCTCCGCCATGTCGACGTCGCAACCGGCGTCCTTCAGGATCTTCAATGCTTCCGCGTTCAGGAAGAGGATTCCGATCTCCTCCAGGATACGCATGGCGCCGTTGTGGATGCGCTCCACTCCCTCCTCATCGAGCGGCTCGACCGGCCGGTCGCGGTTTTCAGGAATTGTCCACGGAGTCTGGTGGATCGCCGCAGTGCCGGCGCGCTGCCGATTGCCGGCGCGCCCGCCGGACCGCCGGGCGCGGCGCTGTGGAGGCTCTTCGCCCGCCTCGAGCATTCAACGCCTTCCTTGCAGGCCGCGCGCGGCCCCGCGTCAGTTGCGCGGCGAAGCGATCAGGCCCGCCTGCGCATCCGCAACCAAAGCTGAATTGAGTCGCGGAAACGATCTGATCGCGACATCGACTAATCCCATCACGACACCAACAAAGCAAATGTCCGGGCGGTCGGGTAGGGGGCTTGCTACGCTGCGCCCTCCGCATGTTAGGTTCTGCGACAAGAGGAAGTGCGCGATCCTTGACGAAAGATCGAGGAAAGCGGGCGTCCCTCCGGAAACATGGCCGCGTGGTGGCCACCTAAAAAAGGGAGAAGGGAAGATGGCGTCTTCGAAAGATACCGACCGCCTCCATCCGAAGGCGAAGGAGGCATTCGACCTGATGGAACGCGGGCGTTTGAGCCGGCGCGAGTTCATCCGCGTGGCGGCCCTGGTCGGCGTATCGGCCGGTGCGGCCTACGCCATGGCCGGGCTGCCCGTACCGGTGTTTGCCGCGGAAATGCCCTTCATGGACGACCCGAACGCCAAGAAGGGCGGCATTCTGCGCGTCGCCATGGAAATCCAGAAGATGGAGGACCCGGCGAACTACGACTGGACGCAGATGTCGAACGTGACGCGGCAGATGCTCGAATACATGTCCTTCACCGATCCGAACAACGTCACGCATCCGATGCTGGCCGAGAGCTGGGATGCATCGGACGACCTGAAGACCTGGACCTTCCACGTCCGCAAGGGCGTGAAGTGGTCAAATGGCGACGATTTCAACGCCGACGACGTGGTCTTCAATTTCACGCGCTGGATGGACCCGGCGGTCGCGTCCTCCAATGCCGGCCTCTCGACGTTCGCCGCGATGCTCCAGGAATACGACACCGGCGAGAAGAACGACGACGGCACGCCGAAGATGGCGAAGAAGATGAACGACGGCGCGGTCGAGCGCGTTGACGATTACACCGTGCGCCTGCATCTCACCAAGTCGGTCCTTTCGGCGCCCGAGGACCTCTACAACTATCCGACCGCGATCGTGCATCGCGACTTCAAGAAGCCGTTCTCCGAGAACCATGTCGGCACCGGCCCCTACCAGCTCGCCGAGTTCGCCGTCGACGACCGCGCGATCCTGAAGCGCCGCGAGGGCGACTATTGGGGTGGTGACGTCTACCTCGACGAGATACACTACCTGAACTACACGGCCGACAATCAGTTGCCGGCTTTCGCTTCCGGCGAGGTGGACGCGATCTACCAGTTCGGCATCGAGCAGATGCCGCTCGCCCAGTCGCTCGATGGCCAGATCATCGCGGCGCGGACGGCACAGACCGTATGCTGCCGCTTCCACGTCACCGAGGAGCCGTTCACCGACAAGCGCGTGCGTCAGGCGATCGTGAAGTCGGTCGACAATTCGGTCCTGCGCACGTTGATCTTCGGCGAGGCCGGCGACGTCGCCGAGAACCACCACGTCGCACCGATCCATCCGGAGTATTTCGCCCTGCCGCCGCTGGTGCGCGACGTCGAGGCCGCGAAGGCGCTGCTCAAGGATGCCGGCAAGGAGAACCTGGAGATCACGATCGACGTCGGCAACACCGACGGCCCGTGGCACCAGGCGGTCGCCGAAGCCATGCGCGATCAGCTGAAGGAGGCCGGCGTCACCCTCAACGTCAACGTGATGCCCGCTTCGAAGTATTGGGAGGTCTGGACCGCGACGCCGTTCGGCGCCACGTCCTGGACGCACCGGCCGCTCGGAACGATGGTGCTCTCGCTCGCCTATCGCGCCGGCGTCGCCTGGAACGAAACCGGCTACAACAATCCGGAATGGGAAAAGCATCTCGACGCGGCGGAGGCGACGCTCGACGTCGAGGCGCGCCGTAAGCTGATGGAGCCGGTGGAGCAGATCCTCCAGGACGACGCCATCATGGTGCAGCCCATCTGGCGGCCGGTCTACACGATCGTCACCAGCAAGGTGCACAACTATCCGCCGCACCCGACCCAGTACCATCAGTTCAACAAGGTCTGGATCGAATCCTAAGCGCAGCGACGGAGCGCGCCAATCCTCCCCTTGCGGGGGAGGCAGGGAGGGGGAAGGACGTTGCAGCCTGCATCTTTCCCCTTCCCCTAACCCCTCCCCGCAGGGGGGAGGGGAACAGCGTCAGGGGGGCGAGCGGCCATGGTGAAGCTCATCCTGCAGCGGCTTCTGCAGATGGCGCTGATCATGCTCGTCGTTTCGCTTGTTCTCTTCGTCGTTTTCGATAGCCCGAAATTCAAGAAGCAGCTTGCGGTCAACGAGCTCGGCGGGTTTGCCGTCGCGACGCTGACGCAGGCCGACTACGAGAAGTGGCTGGAGAACAAGGGGCTGAACGTCCCCATCTACGAGCGCTACGGAAAATGGGTCTGGGGGCTCGCCCACGGAGATTTCGGCCGCTCCTTCCAGAAGAACGCCGACGTCGGCTTTCTCCTCGGCCACGCGCTGATCAAGACCGGCATCCTCGCGTTCTGGGTCTTCGCGCTGATGATCCCGCTCGCACTGGTGACCGGCGTCTTGGCGGGCATAAAGGAGGGCAGGGCGCAGGATCGCGTGATCACCTTCTTGTCGGTGCTCTTCACCTCGATTCCCGAAATCGCGACAGCGATCATCCTCACGGTCGTCTTCGCGCTCGGCCTGCATTGGCTGCCGGCGAAGTCGAAGGGCGACGGGCTGGAATACATCGTGCTGCCGGTCTTGACGCTCGTTCTCTACGATTTTGGTTACGTGGCGCGAATGACGCGCGCCTCCGTCGCCGAGGTGATGACCTCGCAATACATTCGCACGGCCGTGTTGAAGGGAATTCCGTACCGCCGCGTGATCATGCGACACGTCTTGCGGAACGCGCTGATCGCGCCCTTCACGGTGATCATCCTGCAGCTCAACTGGCTGCTCTCCGGTGTCGTCGTCGTGGAGGTCTTCTTCCAGTACAACGGCTTCGGAAAGCTCCTGCTTGACGCTGCGCTCTTCGGCGACCTCTACGTCGTGCAGGCGGCGACGCTCGCCGCCGTACTCGTCGCCGTTCTGTCGCAGCTCATCTCCGACGTGGGTTACACTTTTCTCAATCCGCGCATCCGCTTCAGCTAGGGGAGAAGATGGCCGTCGTCGCCGCACCGCTTCCGCCCCGCCCGCTCTTCTCCAGGCTGGCGCAGCCGCGCAGCGTGCTTGTCTTGCTGCTGCTGATGTGGGGTCCGCTCGTTGCCTACGTGATGTTCAAGCGCCAGCTCGGCGATGCGCAGAGCCTTGTCCTCCTGCCGGCAATCCCGGCCGCCCTTCTCCTCTATGCCACCGCCGTTTGGAGCTGGCGGGAGTCGCCGATCGCGATCGTCGGGGTGACGCTCGTCTTCATATGGCTCGTCCTCGCTGTCACGGCGCCCTACCTCCCGCTTCTCGACCCGAACAAGCCGGTCGCCCCCTTCGTCACCCCGTTCACCGAGAAGAACGGCGTGTTCTACTGGCTCGGCACCGACTCACGCGGGCGCGACATGCTGGCGCGCACGATATGGGGCTGCCAGCGCGTCATCGTCTGGGGCATCACGGCGACCGTCGTCGCCTATATCGTCGGCACCATGCTCGGCCTGATCGCCGGCTATCTCGGCGGCTGGTGGGACCAGGTGGTCTCGTTCTTCGCCAACGTCCTTCTGTCCTTCCCGGTGATGATCCTCTTCATCCTGATCCTGAACTATCTCGGGCCGTCGGGATTCAACATCGTCATCGCCGTCACCTTCTCCTCGGCGCCGGCGATCATGCGCATCGTGCGCGGGCTCGCGCTCGACGTGAAGACGCGCGACTACATCTTCGCGGCGCAGACGCGCGGGGAGTCGGCGCTCTGGATCATGGTGATCGAGCTGCTGCCGAACGTGCGCGGGCCGCTCATCGTCGATGCCTGCCTCAGGCTCGGCTACACCACCGTCGCCATCACCACGCTGACCTTCCTGGGACTCGGCCTGCAGCCGCCCGATCCCGACTGGGGGCTGATGATCAAGGAGGCCTCGTCCACGGCGCTGGTCTTCAAGTTCTCCTACATGCTCCTCATCCCGGCGCTTTCGGTGTCGAGCCTCATCCTCGGCTTCAATCTGATGGCGGACGGCCTGCGCGAAATGAGCATGAGGGACTGATGCTGGAAAGCGCTGCGACACACGACGTACGAGCGACGCCGGGCGAAGTGCCGGTGCTCGAGTGCCGTAAGCTTTGCATCTCGTATTTTACCCGCGCCGGAGAGATTCCGGCGGTCGTCGACTTCAACATGAAGCTGATGCCGGGCGAGGCGCAGGGGATCGTCGGCGAATCCGGTTGCGGCAAGTCGACCGTGGCGCTCGCCATCATGCAGTACATGGGCTCGAACGGGCGCGTCGTCTCCGGCGAGATTCTGTTTGAAGGCCGCGACATGCGGGCGATGAGCGAGGAGGAGCTACGCCAGATCCGCGGCTCCAAGATCGCCATGGTCTACCAGGAGCCGATGGCTTCGCTGAACCCGTCGATGATGTGCGGCGAGCAGCTCGCCGAGGTGCCGATCTATCACGAGGGCGTCGGCAAGGCCGAGGCGATGGAGCGCGCGCGCAAGATGCTTGCCAGCGTCCGCCTGCCCGATCCCGACCGCATCATGAACTCCTATCCGCATCAGATCTCGGGCGGCCAGCAGCAGCGCGTCGTTATCGCCATGGCGCTGCTCTCCAATCCGAAGCTCCTCCTGCTCGACGAGCCGACGACCGCGCTCGACGTGACGGTCGAGGCAGGAATCGTCGAGCTCATCAAGGAGATCGCGTCCGAGTTCGGGACGTCGATGATCTACATCTCCCACAATCTCGGGCTGATTCTGGAGACCTGCGACCGCATCACGGTGATGTATTCCGGCGAGGCGGTGGAGGTGGGCTCGATCGCCACCGTTTTCGACGCCATGCGCCATCCCTATACGCGCGGCCTCTTCGCCTCGATCCCCATTCCCGGCGCCGACAAGAACAGCCATCCGCTCGTCGCCATTCCCGGCCAGCTTCCGCTGCCGCATCAGCGTCCGCCCGGCTGCAACTTCGGCCCGCGCTGCGATTTCTTCGTTGCCGGGCGCTGCGACGCCGGGGAAATCCCGATGTTGGAGGTGCCGAGCAGCGACTTCCACGCATCGCGCTGCGTCAGGATCGACGAGATCGACTGGGCCGCGCGGCTCGGCGCCGGGACCGAGCGCGAAGCCACGGCGCCCGGCGACGTCGTGCTGAAGGTCGACGACCTCACCAAGCACTACGCGATCGAGCAGGGTGCGATGTTCTTCGCCGGCGAGGCGAAGACGGTGAAAGCCAACGAGAAAATCAGCTTCAACGCGCGCGAAGCGGAGACCGTCGCGATCGTCGGCGAGTCCGGCTGCGGCAAATCCACCTTCGCCAAGGTGCTGATGGGGCTTGAAGGGGCTACCGACGGCCATGTCGTTCTCGGCAATCTCGAGCTCGGCGATCTGCCGGTCGAGAAGCGCAGCAAGAGCACGATCGCCGGCCTGCAGATGATCTTCCAGAACCCGTTCGACACGCTCAATCCGAGCCACTCGGTCGGCGGTCAAATCGCCCGCGTCATTCGCAAGTTCGGGGCGGAGACGGACGAGGCCAAGGTGCAGGCGCGCGTCATGCAGCTGCTCGATACGGTGAAGCTGCCGCGCGACTTCGCCAAGCGCCGACCGCGCCAGCTCTCCGGCGGCCAGAAGCAGCGCGTCGGCATCGCGCGTGCCTTCGCAGGCAACCCCGCCGTCGTCATCGCCGACGAGCCGGTCTCCGCGCTCGACGTCTCGGTGCAGGCGGCGGTGACCGAGCTTCTGATGGACATCCAGCACGACCACCGCACGACGCTGCTCTTCATCAGTCACGATCTTTCGGTGGTGCGCTATCTCGCCGACCGCATCGTCGTCATGTATCTCGGGCAGATCATGGAGCAGGGGACGACGGACGAGATCTTCTCGCCACCCTACCACCCCTATACGGAAGCGCTTCTTTCCGCCGTGCCGATCGCCGACACGAAGGTGAAGAAGCGCAAGGTGCTGCTCTCCGGGGAAATTCCTTCCCCATCGAACCCGCCGAAGGGCTGCCCGTTCTCCACCCGCTGCCCCTACATGATCGCCGGCACCTGCGACGTGATCCCGCCACCGATCTTCGAGCCGTCGCCGGGGCACCGCATCCTCTGTCACCTGCCGCACGAGCAGCTGATGGCGATGAAGCCGGTGATCGAGGTTGAGAGCGAAGGGCCTGTCCATTAAGCGTTCTCTTCCCCGCGAGGGGAGAAGGATCATACAAGTCGCGACGGGGTCAGCATGTCCTTCCATGGCGTTTCCTATGGCCCGCGAACGATTTCGGGCGCCGGGTCGCTCATGGGCCTCGGCGCCGAGGTTGCTGCGCTTGTCGGTCAGGGCGCTCCGGTCCTCCTCGTCGCCGATTCCGGGCTGAAACCCTTCGGCATCGTGGAGCGCGCCGCGGTGGCGCTCAGGCAGGGCGGCCTCCTCGTCGCCACCTACGCCGACATCGCGGGCGAGCCGAAGGAGGCGCAGGTCGAGGCCGCGCGCACGGTCGGCAAGCTTGCCGCCGCGAAGGCGGTTGTCTGTCTCGGCGGCGGCTCGGCGCTCGATGCCGGAAAGCTCGCCGCGGTGATGCTCGGCACCGACGCGCCGGTCTCCGATTTCCGTCTCGCCGCGAAGCCGCTGCCGGAAAAATCCGTGCCGATCGTCTGCGTGCCGACGACCGCAGGTACCGGCTCGGAGATGACCGGCATCTCGGTCATTTCGGATGCGGCGAAGACCAAGTTCTGGTTCTGGGGGACGCCGCTCGAAGCCGACCTCGCGGTGCTCGATCCCGAACTGACCGTGGGGTTACCTCCGAAGGTAACCGCGATGACCGGCATGGACGCGCTCGTCCACGCGATCGAGGCGGCGACCAATCGGAACGCCGCGCCGGAAAGCGACGTGGCGGCCTACGAAGCGATAAGTCTCGTGGTGGAACATCTTCCGGCCGCCGTGCACGAGCCCGGAAATCTTCGTGCGCGCGGAAAAATGCTGGAGGCGGCGGCGCTCGGCGGGTTGGCGATCCACAAGGCGGGAACGGCGCTCGCCCACAATATCGGCCATGCGCTCGGAAGCCTCGCGCCGGTGCCGCACGGCCATGCCGTCACACTCGCCATGGCCGCTACCGCGGAGTGGGTGGTCGAAGGGAACCGCGACGCGTTCGCGCGCGTCGCCAAGGCGATGGGGGAGGGCGCGGACGCGGATGCCGTTCCTGCCGCCTTCCGCAAGCTTGCGACCGCGATCGGCCTTGAGCTCGATGTCCTGAAGGCCGCTCCGGGTCTGACCGCCGAGGCGCTCGCCGCGCACATGGCCGCGCCGGAAAACGCCGCCATGCGAAAGTCCACCAAGCGCTTCGTCGCGGATGAAGATATCTTGCCGCTCGCGGAGATGACGCTGCACCTGACGCCCATCCTTCTCCCAGGGGGAGAACGTGGCCGCGAAGCGGCCGGATGAGGGGGTGCGGAGCCAGATGAATTCTCGGTGGCGCGGCAACCCCTCACCCGTCGCCTTCGGCGACACCCTCTCCCCATGGGAGAGGGTTCTCCCGTCGGTCCCATGAAAATCTCAGCTATCGAGATCACGCATCATCGCCTCCCCCTCGACCCGCCGTTCCGGCCGAGCTGGGATTTTCGCCCGCGCGAAAAATTCGAGGCGACGATCGTGCGTGTGAAGACCGACGAGGGGCTGGAGGGGATCGGCTCGGGCGACACGATGACCGGCTTTTCTGGCCACGAGCATCTCTTCGTCGGCCGCGATCCGCGCGATGTCGAGCGTCACGCAAGAATTCTCGACAACATCCAGTTCCACTACGGGCGCTGCTGGCCGCTCGACCTCGCGTTCTGGGACCTCTGTGGCAAGATCGCCGGCGAGCCCGTGTGGAAGCTCCTCGGCGGGCGGCGCGACCGCACCGCGGCCTATGCTTCGTCGGCGACGCTGCGCGACGCCGGAGAAATGGCGGAGGCCGCGGAGCGCTATCTCGCGCGCGGCTTCCGCGGGCTGAAGCTGCGCTTCCACCGCGGCGATTGGCGCGACGACATCAAGGCCCTGGAGGCTGTGCGGAAGCGGGTCGGCGACAAACTGGAGCTCATGGTCGACTGCAATCAGGGTTGGCGCATGAGCCATGACGACGAGGAACCGTGGACCTTCGACCAGGCGCTGCCGGTCGCGCGCGCGCTCGAGCGCCTCTCCGTCTACTGGATGGAGGAGCCGCTGCATCGCGGCGACCGCAAGGGCATGCGACGACTTCGCGACGCCGTCGAAATCAAGATCGCCGGCGGTGAGATGGACCGTGAGCTCTACGAGTTCCGCGATCTGATCGAAGAGGGTTGCCTCGACGTGCTGCAGCCCGACGTGGCGCTGACCGGCGGCATCACCGGGCTTCGCCCGGTAGCCCAGGCCGCGGAGGCCGCCGGCATGATCTTCACGCCGCACACCTGGTCGAACGGGCTCTCCTACGTCGCCAACGCGCACTTCACCTGCGGGCTCGCCAACGGGCCGTTCCTGGAGTTCCCCTACGACCCGCCGGAATGGTCGCTCGATCGCCGCGACTACATGATGACGGAGACGCAGGACGTCACGTCCGACGGCATCATCGTGCTCTCCGAGAAGCCTGGCTTCGGCGTTGACCTTGACGAAGCGCGGCTCGCGAAGACGCGGATCGCCTAGGCGCCCCTCAGCGCAGGCTCAGCCGCTCCTGGTGCTCGATCTCCTTGAGCAGCTTCTTGCGGATCGCCACGGCGAAGCTCGTGTAGTCCAGTACCGTCATGACGAAGCTCCCCGGGCCGGCGATGACGTTGTCGCGGTACCACCTCTCGAGGCTCAGATCCTCGTTGACGATGGCGAGGCCGTTGACGGTGACGCCCTTCGCCTCGGCGAGCGCATGCGCCATCGGGATGAGCACCACATTCTCGCGTGGCGGCGTCTCGCGCCCGTCGCCGGAGACGTCGACGACCTCGCGCGGCGCTGAAAGCCCGTTCCGCTCGAATTTACGGACCGCCGCGGCGAGACCGGCGCCGATGCCCGTTCCGCCCGCCGGGATGCGCGGCAGCGCCGCCATGAAGCTTGCCATGCGCTCGCCGTCCTGTGGCGTCGAGAGCACGAACCATTGGCTCTCCCAGCGCGGCACCGTGGCGTCCGCCCACACGACGACGGAGATCGCCACGCGCTTCTTCGGGCCCGAGGCGAGCGCCGCCTGGATTTTGCGATCGTGAAATGCGGCCGCGTAGCCTGCGCGCTGCAACGCCCATTCGTTGTCGTCGACCGAGCTCGACGCATCGATGGCAAGCACGAGCTCGAGGTCGACAGCTTCGTCAGCGAAGGCGGAAGAGGCGACGAAAGCGATGAGCACTGCGGCGAGTGCGCCCAAGCGCCTCCCAAATGGGGAGAGGCTCAGCGCCCGCCGGCCACGGCCTCGTTCAATGCGCCGGCGCGATCGATCCTGTGATGACATCCTTGCGCGTGAAGCCCATGGCGATCACCGGGGTCTCGGTCTTGGTCGCCGGGTCACGGTAATAGATCAGAACCTTCATCTCGTCGGCGTTGGTCGTTTCGGCGGCGAGGCGGCCCTGCATCGAGCCGCGCATCAGCTTCAGCGAGATGCTCTCTCCGGCCTGTGCGCCGACAATATCGGCACCGGCGCCGTTGGCTCCCCCCAGGAACTGACCGTAATAGCTGCGGGTGCCGGTATCGTAGCGGACCTGCCCGTAGATCGGCGCCGAGAACGCGCCCATGTGGCACTGCCCGGTCATGTCGAAGGTCAGCTTGCTGTCGCTCGGATCGCCCTTGATGTCGCAGGCGAATTCCGGCCGCGGCTCCGCGCCGAAGAGGACCTGCCCAGTCCCCACCCACGCGCCGGAGAAGCGCAGCATGAAATCCCCGGCGTCGCCCGCGTGCGCGGGCAGCGCTGCGAGCGCAACGGCGGCGGAGAGGGCAAATGCGGCAATGCGGGGCATGAGACGGCTCCGGATAAGAAGACGCTGGTTCCGCAGGACTCTAGGGAACAAGAGCTGAACGGATCATTAAGCCTAACGCTTTGTTGACGCCGCGTCAGCACCGCTTTCGCCTGACGTCACCAAATTTCCGGCAAGGTCCTTCAGACGCGGCCGTTCCGCCGCAAGGAAGGGGAGCGGCCGGCAGACATCCATCGCCGAAAGTCCGATCCGGGCCGTCATCAGGCCATTCACCACACCCTCGCCGAGCTTGGCTGAAAGCCGCCCGGCAAGGCCGTGCCCAACCACTTGTTGCAGGATGGTGTCGCCGATCGCGATCGAGCCGGTGACGGCGAGGTGGCTGAGCACTGCCTTCAGAAGGCGGAAGAGGCCGAGCGTGCTCGGCCGCCCGCCATAGATCGCGGCGATTCGGCGGATGAGCCGCACGCTCTCGAAGAGCACGAAAGCGACGTCGAAGAAGGCGCGCGGGCTGACCGCGGTCACCACCGACACGCGCCGCGCGGCGGCCGAGGCGAGCGCCTTGGCGCGGGCATCGAGCGGCGCGACGAGATCGCGCTCCGCGAGCACCAGGAGATCGCGCCCGTCGATGATCTCCGTGAGCTGCGCGGCGACCGTCCGCCGCGCCCGCGCGGTGTCGGGACGGCCGCGATAGAGATGGAGCACGGCGCGAAGCGCCGCGACGGCGTCGTCGCGGTTGTCGCTGACCGCCGCCTCGTCGCAGGCGATGCGGAGCCGCGCCAGCCGCTTCAGCCGGAAGAGCCCGGCAAGCTCGCGTCCGACGAGCGCGAGGAGCGCGAAGAGGAAGAGCGCGACCAGCCCGAGCCCGAGCCAGCCCAGCCATTCGGCGCGGGCGAAGAGATCGCGGACGAGGGCGTCGAAGGCGATGCCGATCGCCAGCGACGCGACGGCGCCGCCTGTCGCTGCCGCGAGCGCGCCAAAGCGGATGCCGCGATGCGGCGGATGCACGATCTCCTCGACCGCCTGGTGCGCGTCGGCTTCGACCGGCTCGAGTCCTTCGAGCCCATCCTCCTCGACGATCTCGACCGAGGGATGATCGATCCGGACCGCGCCGGGCTGGCGTCTTTTCTCGGGCGTTCTCATGCGAGCTTGTCGCCGATCAGGAATTCAAGCGTCTGGTCGAGGCGGATGTGCGGGAGCGACAGCGTCAGCCCTTCCGCCGTGGCTTCGAGACGCGGCGGGCGGAAGCGCAGGAAGCGCAGCGCCAGCGCCTCCTCCTGCAGCTCACGTGCGTCCGTCGGCCCCGGCACTTCGAAGATCGCCTCCGGATCGTCCGGCAAATCCCCGGTAAACAACGCGATTTCCGTCTCGCCATCATAGATCTCACCGCCGACCCGCTCGCCCGCCATCGGGATGCCGGCGATCGCGGGGAGCCGCTCGCCGCCGCGCTTCACGCTGACCTCGTGCGTGGCGCGCACGGCAGCGAGCGGCACGACACGCACCTTGGCGCCGGAGAAGGCGGCGCGCTCCGCGGCGCTCCGCGTCAGCCGTGCGAGCAGGCCTGCGAGATTGTCGTGATCGGTGTGATGCACGTGGTCGGCCTTCGTGGCGGCGAAGAGGATGCGGTCGATCCTCCGAGTCAGGATGGAGGTCAGCCAGCTTGCGCGGCCGGGACGGAAAGCGGAGAGCACGTCGGCGAGCGCCGTTTCGAGATCGCGGAGCGCCGCCGGCCCGGCGTTCAATGCCGCGAGCATGTCGACGAGCACGATCTGTCGGTCAAGCCTCGCGAAGTGATCGCGAAAGAACGGCTTCACGACGTGCGTCTTATAGGCCTCGTAGCGCCGCGCCATCATCGCCGCGAGCGAGCCGCCCGCCGGCTTGTGGTCGGGAGAAACGTCGAGCGGCGCGAAGGTCAGCGCCGGCGATCCCTCAAGATCGCCCGGCATCAGGAAGCGGCCCGGCGGCAGCATCGAGAGCGCGTGCTCGTCGGCGCGGGCGGCGGAGAGGTAGCCGGCGAAGGCGCAGGCGAGCTTTCGCGCCACCGCTTCGTCTTCCTGCCCATCGGGATCGACGCCGGCGAGCGCGGCATGCCATTTCCTGGCGACGCCGGCGCGATGTTTCTCGCGCGACAGGGCGAGCGCCTCCGCGGACCATTCGGTGTAGCTTTTCCCAAGCAGCGCGAGATCGAGCAGCCATTCGCCGGGATAGTCGACGATGTCGAGGTTGAGTTGTCCGCGCCCGAGCTGCCGCTTCAGGAAGCGGCCGGACTCGTAGTCGATGACGATGCGGAGCTCGCTGATCCGCTTGGTCGATTGCGGCCACACGCGGAGCCCGACGAGATCCCTCACATGCGCCTCATAGTCGAAGCGCGGTACGTCGTCGTCGGGCTGCGGCTGAAGCTTCGCCTCGACGAGCCGGCCGTCGCGATAGACGTCGAAGAGCGGCAGCCGCCCGCCGTGCACGAGGTTGTGGACAAGCGCGGTGATGAAGACCGTCTTGCCGGCGCGCGACAGCCCGGTGACGCCGAGCCGGACGGTCGGCGTGCCGCCGCCGGCGACCGCGTCGAAAAGATTGGCAGCGACGATCCGCGCCTCGTCGGTGACTGTGGTGATGGCCGGCAAGGCGTTCTCCCGTTACCAATATGGGCGCGTTTCGGCGTCTGACAATCGGCATGGGAGCCCGGAAATGAAGCCGCTTCTCGCCTCCTGGCAATTCTGGGCCGTGCTTTCGGCCGTCTTCGCGGCGCTGACGGCGATCTTCGCCAAGATAGGCGTGGAGAACGTCGGCTCCGACTTCGCCACGTTCGTGCGGACGGTCGTGATCCTGATCGCCTTCGCGGCGATCCTGACGCTGGAGGGATCGTGGGAGCGGATCGATACGGTCGCGCCGCGGAGCCTCGTCTTCCTCGTGCTTTCCGGGATCGCGACCGGCGCGTCGTGGCTCTGCTATTTCCGTGCGCTTAAGATTGGCGACGCGGCGCGCGTCGCCCCGATCGACAGGCTAAGCGTGGTGCTCGTCGCGATCTTTGGCGCCGTCTTCCTCGGCGAGAATCTGGCGCTCGCCAACTGGCTCGGCGTTGGGCTGATCGCCGTCGGCGCCGTCCTCGTCGCGCACAAGGTATAGCCGGAGCGTCGGCGCGGTCGCCGTCAATCGCCGGTCAGCGGCATCGACAGCTTCATCGTCCCGCCATAGGCCCTGAAGTCGCAGCGGCAGATGCCGTCGTAGAAGGCCGTCATGCTGAAGCGCCCGCCATGCGCATTGCCGACGGCGAGAGAGCCGTTGAGTCGCGCGCGCACGACATCGCCATCGAGAGCGGGCCCGTCCGTTTCGTCGGTGACGAAGTCCCAAATTCCCGTCAGGCCGAGCGAGGGTTCGAAAAACACGCCATTCGACCACTCGCCGCGATAGGCGATCTCCGGCCCGATCGTGAGCCGTCCGAGCGCCACGGTCTGGCTCGGTATGGTGAGCCCGTTCTCGTCGACGTAGTCGTGCTGCTCCTCGTTGAAATAGATCAGTCCGGCGGTCGGGGTGAAACGCCATGGGCCAAACATGAATCGTTGCTTGAACTTTCCACTGATAAGCCACCGCGTCGTCTCGAAATCGTCGTCGTAGGTTCCGAACGGCGAGACGTTGTTGCTCGAGCGGCCATAGGCGCCGCGCAGCTGGAAGAAACTGGCGTCGGCGAACTTGCCGGCGACATAGGGGCCGGCCATCCATCCGGTTCCGCTCGCTCCGATCCCGGTGCTGTCGTCACTCTCCTCGGTCGCGTCGAACTGCGCCAAGACGCCGATCACGAGATTGCGGCGCGCGCGCCACTCGCCGCCAAGGTAGACGAGGCCAAAGGATCCCTGCTGGTCGTCGCCGCGGCCGATATCGCGGTAGGACGTGTAAGTGCCTTGCGTCCAGATATCGAACCGCGGTGGCTCGTGATGCGGCTTCGTGGCCTCGGTGTAGCCGAGCGCGCGCAGGCTTTTCGCTTCGTCGGAATAGGCTGCGTTCAAGTCGGCCATCGCCCCGCGCAACTGGGAAAGACTGGTCGAGAAATTGAGCTCCGTTCCGTCCGGCGTGTAGGAGGCCTGCACATCCACCGGCAGGCGCGGGCCATCCTGAGCAAGGCGCTCCGTCAGGTCGGGATCCTCGATCGTGATGAGATCGGCGCGCCGGCTCATGAAGTGGCGGATGACGGACTGGGTCTGACTGACGGCCTGGTCATTGCTGATCCCAACGGTGAGCGTGGCGCTCGCCGTGCCGGCGTTGCCCAGGGAGGAGGTGAGGGCGCCGCTCACGTTGGCGTAGGAACCCTCTGCGGTGGCCAGGATATCGACGCTCAACGTGCAGATCGCATTGGCTCCGACGGCGCCGCCCAGATAGTCGAAGAGCGCCGAGCCGGCGACCGCGGTCATGGTGCCGCCCGTGCAGGTGCTAGCGATATTCGGCGTCGCGGCGATCTGCAGACCCGAGGGCAGATTGTCGGCGAAGGCGAGGGCGGTCGCGGTGGCCGCATTTGCGCTGTTGTCGATGGTGAACGTGAGCGTCGTGATCTCGCCGGCGGGGATCGTGCTCGGCGAGAAGGCCTTGGTGAAGCCGAGCGTCGACGCCGTTCCTGTCAGGGTGGCTGAGGCCGGTCCCGAGTTTCCGAGCGATGAGGTCAGGTCGCCGGTCGTGTTGACGTGGCCGCCAGGCGTATTCGCGACCACGTCGACGTCGACGGTGCAGCTGTCGCCGGCGGCAACCGAGCCGCCGGAATAGCCGATCAGCGTGGTGCCGCCGGTCGCCGTCAGCGCGCCGCCGGTGCAGGTTGTCGAGGCATTCGGCGCGCCGACTTCGACGCCGGCTGGAAGCGTGTCGCTGAAGTCGAGGCTGTCCGCGTCGACCGGGTTGCCGCTGTTGTTGATGGTGAAGGTCAGCGTCGACACGCTGCCGACCGCAACGGAGCTCGGCGAGAATGCCTTGCTGAACGCCGGCGGAACAGGCCCGGCGGACGCATCCAATGTCGCGGAAGCGGGGCCGGAATTGCCCAGCGAGGACGTAAGGTCGCCGCTGGTGTTCAGAAACGAATTTGCGCTCGTGGCGGTCACGTTGACCTGAACCGTGCAGATCGCGTTCGCGCCGACCGTGCCACCGGAATAGCTGATCAGCGTCGTGCCGCCGGTCGCCGTCAGCGCGCCGCCGGTGCAGGTGGTGGAGGCGCTGGGCGCGGCCGCGATTTCGACGCCGGAGGGAAGCGTGTCGCTGAAATCGAGGGCGGTTGCCGACAGCGTGCTCCCGCTGTTGTCGACCGTGAAGGTCAGCGTCGAGGTGCCGCCGACGGTGATCGCGGTGGGCGAGAAGGCCTTCGTGAAGGTCGGAGCGGGCGGCGCCGTGACGACGAGATCGTCCGTGGCAGGACCGGCGACGTTCAACAACGTCTCGCGGAGATTGCTTGAGGTGCTCGGATAGGTTCCCGGCGTGGCGCCCGCGGGGACGCTCAGCGTGATGTCGAACGCGCAGGTCTGCCCCGAGAGCAGCGCGCCGCTCACCAGCGTGAGCGTCGACGTGCCGGACAGCACCGACACCACGCCGCAGAGGGAAAGCGCCGGGAGCCCGACCGCGGACAGGCCGCTCAGCGCGGCGTCGTAGTCGTCGGTGAAATTCAGCGCGGCGAGCGGCGCGATGCCGCTGTTGGTGATCGTGTATTCGAGCGTCACCGTGCCGCCGGGCATGACCGGATCGTTCGTGAACGACTTGGAGAACGACACCTGCGCCCATGTCGGCGCCGTCGCCGTCAGCATCAGCGAAGCGGCGATGCCGAGAGCTTTCGCAAGCCGCCTCAGGCGGCGTTCGGAAGTGGAAGCGGCGCGGATGTCGCCGTCGTGTGCGTCGTTCATATCGTCACGCGCGAGATCCGGGGAAACCGGATCGTCGGCGCGCCCCCTAACGGCCGAGAGCGCCCGCCTTCGCACGCGGGTACTTTCAAGCGGATGCTCGCAAAGCATCTCAGGGTAGAGCGTGCCAAAACAGCGTTAACGGGTAGTGAAGAGCCACTGCGCGCGACGCGTGCGGCCTTCAGCCGGCGTCCGCTTCGATGAATGCGACGAGGCGCATCTGATTGGGGCGGAGCGACTGCCACCCGCCTTCGAAATCGAAGATCGCGAGCGCGGCCTTCGGGAAACCGGCGCGGAGCTTGTCGCCGTCGCGGCCGGCAAGGCTCTCGGCAAGCGTCAGCGCGGTCGCGTGCATCGCCGGATTGTGGCCGACAACGAGAATCGCGTCCGCCTCGCCGCCCTCAGCCTTGATGATCGGCACATAGTTCTGCGCCTCGAAGAGGGAGCGGAGGAAGCGCACTTCCGGTGCGCCGCCGAGTTTCTCCGCGACGCCCTCCCACGTCTCGCGCGTCCGCCTGGAGTCGGATGAAAGCACGAGGTCGACTGCTTCGCCGCGCCTGGCGAGCGTCTTGCCGACCGCCTTCGATTCCTTTCGGCCCCCTTTGGTCAGCGCGCGGTCGTGATCGGTCTGGCCGGGGCCGGCGCGTTCGGCGGTCGCGTGGCGAAGAAGAATGAGGCGGGGCATCGGGCGCGGATACCGCGCGCGCGCGTGGGCTGCAAGCAACAGGACGAACTGCTCTGCGTTACGCCGGGCCGAGAACTGCAACCGGTAATGGTTTGTTAACCATAATTAACCGAGATGGAACGACGAGGAACGTGGCTGAATCGAATGCGGGGAACCCTCCGATCTTCCAGCGCAGACTGCGGCGCGCGGCGAGGGCGACCGCCGTTTTGGGTGTTGGCAATCGGGCTTGCGGCTTCGCTCGTTCTGGCTGCATGCCAGAACATCGTTGCCGGCACCGGCACCTACTACAACGACGGTCTGGGACTGTCGGAAGTTTTGTGCTGAGGCCGTCTGCGTCACTGAGTGACGAACCTTTCGCCGAACACGACGGCGAACTGGGTCCTGGCCTCGAACCATTCGCGCGGCGGCCGCTTCCACTCGTCGGCCTGGCGATCGAGGACCAGATATAGCAGCTTCATCGCCGCATCGTCATTGGGGAAGTGCCCGCGCGTTCGAACCGCGCGGCGCAGCTTGGAGTTCAGCGCCTCGATCGCATTGGTCGTGTAGATGATGCGGCGGACGCCTTCGGGGAAGGCGAAGAACGGCACCACGTGCTCCCAGTTGCGCCGCCAGCTCAAGGCGATGGCCGGATACTTCTGGCCCCAGGGGCTCGCTTCGAACACTTCCAGGGCCTTCCGGCCGGCCTCGGCGTCGGTGGCCCGGTAGATGGCCCTGAGCGCCGGCATCACCGGCTTGCGGTCCTTCCACGACACGAACGCAAGCGAGTGGCGGATCAGGTGTACGATGCAGGTCTGCACCACCGTGTCGGGGAACACGGTGGTGATCGCCTCGGGGAAGCCCTTCAGGCCATCGACCACGGCGATCAGGATGTCGCTGACGCCGCGGTTCTTCAGCTCGTTCATGACACGCAGCCAGAACTTGGCGCCCTCCGTCTGCTCGATCCAGATGCCCAGTATCGCCTTCGTGCCGTCGGCCAGGATCCCGAGCGCGATGTAGACCGCTTTGTTCCTGACGAAGCCCTCGTCCCTGATCTTCACCCGGATCGCATCGAAGAAGACCAGCGGATAGCAGGCCTCCAGCGGCCGGCCCTGCCATTCGGCGACCTCCTCCAGGACGGCGTCGGTGACGGCCGAGATCAGGTCGGGCGAGACGTCGATGCCGTAGAGCTCCTCCAGGTGGCCGCGGATCTCCCGCACGCTCATGCCGCGTGCATACATGGAGATGATCTTGTCGTCGAAATCCGGGAAGCGGCGCTGGTATTTGGCGATCAGCTTCGGATCGAAGGTGCCGGAGCGATCGCGGGGGATCGTCAGCCGCATCTTCGAGGTGCCGGTCAGAACCGACTTCTGCGAGCTGCCGTTGCGGCGATTGGCGTTGCCTTCGGCGCGCTCTTCCCCAAGGTGCTCGTCGAGCTCGGCGTTCAGAATGCGCTCCGACAGCGCCTTCTTCAGCTCGTCAACAAGACCGTCCTTGGCAAACACCTCCTGCGGATCGCGGCCCGCCAGAAGCTGCTCCAGAAGCTCTTTCTCGATAGCCATGTGATGATTCTCCTCTTTTCATCATCATGGCCTCACGCACACAATTCCTGACAGTCCCCGACGGTCTCGCAGCGTCATTCAACAGTCTGCTGCTCACCAACATCGTTCGCGCAGCCAAGGGCTACCCAACCTACTATTCCGCGATCGGTGACTTCTCCGAATTGACCTCGGATCAAATGGGCTTGGGCATCGGCGGAGACCTTCCACTCACTCTCACCAACGGACCCTTGCTTTCCAATCTCTCGCTCAATGCCAACTTGTCGCCCAGCGTCACGCGCGACCGTAGCGCCAATGCATCGTCGCTTGAGACGAGAGACTTCGCGCAGGCCATGCATACGCCGATTTCGCCAAAGCTCTTTCTGGCGCTGACTGAGAGCCGCGACCGCACGCATCTCAACCTCACGCTCGCGCTCCTGCTCGAAACGGTCGCTATCACCCGCGCTGAATACGACCAGGTGATCAGAAGCGCACTCGACAGATGCAACGCGCAGTTCGCCGCGCTGCCGAGCGCCCGCCAGGGCATCTGCAATAACTTCAGCGACGTGCTCAACGCCGCCTGCGCGGATGATCAAGGCGTGCCGGGTGTCGGCAAGCGCGCGTCCGGCATCATCCAATTTTACAATGACCCCACGAATCCTTGCGAGTTCGACAAGTTCAGGACGCTGGTTGAGGCCATTGTCATCAACAACCCGCATCTGGAGATCGACAAGGACGGCGCCTCAACGGTCACATTGAACTCCGGCCTCTCGTCGCAGTCTCTGTTCGCCACCAAGGGCACCGGATTTGTTCTTCGTTCGCCGCACGAAGTCGTCAGCTACCTCGGGGAGGTGGTGAGGTCGGCCTACACGGGAGCAGACGGCGGCTTGCTACGCCTGAGTGCGCCAGATGGCCGGAGCATTCCGATATTCCTGGTCAAGTCAGGCGGGAGCGCTGGCCGCGGGGCGGTTGCGGTCCGGGTCGACGGTGAAGGCTATTGGATCCCCCGACAGGAACTTAGCGCGCCGGAAACCCACTACAGCTATCAGGCGCTAGCGATCGTCAAGGATATCATTGCACTCAACACGTCCGAGAGCCAGCTCGCCACCAGCCCGACTCGGATCATCCTTGGCGGCGGCCGCCAGCTCAATTGAGCGAGTCCTCGCCGTCGCAGTGCGGGGGATTGGCGGCAAAGAACAAGCGATCTCGGATGAGGCCGGGCGGATGTGTCGGGACTGCTTCCGTGCCGGCGCCTAGGTCATCTTATCGTTTAAAACTCTAAGTAGCGCATTCCCCGCTTTGCTACGGCTGCCGCTTATCCAAGAAGGCGAGGCACAGATTCAGCGGGCCTCGTTCAATCGCCCAACCTCGAGCACTGCTGGAGGCTTCGGGATCGACCTTCAAGGAGGCATGCATGCTCAGCAGGATTCTCATTGCCCCGCTGCTTGGCGTCGCGATCGCAGCGGTGGTGTTGGCGCCGGCATTTGCCGCCACCGTGCACGTCTACAATTGCACGTACAACACGCAAACGTACACGATCTATGATGGCACCGACAACGACTTCGCCATCCCAGAGGATATCCGGACCGTCCGCTCCGGGAACCACTATTCCAACTCCTGCGCGGCGGACAGATGCTGGGTCTGCCAGGGCCTCGGCACGCCAAAGAGTTCGGGAAACTGCAACGCCGGGAAGGGCGATATCGTCTTCGAGCGTTACCTGACAACCTGGCAGTCACCGCCCGATCCCTGCCCGCCGACACCTGTCGGGTCGCCTGCTTGGTAGCGTCTCGACTCGAGAGAAACGGCCGTCCTTTTAGCCCTCTACCTTCGTCGCGAGCTTGAGCTTGATCAGCTCGTCCGGGGTAAAGAGGTAGAGCTTCTCCTTCGGCGTCGACATAGCGCGCGTCCAGACGAGCGGATCGACGCCGAAGCCGGCGAGGAGGTCTTGCGCCTCCGCGCTTACGACCTGCGCTTCCTCCATGCCGTCGGCGAGCGAGCCGAACGCCGTCGTCAGCGCGAAGATCTGGTGCACGCCGATCCACGACGTCTTGTCGGCGAAACGTTTGACCCCGCCGGCGAAGACGAGCGGGCAGGAGGACGCGCAGTAGCCGTCGGGCAGGATGCGCGTGTCGAGGCCCTGATCGCGGATCGTTTGCGCCATCGCGGTCGCGTCGTTGACCGAGCCGCCGGGCGAATGAAGCACGACCTCCTTCACGCCGGCCGCGCGTTGCTCCGCCAGGAACTCTGCGAAAGCGTCCGCGGTGCCGGGGGTAATGGTGCCTTCCGCGAAGGCGTCGCCGTGCGTGCCGAGACGGAAGCGCATCGGCGCCGCCTCGTTCTCCTCGCGCGGGCGGGAAAGGAGCCGCTCGCTGGTCTCGTCCGGCGCCATCGGGCGCGAGGCGGGAAGGTAGGGGCGTATCTGGTTGTCGCGCTCCGGCCGCTCCATCCTGACCGGCGAGAGCGCGGGCAGCGCAAGCGCGTTCCCCGCGTCGTCCACCATCAGCGTCCTGAAATCGAAGAGGAGCGCCGCCGCGGTCAGTGCCGCGAGCGCGTAGAACACCTGCTTCAGGATCGCGCCGTCGGGAAGCGCCTTCAGGCGATCGACGGCGGTTTTCGCGATGTCCATATCATCCCGCCTCGCCGCGGCCGCGCTGCGAGAGCGGCGTCACCTTGTGTGGCTCGGCCCGCTCCTGCGGCGGTATCGGAGGCGCGGCGGCGACGGCGGGCGTGGGCGCCGCCGGCGCTTCCGGCGCGGCACGCTCGCCGAGCTCCTCGGTCTTCAGCTCCTCGCGGCGCATGCGCTCGTAGAGCCGCATTGCCTGCATCATGTCGGCGGCGGTCATCACGTTGTCGACGATCTGCGGGTCCTCGTCGCGGCGGATCGCGCTGTGGACGACGACGAGGATCAGGACGAGCACGGCGGGCAAAAGGTCGATCGAGATCGCGCCGGCCCACGAAGGGAGGAAGTCGCCGGCGTAGCGGAGCACCGCCGCCGGGCGCGACAGCGGCACGAAGCGCTCCGGCCGAACGGTTTCGGTGGCGAGCACCTGGTCGGCGGCGGCGGCGAGCGCCTTCGACTGCGCGGCGACGGCGCTCGCGACGTTTCCGACCACAGTCTCTTGGCGATTGCGCAAATCCTCCGTGCCGCCGTCGGCGACCGGCGCGATGAAGGTGGTGGCGAGATCGTCGGCGGCGCGGCGGACGGCCGGCGCGACCGAGGTCTGCTGCAGGCTGGCGATGACGCCGGCGAGCGCCACCGCCTCCTCGCCGAACTGGTCGGCACGGAGCGCGACCGGTCCGTTGGCGGAGACGAGCGCACGCATCCGCGCGATGTGCTCGCCGCCTTCCTCGTAGAGCGTTTTCACCGTGTCGCGCGATTGCGTGATCTCCTCGCCAAGGCCGCGGAGATCGTTCGACATCTGCGTCAGGAGCTGCACGACGGTGCCGGAGCCGGACGTGCCGGTCAGCGCGCCCGACGCGCGCTCGTCCGATGCGAGCCGTGCGAAGCGGTCGGCCGCGAGCTGGATGTCGGGGAGGAGTGACTGCGCGGCGAGCGCGTTCGAATGCGCCTTGTCGAGCGCGCCGGCATAACCTTCGGCGGCGCGCGAGAGATGCTGCTCGATCGCGGCGGAGCCGGCGAGCGCCGCCGCGTTCAGCCACGACGACATCGCCATGATCATCACCGAGCCGAGCACGATCGCGCCGACGAGGGCGTTCCGATGCGAGGCCTGGCGCACATGCGGCATCAGCCGCATCAGGAAGGTCCAGAAGGCGTAGATGCCGACGGAGACGGCGGCCGAGTAGATGAAGGCGCCGAGGAAGACGACGGCGGCGGAGCCGTCGAGAAGGTCGCGGACGCCGATGTAGGTGTAGACACCCGACGCGAGCGCGAGCACCGCCAGCGTCATCTTGGCGGTCAGTTCGAGGGCGTCGATTCCTTCGCGCAGCGGCCGCGCCATGCCTCTCTCCACGCGCGGCGAACGCCGCGCCTTGAAGCCCCCTCAACAGCATCATGGCGGCTCAACTGCGGCATTTCAATGCGCCCGACAGCCGGTCGCCGAGGCCCGCCGGGCGCCAACCATTCGGATAGTTGAATTTGTTGGAAATCAACGACTTTCGCGTGGCATGTCGTTAGTTGGTCGCTGATGACGCCGTTCCTCTTCCGCTGCCCGCTGACGCGGATGCTTGTGCAGGCGCTCAGCACCGAAGCTCCGCCGGCGGATGCCGACGAGAAGGCTGGCAAGAGTTACGTCAGCGTCGAATGCCTTTCGTGCGGGGGCGTACACATGGTCGACCCGATCACCGGAAAGGTGCTCGGGCACGACGATGGGTAGGGGGTAGCCCAGTCCGCGGCCGACGGATCGCTTGAAATCAGATCGCCATCTGCGCGCCGATCTCGACCACCCGGCTGGTGGGAATCTTGAAATAGTTGGTCGCGTCGCTCGCCCCGGAAGCAAGCGCGATGAATAGCTTGGCCTGCCAGCGCGGCAGCGCGGATTTTTCGGCGAGCTTGAGCGAGCGCCGCGACAGGTAGAACGACGTCGACATGATGTCGAACCGCCATCCCGACCTGCGAGCTATTCCCAGAGCGCGGGGAATATTCGGCACGTCCATGAATCCGAAACGCAGAACGACCCGCAGGAAGCTCTCGCCCAGCGGCTCGATTTGCGCGCGCTCCTCCTCCGGGACGTGCGGAGTCTCGGCGTATTCGACCGTCAGGACGACGTTATGCTCGTGGAGCACCTTGTTGTGCTTCAGATTGTGCAACAGCGCGGTCGGCGCATAGTCGGCATCGCCGGTCAGAAACACGGCGGTGCCGGGCTCGCGATGCGGGGGCGATCGTTCAAGCATCACGATCAGTTCGGTCAGCGGCGTTTGCAGCTTGGTTGTCTTGGCCGCCAGCACCGCAGTTCCGCGCCGCCACGTATACATCGCCGCCACCATGACCGAGCCGAGGAGAAGCGGCATCCAGCCCCCTTCGACGACCTTCAGGAGATTGGCGCCGAGGAAGGTCGTGTCCAGCAACAGAAACGGTGCGATCAAGAGGCCCGCGGCGATTGGCGACCAGTTCCACACTTTCCAGATCACGATGAAGGCGAGCATCGTCGTGACAACCATCGTGCCGGTGACGGCGATGCCATAGGCCGACGCGAGCGCGCCCGACGAGCGGAAGAGGAAGACGAGGAACAGCACGCCGACCAGGAGGAGATCATTCACGCGCGGCATGAAAATCTGGCCGACCAGGGTTTCCGACGTATGGCGAATTTCGAGCCGCGGCAGGAGCCCGAGCTGGATCGCCTGCTGCGTCACGGAATAGGCGCCGGTGATCACCGCCTGGCTGGCGATCACGGTCGCTGCCGTGGCCAGCAGCACCATCGGGATCAAGGCCCATTGCGGGTAGAGGAGAAAGAACGGATTCTCGATCGCCCCCGGATTGTTCAACACGAGAGCGCCCTGACCGAGGTAGTTGATGGTCAAAGCCGGCAGCGCGACGAAGAGCCATGCCGTACGGATCGGCCCGCGCCCGAAATGACCGAGATCGGCATAAAGGGCTTCCGAGCCGGTCACCACCAGGAACACGGCGCCGAGGGTCAAGAGACCGATAATCCCGTGGTGGATCAGGAACGTCACGCCATAGAACGGATTGAATGCAAAGAGCACGGCGGGCGCTTGCGCGATGTGCCAGATCCCGGCGAGCGCGAGGGCGATGAACCAGACAAGCGTGATGGGTCCGAAGAACGACGCGACGCGCGCCGTCCCGTAGGACTGCACCGAAAACAGCCCGAGCAGGATCGCCGCCGTGATCGGAACGACGTAGGGCTGGAACGTCGGCGTGATGGTCTCGATTCCTTCGACGGCCGACAGCACCGAAAGCGATGGGGTGATGATCGCGTCGCCGTAGAACAGGCCACCGCTGATGATGCCGAGCAGAATGATGATCGGCGCGCGCCCGCGCATGGCGCGATTGGCGAGCGCCATCAGCGCGAGGGTTCCTCCCTCGCCGTTGTTGTCTGCGCGCAGCAGGATGACGACGTATTTCAGCGTGACGACGAGTAGCAACGCCCAGATGATCAGAGATAGAATCCCCAGAACGACGTCATAGCTCGCCGGATGGTTGGGCCCGACCGCCGCCAGCACCGATTCCCGCACGGCATAGAGTGGGCTCGTGCCGATATCGCCGTAGACGACGCCGATCGCACCGAGCGTGAGTCTCCAAAAGCCGGCCCGACGACTGCCTGCAGCAGTTCGAGCGTCTGCCCCCGGCGGGATTGGCGCATGCTCTTCAAAGGGATTTGCGGTACCGGCCGGGGACTGCAGCACGGCGACATCCTGCGCGGGCGGTCGTGCGTGACCGCGCACGGAAGATGGGGCCGAGCGTCATAAAGAAACCAGAGCAACGGGAAGGCCGCGATATAGGAATGTTATAGGAATTGGCGGGTGACTATATGATTGAGCTCTTGGCCGCCTTGATCAGAAGGTTGGCTCGTGCCACCGCTCGCCGTGCAGGCGGGAGAGCAGGATTCCGATGCTCGATCGCGACAAAGCCAATTCACGGAGCGCCCCGTTCGCCTTGGCAACGCTGGCGATCGGTGGCGCCGTCGGCCTCGCGCTGCTTCTCTGGCCCTGGATCGGACTGGAAAACGTCGGTCTGGTTTTCCTCACCGCCATCGTTGGCGTTGCCGTTCAATTCGGCCTGTGGCCGTCGCTCTACGCGAGCGTCGTTGCCTCGCTCTGCTACAATTTCCTTTTCACCGCGCCGTACTACACATTCACGATCGATGAGCCGAAGGACGTCATCGCGGTGCTGTTCTTCACGGTCATCGCGATCATCGTCTCGAACGTCGCCGCCCGCGCGCGCATCGAAGCGAACGCCGCCACGGCGCGCCTGCGCACGACCGAGCTGCTCTACAGCTTCAGCCGCAAGCTTGCCGGCGGGGGCACTCTCGATGACGTGCTTTGGGCCACCGCCTATCAGACCGCGCTGATGCTGAACGTACGGGTTGTGCTGCTTCTGCCCGAGAACGGCGCGATCTCCGTGAAGGCAGGCTATCCGCCGGAAGATCGTTTGGACGATCCCGATATGGCGGCCGCCCAGTGGGCGTGGCAGCACAACGAGCCCGCAGGACGTAGCGCGAGCGCCCTGCCTGACGCCAAGCGGCTGTTCCTGCCGATGCGTACCGGACGCGCGGCGATAGGGGTCGTTGGAATCGACAGTGAAAAGGATGGTCCGCTGCCGAACCCGGCCGAACGGCGGTTGCTCGACGCCCTGATCGACCAGAGCGCGCTTGCAATCGAGCGCGTCTACCTCGTCGAGGACATGGAGAGGGTCAAACGCACGACCGAGACCGAACGCCTGCGCTCTGCTTTGCTGACCTCGATCTCGCATGATCTGAAGACGCCGCTTGCCGCCGTACTCGGAGCATCCGAAGCGCTGCGTGATCTCTCCGACAAACTGACCGACGATCAGAAGGCCGATCTCCTGGCAACGGTCATCGACGAATCGGAACGGCTCAACCGCTTCATCGCCAATTTGCTCGACATGACGAAACTCGAGTCTGGTGCGATTGCGCCGAATGCCGCGTTGCAGGATTTGCATGAGGCCGTCGGCAGCGTGCTGCGCCGCGCCGAAAAAATCCTCGCGCTGCATCGGGTCGACCTCGACCTTGCCGGTGATCTCCCGATGCTGGAGCTGGACGCGGTGCTGTTCGAGCAGATCCTTTTCAATCTCCTCGACAACGCAGTGAAATATGCGCCCGCCAGTACAGTCATCAGCGTCCGCAGCTGGCGCGAGGACGACGCCGTATTCCTTCAAATCAGTGACGAAGGCGAGGGCATTCCGGTCGCCGAGCTAGAGCGCATCTTCGATAAGTTCTACCGGGCGCGGAAAGGCGATCGGGTCCGCGCCGGGACCGGTCTGGGCTTGGCGATTTCCCGCGGCTTCATCGAGGCGATGCGCGGCACAATCACTGCGGCAAACCGAACCGACCGCACAGGTGCCGTGTTTACACTGCGGCTGCCAATCCCAGCCCAGGCCAAGCATTTAGGCGAAGCCGCATGAGCGCCGGTCCTCTGAAAGTCCTCGTCGTCGACGACGAGCCTCCGATCCGGAAGCTGCTGCGCATGGGGCTGGGCACGCAGGACTACGAGATTCTGGAGGCGCCGAACGGCAAGTCCGCCCTGCAACTTCTTGCGCAGAATCCGGACCTGATCATCCTCGATTTGGGTTTGCCTGACATGCAGGGCCTCGAGCTCTTGCGCGTGATCAGGACGCGCAACGAGAATGCTGCGATCGTCGTCCTGTCGAGCCGCGGCGATGAGGTCGGCAAGGTCGAGGCGCTAGACCTCGGCGCCGACGACTACGTCACCAAGCCGTTCGGCATGAACGAACTGCTTGCGCGCGTGCGGGCGGCCTTGCGGCATCAATTGCAGATTCAGGGAGAGCGGCCAATCTTTCGGGTGGGCAATCTATCCGTGGATCTTGTGCGACGCGTCGTCAAAGCAGGCGATTGCGAGGTGAAGTTGTCGCCCAAGGAGTACGACCTCCTTCGCGTGCTGGTGCAGCACGCCGGCAAGGTGCTTACCCACAAATTCCTGCTCGACAAGCTGTGGGACCAGACGACCGATGCGCAGTACCTGCGCGTCTATGTCCGACAACTGCGGCAGAAGATCGAGAACGATCCGGAGCGGCCCGAATATGTGCTGACGGAGACGGGCATCGGCTATCGGCTGCGGGCGCCGGATTGAGGATTCCAGCGCGTGGCGACGCGCCTGCGGCCCGATGCTAACCGGCTTTGCGCCGTCTGTGCCGGCGGCGCACGTTTCTGATCGGCGTGACGTTCGGCGCCGATGCGACCGCTTGCGCCGTCATCTCCGTCGCCGCGCGCTCCGCCGCCAGGACCGCGAGCTCGATTCTGAGGAGCGCGGCGAATGCGGCACGGCGCGCGTCGAGATGATCGCTGATTCCAGGGAGCACCTGTTCGAGCGTCCACAAGGAAGCGCGTGCCGCGCGGATCAGGTTGACATAGAGTTTGGCGGCGTCGCGCAGGCGGACTCGAAGCGCCTGTGCCGCCAGCATCTGCCCGGCGCGGAGCGCCGAACATTCGCGTTCGATGGATGAGACGATCACGCCTTCGGCCGCTTCGATCGCTTGGAGAAGCTCTCGCGCTTGTGCCTCGGCCTGCGCTCGGAAACTCGATACTACGCTGCGCATGCTAGAAAGCTGCCATAGCAAGGTTAAAGATCGGCAAATGGCCGCAGCCGGCTAACGCGTTAAGTTTGCGGCTCTTTTCACAAATGCTTCAAACCATTCTGCTTGCAACCGCCGCGCCTTCTCCCGTATATGCGCCCGCAACGGGGAGTGAGGGATGCTGTCGACCATGCCGGTGCTGTCGAAGCTAAACGGCTACAGGCCAAGCGACCGCGAACCGTTCATGAACGAGCGGCAGCGGGAGTACTTCCGAAAAAAACTGACTCAGTGGAAAGAAGAAATCCTGGCGGAGAGCCGGGAAACGCTCGAGGCCCTGCAGGCGGAGAGCCACAATCACCCGGACTACGCCGACCGCGCGTCATCGGAGACCGACCGCTCGATCGAGCTTCGCGCCCGCGACCGCCAGCGCAAGCTCATCTCGAAGATCGATGCCGCGCTGAAGCGCCTTGACGACGGCACCTACGGCTATTGCGAAGAGACAGGCGAGCCGATCAGCTTGAAGCGCCTCGACGCGCGGCCGATCGCGACGCTCTCGATCGAGGCGCAGGAGCGTCACGAGCGGCGTGAGCGCGTCTATCGCGACGAGTGAGAAGACGCGCTTCGTGCGCCTCTCTGGTGCGCGAAGCGTGGCAGGTCGCTGAGATTTGCCCATCGCGGACAATGACGTCGCTCGGATCGCCGGCCTGATCCTTTCCGCCGGGGATTCGACGCGGTCCATTTCCCCGATCAGCGACGCCATTCCCGCCTTCGATCTTGCCGACGCCTACCGGGTCTCCGCCGCGATCACGCGAGCGCGGATGGCGCGCGGCGAGCGGCCGGTCGGCTGGAAGATCGGCTTCACCAACGAGACGATCTGGGACGAGTACGGCGTTCACGCCCCGATCTGGGGGCCGATGTACGATTCGACGCTGGCCGCGGCGGATGCCGGGGGCTTCGCGACCTGCAAGGTCGGCGCGCTCTCCGAGCCGCGCATCGAGCCCGAGATTGCGTTCCGCATCGCGACGCCGCCCGGCGCTGAAATGGATGAATCCGAACTGCTCGCATGCGTCGATGCGGTCGCGCACGGCTTCGAGATCGTGCAGTCGGTCTTTCCGCGTTGGCGCTTCAAGGCTGCCGATACCGTCGCGGCCTTCGCGCTCCACGGCTGCTACCGGCACGGACCTTTCATCGGCATCGCTCCGGACGAGCGTAAGCGCTGGCAGGCGGCGCTCTCCGATTTCGCGATCCTGCTTTCCTGCGATGGGGCGGAGATCGATCGGGGCGCCGCCCGGAACGTGCTCGGAGGGGGTCCGCTGACGGCGCTTGGCCACCTCGTGCGGGGCCTCGCGGCCTATCCCTTCGGCCTTGGGCTTCGTGCCGGCGATATCGTCACGACGGGCACGGTGACCCGGGCCTTTCCGGTGAAGCCCGGCGAAAGCTGGAGCACCGAGCTTGACGGCCTAGCGCTTCCGGGGATGACGCTGACGATCGTTTAGTGCAACGCGGGGAGGGAGGCGCTAGCGCCCCTTCGTGTCGCCGGTGAGTTCGCCGAGGAGCCGCGCCATCTCGTCTTCGAGCGGGTCGGATGCCTCGCGCCGGCGGGCATTCAGGCTGATGACGGGCGCCTCTTCGCGGCGCTCCGGCTGCGGAGGCTCGCGCGCGGGCTCCGGCGGCGCGCTCTGCCGGGTCGACTCGGGCCGCTCGCGCTTCTCCTGACGGTCGCGGCCCGCAGGCCGCTTCGTCCGCTCAGTGTTGTCCATCGATCCCGACGTTCCCCTCTCGGCGCGGGGTTCGGGGGGCTCCGGTTCGGCGCGGCGGGCGGTAGGAGAAGCGACCGTCTGAATCTCGCGCGCCAGCGCTTCCTCCAGCCGATCGGCGAGGTCGCCGAGCGTTGTGGTGGAATCGACCGCACTCTTTGCCGGGGCGGGTTCCCGCCGCGCTGCCGGAGCGGCTGCACTCCGCGGCGTCTCGAAACGCAGCGCCTGCCCGATCTCGTCCTCGATCGAAGCGGGCTCCACCCAGGGAACCTGTGCGACCGGGAGCCCTCCGGGCTCGCCATTGGCACGGCCGGTTCGGGCGGAACGCTCGCCGCCCGTCTGCGGGCGCGGCGGCTCGATCTGGCGCGCCGCCGGCTGCGGAGCGGCGCGGCGCGGCTGCGCGGCCTCTCGCCTTGCGGTGTCCCTTGCCGGTGCGCGTGAGACTGCGGGACGCGGGGTTTCCTCGATCCTCGGCGGCGCGGGAGGCGACAGGGATTCGCCGTTGCGGCCGGCTGGCCGGGGATTCACGGTGGCAAGCCCTTCGCGCGGCGGAAGCGGCGCGCGCGGCTCGGCGGGCGAGCGGCTCGAGCGCGTGTCCGGCGATCCTTTCGGGATTGCCGCGGCGATCGCCGCGTCGAGCGACGCCCCCATTGCCGGGGGTACGCGGGGCGGGCTCGCGGCGGGTTGCGCGGCCGGCAAGGCCTGCAACGGGTGCGCCGGCGGGGTCCTCGCGGCCGGCGCCTGCGGGCGCACCTTCTTCACGTCGCTTTCGACCAGGAGGTCCGCCGGACCGCCGACCACGATCAGATGCTCCACGTCGTCGCAGCGGACGAGCACGAGCTTCCGCCGCTCGTCGATCACCGTCGTCTCCAGGACGGCGATGCGCCCGTCGCCGTGGAAACCGGCCGTTTCGTGTTCGTGCTTCCGGCCCTTACGCCGGCTGAAAACCGTCCACCTGAGGACGAGCGCCGCAAGGCCGAGCACGAGGACCGCCCCAAGGGCGATCAAAGCTATGCCGACCGGGCCGAGTTGGCTCATCAACTTCTCCCTCGCCGCGGGGAGGGCGCGGCGCACCCTGTGACAATAGACGGAACGGGTCTGCCGTTCAAACCGCCTATCGTGTCAAGACCGCGGCGCGGCGTTGAAAAGCGAATTGCGAGCATACAAGGTGCGCCCGGTCCGGCCGAGCGAATCGGATAGGTTCTCCCGGGGGTCGGTTGAGATGCGGCAAGACGGATCGGCAGAGGCGGGCTGGGCGCGATCCGCCCAGGGACGCTTCGCGTTGGTCGCGGCGCTGGTGGTCGTGCTCCTTGCGGCGGCAAGCGGCTATGTTTTCCTTCCCGATCCGGCCGCGGCGCTGGTCGTCGTCCTCTTGGTCGGAATCCTGTCCACGGTGGGCGTGGTTGCGCTGCTTGCCGGGGCGGCCGGGATCCTGGGCTGGCGGAACCCGCCGGAGGCGCCGGCCGAATCGGGTGGCGCGGCGCAGGCGCTCCTGGAGAACATGGCGGAGGGCGTCCTCATGACGGCGGCGGACGGAACGCCGCTTTGGGCGAACGCCGCGTATCTGAAGCTCACCGGCGCGACGAACGACGGCGACCTGCATTCTATCGAGCGCCTCTTCTCCGACAATCCCGACGCCGCCGAGGCCGTCCACAGGCTTGCCGTCGCGGCCGACCGCGGTCGCCGCGCGGCCGAAGAAATCCGCATGCCCGGAGGCATCGGTGGCAAGGCGAGCGGCGCGCGCTGGTATCGCGTGCGCGTCAATCCGGCCGGCGGCCCGGACGCGCGCATCGGCTGGCTGATCGCCGATATCACGCGCGAGCGCGAGCACCAGGAGAACATCTTCCAGGAACTGCAGAACGCCATCGACTATCTCGACCACGCGCCGGCCGGCTTCTTCTCGCTCGAGCCCGACGGGCGCATCCGCTACATGAATGCGACGCTGGCCGAGTGGATTGGCATCGATCTCGCGGAGTTCGAGCCGGGGGCGGCGCAGATACGCGACATCGTGACGGTCGAGGGGCTCTCCGTCCTGCAGGCGGCGAATCCGAGCCGCCGCGAGGCGGAGACGTTCAATATCGACCTCGTGCGCACCGACGGGACGCGGCTTCCCGTCCGGCTGATCCACCGCGTGCCGGTGGCGCCCGACGGCACAATCGGCGCGTCGCGCACGCTTGTCCTCGACATGCGTCCCGGCGACGACCGCCAGGCCGGCCGCATCGCCGAGATGCGCTTCGCGCGCTTCTTCAACAACACGCCGATGGCGATCGCATCGGTCGACCGCGAAGGCCGCATCGCCCTCACCAATGCACGCTTCGTCATGCTCTTCGGCAAGCAGGGAGCCGCCGGCAGGACGCTTTCGGAGCTTGTGCGGGAATCGGATCGTGCCGGCCTCGCCGCGGCGATCAGTGCGGCGGTTGCCGGCCAAAGTGCGATCCCGGCAGTCGACGCCGCGCTGTTGGATTCGCCCGAGCAGAGCGCGCGCTTCTTCGTCTCGCCGATCCTCGAAAGCGACGAGAGCGAGGATGCCGCGGTCATCTATGCGCTGGAGACGACCGAACAGCGCGCGCTCGAACTGCAGTTCGCGCAGAGCCAGAAGATGCAGGCGGTCGGCCAACTCGCCGGCGGCATCGCGCACGACTTCAACAACATGCTGACCGCCATCATCGGCTTCTCCGATCTCCTCCTCACCTCGCACCGGCCGACCGACCCGTCCTTCCAGGACATCATGAACATCAAGCAGAATGCCAATCGCGCGGCCGGTCTCGTCCGCCAGCTGCTGGCATTCTCCAGGCGACAGACGCTGAGGCCCACCGTCATCGACCTCGACGAGGCGCTCTCCGACATCTCGGTGCTCCTCGCGCGACTCCTCGGCGAGACGATCGAGCTCGACGTGAACCACGGGCGCGACGTCTGGCCGATCAAGGCGGACCTCAATCAGCTCGAGCAGGTGATCGTGAACCTCGCTGTCAACGCGCGCGACGCCATGCCCGACGGCGGCAAGCTCAAGATCCGAACCGCCAACGTGACCGCCGCCGAGAGCATCAAGTTCAAGGAGCAGGGCTTCAAGCCCGGCGACTACGTGCTTCTTGAGGTCGTCGACACCGGCGCCGGCATGACGGCGGAGGTGAAGGAGAAGATCTTCGAGCCGTTCTTCTCCACCAAGGAGGTGGGGAAGGGGACCGGCCTCGGTCTCTCCACCGTCTACGGCATCGTCAAGCAGACCGGCGGCTACGTCTATGTCGATTCGAAGCCCGGCGCCGGCGCCACCTTCCGCATCCTGCTGCCGCGCCACGAGCATGAGCCGGAGGTTGAGAAGAAGGAGACGCAGGCGGCCGGCCCGTCCGACCTGACCGGCAGCGCCCGCATCCTCCTTGTGGAAGACGAGGAGGCGGTCCGCGCCTTCGCCGGGCGCGCGCTCGAGGCGCGCGGCTACACCGTCTACCAGGCCGCCTCGGGCCAGGAGGCGCTCGACCTGATCGCCGGGCTCGACGAACCGGTCGACCTCGTCGTCTCCGACGTGGTGATGCCCGGCATGGATGGGCCGACGCTCCTGCGTGAACTTCGCAAGCGCCAGCCGGACCTGAAGATCATCTTCGTCTCCGGCTATGCCGAGGACGCATTCGAGCGGCATCTGCCGAAGGACGAAAAGAGCTTCCAGTTCCTGCCAAAGCCCTTCTCGCTGAAGGAGCTGGCGACGACTGTGAAAGCAACGCTCGAAGGTTAGGCGGCTTGCCTGCGGCGCTGAAGCCTCCCTCCGTTAACAAATGATTTGCGGCATCGGTGGATTGTGCGTCGGGGCTCTCTCGCACGCGAGGCAGATTCGTGGGTTTGGACGCCGGGACATTGGTGACCGCGCTTTTCGTCGTCTGCACCGTTCTCTCGGGCCTCCTTGCGCTGACCTGGGCGCAGAATCGCAGCATGCCGGCATTCGGCGTGTGGACGCTCTGTTTCCTGCTCTGCGCCGTGTCCGTCGCCGTCGTCGGCGCGCGCAACCAACTCCCCGGCTTTCTCGCCCTCGACGTCGCCAACGCACTCCGCATGCTCGCCTACGGATTGGCGTGGCAGGGCGCGCGGTTTTTCACCGGCCGCAAGAGCAACTGGCCGCTGACACTCGCGCCGCTTGCCCTCTGGCTCGCGGCAATCCCGCTCTTCGACGCGGATATCCGCCCACGCATTCTCGTCGCAGCGCCACTCGTCGCCGCCTATTCCTTCGCCATGGCCGGAGAGCTGTGGCGCGGCGCGCCGCGGCGATGGGGGATCGCGCCGCTCGCGACCGCGCTCCTCACACTGCACGGCATGGTGTTCACCGCACGCTTCTTCTTTGCCCTGCTCGCACCGCGATCCGCGATCGGCATTGCGGCGCCGCTCCATCCGATCGGCATCCTCGAGACGCTTGTCGCGGCCGTCGCTTTTTCTTTTCTGCTCCTCTCCGTCACCAAGGAAGCGATCGGCCAGCAGCATCGCGAGGCCGCGCTTCTCGATCCGCTGACCGGCGTCAGCAACCGGCGCGGATTCGCGGACGCTGTTGGCAGGATGCTTGCGCGGGCCGGGCGCACCGGCTCCTGGACGGCGCTCCTCCTCCTCGATCTCGACCGGTTCAAGGGCTTGAACGACAGCTGGGGCCACCCGACCGGCGACCGGCTTCTGCAGGCGCTCACCGAAGCGACGACCGGGGCCCTTCGCCCGGGCGACGTCCTTGGAAGGCTCGGCGGCGACGAATTCGCCGTTGCGCTCGCCGACAGCCGGATCGACCAGGCGCTGGTGCTGGCGGAGCGCATCCGGCGCGCCGTCGCGGCGACGAAGATCGAAAGCGCCGCCGGCGAGATACGCTTCACGGTGAGCGTCGGCGTCGCCAGCCTCCGCGACCAGGATTCGCTCGACGCTCTCTTCGGCGAGGCCGACGCCGCCCTCTACCGGGCGAAGGAGAGAGGCGGCAATCGCGTCGAGTTCTCGATCGAGCGGCGTTCGGACAGGGAGCACGACGCGCCGCGCAGGGGGAGAATTCAGCGCGTCGCGTGAGCTGACTACCACGGGCCACGCGACTGAAGTTCCTATTTTGTTCTTGACAGCTTTGGGAACAAATGGGATACGTAGCCACCACCGGCGGCTGCAGGCCGCCACCTTCCGAAGTCGATTGGGGGATGCCATGGTAGCGCCGCTGAGAGTCGTCGAAAACAGGGACGGAATGGACAAGACGAAGGCGCTCGACGCCGCGCTCTCCCAGATCGAGCGGGCCTTCGGCAAGGGCTCCATCATGCGACTTGGGCAGGACGGCAAGGTGGTGGAGATCGCCACCATTCCGACCGGCTCGCTCGGCCTCGACATCGCGCTCGGCGTCGGCGGACTTCCACGCGGCCGCGTCGTGGAGATTTACGGCCCGGAATCTTCCGGCAAGACGACGCTCGCGCTGCACGCCGTGGCCGAGGCGCAGAAACGCGGCGGCATCTGCGCCTTCATCGACGCGGAGCACGCGCTCGACCCCGCCTACGCCAGGAAGCTCGGCGTCAAGCTCGACGACCTTCTGATCTCGCAGCCCGACACCGGCGAACAGGCGCTCGAGATTTGCGATACGCTGGTCCGCTCCGGCGCAGTCGACATTCTTGTGGTCGATTCGGTCGCGGCCTTGACGCCGCGTGCAGAGCTCGAAGGCGAGATGGGCGACCAGCTCCCCGGCCTGCACGCCCGGCTGATGAGCCAGGCGCTCAGGAAGCTTACCGGCTCCATCTCGCGCTCCAACACGATGGTGATCTTCATCAACCAGATCCGCATGAAGATCGGCGTGATGTTCGGCAGCCCGGAGACGACGACGGGCGGCAACGCGCTGAAGTTCTACGCCTCCGTCCGCCTCGACATCCGCCGGATCGGCCAGATCAAGGAGCGCGACGAGGTGGTCGGCAACCAGACGCGTGTGAAGGTCGTCAAGAACAAGCTCGCGCCGCCTTTCCGCCAGGTCGAGTTCGACATCATGTATGGCGAAGGCATCTCCAAGACCGGCGAGCTCATCGATCTCGGCGTTAAGGCCGGCATCGTGGAGAAGTCCGGCGCCTGGTTCTCCTACGACAGCCAGCGTCTCGGCCAGGGCCGCGAGAACGCCAAGCAGTTCCTCAAGGAAAATCCCGACATGGCGGCGGCGATCGAGCTTGCGATCCGCCAGAACGCGGGCACCGTGGCGAGCCACCTCGAAGGCGGCGACGTCGACGACGCCGAAGCGGCGGAAGGATAGGAAAGGGCGCGCTCTTCGAGCGTCAGATGTCCTTGCCGTCCGGCTTCGCCGGCTCGGCGAGGAGGGCGCGCTCGGAGAGAAAAGGATTGATCTCCACCGCTCTGCGCAGAACCGACTGCGCCGTCTCGACACGGCCGAAGCGCATCAGGATGAGCACCTGGCCGGAGAGCGCGCCGAAATGCTTCGGCTCGAGCGCGAGCGTGCGCTCGATGTCGGCGAGCGAGCCATCGTAGTCCTCCGCCATGTAGCGGAGCGTCGCGCGCTGGTTCCACGCCTCCGCCCAGTCGGGTGCAAGGGCGACGAGCTTGTCGAGGACGGCGATCGAGCCGGAGAGATCGTAGACCTGCCGGCGCTGCATCGCCTCGCTCATTAGCGTGCCCGCTTCCGCGCTGGGAGGGCGGAACCAGAATTGCCAGATCTGGTCGGCGACCGCGGTCGCTTCTTCCTCGCTTTTCGCGGCCGCAAGTGCGTCGAAGAGACGGCTCCGCTCCTCTGCCCTCTGCGCCGGATCGGCTTGCAGCGTGAGCCCGTGCTCCGCATCCGTTCCGCTTGTCGCGGCCGGTGCGAGCGTCGCGAGCGGCAGCGCGGCAAGGAGCGCGGCGCCGAGAGCTGCTTCAATCCTGAGAATTGCGCGCATGGGACTCTCCCCTGGCTTGCCTCGGCCGAGGCTAGCGCGGAAGCGCGGGCGCGGACATAAGCCGGCGCCTCGCCGCCCTTCAAAGCTCTGTTATTGCCGCGCGCATTCATCGTCTGGCGGCGGCCGCCCCGCGCGGTAGTGCATCAGTTTGAAATCCGGCGACCTTGACGCGACTGTCGCCTCGCTCCATCGGCTCCTATATGCTTAGCGGAAAGCATGGTGGCTGAGATGGCATTACAGGAATCTCTTGAGGTGGTCATATCTGCCGCCATCCAACGTGCCCACGTGAACGATCCTGATACGGGAAGCGGGACAATGTGGGAAGCAATCTACATTAGCGATGAAGTGAGCCATCACTTCGCACGCTCGATCTTGCGCGCATTGGCCAAGATGGAACTCACAATCGTACCGAAAGAACAGTCAGATGCCCCGAGGCCCTAAAGGCGAGAAGCGCCCCGCCGATGTGATCGGCGCGGCAGTCATGGTTGCCAAAATCGCGACGGGCGAGATTGAAGAGAGACCGGATTCTGATGGAAAAGAATATGCCAGAAAAGGCGGATTAAGGGGCGGAAAGGCGCGCGCGAAAGCACTATCTTCCGAACGCCGCTCCGAAATTGCAAAGAAAGCCGCCGCTACTCGGTGGGGAAAGACATAGGGACTTCTCCCTCCCTAACGCCTTTTGTTAGTAGGCGTTCTCGTTTGCCGCCATCCATTGAAATATCTATTCGTATTTCGGCCGGTTCTTCGATGGTTAGCCCTATCTTAGGAAACGGAACCACAGAAACAGCGAGTGCATCTGTAGTGTCTGCGAGTAATTCTATTCTTCCTTGTTCCTTTTCTCCAACAGATACAACGAACTCTAACTTTTGTTTTCCAAGTGATTGCGGCCTATGTTCAATATAAGCCGTTACGGCTAGCCGAGCTGGGAATGATTTCACAAGAATATCTCCGGAGTAAACTCCAATAATTATCCTCTTGTGATTTATCTCTTCTCGAACATCTTCGCATAGAAGAATGTTCTGGATCTGCTCTTTGGCGGACATTATGCACGCTCTTTTAGGCGTACCGATGTCGAAGACGGAGAAGTTCCAGTAGCGAAGCTAGAGGTCAGATTGTCGGGGGAAGCATACGTAATCGTTCCCGATGGCGCTGAATAGTTTGCGGTAAGAAATTTCTCAATCAGCGGATGAGCCGCGTTCGGTTTAGCGCGATCCTCAAACCGGCAGATAGGATGATCCATCTCTGCGCCCAAGGCGAGAAGGAGATCGCTGATTGTGTCGAGCGTCAGATTGCTTGGCGCCGAGAGCCATCGGGTGATTTGTGATGGGTCTCTGCCGAGAGCCTCTGCTATGTCATGCTTGGTTATGCCTCGCCGTTCCGCTTCTTCGGCGAAGTAAGCGGCGATTTTACTGAATACCCGGTTCTTTTGCCTCTGACGATAGTAAAAGATATCCCTATCAGAGACCTGGGGGATTCTTGAAGTACCTTCCATCGAGCGCACCCGTAACAAGCTGTTTGATGTCTGTTTCGCCTCTAGGCTGATAGGTGTGGAATAGATGCGACCATCTAGTTCGGGCCGCTACTTTGACATCTCGCCACTCCCTCGAAAACCAGCCTCCCAAATCGGCCCGGAATGCGAAGTTGGTCGCAATGAAGACATCGCGGTCGGCAAAAAGCCCAAGCACCCGGATTGACGGACTTGGCCGAGTGCTCCGGATTTCCCACACCGCCTGCGCCGAAGGGTAGAGAAGGAACAGGTATTTGGGATCGATCGGCATTCCTTCGACGAACACTTCCAGGTCCGCCTGCAGTTCCGCGACCTTCCGCTCCCAATCCAAGTCTCCCTCGGGAGAGTTGAGCACTTCCCATAGCTCTTCCACCACGAACATTGACCGGCGAGCGGCTGTACCGGAAGCACGAGGCAAAACCGGAAACAGCATACCGCGCCGAACCCGATCCTGGACCAAGCTACTAATTGACATTTAAGTCAACACGGTTCAAGTGGCATCGTGAATTAATTGATCACGATTCAACCTGGGGTGCAAATCGGCCACACAATTAAATATGAAAATAATGCTTGACACTCAAGCAGAAAGTTCACATATTAGAGGCATGAACAAGCTGCCTCTCGCCAAGCGCGTCCAAATCCTATCCCTGCTCTGCGAAGGATCGTCCATGCGGACCGTCTCTCGCGTGTGCGACGTGTCGTTCAATACCGTCGCGAAGCTCCTGGTCGACGCCGGCAAGGTGTGCGCCGCCTTCCACGATGAGAAGGTCCGCGACGTGAAGGCGAGCCGCGTTCAAGTCGACGAAATTTGGTCCTTCACCTACGCCAAGGCGAAGAACCTCGCGAAGGCTAAGGCCGCCCCGGCCATTGCCGGAGACACGTGGACGTGGACGGCGATTGAGGCTGATACCAAGCTGATTGTCTCTTGGCTGGTCGGCGGTCGCGATAGCGAATATGCGATGGCATTCATGGACGATCTGCGGTCGCGGCTCTCCAATCGGGTCCAGCTAACGAGCGACGGCCACAAGGCGTATTTGGAGGCCGTGGAAGGCGCGTTCGGCGGCGACGTGGATTACGCCATGATCAACAAGCTTTATGGCACGTCGCCGGAGAGCGCCAAGGGGCGCTACAGCCCCGCAGAATGCATCGGCGTTCGCAAGGAGCGGATCGAAGGCGATCCCGATTGGCATCACGTCAGCACGTCCTATGCCGAGCGGCAGAACCTTTCCATGCGGATGCACATGCGCCGTTTCACCCGGCTCACCAATGCCTTCTCAAAGCGGTTTGAGAACCACGTCCATGCGCTGGCGATCTACTTCGTGTTCTATAACTTCGTTCGCATCCACAAGACGCTCCGCGTCACCCCAGCGATGGCCGCTGGCGTGACTGATCGGCTTTGGAGCATGGAGGACATTGCGGAGTTGGTTGACGCTGCCGCGCCGAAGCCGGGTCGGCCGGCAACCTACAGGAAGCGGAATGATGGAACGCCGTTGCCGGATTGAAACAGGCGTTAAGCAATTGGTGCGATGCTGCGGATCGCCCAAATGCCGCGCTTGACCGGGCATTTCAGGCATGTAACGTCGCTTCAGAGCCCCCACATATTGGGCGCGGGGGTTTGAAAACACGAGGTTAACCCGATGCCAGAAGAGGCGCTAATTCATCTAGAGGTAGAGGATGAAGACGGCGTGCTGTTCGTGAGCAGCCCTGAGTTTCCCCTGCTTCAGCTGGCAATTCACCACGATAGCGAGATCGAATCGCTCGTGTTGCCGGTCTTGAAGGAAATCGTAGAGGACGAAGTAGGGACGGCTGTCCGCCTGCGCGTCATCAGGTCATTTGATTCGCGCGCGCAAAAGCGCGCCCACGTCTCCCGATCCCCGCACGTGATAGCAGCGGCCGCGTAGTGTGGATGGCGTAGACCCCACAAAATGTCGCGATTTACTTCATGAAGTTGGCTGCGCCGAAGACGGCGAGCCCCAGCAATTCTCATACGGGTTTGGACAGTGGTGGCGCTCCGCGACTGGAAAGCGATTCTTTCTGCAATGGATGAGTGACAAGGGTCCCATTCATTCAGGCATTGTTGGGCGTATTCTCGCCCAGCTGAGCCGCGATCACGAATCGCGATAGGCGGAGACTTCAAATTTCAAACTGATGCACTACCCCCCGCGCCCCTTGCTTGCCAGCGCTTGCGCCCCCAGTCTAAATGCCGCGACTTTCGCCGCGTCCCGCGGCTTTTCAAGTGTTAGAGATGGCAAGCGTCAACGAGATTCGCACTGCGTTTCTGGACTACTTCGCCCGCGAAGGGCACGAGCGCGTCGCCTCCGGGCCGCTCGTTCCGCGGAACGACCCGACGCTGATGTTCACCAATGCCGGCATGGTTCAGTTCAAGGACTATTTCACCGGCAAGGCGAAGCCGCCTCATCCGCGCGCCGTCACCGCGCAGAAATGCGTGCGCGCCGGCGGCAAGCACAACGACCTCGACAATGTCGGCTACACCGCGCGCCACCACACCTTCTTCGAGATGCTCGGCAACTTCTCCTTCGGCGACTACTTCAAGGAGCGCGCGATCGAGCTCGCCTGGACTCTCGTCACGCGGGATTTCGGGCTTTCGAAGGACCGGATATGGGTGACCGTCTATCCGAGCGACGACGTCGCGCGCGGCCTTTGGAAGAAGATCGCCGGCCTTTCTGACGATCGCATCGTCGGTCACGAGGACAACCTCTGGGCCATGGGGCCGATCGGCCCGTGCGGCTACTGCTCGGAAATCTTCTACGATCAGGGCGAGGCCGTAATCGGTGGACCGCCGGGCTCGTTGGAAGAGAACGGCGACCGCTTCCTCGAGTTCTGGAACCTCGTCTTCATGCAGTTCGAGCAGGTGGACGAGGCGACGCGCATCGACCTGCCGCGGCCCTCGATCGACACCGGCATGGGGATCGAGCGCATCACCGCGATCATGCAAGGCGTCACCAACAACTACGACATCGATCTCTTCAAGACGCTGATCGCGAGCGTGCACGAGCATGTCGGCCGTCCGAGCGGAGCGATCAACCAGGCGAGCCCACGCGTCATCGCCGACCACCTCCGCGCCACGAGCTTCCTGATCGCCGACGGCGTGCTGCCGTCGAACGAAGGGCGCGGCTACGTGCTCCGCCGCATCATGCGCCGCGCCATGCGCCACGCGCACCTTCTCGGCGCAAGCGAGCCCGCCATCTTCCGGCTGGTGCCGACGCTCGTCCACGAGATGGGGCAGGCCTATCCCGAGCTCGGCCGCGCCGACGGATTGATCACCGAGACGTTGCGCCTGGAGGAAGGGCGCTTCCAGAAGACGCTGGCGCGCGGCCTGACGCTCTTGGAGGAGGCATCGCGCGGCCTCGACAAAGGCGACACCCTCGACGGCGAGACCGCCTTCAAGCTCTACGACACTTACGGCTTCCCGCTCGACCTGACGCAGGACGCGTTGAAGGTCCGCGGCATCGGCGTCGACATCACGAGCTTCAGCGACGCCATGGAGCGCCAGCGCGCCGAGGCGCGGAAGAGCTGGGCGGGCTCCGGCGAGGCGGCGACGGAGATCGTCTGGCTCTCGCTGCGCGATCGCCACGGTGCGACGGAATTCCTCGGCTACAATGCGGAGTCCGCCGAAGCGCAGGTGCTCGCGCTCGTGAAGAACGGCGCCGAGGTCGAGGCGCTCGGCGCGGGCGAGGAGGGCGCCATCGTCGCCAACCAGACGCCGTTCTACGGCGAATCCGGCGGCCAGGTCGGCGACACCGGCATCATCGTCTCGGAGAACGGCGCGCGCTTCCGCGTCGCCGATACGCAAAAGAAGGCCGATGGCCTCTTTGTCCATCTCGGCAAGGTCGAGCACGGCGGCTTCGTGCCGGGGCAGGCGGTGCGGTTGGAGGTCGACGCGGCGCGGCGGACCGCGATCCGCGCCAACCACTCGGCGACGCACCTCCTTCACGCGGCGCTTCGCGCGACGCTTGGAACACACGTCGCGCAGAAGGGCTCGCTGGTCGCGCCCGACCGTCTGCGTTTCGATTTCTCGCATCCGAAGCCGATGTCGGAGGAGGAAATGGCCGCCGTCGAGGAGATGGCGAACGCCGTTGTGCTCCAGGACGCGCCGGTCGAGACGCGCCTGATGGATCGCGACAGCGCGATCGAATCCGGCGCGATGGCGCTCTTCGGCGAGAAGTACGGCGACGAGGTGCGCGTCGTCTCGATGGGGAAGGCGCTCGCGGACGGAAAGGCCGGCAAGACCTATTCGGTCGAGCTCTGCGGCGGCACGCATGTCGGCCGCACCGGCGAGATCGGGCTCGTCACGCTCGTCGGCGAAGCGGCCGTTGCCGCCGGCGTGCGTCGCGTCGAGGCGCTGACCGGCGCTGCCGCGCGCCATCACCTCGCCGAGCAGGACAAGCGCGTGCGCGAGATCGCCGGCAGGCTAAAAGTTCGCCCGGAAGAGGCGGTCGCCCGCGTCGATGCACTTGTCGAGGAGCGGCGGCGGCTTGAGCGCGAGCTCGCCGACGCGAAGAAGAAACTCGCCATGGGCGGCGGCGGCGCGGCCGAGCCGGCAATGCGGCAGATCGGCGCGATCAACGTGCTCGCCCGCGCGGTCGAGGGCGTCGCGCCGAAGGATCTCCGCGGCCTCGTCGACCAGGGCAAGCGCCAGGTCGTTTCCGGCGTCGTCGCCATCGTCGGCGTCAACGATGGCAAGGCGGGCCTCGTCGTCGGGGTGACAGACGATCTGACCGACCGGATCAGCGCTGTCGATCTCGCGCGCGTCGGGTCAGTCGCGCTCGGCGGAACCGGGGGAGGCGGGCGCCCGGACCTTGCGCAGGCGGGCGGGCCGAACGCCGGCGCGGCGGAGGCCGCGCTGAAAGCGATAACCGGACGGATCGAAGAGATCGCCGCCTGAGGAGGATCTAGATCGGGGCTTGGCTCGTGGGCTTCGGCGCCTTCGCGCAGTCGCCATGCGCGGTGGCGGCCTGCTGAAGCTCCGGCGGCCTGCTGAGGCCGACGAGCCGGCCGTTCTGATCGAAAAGAAGCACGACGGTGCCCGGCTCAGTGCCCTTCGCCGGGATTTCACGGACGCCGAGCTCGATGTCGCGCCCATCCGGACCAAGCGCCATGGCGATGACGCGAAGGACCGGCTGTCCGTCGGTCGCGCCGTGCGTCTCGCCGTAGAGAAGGGTGGAGGCGCAGGCGCCGCCGTCGAAGCGCGCGGGCGCGAAATCCACGGGGTCGCTTCCCGCCACGACCATCGGCGCGCCGCCGAGCCCGGTGACGAGGTCGGGGCCGGCAAAGCCGGCGACGAGCGCAAGCCCGACGACCGGAAACGCGGAACCGAGAAGGACTCGAATCATCGAGAAGCCCCGTTTGCGCAACATGTCGTTTGATTATACAGGAAAAACGGCGTCGGTGTGACGCGTCAAGTTCGCCGCCCTATCCAACTGGCGCCATTGCCTTTTTCAGGTTCGCGTCGACCTTGTCGAGGAACCCCGTCGTGGAGAGCCACGGCTGGTCGGGGCCAACGAGGAGCGCCAGATCCTTGGTCATGAAACCCTCCTCGATGGTCGCCACCGTGACCTTTTCAAGCGTGTCGGCGAAGCGGATCAGCGCGTCGTTGCCGTCGAGCTTGCCGCGATGCGCAAGCCCGCGCGTCCACGCGAAGATCGAGGCGGCGGAGTTGGTTGAGGTCTCCTTGCCCTCTTGATGCAGGCGATAGTGCCGCGTCACGGTGCCGTGCGCGGCTTCCGCTTCGACGGTCCTGCCGTCCGGCGTCATCAGCACCGACGTCATCAGGCCGAGCGAGCCGAAGCCCTGCGCCACAGTGTCGGACTGCACGTCGCCGTCGTAGTTTTTGCAGGCCCATACGTAGCCACCCGACCATTTCAAGGCCGAGGCCACCATGTCGTCGATCAGGCGGTGCTCGTAGGTGAGCTTGCGCTTGGCGTACTCCGCTTTGAACTCCGCGTCGAAGATCTCCTGGAAGAGGTCCTTGAAGCGGCCGTCATAGGCCTTGAGGATGGTGTTCTTGGTGGAGAGGTAGACCGGGTAGTTGCGCGCCAGCCCGTAGTTCAAGGAGGCGCGGGCAAAGTCGCGGATCGAATCGTCGAGGTTGTACATCGCCATCGCGACGCCGGAGCCAGGCGACTGGAAGACCTCGCGCTCGATCGTCTTGCCGTCCTCGCCGACGAATTTCAGCGTCAGCGTGCCTTTGCCGGGGAAGCGGAAGTCGGTGGCGCGGTACTGGTCGCCAAAGGCGTGGCGGCCGATGATGATCGGCTTCGTCCAACCAGGCACGAGTCGCGGCACGTTGCGGCAGATGATCGGTTCGCGGAAGATGACGCCGCCGAGGATGTTGCGGATCGTGCCGTTCGGCGACTTCCACATCTCTTTCAGGCCGAATTCCTTCACCCGCGCCTCGTCCGGCGTGATCGTCGCGCATTTCACGCCGACGCCGACCTTCTTGATGGCGTTCGCCGCATCGATCGTCACCTGGTCGTTGGTGGCGTCGCGATGCTCGATGCCGAGATCGAAATAGAGAAGCTCGATGTCGAGGTAGGGGTGGATCAGCTTGTCCTTGATGAGCTGCCAGATGATGCGGGTCATCTCGTCGCCGTCGAGTTCGGCGACAGGGTTGGCGACCTTGATCTTCGGCATCAAGCGGGCCCTTCATCATGGATTTTGCGCGGATTTGCGCGGGGGAGGAGCGAAGCCGGCCATATAGCAAAGCGGCCCCGCCGCGCCAACCGACCGCGGCCGCATGTTTAGCGGGACTTTGCGGCTTTCTTGGATGGCTTCTTGGCGGCCGGCTTCTTCGCCTTCGCATCCTTTGGCGGCAGCGTATCCACGTAGGCGCGGCCGCGCCCGATCCACGCTTTCAAATCCTTGTCGCTCTTCGTGCCCTCGGGCGCGACGAAGATGAAGCCCTCCATCATCCGCCCGGTCATCTCCATCGGGCGCGTGTGCGGGCGGGCGAGCGCCGCACCATGCGCGTCCTTGCCGACCCGCACGAGCAACCCGCGCTTGGATACGCCGACCAGCATGTTGCCGGAGAGCATGAAGCAGGTGCCGCCGAACATCTTCTGTTCGCGCACGTCCTTTCCGACAAGGTTCTTCCTGACGCGTCCGATGAGCGGGTCGTCATCCATCATCTTCGAGCCTCGCGGCGCCGCCTTCGCAAGGCCGGCGTCGCGAGTGGATCACGAATATTGGCGGCTTTCAAATGCCGTCTTGGGGACAGGGGGCTGAGCTATTTCTCCGCCGCCGTGGACGCGTCGATCTCTTTCTTGAACGCGTCGAAGTCGACCTGGAGACCGTTGAAGATCGTGCTCCAGTGGCGGGCGAGCGCCGCCATGGTGACCGCCTCGGCGATCTCCTCATCGGTCGCGCCGGCGCGCTTCGCCGAGACGGTGTCCGCGTAAATGCAATACTGGCAGGGGATCTGCGCGGCGACAGCGAGCGAGATCAGCGACTTCTCCTTGGGCGTGAGCGCGGTGTCGGAGCTGAACTCGATCGCCTTCATCTCGGCCCAGGCACCGGGAATTGCCGCCGGCGGCAGCCCCTTGATGAAGCCCGGCACGCTGCCCAAGGTCGCCTCGATGTCCTTCAGGGCGACTTCGGGCGTGGCCATGGCATCGGCTGCCGGAGCGGCGCTCGGCGCAGCCGCGACGACCCCGAGAACAGCGACGAGGGCGAGCCCGCCCCGAGCGCGCGGAAAAAGCCTGGCGACGTTTCCTCCTCCTTGCATTCTCTAACCTTACGGCGTAAGGTCAGCAAGCACCTTAGCCTTACGGTGTAAGAAATCAAGCCCGGGAATCGATCACGTTGTCTCGACCACGCAAGGCGGCGGCGCGCCGGCCGCTCACCAGGGAGCGCATCGAGAAGGCGGCGTTGAAGCTGATCGAGCATGACGGGCTCGCCGCCTTCAGCACGCGCAAGCTCGCGCAGGCGCTCGGCTGCGAGGCGATGAGCATCTATCACCACTATCCGAGCAAGGCGCATCTGATGGACGCGCTGCTCGACCGGCAGATCAGGACAATGCCGGAACCGCCCGATGCGGACTGGCTGGTGAAGCTCCGGCGCGTTGCGCACGACATCCGCGAGATGGCGCTCGGCCATCCAGAGTTCTTCCAGTTCATGGCGCTGCACAGGATGAACACGCCAACCGCGCTCCGCTGGCTCGACGGCTGTATTGCGATGGTCCGGGAAGGCGGCTTCGGCCCGGAGGCGACGGCGCGGCTCTTCCGCTCCTTCAGCTACTACGTGATCGGTGCGGCGCTCGACGAGACGGCCGGCTACGCGAACGGCCCGTCGGCGGTCGAGCCGGTGGATAGCGAAGCGATCGGGCGGGACTATCTGAACGTCGCCGCAGTCGGCCCTTATTTCCGGTCGGCGCAGCATCTGAAGACCTTCGATACCGGGCTTGAGATGCTCTTGGACGGCATCGCCAAGGAGGCAAAACGCGCCGCGATGCGCTAGAGAACCGGTCGCGCCGAAGCGGCGCGCCGGAGAACGCAAGAACTTGGTCGAGCCAGCGAAATCGAGCGGAGAGGCGCCCGCAATCGTCCTCGTCGAGCCGCAGATGGGAGAGAACATCGGCGCGGCGGCGCGGGCGATGGCGAATTTCGGACTGACCGACCTCCGCCTGGTCAGGCCGCGCGACGGCTGGCCGAGCAAGAAGGCCAGGGCCGCGGCGAGCGGCGCGACAGGTATCGTCGACGAGGTGCGCGTCTTCGAGACCGCCGGGGAAGCGATCGCCGACCTGAACTTCGTCTTCGCCACGACCGCGCGCACGCGTGACCTGCCCAAGATCGTCGTTGGGCCGCGCGAGGCGACGGCCGAGCTCAGGACGCGCGCACGCGCGGGCGAGGCTTGCGGCGTGCTCTTCGGGCGCGAGCGCTGGGGGCTCACCAACGAAGAGGTCGCGCTTGCTGACGCCATCGTCACGTTTCCGGTGAACCCGAAATTCGCTTCGCTCAACATCGCGCAGGCGGTGCTGCTCATGAGCTATGAGTGGCTCACCGCCGGCCTCGACGGGACACTGCCGACGCGCGGCGGCGTGCCGGAGATCGAAACGGCGCCGGCGCCGAAGGCGCATCTCCTCAGCCTGATGCGGCATTTCGAGTCCGCGCTCGAGCCGACCGGCTATTTCCGCACCGAGGACATGAAGCCGACCATGGTGCAGAATCTTCGCGCCATCCTGCAGCGCGCCGGCTTCACGAAGGACGAGATCGATGTGCTCCACGGTGTGATCGGCGCGTTCGAACGGCAGAAGCGCGAGGACCCGGATGCGTGAAGGCGGACCGGTGCTCGTTTTCGATTCCGGCATCGGCGGGCTGTCGGTGCTTCGCGCCATTCGCGCAGCGCTTCCCGATATCCGCGTCGTCTACGTGGCCGACGATTCGGCGTTCCCTTATGGCGCGTGGGAAGAGCGGGCGCTCAGCGAGCATATCGTCGCGCTGATGCGCGATCTGATCGCCGCGCACGATCCGGTGGCGGTCGTGATCGCCTGCAACACGGCATCGACCCTGGTGCTGCCGCCGCTTCGCGCGCGCTTCGATCTTCCCTTCGTCGGCACGGTCCCGGCGGTGAAGCCGGCGGCGGAGCAGACGAAAAGCCGTGTTGTCGCGGTGCTGGCGACGCCCGGCACCATGAAGCGCGACTACACGCGCGAGCTGATCAAGAGCTTCGCGCAGGCGTGTCACGTTCGCCTCGTTGGGGCGCCGGCGCTCGCGGCGCTCGCTGAGGCGCGCATGCGCGGCGAGCCCTTCGACCGCGACGAGATTGCCGAGCAGATCGCGCCCTGCTTCGAGGAAATCGACGGACGGCGCACCGACATCGTGGTGCTCGCCTGCACGCACTATCCCTTCCTCGCCGACGTGATGGCGGAGATCGCGCCCTGGCCGGTCACCTGGCTCGACCCGGCGCCGGCAATCGCGCGGCGGCTCGCGGTCGTGCTCGAGGGGCGAGCGGTGGCGCGGGGAGGGGAGAGCTTTTCGCTCTTCACGGCCGGCGGCGCGCCGTCGCGATCCCTGCGGCAGCTTCTCGACCGCCATGGGGTCCCGCCGGCGGAGGCCGGCTCCGCGCCTGCGCAAGCCGGCGCGCCGATTTGACATCGCGGGGCAAAGACCCTAGTTGAACGACGCGCCTGCGGTTCGCCGCAGGCGTTTACGCTCCCGTGGGGTTTCTTCCGAAAATCCGGAATGGCGCGCTCCGCCAACCCCTGTCGGCCGTGGGTCAGAAGCTCAGGGCAGAGGATGGGCGCGTTTCGTGACCCGAAACGGTAAGGAAGACGCATGAGCAAACGCAACGCGGCGAAGTACAAGCTCGACCGCCGCATGGGCGAGAACGTCTGGGGCCGCCCCAAGAGCCCCGTCAACAAGCGCGAATACGGCCCCGGCCAGCACGGCCAGCGGCGCAAGCAGAAGCTTTCCGACTTCGGCACGCAGCTGAAAGCCAAGCAGAAGCTGAAGGGCTACTACGCCAACATTTCCGAGCGGCAGTTCCGCAAGACCTATGCGGAGGCGGCGCGCATGAAGGGCGACACCTCGGAGAACCTGATCGGGCTGCTCGAGTCGCGGCTCGACGCGCTCGTCTACCGCGCCAAGTTCGTGCCGACCCCGTTCGCGGCGCGGCAGTTCGTAAACCACGGGCATATCCGCGTGAACGGCAAGCGCGTCACCATCCCGAGCTATCGCTGCAAGGTCGGTGACGTCGTCGAGGTGCGCGAGAAGTCGAGGCAGCTCGGTCTGGTGCTGGAATCGATCGATCTCGCCGAGCGCGACGTGCCGGACTACGTCGAGGTGGACCACGGCAAGATGACGGCGCGTTACCTGCGCCAGCCGGCGTTCTCCGACGTGCCCTACCCGGTGGTCATGGAGCCGAACCAGGTCGTCGAGTTCTACTCGCGCTGACGCCACGGTTCAGCCGCGAGTTTACCAAACACCCGCCTCACTAGGCGGGTGTTTTGCTTTCTCAGGTATGCTGAGGCCATGATCACGCGCCGGCAATTCGTCACCGGGCTCCTGGGCAGCGCCGCGCTCGTCGGCGGCCTTGGGGGCTACGCTTTTGGCGTTGAGCCGCGGTTCCGCCTCGTCGTTAAGGAATGGGACCTGCCGACTCCGCGCTGGACCTACGACCGGCCGCTCAGGATTGTCATCGTCGCCGACATCCATGCCTGTCGCCCCTGGATGCCGCCTGAGCGCATCCGCGAGATCGTCGAAACAGCAAACGGGCTCGGCGGCGACATCATCGTGGTGCTCGGCGATTTCGTTTCGGGCATCGGCGCCAGGCTCAGAGGCACTTGGGTCCCGGCCGCGGAGTGGGGGCCGCCGCTCGCGGACTTGAAGGCGCCGCTTGGCGTCCACGCGATCCTCGGAAATCACGATTGGTGGACCGACCCAGAAGCCGTGAAAGCCGCGCTGACGGAGGCCGGCATCCCCGTCTACCAGAATCGCGCCATGAAGATCGGAGGCGCAACCCCATTCTGGCTGGCTGGTACCGACAGCATCGTCGCGCACCCGCTTGGCCACGGAGAGTTCCGCGGCGAGGACGACCTTCCGGGCACGCTTGCGCAGCTCACCGACGACGCGCCGGCAATCCATCTGGCGCACGAGCCGGACATCTTCGTCGACGTGCCGGATCGCTTCGCCGTCACACTTTCCGGCCACACGCACGGCGGCCAGGTGCGGCTCCCGTTCTTCGGCCGGCTGGTCGTCCCCTCGGCCTACGGCGAGCGCTACGCCTACGGTCAGGTCCGCGAAAACGGGCGCGACCTTGTCGTCTCCGCCGGGCTCGGCTGCTCGATCCTGCCCGTGCGGCTCGGCGTTCCGCCGGAGATCACGGTGGTGACGCTGAGAAGGCCCGGCGCAGCGGACGACTCCGGCGCGGTCTGACCGAGAGAGCCGCGTCCAAGGCTGCCGCCAGGCGGACTTCCGTTATTCGGCCGGTGCCATCCGGCCGAAGAGGCGGCGCCGCTCGGTCAGCGCTATGACCGCGAAGCTCGCGAGCGACATCGCGAGAAATCCCAGGCAGAGCGGCAGCACGGTTCCGTCATAGGCGAGGCCAATGAGGGCGCCAAGAATCCCCCCAAGCACCGTCTGCACCGAGCTCACCACCGAGGATGCCGTGCCGGCGACATGACCGAGCGGGTCCATGGCGAGCGCATTGAAATTCGTGCCGATGAAGGCGAAGCAGCCGAACCACAGAAGATTGGCGCCGTAGAACACCCAGAACGGCACGTGGCCGTCACCGAGCAAGGCAACAACGCAGAGGAGCGCCGAGATCAGCGCGAAGCAGGCGAGCGCCCCGTGTGAGAGGAGCCGCATCCCGAGGCGCTCGACGAAGCGCGAGTTGGTGAACGAGGCGAAGGCAATGAGGACCGCGGCGCTCGAGAAAGCAACGGGAAAGAGCGCGCCGAGATGATACTGCTCCTGGAAGATCTGCTGGGCGGAGTTCAGGTAGGCGAAGAGGCAGCCGAAGATCAGCCCGCCGCTTAGCGCATAGCCGGCCGCCACGCGGTTGGAGAGCACGATGCGGAATGCCTCGAGCACCGGTCCGACGCGGAGTTCGCGCCGATCTTCATCGGCGAGCGTCTCCGGCAGGCGCAAAGAGCACCAGACCGTCATCACCACGCCAAAGGTCGCGATGAAGCCGAGGATCGCGCGCCAACCCGACACCATGAGGATGATCTGCCCTATCCCCGGCGCGATGATCGGCACCGCCATGAACACCATCATCGCCAGCGACATGACGCTTGCCATGCGCCGGCCGCCGAAGGTGTCGCGGATCACGGACATCGCGATCACGCGCGTGGCGCCTGCGCCGAACCCCTGCAAGCCGCGCATCGCGAGGAGCATGAGGAAATTGCCGGAGAACGCCGCGCCTGTGCAGCCGATGACGTAGACGACGAGCCCGAAGATCAGCACGGGACGCCTGCCGAAGTGGTCCGAGATCGTGCCGTAGGCGAGCTGAGAGATCCCGAAGACGGCGATGTAGGCGGTAAGCGGAAGCTGCCGCGTGTTCTCGTCCACGACGTCGAGGCTCGCCCCGATCTGCTGCAGCGCCGGGAGGATCACGTCGATGGCCATCGCGTTGAGCGCCATCAGCAGCGCCACGATGGTGACGAATTCCCAATAGGGCAGGCGCGCGCCGGGCGCCTCGGCCGGTCTCTCGGTCATCGAATTCCCGTTGCGGGATGCGGCGGGCGGGCGACAGGCGCTGATGCCCGAACGCTTCCCGGCCCGGATGAAGCGGAAGGAGGCTTGCCGCGTCGAGTTACGACGAAATGTCCGGTTCGTCCACCGGGTGCCCGGCCAATTGCCAATCGCGCAGGCCGCCGAGGTTGAACACCTCGCGATAGCCGAATTCCAGAAGCTTGTTGCCGGCGAACTCGGAGCGCTTGCCGGACGCGCAATAGAGGATGACCGGCTTTTCCGGGCTTAGCGCCGCTTCGCGTTCCGACGACGCCGGATCGGTCTTCGCCAGGAACACGGCGAGCGGGATATTGATCGCGCCCGGCACCATGCCGCTCGCCAGAATTTCCGACGGCTCGCGCACGTCGATTACGACGGCCTCGCCGCTCTCGATCAACGCCTTCGCGTCGCCGGGATCGATACGCGCTACGCTTTCCACGATGGACTATCGGCTTGGTCTGAGGTGGTCAGGCCGCGACGACCACGCCCTTCTCTTCCAGGAGGCTCTTCAGCTCGCCGGCCTGGAACATCTCGCGGATGATATCGGCGCCGCCGACGAACTCGCCCTTCACGTAGAGCTGCGGGATGGTCGGCCAGTCGGAGAAGGTCTTGATGCCTTGCCGAAGCTCGTCGGACTCAAGCACGTTGACGCCCGAATAGGGCACGCCGATGTAGTCGAGAATCTGCACGACCTGACCTGAGAACCCGCACTGCGGAAAGGTCGGCGTGCCCTTCATGAAGAGCACGACATCGTTCGACTTCACCTGACTGGCAATCCAATCGTGAATGGCTTCCATCTTGCACTCCTTGAGCCGGTTGGCGGCCGGCGTCAGTCCGGGGCGCTCGTCTGCAGCGCAAGCGCGTGCAGCGCCCCGCCCATGTTTCCTTTCAGCGCCTCATACACCATCTGGTGCTGCTGCACACGGCTCTTGCCGCGAAATTGCTCGGAAACGACCTCCGCCGCGTAGTGGTCGCCGTCGGCGGCGAGTTCGCGTATGGAGATCCGCGCATCCGGCAAAGCGGACTTGATCAGGCGCTCGATATCGCTCGCGCTCATCGGCATTGGCTGGTTCTCCGGCCCTGGAATCGGCCCCCCCCGGGCACCCCCAATTTGGGCATGGCGAGAGGGCGGGTCAATCCGATCCCGCGGTTGCGCTGCAAGGCGAATGCCAAGGGATGCCGGCTCAGGCCGGAAACCCGCCCATGTAGCGGGGAAACCAGCTTTCGTGCCGCTCCTTGAGGGCGGAAACCGCGAGCTGCCGGGCTTTCCCCAGCTTCACCGCGGCACCGCCGGTATTGCCGATCCAGGGCAGGAAGACCGCGGCCTTTTCCGCGCGCTCCCGCAGCTCATCGTGCGCGTCCGACCTCGCGGTCAGGAGGTAGCGGCCCTGGTCTTCGCCGAAGAAGAGGGCACGCGCATCGTGATCGTTGAGCTGGTTCACGGTTGCCCCGATTCCTGACGCGATTGCCATCTCCGCGAGCGCGACGGCGAGCCCGCCGTCGGAAAGATCGTGCACCGCGGTCACCAGGCTGTCTGCGACCAGCGCGCGCACAAAATCGCCGACCTGCTTCTCGTGCTGAAGGTCGACCGGAGGCGGGCTTCCCTCTTCGCGGCCGAGGATGTCGCGGAGGTAGAGCGACTGCCCGAGATGCATGCCCCAGGTTGGCGGCGCGCCGGCGAGCATGATCGCCTCGCCTTCGGCCTTGAAGGCAAGCGTCGCGCTCTTCCGCCAATCCGAAAGAAGCCCGACTCCGCCGATCGTCGGCGTCGGCAGGATCGCCTCGCCGTTGGTCTCGTTGTAGAGCGACACGTTCCCCGAGACGATCGGGAAGTCGAGGGCGCGGCACGCTGCTCTCAGTCCTTCTATGGCGCGCACGAACTGGCCCATCACCTTGGGCTTTTCCGGATTGCCGAAGTTCAGATTGTCGGTGACCGCGAGCGGCGTTGCGCCGACCGCGGTGAGGTTGCGCCAGCATTCGGCGACGGCCTGCTTGGCGCCCTCGAAGGGATCGGCCTCGACGTAGCGCGGCGTCACGTCGAGCGAAAGCGCGAGCGCGCGGTTGCTGCCGTCGAGCCTGACGACCGCCGCGTCGCCGCCCGGGCGCTGCACCGTGTTCCCCTGCACAAGCTGGTCGTACTGCTCGAAGACCCAGCGGCGCGAGGAAAGATCGGGCGAGCCGATCAAGCTCATCAGCGCATCCGCGACGTCGACCTTCGGGAGGTTTGTCTGATCGAGCGGGGCGGGGACCTCCGGCGTTGCCCAGGGGCGATCATATTCCGGCGCCTCGTCGCCGAGCTCCTTGATCGGCAGATCGGCAACCACATCGCCGTGGCGGCGGACCGTGAAACGGAGATCGTCGGTCGTCCGCCCGACATCGGCGAAATCGAGGCCCCATTTTCTGAAGATCGCCTCCGCCTCGGCGTGCTTCTCGGGGCGGAGCACCATCAGCATGCGCTCCTGGCTCTCCGAGAGCATCATCTCGTAGGCGGTCATGCCGGGTTCGCGCGTCGGCACCTTGTCGAGATCGAGCGCGATGCCGAGGTCGCCCTTGGCGCCCATCTCGACCGCGGAGCAGGTAAGGCCAGCCGCGCCCATATCCTGGATGGCGACGACGGCGCCCGTCCGCATCAGCTCAAGGCATGCCTCGAGCAGGCGCTTCTCGGTGAACGGGTCGCCGACCTGAACGGTTGGGCGCTTCTCCTCGATGCGGTGATCGAACTCGGCCGAAGCCATCGTCGCGCCGCCGACGCCGTCGCGGCCGGTCTTGGCGCCGAGATAGACCACGGGCAGGCCGACGCCCTCGGCCTTGGAATAGAAGATGCGGTCCTTGCTTGCGACGCCGAGCGCGAAGGCGTTGACGAGGCAATTGCCATTGTAGCGGCGGTGGAAATTGACCTCGCCGCCGAGCGTCGGAACGCCGAAGGAATTGCCGTAGCCGCCGATGCCGGCGACGACGCCGGCGACGAGGTGGCGCGTGCGCGGATGCTCCGGGTCGCCGAAGCGGAGCGCGTTCAGCGCGGCGATCGGGCGCGCGCCCATGGTGAAAACGTCGCGGAGGATGCCGCCGACGCCGGTCGCCGCGCCCTGGTAGGGCTCGATATAGGAGGGGTGGTTGTGGCTCTCCATCTTGAAGACGGCGACGAGCCCCTCGCCGATATCGATCACCCCGGCGTTCTCGCCCGGCCCCTGGATCACCACCTTGCCCGCGGTCGGCAGCGTGCGGAGCCACTTCTTCGAGCTCTTGTAGGAACAGTGCTCGTTCCACATCGCCGAGAAGATGCCGAGCTCGGTCAGCGTCGGCTCGCGGCCGATCAGGTCGAGGATGCGCTGATATTCGTCGGGCTTAAGCCCGTGATCGGCGATGAGCTCGGGCGTGATTGCAATCTCGTTGCGGAGGTCCATCGACTCGGCCTCAGGCGTTCACCTGTTGAGGCTTCCTAGCGCCTCGCCGCGGCGCAACATACCGTGTGCGGCAAACTTTCCAGCGTGGATGTATCATGACCGCGAAAGAGATGACGGCCCAAAACGCTTCTGCCGGCACGGATGTCGCCAAACGACTGCGTGGGCAAGAAATACGACCTAGACTGCGCCCGAAGCGCAATCTAAGATCGTAGCACCGCACAATGGCAATCTTGGGGGAATGCCGAGGAACCATCCATGTCACCTCCGCCTCTTGCTTTCGAGGCAGTCAGCGGCTGGTTTCCCGCCATTAGCGATCAGTCAGGAAGTTGTCGTGTCTCATGATTCGCCCGTAAGAGCACCTGCCGAAAATCCCGACGCGGCGTTTAGGCCAATGCTCTATCGGCTCAACAGGTTGGCGCGATCAACGCTCTTCGTCGAGGCATCAGCTTTCCTCAATAGACTTTGGATTGCGCTTGGTTGTCTAAGGAAGACTAGCGTCGCACTCATAGAGGATAGTGAGCTGCCGGGCTTTCTTAGGGAGAAAGGTATCTGGGGTCCACTCACAAATGGGAACCTTCACTGTTCTCGTTGCGGCAAGTCTATAACTCTCGAAAACCTTGCGGGGTTCGTTGTAGAAGGCGACGAATATCTACCTCTCTGCAGTGCGCAGTCTTGCTTAAGAGGGACCCGTCAAACATGAGTAACGGCATAGAAGTACTCCTTCTGATACTTGCCATTTTCGGAGGCCTTGATCTCGCGTCGAGAGTAATTAAGTTACTTGTCTCGATTTCTCCGACGCTTCTTTCGGCGCAGACGAAATTATGGAGATATACAGCAGATGGCGCAAGAGTAGCCGTATTTAGAAGGATGGCAATTGCAGCCACAATCGAAGAGATTCTGAATCAGACGGCGTTTCAACTCGAGGGCTATCTGCCAAAAGGATGGGTGCGAAGGGCCAAGATTAAGTGGGTTCGCGCCGGGCGGACGAGCTTTCTGCAGAGCGGTAGTATTGTGCTTCGGGTAAGGCCGACTAAAAATCATGACGAGAATCTTCTGCAGGCGATTTGGCTATACTTTCACCAGTGCTTGTTTCCAGAAAACAGAGACATGCTCTCTGACGATTTGATATCAGGTATTGCACTTGCTATTACTCGCGTCAGTCTGGAGCTGAACCGAAGGTACCTTTTAGACGAATTTGATAGAGAATTCATAGATACAGTAGCGAGCGGTAAGAGGGAAGTGGCTGACTACTTTGGGGACTGCATCCGATTAAATGACTACGGAATGCTGATGGGCCCCTTCTTGAGGGAGTTAAACAACGCTGCCGCCAACGCAAGGTTTAACGCTGAACGAGGTGAACTTGAGGAGACGATCAACGGTATAACGAGGCATATGCTGGGATTCCAGCCGCTTCTTCGGCTAAATAAGCCGGAGGGCGAGTGGGTGTACAAGGGCCCGTGCAGTGGGTATGGGTTCATTCTCGTTTCGAGGCCTGCGGATATTCGGCCAGGAGTTGAGGCGTATGTCAGGCGTGCCGAGATTAAGGTGCAGAAGGGCGTTAAGCGCCTGTATGTTATCGGACGATATGAGGAGCGAGATTTTGTAATTAAGGTGGTTCGAGCAATGCTTGGTATAAGGGAACTGAAGGGGATTGAGATATTCTCGCTGTTTCGGGACTATCGCGGGAGCTCTGGGGGGATATGCGCTCTGCTGTGCCACGATGAACTACTCACGAGGGTTAGACTGACTCCAAGGCCTATCGAGGTGGGACCGGGCGCGCTGGGTTTTGATACGCCAGATCGTGACGTCGATACTGAGGTTGCGGCAGATGAGTTAGACATTGCGGTCCAGGGAGATCTTGGGGAGATCGTGGAGGATCTTATCGTTCGCCTTTCGGACTATGACGGTGCGTGGATATCACTCGCTGAATTTGGAGACGCGCTCCGTCGTGAGCTTCCGGGATTCACGCCCCAACGATATGGTGGAAGGAACCTGGTGGCCGTGCTCAGGCGACTGACCTTCTTGGAGTTTGATGAGCGTGGAGCAGGCCCAGCAAAGGCGGTGTACGTTAGAGCGCGGGCCGGCAATGGAGAACATTCTGCTAGAGGGGGCCGTGGGAGGAGTGCGATCGATGACGAGATTCTCGCAATCTTGTACGATCACAACCGAGGCGACGGCTGGATGTTCCTAGGCCGGCTCGGCCACCCACTTAAGCAGCGGGCACCGGGTTTCGACTTCGCGAGGTATGGCGCCTCGTCTTTTCATGAATTCGTTGCCGGCATATCTGGCATCCAGATTGAAGAGAGAGGAGAGGGGCACTCCAAGACGTACGTTAGGATAGGTGAGGTTTCGTTTCCCAAGGTGCTCATACCTTCAACGGACGCGCAGGAGGAGGCGTAGTTCACGCATCTACCGCGGCAGGGGCCGTACCGCAGCCCGATTCGGGACTAGCGGCGTCCTGGCGGCGCGGGCCCTTAACAATCCCTGGCGCCGCCGGTCCAGCGCATGACGTCGCGGCGGATGGAATTGGCGTCGCCGCTCTGCATCAAGGGACCGAAGAGGCGGACGTCGGTGCCGCGCTTGGCGCTTCGCACGTCGACGATCAGCGCCGGCAGGCCGTGCGGTCCCGCCTTCGGCACGATCAGGATGCGCGTGGAGGTGGCGCCGGGTTCGGGCGCGTAGGAATAGTCGGCGAAAGCCTTGTGCTTGCCGTCGAACCAGCAGGCCCCGATCCTCTCGGCGATGTGCCCGGCGACCGTCGTGGAATCCTGGCCGGCGTGGAATTCGACATAGTTCGTCGGCGCGGTCTGGCAGGCGGCGAGCGCAAAGGTGAGCGCGGCCAACGCCGCGATCCGCCTCACGCAGCCTTCTCCAGGAAGCCGGCGGCGAGGCCCTGGAAGAGCGGCAGCCCGTCGATGCCGCCCTGGGCGGCGTCGGTCAGATCCTCCGGATGCGGCATCATTCCAAGCACGTTGCCCCTCTCGTTCAGGATTCCGGCGATGTCGCGGCGCGAGCCGTTCGGATTGGTGTCCTCGGCATAGCGGAAAACGATTCGGCCCTCGTCTTCCAGCCCATCGAGCGTTGCATCCTCGGCAAAATAATTGCCGTCGGCATGGGCAACAGGGCAGCGGATGACCTGGCGGGGGCGGTAGCCGCGGGTGAACGGCGTCTGCGTGTTCACCACTTCGAGCTTCACGTCGCGGCAGACGAACTTGAGCGAGGCGTTGCGCATGAGGACGCCGGGGAGGAGCCCGACCTCGCAGAGCGTCTGGAAGCCGTTGCAGACACCGAGCACGAGCGCCCCCTCGGCCGCGCGCTTGACGACGTCGGGCATGATCGGCGAGCGCGCGGCGATCGCGCCGGAGCGGAGATAGTCGCCGAAGGAGAAACCGCCGGGAAGCACGATGAGGTCGGCGTCGGGAAGCCGCGTCTCGCCGTGCCAGACGATCTGAGGCTGGCGGCCGGACGCCCGCGTCAGCGCCGCCGCCATGTCGCGCTCGCGGTTGGTGCCGGGGAAGAGGATGATCGCGGACTTCACTTGGCGATGTCCACCCGGAAATTCTCGATCACCGTGTTGGCGAGGAGCTTTTCGCACATGGCCCAGAGCTGCGCCTCCGCGTCGGGGGAATCGGCGAGCTCGATGTCGAAGACCTTGCCCTGACGCACCGAATTCACGCCGGAAAAACCGAGCGCGCCGAGCGCCCCGTGGATCGCCAGCCCCTGCGGATCGAGAACGCCGTCTTTCAGCGTGACGAAGATGCGCGCCTTCATGCCCCCTTGCCCGATTCTCTGGGTCCGAAGGCGCGGCTACTTCACCAGCACCGGGCCGCCCTTCGGCGCCCGGTCGTTCTCGTTCAGGATGCCGAGGCGGCGCGCCACGTCCTGATAGGCTTCGAGCATGCCACCCATGTCGCGGCGGAAGCGGTCCTTGTCGAGCTTCTCGTTGGTGACGATGTCCCAGAGGCGGCAGGAGTCGGGAGAGATCTCGTCGGCGACGACGATGCGCATCATGTCGTTCTCCCAGAGCCGTCCGCATTCCATCTTGAAGTCGACGAGGCGGATGCCGACGCCGAGGAAGAGGCCGGAGAGGAAGTCGTTCACGCGGATGGCGAGCGACATCACGTCGTCGATCTCCTGCGGGCTCGCCCAGCCGAAGGCGGTGATGTGCTCTTCCGAGACCATCGGGTCGTTGAGCTTGTCGTTCTTGTAGTAGAACTCGATGATCGAGCGGGGGAGGGCGGTCCCCTCCTCAAGCCCCAGCCGCTCAGAAAGCGATCCCGCGGCAACGTTCCTCACCACCACTTCGAGCGGAATGATCTCGACTTCGCGGATCAGCTGCTCGCGCATGTTGAGGGCGCGGATGAAATGGGTCGGAATTCCCATCGCGTTCAGATGGTTGAAGATATATTCCGAGATGCGGTTGTTGAGGACGCCCTTGCCGTCAACGATCTCGTGCTTCTTGGCGTTGAAGGCGGTGGCATCGTCCTTGAAGTGCTGGATCAGCGTGCCCGGTTCCGGACCTTCATAGAGGATCTTGGCCTTGCCCTCATAAATGCGGCGGCGACGGTTCATGGCTCTCATGGGTCAGGATATGTGAACGCTTAGGGGGGACCGGCAAGTGGCGGAATCGCTGCCGAGCCAACTGCGGTGCGGAACCTAGCGGAAAGGCTGGGAAGACACAATGCGGCGAGGAAACCTGCGGGAATGCCGGATTGGCGGGTCGTTGCGCGTTCGCGCCGCGCCCGCTAGGGAAGGCGGGAGGCCCGAGGAGGACGATGAATGACGACCTTCGACAAGCGCAAGGAAGGTTTTGAGAGCAAGTTCGCGCACGATGAGGAACTGCGCTTCAAGGCGACCGCGCGGCGCAACAAGCTGCTCGGCCTTTGGGCGGCGGAGAAGCTCGGCAAGGAAGGCGACGACGCGCAGGCCTACGCGCGCGAGGTCATTCGCGCCGACATGCAGGAGGCCGGCGACGAAGACGTTTTCCGCAAGATTCGCGGCGATTTCGATGCGGCCGGCGTCAACCAGTCCGATCACCAGATACGCCGCACCATGGAAGAGAAGTTGGCCGAGGCCGTCGCCCAGATCGAAGCCGGCGCGTAGGATCAGGAAAAATGCCCGACACATCCCTCCGCTCGCGGCTCGAGGCCGGCGAGACGCTCTACACCGCATGGTCGGCGATACCCGACCCGCTCGTCGCCGAGTTCCTGGCGCGCAGCAGTTTCGACGCGGTCACCCTCGACATGCAGCACGGCTGCCACTCGACCGAAAGCGTGCTGCGCGGCGTTGCGGCGGTTACGCTTGCCGGCAAGCCCGCGATCGTGCGGATACCGGTCGGCCGGTTCGAGATGGCGAGCCGCGCGCTCGATTTCGGCGCCAGCGCCGTCATCGCGCCGATGGTGAACTCCGTCGCCGACGCCAAGGCCTTCGCCGCTTTCATGAAGTTTCCGCCGCTTGGCGATCGCTCCTGGGGCCCGACGCGCGTGCTGGCGCTGCACGGCAAGGCAAACCCGCAGGCCTATCTGGAATCGGCCAATCGCGAGACTCTCGCCATCGCCATGATCGAGACGCGCGCGGCGCAGGCGGCGGTTGACGACATCCTGGCGGTCGACGGCATCGACGGGGTTTTCGTCGGGCCGTCTGATTTCTCGATCGCGCTTTCAAACGGCGCCAAGGTGGCGCCGAACGACGCCGACATGCTGGCGGCGGCCACGGACGTGGCAAAGCGCGCCGCACAGGCCGGCAAGGTCGCTTGCACGCTCGGGATTACCGGCGAGGCCGGCCGGCTCGCGCACGAGCAGGGCTTCCGGCTGATCGCGCTCGGCAGCGATTTCAACTACCTGAGTTCCGGCGCGAACGCGATCGTCGCGGCCTCCAAGGGCTGACCGGCATCGAGAGTTCAGTTCGACGGCGCCGGAGCCTCCGGCGGCGTCTCCTCAGTCTGCAATCCGCCGAGCAATCCGTGGCGCTCGCCGAGTCCGCCCCAAAGAATGCGAACGCCGAAAAGAAGCGCGAAGACGATCAGCGCGATGATGAGCGCGAGCATGTAGTTGCGCGGCGGACGCGACGGGGGCGCCGCGTCATGGCGCAATCGCCCGACCCGCTCCCCGGGAGCCTCTCGACGCGGAGCGTCGGGATCGGGTGTCGCCATCTTGTCCAATCCTAAATCGCGCCCCGCGCTTCTATTAGAAGTCGCGGTTCGCAAGCAGCCAACAAGCAGCCAATAAGAAGGGGCGCCGCTTGAGCGGCGCCCCAGACCTCGAAGGGCAGAAGCCCTTATTGCGCCGGGGCTGGTGCCGGCGCGGGCTCGGGCGCCATCGCCGGTGCCGGCTCAGGAGCCATGGCGGGGGCAGGTTCAGGCGCCATTGCCGGTGCCGGCTCAGGAGCCATGGCGGGTGCCGGCTCTGGCGCCATCGCCGGTGCGGGCGCAGGCGCCATGGCCGGCGCTTCCGTCGTAGCCGGCGCGGCGGGCGGAGCCTCTTTCTTGCCGTACATGAACCAGCCGATGATCAACACGGCGATGATCAGCGCGCCGACGATGAAATAGAGGGTGCTGTTCGAAGACCCACCCGGACGATTGGCAGACATGCCGAAATCCTTTCCCACGAAAGCAGCTTTTCCGAAACGTGCGGGTCGCTGCCGCGTTCCACGGCCTCTTACGAAACCGTAATGCGCCGAAGCACTACGCCGACGAAAAGTCGGTAACAAGGCGGCGCCAAGGTTTTTTCATTGCCTGTGAATAGCGATCTGTTCATTTTTTGTTCTACAACATCACATCACGCTTCACCGAAGACGCGGCGAAAGATCGTGTCGACGTGCTTCATGTGATGGCCGAGATCGAAGATCCCGCGGATCGTGCATTCGGGGAGCGCCGAGCGGACTTCCCCGTCGGCCAGCACCTCGCTCAAAAAATCGGCGCCTGTCTCCCAGGTCTTCATGGCGTTGCGTTGCACGAGTCCGTAGGCGGCTTCGCGTGAGAGGCCAGCTTCGACAAGCGCGAGAAGCAGGCGCTGCGAATGGATAAGCCCGCCGAGGCGGTCGAGATTCTCGCGCATGCGCTCCGGATAGACGACGAGCTTGTCGACGACGCCCGCGAGGCGCGCGAGGGCGAAATCGAGCGTCACCGTCGCGTCCGGCCCGATCATCCGCTCTACCGAAGAGTGCGATATGTCGCGCTCGTGCCAGAGCGCGACGTCTTCCATTGCGGGGAGGGCATAGGCGCGCACCATCCGCGCGAGGCCCACGAGATTCTCTGAAAGCACCGGGTTGCGCTTGTGGGGCATCGCCGATGAGCCCTTCTGGCCGGGCGAGAAATACTCCTCGACCTCGAGCACCTCGGTACGCTGCAGGTGGCGGATTTCGGTCGCCAGCCGCTCCACCGACGACGCGACGACGCCAAGCGTCGCGAAGAACATCGCGTGCCGGTCGCGCGGGATCACCTGCGTGGAGATCGGCTCCGGCCGGAGCCCGAGCGCGCGCGCGACGTGCTCTTCGACGCGCGGATCGACATTCGCGAACGTGCCGACCGCGCCGGAGATCGCCGTCGTCGCGATCTCTTCGTGCGCAAGCGCGAGGCGCCGGCGCGCGCGGTCGAACTCGGCATAGGCGAAAGCGAGCTTCAGGCCGAAAGTCGTCGGCTCGGCGTGAATGCCGTGCGAGCGGCCGATGGTCGGCGTGTCCTTGAACTCGAAGGCGCGCCGTTTCAATGCCACTAGCAGCGCGTCGATGTCCGCAAGCAGGATATCGGCGGCGCGCGTGAGCTGCACGTTGAAGCAGGTGTCGAGCACGTCGGAGGACGTAAGGCCGAGATGCACGAACCGCGCCTCCGGCCCAACGATTTCGGCAAGATGCGTGAGGAAGGCGATGACGTCGTGCTTCACCTCGCGCTCGATCGCATCGATACGCGCGACATCGAACTTGGCGTTGCGGCCCTTCTCCCAGACCGTTGCCGCAGCTTCCTTCGGAACGAGGCCGAGCTCGGCCATCGCGTCGAGCGCGTGCGCCTCGATCTCGAACCAGATGCGGAATTTCGTCTCAGGCGACCAGATGGCGGCCATCTCCGGGCGGCTGTAGCGCGGGATCATCCGGTGCTCCGTTCGTGCCGGGAAGGCATAGCAGAGCGTGGCGATTCTTCAACGCGGCCCTGGCGGCTGCCGCTCAGGCCCATCCGCCGCCGGCGCTTCCGGCTGCCTTGCGTATCGCGGCGATGTTCTTCGCGTAGTCTTGCGGGCCGCCGGTGAAGATGGCGGCGCCGGCGACGAGCACATTAGCGCCCGCCGAGACGACAGCGGCGGCGGTCTTCGGGCCGATGCCTCCGTCGACGCTGATATCGATATCGCGGCCGCCGGTCAGCGCCTTCACCTGCCCTATCTTCTCCAGCATCGCCGGGATGAAGGCCTGTCCGCCGAAGCCCGGATTGACGGTCATCACGATGACGACGGAGAGCCGATCGAGGACGTGTTCGATCGCGCTCGCCGGAGTCGCGGGATTGATGGCGACGCCGGCGCGCTTTCCGAGCGCCTGGATTGCCTGAAGCGAGCGGTCGAGATGCGGTCCCGCCTCGGCGTGGACCGTGATGGCGTCGACGCCCGCGGCGGCGAAATCCGCGAGATAGGGGTCGGCCGGCGCGATCATGAGGTGCGTGTCGAAGGGCTTTTGCGTGCGCCCGCGAACGTGCCGGATCACCGGCGCGCCGAAGGTGATGTTGGGGACGAAGTGCCCGTCCATCACATCGAGATGGATCCAGTCGGCGCCGGCCGCATCGACCGCCGCGATCTCCTCGCCGAGGCGGCTGAAGTCGGAGGCGAGAATCGAGGCGGCGATCTTGAGCGGGCGTTGCATGGCGAGGCGGCCCTAGCACAGGGGCTTCGGCCGCGTCGATGGAGATTGCTCGACGCTCAGGCCTGGCCGTAGAGCTCGCGCCAGGTGGGGAAGCGGTCGTTCGGAGCGGGTGTCGCGGCAAAGACGGCGACGGCGATGGCGCGGGCGAGCGCCGCGGCGGCCTCGGCGCAGAGCGGTCCAAGCCCGCGCATGCCGCCGGGAAGCGGGCGCGCGCCGGTTGAAAGCGCGAAGACCGTGTCGCCGTCGAAGGGGGTGTGGGCGGGGTAGATCGCGAGCGCCATGCCGTCATGCGCGGCGATCGCCAGGCGCTTCGCCTCGGCGCGGGAGAGCGCGCAATCGGTGGCGATCACGGCAAGCGTCGTGTTGGCGCCGGGCTCCATCGGCCGCTTGGTGACGATCGCACCGGCATCCGGCGGAAGCTTTGCAGGAAATCCAAGCCCGCCGAACTCGGCCTTCCGTTCGAAGGGCGCCGCGCGAAAATGCGGCGTCGAGCCGAGCGTGACGCGGCCGACAGAGTTGACCGCAACGAAAGCGGCGACGCGGCAGCCGTCGGCAAGCACGCTCGCCGCCGCACCGAAGCCGCCCTTCAAGTCCGCTGTCGTCGCGCCGGCGCCCGCGCCGACCGACCCGACGGCAACCTCGCCGCCGGCTGCTTCGCAGGCGGCGCGCCCAAGCGCGCGATAGGCCGAGGCAAGGTCGGCCGGCTTCTCGCCGCCGTTCAGAAGATCGAAGAGCGCCGCCGCGGGGGCGATCGGCACCCGCACCGGGCCGACGGCAAAGCCGCGCCCGTTGGCCGCGAGCCAGTCCATGGTGCCGTCAGCCACGGCGAGGCCGAACGCGGAACCGCCGGTCAGCACGATCGCGTCGATGCGTTCAACGCTGTTCTCGGGGCTGAGAGCGGCGGCCTCGCGGCTCGCGGGCGCACCGCCCGCAACGTGGACCGCTGCTATCGCCGGCTGATCCGGCAAGAACACCGTCACGCCGGATTTCATCTGAGCGTCGGTCGCATGGCCGACGGAAAGGCCGGGGAAGGGGCTCATCCCCAGAGGTTCGGGAAGAGCCCGAGGAGGCCAACGACGATCAGGTACAAGGCGACCACATAGTTCAGCACCCGCGGCACGACGAGGATCAGGATTCCGGCGAGCAACGCGATGAGCGACTGTAGCATGATCGGGGTGAGCGTGATGTCGTGCATGGAAACCTCCTGCCGGTCAGAACCGCAGCGCGGCTGCGGCAGAGAAAAGCGGCAGAAGAGCGAAGGTTGCAGACGGAGGGTTCAAATCAGCGGAAGAGCCGGCTTTTTTTGAGCCCTCCGGGTCAAAGAAAAGGCCCGCCCAAAAAGGGCGGGCCTCGCGGTATTCAGATGGCGAAGAGGACTATTCCATCTCCACGTAGGTGATGTTGCCGTCGGCGCCCTTCTTCCAGATGTACATCACGTAGTCGAGCTTCGTGATGTCGCCCTTGGAATCGTAGCCGAGCGGGCCAAGCACCGTGTCCCACGGGCCGCCGGACTTGATCGTGTCGGCGACCTTCTGCGCGTCGGCCGCCGAGCCGGTCTTGGTGATCGCCTGGGTGATGACCTGGATCGCGGCGTAGCTGTAGAGCGTGTAGGCCTCCGGCTCGAAGCCCGAGTCGCGGAACTTCTTCACGACGGCCGCCGCGGATTCAAGCTTGCGCGGGTCCGGTCCGAAGGTGTTGAGCACGCCCTCGGCGGCGGGGCCGGCGATGGAGGCGAACTCGGCCGAGACGATGCCGTCGCCGGAGATGAACTGCGCCTTCAAGCCCGCGTCGGCCATCTGGCGGACGATCTTGCCACCTTCGGTATGCAGGCCGCCGAAGTAGACGACCTCGACGCCGGCTTCCTTCATCTTGGAGATCAGCGCGGAGAAGTCGTTGTCGCCGACGTTGATGCCTTCATACATCACCTCGGTGTCACCGGCCGCGTTCATCGCCTTCTTGGTCTCGTCGGCGAGGCCCTGTCCGTAAGGCGTCTTGTCGTGCAGGACGGCGACCTTCTTGCCGGCCTCGTGGTCGGCGATCCATTTTCCGGCAACGGCGCCCTGCTGGTCGTCGCGACCGCAAGTCCGGAACGTGTCCCAGAGGCCGCGCTCGGTGAAGACCGGGTTCGTCGCTGCAGGCGTGATCTCGAGCACGCCGTTCTCGGAGTAGACTTCCGACGCCGGGATCGAAACGCCGGAGTTGAAGTGGCCATCCACATAGAGGACGCCGTCGCCGACGAACTTGTTGGCAACAGACACGCCCTGCTTCGGGTCGGAGACGTCGTCGCCGAATTCCAGCGCGATGTTCATCCCGAGCACGCCGCCGGCGGCGTTGATGTCGTCGGCCGCCATCTGCGCGCCATTCTGCAGCTGCGCGCCGAAGGCTGCGTTTGGTCCGGTGAGCGGGCCGGCCACGCCGATCGTCAGATCGGCCGCCTGCACGGTCCCCGCAAATACCATCCCGGCAGCGATTACGACGCCGGAAAGCCAGTGCGATTTCATAGTCACGTCTCCCTTATGATTGCTGGAAAGGCTCAGACATGCCCATCTGGGCCAGAAGCCTCCTGGCCCCGGATCATGCCGGTTTTTCGGGATTTGTCACCCAGATTTCACGATTCCTCGAGTGGCGTCTGCCGTGAACGCCAAGTGAACGGGCCGCTTCGCTCGTAAAGCCAGTAGTATTGCGTCGCCATCTGCCAAGCGCGGCGGTAGCGAAAGCTGACGAAGCCAAAGAAGAAGAGGACGACGGTGTCTACGACATAGAAGCGCAGCGAAAACATCGTGCCGCCGAACATGGCGTGATGGATGAAGCGGGTCGCCACGCCGAGGAGAAGCAGCGCCAGCGCCAGCGACAGCGGGGTGCGCCAAGTTATCGCATAGGCGCGGCCGGCCATCCACGCGGCCCCGCCGCCAAGCACGCAGGTGACCAGGATAAAGAGCCAGGCGGAAGGTTCTTCGTAGATGACGCCTTGCATTGTCGCCTCGCTTAATGCGCCCCGCCTTCCAGGTAGGCGGCGCGTACCTCAGGCTTCTCGAGCAGTTCCTTGCCGGTGCCCGACATGGTGATCGACCCGTTCACCATGACATAGCCGCGGTGCGCGAGCTTCAACGCGTGATAGGCGTTCTGCTCGACCAGAAACACCGTCAGCTTCTGCGTCGCGTTCAACTCGCGAATGCTGTCGAAAATCTGCCGCACGATGATCGGGGCAAGTCCGAGCGAGGGCTCGTCGAGGAGGAGCAAGCGCGGACGCGCCATCAGCGCGCGGGCGATCGAGAGCATCTGCTGCTCGCCGCCGGAGAGCGTGCCGCCGCGCTGGCTGCGGCGCTCCTTGAGCCGGGGGAAGAGCGTGAAGACGCGTTCCGCGTCTTCGTCGAAGTATTTCAGGCCATCGATGGAGGCGCCCATCTGCAGGTTCTCCAAGACGGTCATGCGCGAAAAGATGCGTCGGCCCTCGGGCGACTGCGCGATCCTGAGGCGCGCGATCTCATGCGTTGGGAGCCGCGTGATGTCCTGTCCGTCGTAGACGATGGAGCCGCCGCGCGCCTGCGGATTGCCGCAGATCGTCATCATCAACGTCGACTTGCCGGCGCCGTTCGCGCCGATGAGGGCGACGATCTCGTTCTCGAAGACGTCCATGTCGACGCCGCGAAGCGCGATGATCTTGCCGTAGAAGGTCTGGACGCCGCGGACGGCGAGCAGCGGATTGCCGGCGGCGGCCATCACCGCATCTCCGCGACGCCGAGCGTCTGCTCGACCTCGGCGACCTCTTCGTCCTCGACGCCAAGATAGGCGGCGATGACCTTCGGATCGCGACGCACGGATTCCGACGTGTCGTCGGCGATCTTGATGCCGTATTCCAGCACCACGACGTGGTCCGATATCTCCATCACGACAGACATGTCGTGCTCGATCAGAAGCACCGACGTCCGGTACTTGTCGCGGATGCGCAGGAGGAGCTGGTTCAGCTCGGCGGATTCGCGCGGGTTGAGGCCGGCCGCCGGCTCGTCGAGACAGAGAAGCTCGGGACCGGTGCACATGGCGCGGGCGATTTCGAGCCTCCGTTGCGCCCCATAGGGGAGGTCGGCGGCGGGATCGTCGGCGCGGCTCGTAAGGTCGATTTCCTCAAGCCAGCCCCGCGCCTTTTCGACGGCTTCGGCTTCCGCCCGCTTGTAGCCCGGGAGCCCGAGCACGCCGAAGACCGACATGCCGGACGCGATCATCAGGTGGTTGTGCTGTGCGACCAGAAGGTTTTCCAGCGTGGTCATGCCGCCAAAGAGGCGGATGTTCTGGAAGGTCCGCGCCACCTTCGCCTTCGCGGCGATGCTGTAGTCGGGCATGCGCTCGAGCAGGAATTCGGCGCCGCCCACCTGCTTGAGCGCGAGCCGCCCCTGGCTCGGCTTGTAGAAGCCGGTCACGCAGTTGAAGACGGTGGTCTTTCCGGCGCCGTTCGGGCCGATCAGGCCGGTAATATCGCCGCGCTCGGCGCGGAAGGACACGTCGTTGACGGCGACGAGGCCGCCGAAGCGCATGGTCAAGTGCTCGACCGTCAGGATCGGGTCGATCGGCCGCGCGTATTTGCCGGCATCCATGTCAGCCGTGACCCTCTTGCACAAGGTCGCCGGAGATTGCTTTGCGTTTGTTCAGGAAGACGGTCGGCTGCCGCATCTTTACGAAGCCGCGCGGGCGCCAGACCATGATCGAGACCATGGCAATGCCGAAGATGAGCATCCGGTACTGGCCGGGGTCGAAGGCGGGTCCGAAGACCGACTTCAGAACATCCATCTCGCGCAGGATTTCGGTGCCGCCGATCATGCAGGCCGCGGCGACCGCGACACCGATCATCGAACCCATCCCACCAAGCACGACGATGGCAACGACCATCGCCGATTCCAGGAAGACGAAGGATTCCGGGCTGACGAAGCCTTGCCGAGCGGCGAAGAACGAGCCGGCGAAGCCGCCGAACATGGCGCCGATTGCGAACGCGGTGAGCTTGGTATTGGTGGTGTTGATGCCAAGCGAGCGGCAGGCGATCTCGTCTTCGCGGAGCGACTCCCAGGCGCGGCCGATCGGAAGCCGCCGGAGCCGCGTCGTGACGAACGCGGTGAACAGCGCGAGAAGCAGGATCAGGTAGTAGAGAAAGATCTTGTAGTAGGCCGAGCTGGTGGGAAGCCCGAAGGTGTGGGCGAAGCCGTGCGGCGACGCGTCGAAAGGCATGCCGAAGAGCGTCACCTTGGGAATCGAGAGGATGCCGAAGCCGCCATTTGTCACTTCGCGCCAGTTGATCAGCACGAGGCGGATGATCTCGCCGAAAGCCAGCGTGACGATGGCGAGATAGTCGCCGCGGAGCCGCAGCACCGGGAAGCCGAGCGCCACCCCCCAGCTTGCGGCGAGAAGTCCGGCGATCGGGAGGAGAAGCCAGAACGACAGCCCGAAATGCGTGGCGAGCAGGGCGTAAGTGTAAGCGCCGACGGCGTAAAAGGCGACGTAACCGAGATCGAGCAGGCCGGCGAGGCCGACCACGACGTTCAGCCCCCACCCGAGCATGACGTAGATCAGGATCTGCACGCCGAAATTATCGACCCACTTGATCGATCCCTGAATGCCGGTGAGCTGCAGCACGATGAAGGGGTAGGCGAAAAGGACGAGGAGCGCGACTGGCGCAAAGAACCGCTTGAAACCTGCGAAGGGCGACGGCGTGGCCACCGTCTTCGCAGGTGGGCGCTGCTGCCTGCGCATGAGCATCGGACGGACGAAGAGGGCGAGCGCCAGGCGCCCCACGAAGACGATCGCGACGACGGTGAAGAGGAGCGGGAAGCGAGTCTTGTAGACGAGCTGGTTATTGATGTTTTGCGTCGTCTCGATGCCAACCAGCGGCCCGAACATCGCAAGCGCGATGATGCCGGCGAGGAAGGCTTCCTTCAGCCCCTGGGCGATCGCGTCTCCGCGTGGCGGGCTTGGATGGAGGGGCGGCTCTCCTTGTGCTGCGGCAATCCGCGCTTCGTCTTCGATCTGCGCGCCGACGGGTTTCTCGTCTTCGGCGCTTTCGAATTCGCGGATGTCAGCCACGATCAGACCTTCTCGACTTCCGGCCGCCCGAGGAGCCCGGAGGGCAGGAAGATCAGCACGATCGCCAGGATGGAGAAGGAGGCGACGTCCTTGTAGTCGATTGAGAAATATGCCGACCACAGCGCCTCGATGACGCCGATCAAGATGCCGCCGAGAACCGCGCCGGGGAGCGATCCGATGCCGCCAAGCACCGCCGCGGTGAATGCCTTCACGCCCGGGGTGAAGCCGTCGCTGAAGTTCACGACGCCGTAGTACATCAGGTACATCGTGCCGGCGACAGCGGCGAGCGCGGCGCCGATCACGAACGTCATCGAGATGGTGCGGTCGACGTTGACCCCGACGAGCGCGGCCATGCGCCGATCCTGCTCACAGGCGCGCTGCGCCCGACCGAGCGGCGTCTTCTGCACGACGAACCAGAAGATCGCGAGCAACACCGCCGTGATGATCCAGATGATCATCTGCTTCCAGGCAATCGTGACGGGGAAATTGCCGCCGGCCTGGAAGACGTCGAAGCCGCCCTCCACCATTGGGGGAATGGGCTTCTGCCGCGGGCCCTGCGCGACCTGCACGAAGTTCGAAAGCACGAGCGACATGCCGATCGCCGAGATGAGTGGCGCCAGACGGAAGGAGCCGCGCAACGGTCGATAGGCTGCGCGCTCGATCACCCAGTTCCACAGTCCCGTCAGTGTCATGCCGATGACCAGCATGAGCACGAGCAGGACGGCGACGGAGCCGATGCCGAGCCAGAGCGTCGCGAGCAGGAAAACGACAAGTGCGATGAAGGCTGAGACCATGAACACGTCGCCGTGGGCGAAGTTCACCATCCCGATGATGCCGAAGACCATCGTGTAACCGATGGCGATCAATCCGTAGATCGACCCCAGCGTCAGCCCATTGATGAGCTGCTGGAGAAAATACTCCATGCGCCTCTATCCCCCTGACGGTATTACCGTCACCCGTCCCGGCCGGTTCCAGGATAGGACACGGTAGCAAGGCCCCTGACACGACACAACTCACGCACTGCGACAGGGCAGCGCGCCCCGAGACCTGCAAGCTGCGTGCCGGGCGGAGCCGTCAATCCGCCGGCGCCGCCGGCATCCTTTCGAGGCTGGCACGGTCCCAGCCGCCGAGATCGGCGGTCGCCTCGTAGGTGGATTGCAGGAAGTCTGCGACCGCGCCGCCCGGATCGGCGAGACCGCGGATCGCATCATAGGGAAGTAGGTACTCCCTGAGGGTCGGATGATAGGCGGCCTCGCCGTGCGCGATCCTCGCGGTCGAAAAGCCCGCCGGCTCCGGATAGGCGTAGGCGTAGAAGGCAGGACGCTCGTAGACGCCGGCGGTTCCCGGCCAGAACCCGGCGCTCCACACCTCGTGCGAGTAGGCCTCGCGGGTCACCCAATCGGCGAGGTTCGGCACCCCGCCGGGATGTTCGGGCGCTTGGCGTCCGGAAAAGCGGGTCATCGCCAGATCGAAGCTTCCCCAGAAGAAGTGCGACGGGCTCGACTTGCCGAGGAAGTCGCCACGGAAGTGTTTGAGCGCCGTGTCCGCGACAAGGAGGATGCGCCACAGGCGCTCCGCGACCGCCGGGACATAGACGCAGTGCTCGCGGTTTTCCTCGAACGGCACCGCCACCGCGACCTCGACCGGCACCGGCCAGATCGGGACATCGATGCCGAGCGCCGCGAGCCGGCCGACGAATGCGGCGTAGAAGTCGGCGACCGACCGCGACACCGCGAGCTCCATGGTTTCGCGCCGGCCGTCGCTCGTCGCGATGACCAGCCGGTGGTCGAGGAAGTCGAAATCGATCTGGAACGCACCGCTTCCGTCGGGAATGGGGGACGTGGTGAGGCCGCGTGCCGTCAGATAGAGCGCGATGTGCCACCAATGGTTCTCGCGCGGCGACCGGGCGAGCCGGACCTTGCCGACGACCTGTGACCACATCTGCAGCGTCGCCGCTGTCTGAAGCCAACCCTCGACCGGCGCCTCCAGCCAGATGTCGCCGGCCCCGCTCACGCCTTCTTGGCCTCCCGTTCGGCGAGGACAGCAGCCGCCTCCTTGAAGGCGTGGTTCGCCGCCGGTACGCCGCAATAGATGGCGGATTGCAGGATCACCTCCTTAATCTCCGCTTCCGTCAGCCCGTTGTTGAAGGCGGCGTTCATGTGCAGGCGGAACTCGTCCCAATGCCGAAGCGCGATCATCGCGGAAAGCACGACGCACGAGCGCGTCTTGCGATCGAGCCCCGGCCGCGTCCAGATCTCGCCCCAGGCATAGCGGGTGATGAGGTCCTGGAATTCGCGGTTGAAGTCTGTGGCGCCCTTGGTGGCGCGATCGACATGCGCGTCGCCAAGCACGGCGCGGCGGACCTTCATGCCGCGCTCATATGTGTCGCTCATCGCTGACCTCCGGCGAGAAAGCCGAGCACGATCCGATTGAAATCGTCGCGGCGCTCGATGTTGGAAAGATGGGCGCAGTCGAGCACGGCCTTCTGCGCGCCCGGGATGCGCTCGACGATATACTGGCCCATCTCCGGCGTCGTCGACGGGTCATGCGCGCCGATGACGACGAAGGCCGACGCTTCGATCGTGCCGAGCATGTCGCGCTCGTCCATGTCGCGGACGGCGGCGCAGCATCCGACGTAGCCGACCGGGTCGATGGAGAGGATCATGGCGCGGATGCGATCGACCTCCGCCGGCGCGCGCTCGCGAAAGGCCGGCGTAAACCAGATCCCGAGGATGCGTTCCACCACCGCCGCCATGCCGCCTTCGGTCACGGCCTTGATGCGCGTGTTCCAGTTTTCCGGCGGCGGCATCCACGCCGAGGTGTTGCAGAGCGCGATGCGCGAGAAGCGGCGCGGATGTTGCTTGGCAAGATGCATGCCCGTCATCCCGCCCATCGAGAGGCCGCAGAACGCGGTCTTTTCGATTTCGAGCGCGTTGAGAAGATCGATCACGTCGTCGGCGAGACGTGACATCGCGTACGGGCCCGCTGACGCCTCCGACTGCCCGTGCCCGCGATGATCGTAGCGGATGACCCGGAAGCCGAGCCCGGCTGCTTCCTTCGCCTGTTCGTCCCACATGTGGAAGTTGGTACCGAGCGAATTGGAGAAGACGAGGGGAGGGCCGTCGCCGCGTCCCTCGATCCGGTAGTGGATGCGGACGCCGTCGCCGGCCGTCGCCTTCGGCATCAATTCTCCTCCGCTTTATGCGCCGCCTTGAGGACCGCATCGATCATGATCTCGGCGCTGCCGAGATAGTTCGTCGGGTTCAGCGCGCTGTCGATCGCCTCGGCGGATATGTTGCCGGCTATCGCCGGTTCCGCCTTTGCCACCTCGGCGAGCGGGCGGTTGCTGGCAAGCGCGAGCTTCGAGGCCGCCTTCACGCGGTGGTGCGCCTCCATCCGTCCGATCTTGGGCGCGAGCGCCATCATCAGGCTCTCCGCGAGTGGCAGGCCGAGCGTCGCGTCGAGATTTGCGCGCATCCGCGCCGGGTCGATCTCAAGCCCGGAAAGCATCTCGCTCAGCCGCTCGAGGCTGCCGGCAGAAAGCCCGAAGAGGTCGCGGAGCGTCTCCCACTCGGCGGCCCAGGCGCCGGCGGCGCGCTCGTGCTCCTGCTCAAGCCCCATCGTGATCGTCGCCATCATCCCGGAGATGCGCTGATGATTGGCGCGGATCGCGGCGGCGCCGACGGGATTGCGCTTGTGCGGCAGGGTGGAGGAGCCGCCCTTGCCGAGCGCCGACGGCTCGAAGACCTCCGCGACTTCAGTCTGCATCAGAAGAAGCACGTCGGTCGCGATCTTCGCGGCTGCACCGGAGAGTCCGGCGAGCGCTGCGGCGATGCCGAAAATGCGCCCCCGTTCGGTGTGCCAGGTGATCGGCGCTTCCTTCAGCTGAAGGCGCGCGGCGAGCGCAGCACGCACTTTTCCGCCCTCCGCGCCGAGTGCGGCGAGCGTTCCCGCCGCGCCGCCGAATTGCAGCGAAAGATCGGCCTCCGCCCGCTTCAGGCGCTCCGCCGCGTGCAACAGTCCCGAAAGCCAGGCCGCCGCCTTGTAGGCGAAGCTGATCGGTAGAGCCTGCTGCATCAGCGTGCGGCCGGCCATCACCGTTCCGCGGTGCGCCCCGATCAGCGTGGCGAGCGCACTCTTCGAAGCGGCGAGGTCGGCTCGCAGGACCTTCGTCGCGCGCCTCGCACAGAGCGCGAAGCCGGTGTCGATAACGTCCTGGCTCGTCGCACCCCAATGCACATAGCCGCGCGCCTTCTCGTTCACCTTCGCGGTCAGCGCCTTGACGAGCGGTATCGCGACGTTGCCCGCCGGCCCCGCGCCCTTTCCGATCTCGGCGATGTCGTAGAGCCCGGCGTCGCAGGCCGACTTGATCGGCGCGACCGCGGTCGCCGGGATGATCCCGGCCTCTGCCTCGGCCGCCGCGAGCGCCGCCTCGAAATCGAGCATCGCCTGAAGAATCGCGCGGTCGGAGAAGATTTCGCCGACGGCGGCGGAGCCGAAGATCGGCGAGAAGAGCGCGGAGCCGGTGGGGCCGTGGTGAGGCATTGTTGGGAGGTAGGCCGTTGCCGATGCGACTGGCAAGCCCCGTGCTAAAGGCGCCCTGGGGCCGCTTCGTCCGATCGGAGCTGGAACCGCTCGAACCGCTGTAGCTCCTCTTCGATGCGACGCTTGTGCGTGCGCGGCGCGCCGTTGCCGACCCAGGTCCATTTCTGGATCAAAAGTTTGCCATTCTCGCGGTCGGTCTTGAGGTCGATCGCCGCCACGATCTCGTCGCCGACGAGCACCGGCAGCGCGAAATAGCCGAGCACGCGCTTCTCCTTCGGCACATAGGCCTCGAAGCGGTGCTCGTAGTCGAGGAAGAGTTTCAGCCGCTTCCGCTGGATGATGAGCGGATCGAAGGGCGAAAGGATGTGGACGAGCTTCGAGGCGGGCAGAGCTTCCTGAAGTGCTTCCGGGCTCGCCCAGTGCTCCGTCTTGCCGGCGCCTTCGATCGCGACCGGCACGAGTGCGCCCTGCCGCGCGCGGCGCTCGATCAGCTTCCGCATCGCCGGCTTTCGCGGCGCATCCATGTAGCAGGCGGAATTGAGGCTCACGACGCCCTGCGCGCGGAGCGCGCGATCGAGAAGATACTCCGTCACCTCGCGCGCGGTGGCGGGACGCGGGCGCCTCCCCCAACCGAAATGCCGATCCGTCAGCTCGTAGGTCTTGAGCATCCCGGCGCGCTCGCTGATCGTCACGTCGCCTCGGTAGAAGGCGAGTTGTAACGCACGCTTCGACGGCTTTCTGCTCGCCCAGGGGTGCTCCTTGTCGACGAGCACGTCGTCGTCGACGTCGCGGATGGTGAAGGCGCCTTCGTTTCGGAGCCGCGCGAGCACTTTCCGGAGATCGGCCTTTTGCACTTGGCCGAACCACGGGTGCGGGGCGAGCCGGTAGTGGCGCATCGTGGGCAAGAAGAAGCGGATGTCGCGCGACGGCACGTAGGAGAGCGCGTGCGTCCAGTACTCGAAGACGGTCTTGGCGACCGTCTGCGCACTGTGGAGGTCCTCGCGCCGATAGTCCGGGATGCGGGTGTAGAGGATGTGATGATGCGAGCGCTCGATCACGTGGATTGTGTCGACCTGGACGTAGCCCAGGTGCTCGACCGCCGCGCGCGTCGCCGCCGGCCCGCTGCCGAACGGCGCCGGCGTGTCCAGCCGCTGCGCCCGCAGCCAGATTCTTCGGGCCTCTGAGAGCGGAAGAGGTATGGGCTTAACGATGCGGGGCATTCCGGGCGGTGGAGCGAGAATTCGACGGTGCGGCGGGCGGCTTCCTGCCCTATATAGCGACCGTTCTGCTGATTTTGCCGAGTCCCCATGCCTGCCGTCCCCACCTCAATCGACGAAACGCTGACCCTCCTTTCCTCTGCCGGCTATATCGCCGACCGGTCGCTCGCGACGGTGCTCTATCTCTCGCTGAAGATGGGCCGGCCGCTCTTCCTCGAAGGCGAAGCCGGCGTCGGCAAGACCGAGATCGCCAAGGTTCTGGCCGAGACGCTCGGGCGGAAGCTGATCCGCCTCCAGTGCTACGAGGGGCTCGACGTCGCCTCAGCCGTCTACGAGTGGAACTATGCGGCGCAGATGGTCGAGATCAGGCTTGCGGAAGCGGCCGGCGACGTCGACCGCGAGACGCTGTCGAAGGACATCTTCACCGACCGCTTCATGATCAAGCGGCCGATCCTGCAGGCGCTCGAACCCGACATCGCGGGCCCGCCGATCCTCCTGATCGACGAGCTCGACCGCGCCGACGAGGCGTTCGAAGCGTTTCTGCTCGAGGTGCTGGCGGATAATCAGGTGACGGTGCCGGAGGTCGGCACCATCCGCGCCGAGCACCCGCCGATCGTCGTCGTCACCACCAACCGCACGCGCGAAATCCACGACGCGCTGAAGCGGCGCTGCTTCTATCATTGGGTCGACTATCCGGACGCCGCGCGCGAGCTTGAGATCGTGACGACGCGCATCCCCGGCATCCGCCAACGCCTCGCCGCCGAGGTCGTGGCCTTCGTGCAGCGGCTTCGCCGCGAGGATCTCTTCAAGCGGCCGGGCGTGGCAGAGACCATCGACTGGGCCGGCGCGCTGACCGAGCTCGACCAGGTGGCGCTCGACGCGGGCGTCGTCTCCGACACGCTCGGCGTGCTGCTGAAATACCAGGACGACATCGCCCGCATCGAGAAGAGCCAGACCAAGGCGATGCTCGACGAGGTGAAGGCCGAGCTCGCGGCGGCGGAGTAGGACATGGGACGCATCCCCCAGGTTCCTCATGCTGGGGTGCACCGCGTAGCGGAACCTCGAAGCACGCACTCCGCGACCCCCGGCGCCTTCTCGCCCCTTCGAGGCAATGCCGACTGCGTCGGCATTGCACCTCAGGATGAAGGGATTGTTCGGGGTCGGCGGGTGAGATGAGGTCAGAAGAAACTGATCGCGACGAACCCCAATCCGGCGGGCGGATCGCCGACAACATCGTCTATTTCGCCCGCGCTCTGAGAAGGGCCGGCATCCCAGTCGGGCCGGCCGCGGTGATCGATGCGATCCGGGCGGTGGAGACCGCCGGTATCGCCTCCCGCGACGACTTCTATTGGACCCTTCACTCTATTTTCGTGAAGAAGCGTGAGCATCGCGTCGTCTTCCATGAGGCGTTCGAGCTTTTCTGGCGCCAGCGCGGATTGATCGAGAAGATGCTTGCGATGCTCTCCCCTGTCGCGCCGGTCAGAGCGGAAAAGGAGAAGCCGCGCGCGGCCGAGACACGCGTGCGCGAGGCGCTCGGCTCGGAGGCCCGCCGCGACGACAAGGAGCCCGAAGTCGAGATCGACGCGCGGCTCACCGTCTCGGCGCGCGAAGTTCTGCAGCGCAAGGATTTCGCGCAGATGACGAACGCGGAGATCGCCGAGGCGAAGCGCGCGCTCGCCGCGCTCTTCCTCCCCGACGACCGGGTGAAGATGCGGCGGCTGAAGCGCGCCGCGCACGGCCGCATCGATCCGCGCCGCACCATGCGCGCCTCGCTGAAGGTCGGCGGCGATCTCATCATCCCGGCCTTCCGCGCGCGCGCGGAGCTTCGCCCGCCGATCGTCGCGCTCTGCGACATCTCCGGCTCGATGACGCAATATTCGCGGCTGATGCTGCATTTCCTGCACGCGCTTTCCGAGCGGCGCCGGGTGCAGACCTTCGTCTTCGGAACGCGGCTTACGAACGTCACCCGCCAGCTGCGGCTGAAGGACCCCGACGAAGCGCTCGAAAGCTGCTCGGAGTCGGTGAAGGACTGGTCTGGCGGCACCCGCATCGCCTCCGCGCTTCGCGCCTTCAACCGCGACTGGTCGCGCCGCGTGCTCGGGCAGGGCGCGACCGTGCTTCTGATCACCGACGGGCTCGAGCGCGAGGACAAGGGCGAGTTCGGGCGTCGACCTTGCGGCCGAGATGGATCGGCTGCACCGCTCCTGCCGGCGGCTCATCTGGCTCAACCCGCTGCTGCGCTACGAGGGCTTCGCCGCGAGGGCGCGTGGCGTTCGCGTGATGCTCCCTTACGTCGATGAGTTTCGGCCGGTGCATTCGCTCGACGCCATCGCCGACCTGGTCAAGGCGTTTTCCGACGGCGGGCGCTCGCACGCCGATCCGCGCCACTGGCTCGACGCGGCTTGAGGGCAGGGCGATGACGGCACGCGAAGCATTCGAGCTATCGAGAGCGGCGGTCAGGCGGCGCTTCCATCGCTGGGAGATCGGCGTCGACGGCGCCATCCATGTGCTCGCGATCGTCGCCGGCCTGATCGGCGCGGTGGCGCTTCTCGTGATCGCTGCTCGCCGCGGCGGCGCGCAGGACGTCGCCGCCGTCGCCATCTATTCGGCCGGGCTCCTCGCCATGCTCGGCTGCTCTTGCGCTTTCAACCTCGGTCGCTTCACGCGCCACGCGGAATGGCTGAAGCGCCTCGACCATTCGGCGATCTTCCTGATGATCGCCGGCACTTACACGCCCTTCACGGTGCTCGACCTGACCGGCGCCTGGAGCCTCAGCCTCACCAGCATCGTCTGGTCCGTGGCGACCGTCGGCGTGCTTCTTCGGCTCTTCCATAGCCGCATGTTCGACAGGATATCGCTTGGGCTCTACCTGGCGCTCGGTTGGCTCGGCATCATCGCGCTGCCGTCGCTCATCCATACGCTCGACACGCCAGCGCTCGTGCTCCTCGCCGTCGGCGGCGGGCTCTATACCGCCGGCCTCATCTTCCATCTGTGGGAGCGGCTGCCGTTCCAGAACGCGATCTGGCACGGCTTCGTCGTCGCCGCCGCGGCGACGCACTTCGCCGCGATCGTGATCAGCGTCACCGCGACCGGCCCTGCTTAAGCGCGTCGGCTCAGGCCAGCATCCTGAGGTGCCGGATGGGTTTGCCCGCCGCGATCGTCTCGGCTGCGGAAAGAATGCCGTCGGCGTCGATGCCGAAGTGGCGATAGAGGTCGCCGACCGATCCGGACTGGCCGAAGTGTTCCACGCCGAGCGCGCGTGTCCTGTGGCCGCACACCGCGCCGAGCCAGCCGAGCGTCGCCGGATGCCCGTCGATCACCGTGACGAGCGCGCAGTGCCGCGGCAGTGGCTTGAGCAGCCGCTCGACGTGGCTTAGCGCATGCACCAAGCCGCGCTCGCGCTGCCGCTGCGCGGCGGTCCAGCCGGCGTTCAGCCGGTCCGCCGACGTGACAGCCAGGAGCCCGACGTCGCGCCGATCCTCCGCCATCAGCCCGACCGCGGCGATCGCCTCCGACGCGACGGCGCCCTGATAGGCGACCACCACCTCCGGGTTCGGGCCGGGTTCGCGCAGCCAGTAGGCGCCATCGACGACCGCGCGCTTCAGGTCGGCGTCGAGCGTCCGTGAGGGCTGTTCGAGCGGCCGCGTGGAGAGCCGAAGATAGACGGAGCCGCCCGTCTCATCGCGGAGCCAGTTGCGCTCGTCCGGCTGGCCTTCGCCGTTTCGCTGCAGGTAGTCGAACGACCAGGCGAGGATCGCGGCGAGCTCGTCCACGAAAGCCGGCTCGAAGGCGGCGATGCCGTCCTGGCTAATGCCGATGAGCGGCGACCCGATTGACTGGTGCGCGCCGCCCTCCGGCGCAAGGCTCACGCCCGACGGCGTCGCCACCAGGATGAAACGGGCGTCCTGATAGCAGGCGTAGTTCAGCGCATCGAGTCCGCGCGCGATGAATGGGTCGTAGAGTGTGCCGACCGGGAAGAGCCGCTCGCCGAAGAGGGAATGCGAGAGCCCGAGCGCGGAGAGGAGCAGGAAGAGGTTGTTCTCTGCGATGCCGAGTTCGAAGTGCTGGCCGGCGGGCGAGACCTCCCAGGCGAACGTCGAAGGAATGCGCTCCTTTTTGAAGACATCGGCCACAGCCTCGCGGCCGAAGAGGCCGCGCCGGTTCACCCACGGACCGAGATTGGTGGAGACCGTCACGTCCGGTGACGTCGTCACCATGCGCTCGGCGAGCGTCGATTTCCCGCGCGCGATCTCGTTCAGGATCTGACCGAAGCCCTGTTGCGTCGAAGCGACCGGCTGCGCGGGGACGGTGAGCGTCTCCGGGACTGCGATGTGGTCGGATGCGCGCCGCCGCCCGCCGCCCTTTCCGAAAGCGACATCGCGAAGGAAAGAGCGAAGCGTTTCGGGCGGCGTCGAGAGCCCCTCGAACGGTTCCCATTCATGCCCCTGCCGGATGTTCATCCCTTGCCGGAAGGTTTCCATCTGCGCCTCGGTCATGAGACCGGCGTGGTTGTCCTTGTGACCGGCGAGCGGCAGGCCGTAGCCCTTGACCGTGTAGGCGAGGAAGCAGACCGGCCGGTCGTGGTCGATCCCTTCGAAGGCCTCGACCAGCGTCGGAAGATCGTGTCCGGCGAGGTTGGTCATCAGCCGCGCCAGCGCCGCGTCGTCGCGCGAGCGAAGCAGCTCAGCGACGCCGGGGCGTCCTCCGATGTCCGCTTCGAGGCGCCTGCGCCACGCCGCGCCGCCCTGGAAGACGAGCCCGGAATATTCGGGGTTCGGGCAGGAATCGATCCATTCGCGAAACGCCTCGCCGCCGCGCTCGGCGAATGCCGCCTCAAGCAGCCGCCCGTATTTCAGAACGACGACCTCCCAGCCGAGCGAGCGGAAGATGTCCACGAAGCGCGCGTACAGACCCTCGCTCACCACGGCGTCGAGGCTCTGCCGGTTGTAGTCGATCACCCACCACGTATTGCGAAGGCCTTTCTTCCAACCTTCGAAGAGCGCCTCGAAGACATTTCCCTCATCGAGCTCGGCGTCGCCGACCAGCGCGATCATTCGCCCTTCCGGACGCGCCCCACCCCAGCCGTGCGCCTTCACGTAGTCCTGCACGAGGCTGGCGAAGACGGTCTGCGCCACGCCGAGACCGACGGAGCCCGTCGAGAAGTCCACGTCGTCGGCGTCCTTGGTTCGCGACGGGTATGACTGCGCCCCGCCGAAAGCGCGAAAAGCCTCCAGCTTCTCGCGGCTCTGCTTGCCGAGCAGGTACTGGATGGCGTGGAAGATCGGGCTCGCATGCGGCTTCACCGCGACCCGGTCCTCCGGCTTGAGCACGGAGAAATAGAGCGCGGTCATGACGGTGGCGAGCGACGCCGACGATGCCTGGTGGCCGCCGACCTTCACCCCATCGCCGGTGTCGCGCAGGTGATTGGCGTTGTGAATCGTCCAGGTCGCGAGCCAGAGCACTTTGCGCTCGATCTCGGCGAGGAGGTTCAGGCGATCCGTCGAGATCGTCATCGGTGGAATTTCCCGGTGCGGCAGTTTCGCGGCCCTTTTACTCCAAACGCCCCTTCGGTCCGAACGGAAAACGGCGCAGCTTCAGGTTCAAATCCGGAATGGGGCTTTCCGGTTGGCAGACCTGGACCGCCATGCAATCATTCTTCGAACGGCCGTGAAGGGTCGGGCATGCGCGTGCGCGCGACAAAGCTGAGGGGAACGAGCGTCAGATGGCACCAGTGGCACTTCGCGATGTCCGCAAGTCCTTCGGGCAGGTGGAAGTCATTCACGGCGTGAATGTCGACATCACCGATGGCGAATTCGTCATCCTGGTCGGGCCGTCTGGATGCGGAAAATCCACGCTTCTTCGGATGATCGCGGGGCTTGAGCAGATCTCGAAGGGCGACATCCTGATCGGCGAGCGCGTCGTCAACAACGTGCCTCCGAAAGAGCGCGACATCGCCATGGTGTTCCAGAACTATGCGCTCTATCCGCACATGACCGTCGCCGACAACATGGGCTTCTCGCTGAAGCTCCGGCGCATCGACAAGCGCCTGATCCAGGAGCGCGTGAAGAAGGCGGCGGAGATTCTCGGGCTGATGCAGCTTCTCGAACGCTACCCACGCCAGCTCTCAGGCGGTCAGCGGCAGCGCGTCGCGATGGGCCGCGCCATCGTGCGCGACCCGCAGGTCTTCCTCTTCGACGAGCCGCTGTCGAACCTCGACGCCAAGCTCCGCGTCGCCATGCGCACCGAGATCAAGGAGCTGCACCAGCGGCTCGGCACCACCACCGTCTACGTGACGCACGACCAGATCGAGGCCATGACCATGGCCGACAAGATCGTCGTCATGCATGACGGCGAGGTCGAGCAGGTCGGCGCGCCGCTCGACCTCTACGACAAGCCGCGCAACCTTTTCGTCGCCGGCTTCATCGGTTCGCCGGCGATGAATTTCCTGGACGGCAAGATCGTCAACAACAATGGCCTCCGGTTCGAGACCGCGAACGGCCGTCGGTTGCCGGTTCCCGCCGAGACGACGGCGAAGGAGGGCCAGGCGGTCGTCTACGGCATCCGCCCGGAGCATCTCTCCGTGCGCGACGACGGCGCCGAGGTGGAGGTCGTCGTCGTCGAGCCGACCGGCGCGGAGGTGCAGATCTTCGCCCGCCTCGATGGGCAGCAGATCACCGCGGTGCTACGCGAGCGGCTCATGCTCAAGCCGGGCTCGACCGTGCATCTCGCGCCGGATCGCGACTTCGTGCACCTCTTCGACGCGCAGTCGGGGAAGCGCCTCTAGCGCTGTCCGCCGCGTCTCGCGGCGGACGCGTCAACTCGGAACGCGCTCGGCGATCGCGCGCAGCCTGACCGGCTCTTTGACCGATATCCGGCCGCGGCCGCCGGCGACAATTCCGTCCTGCTCCCAGCTGCTCAGGATGCGGCTCACCGTGAAGAGCGTGGTGCCGGTCATCTCGGCGACATCCTGGCGCGTCATCGGGAATTCCACGTCCGCCGCCTTGCCGGGGCCTTGCCCACTTGCCTTGACGATGCGGAGGAGAAGGTGCGCCACGCGCCGCTCGACCTCTTCGGTCGAGAACTCGCGGATGCGCGCGTGCGCCTCCTGCAGACGCTGCCCGACCGTCTGCAGCGCGTTGACGGCAAGCGCCGGCGCCCGCGCCACGAGCCTCGGCCAGGCCGATGACGGCCAGACGAGCGCGATGCTCTCCTCGATCGCGACGGCGGTGCCGGGATAGTCGGGCCTGCCGAGCGCCATCGCGACGCCGAAAATCTCTCCGGGCTGGACGATCCGCACGATGATCTGCTGACCGTCCGTCGTCGTCTGCACGACCTTCAGGTGGCCGTGCATGAGAACGAAGAAATCCGTCGCCGGCTGTCCCTGCGCGAAGACGGTCTCCTTCTTTGGAATCCGCCGCGTCTGCGCCGCTTGAAGCACGGCGCGAAGGTCCGCTTCCTCGATATTCTTGAAGATCGGGAAGTCCTTAACGAGCGAAGTGTCCGTTTGCGGCATGTCCAGCCTCTCTGGGCGCGTCGGCCTCCGTAGAAATACGGAGTTCTAAAGTCATTTTTGTTTGCGCCGGGTCAAATAGCCTCGGCCGATCCTTGCATAGATACGGCACGTTGAAACGACAGAGCGGCCGAAAGGATACGACGATGAAACTGCTCAGCGACAGAAACGATCGGGTGCTGCTTGGGGCGGCGGGTGCTCTGCTGGGCGCCGGCGTGCTCATTGCTGTGGCGACCGCGCCGTTCGGCATGAGGGCGGATCTGATGGCGAGCACGGCGCACGCCGCCGTGACCGCTGAGGTTCCGCTCGCACACAACATGATCCCTGCCACGCTCCCGGCGTCGATCATTCGCTCACCGAGCGATCTGCCGGCGGCGATCGGCGACCGCCGACCCGAGATGGTACGCGTCGCGCTCGAGACGATCGAGCGGGAGGGCACGCTCGCTGACGGCACCAGCTACCGCTATTGGACCTTTGGCGGCCAGGTGCCCGGTCCGTTCATCCGCGTCCGCGTTGGCGACACCGTCGAGGTCAGCCTGAAGAACCACGAAGACAGTTGGATGCAGCACAACGTGGACTTCCACGCCGTGACCGGTCCGGGCGGTGGCGGCGTCGCCACCGTGGCCGATCCCGGAGCCACGAAGGGTTTCACCTTCAAGGCGCTGAAGGCCGGGCTTTTCGTCTACCACTGCGCGGTTCCGATGGCCGCACAGCACATCGCCAACGGCATGTACGGATTGATCCTGGTCGAGCCGGAAGGCGGCCTGCCGAAGGTCGATCACGAGTTCTACGTGATGCAGGGCGAAGTCTACACGGAGCAGGCGTTCGGCACGAAGGGCGAGCTGAGCGAAAGCTACGACAAGCTCATGAACGAGATGCCGGAGTACTACGTCTTCAACGGCGCCGCGAACGCTCTCACCGGCGACAACGCGCTCCACGCCAAGGTCGGCGAGACCGTCCGCATCTTCTTCGGCGTCGGCGGCCCGAACAAGACCTCGAGCTTCCATGTCATCGGCGAGATGTTCGACCATGTCTACAACCTCGCCTCGCTGACCTCCGCGCCGCTGACCGACGTGCAGACGGTAACGGTTCCGCCCGGCGGCGCCACAGCGGTCGACTTCAAGGTCGAGGTGCCCGGCACCTACATGCTCGTTGACCATGCCTTGTCGCGGGCGGCGCGCGGCCTGATCGGCCAGCTCGTCGTCGACGGCGAGCCGCAGCCGGACATCTTCAAGCCCAACGAGGCGCCTGAGAAGATGGGCATGGCGCACTGACGGCGACAAAGTCGCGAAGAAGGGCGCGCCTCGGCGGGCCCTTTTACGTTGAGCCCGCGCTTGCGCGGTCAATCCGACGTGCTTACGTCCTCGATTCCATGAGACGCGCGCTTTTTCCGATTGTCGCTCTCGCGCTTGTCTGCGGCGGTCGAGCCGTCGCCCAGACCGAGATCGACGAAGAATTCAATGCCGGAAAACTCGATCTCAGCCGCTGGTGTCCGTGCCAGATCGACAACCTGAACGCCCCAGTGACATTCCACGACGACGCTGGCGAGGCGAACACGCACTACGCCGAGATCTCGGTGAACGATTTCTCGCTCGGCGGCAACAAATGCCGCATCGCGGCCCCCGGTTATGAATGCGGGAAACCGCACACTGCGGTGGCGGCTGCGCTGTTCGGCGGCGGCCCCGAGCCGGCTTTGCTGGATCTGCCGGAGCCGCTCGGCCCGAGGTTCTTCGGCACATTGGCGGTCCGCCCTTCAACCGTGCCGGCCGAACCCGGAAAGGACCCCTATTGCACCGACGAGGTGGAACTCCGTGCGCATCGCCATCACGAGGAGGACGAATGCATCGAGCGCCAGGAGTTGCGCCTCACAGCCAAGTGGCCCTCCGACGAGGCGCATTGGTATTCGTTCCGATTTCGGATGCCTGACGCCGATAGCCTCGGCGACAGGCGGACCTCCATCCGTTGGGTCATTGCCCAGTGGAAGGAGGAACCGCTCAGCAGGCGATACGAAAAGACGTTCGGCCCCGATTGGGGGCCGAGCCCGTTCCTTGCTCTGCGCTTCGACGACGGCGTGCTCAACGTCACGGTTCAGGACGAGGACTGCCGTTGCCTGGTGGCATCGGCGCCGGACCCGGACGGGGTGAGCCCGGTCTGGACGACGGGGAAGGCGGACCATTGCGAGTCGGCCAAAGCGGGCGATCCGCCGCACCTCGCATGCTCTGCCGATCTCAACGTCACTTATGGAAACGCCCCAATTCTCCCGACCGCTCTTGGGAACTGGGTCGAGATGCGCTTTCGCGTCCAGGCAACCCGCGATGGGCGCGCCCGGATCGAGGTCGAGGACGGCGGGCGGCCGATCGTTACGGTGACCGGCAAGGTCGGCTACGACTACAGTGAGCGACCGGACGACCCCACGGTCACCAAGTTCAAGATCGGTCACTATCGCGACTATCTGCCGTTCCCGGCGACAATGGACATCGATTGGCTGAAGGTGGAAGACGCCAAGCGTTGACCCCGCCCGCTGTCTGGTCGAACGCTTGCGCCGCCTCTGCGGCGCACCTAAGTTTCAGCGCTGTCGTCCTTCGGTTCCGTCAGGGAGCGCCATGATGAGCGAAGCTTCGGTCGATCCCCATCTCGACGTGCTTGCCGCGGCGGAGCGCTGGCGCGCCGAGGGGCGCGACGTGGCGCTCGCTACCGTCGTTGAGACCTGGGGCTCCGCCCCGCGCCCGGTCGGCAGCCATCTCGCGGTCGACGGGGAGGGGAACTTCGAGGGCTCCGTCTCGGGCGGCTGCGTCGAGGGCGCCGTCGTCGGGGAGGCGATCGACGTGATCGCCTCGGGCGAGCCGAGGATGCTGGAGTTCGGCGTCGCCGACGAAACGGCCTGGCGCGTCGGCCTCTCTTGCGGCGGCCGCATCAAGGTTTTCGTAGAGAAGCTGGACTGAGCGCCGCTCACTGCGGATAGACGCGCTCCGGGGCGCGGATTTTTCCGGCGTTGCCGAGCTCGATCATGTAGCCGAAGTCTTTTTCGGTATCGAGATAGTAGTGCTCGTCCTCGTCGATCTTGCCCTGCTGCAGGACCGGATAGCCGCGCTTCGCATATTCGGCGACCGCCTTGGCGCAGTCCGGGTAGTAGAGCTTCACGTGATGGAAGCCCTCGCCCTTCGTCTCCAGGTGTTCGTCGTAGATCGAGCGGCCTGAGATCGGCTGCATCAGCTCAACCTGGCAACCGAGGCCCTCGCCCATGGGCGTGACCGCGATCCAGCAGGTGTGGTTCGCCGGCTTGCCGCGATAGATGTAGTTCTGGATCTTGCCGGGCTCGAACTTGTAGATGTGCCACGGTCCGACGCCGGCGACGTCCGAGTGCCGTGTCATTGCCGCTTCGAGGTCGCGCACCACGTAGGCGACCTGGATCACGCCGCCTGCCTTCATTTTCATTGTGTCCTCCCGAGTTCTTCTTGGTTCGGAAGCATGCGGCCTCGCTCGGAGCGCGGCAAGCGCCGGATGCACGAACCCGAGCCCGGGATTCCGTGAGTGGTGGCGGAATGCCGCCGCCGGGTCTATTTAGATTTCGTGATATCCGGATGGGAATGGCGGTTCGATGAAGCTGGACATCCTGAAGGGGCTAAATGAAGCGCGGCGCGCGCGCCGGGCCGCGGTCCTCGTGACCGACACGGTGACCGGCGCGGAGCGCCTCGTCGCCGGCGAGGCGGCGGGGAGGGACCCGCTCGCCGCGGATCTGGAGAAGCGGCTCCGTTCCGGCCGCTCCGGCATGCTGGAAGACGGCCGCACCTTCCTCACCGTCCACGTTCCGCCACCGCGTCTGGTCCTGATCGGCGCAGTCCATATCAGCCAGGCGCTCGCGCCGATGGCGCGGATCGCCGGCTTCGACGTGACGATCATCGATCCGCGCACCGCTTTCGCGACGCCCGAGCGCTTCCCCGACGTCGAACTCCTTGCCGAGTGGCCGGAAGAGGCGCTGAAGAGCGTGCCGCTCGACGCTTTCACCGGGCTTGTCGCGCTGACGCACGATCCGAAAATCGACGATCAGCCGATCCTCGCCGCGCTCTCCGCGGAATGCTTCTATGTCGGCGCGCTTGGCAGCCGCAAGACGCACGGCAAGCGCATCGAGAGGCTGGCGGGACAGGGCGCGTCGCCCACGCGCCTTGAGCAGATCCACGCGCCGATCGGCGTCGATATCGGCGCGCAGTCGCCGGCCGAGATCGCCGTCGCCATCCTCGCCGAGGTCATCGCGGCGCTTCGGCGCGGCCGGCAGGCGGAGCGGATCGCCGCTTAGACCCACGATGAAATTCGGAACGGTTCCGCTTGAAGAGGCCGAGGGCGCAATCGCGGCGCACTCGATCCGCCATCGCTCGGGCGTCGTCAAGAAGGGCACGCGGCTCGACGCCGCGCTCGTCGCGCGTCTTCGCGAAGAGGGTGTTGGCGAGGTTGTCGCGGCGCGACTCGAGCCGGGCGATGTCCACGAGGACGAAGCGGCACGGCGCGTCGCCGAGGCGCTTTGCGGAAAGAATGTCCGCCTCGACGAGGCCGGCACCGGCCGCTGCAATCTCTACGCCGAGAGCGCGGGACTGCTCGTCGTCGACCGCGCGAGGGTCGATGCGCTGAACCGTCTCGATCCCGGCCTGACCATCGCGACGCTTGCCGAATTCGCGCCGGTCGAGGCGCGACGCATGATCGCGACGGTAAAGATCATCCCGTTCGCACTGCCGGGCGCGGTCGTCGAGGAGGCGGGCGCATACGTGCGCGAACCGATCCTCTCCGTCGCGCCGTGGAAGGCGCTAAGGGTCGGGCTTGCCGCGACGACGCTTCCTGGGCTGAAGCCGTCGGTCATGGACAAGACGCGGCGCGTGCTCGAGGAGCGGCTGAAGCCGGCCGGTGCGTCGCTGATCGAGGAGATACGCGTTCCGCACGATGCCGCGGCGCTTGCAGGGGCGCTCGCGAAACTGAAAGGCGCGGGCGCCGATCTCTTGATCGCCTTCGGCGCATCCGCAATCACCGACTCGAATGACGTGATCCCTGCCGCCATTCGTGAGGCGGGCGGCAGCGTCAGGCATTTCGGCATGCCGGTCGATCCCGGCAACCTGCTTCTGATCGGCGAGCTCGACGGTCGCCCGGTGCTCGGCGCGCCGGGCTGCGCCCGCTCGCCGGTCGAGAACGGCTTCGACTGGGTGCTTCAGCGCCTGCTCGCCGGTCTTGAGGTCGGCGAGGCGGACATCACCGGCATGGGCGTCGGCGGCCTCTTGATGGAGATCGTGTCGCGGCCGCAGCCGCGCGAGCCGGCAGCCGAGCGCGGCGCCGGCGTCGCCGCCCTTATACTTGCGGCGGGCCAGGCGCGTCGCATGCGCGGCCCGAACAAGCTCCTCGCCCGCTTCGAGGGTGCGCCGCTCGTCCGCCGCGTGGCGGAAAGCGCGCTCGCCTCCAAGGCCGATTCCGTCATCGTCGTCACCGGGCACCGCGCTGGCGACATTTCGAAGGCGCTCGCCGGCCTCGATGTGCAGATCGTACACAACCCCGAGTTCGCCGACGGGCTTGCGACGTCGCTCAAGACCGGTCTTTCCGCCGTGCCGGAAAGCGCGAGCGGCGCGCTGGTGCTGCTCGCCGACATGCCGGGGATTTCGACCGCGATCGTCAACGGGCTGATCGCTGCCTTCGAGAGAAAGCCCGCGCCCGCGATCGTGCTTCCGACCGTCGATGGCAAGCGCGGCAATCCGGTGCTTTGGGCGCGCGCCTTCTTCCCCGAGTTGATGGCGGTCACCGGCGACACCGGCGCCAGACACATTCTCGCGCGTCACGAAGAAGCGGTGGAGCGCGTCGAGATCGGCGCGGCTGCCGGCCTCGACGTCGATACGCCGGAAGCGCTCGCGGAAGCCGGCGGGGTTCTTGTCGACTAGAGGCGCGCCTGTCTCTCTCAGGCGGCCGCCGGTTTCTCCCATAGGCCTTTGTTCAACTGCCAGAGGGCGAGGGCGAAGCCGAGCGCGACCACGCCCGCGAGCAGAATTGCGATCGGGACGGCGCCGAGGCGCTCGAACCACTGCGTGTAGAAATGGATGGCGCCGAAGACCGCGGCGAGATTGACCACCCAGCGCCGGTTCGCCCGCGCGGCCCAGACGCCGACGCCGATCAGCGCGAGCGCCCAAACAACAACGAAGACGACATCGGACAATTTCAGGCCGATGGCCTCGACCTCGTCGCCCCAGAGCGACCCGATCCAGAAGCCGAGGTTGACGAGAAGGAGCGACGTTCGCGATGCGACTAGCGCCAGCCGCTCGAAGTCGTGGCGGAGCGTTTTCGAAAGGACGAAGGTGACGAGCGCCAGCAGGCTGAAGAGAACGATCGTGGCGGTCGGCTCCTCGATACCGAGGAAATAGGTCGCCTCCGCGTAGTCGGTCCTCGCTCCGAGGCATGAGGAGAGGGCGAGCACCGACAAGACGATCAGCAAGCCGCTTCGCGCGAGCACGCCGGCGACGGCGAATCCGATCGCGATCGCAAGAAACGACGTGACCGACGCCCGGTCGAGGACGATGACCCCGCCGGCGAGGCCGAGCGCGCCGACGACGATGCAGATGTTGGCGAGCAGCGCCCATTGCTTCGGTCCGGCGACGGAAAGCGCAAGCCCGCCGCCGAGCACGATGAGCCCGATGACGATGCCGGTAAGCGGATCGGGCTGGAGCGCGACAGCTCCAGCCGCCACCGCGATCGTGCCGAATCCAAGGAGGATGTTGAACGCGAGCGAGCCGGTCCCGGCCGCCGCGAACCGTATCAGCCGGTCATGTTCCTCCTGCGTGATTTTGTCTTCGGCAAGGAGCTTGCCCAGATCGAGAGTGACTTTCATTTGGGCTTTCGAAGCTCCCAGCTTGAGCGGTGGCGATGATATTCGCCGGCGCCACGCCGGAGAAGCTGGCTCCAGGCTCCGTCAACCGGCAATCGCACGACGGCTAGAAAGTAGGCAGAGGCACTTTGTCAGCACTCTTCGACGGAGGCTGCTAAGCCACTGTAATCATTTGTTAATCATGGAACCGCAAGCTATCTTTCCGGATTGGAATCGTGCCTTTGGCGCGCTGCCAGGAAGGGATGAGAGAATGCGCGAGCTCGACTTTCGCACCGTTTTCCTGGGCGACCGGGCCGGCTATGGCCTCGCGACGGCAAGCATCCTTTATCATATGCCGGAGCGGCCCAGGCTCCTGCAGACCTTCGTCTGGCAATTCTACGACGTGGCGCCCGACTATCCGCGCCTGATCAAGTTCCTGGATTTCTGGGTGGCCGAGATCGACGGCATCATCCATTCTGTCGAGGTGGCGCACAGACAGCTCGCGACCGCCGCCGAGATACGCAACGCCCGCTTCCACGGGCAACTGCACTAGGCGCGTTCCGGCTCGGCGCCCGTCGGGAAGAGGGCGCTCCGCAGGTGTGGTCTGAACGCAACCGGATTTCGGAAAACCACGCAGGCTTGAATGCCGATGCGGCTGACGCCTGAACACGTGGCGCGGGTCGCGCGCGTCATCGACGATCCGGGCCTGCCGCCGGAAATGACATTGGCATCCGACGAAGATCACCACGCGACGATCGTCGAGATGTTCTCCGGCCCGCCGCCGAGGGAAGTGTGGCTCTTCGCCTTCGGGTCGCTGATCTGGAATCCGGCTCACGATTTCGTCGAGCAGCGGACAGGCGTCGTGCATGGCTGGCACCGCTCCTTCTGCCTCGGATGGGACCGCTGGTTTCGCGGCCGCCCCGAGCACCCCGGCCTCATGCTGTCGCTCGACCGCGGCGGCGCGTGCAAGGGCGTCGCCTATCGTCTGCCGCCCGATGCGATCGAGGAGAATCTGCTCCGCCTCTTCCGCCGCGAGCTGCGTTTTCGGCCGACCGCGCACTTGGCGCGATGGGTGAAGGTCGACACCAAGGAAGGGCCGCTCCGTGCGATCGCCTTCATCATCGACCGGAAAGGCGGGCGCTACGTGTCAGGCCTCACGGACGAGGAGGTCGCCGATGCGCTAGCCACGGCCGTCGGGCATCGCGGCTCGATGGCCGAATACCTGCATAACACCGTCCGCCATCTCGAGAAGCTTGGACTGCGCGATCGCCATCTCTGGCGATTGCAGGAGATGGTCGCGGAGCGCATCGAAAAGGCGGCGGAAGCGTCGCGGATGGAGTCCGAGCGATAAGTGTCGGCGTGATCGCGGCCGCGTTCGGCGGCTCCCCGTCAAGCGAAGAGGCGCAGCAAATGTTGCTGCGCCTCATTTTCTCGGATCAGGGCGTCAGCTCTTCGATGCGACGTTCACCAGCACAGGTTCTTCGCGATAGATATCCGGGAAGAGCGCCTTCAGGTTCGCGATCTTCGGCAGGTCGTTGATGAAGATGTAGGCGCTGTCGGGATGCAGCGTCGCGTAGTCCTGATGATAGTCCTCCGCGGCATAGAAGGCCTTGAACGGTGACACCTCGGTCGCGATCGGCTTGCCGAACACGCCGGCCTTGTCGAGCTGCGCGATATAGTCCTTGGCGATCGCCGCCTGCGCGTCGTCGGCGACGAAGAGCGCCGAGCGGTATTGCGTCCCGACGTCAGGCCCCTGGCGGTCCTTCTGCGTCGGATCGAGGGCGACGGAGAAGAAGATCTGCAGGATCTTGCCGTAGCTGATCTGGCTCGGATCGAAGGTGACCTGCACCGACTCCGCATGTCCGGTCCAGCCCGTGCCGACCATCTGATAGTGCGCGGTGTCGGCTTCGCCGCCGGAATAGCCCGAGACGGCGCGCGTCACGCCCTTGACGTGCTGGAACACGCCCTGAATGCCCCAGAAGCAACCGCCGGCGACAACGGCGGTCTCCATGCCGGGGGCGGAGGCAAGCGGCTCGTCATGTGCGGGGACGGGCACCACCTGCGCCGGCTCCGCCGAGGCGGAAGGCAGGATGCCGCTCAGCGGCACCAGCGCCACGACCGCGAGGACTGCCAGCGCGGGGGCTACGAATGGCTGGATCGAAAAGGGCCTTCTCTTGAGCGCGTTCATCGGTCGTCTCCGTTGGATTTACCGGCTATTTGGCGCAGCCGGCATCGGCTTGGAAGCGCCTCGCTCAAGAATCACCGCCTCTTGATCGCAGGTGTACAAGCCCCTCACACGACGACGATTGCGGCGACGAGCCAGACGGACGCGATGGAGCGGGCAAGCCACGCCCACCCCACGCCTTCGCGCTCGGCGCTCCGCCAGACCCCGGCGAATAAGGCAACGTTATAGGGAATAGGCGCGAGGAAGAGCACAAGCGCCGCCGCCGTCGGCGCACCGGCGGCAAGGACCGCGATCATGCCGACGAGCGAGAGCACATTGACGAGCGTGCCGACGGCAAGCATGTCGAACCAGAGGACGCGCGAGAGCGGAAGCCTCCCCGACCAGAGGTCGCGGAAGTAGCGGATCATGGATGGGCGAGGGCGACCGCGCCCGCCTTATGCGTACCGCGCGGCGGCGCGCGTGCGTGCCTTCGCCGCTTCTTCCTCGCGGTTCTTCGGCGGGCTCGTCGTCTCAAGCGACGCGAGCAGACGGCGCGCCACGGCGGTCACTTCGTCGACGGCGTTGTCGAAGGCCCGTGCGTTGGCCCGTGAGGGATGCTGGAACCCGGAGAGCTTGCGCACGAACTGCACCGCGGAGGCGCGGATCTCGTCCTCCGTCGCGGGTGGCTCGAAATTGAAGAGCGTGCGGATGTTGCGGCACATCGGAGCCTCCTTGCGGCCGCGCGGCGCGTCGCCGCTGCTTGCAGGTGGCTCAGATAGACCCGGTCGGCGGGGGCCGACAAGCGCTGCGCAGCGCGCTTGTCTACCAGCGGAAATCTACCAGCGGAAATTGATCGAAGCGCGGGCCGCTTGGATCGGGTTGCGGACGGTGTCTTGCGCGACCGCCGCACCTGCGCCTGTCGTGCCCACGGGCTGAAGGTCGTCATTCAGGTGAAAATAGCGGTACTCCGCGCCGATGCTCCAATGGTCGCCGAGCGCGTATTCGGCGCCCGCGCCGAGGAACCAGCCGAAAAGGATATCGTCCTCCTTGGCGGACGCAGGGATGGCGCTGTCGACCGTCTTCGCTTCCGTGTTGAGATAGAAAGCGCCGACGCGGCCGTAGGCGAGGAAGCGATCGTAGGCCAAGCCGCCGCGCACTGACATGCCGCCGTACCAGTCCGAGGATATCGTCGTCTTGGCGTTGCCCGCGGAGGCGGGATCGGTCGCCGAACCGTCGCGGTTCAGGATTCCGGCCTCGCCGGAAAGGCCGAGCACCACCCAGCGCCATTGCCAGTCGACGCCGATTTCGCCGCCGCCAAGCGGCCCGTCGCCGCCAACGCCGTAGGTGTTTGCGGCATAGAACGGCGCGCCTGCGGCTGTTGTGAGCCCGCGGACATTGAAATCCTCCGCGAAGTCCCACCCACCGAACGCGCCGACGTGGAATCCGGTCCAGAGATTCTCCATCGGGGCCGGCATCGCGGTGACCGGCGCTCCGCCGGTAAATGCCATCGCTGGGGAGCCCGTTTCATCCGGGAAGAGCGGAATCGTGAACCCGAACATGATGTCGTGGACGTTGAAGTCCTTGTAGCGGACCTTCGAGCCGTCGGAGAACGCTCCGGACTCCGTTTCGCCGATCCAGCGGAAGCGGTAGGCGATTTGCGGAATGACGCGGCGCGAGAATCCTGTGAACGCGATTCCTGCCTCGACGGACGGCGAGGCCTTCCACTCGGCGTTCACCACCGAGGTCGGGGTGTGTTCGAACTCGACTTCCATTCGAACGCGTGTCGCGCCGATGCCGCCGCCGACATAGAAGCGGCCCCAGCCGAAATCGAGCACGTCGGCAAGCAGGCTCACCCTGAGGTCAACCGTCTGCAGGTTGCCCTTGTAGTTCGGAGTGCCGCCGGGGACCACGGCGACATCGGTGTCGTGGCGGAAGTTCAGGCTGCTGTCGAAGACGGCGCGGAAGGGGACGCCCCAGGCCGAGAACCCGTAGCCGAGTCCGGCGCCGGCGCCGAAGAATTCCTGCGGCTGGTAGGAGGTCTGGTCGCCCCCGGTCGCGCCGGACGGCAAAACGGCGAAGGACCCGGGCGCGCTTGAGATGCTTCCCAGGAACCAGGGCTCCACGAACCAGCCCGACTGGCCCGAGTGCGCCGGGAAATCGAGGGCAAAACCCGACGTCGGCAGAAGTGCCGCCAGCACGGTCGCGCACGCGCAAAAACGTCTCACACCGACACCCCCGGGAAGGGCCTAGCGAACCCGCACCGCGTCCGGAAAGCAACCCAAATCCCGCCCTGCGGCAGGACGCGGCCGCCGCGGGCCGGATATGTTGCGGTGGAAGCACAGCGCTCGAACCGCGAAACCGCTAGCGATTTCCCCGAGACGCTGCTCCGCTCGCTGCGCGCTTTGCAGGAATTCCGATGCTTTCTCCCGCTTTCCTTCGCTACGTCGACCGGGCACGCGAGGGGCGGGTGGCGCTCTGGTGTCTCGGCGTGGGGATCGTAGTGATCCTTCTTGTCTGGGCCGCCGTCACCGTCCTGGCCTTCGTGATCGGCGTGTTCGTGGGCGGACTTGGGCTTGGCGGCGGCGACCCGCAGACGGCTCTGCAGGATTTTCTTGCTTCGCCCGCCGGTGTCGCGACCGCGCTTGCCTCATTCCTAGGCATGTCGGTCGGTGTCTTCCTCGCCGTCCGGCTGGTGCAAGGGCGCGCTTTCGGCACCGTGCTCGGCACGAGCGGCCGTCTCGCATGGCGCGATTTTTGGCGCGGGCTCGCAGCGGCGCTCATCGCATCGGCGACGTCCGAGCTCGCGACGTTCTTCGTCGATCCGTCGCTTCGGCGGAGCGCGATCGGACTTGTCGCGTGGCTCATCTGGCTCGGCCCGACGTTGGTCCTTCTCCTTATCCAGGTCTCGGCGGAAGAGCTCACATTCCGCGGCTATCTCCTGCAGTCGCTCGCCGCGCGGTTCAGAAGCCCGTTCGTCTGGGCGCTTCTGCCGCTGGCGCTTTTCACGGCGCTCCATTGGAACGCGCTGCTCGCGCCGCCGATGCAGGCGGCGATGCTCGTCTCCATTGCGGCCTTCGCCGCGGCTGCCACCGTGCTCGTCGTCAGGACCGGCAACCTCGGCGCCGGCGTCGGCATGCATTTCGGACTGAACACGTTCGGAATAATCTTCGTCTCGCACACGAGCTGGCTCTCGGGCGCCGCGCTCTTTCGGGGCCAGCCTGTCGACGTCGGCGAATGGTCGGGCCTCGACTCCTTCTTCTTCGGCCTCTTCGGCGCCGCGCCGTTTGCACTGGTGCTCCTCTTCCTTCTGCATCCTCGCTCGCCGCTCAGAGTCGGCGAGGCTTGACCTTCCCGTCGCTGGAACCATCTCCTTTGGCGGATGTCCGGAAGGAGAGCGTAATGAATATCGGCGAGGCGGCGAGGGCGAGCGGGCTCCCTCCCAAGACCATCCGCTATTACGAGGAGATCGGCCTCGTCGACGCCGACAGACGCGACAACAACTATCGCGACTATTCGCCGACGGCGCTGCACAATCTCCGCTTCCTGCGGCGCGCGCGGGCGCTCGGCTTCTCGATCGAGGATTGCCGGCAGCTTCTCTCGCTTTACGCCGACAAGCGCCGGGCGAGCGCCGATGTGCGCCGGCTGGCCGAGGCGCACATTGGCGAGATCGACGCCAAGATCGCCGAGCTGAAGGCAATGCGGAAGACGCTCTCGACGCTGGTCAAGGCCTGCCATGGCGACCATCGGCCGGATTGTCCGATACTGGAGGATCTCGCCGGAGCGAGGCGTGCCTGACCGCGGCGCCGCCGTGCGGCCGTGCACGGTCACGGTCAACGACAGGATGCAGAAGGGCTACCGCTATCGGCTGACGGAGCCGCAAGGAAAGAACTTCGATCCCGAATTCAATCCGGAGCTGACTCCGTCCGAGCTGCTGGAGCTTGGCGTCTTCGGTGGCAAATACATGACCGATTGCCGCGACGAGTTTCCGGCCGCCTGGTTCAAGGGCGCGAAGCTCGCGAAAGGGCGCGCCGACAAGGCGCTGAACTTCTTCGGCGTCGACGCCAGCCAGCCGCTATCGGAGTGGCGGCGGAAGGGATGGATTCATCCCGACGATCCGCGCGGCTGGTTCCAGTGGTACTGCCGCTATTACCTCGGCCGGCGCGTGCCCGGCGAGGACGACCGGCAGATCAAGCGCTGGAAGGCGATCCGCCGTCACGTCGCGCAGATCCGGAAGAACTGCGAGCCCGGCGACATCCACTGCCGCCGCCGCCAACGTCAAGCGCTGCTGCATTGGGCTTATGACAGCCGGAGGATTTGACGCGTCGCCAAGGCGGGCGTCTCACCAGCAAAAGCTAGACTGCCGGCTCCGAAACCTTCGCAGATCTTGCGTGACGCAACTTGCGGGCCGTCTCGGCGCAGGCCTTCGGCTGGTAGGCGGCGAGAAAGACTTCGACGGCGCTCTTCACCGTCCGCTCAACTGTCTCCGGAGAGACCTTTGACAGCATGCCGTAAAGGAGCGGCTTGATGATCCCCGCTTGCGCCAAATCGATGAATTGATGCGCTGCGAGCGGACAATCCTCGATCTCGAGGACACCCGCGCGCACCTGCGCCTCCAGATAGCGCGTGGCTTCGGCGATGCAGAGGGTGGGGCCATCGCGGTAGAAATCGGCCGCCACCTCCGGCATCCGCTCGCTGATCGCAAGCACGGAGCGCTTGGCACGGATCACGTGGGACGATGAGAGGAAGGTGACGAAGTCGCGCCCGACGCGGGTCAGAACAGCTTCGACGTCGTGATCTTCGGGATCCGCCGGGAAGTTCTGCGCCGCCCGCTCGTCGTGCATGAGCGCGGTGAAAAGCCGCTCCTTGTTTTCGAAGTAGACGTAGAGGGTGCCCTTCGACACGCCGGCAACGCGGGCGATGTCGTTCATGCTCGCGGCGTCGAAGCCGTGCTTGAGGAACACCTTGCGGGCGCCGGCGATAATCTGACGCCGCTTATGCGGATCCTGGCCTGCGCCGCTTTCTTCACGCGCCGGCGGCGGATCGGCGAGGGGAACGGTCAATTCCGTCATTGCTGCATTTCCTCATTCCGGGGCGGTCCGACCCGGCTTTACGTCTTGGCGACTCGGCCGAATGCCTCCCCGCGCGAATCTCACCACGAAACAATCATGAAACGGGCCGGACACAATCATCAACAAATTTTGTGACCGAACCGTTCGGTTCGATCTTGAAATAGATCGGGAGCTGGTCCATTTCAAGCGCCATGACCGAACCGTTCGGTTCGATATCGAGATTTCAGCACAGCAGAGAAAGTGGAGAGCCCTATGACCAAGGTTCTCGCCAACGCCGAAAAAGGCCGCGTGATCGCGAGGGAAGCGACTGATTTCCCTGAGAATTTAGAGGTGGCGATCCCGGAAAGCCGGAGAGCCACGACCTTGCGGGCAATTCCTGGCGGGCCGTCGCGGGAGCGCGATCTGCCGGCGGGCGAAGCCCGCGCCGACCAGCGCGCCGCACCGCAGGAGACCGGCGCGGCCCAGACTTCGGCCGCACCGCCGGCGCCTTCGAAGCGGTGGGGAAGGCGGGTCGCCGTGATCGGCGCGCTCGTCGCCCTGATCGGCAGCGGAGTCTATTTCGGCCACGATTGGTGGACGCGCGGGCGCTTCATGGTGTCGACCGACGACGCCTATGTCGGGGCGGACACGGCGGTGATCGCACCGAAGGTCGCGGGCTACGTGAAGGCGGTGCCGGTTGAGGACAACACCCGCGTCGCCGCGGGGACGCCGCTCCTGCTGATCGACGATTCCGACTATCGCATCGCCTTGCAGCAGGCGGAGGCGCAGGTCGCCGCCCAACAGGCGGCGATCGCCCGCATCGGCCAGCAGATCGCCGCCGGCGATGCGCAGGTTGAGCAGGCGCGCGCCGAGGTCGCTTCGGCCAAGGCTGCGGCCGCCAATGCGCAGGTCGAATACGATCGGGCCACGGCGCTCGCCGGCAAGTCCTTCGGGACGCAGCAGGCCGTCGATGCGGCCAATGCGGAACTGCTGCAAGCCAACGCCGCCGTCGATGCCAAAAATGCCGGCGTCGCGACTTCGGAAGCCAATGCCGCGGTGCTCTCGGCTCAGAAGGTCGAGGCCGAGCGCGCCCTCGACCAGGATCGGCTTGTCGCGGACAAGGCCAAGCTCGACCTCGACCACACGATCGTGCGGGCGCCCTTCGACGGCGTCGTCGGCAACCGCGCGGCCGAGGCCGGCGAATACGTGCAACCCGGCACGCGGCTGATGGCGCTCGTGCCGCTGCAGGACGTCTACGTCGACGCAAACTTCAAGGAAACGCAGCTTCAGGAACTGAAGCCCGGCCAGACGGTGAAGATTTCCGTCGACGCCTATCCCGGTCGCGATATCGAAGGGTCGGTGCTGAGCGTCGCGCCGGCGTCGGGCTCCGTGTTCAGCCTGCTGCCGCCCGACAACGCCACCGGCAATTTCACCAAGGTGGTGCAGCGTGTTCCGGTCCGCATCCGCGTGCCGGCAAGCGTCGCCGCCGAAGATATGATCCGCCCCGGCATGTCGGTGGTGGTGGCGGTCGACACCCGCACGGGCACCGACTCGGTGGCCGCGCGCTAGCGCTGTCAGCGAGGAGGACAGCCATGTCCGACGCCTCGGTCGTCACCAGCGATCCGCCGATCCCGGCGCGCCGCATCGCCGCCTTCGTGGTGCTTGCGGTCGGGATGTTCATGGCGATCCTCGATATCCAGATCGTCGCCTCGTCGCTAGCCGAGATTCAGGCCGGGATATCGGCGAGCGCCGATGAGATTTCGTGGGTGCAGACATCATATCTGGTCGCCGAGATCGTCATGATCCCGCTGACCGGCTTTCTTGGCCGCGCCTTCTCGACGCGCTACCTCTTCGCGATCGCCGCCGGTGGCTTCACCCTGGCGAGCATCGGCTGCGCCACCGCGACGTCGATCGGCGCGATGATCGTCTGGCGCGCTCTGCAGGGGTTCATCGGCGGCGCCATGATCCCCTCCGTCTTCGCCGCGGCCTACACGATCTTCCCGCGCAGCCGTCAGGGCATGATTTCCGCAGTCGTCGGATTGATCGCGACGCTCGCGCCGACGGTCGGCCCGACGGTTGGCGGCTATCTGACCGAGCTTTTCTCCTGGCACTGGCTGTTTCTCGTGAACGTCTTCCCCGGCATCGCGGTGACGGTCGCGACGCTCATCCTCGTCGATTTCGACAAGCCGAATCTGAAGATCCTGCGGAACTTCGATTTCGTCGGTGTCGCGACGCTCGCGGTCTTCCTCGGCAGTCTCGAATACGTGCTGGAGGAAGGCCCTTCGAAAGACTGGTTCGACGACCGGACGATCGTCACGTTCGCGGTCCTTTCGGTCATCGCAGGCGTCGCCTTCTTCGCCCGCGCGCTGACCGCCCGCGAACCGATCGTCGACCTCAGGGCTTATCTCGACCGCAATTTCGCAACCGGATCTCTGTTCATTTTCGTGCTCGGCATCGGGCTCTACGGGCTCGTCTATCTCTATCCGGTCTATCTCGCGCGCGTGCGCGGCTATGACGCGCTGCAGGTTGGCGAGACGATGTTCGTGACCGGCCTCTTCATGTTCCTGACCGCGCCGATCAGCGGACGCATCGCTCAGAAGGCAGATCCGCGCATCATGATCGCGGTCGGGATGGGGCTGCTCGCCGTCTCCTGCGTCGAACTCGTGCCGATCACCCGCGACTGGGCGTTCGCCGAGCTCTTCATTCCGCAGGCGGTGCGCGGCGTCGGGCTGATGGTGGCGATGATCCCGGTCTCGATGCTGGCGCTTGGAACGCTGTCGCCCGAACGGCTCAAGAACGCCTCCGGCCTTTTCAACCTGATGCGGAATTTCGGCGGAGCCGTCGGGCTTGCGGTCATCAACACGCTTCTGAACGACCGCTGGGACCTCCACATTCAGCGACTGCACGACGCGGTGACCTGGAGCCGCGCGGTGGCGAACGAGCGCCTCGCCAACCTCTCGCAGCACCTTTCCTCCGCGCTCGGCTCCGATGCCGACATGGCGGCGCTGAAATCACTGACGATGACGGTCAGAAGCCAGGCGCTGGTGATGGCCTTCTCCGACATCTTCCTGATCCTGGCCGTGCTCTTCTTCGCCGTGGTGCTCTTCGCGCCGCTGGCGAAGCGGCCGATGGCGAGAGCGGTGGCGGGCGGAGGACATTGAGGCTCAGGCGGCGGTCTTCGCTCGTTCCAACCGCTCCTCAAGGTTTTGCACCTTCCAAGCATCGGCTGGAGCCAGGCGATCTGAGTTCTGAAGCGAGCGCATTGTCTCGAGCGCAGCCGCATAGTGATCCAGCGGCGAGTGGCCGGCTTCCGCCAACTTAACGTGCGATGTAGCAAGATCCATCTGCCATTGCGAATTGCCCGGATCGGCGGCGGCGAGGCGCTCGGCGATGGCAAGCTCCGCCTCGTAGCTTTCGAGCGCGCCGCTGAGGTTGCCCTGCACCACGCGCACGTCGCCGATCTTGCTGTGGCTGACGGAGAGGTCGCGCTGCCATTCGGCATTGCCGGGGTCGGCGGCGGCGAGGCGCTCGGCGATGGCGAGGCTCGCCTCAAAGCTTTCGAGCGCGCCGGAAAGATTGCCCTGCGCCACGCGCACGTCGCCGATCTTGTTGCGGCTGACGGAGAGGTCGCGCTGCCATCCGGAGTTGCCCGGATCGGCGGCGGCGAGGCGCTCGGCGACGGCGAGGCTTGCCTCAAAGCTTTCGAGCGCGCCGGAAAGATTGCCCTGCGCCACGCGCACGTCGCCGATCTTGTTGCGGCTGACGGAGAGGTCGCGCTGCCATCCGGAGTTGCCCGGATCGGCGGCGGCGAGGCGCTCGGCGACGGCGAGGCTTGCCTCAAAGCTTTCGAGCGCGCCGGAAAGATTGCCCTGCGCGCGGCGCACGTCGCCGATCTTGTTGTGGCTGACGGAGAGGTCGCGCTGCCATTCCGTGTTGCCCGGATCGGCGGCGGCGAGGCGCTCGCGGATGGCAAGGCCGGCCTCAAAGGTCTTAAGCGCGCCGGTGAGATTGCCCTGCGCCGCGCGCACGTCGCCGATCCTCTCGTGGCTGACGGAGAGGTCGCGCTGCCATTCCGTGTTGCCCGGATCGGCGGCGGCGAGGCGCTCGCGGATGGCAAGGCCGGCCTCAAAGGTCTTAAGCGCGCCGGTGAGATTGCCCTGCGCCGCGCGCACGTCGCCGATCCTCTCATGGCTTACGGAGAGGTCGCGCTGCCATTCCGTGTTGCCCGGATCGGCGGCGGCAAGGCGCTCGCGGATGGCAAGGCCGGCCTCAAAGCTTTTAAGCGCGCCGGTGAGATTGCCCTGCGCCACGCGCACGTCGCCGATCTTGTTATGGCTGACGGAGAGGTCGCGCTGGCGATCTGGGTCATCGGGCGAAGCCGACGCGCGCCGCTCGGCAATGCGTTTGACTTCGGAATAGTGCGCCTCGCTACGGACGAGCGAACCGAGCCGCTCTTCGATCAGCCCCAGCGCCTCATGGGCAACGGCGCGATTGCGGTTGTCGTCTTGGCGCTCGGCTAAAAGCAAGGCGCTATCAAAGGCGCTCTTGGCCTCGCTGGTATTGCCGCAATCACGCGCGGTGCGCCCGTACTCGATCCATCCCCAAAAATGCTCCGGATCGCGTTCGGTCGCCTCGCGGTAGAGGGCGAAGGCCTTGCCACGACTTGCCGGGAAGACGACGGACGCGAGGTCACGCGCTACCTCAGCGAGCGCCTTGTCCACGGACCCAGCCTCGGCCGCGAGCCTTTGATAGCGACGGTTCAGGACCTCCTGGATGTCGGTCAAGTCGCCCGCGAACGCCTCATCGACAGCCTCCACAACCGCCTCATTCTCCGCTTTCGTCTCGCCCGCGGGGGCGCCGTGAAGCTTGGTCAGAGTCTCCCACAAGCTTCTTTTTTGATCCGGCGGCAGATCATGAAAAGCGCCGAGAATTTCGCCCTCGCTTCTCAGAGGTGTCTGTCCGGAAACCGAGACTGTGACATGTTGGTGAGGTGCTTGCGTCACCTGAGTGACGTTCACATTGGTGTTTGGCTGGGCACCGCCGCCTGCCTCACTCTTGGTGCGGATCAGTTTGGCGACCCAAGCGGCCACCGCGCCGACGGCGCCAGCGACCGCGACTGCTCCTCCGCCGACCCAAGTCCACTGCTCCAGCAGATCCTTCTTCGAGAGCGCGACGCAAACGTCATGGGCGGCTCCGATTCCGCCAACCCACTCGCACTGAAAGAAACTTAGAATAGTCGGATCGACGGGCATCGTGGCGGGCCGTGCGAATTGTTGCGCGGCAAATTGGATAACCTGCGGCTGTAGAACGCAAGGCCACTACCTGGTCCTTCCACCCTTTGCCTCGCATTCCGCACTGCGGTATGCGTATCCCGTCATGGCTGAGACTCATCTGAAGGCGGCGTCGCGTCCGCTTTCCCCGCATATCTCGATCTTCCGCCCGCTGATCACGATGGTGATGTCCATCGTGCACCGCATCACCGGCGGCGCGCTCTATTTCGGCATGCTCTTCCTCGCCTGGTGGCTGATCGCGGCGGCGAGCGGGCCGGGCGCGTTCGATACCGCGAATGCCTTCTTCGGCTCGTTCCTCGGGCGGCTCATCCTCTTCGGCTTCACCTGGGCGCTGATCCACCACATGCTGGGCGGCATTCGGCACCTCTTCTGGGACGCCGGGATCGGCTTCGAGCCGCGCGTCGCGACGATGTCCGCCTGGGCGACGCTCGCCGGCTCGGTCCTGCTGACGCTCGTCGTCTGGATCATCGGATACGCGCTCCGATGAAATCGATCCGCACCCCGCTCGCCGAGGTCCGCGGGCTCGGCTCCGCCAAGAAGGGGACCGGCGATTTCGTCCTCCAGCGGCTGACGTCGGTTGCGCTCGTCGTGCTCCTCACGCTCTTCATCGTCATCGTGGTGACGCTGAACGGCGAGCCTTATGAGCGTGTGGTCGCCACGCTTTCCTCGCCACTCGTTGCCCTCATCATGCTCGCCGGCATCCTCACCACAATCATCCATATGCGGATCGGCATGCAGGTCATCGTTGAGGACTACATTCAGGGCGAGATGCTGAAGATCGCGCTCCTCGCGCTGAACTGGATCTTCTGCGTGGGGCGTCGGCCTCGTCGCCGCCTTCGCGATCCTGAAGATCGCGTTCGGGGGCATCTGATGGCCCAAAACGGGAAGAGCAAAGGCAACGGCAGCGCGCCCGCCGTCAATGGCCGCGCCTATCCGGTGACGGAACATCAGTTCGACGTTGTCGTGGTCGGCGCCGGTGGCTCCGGTCTTCGCGCCGTCGTCGGCGCAAGCGAGGCGGGGCTGAAGACCGCCTGCATCACCAAAGTCTTTCCGACGCGCTCGCACACCGTCGCCGCGCAGGGCGGCATCGCGGCAGCGCTTGGCAACATGGGCGCGGACGATTGGCGCTGGCACATGTACGACACCGTCAAGGGGTCGGACTGGCTCGGCGATCAGGACGCCATCGAATATCTCTGCAAGAACGCGCCGGAGGCCGTCTACGAGCTCGAGCATTGGGGCGTGCCTTTTTCCCGCACGGAAGCCGGGACCATCTATCAACGGCCCTTCGGCGGCATGACGACGGAGTTCGGCAAGGGCATCGCCCAGCGCACCTGCGCGGCCGCCGACCGCACCGGCCACGCGATGCTCCACACCATGTACGGGCAGTCGCTGCGGCACGCGGCGGAGTTCTTCGTCGAATATTTCGCCATCGATCTTCTGATGGATGGCGGCGCCTGCCGCGGCGTCGTCGCGATCTCGCTCGATGACGGCACGATCCACCGCTTCCGCGCCCACAAGACGGTGATCGCGACCGGCGGCTACGGCCGCATCTATTTCACCTGCACCGGCGCGCATACGCAGACCGGCGACGGCAACGCCATGGTGCTCCGCGCCGGGCTGCCGCTGCAGGACATGGAGTTCGTGCAGTTCCACCCGACCGGCGTCTACGGCGCCGGCATGCTCATCACCGAGGGCGCGCGCGGCGAGGGCGGTTACCTGTCGAACTCCGAGGGCGAGCGCTTCATGGAGCGCTACGCGCCGTCCGCGAAGGATCTCGCCTCGCGCGACGTTGTCTCGCGCGCGATGACGGTCGAGATTCGCGAGGGGAGGGGCGTCGGCAAGGAGCGCGACCACATCCACCTGCACCTCGAGCATCTCGACCCGGCGGTGCTGCACGAGCGGCTGCCGGGCATCTCGGAATCGGCGCGCATTTTCGCCGGCGTCGATGTGACGCGCGAGCCGATCCCGGTGCTCCCGACCGTGCATTATAACATGGGCGGTATCCCCACGAACTATCACGGCGAGGCGCTGATCAAGGCGAACGGCGATCCCGATGCCGTCGTGCCCGGACTGATGGCGGTCGGCGAGGCGGCCTGCGTCTCGGTGCATGGCGCAAATCGGCTTGGTTCGAACTCGCTCGTCGATCTCGTCGTCTTCGGCCGCGCCGCCGGTGCGCGCTGCGCCGCGACTATTGCGCCAGAAGAACGCCATCCTGAGCTGCCGAAGGACGCCGACGAAAAGGCGCTCTCGCGCCTCGACGCCGCGCGCCATGCGAACGGCGCAACACCGACCGCCGAGCTTCGGAGCCGCATGCAGAAGGTGATGCAGGAGGATTGCGCCGTCTTCCGCACCGGCGAGGTTCTCGATGAAGGGCGCGCGCGGATCGGCGACGTTTGGAGTGCTTCCGACGATGTCCGCACGAGCGATCGCGGCCTGATCTGGAACACCGACCTGATCGAGACGCTGGAGTTCGAGAATCTCGTGACGCAGGCCGTCGTGACGATGGAGTCGGCGGCGAACCGGACGGAAAGCCGCGGCGCGCATGCGCGCGAGGATTTTCCCGACCGTGACGACAAGAACTGGATGAAGCACTCGCTAGCCTTTGCCGATACCGAGGAGAAGCGCGTGCGCCTCGATGACCGCCCGGTCCACACCTACACGCTGACCAACGACATCAACTACATCGAGCCGAAGGCGCGCGTGTACTGAGCGGCAAAGGAGAGCTTGCATGCGCGGAGGTCTGGGGCTGGCGGCTGCGATCGTCTTCGTCCTGTCGAGCGGAGCGGCGCTCGCGTCCGATCGCGACAGCATCATCGAGTCCTGCCAGACGCGCCTGAAGGCGCCGGCCCGCACCTGCGGGTGCATGGCCGACAAGGCGATCGCGGAGTTCAACGCCCGGGAGCTCGCGTTCTTCATGGCGATCATGGCGCGAGGCGTCGCCGGCGCGATGACCGCGGCGCCCGCCGGCATGACGCAGGCCGAGATGATGCATGTCGCGGGCCGGGTGCAGATGATGCCGGCGGAGTGCGTCAATGGCTAGGGGGGAGGCCGACCTGGCTGCGATCGCACCCGCCGGCTATTCGAACAAGCCGCTGCCCGACAAGCTCGGCTACAAGGCAGGACAGAGCGCGGCCTTCATTGCGCTTCCCGCTGAACTCTCCGAACTCACGAATGCCGTTGCCTTCGACGCCGTGGTTCGCAAGGCGCGCTGGAATGCGAAGCTCGCGGCCGGCGCCTACGACCTGATCCACGCCTTCACGACGAAGAAGGCGGAACTCGACGGGAGCCTCGGGGCGCTTCAAAGGGCGCTCCGCCCCGATGGAATGATCTGGGTGTCCTGGCCGAAGAGGGCCGCGAAGGTCGCGACCGACGTGACCGAGGATCGCGTCCGCGAGGCGGCGCTGCGGCTCGACCTCGTCGACGTCAAGGTCGCCGCGGTCGATGCGGTGTGGTCGGGGTTGAAGCTCGTGATCCGCAAGGATCGAAGGTAGCGGGATCGAACGCAGGGACGGCCATGGTTCAGCTCACTCTTCCGAAGAACTCGCGCATCACGCCGGGCAAGACATGGCCGAAGCCCGGGAGCGGCGCTGCGCTTCGCGAGTTCCGCGTCTACCGCTGGGAGCCGGATGACGGGAAGAACCCGCACATCGACACCTACTTCGTCGACACCGGCGACTGCGGGCCTATGGTTCTCGACGCGCTGATCTGGATCAAGAACAAGGTCGATCCGACGCTTACCTTCCGCCGCTCCTGCCGCGAGGGAATCTGCGGCTCCTGCGCCATGAACATCGACGGCATGAACACGCTCGCCTGCACCAAGGGCTACGGCGAGATCGCCGGCGAGGTGAAGATCTATCCGCTGCCGCACATGCAGGTCGTAAAGGACCTCGTGCCCGATCTGACGCATTTCTATGCGCAGCACGCCTTCATCGAGCCATGGCTGAAGACGGTGTCGCCGACGCCGCAGAAGGAGTGGCTGCAAAGTCATGACGACCGCGGCAAGCTCGACGGGCTCTACGAATGCATCCTCTGTGCCTGCTGCTCCACCTCCTGTCCGAGCTATTGGTGGAACGGCGAGCGCTATCTCGGGCCGGCGGCGCTGCTGCAGGCCTATCGCTGGCTCATCGATTCGCGCGACGAGGCCACCGGCGAACGCCTCGACGATCTCGAGGACCCCTTCCGGCTCTATCGCTGCCACACCATCATGAATTGTGCGCAGACCTGCCCGAAGGGTCTCAATCCGGCGAAGGCGATCGCCGAGATCAAGAAGATGATGGTGACGCGGCAAGTGTGACAGCCGCGTCGATCTCGCCGACCGATTTCTTTGGAAAACAGAGTGGAACGTGGCACGCGTCGCGATCGCATGTATTGTTATGCGCAACCAAAGATCGATTTGCGGCGCAACTTCAGAATGTTACTGCGCGAAAATGACAATATTACTTCAAGGTGCGAAATCGCCTGCTGTCGAACCTCGCGATATATTTGAATATTTGCGGTCATCATCCAGCCTGATAAACCGCCTACACAGGCGGTGCGCCTGACGGGAGGTTGGGAACGCGATGAATATCATCGATCACCTGGGGGTTCAGGTCAGTGACTACGCGCGCGCGCTCCGCTTCTACGCCCAGGCGCTTTCGCCGCTCGGCATTTCGGTGATCATGCGCGTCACCAAGGAAGAGACCGGCGGCTACGAGGGCGCGGGCTTCGGGCGCGACGGTAAGCCGTCCTTCTGGATCAGCGCGGGCGAACGGACCGTGCCGCGCGTCCACGTCGCCTTCGCCGCCGAAACCCGTGCGGCGGTTGACCGCTTTTTCGAGGCCGCGCTTGCGGCCGGGGGCGTCGACAACGGCGGACCCGGCGTTCGCGCGCACTATCATCCCGACTATTACGGCGCCTTCGTGCTCGACCTTGACGGTCACAACATCGAGGCGGTCTGCCACAAGCCTGCCTAGGCGTTCTCTCTTGCGCTTTTCCGGAAGGGCGGCTCACAAAGCCGTATGACCTTCCTCGGCATCGACCTCGGCACGTCCGCCTTGAAGGCCGTGCTCGTCGATGACGCGCAGGCGGTTTTGGCCGTATCCTCTGCCCCACTCAAGACCAGCAGCCCGCTTGCCGGTTGGTCAGAGCAGGCCCCTCGCGACTGGCGAGCCGCTCTTGAGACCGCCGTGGCCCAGCTCCGCGCTGCGCATCCGGCCGCGCTTCGTGACGTCCGCGCGCTCGGGCTGTCGGGCCAGATGCACGGCGCCGTGCTCATTGACGGCGCCGGGGAGCCGATCCGTCCCACGATTCTATGGAACGACGGGCGCGCGACCGCAGAGTGCGCGGCGCTTGAGTTGGCCGTCTCTGACCTTCCGAAGATCGCCGGCGTCAAGGCAATGCCCGGCTTCACCGCGCCCAAGCTCCTTTGGCTGAAAGCGCACGAGCCGGAGCACTTCGCACGGATCGCCAAGGTCATTTTGCCGAAGGATTTTCTGCGACTTTGGCTCACCGGGGAGACGGCGACCGACATGTCGGACGCCGCCGGCACGCTTTGGCTCGACGAGGCGGCGCGCGATTGGTCCGCCGCGATTCTCGCTGCCTGCGGTCTCGATCGATCCGTCATGCCGGTTCTCAAGGAGGGGCCGGAGCCGACCGGAAAGGTCCGCAGCGCGGTTCTGAGCGCGTGGGGGATCGACGGGCCCGTCGTCGTCGCCGCCGGCGCCGGCGATGCCGCTGCGGCGGCGATCGGGATCGGAGCATTGGAGGACGGCGACGCGTTCATCTCGCTCGGCACTTCCGCGCAGTTCTTCGTCACCGACGACCGCTACCGGCCAAAGCCGGAGGCGCTCATTCACGCGTTCGCGCATGCGCTTCCCAGCCGCTGGTTCCGCATGGCGGCGATGCTGAACGGCGCCACCTGCCTCGACCTCGCTGCGCGGCTGATCGGAGCTGGCGACATCGCCGCGCTGCTCGACCGCATTGCGGCCGCCTATCGCGGGCCCTCGCGCATCCTTTTCCTCCCTTATCTCTCTGGCGAGCGCACGCCACACGACGACCCCTTCGCGCGTGGCGTCTTCGCTGGGCTCGATCTCGACGTCGGGCCGCTCGATCTGGTCCAGGCGACGCTGGAGGGTGTCGCCTTCTCGCTTCTCGAAGCGCGCCGCTCGCTGGAGGGGGCGGGCGTCCGGCTCGAACAGGTCAGCGCGGTCGGCGGCGGCGCGCGCAGCGGTTTCTGGATGCAGATGGTCGCGAATGTGCTCGGGATGCCCGTCGTTCGCTACGCGGCGAGCGAAGCCGGCCCGGCCTTCGGCGCCGCGCGGCTCGCCCGCATGGCGCTCACCGGCGAGACGCCGCGCGACGTGTGCACGAAGCCGCCGGTGCACGACGTGTCTAAGCCTGATCCCGTGCTGACGGCTGCCTACGGCGAGCGCTTCGAGAGCTATGCACGACTCTATCGCGGGCTCAGGCCGCTGTTTCGTCCGCTGCCGCCTCCTTGAAGAGAACCTCGCGGTCGCGCGAGAAGTTCGCGAGGAGGGGCAGGCAGGCGCCGCCGATCGCGCGCGCGCCGGAGCCGACCGTGCCCTCCCTGACCGCGACCGGCGACAGACCTTGGCGGTCGAAGCTTTCGATCGCCTGCGCGGTCGCGGCGACGATGCGGCGGCGCACTTCGGGCGGGAACGCGCCGTCGATGATGACGGCCTCAAAATCGATGACGGAGATCGCCGCCACCGTCGCCGCCGCGAGGCTGACCGCCGTCTCGCCGATCCAACGGTCGAGCTCGGCGCCGACGTCGCCCCAATCGTCGGGCGAGCGCGAGAGCACCGCCGGGTCGTGGTCGGCCGCGATCATCTGCTTTTCGAGAACATAGATCGAAGCGCTGCGGATGAGCTGCTGCGCCGTCGTTCCATCCGCCCCCTTTGCCGGAACCGGCAGCGACCCGAGCGCGCCGGCATTGCCGCTTCGCCCGGGAAAGAGGCTGCCGTTCAACACGACGCCGCCGCCGACGAAGGAGCCGATGAAGAAATACAGGAAATCGAGCGCGTGGGCAGGATTGCCGAGCACCAGCTCCGCGCCACAGGCGGCCGTCGCGTCATTGCAGAAATAGACCGGCCAATCGCAGAGGCGGGCGATCTCCTGCCGGATGTCGAAGTTCCGCCAGCTGTCCAGCACGGCGCGCGGCGCGCCGATCTGCTCCTCCCAGTTCCACAACTCGAACGGCGCGGCGATTCCGATCCCGGAGATGTTCGCGCGACTTCGGCGCGGTAGCGCGTCGACGATTTCGCCGAGCGAGCGCTTCGCGAATTCGAGAGTTCCCGCCGGTGTCGGATAGCGGCAGGGCTCGTGCAGGCTCTTCAGCGGTCGGCCAAGAAAGTCGAGGAGCACGACGTCGCTCGAGCGCCTGCCGATCTTGAAACCGAGGAAGAACGCGCCATTCGGATCGAGTGAGAAGGGGACCGACGGTTGCCCGATCTTGCCGCGCTGCGGGGCCTCCTTCACGACAAGGCCGTCGGACTTGAGCTGCCGCATGATGACGGAGATGGTTTGCGCCGAAAGTCCGGTGAGACGCGCGATCTCCGCTTTCGCGGCGCTGCCGTGGCGGCGGATCAGCGACAGCACGAGACGCTCGTTGTAGAGCCGGACGCCGCTCTGGTTGGTGCCGCGGCTTGGATCGACCGACCGCTGGCGCGCCGCGTCGGCCGCTGCGCTTCGCGGTTTCAAGGCGTCCAAGTCTCCTCCCAAAACTTCTGTTCTTGGCGTGCGGTCCGCCACGATGTCGCTCTGCGAGCCCGGGTGTCAACGACTAAATCATTTCAGTTGATCTATTGACTCTGCATCGCCTTGGTATGAGTTTGAGCGGACGAGGGGTTGCCGGCCGCGCGGGGGTTCGCGTGTCTGCCAGCGACGAAAAGAGCGTGCATCCCGTCGGCCTAAAAGAGTGATCCAAGGGAGGACTACGTGAACAGGAAACTTCGCTTACTCAGCATTGCGAGCGCGCTCGCCTTCGGCCTTGTCGGCACGGCCTCAGCCGCCGACATCGTCGGCCTCATCACCAAGACCGAAACCAACCCGTTCTTCGTCAAGATGCGCGAAGGCGCCGAGGCGAAGGCGAAGGAGCTTGGCCTGCAACTCATCACCGCCGCCGGCAAATACGACGGCGACAATGACGGCCAGGTCGCCGCGATCGAGAACATGATCTCGGCCGGGGCCAAGGGCTTTGCCATCGTCCCCTCCGACTCCAAGGCCATCGTGCCGACGATCAAGAAGGCGCGCGACGCCGGCCTGATGGTCATCGTGCTCGACACGCCGCTTGATCCGATGGATGCGGCCACCGCGACCTTCGCCACCGACAACCGCAAGGCCGGCATGTTGATCGGCGAGTGGGCCAAGGGCACGCTCGGCGACAAGGCAAAGGACGCCAACATCGTGTTTCTCGATCTGGCGGTGAACCAGCCGACGGTCGACTATCTGCGTGATCAGGGCTTCATGCAGGGCTTCGGGATCGACGTGAAGGACCCGAACCACTACGGCGACGAGACCGACTCGCGCATCTGCGATCATGAAGTCGGCGAGGGCGACCAGGCGAAGGGCCGCACCGCCATGGAGAACGCCCTGCAGAAATGCCCGGACGTGAACGTCGTCTACACCATCAACGAGCCGACCGCCGCCGGCGCGTGGGAAGCGTTGAAGGGCGCGGGCAAGGATGACGGCAGCGTGCTCATCGTCTCGATCGACGGCGGTTGCCCAGGCGTGAAGAACGTCGAAGCCGGAGTCATCGGCGCCACCTCGCAGCAATACCCGCTGAAGATGGCCGCAATGGCTCTCGAGGCGATTTCTTCCGGCAAGATTCCGGATATCGACCCGAAGATGGGCTTCCTCGATACGGGCGCCCAGCTCATCACGGCGAAGCCCGTCGACGGCGTGCCCTCGATCTCGGTCGACGAAGGCCTGAAGCTCTGCTGGGGCTAGTTCCCTTCGACGCGGAGAATTCCTAGACTGTCAGCATAAGAGGGGAGAGCGGCCGGCCAACGGTCGCTCTCCCCAACAATGCGGGGAGAGGGAGCGTCGGGGGCATGAGCGCCAACGAGGCAAGTGGCCGCGGGCCGGCCGATTTCGAGACCGGGCTGCCGGCCGCCCCGCAAGCGGTAGCCACATTCGAAGAAGAGGCGCCGGGCGCGCTCCGCCGAGCGCAACACTTCCTGCACGCCTTTCCGACGACGGTTCCCTTCATGGTCCTCGTCCTTGGCGTCGTGTTCTTCAGCTTCATCGTCGGGTCGAAGTTCTTCGCGCCCTTCAACCTGTCGCTGATCCTGCAGCAGGTGACGATCATCGCCGTTCTCGGCATCGCCCAGACTCTGGTGATCCTTACCGCCGGCATCGACCTCTCGGTCGGCGCGATCATGATCCTGTGCTCGGTGGTGATGGGCAGGACCTGCGTCGTTTACGGCGTGCCGCTCGCGATCGCATTCCCGCTTGGGCTCTTCATTGGCTTCCTCTGTGGAGCGGTGAACGGCCTGATCGTGACGGTTCTGCGCCTGCCGCCGTTCATCGTCACCCTCGGCACGTGGAGCATATTCGGGGCGCTCAACACCTTCTATTCGCGCAGCGAGACCATCCGCCAGCAGGACATCGAGGCGGTTGCGCCATTTCTGCAGTTCACCGGGACCATCATCAAGCCATACGATTTCCTGCTGAACCACTTCGGGCTGACGCTGCCCTGGCTGAAGGGCTCGGTGGTCACCTACGGCTCGATCCTGATGGTCCTGCTCGCCGCCTTCATCTGGTACGTGTTGAACCGCACCGCCTTCGGCCGCCACGTCTACGCGACCGGCGACGACCCCACCGCCGCGCGCCTTGCCGGCATCAGTCCCAATCGCACGCTGATTGCCGTCTATGCTCTTGCCGGCCTGATCTGCGCGGTCGCCGCCTGGGTGCTGATCGGCCGCATTGGCGGGGTCAGCCCGAACGCCGGTCAGACATCGAACCTCGATTCCATCACCGCGGTGGTGATCGGCGGCACCAGCCTTTTTGGCGGACGCGGCTCGATCGTAGGCACGCTGGTCGGCGCCCTGATCGTGGGTGTGTTCCGCAACGGTCTTGCGCTCTCCGGCCTCGATGTCCTTTGGCAGGAATTCACCGTCGGCGTGCTGATCATCGTCGCGGTGACGCTCGACCAGTGGATCCGAAAGGTCGCGTCATGAGTGCAGCGATGGAGGTCGCCGCAAGTCCGGCTCCGACGTCCAAGCTGGTCCTCGAGGCCCGCGGCCTGGTCAAGCGCTACGGCCGAGTCGTGGCGCTCGACCACGCCGATTTCGAGCTGCGCCCCGACGAGATCCTCGGCGTGATCGGCGACAACGGCGCCGGCAAGTCGACGCTGATCAAGGTGCTGGCGGGTGCCGTCATCCCGGACGCCGGCCAAGTCTTGATGGACGGCAAAGTCGGTACAGTTCCGCTCGCCCATCGAGGCGCGGAACGCCGGCATCGAGACCGTCTACCAGGACCTTGCTCTCTCGCCGGCGCTGTCGATTGCCGACAATCTCTTTCTCGGGCGCGAGCGGCGGAAGCCGGGACCCCTTGGCCAGGTCTTCCGCCTGCTCGACCGGGCGAAGATGCGCGAGGAAGCGCGCGGGCATTTGAATTCGCTCGGCCTTCTCACCATCCAGAATATCCGCCAGCCGGTCGAGACGCTGTCGGGCGGCCAACGCCAGGGCGTTGCCGTCGTCCGCGCGACCGCCTTCGGAAGCCGCGTTGTCATCATGGACGAGCCGACGGCGGCGCTTGGCGTGAAGGAATCGCGCCGCGTGCTCGAATTGATGCTCGATGTGAAGAGGCGCGGGCTGCCGATCATCCTGATCAGCCACAACATGCCGCACGTCTTCGAGGTGGCCGACCGCATCCACATCCATCGGCTCGGCAAGCGCATCGCCGTCATCAACCCGAAGGACTTTTCAATGTCCGACGCGGTGGCGATCATGACCGGCGCGATGAAGCCCCCAGAGGAGATGGCGGCGTGAGGTTTGCCTTCTCCCATAGGGAGAAGGTGGCTGCGAAGCAGCCGGATGAGGGGATGCGGAGAGGCGTGAACGAAGCGCGGCTGCAACACCTCACCCGTCGCCTTCGGCGACGCCCTCTCCCCATGGGAGAGGGCCGCGCTCGGCCGCCGTAGACTGAGAAGGACAAATCCCATGCGCGCACTCGTTCTTGAGCGCCAACGCGAGCTTTCGCTTCGCGACATCGACCTGCCGCTTGCCGTCGGCCCCGACGATGTGAAGGTGAAGATCCACACCGTCGGCATCTGCGGCAGCGACGTCCACTATTACACGCACGGCAAGATCGGCCCCTTCGTTGTGAAGGCGCCGATGGTGCTCGGCCACGAGGCCGCCGGGGTAGTGGTTGAGGTCGGCGGGAACGTGAAGAGCCTGAAGCCCGGCGACCGCGCCTGCATGGAGCCCGGCGTGCCGGACCCGAACTCGAGGGCAAGCCGGCTCGGCATGTACAATGTTGACCCCGCGGTGACCTTCTGGGCGACGCCGCCGATCCATGGCGTGCTCACGCCTTATGTGGTCCACCCGGCGAACTACACCTTTAAGCTGCCCGACAACGTCAGCTTCGCGGAAGGCGCGATGGTCGAACCCTTCGCCGTCGGCATGCAGGCGGCGACGAAGGCCAAGATCGCGCCCGGCGACACGGCGATCGTGCTCGGTGCCGGGCCGATCGGCACGATGGTGGCGCTTGCCGCGCTCGCCGGCGGCTGCGCCCGCGTGATCGTCGCCGATCTCGCGCAGCCCAAGCTCGACATCGCCGCGCGCTACCAAGGCGTGATCCCGGTCAACATCCGCGAGAAGAACCTGCTCGCGGAGGTGAAGCGGCTCACCGACGATTGGGGCGCCGATGTCGTCTTCGAATGCTCCGGCTCGCCGAAGGCGTGGCTTACGATCGCCGACCTCCCACGGCCTGGCGGCGTCATCGTCGTCGTGGGCCTGCCGGTCGAGCCGATTGCCTTCGACATCTCGGCACTGACGACCAAGGAGCTTCGGGTCGAATTGGTCTTTCGCTACGCCCACCAATACGATCGCGCCATCGCGCTGATCGCGTCCGGAAAGGTCGATCTGAAGCCGCTCATCACCGAGACGTTTCCGTTCGAGAAGAGCATCCCGGCCTTCGAGCGCGCCGCCGAGGGCCGTCCGGCCGACGTGAAGCTGCAGATCGTCATGGACGGAACTGCATAGCCGGCAACATTCAAGAACTGTCGTCATTGCCGGGCTCGACCCGGCAATCGATTCCGAACTCTCGTGAAAGGTTGCGCCGTCATGGAGTGGATGCCCGGGATCAATCCCGGCATGACGATCTTGTGGGCGCGAAGGGGAGGCAAAGATGGATCTCGGATTGAAGGACAAGGTCGCGGTGATCACCGGCGCAAGCGTCGGGATCGGGCTTGCCGTAGCGGAGGGTCTCGCGGCGGAAGGCGCCAACATCGTGATGGCGGCGCGGAACGAGGAGCGCCTCAAGAAAGAAGCGCGACGCGTCGCGCGCGAGCACGGCGTGAAGACGCTCGCCGTCGCTTGCGACGTCGCGACCGCGAGCGGCTGCGACGCGCTCGTCGTCGCGGCGCAAAAGAAGTTCAAGGGCGCCGACATCCTGATCAACAATGCCGGCACCGGATCGAACGAGACGATCATGCAGGCGCCGGACGAGAAGTGGCAGTCCTATTGGGAGCTGCACGTGATGGCGGCGGTCCGCCTCGCGCGCGGCCTGGTGCCGTCGATGAGGAAGCGCGGCGGCGGCGTCGTCCTCCACAACGCCTCGATCTGCGCCGCGCAGCCGCTTTGGTACGAGCCGATCTACAACGTGACGAAGTCGGCGCTGATGATGTTCTCAAAGACGCTCGCGACGGAGGTCGTGAAGGACAACATCCGCGTCAATTGCATCAACCCGGGCCTCGTGCTCACGCCGGACTGGATCAAGACGGCGAAGCAGCTGACGGCCGACAAGGGCGGCGATTGGGAAGGCTACCTGCAATCCGTCGCCGACGAGCACGCGACGATCAAGCGCTTCGCGACGCCGGAGGAGCTGGCGCATTTCTTCGTGTTCCTATGCTCCGACAAGGCGACCTACTCGATCGGCTCCACCTACTTCGTCGACGGCGGGATGCTGAAGACGGTGATGTAAGGATCGGCTTTCAGAACTCGGCGTCGCTGTCCTTGGCCAGGCGATCGACCACATGCGACTGCAGGCGCTGCGTGACTTCTGCAGGATCGCCGTCTCCAAAGCGCGCCTGCGGGATGGGCGGACCGAAGCGGATGCGGAACGTCTTCCCCCGCTTGTTCAAGAGCTCATGGAAGACGGTCATGTCGCGGAGCTCCGTGTTCCAGTTGGCGAACCAGTAGAAGAGGCCGGAGTTCCGCGACTGCACGTTCACCGGCACGATGGGCACGTCCTGCTTACGGGCAAGCGTCACCGCCGAGGAGAGCCATGGCCGCTCGTTCAGCCGCCCGTCCTTCCAAAACGCGATCCGCCCGGAAGGAAACATGACGACGGCACGCCCTTCCTTGAAGGCGCGCGAGGAGAGCTGCAGCGTCTCGCGCATCCTGGCGCGGTCGCGAAACGCCTCCCGCCACTCGACGGGGATCAGGAATTCCGAGAGGCGTGGGTTGACGCGAAGCGCGTCGCGGTTGGTGAAGATGGCGATGTCGGGACGCACGCGCGTGACGGCGTCGTAGACCGCGACGCCGTCGGCGATGCCGGTCGGGTGATTCGCTGCGATAATGACGGCGCCGTCCTTCGGGATGCGGTCGAGCCCGGTGACGTCGAGGTTGATCGAGAGGAGATCGCTCACATATTTCATCGCCGCGTCGGCGGGGAGCGGCCCGATCTCGTCCGCCATGCGGACGGCTTCATGATAGTGGAGAATCTTGTAAAGAAGCGGGCGCACCAGCGGCCAAAGGCGGCTGTTTACGATCCTCTCGCCACGCTCCGCGATGAGGACGTCGGCGATATGAGGAGGGCGGGGCGCATTGATGTCGAGCGCAGGGGACCGTACTTCCCCCACATTTCTCAGGTCAGCCATCTGCTGCGTTCCGCCGTTGGTGACAATGGCCCTAGGACGTGCAAGTAAGGCGGTCAAGCCCGCGGGATTTGGGGAGATCTTGGCGGCCGGTTCTGCCGCCGCGAGCTAACGGGAAGAGCATGGCAGTTCGTTTTCAATCGTTCATCGCAATTGGGGTAACGGCGCTGTTGGCCGGCGGTTGCAGCATGCTCTCGTTCGGACGCGATGGGCCGAGCAGCGCGACGCCGCAGCCGCTTGCCGCCGCACCGACCGGGACCATCACTGGCGAGCCACTGCCGCCGCCGGGTGCACCTCCGCCGCCGCCGTCCGGCCTGGCCGCGCTCGATCCGTCATTGCAGACCGGCGCTATGCAGACGGGCGCCGTGCAGCCGGTGCCGCCCCCGATCGGCAGCGACCAGCTCGGCCGCACCGACCTGCTCGGCGGCTGGCAGATCAGCACGGCAACGGACTCCTGCAGCCTCTTCATGACGCTGACCACCTGGGCCGGCGGCTATCGCGCCTCGACGCGAAACTGCACCAGCGCCAACCTGCAGACGGTCTCCGCGTGGAACATGGAGGGGACGCAGGTCCAGCTCCTGAACGACGCCGGCACGACTATCGCGCGACTCTATCCGTCGTCGAAGACCCAGTTCAGCGGGCAGACGGAAGGCGGCGGTCCGATTACCGTTTCGCGCTGACCGCCCGACGCGTCCTTGCCGCACGCAAAGCCCCGGCAAAAGCTGCCGACGCCCGCAGCCGCGGCCTCCGACACGGTGCGCCGTCGCTACCAGGCGATGGTGCGCGCCGGCGAGATCGTAGCGGACGCCACGCAGGCCGCGCTTGCCGACACGCTCGATAAGCTGATCGAAGAGCTGGCGAAACGCCGCGCGAACGGCAACGGCGCGCTCGGTTGGCTGCGCGCCCGCAACGGCAAGGCCGGCGCGCCGCGCGGGCTCTATATCTGGGGCGGTGTCGGGCGAGGGAAGACCCTGCTCATGGACCTCTTCTTCGCCGCCGCACCGGTGAAGGCGAAGCGCCGCGTGCACTTCCATGCATTCATGGGCGACGTGCACGATCGGCTCGCCGCGCTACGCCTCCGGACGAAGAGCGAAGGCAAGGGTGGCGGCGATGCGATTGCCGCGGTCGCCTCGGAGATCGCCTCGGAGACCGCGCTACTCTGCTTCGACGAGTTCGCCGTCTACGACATCGCCGATGCGATGATCCTCGGGCGCCTGTTCGGAAAGCTCTTCGCGAAGGGGCTCGTCGTCGTGGCGACCACCAACGTCGCGCCCGACGATCTTTATAAGGACGGTCTCAACCGCGCTCTCTTCCTGCCCTTCATCGCGCTCCTCAAGGAGCGCATGGCGCCCTTCCATCTCGACGCGCCGCGCGACTACCGGCTCGACGCCGGCGGCACCGAGCGCCGCTACGTCACGCCGCTCGGCCCGGAAGCCGACGCCTGCCTTGACGCGCATTTTCGCTACTTCAGCGGACACGCGAAGGGCGCGCCGGCGGAGATCCACAACAAGGGCCGGCGGATCGTCGCCCCCGAGGCTGCCGGCGGCGTCGCCCGGTTCTCTTTCGATGATCTCTGTGGACGACCGCTTGGCGCCGGCGACTATCTGAAGATCGCCGACGCCTTCCGAACCATCATCGTGTCCGACGTACCGATTCTCTCCGTGGCCGGTCGAAACGAGGTGAAGCGGCTCATCAATCTCGTCGACACGCTTTACGACAGGCGCGTCCGATTGATCGTTTCCGCGGCGGCTGAGCCAGCCGATCTTTGGGAGGGGAAGGACGGAGCGGAGTCGTTCGAGTTCGCGCGCACGGCATCGCGGCTGATCGAGATGCGGTCGGATTCCTATTGGGAGAATGCCGGCGCGCCAACGCCAGAAACGAAAAAGGCCCAGGCGGTTAAGCCCGGGCCTTTGCAGTGAGAGAGAGTCTCGAGACTACCTCTTCTTGGCAGCCTTCTTCTTCGCAGTCTTCTTGGCAGCTTTCTTCGCGGGCTTCTTGGCTTTCTTCGCTGCGGATTTCTTCGCAGCGATTGTCCGGCCAGGACGCGTCGCTCTGCCAGTCGTTGATTTGGCCATAATGGTCTCCCCTGATGACCGACTCAGTTCAGTCGGCCAGCAGCAACGGTAGCAAAGACGCAATCAATGCGTAAGTGGTGAGTTGGCCACGATCTAAATTTTCTACAACTGCGTTGCGCTTGCCTGAGTTGGTCAATCGCGGTAGTGACCCGCGCGCATCCGCACATCAATGACGTCACGGGAAGGCAAGTCATGGGGCGTAGGAAGATCGCGCTCATCGGCGCCGGTCAGATCGGCGGAACGCTCGCCCATCTCATCGGAATGAAAGAGCTCGGCGACGTCGTGCTCTTCGATATCCAGGAAGGTATTCCCGACGGCAAGGCGCTCGACATCGCGGAGTCCTCTCCCGTCGACGGCTATGACGTGCGCTTCGCGGGCGCGCAGTCCTACGAGGCGATCAAGGGCGCCGACGTGATCGTGGTGACCGCGGGCGTGCCGCGCAAGCCCGGCATGAGCCGCGACGATCTTCTCGAGATCAATCTCAAAGTGATGGAGCAGGTCGGCGCCGGCATCCGCAAATACGCGGGCGACGCATTCGTCATCTGCGTCACCAACCCGCTCGATGCGATGGTATGGGCGCTGCAGAAGTTCTCCGGGCTGCCGCCGTCGATGGTTGTCGGCATGGCCGGCGTGCTCGACTCGTCCCGCTTGCGCTATTTCCTCGCGCAGGAATTCAACGTCTCGGTGGAAGATGTGACCGCCTTCGTCCTCGGCGGTCATGGCGACACCATGGTGCCGCTTATCCGCTACTCGACCGTTGCCGGTATCCCTTTGCCGGACCTCGTTAAAATGGGCTGGCTTACGGAGAAGCGCCTGGACGCCATCGTGCAGCGGACGCGCGACGGCGGTGCCGAGATCGTCGGCCTCCTGAAGACCGGCTCGGCCTTCTATGCACCCGCCGCATCGGTGATCGCGATGGCGGAATCCTATCTCCGCGACAAGAAGCGCGTGATCCCCTGCGCGGCCCGGCTTCAGGGTCAGTACCGGTCTCGACAATCTCTATGTCGGCGTTCCGGTCGTCATCGGCGCCGGCGGCGTGGAACGCATCATCGAGATCGACCTCGACAGAAGCGAGCGGGCGATGTTCGACAAGTCCGTGGAGTCGGTGCAGACCCTCTGCAAGGCCTGCGCTCGCATCCAGCCTGCCTTGGCTTAGACGCGCCCGCGTCGCGACGGCTCCCCGATGAACATCCACGAATACCAGGCCAAGGCGATCCTCAAGGCCTACGGCGCTCCCGTCGCCGAAGGCGTGATGATCACCGACGCCGGCGAAGCCAAGTCGGCCGCGTCCTCGCTGCCCGGTCCGATCTATGTGGTGAAGACGCAGATCCATGCCGGCGGACGCGGCAAGGGGCGCTTCAAGGAGCTCGGTCCCGACGCCAAGGGCGGTGTGCGCGTGGCCAAGAGCGTCGACGAGGCGGCGGCGAGCGCGAAGGAGATGCTCGGCAACACCCTCGTAACCAAACAAACAGGTTCCGCCGGAAAGCGCGTCAACCGGCTCTACATCGAGGACGGCGCCGATATCGCGCGCGAGCTCTATCTTTCGCTCCTGGTCGATCGCTCGGTCGGACGCGTCGCCTTCGTCGCCTCGACCGAAGGCGGCGTCGATATCGAGACCGTCGCTGCCGCGACTCCGGAGCGCATCGTCACCGTCGCGATCGATCCGATGACCGGCGTGACCGACTCGGACGCCGCGAAGCTCGCGACCGCGCTTAAGCTCAAGGGCCCGGCGGCCGCGGAGGGAAAGGCGCTCTTCAAGACCCTCTACAAGGCCTTCACCGACAAGGACATGAGCCTGCTTGAGATCAATCCGCTGATCGTCATGAAGGACGGCCATGTCCGCGTGCTCGACGCGAAGGTCTCGTTCGACAACAACGCGCTCTTCCGCCACCCCGACATTCTGGCGCTCCGCGACGAGACGGAGGAGGACCCGAAGGAGATCGAGGCCTCCAAATACGAGCTCTCCTATGTGGCCCTCGACGGCTCGATCGGCTGCATGGTGAACGGAGCCGGGCTTGCCATGGCCACCATGGACATCATCAAGCTCTACGGCGCCGAGCCGGCAAATTTCCTCGACGTCGGCGGTGGCGCCTCTAAGGAGAAGGTGACGGCCGCTTTCAAGATCATCACCGCCGATCCGAACGTGAAGGGCATCCTGGTCAACATCTTCGGCGGCATCATGCGCTGCGACGTGATCGCGGAAGGGGTGGTCGCCGCGGTGAAGGAGGTCGGGCTCAAGGTTCCGCTGGTCGTGCGGCTGGAGGGGACCAATGTCGCGGAAGGAAAGCGCATCCTCAACGAGAGCGGCCTCGACGTTGTGGCGGCGAACGATCTCGACGACGCGGCGCAGAAGATCGTCAAGGCGGTGGGGAGCCGGCGCTGATGTCGATCCTCATCGACCGGAACACCAAGGTCATCGTCCAGGGCCTGACCGGCAAGACCGGCACCTTCCATACCGAGCAGGCGCTTGCCTACTACGGAACCAAGATGGTCGCCGGCACCCACCCCAAGAAGGGTGGGGAATTCTGGACCGGAAAGGTCGACGGCGGTGAGGTGAAGCTCCCGATCTATGCTTCCGTTGCGGAGGCGAAGGAGCGGACCAACGCCAACGCCTCCGTAATATATGTACCCCCGGCAGGAGCCGCGGCGGCGATCGAGGAGGCGATCGACGCGGAGATGCCACTCATCGTCTGCATCACCGAGGGCATCCCCGTCCTCGACATGGTCGGGGTGAAGGCCAAGCTCGACCGCTCCAAATCCCGCCTGATCGGCCCGAACTGTCCGGGGGTGCTGACGCCCGAGGAGTGCAAGATCGGCATCATGCCCGGCTCGATCTTCAAGAAGGGCTCGGTCGGTGTTGTCTCACGCTCCGGCACACTTACTTATGAGGCAGTGTTCCAGACCTCCAACGCCGGCCTCGGCCAGACGACCGCGGTCGGAATCGGCGGCGACCCTGTGAAGGGCACCGAATTCACCGATGTGCTTGCGATGTTCCTCGCCGACGATGCCACCAAGTCGATCATCATGATCGGGGAGATCGGCGGGTCCGCCGAGGAGGAGGCGGCCCAATTCCTAGCGGATTCCAGGAAGAAGGGCCGCTGGAAGCCGGTGGTCGGGTTCATCGCCGGGCGGACGGCACCCCCCGGCCGCACCATGGGCCACGCCGGCGCCGTCATTTCGGGCGGCAAGGGCGGGGCTGAGGACAAGATCGCGGCGCTTGAAGCGGCCGGCATTCGGGTGTCACCTTCGCCTGCAAAACTCGGCGAGACGCTGGCGGCGCTGTTGAAGGGCTGATATCCGACCGGGTGCCGCGCCCCGGCCGATCTGATGGCGCGGCGCTTGCAGGGCCGCGACGGAAAGGACAGGGCAGGCGTGCCCTGTAGGACGTGATGGCAAGACGCGAAGAAAACGAGGCCTTTCAGCTCTCGTCATTCCTTTATGGCGGCAATGCCGGCTACCTCGAAGATCTCTATGCGCGCTATCAGGAGCGCCCGGATTCTGTCGATGCCGACTGGCAGAGCTTCTTCTCCGCTCTGAAGGACCCGAAGGACGCTGCGATCACCGAGGCGCGCGGCCCGAAGTGGCAGCGCAGCGACTGGCCGATCGTGGCAAACGGCGAGATCGTCGCGGCGTTCGACACGAACTGGCAGCCGATCGAGGCGCGCCTCGGTGACAAGATCAAGGCCGGCGCGCAGGTGCGCGGCGTCGAGGTCTCCGATCGGGAGGTGTTCCAGGCGACGCGCGATTCGCTGCGCGCGTTGATGATGATCCGCGCCTACCGCATGCGCGGTCATCTGCACGCCAATCTCGATCCGCTCGGGATCGCCGGATTGCGCGACGATTTTCATGAGCTCGATCCGCAGACCTACGGGTTCGGCGAAGGAGACTACGACCGCAAGATCTTCATCGACCACGTGCTCGGGCTCGAGTTCGCGACCGTGCGCGAAATGGTCGAGATCCTGCGCCGGACCTATTGCTCGACGCTCGGCGTGGAGTTCATGCACATCTCCGATCCGGAAGAGAAGTCCTGGATGCAGGAGCGAATCGAGGGACCCGATAAGGGCATCGCCTTTACCCCGCAGGGCAAGCGCGCGATCCTGAACAAGCTCATCGAGGCGGAAGGCTTCGAGAAGTTCATCGACATCAAATACACCGGCACCAAGCGCTTCGGTCTCGACGGCTCGGAATCCGTGATTCCGGCGCTCGAGCAGATCATCAAGCGCGGCGGCGCGCTCGGCGTCCGCGACATCGTGCTCGGCATGGCGCACCGCGGACGGCTGAATGTGCTCGCCCAGGTCATGGGCAAGCCGCATCGCGCGATCTTCCATGAGTTCAAGGGCGGCTCCTACGCGCCCGACGACGTGGAAGGCTCCGGCGACGTCAAATATCACCTCGGCGCCTCGTCAGACCGCGAGTTCGACGGCAACAAGGTGCACCTGTCGCTGACCGCGAACCCCTCGCACCTCGAAATCGTCGATCCCGTGGTGCTCGGCAAGGTGCGCGCCAAGCAGGATCAGCTCGGCGACAAGGAGCGCGCGATGGTGATGCCGCTTCTTCTCCATGGCGACGCGGCCTTTGCCGGCCAGGGGGTAGTGGCGGAATGCTTTGGCCTCTCAGGCCTGCGCGGCCACCGTACCGGGGGCGCCGTGCACGTTATCGTCAACAACCAGATCGGCTTCACCACCAATCCGCGTTACGCGCGCACGTCGCCCTATCCCTCCGACGTCGCCAAGATGATCGAGGCGCCGATCTTCCACGCCAACGGCGACGACCCTGAAGCGGTCGTCTACGCCGCCAAGGTGGCGACCGAGTTCCGTCAGCGCTTCCACAAGCCGGTCGTCATCGACATGTTTTGCTACCGCCGGCACGGCCACAACGAGGGCGACGAGCCGGCCTTTACGCAGCCGCTCATGTACAAGGCGATCGCCAACCATCCGACGACGCTTGAGATCTACGGCAAGAAGCTCGCCGAGGAGGGCGTCTTCCCCGCCGGCGAGATCGAGGCTGCGAAGGAGGCTTGGCGCACGCATCTCGAGGAGGAATTCGAAGTCGGCCAGGCCTACCGGCCGAACAAGGCCGACTGGCTCGACGGCGCGTGGTCGGGACTGGCGACGCCGCAGGCGAGCGACGAGCGCCGGGTCGGCAAGACCGGCGTCGCGATGGAGACGCTGAAGGCGGTCGGCTTGCGGCTCTCCGGTGTGCCGAAGGGCTTCAATATCCACCGCACCGTCAAGCGCTTCCTCGACAACCGCCGCAAGATGGTCGAGACCGGCGAGGGCGTCGACTGGGCGTTCGGCGAGGCGCTCGCTTTCGCCACGCTGCTCAAGGAGGGCTACAAGGTCCGGCTCTCCGGCCAGGACGTCGAGCGCGGCACCTTCTCCCAGCGCCACTCCGTGCTCTTCGACCAAGACACCGAGGAGCGCTACACTTCCTTGAATGATCTCGGCGGCGAGCAGGCCGGCTTCGAGGTCGTCAACTCCATGCTCTCCGAAGAGGCCGTGCTCGGCTTCGAATACGGCTACTCGCTCGCCGAGCCGAAGGCGCTGACGCTTTGGGAAGCGCAGTTCGGCGACTTCGCCAACGGCGCGCAGGTCGTGATCGACCAGTTCATCTCGTCGGGCGAGCGCAAGTGGCTCCGGATGTCCGGGCTCGTCATGCTCTTGCCGCATGGCTACGAGGGGCAGGGGCCTGAGCATTCCTCCGCGCGGCTCGAGCGCTATCTGCAGTCCTGCGCGGAGGACAACATGCAGGTCGCGAACTGCACGACGCCGTCGAATTACTTCCACATCCTGCGCCGGCAGATGCACCGGAACTTCCGCAAGCCGCTGATCCTGATGACGCCGAAGTCGCTGCTTCGCCACAAGCGAGCCGTTTCGCGGCTCGACGAGATGGCCGAGGGCTCGACCTTCCACCGTCTCCTCTACGACGATGCAGAGATGCTGAAGGGCGAAAAGATCCAACTCGCGCCGGACGACAAGGTCCGCCGCGTGGTGATCTCCTCCGGCAAGGTCTATTTCGACCTCTATGAGGAGCGCGAGGCGCGTGGCATCGACGATATCTATCTTCTCCGCGTCGAGCAGCTCTATCCCTTCCCGCTGAAGGCGATGGGCGATCTCCTGTCGCGCTTTCCCCGTGCCGAAATCGTCTGGTGCCAGGAAGAGCCGCAGAACATGGGCGCCTGGACTTTTGTCGAGCCGCGGCTCTACGCGGTGCTCGACGGATTGGATGCGGGCAAGCGGATGGTCCGCTATGCCGGCCGCGCGGCATCGGCCTCGACCGCGACCGGGCTCATGTCGAAGCATGTGGCGCAGCGCGACCAGCTCCTCGAGGAAGCGCTCGGCTGAGCGGCGGACCCGGATCGACGCGAGGGGAAAGACCAATGACGCTTGAAATCAAGGTTCCGACCCTCGGCGAATTGGTGACGGAGGCAACCGTTGGCCAATGGCTGAAGAAGGAGGGCGACGCCGTCGCCCGGGACGAACCGCTGGTCGAGCTTGAGACCGACAAGGTGACGCTCGAGGTTCCGGCGCCGGCCGCCGGGCGTCTCGAGAAGATATCCGTCAAGGACGGCGAGACGGTCGGTGTCGGCGCTCTCCTAGGCGTGATCGCGGAAGGCGAAGCCGGAAAGGCCGCGCCGATCCAGGCCGGACCGGCGGCGATGCAGCCACGCGCCGACGCGAAGAAGGGCGACGGGAGCCGTCCGGCGCCTGCGGCACCGGTGGCCGCCGTAGCCAGAACCGAGATGCCGCCCGCGCCGTCGGCGGCGAAGCTGATGCAGGAGAAGGGACTCTCCGCTGAGGACGTGAGCGGCAGCGGCAAGCGCGGTCAGGTGCTGAAAGGCGACGTGCTTGAGGCGCTGCAACGGGCCGCGAAGACGCCGGCCGAAGCGCGCCCGCCCACGCCTTCGCGTGCGCCGAGCGCGCCAAGCGACGCGGAGCGCGAGGAACGGGTGAAGATGACGCGTCTTCGCCTCACCATCGCCCGCCGCCTGAAGGAGGCGCAGAACATCGCGGCGATGCTCACCACGTTCAACGACGTGGACATGGGCGCCGTCATGGATCTCCGGAAGATCTATCGCGAGGTCTTCGAAAAGAAGCACGGCGTCCGGCTCGGCTTCATGGGCTTCTTCGTGAAGGCGTGCGTGAACGCGCTCAAAGATATCCCCGCCGTCAATGCCGAGATCGACGGCGACGAGCTTGTCTACAAGAACTACTACCACATCGGCGTCGCCGTCGGCACGGAGAAGGGGCTTGTCGTGCCGGTGATCCGCGACGCGCAAGACCTTTCGATCGCGGGTGTCGAGAAGACCATCAACGATTTCGGCAAGCGCGCCCGCGAAGGGCAGCTCAAGATCGAGGAGATGCAGGGCGGCACATTCACCGTCACCAATGGCGGCGTCTACGGCTCGCTGATGTCGACGCCGATCCTGAACGCGCCGCAATCCGGCATCCTCGGCATGCACCGGATCGAGGACCGGCCGGTCGTGCGGAACGGGCAGGTGGTCGTCCGCCCGATGATGTATCTTGCGCTCTCCTACGACCACCGGATCGTCGACGGCCGCGAGGCCGTGACGTTCCTGGTACGTGTGAAGGAAGCGATCGAGGATCCGCAGCGGCTGGTGCTCGATCTCTGAGCCGCAGCCTGCGGCAGGAAGGGGAGGGCAATCATGGAAACGACGGCGATGATGCCGACAGAAATCGTCCTTTTGGGCTGGTCGGTGGTTTTGCTTCTCGTGCAACTCGTGCTGCAAACACTTGCAGGCGTTACCGAATTCGGTCTCGGCTACGCGTTCAGCCCGCGCGACGAGGGGCGGCGGCTGGAGAACACCTACGGCGGGCGAATCAGCCGCGCCTTCTACAATCTGCTCGAGACCTATCCCGCCTTCGTGGCGCTCGCGCTCGCCCTTGCGGTGTCGGGGAAGGCCGGCGGCCTTGGAGCGACTGGCGCGCACATCTGGTTCTGGTCGCGCGTCGTCTACGTTCCCATTTATGCGATCGGGCTTCCGGTTGTCCGCACGCTTGTTTGGACGGTCTCCATCATCGGGCTCATCGTGATGGTCGTCGCGCTGCTGTGAAATAGGCGCGTCATTGATTGAGCCCGCTCCGCTTCGCGGCGGAGCGGGCGGACCGGAGCTTTGAGAGGAGCCCTGGAAAGGATCGCATGCCTCAGTACGATCTCGTCATCATCGGCGCCGGCCCGGGCGGCTACGTCTGCGCCATCAAGGCCGCGCAATTGGGCATGAAGGTCGCCGTCGCCGACAGGCGGGCGACCTTGGGCGGTACCTGCTTGAACGTTGGGTGCATCCCGTCGAAGGCGCTGCTTTACGCTTCGGAGATGTTCGAGGAAGCCGGCCACGGTTTTGGCAAGCTCGGCATCAAGGTCGCGCCCGAACTCGACCTCGCCGGGATGATGGCGCACAAGGACGCGACCGTTAAGGCGAACGTCGACGGCGTCGCTTTCCTCTTCAAGAAGAACAAGATCGATTTTCTGCACGGCAGCGCCCGCATCGCCGGGCCCGGCAAGGTCGAGATCGCGTTGGCAAAGGGCGGCAGCGAGATGGTCGAGACGAAGGCGATCGTGGTCGCGACCGGATCGGAATCGACGCCCCTTTCCGGCGTGGAGGTCGACGAAAAGAGCGTCGTCACCTCGACCGGCTCGCTTGAACTGAAGAGCGTGCCGAAGCGCCTTTTGGTCGTCGGCGCGGGCGTCATCGGGCTGGAGATCGGCTCCGTATGGCGCAGGCTCGGCTCGGAGGTGACGGTCGTCGAATTCCTCGACCGCATCCTCCCGGGCTTCGATGGCGAGGTGGCGAAGCAGAGCCAGCGCATCTTCCAGAAGCAGGGAATGAAGTTCCGGCTCGGCTCGAAGGTGACCGGCGTGGAGAAGAAGGGCGCGGAGCTTTCCGTCAGCGTTGCGCCGGCCAAGGGCGATGGCGGCGCGGAGGCGATCGAGGCCGACATAGTGCTCGTCGCGATTGGCCGCCGGCCTTACGTCGAGGGCCTTGGATTGGAGGAAGCGGGCATTGCGCTCGACGAGCGCGGACGCGTCAAGACCGACGGCCACTTCAAGACCAGCGTCGACGGCATCTATGCGATCGGCGACGCGATCGCCGGACCGATGCTCGCCCACAAGGCCGAGGATGAGGGCGCTGCGGTCGCCGAGATTCTCTCCGACCAGGCCGACCACGTGAACTACGGCGTGATCCCGAGCGTCGTCTACACAATGCCGGAGATCGCCTTCGTCGGCCGCGGCGAGGAGGAGCTGAAGGACGCGGGGATCGAATACAAGGTCGGGAAATTCCCGTTCACCGCGAACGCCCGCGCCCGCGCCATGAACCACACGGACGGCTTCGTGAAGGTTCTCGCCGACAAGACGACGGACCGCGTGCTCGGCGTCCACATCCTCGGCGCCTTTGCCGGCGAACTCATCGAGGAGGCGGCCGTGCTGATGGAGTTCGGCGGCTCGGCGGAGGACCTTGCGCGCACCACGCATGCCCATCCGACCATGTCTGAGGCGGTGCGCGAAGCGGCGATGGCGGCCTGGTTCAAACCGATCCATATTTGAGGGATGCCAAGAGAACGCGCCGCCGAAACGTCCCCGCCGCCTTCGGACGTCGCCGGCCTTACGCACCTTGCCGGCCATCTCGGCCTGCTCTTGGTGACCGGCGCGTTCATTACCTTGAGCCGCGGCAGCCTGTTCCTTCCGCTTGCCCTTGTCGCGCATGGCTTCGTGCTGACGTTCCTCTTCTCGCCGCTCCACGAAGCGGTGCACCGGACCGCCTTCCGGTCACGACGTCTGAACGACGCGGTAGCCTGGATTGCCGGCCTCGCGCTCCTTTTGCCGCCGAACTGGTTCCGCGCCTTTCACTTCGCGCATCACCGCCATACGCAGATCGTGGGCCGCGACCCGGAGCTTGAATCGAAGCGGGTGGAGACTTGGCCGGACTATCTCGTGCATCTCAGCGGCTGGCGCTACTGGAAGGGCGAGGCGACGCTGTTGATGCGCAACGCCTCCGGCCACGTGGCGGCGCCGTTCGTCTCAAGCACCCTTGAGCCGCGCCTAGTGCGGGAGGCGCGCATTATGCTCGCTATCTACGCCGCGGTCGCTTTGCTGTCGGTGATCCTCCGCTCCGACGCGGCGCTCATCTATTGGGTGCTGCCGGCGATCCTCGGACAGCCGTTCCTCCGCGCCTATCTGCTTGCGGAGCACACGGGGCTGCCGTTCGTGGAGGATTTCTGGGAGAACACGCGCACCACGCTGACCGGTCTCCCGCTGCGCTTCCTCGCCTGGAACATGCCCTTCCACGCGGAGCACCATGCTAATCCCGCCGTGCCGTTTCATGCTCTGCCCGAGCTACACCTACGCGAGCAGGCGAAGCTCAAGGCCGTGTCACCGGGCTATGTCGCCTTCCACCGTGAATGGCAGCAACGGCTCAGCGCGCCGGCAGCCGGGCAAATGAATGAGCGCCCGGAGACCCGATCTTGATCGGCACGGGCGGCGCGTCCGCTCCTGCGATCGTCATGATGGGCGTCTCCGGCAGTGGCAAGACGACCGTGGGGGAAGCTCTTGCCGCGCGCCTCGGCGTGCCCTTCCGCGATGCCGACGAGTTCCACCCGAAATCGAACGTCGAGAAGATGTCGGCCGGTATTCCGCTGACCGACGCCGACCGCTGGCCGTGGCTTGATGCGATCGGCGCCGCCATTCGTGACACGCCTCCCGACGAGGGGATCGTCGTCAGCTGTTCGGCCCTCAAGAAGGTCTACCGCGCGCGGATCATCAGGGCGGCGGTTCGCCCAGTCCTCTTCGTGCATCTCGACGGCTCGAAGGCGCTCCTCGCGGAACGCCTGAAGGGTCGCAAGGGTCATTTCTTTCCGCCGAGTCTGCTCGACAGCCAGCTCAGGACGCTTGAGCCGCTCTCGCCCGACGAGCCGGCGATCCGCGTCTCGATCGACCAGAGCGTCGACCAGATCGTCGCGGCGATCCTCGACGGCCTGCATCTCGCTTCTTAAGCCGACCTGCGATCCATCAGCGTGAACCAGCCGACGCCGGCGAGAACGAGCGCGGTTCCCGCAGCGTCGATCCACGAGAAGGCCTCGCCGAGGATCATGACGGCGAGCAGGATGGTGACGACCGGGCTGAGCGTGCCGATCGTCGCGTTCGCCTGCGCGGAGATGCGGTGCAGCGCCATGTTCAGAAGGAACGACGGCAGCACCGTCGCGCCGACGGCGATCAGCACGCCGTAGAAGAGCATGTGCTCGGAGACGAGGAGGCTCGCGAGCGGCTGCGTCAGCGCAAATTGCAGCAGCGCGCCGGCGGCGGCGCCGCTCATCGCGATGCAGGTGAAGAGACGTGGCCCGATCCGCCCGATCAGCTCTTTGGCGAGAAGCTGGTAGAGCGCGAAGGCGAGCGCCGCGGCGAGCACGAGAGCGGCGCCCTTCGCGACGCCGGCGCCGAGCGTCGTGACTTTGGTGGCGAAGATGAGCGCCAGGCCGAGATAGCTGATGGCGATGCCGACGAGCGCCGGAGCGCGGATCGGCTGCGCGAAGAAGAGGGCGCCAAGGATGACCACGAAGGCCGGATAGGTGAAGAGGATCAGCCGCTCGAACTGGGCCGAGATGTAAACGAGGCCGAGAAAGTCGGTGTAGCTCGCGAACCAGTAGCCGAGCGCGCCGATGAGCGCGGCGCGCAGCACAAGCCCGCGATCCGGAAGCGCGCGTCCGGTGCGCCGCCGCTCCATCACCGAAAGCCAGCCGACGGCCGCGTAGAACGGGAGCGAGAGCGCCATCCTGAGCGCGAGCAGCGTCTCCGCGTTGATGCCCTCGGCGTAGGCGAGCTTGATGATGATCGCCTTTGTCGAAAAGAGCGTCGCGCCGAGCGCGGCGCAGAGATAGCCGAACCACAGCCCCTCCGACGCGGCGCCGCTGCGCGCGGCAACCGGCGGCTCGGCGATGACTGCGGGCTTTGAGATGTCGTTCATGCGGGTCGCTCATGGTCTTAAGGGCAAAACGACCACTGAGCGAGCAGGCGCGCGGCGCCCTCAAAGAGCGAACGCCGGCCCAAAGGACCGGCGCCGCCGCAACATCAGGACACGGAGGAGGAGTTTATTTATCCGTCGGCGCGCAGTTGGTGGCGCCGGCGGGGCACGTTTGATCGGCGGTGACGTCGGCCGACGGCGTTGTGCTGTCGACCGTGCTCATCGCCACGACCTCTTCGCTCGGGATGCTGGCGGTCACGTGAAAATCACAGGCCTGACCCGCCGAGGCGGCAAACGCGAACGCCGACGCCAAAGCAAGGCCGGTTAGGAGCTTCCGCATCGAGACCTCCTGATCGAGCTCGAAGGACTGAAATCCTACGGCTTTCCTCATAGCTCGCAAACCCGGCACCCGTTCAAGAAGCGGTGAACGGGGGGGGTCGTTAGCCGGCTCAGGCCCGCGGATGCGCCTTTTTGTACGCGTCGAGAAGCCGCTCCGTGTCGACGTTCGTATAGATCTGCGTGGTCGACAGACTGGCGTGGCCGAGAAGCTCCTGGATGGTGCGGAGATCGCCTCCGCGGCCCAGAAGGTGCGTCGCGAAGGAGTGGCGGAGCGCGTGCGGCGTGACGCTCGCCTCGAGCCCGAGCGCGCCGCGAAGACGCGCGATCGCGAACTGGATCAGGCGCGGCGAGAGCGGGCCGCCGCGCGCGCCGCGGAAGAGCGCCACGTCGGGTTCGAGCGTGAAGGGCACGAGTTCGATGTAGCCCTCGATCGCTCGCCGCACAGCCGGCAAAACCGGCACGATCCGCTCGCGCCCGCCCTTGCCGGTGACGCGGATCGCGTCCGTCTCTTCAACAGGCGCCTCCGCGCGCTTCAGCCCGAGCGCTTCGGAGATACGCAGCCCGCACCCGTAAAGGAGCATCAGTACCGCCATGTCGCGGGCGGCGATCCACGGCTCCTCGGAGAGCGTCTCCGACGCTTCGATCAGCGCGGCGCTGTCGCCGATGGAAAGCGCCTTCGGCAGGTTCTTCGGCTGTTTCGGCGGGCGAACGCTCGTGAATGCCGTGGTCGCCGCGATCCCGCGCCGTTCGCAGAAGCGGGCGAAGGAGCGAAGTGCGGCGATCTGTCGCCCAAGCGTACGCGCGCCGACGCCATCGGTTCGGCGATGCGCCATGAAGGCGCGGATGTCGGCCGGCCGAAGCGTCGAGATCGCGGCGGGCGAGGGCGGTTCGCCAATATGCTCGGTCAGGAAGCGGAGGAACTGCTCGAGGTCGCGGCTGTAGGCCTCGACCGTCTTCTCGGAGAGCCGCCGCTCCTGGCCCAGATACTCCGCCCAGCCGAGCGCCGCCCTCCGCAAGCCGGGAGCGGCGGTGACGAGGATTGCGTCATGATCGAGCATCGATTCTCCCGAGCACGACGATAGAACGAACTGGTTGAGGAATTCACCGTCGAGCGCCGACGATTTCCTATCGAGCGACAAGCTCCGGCCTGACGCTCCGTCCCCAAGGGATGGCCGCCCAAATCCGCTCGTGGACATAATAGAGGGCGATCTTCGTGGCGAGCTCCGTGCCGGCGATGCCGCCGGCGAACTTGAAGCTGCCGGTGATAAGCAGGCTCAAAACGAAGGTGTCGATACTTCCGGTAAGCCGCCAGCTGGCGGCTTTGGCGAACGATCTACTGTGAGCTTCGCGAAAGCGGCTGGCCATGCGCGCAACTCCGAAAGATTCAGGTGCGCGCAAGCTAAGGTCAGGCAGGCGTCCACCGTCAAAGGATGGATTGACCTGTTTTCTTCCAGTCCGCGAGAAAACTTTCCAAGCCTTTGTCGGTGAGCGGATGCTTGACCAGCGACTTCAGCACCGCGGCCGGAACCGTCGCGACGTCGGCGCCGGCGAGCGCGGCTTCTTTCACGTGGTTCGGCGTGCGGATCGAGGCGGCGAGGATCTGCGTATCGAAGTCATAATTGTCGTAGATCGCGCGGATGTCCCCGATCAGCTCCATGCCGTCGAGGTTGATGTCGTCGAGCCGCCCGATGAAGGGCGAGATGAACGTGGCGCCGGCCTTCGCCGCAAGCAGCGCCTGATTGGCGCTGAAACAAAGTGTGACGTTGACCTTGTGGCCGGCCTGACGGAGCGCGCGGCAGGCTTTGAGCCCGTCCCAGGTGAGCGGCACTTTGACCGCGATATTCTCCGCGATCGCGGCGAGCTTCGTGCCCTCCTTCATCATGCCGTCGAAATCGGTGGCGGCGACCTCCGCTGAGACCTCGCCCTCCACAATCCCGCAGATTTCCTTGATCACCTGAAGCATCGGTCGCCCGGACTTGGCGATCAGCGAGGGGTTTGTGGTGACCCCGTCGAGGAGGCCGGTTTCGTTCAGATCGCGGATTTCGGCGACGTCCGCCGTGTCGACGAAGAATTTCATGGGCTTTTCCGGGCTGGGCCTACATTGCAGCAGGATATCGTTCGCGCTTCCCTCTTATTCAATGAGTTGCCCCTCAGCCAGTTCCTCGGCCGCACAAGCGGCATTTCTCACCGAACGGCACCTTCACCCTGTGCTCGTGCCGGTCGCGGTCGACGGCCCCTACACCTATGCCTCCGACCGGGTGCTGCCCCCGGGCACGATCGTCGCGGTGCCGCTCGGCACGCGGCTCGTGATGGGCGCCGTCTGGAAGGCGACGCCCGACGACGTGGCGCCGAAGAAGCTGCGCGAAATCGAGCACATCTACGACGCGCCGCCGCTCCCCGACGCGCTCATCCGCTTCGTCGACTGGGTGGCGGACTACACGTTGACGCCGCGCGGCATGGTCCTGCGCATGGTGCTGCGGGCGCCGCAGGCCTTCGAGCCGGAGAAGCCGATCGTCGGCGTCCGCCTCTCCGGCGCGCCGCCCGACCGCATGACCGCGGCGCGGAAGCGCATCCTCGACGTGGCCGGCGACGGCCTCGCCTGGTCGAAGTCGGGTCTCGCCGCTGCGGCCGGCGTCTCGTCCGGCGTCATCGACGGCCTGCTTGAGGGCGGTACGCTGGAACGGGTCGCCATACCGGCGCGTCCGATCGCCGCCGACCTCGATCCTGACCATGGCCGCCCGGAACTCTCGGTGGAACAGGAGAATGCCGCGGCGGTGCTGCGCGAAAGCGTGCGCGATGCCTTCTCGGTTTCGCTTCTCGATGGCGTCACCGGCTCCGGCAAGACGGAGGTTTATTTCGAGGCCGTCGCGGAGACGCTCCGCCGCGGCAAGCAGGCGCTGATCCTCCTGCCCGAGATCGCGCTGACCGGCGCGTTTCTCGACCGCTTCGCGGCACGCTTCGGCTCAAGGCCTGCGGAGTGGCATTCGGAAGTCGGTGCGAAGACGCGCGCGCGGGTCTGGCGCGCGGTCGCGCGTGGCGAGGTGAGGGCGCTCGTCGGCGCGCGCTCGGCGCTCTTCCTGCCGTTCTCGAATCTCGGGCTGATCGTCGTCGATGAGGAGCACGACCAAGCCTACAAGCAGGAGGAGGGCGTCACCTACCACGCCCGCGACATGGCGGTCGTGCGCGGAAACCTCTCGGGGTTTCCTGTCGTGCTTTCCTCCGCGACGCCGTCGGTGGAAAGCCGCGTCAACGCCGATCGCGGCCGCTACCGGCATCTGAGACTCCCAGCGCGTTTCGGTGTCGCGGTCGCGCCTGAGATCGCCGCGATCGATCTGAAGCGCCATCCGCCGGAACGCGGGCGCTGGCTCTCACCGCCGCTTGTCGCGGCGGTGACCGAGACGATCGAAAAGCGCGAGCAGGCGCTGCTTTTCCTGAACCGCCGCGGCTACGCGCCGCTGACGCTCTGCCGCACCTGCGGCCACCGCATGGCCTGCCCGAACTGCTCGACCTGGCTGGTCGAGCACCGGTTCCGCAAGCTCCTCGTCTGCCACCATTGCGGCCACGAGGAGAAGCGGCCGGAGACCTGCCCGAATTGCAGCGCGGAAGAGAGCCTCGTCGCCATCGGCCCGGGCGTGGAGCGTCTGCAGGAGGAGGTTGTCGAGCGCTTCCCGAATGCGCGCACGCTCATCATGTCGAGCGACATGCTCGGCGGCTGGGAGCGCGTCCGCGCCGAGCTCGGCGCCATCGAACGCGGCGAGGTCGATATCGTCGTCGGCACGCAGCTCGTGGCGAAGGGCCACAATTTTCCGGGCCTTTCGCTGGTCGGCGTGGTCGACGCGGATCTCGGCTTGTCGCACGGCGACCCGCGCGCGGCCGAGCGCACCTGGCAGCTCCTGACGCAGGTGACGGGGCGGGCAGGGCGCGTGGGACAGGTCAGTCGCGGCCTGATCCAGACCTATTCGCCCGACCACCCAGTGGTGCAGGCGCTCGTCTCCGGCGACCGCGAGGCCTTCTACGCGAGCGAGATCGAGACACGCCGTCGCGGACATCTGCCACCCTTCGGCCGGCTCGCCTCGGTCATCGTCTCCGCCGCCGACCGGCCGACGGCTGAGGCACACGCGCGCGCTATGGCGATGGCCGCACCGATGGAGGAGGGGGTCAGGCTATGGGGCCCGGCGGAGGCGCCCTTCGCGGTGCTTCGCGGCCGCCATCGTTTCCGGCTGCTCGCGCAATCCGACAGAGCGAGCCGCCTGCACGACTGGCTGCGCGCCTGGCTTCAGCGCGCACCGAAAGCGCGTGGCTCGATCAAGGTTGCAATCGACATCGACCCGATGAGCTTCTTGTAACGAACGAAGAGCCGGCCCGAAGGCCGGCTCCCTGTCACTCTGGTCTGTTCGACACGACGGCTACAGCCTGCATTCGTGCCGATGGCCGTCGAAGCCCATGTAGGTGTCCGTGTGCCAATCGTAGGACCGGTAGCGCGCGTCGCACGCCGCTCCGTGCGAGGTGTCGGCCGCGCCGGCGGCAGCGCTCGCCGCTGCACCCGCCACGAACCCGAAGATCGCGGCCGCCGCGTCCGCCGGACCGAAATCATGGCGGTGGTGGCCGTACCAATCGTGATAGCGGGACTCGTTCCAATGATCGCGATGGTGGCTCCAGTCCCAGCAATCGTGGTCGCCCGGATGACGGTCGCAGTAGCTGCCCATCACCCGCTCCTGCTCACGGTAGTTGTGCGAGTCGGCGGCCGCCGGGGTGACGATGCTGCTCGTGGCAAGAACGATGCAGGCGACGCCCGCGCCTAGCGCTCTCTTCATGACATTCTCCTGTCTGTCGCGGCCGGATCGTCCGACCTATTCGTCAGCCCCACATGGCCGACAAACGTGCTAGCCCGGCCGCCGTTCCAATATTTGCCTGGTAAAACATCTGGTAAATCAGGAGATTAGGCGGCTTTGCAGTTGACGGCGCGGCTGAGCGCCCGTCACGGCGCCTATGTCGGTTCAAGCATTCCGAAGACCGCGACGAGGCCAATCGCGGAGAGCCCAAGAGCGATCTCGGCCACCGCCCCGAAGCGGATGGCGCGCACCGCGCCAAGCCGGCCGCATGCGATTTGCGGGACGAGGAGGTAGCGATTGACCGCGGCAAGGGCGACCATCGCCAGGACAACGACGATCTTCGTCGCGAGCATCGCCTGATAGGGCGAGGACCAGTCGGTCGGCCATCGACCGAGAACAAGGACGGTGTTGACGACGCCCGTCGCGACGACAAGCGCCACGGCAATATGTCCGGCCGTGGAGAACCGCCGAAGCGCCAGCGCCGCGTCCGTCTTATGGCGTATGTCGTCGTCCGCCCTAAGGACGAGAAGCAGCGGCACCAAGGCGCCAAGCCAGGCGCCGCCCGAGAGGACATGCGCGGCGTCGTTGACGCGATGCGCAAGGCCCAGCCATCCCTCGTGCATCGCCGCGTGTCCGGTCGCGGCGAGGCTCGCGAGGAGCAGTCCCGCGCTAAGAGCGGTCGCCCGAAAGCCGGGGAAGGGAGAGGCGAGTGATATTGTCAGAAGCAATGCGGCGGTGGCCCGCGCCTGCCACGCTTCCCCGACGCCGGTCTCGAACAGGACCGCACGGACCGTCGCCGGATCGACCGCGTCGCGCCAGCCGTCGCCGATCGCAGCGGCCCCAAGCGGAAGCGTTACGGCCGTCGTCGCGACCGCGACGGCGGCCGTGACGAAAGAGAACAATTGAAGCCGCCGCCCGATCTCGAGCGCCAGATCCTTCGGCATCAGCGTTGCCAGGTAGGCGCAGGTTCCCCAGAGGAGCATCGCCGATGCATCGTTCAAGAAGCGGCAAACGACGAGGGCGGCGTCCGGGGTCATCAGGGCTTGATGGTAAAGGCATAGCTCCCCTTCGTCTTGTGCCCGTCCTTCGCCAAGGCATGCCAGGAGACCGTGTAGGCGCCGGCCGAGAGGGCACCCGCGAGCGGCACGATGAGGGTCGTGTCGTCCCCGGATTTGAGCTTGGCCTCGCCCGTTTCGACCGTTTCTTTGCCTGGTCCCATCAGCGCAACGCCGGTGAAAGCAAGGTCGATGCTCTCGGTGAAGGTGAGGTCGAGCTCGGTGGGGGCCGCCGCCACTGTGCCGCTTACGGCTGGCACCGCCGATTTCAGATGGGCGTGGGCAGACGCGTGGCCCGCGGGACCAAGGGCCACGACAGTGGCGAGAGCGAGCATAGGGATCGGATTGGACATCGGTTCTTCTCTCTCCGGCGCAAGCGGTGGCTACGCGACGCGCATGACACTCGGCCGTCAAGCGGTCGCGGCGTCGCGGCTCGCCAACATTCGACTTGCGGTTGTGGCCGGCGGACGACACGGGAGGGCTTGCCAATGCTGCCCAAACCCGGCTTCTCTGGCCGTGTTGCGCCGTCAAAAACACCATGCTAGACGACCCGCGCGTGGCTCGGGGGCGCCGGACCGCGCCCTCCGAGTTTTGCCGAAAGATTGCCCGCCGCCGCCGGGCTGATTGACAGGGAAGAGAGACCCGCGTGACGGATCGAACCTCCTCGGTTTCCGGCGTTGCCGAGCGATACGCCTCAGCTCTTTTCGACCTTGCACGCGACGAATCCGCGATCGAACGCATCGAGGGCGAGCTTCAGAGCCTTTCCCGCATGTTCGACGAAAGCGCCGACTTCCGGCGGCTCGTCGAAAGCCCGGTGTTTTCCTCCGAGGATCAGGAGCGGGCGATCGGCGCGATTGCCGACAAGGCCGGGATCGGCGGGCTCACCGGAAATCTCCTACGCCTTGTCGCCAAGAATCGGCGGCTCTTCGCGCTCGCCGGCATCATCAAGGCGTTTCGCGAGATGGCCGCGCGCGCGCGCGGCGAAGTCACGGCCGAGGTCGCCTCGGCGCATCCCTTGAGCGACGCGCAGGTCGCTGCGCTGAAGAGCGCGCTGAAGGATAAGCTCGGCAAGGATGTGACACTCCAGACGCGGGTCAACCCGGCGCTTCTCGGCGGGCTTGTGGTCAAGGTCGGCTCGCGCATGATCGACACGTCGCTTCGCACCAGATTGATGAACGTCAGAACCCAGCTCAAAGAGGTCGGCTGATGGATATTCGGGCCGCGGAAATCTCCTCGATCCTGCGCGAGCAGATCAAGAATTTCGGCAAGGAGGCGGAAGTCTCCGAGGTCGGGCAGGTGCTCTCCGTCGGCGACGGCATCGCCCGCGTCTACGGCCTCGACAACGTGCAGGCCGGCGAGATGGTCGCCTTCGAGAACGGCATCCGCGGGATGGCGCTGAACCTCGAGGTCGACAATGTCGGCATCGTCATTTTCGGCACCGACCGCGAGATCAAGGAAGGCGATACCGTCAAGCGCACCGGCGCCATCGTGGAAGTGCCGGTCGGCAAGGGGCTGCTCGGCCGCGTGGTCGATGCGCTCGGCAACCCGATCGACGGGAAGGGCCCGATCGAGTCGACGGAGAAACGGCGCGTCGACGTAAAGGCGCCAGGGATCATTCCGCGGAAGTCCGTGCACGAGCCGATGGCGACAGGCCTGAAAGCCATCGACGCGCTGATCCCGATCGGCCGCGGCCAACGCGAGCTCATCATCGGCGACCGCCAGACCGGCAAGTCGGCGATCATCCTCGACACCATCCTGAACCAGAAGCCGGCCTTCGACGCCGGCGACGAGAAGAAGAAGCTCTACTGCATCTACGTCGCGGTCGGGCAGAAGCGCTCGACCGTCGTGCAGTTCGCCAAGACGCTCGAAGATCGCGGCGCGCTCGACTACTCGATCATCGTCGCGGCGACGGCCTCCGACCCGGCGCCAATGCAGTTCCTGGCGCCGTTCTCCGGCTGCGCCATGGGCGAATATTTCCGCGACAACGGCATGCACGCGGTGATCGCCTACGACGACCTTTCTAAGCAGGCGGTCGCCTACCGACAGATGTCGCTGCTTCTGCGCCGTCCGCCCGGGCGCGAAGCCTATCCCGGCGACGTCTTCTATCTGCATTCGCGCCTGCTCGAGCGCGCCGCCAAGATGAACGATGAGAACGGCGCCGGCTCGCTGACCGCGCTCCCCGTGATCGAGACGCAGGCGAACGACGTGTCGGCCTACATCCCGACCAACGTCATCTCCATCACCGACGGCCAGATCTTCCTGGAGACCGACCTTTTCTATCAAGGCATCCGTCCAGCCGTGAACGTCGGTCTCTCGGTGTCGCGCGTCGGCTCCGCCGCGCAGATCAAGGCGATGAAGCAGGTCGCCGGCAAGATCAAAGGCGAGCTCGCGCAATACCGCGAGATGGCGGCCTTCGCGCAGTTCGGCTCCGACCTCGACCAGGCGACGCAGCGCCTGTTGAGCCGCGGCGCCCGGCTGACCGAGCTTCTAAAGCAGCCGCAGTTCTCGCCGCTCAAGGTCGAGGAACAGGTGGTTGTGATCTACGCCGGCACCTCCGGCCTCCTCGATCCGCTGCCGCTTGCAAGCGTGCGCGAGTTCGAGACCGGGCTCCTCGCCTTGATGCGGAGCGAGCACAAGGCGGTGCTCGACCAGATCCGCGACAAGGGCGAGCTCAGCGACGAGCTGCAGGCGAAGCTGAAGTCGATCCTCGAGACGTTCGCGAAGAACTTCGCCTGAAGCCGCCGGCGATGAAGGAATAACGGCAGATGCCGAGCCTAAAGGCGCTCCGCAACCGCATCGCCTCGGTGAAGGCGACGCAGAAGATCACCAAGGCGATGCAGATGGTCGCCGCGGCGAAGCTGAGGCGTGCGCAGGAATCGGCAGAGGCGGCACGCCCCTACGCCGAGCGTATGGCGACGGTCCTCGCCAATATCGCGAGCGCGACCAAGGGCCAGCTCGGCGCGCCGGCGCTGATCGCGGGGACCGGCCGCGATGACGTGCATCTATTGCTTGTTTGCACCGGAGAGCGCGGCCTTGCCGGCGCCTTCAACAGCGCGATCGCGCGGCTTGCCCGCGATGACGCGCGCCGCCTTCTCGCCGCGGGCAAGACCGTCAAGATCTTCGCGGTCGGGCGCAAGGGCCACGACATCCTGCGCCGGCAGTTCCCAGACAAGATCGTCGAGCGGAGGGACTTCCGCAACGTCAAGCGGATCACATTCGGCGAGGCGAAGCAGGTCGCGGATCGCCTGCTTGCGATGTTCGACGATGGCGACTTCGACGTCGCTACACTCTACTATTCGCGCTTCCGCTCGGTGATCAGCCAGGTGCCGACCGCCCAGCGCATCGTGCCGGCCGAAGTGTCGGCGGAGGGGGCGGGCCCTTCGCTTGAGGGCGCGGTCTACGAATACGAGCCCGACGAGGAGGAGATCCTCGCCGAGCTTCTGCCGCGCAACGTCGGCATTCAGATCTACAAGGCGCTGCTCGAAAACGCCGCGTCGTTCTACGGCGCGCAGATGAGCGCGATGGACAACGCGACGCGCAACGCCGGCGACATGATCGACCGCCTGTCGCTCTCGTATAACCGCCAGCGGCAGGCGCAGATCACCAAGGAACTGATCGAGATCATCTCCGGCGCCGAGGCCGTCTAGGCCCGCGCCGAACAAGAAGACGAGGACAACGATGGCAAGCGAAAAGTATACCGGCCGTGTGGCGCAGGTAACGGGAGCGGTGGTGGACGTCCATTTCGTGGGCGAGCTGCCGGCAATCCTGAACGCGCTCGAGACCGACAACCACGGCACCCGCCTCGTACTCGAGGTCGCCCAGCACCTCGGCGAGAACATGGTGCGCACCATCGCTATGGACGTGAGCGAAGGTCTCGTCCGCGGCCAGGAGGTGCGGGATACCGGAAGCCCGATCGAGGTTCCGGTCGGCGAGGGGACGCTCGGCCGCATCATGAACGTGATTGGCGAGCCGGTGGACGAGGCCGGGCCGGTCAAGACCGAGCAGCGGCGTCCGATCCACGCGGACGCGCCGGCCTATGTCGATCAGGCGACCGAGGCGCAGATCCTCATCACCGGCATCAAGGTCGTCGACCTCCTCGCGCCCTATGCCCGCGGCGGCAAGATCGGCCTCTTCGGCGGCGCCGGCGTCGGCAAGACTGTGATCATCCAGGAGCTGATCAACAACGTCGCCAAGGCGCACGGCGGCTATTCGGTGTTCGCCGGCGTCGGCGAGCGCACGCGCGAGGGGAACGACCTCTATCACGAGATGATCGAATCCGGCGTCAACAAAGACCCGCACAAGAACAACGGCTCGACCGAGGGCTCGAAGTGCGCGCTGGTCTTCGGACAGATGAACGAGCCGCCGGGCGCGCGCGCCCGCGTCGGCCTGACCGGGCTGACGGTCGCCGAATATTTCCGCGACCAGGGTCAGGACGTGTTGTTCTTCGTCGACAACATCTTCCGCTTCACGCAGGCCGGCTCGGAAGTGTCGGCTCTGCTTGGCCGCATTCCAAGCGCCGTCGGATATCAGCCGACGCTCGCAACCGACATGGGCGCGCTGCAGGAACGCATCACCACCACCAACAAGGGCTCGATCACGTCGGTGCAGGCGATCTACGTGCCGGCAGATGATTTGACCGACCCGGCGCCGGCGACCTCCTTCGCGCATCTCGACGCGACGACGACGCTGTCGCGCTCGATCGCCGAGAAGGGCATCTACCCGGCCGTCGACCCGCTCGATTCCACCTCGCGCCTGCTCGACCCACGGGTCGTTGGCGAGGAGCACTACGACGTCGCCCGCTCGGTGCAGTCGACGCTGCAGCGCTACAAGTCGCTGCAGGACATCATCGCCATTCTCGGCATGGACGAGCTTTCCGAAGAGGACAAGCTGATCGTCGCGCGCGCCCGCAAGATCGAGCGCTTCCTGTCGCAGCCCTTCCACGTGGCGGAGGTCTTCACCGGGACGCCGGGCGTCTTCGTCGAGCTTGCCGACACCATCAAGGGCTTCAAGGGCCTGGTCGCCGGCGAATACGATCACCTCCCCGAGCAGGCGTTCTACATGGTCGGCACCATGGAGGCGGCGATCGAAAAGGCGCAGAAGCTCGCCGAAGCGGCATGATGAACGCCAAAGTCGTTCTGCTGATCGTCGAACTCGTCGTCGGGGGCCTCGCCGGTTGGCTGACGCGGCCTGAAGCAGCGGAGATCAAGCTCGGCCCCGTACAGATCGAGGTGCAGGGTTCGGGGACGGCGCAGGGAGGCGGCTCGATGACGTCGAGCCAGACCGAGCACGTCGCTCTCTTCGCACTCGCCGGCGCCGTCGTCGGCTTCGCGGTCGGTTTCGTGTTGGATCGCCGCAAGCCGGCGTGAATTGAGAGACAGAGATGGCCGAACCCCTGAAATTCGATCTGGTATCGCCGGACCGTCTGCTCGTCTCGGAGGACGTCGAGTCCGTCGTCGTTCCGGGAGGCGAGGGCTACTTCACGGTCTTTGCCCGGCACGCGCCGCTAATGAGCACGCTGAAGCCGGGGCAAATTGAAGTTAAGGCGCTCTCGGGAGAGGTGCAGAAGTTCTTTGTGCGCGGCGGCTTTGCCGACGTGACGCCGGGCGGGCTCACCATCCTTGCCGACCAGGCGATCTCGCTCGAGGATCTGAGCGCCGAGGACCTCGCGCGGGAAATCAAGAACGCCGAAGAAGACCTTGCCGACGCCGGCGAAGATCATCAGAAGCGCCGCCTTGCCGACGCGAAGCTGAACGAGCTCAGAGACGTCCAGCGCTGGATCATTCCCGCCTGAGGCCCGGACAGGCCAATCTGATCATTTTGAGGGTCTAGGTGGGACGCCGGCGCAGTGCCTAAATAATTCCAGGCGCGCGCTTTTGCAGCCTTCACAAAGCGGTGGTCGAAGGTCACAAGGGCATCGCAAGCTTCGGCCCGCCCGAAGTGAATGGCATCGGCGGTGCGCAAACAAAAACGCCGCCCGTTGAGGCGGCGTTTCGTTATTTAGTGAGAGAGGGGATTCAGGCGGCGGCTTTGCTCGCCTCTTCGTCCATCTGCGCGCGCTTGCGGCGCGGGCTCGCCTCAATGGCCTTCTCGATCTTGGTCACCGCTTCGGCCTCGGTGGTCTTCTCCACCACTGCGACTTCGCGCGACATGCGATCGATCGCCTGCTCGTAGAGCTGGCGCTCCGAATACGACGGCTCAGGCTGCGCCTGCGAGCGGTAGAGGTCGCGCACGACCTCGGAGATCGCGATCAGGTCGCCGGAGTTGATCTTGGCCTCGTATTCCTGCGCGCGCCGGCTCCACATGGTGCGCTTCACGCGGGCGCGTCCGCGCACGGTGGAAAATGCCTTGCCGACCGTCGTTTCGTCGGCGAGCTTGCGCATGCCGACCGACGCGGCCTTCGCCACCGGAACGCGCAGCGTCATCTTGTCCTTCTGGAAGGTGATGACGAACAGTTCCAGCTTCATGCCGGCTACGACTTGCTCTTGGATCTCGACGATCTTGCCGACGCCGTGGGCTGGATAGACGATGCTCTCGCCGGTCCTAAATCCCTGACGCTGGACGATTTTCTTAGACATGACGCGCCAAACTCCTGCTCCGTCTCGAACGGCCGCTGCTATGGGAACGCTCGGCAGCTCCGACCGAAACCGGTGCATCCACGATGCGATGTTTCAGACCTGCGGACTGCCGCGCCGCAGCCAAGCGCGGCGCACGCCCCCCAATCCGCTCTGTTCGATTGTTCCCGCTGCCGGGCTCTTCCTGATGACGCTATAAATAGCGCAAAAACGGCCAGAAATCAAGGAATTGTTCCGCCACCCACAGGATGCGGTTGAGAATTGGTGGAATAATCAACTGACCAGCCGTGATTAAGAATACCGGCAAGCCCGGGATTTCTGCCTGTTCTTGGAGCTAGACCGCACCCGTCCGGGCCTAGTCACCCTGACCCGGCTCCTTGGAGAAATACTTCTCGAATTTGCCCTCCGCGGTCTCGAAATCATGGGCGTCGGAGGGCGCTTCGCGCTTGATCGTGATGTTCGGCCACTGACCCGCGTATTCGGCGTTGAGGGCCAACCACTGGTCGAGCCCAGGCTCGGTATCCGGACGGATCGCATCGACAGGACATTCGGGCTCGCAGACGCCACAGTCGATGCACTCGTCTGGGTGGATGACCAGCATGTTGTCGCCCTCGTAGAAGCAATCGACGGGACAGACTTCGACGCAATCCATAAATTTGCAGCGAATGCACTTTTCGGTGACCACGTAGGTCATGCGGCGCTCCGGCTTGGGCCTATTTTGCCTGCGGCGTATCGGCTTTGAGGAAATCCTGCAAGGGCCGGAAAGCTACGCCGGGCGCCCCGATTGGAACGCAATTCCAAACCTTCAACGGACGCCGTCGCCATCCTGCTGCGGCTGGAGGAGCGCGCGCCCGTCCGCCTCGCCGAGCAGAGCCCTGATTGCCGGGTGCTCGGCCTCGCCGGCGGTCGCGCCTGCAGCAAGAAGGACCCCTACGGTCGCGGCGTTCCCCGACGAAATCGCCCGCGTCAACGCCGTCCGCCCTTCGCTGTCCCTGCGGTCGAGGCGGGCCCCGTGCGCGATCAGCTCCTGCACGACCTCCGCGCCGCGCCGCCTCCAGATCGGCACATATTCCGCCGCCGCGATCAATGTCCCCTCGGACAATGGCTGAGGGTAGCTCGCGGCGTGCATCAGCGCGGTCAGATCCTCGGCGTCGACCAGTTCGGCGTCCGCGCCATGGTTGAGCAGAGCGCGGACAACCTCGATCCGGCCGTCTCTCGCCGCAATGTGCAGGGCGGTCGTCCCATGTTGATCGGCGCGGTTGATGTCAGCCCCCGCCGACAGGAGAAGCGTCGCGACCTCGGCGCCGCCGTTGTAGGTCCCCCACATCAACGCTGGTCGTCCCTCGACATCCTCCCGGTCAACCCCGGCGCCGCCGTCGAGAAGCTCGGCGACCACGCGCGCGTGTCCGTGCCATGCCGCCCAGACCAGGGCCGTCCACCCGTCGCTCGCGGTCGCGTCGATCTCGGCGCCGTTTGCGAGAAGCGCCCGCACCACATCGATGTAGCCGGAGGCTGCCGCCCAGATGAGCGGAATGCCTTCATAGTCCTCGCGGAAATCAGCCGCCGTTGCGCGCTCAAGGAGCAGCATGACGATCGCAAGATTCTTGCCTGAAGCGGCTGCGTCGAGAGCCGTCTCCCCGTCCTCGTCCCGAAACGACATCACGGCGCCGCGTACCAGTAGTTCCTCGACGACATGGTCGTGCCCCGCGCTCCGCGGCCAATCCATGCCGTCGAGCGGATAGCCGGCGGCCCAGATCAGAGCGGTGCGCCCGCCCTTGTCGCAATGGTCGATGGCGGCGTCGCTGTCGAGCAGCGCGCGGGCGACCTCAGCATGTCCGTCGGCCGCCGCGTTAAGGAGCGCCGTCATGCCGGACTTGTCCTGATGGTTGACGGCGGCGCCGCGCGCCAGCAACGCGTTCACGACGTCGAGGGCGCCGCTCGCGGCGGCCCATTGGAGCGCAGTGCGGCCGTGGTCGTCTTCGAGATCGACCGGTGCCCCGCGCGCCAGTTCGGCGAGGACGTGGTCAAGCTCGCCGCGAAACGCCGCGTCGGTCAATCCGGTGCCTTGCTCGCCCAAGGTTAGTGCTCGGCGGTGTCGCCGGCACCTCGCGACGCGGAACGCTTTTCATAGTCGCCGGCGCCACTTTCGGTTCTTTCTTCGCGCGGGCGCTGAACGGACTGCTCCTCGTAGAGAAGCTGTGCCTGCGCGAAGCCGTCACGCCGCTCGGCGATGCCCAGGATGCGGATCACGCGGATGCCGCGGTTGAGGTTCAACGTCAGGACGTCGCCGGTGCGCACCTGTCGCGCCGCGTCGTGAACCTTGTCGCGGTTCACCCGCACATGTCCGGAGCGTGCGAGCTCTTGCGCCGCGCTGCGCGTGCGGGCGAAGCGTGCGTGCCACAGCCATTTGTCGATGCGCTGCGCTCCCGGTTCGCTCATTCGCGCCCGCTCTTCTCCAGCTCCGCCTTCAGCGCCTGCAGCTTGGCGAACGGGTTGTCGGGGTCGACCGGCCGCTCGCGCGGCGGCCGCGGGCGCTCGCCTCGCGGCATGGCCTCGCGGCGAACTTTCTCGCGCTGCTGGCCGTCGCGCTCGGGCCGATTGCGGTCGGGCCGCTCGCGCCACGGCTTGCCTTCGCCTTGCTGCCGCTTGGCGGAGCGGCTGTGCTTTGCACCAGCCTCCTCGCCGCGCTCCGCCTCGCGCGGCTGAGCCCGCCCGCGCGGCCTTCGCACCTCGCGCGGCGGCCGTCCGATCCGCCAGACTTCGATCATCTCAGGCGCAACCGGCGCTTCCGGCTCCCCCGCCTCGGCAGCCGCAGCGGCATCCTCCGCGCGGAGTTCCTCCACCAACGGCTCCTCAAGCGGCGTCGAAGGTGTCGGGGGCTCTCCCAAGGGCTGTTCCGGGGTGAGCGGCTGTTCGACTGGCGGCTCGATTGTCGGCTCCTGGACAGGAGGCTCTTCGATTGGCGGGGCTTCCGGCGAAGGCTCGGCGGGCTCCGACGCGATCGATGGCGCTGCTTCCGCAGCGGCATCAGCTGACGGCGCCTCCGGTGTCGGCGCGCTAGGTTCCGCCGGCGGCGCGGCTGCCGGTGTTGCCGTGGGTTCGGGCGGCTTGGGCCGTTGCTCCGCTCGGTAGCCGAGAGCGCGCAGCACCACCGAGAAGTCCTCCCCCGAGGCGCCGAGGAGCGATGTCATCGCCGGCGTGACCGTGAAGCCGCCGCCTTCTGCAAGCGCGCCCGCGGGCCGTTCGCCGGGCGCGCCCGGCCGCCAGGCGAGCGCCGGCCGGATGAGATCGGCGAGCCGCTCCAGGATGTCGATGCGGATCGCGCGCGTTCCGTAGATGCGGAAGCCGAAGCGGCGATAGAGATCCGGGTCGATGGTTGGGTCGACCGGGGCGGAGGTGCGCCCGGACCCTGAAACGCCTTGCATCTCGGCGAGACCAGAGGCCGCCGGGTCGCGGTGCTTCAGCGCCCAAAGCAGCGCCGCGAGCGTGCTCGGGGCCGGCTTTAGAAGATGCGGAACGTAGATGTGGTAGGCGCCGAAGCGGACCCCGTGGCGGCGCAGCAGCGCGCGCTCGTCCTGGCTCAGGCCGCGCACTTCCTCGAGCACCGCGCGGCGCTCGAGCACGCCGAGGTTTTCCGTAAGCTGGAACGCGATGCCCCGCGCCATGCCGGTGATCGTCTGGTCGGCGGAAAGATCGATCAGCGGCTTCAGCAGCGTTCCGATGTGCGACGTCAGCCAGGCGTTCAGCCTCGTCTCGACCTGCTCCCGCGGCGGGCCGGAAAGCTGTTCGTCGGCAAGGATGACGAGCCGCGGCTTCAAGACGTCGTCGCCGGCGACGAGGCGCGCGACGGGCTCGCCCTGCCATCTGAGATGCGCATCGAGCGAAAGCACGATGTCGCGGTCGCCGGCGCGAGCGAGCTGCGCCGCGCGTTCGGCGATGGCGGTGGCGAGCGCCTTCTGCGCCGCGCCGCGAAGCGCCTGCGCCTCGGCGCCCTCGGCGAGCGGGTCCGGCGTGAAGCGGAAGCCCTGCAGCATGCCGACGTGATGGCCTTCGACCAGCACGTCGCCGACAGGTGTGATCTCAGCTTCGAGCATCGTGTTCTCCTTGAGCCGGCGCATGAGCACGCTCGTGCGCCGGTCGACGAAGCGCTTGATCAGTCGCTCGTGCAGCGCGTCGGAGAGCGTGTCCTCGACCGCCTTCGTTTCGTCGCGCCACGTTGCCGGCTCGGCGAGCCAGTCTGGCTGGTTCGCAACGAAGGTCCAGGTCCGAATTTGCGCGATGCGCGCCGAGAGCGCGTCGATGTCGCCTTCCGCGACGTTGGCTGAGCGCACCTGCTCGGCGATCCAGTCGGCCGGCACTACACCGCCGTCGGCGACGAAGCCGAAAATCTGCGCAACGATCTCGGCGTGCTGCGCCGGCGCGATCTTGCGATAATCGGGGAGCCGGCACGCCTCCCACAGCCGCCGGACGGCGTCGGGCGTGCGCGCCTTGTCGGCGATCTCTTCGTCGCGCGACAACGTTTCAAGCGCCATCTGGTCGTCGGCGGGCGGCGCCCGGGTCAAGCCGGCGATGCCGGGCGCCTCGTCGAGGCTCGCCTTGAGCGCGACGAGGCTTGCGTAGTCGAGCGCGTCGTTCCGCCACTGGATCGTGCGCACCGGCTCGAACCGGTGCGTCTGCAGCGCCTCAACCAGCGGATCGGGGAAGGGATCGACGCGGGCCGTTACGCCGAACGTGCCGTCCTTCATATGGCGGCCGGCGCGCCCGGCGATCTGGCCGAGCTCGGCGGCGGTCAGCTCGCGGTATTGATAGCCGTCGTACTTGCGGTTCGAGGCGAAGGCGACGTGGTCGAGGTCGAGGTTCAGCCCCATGCCGATTGCGTCGGTGGCGACGAGGAAATCGACGTCGCCGTTCTGGTAGAGCTCCACCTGCTTGTTGCGCGTGCGTGGGCTGAGCGCCCCGAGCACCACGGCCGCGCCGCCGCGCTGCCGGCGGATGAGCTCTCCGACCGCGTAGACCTCGTCGGCGGAGAAGGCGACGATCGCCGAGCGCTGCGGCAGACGCGTCAGCTTCTTCTGCCCGGCATAGGAGAGCACCGACATGCGCGGCCGCGTCACAACGTGCACGCCGGGCAAGAGCTGCTCAATGATGCCGCGCATCGTCGCCGCGCCGAGAAGCAGCGTCTCCTGGCTGCCACGAAGGTTGAGGATGCGGTCGGTAAAGACATGGCCGCGCTCAAGATCACCGGCGATCTGCACCTCGTCGATCGCGACGAAGGCGGCGTTCGTCTCGCGCGGCATCGCCTCGACGGTGGAGACCCAGTAGCGCGGATTTGCCGGCAGGATCTTCTCTTCGCCGGTGACGAGCGCCACCTGCTCGGCACCGGCGCGCGCCGCCACGCGTCCATAGACCTCGCGCGCCAGAAGTCTGAGCGGCAGGCCGATCACGCCGCTCTCGTGCCCGAGCATGCGCTCGATCGCGAGATGCGTCTTGCCGGTGTTGGTCGGCCCGAGCACGGCCGTGACGTTCCGGGCGCTGAAGCGCCGCGGGCGAGGGGGTGCATTCATGATTTGGTCGGAAATGGCGTCAGGCGCAGAGGCAATTTTCCAGGATATGGCGAGCGTTACCACGGCTTGCAGGCCGAATTGTGAAGAATCCCTCGCCCGCGCCGCAATCGCGCAACTTCGGGGTAGGGTTTATCGGCGGAACGAGTCTCGAACAAAGCCGGCGCGAATCAGCGACTCGAAGGCCGCCGCCTATCCCTTGTCGGCGCGCGCGGAGGTTGGTCGGCGCAGCCACATTGAGCGCACCGATTGCGCGAATGTGAGCGCATCGTAAACATGGAGGCCGTGCCGCAGGGCGCGGCCGTTCACATTCGGACCGGTACCGGAACGGATCGTCGACGAATCGGCTTTGTCGGCTCTTTCCGGCTCTGTTCCCACCACATCTTGTGCGATGCGCCGGGGTTTGAGCCTGCCGAAGCGCGGCCGCATCCTCGACGGCGTAATCCTCGTTAGGGCGTTTGTTTCATATCGGCACGGAAAGCGGCTTGGGATCACTCAGTGCGGAACTTCGTCGCCTCAAGCACGACCTGGCCGATGCGGGTGCGGAGCTGAATGCGGGCGGGGGCGGCGAGACCGGCTCCCGCCGGCGCCATCCACACCTCCATGCCGTCGCCGTTCAGGATGCTTTCCTTCTCGGGCTTGTCGATGCGGTAGCCGGCGACGGGCTCGTAGCTGAAGCTGCAGACGACGGCGCGATCCCGATACGAGTGGTCGGGCGTGGTGAAGTCTTCCAGCCGATTGAAGCTGAGCGCGATGTCGAAGCGGCGCTTGCCGTCAGTAAGCGGGAGCGTGCGGCTGCAGATGTCGGGCGTCACGCCGCCCGCGACCGGCCAGACGAAGGCGCTGACCGGGTCGAGCGCGTCCGCGGTGTTGGCCTTGGTGAACGGCGCATAGCGCTCAGGATGCTGCTGTGGTGGGTCGAGGGAAACCTCCGTCAGGCCGCGCCCGGCGAAGTGCATGTCGACCGCCTCGGTCTCGTTGTCCTCTTTCCAGATGTGCTTGTACTCGGAGGGCCGGAGCCGGTCGTCGCCGACGTCCCCGATCGCCGCTGCGGAGGTCTCCGCGTCGGAGAAGAAGCGGGCGAGCCCGCTGATCCCGCCGGAGAACTGGATCGTGTAGCGGCCGTCGTTGAACTCCGCTTGCAGCCGCGCGCGGCCGACCGGGAAGCCGCGAACGGTCACCGAATATTCGGTCTGGAGCGTCGTCGCCGAAGCGGCGCCGGAAGCGTGGAAGAGGAAGGGGAGAGTGAAAGCAAGCGGCAAAATGCCGAGCCTTTGAAGTCGCATCCGACTGGTTCCATGCCCCGAGGGGCTACTGCTAGGCGCGTATTGGGCCGAAACTGCGGCGTTTCGGCCCGGTGCCTTGGCTGTTGCGCTTGACCGTTCCGTGCTCCGTCACTATACGGGGGCGCTTCCGGAACAGCTAGGTTCGGCTCTCGCTTGTCCCTCGCAGATTCGCGCGGGAACGGCACGTTTGAGCCGGCCAACACGACAAGAGGTCTTCCAATGGCGCGCCGCTGCGAACTGACCGGCAAGGCCGTGCTCGTTGGCAACAACGTGAGCCACGCCAACAACAAGTCGAAACGCCGCTTCTTGCCCAACTTGAAGCAGGTGTCGCTGATCAGCGACGCGCTCGGGCGGACGGTGAGGCTCAAGATTTCCGTCGCCGCGCTCCGCACCGTGGAGCATCGCGGCGGGCTCGACGCCTTCCTGGTGAAAGCGAGCGACGACGAGCTCTCGCAGAAGGCGCAGGGCCTGCGCAAGGACATCATCGCGAAGCGCGCTGAGCAGGCTGCGGAAGAAGCCGCGGCCTAGTCCGCACATTGGCCGTCGGCGGACGCAATCTCGCGATCGGCTTCGCGGTCGCCGCAATGGCGGCCGTCGTGGTGCTTTCGAACATCCTCGTCCAGCATCCCTTCCAGGCGACGATAGGCCGGCTGAACCTCGCCGACCTCCTGACCTGGGGCGCGTTCAGCTATCCGCTTGCGTTCCTCGTGACCGACACGACGAACCGGCTCCTCGGCGCGCGCATCGCGCGGCGCGTCGTCTATCTCGGCTTCGCCGTCGCGGTCGTGCTTTCGGCATGGTTCGCCACGCCGCGCATCGCCATCGCTTCCGGCACGGCGTTCCTGGTCGGCCAGCTCCTTGATATCGGCATCTTCAACATGCTGCGCGACCGCGCTTGGTGGAAGGCGCCGTCCTTCTCCAGCCTCGCGGGCTCGGCGGCCGACACGCTCGTCTTCTTCTCGCTCGCCTTCGCGGCGGCCTTCGCGTTCGTCGGCCCGAACGATCCCTTCGCGATCGAGGCAGCGCCGCTCTTCGGGCTCTATCCCGTCGAAGCACCGCGCTGGATTTCGTGGGCGCTCGGCGATTTCTCCGTGAAGCTCTTGATGGCCGTTTTCGCGCTCATCCCTTATCGCGTCATCGTTGGCTACGTCATGCCGATGAGGCCGGCTACGCAGTAACGGACCTTCCTATCTGTTTGTCTTCAGGGTGCCGCACAGCGGCAGGACCGTGACCCACGATCACCAGAGCAGGTAGGAAAGCGCGAAATCGTCCCCGCCAAATTCCGTCCACCGGGGATCATGGGTCCCGGACAGGCACTTTGCGCCATCCGGGATGACAAGACGGAAAGGGGAGATGGCCTCTCAATCCCCGTCGAGCGCGAACTGTAGGATCAGCGTCCGCTGCAGGACGCTGAAATTATTGTCGGAGACGAGCGTCAGGAGGATGCGGCCGTCGGCGTCCTTGCTGATCGCCAGGCCCTCCATGTTGTCGATCTGGCTGGTCATGTTGGCGTCGAGCAGGATGTCGCCGTCGAGCCTCGCGCCGACCTTGACCGTGTCACCCGGGACGCGGCGCAGCCGAATGGCGACGCCCGTGGCCGGCGCGTAGCGGCGCTCAAGCAGCATGAGATCGCCGTTCGGCAAGAAGCGAGCGCTCGAGATATCGAAGTCGTCGTGGCGGACGATCTGGAAGCCGCCGATGCCGGCGGCCCAGCCCGGGATGTCCTCGGCGCCGCGCGGCGGATGCTCCGCGATGGTGACGATCTCGCCCGCAAGCGGCGACGACGCAGGCGCATAGGCGACGCTTTCGAGGCCCTTATTGGAGCGCAGGATGTTGTCCGGAGCGCCGACGCGTTTCGTCTCAAAATCCGCCGGCCTTCCGCTCTCCAGACTAAAGGTGAGCATTGCGTTCGGCTGCCGCTCGCGCACGATCACGCCGCGCTGCCGGTCGTTCGGGTCGAGAGCGACGTCCTCGACATCGGCGAACGCCTTCTCGGTGTTGCCGTCGGGAAAGATGCTGTCGATTTCCGCGTCGGCGAGACCCGACAGCCGGCCGTTCTCGTGCACGAGGCGCGCGCGCACGAACCAACCGGAATCGCTGATGATGAAGGCCGTGTCCGCATCGAGCATGTCGATGCCCGAAAGCCCGCCGAAGCGCTCGTCCGACGACGCAAGGATGATGCCGCCGAGGAACGCGAGCGGGGCAGGCGGCTCGGAGCCGGTCAGGGCGAAGCTGTCGATGCGCGTCGCGGTCACCGACAACGGGTCTGCCGCCGCACCCGAAACGACAGAAAGCCCGGCGAGCGTCGCGGCGAGCGCGAGCCGGCTCACGCCGCGCGCCGCCGTCGCGGATTGTCCCGCGCCGGCACTTTCGGCTTCTCGTCGAAGAGCTCGGCGAGCTTCTCCATCATGGCGCCGGCCAGTTCCTCCGCGTCGACGATCGTGACGGCGCGCGCATAGTAGCGCGTGACGTCGTGGCCGATGCCGATGGCGATCAGCTCGACCGGCGAGCGCTGCTCGATCTCCTCGATCATGTAGCGGAGATGCCGTTCGAGATAGTTGCCGCTGTTGACCGATAGCGTGGCGTCGTCGACCGGCGCGCCGTCGGAGATCACCATCAGGATCTTGCGCTGCTCGGGCCTGACGAGAAGCCGACGATGCGCCCAGTCGAGCGCCTCGCCGTCGATGTTTTCCTTCAAGAGCCCCTCGCGCATCATCAGCGCGAGGTTGCGGCGGACGCGCCGCCACGGCGCGGCGGCCGGCTTGTAAATGATGTGGCGGAGATCGTTGAGCCGGCCCGGATGCGGCGGCTTGCCGGCGCGGAGCCACTCCTCGCGCGACTGCCCGCCCTTCCAGGCGCGCGTGGTGAAGCCTAGGATCTCGACCTTGACGCCGCAGCGCTCCAGCGTGCGGGCCAGGATGTCCGCGCAGGTGGCGGCGACCGTGATCGGGCGGCCGCGCATCGAGCCGGAATTGTCGAGGAGCAGCGTCACGACCGTGTCGCGGAAGGCGGTCTCCCGCTCCTGCTTGAACGAGAGCGGCGCGAAGGGATCGGTGATGACGCGCGAAAGCCGCGCCGGGTCGAGGATGCCTTCCTCGAGGTCGAAATCCCAGGCGCGGTTCTGCTGGGCGAGCAGCCGCCGCTGCAGCCGGTTCGCCAGCCGAGCGACCGCGCCGTGCAGCGTCGCGAGCTGCTTATCGAGAAACGCGCGCAGCCGATCGAGTTCCTCTGGCGGGCAAAGGTCCTCCGCGTTGACGATCTCGTCGTGCTTGGTGGAGAAGACCTTGTAGTCGATCTGCGGCTCGTTCCGGCCGCTGAAATCGGGACGCCGCGCTTCGCCGGACGGCTCGCGGTCGGCGGCGCTGTCCTCTTCGGAAAACTCCTCCGACGTCGCGTCGGAATCGTCCGTCTGGCCAGCCTCCTCTTCGCGCGAAGACTCCGCCTGCTGCTCGTCGGCGGACTCGTCCTGCTCCTGGTCGGACTCGCCGCGCGCCGGCTCGTTGTTCTCCGCCGCGCTCTCCGCGTCGTCGCGCTCGTCGTCTTCGCTTTCGTCGGTCTCCGGACCGAGCTCCTCGCCCATGTCGAGCGAGACGAGGAGGTCGCGCACCGCTTCCGCGAAAGCGTGCTGATCCTCCGCCATTGTGCCGAGACGGTCGAGCTCGTTTCCGGCCTTCGTCTCGATGGCGTCGCGCCAGAGTGAGACGACCTTGCGCGCCGCCTTCGGCGGCTGCGCGCCGGTCAGCCGCTCGCGCACCATCAGCGCTAAGGCATCCTCCATCGGCGCTTCCGTCTGCTCACTGATGTCTTCGAGATTGGCGCGGTGGTAGCGGTCTTGCAGCATGGCGCCGAGATTGGCCCGCATGCCGTCCATACGGCGCGAGCCGAGCGCCTCGCAGCGCGCCTGTTCCACCGCGTCGAAGATGGCACGCGCCTGCCGGCCTTCCGGCGAATAGCGGCGATGCACCTTGCTGTCGTGGCAGGCGAGTCTCAGCGCCATCGCGTCGCCGATGCCGCGCGTCACCGCCGCATCTTGCGGCGTCAGCCGGCGCGGCGGCTCGGGCAGGCGGATCTTCTGCGCAAGAAGAAGCGGACGGTCGGCGGCGAATGTCACGTCGAGGTCGTGCTTGCCGGCGACCGCGCGAACGCAGCCGGCCACCGCCCGCTTGAACGGCTCGGTCGGTGCCTCGCGCTTCTTGCTCGACATTTCTCTCGTCACCCTCGGGCGGGCGTAGCGTGACCCGAGGGGCCAGCGCCGCATGCTGTCGACGGCCCTTGATCCTTGGATCGCGCTTTGCGCGTCCGAGGATGACTGGAATAAGCTTCGCTAGGCATTAGCTCAGGACGACGTTGGCCGAGGATTCCGGCAGCTCGACCCCGAGCGCGCGCTGGTAGAACTCGGCGACGAGCGGCCGCTCAAGTTCGTCGCACTTATTCAGGAACGTCACCCGGAAAGCGAAGCCGAGGTCGCCGAAGATCTCCGCGTTCTCGCCCCAGGTGATGACCGTGCGCGGGCTCATGACGGTGGAGATGTCGCCGTTCATGAAGGCGTTTCGCGTGAGATCGGCGACGCGCACCATGCGGCTTGCCTGCTCGCGGCCCTTCGGGGTCCTGAGGCTCTTCACCTTGGCGAGCACGATGTCGACCTCGCTGTCGTGGGCGAGGTAGTTCAACGTCGTCACGATCGACCAGCGGTCCATCTGCGCCTGGTTGATCTGCTGCGTGCCGTGATAGAGGCCGGAGGTGTCGCCGAGGCCGATCGTGTTGGCGGTCGCGAAGAGCCGGAAGGCCGGATGCGGCTTGATCACCCGGCTCTGGTCGAGCAGCGTCAGCCGTCCGGAGGATTCCAGCACGCGTTGGATCACGAACATCACGTCCGGCCGCCCGGCGTCGTATTCGTCGAAGCAGAGCGCGACGTTGTGCTGATAGGCCCAGGGCAGGATGCCGTCGCGGAACTCGGTGACCTGGTGGCCGTCCTTGATGACGATCGCGTCCTTGCCGACGAGGTCGATACGGCTGATGTGGCTGTCGAGATTGACGCGCACGCACGGCCAGTTGAGCCGCGCCGCCACCTGCTCGATGTGCGTCGACTTGCCGGTGCCGTGATAGCCGGTCACGATGACGCGTCGGTTCCTGGCGAAGCCGGCGAGAATGGCGAGCGTCGTCTCGCGATCGAAGAGGTAGTCCTCGTCGAGATCGGGCACGTGCTCGTTCGGCTGCGAAAACGCCGGCACTTCGAGATCGGAATCGATCCCGAAGAGCTGCCGGGCGGAGACGGTCATATCGGGAACCGCGAGCAATTGTTCGGCGGCTTCAGTCATCGAAAAGTCCTCTTGGACGTAAGGTACGGCCAGGAATCCGGGTCTAGCCGAAAGGGAATTAGCAGAAACCGACGCTCTTCAGATAGCTGTAAGCTTGGATGATTTCTCGGAGCCGGTCTTCGAGCGAGCGGTCGCCGCCATTGGCGTCGGGATGGTGGCGTTTGACCAACATCTTGTAGCGCGCCTTGACATCCGCGGCGCTGGCGGTCGTGTCGAGCCCGAGGGTCGCCAGCGACCGGGCCTCCATATTGTGCACCTTGCGGCGCTCCGGCTCCGGGCCGCGGCCCTGGAAGCCATCGCCGAAGAAGCGGAACGGATCGTGGGTGCGGCCCGACCATTTGAAACCCGACGTGCGCGAGGCCCGGACCGGCTCGTCGGTCTTGGCGTTGACACCCATCTGCCAGGTCGGCCGGTGACCGATGGTCGCATCCCGCTGGAAAGCCTGGATGGCGGCATCGTTCATGCCGCTGAAGTAATTGTAGGATTTGTTGTATTGGCGGACGTGATCGAGACAGAACCAGAAGTACTCGCCCTCCTGCGCGCGCCCTTTCGGCGCGCGGTGCGTGCCTCCCTCGGTACAACCGGTCATGTCGCAGCCGCGCCGGACTGCCTCCGCCTTCGGCTTCGGCCGGGCGGCGGCGCCGGAATCGATCCGGATCTTGTTGAAATAGGCCGAGTCGAGCTTCATCTCGTGACTATGCCCTTCGCGGACGCCCCCCTCAAGGCGCGTCATCGTGTCTGAAAAGGATTGCGGCATCGTGTCGGTCAAGTCCCGCATTGAAGCGAAGCTGACGGCGGCCTTTCGCCCCGAGAGCCTCAACGTCGTCGACGAGTCCCATCTTCACGCCGGCCATGCCGGTGCGCGGCCGGAGGGCGAGACGCATTTCAGGGTCGCGCTTGTCTCAGCGGCCTTTGCCGGAAAAAGCCGCGTCGAGCGGCACCGGATGGTCAACCAGGCCCTTTCGGAGGAACTCGCTGGCCCCGTCCACGCCCTTGCCGTGCAACCGGGCGCGCCGGGGGAAGGGAAACGAAACTGAGCCCTATTTCGGTGTGGAGACCGGTTCCCGCAAGTGCGCTTGGAATTTTAGGCTGGGTCGTCGGCTCTCGCTTCGCTCGGCCGAGGATGACTGATTAGGGAAGCGCGACGTCATCCTCGGGCGTAGCGCCGCGGAGACCCGAGGACCCACAAATTCGAGCCTCTGCCTCCGAGAGAGAGCGCTCAGGCCTTCACCCTCTTCTCCAAGAACGCCTTCACCTTCTCCGGCGGCACGTCGTCGGCGATGAAGGCTTTTCCGATCCCGCGCGTCAGGATGAAGGTCAGGCGCCCGCGTTTCACCTTCTTGTCCTGCGCGACGTGGCGCATCAACTCGTCTGCAGAAAGCGCTGGGCCGGGGACGTCGGCGAGCGAGACCGGCAGCCCCGCACCTTCGAGATGTTTCCGCGCGCGCTCCGCGTCGGTCTCCGGCGCGAGCCCCTCCGCGACGGAGAAATCGTGCGCGAGCACGATCCCGATTGCGACCGCCTCGCCGTGCACGAGGCGGGCGGCATCGAAGCCGCAGGCGGCCTCGATCGCGTGCGCGAAGGTGTGGCCAAGATTGAGGAGCGCGCGCTCGCCGGTCTCGCGCTCGTCGGCGGCGACGGTCCGCGCCTTGAAGCGGACGCTTTCGGCGATCGCCCGGATGCGCGCTTTGCCGCCCGCGAAAATCGCGTCGCGGTTTTCCTCAAGCCATCCGAAAAAAACGGCGTCGCCGATCAGGCCGGCCTTCGCCATCTCGGCATAGCCGGCGCGGAACTCGCGCATCGGCAGCGTGTCGAGCGCGTAAGTGTCGGCGAGAACGAGGCCCGGCTGGAAGAAGGCGCCGACGAGGTTCTTGCCGTGACGTGCGTTGATGCCGGTCTTGCCCCCGACGCTGGAATCGATTTGCGCGAGGAGCGTAGTGGGCATCTGCACGAGATGCATTCCGCGTCGCGTTACGGCCGCCGCGAAGCCAGCGAGGTCGCCGACGACGCCGCCGCCGAGCGCCACGACCGCGTCGCCGCGTTCGAGCCGGGCTTCAAGGATCGCCTCGACGACCGCTTGCAACTGCGCGAAGCTCTTCGACATTTCGCCGGGCGGCACGACGATCTCGGCCGCCTGGATGCCGGCGGCGTTGAGTGAAGCGCGAAGCGGCGGCAGGTGCCGCGCCGCCACGTTCTCGTCGGTGACGACCGCCACGTTTCGTCCGGGCATGAGCGCGGCAATGCGCTTGCCCGCCGCGTCGACGAGGCCGGGGCCGATCACGACGTCGTAGCTGCGGGTCCCAAGCTCGACGCGCACGTGCTCTATGCTCAAAGCGCGGCCCCTTCGCCCAAATGGCGGTCGAGCGCGGCGACGATCTCCGCGACGACAGACTGATGCGGCCCGTCGCGCGAGGCGACGAGGATGTCGGCCAGGCCGTAAATAGGCTCGCGCTCTTCGAGAAGTCGCTGGACGACCTCGTCGGGATTCGGACGGTCGAGGAGCGGGCGGTTTCCCTTCTTGCGCACGCGGTCGAGGAGCACCGGCGCATCCACCTTCAGCCAGATGCTGATGCCGTTCTCGCGGCAGCGCGTGCGTGTCTCTTCGCTCATGAACGCCCCGCCACCGGTCGCCACCACCGCCGGGCCGCCAGCGAGGAGGCGCGCCACGACGCGCTGCTCGCCCTCACGGAAATGCGCCTCGCCGTAGTGCTCGAAGATTTCGGGGATCGTGAGATTGGCGGCCTTCTCGATCTCCGCGTCGGCGTCGAGGAACGGAATGTGGAGAAGGCTCGCGAGTTGCCGCCCGATCGAGGTCTTTCCGGCGCCCATCATGCCGACGAGCACGATCGAGCGACTGCCGAGGCGCGAGACCACGCGGTCGATCTGGTCGCCGCCGACGACGGCATGGCGCGCATCCATGAGCGAAAACCTCCGGAAGCCCGTGGTGCTCCGCGCTCCCCCCGAAAGTCAAGAAGAGCATTCCACCGCTGCGGCCGGCCCGCTTCGCCTTGCTATCGCCGCGCCGGACGGGCTAGACCGGAACCGGCGAAGATGCGGATCGATGCCTAGCCTTATTCGACTATTAGTTGTTCTTGGACTTATTGTTGCGGTCGTCTACGGCGCGATGGTCGCTCTGGTGATTTCGGTCGAGCCGAAACAGCGCGAGATGACCGTGCGCGTTCCGAACGACCGATTGCAGCCGTGAGCGGCTCGCGCGCAGCACCCGGCGAGGGGACGCGCGACGCTGCGCTGATGGAGGCGTTTCTGGAAATGCTCGCGGCCGAACGCGGAGCGAGCCCGAATACGCTCTCTGCCTATCGCCGTGACCTCGACGATTTCTGCGCTGCGAGCGGTCGGCTTGCGGCCGCATCCGCCGACGACATTCGCCACTATCTTGCATCGCTCGCCGGGCGCGGGCTTGCCGCGACCTCGCAGGCGCGGCGGCTTTCGGCGCTCCGCCAGTTCTTCAAGTTTCTCGTGGCCGACGCGATCCGCGGCGACGATCCAACGGCGACGGCCGAGCGGCCGAAGCCGCGAAGACCGTTGCCAAAGGTTCTTTCGGTGGACGACGTCGACCGGCTGCTCGAAGCGGCGCGCCTCGCAGCGACAGAGCCGGAGCTGACGCCCGCCCGAAGCCTCGCGGCGCTCCGCCTCCTTGCGCTGCTTGAGCTCCTCTACGCGACCGGCCTTCGCGTCTCGGAACTCGTCGCGCTGCCGCAATCGGCCGGTCGCGGTGGCCGCCCCTTCGTCGCGGTCAAGGGGAAGGGCGGCCGCGAGCGGCTCGTGCCGCTGAACATCGCAGCGCATGCCGCGCTCGACCTCTATCGCGACCAGTGGGCGCAGCTCGGCAGGCCGGATTCCAAATGGCTCTTCCCGGCCGACAGCGCGAGCGGACATATGACGCGGCAGGCTTTCGCCCGCGACCTGAAGACCGTCGCGGTACGCGCCGGTCTCGATTCGAAGAAGCTGTCGCCGCACGTGCTCAGGCACGCGTTCGCAACGCATCTTCTCTCAGGCGGCGCCGACCTTCGCGTGGTACAGACGCTGCTCGGACACGCCGATATTTCGACGACACAGATCTATACGCACGTACTCGACGAGCGGCTCAAGGAACTCGTCAACAAGCACCACCCGCTGGCGGAGCGCTAGGCTTGGAAAGGCGGTCCGGCGATACCGCGGCCGCGGCTTGCGCAAGCCGGCCAAGGCAAGCATATTTCGGCCTGCACGGAGCCTTAGGAGCCGAGGCCTCGCACGGTTTGGAGGGTTAGTGCGCGAGATCTCGTCTTTCGTTTCTTCGCGGACGGTTACGCTGACGTTGCACGCTTTGAATGGCCGAGGTGCGTCGTGAGCGACGTCGATCCCAACAACGATCGGATGAAGATCTACGTCTCCTATTCGCGCCGGGAGTTGGGGGCGGCGGACCGGCTTGTGGCGGCGCTCCAGGTGCAGGGTTTCGCCGTCACGATCGACCGCCGGGACCCGCCCTATGGTGACCAGTGGCAGGACGAGCTCGTTGACCTCATACGCGCGGCGGATACAGTCCTTTGGCTGGTCAGCGCGCAGTCGGTGCGCTCGCGGCGGTGCAATCGCGAGCTCGGCGAAGCGCAACGGTTGCACAAGAGACTGATCGCCGTGGCGCTCGAAGTTGTGGCGCCGGACCTCCTGCCGGAAGCGCTCGGACGCCTGCAGGTTCTGCCGCCGGAGGGCGCCTTCGCCCCCGAAAAACATCTGAAGGCGCTGGTCGAAGCGCTCAACGCCGACGGCGATTGGCTCAAAGAGCAAACTCGCCTCAGTGACCGGGGGCGGCAGTGGCGCGATCTCGGCCGTCCCTCCAGCCTTTTTCTGCGCAAGGATGCGCTGAGGGCTGCGGAGGCCTGGGTCGACGGGAGGCCGAGCGGTGCGCCGCCGCCCACTGACGAAGCGCTGCAGTTTCTGCTTGCCAGCCGTCGCGCACAGCAATGGCGCCTGCGCATTGGCATCACGACGTCCGTCATTGTGGCCATTGTTGCGATCGGGCTCGCGGGCGCGGCACTTTGGCAGCGGTCGATCGCGGTCGACGAGCGGCAGGTTGCTGAACAAAGCGAAGCCGAAGCCGTCGCAGGGGAGCAGGCCGCATCCGAACGCGCGGCGTCCGAGCGCGCCGCGCGGCAGAACGCCGAGCACGCCTTCAACACCGCGCGGGCGACGGTCGACGGCATCGTTTCCGACGTTGCGCAGGGGCTGCGCGGCGTCGAGGGAATGCGTGTCGACGACATTCGCAAGGTCTTCGATCGAATTTCCTCTACGGTTGACCGGCTCGCACAGGCCTTGCCCGACAGCGACGACGCGCAGCGCACGAAGGCGGCTCTGTTCGTGGATTTCGGCGACGCCTATCTTGCCGCCGGTGACAGCGCGGCGGCGCTGAAGGCCTACGAGGCGAGCCGCGACATTGCCGCGCGCCGCGCCGCCGCCGATCCGGAGAATTCCGCCTGGCAGCGTGACCTCGCCGCCGGCCACGTCAGGGTCGGCGACCTTGAGGTCGCGCGCGGCGATCTTGTCGCGGCGCTTGCGAGCTACGAAGCGGACCTCGCCGTCGAAGAGCGCCTCGCCTCGGCCAATCCCGCCAATACCGATGAACGGCACCGGCTCGCGGCCGCTCACGACCGGATCGGCGACCTGCAGGCGAAGCGGGGGAATCTTGCCGCGGCGCTCGACAGCTATGAGGCAAGCCTGGAGGCCATCAAAGAGCTGACGGTCGACGATCCGAACAACGCCGAATGGCAGCACGATCTCTCCGTCGCCTACGACCGCGTCGGCGACGCGCAATCGAAGCAGGGGAACCTGGCGGACGCGCTTCAGAGCTTCGAGACGAGTCTCGCCATACGTGAGCCTTTCGCGGCTTCCAATCCGGGTGACGCGCGCTGGCAGCGCGACCTCTTCGACGCCTACGAGCAGATCGGGTCTCTGCTCAAGACGAAGGGCGACCTGGCCGGCGGCCTGGCGAACGACGAAAAGGGCCGCGGCATCGCCGAGCGTTTCGCCGCAACGGATCCGGGCGATACCGAATGGCAGCACGGTCTCGCGACGAGCCTCTTGCGGATCGGGGAAATTCTCGTGGCGCAAGGCAACCTCGGCGCGGCGCTCGAACGCTACGAGGCGGGTCTTGCGGTGGGAGAACGTCTTGCCACCGCCAGTCCGGAAAATGCCGAGTGGCGACACGACCTCGCGATCGCCCACCGCGATGTTGGCGACGTCCAGCTCGCGCAAGGCGATCCGGTTGCCGCGCTCGTCAGCTACGAGGCGAGCCGCGGCATTGTCCTGCGCCTCGTCGCCGCCAATCCGGAAAGCGCGGATGGACAGCTCGACCTGGCGACGAGCTACCGCAACATCGGCGGCATCCAGGTGGAACTCGGAAATCTCCCGGGTGCGTTTGCTAGCTACGAGACGACCCTCAGCATCGCCGAGCGCCTCGCCGAGGCCGATCCTGGCAGCGCGGAGCGTCAGCAAGACCTGTCGATCAGCTACAGCAATGTCGGAGACGTCCAGGCCGCACAGGGCGATCTGGCCGGAGCGCTGGCGAGCTACGAGACAAGCCGGGATATCGTGGAGCGCCTCGCGACCGCCGATCCCAGCAACGCCGAATGGCAGCGTGCCGTCGCGATCGGCCACGACAACCTTGGCGGCGTGCAGCTGGAGCAGGGCGATCTCGCCGGCGCGCTCGCCCATTTCCAGACGAGCCGCGACATTGCGAAGACGCTCGTCGACCAGGATCCGGAGAACACGCTTTGGCAGCGCGACCTCTCGATCGCCTACGTCAACATCGGCGATGTGCGGCTGGCGCAGCGGGATTTCGCCGGGGCGGTGGAGAACTACAAGGCGAACCTCTCGATTGCGGCGCGCCTCGCCGCCACCGACCCTGACAATACCCTCTGGCAGCGCCATCTCTCGATCAGCTACCGCAAGCTCGGCAATGTCCGCCGGGCCCAGGGAAATCTGGTGAGCGCGCTCGAGAACTACCTGACGAGCCTGCCGATCGCGATGCACCTCGCGGATGTCGATCGCGGCAATGTGGAGTGGCAATCGGACCTCGCCGTCGGCTTCTACGAGGTCGCCACGGTGGCAACCGGGAGGCAGCGTTCGGACGCGATCAGCAAGGCGCTGCAGATTCTCGACGATCTCAAGGAAAAGAACGCGCTGCCGGCGGACCAGGCGTCGTGGCCCGACCAGCTGAGACAGATGCTTGCGGAGGGGCCGTCACAGACGCCGCCCCGGCCGTCGCCTTGACTTGCCCCGGCTGCGTGGCCAGTTTCCGCGGCAATTTCAGGTGATCGCGCCGGCCCGGTGCGGCGCAAGGACGCGATGCGGACCTATCTCGACTTCGAAAAGCCGGTTGCCGACCTGGAGGGCCAGATCCAGGAGTTGCGCAGCCTGGAGACCGCCGACAGCGTCTCCGTCGCCGACGAGATCGCGACGCTGGAAGGAAAGGCGCGCGATTCGCTCGCCAGCATCTATGCCCGGCTCACCCCGTGGCAAAAAACGCAGGTCGCCCGCCACCCCGACCGCCCGCACGCGAAGCACTATCTCTCCCGCCTCTTCACCGATTTCGAGCCGCTCGCCGGGGACCGGAAGTTCGGCGAGGATCTGGCGATCGTCGCCGGACTTGGCCGCTTCCAGGGCGATCCCGTCGCCATTCTCGCGCAGGAGAAGGGCGAGGACACGCAGACCCGGCTGAAGCACAATTTCGGCATGGCCCGCCCGGAGGGCTACCGCAAGGCGGTGCGCGTGATGGAACTCGCCGACCGTTTCGCAATGCCGGTGATATCGCTCGTGGACACCGCCGGCGCCTATCCCGGCGTCGACGCGGAGGCGCGCGGCCAAGCCGAGGCGATAGCCCGTTCGACCGAGGCCTGCCTCAAGCTCGGCGCGCCGAATATCGCCGTAATCATCGGCGAGGGTGGCTCAGGCGGCGCCATCGCCATCGCTACTGCTAATCGTGTCTACATGCTCGAACACGCAATCTATAGCGTCATTTCGCCGGAAGGCGCGGCCTCCATCCTGTGGCGCGATTCGGCCCGCGCGCAGGACGCCGCAACCGCCATGAAGATCACGGCCACCGACCTGATGAACCTGAAGATCATCGACGGAATCATCGAGGAACCACTTGGCGGCGCGCACCGCGATCCCGATAGGGTGATCGAGCGGACGGGAGATGTGATCCGCACGGCTCTGAACGACCTTGTGGGGCTTGACCGGGACGGTATCCTCAAGCAGCGCCGGGAAAAATTCCTCGCCATCGGAAGGTCGATTCAGTAGAGACTCCCGGTTGAGGCCGGGACCGTCCCGAAGGGGGGCACATGTTTGGACGCGATCGCGGTAACGATTCGGTAACCTTGAGGAATCCACTGTCTCCGCCGTCCCGCGCCTTCGCCCCGGGACACGCGTAGGGAGTGGGGATGGTTCGGTTCTCTCGGATCGGCCGCGCCGGGCTGCTCTTGGCGGCCGGATTGGCGGTTTTGGTGCTGGCGGCGTGCTCCGACTACGGCGGCTCGCTGCCGAAGCACATGCGCCCGCTCGATTCGAAGACGCGTGTGCTTGCCGAGCGCAAGGGGATGGAGCTGCGCTCCCCGATCATGATCCGCATCTTCAAGGAAGAAGCGAAGCTCGAGGTCTGGAAGCTGCAGCAGGCCAGCGGTCGCTACGAATTCCTGAAGGACTACGACATCTGCGCGTGGTCGGGCGTGCTTGGTCCGAAGATCAAGGAAGGGGACCGGCAGGCGCCTGAGGGTTTCTATACGATCCGCCCGGCGCAGATGAATCCGGACTCCGACTACTATCTCGCCTTCAACATGGGTTACCCGAACGAGTTCGATCGCTCGCTCGGCCGCACCGGCTCGGAGCTGATGGTGCATGGCGCCTGCTCCTCGCGCGGCTGCTACTCGATGACCGACGAGAACATCCAGGAGATCTATACGCTCGGCCGGCTCGCCTTTCAGGGCGGCCAGCGCGAGTTCCAGGTCGAGGCCTACCCGTTCCGGATGACGCCGGAGAACATGGCCAAGCATCGCAACGATCCGAACATGCCGTTCTGGATGATGCTGAAGGAAGGCTACGACCATTTCGACGTCGTCGGGCAGCCGCCCAAGGTCGACGTCTGCGACCACCGCTACATCTTCAATTCCGTGCCGGCTGACGGCCGCAGCTTCAACTCGTCCGCGGCCTGTCCGCCGATGTCGATGCCGGAGCCGATTCGCGTCGCCGTGGAGGACAAGGAAGCGAAGGACAACGCCAAGATGCTCCTGATTGCCGACCGGCTCGACCGGCGCGAGGGCGGAAATGGCGTGCAGGCGCTGCAGCTCGCGATGTCGACCCCGAGCTCGGCCGATCGCGCGACGCCGCTCCCGATGTCGGTCGCCGGCACGATCTCGCTTGAGCCGACGACGACGGCGAGCGTCGCCCCGGCGCCAACTCAGACGGTGACGGATGAGGCGCTTGCGGCGACCCAGGCGCCCGCCGCCGCGCCGACCCAGCCGGCCGCCGTCGCAGCTGCGCCCACCGCGCCTCGGCCCGCACCACGCCCGACGCCGACTGCGGTTGCCGCCGCGTCTCCGGCCCCGGCACCGGCTCCCACCGGCGCTGCCGCTGCAGGCTTCCTGCCGCTTCCGGACTTGCGCACGGCGGTCGACGACACGCCCAACAAGCCCAAGCCGGCTGCGACGGCCGCCGCGAATCCATCGGCGGATGCTGCGACACTTCAGGAGCGGATGCTTGCCGGAAGCGCGCCAGCCAACTCGTCGGTAGCCAATTCCTACGCGTCGGCTTCGACGCAGGACCAGGGCCTGACCGGCATGGTTCTCCGCCTGATCAAGAAGAAGCCGGAAGACGGAACGGACTAAGGCGCGCCCGGAGCCGGTAGCGGCTCGAAAGCCGGCCCGACTCTGGCGATCACGCAGCGGTTGAGAGTGGGCGTCGGCGTTTGCCGCGCCTATCGCCTCAGGCGATCACCATCCCGTGGCACTGCTTGTATTTCTTGCCCGAGCCGCAAGGGCAGGGTTCGTTGCGGCCGACCTTGCCCCAGGTCGAGGGATTGGCGGCGTCGCGCTTCTGCCTTTGCGGGGGCGCGGCGAGCGCCGCTTCCTCCGCCGCGATCTCGTCCTCTCCCGTCGAGGCGTTGATGTGGTGCGGCTGGCCGGCGGGAGGCGGCGGCGGGGTCGGCGGCCGCTGCTGAATCTCCACATGGGCGAGCTGTCCGGTGACGGCGCGGCGGAGATTGGCGATGAGCAGCTGGAAGAGCTCGAAGCTCTCGGTCTTGTACTCGTTCAGCGGATCGCGCTGCGCGTAGCCGCGGAAGCCGATGACCGAGCGCAGGTGATCGAGCGTGGCGAGATGCTCCCGCCAGATGTGATCGAGGGTCTGTAGAAGCACCTGCTTCTCGACCGCGCGCATCAGGTCGGGCCCGAAACGGACCACCTTACGCGCCATCAGCTCGTCGCTCGCCTTGACGATGCGTTCGCGGATTTCGTCGTCGGCGATGCCTTCCTCGGCGGCCCACTCCTTGACCGGCAGATCGAGGTTGAGCTGTTCCTTCGTGGCCTTCGCCAGCCCTTCGACGTCCCACTGCTCCGCGTAGGCGCGCTCGGGGATGAACTTGTCGACCATCTCGTCGATGACTTCGCGGCGCATGTCGCGCACGGTGTCGCCGGCGTGCTCGTCGGTCATCAGCTCGATGCGCTGCTCGAAGATGACCTTCCGCTGGTCATTCATCACGTTGTCGTATTTCAGCAGGTTCTTGCGGATGTCGAAGTTGTGCGCCTCCACCTTCGCCTGCGCGCGCTCGAGCGCCTTGTTGATCCAAGGATGCACGATCGCCTCGCCCTCCTTGAGGCCGAGCTTCTGCAGCATTCCGTCCATGCGGTCGGAGCCGAAGATGCGCATCAGGTCGTCCTGCAGCGACAGGAAGAACTTCGAGCGCCCCGGGTCGCCCTGGCGGCCGGACCGGCCGCGAAGCTGGTTGTCGATGCGCCGGCTTTCGTGCCGCTCCGTGCCGATGATGAAGAGGCCGCCTGCGCTTGCCTGAAGCGCCAGACCCTTCAGCCGCTCGACCTCGGTGCGGATCGTCTTCTCGCGCTCGTGGCGCTCCGGTCCTTCCGGAACGTCCGCGAGCTCGTGCATCACGCGCATGTCGGCGTTGCCGCCAAGCTGGATGTCGGTGCCGCGCCCGGCCATGTTGGTGGCGATCGTCACGGCGCCGGGAACGCCGGCCTGCGCGACGATGTAGGCCTCCTGCTCGTGATAGCGCGCGTTCAGGATGGTGAAGACCTTGCTCTTCATCGGGTCTTTGAAGAGCGTCGCAAGGGCCTCCGGGTCGGAGAAATCCCGTTGCTGCCAGCCACGCTTGCGTAGGAGTTCGGCGAGGTGCTCCGATTTTTCGATCGAAGTCGTGCCGACCAGCACCGGCTGCCCGCGCGATTTGCACTCCTCGATCAGATCGAGGATCGCCCGGTATTTCTCCTCCGCCGTCCGATACACCTCATCGTGCTCGTCGAGGCGGATCATCGGCCTGTTGGTCGGAACCTCGACCACTTCGAGATTGTAGATGTCGATGAACTCTTCGGCCTCGGTCGCGGCGGTGCCGGTCATGCCGGCGAGCTTCTCGTAGAGGCGGAAATAGTTCTGGAAAGTGATCGAGGCGAGCGTCTGGTTTTCGGGCTGGATCTTGACGCGCTCTTTCGCCTCTAGCGCCTGATGAAGTCCGTCCGAGTAGCGGCGTCCTTCCATCATGCGCCCGGTGAACTCATCGATGATGATCACCTGGCCGTTCTTCACGATGTAGTCCTTGTCGCGCTGGAAGAGCTTGTGGGCGCGCAGCGCGTTGTTGAGATGGTGGACGATCGCGACGTTCTCCACGTCGTAGAGGGACCCGGCCTTCAACACGCCCTGCGACGCGAGCATGCCCTCGACCTTCTCCGTACCCTCCTCGGTGAAGCTTGCCGATCGCACCTTCTCGTCGATTTCGTAGTCGCCTTCGGCGAGCCGCGGCATAAGCGCGTCGACGCTGATGTAGAGCTCGGAGCGGTCCTCGGTCGGGCCGGAGATGATGAGCGGAGTGCGCGCCTCGTCGACCAGGATGGAGTCGACTTCGTCGACGATGGCGTAATAGTGCCCGCGCTGCACCATGTTCTGGATGTTGTACTCCATGTTGTCGCGCAGGTAGTCGAAGCCGAACTCGTTGTTGGTGCCGTAGGTCACGTCCGCGGCATAGGCAGCGCGCCGCTGCTCGGAATTGAGTCCGTGGACGATGACGCCGACCGAGAGGCCGAGGAACTTGTAGACGCGCCCCATCCATTCGGAGTTGCGCGTGGCGAGGTAGTCGTTGACGGTGACGACATGGACGCCGCGCCCGGTAAGCGCATTCAGATAGACGGACAGGGTGGCGACGAGGGTTTTGCCTTCGCCGGTCTTCATCTCGGCGATCGAGCCTTCGTTGAGGACCATGCCGCCGACGAGCTGAACGTCGAAATGCCGCTGGCCGAGCGCGCGCCGGGCCGCCTCGCGCACGGTCGCGAAGGCATCCGGAAGCAGCTTTTCGAGAGAGGCGCCGTCCGCGACCTGGCGGCGGAACTCGTCGGTCTTGGCTCGGAGCTCGGCGTCGCTCAGCGTCGAATATTCGGGCTCCAGGGCGTTGATCGCCTCAGCCACCGGCTGGTAGCGCTTGACGCGCCGGTCGTTTGCCGATCCGAAGACCTTACGGCCCAGATTGCCCAAGCCAAGCATGCGCTACCTTTCCGATCAGCGATGCGGCCGCCAGACTTTCGCCGGCGCATCCGTCAGCAAAGCTCGCCTTTGTCGCAAGCTTGTATTGAGGTCTAAGGGCGGCTAATGCCGCACGTGAACGAGGCCCGGCAGTGGACTGCGGGACCTGCGACAGATAAGAACGGGCCAAAGCTCTGTCAACGCTGGCGTCCCGGCGGATTGGCCGCGCTTCCCGCCTCCCGCGAAGGAGTGGACATGTTCCCCTTGTTGAGAGTGATTCCGGCCGTCCTGGCCCTTCTGGCGGTCGGCGCAGCCGTCGACGCTGTCCGCGCCGAGGATGCCAAGCCCGCGCCGGCCGCCGAAACACCGGCGGCGGAGCCGGCGCGCGACCCCGACGCCGTGGTGGCGAAGGTCGGCGACGCGACCGTTACCGAGCGGGAGCTGCAGATCGCGAAGGACGCCTTCACCACCGAACTCGCCAAGGTTCCGCAAGAGCAGTGGCGGAGCGTCCTCATCGACGCCGTCGTCAACATGGAGCTTCTCGCGCACGCCGCCAGCGACGAAAAGCTCGGCGAGGGGCCTGACTTCGACGCGCAGGTCGCATTCCTGAGATTGCAGGCGCTTCGCAACCTCTACGTCGAGCACGCGATCGTGAACGGGATCACCGACGCGGAGCTGCAGGACGGCTATCAGACGCTGGTCGTCAAGTCGTTCAAGCCGGCGCCGCAGATCCGGGCGCGCCACATCCTGGTCGATACCAAGGAAGAGGCGGAGAAGATCATCGAGCAGTTGAAGGCCGGCGCCTCGTTCGAGGAGCTCGCCAAGCAATCCAAGGATCCGAGCGGCCAGAACGGCGGCGACCTCGGATTCTTCGGTGCGGGTCAGATGGTGCCGGAGTTCGAGAAGGCGGCCTTCGCGCTTGAGCCCGGACAGTTCACGCAGGAGCCGGTCCAGTCGCAATTCGGCTGGCACGTCATCAAGGTGGAAGAGAAGCGCATGAGCGAGCCGCCGGCCTTCGCCGACGTCGAGGAGCAACTGCGCAACTACCTGGTCCGGCAGAAGTTCGAGACGGTGCTCGCGGGCCTGCGCGACAAATATCCGGTCGAGATTGTCGATCAGCCGGCCGCGCCGGCGGCGCCCGCCGATGCCGCGCCTGCCGACGCGGCGCCCGCGCCCGCGGATCAGCCGAAGCCTTAGCCAGCCGATCTTCCGCGCCATGGCGGGACCGGTATCGCCGTTCGCGCCGGCCTCCTATCCGGAGGCGCCGGCGCTTGCCGGCATCCGACTTGCGACGGCCGAGGCCGGAATCCGCTACAAGGGGCGGACCGACCTACTGCTGGTACGCTTCGACCCGGCGGCGACAGTTGCCGGCGTCTTCACCAAGTCGCGCTGTGCCTCCGCGCCGGTCGATTGGGATCGAGAGCGCCTCCCGGGGGGGAAAGCGCGCGCACTCGTCGTCAACTCCGGCAATGCCAACGCCTTCACCGGCGTGAAGGGCCGCCAGGCTGTCGACGCGACGGCGGCAGCCGCTGCCGCCGCCGTCGGCTGCGAGGTGAGCGAGGTGTTCCTTGCCTCAACCGGCGTCATCGGCGAGCCGCTCGACCCGAAGCCGTTTGCCGACAACCTGGCGCGGCTTGCGAAGGAGGCAGCGCCCGGGCGGCTACTTGATGCCGCGCGCGCCATCATGACGACGGACACCTTCTCGAAACTCGCAACCCGGAAGGTCAGGATTGGAGAAGGCGAGGTCGTCATCAGCGGCATCGCCAAGGGCGCCGGGATGATCGCGCCCGACATGGCGACCATGCTGTCCTTCATCTTCACCGACGCCCCGATCGACAAGGCAGTGCTGCAGAAGGCGATCGAGGAGGCAGTGATGGGCAGCTTCAATTCCATCACCATCGACGGCGATACCTCGACCTCCGACACGGTGCTCGTTTTCGCGACCGGCGACGCGGCGGCGCGCGGCGTTCCCCAGCTTCGCACGGGAGACGAGGCCCTCAGGCGCTTCAAGGCCGGCCTCCTCGACCTCTGTCGCGATCTTGCGCAGCAGGTCGTCCGCGACGGGGAGGGGATCAGCAAGTTCGTCGAGGTCGTGGTGACCGGCGCGGAGTCCGATTCCTCCGCGAAGCGCGTGGCGCTTTCGATCGCAAACTCGCCGCTCGTCAAGACCGCGATCGCAGGCGCCGACGCCAATTGGGGGCGCGTGGTGATGGCGGTCGGAAAGGCGGGGGAGCCGGCCGACCGCGACCGGCTGGCGATCTGGTTCGGCGAGCATCGCGTTGCCCGTGCCGGCGAGCGCGACCCGGCCTATTCGGAAGAGGCAGTTTCGCAGTACATGAAGCGAAGCGAGCTTGCGCTCCGCGCCGACCTCGGAATTGGCCGCGGCATGGCGACGGTCTGGACCTGCGATCTGACCGCCGGCTACATCGCCATCAACGCCGACTACCGCAGCTAGCTTGCCGGCCATGCCGCCGCTGCTTCTGGTCGCCGCCTGCGCACTGATCGACGCCGACAACCGCGTGCTGATCGCCAAACGGCCTGAGGGACGGCCGCTTGCCGGCCTCTGGGAGTTTCCGGGAGGAAAGCTGGAAGAGGGCGAGACGCCGGAGGACGCCGTCATCCGCGAGCTCTTCGAAGAGCTTTCGGTAAGGGTAACGAAGCCCTGCCTCGCACCCCTGACCTTTAGCTCATACGATTATCCAGAATTTCACATTTTGTTGGCACTTTTCGTGTGCCGCAGATGGAAAGGGACGCCCGTGTCCAGGGAGGCCCAAGAGATCAAGTGGGTTCGCGCAAACCGGCTCCGGGAGTTCCCGATGCCTCCGGCGGACGAGCCGCTTATCAGCCATCTCGCCGATCTTCTGTGAGAGTCGAAGCAGGATGTACCGCTTGGAGAGCCACGTCGAAATCAGGCGCTTCCTCGCCGACGAGCGCGGCGCGACCGCGATTGAGTACGGCCTCATCTGCGCGATGATCGCCGTGGTCCTGCTTGGCGCGCTCGCCTCGACGGGCGGCGCGGTGAGCTTGCTTTACCAGAGGCTGACCGCGATCGGCACCGCGCTCATGGGCAGCGGCGGCAGCTGACGAGGCCGCGTTCAGCGCTTTCCCTTTTCCGGGTCGAGCGCTGCGGCAAGGCTGACCCTTCCCGAACCACGCTGCGCCGGCTTCTGCTGGCTCTCATGCGGTGACCAACCAGAAAGCGAGACGATCTCGAACGTCACGCGGATGCGACCGTCCGGATCGCTGAAACGCTCCGCGTAGATTTCGGCCGCACGCAGAAAGAGGCCCTTGCGCGTCGGCCGCCGGTCGCGCTCCGGCGACGCGTTCGCGGCGCCCATGGCTCGGAGATCGCGGAAGAGGTCGAAAGCTGAATCGTAGCGCACCGTAAGCGCGTCGCGGTCGACAACCGGGAGCGCGAAGCCGGCGCGCTGCAGAAGCGCGCCGAGGTCGCGCACGTCCGCCGCGGGAATGACGCGCGGGCTGACGCCGCCGCGAATTTCGCTTTCTGCCGCTGCGAGCGCCTCGCGCAGCTCCGCGAGCGTGCCGCCGCCGGTCATGGCGGCGAGGAGGAGCCCGTCTGGCTTGAGCGCATTGCGAATCTGGATGAGTGCGCCGGGGAGGTCGTTCGTCCATTGCAATGCGAGCGCCGAGACGAAAAGGTCGATCGAGGCGGGGCCGAATGGGAGCGTCTCCTCATCTCCCACCACGCCGGACACGCGGGGATCCGAAAAGGCCGCATCGGTCTGCTCGAACCTGACGACGCGGTTCGCCGTGCCGGTCGCGCGAAGCGCATCCGCGAGCGCCGCCGTCTGCCCGCCATGCGCCACGGCGATCTCGAAGCGTCGTTCGATGGTCGACAGCCGCTCGATGATGTCGGCGGTCACGTGATCAATCAGGAATCTCGCGCCCGGCTCGCCGCCGCGATGCGCGCGCGCGAGGCGGCGGCGGAGCAGGCGCTTGTCGGTGATCTCTGCGACCATGGGTGACCGGGCTTCTCCGCCGCGATAGCATGGCGGAATGTTCGCGCTCAAACGACCCGACTTCGGGCTCGCCCGCCTGGCTGGCCTTGCGGCGGACCTCGTCCTGCCGCCGACATGCCCCGGGTGCGGCCAAGCGGTCGGCGACAGCCATGCGCTTTGCGCCGGCTGCTGGTCGACGATCCGCTTCATCGCACCGCCGCTCTGTCCGGTCTATGGCACGCCTTTCGCATATGACCTTGGCGATGGCATCGTCTCGGCGGAAGCGCTTGCCGATCCGCCTCCGTTCCACCGTGCGCGCGCGGCGGCGGTCTATGGCGACGTGGCGCGGCGCCTTGTGCACCAGATGAAATACTACGACCGCCCGCATCTCGCTGCGACGATGGCAAATGCCATGCACCGGGCCGGCACGCAGCTTCTGTCAGAGTGCGGCGTCATCGTGCCGGTGCCGCTCTACCGTTGGCGCCTGTGGCGGCGGCGCTTCAACCAGGCGGCGCTCCTCGCCGCCGCGCTGTCGCGCCAGAGCGGGGTCCCGCATGACCCCTTCGCGCTCGAACGGGTCAAGGCCACGCGGCAGCAGGTCGGGCTTTCAGCGGCGCAGCGCGCGGAGAACGTGCGCGGCGCGTTTCGCGTCCCCGACGCGGCGCGGACTCGAATCACCGGTCGCACCGTCCTCCTGGTCGACGACGTCTATACGTCCGGCGCGACGGCAAAAGCGGCGACGCGCGCCCTGCTGCGGGCCGGCGCGGCGGCCGTGGACGTGCTCACTTTCGCGCGAGTGACCCGGTGAACCCTTCCTCTGCAAATGATATATGAAAATCCATATGTTTGAGCCGGAGCCGAATTCCGTGAGCGCAGGCGTGCCCAGGGTGACCATCTATACGCGTCGGCTCTGCGGCTACTGCTCGGCCGCGAAGACACTTCTCGCGGAGAAGGGAATCGCCTTCGACGAGATCGACGCGACCGGCGCGCCGGACAAGAGGCAAGAGATGATCGATCGCTCCGGACGCTTCACGTTCCCACAGATCTTCATCGGCGCCCGGCATGTGGGCGGCTGCGACGAACTTTACGCATTGCAGGCGGCGGGCGAGCTCGACCCGCTGCTCGCCTCGGAGGCGGCAGCATGAGATTCAAGGCGGCCTGTGTCCAACTCCGCTCATCGACGGATGTCGCGGAGAACATCGAGACGGTTGAGCGCCTGGTTCGCGAAGCGGTCCGCGCCGGCGCAAGCTACGTGCAGACGCCGGAGATGACCAATATCGTGCAGCGCGACCGCGCGTCGCTCGCCGCCACAATCACGCCCGAGCAGTCGGACCCGGCGGTGAAGCGGTTCTCCGCGCTCGCCGCCGAGCTCGGCATCGTGCTCCATATCGGGTCGCTGGCGCTCAAGGCCGCCGACGGGAAGATCGCCAACCGCGCGCTTCTCTTCGGCACGAAGGGCGAGCTCATCGCTCGCTACGACAAGATCCACCTCTTCGACGTCGATCTTCCGAACGGGGAGAGCTGGCGCGAGTCCGCCGTCTATCACCCCGGCGACCGCGCCGTCGTCGTCGACCTGCCTTGGCTCAGGCTTGGCGTCTCCATCTGCTACGACATCCGCTTTCCGTATCTCTATCGCGCTGAGGCGCATGCCGGTGCGGCGGCGCTGACCGCGCCGGCCGCCTTCACCCGCCAGACCGGGGAGGCGCATTGGCATGTGTTGCAACGCGCGCGCGCCATCGAGAACGGCGCCTTCGTGATCTCCGCTGCCCAGGCCGGTCGCCATGCCGACGGCCGCGAGACGTTCGGCCATTCGATGGTGGTGTCGCCATGGGGCGAGATCCTGGCAGAGGGCGGCGGGGAGGGGGCGGAGGTGATCCTGGCCGACATCGATCCGTCGCTTTCCGACGACGCGCGCCGGCGCATCCCGTCGCTGAAGAACGAGCGCCCCTTCGCACTGCCCGAGGCGGAAGAGAAACCGGCGCTGAGGTCGGCGTCTTGATCCGCTATTCGCTCACTTGTCCGGAAGGGCACGGCTTCGAGGCATGGTTCGCGGATTCTGCGGCGTACGAGGCGCAGAAGGCGAAGGGTGTCGTGGCCTGTCCGCTCTGCGGTTCGGCCGACGTCGACAAGGCCCTGATGGCGCCGGCGGTGACGACCGCGCGCAGGAAGGAATCGGTGCGGCTTGCGGCGAATATGCCGGAGCAGCAGGAAGTGACCTCGATGCTCCGCAAGCTGCGCAAGCATCTGACCGAGAACGCCGACTACGTGGGCCCGCGGTTTGCCGAGGAGGCGCGGCGCATCCACTACAACGAATCGGAGAAGCGCGGCATCTACGGCGAGGCTTCGCGCGAAGACGCCAACGCGCTCGCGGAGGAAGGGATCGAGTTCCACCCTCTTCCGATCCTGCCCGAAGAGCACAATTGAGGTCTCTACGTTCGCGTCAGGGCGCGCGCGCCTTCACGTTCGCGTAGAGGGGGTTGCCGCTCTTCCGGCTCGCATCGATTGTCGGGCGAAAGCCGAGGGATAGGATCATGAGGCACCTCACTGCCCTAGCAGCCGCTCTTCTGGCGCTGGCATCGTTTGCCGCTGCGAACGGAGCCGCCGCCGAGCAAAACTCGGCCGTCTTCGCAGGCGGGTGCTTCTGGTGCGTCGAGGAGGCCTTCGACAAGGTCCCGGGCGTCGTCGCAACCACCTCGGGCTACACCGGAGGGTCCCTCGCCAACCCGACCTATGAGCAGGTTTCAGGCGGCGGCACCGGCCACTATGAGGCCGTCAAGGTCGACTACGATCCGGCCAAGGTCAGCTACGCCGAGCTGCTCGACGCGTTCTGGCATAACATCGACCCCTTCGATGCGCGCGGCCAGTTCTGCGACAAGGGGAGCCAGTACCAGAGCGCGATCTTCGTCGGCGGCCCGGAGGAGGCAGCCCTCGCCAAGGCCAGCAAGGAGAAGGTCGCCGCGAAGTTCAACATGCCGGTTCAGACGAAAATCCTGCCCGCCCAGGCCTTCTATCCGGCCGAGGGTTACCACCAGAACTTTCACGTGACGAACGCCGCCCGCTACAAGTTTTACAAATTCGGGTGCGGCCGCGCGCAGCGCCTTCAGCAACTCTGGGGCGAGCCCGCCGCCTGAGGCCCGCGCTGCGCCGGGAAGCGTGGCAACGCTGCAACGCTCCGATTTGGGCTGGCGGAGCCAGCATGCGTCGAATTGCCTTAGCCTCGCGTTCCTCGTAACATCAGTCGGCTGCCGTTGCGGGTATCGCGGGGCATTGGCCTGGTCCGGAGCAGTTCAGTGATCGACAGACGCTATTTCCTTGCGGGTGCGGCAAGCGCCGTTCTTGCCGGTTGCACCGCGTTGCCGGGATCCGGCCCGCTGGCTTATGCGCCGACCGAGGGGTCGGGCATGCTCGTTCCCGCCGACAAGGAGCCCTACAACGTCCCGCCGGTCAATCTCAGCACCATTCCCGTGCAGTTCCATCGCCAGATCGTGCGCGATCCGACCGGAGAGGCGCCGGGCACGATCGTGGTCGACCCCGGGCAGCGGCTTCTCTATCTCGTGCAGGCGGACGGCAAGGCGCGGCGCTATGGCATCGGCGTCGGACGCGAAGGCTTCGGCTGGAACGGCACCGCGACGATCGGCATGAAGCGCGAATGGCCGAAATGGTTTCCGCCGGTCGAGATGCAGGCACGCGACGAGCGCGCCAAGAAATACGCCGACGGCATGGACGGCGGCACCGACAATCCGCTCGGCGCCCGCGCCATGTATCTGTTCCAGGACGGCAAGGACACGCTCTATCGCATCCACGGCACCAACGAGCCGCAGTCGATCGGCAAAGCAGTGTCGTCCGGCTGCATCCGCATGCTCAACGCCGACGTCATCGACCTCTACAACCGTGTCTCGGTCGGCACCAAGGTGGTCGTGCTGCCAGCGATGAGCCCGATGGCCCGCCTCGGTCGCGCTCTGACCGACCCCGATGCGGCGTGGCGGAAGGACGTGCGCCGTCTGGCCGGCAGCCCCATCTGATCGCCCGGACGGCGGGTACGCCGTCGGGGCTCCGCTGATCTCTCTAGATATCCGGCGCCGGTGACTCTCACCGGTAGTCGCCTTCATCGCGCACGATTCGATCGTAGCGGCTGCCCGTCCACATCAGCCCCATGTCGCGGAGCATGTGGTCGTCGACCCCCTTGAGCTTGCGTCTCAACTCCGCTTCCGCCCCGATGTCCCTGAGCGCCTTCAGCCAGGCGGCGAGCCAGCCTCTCATGCGCTCGACGCGGGTCGGCGCAGGCTGCGGGGTGAACGAAATATAGGCCATGACCCTGCTCCTCTGTTTGTGGAGCAGAATTAGGATGTGATACCTGCCAACCGGATGTCATGTTTGATGGGACTTTATTTCCCCCACAAAAGTGACTGACCGGCCCGGGAGAATCCTCGTGAATCCGCTGGAGCGAGCGCTGGCGATCCTGCTTCTGCTCACGCGCCGGCAGCTCGTTCCGGCGTCCGACCTCGCGTCACGTTTCGATGTCTCCGTCAGGACCATCTACCGTGACATTGACCGGCTCGTGGCGCTCGGCATCCCGGTCGAGGCGGAGCGCGGTGCTGAGGGCGGATTCCGCCTTTCGGGCGACTATCTTTCGCCGCCGATCGCTCTCAACCGGGTGGAGACGACGGCGCTTCTGGTCGCGCTCACTCTGGTGCGCGGGCTTGAAACGACGCCGCTGAAGAGCGATCTCGAAGCGGCCGAGGCGAAGCTCCTCGCCGCGCTTCCGAAGGCGGCGCGCGAAGTGCTAGCGAACGGGCCGAGCATCGTCGGCATCGAACGCCCGCCCGCCGACATATTCCACAGCCGGCGGCCGGAGGCGCGCCCGGGCGAGCATCAGGCGGCGGTCGACAAATTCCTCGAAGGCATCCTGACCCAGCGCCGAGTCGAGGTGACACACCGCAACCCGAACCGCCCGAGCGAGCGGACGCACGAGATCGAGCCGCACGGCCTCCTCTGGGATCGCGACCTTTGGTACTTGGTTGGCCGTTCCCTTGAAGCGAACGAGATCCGCATGTGGCGTGCAGACCGCATCCGCACGATCAAAGTCACCGGCATGGCGTTCCGGCCGACCGTGGGTTTCGACGTCCGCGCACTGCTCGGCCGTCAGTGGCTGGAGCGCGCGATGCGCACCTGGGAGAACAACAAGGAGGCATGCCGTATCAGGATGAGCGCCGAGGCCGCGGAACGGCTGCGCCGCGACTGGTATTATCGCCATGCCGCCTATCTCGAAGGCCGTGACGGGCGCGTGGTGATGTCGATACCTGAGACCGATCCCGACACCATCCTTCCGCTTGTGAGATGGCTCGGCGCGGAGGCGGAAATCCTCGAACCCTCCGATCTACGGGAACGGCTGCGGAGCGAACTCGATGCGATTCGGCTGAGCTATGGGTAGTCGCAATGCCAGCCGATATCGGTCCCGTACAAGGCTGCTCGCCGCCGCGCTCGCCTTGAGCTGTTGGCTCGGCGGAGCCGCCCATGCCGCCCAAAGCTGCCATCCGGAAGGCTTCGACGCGTGGGTCGCGGGCGTGAAGGCGGAGGCCGCCAAGGCCGGCATGTCCCGACGCACGCTTGCGGCGCTCGAGGGAGTCACGATCGATCAGCGCGTGCTCGACCGCGACCGCGCACAGCCGAGCCTCTCGCAGAGCTTCCTCGACTATCTCTACGCCACCGTCACCGCCGAGCGCATGAACCGCGGTTTCGCTTTGATGCGCGCGAATGCGCGGACGCTGGCGCGGATTGAGAAGGACTACGGCGTGCCCGGCCCGGTCATCGTCGCTTTTTGGGGGCTTGAGACCGACTTCGGCGGCTACATGGGCGACACGCCGCTCCTGACATCGCTGGCGACGCTTGCCTACGATTGCCGCCGGCCGGAGAGCTTCCGCGCCGAGCTGATCGGAGCGCTTACGCTTCTTAACGGCGGCGACCTGACGCTTAGCGAACTCAAAGGCTCATGGGCTGGCGCGATAGGGCAGGTGCAGTTCACACCCTCGAACTATCTGAAATACGCCGTCGACTATGACGGCGACGGCCGCCGCGATCTCGTTGGCAGCGTCGCCGACGCGCTCGCTTCCGGCGCGAACTATCTGAAGTCGGTCGGCTGGCAGCGCGGCGCGCCATGGCTACAAGAAGTGCGCGTCTCGGATGGCGTGCCGTGGCAGGAAGCGGCGCGCGAAAATTTCAAGCCGCGCGCGTTCTGGGCGGCCGCCGGCGTGACATTGCGCGACGGAAGCGCGCTTCCCGCCGACGACATGCCGGCGGCCCTGCTCCTGCCGATGGGGCGGCGCGGCCCGGCGTTCCTCGGGTATCGGGACTTTCTGATCTATTGGGAATGGAACCAGAGCTCGAACTATTCGCTCGCAGCCGCCTACTTCGCGACGCGCCTCGCCGGCGCTCCACGACTCGATCCCGGCAATCCCCCAGCCATTCTAAGCGCCAAGGACATGCGCGAGGTGCAGGAGAGGTTGAACGCCATGGGTTACGTAGCCGGCGACCCGGACGGGCGGCTCGGCGAGATCACCCGTGCCGGCGTGAAGCAGGCGCAGCTCAAATTCGGCCTGCCGGCCGACGGCTACCCGACGAAGGAGCTGTTGCAGCTGCTCCGGCGATAACCTTCTCCCTATGAGAGAAGGTTTGCCGCGCGCCGCGACTACCGCGTCCTTGTCAGCGCCAGCCACAATCCGCCACCGATCAGCATCCCGCCGCTGACGCGCGAGAGCCAGCGGATGCGCGTTTGCGAGATGCGGCGGCCGGCGCCGCCGACGAGGATGGCGTAGAGCCCGTCCGAGATCGACGCGACCACGATTGCGGTCGCCCCCATGATCATGACCTGCAGCGCGTAATCGCCCTTCGCATCGATGAATTGCGGGATGAAGGCGCCGAAGAAGACGAGCGTCTTCGGGTTGCTGATCGCAAGCAGGAATCCCTGCAGAAAGAAGCCGACGCGCGGCACGGCAACCTTGCGCGGCTCGCCGAGCGCGCCAATCGAGCGGATAAGCTTCACGCCGAGATAGACGAGATAGGCGGCGCCGATGAGCCGCACGACCTCGAACCACCAGCCGAGCGCCTCGATGAGCGAGGCGAGGCCGACGCCGACGAGCGCGATCATCAGCGCGATGCCGAGCTGCGTCCCGGCGACGTTCAGGAGCCCCGCGCGGCTGCCGTGCGACAGGCTGTTCGCGATGATCAGCGTCACCGTCGGGCCGGGGACGACGATGATGACGATCGTGGCGACGAGATAGGTGAGATAGAGCTCGGGCGGCATGCGACGCGCTTCAGATCATTTCTGCTGCGGCGCGCCGATGAAATCGCGCTTGCCGATCTCGACGCCCTTGTGACGGAGGATGTCGTAGGCCGTCGTGGCGTGGAAATAGAAATTCGGCAGTCCGAAGTGCTGGAGGTAGAACTGGCCGGTGAACGTGCGCGGCTGCCCGCCGAGCGTGAGCGTGACCTCGCGCGCCTCCGAGCCGTCGATCTCCGACGCCGGCACGCTCTTCACGAAGGCGAGCGTCTTGGCGATCCGCGCCCTCAGCTCGTCAAAGGTTGATTCCGTGTCCTCGTATTTCGGGTTTTCGCGGCCCGACAGCCGCGCGGCCATGCCTTTTGCGTGGTCGGTCGCGAGCTGCACCTGCCGCGAGAAGGGGAACATGTCGTCCGCGAGCTTGGCGCCGGTGATGTCGCCGGGCGCAATGCCCTTGGTGCGGCAATGCTCGGCGGCCTTGTCGATGATGGCGGACAACGACGACAGCATCTGCGAAATGGCAGGCACCGACGCCTGCGACATGGAAAGCGGCATGAAATGCCTCCTCTGAAACGGAGCCGGCTTATAGCGGCGCGCAAAGGGCGGCGCCAGCGGCGGCATTGCCGCGGGCGCCGTTCCGCTTCTCAAGGGCCCGTGGCTTCGTCCACCTCGACCAGCCCGCGCTTCCTGAGCAGCGCTTCCGGCTCCGGCATGCGCCCGCGGAAGCGGGTGTAGGCCTCCGCCGGCTCGCGCAGATACCCCGCCGAATAGACGTAATCCTTGAGCCGCTTCGCCGTTTCCTTGTCGAAGATGTCGCCGGCTTCCTTGAACGCGGCGAAGCCATCGGCGTCGAGCACCTCCGACCAGAGGTAGCTGTAATAGCCGGCGGCATAGCCATCGCCGGAGAAAACGTGGGCGAAATGCGGCGGGCGGTGCCGCATGACGATCGCCTCCGGCATGCCGATCTTCTGAAGCGACTGGCGTTCGAAGGCTGCGACGTCGAGTTCGCCTGGCTCGGCGAGGCGGTGAAAGTCGAGATCGACCAGCGCCGAGGAGACGTATTCGACCGTCGCGAAGCCCTGGTTGAAGGTGCGCGACGCCATCAGCCGCTCAAGCAAAGCCTCCGGCATCGGCTCGCCGGTCTTGTAGTGGAGTGCGAAACGCCGCAGCACCTCCGGCTCCTCCAGCCAGTGCTCGTAGAGCTGCGAGGGAAACTCCACGAAGTCGGTCGAGACGCTGGTGCCCGCGATCGAGCGGTAGGTGACGTCGGAGAGAAGCGCATGGAGTCCGTGCCCGAACTCGTGGAAGAGCGTGCGCGCGTCCTCGAACGAAAGAAGCGCCGGCGCGCCCGCGCCGGGCTTGGAGAAATTCATCACGTTGTAGACGATCGGGTGGATGTCGCCGGCGAGCTTCTCCCGGGTGCGGAAGGAGCTCATCCAGGCACCGCTCCGCTTCGAGGTTCGCGCGAAATAGTCGCCGAGAAAGAGGCCGACGTGACGGCCGTCCGCGTCGGCCACTTCCCAGGCGCGGACGTCGGGGTGGTAGACGGGGATGTCGTTCCGCGGCGCGAATGTGAGCCCGAAAAGCCGGCCCGCGGTGTCGAACGCGGCGGCGATCATGTTCTCGAGCTGCAGATAGGGCTCGATCCCACCCTCGTTGAAATCGAACTCAGCCTTGCGCCGTTTCTCCGCGTAGTAGCGCCAGTCCCATGGGGCGAGCGCGAAATTGCCGCCCTCGGCCTGGATCAGGCTCTGCAGCGCGTCGCTTTCGCGGAGCGCCTTTTCGCGCGCCGGCCGCCAGACGGACTGGAGCAAGCCGAGCGCCGCTTCCGGCGTCTTCGCCATCGTGTCGTCGAGGCGGAAGGCAGCATAGGTCTCGTAGCCGAGGAGGTGCGCGCGTTCGATCCTGAGCTTGACCATCTCGACGATGATCGCGGCATTGTCGGTGGCGCCGCCGTTCTCGCCCCGCGCGATCCACGCCTTGAAGCCCGTCTCGCGAAGGTCGCGCCGGCTGGAGAATTGCAGGAACGGCTCGATCGAGGAGCGGGAGAGCGTGATTGCGTGCTTGCCTTTGATGCCGCGCGCCTCCGCCGCGGCTGCCGCTGCGTCGCGCACGGATTGCGGCAGTCCGTCGAGGTCGGCTTCGCCATCCAGCTCGAGTGCGTAAGCGCGCTCGTCGGCAAGCACATTCTGGCCGAACTGGGTGCCGAGCGTCGCCTGCCGCTCGGTGATCTCGGCGAGCCGCCTCTTCTTCTCAGGCGAGAGGGCAGCGCCGTTTCGCACGAAGGCGATGTGCAGCCGCTCCAGTACGCGCGCCTGCTCCTTCGACAACGCGAGCTCCGCGGCACGCGCCTTCAGTGCGTCGACGCGACGGAAAAGCGCCTCGTTCTGGAAGATCGCCGAGCGGTGCTTGGCGAGGATCGGCGCCATGTCGCGCTCGATCTTCTCCAAGTCGTCGTTCGTGTGCGCGCCGGAAAGCCCGAAGAAGACCGCGGAGACCCGCCTGAGCTTTTCGCCGCCAAGCTCCAGCGCTTCGACCGTGTTGGCGAAGCTTGGCGGCTCCGGGTTCGCGGTGATCGCCGCGACCTCCACGTCGTGCTCCGCCAGCGCCGTGTCGAAGGCGGGTCGGAAATGCTCCGGCCGCATCTCCGGAAAGGGCGGTGACTCGAAGGGCGTGGTCCAATTCTTGAGAAGCGGATTTTCGGTCACGGTCTCTCCTCGTGGCGCCGGCGGCTCACGGTCCGCAGCGATATAGTCGGTCAGCGCCAAAACCCCAACCGATGGAAACAGCTAGGCTGCGGCGCTCTGGCCTGATGCCGCCGCGTCGACAAGGCGGCTTTAACGATTGGGTGGGAGGGTTCGGCTTGGAGGCTATGGTAATGGCCGTCTTCGAGCTCGGATCGCAGTCGGGGCCGCGCCGCCGCGCAACCTGGAGCGTCCTCGGTGTCCTCACCGCGCTCCTCGCGCTCTGGGCGCTCGCTTATTTCTCCGGCGTCTTTCCCTGGCTCGGCTACGCGTGGCAGAAGCGCGATACCTTCGGAGTCGGCCCGATCACGGTCGTCGGCGAGGACCGCGCAGGCGCGCGCTGGGGCGTATCGACGTTCGCCTTTCTCAAAGGCCAGGAGATCGTCGTCGACTACGACGCCGACATCCGTGCCGGCAGCCTGCGGTTCTATGTCTACGACATGACCAAGAGCGGGCAGGGCGCCGGCGCGGCGCACTTCGTGACGGAGACAGGCGCCGGCGTCTGGACCTACCGCGTACCTCAGACCGGGGTCTATGTAATCCTGATCGAGCCTTCGGTGCTGCACGGCGTCGGACGCGGCTACGATGTGACCTACAGCGTCTGGTGGGGTGCGCGCTGGGCGAGCTAGGCCGCGGCGAGTCGTAGCCGACCGAGGTCGGGCAGGAAGACCGTCAGGATCCCGATCGCCGGCAGGAAGGCGCAGACGCGGAACACGAACTCGATGCTGGTCCAGTCGGCGAGCGTGCCGAGGACGGCGGCGCCCAAGCCGCCCATGCCGAAGGCGAAGCCGAAGAAGATGCCGGCAATCATGCCGACGCGGCCGGGCATCAGCTCCTGCGCGAAGACGACGATCGTGGAAAACGCCGAGGCGAGGATCACACCGATCACAACGGAGAGCGCGCCGGTCCAGAAGAGGTTCGCGTAGGGAAGAACGAGCGTGAACGGCAGCACGCCTAGGATCGAGAACCAGATCACGCGCTTGCGTCCGAAGCGGTCCCCGAGCGGCCCGCCGAAGAAGGTGCCGGCCGCGACCGCGGCGAGGAAGACGAAAAGATAGAGCTGCGAGGCCTGCACCGAGACGCCGAACTTATGGATGAGGAAGAACGTGTAGTAGCTCGTCATCGACGCCATGTAGAAGAACTTCGAGAAGACGAGCACGAGCAGGATCGTGAGCGACAGCGCGACGCGCCGCGAGGAAAGTCCGTGCGTCGCCGCGACCATCGCCTTGCCGGCGCGAAGGTGGAAAAGGAGCTGCTGCTTGTACCACCTGCCGACATTCGAAAGCACGACGATGGCGAGGAGCGCGACGAGCGAGAACCAGGCGATCGAGCCTTGCCCGCCGGGAATGACGATGAAGGCGGCGGCGAGCGGACCGAGCGCCGAGCCGACATTGCCGCCAACCTGGAAGGTCGACTGCGCGAGACCGTAGCGGCCGCCCGACGCCATACGCGCCACGCGCGAGGATTCCGGATGGAACACGGCCGAGCCGAGGCCGACCAGCGCGGCGGAGAGCAGGATCTCGGCAAAGCTCGACGCGACCGCAAGGAGGAGCAGGCCGCAGAGCGAGAAGCCCATGCCGATCGCGAGCGAGTAGGGCTTCGGCCGCCGGTCCGTGTAGACCCCGACGACCGGCTGCAGCAGTGAGGCCGTCACCTGGAAGGTGAAGGTGATGAGCCCGATCTGCGTGTAGGAGAGCGCGAAGTGATCCTTCAGGAACGGATAAATGGCCGGGAAGAGCGACTGGATCGTGTCGTTCAGCATGTGGGAGAAGGAGATCGCGAGAAGGATCGCCGTCACCGTCCCGGTCGCGGCTCCCGCCATGCGGCTCTCTTCAAAGGCACTATGCTTATTCACGCTCGCCCCGGACGCTTCGATTTCGGCCCGGTTCCATAAGCCCGTTTCTTGAACCGCGCCAGCGCCTTCCGCGCGGGGCTGCCGCCCTTGCTGCGCAGGGCCTCGAGGGTCTGTCAGCCCGTATGCAGGAGCTTCAGCTCGTGCTCGATCGTGGCGACCGGGCGGCCGGTCAGCTCCTTCGCCAGCTCGCCGACGAGCTTGCCTTTCAGCGTCACGTGGTAGTTCAACCGCATCTCGCCAAGCGCCCGCGGCGGGGCGACGACGATCAGGTGACCTAGCTTGCCGTCGATCGCCTGATGGTTGAGCCAGGCGACGACGGCCGCGGCGTGGCTGTCCTCCTCCTGCAGGTGTTTAGCGTGCTCCGCCGTGCTCGAGCGGTGCCGCGCCCCGGAATCCCGGCCATGCGCCGCGAGGTCCGGCGTCGGCAGAGCCGTGAGCTTGAGGCTCGTCTCGTCACCGTCGTTGCGGAAGAGGTCGAGGTTGACGCCGTCGGCAACCGCGATGAGCGTGCCGTGAGGAATGAGCATGGAATTCTCCGTTGCGCGGGCCGCCGGCGGCGACAAGCGTGGGCAACCTTTAGCCTAGACCGGGCCCGTCGCCTTGATCGGCGTCAACGCGGGCGGAGCGGGTTCGGCACCACCCGGCCACGCGGCGCGCTCGGGCGCAACAGGCCGGAAGAGCCGTGGCAGCGCCCGGCCGTTCAGGATCGGCTGTTCGAGGTAGCGGTAGGAGAGCGCGGCGATCGCGAGCGTCGCCGGCAGGGTCACCGCGAGCACCAGCCGCCAGTCCTTGCCGTAGAGCCAGTAGGTGAGGGGGTAGTGGTAGAGGTAGAGCCCATAGGAGATCTTGCCGAGCTGGACCAGCGTGCGGCGCGACAGCACGTCGGAGAGAAAGCCGGACGTGCCGTTGCGATGCCGCTCGACTACGTTCAGGATCATGCGAAGCGAGGCCGCCTCGGCAAGCGCGATGCCGAGCGTGCCCCAGCCGCCGGTGGTCGCCGCGCCGTCGTAGTACCAGCAGGCGAAGGCGGTCATCCCGACCCCGCCGGCGATCAGCGCGAGTGTCCAGACGTTGCGGGCGCGGGGGCTCGTCTCGGTCGAGAAGAGAACCGCAAGCAGAGAGCCGAGGATCAGCGCCGAGAGCCGCGTGTCGAAGCGGAAGTAGGAGGCGCGCCAGCCGAAGATGTCGATCGAGAGGCAGCGCCAGGCGGTTGCGGCGAGATAGGCGATCGCGAGCACCGTCAGCCAGCGCTTGAACGGCACCCATCGCGCGAGCGCGAGGAGCGCGAGCGGCCACACCAGATAGAAATGCTCCTCGACCGCGAGCGACCAGGTGTGGACCAGCGCGTTGTGCCCGATGAAGAAGGCGCGCGCGTAGTCCATCAGATAGAGGAAGCTCAATAGCGAGAGCTCCTCCTGTCCCGCGGCGCTCCGATCGTGAAGCACGAGCGGCGCGAGGATGCCGTAGAGGAGCGCCATCAGGAGGAGCGCGGGCGCGAGCCTTCGGATGCGGCGGAGATAGAATCGCGGCAGCGCAATCGTGCCCGTCCGCTCAATCTCACCGACGAGGATCGTCGTGATCAGGTAGCCGGAGAGCACGAAGAAGATGTCGACCGCGACGCCGCCCGTCGCGAAGCCGGGAATGCCGACATGCGAGGCGAAGACCAGGAGCACCGCGACGCCGCGGAGGCCGTCGAGCGCCGGGATGTGTTTCGAGGCGGCGGACATCGCGGGAAAGCTCGCAGGAAATGCTCAAATTTGTCTTGCGCCGGTAACCGGAGAACCGGGTGCGGCCGGAAATGGTTTGCAAAGCCTGACCGGCCGCTCCGCCCCGCTTGCGCGGGAAATGGCGGCGGCGGATGATCGTCGCCCCGGATGCGGATGCCCGCTCCCCGAAAAAGGCAAGCGATGCCGCACTTCTTCCTGAAGCTCCTGCCGCCGCGTCCGACCTTCCCGGCCGACATCACCGAGGCGGAGACGGCGACCATGCAGCGCCACGCGGCCTATCTCGGAACGCTGCTTGAGAGCGGCACGGGCGTCGCCTTCGGCCCGGTCTTCGATCCAGGCGGCGTCTTCGGCATGGGGATCGTCGAGGCGGGGGACGAGGCCGGCGCGCGCGCGATCACCGAGAAGGACCCGGCGGTCGCCGAAGGGGTCGGGCGCTACGAGATTTTTCCAATGCGGCTCTTGAAGAAGGGATAGGACGAAATGAAGCCACCCGACCGCACCTATCGCACGATGGGCTCGCGCGAGAAGGCAGAAGCCGCCTTCAAGTCCGCGACGACGAAGCCGCCGCCTGCCGCGCCGGAGCGTCCGGCCATGCCGGGGCTGAAGGAGATGGTCTCGCTGCGGATCGATCGCGACGTGCTCGACCATTTCCAGGAAGGGGGTCCGGGCTGGCAGGACCGCATCAACGCCGCGCTCAGGAAAGCAGCGGGCAAGTAGCCGAGAGCTAGTCCATTTTCCGGACTTGCCGGGAGAGGGCCGCCCGTGGCGTTTGCCGCGGCATGATCGAGATCAAAGAAGCGACGACCGCCGCCGAGCTTGACGCCGTGCGCGCTCTGATACGGGAATTCGTCGCCTGGCACCGCGAGCGCCACACCGAGGACCTCGCGCTGATCGACGGTTATTTCGACAAAGCCGAATTCGAGGCGGAGCTTGCCGGGCTGCCTGGAAAATACGCGCCGCCGAAGGGCCGGCTCCTCCTTGCCACGAAGGATGGCGAGGCGGCGGGCTGCGTCGCGCTCCGCGATCTCGGCTGCGGCGTCGCGGAGATGAAGCGCATGTTCATTCCCGTCCGCTTTCGTGGCGAGAAGATCGGCCGCGCCCTTGCCGACCGCGTCATCGGCGAAGCGCGGGCGGCGGGCTATCGGTCGATGCGGCTCGACACCAGCCACCGGCAGAAGGAGGCGATCGGCCTTTACGAGAGCGCCGGCTTCAAGCGCATCGCGCCGTACTACGAGCTGCCGCAGGAGATGCGGGATTGGCTGGTGTTCATGGAGATGGAGCTGTGAGGCAGCCTGCCGGCGAAACGTCGGGTTGCGGGAGCGATCCCGCGACTTCTGAAGCCCGAGTTTCAAGGAGCATCCGCCTCGTTTTACGAGGAGGGAGCGGGCCACCTCACTCGCGAGTGAACGCGAGGTTTGCCGCCCGTCCCTTGCGGCCGGTTGCTTTCGGCAGACCGGTCTTATTGCCGGTCCGATGGCGTCAGAGCCCTCCCGGGTCCCGAAGTTCGGAGCTGCGGGCCGCGGGCGCCGCCGCCCTTCCCGAAACACGCCGGTCGCGATCCGGTCCCTCCGTGAAGAGCGGTGCGACGGAGTGTAAGCGAGGATTTTGGGGAGCGGGGATAACTCTTCACGCCGCCGCAGCCTGCGTGCGATGCGCCTCTGAGGTCAGGTCTGTCGCTTCAGCAGATGATCGTAATCGGCGTGTGTGCCAATCCAGAACCAGACGACATCGCCTTCGTCGCTTTCGACCCCGAGCGCGCGATAGCCAAGCCCGACGCGTGCGGAGCGATACCGCCCGATCTGCTTGAAATGCAGCGCCGGGTGTCTTGGATCCGATTTCAGAAGCACGAAATTCCGGTCGGCAACGCGACGGACGTGCTCAGGCAAACGATGATAGGCGTCCCAGAAGGTGGCGTCGGCGAAATGCCTCACAGAGGCTTGCTGCGCCCGGCACGGTGATCGGCGAGCGCCCGATCCGCGAGCGTGTCGAGCGCACCCGACGCCGCATCGGCTTCGAGCTTCTCATCCCACCGCGCCGCCTCGAAGGCTTCGAACCACGCGCGAAAATCCGCAAGCTCCCGCGCGGAAAGCTCGGCGACTTCCTTCTCGATGCGTTCGACCCGCGTCATGGCTGAGCCTTAGCACGTCCGGGCGGTGATTGGGAGGAAGGCCGGCTCACGCCCCGCCGCAGGAGTGCTGCGAATCCGGTAGAGTCCAGGATTCGTGGGTGCGGAGATTGGTCGTCGTGTAGACGCGGCCGCGATCATCGCCTGGCGGGCAGTCCTGCGGGATTTCCACGAGACACATCAGCACCGGGTCGCCCACCTTGGCGTGGAGAAGGCCCGGTTCCTTCTCGTATGAGACCTGCACGCCGCCGTTTTCGAACTCGACCACGCTGCCGTCGTCGGGGCTGGCGTTGATGTTCTCCTGGAAGCGGCTGTGGATGCCGGCGACGGCGGTGTTGGCGCACCGGCCGATCTCGGTCGGCAGCGCGCCTGCTTCGCCCGACGCGGTATCCATCCCGTCCATCGTGGCGCTCATCGCCCAGTCCGGCACGGTGACCTTGGCGCCGAGGTCCTGGAACTTCAGGATGACGGCGACCTCGACCGACATGATGCAGCGCCTTTCGCCGTCGCAGTTGCTGCGCGCGGCAAGCCCGTTGCGCGCGACGGAGAGCGCCGACGAGCGGCCGCTCGCGCGCCGCGCCGCGTCATAGGCGGACGCCCAAAGCCGATCGAGCTCGGAAAGCTGCGCGTCGCCGCAGATGGCGATCTCGTCGGGAGCTTTGGCTTTCGAGCAATCGAAGGAGGGGCCGGCGGCGAGGGCGGGGGAGGCGAGCAGGAGGCCGAGGGCGAAAGTGAGGAAGCGGTGCATGCCGGAAAGCTAGCAGAGCCCGGTGTGTCGACCAATTGGCAGCGGACTCCGAAGCTCTCGACCTTCTCCCAAGCTTGGGAGGAAGGTGTCGCCGAAGGCGAGGCGGCCAGATCAGCAGACCACTGAAGACTAGAAATCAAAGCCCAAATTTCTCTTCACACTGCTAAGCACCGTGTCTTCAAGCTGAGCGTAGAAGGGGGACTTTATGTCCGGAAGTGGCCTCTTTTCCCCTCCAATGTAGCTCTCGAACGTGCCATCGGTTGTTTTTCGACGGCCTCGTTGGAAAAGTTCCCGATACCGCCTAGGTGTGATCCCAAAGAAATGGGAGAGCCTCACGGACGGATATGTATCGAACCTCCCACGATCCGCCCGCTCGACCTCCAGAGAGTTCTGAATGCAGCCGCGCCGCTAGGCTCTTCGGATATGGCTCTAGAAACACGACCTCGCGAATGCCTGATGCGATGATGTGCTTCGCGCAAACGTGGCAGGGAAAAGTCGTCGTAAACATTGTGCTCTCGGAGAGCGATCGTCCAAGTCGGGCCGCGTCGGAGATCGCTGCCATCTCTGCGTGAACAACGCGGCCATATTCGAGTGCGTCCATAAGGCTTGTTTTTCTCAACCGGTCATAGGCCTTCTGTCGGTCGGCTCGCCGTGGCAACACAGCCCCAACGACCTCATCCATGATCTCCAGCTTCCGCTTTTCGTTCGAGTCGTATCCCAGGATAAATTCCCGAGCATCCTGAGGATCATCAGGAAAATAGGTTCCGCCGCCGGCCTTGGGCACTTCGTTGGAGGCCATCGAAATGATCTCGGAATTCCGCGTGAATATCGCCGCTCCAATTTGCCTTGATAGGTCTAGCGTTCTAAGCGCCGCGGACTTGGCCGCAAACATTCCGTACTCCATCCGTGCAGGAGAAATCGAGTTCGACGAGAACAACAGTTCACAGAAGCGGGTTATTTGCTGCCTGACATTCGTGCCCTGGGCATCCAAGTTTACTATGAAGTCTGCATCGTGAAATATTTGCCCCACTCGTTGGCCGTGCCTTTTATTCTTCTCGTTTTCATCACGGTCGATTAAATCTTCTGCTTTGCCGCGAAAGGACACGGGATTGGGATCGTTGAGGCTCTCGGCGAACTTTCTCGAAAGGTAGTCTACCCGCGAACCTCGTCGGGAATAGACTGAGACTTGAAAGAATATTCGTCCATAGACGGCTCGCAGCAGATCGATTTCCTCCTCCCGCTTGAACTGGTGCACAAGGAATACATTTTCCGAGAAACGTCGTCCGGGGTCCGCGTTATGCGTTTTTAGGCGCTCCTCAACAATTCGACGAACGGCCAAGGCGGCGAGGATTGAGTTGTCCTTTAGTTCCTTCCGAATTTGATTCCCGTACGAAATATAGGTGTCATACCGTAGAGAAAGGGGGCGTTCTCGAAGCCTGATTTTTGGCCTTATGTGCCTGGTCAGATGCTGAAATTGATCCGTTATCTTTATCTCGACAGGCTGATATCCCGCTGACCGAAAGTAGGTCTTGAATTCCTCGAGCGGCGGCCGGAGGTCAGTTCCGATCGGCGAGACGAAACCGAAAACAAGTTCGGGATTTTCTATTCTCGGAATGAGTACGGACATGAACCTGAATCAGGTATCCTCCTGGCACGCCAGGGGAGGTTGCGATGAAAAAGAATGATCCTGGAGATAGCAAGCGTCAACGCGTGCCGGAGAATGTCGACCAACTGGTTAAAGAGCACCGTCAATATTTTGCTGAGTGGCGATCGTCGCGTTTTGGGTCAGTTCTGTCGGGCTCTAGCCGAGCCCGCCACAAAGACAGAGATACCAAGATCAAGCCCAGAGCCAAAGCGTGACTTAGTTGGGCTGAGATTGGCGATTCGAGGGGGCAACACAATTGCGCCCCCTCAGATCGAGTTCAGTCTGGGTTCTTAGCTACACCCGCTCGTGCTGCCGCACGTGTCGCACTTCAGGCACGTGCCGTTGCGGACCATCGTGAAGTTTCCGCATTCGCCGCAGGCTTCGCCTTCGTAGCCCTTCATGCGGGCCTCGGCGGCCTTCTGTGCCTTGTCCTGTCCCTTCGAGACGGCGCTTCGCGCCTCCTCAGGGTGAGGGTGGGTGTGCGGGGCGTTGGCGGCATAGCCGGCGGGCTCGTTCGACACCTCCGGCTGCGGCTCGCGCTTCAGCGCGGTAGCGCCGCCTGAGCTTGAGCCCATCAGCGGCTTTGCCGAAGAGATCGCGGCGACGAGGCCCGACTGCGCGAGCTTCGCTGGCGAGGAGTGCGCGCCGCCTTGCGGGCCCTGTCCGCCGCCCTTCGCTTCGCCGCGCGCGTCACCCCGCGAGTCGTTGTCGAGGAGGCGGAAACGCCCGCCCTGGCCGCGCACAAAGCCGTTCGAGATCGGCGCGTTCTGCGGGGCCGGCTTCTCCGCTTCGACGCCGCGGCCGATCGTGGTCGCGCCGAGATCGTCGGGCTGCACATGCGCAAGGTCGTGGCGGCCGAGATAGGAGACGGCGAGCTCGCGGAAGATATAGTCGAGGATCGAGGTGGCGTTCTTGATCGCCTCGTTCCCCATGACCACGCCCGCCGGCTCGAAGCGGGTGAAGGTGAAGGCCTCCACGTATTCCTCGAGCGGCACGCCGTATTGCAGGCCGAGGCTGATGGCGATGGCGAAATTGTTCATCATGGCGCGGAAGGCGGCGCCTTCCTTGTGCATGTCGATGAAGATCTCGCCGAGCCGCCCGTCGTCGTATTCGCCGGTGCGGAGATAGACCTTGTGGCCGCCGACGATGGCTTTTTGCGTATAGCCTTTGCGGCGGCCGGGGAGCTTCTCGCGCCCACGCACTTCCCGTTCGACGATGCGCTCCACGATGCGCTCCGCCATTAAGGCGGCGCGGGCGGGAGCGGTCGACGCGATCAGCGTTTCAAGCGCCTCCTCCTCGTCCTCCTCGTCCTCGGCGATGAGCGAGGCGTTCAAGGGCTGCGAGAGCTTGGAGCCGTCGCGGTAGAGCGCGTTGGCTTTGAGCCCGAGCTTCCACGAGAGCATGTAGGCCTGCTTGCACTCCTCGACCGTCGCCGAGTTCGGCATGTTGATGGTCTTGGAGATGGCGCCGGAGATGAACGGCTGCGCCGCCGCCATCATGCGGATGTGGCTCTCCCAGGAGAGCGAGCGCTTTCCGAGCCGCCCGCAGGGGCTCGCGCAATCGAAGACCGGATAGTGCTCGCTCTTCAGGTGCGGCGCGCCCTCAAGTGTCATCGCCCCGCAGACGAAGACGTTCGCGACTTCGATATCCTTCTTGGAGAAGCCGATCGCGGCGAGAAGATCGAGCTGCGGGTCGGCGAGCTGCTCGGGCGAAAGCTTCAAGGTGTCGCGACAGAAATCCTCGCCGAGCGACCACTTGTTGAACGCGAACTTGATGTCGAAGGCGGAGAGGAGCCCGGTTTCGAGCTGCGCGAGCTTCTCCTCGGTGAAGCCCTTGGCCTTCAGCGTGTCGTGGTTCACGCCGGGCGCGCCCTTCAGCGTGCCGCGGCCGACCGCGTAGGTGACGATCGCCTCGCTCTCGGGCTGCGAATAGCCGAGGGTTGCCAGCGCATCCGGCACCGCGCGGTTGATGATCTTGAAGTAGCCGCCGCCGGCGAGCTTCTTGAATTTCACCAGCGCGAAGTCCGGCTCGATGCCGGTCGTGTCGCAATCCATGACGAGGCCGATCGTGCCGGTCGGCGCGATCACGGTGGCCTGGGCGTTGCGATAACCGTGCGCCTCGCCGAGATTGACCGCGCGCTCCCACGCCGCGACGGCGCGATCGACGAGGTTCTTGCCGCTCTCCCCCAAGGAGGCACAATGCGCGTGGTCGAGCGGCACCGGCGCGGTCGCGAGGTGCTCATAGCCGTGGCCCTGGCCGCGCGCGGCGCGGGCGTGGTTGCGCATGACGCGAAGCATCACCTCGCGATTCCGCTCGAAGCCCGGGAAGGCGCCGAGCTCGCCCGCCATCTCGGCGGAGGTGGCATAGGCGACGCCGGTCATGATCGCGGAGAGCGCGCCGCAGATCGCGCGCCCCTCCGGCGAATCGTAGGGGATGCCGGAGGTCATCAGGAGCCCGCCGATATTGGCGTAGCCGAGGCCGAGCGTGCGGTATTCGTAGGAGCGGAGCGCGATCTCCTTGGAGGGAAACTGTGCCATCACCACGGAGATCTCGAGCACGATCGTCCAGAGGCGGACGGCGTGCTCGTAGGCGACCGTGTCGAACGCCGCGTCGTCCTTGCGGAACTGCAAGAGGTTCATCGAGGCGAGATTGCACGCGGTGTCGTCGAGGAACATGTATTCCGAGCACGGGTTCGACGCGATGATCTCGCCGTCCGCCCGGCAGGTGTGCCAGTCGTTGATCGTCGTGTGGTACTGGATGCCGGGATCGGCGGATTGCCACGCGGCGTTGCCGATCGTCTCCCAGAGCTCGCGGGCGGGCAGCGTCTTCGCGATCCTGCCGGTGATGCGGAAGGTCAGCTCCCAGCTCTTGTCCTCTTCGACGGCCTTCAGGAACTCGTCGGTGACGCGCACCGAATTGTTGGAGTTCTGGCCTGAGACGGTGAGATAGGCTTCCGAATCCCAGTCGAGGTCGAAGATCGGGAACTCGATCTTCGAATAGCCCTGTTTGGCGAACTGGATGACGCGTCGGATGTAGTTCTCCGGCACGTTGGCACGTTTCGCCGCGCGGATCTCGCGCTTCAGCGCCGGGTTCTTCTGCGGATCGAAGCAGTCGTCGCCCGGGCCTTCGCAATTCACGCAGGCCTTCATGATGAGGGAGAGGTGCCGGGCGCAGGCCTTCGAGCCGGCGACGAGCGCGGCGACCTTCTGCTCCTCCTTCACCTTCCAGTTCACGTATTGCTCGATGTCGGGATGGTCGACGTCGACGACGACCATCTTCGCGGCGCGGCGCGTGGTGCCGCCCGACTTGATGGCGCCCGCCGCGCGGTCGCCGATCTTCAGGAAGCTCATCAGGCCGGACGACTTGCCGCCGCCCGAAAGCCGCTCGCCTTCGCCGCGGAGCCGCGAGAAGTTCGAGCCGGTGCCGGAGCCGTATTTGAAGAGGCGCGCCTCGCGCACCCAGAGGTCCATGATGCCGCCCTCGTTGACGAGGTCGTCGCTGACCGACTGGATGAAGCAGGCATGCGGCTGCGGATGCTCGTAGGCCGTCTCCGACTTCACCAGTTCCTTCGTCCAATGGTCGACGTAATAGTGGCCCTGGCTCGGCCCCTCGATGCCGTAGGCCCAGTTGAGCCCGGTGTTGAACCATTGCGGGGAGTTCGGCGCCGCCTTCTGCGTGGCGAGCATGTAGCGAAGCTCGTCGTAGAAGGCCTCGGCGTCGTCTTCGGAAGAGAAGTAGCCGCCCTTCCAGCCCCAATAGGTCCAGGTGCCGGCGAGCCGGTCGAAGACCTGCCGCGCATCCATCTCCGGGCCGAATTGCTCGGCCTCGGGGAGCGCTGCGAGCGCCGCATTGTCCGCCTCCGCGCGCCACAGGAAGGAGGGGACGGAATTCTCCTCGATCTTCTTCAGCCGCACGGGCACGCCCGCCTTGCGGAAATATTTCTGTGCAAGGACATCGGTGGCGACCTGGCTGAAGGCGGCGGGCACCTCGAACGCGTCGAGACGGAAGACGACTGAGCCGTCCGGGTTGCGGATCTCGCTCGTCGCGGTCCGGAAGGGAACCGTCTCGTAAGGCGACTGACCCTTGCTTGTGTAGTGACGTTCAATCCGCATTTCTGCCCCGCTCCATCCTTCAACAAAGGGCCGAGCATTGCGCCCGCCCATTCTAACACCGGACAGCCCGTCCGGTGCCCCCATTTGCCTGGTTCAACGCCCCGATTCCGCGTCGAGCCCCCGACGGCCCAACTTTCTACATATAGAGATTAACGAAGGGTTACGCACTACATTTTGTGCTTTTTGGCATAGAAGTCCACCGCGCCGGCCGAGCACTCGGTCAGCACTTCGACACTTTAGAACGCTGGATTTCCGCCACCGTCGACACGACTCTTGGCGACAGGTTTGGAGGCTAAGGGCGAGCCATGGGAGGGATCAAGTCTTGACAATCTTTCGACCCGACTTTTATGCGGCCGCGGGCCGGGATCGGTGCGAAGAGGGGAAAGCGGGGAAAACCTTGGGGTCCCGGGCGGGCGCACCCCATGCGACTCACGCGGGCCGCCGAAACGACCGCCGCTCGTGCACCTCTTTTTTTGCACTCTGATGACGCCCGCCTTTGCGCCTGCGGGAAAGCGCCTATAAAACGGGCGCGGCCGCCGAAGGCCGGATTTTCCCTGAAACGATCGGCTCGATGGCGCCAACGATCCATATCCTGAACGGTCCGAACCTCAATCGCCTCGGCAAGCGTGAACCAGAGACCTACGGCTCGGAGACGCTCGCCGACATCGAGAAAAAGGCGCGGGCGCGGGCCAAGAAGCACGGGCTCGACGTCGTCTTCCGCCAGTCGAACCACGAGGGCGAGCTGGTCGACTGGCTGCACGAGGCGGCCGACTCGGCGGGAATCGTTCTGAACGCCGGCGCCTACACGCACACCTCCGTTGCCCTTCACGACGCCATCCGCGCGATCGACGCGCCGGTCATCGAGGTGCATCTCTCGAATGTCTTCGCACGCGAGGAATTCCGCCACCATTCGATGCTTTCGGCGGTTGCCAAAGGGGTGATCTGCGGGTTCGGTGCCGATTCCTATCTATTGGCGATCGACGGCCTTGCCGGACTGAAGGCGCCCGCGCCCGCACGCAAATGACGACGGAACCGGATTGATGGCTGAGAAGAAGCCGGGCATCGACAAGGATCTGATCCGCGAACTCGCCGCGCTCCTGAAGGAGACGGAGCTTTCCGAGATCGAGGTCGAGCAGGGCGAATTCCGCATTCGCGTCTCGCGGGCGGCAAGCCCGATGCCGACGGCGATCGCCTATCCGGAGTCGCCCGCAACCCCGCCGCCGTCCGAGATCAAGGAGAAGGAGCCGGCGAAGCCCGCCGATCCGGCGCGGCACCCGGGCTGCGTACCTTCGCCCATGGTCGGCACGGTCTTCCGGTCGCCTGACCCGAACGCGAAGCCGTTCGTGGAGATCGGCGACGTCGTTTCCGTCGGGCAGACGATCCTGATCGTCGAGGCGATGAAGCACATGAACGAGGTGGCGGCCCCGCACGCCGGCCGCGTCGCCGACATCCTGGTCGAGGACGGCCAGCCGGTCGAATACGGCCAGCCGCTCATGATCATCGAGTAGCGCATGCGCCTCGTTCCCCGACATAACCGCGCTCCTTCCCTGGTCGTCATTGCCGGGCTTGACCCGACAATCCATTCCGTAACGGTTGCGATTGGCGAAAGCGCCACGGAATGGATGCCCGGATCAAGTCCGGGCACGACGGCAGCTGGAGGGGCCCCTGGCGCGGCCCTCAAGGCTTAGATGTTCTCCAAGGTCCTGATCGCCAATCGCGGCGAAATCGCGCTGCGCATCCTGCGTGCCTGCAAGGAGCTCGGGATCGAGACGGTCGCGGTGCATTCGACCGCCGACGCCGACGCCATGCATGTCCGCCTTGCCGACGAGAGCGTCTGCATCGGCCCGCCGCCGGCGACGGAGAGCTATCTCAACATCCCGAGCATCGTGTCGGCCTGCGAGATCACCGGCGCCGACGCCGTGCATCCGGGCTACGGGTTCCTGTCGGAGAACGCCAAGTTCGCCGACATCCTCGCGGCCCACGACATCGTCTTCATCGGCCCGTCGGGCGACCACATCCGCATCATGGGCGACAAGATCCGCGCCAAGGAGACGGCGGAGGGGCTCGGTATCCCGGTCGTGCCCGGCTCGCGCGGCGCCGTCCACGATGAGCAGGAGGCGGCGCGGATCGCCGCCGACATCGGCTATCCGGTGCTGATCAAGGCGGTCGCCGGCGGCGGCGGACGCGGCATGAAGGTGGCGGAGCGCGTCGCCGATCTTGAGCGCGCGATGGCGATGGCCCGCAACGAGGCCGCAAAGGCCTTCGGCGACGACGCCATCTATATCGAGAAATATCTCTCGCGACCGCGCCACATCGAGGTGCAGGTCTTAGGCGACGGCAAGGGCGGCGCCGTGCATCTCGGCGAGCGCGACTGCTCGCTGCAGCGCCGGCATCAGAAAATCTGGGAGGAAGCGCCGTCGCCGGCGCTGAACGAGGCGGAGCGCGCGCGGATCGGCAAGACGGTCGCCGACGCCATCGCCAACCTTGGTTATTCGGGCGCCGGCACGATCGAGTTCCTCTACGAGGACGGCGAGTTCTACTTCATCGAGATGAACACGCGGCTGCAGGTCGAGCACCCGATCACCGAGGCGATCACCGGCATCGACATCGTGGTGGAGCAGCTCCGCATCGCGTCGGGTTCGCCGCTCTCGGTGAAGCAGGAGAATGTGACCTTCTCCGGCCACGCGATCGAGTGCCGCATCAACGCCGAGCACCCGCGGACGTTCGCGCCGTCGCCCGGCCTGATCACCTACTACCATCCGCCGGGCGGGCTTGGCGTGCGCGTCGATTCGGCCGTCTATCAGGGCTATTCCGTGCCGCCCTATTACGACAGCCTGATCGGCAAGCTGATCGTGCACGGGCGGAACCGCGTCGAATGCCTGATGCGGCTTCGCCGCGCGCTCGACGAGTTCGTGGTCGACGGCGTCCGCACCACGATCCCGCTCTTCCAGGCGCTGGTGCGCGAGCAGGCGATCCTCGACGGCGCCTATGACATACGCTGGCTGGAGCACTATCTTTCGGCGCAGCCGCCGACGCCCGAGCCCGAGTGAAAAGAATGACGAGGCCCTCGCGCAACAAGGATCAGGACCTCGTCACCCCGTCGCTGCTTCTGCGCGCCTACGCCTGCGGCATCTTCCCGATGGCCGATTCGGCCGACGACCCGACGCTCTTCTGGGTCGAGCCGGAGCTTCGCGGCGTGCTGCCGCTCGACGGCTTCCACCTGCCGCGCCGGCTCGCGCGCACCGTGCGCTCCGACCGCTTCGAGATACGGGTCGACTCGGATTTCGAGGCGGTGATCGAGAATTGCGCGGCGCCGCGAAGCGGGCGACCCGCGACCTGGATCAACGAGCCGATCCGAAAACTCTACGGCGCGCTCTTTCGCGCCGGCCACGTCCACACCGTCGAGGCATGGCGCGAGGGGCGGCTGGTCGGCGGCCTCTACGGGGTGAAACTCCGCGCCGCCTTCTTCGGCGAGAGCATGTTCTCGCTCGAGCGCGACGCCTCCAAGGTGGCGCTGGTGCATCTCGTGGCGCGGCTGAGGCGCGGGGGCTTCAGGCTCCTCGACGCGCAGTTCCTGACCTCGCACCTTCAGCAATTCGGCGCGCTCGAAATCGACCGCGACGACTATGTCGAGATGCTTGACGATGCGCTGGCGGAGGAAGCGGATTTCGGTGCGTGCGATGCGATAAGCGGCGCGGAGGCGATGGCGGCGCTCGAAAGCTCTCTTTCCTAATCCTCCGGCGCAGCGTCCGCCGACGGTAGCTCCGTATCGGGCAGCGGCGCGGCGACGGCGGGCTTCTCTTCTTCGCCCATCTTGAGTTTGCAGTCGACGAGCCAGACGTCATAGACGGGGTGCTCGACCGCGTGCAGCCCCGGGCTCGCCGCGAACATCCAGCCGGTGAACAGCCGCTGAATCTTGTTGGCGAGCGTGATCTCGTCGACCTCCACGAACGCCATCGTCTGCACCGGCTCGGTCGGCGGGCGCGTGTGGCAGACGCGCGGCGTCACCTGCAGCGCGCCGAACTGCACGGTCTCGTCGATGGCGACGTCGAAGGTGATGGTGCGCCCGGTGATCTTGTCGAGCCCGGTGAACTCGGCGACCGGATTGTTGATCGGCGCGGCCGCCGCCGTGGTGGCGAGCGCGGCGACAAGGAGGGCAGGGAAGAGGCGTCGGCCCGCGGACCCCGGGTCCTTCCACCGCCGCTTCTGAAATCTCACACCGGAGTCCATGGCTCGTAGTCGCCGGTGACCTCTGGCCGCTTGTCGGGGCTCAGAATCGAGCCCGGCGGCCGGTAGGCGGCGGCGGTGCCGGTCAGGTTCGGGAGGTGCGGCTTCTCCCAAGGGTGCGGCTTGTAGTCGTCCTCGCTCGGAGGGACGTCGGTGCGGTGATGCATCCAGCCGTGCCAGGCGGGCGGGATGCGCGAGGCCTCCGCCTCGCCGTTGTAGAGGACCCAGCGCCGCGTGCCGTCGCGGTCGCGATAGTAGCGGTTGCCGAACTCGTCCCTGCCGACGAACGTGCCTTTGCGCCAGGTGAAAAAGCGCGTGCCGACGGTGGCGCCGTTCCACCAAGTGAAGAATGCGAGCAGGAATGCCTTCATGAGCAGGTCGTCGCCCCGCACTGGCGAATAGCGCTCACCATCGCCTGCAGCCCGTCAAAGCCGATGGCGCCGGGCACGATCTCCTTGCCGATCACGTAGGACGGCGTGCCGGAGATGCCGAGGTCGGTGGCGAGCTGGTGCACCTCCTGCAGGTCGTCCGTCACGTCGCCGGTGCCCGCGGCGGCCTTCAGCGTGTCGACGTTGAGGCCGAGGTCGGTCGCCACCTCCAGCGCCTTTGCCTCGTTCGCCTGGCCGGGGCGCGAGAAGAGCTCCTGGTGGAAGGCCAGATACTTGTCGGGCGAGGTCTTCTTGACCGCGACGGAGATGCGGGCGGCTTCGACCGAGCCCGGCGCGAGGATCGGGAACTCCTTCATCACCATCCGAAGGTCCGGGTTGGCGGAAAGGAGCGCCGTCATGTCGGACACCGCGCGCCGGCAATAGGTGCAGTTGTAGTCGAAGAACTCGACCAGCGTGATCGGCCCGTCCGGGTTGCCGAGCACCATCTGGTTCTTCGAATTGAAGATGGTGGAGGCTTTCTCCTCGATCGCCTTGCTCTGCTTCTCGGCGAGCTCCTGGTCGCGCTTCTTCTGCAGCGCCTGCGCCGCCTCGTCGATCACCTCCGGATGCGCCATGAGGTAGTCGTGGACGATCGTCTCGATCTCCGCCTTCTGCGCCGCGTCCATCTCGGCGCGGCTCGGGGCGGCGAGGAAAACCATCGCCAGGAAGGCCGCCGAAAGCGCGGCGGCGATGCTCAGATGTCTCGACATGCCCGTCCCCTCATTCTCCTCGCGCCAGAAGGTCCACCCCGTCGCATCCTACCCCTTCGGCTCTTCGTAGCCGATAATGTCGTCCGCCTTAAGCCATCCGGGCGATCCGGTGGCGAATTTCGCCTGGGCGCGGCGGGCGAAGTTCTTCGCGTCGTCGATGGCGCCGCCGATCAAAAGCCCCTGGGCGGTCGCCAATTCCGCCTCCGGCACCCGGTTTTCCTGCTGGTAGGCCATGCCGAGATAGCGATAGCCGACCGCGGCGAGCGGCTCGTCCTTGAGCCCGACGGTGAGGTCGGCGACGGCTGATTGAAGCAGCTTCGGGTCGCCGCTCGAAAGCTCCGCGCCGCCAAGCATGATTCGAATCAGGCCGGCATCCGGCGCGAGCGCGACCGCCTTCCGAAGCGGCGCGATCGCCTCGCGCGCCTTGCCCGCCTCAAACAGGATCTGGCCTTTCAGCTCGTGGAAATAAGGGTCGTCCGGAATCTGCGCGATGAGCGCCTCGGCTGCCTTCACAGCGTCGAGCGTGCTTCCGGTGCGATAGGCGACGATGGCGCGCGCATATTGCGCCGGCAGGCTTTTGTCGGAGCTTGGATACTGGCGGGCGACGGCGTTCGGCGCCTCGCTGTAACCGGCGATCTTGGCGCGCATCATGTCGTGACGGAACTGCAGCGCCGGGCTGTCGGTCACGTCCCAGTAAGGGCTTTTCCGCGCCGATGTCTCAAGCTGGTCGAGGCGGTCGCGCGGCATCGGGTGCGACTGCGCATAGGGGTCGGCGTAGCGCGCGGAAAGGAGCATCTGGTCGGCGAAGCGCTCAAACGTCGTCACCATGCCTTTCGCCGACTGGTGCGTGGCGTTGAGGAAGGTCACGGCGGCGCGGTCGGCGGCGTATTCCTGTTCGCGACGGTAGCTGAGCAGCGTGCGCACCGCGACTGTCGACCCCATCGTCGTCGCCGCCGACCCCATCCGCGCCGTGGTCGACGATCCCGCCGCGGCGCCGGCCGCCATGCCGGCGACGCCGAGAAGCCCGACCACGCGGCCGATCGCCTGCGCCCGCGCTATCTCGTTGTGGAGCTTCTCCAAATGGCCGCCGGCGAGGTGTCCCGTCTCATGCGCGATCACGCCGATCACTTCGTTCGGCGTCTTCGCCTGGAGCAAGGTCCCGGTGTAGATTACCATGCGGTGGCCGCTCGCCACGAAGGCGTTGAAGTCGTTGTCGTCGACGATGACGATCTCGACGTCGCGCGAGCCGAAGCCGGCCGCGGCGAAGATCGGCTTCGCATAGTCCCGGAGCAGCGCCTCGATCTCCGTATCGCGGATGATGGTCTGGTGCTGCTGCTGCGCCTCGGCCGCCGGCTCCGCGAATGCGATGCACCCCGCCGCAAGCAGCGGAAGGGCCTTTTTCCGAGCGGAAGTGAAAATGCTGGACGCCACCCTCGATATCCGATTTTTCAGGGCACACACGGCCCGGCGGAAATGAAGCAATTCCGGGGCGTTGTGCGGTTTGCCTAGCGAAGCCGCGCGTCGAAAGAAAGGCAAGTTATGTTGAACGTGCCATGTTGAGGGCCTCGCGACGGAGCGAGGTCGAGCCATTTCACGCGATGGATGTGCTCGCCGCCGCGGCGGCGCTCGAGGCGGCGGGGCGGACGATCATCCACATGGAGGTTGGCCAGCCGGGCGCGCCGGCGCCCGCCCCCGTTCTCGCCGCGGCGGCTGAGGCGCTGAAAGGTGGCCGGCTCGGCTACACCGAGGCGCTCGGCATCACGCCGCTCCGCGAGCGGATCGCCCGCCACTATGGCGAAGCCTACGGCGTCGATCTGTCGCCCTCCCGCGTGATGGTGACGACCGGCTCATCGGGCGGCTTCAACCTGATCTTCCTCGGCGCCTTCGATCCGGGCGAGCGCATTGCCATGGCCTCGCCCGGCTACCCCGCCTACCGCAACATCCTGAAGGCGCTCGGCCTCGAAGCGATCGAGATCGAGGTCGGCCCCGACACCCGCTGGGCGCTCACGGCGGAACACGTGGAGCGGGCGCACGCGGAAGCGCCGCTTGCCGGCGTGCTCGTCGCGAGTCCCGCCAACCCGACCGGCACGATGACATCGCCGGAGGAATTGAAGCATCTTGTCGAAACCTGCGACGCACTTGGCATCCGCTTCATCTCCGACGAGATCTATCATCGTCTCGTTTATGCCGGCCGCGCCGAGACGGCGCTTCGCCTCGGCGAACACGCGATCGTCGTCAACTCGTTCTCCAAGTACTATTGCATGACCGGCTGGCGCGTCGGGTGGCTGGTGCTGCCGGAAGACCTTGTGCGGCCGTTCGAGCGGCTGTCGCAGTCGCTCTACATTTCCGTGCCGGAGCTTTCGCAGCGGGCCGCCATCGCCGCGTTCGACGGCACAGCCGAGCTTGAGACGGTGAAGGCCGGATACGAACGCAATCGCGCCGCGCTTCTGAAGCGTCTGCCGGAGATCGGTTTCGACGAGCTGCTGCCGGTCGACGGCGCGTTCTACGTCTATGCCTCGGTCGCGGGCTTCACCAACGACGCGCACGATTTTGCCAGCCGCATGCTGAACGAGGCGGGCGTCGCCGCGACGCCGGGCCCGGACTTCGACCACACGCGCGGCCATCGCTACATGCGGTTCTCCTTCGCCGGCACCGAGGAAGCCATCACCGAGGGTATCGAGCGGCTTGCGCACTGGCTGAAATGACGGCGCATTCCGTACCGTTTGCGGCGGCCTTTTCGGGCTTCCTCCTTGGCGCGAGCCTCATCATCGCGATCGGGGCGCAGAACGCTTTCGTGCTTCGCCAGGGCCTTCGGCAAAAGTTCGTCTTCGCCGTCTGCCTCGTCTGCGCGCTTTCGGACGCGCTCCTGATCGCCGCCGGCGTCGCCGGGCTCGGCGCTCTTGTCGCGCGGTCGGGAAGGGCGCTTTCGATCGTGACTGCCGGCGGCGCGCTCTTCCTCTTCGCCTACGGAATTCGAAGCTTCGTGCGCGCGATAAGGCCGGAGGCCTTGGAGGCGGGCGAGGAAAGAAGCGAGCGGTTCGGCGCGGCGATCGCGGCCTGTCTCGCCTTCACCTTCCTGAACCCGCATGTCTATCTCGACACCGTGCTTCTGATCGGAAGCCTCTCCGGACGCTACGAGGGGGTTGCGCGCGCCGCCTACGGCGTTGGCGCTGCCGCAGCCTCATTCGTCTGGTTCTTCGGCTTGGGTTACGGCGCGGCGCTGCTCGCGCCGGTCTTCGCCGACAAGCGCGCCTGGCGCGTGCTCGACATCCTGATCGGCATCGTCATGTGGGCGATCGCCACGCGACTCGCCGTCGGACTCGTCGCCTGACCACCGAGCATAGCGAGAAGGCGGCGCACGAGCATGAGCGCCGCTCTCTTTAGCCTAAGCGGCGCGCGCGCCGCCGCTCTTCGATGTCACTTGCGGGGAAGCGAGTCGCGCCAGGCCATGACTTCGAGCTCGACGCGAACGGCGTCCATGACGGGCACGACCGGGCGCGCCTCGAAGGTGAAGGCCGGCAGCATCGAGCAGAGCTTGTGGACCTCGAGCGGGTCGTCGCAGTCAAGCAGCATGTACCCTCCCCAGTCGCCGACCCGCACGACAAACATCTCGATCTTGAAGCCGTCCGGCGCCTTCCACTGGGTGAAGACCTCGAGAATGCGCTTCTGGGCGTTCTCGTATTCGGCGGGCGACCCCTGCGGGCGCTCGTTCCAGGCGACAATGTATTTCACAGCATCCTCCAAAGATTGAGCTCCGCGGAATGCCCCGCCGGTCCGGCTCACTCTAAGAGGATGCCCATCGGGCCATGCCCGCGCATGGGGTGAATTCCCTAGGCGGCGGCAAATCCCTGCTGCACCAGGCCGCGCTCGAGCGCGTAGAGAGCCGCGGCGGCCCGGGTGGTTACGCCGATCTTGGAATAGAGGTTCTGGATGTGGTTGTCGGCGGTTTTGGGCGCGATATCGAGCTTCTGGGCCGCTTCTTTGGCCGTCAGCCCGGCGGCGATCAACCGCAGGACCTCGGTCTCGCGCGGCGTCAGCCCGGCCGGGCGCTCGACCGGCTCCCGGCGGGAGGATTGCCCGGCGCTCGTCAGGACCGCCTCCACGGCTTCAGGGCAAAGTTTTCCGTCCCTGACGGCGCTGCGGAGCCTTGCGGCCGCCGCCGCATCGTTCAAGGCGGCGCGGTGGGGTCTCGCTTCCCTGGCTGTCTGGAAGGCTTCGGCGGCGGCAAGGACGCGGGCCGCGGGCGAAAGGTCGTTGCCGCGGACGTAGCGGTGGTAGCCGCTGCCGTCGAGGCGCTCGTGATGGCGCAGCACCAGTGCCGCGACGGGCTTGCCCTCCTCACCCAATGAGGCAAGCGCGCGCTCGCCATGATAGGGATGGAGGTGCGCGGCGTCGGTCTCGCGCACGGTGAGGGCGCCGGCGCGCATCCAGGTCGAGACGGGGACCGCCAGCTCGCCGATGTCGTGGGTGTAGGCCGCCCAGCGGACGTCGCGGATGTCAGAGGCGGGAAGCCCCATCTGCCTGCCCGCCGCATCGGCGAGGTCCGCGACGGCGCGCGAATGCCCGAAGGTGAGGGGCATCCGCATGTCGACCATGTCGGCGATTGCAAGAAAGGCCTCGTCGCAGGCTTCCTCGTCGAGCACCGCGACGGGAAGCGGCTCAAGCGCAAGAATCGTCTCGCGGCTGACGGGCTCGTCGAGCCCATCGAGGAAGCGTTCGGCGTCTGCAAGGAAGATATCGGCGAGCTCCGGCTCGTAGGCGCCGCCGCGGCGCTTGCCGATCATCGCGACCATTGTCTCAGGCCCATGGGCCTCGGTCAGCGCGATGATGTCCTGCGCGAGCGTCACCATGCGGACGGGAAGCTTCACCGCGTCGCCCTTCAGTCGGCGCGGCAACCCATGGCCGTCCCAGCGCTCGTAAAGCTGGCCGAGATTCTCGCGGATATCTTCCGAAAGGCCGATCCGCTCCGCGATCCTCTGGGCGACTTCGCAATGGCCTGCGAGAATCGGCACGCTGGTCTGCAGGGCTTCGGAAAGGCCCTGCTGGACGGCCTTCGCAAGTTCCTCCGGCGGCAGGTCTGCAAAGAAACGGGTGAACGCGCGGGTGAAGACTTCGACGATTTCCGAGTGGCTTCCCATGTCGGTGCGGGCAAGATCCTGGCGAAGCGCGATCTCGTCGCCGAAGGCGGACGCCAGGAGGTGCGTGTCGGCATTGCAGCCGATGTAGCGAAGCAGCGCCTGATGATAGACGTTGCGGCGCTCCCGCTCATCGATGCCCGCAGCGTCGGCGAGCCGCATCGCCAGCACGCAGGAGCGGAGCGCAAAATCCCGCGACTGGCCGGTGGCGAGGTCCGTCGCGTAGGCGAGCGTCATCAGAAAGTCGGCGCGTCGAACTGCTGTTGCCGTCATTTGGCTCTTCCGCAGCATGAAGCGGCGAGCCTATCCCCAAATGCGGGCTTGTGTCCCTTTTGACGACGCCCGGTCAGTCGCCCGCAAGCGGCCGACGGATCGCCGCATCGGCCGACATCCGTTCGAAGACGTCGACGGAGGCGCGGGCAAGGCCGAGAAGCGTCGCTTCGATCTGCGGCTCCTCCAGGACGCTGAAGCCGTCGCCCGACGAGGCGACCTGCAGGAAGGAGCTTTTGCCGTCCTCCTTGAGCCGCACCACGGCGACGATGCCGGCGCCCGACGCCGCCGGGAGCACAAAGAGGAGATCCGCGCCGACCGAGGCGGCGGCCTCTTTGACCGAATCCGCCAGCGGGCTGTGCCCGGCGCCCATGTCGAGCGCCAGCTCGAACTGCAGACGCTGCATGGCGGCGCCGTTCGCGCGGTCGAGCGGCGGAGCCGCCTTCTCGAAGAGTCCCGTCATGGAGCGAAGGTGTCGGGACAAAACGTGACCCTGACAAGAGATCGGCCCCGGAAAGCATTCTTAACGTAAACGCGCCTTGCCAGCGGCCGGCCAAGCAGAGAAGAATCGCGGCAAAACGAACGGGAGGGAACGATGCGCGGGCTAATGCAGGAGTGGCCGCTCCTTTGCCACAAGATCATAGACCACGCCGCCTTGCACCACGGCGACCGCGAGGTCGTGTCGCGCTCCGTCGAGGGCCCGATTCACCGCACCAACTATCGCGAGGTGCATTCGCGCGCGCGACGCGTCGCCAAGCGGCTCGACCAGGATGGCCTGCGCCTCGGCGACCGTGGCGCGACACTTGCCTGGAACAACTGGCGGCATCTTGAGGTCTGGTACGGCCTGCTTGGGCTCGGTTGCCTCTACCACACCATCAATCCGCGGCTCTTCCCCGATCAGATCGCCTGGATCATCAACCACGCCGAAGACCGGATGCTCTTCGTCGACCTGACCTTCTTGCCGCTCATCGAGCGGCTCCGTGATCAGATGAAGTCGGTGGAGAAGATCGTGGTGCTGACCGACGCGGCGCACATGCCGGAGACGCCGCTCGTTTGCGAACCCTACGAGGAATGGCTTGCGGCCGACGACGACTTCGCCTGGCGGGAGTTCGACGAGAATACCGCCGCCGGCATGTGCTACACGTCCGGCACGACGGGGCACCCGAAGGGTGTCGTCTACTCCCACCGTTCGAATGTGCTGCATTCGCTCGTTTCGAACGGACCGGACGTGTTCGGACTTTCGAGCAGCGACCGGGTCATGCCGGTGGTGCCGATGTTCCACGCCAATTGCTGGGGCCTGGCGCTCACGGCGCCGCTTGCGGGCGCGGCGATGGTCATGCCGGGACCGAAGCTCGACGGTGCGTCGATCCACGAATTGCTGAATGCCGAGCGCGTCACCTGCACGGCGGCGGTGCCGACGATCTGGCTGTCGCTTCTCCAGCATCTCGACGCGGTCGGCGGCGAGCTTCCGCATCTGAACCGTGTCGTCATCGGCGGCGCCGCCTGTCCGCGCATGGTCATCGAGGCGTTCGAGGAGCGCTACGGCGTCCGCGTCCTCCATGCCTGGGGGATGACCGAGATGAGCCCGCTCGGCACGGTCTGCTCGTTCAAGCCCGAGGTGGCGGCGCTCGACAAGGAGCGGCGCCTCGACCAGCAGGAGAAGCAGGGGCATCCGCCCTTCGGCGTCGAGCTCGAGATCGTCGACGATTCCGGCAAGGCGCTGCCCTGGGACGGCAAGACCTTCGGCCGCCTGAAGGTTCGCGGCGCGGCCGTTGCCCGCGCCTATTTCCGCGACGACGCGGAGGTGCTCGACGCGGAAGGCTGGTTCGATACCGGCGACGTCGCCCACATCGACGGCCACGGCTACATGCGCATCACCGACCGCTCGAAGGACGTGATCAAGTCGGGGGGCGAGTGGATTTCGTCGATCGACCTGGAAAACCTTGCCGTGGGCCACCCGGCGGTGGCCGAGGCCGCTGTCATCGGCGTGCACCACCCGAAATGGGACGAGCGTCCGCTGCTGATCATCGTCGCGAAGGCGGACGCCGCGCCGACCAAGGATGCGCTTCTCGACTTCCTGCGGCCGAAAGTCGCCAAATGGTGGCTGCCGGACGACGTGGTCTTCATCGATCAGATCCCGCACACCGCCACCGGCAAGATCAAGAAGACGGAGTTGCGCGAACGTTTCCGCGACTATCGCTTGCCGGACGCCTGAAGGCGGCCATATTGCAGCGGCATCGGAGTGGCCAATGCCGCTGATACGGCGAAATGTCACAGATCCGGCGCTCGCGCGCCGCCGGCTGGGCGCGGCTGGCGGGCGGGCTCGCGCTGCCCGTGCTGGCGCTCGGCATCTTCGGCATGCGAATCGGCCTCGTGCCGCAGGCGGCTCTGCTGCCCGTGCTCGTCGCCGGTTTCGCGCTCGGCGTCGCCGCGCTCGGGCTGGCCGTCTACTCGCTCGTGGACATCTGGATTTCGGGCGCGGAAGGGGCGGGCTCGGCATTCGTCGGCATTTTCTATGCCTCGCCGGTCCTCGTCGTGCTCGGCATCGTCGCGGCCGCGGCCGTCGTCTATCCGCGCCTATCCGACGTATCGACGGACGTCGACGATCCTCCGCGGTTCTTCGCACCCGGCGCCGCCCATGCCGCGCCAAGCCGTGACGCCATCGCCCGGCAGGTCGCGGGCTATCCCGACATCGTCCCGCGAACCTATCCGCTCCCGCTCGGCGACGTCTTCGTCGCGGCGCGCGGGGTCATGGATTCAAATAAGTGGACCGTTACGCGCGAGGTGCGTCCCGCCGAGCTCCCGATGGCGGCGTCGCGCACGACGCCGGCGCCGGTGGTCACCGAGGACGCCGAGCTCACCCAGGCGCTGGCGGCAAAGAGCGTGATGACTCAGTCGCGCGGCGGCATGGCGATGGAAACGCTGCCGGACGCCGAAGCGCAGGCCGACATTCCGATCACCGAACAGCCGCCGGTCGATTTCGCGATCATCGAGGCGACGGCGCCGACGCCGGTCTTCGGCTTCCTCGACGACGTCGTGGTGCGCATGCGCGTCGCCGACGACGGAAGCACCATAGTCGACATGCGCTCGGCCTCGCGCATCGGCGCGCACGATCTCGGGCAGAACGCCCGCCGCATCAAGTCGTTCTTCGAAAAGCTCGATGCGATCCTTCAGCCCGAGCCCGGCGCGGCGGCCGGCGGCGTGGCGTCCGCGGGCCAATAGCGGGTCTCGAGCGTCGGCGGCCCATCGGCGCCGACGACGCCACGGTCGACGAGATCCTCAAGGTGGGCCAGCGTCGAAAGAGCCGCGGCGCCGACGAGCCCCGGATCGAGCCCGACATAGCTGCGCGCAACGATCTCGCGGATCGAGCCGTCGCCGTGCGCGAGAGCTTCGAGAATCGCCGCCTCGCGCATCTTGCGGTGCGCGCGGAGCGCCCGGACATAGGCGGGACCGTCGGGAATCTCCGCGCCGTGCGCCGGCAGGTAGAGCCGCTCCGTTCGCTTGGAGAGCTTGTCGAGCGAGGCCATGTAATCGGCCATCGAGCCGTCTGGCGGCGCCACGATCGTCGTCGACCACCCCATCACGTGATCGCCGGAGAAGAGAATGCCGGCGTCGGGCCAGGCGAAGGCGAGGTGGTTGGCCGTATGTCCGGGCGTCGCGACCACTTCGAGCCGATATCCGTCGCCCTCGATCGCGGCGCCGTCTGCAAGCGCCGCGTCCGGGATGAAATCGAGGTCGGCTCCCATCTCAGGACGCGCCTCCTCGCCCGCACGCGGAGGGCGGGCGGGGCGGTGCGGTCCGGCGGCAAGAATGGGCGCTCCGGTTTGCGCCTTCAGGAGCCGCGCGCCCGGCGAGTGGTCGCGATGCGTATGCGACACAAGGATGTGGGCGACCGGAGCGCTTCCGATCGCGCGAAGAAGCGCTTCGATATGGGCGGGGTCGGCAGGACCCGGATCAAGGACGGCGAGCGCGTCCTCGCCGATCAGGAAGGTGTTGGTGCCGCGGAACGTGAAGGGTCCGGCATTTCCCGCCGTGACGCGGCGGACGCCCGGCGCGACGGTTACCGGCTCATCGATCGGCGGCAGAAATTTGTGGTTGAACTCGAGCACTTTGCGCGGCTCGCCTTCTTGCCGGTTTTCGACGCGCTCTCTATAGGGGACGAGGGACGCGCGGAAGGGCGGATGACATGAATGCCATTGCTGTGAAGGGGCCGCTCATCGGCCGCTTCGTTCCTGAAGAAAGCACGAAGCGGGCGGCTGCGCTTGTCGGCTTCGCCATCTTCGGCAGCCTCATTCTCTGGGCTTCGGCCAAGATCCAGGTGCCGTTCTGGCCGGTGCCGATGACGCTGCAAACCGGCGCCGTCGCGCTGATCGCAGCCGCCTACGGCTCGCGGCTCGGCTTCGCTACCGTCGTGCTCTATCTCCTCGAGGGCGCCTTCGGCATCCCGGTCTTCTCCGGTACGCCGGAGCGCGGCATCGGGATTCTCTACATGCTGGGCACGACCGGCGGCTTCCTGGTCGGCTTCGCCGTCGAGGCTTTCGTCATCGGATGGCTTGCCGAGCGCGGCTTCGACCGCAATCCGCTGAAGCTCTTCGGCATCATGGTCCTCGGCGACGCCATCGTCTTCCTGCTCGGCTTCATGTGGCTCGCCTGGTTCGCGGCGCTTTCAAGCGGCGGACACGGCATCGGGACGGCGAGCGCGTTCTCCGCCGGCGTGGTGCCGTTCATCCTCGGCGACCTCGTGAAGCTTGCGCTTGCTGCAGCGCTCGTCTCGGCGGGCGCGCGCCTCGTCAGGCGCTGAGCGGCAGAATTTCCGGCGTCTCGGAGATCCAGCCTTCCGCCACCCCGTAGCAGGCGTGCAGGCTCGCGCCCGCGCGCATGAGGTGCGGGCGCTCGCCGACGCAGATCGGTTCGCGCTTGTAGGGGCAGCGCGGGTGGAAGGGACAGCCGCCCGGCGGATCGAAGGGCGAGGGAAGCTCGCCTTCGAGCTTTATCTTCGCGCGGCGCTTTTCAGGATCGGCGACCGGCGTCGCGGAAAGAAGCGCACGCGTGTAGGGATGCAGCGGGTGGCTGAAAATCTCCGCGACGGGCGCAATCTCGACCGGGCGCCCGAGATACATCACCATCACGTCGTCGGCGACGAAGCGCACGACCGAGAGATCGTGGCTGATGAAGATGTAGGTCAGCCCGAACTGGTCTTGCAGGTCGGCAAGAAGGTTCAGGATCTGCGCCTGGATCGAGACGTCGAGGGCGGAGACCGGCTCGTCGAGGACGACGATCTTCGGCTCCAGCATCAAAGCGCGCGCGATCGCGATGCGCTGCCGCTGTCCGCCGGAGAACATGTGCGGATAGCGTCCGTAATGTTCCGGCCGAAGCCCGACGCGCCGCAGGATGTCGAGCGCCTTCGCGCGCCGCTCCGAGCTGCTGAGCGACGTGTTGATGATGAGCGGCTCTTCCAGGATGGTGCCAATCTTCTGCCGCGGATTGAGCGAGCCGTAGGGATTCTGAAAGACGATCTGCACCGTGCGGCGGAGCGCCCGGATGGCGCGGTGGTCGGCGCCGGCCACGTCGACTCCGTCGATCGTGAGCTTTCCGCCAGTCGGCGGCTCGATCATCGTCACGATCCGCGCGAGCGTCGACTTTCCGCAGCCCGATTCGCCGACGACCGCGAGCGTCCTGCCGGCGGCGACCGAGAACGTTGCGCCAGCGAGCGCGCGCACGACCGCCGGCTCGCGGAACGCACCACGGCTGACCGCATAGTCGCGCGCGAGATCGACCGCTTCGATGACCGCGCTCATGCCGCTTCCCGTCGCGCGTGCCGTGGATAGTGGCAAAGCGCCATGCCGAGCGCCTCCGGTTGGAGCGGCGGCACCACCTTGCGGCAGAGGTCGGTGGCGAACCCGCAGCGCGGATTGAAGAGGCAGCCGTTCGGGCGGTCGCCCTGCCCGGGGACGACGCCGGGGATGGCCGGCAGGCGGTCGCCGGTAGCGCGGTCGGGGAGGGCATCGAGCAGCGCGACGGTATAGGGGTGGTGCGGCTCGGCGAAGAGCCCGCGCACGGCCTGCCGCTCGACCTGCTGGCCGGCGTACTGGACGACGACGCGGTGCGCCGTTTCCGCGACCACGCCCATCGAATGGGTGATGAGGACGAGGCCCATGCCGGTCTCCTTCTGAAGCGCCAGCAAGAGGTCGAGGATCTGTGCCTGGATGGTGACGTCGAGCGCGGTCGTCGGCTCGTCGGCGATCAGGAGCTTCGGCCGGCAGGCGATCGCCATCGCGATCATCACGCGCTGGCTCATGCCGCCGGAGAGCTGATGCGGGAAGGCGGTGAGCCGCCGCTCCGGCTCGGGGATGCCGACCTCCTGCAGGAGTTCGATAGTGCGCGCCCGCTGCGCGGCCTTGTCCATGCCGAGATGCGTCTTCAGCGTCTCGCCGATCTGGAAGCCCGCAGTGAAGCAGGGATTGAGGCTCGACATCGGCTCCTGGAAGATCATCGCCATGTCCTTGCCGATCAGCGCGCGCCGGCGCCGGTCGGAGAGCGCAAAGAGCTCCTCGCCGGCGAAGGCGAGGCGGTCGGCGGTGACGGTCGCCGTCTTTGGGAGGAGACCCATCACGGCGAGCATGGCGACGGACTTTCCCGAGCCCGACTCCCCGACGATCGCCACGACCTCGCCCGGATCGACGTCGAGGTCGATGCCGTCGACGGCCTTGAACGGCCCCGCGGCGGTGGCGAAGGTGACGGAGAGGTTGCGGATCTCGAGAAGGGGCATGGCTATTTGTCTTCTCGCCCGCTGGGCCCTATATTCAAGTCGTTCGGAGAACGTGATGCCAGACCAGACCGAGAATCCGAAGCCGGCTCCGAAGCCGTTGACCGGAACGACAGGCCCGAAGCCGAGCTACTGACGAGCGGAAGCCCTAACGAGTGGGCAAGCGCCGCTTCGGCGTCACCTGCGAGCAAAACAAGGTATTTCATCATCCGGACGTAGTCCTGGAACATATTGATCTTGCGCTCCGGCTCCAGGGCCGCGAACTCCTCGCTGCGCAAGTCGTCGACAAAATAGCGAACGCTCTCCAGTTGGCTGAAGAAGAGCACCACCGGATCAATAACCGCGTTCGGCAGGATTTGAACCTCTTGCGCTATTGACGGCCAGAGGAGGCTGCCCGGCTCTCGAGGCACAAACGGTGTGAAGCTTTGACCCGGCGGAACCCTCGAGATGAGCGCCACGACCTGCTCGAGATGGCGATCCAAGTCGATCTGCACGAACCGGTGACTGGTGCTTCGGATGTCCGCGAGGAGGGCGGCCTGTATATCTTCTATCCTTTCCACGCGTCGTTCGTTCTCTCGAACCCGCTCGTGTCGGATCGACATGAACCACCCAACGACGGTGACGAGGGAAGAGATGACGACGGCGACGACGGCTGATCCGATCCACGCGTCCATCCTCAGCTGCGCTTGAGCTTCGGATCAAGCGCGTCGCGAAGACCGTCGCCGACCAGGTTGATGGCAAGCACAGTGACCAGGATGGCAATGCCGGGGAAGGTCACCACCCACCAGGCGCGCAGGATGAATTCGCGCGCCTCGGCGAGCATCGTCCCCCATTCCGGGGTCGGCGGCTGCGCCCCCATGCCGAGGAAGCCGAGCGCCGAGGCGTCGAGGATGGCGGTCGAGAAGGAGAGCGTCCCCTGGACGATGAGCGGCGCCAGGCAGTTCGGCAGGATGGTTTTCAGCATCAGCCGCACATGGCCCGCGCCGGCGACCCGCGCCGATACGACGTAGTCCTTGGTCCGCTCCGAAAGGACGGATGCGCGCGTCAGCCGCACGAAATGCGGCTGGTAGACGAGCGCGATTGCGATCATCGCGTTGGTCAGGCCTGGTCCGAGGACGGCGACGAGAACGAGTGCGAGGAGGAGCGAGGGAAACGCCAGGATGATGTCCATCAGGCGCATGATCGCGATGTCGACCCAGCCGCGGAAATAGCCGGCGACAAGGCCGATCAAAATGCCGCTCGTGAGGGCTACGGCAACGACGACGACGCCCACGAAGAGCGAGAGGCGCGACCCGTAGATGAGCCGCGAGAGGATGTCGCGCCCGATTGCGTCGGTGCCGAGAAGGAATTCGGCGCGCCCGCCTTCTTGCCAGCTCGGCGGCGTGAGCTTGGCGTCGGTAAAGGTGGTGGTCGGCCCGTGCGGGGCGACAAACGGCGCAAAAATTGCCGTGAGGACGAGCAGCACAAAGAAGACGAGGCCGATCACCGCGCCGCGGTTTTCCGAGAAATAGTGCCAGAACTCGACGAGCATCGTCCGCCGCGCGCTGCGGGCTGACTGAACGACGGTGGAGGCTGTGATATCGGCCATCGCTCGCCCTCAGTTGTGCCGGATGCGCGGGTTGATGAGACCGTAGAGGAGATCGACCCCGAGGTTCACCAGCATGATGATGCCGGCGATGATCAAAAGCCCGCTCTGGATCACCGGATAGTCGCGACGAAAGACGGAATCGACCATCCATTTGCCGACGCCCGGCCAGGAGAAGATGGTCTCCGTCAGGATCGCGCCCGCCATCAGGACGCCGACCTGGAGACCGATCGTTGTGACCACTGGGATGAGCGCGTTCCGAAGCGCATGCAGCCCGACGACGCGCAAGGGCGACAGGCCCTTCGCGCGGGCGGTGCGCACGTAGTCTTCGCTGAGCACTTCCAGCATGGCGGAGCGGGTCTGTCGCGCGATCACCGCAAGCGGGATCGTGCCAAGCACGATCGTGGGGAGGATCAGATGGCTCACCGCCGACTGAAACGCGCCCGGCTGACCGGACAGCAGCGAGTTGATCAGCATGAAGCCGGTGACGGGAGGGAAGAAATAGAGAAGCGAGATGCGGCCGGAGACCGGCGTCCATCCGAGCACGCCCGAGAACAGGATGATGAGAAGGAGCCCCCACCAGAAGATCGGCATCGAATAGCCGACCAGGGCGAATCCCATCACCACCTGATCGAGGATGCTGCCACGCTTTACCGCCGCAAGGACGCCTGCCGGGATGCCGAGGATGACCGCAAACAGGATGGCGCAGAGCGACAGCTCAAGCGTTGCCGGAAAGAGCGTGAGGAACTCCTGCACGATCGGTCGCTTCGTGACGATGGAGTTGCCGAAATCGCCCTTCAGAACATGGCCGAGATAATCCACGTATTGGACAACGAACGGCCGGTCGTAGCCGAGCTCGTGCATGATCCGCGCATGCCTTTCCGGCGCCATCACGCGCTCCCCCGACATCAGCATCACCGGGTCGCCGGGCAGCAGGCGAATGAAAGAGAAGGCAATGAAAGAGACCCCGATGAAGGTCGGGATCAGAACCGCGACGCGTCCGAGAATGAACCGGAGCATCCTGCGTCGCTAGGCGTCGGTGGTCGACATGCGGCCCCCCCGCACGAACCGTTTGGAGCGCCCCCGTTGGTAGGGGCGCTCCATGTCACTTCTACTACTACTCGGCGATGTCGACGTCGTCGAAGCGGTGGTAGCCGAGCGGATCCTGAACATAGCCGCTGACCTTCTTGCTCATCGGCATGAAGACCAGGGAATGGTCGATCGTGTCCCATGGCGCCTCGGCCTTGAAGACCACCTGCGCCTGCTCATAGAGCTTCACGCGCGCGGCCTGGTCGGGGGTCTCTTTCGCCTTGGTGACGAGGTCGTCGAACTCCTTGTTGCACCACTGGGCGCGGTTGTTGCCGCCGACGGCGTCGCAGCCGAGGAGGGTGTCGAGGAAGTTGTCCGGGTCGCCGTTGTCACCGGTCCACCCGAGCATCACCGCGCCATCGCGGTCCGTCGCCTTCGAGAGCTTGAGATACTCCGCCCACTCGTAAGTGACGATCTCGACCGTGACGCCGACCTTGGCAAGATCCGCCTGGATCAGCTCCGCGGCCCGCCGTGCGTTCAGCATGTAAGGACGCGCCACCGGCATCGCCCACACCTTCATCGACAGGTTGGAGACGCCGGCTTCATCAAGCATCTTCTTCGCCGCGTCCGGATCGTAAGCGTCGTCCACGACGGCGTCGTCATAGGACCACATCGTCGGCGGGATCGGGTTCTTGGCGACGGTGGCGGCGCCTTGGAAGACCGCGTCGACAATGGCCTGTTTGTTGATCGCCATGTTGAGCGCTTTGCGCACTTTGGGATTGTCGAACGGTTTCTGCTGCGTGTTGTAGGCAAGGTAGGCGACGTTCAGGCCCTCCTGCTGCATGACCTGCAGGTTCGGATCGGCCTTCAGCGCCTCGACGTCGGCGGCGTTCGGATACGGCATGATCTGGCACTCGCCGGCCTTCAGCTTCTGCACGCGAACCGCGGCGTCGGAAGTGATGGCGAAGACCAGGTCGTCGATCTTCTGTTTGCCGCCCCAGTAGTCGGGGTTGGCCTTGTAGCGGATCACCGCGTCAGGCTGGTAGGCGACGAAGGTGAAGGGGCCGGTCCCGACCGGCTGCTGGTTCATCTGCTCCATCTTGCCGTCGGCCTGGAGCTTGTCGGCATATTCCTTCGACACGATCGACGCGAAGTCCATCGCGAGGTCGGCGAGGAACGGGACCTCGGGACGATTGAGGGTGAACTTCACCGTCAGGTCGTCGACCTTCTCGACGCTCTTGATGAGGTCGGGGAAGCCCATGCCGGCGGCGTATTCCCACGCCGCGCCGGCGACGTACTGGTTCCACGGATTGTCGGTCTTCAGCTGCCGGTCGAACGAGAAGACGACGTCGTCGGCGTTCATGTCGCGGGTTGGCGTGAAGAAGTCCGTCGTCTGGAATTTTACGCCGGGCCGCAGGTGGAACGTGTAGACGAGGCCGTCGTCGGAGACGTCGTAGCTCTGCGCGAGGCCGGGCGCCGTCTCGGTGCTGCCGTGCTTGAACTCGAGCAGCCGATTGTAGACCGTACGCCCGGACGCGTCGAAAGTCGTGCCGGCCGTATAGAGCGCCGGATCAAAGCCCTCGGGGCTCGCTTCGGAGCAGTAGACCAGCGTCTTTGCCGAGGCGGCACCGCCGACAAGGGCCGCGAGGCTTGCGCCGACCAGCGCCGCCTTCACGATGCGTTTCAGATACATAGAAAGACCTCCCGTTGGGAAAAATTCGAGGCCGGATTTATGAGCCAGCCCCCACTGGCCGCTAGGTAAGGACGGTTTGCAGGTGGAAATCAACACTGCCGGCGCGCGCGAAGCGCCGCAAGGGCAGATTCTGCGCGGCCTCCACGCAATCAGGGGTCGAATGGCGCAGGTGAAATAAGCGCCTCCCGTCCACCTGGAGAACATGCGGCGAAGGCGCCAAATCTCACGATCTAGTGACCGTGGTTCGGTCCCAGGCCGAAAACTATCCGGCGCGCGCTTCCGTAGCACTCCACGCACCCATCAAGGGAATGCGGGAGACAAAGATGCAAAAGACCCTTTCGAAGTTCACGCGCGTCCTCGCGACCGCGGCAGTCCTCGGCCTTGGTTTCGTCGCCGCGCCCTCGTTCGCAGGCGGACCCGTGATGGTCGGCGGCGCGCCGATGTACGCGGAAAAGAACATCATCGAGAACGCGGTCAATTCCAAGGATCACACCACGTTGGTCGCGGCGGTGAAGGCCGCCGGCCTCGTCGACACGCTTTCAGGGCCAGGACCGTTCACTGTCTTCGCCCCGGTCAACGCCGCTTTCGACGCGCTCCCCGCCGGCACGGTCGACAACCTCCTGAAGCCGGAGAACAAGGCCACGCTCGTCCATATCCTCACCTATCACGTCGTCGCCGGAGACATGTCGGCGGCCGACATCATGAAGAAGGCGAAGGCGATGGGCGGCAAGGTGAACCTGACGACCGTCTCCGGCGACACGATCACCGCCGAGGTCAAGGGCAACAGCCTCTGGATCTATGACGAGGCCGGCAACGCGGCGAAGGTGACGATCGCCGACGTCAACCAGTCGAACGGCGTGATCCACGTGATCGACAAGGTGTTGATGCCGAAGATGTAGACGGCACCCGACACACGCCGCCGGCCTGCCTCCTTGGCCGGAAAGCGAGGGCGGTCCGCTCGGGCGGGCCGCCCTTTGCGCAAGCGCAGGCGCGGCGCGGGGTGCCGCGACCTTGCGGTGCCTGGGGGCAGCGGCTATATCCGCCCGCCTTGGCGGAGCGTAGCGCAGCTTGGTAGCGCACCTGCTTCGGGAGCAGGGGGTCGCAGGTTCAAATCCTGCCGCTCCGACCAGCCTTCGCTCTTCGAGCTACGGCCGGCACGCCAATCCGAAATACTGGACTTACGCCGACCTCCGCGGCGACTCGCCGCCGCTTCGTTGCCGCGGGCGAGGGGAGGCGCTATATCGCCCGCGACTCTGCGCCATGGGGCGTAGCCAAGCGGTAAGGCAGCGGGTTTTGGTCCCGCCACCCCAGGTTCGAATCCTGGCGCCCCAGCCAGCCCCGTAACGTCACCGAGGAGCCCGCTAGCGCTTTCCCGCGTCGGAACTCTCCTTGTCGTACGGGTCCTTTTCCGTGGTCCGGATCACCCGATAGCGGCGCCCCATCGGCGAAGTGAGCGTCCCCTCCTCGACGACGGACGAAGCATTCGGCAGACCCGGGCGCTCCTTCTTTCGAACGCTGCGCTTTGGACCCTTCGCAGGCGGGTTTTCGCCCCGCGACATCGCCCCACCTCATGGTTCGAAAACGATCTTCGAGATGGGATGGACCTCCCACACGACGGGCATGTCGGGCCGGAGCGTCGACGGCCCCGGCCGCGAGCCCGTCGCATGGCTGGCATCCCAGAACAACGACCCTTCTACCTCGATCGGGATCGGCGGATCGTAGAAATCGTAGGTCGTGTCCTGGATACTGCTGCCGAAGAAGTCCTTGTAGGTATCGCGCACTGCCTTCAGCTTCGCGTGGTGCGAACTGCTCGTTGCGGGCAATCCGGACAGTTCCATCGTCATATAGACGGGGTGCTGCAGGTCGGGGTCGTGCCCGACGATCAGGTGGAAGTCGTTGTCGTCCTCGCGGCTCGCGGCGTAGATGAACGCGCGCAGGCGCACGTTCCGCTGCTCTTCCTTCACGCGCTTCGAAGTCTTGTCCTTGCTGATCTTCGGCTTGCGGTTCTTCATCGCCGTGTGCGACGGGAGCGTGTCGATCAGATCCTGAACGTCGCCGAACGTCTCCACCTTGGCGCTCGAGATGGAGAGCTTCGCGGCCCGGCGCGCGGTGCCTTCGAAGGCGTCGCCTGGCGCCCGCACGAACCCGGCGCGGAGAGCCGTGGTCTGTATCTTGTTGAGCTTCCTGTCTTTCGGATCGACTTCGTTTGTCCGCAGCACCCGGTAGGTGCGAAGTGCCGCGCGCGTGCCGGCGGCGGCGGCAAGCGCTGCGGCTCCCGGCACGAGCACCATTTCCCGCAACACTGCGCTCGCCGGCGGCAGTCCCCGGCGCCGCGATTTCCTGGGTTTCGAAGCCATGGCAGCCTCCTCTTCGTCGGGGGACGGTGAATTCTGGTCGAAGGGTCGAGCAAAGCGCAACTCTAAAACGCATTTTGTGACGCGTCGACGACCTGAGCGGGTGATTCCAGCCTTCCGAGGGGGGCAATCGATCCTGGCCAGAGCCCCGCGAACCGGGAGGCCCGGACGCAGAAGGCGAGCGGACCGGGCGGGTCTTGCCTCTTTTCATCTCCGCTGCGACAGAAGAACTTAGTAATCCCAAGGAATTGAGGGAGAGTTCCCGGTGGCCGAAGAGGCCGAATTCGTCACACTGACAGAAGACGAAGCGGTCCCCGCGCCGCCCGACCTGCCGCGCTGGAAGGTGGCGATCGTCGACGACGATCAGGGGGTCCATACCGGGACGCGCTTCGTGTTGCAGGATTTCACTCTGCATGGGCGCAAGCTCGATCTGCTTTCGGCCCGCTCCGCGGCGGAGGCACGCGAGCTCTTCCGCGCAAATCCGGACATGGCTGTCATCTTCCTCGACGTGGTGATGGAGACGGAGGGGGCTGGGCTGGAACTCGTCCAATTCGTGCGCGAGGAGCTGAAGAACGAGACCGTCCGAATCATTTTGAGAACCGGACAGCCCGGCCAGGCGCCGGAGCGCAAGGTCGTCGTCGACTACGACATCAACGACTACAAGGCGAAGACGGAGCTCACCGCCGACAAGCTCTTCACCACGCTGACGGCGGCGCTCAGAAGCTACGAGCAGCTGCAGAAACTGGTGCAGACACGGCGCGGGCTTGAGATCATCATCGACGCCGCCGCGACGCTTTTCGACCAGCGCTCGCTGCAGCGCCTCGCCGAGGGGGTGCTGACGCAGCTCTCCTCGTTGATGGCGGTCGAGTGTGCCGGCATCCTGGTACTGCGCGAGGTCGATAGCGCGAACGGGCTTTCGGTGCTCGCCGGCTCGGGGAACTATCGCCACTACGCCGCCGCCGAGAACCGCCGTCCGCTCGAAACAGAACTCGCGAACCTCATCCACGCGGCCTTCGAGAGCCGCCGCCACGAATTCGGGCGCGGCCGCTATCTGCTCTACATGGGCACCGGCAGCGGCCGCGAGCTGGTGGCGCTGATGGATGCCGACAAGGAGCTGTCCGACACCGACAAGGCATTGGTCGAGGTGTTCTGCAGCAGGCTCGCCGCCGCCTTCGACAACGTCACGCTCTACGAGCGGCTCGAGCGCGCCAACCTTCGCCTCGAGGAGAAGGTGGCGAAGCGGACCGCGCAGCTTCTTGCCGCCAAGGAGCGGCTGGAAAATCAGAGCGAGCGGCTGAAGCGCGCGAACTCGTTCAAGGGTGAAGTGCTCGGCACCGTCGCGCACGATTTGAAGAACCCGCTCGGCGTCATTCTCGGCCGCGCCGAGATCCTGAAGGAGCTGTTGTCGAAAACGCCGCTCTCGGAGAAGCAGGCGAGCGACCAGATCGAGCATATCCGGCAATCGGCGCGCCGGCTGACGGCGATGGTGGAGGACCTGATCGCCGACGCCCGCGCCGATGCGGTCGACATCTCGGTCCGCTCCTATACGCTCGATCTCGGCGTGCTCGTCTCGGAGGTGTCGGAGCACAATCGCAAGCTCGCCGCCGGCAAGGACCAGGAGCTGCAGGTTGCGGTGGAGCCTGGGGTTAACGTTGAAGGCGACACGGAAAGGCTGCGCGAGGCGGTCGACAACCTGATCTCCAACGCCGTCAAATACAGCCCGCTTGGCGGCCGCATCGACGTCAGCCTGACGCGCTCGGACGGCGAGGCGCTGATCCGGGTGGCCGACGACGGGCCCGGCCTTTCGCCGGAGGACGAGGACCGGGTCTTCGGGCGCTTCCAGCGGCTTTCCGCCAAGCCGACGGGCGGGGAGAGCTCGACCGGCCTCGGCTTGTCCATTGCCAAGCGCATCGTCGACCTTCACAAGGGCCGAATCTTCGTGGAGAGTTGCGGCCCGTCCGGCGGGGCCGTGTTTGCCATCGCGTTGCCTTTGCTTGACAAGATGGATGCCGAATGAGCCAGCAGCAGAACATCTTCGTCGTCGACGACGAGCCCGCCGCACGCGACTTGATCGGCGACTATCTGAAGATGCACGGCTTCGACGTGACGCTTTGCGACGGCGGCCCGTCGCTGCGCCAGGCCGTCGGGCAGGCGCGGCCGGACCTCGTGGTGCTCGATCTGAACATGCCGGAGGAGGACGGGCTGTCGCTCGTCCGTTTCCTCAAGCAGTCGGGGAATGTGCCGGTCATCATGCTGACGGCGACGGCAAGCCCGATCGACCGCGTCGTCGGGCTTGAGCTCGGCGCCGACGACTATCTCGCCAAGCCCTGCGAGATGCGCGAGCTCCTGGCCCGCGTGCGTTCGGTGCTGCGGCGTAGCACGGCCGCGCCCCCGGGCGCGTCCGGGACCCCGAACCGCACCGTCAAGATGGGCACCAAATGGCTCGACCTCGATGCGCGCACGCTCCGCGACGAAGAGGGAAACGAGCATCCGCTGACGGCCTCCGAGTTCGGCCTGCTGAAGGCCTTCGCCGAGAATCCGAAGCGCGTGTTGACGCGCGAACGGCTGCTCGACCTTGCGCAGGCGCGCGATTCGGAAGCCTTCGACCGCGCGATCGACGTGAGGATCACCCGCATCCGCCGGAAGATCGAGCCGGATCCCGCCCATCCCCGCGTCATCAAGACGGTGCGTGGCGCCGGCTACGTCTTCTCGCCGGACGGAGGCGGGGAGGGCGGCTAGCCTTCATTTGTTTCTTCGCCAGCCGCTCCGAAGAAACATTGGAGGTCCGGACGAAACACCTTTCCGCTTCCCGCGAAAACACCGCGAAAAGGCCGGCCAGTAAAACCCTTTGCCATTCGGGGAGCCAAGAGCTCCGGAGGGTTTGAATATGATCGAGTCCCGCAAGTTCGTCGCCGCCGCGATCCTCTTTGGCCTCGCCTTGATCGTCGCTGGCTTGATGCTCGCCCCTTTGAACGGCGGCGCCCACGCCGCAGCCACCCGCGCCGAGGCGGACATCGCCGCCGCGCGCATCGGCGGAGCCTTTGCTACCATTTCCGACGCCACGGTCGATCCGGCGATCGCCGCCGCCGCGACCCGCGCCCAGAAGGGCGACCTCGCCCGCGCCGCCGATTGCGCCACCGCGACTTGGCCCAACATCGATGCGTCGTGCCTTTCGACCGCCGACGGTCGGCCGGCGCCGCACGTCCGCACTGTAACCGTCGGCTACCAGACCGGCCAGTCGACCACCCTACTCCTGCGCATCCCGACCGCGGAGATCGCGCAGCGCTAGAAACCCGAGACCCTGCGACGGCATGCCGATGAATGCGCGCCCCGCAGTCCCCGACCCCCCGCCCGGTGCTTCGTTCGCATCTCGCCCCCCTCCGCCCCCCTCTGGTAAGATCGGCGGGCGCCGGGCGTGGGGACCCGGCCGGGGTGGTGGAATGCGTATCACCTACAAGGTCTTTCTGGTCGGCGGCATTCCGATCACAATCGCGGCGGCCATCGCGCTCGCCGCTTTCGTGCTTTTGAACGAGGCCGACCGCGCCCGTTCCGGAGCCGTCCTCGCCGGCACCATCTACCGCAACCTGCTTTCCGCGCGCGCATCGCGCGACGATTTCCTCGAGACGACGCGCGGCGAGCGCACGCACAACTACGAGCTTTTCCTCGCCTACGCGGAGCAGGCGCGGTTCGACCTCATCCGGCTCTCCGGCGTGGTGCGCGACAGCGCCAGCGTTGACGCCACGAAAGAGGCCATGGACGCGCTGCAGCGCTACCGTGAGAACATGCGCCGGCTGGTCGACGTCACCGTGCGCAACGACGGGCTGGTGGCGGAGATGGGCGAGCGCGCCAATACGCTCGTCAAGCTGACCGACGACGCGCGCGAGCGCCAGCACAGCTCGAACGCCGACATCGTCGAATTGCTCGCCGACAGCGACCGCAAGCTCCGCTTCGAGCGCGACATCGTCGATCGTGGCTACGAAGTGACCGCCGCGATCGCGGCGGTTGCCTTGATCCGCGCCCGGCCCGACGCTCCCGAGGCGGCGACGCCCCCCGCGGGAACCGACGCCCTGACCTTCGCGCTCGGCCGCGTGAAAGCCGCGGCGGAGCGTCTGAATGAGGCGCTCGGCGCCGCCGACCAGAAGCAGCAGGTGACGGAATTCGCGCAGCTGACCGACGCCTACGACAAGAGCGTCGCCGCGCCGGCGGACGCGCCGCCCGTTTCGGAGACCGCGAGCGACAATCCCCGAGCCGTTCTGTCGGATTGGCTCGAGCGGCTGCTCAAAGTCCATTCGACCGAGATGGGCGCGCTCCACGACCAGGTCGCGGAGCTTCTGACCTATTCGGTGCAATCGGCGGAGACCGAGCGGGCGACGCAGGACATCGCGATCGAGACCCTGAAACTTTCCAACCGCACCGCCACGGCGCTGGCGAGTCGCGACACTGCGGCGATCTCGCAAATCCACGACGAGAGCCTGGGCCTCAGCAACACAATGTCGTCGATGCCGATCTCGCCGCTCATCCAGTCGGAGATGATCGACGCGCTGAACCAGTGGCGGCAGGGGCTTGCCACCGCGCTCAGCGGCCTCGACGAACAGACCCACATCCTCGACGAGATGGACGCAACCACGCGCCGCATGATCGACCGCGCGCGCATCTTGAACGAGAGCTTGACGCGAAACGCCGAGCAGATCGGCGCGCTCGTGCGCAACATCCTGATCTTCGGCGCCGCCATCGGCCTCCTGCTCGGCTCGGTGACGGGCATCGCCGTCGCCCGCTCGATCACGCGGCCGCTCCGGCTCCTGCAGAGCCGCATGGCCGAGCTTGCCGAGAACGCCCGCGCCGGTCCGATCGCCGATTTCAATCGCCGTGACGAGCTCGGCGACATGGCGCGCGCCACCAACGTCTTCATCACCGAGATCGGTCGGCGCGAGCAGGCGCTCAGGAAGTCGAAGGACCGCGCCGACGCCGCGCTGGCCGAGCTCAGGAAGACGCAGACCGACCTGATCCAGGCGGAGAAGCTCGCCTCGCTCGGCCAGCTCGTCGCCGGCGTCGCCCACGAGATCAACACGCCGCTCGGCATCGCGCTCACCACCGCGACGCTTCTCGGCGACGAGGCGAAGCGCTTCGGCGAGATCGCGGCGACCGGCAAGATTCCGCGCACCGCGCTCGAGCGGTTCGTGGAGCGCATGCGCGAGGGGACGCAGCTCCTCTTCGGCAATCTCTCCCGCGCAGCCGACCTCGTGCACAGCTTCAAGCAGGTGGCGGCCGACCAGGCGAGCGGCGAACGCCGTCCGTTCCTGATGGACGCATGGCTGCAGGACCTCTTGACCAGCCTCCGCCCGATCCTGCGCAAGACCAAGCACGAGGTGCAGATCGAGTGTCCGCCCGGCGTGATGGTCGACACTTATCCCGGCGCGCTTGGCCAGGTGCTGACGAACCTCATCACCAACGCCGTCTCCCACGCCTACGGGCCCGATGAGACCGGACGGCTTTCGATCCGCGTGAGCGAGCCGCGGGTGGACACCGTCCGCATCGTCTTCGCCGACGACGGCAAGGGCATCCCGCCGGAGAACATCGGAAAGGTCTTCGATCCCTTCTTCACGACCGGGCGTAGCAGCGGCAACACCGGCCTCGGGCTCCACATCGTCTTCAACCTCGTCACCAGCCGCCTGCAGGGACACGTCAATCTCTACAGCAAGGTCGGCCGCGGAACGCGCTTCACCATCGACATCCCGAAGGTTGTCGGCGACGTCACGCCGGAGGTCGCCGCGGAACGGCGATTCCAGCTCGAGGGAGCTTAAGAGCATGCGATTTGCGATTGCTGCCGCCCTGGCAACGGCCTTGGCGGTCTCAGCGAACGGCACCGCTGCGAAGACGCTGGTCTTCTGCTCGGAAGGCAACCCGGAATCGCTCAACCCGCAGATCGTGACGACGACGACCGGTGATGAACGTCGGGCGGCTCTTCTTCAACACGCTCGTCGCGTTCCCGCCCGGTTCCACCGAGCCGGAACCCTCTCTCGCCGAATCCTGGTCGATCTCCGACGACGGCCTCGAATACGTCTTCCATCTTCGCCACGGGGTGATGTTCCACTCCAACGAGGTCTTCACGCCGAGCCGCGAGATGAACGCGGACGACGTGCTCTTCTCCTTCGAGCGGCAATGGAAGGAAGACCACCCCTATCACGGCGTCGGCGGCACCAACTACGGCTACTTCAAGGACATGGGGATGCCGGACCTGTTGCAGTCGATCGACAAGCTCGACGACTACACGGTGCGCATCCGGCTGAACCGCCCGGAGGCGCCGTTCATCGCCGACCTCGCCATGCCCTTCAACAGCGTGCAGTCGGCCGAATACGGCGATCTGCTTCTGAAGGCCGGCACTCCGGAGAAGATCGATCAGGAGCCGATCGGGACCGGCCCGTTCCAGTTCGTCGGATTCCAGCCTGACATCGCGGTCCGCTATCGCGCCTTCCAGAACTATTGGGAGGGCAAGCAGCCGATCGACACGCTGGTCTTCTCGATCACGCCGAACGCGGCCGTGCGGCTGACCAAGCTCAAAGCCGGCGAATGCCACGTGATCGCCTTCCCGAGCCCGAGCGACCGGGCGGCGATCGAAGCCGATCCGGACCTGAAGTTCCTCGAGCAGGAGGGCTTCAACATCGGCTATCTCGCCATGAACACCACGAAGCCGCCCTTCGACGACGTGCGCATCCGCCGCGCGGTCAACATGGCGATCGACAAGGCGGCAATCATCGAGGCGGTGTATCAGGGCGCCGGCGTCATCGCCAAGAACCCGATCCCGCCGACGCTCTGGTCCTATAACGACGACATCAAGGACTATCCCTACGATCCCGCCGCCGCGCAGAAGCTGATGATCGAGGCTGGGCTCGCCGAGGGTTTCGACACCGATCTTTGGTACATCCCGGTGAGCCGTCCTTACAATCCGAACGGCAAGCGCGTCGCCGAGCTCATCCAGTATGACCTCGCCAAGATCGGCATCCGCGCGACGCTGAAGTCGGAGGACTGGAGCGCCTATCGCACCAGACTGCAGAATGGCGATATGTCGATGGCGCTCTACGGCTGGACCGGCGACAACGGCGATCCAGACAACTTCCTCGACGTGCTCCTGGGCTGCACCTCGGCGAGGCCCGGAGGCAACAACATCGCCAAGTGGTGCAACCGCGACTACGACCAGCTTGTCACCGAGGCGAAGCGCATCTCGGACCGCAGCGAGCGCGAGAAACTCTACCGCCAGGCGCAGGTCATCTTCCACGACGACGCGCCGTGGGTGCCGATTGCACACTCGGTCGTGTTCATGGCGACGCGCGCGAACGTCACCGGCTTCAAGATGGACCCGCTGGGGCGGCACGCGTTCGAGGGCGTCGATATTTCCGAATAGACGGCGGCGCGCCTTGCTGGTGGCCGAGAAGCGCAGGCCCTATGCGGCGCCGGCAAGCCGGCGGAGATGCTCGGCGGGCGAATAGTATTCGCGCTTCGCCTCGTACATCTCTGCATCAGCGCGCTTTGCGACGTCCTCGAGCCGTTCGCCCGTCCGGCCGGTCGCCGCGCCGAGCGAAAGGTTGATCGGCGTTGCCGAATAGAACTGGTTGTTGAGCTCGACCAGGTTCTGGATGGTCTCCACCAGCGTCGCCGCCTGCCGCTCGTCGGTCGCCGGCAGGAGCAAGGCGAACTCGTCGCCGCCGATCCGCGCCGCCGTGCGCGGCCTGTCGACGGCCTTGTTCAGGACTTCGCCGACACGGCGGAGGAGGGCGTCTCCCGCGGCGTGGCCGAGGCGGTCGTTCGTGGCCTTTAGGCCGTTCAGGTCGGCCATAATGAGGGAGACCGGGAAGGGCGCCTGACGCTCCAGCCGGTTCAGCTCGTCGACGTAGAAGGAGCGGTTGTAGAGCCTGGTCAGCACGTCGTGCTTGCCGAGGTATTCGAGATAGGCCTCGGCCTTCTTGCGCGCGGTGATGTCCGTCAGCGCCACCTGCACCAGCGACCAGTCGTCCTCGTAGCCGGGAAGCACGGAGAATTGCATGTGGACGTGAAGCTCGCTTCCGTCGAGCGCGTAGTTCACCACCTCGCGCAGCTGAAAGAGCTTGCCGTCCCACAGATCGATGAGCTGTTCGCGGAAATGCTGCTCCATGTCGTCGCGGAACACTTCTCCGAGGCGATTGAGCAGCGTCGCGCGGTCGGGAGCGCCGAACATCTTCAGCGTATGCCGGTTCACGTCGAGCACGCGGATCTCGCTCAAGCAGCGCCGAACGAACTCCGGATGCACGTCGGTGAAGATGCGGAAGTCGGAGATGCCGATCTCGCGCAATTCGTCGAGCAGCCGCTTGATGCTGGAGAAATCCTCCACCCAGAGCGACACCGGCGAATGCTGGAAGAGCCCGCGCGCATAGGTCTCGCTGGCGGCGAGACGCCTGCGCCCGGCCTCGCGCTCCGTCACGTCCTCAACCGCGAGCAGGATGCGGCTCCAGTCCTCCTCGTGGCCGGGAAGGACGCTGCCTTTGAGTTGCACGTCGAGCCGCCGGCCGCTGAGCGAATAGTTGACCGTATGGCTGACGAACTCGGTGGCGCCGTCCCAGAGCTGCACCAGCTCCTCGATATGGTGATCGAGCATGTCGTCGCGGAAAACACGGTCGAGGTTCTGGACAAGCGTTTCAAGGTCGCGCGCCTCGAAGAGCGAGAGCGTCTCGCGGTTGACCTTGATGACCCGGATCAAGTTCGAGCAGACCTTGACGCGTGAGGGGTCGGCGACAAGGTGCTCGCGGAGCGACGTCACCCCGGCCTTCCGCCAAACGTCGAAGAGCTTCTTGACGGCGCTGAAGTCCTCAAGCCACAGCGACACCGGCGCAAGATGGAACATCTTCGCGTCGTCGCGGACGTCGCCCCGGAGGCGGTCGATCGCCTCCTCGTGCTCGTGGGCCGGTTGCGCTTGCGCCATGGGTGGTCTCTTCGGAAGGAGCGGGAATTTCGCAGAGCCCGGTTAAGAATAGGCCAACGGAATGGGCGGGATTCGGCGGGCTGATCTTGGGGTTCGGCAAGGCTTGCAGGCGCCCGCGTTCGCGGCTTAGCTGTGGCGAAAGCGACGCGAACGCCCAAGATGAAGCCCACGAACTCCGTCTATACCGGCCTGCCGACGACCATCTTCGAGGAGATGAGCCGGCTCGCGATCGCGCACAAGGCGGTCAATCTCGGGCAGGGCTTTCCCGACGTCGACGGGCCCGAGGACATCCGCCGGAAGGCCGCCGAGGCGCTGATCGAAGGGCCGAACCAGTACCCGCCGATGATGGGAATCATGGCGCTCAGAGAGGCGGTCGCGGCGAACTGGAAGCGGTTCCACGCGCTTGATGTCGATCCGGTGAAGGAAGTGCTGGTCACCTCCGGCGCGACGGAGGCGCTGTCGGACGCGATAAGCGCCATCGTCGAGCCTGGCGACGAGGTGGTGCTGATTGAGCCGCTCTACGACTGCTACCTGCCGCTGGTGAAGCGGGCGGGGGGCATCCCGAAACTCGTCCGTGTGACGCCGCCCGATTGGAAGCTCGACGGCGACGCGCTCGCCAAGGCGTTCTCGCCGCGGACCAAGGCGGTGCTTCTCAACAACCCGCAGAATCCGGCCGCGAAGGTCTATTCGCGCGAGGAGCTACGGCGCATCGCCGACCTCTCTATCCGCTACGATGCCTACGTGATCGCCGACGAGGTTTACGAGCACATCGTCTTCGACAAGCGCCGCCACATCTCGATGCTCTCGCTTGAAGGCATGCGCGAGCGGACCGTCGCAATCGGCTCGGCGGGAAAGAGCTTTTCGCTGACCGGCTGGAAGGTCGGCTACGTGACGGCGGCGCCGGCGCTGCTCGACCCGATCGTGAAGGCGCACCAGTTCACCACCTTCACCACGCCGCCCGACCTGCAGAAGGCGGTCGCCTACGGGCTCGGCAAGGACGAGAGCTATTTCAAAGACTTGGCGGACGGCCTTGAGAAAAAGCGCGACCGCCTTGCGGGCGCTTGCGCGGCGCTTGGGATGGGTGTCATCGCCTGCGAAGGCACGTATTTCCTGACCCTCGACATGGCGCCGCTTGGTCTCGACCTGGACGATGCGGCGCTGGCGAAGCGCCTGACGGTCGAGGCCGGCGTCGCCTCCGTGCCGGTCTCCGCCTTCTATGTCACCGACGCGCCGAAGAGCTTCCTGCGGCTGTGTTTTTCCAAGCGCGACGAGGTGCTGGACGAAGCGGTCGAGCGCTTGAGAAACTGGTTGAAGTCGGCGCGCCGGTCGGCCGCCTAAGCGCGATCCTGAAACGTATCCAAGGAGCGGACCGATGCCGATCCGAGCCCTCGTCTTTGGCGAGAACATCCACGAGCGCGAGAACGCCGACGTTCGCGAAATCTATCCGGACGGCATGCACAACGCGATCGCCGCCGCGCTCCGGCAAGACCCGAACATCATCGCCGAGACCGCGACGCTCGAGGCGCCGGAGCACGGCCTATCCGAAGCGCGGCTCGATGCGACCGACGTGCTCCTCTGGTGGGGCCACAAGGCGCACGGCGCGGTCGCCGACGCCGTGGTCGAGCGTGTGGCGGAGCGCGTCTGGCAAGGGATGGGGCTGATCGTCCTCCACTCCGCGCATTTCTCGAAGATTTTTCGACGCGTGATGGGGACGCCGTGCAGCCTGAAATGGCGCGAGGCGGGCGAGCGCGAGCGGCTCTGGGTCATCAACCGCAATCATCCGATCGCGGCGGGCCTCGGCGAATGCGTCGAAGTGCCGATGACGGAGATGTATGGCGAGCCGTTCACCGTACCGGAGCCCGACGAGACCGTCTTCATCTCCTGGTATCAGGGCGGCGAGGTGTTCCGCTCCGGCATGACCTGGCGCCGAGGGGCGGGGCGCGTCTTCTATCTCTCGCCCGGCCACGAGACCTATCCGATCTACCACCAGCCGGAGATCGGGATGATCCTCCGCAACGCCGTCGCCTGGGCGCACAATCCGCTGCCGCGCTGGACGACTATCGCGGAGGCGCCGAACGTGCCGACCGAGAAGGCGCCGGAGAAGATCGAAAGCCGCGGCCCGCATCTCCACGCGCCGGGCGAGGCTGGGTTCCGATGAGCGTCCTGGAGACCCCAAGCTCCCTCATGCTGAGGTGCTCCGCCCTGAGCTTGTCGAAGGGCGGAGCCTTGGAGCACGCAGCGCGGCTGTCCCGTCTTGTTCCGCACGCCCTTCGAGGCAATGCCGACCGCGTCGGCATTGCACCTCAGGATGAGGGCTTCAAAAGTTGCCGCCAGCCAAGACAGCAGTCCGGGGCGTTGGAATGAGCCTCAAACCCGTCCGCGTTCTCCTGCTCGGCACCGGCGCGATGGCCGAGCGGCATGTGCATTTCTTCAACCAGGTCGCCGGCTGCACGATCGTCGCCGGCGTCGATATCTCCGAAGAGCGGCTGAAGGCGTTCTGCGCGGAGCACAAGATCCCGAAATACTTCACCGACCTCGACGAGGCGATCGCCTGGGGTGAGTTCGACGCGGCCACCAACGTGACGCCCGACGCCGTCCACTACGCGACGACGATGAAGCTGATCGAGGCGGGGAAGCCGATCATGTGCGAGAAGCCGCTGGCGCCGAGCCATGCCGAGGCGCTGGCGATGACGGAGGCGGCGGAGAAGCGCGGCCTCGTTAACATGGTGAACCTCCGCTATCGCGGCCTGCCGGTGATGCAGATGGCGCGCGCGCTGGTCGAGGACGGGATGATCGGCGACGTCCGCCATATCGACGCCGCCTATCTGCAGAGTTGGCTCGTCGGCACGCATTGGGGCGACTGGCGGACGCAGGAGCGCTGGCTGTGGCGGCTTTCCGGCGCGCACGGAAGCCGCGGCGTGCTCGGCGATATCGGCATCCACATCCTCGATTTCGCCTCCTATGTCGCCGACCAGGACCCGGTCTCGGTGCATTGCCGCATGAAGACCTTCGGCAAGGCGGAGGGCGACCAGATCGGCGCCTACAAGCTCGACGCCAACGACAGCTTCGTCATGTCGATCGAGTTCGACGGCGGGGCGCTCGGCGTGGTGCATGCGAGCCGCTGGATGACCGGCTACGCGAACGCCATGAACCTCGGCGTGTTCGGGACGAAGGGCGCGCTCGAGATGTGGTTCGAGAGCGAGAAGATGGGGATGCGCATCTGCGCCGGCCCCGACGTGAACACGCAGACCTGGCACGAAGTCGACTGCCCGCCGGTGCCGACCACCTACGAGACCTTCATCGACGCGGTCGGAAGCGGCGAGAACCTCGAGCCGAGCTTCCGCCGCGCGACCGAGCTGCAGCATGTGCTGGACCTGGCGTTCGAGTCGGATCGGCTGGGGAAGGCGTTGGCGGTCAAGGGGCCGGCGCCGAAGGTGGCGGCGGAATAGGGATGGCGCCAACAGAAGAAGATTCTTACTTCGATGAGCTTCTTGCCCGAGCTGCGAACAGTGCCGAGCTTCAATGCGTTGAATTTGAGCCTGCGATCCCGAATGCATGCCACGCCAACGCGGATGCCTTTGTCGCCCAATTTGGCGGAGAAGCGGTGCGCGGGTGGCTGGTCAACCGCGCTAACGAAAGCTCCATTTGGTTCACGCCGCACTCGGTTGTGCGCCGTGGCGATGGGGTTCTGTTTAGAGGTGACGCTCTCCAAGCAGGACAAGAACGGACACACGTTCGCGGAACACGTTGGCTCTCCCGGGCAGTGGCGTTTGCTTGAAGAAAAGTATCGGGGAGGAGTTTCTCCCCAAGCAATTCGGGCGCTCACGGGTATCTTGAACTAAGCCTCCGGCTCTCCCGCATGCTCCTTCTTCGCTCTTGAATACACCTCCCGCGCCGCATCCGCGTTGAGCGCCGCAATCCCGAGCCCCACGATCAGATCCGGCCAGAGCGAGCGCGTCGCGGCCGTCACAAGCCCCGCGCCGATGATCGCGACGTTGGCGAGCGTGTCGTTGCGGGCGGAGAGGAAGGCGGCGCGGGTCAGGCTGCCGGCGTGATGGCGGAAGCGCGCGAGAATGAAGGCGCATGTGAGATTGACGAGGAGCGCGCCGCTGCCGGTCAGCGTCAGCGGCACGGCCGCCGGCGCCACAGGGGCTGAGAATTTCTGCAGCGCCGTCCACACCGCCGCCAATCCGGGAACGAGGATGATTGCGGCAAGCCCCATTGCGAGCCGCGCGCGGTTCTTCGCGTTCCAGCCGAGCGCCACGAGGATCAGGAGGTTGACCGAGGTGTCTTCGAGGAAATCGACGCCGTCGGCGAAAAGCGAGACGGAGCCGATCTTGAGCGCGACGGAGAACTCGACGCCGAAATAGGCGAGGTTCAAAAGCGCCACGACAAGAACGGCGCGGCGCAGAGTTGGTGCGAATTCGTCTGCCATCGGCAAGCTCTGCCGCCGAAGGCGCTCTTCGAGAAAGCCGGCTAAGCCGTCTTCAGAAAGACCGGCCGGTAGTCGGCGAAATATTGCGGCGGCGCCGGCTCGACTGCCATCTCGCCATAGATCACGGTGGCGACGTAGCGCCTGTTCTCCTCCGAGACGCTGATGCTCTTGATCTCGAGCGGCCCGTGGTCGCGGAAGTTCCTGAGCCAGTCCGACGCGGCCGCGCGCGCCTCACCGGCCGAACGACCCGCGAACGATTTGCGCTTGCTCGCCATCTCATCGCTCCGAATGCGGATCGGCAATAGCCGACCGGGCCGCTTCGAAGCCGGATCATCGGCAAGAACGGTTTACGTTCTGTTAAGGACGCAGGGACGCGCACGGGGACGCGGATTCACATGGGAACGCGCGGCCGGCCGCGGCTCTAGATCAGCCGTTCCCTAAGATGCCAGGCGGCGGATTCCGCATAGGTCGGATCGATCTCGATGCCGATGCCGGGGCAGCCGAGACGCTGCGCGGCGAGGAGCGTCGCGCCGACGCCGAGGAAGGGGTCGAGCACCGTCGCCCGCTCTTTTCCGTGGAGCTTAATGCAGCGCTCCGGCAGCGCCACGGGGAAGGGGCTCGGATGATGATCGCGGTCGGATTTCGAGCGGATCGTCTCGTAGGGGATGAACCAGACGTCGCCGGCGCAGCGGCGGTCGTTCTGATGATGCCAGCGGGCGATGTTGGACTTGTCCTTGAAGGGAACGCCGACGGCGAGCCGGTCGAGCGGCGTCCTGCCCTCCTTGGTGAAGTGGAAGACGTGCTCGTGCGTGTGGTTCAGATAGCGCGGCGAGTTGACCGGCTTGAAATGGCCGAACGTGTCGTCGCCGATCGAGAGCGACTTCACCCAGACGATGGCGTTCTGCAGACGGAAGGTCTCGCGCATGGCGTTTGCCGCGTCGGGCGCGATGAAGGGGTCGGTGCAGGTGCCGGCGACGTTCAGGAAGAACGAGGCGTCATCCTTCATCACGCGATGCAGGAGCCGCCCGATCTCGGCGAGCCAGGCGAGATAGGCGTCGCGATCGCCGCCGTCGTCATAGGAGCGGTAATTCAATCCGATGTTGTAGGGGGGCGACGTGACAACCACGTCGACCGATTGCTCAGGGAGTTCGGCGAGAATCCTGGTGCAATCGCCGACGACGACCGTCTGGTCGCCGATCTCGATCACGCGCTCCTTGGCGCGCGGGCGAAGAGCGATAGCGGTTCCCGCGGCGTCGACCCGGTCAAGCAAGGACGTGCCTCCGCGCCCGGTTCCGTTCGACGCAATCTGCCGCATTCATTTGGCCGCCGCACGCACGCAACACACTAATCCAGTGGAATCTCCACCGGATCGCTCACTATCCCCGCTATTCGTGGCCTCGCCATGACGCTCGGCCCTCCTCGCGCCCGGCTCATTCGTGGCGGAGCGCCTCGATCGGATCGAGGTGGGCGGCGCGCCGCGCCGGGAAATAGCCGAAGCCGACGCCGACCGCCGCGGAGAACACGAAGGCGAGGGCGATGATCTTCGGGTCGAGCACGAAGGGGACGCCGAGGCCGAGCGAGGCGGCGCCCGAGAGCCCGAGGCCGAGTGCGACCCCGATCAGCCCGCCGAAGAGCGAGAGCACCACGGCTTCGACCAGGAACTGCATCAGCACCTGGCCTTCCTCTGCGCCGATCGCCAGCCTGATGCCGATCTCGCGCGTCCGTTCGGTGACCGAGACCAGCATGATGTTCATGATGCCGATGCCGCCGACGAGGAGGCTGACGGCGGCGACGGCGGCGAGGAGCCCGGTCAGCACCTTCGTGGTGCTGGTCAGCGTGGCCACCATCTCGGCCATGTCGTTGACGCGGAAATCGTCGTCCGTGTTGGGCCCGATGTGGCGCCGCTCGCGCATCAGGAAGGTGACGTCGCGCTTGACCTTCGTGGTGTCGACGCCGTCCTCCGCGGAGAGATAGATCGACGACACGTCGCTCTTGCCGGCGAAGCGGCGCTGCACCGCGCGGATCGGCATCAGCACGGTGTCGTCCTGGTCCTGACCGAAGCTCGACTGCCCCTTCTCCTCGAGCACGCCGATCACCTGGCAGGAGACCGTGCCGAGGCGGATCTTCTCGCCGAGCGGATCGCTGCCGCCGAAGAGCTCCTTGCGGACGGTCTTGCCGATGATGCAGACGGCCTTGCCGGCGCGCTCCTCGCCGTCGAGGAATTGCCGCCCCTCGACGAGCGGCCAGTCGCGCGCGACGAGGAAGTCGTCGGTGGTGCCGGTGATGGAGGTGTTCCAGTTCTGGTTTCCGTAGACGGCATTGGCGCTGGCGCCGGTCGTCGGGGCGACGGCCTGCAATCCGCCGATCTGGCGCGAGATCGCGTCGGCGTCGGCAAGCGTGAAGTTCGCCGCGTCGCCCTGGCGCGGGCCGAAGCCCTGGCCGGGGCGCAGGAAGAGGAGGTTGGTGCCGAGCGCCGAGATCTCCGATTTCACCTGCGCCGTCGTGCCGTTGCCGATCGTCACCATCGCGATCACGGCGCCGACGCCGATCACGACGCCGAGCACGGTCAGGAACGAGCGGAGCGAATTCCTGACGATCGCCTGGGACGCGAGGCGGACGGTCTCCCAGATCATCAGGCGGCCTCGCGTCCGCGCTCGTCGGATTCCACCCGCCCGTCGAGGAAGTGGACGACGCGCGAGGCGTATTCCGCCATCTCCGCCTCGTGCGTGACCATGACGACGGTGATCCCGGCGCGCCGGTTGAGCCCGGTCAGGAGCCGCATGATCTCGTGGCTCCGGGCAGTGTCGAGGTTGCCGGTCGGCTCGTCGGCGAGAAGCAGCGACGGCTTGGTGACGATCGCGCGGGCGATGGCGACGCGCTGCTGCTGGCCGCCGGAGAGCTGGCTCGGATCGTGGCTCTCCCAGCCCTTCAGCCCCACCTCTTCGAGCGCCGCAAGCGCCATGGCGCGGCGTTCGTGCGCCGGCGTTCCGCGATAGATCAGCGGCAGCTCCACGTTCTCCAGCGCCGTCGTGCGCGCCAGGAGATTGAAGCCCTGGAAGACGAAGCCGAGATAATTTCGCCGCAGCAGCGCGCGCTGCCCGCGTGTCAGCGCGCCGACATCGACGCCGCGGAAATAGTAGGCGCCGGCGGTTGGCGTATCGAGGCACCCGATGATGTTCATCGCCGTCGACTTTCCCGAGCCGCTCGGCCCCATGATGGCGACGAAGTCGCCGGCCTCGACGCTGAGATCGACGCCGGCGAGCGCGTTGACTCTGGCCTCACCGCGCCCGTAAGCGCGGCTCACGCCGACGAATGCGACGAGCGGCGTCCCGGCCATGATATCCGCCATCGCCGCCGCTCACCCTGTCGTCGAGGAATCGGTGACGACCTGAGCGCCCGCTTCGAGCGGCCCGTCGAGCACTTCGGTCCAGGCGCCGTCGCTCGCGCCGACGTGGACGACGACCTTCTGCAGCGCTCCGTCCTTGAGCACATAGACGGCGCGTCCGCCGTCGGCCGTCTCCCCCACCTTGGCGACCTCGGCGTTGCGCGGCGGCCGCGGCATGAGCATGCGCAGCAGCCCGCCGCCGCTGCTTCGCGAGGCAGTCTCGGTCGCCGGCGGCGCAAAGCGGAGCGCCGCGTTCGGGATGAGGAGCGCGTCGTCGGTCTTCTTCACGACGATCTCCGCAGTCGCTGTCATCCCCGGGCGGAGCAGCTTGTCGGAATTGTCGAGGCTCAGCACCGCCGTGTAGGTGACGACGTTGTTGATGGTGACGGGCGCGACGCGAACCTCGCTCAACACCGCGGGGAAGGCGCGGTCGCGATACGCTTCGACAGTGAAGGTCGCGGCCTGATCTTTCTGCACCTGGCCGACGTCCGCCTCGTCGACGTCGACCTCAAGCTGCATGGAGGCGAGATCCTCGGCGATGGTGAAGAGAATTGGCGCCTGCAACGACGCGGCGACGGTCTGTCCGGGTTCCACCGCGCGGCTCATCACCACGCCATTGATGGGCGAGCGGATGGTCGCCTTCTTCAGGTTCGTGTCGGCCGTCAGGAGATCGGCATCTGCCACCTGGACGTTGGCCTTCGCCACCGCCACGCCGGCCTGCGCGCGCTGATAGGCGGCATCGGCCTGGTCGCGTGTCGCCGCGGAGGCGAAGTCCTTCTCGGTCAGCTTCAGTGCGCGGTCGTAGTTCTGCTTTGACTCCGCGAGCGTGGCTTCCGCGTCCTCGACCTGCGCGTTCCGCATGGCAAGCGTGGCGCGCGCGTGCGCGACGTCGGCCTCAAGCTTGTCGGTGTCGAGGACGGCAAGCGGCTCCCCCGCGGCGACTTTGTCGTTGTAGTCGACGAGAACCTCTTTCACCGTGCCGGAAAGCTCGCTCGAAATCTCGACGCTGTTGGTGGGCTCGACTGTCCCGGTCGCGGTTACCGTCTCGGTCAGCGCGCCACGCTTTGCCGCCTGCGTCACGTAGTGGACGGAGCCGCCCGAGCCGCCGCCGCCGAAGACGAGATAGAGCGCGACGAGCGCCACCGCGACGAGACCGGCAAGAATGAGGTTTCGCCGCGACAGCCAGCGGCGCCGGGGAGACTTGTCGAGCCCGAGCGTCTCGGCCACCTCGGCCGACGGTGTGATCTTCTGCTGCACGTTCATGTGTCGTGCTTTACATGGATATGTCTCAAAAGTTTGCCAGCTCCGCGGGTTGGCGGCGTTGACGCACGTCAACGGCGAGAAAGCCTGTGGGCTTGCCTTCCGGGCGGGGGCGGGGCCTAGTCGCCCGCGTTTCTGGTGCGACCTCTCGGTGAGAAGATGGTGAATCCCGTCCTGGTCGAAGTGACCCGCAGCGGCCGGGTCGAGAGCCGTCATCGCGGCGCCGTCGCAATCATCGACGCCGACGGTAAGGTGCTCCTCGCGATTGGCGATGTCGAAGAGCCCGTCTATCCGCGCTCGGCGGTGAAGGCGATCCAGGCGCTTCCGCTCGTCGAGAGCGGGGCGGCGGACGCTTTCGGTTTCGGCGATCGGGAGCTTGCACTTTCGCAGGCCTCGCACGGCGGCGAGCCTCAGCACGTCGCCGGCGTCTCCGCGATGCTGGCCGCGACCGGCCTCGACGAGACGGCGCTCGAATGCGGCACGCACGCGCCGTCGCACGCCGCGTCGGCGGAGGAGCTGATCCGCAAGGGTGAGAAGCCGAGCCCGCTCCACAACAACTGCTCAGGAAAGCACGCGAACTTCCTGGCGCTGGCGAAGCAACTCGACGTCGATCACCGCGGTTACGTCAAGCCGGAGCACCCGGTGCAGCGCGCCGTCGGCGAAGTGCTGGCGAGCCTGACCGGCGCGCCGCACGGCGCCGACAATTGCGGCGTCGACGGCTGCTCCATCCCGACCTATGCCGTGCCGCTCACAGGTCTCGCCCGCGGCTTCGCGCGCTTCGCCACCGGGATCGGCATGTCGCCTCACCGTGCGAAAGCTGCAGAGCGCATCTATCGCGCCGCGATCGCCGAGCCCTTCTACGTCGCCGGGACCGGACGCTTCTGCACCGAGGTGATGACGGCACTGAAGGGCGCGGCGCTGGTGAAGACGGGCGCGGAAGGCGTGTTCTGCGCCGCACTTCACGATCGTGGCCTCGGTGTTGCGCTGAAGGCCGACGACGGCGCGACGCGCGCGGCGCAGGCGATGATGGCGGCGGTTCTGGCGTCACTCCTGCCGCAGCATGCCGAGGCGCTGTCACGCCGGACGAGCGCGCCCGTCGTGACGCGACGCGGCGTCAAGATCGGGGAAGTGCGGGCGGTCGCCGACGCATTTCAGAGCCTCAGCTAACCGCCACGGCCGCGGTAACGCTAACCGCAGCCGGCAGCGGCGCTTGGTTGACATGCCGTGGCCCGGGCAGGAAAAGTGCCGTCGCGCCGCTGCGGCGGGGATTTCTGCCTGCGAATCCGGGGGATTATTCGATATGCGTTCGTGGAAGTTGTTTGCCGGCCGCTTTGCCGTGTCGGTCGTGGCGCTCGCGCCGCTTGCGTCCGCCGCGCTTGCGCAGACCACGAAGAGCGAGACGCGCTTCGACGATTGGGTGGTGGCTTGCGACGATTCCAGCGGCGCCAAGAGGTGCAGCGTGTCGCAGACCTTCACCAAGTCCGGCACGGGCGACGTGGTGCTGGCCTGGATCCTGGGTAAGGACGCTGACGGCAAGCTGACGGCCGTCGTCTACACGCCGACGCAAGTGCTCCTTGCCCCTGGTCTCACCGTCAACGAGACCGGCCTCGACCCGGTCAACGCGCCCTATCGCTATTGCGCGCCGCAGGCTTGCGTGACGGAGTTCCCCTTCGACGACAACTGGCTCGCTGCGTTTCGCAAGAACACCGAGTATTCGGTGACGTTTCAGCCGGTGAACCAGAAGCCGGCGACGGTGAACGGCAGCCTCAAGGGCTTCAGCGCCGCCTACGACTTCTTCGTGAAGCAGTAGCGCTCAGCCGCCCGGCGTTGAGGGGAGCGGATTCCGCCGCTCCATAAGTTCGTGGAGGCCGATGCCGACGAGCATGGCCGCGAGGAAGACGAAGAACTGCGGAACGCCGAGCGCAAGGCCGGCGATCGCCGGACCGGGGCAGAGCCCGACCACGCCCCATCCGATCCCGAAAAGCGCCGCCCCCGCGAGGAGCCGAGCGTCGATCGATTGCGCGGAGGCGATGGCGAACCGCGGCGCGATGATGGGCTTGGCGATGCGCCGCGACAGGAGATAGCCGGCCGCCGACACCGCCACCGCCCCGGCGAAGACGAAGCCAAGCCTCGGATCGAAATCGCCGAAGAAATCCAAGAAGCCGCGGATCGTGGCCGGATCGAGCACGCCGGCGAGCGCCAGCCCGAAGCCGAAGAGCGTGCCGGCCAAGAGGGCGATGAAGGGGCGGGTCATGCAAGGTGCTCCATCACGAGCACGGTGACCGCCGCGACCGCGAAGAATGTCGCGACCGCCGCAAACGAGCGACGTGAGAGCCGCGCCAATCCGCAGACGCCGTGTCCGGACGTGCAGCCGCCGGAGAGCCGTGTGCCGAAGCCGACGAGAAGCCCTGCCGCGACAAGAAGCGGCAGCGAGCCGGTGATCCGCACCGCAGGAAAGGCGCCGAAGACGGCAGCGAAGACGAGCGGCCCAAGGAGCAGGCCTGCGACGAAGGCCGCATTCTCGATCGCCTTTCCGGCCTCACCGCTCATTGTGCCGGGAAGAGCGACGCGCACGAGCTCGCCGGCAATGCCGCTGACTCCGGCTACGCGGCCGTTCAGGAGCAACAGCGCCGACGCCGCGAGGCCGATCAGGCCTCCGCCGACGAGCGATTGGAGATATGCGGGCCAGGGCACCCGAGCGCCTCACAAGCTAGAACCGGAATCTATGACTCGTGCCCAAGCTTCGCGACACGCCGCATTCCAAGCTGCCGGCCGGCCGGGGAAATTCTTACTCGCGCGGGCGAGTGTTGCACGGTTTCAGCTTCAGCCCGCGCGATTTCCTTCGATGCTGAGCGCGGGCACGACGGCGCCGCCATCGACCAGCTCCTCGGTCGCGACTTCGTCCCAGCGCATGCCGAGGATTGCGCCACGCGTGGCCTCGGCGATCAGGTTGTTGGCGATCAGCGCCGGGCCGGCGCCCTCCGCCACGGAGACCGCGATGCCGATCTTTGTGCGGCGGATGACGTTGCCGGTGGCCGTCACGTCGCGGAGGAAGGGGCCCCAGCCGAGCTGCAAGCCCCAGATCGCGTCTTCGACCGTGTTGCCCGTGATCGCAACATCGGCCTCGGCGCTGATCGCGGCGCCGGTCTGCAGATTGCCGTCAGGATATGGCGGGCCGCCACGGATGTTCCGCACGAAGTTCGCTGAGCAGGTGCCGAGCCGCCCGCCGTGCTCGGCGAAATTGGTGAAAGATATGCCGCCGTTCGCCCCGTCGATCAGGTTGTTCGCGACGATCGCGCCCTCGAAAGCGAACTCGACGTATAGCGCCATCTCGCCGGAGTTCGTGGCGACGTTGCCGGTGACGGCGATGTTGTCGGAGGAGAAGCAGCGGATCGCCGAGAACGCGCAGCGATCGACGCGGTTGTCGGCGACAACGACCCCGTTCGCCTTGTCGAGATTGATGCCGTTGCCGTTCTGCCCGGTGCCGCCGGAATCGGCGCGGATCTGGCTCACGCGATTGCCGCGAACGATCGTCCCGTCTTCGGCCGCCTCATCGCGTGAAACGAGGATGCCGGTATCGCCGCAATTGCTGACGACATTGCCACTGACGGTCATGCCGTTCGACTGGCGGAGATAGATGCCAACGCTCGCCATGTCGTCGAAGCGTGCGTTCTCGACCCGCCCCGTCGCGGCGCGGAGCTTAACGCCGGCGGCGCCGCTCGCGACGAAGTCGCAATCGTCGAGCACGAGGTCGGCGACATCGTCCGCGTCGAGGAGGGCGGGCGCGGAGAGGGGGAGCGAGCCGCCGTCGAGGGTGACGCCTTCAAACCTGAGCCGCGCGGCGTGCTCGGCGCGTAACATGAACGCGCCGCCGGCGAAGACGAGGCGACTCTCGCCCGGCACGCCGATCAAGTGGGTGAGTTCGGGAAGCACGACATTGGAGACCCGGTAGAGGCCGGGCGGCAGGAAGAGCGGCCGGCCGGCGCTCGCGGCCGTCGAGAGGGCCTTGGCGACCGCTTCGCCCTGATCTTCCGCCGCGCCGGGGCGGAGCCCTGCCTCGGTCGCATCGAGAGCGCCTGAGAGGCCGGAAAGCAGCGACGCGGCGCGAACGCGCGCCGGGAGAAGTGCCGGCATGAGGAGCGCGCCGAGCGCCGCGCGCGAAAACGCCCGGCGCGTCGGCCGGCAAAGTGCGTCGGATGACTTGGCAGATGACATACGCCGATTTCTAACGGTGAGGTGCATACCGCCGCGTTAATCTGGGAAGGCCGCCGCGGCGAAAGCGCTATTCCGCCGCCGTGCGCTGTGCGTAGCCGAGCTTCCGGTTGAGCGCGTCGAGCAGCTTTTCGGCCGCCTCGGTGACGGCGGTGCCGGGCGGAAAGATGACCGCCGCGCCGGCCTCGTCGAGCGCGCCATAGTCCTGCGGCGGCACCACGCCGCCGACGACGATCACGATGTCCGCGCGCCCCGCGTCATCGAGCGCCCGGCGGAGCGCCGGCACATGGGTCAGATGGCCGGCGGCGAGCGTCGAGACACCGACGACGTGGACGTCATGCGCGACCGCGCGGCGTGCCGCTTCCTCCGGCGTCGCGAAGAGCGGGCCGACGTCGACGTCGAAGCCGAGATCGGCGAAACCGGAGGCGATCACCTTCTGCCCGCGGTCGTGACCGTCCTGTCCCATCTTGGCGACCAGGATCTTTGGCCGCCGCCCTTCGTTGCGCGCGAAGTCGGCCGTCATAGCGACGACGCGGCGGACGGCGTCGTTTTCGGGGTCGATCTCGCGCCGGTAGACGCCGGATGGCGTGCGCGCCTCGGCGACATGGCGGCCGAAGGCGCGCTCGAGCGCCAGACTCATCTCGCCGACGCTCGCGCCGGCGCGCGCCGCTTCGACCGCGGCGGCAAGAAGGTTGGCGCTGCCGCGGGCCGCCTCGGAGAGCGCCGCGAGCGCGCCTTGCGTCTTCGCTTCGTCGCGCTCGCGCCTGAGCCTTTCGAGCTTGGCGATCTGCTCGGCGCGGACGGCGGCGTTGTCGACCTTGCGGACCTCGACCTCGGCCGCGTCGCGGCTCCGGTAGCGGTTGACGCCGACGATGACTTCGCGCCCCGTGTCGATCCACGCCTGCACCTTGGCGGCCGATTCCTCGATCCTCTCCTGCGGCAGACCGGTCTCGATCGCCCGCGCCATGCCGCCGAGCGCCTCGACCTCCGCGATATGCGCGCGGGCGCGCGCGACGAGGTCGGCCGTCAGCCGCTCGACGAAGTAGGAGCCGCCCCACGGATCGATGACGCGCGTCATGCCGGATTCGAGTGCCAGCACCAGCTGTGTGTTCCGCGCGATGCGCGCGGAGAAATCCGTCGGCAGCGCCAGCGCCTCGTCGAGCGCGTTGGTGTGAAGCGACTGCGTTCCGCCGAAGGTCGCCGCCAGCGCCTCGATCATGGTGCGGCCGACATTGTTGAAGACGTCCTGCGCCGTCAGCGACCAGCCGGAGGTCTGGCAATGCGTGCGCAGCATAGCCGAGCGCGGATCGGCCGGGTTGAACTTCTCGGTCACCAGTTCCGCCCAAAGAAGCCGCGCGGCGCGAAGCTTCGCGACCTCCATGAAGAAGCTCATGCCGATGCCGAAGAAGAAAGAAAGGCGCGGCGCGAAGCGGTCAATCGGGAGGCCGGCGGCGATCCCGGCGCGCACATAGTCGAGCCCGTCGGCGAGCGTATAAGCGAGCTCGATGTCCGCCGTCGCGCCCGCTTCCTGCACGTGATAGCCGGAGACGGAGATCGGGTTGAATCGCGGCATCGTCTCCGCCGCGTAGGCGAAGATGTCGGCGACGATCCGCATCGAAGGCCGCGGCGGGTAGATGTAGGTGTTGCGGACCAGAAACTCCTTCAGGATGTCGTTCTGGATAGTCCCGGCGAGCGCCTCCGGCTTCACGCCCTGCCGCTCCGCCGCGACGATGTAGAGCGCCATGATCGGCAGCACCGCGCCGTTCATCGTCATCGACACCGTCATCTCGCCGAGCGGGATGCCGGCGAAAAGCTCCTCCATGTCGAGGATGGAATCGATCGCGACGCCGGCCATGCCGACGTCGCCGGCGACGCGCGGATCGTCGGAGTCGTAGCCGCGGTGCGTCGGCAGATCGAAGGCGACGGAAAGGCCCTTCTGACCCGCGGCGAGATTGCGGCGGTAGAAGGCGTTGGAGTCGCGTGCGGTCGAGAAGCCCGCGTACTGCCGGATCGTCCACGGCCGCTCGACGTACATCGTGGGGTAGGGGCCGCGGAGATAGGGAGGCAGCCCCGGCGCGCCGTCGATGGCGGGGAGGCCGTCGACGTCGCCTGCGTCATAGGCGGATTTGATCGCGATGCCTTCCGGCGCGGTCCACGCCGGCCCGGCCGAGGCCGCGGGCGCGATGTCAGGCCGCCGCCAAGCCTTACGTGCGAAATCGGGGACCCGCATCACGCAGCCGCCTTGGCGGAAGCTTCGAGGCTGAGCGGTTCGAGGCCTGCGAGCGTGACCGGGTAGGGAGGCTCCGTCATCTCCGACATGGCATCGTCGAGTGCATGGATCGTCGCGCCAACGAGCGGCGCTGAGCCGCTCGCGACGGCATCCACGAGCGCCGCGCGCTCTTTCGCAATTCGGCCCTGGAAGGCACCGGCCTGAAGGCTCGCGATGATGCCGCCTTCGCTTTCGATTGCCTGAAATTCCGCCCAGGCGCGCAGGCAAAGCGCGTCGGTGAGCGCTTCGAGCGAACCCGACCCGGCGGCGGGATCACCCAGGACATAAAGATGCGACTCCTCGATCAGGAGATGCTGGATGTTTCGCGCAAGAGCACGCGCGCCGGTGTCCGCAAGCCCGAGGGCGGACGTGTGGGGCAGGACGGTGATCGCGTCCGCGCCGCCGACCGCGCCGGCGAAAGCGGCGACGGTGTTGCGCAGGAGATTGGTCGGGACATCGGCGCGGGTCAGCATGCGCCGGCTTGTTTCGGCATGCACGTGAAGCGGCGTTTTCGACGCGCCGCAAAGCTCCTGAAGCCGCGCCCAGAGCAGTCTCAGCGCACGCAGCTTGGCGATCGACAGAAGTACGTCGCGATCGACAGCGATTGACGCGCAGAAGAAGGGGAGGGCGTCGGTCGAATCCTCGCCGGAATCGACGAGCGCGCGGAGCCACCACGCCGCCGCGGCGAGAACGCCGGCAAGCTCCTGCGCTTCGCTCGCCCCGGCTTCGTGATAGGGGCGCGCGTCAAGCGTCGCGAGCGGCCCGCGGAAGCGCAGCGCGCGAAGCGCAATGAAGCGCACGGCGAATTCCTTCGCATCCGGCGCGACGCCGTTGAGAGCCGCCACCGGGTCGAGCCCGAAGGCGATCCTGGTCAGCTCGGGTGCGACGCCGCTTTTCGCGACCAGCGTCTGAAGCCAGGCCACCGAACGGAGAACGCCGGCATGCGGCTCGAGTCTCAACTGGGCCTTGGCAAGGTCGGCGCCGTCGAGCGCCACGGCGAGCGCGGCTTCGCTCGTCGGCAGGCCAAAGCCGCCGCCGGTCGGCGACCCGGCGAAGCGGAGAGAAAGGCCGGTCGCGCCGCCGGCCAGATCTTCCCGCGCCTGCGAATTGGCGCGGTCGGGGTCCGGATCGTCGACCGCTTGCACGACCGACCACGGGCGCGGGGCACGTCCGGGGAACGGTCGGACGTCCCGCCGGCGCGCATAGAGCGGCTCGACCGCGATCCCGTCGCGCGTGCGCGAACTGAGGCTCTCCGGGTCGCGGCCCTTCAGCGCCTTTTCGACGAGCTTCCGCCAATCCGCGATGCCGGGCGTCGCGACGGTCGCCGATTGGGGTTCCGTATCGGCCATGCCGCCGCTTGTATGTCCACCCGCCGCACGCGGCAAGGCAGGCGGGCTTCCGCCCTTAATAGTCCATGCCGGGGGAGAGCTTCTTCGCCTTGCCGATCCACTGGGTCACACGCTTCTCGGTCGGGAGCACGCGAACGCGCTGCTTGCGCCGGTTGATCTCCGTCATCCGCGCGACGAGATTGGCGGCGTTCCGGCGGCTCAGATCCTTGACCGTGTCGACGCCCGCGGCGACGAGCAGCTCCGCATACTCGATCGCGATGCCGGAGACCCGCGTCAGGTCGGCGATATTCGCCCAATCGAGGATGAGCGGCGTCGGGATTTCCGTGGATTCGGAAAGCGCCTTGCGCAGTCTCGGCGTGGCCGCGCGCGCAAGCAGCTTGGTCGTCGACTTTATGCCGGCCGCCTTCAGCTTCCCCGCGTAGAATGGCGGAATCGTTCGCACTTCGGCGATCGAATAGGACGCCATTGCCGCCGCCTCCAGACCCGTCCCCGTCTTCCTAAGACAGACGCCGACGTGCTGCTAGACGGGCTCACGCCAGGCGGGCGAAGCGTGGCAAAAATGCTTCAGACGAACTGGCCGAGGCCCGGGATAGACGCGACGATATCATTGATGACGGCATCGCCCGCCTTTTCGCGCGCGAAGCCGACGGTCTCCTGCGTAACGCTCTGGATCTGCCCCATGCCGAGCCCGATGCCTTGCAGCTTGCCGAGCACCGCCATGGTGCCGCCACCCATCAGTCCGCCGAGGCCGCCGAGCGTCGCGGCGGAATCCTCGTCGCCGGACTCGATGTATTCCGCGGCACCGGGAATCTTGGCGGCAAGTTCGGAGACCTTCCCGCTGTCGCCCTGCTGATAGAGGAACGTGAGGATGATGCGGACGGCCGCCCGCGCCGTGTGCTCGTCGACACCGGCTTTTGCGACGATCCGCGAGATCAGCTCTTCCATCGGGCTCTCCTCTTCGAATTCGCCTAACTGAGCGGAGTTCGCCGGAAACGCAAGGCCGCCGGGGCGGCCTGATTGTCGGCAGGCTACCCCGCCACTATAAGGGCCGCTTCATGCGCGGAGAGGACTTTTGCTCAAGAACGGCGCCATCTATCTCGGGACCAGCCGGCACGCCGACGACAGCCTCGGTGACCCGCAATATCTGGACCTGAAATTCGCCAACCGGCACGGTCTCGTCACCGGCGCGACCGGCACCGGCAAGACCGTTTCGCTGCAGGTTCTCGCCGAAGGCTTCTCCGCCGCCGGCGTCCCGGTCTTCACCGCCGACGTGAAGGGCGACCTTTCCGGCATCGCGGCGACCGGCGAAGCGAAGGACTTCCTGCAGAAGCGCGCGGCCGACATCGGGTTCTCGGAGGAATACAAGCTCGCCGCCACGCCGGCGATCTTCTGGGACCTCTTCGGCGAAAAGGGGCACCGCATCCGCGCAACCATCTCGGAGATGGGGCCGCTTCTTCTCTCCCGGCTGATGGACCTCAATCCGACGCAAGAGGGCGTGCTCAACATCGCCTTCAAGCTTGCCGACGAAGAGCACCTTCTCCTCCTCGACCTGAAGGATCTGCAGGCGCTCCTCGCCAACATGGCGGAGCGCGCGCAGGAGCTTTCGGGCGAATACGGCAACGTGACGAAGGCGTCGGTCGGCACCATCCAGCGGCAGCTCCTCGTGCTCGAAGAGCAGGGCGGGGCCGAATTCTTCGGAGAGCCGGCGCTCGAAATCTCCGACGTCATGCGCGTCAATTCCGACGGGCGCGGGGTCGTCAGCGTTCTTGCCGCCGACAAGCTGATGCAGTCGCCGCGGCTCTATTCGACCTTTCTCCTATGGCTCATGTCGGACCTCTTCGAGGTCCTGCCCGAAGTCGGCGACCCGGAGAAGCCGCGGCTCGTCTTCTTCTTCGACGAAGCGCACCTGCTCTTCGCCGAGGCGCCGAAGGCGCTGATCGAGAAGGTCGAGCAGGTGGTGAAGCTGATCCGCTCGAAAGGCGTCGGCGTCTTTCTCGTCACGCAGAACCCGATGGACATACCGGAAAGCGTGCTTGCCCAGCTCGGCAACCGCGTGCAGCACGCGCTTCGCGCCTATACGCCGCGCGAGCAGCGTGCGGTGGAAACTGCCGCCGACACATTCCGCCCCAATCCGGCATTCAAGGTTTCCGACGCGATCACCAACCTTGGAATCGGCGAGGCACTCGTCTCGACGCTCGGGCCAGGCGGCGTGCCGAGCGTCGTGGAACGCACCCTGATCCGACCGCCGTCGTCGCGGCTTGGCCCGATCGCCGACAGCGAGCGGCGCGCGTTGATCGCGGCGAGCCCGGTCGGCATCAAATACGACAACGTGCTCGATCGCGAATCCGCCTACGAGATCCTGAAAAAGCGCGCGGCGCCGAACGCACCTGCGGCCTCCCGCGCACAGGAAGAGGACGCGGAGCCGGGCCGTCGGGCACCATCTTCGCGCTCCTCGCAGCGGGCACGGGAGCCGGAAAATAGTGGCGGCGGCCTGCTCGGCCAAATCCTCGGCGGCGGCAATTCGCGGCGCCAGAGTGTCGCGGAGGCTGCCGTCAAATCTGTCGTGCGCTCCGTCGGCAGCTCGTTGGGCCGCGAGCTGGTACGCGGCATTCTTGGCTCTTTGAGACGGTAGGAACATGGCCCAGACGGAAAAGGTTCTCGCGCGCGTCGACGCCGATCTCGACAAGAGCCTCGAACGGCTCTTCGCGCTTCTGCGCATCAAGTCGATCTCCGCCGACCCGCACTACAAAAAGGATTGCCGCGAGGGCGCGAATTTCTGCGCGCGCCTTCTGAACGACATCGGCATCGAGGCGAGCGTGCGCAATACGATCGGCCATCCGATGGTGGTCGGCCACTATCGCGGCGCCGGCGACGGGGCGCCGCACGTGCTCTTCTACGGGCACTACGACGTGCAGCCGGTCGACCCGGTGTCGCTCTGGGACCGCGATCCCTTCGATCCGGCGGTCGTAGACGTGAAAGGCGAGAAGCAGATCGTCGGGCGCGGCGCCGACGACGACAAGGGCCAGCTCATGACCTTCGTCGAGGCGGCGCGCGCCTGGACGGCGGTCGCTGGCAAGCTCCCGGTCAACCTCACGGTGCTCATCGAGGGCGAGGAGGAATCCGCGAGCCCGAGCATGGTGCCATTCCTCACCGAGAACAGGGCGGAGCTGAAGGCCGACATCGCGCTCGTCTGCGACACCAACATGTGGAACCGCGCGACGCCCGCCGTCACGACCATGCTGCGCGGGCTCCTCTATGAGGAGGTCATCATCGACGCGGCGAGCCGCGACCTGCATTCGGGCTATTACGGCAGTGCCGCGCGCAACCCGATCCATGTGCTCGTATCGATCCTGACCGCGCTGCACGACGAGAACGGCCGCGTCACGATCCCGCATTTCTACGACGGCGTCCCCGAAGTCTCGGCCGCGCAGAAGGCCGAGTGGGCGTCGCTGGACTTCGACGAGAAGGCCTTCCTCGGCGACATCGGACTCGAAGATTCCGGCGGGCGAGAAGGGCTATTCCACGCTCGAGCAGGTCTGGGCGCGCCCGACCGCGGAGGTGAACGGTATCGTCGGCGGCTACACGGGCGACGGCGCGAAGACCGTCATCCCGGCGAAAGCGTCGGCGAAAGTCTCCTTTCGCCTTGTCAGCGACCAGAACCCCGACGCGATCCGGGAGAATTTCCGCGCCTTCGTGAAGGCGCGGCTGCCGGCCGACTGCAAGGCGAGCTTCCTCAACCACGGCGGCGACCGCGCCGTCTCGCAGCCGAGCGACAGCCCCTGGGTTCGAAAGGCGCAGCGCGCGCTCTCCGACGAATGGGGCCGCCCGGCCGTGCAGATCGCGATGGGCGGCTCTATCCCGATCGTCACCCAGTTCAAGCGCATCCTCGGTATGGACGCCGTCATGGTCGGGTTTGGGCTTGAGGACGACCGCATCCATTCCCCGAACGAGAAGTACAACCTGACGAGCTTCCACCGCGGGACGCGCTCCTGGGCGCGCATCCTCGCGGCAATCGCGGAGTAGACCCCATGCACATCGCACAGATGAACGTCGGAACCGTGCTTTACGAGACGGACGATCCGCGCATGGCGGACTTCATGAACAACCTCGACCGCGTGAACGCTTTCGCCGAAACTTCGCCAGGCTTCGTCTGGCGGCTGACGGGCGAGGGCAACAACGCCACCGACATCAGGCCGGACAATAACCCGCTCTTCCTGGTCAACATGAGCGTTTGGGCGTCGGTCGCCGCGCTCTTCGACTTCGTCTATCGCTCCGACCATCGCGGCTTCATGGTCAGGCGGCGCGAATGGTTCGCAAAGCCCGAGGGACCGTATCAGGTGCTTTGGTGGGTGGCGGAAGGGCACAGGCCGACCGTCGAGGAAGGGCTCACGCGGCTCCGCCATCTCGCCGAGCACGGCCCGACGCCGCACGCCTTCACCTTCAAGACGGTGTTTCCCGAGACGACGGACGCGTCGATCGACCTTGAGCCCGAACCCTACTGCGTCGGCTGGGCCTAAAGCGCCGGCATGCGGACCGTCTGCGTCTTCTGCGGCTCGAACGCCGGCGCCCGGAGCGTTTACGCGGAAGCGGCGCACGAGGTCGGCCGTACGATCGCCGAGCGCGGGCTGAGGCTCGTCTACGGCGGCGCTTCCGTCGGGCTGATGGGCGCGCTCGCCGACGCGGCGCTTGGCGCCGGCGGCGAGGTGATTGGCGTGATGCCGCACGCGCTCGTCGAGCGCGAGATCGAGCACAAGGGGCTGAGCGAGCTTCGCGAGGTCGCCTCGATGCATGAGCGGAAGGCGCTGATGGCGGACCTCTCCGACGCCTTCCTCGCGCTTCCCGGCGGGGCGGGGACGCTGGAGGAGGTCTTCGAGGTGTGGACCTGGGCGCAGCTCGGCCATCATCGGAAGCCGGTCGGACTGTTGAACGCCGGCAGCTACTTCGACCTGCTGATCGCCTTCCTCGACCACCAGCGGCGCGAAAAATTCGTGCGCCAGGAGCATCGCGACATGCTGATCGTGGAGAGCCGGCCCGAGCAGATTCTCGACCGCTTCGCACGCTACGAGCCGCCGGTCGTGGAGAAATGGATCGCGCGCGGCGAACGCTAGGTCAGCCGAGCCTTAAGAGCCCTTCGAGCGACGGAAGCACCGCAGCGGGCGCCATGTCCGCGTATTCGTCGGGCGCGCCGCTCCGATTGATCCAGACCGCGCGGAAGCCGTAGGCGGTCGCGCCGGCAACGTCCCAGCGGTTCGAGGACTGGAACGACACCGCGTCCGGGTAGACGCGGAAATGCGTGGTCACGAGATCGTAGACGCGCTTATCCGTCTTGTAGGCCTGGATCGTATCGACGGAGAGGATCGCGTCGAACGAGCCTTCGAGCCCGGCTGCCGCGACCGCCGCTTCGAGCATCTCCGGCGTGCCGTTCGAGAGGATGGCGAGCTGCCGACCCTCGCGCTTCAGCGCCCGGATCAGCTCCGGAACTTCGCGGTAACAGTCGAGCTTGCGATAGGCTTCGAGGAGCTTGCCCTTCAGCCCCCGGTCGGCGGACGGAAACGCCGCAAAGCAGAAATCGAGCGCCTCCTCCGTCAGCGTCCAGAAATCGCGGTAGCGGCCGGCGAGCGACCGGACCCAGGAATATTCGAGCTGCTTCGCCCGCCAGGTGTCCGAGAAGCGCGCCGCATCCGGCCCGAGCGCCGCGGCATGCCGGCGCACCGCCGCGTGCACGTCGAAAAGCGTGCCGTAGGCGTCGAAGGCGAAGACCGAATAGCTCAACGTTCCGCGCTCCTTGGTCTTGGCGTTGCGATGCTCAGACCGCCCAGGTCCTTGGGGCGGGGACGGGCTTGCCTTCCGCCGCCCACATGAGCCCCCTGACGCAGCGGGCGACCCACCAGACCGCCACAACGACGATCAGCAGGAAGCCGATCAAGACGACCATCAGCACGAACGATATGCACGAATAGAGGATGCCGATCCAGAAGGTCCGGATCTGGTAGGTATAGTGGCTTTCCATCCAGGTTCCGGACGCCTGGCCGCGGTTGATGTAGGCGAGCACCAGCCCGACGAGCATCGTGACGCCGACGACGAAGCTCGCCAGGTAGAGGGCGTAGTTGAGCTTCACGTTCTCGCCACCGGCCGCCAGGTAGCGCGCAATCGGATCTGGCTTGTCTTCTCCGCCTTCGGGCATCGCGTTCTCCCACGTGGACTCCTCTGCGGCGAAATCCTATCAGAAGCGCCAACCAAGGAGAGAGACAATGGCGGAGTGGTCCCGCACCTGGACCTATCTCGACGGCGACTGGCACGAGGGGAACGTGCCGATCATGGGCCCGCGCACGCACGCGGCCTGGCTCGGTTCGAGCGTCTTCGACGGCGCCCGCGCTTTCGAGGGGGTGACCCCGGATATCGAGCGGCACTGCGCCCGCGTCAACGCCTCGGCGATCGCGCTCGGTCTGAAGCCGACCGTCACGGTCGACACGATGCTCGGGCTCGTCCGTGACGGCGTGAAGAAATTCGCGGCCGACGCGGCGCTCTACATCCGCCCCATGTACTGGGCTGAGCAGGGCGGCTATCTCTCAGTGCCCGCCGATCCGGAATCGACGCGCTTCCTGCTGACCATCTACGAGACGGCGATGCCGCCGCCGACCGGCTTCTCCATCTCCGTGTCGCCATACCGACGCCCGACCATCGAGTCGATGCCGACCGACGCCAAGGCCGGCTGCCTCTATCCGAACAACGGCCGCGCCATCATGGAGGCGCGCGCCCGTGGCTTCGACAACGCACTCGTCCGCGACATGCTCGGAAACGTCGCGGAGACCGGCACCTCGAACGTCTTCATGGTGAAGGACGGCGTCGTGAAGACGCCGGTTCCGAATCGGTCATTTTTGAACGGCATAACCCGCCAGCGCGTGATCCGGCTATTGCGCGATGCAGCGGTCGAAGTGCAGGAGACGGTGCTGACGGTGGAGGATTTCCTCGACGCCGACGAAATCTTCTCCAGCGGCAACTTCGCGAAGGTCGTGCCGATCACCAGGATCGAAGACCGCGTGCTGCAGCCCGGCCCCTTGCATGCGAAAGCGCGGCAGCTTTATTGGGACTGGGCGCATCAGTAACGGCGCGTCGCCCGCCGACAGAATGGAGCCCCGCAATGCTTAGAGCTGTCGTAACCGCCTTCGCCATTCTCACCATGGTCGGCATTGCTAACGCCGATCCGCTCTACGGCCTCTTCGACTACCAGAAGGCCGAGCCGCCGGTCAGCGGCGATTGCGCCGCGGTCGCCGCGAAGGTCGGCCCGGAGGCGACCTGGTATGGCGAATTCGCCGGCAACCGCGTCGACGACATCAACTATCGCTCACCCCATGCATTCGCTGCGCGCGGGTGCTTTCCGAGCGAATATGCCTGCCGGGTCTGGCAGAACGTCGCGATCAGCTATCTGCGCGGCGGGCCGGTCTTCTATACGCGCTGCCAGCGTGGAGCGCGGGGCTACTGACCGGTTTTGGCTGGAGCGGGGACCGCGTTCGGGAGCGGCGGCACGGCTTTCAGATAGGCGGCGACCGCCTTGAGGTCGTCGTCGGAGAGATGCGCCAGGTTTTGCTGCACCGCGCCCATGCCTCCGCCGAGCGTGTCAAAGTTCGGCTTGAAGCCGGTCTTGAAGGTGTCGACGATTTCGTCGGCTGACCAGGTGAGGCCGCCGGGGCCTGGCGTAATGTTGGGGATCGTGCCACGGCCCTCCGGGTTCGGCGCGCCGGCGAGCCAGAGCGCCTTCTTGGGACCGCCCATCCAGTCGCGCGAGGTATGGCACTCGCCGCAGTGGCCGGGCCCCTCGACCAGATACTGACCGCGCCGGACAATCGCGTCGGCGCCGGCGAGATCAAGCACGGGCGCCGGCGACAGGTAGAGGCGCTTCCACAATCCGACGCCGCGACGGATGTTGTAGGGAAAGTGGAGCGTGTGCCCGGCGACCTTGTTTGACACCGGCGGCAGCGTGTCCATGAAGGCCTTGAGGTCGATCACGTCCTCCACGCGCATGCGGGCGTAGGAGGGGTAGGGGAAGGCCGGATAGTAATGCGCACCGGTCGGGGAGACGCCGCGCATCACCGCGTTGACGAAGGCGAGGGTCGACCAGCCGCCGATCCCGGTCGTCGGATCAGGTGAGATGTTCGGCACGCGAAACGTGCCGAAGTCGGTCGTGAGCTCCAGGCCGCCGGCGAGCTTGAGCTTATCCTCGCCCTTCGCGCCCGGTGCTGCGTGGCACGAGGTGCAGCCGCCTGCGTAGAAGATGCGCTCGCCATTGGCGGCGTCGGGGGCGTGCGCAGGTAGCTGAGCCGCGTTGAGCGGCGCAGGCGCCGTCACGAACCAGGCGATACCGGCGCCAGCAGCGACGAGGATCGCGACGCCGACCGCCGCCCGACGCAGCATTGGCTAGTTCGATGAGAGACGGAAGCTGTCGTGGCAGTCCTGGCAGTTGCCCGCCACCTGGCTGAAGGCTGCCTTGAAGGACTCGAGATCCTGTGGTTTGGCGGCGACCGCCGCGTCCGCGTCCTTCTGAAACTTTTCGAGCGCCGCTGCGAAGGCCGCCGGGTCTTCCCAAATCTTCGGGCTCGCCTTGGTGTTGCCGGTGTCAGAGCCGGCGGGGAAATAGTCGCCGTAGGTATAAGCAACGGCGCGCATCGTCAGGAGCACGGACTTGGCGACGTTAGCGTTGAAGGGGACCTGCTCCTTCAACAGCGCTATGCCCGCGCCGGCAGCTGAGTTGTTCGCATCCATCAGCGCTTTCCGGGAGAGGATCGGGTCCTCCACTGCGTAGGCGCCCACGGCGGTAACCGCGACGGCCAAGGTTGCGAGGCCGACGTACCAACGACGCATCATAAAAGTCTCTCCAATCCTGGCTGTGGCGACGCCACTCCATCCCGAGCGGATTCGAACGGCGCTGACCCAATATCAAAGGGGAGGGGAACCCGTCATCGGCCCCGTTGCCGCAAGCGAGACACAGATGAACACTTTCACGCGAGGCGCGGCGGGCCTTTCCGGGCCCGCCGCCGCGGGCTGCTCTCAGGCGCCGTAAAGCTCGGCGACGTAGTCCCAGTTGACGAGGTTATCGAACCAGGTCTCCAGGTACTTCGGCCGCATATTGCGGTAGTCGATATAGTAGGAGTGCTCCCACACATCGACGCCGAGGAGCGGCTTGCCGCCGTGCACGAGCGGGTTCTCGCCGTTCGGCGTGTTCATGACGACGAGCTTGTCGCCCTTCAGTGCGAGCCATGCCCAGCCTGAGCCGAACTGCGTCTTGCCGGCGTCGACGAACTTGGTGCGGAACTCTTCGAAGGAGCCGAGGTCCTTGTTGATCTGCGCTTCGAGCTTGCCCGGCAGCTTCTTGCCGCCGCCGTTCGGCTTCATCCATTTCCAGAAGTGGATGTGATTATAGAACTGGCCGGACTGGTTGAAGAGCTTCGGATTGTCCGAATAGCTCTTCTTCACGATGTCCTCGATCGGCATCGAGGCATAGGGCGTGCCCTCGATCATCGGCGTCATCGCGTCGAGATAGGCCTTGTGGTGCTTGTCGTGATGAAATTCCAGCGTCTCCTTCGACATGTGCGGCTGAAGCGCGTCATAGGCGTAGGGAAGGCTCGGGAGCGTGAAGGCCATATTCGTCTCCTCTGATTTGGAATTCGCGTGGGGAACGGGTGCGGGTGAACGCTGTTCCTCGGCGCCTCCTTCTAGCCGACTTGCGCTGCGGGGCAACCGAAGAACGATGCGATTTAGGCCGGAATCGGAGAATGACTTCGCTGGCGAACCGGTTCCCGCGCGGTGCTACGTCGATTTTCCCATCACCTTGAGAGCGAAGGCGATCTCGATCGCGGTCTCCTTCAGCGCATCGAAGCGGCCGGCGGCGCCCGCATGGCCCGCCTCCATGTTGGTGCGGAGCACGAGCAGATTGTCGTCGGTCTTGAGGGCACGCAGCCGCGCTACCCATTTTGCCGGCTCCCAATAGGTGACGCGCGGATCGGTCAGCCCGGCGAGCGCCAGGATCGGTGGGTAAGGCTTGCGCGTCACGTTGTCATAGGGGGAGTAGGCCTGGATCGTCGCGTAGTCGGCGGTGTCGGCAATCGGGTTGCCCCATTCCGGCCACTCCGGCGGCGTGAGCGGCAGCGTCTCGTCGAGCATCGTGTTCAGGACATCGACGAAAGGCACGTTGGCGACGAAGCCGCCGAAGAGGTCCGAGGTCATGTTGGCGACGGCGCCGATCAGCATGCCGCCGGCCGAGCCGCCTTGCGCGACGATCCTGCCGCGCGACGTGAAACGTTGCGCGACCAGAAACTCCGCCGCGGCGATGAAGTCGGTGAAGGTGTTGACCTTCGCCGCCCGGCGCCCGGTCTCGTACCAGCCATAGCCCTTGTCCTTGCCGCCGCGGATGTGGGCGACCGCATAGACGAAACCACGATCGACCAGCGACAGGCGTGAGATCGAGAATGCCGCGGGGATAGCGAGTCCGTAGGCGCCATAGCCGTAGAGGAGGGCGGGGGCGGAGCCGTCGAGCGGCGTGTCCTTGCGATAGAGCAGGGAGACCGGGATCATCTCGCCGTCCGTAGCCGGCGCCATGACGCGGCGGGTGACGTAGAGCGACGGATCGTGGCCGGAGGGAACTTCCTGCTCCTTGCGGAGCACGCGCGCGCGGCTCTCCATGTCGTAATCGTAGACGCGCGCCGGCGTCGCCATCGACGAATAGGTGAAGCGGAGCGCGTCGGTGTCGAACTCGTAGCCACCCATGAGGCCGAGCAAATAGGCCTCTTCCTCGAAGGCGATGACGTGCTCGGCGCCGTCGGCGAGCCGACGGACCACAATGCGCGGCAGGCCTTCGAACCGCTCGAGGCGGACGAGGTGCCGCGCCGTGACGTCGTGCGAGAGGATCAGGCGGGCGGGCTCGTGCGGAACGAGGTCGGTCCAGTTTTCGCGGCCCGGGTTCTCGACTGGCGCGGTGACGATCTTGAAGTCCTTCGCGTCGCCGGCGTTGGTCAGGATGAAGAAGGCGCCGGCGGCTTCATCGAGCTGGTATTCAACCGCGCTCTCGCGCGGCGCGATGAGCCGCGGCTCGGCTTCCGGTGCGTCCGCGGGTATGGCGCGCACTTCCGATGTCTGGTGGTCGTGCGTCTGGATCAGGATGAAGCGCCGCGACAGCGTCTGACCGACGCCCACGAAGAAGCCGGGATCCTCTTCCTCGTAAACGAGGACGTCCATTTCCGCGCTCGTGCCAAGCCGGTGGCGGAAGACCCGCGAGGGACGGTGGTTTGCGTCAAGGCGGACGTAGAAGAGATGCTGCCCGTCGGCCGACCAGACCGCTCCCCCGCTCGTATCGGCGATGACGTCGGCGAGATCAGTGCCGGTGCTGAGATCGCGCACCGAAAGCGTGTGGAATTCGGAGCCGGCATCGTCGTGCGACCAGGCAAGGAGCCGATGGTCGGGCGAATGGAAAGCGCCGCCGATCCTGAAATAGGCGCGACCCTCGGCGAGCGCGTTGCCGTCGAGGAGGACAGCCTCGCCGCCGCCCTCGCGCTTCTCCCGCACATAGAGCGGGTGCTGCCCGCCCTCGACATAACGCATCGCGTAGGCCCACGGGCCGTCGGGCGCGGGGACGGTCGAATTGTCCTCCTTGATGCGCCCGCGCATCTCCTTGAAAAGCGCCTCCTGCAACGCCGCGGTATCGGCCATCGCGGCGGCGAAATAGGCGTTCTCCGCATCGAGATGGGCGCGAATATCCTCCGACAGCGCCGGCGGGTCGCGCATGACCTCCTGCCAGTTCGAAGCGCGCAGCCACGCATAGTCGTCGCTGCGGGTATGGCCGTGGTGCGTGACGGCGACGGGGCGACGCGCGGCCCGGGGAGGGATGAGGGATTTTTGCATCGTTAGCCGAGGTAGGAAGAATCCTGCGCCGAGGCAAGGCGGGGGGCGGGCGAGAGCAAATCGCGGGCTGGGCCGGGGGTTGTATTTGCGCCGCGCCCGTGGCCTACCGAGGCGGAATCGCCCCCGAAGGACTTCGATGCTCAGACGACTTCCCGTCGCCGCGATAGTTGCCGTTTTCCTGCTTCTTGGATCGCATGGCGCCTTCGCCGCGGAGCTCGACGGCGCGTCGATGGGCATCGTCTGGGGTCTGCCCTTCGTCGCGGTGCTTCTGTCGATCGCGACGGGGCCGCTGATCTTCCCCAAGGTCTGGCACGACCATTACGGCAAGATCGGCGCCGGCTTTGCGATCGTCGCGCTGCTGGCGCTCGCGATCGGCTTCGGCCTGGAAGCTGCGTTCGCCGCGTTCGTGCACGCCATCATCGGCGAGTACCTCTCGTTCATTCTTCTCCTCTTCGCGCTCTACACGGTCGCTGGCGGCATCCTCGTCACCGGCAACGTGCACGGCTCGCCGGCGACGAACACCGCGATGATCGCGCTCGGCACGCTGATGGCGAGCGTGGTCGGGACGACCGGAGCGGCGATGATCCTGATCCGGCCGCTGCTCCGCGCCAACGACGAGCGCAAGAACAAGGTCCATGTCGTGATCTTCTTCATCATCCTCGTCGCCAATGTCGGCGGCGCGCTGACGCCGCTCGGCGACCCGCCGCTCTTCGTCGGCTTCCTGCGCGGCGTCGACTTCTTCTGGACCACCCGGCATCTCGCGCTTGAGACCGCCTTCGTTGCGGGCGTGCTGCTCGCGGCGTTCTTCGTGCTCGACAGCTGGATTGCCCGACGCGAGAGCGCCTATCGGCCACAGCGCGACCCGACGCCGCCGGCGCCGATCCGTGTGCACGGCCCCGTCAATCTTGTGCTGATCGCCGCAATCGTCGGCGCGATCATCCTCTCCGCGACGTGGCGGCCGGGCATTTCGTTCGACGTCTTCGGCACCAAGGTCGAGTTGCAGAACCTGGCGCGCGACGCGTTCTTGGCGATTGCCGCGCTCCTCTCGCTCTGGTGGACGCGCGACGAGCACCGCGCCGCCAACGGCTTCACCTGGGAGCCGATCAAGGAGGTGGCGAAGCTCTTCGCGGCGATCTTCGTCACCATCATCCCGGTGCTTTCCATGCTGCGCGCCGGGGAGGCGGGTGCTTTCGCGCCGCTCTTGAACGCCGTGACCGCGCATGACGGCGCGCCGCATCCGGTCGCCTATTTCTGGCTGACCGGCCTTCTCTCGGCGTTCCTCGACAATGCGCCGACCTACCTGGTGTTCTTCGAGCTTGCCGGCGGCGATGCCAAAGGGCTGATGGGCCCGATGGCAGGCACGCTTGCCGCGATCTCGATGGGTGCCGTCTACATGGGCGCGCTCACCTATATCGGGAATGCGCCGAACCTGATGGTCTACGCCATCGCCGTCGAGCAGCGCGTGAAGATGCCGAGCTTCTTCGCATTCTTCGGCTGGGCCGTCCTCTGCCTCGGACCGGTGCTCGCGGTCTTGACGTTTCTGTCGATCGTTCCCTCGTGAACCGGCCGGCCGCGGCGAAGATTCCAAGGCTGTCGTCGCCTTGACTCGCCGGTTCGATTCCGGGAGCGTGACGCTCGCATTTCAGGGGACTTGGATCGGAGCGCCGCGGCGCGCGGTACGGATTGCCCCTTAGCGCACGAGGGAACGGATGGAGGGGCACGCCGCGTCGCAGGTCCTGTTTGGGTTGAACCCGCTCTGGGTATCGACCTGCGTGCTTCTGGTCACCTACGCGATCGTCATTTCGGAGCGGGTGAACCGCTCGATCGTGGCGCTGGTCGGCGCCGGCTTGATGATCGTCGTCGGGGTGCTCGATCAGAAGGAAGCGCTCGCCGGCGTCGACTGGAACACGATCGGTCTTCTGACCGGCATGATGATCCTCGTTTCGGTTTCGCGCCGCTCCGGCGTCTTTCAGTTCATGGCGATCTGGTCGGCGCAACTCGCGCGTGCGCATCCGGCCGGCATCCTCCTCATGCTGCAGATCACGACGGCGGTCCTCTCCGCCATGCTCGACAACGTGACCACCGTGCTCCTCATGGTGCCGGTCACGCTCGCCATCACGAAAGAGCTCGAAGTCCCGCCCTATCCGTTCCTTTTCGCCGAGATCTTCGCCTCCAATATCGGCGGCACCGCGACGCTGATCGGCGACCCGCCGAACATTCTGATCGGCTCGCAAGTCGGCCTCGACTTCAACGCCTTTGTGGTCAATCTCACGCCGGTCGTCCTGCTGATCCTCTTCGTCCAGGCCGCGATGATCCAGCTCCTCTGGGGGCGGCAGCTGAAGGCCACGCCGGAGGCCAAGGCCCGCGTCATGGACATGATCCCGCGCGAGGCAATCATGGATTCGCTTCTTTTGAAGCAGTCGCTCATCGTCATCGGCGCGGTGATGCTCGCCTTCGTGATGGCCCGGGAGCTTCAACTGGAGCCGGCGACGATCGCGATAATCGGCGCCGGCGTGCTGATGCTGCTCGACAATTGGACCCACCATCGCGAGAAGGCGTCGCACAACATCCATCAGACGTTCGGCGACGTGGAGTGGATCACGATCTTTTTCTTCATCGGCCTCTTCATCGTGGTGCATGGCGTCGAGGTGGGCGGGCTTCTGAAGCTGCTTGGCAATGCGCTCGTCGACGCGACCGGCGGCAACCTCATGGCCGCGAGCTTCGCCGTGCTCTGGGTGTCGGCCGTGCTTTCGGCGATCGTCGACAACATCCCCTTCGTCGCGACCATGATCCCGCTCATCAAGACGACGGCTCCGGCCTTCGGCGGCGAACATGTTATCGGGCCGATCTGGTGGTGCCTGTCGCTCGGCGCCTGCCTCGGCGGGAACGGATCCCTGATCGGCGCCTCGGCCAACCTGATCGTGGCGGGCGTCGGCGACCGCAACGGCGTGCCCTTCCGCTTCCTCACTTTCACGCTCTACGCTTTCCCGATGATGCTGGTCTCGATCGCGGTCGCGCAGGTTTACATCTGGCTGCGCTACTTCTGATCTCGCCGGGCGTCGCGAGACTAGTGGCGAACGGGCGCGGCGGCTCGCAGAGCGAAACGGATGTTGGAGCGCCCTTATCAGAACAGCGCAGAACGCTTCGCCGCGTGAACTTGCAAGAGGCTTGGCTAACTCCACAAATGATTTCGCCTTTGCACGAAAGCTGCGTCCGACGAAGCTTGCAATTGCAAAAACTCTAGATTGTTACTAAAGCTCGGCGTTGCGGCGCCGTGTGCGGGCGTCGCCCAAGCGGACCACGAGGAGTCAATGGCCGGTACCATGGATAAGGACAATCTCATTGAGCTGACGGCGGAGATCGTGTCCGCTTTCGTAAGCAGCCACAAAATCGAATCCGCCGATCTCACCAGCCTGATCAAGGACATCCACGCGGCTCTGCACCGCACGGCGGCAGGTACGGTCGAGTTGGAGGCGGAGCCGTTGAAGCCGGCGGTGGCGGTCAAGAAGTCCGTGACGTCCGACTACATCGTGTGTCTGGAGGATGGGCATAAGTTCAAGTCGCTGAAGCGCCACTTGCGCACGCACTACGATCTGACGCCGGAAGAGTACCGTGCGAAATGGGGGCTTCCCGCCGACTACCCGATGGTCGCGCCGAACTACGCAAAGGCGCGCTCGGCGCTGGCCAAGCAGATGGGGCTCGGCCAGAAACGATAGCAAAAGCCGTGCCTTAGCGCTGTGCGTGGCGGAGCGCGGACAGCCGCTCCGTTTCCGCACGGTGCGCTTGGCGAAGCGCGATGTGCCGGTTGAGATCATAGGTCCAGTGGCCTGATCGCGCGCGATTCCGCTCGGCGCGAAGCGCCCGCTCGAGCCGCGCGACGATCGCTTCCACCTGCTCCGCCGTGTCGCCAGACTCCACCAGCGTGTCGAAGCGGATGAGCTTCGGCAGGTCGCGCATGCGGTCGTAGGCTTCGGCCCCGGCTTTGACGGTCTGATCGACCGCTGCCGCGGCGCGGATTCGCGTCGATATTTTTCCCGCGCCGTTCGGATCTTTCGGTTTCGACATTCGCGTCGCTTCGCAATCGGACGCGGGCATCCTCCGCGCCTCCAGGCGACCGGGGATTTCATTTTTGTTGTCCCCCGCGTGCCTGCGGCTTCGCGACTTATCCCCGCCTGCCCGCATTGGCTTATAGGAAAACAATCGCTAATTATATATCTTGACAAAGCACGACCGGGAGATGCCTATATGTCAATCTGACAGGAGGGCGCTTAGCCATGTCGATCCTTTCCCGATCCCATACTTCCACGATGAAGAAGCCGCCTTCGCGCATCTTGAAAGCCTGCTGTGGCCGAATGGCCCGGTCTGCCCGCATTGCGGCGGCGTCGATCGCATCACCAAGGTCAAGGCGAACCCTGAGAAGCGCATCCGCCTCGGCCTCTACCGCTGCGGCGACTGCAAGCGCCAGTTCACTGTGAAGGTCGGCACGGTTTTCGAGCACGGCCACATCCCGCTCCACAAGTTCCTGCAGGCGATGCACCTGATGTGCTCTTCCAAGAAGGGCGTCTAGCGCGCACCAGCTCCACCGCATCCTCGAGGTCCCCTACCAGACGGCCTGGTTCATGGCGCATCGCATCCGCGAGGCGATGCGCGAAGACGAGCTTGACCCATGGGCGGTGCCGGCAAGCTCGTGGAAGCCGACGAAACCTACTTCGGCGAGCGCAAGGAAGCGCGTCCGTCGCCGCAGCGCAAGGGCCGCCCCTACAAGAACCGCAAGGGCGTGGCCCGGCAGCAAGCGTGCCGTCATGGCTCTGGTCGAGCGCGGCGGTCGGCTCGCATCTTCCATGTCGAGCACGCCGACAAGGCGACGGTCAACCAGATCGTGGTGGAGAACGTCGCGCACGAGACGCACATCATGACGGACGAAAGCCGCCTCTATCGCGACATGGCGGCCGGCTTCGTCGAGCCACGAAACCGTCGCGCATTCGGCCGGCGAATATGTCCGCTATGAGCGACGGCGATCCGATCCACACGAACACGGTCGAGGGCTCTTCTCAGCGTCTTCAAGCGCGGCATGAAGGGCGTCTACCAGCACTGCTCTGAGAAGCACCTGCACCGCTATCTGCGGAGTTCGGTTTCCGTTCAACAATCGCACTCCCTGGCGTCGATCAGACGGCCGAGAATGCGCTTACTGGCATCACTGGCAAGCGCCTCACCTATGGGGGGTCTAACCCATTGGAGGCGTTGGCGGAAAAATAATTTGTAGAGGATTGATTTGTTCGTCAAAAATCGTTACCTTGCAGAGCGCGACCTTCACCTGGCGACAAGCGCCCTCGGGTGCTTCCTGAAAGGGATAGCTTGGATTGTGGCGCGCTTTCTCACTAGTAATGCGTGCTTCCGTGAGCCCACATATGGGTTCGTGAATGATCTTTTTTGCGATCAGATCGTATGATTGCGTGTCTCCCTTCTCCCATTTTCTCTAAATCGCCCAAGTGCAATAGTCGGCCGCTTGGAGGCACCAGGTCCTGTGAGGCACCGGCAAAAGTTGGTGGTCCATTTCTTGTTCTTAATCACCTGCTGCACCACATCGTTTACGGCATTCGTGAAGTTGCCTTGTCCCTTATGAGTTCCGACCGAAGCGGTAGTGATGTGCAGTTCTGTAACGCCCCTCATGATTGCAGCGTCACGAAAGGTAGACCATCCATAGTGATAGAAGCGATGGTTGGTTGGCCACAATCTTCGGCATGGCTTTTGACTTCTCCATGATGGTCGCCTGTACGGTGAAGTCGTGTTTCTGGAGTAGCTCGAATACGTGATCTCGTATCACTTGTTTATCCTCGGCCGCATGAACTCGCCAACAGGATGCTTCTCTCAAACAGATGTCTACCAAGATCAAGCAATCAGAACCAAGCGAGGAGCATGATTTGCAGGCTATAGTGCAGACAATATAGTAGCGCTCGCCCCAGGCAGCCGACTGAAATAAAGCAACAGATTCGTCAGCGAAAATGAAAAGGCGTGACATGGCTTCCGAGAAAAGGACGCGAGCAAACAAGAGTCAACCAGACAAGTTTCGCGAAGCCGCACGTGAACTAGGCGCAGACGTGCCGGAAAGGGAATTTGCGTGCGCTAAAGCGCGTAGCGGTTCAGAAGCCGGAGGTTCGCCGCACACCAGAGAACCCCGGAAATACCAAAGAGCAAGGAGAGGCCGCAAAGGTCCGGCTGATATCATCGCTTTGTCAGCTCCAAATCGCTTGAGAATAGGGATGATAGGACGGCTTTACATCCTGATGGCGAGAATCTCGCAGCTCACCATGTCCCCCTGTGCGGATGAGATCAGCCTGCTGGCGTGGCCGAACTATTCGTCAATTCGTAATTCGAACATCCTGCAAGCCCGCGGCCCGAGGTGTTAAGCTCTCCCTTGCGTCTGTGAGCTTTCGCTCAATTTCCTTCTCGCGATCTTCGCTAAATCTAACTGAGCTATCGCGCCACTATCTATCCCACGCTCTTCCCGCTCCAAACCAAACCACCAATAACCCCCAGCCAACCACCCACCAACCACTCCATCTCACAATGACGCCAACCCCCCAGTTCGAATTCGACCAGTCCGCTGCCATCGCAGAAAGCTACAACCCCCGCTAGCGTTTGTCAAACTACATAATCGCCAAAACAATCCTAGTTTGCGGGAGGCTAGAATGACAAGCAGTAGTTGTAGGAACGCATCGCCCGAACGACGAGCGGGTGGTTGTTGCCTGGGAGTTGTCGAAGATTGCGGAAGCGCCTGCCGCTTCATCGAGGCGCTGGTCTCGGCGGCGCTTGGCATTTCCCTCGCTGAGCTGCGCGCGGAGAAGCGCGGGCGCGCCTCGGCGGCCTTGGCCCGCCAGGCGGCGATGTACCTTGCCCATGTCCATCTCGGGCTCAGCCTCTCCGAGGTCGGTGTGAAATTCGGCCGCGATCGCACCACGGTCGCGCACGCCTGCGCCTGCATCGAGGATCGCCGCGACGATCCAAAATTCGAGCGCGTGCTTTCGTGCCTGGAGATGGCGCTCGATCGCTGGCACGAGAGCCTCGTAACGCGCGAGGCCGCGTGATGACCAGAAAGGCGGATGCCGCCAGCGCGACACTTATCGCGGCGCTTTGCGGCGATCCGACGCTGCGGCTCGTGGCGGTCGCCGACGATCGCTACCGCCTTCGCGGCGAAAGCGGCGCTCGCGCGCATGACGTCGCTGCGGCAACAGTGCGGCGGCATTTGGCGTCCGGGCTCTTGGTCGAGGTCGCGCCCGGAATCTTGGCCGCCGCGCCCGCGGCCGGCGCATGGTTGAAGCGCCGGATGAGCCCCGATCAGCCCTTTCGTGCGCAACACGGCACGCTCGTCGAGAAGACGTCAGGCAGCGGCGCGGCGCGAAGTCGTCGTCGATCTCGACGAAAGCCCGCTTGGCGCGCTCGCGCGACGCGCCGGCAACGGCGGCAAGCCTTGGCTTGGATCGGATGCGATCGAGGCCGCAGAACGGCTGCGTCGCGACTTCGAGGTCGGCAGGTTGCAGCCGCGCGTGACCGCGAACTGGTCGGCGAGCGTCAGCACCGGGCGCCGCTCGGACGGCGCGGGTCTTGCGGAGCTTACGGAGATGGCGCTCGCAGCCCGCCTCCGCGTCGACCGCGCGATGCGCGCCGTCGGCCCGGAGCTCTCCGGCGTTCTTGTCGACGTCTGCTGCTTCCTGAAAGGTCTCGCGACGGTGGAACGGGAGCGGCGATGGCCCGCCCGCTCGGCGAAACTCGTGCTTCGCCTCGCGCTCGATGCGCTTGCGCGACACTACGGGCTGAGCGCGACCGCGACCGGCCGGCCAGGCTCTGGAAAGGTGCGGCACTGGGGCGCGGAGGACTACCGGCCGGAGATTGCCTGAACGCTGGAAAGCGCCCTCTCGGCGTCGGCGCGGATGCGCGCCACCATCGAGGAGAGGCCGTTCGAGCGTTGCGCGGTAAGGTGGTCGCGAAGGCCGATCTGCGCAAAGATCGCCTCCACATCCATGCCGACGATCTCGCGCGCCGTGCGGCCCGAATAGATCGCGAGCAGAATGGCGATCAGCCCACGCACGATATGGGCGTCGCTATCGCCGCGGAAGGTCAGTCGCGCCTCGCCGTTGCGGGCGACCTTGCTGACGAGCCAGACCTGGCTCGCGCAGCCGCGCACCTTGTTCACATCGTTGTGCTCTGCGTCGGAGAGCGCTGGAAGCATCTTCCCGAGCTCGATCACGTAGCGGTAGCGGTCCTCCCAGTCGTCCAGAAAGGAGAAATTCTCGACGAGGTCGTCGATCTGCGGTTCTGCGGCATTCATGGCGGGCACCTTAGCACAGGTAAGGCGCATGAACGCCGATGCAATCGCCTGACGCCGCGGGCCGGTGAGGATCAGCGTGAGCCGCGGCCGCGAAAATTCTCCGGCCGGCTATTTTGACGCGGTGACCTCCGCGCCCACCGACCAGGCCGGTTCGAGGTCGGCCTCAGTCAGCGTGCCGTGATCGACCTTGGCGGCGCTCTTCCCCTCGCTCGCGGCGATGCTCGCCGAGACGATCCCGGCGCCGGTCTCGATTTTCTGCGCCACAAGAACGAGAGCTTCGCGGCTGGCGGCGCAAGCCTCGGGGTTGCGCTCGCAGACGTTGGAAAGATCCAACACCAAAGCGCGTGCCGCATAGGCCGTGTGCAGAAGGCTCACGCGCGGCGCCGGCTCTTTTCCGTCTTGCGACGGCGGCAGCAGCAGCACGACAGTCGACAGCCAGAAAAGCGAACGCAGTACAAACATGCCATTCCCTGGCGCTTCGTCTTCTTCTCTCGTCGCATGCAAACATCTTGACGTGAACAGTCGGTTCCCAAGGCACACGGCATTTCGCGTGTTTTTCGCGAACGCGCTTAACGCTTTCTAAGCGACGAAGCGCTGGCGATTCCTTGCGCAAGCATCCCTTAACCCTGACGCGAGCTTTCAGCGCATTTCGCGCGCTTCCGCGGTGCTCGCAGGTGCGCGTTTCAGCCTTCCTTAAAATCGACTCTTGAATGTGCGAGGCGAAATTTACGCCGAGCAAAGGCTACTGAATGCCTTCGATCGCCGGACGATCGCAAATGCGGACGCTCCCCTTCAGTTTTCGGGCGCTTGTCCTTGCCGCGGCCCCGCAGCTTGGCGCATCCGCGGGCGACGCGCTTGCGGCGCGTGCGGTCGCCTGCGCCGGGCTTGCGGCCGTGCTCGGGCTTCCTCTCCTTCTTCTCGCATCGCTCGTGCTCGACGCGCCGCTCGCCGTTCCGGCGTCGATCGCGTCAGGCTACCTCGCGATCTCGCACGCGCTGGCGTCGAACCGTCCGCATCGCGCCGCTTTCATCAGCGGCCTCGTTCTCGCGGCGCTCGTCGGCTGGCTGATCCTCTTTCTTGCCGAGGGGGATGAGCCGCTTTCGCGCACCGAGGTGACGGCGGCCCTGCTGGCGCCGCTCTTTGCGGCGGCGCCGGCGTTTGCGCGCTCCGTCATGGCCCCGCGTGCGACAGTGGATCGGAAGTCCGTCCCGCCGTCGCGCGAGGCGGCGCTTCAGCGCGTCGCCTGCCTCGACGAGCTCGCGCCATCGGAGCTGGTGCTCATCACCGACGAAGAGGGCTGCGTGCTTGCCGCAACACGCGCGGCGCGGCAACGCCTGCGGCTGCTTCCCGAAGCGTTCGAGCTTCACGTTGCCAGCATCTTCGAGCCTGCCGATCTGCCCGAGGTCACGCAAGCGCTGCGGAATTGCGCAGCGCGCGGCGAAACGGTCGAGTTCGCGCTCGACGAACTAAGTGCCGGGGAGGGGAGCAGGACGGTGGGGTGGATGGCTTCGCCAGGCGAAGGCGGCGCGGTCTCGTTGCGCCTGCTGGGCCATGCCCCCGTCGCGCTGCCAGCGTCCAAAATGCGATCGACGAGCGACGAAGCCGAAGCTGAGGTTCGCCTCGCAGCGATGATGTCGGCCTCGCCAATGTGCGACATTGGCGAGGCGGTCGCCTTCGCGCTTCGCCGCGCCCGGCCGCGCGGGACGGCAAAGGGTGTGGCGTTCGCCGTTGCGTGCGACGCCGAGCTCGTTGCGGTGTGCGATCGGCAGGTCGGCCGCCGCATCACGCATCTTTCGGTCGAAGCAGCGCTCGCCGCGGGCCGCGCCGGCGATGCGATCCACGTTGACGCTCGTCGGCTGAAGGGTATCGTCCTCTTGCGGATCACATTAGAGAGCATGGGTGATGCAGACGCTGCCGATGCGGACGGTGCGTTTGAATTTGCAACACTTCGGACTTCCGTCGAAGACGCGGGCGGGACGCTTGTCATCGACCGTCAGGCCAACCGCCGGGTGCTCAGCGTCAGGCTCGCGCTGTCAGACGACGCAATCGGGAAGAAGCGAGTGAGCGAGCGTGCCGAAGCTGCTTGAAATCGGAGCCGACCTTTACGCGCTCTTGCGACGGCCAGCTGTGATGGCCAGCACCGCATTTCTTGCGGCTGTCGTAGCGGTCGCAACGAATGCGCTTTTCTTCCAGCCGCGTCCGCATCCGGCCCCGCTCTTTGCGACGCGCGCGCCGGCCGGCCGCCCGGCTGAAGCGGTCGACTCGCTGGTGCGGGCGGTGCAGGAAGCGCTCGCCGGCGAGGGCCGCTATTCGGGCGAGATCGACGGGATCGCTGGGCCGCAGACGGAAGCGGCGATCGAATCGTTCGAGAAGGCGGTCGGGCGACCGCCGACCGGCGAGGCGAGCGTCGAGCTTCTCGCCGCGATCCTTTCCGCTCCCGCCTCTCTCAGGACCGCGAGCGCCGTGGCGGCGCCCGGCGCGGAGGGCGATGCGATTGCGGATATGGCGCGAGACATCGCGCCGGTGGCCAGCGACCCGCTCGTCGCCGCGGTGCAGAACGCGCTTGCGCTTTCAGCCTACGGGCCGCTCAACGCCGACGGCGTCATCGGCCCCGACACGCGTGCCGCGATCATGCGGTTTCAGCGCGACCACAATCTCCCGGTGACCGGGGAGATCAGCGACGGCCTCATCGTCGAGCTGAGGGCGATCGGCGCCATGCACGACGGGTGATGAGCCCGCGTCTGCGCACCGATTTCTGGGTCGCCGCCTTGCGACGGCGGGCGGAAGCGGCCGGCGCTTTCATTTCGATTGCAAGGCGCGGCGCAGAGGAAGCCGGCGCTGTTTTCGTCATCGTCGACCGGCGCGACGGCGCCTTCGACCTCTATGCGCCGGCGCCGCAAAGCGTATTCGACGACGAACGCCCGAGCGATCGCCTGTTCTCCCTCGTGGGCAAGCGCATGACGGAGGAGGCGGCGCGCACGCGCATGCAGCAGGAGACGCGCTTCGACCCCGACCTCTGGCAGGTCGACATCGAGGATCGGGAGGGCCGCGCGTTCATCGAAGTTGCCGACGATCCGACCGATCGCGAATTCACCGGCCGTTAACCATGATGCTGCCAGATCATGCAGTCGGGCAAGTACGGAAGCGACATGGCTGAGATCCTGCCGTTTGCCATCAGCGCGTCGAAGCGGGTGCCGCGTCATCGCGAAGGCGCCGGAGAAGTTGTCATCTTCCCCGGCATCCGAGTCGAATACCACGAGGGCCCGCCGAGCCCGCCGACCAAGGGGCGGCAGCGGCGCGGCAAGCGCGGTTCGGCGAAGGACGCCTTATCCGCCTGATGGGGGTTGCGTGAGAAGTGTCGGGTCGGGAAGGCACTCGGCCGCCGCAAGAATCTGTCGCGCATCCTCGCGCGCCGTGCGCGTTGGCGCGAAGAGCCGCAAGAGCGCGATCAGATCGTCCGACGTGCTCTCCGCCACAATCGTCTCTTCGATCTCGGCCGGCGGCGATTTCTTGATCTCGGCATTCTGGTCCGCGTTGACGACGACCATGTCGAGGCGCCCTTCGACCGCAGTCCTGTCATTCAGGCTGAACACGATCACGCCCTTCGGGTCGTAGAGCGCCACCGACCAGAAGCGGTCGCTCGCATCGACGGTGATTCCGACAGGCGCCTGATCAAGGCGGATCCGGCAGGCCCCGTTCACAAAGAGCGGATCGAGGCCTGCGACCCCCTCCGTGCCGGATGTGCCGGCGTCCGGGATTTCACTGAACTGATCCTCGCCGGCATAGGGAAAAAGACGCGACCAGCCATCCTCCTTCGCGAAAACCGGCACGAGGAGAATCGTGCAGATGTGGATGGAGCCGGCGAGAAGCAGCGTTCCAGCGACGAACGTCAAAAGGCCGCCGAACCTGAGGCGCGGCAGGTACCAGCCTTGCGGAAGCGCGAGCCCGCTCATGTGCAATGGTCGCGCGCGATGCGCGGCATGAAGAGCGTGGTGAGTTCGGTGCCCGTGCGCGCCGTCGTGTCGTAGAGCCGCACGACGACGCGGAAGCGCTTCGCGTCCTTGGTCGAGATCCAGTTTCCGGTCTGCGGCCTGGGCGAAAGTACGATCTCGAAGGAGCCGTCCGACGCACGAAGGAGCGTGTCGCTGCCGAGCGCCGCCGCGGCACCCTCCGTGTCGACGATGCGGCCGTCGGGATCCTCCAGCGCGACGGTCCATAGCCGCGCCGGCGGCGTCTGTCCGACGATCCGATAGTCGCAGGCCTGGGTCAGCGGGTCGCCGGCGTCGTCGGTGAGTGCGAGAAGCACCAATCCCTCACCCGAACCGAGCGGAATCTCGCCGGTCCGCGCGAGGCGCGCGCGCGAGTAGGGATCGGCGTCCGCCGTTCCGGCATTCGGCCACGCCTGCCACGCGCCGAGCTCGATCGTATCGATCGGCGCGGGCGAGCGGACGGCAAGCCATGCGGTCCACAGGCCAAGCACGACCGCGGCTGTGACGCCGGCCAGGAAAACAATGACCGTCTTCACGGGCGCCTACTGATTGGCGGGCTCGCCTTCGACGAGGGCGGCCTGGCGCAGGGGCATATTCAGGGGCACATTCGCCGTTGCCGGCGGGGTCTCGAGCGCTGCTTCGCGCTCCGGCGTTTCCACCGCCTTCTTGAAACGCTCTTCGAGCCGCCCGAGCGTGGCGGCGGTCGCCGAGGTGAGCCGGCCGGAAGCGCCGGGATCGAGCGCGCTGCCGCTGCTGCCGGTGTCGGCGACGAGCTTCTCGCCCGTATCCGCCGGCGGCGGCAGGCCAGGAAGCGGGATCGGCGTCTCGTAGGCCATGGCGACGCGCATGTACTTCGCCCAGGTTGCCGCCGGCAGGACGCCGCCGGTCAGCTTGTTGGTCGGCGCATAGTTGTCGTTGCCGAGCCACACCGCGGTGGTGAAGTTGCCGGTGTAGCCGACGAACCATGCGTCGCGATAAGCGTTGGTCGTGCCGGTCTTGCCGGCGACGTTGATGCCGGGGAGGCGGGCTCGCTGGCCGGTCCCGTGTTCGACCACGGTGTGCATCATGTCGATCATGCCGAGCACGGTCGACTCTTTCAGCACGCGCTCCTTGGGCTGCGGGTTGGCGGTGGCGTCATAGACCACCTTTCCCGACGGCGTCCGGACGTCGACCAGGCCGCGCGGGTCGATGCGATAGCCGCCATTGGCGAAGACCGAATACCCCGTCGCCTGGTCGAGCACTGTGAGCTCCGACGACCCCAGCGCCATGGAGCGGGTGACGCGGAGGGGGGTGGAGACGCCCATTTTGACCGCCAGATCGGCGATCGGCTGGCGTCCCGTCTCGACGGAGAGCCGCACCGCGACCGTGTTCAGCGACTGCCGCAGCGCGTCGCGCAAGGTGAGCCAGCCCTTATAGGAGCGCCCGTAATTCTGCGGCGACCAGTTGCCGATCGAGATCGGCCCGTCGAGCACCATGGTGTCGGGCGTAAACTTGCCGGATTCCAGCGCCGTCGCATAGACATAGGGCTTGAAGGAGGAGCCCGGCTGGCGGAGCGCGTTCACCGCGCGGTTGAAGGTGGAGACGCCATAATCACGCCCGCCCACCATGGCGCGGATCGCGCCGGAGCGCGGATCGAGCGAGACGAGCGCACCCTGGTGCACGTTGTACTGGTCGCCGGATTCCCTGAGCGTCGATTCGATCGCCGCCTCGGCCGCCTTCTGCAGCCGCATGTCGAGCGTGGTGCGGGCCGTCAGCACCTTGTCCTTGCCGTCGACATGCTGCTTCACGCGCTCGAACGCCCAGTCGAGGAAATAATCGGCGGAGGCGACTTGCGAGCGCTCGACGGCGGTCGCCGGATGGCGGCGCGCGCCGATCACCTGGCCCTCGGTCATGAAGCCGGCCTGCACCATGTTGGTCAGCACCTCGTTGGCGCGGGCGCGGGCGGCGGGAAGGTTGATGTGCGGCGCGTATTTGGTCGGCGCCTTGAAAAGGCCGGCGAGCATGGCGCATTCGGCGAGATCGAGGTCCTGCACCTTCTTGCCGAAATAGAATTCCGCCGCGGCGCCGACGCCGAAGGTGCCGCCGCCCATATAGGCGCGGTCGAGATAAAGCTTCAGGATCTCGCGCTTGCTGAGGTTGGCTTCGAGCCAGAGCGCCAGATACGCCTCCTTGATCTTGCGCTGCAGCGTGCGCTCGTTCGACAGGAAGAGGTTCTTGGCGAGCTGCTGGGTGATCGAGGAGCCACCCTGCACGACGCCGCCCGCGCGGGCGTTTTCGACCAGCGCGCGGAAGGTGCCCATGACGTCGATGCCGAAATGCTGGAAGAAGCGGCGGTCCTCGGTGGCGATGACGGCCTTCACGAGGTTGTCGGGGAGGTCTTCGAGCTCGATCGTGTCGTCCTGCAGGATGCCGCGGCGGCCGATGACGTTGCCGTAGCGGTCGAGGAAGGTGACGGCGAAATCCGCCTGCTGGCGCCAGTCGGTGTGGATTTCGTCGAAGGCGGGGATGGCGAAGGCGAGCAGCACGAGGGCGCCGAGGACGCCGAGGGAATAGCCCTCCGAGGCGAATTCGAAGAACCAGCGGCGCAGGCCGTCCGCCTTGAAGCGGTGCATGAGGTTGCAGATGCGCTCGTAGCCCTCGATCAGGCCGTAGCCGCCCTCGTTGATGGAGGAATCGATCCAGGAATCGAGGCCGAGCAGACGCTGGCGCCAGCTTGGGCGCTCGCCGCCGCCGGAGAAGGGATCGTGCATCCAGGCCACCTTGTCCCGCCCTCCTTTCCCCAAGCGGCAGATTCGGTCAATCCTTCGCGCGGCGCAAGCGAAAGCCGCGTGTCGATTCGCAAGAAGTGTGGCGGACGGGTGTTTAGGCGGGGTGAAGGGGGGAGTGCAGCCTGGGTGGTCCCTACGCGCAACTCGTGATTGTATGCCCACGCGAGGGATCAATGGACCTGACGGACGAGGAAAAAGCCGAGGTCAAGCGGCTGGTCGACTGGGGCGAGCCGTTGCCCGACAAATACCGCTTCCGCCTGTTCAAGGAGCCGCGCGAGACCGAGCTGATCTGGCCCGGCAAGACGCATGAGGTGACCAACGTCGTCCTGCCCTTTCAGTCGATCGAGCAGATCGATGAGCCCCGGGCGGAGACGATCGACAGCAAGGCCGACCTTTTCACCCTCGACCGCGCCACGGGCCGTCAGTCGGGCGGCTGGACTAACAAGCTGATCTGGGGCGACAACAAGCTCGTCCTGTCGTCCCTGAAGAACGGACCGCTACGCCGGGAGATCGAAAAGGCTGGCGGCCTGAAGCTCGTCTACATCGACCCGCCGTTTGATGTGGACTCTGATTTCTCGGTCAAGATGGAAGTTGGGGATGACGAGCTCGTGAAAGAGCCAAGCGTCATTGAGGACATCGCCTATCGCGACACATGGGGCAGTGGACGCAACTCTTACGTGGCGATGCTTGTGGATCGGCTTCGACCTATTCATGACCTCCTTCGTGACGATGGATCGATTTTTGTTCATTGCGACTGGCGCGTCTCTGCTTTGATTCGCTTGCTCCTTGACGAGGTTTTCGAGAAAGCGCGGCTGGTGAATGAAGTCATTTGGGTTCACCAAATCATGGGCGGATCGCATGGCTCCAAACTGCCCAAGGCCCACGAAACCCTTCTGTGGTATTCGAAGTCTGACTCGTTTCGCGTAAACGCCGGCGCGAAGGAAATTCGTGTCCCGTTCAGCGACTATGTTCGCGAGTCCATGCAGCAGGATGCTGACGGCCGATGGTTCTACACGCGTCGGAGGATGAGCCGTAAGGCGACCGCCGAGGAGAAATCAACCAAGGCGCATACCGTCACGTACGTTGACGACCCAGACGCCGGGACAGTTGCGTCTTCAGTATGGTTGGACATGCCCTCGTATCAGCCCAAACCGGCCGTCAACACAAAGCACTCAAAAGTCGGATGAACTGCTTGAGCGCGTGATCGGCGGCGCGAGCGCCGAGGGAGATCTCGTTGCCGATTTCTTCTGCGGTTCCGGCACCACGATGGCTGTCGCGGAAAGGCTCGGCCGGAAATGGATCGGCTGCGATCTCGGCCGCTTCGCTATCCATACCTCCCGCAAGCGTTTGATCGGCGTCCAACGGGAACTCAAAGCTGCGGGAAAGGAATACCGCTCCTTCGAAATTCTCAACCTCGGCAAATATGAGCGGCAGTACTTTGCCGGGATCGACCCGACGCTGCCGGACGAGCAGCGGAAGGCGATCTCGCTCCAGAAGGAAGAGCATTACGTCTCGCTGGTCCTTGCCGCCTACAAGGGCGAGCGGCTGTTCCAGTCGCCGCCGTTCCACGGGCGGAAGAGCGGGACGCTGGTGCTGGTCGGGCCGCTTGACGCGCCGGTGACGCGCTTCCAGATCAACGAGGCGGTGGGCGCGGCGCGGAAACTGAAGGCGACGCGCATCGACGTACTCGGCTTCGAGTTCGAGATGGGGCTGACGCCTCACGCCGTTGACGAAGCGCAGGCCAAGGGGGTGAGCCTGGCGCTCCGCTACATCCCGAAGGAGGTGTTCGACAAGCGCGCCGTCGACAAGAACCAGGTGGTTTTCTACGACGTCGCCTATGTCGAGGTTCTGCCGAAGGTGAAGGGCAAAAGCGTTGCCGTGACGCTCAAGGATTTCGGCGTCAGCTACCGGCAGGACGACGCCGATGCGCTCGCCGGCGAGATGAAGGCGGGGACCAAGGTGACGGTGGATGGCGGGCAGGTGGTGAAGATCACCAAGGACAAGGCCGGGGTCGTCAAGAGGGAGACATGCTGACCAAGCAATGGACCGACTGGATCGATTACTGGGCGGTCGATTTCGACTACGCCAGTCGGCCCGAGACGATCATCGTCACCGAAGCAGACGCGAGTGGGCGAATGACGCGATCGGCCGCAATGGACCGGCGGCTACATCTTCGAGAATGAATGGCAGAGCTTCCGGACGCGTCAGCGACCGTTCGCTGGAGCTAACCAGCGCGCTGCACGAGTATGAGAAGAAGGGCAAGTACAAGATCGCCGTGAAGGTGATCGACATTTTCGGGAACGACACGACCAAGGTGGTCGAGGTCTCAGTCTGATGCCGCTCAGCGACGAGCTTCCCAACCGATCCTTATGTCGTCCTTGACCCGGCAATCCGTTGGTATCCGGGAGACGAGCTCCTTGGCGATGTCGGCCGCGAGAAGCTGATCCCGCCGCTGGTCGACAAGGTCAGGAACGGGGTCAAAGCATGGCGCGATAGGGGCTATGCCGGCGCATCGCCGACGACGCGAGCGCTGCTGCCGCTGGTGGTTCGAAGAAGAGCATCTCGCTGCCACAAGCGGATGGAACGATGGGTCCGATTCCGCTGGTACTTCGCGCAGCGGGAAGCCGTGGAAAGCGTCGATCTGGCTCTATGAGGTCGAAGCGGCGCGCGAGCCCTACGCGCTGATGACCAAGTACGACTCATCAATGGCGCTGTCGCGAGGCATGTTTGACGAAGATTGGGCGCGCTACGTGATGAAGCTCGCCACCGGCGCCGGCAAAACCAAGGTGATGAGCCTCCTCGATCACGTGGAGCTACTTTCACAAGCTGTACGAACCGGATTCCGACGCTTTCGACCAATTTCCTGCTGATCGCGCCTAACATCATCGTGCTCGACCGGTTGCGGCTCGACTTCGACGGCGGGCGAATCTTTCGCGACGATCCGCTGCTGCCGCCAGACGGCTGGGAGGGACAGACCTGGGACAGCGATTTCCAGATCAACGTCCACATCCAGGATGAGATCGGCTTCGTGCCGGAGTGGGGCAACCTGTTCCTCACCAACATCCATCGCGTTTATGAAAGCGGCAGCGAACCGTCCTTCGAGGACGAGGACACCACCGACTATTTCCTCGGAAGGAAGCCGGTGACCAAGACTACGGACTCGCAGGTCGATCTTGGCGTGATCATTCGCGACGTGAACGACCTGGTCGTGTTCAACGACGAAGCGCATCATCTGCACGACCCGAACAGCGCTTGGTTCTAGTCCATCCGTGACATCGCCATGCGGTTGCGGCAGAAGGGCTCGGACCTCTCGGCGCAGTTCGACCTGACGGCGACGCCGAAGCGGAACGACGGGTCGATCTTCGTGCAGACGATCAGCGACTATCCGCTGGTCGAAGCGATCCGCCAGGACGTGGTGAAGACGCCGGTACTGCCCGACGAGGCCTCGCGGGCGAAGCTCATGGAGCACACCTCGGCAAAGTTCACCGAGCAATATGCCGACTACCTCCATCTCGGCTACCTCGAATGGAAGAAGTCGTCCGACGAACTGGCCAAGGCGGAGAAGAAGGCGGTCATGTTCGTGATGACCGATGACACGAGGAATTGCGACGAAGTCGCGGCCTTTCTCGAAAGCCGGTATCCCGAACTGAACGGCTCGGTCCTTGTGATCCACACCAAGAACAACGGCGAGATATCCGAGGCGGCGTCGGGAAAGAGCAAGGAAGAGCTGGACAAGCTGCGCAAGGAAAGCCGGGAAATCGACTCGTGGCAAAGCAAGAACAAGGCAGTCGTGTCGGTAATGGTGCTGCGCGAGGGCTGGGACGTGCAGAACGTGACCACCATCGTCGGGCTTCGCGCCTATTCGAGCAAAGCCAAAATCCTGCCCGAGCAGACACTCGGGCGGGGCCTTCGACGGATGTTCCGGGGAGAGGACATCGAAGAGAAGGTGTCGGTGGTGGGCACCGCCGCTTTCATGGACTTTGTCGAAAGCATCAAGAGTGAGGGCGTCGATCTCGAATACCGGCCAATGGGCGACCGGACACCGAACGTCGGCCCGATGGTGATCGAGGTCGACCGGGAGAACCTCTCCAAGGATGTGGAGAAGCTCGATATCGAATTGCCACGGCTGACCGCGCGCGTCGAGCGCGAATACAAGAACCTCGACCTCATCGATCCGCTGAAATTCGCCAACAAGCGGCTGGCCGTGAAGCCTTTCTCGGCGGACGAGCAACGCGAGATCGTCTTCCGAGAGATCGATACGGGCGGGGAAAGCCACATCACCCGGATGGACACGGAATTCACGCCGACTTACCAGAACGTCGTCGGGTTTTTCGCGCGGACGATCATGCGCGATCTTCGGCTGGTCGGCGGGCAGGATGTGCTGTTCGGCAAGATCAAGACGTTCATCGAGGATCGGCTCTTCGAACAATCGGTCGATCTCGACGACCTGAATGTTCTTCGCAACCTCTCCGAAGTCGAGGCGACGCGGACGATCCTCGAAACGTTCAAGAAGGCGATCAACGAGCTGACCGTTGTCGACCGCGGAACCTCGCTGGTACGCGATCGCATCAAGCTCAGTCAGGTGCGGCCGTATGCGGTTAAGGCGCAGGCATATGTGCCGGCCAAGAAGTCGATCTTCAACAAGGTCGTCGGCGACAGCAACCTCGAACTGAAGTTCGCCGGATTCCTCGACGGGTGCGGCGACATCGTTTCCTTCGCCAAGAACGCGCGCTCGATGAGTCCGAGCCTCTTTATCGAGTACCAGAACGCCGACGGATCAATCGCCAGCTACTACCCGGATTTTCTGGTCAAGCGGACCGAGAAGGAAATCTGGATCGTTGAAACCAAGGGTCGCGAAGACCTTGACGATCCGCCGAAATGGGAACGGCTGAAGACGTGGGTTGCCGATGCGACGGCCAACGGTGAGGGCGTAAAATACCGCGCGATGTTTGTTCGCGAGGAAGAATGGGACAAACGCCCGCTCCACGGCTTTGCCGAGGCGGAAGCAGCGTTCGAGATTTCCTAACTCTCCCTCTCCCGCCTTTCGACTCGTCTGAGGGCCACCTATTCCATTCGGGGGGAGAGAGCGAGGCGCGGAGGCAGCTTGCTTCCCCTCTCCCTAACCCTCCCCCGCAAGGGGGGAGGGAAGGCGCCGGGCGCGGCGTAGGCCACCCCCTCTCCCGACCCTCCGACAAGTCGGAGGGCCACCCTCTCCCGCAAGGGGAGAGGGCTTTTCGCACGGCTTTGCTCTATATCTCCTCCGATGGACGACATCCCTTTCTGGCGGCGGAAGTCGCTGGACGACATGTCGGGCGCGGAATGGGAATCGCTCTGCGACGGCTGCGGCCGCTGTTGTCTGAACAAGCTCGAAGACATGGATACGGGCGAGATCGCCTGGACGGATGTGGCGTGCCGGCTCCTCGATGGGGAGAGCTGCCGCTGCAAGAATTATAAGAACCGCCGGCGGCTGGTGAAGGACTGCGTGCAGCTGACGCCCGAGAGCGTCAGAAGCCTCTCCTGGCTGCCGCCCACCTGCGCCTACCGGCTCGTGGAGGAGGGGCGCGACCTCTATTGGTGGCACCCGCTCGTCTCCGGCGACGCCGACAGCGTGCACGCCGCCGGCATCTCGGTCCGCGCCAAGACGGTGAGCGAGAAGGATTTTCCGGTCGACGAGCTGGAGAACCGCATCGTCGCCTGGCCGGGAAAGACCCCGCGCCCGAAGAAGCCGAAATAGGGCGGGGCGCTCCAGCCGCTGCCGACGTTCGCCTGCCGCGAACTTCGGCCGCCCCGCGACGGGGGGCTCGGCGGCCCGTGCCGCTTTTGCGCCGCGAATCAGGTACTTGTGTGGACCCTCCGCCGGCGAAGGAAAGCGGCCGGCGGGGCGGGGCGCTCGGGGTTTCGCGCGGCCCGGCATTAACGGTCGGTTAACCAGGTTCCGGCCGAATGAGGGGGAAGCGATTCGCGGGGGTTAGGCTGGTCCGATGGACGCTGAGCGCTCTGAATTCCTGGCATCGATGATCACCATCCTCGAGCGGTTGCAGCAGACCTGCGTCAACCGCGGCGAGCCGCTCCTCGCCTCCGTGCTCGCCATCGCCAAGGGCGAAGCGGAAGACGCGCAGCGCCACGCCGACGAGCTGAAATCGCTCAACACATTGCGCGAAAAGATGTCGAGCCAGCGGAGCTGGCGCGCGGCGGATCAGCTGAGGCTTGCCGCGGACGCGGAAGAGGCGGAAGAGGCGGCGCCGATCGCCGAAGCCGATGCCTACGAAACCTACGCGGATGACGGCGAGGCGGGCGAGGGCGGCGACATCGCCGAGGCGATGGCGCAGGCGCTGGCGGAAGAAATCGCGGCCTAAGCTTCAGCGCGACGCGAAAAGTCCACCTGAGGGCAGATATTCCTGGATGAGCGCGGCGACGTGGCCGTTCCGCGCCGAGCCGGTCTTTTCGCCGAGCACCACCACGATGATGCGCGTGTCGCCGCGCTTCGCCGAGGCGACGAGGTTATAGCCCGACATGCGGATGTAGCCGGTCTTCATGCCGTCGACGCCGGGAAGCGCGCCGAGGAGCTGGTTGGTGGATTTCAGCGTGCGGCCCTTATAGGTGAAGCTCTTCGTGCCGAAGTAGCCGTAGTTCTCGGGGAAATCGACCTGCAGCCGGCGCGCGAGCGCCGCCATGTCGCGCGCGCTGGTGATCTGCTGCTTGTCGGGGAGGCCGGTGGCATTGTCGAAGTGCGTGGCGGAGAGGCCGAGCGCGCGCGCCTCGCGGTTCATGCGCTGCGCGAAGGCGGGCTCCGAACCGGCGATCGCTTCGGCGACGGCGACGGCGACGTCGTTCGCCGAGCGCACGCAGATCGCGGTGATCGCGTCGCGCACGCTGATCGACTGGCCGGGCTTCAGTCCGAGCTTCGAGGCGGGCATGCGCGCCGCGTGCGCCGAGACTTGGATCGGGGTCGCGAGCGACATCCGCCCGGCCTTCACCTCCTCGAAGAGGATGTAGAGCGTCATCAGCTTGGTGAGCGAGGCGGGATGGCGGCGCGAGTTGGCGTCCTCGGCGTAAAGCACGTTGCCGCTCGTCACGTCGACGACGATGCCGGCATAGCGCGGATCCGCCGTCGCGCGCGCCTCCGCGACGGAAAGCGACGGCACGTCCATCTTGATGCCGCCCGACTGGCAGGCGGTAAGGACGAGGAGAGAGAGCAGCGCGAAGAGCGGGCGGAGCGGCAAGCGGTCACCTTGGGAGGCGGAGTGGCGCGGCGCAGGGTAACGGCTGCGGGCGAGGATTCAACCGGGCGGCGCGAAAAGCGCGCGGCGCGTGGCTTCTAGGCCTTGCGGCCGGCGAGGAAGGCGGCGATCGCCAGCGCCTGGATCATCGCAGCGGCGACGAAGAGCCAGGGCGCGGCGCCGGGCGCGGTCGCGGCGCCATGCGGGGCGAAGGCGCGGATCAACCCGAAGGTTGCAGGCGCGAAGGCGTAGGTCGCCTGGCCGATGGCAACGATGAGCGGCACGACGCGCGCCACCTCCTCCTTGGTGAACTCCATTTGCGCGATGAGCGGCGGCAGCGACGTGGCGTTGCCGATGCCGGCGCCGAAGAGGAGCACACCGAGAAGGAGGAGAGGGACATTGCCGCCGGCGGCGAAGAGGAAGGCGAGCGATCCGAGGATCTGCACGCCATAGCTCAAGCAGGCGACGAGCCGGCGGTCGGCGCCGACCGGCATCATCCAGCCGACGAGCGTGCGCCCGAGAATGGCGGCGGCGGTGGCGGCGCCCGCCGCGACGCCGGCGAGTTCTTCGCCGAGCGCCGGCACGAGCAGCGAGAAGAGATGCGCCAGCAAACCGATCTGCGCGAAGAGGCCGAGCGCCATGCCGGCCGCGAGCGTGACGAAGCGGCGGTCGCGCCAGAGCGCGCGCTGAAGCGACGGACGCTTCGCCACGACGGAAGGCGGGGCGAAACCGGCCGCGTCGCCATCCGCCGCGAGTCCCATCTCGGTTGGCGTCTTCGTGAAATAGGCGCCGGCGAGAAACCACACCGCCGCGATCATGACGATTCCGATCGCCGCCGCAGCGAGGGGAAACCCGAGAAGCCCGATCGCCGCGACGAGGAGCGGCGAGAAGATGACGCCGCCGACGCTTGCGCCGTTATAGGCGGCGGCGAGCGCGGCCGGGCGCGCGCGCACGAACCACGGCGCGACGATGGCATTGAGCGCCGCCGCGCCCATGGCGACCCAGCCGGCGCCGCTGAAAAGCGTCGCGGCGAAAAGCTGCCACGGCTCGCGCGCGACGGCCCAGCCGACAATTCCGAGCGCGAGCGAGACGGCGCCGGCCTTGGTGACCGCGGCAACGCCGAAGCGGCGATAGAGCTTTGGCAGATTGGCGACGACGGCCGCGCCGACGAGGAAGTGCACGGTGACGGCGACGGAGACGAGCGCGAGCGACCAGCCGCGCGCCTCGCTGACGGCATGGAGATAGACGGGCGGGCCGTAGAACCCGACGCCCCAGCCGAAGATCGCGAGCACAAAGGCGGCGGCGACGACGCGCCAGCCGAAGAAGACCGCCGGCTGACGCGCTTCCCGCGCCCGGTCCTCTGGCGGGGAAGCCAGAGCGAACGTGTCCGTTGCCGTCCGGATCAGGCCGACATCGGCGAGCAGGCGGTCATTGAGATCGAGAATCGCGCGCCGCGTCCGGGCGCGACACCAAGCCTGCCAGCGCGCGGCGAGCCGGGCGCGGAAGGAAGCGGAAAGCGTTTCGGATAAGGCACGCATGCGCCGCACGATGGAGGCGGCGCGGGCGAAATGTTACGGTGACGGCCGAAGCATTCTTTCGCGCGACGCGGGTACGTTTCGCGTGGAATCACGGAGCGAAGATCATGGCCACGAACGCGATGTTCGCCGAGATCGCGGCGCTTTCGGGCGACCCGGCACGCGCGGCGATGCTGAACGCGCTGATGGACGGGCGCGCGCTGACCGCGACGGAGCTGGCGAGGGTGGCGGGCGTCACCCCGCAGACCGCGAGCGGGCACCTCGGCCGCATGACCGGGATCGGCCTCCTCGCCGTCGCGAAGCAGGGGCGGCACCGCTATCACCGGCTGGCGTCGCAATCCGTCGCGCGCATGCTGGAAAGCATCATGGAGGTCGCGGCGGAGCTCGAGCCCGACCGCAAGCGCCTCACCATCGGCCCGCGCGACGCGGCGCTTCGCGAAGCGCGCACCTGCTACGACCATTTCGCCGGAAGGCTCGGCGTGGCGCTCGCCGAGGCGATGATCGAGAGCGGGCGCGTGGAGCTCGACGGCGACGCCGGGCTACTCACCGACAGCGGCCTCGCGTTTCTTGGCGACATCGGCATCGACGTCGCGCCGCTCGAAGCGCGGCGCACGAAGCGCTCCGGCCGCGTGCTGATCCGCCCCTGCCTCGATTGGAGCGAGCGGCGGCCGCACCTCGCCGGCATGGTCGGCGCCGCGATCTGCTCGCATGGCCTTGAAGAGGGCTGGGCGCGGCGGATGGAAGGGACGCGCGCGGTAGCGGTCACGCGCAAGGGGGAGCGGGTTTTCAGGGAGAAGTTTGGGGCGAGCATGGGGTAGGGGTGGGCTGCGTCTTAACGAGGCCGACCATGACCGAGGCATCCACGATCGCGGCGATGCCGCTCTATACGAATTTGGACCGCATCGCCCGCGGGCTCGCGGCGAAGGGCATCGGCCCTCATGATCCGATCCCGCCGGAGAGCCTTTTTGCGCTGGACCAGTGGCACTATCACGGGACCGAAGCCATTCACGCCGCGGGCGAGCGGCTCGGACTTGGGCCGGGCAGTCGCGTTCTCGATGTCGGCTCCGGGATCGGAGGTCCGGCGCGGTACCTGGCCACCACGTTCGGCTGCCACGTCACCGCGCTGGAGCTGCAATCGGACCTTCACGAGATCGGCGTCGATCTCACGCGGCGAAGCGGGCTTGCCGACCGCGTCACGCATGTTTGCGGCGATGCGCTGACCACTCCGCTTGGCCGTCAGGCGTTCGATGCCGTGGTCAGCTGGCTTGCGGTTCTGCACATTCCCGATCGGCCCGCGCTCTCGGCGCGCATGGCGCGGGCGTTGCGACCCGGCGGCGCATGCTTCATCGAGGATCTCTGCATGCGGGCGCCTTTTTCCGCGGACGATCTCAGCGACCTCCGCGCGGTCGTCTTCGGCATCACGGTGACAAGCATCGAAGACTACGCGGCCGATTTCCGGAGCGCGGGCTTCGTCGACGTCGAGACCACCGATCTGACCGGCGACTGGGCGCCCTATGCCGACGAGCGGCTGGAGAGCTGGCGGAAGAACCACGACGCCTATGCGCGCACGCACGGCGAAGGCGCCTACGCCGCGCAGGAGAAATTCTACGCGGTCATCGCGCGTCTCTACCGAAGCGGCAGCCTGGGCGGGATTCGCCTGGTCGCCCGCGTGCCGTGACAAGGGGCGGACAGCCGCCTCGCGAGAATCGTGAACCGCCGAAATGGACGCTGCTCTCCGCTATGACTGGGGATAAAGCGTGCCGTCCTTGTGCACGAAGCGGCCATCGGCGTTGGCGCTCATCATGTCGATGTCGGAGCAGGTCGTGAGGTCATCCGGGTTGCGCGAGCCGACCTCCAGATAGACGGCGATCGCGGCGGATCTGTTGACGAGGTGATGGCCGTTGCCGGTGTTTTTCGGAAACGTCGCGCAATCGCCGGCGGAGAGCACCGTCTCGCCGCCGTCTTCGATGAGCGTCACTTCGCCTTTAAGCACATAGACGAGCTCGTCCTCGTGGCTGTGCCAGTGGCGCTGGCTCGACCAGCCGCCGGGCGGGAGCGTCATCAGGTTGACGCCGAAATCGCGAAGCCCGCCGGCATCGCCGAGGCGCCGCCGCGTGCGCGAAGCGCAGGGCGCATCGAAGGGCCGCGGATAGCCGGAGCCTTTGTGAGCGGGGACGGCGGCGAGGTTGAGCTTGGGCATGGGAGGGGTCCCGAGTTTGGTGTCGGGAATTTAAGCGAAAATTGCCCGGGAGGCTTTTCCGATTGCAGCGAGTGGCGGAGCGATTGGCTGAGATGATCTATGCGGCTTCGCGGTCGCGGTCACGCGGAAAGGGGAGCGGTGGGCGCGGCGGATGGACGGGACGCGCCCCGCTCCAGGCTATGCGAACAGATCGCCCGTCACTAGGAACTCCGGGCTCCTACCTCGCCCCAAACCTCTCCCTGAACACCCGCCGGGTCGTTCGACACTACTCCGCGTTTGACTGTGGAGGGGAAGTTCCAGCTTCTGGCAAGGGCGCGGCGGCTGCGGAAAGCCCTGTGCGAAGAATTTCGTACACCTCCAGAAGATGCTCGTAGCTCTCCCACGTGACATCAAAGCCGAGGATTTCGCCTTTCCGCGTTGTCGTGAAAGTGCGGTTGAAGAAGCACTCAGACATAAGAAGGCCCGCTCCCTCTGGCTTCTCGATCCGCCACTTCGAGTCACCAGACATAGCGCCCAAATGGACGTTCTTGTCTGGGTTTAAACGAATTTCAGCGGTGTGGGCCGTGGCGTGCCTCATCTGTTTCCACTTTGGGAAATGCTTGTTGAAGCATGTTGCCGCGTCGGCACAAGCGGCAGCGTTGTTTAGGAACGGCCTGATCTCGTCGTCCTCTGCCCTTTCGGTGAGCTGTCCGAACATTTCCTGGATCTGAAACAGCGTCGCTATCGCGGCATGGGCGGCAATTATCGGCCAGTTCTCAAAGATCGTGCGATGGAATTTTGCCTCGTCAGCTTCCGGCTTTCCCCAGTTGCTAACCTCAATGCGGCGGTAGCTATCGGACTGCGCAAAGCCAATGTCGGCAAGGGCGATTGCTGAGCGGAACTTTGTGACCTCCATTCGAACGCTACAGAGAAGCATATTCAGTTCGTGGAAGACGCGCGGCACTCTCCGGCATGTGACGTGAAAAGAATGCAAACTCCGGGTCTGGTGGCTCTCTCATATGACCTCGAACGACAAGCAATTGTCTGAGCAAGAAATCGCGCGCCGCCGCGATGATGCGGTGCGCCTTTGAACACGCCCCTCGGCCGAGACGGCGAAGGCAAAGTCAAAGAGACGCGGAAAGCAGGAGACAACTGCAAAGCGAAGCAGTCAACTTGACGCGGTTGTAGAAATATCGTCCCGCTCTCATTCTTGGAGCGGGCATGATTCGGCCTGACGTGAGCCCCGAGCCTCATCCAGCGATGGATAGAGTCCGGGCTTCATTTGAGCCGGTGTGGCTCGGTGGTGCAACGCAGAGCCTGGCGTATTCGCCGGGCGTCAGGTTGCCGAGGCGGCTGTGTGGTCGAATCGTGTTGTAGTCGAGCCGCCAGATGGCCAGAGCCTCTCGGACATGGCCGAGCGAGATGAACAATGTCTCGTTCAGGAGCTCGTCACGCAGGCGGCCGTTGAAGCTCTCCACGAAGGCATTTTGCTGCGGCTTGCCCGGCGCGATGTAGTGCCAATCGATCCGGGTCTCCTGTGACCATCTCAGGATCGCCATGCTAGTCAGTTCGGTCCCGTTGTCGCTGATCACCATGGCAGGCTTGCCGCGCACAGCGATGAGGGCATCGAGCTCACGAGCGACCCGAAGGCCAGACAGCGAGGTGTCGGCGACCAGCGCCAGGCACTCGCGGGTGAAGTCGTCGACGATCGCGAGGATGCGGAAGCGACGGCTGTCGGCGAGTGCGTCCGACAGGAAGTCCAGGCTCCATCGCTGATTGGCGCCCTGCGGGATTGCCATCGGCGCCCTGGTTCCGAGGGCCCGCTTGCGGCCGCCTCGGCGGCGGACCTGAAGCCGCTCTTCACGATAGAGCCGGCGGAGCTTCTTGTGGTTCATGGTGATCCCCTCTCGGGCGAGCAGGATGTGCAGGCGCCGATAGCCGAAGCGCCGGCGCACTGCCGCCAGCTCGCGCAACCGGGCACGCACAGCGGCATCATCAGGTCTGGTGCTCCGATAGCGAACCGAGGTTCGGTCTGCGCCGAGCACACAACACGCCCGCCGTTCGCTCACCTCGAACGTCACCTTGAGATGCGCGACGGCCTCGCGCCTTGCGACGGGCGTCACCATTTTTTTGAATTGATGTCCTTCAGCATGGCGTTGTCGAGCATCGCCTCGGCCAGCAGCTTCTTAAGCTTGGCGTTCTCGTCCTCCAGCGCCTTCAGCCGCCGGGCATCCGACACGTCGAGGCCACCGTATCTGGCCTTCCATTTGTAAAAAGTGGCGCCGCTGATCCCGTGCTTGCGGCACACGTCCGCCGTCTTTGCACCCGCCTCCTGCTCCCGCAGGATCCCGATGATCTGCTCTTCCGCGAAACGACTTGGCTTCATGTCCATCCCCTCAGAGGTGATGGACTCTACCCATTCTTGGCCGAAGTCTCGGGGCTCACGTCAGAGCCAATCTTCAATCTTTGGAGCATTGTCTTGGGCCAGCCGCCTCCGGTCCCCGGAGTGATGGTGGCAGGTGCAGGGGAACTCACGTGTTTGGCTGAGGCCCACGCCTGCTTTCAGGGAATTGAGCGCCCGAAAGTCCTAGGTGGCCATCTCGGAACGGGAGCGGTTAGTTCCTTGATAGGTCACCCGCTTGCCGATAATTCCCCCCGCAAGGGGGAGGGGAGCGGCGCCGCGGATGCGGCGTCCGACAATGCTTCCGCTGTCGATTGGGAAGAGGTGCGGCGGGCTTATGAGCTTTCGGGCGAGGCGGTCAGCGCCATTCGCGCGCGCTTCGGGCTGACGGCCTCCGAACTGCGCCGCGTGCGCGTCGGGGAGGGGTGGACGACGCGGCCGCCGGTGGCGAAGCCCGGTCCGCTGCAGGGGACAAAGCCGGTCGGGAGCGAGGCGCTGGCGCTCCGGCTGAGCCGGCTTCTCGCCGTCGGCATTGCGATGCTGGAGAGGCGGCTCGCCGACGAGGGCATGACGGAGGGAAACGCGCGGACGCTGACAGAACTCTGCCGCGCCGAGGAGATCAGAATGCGATCGAAGCGAAACGAGAAGGCCGCGAAGGCCCGCGAGACGAAGAAGCACGATGCCGGATACGACTTCCGCGACGATCCCGCCTGGCTGGAAGCAGAACTCAATCGAAGGCTCGATCGCCTTAGCCAACCATCCGGATCGCGCGGCGATCGTGAAGGCGATGTCGCCGGAGGAGTGGCGGGAGACTCTCGCGAGCTGGGCGGCATGGGCGCGGGCTGACCAGCGTCCGCCGCAAGGCGACTGGACCACCTGGCTGATGCTCGGCGGGCGCGGCGCGGGGAAGACCCGCGCCGGCGCCGAATGGGTGAGGGCGCGCGTGCTGGCGAAGCATGGCGAAGCGCCGGCGGGGCGGATCGCGCTTGTCGGCGAGACGATCGCCGACGTCCGCGAGGTGATGGTCAACGGCCCCTCGGGGCTCGCGAGCCTCGACTGGGGGAAGGACGAGAAGGCGCTCTGGGTCGGATCGAAGCGGCGGCTGGAGCTGCCGAACGGCGCGGTGGCGCTTGCCTTCTCCTCCGAAGACCCGGAGAGCCTGCGCGGGCCGCAATTCGAGATCGCCTGGGCGGACGAGCTCGCCAAGTGGCGCTACGCCGAGGCGACGTGGGACATGTTGCAGTTCGGGCTGCGACTGGGCGCGCGGCCGCGGCAGGTGGTGACGACGACGCCGCGGCCGATCCCGCTGGTGAAGCGCCTCCTCGCCGACCCGGAGACGGTGACGACGAAAGCGCGCACGATCGACAATGCGCGGAATTTGGCGGCGGCGTTCATGACGAAAATCGTGGCGCGCTACGAGGGGACGCGGCTCGGGCGGCAGGAGCTTCACGCCGAACTGATCGAGGAGCGGAGCGACGCGCTCTGGCAAAGGGCGGCGATCGAGGCGTGCCGCGTTGCGGAGGCGCCGGAGCTCAGGCGCATCGTTGTCGCCGTCGATCCGCCGGCGACATCGGGCGAAGGCTCCGATGCTTGCGGCATCGTCGCCGCGGGGCTCGGGCCGGAGGGGATATCCTACGTGCTCGCCGACGCGACGGAGGAGCGGCTCTCGCCGGCGCGCTGGGCGAAGCGCGCGGTCGATCTCTTCCACAGACTGGAAGCCGACAGGATCATTGCGGAAGTCAACCAGGGCGGCGAGATGGTGGAGGCGGTGATCCGCCAGGCGGACAAGGACGTGCCGGTCGAGACGGTGCGCGCCTATCGCGGAAAATATCTCAGGGCGGAGCCGGTGGCGGCGCTTTATGAGCAGGGGCGCGTGCGCCATGTCGGCGCCTTCCCGGCGCTTGAGGACGAGATGTGCGACTTCGCGCTCGGCGGGCTGTCGTCGGGACGCTCGCCCGACCGGCTCGACGCGCTGGTCTGGGCGCTCTTTGCGCTGATGCTGACGAAGGACGGCAAGCCGCGGGTGAGAGGGATATGAGACGCGGGGGCCTCGCGTCAGCCGTTGAAAAGAAGCGCGATGCCGATCACGACAAGCGCCATGCCGACGATGTCGCGAAGGGTCGGCACCTGCTGAAAGAGGCGGCGCGAGACGAGGCCCGCGATCAGGATTTCGATAAGGCCGAGCGTCCTGACGCGCGCCGGGTTCTGCAGCGCGAAGGCGAGAAACCACATCTCCGAGGCGAAGGCGCCGAGGAAGCCGGCCGGCAGCGACGGCCGCCAGGCGGCGAGCACATCGCGAAGCACTTGCGGCGAGCGGAGCGCGAGCCACGCTGAGAGGAGCACGGTCTGCACGGCGAGCGAGATCGCCAGCGTCAGCGTCGCGGCGGGAATGTAGGCGGGTGTGCCAAGCGCCGTGATGCCGCCGCGAAAGGCGACGGCGGCGAGCGCGAAGAGCCCGCCCGACGCGACGCCGAGGAGCGCCGGCCGCCACGAGAAGATGTCGCGCCCGGAGCGCGACGGCGGTCGCGATCACGACCGCCGCGGCGAGGCTCGCCGAGAGATGCTCGCCGAGGAAGACGACGGCGAAGACGGCGACCTGCACCGGCTCCGTCTTGGTGTAGGCGATGGCGACGACGAAGGAGCGCTCGCGCATCGCCGCAAGCATCAAGGCGGTCGCCGCGATCTGGCTGAGCGCGCCCGCGCTCGTCCAGGCGAGCGACGCGGCGTTCGGCGCCGGCATGTCGCCGACGACAAGCGCCACGAGCAGGAGTGCGAGGAGGCCGAAGGGCAGGCCGAAGAGAAAGCGGATGTGGGTCGCGCCGACGGTGCCGAGGCGCGCGGTCAGACCCTTCTGCGTCGCGTTGCGGAAGGTCTGGGCGATCGCCGCGATGATCGTGAAGACCGCCCAGAGCCAGGTCGGTGCGTTCACGGGGTCATGTCGGAGCGGGCGGAGGAATGCGCGGGCATCGGCCGGACTGTGCCGTCGGCCACGAGCGCAGTGCAAGATGCACGAAGGTTCTGCGGTGGCTGAAGGAAGAAGGGCCGCACGGGGAGGTCACCGGCGGCCCAAGTCCAGGGAGGAAATGCCATTCTCGATGGCACTCTAAGAGGCACCCTGCACCTCTGGATGTATCAGTCGCGTGAAAATGCACGGTGGAGAAATCGTTAAAATTCGAAGGAGTTGGCCTAAGGCGGCTCAGAAAAAGGGCCGCTCGGCAGGCGCCGGCGGCCCAAGTCTAGGGAGGAAACGCCCCTTGTGAGGGCGCCTACCGAGGTAGGACGCGGACCGCGACCCGACAAGGGCGCTGGCGGAAAACCATTCCTTATGCGTGCACAATGCTTGGGCACGTGACATTTTCGTCGCAGTTTTAGGCGGTTCGGCGGGGGGTTGTGCATAACTTGTCGCCGACTCTCGGTTGAAGGAGGCCAACCGGATCGAGCGCACGGGCCGCGATTTGTTGGACTTGCGGCCAAAGGTTCGAGCGAAGCTTTCGCGCGGGCGCCGACGCGCACCCTCGGCCGCGCGGCGGAGCGCGGCACGCCTTTCGGGAGCGACGATGCCGATTTGACCGGGGGCCGCGGTGCCTGGGGCTGATGCTTGTCTCGAAGACGAAAAAAGAGCCGCAACGGCGTGCCGTGCGGCCCTAAGTCTAGGGAGGAAACGCCCAATGAGGGCAAGCGATGTATAGGCCTTTCGCTGCGCTGCAACAAGTATGGCAGCGCGGTGCTGCTATGCACAAAGCGCATGACGAATGACGATAAGTCGCAGGTGGAATTGCAGAATTCCGGGGTTTCGAGGCCGTCGCCCCCCCTGAGGTGAGGTTACGCATCGTTCCAACCGCTCGATGCGCTGCGTCGAACGATGCCCCTAGCCTTCCCACAAAGGGAGGGCAGCAGGAGATTCCATGCTTCGCTGGTTGAGACATCGCGCGCCGCGCGGCGCGACGGGCACGGCTTTGCTCGAGGACAAGGCCTCGAAGGCCGGCGCGATCATCGCGCTGCATTCGGCCGGGCGGCCGGTCTGGACGCCGCGTACGTACGCGGCGCTCGCGCGCGCCGGCTTCATGAAGAACCCGGTCGTCTACCGCGCGGTCAGGATGGTGGCGGAATCGGCGGCCTCGGTCCCCTGGCTTCTTTACGAAGGCGCGGCGGAGCTCGACGACCATCCCCTGCTTAAGCTTCTCGCGAAGCCGAACGCGCACCAGGGCGGCGCGGATCTTCTTGAGGCGCTCTACGGGCACCTCCTCGTCGCCGGCAACGCTTACGCCGAGGCCGTGACAATGGATGGCACGGTGCGCGAGCTCTATGCGCTCCGCCCCGACCGGATGAGCGTCGTGCCTGACACGAGCGGATGGCCGGCGGCGTTCGAATATGCAGCGAACGGGCGGACCGTGCGCTTCAACCAGGAGGGCGACGGGCCGGTGCCGCCGATTCTCCACCTCGCGGCGTTCCATCCGCTCGACGACTATTACGGCTTCCCGCCGCTCGAAGCGGCGCAGGTGTCGCTCGACGTGCACAATTCGGCGAACGCGTGGAACAAGGCGCTCCTCGACAACGCCGCGCGGCCCTCCGGCGCGCTGGTCTACAAAGGCGAGGGCAACAGCAACCTCTCGGAGGAGCAGTTCGAAAGGCTGCGCGAAGAACTGCAGGCGAATTTTTCCGGCGCGACGAATGCCGGGCGGCCGCTGCTTCTCGAAGGTGGGCTCACCTGGCAGACGATGAGCCTTTCGCCGAAGGACATGGATTTCCTCGAGCTGAAGCACGGCGCGGCGCGCGAGATCGCCTTGGCCTTCGGCGTGCCGCCGATGCTTCTCGGCATTCCCGGCGACAACACCTATGCGAACTACCGCGAGGCGAACCTCGCCTTCTGGCGGCAGACCGTGCTGCCGCTCGTCGCGAAGTTCGCCGCGGCGATCGGCAACTGGCTCGGCCCGGCCTGGGGGGAGGGGCTGCGGCTCGCCTACGACGCCGACCAGGTGGAGGCGCTGAGCCTTGAGCGCGAGGCGCTGTGGCGAAGGATCAACGACGCGGATTTCCTCACGCCGGACGAGAAGCGCGAGGCGGTGGGGTATGGCAAGGACAGGTAACAACCGGAATAGGGTTATAGACGTAAGTAGACGAACGCGTCTATAACAAAGTTATAGACAGAGCTTGCGACTTCTGTCTATAACCGGCGGATGACGCCGATACCCCTCACGCTCCAGACGCTCTACGCGGACCTTGTCCAGCAGGTGCACGCTGCGCCGGCCGAGGCCGGCTCGGTCTATGCGCAAACCGTCAAGGGCATCGACTATCTCTACGTAAGAACGACGGTCGGCGCGACACGTCGCGATCGGTTCCTCGGACGCGCGGATGACCCGAAGGTGCAGGCGCGCGCAGCCGCGGCGCGGAGTGAAGCTAAACGCGTCGCGGAGCGGCGAAACACCGTCCGCATCCTGCGAGGGCAGGGCGTACCCGCGCCGACCACCGAACTCGGTCGCGTACTCGATGCACTGGCCGATGCCGGCCTCTTCAAGGCTGCGGTGCTGGTCGGAACGGCAGCGTATCAAAGTTATTCGCCGATCGTGGGCGTGGTACTCCCGTCGGCGGCGTTGATGACGCAAGATGCCGACCTTGCGACGGCTTCCCTGGCGCTGGCAGGGGACGATGGTGAGGAGACGCTCGAGACGATCCTGAAGAGAGCGGACAAGACCTTTGCTGGGCTTCCCGGGTTGGACCGCAAGGCGTTTCCATCACGCTTCAGGAGCGCGTCGGGTTTCCTCGTCGATCTGCTGACGCCAAAACTGCGCCGCAACGACAAGAGCCCGATGCCGCTGAAACGTCTCGGCGCCGGCGCGATACCGCTGCAGCACCTTGCCTGGCTCATCGAAGAGCCGGTGCAGGCTGTCGCGCTGCATGGTCCTGGCATTCCGATCAGGGTGCCGGCTCCGGCGCGCTACGGGGTGCACAAGCTTATCGTCGCGCAGAAGCGCGCCGCGGAGAACGTGAAGCGGCAGAAGGATCTGATGCAGGCGAAGTCGCTGATGGAGGCGCTCGCCGAATCCGATCCGTGGGCCTGGAAGGATGCGATCGAAGATGCATCGGGGCGCGGCCAGGCGGGGTGGGCCATGCCGATCAAGCGATCGCTGAAAGAGCTGTCGGCAAAGACGCTCCACACTTGAAGCGGTCGGAACCAATGCGCGCGGGCTGCCGCCAGCACGCGTTATTACCGGTTTCGCGAAATTGGTAATAACGCTCTGGGATGCGCCCGCAGCTCAGTCCGGAAAGACGAATGCCCGATGTGACCAGCCAGTTCGCCGAGCGCGGGGACCTCGCGCATCTGGCGCTCTTCCTCTGGGCGTCGGGCGCGTCGGGGCTGCTTGTGTGGGCGCTTCGCGAGCTCGCGGCGTCGAACCGGCGCTTCAACGACTTCGTCAACGAGATCGCGCGGCTGAACAAGCTGTTTCGGGATCATTGAAAGATAAAGAGGCCAACCTTCATGTCGTCATGCCCGGGCTTGACCCGGGCATCCACCCCGAGGCGTCTCGCTCGCCCGAGAGCGTCACGGAATGGATCGCCGGATCAAGTCCGGCGATGACGACAATTCTGATGCGTTGAGCGCCTCCGGCGCCGCGATACCCCTCCCCCAACCCCTCCCCGCAAGGGGGAGGGGAGCAGGAGCCCAACATGCTCGACTTCTTCAAATCGCTCCGGCGCGGCCGGGACGATCACCGCGAGGTGTTCGCCGAATTCGCGCTGATGCTGATGTTTCTGCGTGCGGAGCAACGCGCGATGCGTAGAGGCGGGGCGAGACTGAGGGTGGTACGATGAGCGGACGCGAAAGTTCCTCAATGAGCACACCTCGCTCGAACGCGGGCGCTCTCTCCCCCCGCAACTCGGGTGTTCCCGAGTTGCTCTCAAGAAAAGGGAAGTCGGGAACACCCGACTTCCAGCCGGGGGAGAGACGGAGAGGGGGGAAGCATGAAGGCCGCGGAGGCTTCCTTCCCCCCTCCCTGACCCTCCCCCGCAAGGGGGGAGGGAAAGCGCTGCATCGTGAGACGAAGTTCGCGGCGGCGGAGATTTCCGAGGTCGAGGCGGACGGGAGTTTTTCCGGCTATGCGAGCCTCTTCGGCGAGACGGATCTGAACCGCGACGTCGTGATGCCCGGCGCGTTCCTGAAGTCGATCGGGACGCGCGGCGCGGCCGGCATCCGCATGCTCTTTCAGCATGACCCGGCGGCGCCGATCGGCGTGTGGCGCGTTGTGCGCGAGGATGCGCGCGGGCTTTTCGTCAGCGGGCGGCTGATGAGCGAGGTGGCGAAGGGGCGCGAAGTGCTGGCGCTGATGCGCGCCGGCGCGATCGACGGGCTGTCGATCGGGTTTCGCACGGTCAAGGGCCGCACCGATGCGAAGAGCGGTGTGCGAAGTCTGATCGAAGTCGACCTCTGGGAGATCTCGGTGGTGACGTTTCCGATGCTTCCGGCGGCGAGGGTGTCAGCGGTGAAGGGGATGAGGCGAGGCGATCTCATGGGTTCAATCCTACGTGCGACGAGCATGATGCGGCCCCTCTCCCTCCCCCCTTGTGGGGGAGGGCTGGGGAGGGGGCGTTGAAGCCGGCACCGCGACCCCTCCCCTAACCCCTCCCCACAAGGGGGAGGGGGATCGCGCCGCGCCCTTTGGCGCACGAAGTGAATTTTTTCGAACAACGGAGAAGAAGAATGGAAGCTCAGATGAGCGGCCGCGATGACGCGCGGCTGACGGTCAACGAACAGGGGATTCCTAAGAAGGCACCCGAAACGAAAGCGGCGGGCGATCCCGACCTGAAGGACGCCTTCGACGATTTCCTCGGTGCGTTCGGTGCGTTTCGCGAGGCGAACGACGAGCGGCTCGCCGAGTTGGAGCGGAAGCTCTCCGCCGACGTGGTGACGGAAGAGAAGGTCAGCCGCATCAACGCCGCGCTCGACAGCCAGAAGCGGCTGCTCGACCGGCTGGTGCTGAAGGGGAGCCGGCCGGATCTCGGTTCGCCTGGGCCGGGGCGGGCGCTTGAGGCAAGCGAACACAAGGCCGCCTTCGAGGTCTATGTGCGAAGCGGAGAGATGACCGGGTTGAAGCGGCTCGAGGCGAAGGCCGTCTCGACCGTGACATCGCCCGACAGCGGGTACCTGGCGCCGCCGGAAGTGGAGGCGGAGATCGGGCGAAGGCTCGCGATCGTCTCGCCGATTCGCGGAATTGCCGGCATCCGCACGGTGTCGTCGAACGTCTATCGCAAGCCTTTCGCGACGACCGGCTTCACCACCGGCTGGGTGGGCGAGGCCGACGCGCGGACCGAGACCAACACGCCGACGCTGGTCGAGCTCGAATATCCGGTGATGGAGCTCTACGCGATGCCGGCAGCGACGCAGACGCTGCTCGACGATACCGCGATCGACATCGACCAGTGGATCGCGAGCGAAGTGGAGATGGCGTTCGCGGAGCAGGAGTTGGCCGCCTTCGTCAACGGCGACGCCGACAAGAAGCCGAAGGGCTTTCTCGACTACACGACGGCCGCGGAAGCGAGTTGGACGTGGGGCAAGCTCGGCTATGTCATCACCGGCGTGTCGGCGGACTTCGCTGCGGACCCGGACGCCTCCGACGTTCTGGTCGACGCGGTCTACGCGCTGAAGGCCGGCTACCGGCAGAACGCGTATTTCGTGATGAACCGCAAGACGCAGGGCGCGATCAGAAAACTCAAGGACGACACCGGCAACTACATCTGGTCGCCCCCGGCGACGGCGGAAGCGCGCGCGACGATCCTGAACTTCCCCGTGGCGGAAGCGGAGGACATGCCGGACATCGGCGCGGATTCGCTCTCGATCGCCTTCGGCGATTTCAGCCGCGGCTATCTGATCGTCGACCGGCTCGGCGTGCGCGTGCTGCGCGATCCCTACAGCCAGAAACCCTACGTGCTCTTCTACACGACGAAGCGCGTCGGCGGCGGCGTGCAGGATTTCGACGCGATCAAGCTCGTCAAGTTCGGCACGGCCTGATCCCCGCTCCTCCCCGGAGCCGTGCTGGAAGCTCCTCCTCCGCGAGCGATCGCGGGGGAGGAGAGCCTCAACGCAACCCTCTCCTCCCGGGAGAAGGTTCTGGAGTCCTTCATCCATGAAACGCATCCTTCTTGAAGGCCCGGCGGTGGAGCCCGTGCTCCTCGCCGAGGCGAAGGCGCATCTCAAGCTCGACACGAGCGACGAGGACGACCTTGTTGGCGCGTTGATTGCCGCGGCGCGCGTCGCGGTCGAGACCGAGATCCGCCGCGTGCTTATTTCGCAGAGCTGGCGCGCGATCGTCGAGACCTGGCCGGCGGGCGGACTGATTCTGCCGGTCGTGCCGGTCATCTCGGTCGACGCGGTGCGCGCGATCGATGCGGAGGGCGTCGCGACCGTGCTTGACTCCGAGGACTACGCATTCGACCCGGCGGATTTTTCGCTGACACTCGACCAGGTCACCGCGACGGATCGTTACGAGATCGACTTCACCGCCGGCTACGGCACCTCCGGGGTCGATGTTCCGCAGCCGCCGCGGCAGGCGATCCGGCTGCTCGTCACGCATTGGTACGAGAACCGCGCGGCGGTGACGCTCGCCGATACGACGGCGGAGACGCCGCTCGGCTACCGCGAGCTGATCCAGCCGTATCGCAGGATGGCGCTGTGCTGAGCCGCGCGGGCGGCAGTTCTCCGGGCCGGCTTCGGCATCGGGTGATGCTGGAGGCGGCGACGCGTACGGCCGATGGCGCCGGCGGCGTGACGCTGACGTGGAGCACGGTGGCGAGCCTTTGGGCGGAGATCGTGCCGTTGAAGGCGGAGGAACGCGCGGTCGGCGAAGGGGAGGGCGATCTGACTTTGCATCGGATCGTGATCCGTAAGCGCGACGATGTCTCGACCGGCGACCGCTTCACGCTCGGCGCGCGCGCGTTCCGCATTCGAAGCGTGACGGATATGCAGGAAGACGCGCGCTATCTGACCTGCCTCTGCGAAGAGGAGGGGGCGGAATGAGCGCGCCAGCACGCGCGCTGCAGGCGGCGGTGTTTGAAGCGCTCTCCGGCGACGCCGCGCTCGCCTCGCTGCTGGGCGGCGCCAACGTCTTCGACGGCGCGCCGCGCAATCAGCCGGCGCCTTACGTGCATCTCGGCGAGCTCAACGCGCGCGACTGGTCGACCGCGACGGAGGCAGGGACGGAGATCAATTTCGCCGTCGTCGCCTGGTCGCGAACGGAGGGGCGCTCGGAGGGGCTTGCCATCGCGGATCGTGTCGTGGCGCTGCTGCATGATGCGGCGCTCGTGCTCAACGGCTACCGGCTTGTGAACCTGCGTCACGTCACGACGGAGACCGCGCGGGTTGAGAAGCCGGAGGGGCGGCGCGCGGTGGTGAGATTCAGAGCGGCGGTGGAGCCGGAATCCTAGGGCGCCCTAATCCTCTCCCATGGGGAGAGGGTGGCTGCGAAGCAGCCGGGTGAGGGTGTTCGGCGCTGGAAGTGTGCACCAGGACTGCGCGGGGTTTCCGCCGACCGCCGCAACCCCTCACCCGTCGCCTCCGGCGACACCCTCTCCCCATGGGAGAGGGTTAGAGCGGCGGCGCTTCAAGCAAGGAGACAACGATGGGTGCGCAGAAGGGCAAGGACCTGCTCCTGAAGGTCGATTTCGACGATACGGCGACGTTTGCGACGGTCGCCGGTATGCGCACGCGAAGGATCGCGTTCAACGCCGAGGCGGTGGACATCACGAATGCCGACAGTGCCGGGCGCTGGCGCGAGCTGCTGGAAGGCGCGGGGGTTCGGCGTGCCGGGATATCGGGCTCAGGGATATTCAAGGACGCGGCGTCGGACGAGAGCGTGCGCTCGCTCTTCTTCGACGGCGGCATCAGGAACTGGCAGGTGATCGTGCCGGACTTCGGCACGATCGCGGGGCCGTTTCAGGTGACGGGGTTGGAGTACGCCGGCGAGCACGACGGCGAAGTGTCTTACGACATCGCGCTTGAGTCGGCGGGCGCGCTGACGTTCGCGGCGGCGTAGGCGAGGCAGTCGGCAGTAGGGCAGTAGGGCAATGGCGAACCGACATCGCGGCGAGATTTCGGCGGAGCTCGACGGGCGCGAGCGGACGCTGTGTCTGACGCTCGGGGCGCTGGCGGAGCTCGAGGCGGCGTTTGGCGCTGACGATCTCGTGGCGCTCGCATCGCGCTTCGAGAGCGGGCGGCTTTCGGCGCGGGATATCGCAAGGATCATCGGATGCGGGCTGCGCGGGGCCGGAGAGCAGATCAGTGACGATGAAGTCGCGGCGATGCGGGCGGAGGGCGGCGCGGCGGGCTTCGCGACGATCGCGGCGGAGCTGATCCGCGTCACGTTTGGCGGCGAAGGCGCCGGCAACGAAGGTGGCGGCAACGAAGGCGGGGAGGAGAGGGAGGGCGCAAACCCTCCGAGCCGCTCGCCTGGGACGCGCTGATGGCGTTCGGGCTTGCGATGCTGAAGCTAACGCCGGCGGCGTTCTGGGGGATGACGATGAAGGAGCTGGCGGCGGTGGTGCGGGGGCTCGCCCCCGAAGTGATTTCGCTCGGACGGCCGCGACTCGCGGAATTGATGGATCGATTTCCCGACGGCGGCACGAAAAGATGAAAGCCACCGACCTCTGTCATCATCGCCGGACTTGATCCGGTGATCGACTTTGCCGCGTCGATGCGGTCTTGGCCGTCACGGAATGGATGCCCGGTTCAAGCCCGGGCATGACGACATTGAAATGTTGACGGTCAACGAGCGACCCCTCCCCCATCCCCTCCCCGCAAGGGGGAGGGGAGGAGATTTCGATGCCATCCGATTTCGAGAACATCTCGTCGCAGGCCGAGCCGCTGCGCGCTGAGCTGCAGGATCTGCAGGGGCTCGCCGACGGTTTTGGGCGGGCGATGACGAATGCGTTCCGCCGCTCCGTCGTCGACGGCAAGCGGCTGCAGGACGTGCTGAAGTCGCTGGCGCTGGGCTTGTCCAGCCGCGCGCTCAGCCAGGCGCTCGCGCCGATCGGGCAGGGGATCGGGAACGCGCTGTCGAATGTGCTCGGCGGGCTCGTTGGGCGGGGCTTTGCGAAGGGTGGTGTCGTCGGCACCCGCGTGATGCCGTTTGCAAGCGGAGGTGTGATCGCCAGCCCGAGCTTCTTTCCGATGCAGGGTGGGCTGGGTGTCGCTGGCGAGGCTGGACCGGAGGCGATCCTGCCGTTGACGCGCGGTGCGGACGGGAGGCTTGGGGTGCGAGCGCAGGGCGGCGGCGGTGCGGTGAGCGTGACCTTCAACGTGTCGACGCCGGACGCCGCGAGTTTCAAGCGGGCGGAGGCGGAGGTGTCGGCGATGCTGGCAAGGGCGGTGGCGAGAGGGCAGCGGGGGTTGTGAGAGGCGCAAGCGTGTTGCGTGCTTCGAGGCTCGCTTCGCTCGCACCTCAGCATGAGGGATATTCAGGAGGTTCATGCGCCGGCCTTCGCCAATGCCATGCTCCTTCTTTCCTCATCCTGAGGAGCGGTTCGAAGGACCGCGTCTCGAAGGACGCAGGACGTTTATGCAATCACCCCCGCCCGAAGTTTGCTTCGCGACGCTCGCAAACTTCGATCTCCCCACAGGTGCGCAGTGGCCTTCATGTTTCCCCCCTCCCTGGCCCTCCCCCGCAAGGGGGGAGGGGAGGAGTCTTAGATGCCTGCTTTCCATGAAATCCGCTTTCCGCTTGCGATCGGGTTCGGATCGAGCGGTGGGCCGGAGCGGCGCACCGACATCGTGCTTCTGGCGTCGGGCCACGAGGAGCGGAACACGCGCTGGGCGGATTCGCGCCGCCGCTACAACGCCGGCACCGGCGTGCATTCGCTCGCCGATCTGCATTCGCTGATCGGCTTCTTCGAGGAGCGGCGTGGGCGGCTCTATGGCTTTCGCTGGCGCGACCGCGGGGATTGGAAATCATGCGCGCCGGATGAGATTCCGGCGGCGGACGACCAGGCGATCGGCACCGGCGACGGCGCGACGGCGGCGTTCCAGCTCGTGAAGAGCTACGGCGGCGGCATCGCGAATTACGAGCGGATCATTACGAAGCCGGTCGTGGGAACTGTGAAGATCGCGGTCGACGGCGTCGAGGCGGCGGAGGGGACGGATTTCCTCGTCGATGCGGCGACGGGGATCGTGACGTTTCAGCCGGGGCATGTGCCGGAAGAGGACGCGGCGGTGACCGCCGGTTTCGAGTTCGACGTGCCGGTCAGGTTCGATACCGATCGGCTGGAAGTTAATCTCTCGACGTTCGAGGCGGGGGATGTGCCGAATGTGCCGCTGGTGGAGATAAGGGTGTGATGGCAACCTCACCCTCATCCTGAGGTGCTTTTTCACCCCGTGGTTCGAGGCTCGCTTCGCTCGCACCTCACCATGAGGGGTGAAAAAGCCTCGAAGGATCGGATGCCGACTCGCCCTTCACGGTTCGCGATCGGCAGCGGGTAGGCGGAGTTACTTCCCCTCAAGGGGGAGGTTAGGCGCTGCAGCGGCCGGTGCGTTTGCGACCCAAGGGCAACCATGAAATCCTTCTCAGCCGAGCTCGCCGCGCATCTCGCGTCGGGCGCGACGACGCTTTGCGCCTGCTGGCGCATCGCGCGCGCCGACGGAATCGTGCTCGGCTTCACCGATCATGATCGCGCGCTCCTTTTCGACGACGTGGAGCATGAGCCGGAGAGCGGGCTCGACGCATCGGCCGCGGTGTCGAACGCCGGGCTGCAGGTCGGCGGGCTCGACGTGACCGGCGCGTTCTCTTCGGAGAAGATTTCCGAGAGCGATCTCGAAGCCGGGCTCTTTGACAATGCGCGGGTCGAGATGTGGCTGGTGAATTGGGCGGCGCCGGACGAACGCCACCTGATGCGCGTCGGCTCGATCGGCGAGGTCAGGCGCGAGGGCGAGGCCTTTACCGCCGAGATCAGGAGCTTGAGCCACGCGCTCGACCAGGAGCGCGGGCGAATCTTTCGCGCGACGTGCGACGCCGATCTCGGCGACCAGCGCTGCACCGTCGATCTCGCGAGCGACGACTGGACCGCGAGCGCGACGGTTCTTGAGACGGACGGGTTTTCGCGCCTTGTCGCGAGCGTGCCGGGCGACCGGCCAACGGGCTTCTTCGACCAGGGCGCGCTTGTTTTCACGAGCGGCGCGAACGCCGGGCGAAAAAGCGAAGTGCTGCGGCACCGGCGCGATGACGACGGCGATCATTTCGAACTCTGGCAGCCGATGGCGGACGCGATCGAGGTCGGCGACGCGTTCACCGTATCGGCCGGCTGCGACAAGCGGTTCTCGACCTGTCGCGACCGGTTCGCGAATGCCGTGAACTTCCGCGGCTTCCCGCAGATGCCGGGGAACGACTTCGCGCTCTCCTACCCGACGCCGGGAAGCGGGAATGATGGGGGGAGTTTGTCTTGAGCACTGACCTCTCAGAAGACCTTCTCCCCTTGAGGGAGAAGGTGCCGGTCGAGCTTGCTCGACCGGCGGAAGAGGGGGAGCTTCACGATCTAGGCTCAGCGGCCGATCGCAGAACTCCCCCTCTCCCGGTCGGCTCCGCCGACCACCCTCTCCCTCAAGGGGAGAGGGTGACGCGCGCCGAGATTGTGAGAGCGGCGCGCTCCTGGATCGGTACGCCGTATCGGCACCAGGCGTCGCTGAAGGGCGTCGGCTGCGATTGCCTCGGGCTGCTGATCGGCGTCTGGCGCGAGGTCACGGGGGAGGATGTCGGCCCGCTGCCGCCCTACACGCCCGACTGGGCGGAGGCGAGCGGTCGCGAGACGCTGGCCGAGGGTCTCGCCGAATGTCTGACCGCGATCGATCCGAAGGAGGCGCGGGAGGGGGACATCGTGCTCTTCAGATGGCGCGCGCATCTGCCGGCGAAGCACTGCGGGATTCTGACCGCGCCAGACAGAATGGTCCATGCGCAGGAGGGGGCGAAGGTCTCTGAGGTCGCGGTGAGCGGGTGGTGGAGGAGAAGGATTGTGTTTGGGTTCTTCGTCTCTTGAGTTTTCTAGTCGCACCACGTCTGCGGCCGAAGAACCGGAGCGTCCGGCAGCGCCCCCTCAAAGAAGCCGACGTCGTGGTGCGCAAAACCAGTGACGCAAAACGACTGGCGGAAGCTCGCAAAAAACTGACCCACCATTTTCGTGTCAGCTAGCACCCAGGAGTATTCAAACTGGTCGCTGACCTCCCGCTTCCCCTGCCGCAGCGTCTCGGGTGGACCGAGTAGTTGAAATACTGCCGGCGGGATATCATTCATGATCCGATTAAAGTTCGTGTACCAAGATATCCAAACTCCTCCGGTGGCCGGAAGGATCAGCCCTGTCTTGCTATAGTATAGCGCACAAACCAGCTTGTAGGCGAACTTCCGGATGCTCTGATGCGCGAGATCGCCGATGTTGAAAGTTGAGTGCTCCCGCGGGTTCAAACCTGCCCGCAGAAACTCAAGGTCAAACTCGCGTTTAGGCATCAGTTCGCGGAAGAGTGCCGGCGCATTGTTGTGCACTGCGCGCATGATCGCCCCTATCTCGGCCCGATCCGCCTCGGTCTTAGGGGGCGGCCAGGAGCGTGCGAACATGGCCGCGACCTGTTCATCTATCCGGGTTGCACGGTTGCAGCGCTCGCAGGCCGGAGATTCGAGTCCTTTCGGCCGTTGCTTTCCCGCGAACATTTGTACCGAGGGCACGTGATCGATCTCGACCGCAGGTGTTTCCCCGCCGCAGAAGCAACAGAACGGATGACGTTTGACGAACGCCGCATGGCGTCGCGCAGCTTGCCCCATGTCAGTCGCACTCTCACTCAAAAAGGGGATTTCGTCGTCCATCTCTTCGGATAACTTCGTGGCGGGCCGGCGAAGCACTGCGCGATTTTTATGCCTGGTCCACACGCAGAGGGGGGAAGGTTAGGAGGTGCCGGTGACCGCGTGGTGGCGGACGAGGATGGCCGCCGCGGGCGCCGCGGATGCAGGAGTTTGTTAACCACAAATCGGCAAGGCTCGACGGCATGAACGCTCATACGAGCCTCGACGATTTCACGCCAGCGGTCGACCTGCCAATCGACGAAGAGATTCGTGAGGCCGTCCTCGTTCTGCGTCGTGGTGGTGTCGAGACCTTCGAGTCTTGCCAAGGTGGCGACGGTCATGCGTTTGATGCGCCGACGATCAAGTTCAACGGTGACGCTTGGGCGGGCTACAAAGCCTTCGCAATAGCAATGGAACACGGACTGCCGGTTAGGCGAGTTCAGCGCGCCTACGGCGTTGTTAATGGCCAGCTGGAAGGGCCGTGGTGGGAGATCGTATTTTACCCCCCACCACAGAATTCAGCGCAGCCTTAGCGGCCTTGCTGCGCAAGCCGATTACAGTGCTCGCAGCGCGGGCGACCAGCGGTGCCGGTGCGCCAATACTGCTTCTCGATGTTGTTCCCTTCGGTGCATGCGCTGTTGTCATGGTAGACGTTGCGCGTATTCGGCTTGACCGAGTGGAAAGCAGATACCTTTGGCATGGAGATATCTCCCGATAGTTGCAGGCGCACACTGCGCCCCTGGGTTGTACCTATACGTTTTCCAGGTTGTGGCCAGACACCAGACAGCCCTGTCCACTGGATTTTTCTGACTGCCGACTGAATCTCGGGCCGCTTCGAGCGGCTGGAGCCGCACAATCGGGAAAGTTGAATGGCCACTCTCGTTCTCGGCATCGCCGGGGGCGCGGTTGGTTCGGCCTTCGGGCCGGCCGGCGCGATCCTTGGCCGCGCGGCCGGCGCGCTCGCGGGCTATACGCTCGACCAGGCGCTCTTCGGCACGCGCAGGAAGGTCGAAGGACCGCGCCTCTCCGACCTCGACGTGCAGGCCTCGACCGAAGGTTCTCCGATCCCGCGCGTCTATGGGCGCGCCAGGCTTTCCGGCGAGATCATCTGGGCGACGAAGTTCGAGGAGGTGTCGAAGACCGAGAAGCAAGGCGGGAAGGGCGGCGGGCCGCAGGTCGCGGCGACAGAATACAGCTACTTCGCCAACTTCGCCGTGGCGCTTTGCGAGGGCGAGATCACCCGGATCGGTCGCATCTGGGCTGACGGCAAGCCGCTCGACCAGGCGCGCTACACCTTCCGCATCTATCGCGGCGACGAGACGCAGCTTGAGGACAGCCTGATCCTCGCCAAGGACGGCGAGGGGCCGGCCTATCGCGGCGTCGCCTACGTCGTGTTCGAGCGGATGCCGCTCGCCGATTTCGGCAACCGCCTGCCGCAGCTTTCCTTCGAGGTGTTCCGCCCGGTCGCGGGAATCGAGGAGCATGTTCGAGCCGTCTGTGTGATCCCCGGCTCGACCGAGTTCGGCTACGACCCGCTGCCGGTCGCGCGCGTCGCGGCGCCGGGCGTGACGCTTTCGGAGAACGTGCATGCCGTGCGCGATGTCTCCGACTGGACGGTGTCGATCGACGAGCTGCAATCGCTCTGCCCGAACCTCGCATGGGTGACGCTCGTCGTCGCCTGGTTCGGCGACGACCTTCGCGCCGGGGAATGCACGATCCGCCCGAAGGTCGACAGCGCGACCAAGGCGACGAGCGGCGCGACGTGGAAGGTCTCCGGGCTGACGCGGGCGACAGCCGAGACGACGACGCTCGTCGACGGCCGCCCGGCCTATGGCGGGAGCCCGAGCGACCTTTCCGTGGTGCGCGCGATCGAGGACCTGAAGGCGCGCGGGCTGAAGGTGACGCTCGCGCCGTTCGTGCTGATGGATATCGCCGCCGACAATGCGCTGACCGATCCCTACACGGGCGCGGCGGGACAGCCGGCCTATCCCTGGCGCGGAAGGATCACCTGCGATCCGGCGCCGGGCCTGCCGGGCACGCCGGACAAGACGGCGGCGGCCTCGACCGATATCGCGCTCTTCCTCGGCGCGGCGGAGCCGGGCGATTTCTCGGCGAGCGCGAGCGGCGTTTCGTATGCGGGGCCGGCGGAGTGGAGCTATCGGCGCATGATGCTGCACTACGCGCATCTTTCCGTGCTTGCGGGCGGCGTCGACGCGTTCCTGATCGGCTCGGAGTTGCGCGGCCTGACGACGCTTCGTTCCGATGCGAGCACCTATCCCTTCGTCGCGGCGCTGAAGACGCTCGCGGGCGACCTGCGCTCCGTCGTCGGCGGCGGCACGGCAATCTCCTACGCCGCGGACTGGAGCGAGTATTTCGGCCACCAGCCGGCCGACGGTTCCGGCGACGTGCATTTCCATCTCGATCCGCTATGGAGCGACACGGAAGTCGATTTCGTCGGCATCGATCTCTATCACCCGCTCTCCGATTGGCGCGACGAGCCCGGCCATGCCGACGAGGCGAGCGGGCGCTCGCCCTACAATCTCGACTACCTCGAAGGGAACATCCGCGGCGGCGAGGGTTTTGACTGGTACTATGCGAGCGACGCCGACCGCGACGCGCAAGTGCGCACGCCGATCACCGACGGCGCCGGAAAGCCGTGGGTGTTCCGTTTCAAGGACATCGAAGCGTGGTGGGCGAACGAACACTTCGACCGCCCCGGCGGAGTCGAGTCCGGCACGGCGACCGATTGGGTGGCTGAGGGAAAGCCGATCTGGCTGACCGAGCTCGGCTGCCCGGCGATCGACAAGGGCGCCAACCAGCCGAACGTGTTCTTCGATCCGAAATCGTCGGAATCGGAGGCGCCGTATTTCTCCAATGCGTCGCGCGACGACTTTCAGCAGCGCGCGTACGTCGACGCCTATCAGCGCTTCTTCGATCCCGACCATCCGCACTTCAACGGCTCGAACCCGGTCTCATCCGTCACCGGCGAGCGGATGCTCGACCCGGCGCACATGACGCTCTGGGCCTGGGACGCGCGGCCCTACCCCTACTTCCCCGATCTCGCCGACGTGTGGTCGGACGGCGCGAACTGGGAGCGCGGGCACTGGCTGAACGGCCGGCTCGGGCAGGCGACGCTCTCGGGCGTGATCGAGTCGGTCCTCCGCGACCACGCTTTTGCCGACTACGCGATCGCCGACGTCTATGCGCTGGTCGGCGGCTACGTGGTCAACGACGTGCTTTCCGCGCGCGGCACGCTCGAGCCGCTGATCGAAGCGTTCCGGGTGAATGCCGCGGACGCTGGTGACCGCGTGCTCTTTCGTGGGCTCGCGCGCCCGGCCGACGCGGATATCGACAGCGCGACGCTGGTAGAGCGCGCCGATCAGCCGCTCGTCAGACGGCGGCGCGCGCAGGAGACGGAGCTGGCGAACGAGTTGGTGCTTCGTTTCCTCGATCCCGGCAAGGACTATCAGCTTTCGACCGCGGCCTCGCGGCGGCTTGCCGGCTAGAGCCGGCGGACGATGTCGCTCGACCTGACCGCGATCATCGAGTTCGCGGAAGCCGAGCGGCTGACCGATGCGCTGCTCCGCGATTTGTGGACGGGCCGCGAGCACGCCGAGCTGGAGCTGCCGCCGAGCCTTCTTTGCGATCGACGCCGGCGATCTTCTTTCGCTTGCCGACGGGCCGCGGCCGGAACGGCTGATCGCCGAGCGGATCGAGGACAGCGAAAGCCGCGCGCTGACGCTTCGCCGCATCGATGTCCGCGGGCCGGCGGTGCTGCGCGGCGCGCTGCGGCAGGCGCCGGGCGCGGCGACGCTCTTCGGCGCGCCTGAAGTGCGGCTGATCGACATCGCGCCGCCCGACGGAGTCGCGCCGCACGCGCCGCGGCTCGCGATCTTCGCCGATCCCTGGCCGGGCACGGTCGCGGTCTATGTCGCGGCGGAGGGCGGCGGCTTTCGCCTTGCGACGACGCTGACGACGCGCGCCGTAATGGGCCGGCTGACGGCGCCGCTTGCCGCCGGCCCGTGGAGGCTCTTCGATTACGGCAACGCGATCGAGATAGAGCTTTTCGGCGGCGCGCTCGCATCGCTGCCGGACATCGATGTCTTCGCCGGCGGCAACACGGCGGCGGTGATGACGGCAAGCGGCCGCTACGAGGTGCTGCAGTTCGCCGAGGCCGAACTTGTCGCGCCGCTGACCTACCGTCTGACCAAGCTTCTGCGCGGACAGGCGGGCACCGAGCAGGCGATGGCAAGCGGCGCGACCGTCGACGCAGACTTCGTGCTTCTCGACGGCGCCGTCACGCCGCTGCCGATGCGCGCCGACCAGATCGGCCTGCCGCTCCGCTACCGGATCGGACCGGCGCAGGATGACAACGCCGCGCCGAGCTTTGCCGAGATCGTCGCGACAGCCGAGGGCGTCGGGCTGACGCCATTCGCGCCGGTGCATCTGAAAGCGCGGCGCGATGCCGGCTCCGGCGACATCGCGCTTTCGTGGATACGGCGCACGCGCTTCGGCGGAACGGCGTGGGAGCTCGCCGAAGTTCCGCTGAACGAGGAGCGCGAGGCGTATCGCGTCGAAATCCTCGACGGCATCGATGTTCTGCGCACCGTCGAAACGGCGACGCCGACTACCTCTACACGCTCGCCGACCAGGCGGCGGATTTCGGCGGCCCGGCGGCGACTCTGTCGCTCAGGGTCGCGCAACTCAGCGCTGCGGTGGGGACCGGCCTGAAGCTTCAGGAAACGGTCGATGCCTGAGACTTCATCTCTGGGCCTGCCGCTGCTCGTCCCCGAGCAGGCGCAGAAACACGTCACCCACAACGAGGCGCTCACCGCCCTCGACGCCGTGGTGCAGCTTGCGGTCATCGACCGCGATCTGACCGCGCCACCAGGGAGCCCGAGCGACGGCGACCGCTACATCGTCGCCGCGTCGGCGACCGGCGACTGGGCCGGGCACGACGGCGAAATCGCCGCCTGGCAGGACGGCGCCTGGGCTTTCCATGCGCCGAAGATCGGCTGGCGCGTGTGGGTCGAGGACGAAGGAGCGCTTCTGATCTGGACAGGCGCGGCGTGGAGCGATCTTTCCGCGCTGATCTCCGTCCTGCAGAACCTTGCGCTTCTTGGCGTCGGCACGACCGCCGATGCGACGAACCCCTTCGCGGCGAAGCTCAACAAGGCGCTGTGGACGGCGAGGACGGCGGCGGAGGGTGGCGACGGCGACCTCCGCACCACGATGAACAAGGAGACGGCGGCCGACGTTCTGTCGCTCCTCCTGCAGACCGGCTTTTCGGGGCGCGCGGAGATCGGGCTCGTCGGCGACGACGATCTGCTCTTCAAGGTTTCGCCCGACGGCGCGACCTGGCATGAGGCGCTTCGCATCGACAAGGACGACGGCCGCATCACGCTCCTCGACGCGGCGAAGAGCCTCGCCGACTCAGGCCCGATCCTGACGCACGATCCCTCCGCGGACGCGCACTACAACGGCTTCGGCTTCGGCCACTACTATCAGAGCTACAATTTTCCCGCCGGCGGGGTAGGCGGGGAGGACTACGCCAACGCGGTCTGGGGCCTCGGCGTCAACTACGGGAACGGCAGCGGCACGCAGCTCGACAACACGAAGCCGGCGATCGGCTGGGTGTTCGAAAGCAAGTACTACCCGGGCAGCGGCTCCGTCTATCAATGCGAGGCGCATCTCCAGTTCCGCGAGGCGAGCGGCACGTCGCACCGCGTCATCACCGGCGCGTTTCCGCACAGCGGCAGCGGCGGGCAGCTCGGCTTCCAGGCCGACATCATCACCTTCCTCGACTGGAGCGGCGCGCTCAAGGTCAAATGGGACCACACCTCGGGGGCCATCGATTTCTTCTCGACGATGATCCTGCGGAAGAACGTCAACAACGTTCCCTACCTGGTCCAGCTCAACGCGGCCGGCTCCGCCTACATCAACCTGACCTATATCGACAGCCAGGACCGGGCGCGCATCGTTGCGCCGCTCTATGTCACCGGCGCCGCGCCGCCCGCGTCGAGCAAGTTCGTGGACTTCCAGCCGTCATCGATGTCGACGGGACAGGTGGCGCTCGGCCTGACGCTCCCGACGGTCACCGGGTCGGGGTCGGCCATCTCCTCGTCGGGCTCCTTCTCGACCGGCGTGGAGATGCTGAACGCCAACAGCAATTCCACCGACGCGACCGCCTATAGCCGCTTCCATGCGCGCGTGAACGGCGCCAATGCCGGCGACCCGATCTTCGTCGCCAACATCAACGGCGTCACGACCGCCTGCTTCGGCATCGACAACAGCGACAGCGACGCCATCGTCATCGCCGCCTCGTCGTCGCCGGGGACGAACAACCGCGTCCGCATCGACGCGAACAGCGTCGCCTTCGGGCTTCCCGCGAAGCTGCCGAGCTACACGGTCGCCACCGTGCCTTCCGCCTCGGCGGCCGGCGCGGGCGCCAGCATCTATGTGAGCGACGAGACGGGCGGCGCCGTCCCGGCCTTCTCCGACGGCACCAACTGGCGCCGCGTCACCGACCGCGCCGTCATCGCGTGAGCGAGGCGGAGCCGGTCAGACCGGGGCGGAAGCCGTCAGGAAGAGAAAGCCGCCGCGCCGGGCTTGCGCGGCACGCAGATAGTCCTCGCCGAAGAAGCGAAGGGCGGGGGCGCGCAATCGGCGCGGCAAGGGCATGGCATCGGCGTCCTGCCCGAATGTCTCGATGCTCACCTGATCGAAGAAGGTGCGGAAGAGATCTTCGAACTGGTCGCGCGTGTAGTAGCGCGCCATGAAGCCATCGGTCGCCTTGAACAATTCCTCGTCGAAGCTGCGGCGGAGGAAGCCGGCGCGTCCGACGAAGCGCGTCCAGAAGGTGATCCAGGCCGGCATGCCGTCGCGATTGTAGACCATCACGCGGGCTTCCCCGCCCGGCTTCAGGACGCGCGCGATCTCGCGCACGATCCGACCGGTGCGCGACGAGTGATGGATGACGCCCCATGACCAGACGAAGTCGAAGGTGTGGTCGTCGAACGGCAGGGTCTCGGCGTCGGAGCGGCGGACGTCGCCATCGAGGCCCTTCAGTCTCAGCCGCCTGCCCGTCATCTCGATCGACGTGTCGGAGATGTCGACGGAGCTGAGCTCGGCGCCGGCCTTCAGCATGAGCTCGGTGTGGAGCCCCATGCCGCAGCCGATCTCAAGCGCCCGCTTTCCCGGAAGATCGGCGAAGGGAATGATGCGGTCGAACGGCTCTTTGTCGTGGGCGAACAGCCGCGCCCCGTGTACGAAATTCCGGTCGATCGCGTCGAACCACGCGCGGCTCCCACGCTCGCTCTGAAGCTCCCCGTGCCAATCGTAGGCCATCGGGAAGGCGGTCCACCAACGCCGATTGCCGTCGCTGACTTCGCCGAGGGGCATCGCCTCAATTCGCTTCGCGCCAATCTGCATCAACTCATCCTTGGGCTGCGCATTGCCGTGGAAACGACCGCGCCGGGCATTCGGCGGTGAGTTGCCCCTGATCTTCAAGAGGCAATGACGAAGACTGCGAGGATTCAGCAAGCCCTGGGGCGCCGCCCGTCCGCCCGGCAGCGCGACCGCGTCGCTCAAGGCGTCGCGCGGGCGACTTTTCCACCAACGAAGAATGAAGAAAGAGAAGGAAGGAAAGCGATGTTCACTTCAGTCGACAAGGCGCTCGTGGCGCTCGTCATGGCGATCCTCTTCATGCTGAACTACTTCTTCGGGATCAGCGTCCCGTTCCTCTCGCAGGACACCGTGACTACGGCGATCTCGCTGCTGACGCCGATCCTCGTCTATTTCGTGCCGAACAAGACGGCATGAGCTGGCTCTCGCTCGGTGTCGCGCTTCTCGGCCTGGCGAAGGCGATCTTCGCCTTCCTCCAGGACCGCAACAGCGCCGATGCGGCGACGGCGAAAATCATCCTGCAGGGCCTGAGGGCGATCGATGAAAGGCTGGCGAAGGCGGACGCCGCTCGCAGCGACGCTGAGCGTGATTTCGATGCTCACGGCCTGCCAGGCGACGACCAAAACCGCAGAGACTGAGGCCGCGGCGGAGGCGGGCGGACCGCCCGACGTCTGCCGCGTCTGGCTTCCGATCCGCTATTCGCGCTCCGACACGCCCGAGACGCAGCGGCAGGCGATCGGCGAAAACGCCGCGCGGGTCGGCTATGGATGCCCGCCGTGAGGGGCCGGCGGCCTTGGACGGCGGCGCAGGCGGATAGATTCCGGCCGGCGGAGCCCCTACGATGAAGCCGCCGTCATTCAGCGACGGTTCATTCGTGCGGGTCTAGACGGGGGCATGAGCAAGCTTCGAGCGATCGCAGTCGCGGGACTTTTCCTCGCCCTCTCCGGTGTGCACACCGCGAGTTTGGCGCAGAGCGGCTGCGTTTCCGATTCGGAGGGCCACCAGATCGTGGCGCAGGGTCAGGCCATTCCGTTTCCGGAAGCGGCAAGCCGCGCCGGCATCCCGGCCAACCAGATCGTAAGCGTGGCGCTCTGCCGCGCGGGTGGCGGCTACATCTATCGCGTTCAGCTTCGGCAGGGCGGGACAAAGAACATCCCGGCGAGCTGAGCCGGCGCCGAAGGGAAGCCGCATGCGCATACTCGTCATCGAGGACGATCGCGACCTGAACAAGCAGCTCTCGCAGGCGCTGCGCGACGCCGGCTATATCGTCGACTACGCCTTCAACGGCGAGGAGGGGCATTTCCTCGGCGACACGGAGCCCTACGACGCGGTCGTGCTCGACATCGGCCTGCCGCGGCTCGACGGCCTCTCCGTGCTCGAGCAATGGCGGCGCGACGGGCGGACCATGCCGGTGCTTCTCCTGACCGCCCGCGACCGCTGGTCGGACAAGGTGCAGGGGATCGACGCCGGCGCCGACGACTACGTCGCAAAGCCTTTCCACATCGAGGAGGTGCTCGCACGCGTGCGAGCGCTCGTCCGCCGCGCCGCCGGCCACGCCTCGAACATGCTCGTCTGCGGGCTGGTGCAGCTCGATCTGAAGGCGAGCCGCGTGACGGTCGAGGGCGCGCCCGTCAAGCTCACCTCGCACGAGTACAAGGTGCTCGAATATCTGATGCACCACCGCGGCAAGGTGATCTCGCGCACCGAGCTGACCGAGCACCTCTACGACCAGGACTTCGACCGCGATTCGAATACGATCGAGGTTTTCGTCGGCCGGCTCCGGAAGAAGCTCGGCGTCGACCTGATCGAGACGGTGCGCGGCATGGGCTACCGGATCGCACCCGACGGGGCCGCGCAAGGGGAGCATGTGGACTAGATCCCTTTCGCTCCGCGCCGCGCTGATTGCCGCCGGCGGAAGCGCCGTCGCGCTGATCGTCGCCGGCGCCGTCTTCATCGTGCAGTTCTCCAGCGCCGTCGAAAGGAATTTCGACGGCCGCCTGGAGACGCTGCTCCTCGCGCTGATCGCCGGGACGAGCGTCGACGGCACGGTCGACGAGAACGCGGTCGAGGGCAAAAGCGGCGGTAGCTTCTCGCGCCCGCTTTCCGGCTGGTATTGGCAGAGCCGCGATCCGGTGACCGGCAAGGTGATCGACTGGTCGCCGTCGCTCGCCTATGACGTGCTTCCCGTCAAGGATCTGCCGACTCCGGAAAATCCCTCCCGCTCCTTCACCATCGAGGCGAGCGGCGGACGCGAGCTCCGCGCGCTCGAACAGCTCGTCACGCTCGCGCCCGGCCATACCTACGCGCTCCTCGTCGCCGGCGACACCGATACGATGAAGAGCGACATCAGCGCCTTCCGCAACTCCGTGATCCGCTGGCTCGGCGGGCTCGCCGTGCTCCTCGCCGTCGGCATCGCGCTTTTGATGCGCTGGGGCTTCCGCCCGCTCCGCCAGGTGCGCGATGACTTGAGAAAGATCCGTGACGGCGACATCAAGCACCTCGAAGGCGACTATCCGAGCGAGATCGAGCCGCTGGTCGCGGACCTGAACGCGCTCGTCGATTCCAACCGCGAGATCGTGGAGCGCGCGCGCACGCATGTCGGCAACCTCGCGCATGCGTTGAAGACGCCGCTCGCGGTCCTGCAGAACGAGACCGAGAACGCGCCCGGTCCTCTCGCTGCAAAAGTGGCCGAGCAGACGCAGATCATGCGCAGCCAGGTCGAGCATCACCTGAACCGCGCGCAGATCGCCGCGCAGACCAACGTGCTCGGCGTCGTCACGCCGGTCGAGCCGGCCGTCTCCGCGCTCGCCCGCGTCATGGCCAAGGTGCATCGCGACCGCGACATCGCGATCGAGGTCGACGTCGCGCCGCAGCTCCGCTTCCGCGGCGAGAAGCACGACCTCGAAGAGATGGCCGGCAACCTCCTCGACAACGCCTGCAAATGGGCGGCGACACGCGTGCGCATCTCGGCGCGCCGCGACGAAAGCGAACGCCGACCCTTCCTGACGCTCGCCTTCGAGGACGACGGGCCGGGGCTGCCGCCGGAAGGACGCAGCGCCGCATTGTCGCGCGGAACGCGCCTCGACGAGACGAAGCCCGGCTCCGGCCTCGGCCTTTCGATCGTGGCCGAGCTCGCCCGCGTCTATGGCGGCAAGCTCAGCCTCGAAAGCGCGGCGCTCGGCGGCCTGAGCGCACAGCTGACGCTGCCGGCGGCGGGCGAATGAGCGCGCGGCTTCCGCGATTGCGCTTCTTCCGGATTTCCGCCATCAATTCCACGGGCCGACCGGCGAACCTTCGTAAAGCCGGCGAATGGGGCGCGTTCGGGGAGTTTTTTATGCGTGTTGCGATCGTGACCGCCGCGGCCGGCGTGCTCTTTCTTTGCGCCTGCAGCGGCGGATCTCGGATCGTGACCGGCGCCATCCCCGGCGCCAGCCCCGAGAAGGTGGTCGGAAGCCCGGTCGCCTCCGGCGCCGGTGAGCCGCAGATCGGAACGGTCGAGGGCGGGCTGATGGGCGCCGATGTCGGCCGCTCGCTTTCCGACGCCGACCGCAAGATCGCGCTCAAGGCCGAATACGAGGCGCTCGAATACGGCCGCCCCGGGCAGCCGACCGAGTGGCGGAGCCGCTCCGGCGACGTGCACGGCCGGATCGAGGTCGGCGGGGTCTCCAAGGTGAACAGCCTCGACTGCCGCGGATATACGCACAATGTCTATATCGGTGGGCGGCTCCGCGTCGTCACCGGCAACGCCTGCCGCGAGCCCGACGGCACCTGGCGGATCGTGGGGTAGGGCTCGGCAACCCTCATCCCGGCAACGTGTTGATCCATCGCATTGCGGCGGGGCGGCGGCGTCGCTAAAGCGGCTCGCTAAAGGCCTTTTCGGGTCACAAGGATTTTGGGCCGCCCGTGCTTCTCTGGGTTCTGATCGCGTTCCTGACCGCCGCGGCGATCCTCGCCGTGCTTCTGCCGCTGTCGCGCGCGCCCTCCCGCGAAAATCCCGCCACGCACGCGGCGCGCGTCTATCGTGACCAGCTCGCCGAGCTTGAGCGCGACAAGTCGGAAGGCCGCATCAGCGAAAGCGAGGCGGAGGCGGCGCGCGCGGAAATCGCCCGCCGCCTGATCGCCGCCGACGCCGAGGCGAGCGCGACGCAGGCGCGGACGACCAGCCCGGCGCCGCGCCGCGCGGTCGCAGTGGTCGCGCTCATCGGAATCCCCGCCCTTTCTCTCTTCCTCTATCTCGCGCTCGGCGACCCGACGCTTCCCGGGATGCCGCTTGCTGAGCGCCTGACCGCGCCGACCGCCCCCGACGACATCCAGACGCTGATCGCCAAGGTCGAAGAGCATCTGGCGCAAGAGCCCGAGGACGGGGGCGGATGGGAGGTCATCGCTCCGGTCTATCTCCGCCTCGGCCGCGCGGACGATTCCGCCCAGGCCTATCGGAACGCCATCCGCATCCTCGGCTCGAGCGAGGCGCGGCAGAGCGGATTAGGCGAAGCGATTCTCACGCAGGAAGGCGGGATCGTCACCGAGGAGGCGCGCACGGCTTTCGAGGCAGCGCATGCGCTCGATCCGAAGGCGCCGGGCCCGCGCTATTTCATCGCGCTCGCCGCCGAGCAGGAGGGGAAGCGCGCCGAGGCGGCGGAAGAGCTGAATGCGCTTCTCGCCGAGGCGCCGAACGATGCGCCCTGGCGCCCGCTGGTCGAGCAAGCGCTCGCGCGCGTCGATCCGAACGCCGCGCCGCCGCCCGGCCCGACGGCCGCGGACGTCGCCGCCGCCGCGAACGTCCCCGCCGGCGACCAGGCAGCGATGATCAATGGCATGGTGACGCGGCTCGCCGCGCGCCTGAAGGATCAGCCGGACGATGTCGAGGGCTGGCTGCGCCTGATCCGCTCCTACGTGGTGCTCGGGCGGAGCGACGCGGCGGCGGAAGCCGCGCGCGCCGCGCTCGCCGGGGTCAAGGACGAAAGCGCGCGCGGCCGCGTCGAGGCGCTGATCGCCGACCTCGGCGTGAAGCCGGCGGGAGCGGGTGGCCAATGACCCGCAAGCAGAAGCGGCTGACGATGATCGCCGGCGCCGGCGCGGTGCTCGCCGTCGCGGCGGGGCTCGTGCTTTTTGCGCTCAAGGACCAGATCGTCTTCTTCTATTCGCCGAGCCAGCTCGCCGAGAAGACGCTTTCGCCGGGAACGCGCGTCCGCCTCGGCGGGCTCGTCGCCGACGGGTCGGTCGTGCGGCAGGACGACGGCGGCGTCAGCTTCACGGTGACCGACACGGCGAAGAGCGTGAAGGTGGAGTTCCACGGCATTCTCCCCGACCTCTTCCGCGAGGGGCAGGGCGTCGTCGCGGAGGGGGCGCTCGCGCCGGACGGGAGCGTCACCGCCGATTCCGTGCTCGCCAAGCACGACGAGCGCTATATGCCGAAGGAGGTGGTGGACGCGCTGAAGGCACAGGGCGTCTGGCAGGAAACCCAGGGAAAGGTGCAATGAGCGGGACGGTCGGCACGCTTTCGATGGCCGAGCTTGGCCACTATTCGCTGGTGCTCGCGCTTGCGCTGATGCTGATCCAGTCGAGCGTGCCGCTTCTCGGCATCCGCTGGCGCGACGAGCGGCTCGTCGCCGTATCGGGCACGACGCCGATCGTCGGCTTCGGCTTCATCGCCATCGCCTTCGCCGCGCTCGTCGTCGCGCACGTGACCTCCGACTTCTCGGTGCTGAACGTCTTCGAGAACAGCAACTCCGAGCAGCCGCTTCTCTTCAAGATCACCGGCGTGTGGGGGAACCACGAAGGCTCGATGCTTCTGTGGGTGCTGATCCTCTCCTTCTTCGGCGCGCTCGTCGCCGGCTTCGGCTGGAATCTTCCCTCCGCGCTCCGCGCCCGCGTGCTCGCGGTGCAGGGCTGGATCGGCTCCGCCTTCCTGATCTTCATCCTGCTGACCTCAAACCCGTTCGCCCGCCTCGACCCGGCGCCGCTGCAGGGCCAGGACCTGAACCCGATCCTTCAGGACATCGGCCTCGCGATCCATCCGCCGTTCCTCTATCTCGGCTATGTCGGCTTCTCGATCGCCTTCTCCTTCGCGGTCGCCGCGCTGATCGAAGGCAAGACCGATGCGGCCTGGGCGCGCTGGGTCAGGCCGTGGACGCTCGCCGCCTGGATGTTCCTAACTGCCGGCATCGCGATGGGCTCCTACTGGGCCTATTACGAGCTCGGCTGGGGCGGCTGGTGGTTCTGGGACCCGGTCGAGAACGCCTCGTTCATGCCGTGGCTGGCCGGCACGGCGCTGCTCCACTCAGCCGTCGTGATGGAGAAGCGCGGCGCACTGAAAGTGTGGACGGTGCTCCTCGCCATCCTCACCTTCTCGCTCTCGCTCCTCGGCACCTTCCTGGTGCGCTCCGGCGTGCTGACCTCGGTCCACGCCTTCGCCACCGACCCGACGCGCGGCGTCTTCATCCTCGCCATCCTGACGCTCTTCATCGGCGGCGCGCTCGCGCTCTTCGCGATTCGCGCGCCGGAGATGAAGCAGGGCGGGCTCTTCGCGCCGATCAGCCGCGAGGGCGCGCTCGTCTTCAACAATCTCTTCCTCGTCGCCGCGGTCTCGACCGTCTTCGTCGGCACGCTCTATCCGCTCGCGCTCGAAGCGCTGAGCGGCGACAAGATCTCCGTCGGCGCGCCGTTCTTCCGCCTGACCTTCGTGCCGCTGATGATCCCGCTGCTCATCGCGCTGCCCTTCGGGCCGCTGCTCGGCTGGAAGCGCGGCGACCTCCTCGGCGTCTCGCAGCGGCTCGGCGTGGCGATGGCGGCGGCGCTCCTTGCGGCGGTGGTGACCGCGATCGCGACGGGAGCAAAGGGCGTGCTTGCGCCACTCGGGCTGGCGCTCGCGGTCTGGATCATCGCCGGAAGCCTCACCGATCTCGCCGAGCGGGTAATGCCCTTCCGCACCCCGCCGCGGGTCGCGCTGTCGCGTCTCTTCGGATTGCCGCGCTCCGCGCTCGGCACCGTCGTCGCGCATTGCGGCATGGGCATCTGCGTGCTCGGCATCGTCGCCGCGAGCGCCTACCAGACGGAGAAGATCGCGGCGCTGAAGCCCGGCGACACGATCGCGGTCGGCGGCTATACGCTGCTCTATCAGGGCAACGCGCCGGTCACCGGGCCGAACTACCGCGAGGAGCGTTCGCTCTTTTCCGTCTCGCGCGGCGGGTCAAAGGAATTCCAGCTGGCGCCCTCCAAGCGCTTCTACACTGCGCGACAATCCTCCACGACGGAAGCGGCGATCAGGACGACCGGCTTCTCGCAGCTTTATCTTTCGCTCGGCGACCGCATGGACAACGGCGCGCAGGCGGTGCGCGCATCCTACAAGCCGCTCGTCACGCTGATCTGGCTTGGCGCGCTGGTGATGGCGTTTGGCGGCGCGCTGTCGCTCTCCGACCGCAGGCTGAGGGTGGGCGCGCCGCGCCGCGCGAGCGTTCGCAAGGCGGCGGAAGCGGCCGTCGGATGACGACGCTCTCCACCGCTCTGCGTGCTTCGAGGCTCCATTCCGCCCTCATCCTGAGGTGCCAGAGAAGCGAGCCTCGAAGGGGCGAATTGGTGCACCTCGGCATGAGGAGGTTGGGTGGACTCATCAGGCTCGTTCTCCTGGCGCTTCTGCTTTGGGCCCCCGCCGCCTACGCGGTGCAGCCGGACGAAATGCTCGCCGATCCGGGGCTCGAGGCGCGGGCGCGCGAAATCTCCGAGGGGCTTCGCTGCCTCGTCTGCCAGAATCAGTCGATCGACGACTCGAATGCTCCGCTGGCGCGCGATCTGCGGCTGCTTGTGCGCGAGCGCCTGAAAGCCGGCGACAGCGACGAATCGGTGCGCGGCTATCTCGTCGCCCGCTACGGCGACTTCATCCTCCTGAAGCCGCCCTTCGCGTGGCGCACGCTGCTCTTATGGTTGACGCCGGCGATCGTGCTTGCCGCAGGCGGCCTCGCCGCCTTCGCCCGCACACGCCGGAAGGAGGCGCGGCGCGAGGCGCTTTCGGGCGAGGAAGAGGCGGCTCTGGCGCGCATCCTGCGGCAGGAATAAAGTGCCGTTGAACCTTACCGATAATTAACTGCGCGGACACTGCGTCGTAAGGCGAGACGCCCTATCTAACACCCTGCGCATGCGGTGAATTCGCCCCCCACGCCGCGGCGCAGACCTCCGGTCCGCCCCCTTAAACCGGGGCGGACCTTTTGGAATAAACGGGAGTTCTTAAGAGCCATGACCAAAGTCTTCTCATCGAGCACGCGGGCCCGTCGCACCCGCCAAGCGTTGCTCGCCAGCGTGTTCAGTCTCGGCATCGTCGTCGGGACGGGCGCGCTTCTCGCCGACGGCCACATCGCGTTCGCCGACCCGGTTCATGTCGATGCGCCGGCGCCCACCGATTTTTCTGCAGTCGTTGCGCAGGTCGCACCGGCCGTCGTCAGCGTCCAGGTGAAGACCGAGGTCGCCGCCGTTTCCAACGATGGCGGCTCGATGCAGGGCTTCGACAATCTGCCGCCCGGCGTACAGGAATTCTTCCGCCGCTTCGGCATGCCGAACATGCCCGGCGGACCTGACGGCGGCAACGGCGACAATGGGGGCAATGGCGGCCAGCCGTTCCATCCGCACCGCGGTCTGAGCCAGGGCTCCGGCTTCTTCATCAGCGATGACGGCTATCTCGTCACCAACGCGCACGTGGTCGAGGACGGCACCCAGTACACGGTGACGATGGACGACGGCCGCGAACTCGACGCCAAGCTGATCGGCGTCGACAAGCGCACCGACATCGCGCTTCTGAAGGTTGACGGCAGCAGCTTCAAGTATGTGAGCTTCGCGGCCGAGCAGCCGAAGGTCGGTCAGTGGGTGCTTGCGGTCGGCAATCCTTTCGGCCTCGGCGGAACCGTTACCGCCGGTATCATCTCGGCCGAAGGCCGCGACATCGGCTCCGGCCCCTACGACAACTTCCTGCAGATCGACGCGCCGGTTAACCGCGGCAACTCGGGCGGCCCCGCCTTCAACGTCCATGGTGAAGTGGTCGGCATGAACACGGCGATCTTCTCGCCGTCGGGTGGCAATGTCGGCATCGCCTTCGCCATTCCGGCGAGCACGGTCTCCGAGATCGTCGGCGACCTGAAGGACCACGGCTCGGTCACGCGCGGCTGGCTCGGCGTGCAGATCCAGCCGGTGACGAACGAGATCGCAAGCAGCCTCGGCGTCGACAAGACCGAGGGCGCGATCGTCGCCGACGCGACGGAGAACGGCCCAGCGGTCAAAGCCGGCATCCAGTCCGGCGACATCATCACCGCCGTCGACGGCCAGCAGGTGAAGGACCCGAAGTCGCTCTCCGAGATGATCGCCAAGATCGACCCGGGCAAGAGCGTGAAGATCACGGTGCTGCGTGACGGCAAATCGCGCGACATCGATGTGACGCTCGGCAACCTGAACGACTTCGACAGCACGCAGCAGGCAAGCGCCGATCAGCAGCAGAGCCCGAGCGGCACGGAGCACGGCTCGCTCGCGGCGCTGGGGCTGACGCTTGAGCCGAACCCCGACGGCGAAGGCGTTCGCGTCGCCGGCGTGACCGACGAGAGCCCGGCCTCCGACAAGGGTCTGCAGGCGGGCGACGTGATCGTTGCGGTCGGCAGCAAGGCGGTGAACAGCGTCGCCGACGTGGAGTCCGGTGTGGCCGACGCGCAGGATCGCGGCCGTGACGCCGTGCTCTTCCGCATCCAGGGTCAGAACGGCACCCGCTTCGTCGGCGTGCCCTTCGAGCGCGGCTGACGCCGCCGGTGACGGCCTGAGCCGGACGTATCCGTCGCCCCCCGATCGTCCGGAACTCAGCTGGCGGGCCGCGCAAGCGGCCCGCCATGTCGTAAGGAGGAACTGGCGGAGCCGCCGCTGGCCGACTATCTCAATATGATGCGAATCCTGGTCATCGAAGACGATCGCGAAACCGCGAACTACCTGGTCAAGGCCATGGGCGAGGCCGGCCACGTGGCGGACAGCGCCTTTGACGGCGAAGAAGGCCTGGAGCGGGCCAAAGCCGAGGACTACGACGTCCTCGTCGTCGACCGCATGCTGCCGAAGCGCGACGGCCTCTCGGTCATCAGCGAGCTCAGAGCCTCCGGAAACCAGGCGCCCGTGCTGATTCTCTCAGCGCTCGGGCAGGTCGACGACCGCGTAACGGGCCTCAGAGCCGGCGGCGACGACTACCTCCCGAAGCCCTACGCCTTCTCCGAGCTTCTGGCGCGGATCGAGGTGCTCGGGCGCCGCAGCGCCCCGAAGGAGGCGGAGACCGTCTACCGTGTCGCCGACCTCGAGCTCGACCGCCTGTCCCGCAAGGTGCGCCGCGGCAGCGAGCCGATCATCCTGCAGCCGCGCGAGTTCCGCCTGCTCGAATATCTGATGAAGAACGCCGGCACGGTGGTGACCCGCACCATGCTTCTGGAGAAGGTCTGGGACTATCACTTCGATCCGCAGACCAACGTCATCGACGTCCACATGTCGCGGCTCCGCGCCAAGATCGACAAGGGCTTCGACCGACCGCTGCTGCACACGGTGCGTGGCTCCGGCTACGTGATGCGGGACGATGTCTAGTCGAGCCTGGCCGCGCCTTTTCCGCACGACCGCTTTCAAGCTCACGGCAATCTTCCTGGCGGTCTTCACGGTCTTCGCCGCCTTCCTTATCGGCTACATCGCGCACAATACGAGCGAGATCCTGAAGGCGCAGATGGCCGACGCCGTCGACGCCGAGCTGCGGTCGATCGAACTGCAATACGACCGCGGCGGCGCCGCCTGGCTTGCCCGCGTGGTGGAGCTCAGAAGCGCGCAGCCCGGCGCCAGCCTCTATTTCATCACCGACCCGCAGGGAAAGCGCATCGCCGGAAACGTCGAGACCGTGCCGGCGGCGATCCTCAATGAATCGAAGGATGTGGCGCAGCTCGTCCCCTACATGTGGCGGAACGAGCAGGGCTCGGAGCCGCACACGGCGCTCGTCCGCGTGTTCCAGTTCCCCGACGGCGTGCGCGCGCTGGTCGGGCGCGACGTCAGCGAGCGCGATGCCCTGGTCAGCCTGGTGCGGCGCTCGCTGGTGCTGACCGCCGGGCTGATGGTGGCGCTCGGCCTGATCGCCTGGACCTTCGTGTCGCGGCGCGTGCTGAAGCGCATCGACGCCATCGCCGAGACCTCGAACCGCTTCGTCGCCGGCGACCTTTCTGGCCGGCTCGAGGTGACCGGGACCGGCGACGAGTTCGACCGGCTGGCGGAGAGCCTGAACGCCATGCTCGCACGCATCGAGCGGCTGATGGTGGGCCTGAAGCAGGTCTCCGACAACATCGCCCACGATCTGAAGACGCCGCTGACGCGCATGCGAAACCGCGTCGAGCGCGCTCTGACCATGGGCCACTCGGAGCCCGATTACCGCGAGGCGCTGCACGCGACGATCGACGAGGCCGACCAGCTGATCCGCACCTTCAACGCGCTGCTCCTGATCGCCCGCGCCGAGGCCGGCTCCTCCGATGCCGAATTCGCCACCTTCGACGCAAGCGACGTCGCCCGCGACGTGGTCGAGCTCTACGAGCCGCTCGCCGAAGAGGCGGGCGTCGCGCTCAAGCTCCAGGAATGCACGCCGATTACGGTGCGGGCGCACCGGGAATTGGTCAGCCAGGCGCTTGCGAATCTCGTCGACAATGCCGTCAAATACGCCGACGAGGGCAGCAGAACGCCGGAGGTGGTCATCTCGGTCGCGGAGAAGAACGGAACGGTCGAGTTCCGCGTCGCCGACAACGGCGCGGGCATCGCCGAGGCCGACAGGGGGCGGGTGACGGAGCGCTTCGTGCGGCTCGAGGAGAGCCGTTCCAAGCCGGGGGCGGGGCTCGGCTTGAGCCTTGTTTCGGCGGTGGCGCAGCTGCACGGCGGTGAGCTGGTGCTGGCCGACAACAGGCCCGGCCTTGCGGCGATCCTGAAGGTGCCCGGCACGGCTCTGAAACGTGCCGCCTGAGAGCCTCGGCCGTCGCATCGCGGCGCTGCCGCCTTCGCCCGAACTCGGAGATCGCGCTGCAGCGGCTTGCCGAAGCCGCGGGCCATCAGGAGGAGGGGGCGGCTCTCGCCTTGGCTCTCGATGCGCCGGAGGTCCGCGCCTTCCTCGGCAGCGCGCTCGGCGATTGCCCCTATCTGCTCGACCTGGCGGTGAAAGACCTCGCGCGGCTTGCCGCCATCCTCGGCGAGGCGCCGGAAGCGCGGGTCGCAGCGATCGTCGCCGCGCTCGGGGGCGCGTCGTGGGAGACGCGGGCGGACGCCATGGCGGCGCTTCGCCGCGCCAAGCAGGACGTAGCGCTGACGCTCGGTTTGGCCGACCTCGCCGACGCGATCGACCTTGAAGCCGTGACCGGACTGTTGACGCGCTTCGCCGACGCCGCGCTCGCGGCGTCGCTCCGCTTCGCGCTCGCCGACGCCGCGCGCCACGGCAAATGGCTCGGGCCCACCGATCCACCGGGTTTCTTCATCCTCGGCATGGGGAAATACGGCGCCGGCGAGCTGAACTATTCGAGCGACATCGACGTCATCGTGCTCTTCGACCCGGACGCGCCCGGGCTCCCCGACGACGCGGAGCCCTCGGCGTTCTGGGTCAAGATCGTGCGGATGCTCGTCATGCTCTTGCAGGAGCGGACCGCCGACGGCTACGTCTTCCGCACCGACCTCCGCCTCCGCCCAGATCCCGCCGCGACGCGCGTCGCGATCTCGGCGCCAGCGGCGCTCCTCTACTACGAGAGCATGGGGCAGAACTGGGAGCGCGCCGCGCTGGTGAAGGCGCGCACCGTCGCCGGCGACACGCAAGCGGGTGACGCTTTCATCCACGCTCTTGCGCCCTTCATCTGGCGGAAATATCTCGACTTCGCGGCGATCGCCGACATCCACTCGATCAAGCGCCAGGTGCACGTGCATCGCGGGCACGGGACCGTCGCCGTCGCCGGCCACGACATCAAGCGCGGCCGCGGCGGCATCCGCGAGATCGAATTCTTCGTGCAGACGCAGCAGCTGATTGCCGGCGGGCGCGATCCAAGACTTCGCGGCACGCGGACGCGCGAGATGCTGGCGATGCTGGCTGAGAAGAATTGGATCGACGAAGCAATACGTGCGGAGTTGGACGAGGCGTACGTGTTCCTACGCAATGTCGAGCACCGCTTGCAGATGGTGCGCGACGAGCAGACGCACACCATGCCGCGCGATCGCGACGGGCTGGCACGGATCGGCCGGCTGATGCGCGAGCCCAACGTCGATGCGTTCGAGGCGCGGCTCCGCTACGTGCTGGAGACAGTTGCCAAACGCTACTCGCGGCTCTTCGAAGGCGGGAGCGAACTTTCCACCGAGGTGGGCAGTCTCGTCTTCACCGGCGGCGACGACGATCCGGAGACGCTTCAGACGCTCCGCGGCCTCGGCTTCGAAGCGCCCGCCGTGGTGACGGAGACGGTGCGCGGCTGGCACTTCGGCCGTTTCGCCGCGATGCGCTCCACGGCGGCGCGCGAAAGCCTGACGGAGATCGCGCCGGCGCTGCTCCAGGCCTTCTCGCGCGCCGGCAATCCCGACGCGGCGGTCGGCGCCTTCGACCGCCTTCTGCAGGCGCTGCCGGCCGGCGCGCAGCTCTTCGCGCTTCTCCGCAACAACCCTGAGCTCCTCGACATGCTGGCGACGATCCTCTCCGCCGCGCCGCGCCTCGCCGAGATCTTCGCGCGCCGCCCGCATGTCGCCGACGCGCTTCTCGATCCGGCGGGCGTCGCCGGCGCTGCGGGACTGGAGGCCATCGAACAGGCGCTGGAACAGAGCCTCGCGCAGGCGCATCGCTACGAGGAGATGCTCGACCGCGCGCGCCTCTTCGTCGCCGAACGGCGCTTCGTGATCTCGGTCGGCCTCTTGACCTCGGCGCTCTCGCCGCCGGAGACGGGGAGGGCCTTTTCCGATCTCGCCGAGGCGGTCGTGCGCGCGCTGCTCACGCGCACGGAGGTGGAATTCGCAAACCGGCATGGGAGGTTGGCGGGCGGCGAGACCGCTGTCGTCGCCTTCGGCCGCCTTGGCAGCCGCGAAATGACGGCGGGCTCCGACCTCGACCTGATCGTCGTCTACAAGCACGATGCCGATGTCTCGGCTTCCGACGGGAAGAAGCCGCTGGCGCCGTCGCAATATTACGCGCGGCTGACGCAGCGGCTGATCGCGGCGCTCGCCGCGCCGACCGCCGAGGGGATCGCCTACGAGGTCGATCTCAGGCTACGGCCGTCCGGCCAGGCCGGGCCGCTCGCGACGAGTCTTTCCTCGTTCAAGCACTACCAGCTGAACGAGGCCTGGACGTGGGAGCACATGGCGATGTCGCGCGGCCGCGCCATCGCCGGCGATGCGAAGCTGAAGGCGCGCGTCGCGAAGGTGCTCGACGCGCTCGTCGAAAAGCCGCGCGACCGCGCCAAGCTCGCCAAGGACGCGGCATCGATGCGCGCCCGCATCGAGCGCGAGAAGCCGGCCGCCGGGCCGTTCGACGTGAAGCTCGCGGTGGGCGGGCTGATGGATTGCGAGTTCGCGGCGCAGGTTCTGGTGCTCTCGGGGCTCGGCCGCGTCGATGGCGCGACGACGCTTGAGACGCTCACACGCGCGGCAGCGGAGGGACTGATGGAGGCGAGGGCCGGCGAGCGGCTGGCGCTCTCCGCGGCGCTGCAGGCGGCGCTCCTGCAGCTAGAGCGCGTCGCCGATCCGAAGGTGTTCGTGCCCGCGCAGGCGCCGGAAGCGCTAAAGCGGCTCATCGTGGAGGTCGCCAACGACGTGCTCGAGGATGCCGGCGTGGGCGACGAGCGGGGAGGCGTGGCGACGTTCGAAGAACTCGAAGCGCGGCTTGTCAAAGTGCAGCAGCAGACGCGCCGAGCGCTTGAGAGCGTGCTCGGCGCGAAGGTTGAGTAGGGGCCGCGGCGGGCGGCCCCTATCTTGTGGTCAGAACGCCCTAGGCGGCAGGACGACCGAGCCGGTCTCCAGGAGCGATTTCAGGTTTGACAGGATCTGCGGCCAGCCGCCGGCGACGGCGCCGATGAACTTGGAACCTTCACGCTCCATCGTGTGGGTCACCGTCAGCTTGACGGCGTCGCCCGCGGCGGCCTCGATCTCCATTGTGCAGTGCGACCAGCCTTCCGCTTTCATCTCCGGCATGAATTCGTTCCGCCAGCGGATGCCGAGCCGCTTCGACGGCTCGAACGCGACGATCTCGCCGGTGTCCGCCACGCGGCCATCCGAGAAGACGAGCTTCCACGAACCGCCTTTCTTCCACTCCGCTTCGGCCCGGGCGCCGAGCCAGGTACTGCTGCACGAATTCCGTGCTGGTGAGGGCCGTCCAAAGCCGCTCGGGCGTGGTCTTGATGTAGGTGACGTAGACGAAGCTACTCTTAGGTGCGCTACTCACTTCTCTTCTCCTTCCAGGTTTTTCCTAAGGGCTGAAAGAGCGCGCAAGTGCCCGCGCTCGAACTTGGCTATCCAGCGTTCGGCGATCGCGTTGATCGGCACCGGATTGATGAAGTGCAGCTTCTCCCGGCCGAGGCGTTTCGTTGCGACGAGGCTCGCTTCCTCCAGGATCGCGAGATGTTTGGCGACGGCCTGGCGCGTCATGTCGAGCCCTTGGCAGAGCTCGCCGAGCGGCTGCCCGTTCTTGCGGTGCAGCCGGTCGAGGAGCCGCCTTCGGCTTGCATCGGCCAAGGCGCGAAAGACGGCGTCGTCATTCATCTCAACATGTAACCATTCAGTTGCCTGTTGTTATATATGGAACCATTTGGTTGCCTGTCAAGAGGCAAAATTGATGCTGGGAATCAGGGTAGGGGAGGGCGACGGTTCTGAGGAGGCAGAGGCTAGGTCAGGCCGCGGTGGCGGCGGGGGCGCCGGCTGGGCGGAGCGGGAAGAAGACCGTCACCGTCGTACCGGCGCCGGCGCGCGACTCGATCGTCATCTCGCCGCCGTGGAGCGTCACGAGCGAGCGCGAGATGGCAAGGCCAAGACCGGAACCCTTGTGATTGCGGGTGAGCGGGCTCTGCACCTGCTCGAACGGCTTGCCGAGCTTTGAGAGCGCCTCGGGCGGAATGCCGATGCCGGAGTCCGTGACGGTGACGACGACGCCGTCGGCGCGCCCCGCCGTCGCGACGCGGATTGTGCCGCGCTCCGGCGTGAACTTCACGGCGTTCGACACGAGATTGGCGAAGACCTGCCGCACCGCTTCCTTGTCGGCCGAGAGCGTGATCCCCGCCGCGATGTCCGTCTCGATCGCGATGTGGCTCCGCTCCGCCTCGGGCGCGAATGTCGCGACCGTCTCCGTGACGAGGCCGTCGAGATCGAGCGGCTCGCGATCGATCTCGATCCGTCCCGCTTCGAGCCGCGCCATGTCGAGGATGTCGGAGATGACGCGGAGCAGGAAGGCGCCGGCTTCGTTGATGTCGCGGCAATAGCCGTCATAGCGCTCGTCGCCGAGCGGACCGAAGGCGCCGGTCAGCATCAGCTCGGAGAAGCCGATGATGGCGTTCAAGGGCGTGCGGAGCTCATGGCTGACATTGGCGAGGAATTCCGACTTGATGCGGTTGGCGTCCTCGGCCTTGTCCTTCTCAACCGCGTATTTCTCGGCCAGCTCGACCAGCTGCTGCGCCTGCTTCTCAAGCTGCTGGCGCGAGCGGCGGAGATCGTTGACGGTCTCGCGGAGCGCGCGCTCGTTGTCGAGAAGCGCCGTCTCCTTGTCCTTGAGCGCCGAGATGTCGGTGCCGACGGAGACGAAGCCGCCGTCATTGGTGCGCCGCTCGTTGATCTGCAGCCAGCGCCCGTCTTCCACGCGCGCCTCGACCGAGCGCGCGGCGGCGCCTTCGACGGGAAGATCGTCGGCGATGATGGACCGGCGGCCGTTGCGCTTGATCAGCGAATAAGGCGTCCCCGGCCTGACCAGCGCCTCGGAAAGACCGTGCAGCTGCTGGTACTTGCTGTTGCAGAGCACCAGGCGGTTCGTGGCGTCCCAGAGGACGAAGGCCTCGGAGATCGCCTCGATGGCATCGCGGAGCCGCATGTCGGCGGTGCGCGATTCCTCGGCGAGCTTGTGCTGCTCGGTCACGTCGACGGCGATTCCGACGAGATGCGGTTCCTCCTCCGCGTCGGCCACGACCTCGCAGCGCGCGCGAATCCAGGCCCAGTTGCCGTCGGCGCGGCGCATGCGGAACTCGCGGTCGAAGGAGCCCTCGCCATCGCGGATGAGCTCCTCGGCAAGCGCGACGAGATCGGCGTCGTCGGGATGCGTCAGCGCCGCCACCTCGTCGATGGAAAGCAGGCGGTTCTCCGGTTCGAGCCCGAGCATCTCGAACATCGAGGGCGACCAGAAGAGTGAGCCGCGCGAGAGGTCCCATTCCCAAAGGCCCGAGCGGCCGCGTCTGAGCGCCGTGTGAAAGCGCGCCTGCGTCGCCGCATAGATGAAGTCGGCCTCGTGCGAGCGCGCCGTCTGCGCGTGATAGGCGAAGCCGAGGATGACGAGCACGATGCTCGTCGCGACGAAGACGGTCGCCTCGCGCGACACCGTGCGCCGCCACTCGGCGAAGACGCCGGAGGTCGGCTGGATGACTGCGATAGCGCCGACGCCGTCGAGATTGTGGTGCACGGTGGCGATCACATCCTCGCCTGACGCGAGCGTCAGACGGAGCACGCCCGCGCGCTCGCCGAGCGTCGTCAGCGGCTGGCTCGGGCCGAGGATGTCGTCGATGTAGCGTTTCAGGAGATCGGGCACGCGCGGCGCGGCCGCGACGACCATGCCCTGCGGGTCCATGAGCAGGACCTGCCGCCCCTGATCGGTGGCGAGCGGCGGCAGCGCATTCTCAAGCTGGCCCTGCAGTGTCTCCGAGGGCTCGGTGAGCGAAAGCGGTACGCCGGATTGCGCCAGCTCGCTGACGATCGCCTTCGCGACGAGCGCGAGCCTCAAGTCGGCGGCGTTCTCCGCCTCCGCGCGGCCCTGATAAAGCGCGACGACGCGTATGCCGCCGAGCGCCACGACGAAAAGCACGATCAGGATCGGGATGAGACGCTTCACGTAGGGCTCGGAGTTGACGAGCCGCGCGTAGGCCGGATGGATGAAGAGGCGGGCATGGCCGGCGAGGGCCGCGCTGTTCAGACGCTGGAAATCGGGTATGTGCCGAATCGCCGACGCAATGGCCCCCCGCGGCCGCGTCATCCTCTGCCCTCCTCGATTTCGATCGGGGCCCACCGCTCCCCGAATCACTCCACTTTGAATCAGGAAGAATCCGCTTGTCTACAGGGGTTTCGCAAAATTCGTCCACCGTGGCGCCGGGGCACATGACGACCCTCATCCTGAGGTCTCGAAGGAGCGTCCAGAAGGCGCCGGATCGACTGCGCCGCGTGCTTCGAGGCTCCCTCGGAAGAGGTCCGGGGTGGCGCCTCAGCATCAGGGCGCGTGGTGGCCTCCGTATATGGAGGCAGGCCTATCGCGTCATCCGGCCAGCGTGCGGCCGACGATATCGCCGAGATCGCGCGACAGCGGCTCGCGGCTCTGCAGCGTTCGAAGTGCCTTCTCCGCCTCCTCGCGCCGCTCGGGCTCAAGCATCCGCCACGAACGGAAGGCGGTGGCGATCCGCGCAGCCACCGAAGGGTTCTGCCGGTCGAGGTCGCCGATCACCCGCGCGATGAAGCGGTAGCCGGCGCCGTCGGGGCGATTGAAGCCGACCGGATTGAAGGCGGCGAAGGAGCGGACCAGCGCATAGACGCGGTTAGGGTTCTTGAACGAGAAGGCCGGATGCGCCGTCAGCGTTTCGACCGCTTCGAGCGAGGCGTGCCGCGGCGCCGTCGCCTGCACGGTGAACCATTTGTCGAGAACGAGCGCGTTGTCGCGGTAGCGGCTTTCGAACCGCTTCAGCGCCTCCTCGGCGTGATCGAGCCCGAAATGCACGAGAAGCCGGAGCGCTGCCAGCCGGTCGGTCAGGTTCTCCGCCTCCGCGTAGCGGGCGAGGAGGTCGGAGCCCGACATCGCGCCGCCCGCAACCTGGAGCCCCCACGCCGCGTGCGCGAAGGCGCGCCGCCCTGCGCTCTCCGCGTCGGGCAAATAGGTCTTTGACGGCGCGGCGCGGCTCGCGGCCTCGGCGACCGCGTCGCCGATCGCGCGCCCAAGAAAAGCGAGGAGCGCCTGCCGCGCCGCGTGGATGGCGTCGGGATCGACGTTCTCGCCGATCGCCTGGGCGATGTCGGTCTCGCTCGGCAGGCTCATGGCGAGCGCGCGGAAGGCGGGGTCGAGCTCGTCGTTTTCCGCGAGGCGCCCAAGCTCCTCGGCGAAACGCGTATCGAATTCCGGAGTCGCCTTGCGGCGCACCGCGCCGGCCGCGGCTTCCAGCGTCATCAGCGCGATCTGTTGCGCGGCCTCCCAGCGGTTGAACGGATCGGGGTCGCGCCCGATCAGGAAAAGCCGGTCCTCCGGCGAGAGGTCGGCGTGGACGTGCACGGGCGCCGAGAACTGCCGGAAGAGCGAGGGAACAGGCCGGGCGCGGACGCCCTCGAAGACGATCTCTTCGCGGCTCTTCTTGAGATGGATCACGTCGCCGGAGACGTTGTCGCTTGCTTTCGAGAAGCTCAAGTCCTGGCCGTCCGGCCCGACGAGGCCAAAGGCGATCGGGATGTGCATCGGCAGCTTCGGCAGGCGGTCGGGCGTCTCCGGCAGGTCCTGCTTCACGTCGAGCGTCAGCCGTTCCTTCTCCGGCTCGTAGCGATGCGTGACGGTGATCGTCGGCGTGCCCGCCTGGCCGTACCAGAGTGCGAACTGGGTGAGATCAATGCCGCTCGCCTCGGCGAAGCAGGCGAGGAAATCCTCCACCGTCGCCGCCTCGCCGTCGTGACGCTCGAGATAGAGGTTCATGCCGGCGCGAAAACCGTCGCGGCCGAGCACGGTCAGAAGCATGCGGCAGATCTCCGCGCCCTTCTCGTAGACGGTCGCCGTGTAGAAGTTGTTGATCTCGCGGTAGCTCGTCGGCCTGACCGGATGCGCGAGCGGCCCCGCGTCCTCGGGGAACTGGTGCTGGCGGAGGCCGACGACGTCGGAGATGCGCTCCACCGCGCGCGAGCGCGTGTCGCTGGAGAATTCCTGGTCGCGGAAGACGGTCAGCCCTTCCTTCAGGCAGAGCTGGAACCAGTTGCGGCAAGTGATTCTGTTGCCGGTCCAATTGTGAAAATATTCGTGCGCGATCACCGCCTCGACATGAGCATAGTCCTGGTCGGTTCCGGTCTCCTTGTCGACCAGCACGTATTTGTCGTTGAAGACGTTCAGGCCCTTGTTCTCCATCGCCCCCATGTTGAAGTCGGAGACGGCGACGATGTTGAAGACGTCGAGATCGTATTCGCAGCCGAAGCGCTCCTCGTCCCACAGCATCGAGCGCTTGAGCGCGTCCATGGCGTAGCGGCAACGCTCTTCCTTGCCCGGCTCGCAATAGATGCCGAGCTTCACCATGCGGCCGGAGCGCGTCTCGAAGGTGTCGTGGATCGAGGCGAGCGCGCCGCCGACGAGGGCGAAGAGATAGGAGGGTTTCGGGAAGGGGTCGTGCCAGACCGCGAAATGGCGGGTCGTTCCCTCGACCTCGCCGGAAGCGACCGGGTTGCCGTTCGAGAGCAGGATCAACGCTTCGCTCTTCTCCGCCTCGATCCGCGTCGTGTAGACGGCGAGGACGTCGGGGCGGTCGTAGAAATAGGTGATGCGGCGGAAGCCTTCGGCCTCGCACTGCGTCGTGTAGACGCCGCTCGAGCGATAAAGCCCCATCAAGGCGCTGTTCGCAGACGGGTTCAGCTCGGTGACGATTTCGAGATCGAAGGGACCGGCCGGCGGCGCGTTGAGCGTCAGCTTGTCGGGCGTCGCCTCGTAGGCGCGGTCGGGAAGGAGCGTGGAGTCGAGCGAAAAGCTCTTCAGGACGAGGCCGTCGCCATCGAGGACAAGCGGGGTATGCGGAGCGGTATTTTCGCGCGGGCGGACGGAGAGGCGTGAAACGACACGGGTCGCCTCAGGGTCCAGCCGGATATCGAGGTCGACGGCTTCGATCAGATAATCGGTCGGGCGATAGTCCTCCAGCCGAATGACGGGCGGGGTCTCGGTACGCATCGGGGCTCCTTCTTGGGGAGCCCCGATAGCATTTTCGGAAGCGGTTGGAACCTCCTGCCGTCAGCCGCCGGAGGGCGCCGATGTCGCAACCGCCGGCGCCGGAACCGGCATCTCGGTATCCGGCTGACGGGGCGCGTCGGAATCGGGCCCCGCCTGCCTGATGCCGCGCATGCGCAGCCCGAAGATCAGGAAGAAGAATGCCGGCCCGAACAGGGCGAGCCCGACGGCGATGAGCTTATCGGAATCGAAGACGCCTTCCACCGGCGCGCTGGTGATCGGGTTCATCAGCTCGCTGGAGCTTGCGAGAAGCACGAAGACGGAGACCGTGATGATGTAGGTGAAGAAGAAGCACACGCGCGCGATGCGCGGGAAGCTCTCCGTGTGTTTGTTGGTGATGGCATCGCCGGAGGACACGATGTCCCACCCGAGCAACGCGAAGATGAAAAGCGCCTGCCAGAGACTGAGCGGTGCTCCCCCTTCGGCCGAGTCCGTCAGGAACCAAACAAAGATGCAAGCGTACGCGGCGAGGCTGATGTTCATCTCCGCAAGACGCGCTGAAACCTGTGCGAGGCGCGGACGCGTGCTTCCGAGCAGTGCGGCGACCCCGAGGAAGACGATGCTGCCGACGCCGGCGCTGCCGACGACGAGCAGGATGTTGTCACCCTGGCTTGCAAAATTGAAGAACCAGAAGAAGCCGACGAGCGCGCCGTAGGCGAAGTGCACGAACTGCGCGTCGGAGCGGCGGCCGAAGACGAAGAGAAGCGCGATGTAGACGAGCATCAGCAGGGTCGTCAGCAAGAAGATCTCGGGGAAGGTAAACATGAGGTGAGGATCATAGCCTGCCGGATCGCTGAGAATCCGCTGCAGAAGCCCGGCCTGAAGAGCGAGGAAATAAAAAAGCACGATCAAGAAGAGGGCGCGATAGCTCAGATGCGGCGCGAAATTGCCGAGCTTCCGCGCCGGGCCGACAACAAGCCAGAAGGCGAGGCCCAACCACGGGACATGGCCCACGATCGCGCCGAGAAGAATCGCAACGTTGTTCGAGTCGAGGCCAGGCGCCCCCGAGGGCACGCTCATCCACAACGTAACCACGACGCTCACGACCGCAGTTGCGAGCATGAAGGGAATGAGGAAGGCGCGGGAGGCGGAGAGGCTCGTCAGCGCACCGACCAGGGCCTGCGACCCGATCACGATCAACTCCGCCGTATCGGTCGCCGCCATGAACAGGCCGAACATGGCGAAGGTCGCCTGCGTGGCGAGCGCGCTAACGACAAGTTCCTGCGCGCCGGTCGCGGCGAAGAGCGCGAGGATGATCGCGGTGACGGCGGCATTGCCGGCTGCGGCCAGCACGCGCTTTTGCAGCGGCCATTGATGCTGTTCGGTCAGCGCCGCGAGCCACCAGAGCAGCGCGGTCGGGATGACCAGCAGGAAGGCCGCCGGTGCGAAATCGGCCAGCCAAAGATAGAAGGCCGTGATTACGGTGACAGCTGCGAGTGCCGCGAGACGGACGCGGCCGCGGCACGACATGACGCCGGTGAAGAACATGGTCATGACGATGAGCTCGCCGACCGTCAGGAGCAGGAGGACGCTGAGGGGAACGGCGCCGGCCACGCTATGGACGGGCGACCCGAAGTCCGGGCGCAGAATGTTCAGCAGAGTCGCCGCCGCAACGATCGAGGCGCCTGCGGCGAAGGTGATCCGAACGTCCCGGTCCATCGTGGAAACGACGATGACCTTGTGGCGGACGACGCCCCAGAAGCTGTCGGTCTCGGCCATGAACAATCCCCCGCGACCGCATGCGGCGCTGGCCGGACGGTCTCCGGCGGGAACCTAGCGGCAGGTTGGCCGAGCGTCGAGATTTGCGCCGAAATTCATCCGGCGTGCGATGGCCGTGCGCGACGGCGGGTCGCCCAAAGCAAATCGGGGCTCCTTCTTGGGGAGCCCCGATAGCATTTTCGGAAGCGGTTGGAACCTTGCTCGCCTTCGGGCGAATCCTACTCGCGGGTTCAAGCGTTCCATCCGCGGCGGATGTTGCGAGAGGCGCGGAACTGCAGTTCGCGACCGGGGTCGTTCGTGAACGGGAGGTTGAGCGCCTCACGCACGTCGCCGCGCGTCAGGCCGAGGTCGGCGAGCATATGATCGTCGAAGTCGGCGAGCGTTGCGACCGCCTTGTGGTTCCTCCAGGACTTGTAAGCCTGCCGGAATCCCCTGGCGACCGACTGCAGGATGCCGGCCGGGGACTCTGCCCCTTGGCTGGCGATGAACAAAGCTGCGTTGCGCATGGCACATCTCCTCTGCTCGCCGAATCTCGGCGTGGTTTCAGTTCTTTGCGGTAACGTCGACGGGTGCGCCACCCGTTTCCTGGTAAGTATTTGCCACTTTCCTATTGCTCAATCAAACGAATTGATCTTATGTGTATGGTCAGAGCAGTTGAACATTTGGAGGACGCGAAATGAGCGTCGTAGCGCTGAATTCGCAGTCGCAGCCGACCGAGACGTCGCTCGATTTTCGCGGCGGTGCGGGCCTTGAATTGGACCTCCTGCGGACCCTTGTCGCGATCGCCGATACCGGCAGTTTCAACAAGGCCGCGCGCGCCGTGTTTCGCACGCCGTCGGCGGTCTCCATGCAGATGAAGAAGCTTGAGGACCAGGTGTCGCGTCCGCTCTTCGCCAAGAACGGGCGCTCGGTGACGCTCACGCCCGACGGCGACGCGCTCGTCGGCTACGGGCGGCGCATTCTCAAACTCGCCGACGAGGCGATGCAGCGCTTCCGCACGACACAGATCCAGGGGACGATCCGCCTCGGCATTCCCGACGACTACGCCGGCCAATACTTGCCCGACATCCTGGGGCGCTTCGCGGCGAGCCACCCGGACGTGGAGGTGGACGTGTTCTGTCAGCAGAGCACCGACCTCTACGAGCAGGTGCAGGAGAACAAGGTTGACATCGCGCTCTTGAGCTCCGGCGTCGATATCGGCGGGATTGCGGTCCACCGCGAGCCGCTCGTCTGGGCGAGCCTGCGCCATGGCTGCGCGCACGAGAAGGACCCGATTCCGCTCGCGGTCTCCCACGCCGGCTGCTGCTGGCGCCGTCAGGCGACTTCGGCGCTCGACCGGGTCGGCATTCCCTACCGCATCGCCTATACGAGCAAGCACTATCTCGGCCAGCTTGCCGCCGTGATGGGCGGGCTCGCGATCGCGCCATTCCCGCTCTCTTCCGTGAAGGGCGACCTGAAGGTGATCGGCGAGGAGGCCGGCCTTCCGGCGATCGGCCATTTCGAGATCGAGTTGCGCCGCTCTGCGCAGGCGACCGGGCCGCTCTTCGATGCGCTGGAGAACCACATCGTCAACAACTTCCGCGCCTATGACTCGAAGGCGGCCTAAAGGCTGACTTCAGCGAAGCAGTTGACGCTGGCCTCCGGCCGGCGGATCAACGCCGCCCATTCGATTGAAATCCGGTGCCTCACGCATGAAGGACGGCAAGCCGCGCATCGTTGCGACGGAGCGCATCTTCGACGGCTGGAACAAGCTTGACGTGCTGACGGTCGAGGCGCCGGAAGCTGACGGCACGCTCCGCCGCCACAGGCGCGAGCTGGTCGATCACGGCGACGCGGCGGTGGTGCTTCCGATCGACCGCGCGCGCGGCATCGCCTACCTGGTGAAGCAGTGGCGGACCGGGCTGCTCCATACCGACGACCCCTATCTGCTCGAAGCCTGCGCCGGCGTTCTCGATCCGGGCGAGACGCCGGAAGAGACGGCGCGCCGCGAGGCGGAGGAGGAGATCGGGCTCAAGATCGGTACGCTCAAGAGCCTCGGCACGATCCTTCCCTCGGTCGGCACGCTGACGGAGCGGATGCACCTTTTTGTCGCAGAGGTTTCGGCCGCGGACAGAACCGAAAACGGCGGCGGCAACCCGCATGAGGGCGAAGCGATCGAGGTCGTCGAAGTGCCGCTCGCCGAGCTCTTCCGGATGGCGCGCGAAGGCCGGATCGCCGACGCGAAAACGCTTGTCATCGTGCAGCGGCTGATCATCGAGGAGTGCGGACAGAAATAGCGGCGGCGGTTGCCATTTCGAGCGCGGCCGGTCCGAATTTCGCCCGCATCTTGGGGCACGATTCCCGCTTGATCCCGGGTGCGCGCTCTTTCGAGCGGCGCAACTGGGGGAAGCGCTTGGGCGGGCGCCGGAACCGAGGTGACGAACATGCGCCTGCCCGTGATTCTGCTTGCCCTGGCGCTCGCCGCCGGGACGGCTGCGGCCAAAGTCCCGAACGTGGTCGTTTCGATCGCGCCGATCCATTCTCTGGTCGCATCGGTGATGCAGGGCGTCGGCGAGCCGACGCTGCTTCCGCCGGAAGCGATATCCAACGACGCCACGTCGCTGCAGCCGTCCGTGCGCGCGACGATCGCCGCGGCCGATCTCGTTGTTTGGGTCGGCCCGCCGCTCGAGAAGAACCTCGTCGCGCCGCTGAACGCCGACGGCGTGGCCGATCTTGAGCTGCTCGAGGCACCCGGCATCGATCCGCGTCCGGACAACGAGCTGCCGAGGGACAAGGGCGCCCGCGAGCCGGCCGTCGGTAAAGTGGGCGCCGAGAACGCCGCCGCGCATGTCGGCGCCGATCCGCATTTCTGGCTCGATCCGCTGCGCGCGGAGAAGGTCGTCGAGGCGGTCGCCGAAACGCTCGCCGACATGGACGCCCGCCACGCGCGCGAATACCGGAAGAACGCCGCGACGACGGTGAGCGAGCTCGAAGGACTCGATCTTGCGATCCGCCAGAAATTGGCGCCGGTCGCAGGCCGACCGTTCGCCGTTCTCGGCGACGGCTACGCCTACTTCGTGCATCGCTACGGCCTGAACGAGGTCGGGCCGCATATGACGGAGCGGACCGAGCTTGCCGACCTCTCGGCAGTCGATACGTTGCGCAATGCGGTCGCGGAGAGCGGCGCCGCGTGCGTTTTCGTTGACGGCGCGGCTGGTCCCGATCTCCTGCACGCTATCGCGTCAGCAGGAGGAGTCCGTGTCGGCGTGCTCAACGAAAGCGGCGTCGGTCTCATTCCCGGTCCCGCGCTCTACGACGCGCTCCTCACGCGGGACGCCGAGGCGATCGCGTCATGTCTTGCCGCCACCAGCTGAAACATGAGTCGTGAAACCAAACCGTGGCCGGCCGCGTTTAGGGGCAGGACCGCGCTTCTTCGGCGCATTTCATGGAGGTTCACATGCTGGGATGGGCCCTGACCTTCCTGGTGATCGCGCTGATCGCTGCCGTTCTCGGCTTCGGCGGCATCGCCGGAGCGGCGATCGGCATCGCCAAGATCATCTTCTTCGTCGCGATCATCCTGTTCCTGATTTCGGCGGTCGCCGGCGCCATGCGCGGGCGCTCCGTCTAGCGAAGTCCGATCGATAGTTTCCAGGTCGCCGGTCGAGAGGCCGGCGGCTCTCTCGCGAGGGATCAGCCGATCACCGAAATCCGCACGCGGCTTCCGGCGCGCACGCTCTTCAAGACGCGCACGTCGCCGATCGCGCGCGCCCAGACATTGCTCGGACTGGCGAGGCGTATCTCGCCGGCCTGAGAGATCGGCGTGCGGCCGAAGCCGATCGCGATCGCGGCGCCGTCCGGCCAATAGGCAATCTCGCCGGCCTGCATCACGGCGCGCGCGTCCGACTCGCGCGGGGTCGAGACGCCGGCGCTGAAATAGACCTCCTCGCCCCAGGTCTGCACGATGGCGTCGAGCGGCAGCGCGGCGAGGATCGCGTTGGCGGTCGGCGTCGCGAGCGTCTCCGCCTCCAGCTTCAAGTCCCCGAATTCGATCAGGATGCGCCCCATCGCCGGATCGTCGCGCCGGCGGCAACGCTTCGCAAGGGGGGCGTCAGTCGACGACGCGCCAGGCGCGGATCGGGCCGCGCGGTTCGATCGGGGCGAGCCATGCCGGCGGCGTTCCGCCGACCAGCGTCGCCAAGAACGACCCGTCGCGATACGCGGTGAGCCGGGGCAGGTCGGTGTCGCCGAGGCAGATTGCGACATAGGTGACGCCGCGCGACTTGATCAGCGCGTGCGCGGCGTCGGGCGGGCCAGTCAACGCCTCAAGCGCGAAGCGATTGCCGTCGTTGTTGCGATGGTAGGGGGCGGCGAGCACGTCGTGGTCCGTTGCGACCAGGATGCGCGGCCCGAGCCGGAGCGGCGCGAGCACGAGGCCACGCGGCTCCGCAGCAAGCGCCGCCATGTCCGTGCGCTCGCCGCAGCTCGCGAGCGGCGCGCTTTCCGCGGGACTCGCCTTCGCCATGTTGCCGAGCGCGCTCCAGGGATAGGGGAGCGAGCCAAAGAGCGCCGCCAGGACGACGCAGCAGGCGACGAGAAGGCGGCCGCGATTCTTGCCGTCGCCAAAAGAGGCAAGCGCCCAATCGACCGGATAGAGCCAGCCGAAAAGCGCGAAGAGCGAGGCGAAGGACGCGCCGCGCATCTGTCCGAGCGCCAGCACGAGCCCCATCGTCGCGAAGGCGAAGAGAAGGAGGAAGTCCGGCCGCCTGCGTCCTTCCCGGAACGCCGCAGCGCCAAGGCCGAGCCAGCCGAGCGTGGGAAAGGCGAGGAAATAAAGGAAGCTTGCAGGCTCCTGTGCGACGAGAAGGGGAAGCGGCTTCGACTCGCCGACGGCTTCGGCCCATAGCACGCGCACGAGCGGGTCGATGTCGGCGAGCGGGCCGGCAAGGACATGCGGCCAGACCGCTGCGAAGATCGCTGAGACGATGATGGCGGCGGCGAACGCCAGGGCCGCGCGCCGCACACTGCTCTGCGTCCGGAGGCATGCCAGCGCAACGAGCGCGCCGCCGCCCCCCGCCGCCATCCAGAGCCAGGGCGGCGAGAGCGTGTCGGCCTTTGCCTCGGCCCAGCGCGCGGTCGGAACGGTCGCGGCGAAAAGAAGGAGCGTCGCAAGGGCGAACGTCGCGCCGTAGACGAAGACCACGCGCCGCGAGCGCTCGCCTTCGACAATCCAGACAACGCCGAAGAGCGCCGCGGACACGACGACGAGCGGCGCCGTCTCAAGCCCGATCGCGAGCGACACGCTGCCAAGCACGCCGGCCAAGAGCGCGGCGCCGGTTCGCTTGTCGACGATCGCGCGAAGCGTGGAGAAGGCCATCAGGAGCGTCAGCAGCATCTGCATCCCGTGATGGTCGATGCGGCCGGGGAGGAGCTGGAATTGGAGGAGCGGGTTGAGCGCCACCATCGCCGCGGCGGCGAGGAGCGTCGGCGGCGCGAAGAGACGCGCTGTGACGCAAAGGATCAAAAGCACGAGCGCGCTGAGAAGAACGCAGGGCCAGACGGCGACGACGACGCGCTCGGCGAGGCCGCGGTCGGTGACGGTGGAGAGCGCGCGGATCGCGCCCGCCATCGGCAGCTCGATCAGCCGCGACCAGTGCGACGTCATTCCGGCGGGCGGGTCGATGCGGCGTTCCGTCACGTCGAACCAACTCTTCCCCGCCATCCATTCGCGCATCTGGACGAGGCGCGTCGCGTCGTCATTGTCGAAGAGGGTGCCGTCGCGGATCGCTTCGCCGATCATCGGCACGACGGTGAGGGCGATGATGGCGAGCGCCATCAGCCAGGCGATGAGGATCGGCGCGCCGCCGCCGCGGTTTTCCGCGTGCGCGCCGGGCAGAGCGGATTCGCTTAGGACGGACACGGCTTCGCGGACTATCGAAGCAAGCTTAACAAAGCGCGAACTCGGACATGCCGCCGCGTCGCAATCGGACGCGCTTTCCACTAAGTCCCTGTTAGAAGACGCCATGGATGGCAGAGGAATTGAGATGGATCACGCAGCAGGCGCGGCCCGGCTGATCGATGGCAAGAGCGTCGCCGCTTCGGTGGTGGCGAAGGCAAAGGCGGCGGGCAGCCGGCTCCGTTCGGACGCGGACATCAATCCCGGTATCGCGGTGGTTCTCGTCGGCGAGGACCCGGCGAGCGCCGTCTATGTCAGGAACAAGAGCCGCACGGCGGCGGAGTGCGGCTTCCACTCCGAGCAATATACGCTCCCGGCGGGGACCACCGAGGCGGACCTGCTGGCGCTTGTCCAGCAGCTCAACGCCGATTCCCTGATCCACGGCATCCTCGTGCAGCTGCCGCTTCCGAAGCAGGTGAACGCGGCGAAAGTGCTCTTCGCCATCGATCCCGACAAGGACGTCGACGGCTTCCACCCGATCAATGTCGGGCGGCTCGCCTCCGGCGCGCGCGATGAAGCGCTTGTGCCGTGCACGCCGGCCGGAAGCGTGATCCTCGCCAAGCACGCGCTCGGGAGCGATCTTACGGGACTTGAGGCGGTCGTGGTCGGGCGTTCCAACATCGTCGGCAAGCCCGTGGCACAGCTTCTCCTTGCCGAGAATTGCACGGTCACGATCTGCCACAGCCGCACGCGCGACCTTGCGAGCGTCTGCCGGCGCGGCGACATCCTGGTCGCGGCGGTCGGGCGGCCCGAGATGGTGAAGGGCGATTGGGTGAAGCCCGGCGCCTGCGTCATCGACGTCGGCATCAACCGCGTGCCGGCGCCGGAGAAGGGGGAGGGGAAGACGAAGCTCGTCGGCGACGTCGACTTCGCCGCCGCCTCGAATGTGGCGGGCGCGATCACCCCGGTTCCGGGCGGCGTCGGGCCGATGACGATCGCCATGCTGATGGCGAACACCGTCGTCGCGGCGGCGCGGAAGGCGGGAAGGGCGGATATCGCGGCGAGCCTGTTCGGCTGAATCGAAGGGCCGGCTGCGAAGATGACGTCAACCGACTGAGCGTAGAATAGGCCCGCAGAAGATTCGGATCGAAGGGAGGAACGGTGAGCCGGCGCGAAGCCGCGGAGTCTTTTGGCGGGCGGCTTGGCGGGCTGCGCCGTCTGCTGGTGCCGCTTCTGACCGTTGCCTTCGCGATCCTCGCGGTGATCGCGGTCCGCGCGGTGCTCAGGGATGTCGGGCCGGCGCAGGTCCGCGATGCGCTTGGCGCCATTCGATCGAGCCAGATCGCGCTTGCGCTGCTTCTGACCGCGGTAAGCTTTGCCGCCATCGCCAACTTCGACGTGCTCTCCGTCCGCGCGGTCGCGCCGGGTGAGGTAGCCGGGCGCGTCGCGGCGGTCGCCGGCGCGGCCTCCCACGCGATCTCAAACCTCCTCGGCTTCGGGGCGGTGACCGCGGGCGTCATGCGCTTCCGCATCTACTCGTCGCTCGGACTGGACGCCGCCGACATCCTGCGCATCTACGCCAATTCCTCCGTCACTTTCTGGTTCGGGTTCGTGGCCCTTCTCGCCGCGGCGCTGATGCTCGATCCACGCGGCATCATCCCGCTCCGGCCGCTTGGAATCCGTGTCGAGATCCTGCTTGGGCTAGGACTGGCGGCGGCGCTCGCCTATTGCGTCGTCTGGCTCGGGCGGGCGCCGCGGGTGCTGCGGATTTTCCGCTGGTCGCTGCCGCTGCCCCGCCGCGAGATCGCGGTCGGCCAGATTGTCGTGGGCTCGATCGACCTCGCCGCCTCGGCCGGCGTCCTCTACGTGCTGCTTCCGCCGGAAGTCATGCCGGCCTTCCCCTATTTCATCGTGCTCTATTGCGGCGCCATCCTGCTCGGCCTCTTAAGCCACGCCCCCGGCGGCTTCGGCGTCTTCGAGGCGGCGATCATCGCCGCGCTCGGTCAGACAATGAGCGCCGGCGTCATCGCCGGCCTGATCATCTATCGCCTCGTCTACTACGTCGTTCCCTTTGTCGTCGCCGCCACCGGCCTCGCGGTCTGGGAGAGCCTCCGTAACAAGCGCCGCATCTCCGCGGCAGCGGGACAGACGGCGAGGCTCCTGCGCCCGCTTGTTCCTTTGGCGGCGGCGCTCATCGCGTTTCTCTCCGGCACCGTTCTGCTTTTCTCGGCCGCGCTCGCGCCGGAGATCGAGCGGCTGCAGAGCGTCAGCGAATGGCTGCCGCTCTTCGTGGTCGAGAGCTCGCACCTGATCGGCAGCATCATCGGCGTGGCGCTTCTCCTGGTGGCGCGGGGATTGCTGAGACGCCTGAGCGCCGCCTGGCTCCTGACCGAGCTCCTGCTTCTCGCCGGCGCCGTCGCGCTGCTCCTGAAGGGCCTCGATTGGGACGAAGCGCTGGTGCTCGTCGCCATGGCGCTCGTCCTCTACGTCTTCCGCGCCGCCTTCTATCGCGGCGGCCCGGTGAGCGCGCTTCGCGTATCGCCGGGCTGGCTCGCGATGGCGCTCTCGGCCTGCATGGCCGCAGCTTGGCTCGGCTTCTTCAACTACCGCCATGTCGAATACTCGCAAGAACTCTGGTGGCAGTTCGCCTGGTCCGGCGGCGCCCCGCGCTTTCTCCGCGCCATGGTGGTCGTGGCCGCCATCCTGGTTTGGGCGGCGGTCGACCTCTTCATGCGGCGCGCCTTCGACGCGAAGTTCGTGGCCGATCCGCTGAGCGCTGCGATCCGGGGGCTCGTCGCCGCCTCGCCTTTGGCGCAGACGAACGTCGCACTCCTCGGCGACAAGAAGTTTCTCTTAAGCGCCGACGATGCGGGCTTCCTCATGTACGGCCGCACCGGACGAAGCTTTATCACGATGGGCGACGCGGTCGGCGCCGAGGCTGCGGCGCCGGAGCTGATCTGGGCCTTTCGCGAGCTTGCCGACCGCGCCGGCGGAAACGCCGTCTACTACGCGGTCGGGCAGACCTATCTGCCGATCTATATCGACATGGGGCTTTCGATCCTGAAGATCGGCGAGGTTGCGCGCGTGGCGCTCGCGGATTTCACCCTGGCGGGTGCAGAGCGCGGCGATTTCCGCCGCGCCGACCGGCGGGCGACGCGCGAAGGACTCACCTTCGCGATTCTTCCGAAGACGGAGGTGACGCGGCATCTTAAAGCGTTCCGCCGCGTCTCCGATGCCTGGCTTGAGATCAAGGCCGGGCACGAGAAGGCGTTCTCGCTCGGCCATTTCGACGATGCCTATGTGTCGGAATTCGACTGCGCCGTGCTGCGAGACGGCGATGAAATCGTCGCTTTCGCCAACATCTGGCGGAGCGCCGAGAAAAACGAGATGTCGGTCGACCTGATGCGCTACCTGCCGCACCGCGCGAACTATTTGATGGACGCGCTCTTCGCGCGGCTGCTGCTCTACGCCAAGGACCAAGGCTATCGCTGGTTCAATCTCGGCGCCGCGCCGCTCGCGGGCCTCGCCGAGCACCCGCTCGCCTCGAACTGGAGCCGCATCGGCACGCTCTTCTACCGCCACGCGGAGGACTTCTACCGCTTCGAGGGGCTGAAGGCCTTCAAGCAGAAATTCGATCCGGTCTGGACGCCGCAATATCTCGCCTGCCCGGGTGGGCTCGGGATCGCGACCGCGCTGATCGACGTGACCGCCCTGATCTCCGGTGGGCGATCGAGCGTGCTGATGAAATAGGCGATTGGCGGCCGGCCCTGCATCGGTGCGGAAAGTGACCCGTCAATCGCCGATCAGCGTCACCAGCTCAGCCCGGGCGGCGGTCGCGAGCGCCTTGTCGAGTGTCGCGAGAGGAAGCGTGTAACGCTTAGCGAGTTCGAGATACGCAGCGTCGTACGCGGTCAGGCGATGCTGCCTGGCAAAGTGCAGGAGGGTGGCCTCGACCGGCTCGAAATCGAGCTCGATGGGCAGCGCTGCCAAGAGCGACAGCGCCTGGCGCGTCTGCTCTCTGTCAACTCGCCCACGCCGCTCGTTGACGACGAAGAGGTTCCGAACCTCGAACCACCAAAGACTCGGAACGACCGCGTGGTCGCCGACAAGTCGCGCGTAGGCGCGCAACGCTTCAGGTCGTCCCTCATCGGGCAGCAGCCAACTCGCCGCCACCGATGCATCGACGACAAAGGGCATCAGTACTTGTGCCCCTCGTGGCGGAACGAAAGAAGCTCGGCGAGAGTCATGCGCGGCATGCTTTTCCGGAAGGCCTCGATGCGCTCCATCGTTCGCAGCGTGTCCGCTTCGCGCTCTTCATTCTCGGGGACGATCCTGGCGATCGGGCGTCCGTGGCGGGTGATGATCACGGTCTCCCCGCGTTCAACATCGTTGAGAAGCTCAGAGAGACGGGCCTTCGCTTCGGAGAACTGAATCTTTCGCATAAGTTGATTTTAGACCGGTCAAATAGACCGGTCAATACTGCGTAAAGCCCCCCGCGCCAACTCCGCAGTTGAACAACCGCATGTCGCCTTTAGGGCGAGACGAACCCCGGTCCTGCCGATATTAGCGGGCGGGCCGAAGGATCGGCGGGGAGGGGTCATGAGAACGCACGCGCGCGCGGTGGTGATCGGGGGCGGCGTGGTCGGCGTTTCGACGCTCTACCACCTCGCCAAGAAGGGTTGGTCGGACGTCGTCCTGGTGGAGCGGAAGGAGCTGACCTCCGGTTCGACCTGGCACGCGGCCGGCCTGCTGCCACTCTTCAACATGAGCTACTCGGTCGGCCAGATCCACAAATACTCGGTCGCGCTCTACAAGACGCTCGAAGCCGAGACCGGCCAGAACGTCGGCTTCACCGTCTGCTCCAACATCCGCCTCGCCCGCACCAAGGACCGCTGGGACGAGTACATGTACTATGCCGGCGTGGCGCGCACGATCGGCATCAACGTCAATGTGCTGACGCCGAGCCAGCTGAAGGACATCTGGCCGCTCTGCGTGACTGACGGCATCCTCGGCGCGATCCAGCATCCCGACGACGGCTATATCCAGCCGGCCGACCTGACGCAGGCGCTGGCCAAGGGCGCGCGCGCGATGGGCGCGGAGATCAACCGCAATACAAGAGTCCTCGCGATCGAGAAGACGCCGTCGGGCGAATGGCTGGTGAAGACCGACAAGGGCGACATCGTCGCCGAGCACGTCGTCTCCGCGAGCGGAAATTTTGCGCGGCGGACCGGCGCGATGGTCGGGCTCGACGTGCCGGTGATCCCGGTGCAGCACCAGTACATCGTCACCGAGCCGCATCCGAAGATCCAGGAGCGCAAGCGCCAGGGCCTGCCGGAGATGGGCGTTCTCAGAGAGAGCGACTCCTCCTGGTACATGCGCGAGGAGGCGGGCGGCTTGCTGCTCGGCCCCTACGAGAAGGGCGCGCCCGTCTGCTACGTCGACGGGCCGTCGGAGGAGGCGGAATACGAGCTCTTCCAAGAGGATTTGGAGCGACTGATGCCGCATGTCGAGACGGCGATCGCCCGCGTGCCGGCCTTCGGCGAGGTCGGCATCAAGAAGGTCTATAACGGCGCCATCGCCTACACGCCCGACGGCTCGCCGATCGTCGGGCCGGCCTGGAGCCTGAAGAATTTCTGGCTGAACGAGGGGCATTCCTTCGGCGTCACCGCGGCGGGCGGCGCCGGCTGGCAGCTCGCGGAGTGGATCGTGGAGGGCGAGCCGACCATCGACATGATGGGCGTCGATCCGCGCCGCTTCGGCCCCTACGCGACGAAGGGGTATCTCAAGGAGAAGAACGAGGAGGCCTACGCCAACGTCTTCACGATGCATTATCCCGACGAGGAGCGCGCCGCAGCGCGGCCCTTGAAGACCGCGCCCTGCTACGGGCGCATGCGGAAGCTCGGCGCGATCTTCGGTTCGATCTACGGCTGGGAGCGGCCGAACTGGTTTTCGCCTGAGGGCGCTTTCGTGCCGGAGAGCGACCTCGACGTCGACGACACGCTGACCAACCACAATCACGCGCCGGCAGACTGGACCGGCAAGGTGCGCGAGCGCTGGTCGTTCCGCCGCTCGAACTATTTCGAGCATGTCGGCAACGAGTGCCGCAACGTCATGGAGAATGTCGGGCTTCTCGACATGTCGGCGTTCGCGAAATGCTACGTGTCGGGGCCGGGCGCCGAAGCGTGGCTCGACAACATCCTCGCGAACCGCATCCCGAAGAAGGTCGGGCGCGTGAACCTCTGCCATCTCCTGACCAAGCTTGGCGGGGTACGCTCGGAATTCACAGTCTACAAGGTGCACGAGGGCGGCTACTATATGGTCTCGGCCGGCGCGCTCGAACGCCATGACCACGACACCCTGCTGAAGCTTCTGCCGGAGGACGGCAGCGTCCGCATGTTCCCGGTGACGACCGCCTGGGGCGTGCTGGTGCTCGCCGGCCCGCGCTCGCGCGACCTGCTCTCGAAGGTGACGAGCGCCGATCTCTCGAACGCCGCTTTCCCCTGGCTGTCGGGCCGCGAGATCGACGTCGGCGCGGCGAGCGCGCATGCGCTCCGCGTCAACTTCGTCGGCGAGCTTGGCTGGGAACTGCATCATCCGATCGAGATGCAGAACGCCATCTTCGACGCGGTGATGGATGCGGGAAAAGAGTTCGGCATCAAGCCGTTCGGCATCCGCGCCATGATGTCGATGGCGATCGAGAAGTCCTACCGGCTGATCCCGCGCGAACTGTCGATCGAATACACCGCCTACGAATCCGGCCTCGACCGCTTCGTGCATCCGAACAAGGGCGAGTTCCTCGGCCGCGACGCGCTGGTCAAGGCGCATGCCGCGGGCGACAAGTGGAAGTTCGTGACCATGGAGGTGGACGGCATCACCGACGCCGACCCGCGCGGCAACGAGCCGATCTGGAAGGGCGACGCGCTCGTCGGCCGCGCGACCTCCGGCGCCTACGGCTGGCGCGTCGGAAAGTCATTGGCGCTCGCCATGGTCAACCCTGCGCATGGCGCGGAAGGGACGGAGCTGGAAATCCAGATTCTCGGCGAAAGAAAGCGCGCGACGATCGTGCCGGAGAGCCCCTACGACTCGGAGAACGTGCGGCTGAGGGCATAGACTCGGGTCAGACGGACGTTATGTCCTCCTCTGCGGCGTCTGCGGCCTCGGGAAGCTGCTCTTGCGCTGCGACCGCCCGGCGCCGTCGTTGGAAACGCTCCCAACCAAAGCCGACCCCGCTCACAACAAACCCGACAGTCACTGACAGCCCGACAACCCGATCGCTTAAGAAGAAATCCGCCAGTCCGGCAGAATATTCCCGAGCCACGCCCCGCCAGCCGACGCTGACCGTCACGACCTGCGGGAATCGCTTCACCGGGGAGGAGTGCTGGATGAGATCGAAGGACACGATATTGTAGAGATTGAAGGTGAGATTCACCTCGCCCTCTTCCTTGGGGACCACGTTCCAGGTCCAGACGCCAACTTTGTCTTGCGCAAGTGTCAGCGTTTCCGGGGAGGTCGGGAGCACATCGAAGCTGGGCGAGCTCACTTTGGCCATGACCTCGCCGGTGACAGAGATGTCGAGCTTATCGACGACGATAGAGGCCCGGCTTTCCCTGGCGATCTCCAGCGTCGCTGCGCCGCTGCCATGCTCAACGATGAGACGCGCTTCGTAGGTCTTGCCGAGGAGCATCGCGGTCGCCACTTGGACGGTGGCCTTGGCTTGCTTCGCATGCTCCGCCACCGCCCGATCGACTGCGTCTTCGTTGTCGGCAGCCGTTTGCTGGATAGGGGTCCAATCGGGTTGTTCCGGAATGCCGAAGGTCGACGTCCAAATTGGCTCGCCGGTCCAGAAGTTGATGTCGTCGTAGCCGCTAGCCTTGGCAGCATCCGCTGCGTCCGAAGGATTTTCGATCGCCTGCATTTCGTGCGAGCGCGGTTCTCCGAAAGCGAAGAATGAAATTGCGATGAGGCAGGCAACAACAGCCGGCGCCGCCCAAAGCAGATATCGCCGCGAGACGCGCATGATCTTCGGTGCTCCAACTTACCCACCCAGCGTAGCGCGGCCATGCACGCGCGCAAGGAAGAGGTTTGCGGTTCAGCTCCTCGGTCAAGGATTGGCGGGCGCGCCAACCGGGCGAGGAGGTCGCGAGCGCCGTCAGCCGCATTGGCAGCGTTGCGGCCGCGCCCTATATTGGGGGCCCGAGGATATTCGCAGGATTTGAGGCATGAGCGCTCCGTCGGTCCGGGCTTCGGCCGTCCGCAAGCTTGCGGACACTTCGCGCGATCTCCTGAACGAGGCAAAGACGCTGATGGATAAGTCAGCGTCCGCGGCGCCGGACGAAAAGGCGCTGCTTGAGGAGCAGGCGAAGGAATCGCTCGCCAAGGCGAAGGCCATCGCGCAGTCCGCGATCGACCTCGCGAAGTAGCGATGCCTTTGGGCGGCGCAGGGCTGGATTTCTCCGCCGTCGAGTCCGTCGTTGCGCAAGCGGGCAGGGCGGCAGACAGGCTGGAGGGCCGGGACCGCTCCGCCATCGCCAAGCGCGTCGTCCTCCTCTACATCGTGACGGTGCTCGCCTGCTTCATCTTCATCCTCGGCATCTTCTGGTTTCTGACGCCCTGCACGGACACGGTGACCACCGCCTGCGTGGAATGGAAGGGGCCCGCGGACTTCCTGCTGCAGGTCCTGACGACGGCGGTGCTTCCGATCGTCACGCTGGTGCTCGGCTACTACTTCGGCACCGCCAAGAACGACGGCGATTCAGGCGGCGGGTAGTTGCGGGGTCTCAAGGCTTCAGCTCGTCCACGGTGAACACCGTGCGCCGGGCGCTGTCATCCCTCGGCCATGCCTCTTCGACCTCTGACAGGGGGATAGGCCTGGTCGCGATCTTGAAGCCGCCGGGCACGGTCGCTTCGAACAGCCCGTCGACAGCGTCGACGAGGCGGTCGAGCGGGATACTGCCGATGCCGCTCCCCTTCAGTTCGATCGCCGACGCGCGCAGCACGGCGCTCGGCAACGTGATGTCCGGCCGGCTCGCGGAGCCGATCTGGACGAAGCGGATGGGCAGGGCGTCCGCTCCGGCCTTGGCGCCAGCGATCAGAAGCCGCTCCGCGCTGTTCCCCCAAAGATAGTCGACGACGACGTCGACGCCTTCGGCGAACTCTCGCTTGAAGCTGTCCTCCAGGGCTGCCTGGTCCTCGACGAGCGGGATCGTCACATCGGCGCCGAGGTCCGCGACGGCACGCAGGGCGTCGGCGTTGCGGCCGGTCGCAATGACCTTCTTCGCGCCGAGGTGCCTGGCAATCTGCACGGCAAGACGGCCCGCCGTTCCGGTGGCGCCGTTGACCAGCACGGTCTCCCCAACCTTGAGCCGGGCGCGTTCCGTGTAGGCGGCCCAGGACGACACGCCGGGATTGGCGATGGCCGCGGCCGTTACGTCATCGAGCGCGTCGGGCAGGGGCACACACTGCGCCACAGGCACCACGGTTTGCTCCGCCATGCTGCCGTAAGGTGGATTCGGGAGGACGAAATAGACTCTTCGACCGTCATCGAGCCGTCCCACGCCGTCGATGCCGACAACGAAGGGGAACTGGCCGGACGCGCTGTAATGGCTGCCGGAGGCGCGGCTCTTGACGACGTGGCTGATGGCGGCAGCGGTCACTCGGATGCGCTTCTCGCCCGAGGACGGCAGCGGCTCCGCGATGTCCCCATAGACGGGCGATTGCCCGGGCCCCCGAACGATCGCGGCTTTCATGGCGGTTTTCCTTTCGGCGCTATATGTGTATAATGCACATATGTGAGGAGGCGCCGATGGCGTCAAGAAAGAAAGTGCGAAATACACATATAGGCGACCGGCTTCGCCAGCTTCACGGGGCGGTCCTCGACATCGTCAGCGTGATGAACCGCCCGCAGCGCGACGAGGCGCTGATCAAGGCGGCGGGGATTCCGCTCGACCGGGCGCTGTTCCCGCTGCTCGTCGGAATCGAGCGGTTCGGGCCGATCGGCATCGTGGAGCTGGCTGACCGCGCAGGGCGCGACTACACGACCGTCAGCCGTCAGGTGGCAAAGCTCGAAAGCCTCGGCCTGGTGGAACGCAAGGGAAGCGCCGCCGACCGCCGCGTGCGCAACGCGGCCGTCACTCCGAAAGGCAAGGCGATGACCGACCTCGTCGACGCCGCGCGCGAGAGGATGGGCCGCGCCATCTTCGCGACGTGGAACGCGAGCGACATCGATGAGCTGGTGCGGCTCATGCGGAAATTTGCGGATGCCGTGACTGACGAGCCGCCTGTCCAATCGTAAGTCAAAACAAGCTGGTGGCCGTTAGTCCGAATGCCCGGGCTTGAAGCTGTTCTCGATGCGCTCGATCACCGGCGAGAAGAACGGCTTCTCCTCCTTGGGAAAATCCACGCCGAAGGCGGAGATGACGCCGTCGGCGAACATGTACTTCTCATAGAAGATATGGTCGCTCCGGAAGCCAGAGAGAACGAGCCAGGTCTTGCCCGACGGGCTGTAGGTCACGTTCTCGTAGCCCTCGGTGCCGTTCATCCGCTTCTTCAAGGACTTCGGCGTGTCGCGCCCGGTGTTGTGGAAGGCGTAGATCTCGAGCGTCGCATCCTCAGCGGTGAAGGTCTGCCCGTCGCCGTTCTCCGGCGGGTCCTCCGGCGTGAAGACGTCGGCGGGGTAGTCGAACTGCATGCCGAAGCGGTCGTTCACATAGGTCTGCCAGCCGTCGGCAAGCGGAATGAACTGATCCGCCTGGGCCGCGCCGAAGAGCAGAATGAGAAACGCCAGCCCCGGCAACAAAGCGCGCGCCGCGCGAAGCATCCGCACATAACCGGCGTGATCGTCGCTGTGCATTTGAACGCCTCCGCTCCTACGCCTACGCTACGCAGATCCTACGCCGGCTTCTCGTCAGGAATGCGTCCGTCGCCGGACAACAGCACGGCGATCGGACGCCATGCAGGGACGTGCGAGCAGACGATCAACACCATCACCATGATCGGCACGGAGAGGAACATGCCGACGATGCCCCAGACGAAGGCCCAGAAGGTGAGCGACAGGATGATGACAAGCGGGCTCAAGTTGAGCGAGCGGCCCATCAGCGGCGGCTCGACGAAGTTGCCGACGCCGAACTGGATGGCGCTGATGCCGACGGCGACGATCAGGAACGGGCCTGCCGTCTCGAACTGCACCAGCGCCACGAGCGACGGCAGGATCGTGGCGACGGCCGAGCCGATGTTCGGGATGAAGTTTAGGAGGAACGCGAGGAGCGCCCAGGTCTCGGCGAAATCGAGCCCGACCAGCTTCATGATCGCGTAGGCGCCGCCGGCGGTCAGCGCACTGACGAAGAGCTTGATGGCGAAATAGCGCTGGACGCTGCGGGAGATGGAATCGACGACCGCGCGCACATTCGCCGCACGCTCCGGGTCGGGAAAGAGGCGCTCGAATTTTTCGTGGAAGGCGCGGCTCTCGACTAACATGAAGGCCACGTAGAGGGCGATGAGGGTGATGCTGGTCAGCATCGTACCGGCCGACCCGAGCAGCGCCGGAATGCGGGCGCCGACGTTGATGTCCGTCAGCGCCGTTCTGAGGTCGTCGGCGAGGTTGCGGCCGAAATATTCGCCCGCCGTTGTGACCAGCGACTGGACGCGGGCGACATAGCGGGGGCTTGCCGCGATGACGGCGTCGACCTGCGAGGAGAGCACGGAGGTGATGAGGAAGGGGAGATAGACGATGACGGCGAGCCCGATGGCGACGGCAAGCGGCCGCGGGATCGACCAGCCGCCGAGGCGCACCCTCGCGATGTGGCTGATGAGCGCGGTCAGGAGATTGAAGAGAACCAGCGCGACAGCGATCGGGATCAGGAACGGCCGGCCCTCCACCAGCATCACGAGCATGATCGCTCCGGCGACCAGTCCGAGGAACCAGCGGGGGATGATCATTCAGCGCCTGCCTGCCTGACGAGGGAGCGGACGTCCGTCACCGCGCGCGCAAGCTTATCCGATCGGCCGCAGACGGGAAGGGCGCCGGCTCGCTAGGTCGGGCGGCGCCGGTTCGCGCCGCTATTGCGCGTTCAGCGGAACGCCGGCGCGCGCCGGCGCGGCGTTGTTCCGGCCGTCGAAATTCTCGCGCGCCTTGTCCACGCGCGCCTGGTTGGCCCTTGCCCAGTCGGCGAGGCCGCCCACCGGGGCCAAGAGATCCTTGCCCAGCGCTGTCAGCTCGTAATCCACGCGCGGCGGGACGGTCGGGAACACCGTCCGCGTGACGAAGCCGTCACGCTCGAGGCTCCGAAGCGTTGTCGTCAGCATCTTCTGCGAGATGCCGTCGATCTTGCGTCGGAGCTCGCTGAAACGCAGCGGCCCGCCGCCGAGAAGCGAGACGATGAGCACGCTCCATTTGTCGCCGATCCGGGCCAGAAGCTCGCTGACCGGCCGGCATTCCGCGGTGAGAACGGGGTGCTTTGGTTTCAAAAAAGTGCCTCCTTGCGGCCCTCCGACAGTCACTCATATATCGCTACTCTCTTTTGGATACCACCAGAAAGGCTGGATCATGGCAAAGCCGAAAATCGGGGTGATCGTCGGGAGCACGCGGCCGGGCCGCTTCGCGGATCATCCGGCGAAATGGATCAAGGAGCTGGCGGAAAAGCGCGGCGACATCGAAGTCGAGACGCTCGATCTCCGCGACTATCCGATGCCGTTCTTCGACGAGGCGATGTCGCCCGCCTACGGCGCTTCGAAGAATGAGGTGGCGCAGCGCTGGCAGAAGAAGATCGATTCGCTCGACGGCTTCATCGTCACCGCGGCGGAATATAATCGCGGGCCCACCGCCGTTCTGAAGAACGCACTCGACTATGGCTACAAGGAATGGAACCGCAAGCCGATCGCCTTCGTCGGCTATGGCGGCGTCGGCGGCGCCCGCTCGATCGAACAGCTTCGCCTGCATTCCATCGAGCTGCAGATGGCGCCGATCCGGGCGGCGGTGCACATCCAGATCCCCGTCTACCTGGCCGTCATCAAGGAGGGGAAGAGCCTCAACGACTTCGACGTGCTGGTGCAGGGCGCGAACGACATGCTCGATCAGTTCGTCTGGTGGACGAACGCGCTGAAGACGGCGCGCGAGAAGGCTTAAGGCGCCCGATCAATGTCGTCATGCCCGGATCAAGTCCGGGCATGACGACTGCTGTTGGCGGCCTGTCCGGTCGGGCCTACGCCGGCTTGATGTTCTGGTTCGAGCGGAAGAGGTTCTCCGGGTCGTACTTCCGCTTGATGGCGGCGAGCCGCTTGAAGTTCGAACCGTAGACCTTCTCGATCCTGTCACCCTCGTCGTCCGGCATGAAGTTCACATAGGCGCTGCCGAGCGCGTAGGGCGCCGCCGCCTGGAAGAGCTTGCGCGCCCAGCCGATGCAGGTGTCGTCCTCGGAAGCCTCCCGCCAGCGCGTGTGCACGTTCATGATGAAGTGCGAGTTGCGCTGCGGATAGGCCGTGGCGTCCGCGGCGACGCGGGCCATGGCGCCGCCGACATTGGCGATGAAGATTTCGCATTCCGGGCCGGGCAGGGTCTTCACCGCCTCGATCAACGTGTCGAGGAACACCGACTCCATGCGGGCGAAATCGTGGCTCTTCCAGTAGTTTCGCGCACCCGGCGTGAGCAGTGGATCGAACGCCGCCTGCCAGCCGACGAAGGGGTGCGGCGAGACCACGTCGACGATCGGCTTGCCGAGGCCGCGCAGCTCCGCCATCGCCTTTTCGCCGTCCGTCATGTCGCCGGCCCAGATCATCGCCAGGATCAGGACCTCCTTGCCGTGCCATTCGGCCGGAATGAACGGCAGCGGCGGCGCTTTGCGCATGACCGCCCAGCAGGTGAGATCGTCCGGCGCCTTGGCCAGGATCGGCTGGTACTGGGTCAGGATCGTCTTGGCGTCGGCGAGCGGATAGACGACGAGGCCGGAGAGCACCTGCGGGCCGACCTGGTGCAGACGGAACTCAAAGTTCGTCACAATGCCGAAATTGCCGCCGCCGCCGCGGATCGCCCAGAAGAGATCGGGGTTCTCCTTCTCGCTTGCCCGCACAAGCTTTCCGTCGGCGGTGACCACGTCGGCGGAGATGAGATTGTCGATGGTCATGCCGAACTTGCGCGTGATCCAGCCGAAGCCGCCGCCGACGGTCAGCCCGGCGATACCGGTCGTCGAGTTGATGCCGGTCGGGAGCGCAAGCCCGAAGGCCTGCGTCTCGCGGTCGACGTCTGCGAGCGTAGCGCCAGGGCCGACATTGGCGCGCTTCGCCGCCGGGTCGACCGTGACCCAGCGCATCGGCGAGAGGTCGATCAGCACGCCGCCGTCAACCACGGCGCTGCCGGCGATGTTGTGTCCGCCGCCGCGGATGGAGAACGGGAGGCGATGCTTGCGGGCGAGTTCGAGGGCGCGCATCACATCGGCAGCGCCGGCGCAACGGATGGCGAGCGCCGGCTTGCGGTCGATCATCGCGTTCCAGATGGTGCGCGCTTCGTCGTAGCCCGCTTCGTCCGGCAGGCAGGCGGCGCCGCGGAGCGCCGACTGCAAGTTTTGCAGGTCGTCGGGGGGTAGGGTGACCTTTGTCGCGCCGCGCGTCACGATCTTGTGTTCTGTCATTTCAATCTCCAACTGCTCAGAAACTCCGGTCCCCTCCGGCCTGGGTTCGCCAGACGCGCGTATTCAAATCGGGTGGTGGGAGGTAAGCTAGTCCAGTATCTGGACTTGGCTCGCTGTCCCGCCGGCCCTAGTTGCCGGCAAGGTTTTCAAGGGAGGACCGGATGCAAGACTATGCAAGCTATGGGCAGTTCTGCCCGGTGGCGATGGCCTCCGAGGTTGTCTGCACCCGCTGGACACCGTTGATTTTGCGGGAGCTTTTCGCCGGCAGCACGCGCTTCAACGATTTGCGCAAGGGCGTGCCGCGCATGTCGCCGACGCTGCTCTCAAAGCGGCTGAAAGAGCTCGAGGCTGCGGGCGTCGTCGAGCGGACGCGCGGCGCGGATGGCGTCTGGCACTACCATCTGACGCCCGCCGGTCGCGACCTGAAACCGGTCGTCTTCGGCCTCGGCATTTGGGGCCAGCGGTGGCTGGAAGCGCAGACTTCGCTGAAGAATCTCGACCCCTCGCTTCTGATGTGGGACATGCGCCGCAACCTCGATCCGACGCCCATACCGGCGCGCCGCTCGGTGATACAGATACTGTATCCCGAATTGCCCGCCGCGCGGCGGAACTGGTGGCTGGTCGTCGAAGGGAGGGAGACCGACCTCTGCTCCGTCGATCCGGGCTTCGAGGTCGACCTCCACGTGGAGACCGATCTCCGCACGATGACGGCGATCTGGATGGGCCTGACCTCGGTCAGGGCTGAGATGGCGGCGGGGCGCCTCAAGCTCGACGGCGACGGACAGCTGAAGACGTCGATGCAGCAGTGGCTTGGCCTGAGCCCGTTCGCGGTGGAGAAGAAGCTCGTCGCGGCTTGAAGGGCGGCGCGAGGTTTGTTGCGCTGCGGCGTCGCGACCGGCTTAGCCTCCATCACTCAATGTCGTCATGCCCGGACTTGATCCGGGCATCCATTCCGCCGCGTATCTGCAAGTCCCGGCCGTTACGAAATGGATTGCCGGGTCAAGCCCGGCAATGACGACAAGTGTTGGTGATTGAACTTCCTGGACGCCACGGTCCAGCGCTCACACCAATAGCTTCTCGCGTCCCTGCCGCTCCTGCTGGGGGGAGCGACCGTAGAGTTCGCGGTAGCACTTGGAGAAGTGCGAGGCAGAGACGAAGCCGCAGGCGACCGCCACTTCCACGATCGCCGCGTCCGACTGGATGAGGAGATGGCGCGCGCGGTCGAGCCGGATCTCCAGGTAGTAGCGGGCGGGTGAGCGGCCGAGATTGCGGCGGAAGAGGCGCTCGATCTGGCGGCGTGAGAGCCCCGCGTATTTGGCGATCTCCACCAGCGACAGCGGCTCGGCGATGTTCGCCTCCATCAATTCGATGATGAAGAGGAGCTTGGTGTTCTGCAGGCCCAGCCGGGCGCGGAGTGGCAGGCGCTGGCGGTCGGTCGGCGCGCGCATGCGGTCGGTCAGCGCCTGCTCGCAGACCTTTGTCACGATCTGCTCGTCGAGATGCTCGCCGATCAGGTGCAGCATCATGTCGAGCGAAGCGGTGCCGCCGGCGCAGGTGTAGCAATTGCCGTCGACCTCGAAGAGATCGGCGTAGACCTGCGCCTCTGGAAAGCGCTCGGAAAAGGCGGGAAGCGATTCCCAGTGGATGGCGCAGCGTCGGCCGTCGAGAATCCCGGCGTCGGCCAAAACCCATGCGCCCGTATCGAGCGCGCCGACGCCGATCTTCTGGCGGTCGAGCGAGGCAATCCACGAGTTGAGATTTCGATCGTGGAAGCGCTCGACGCCGAGCGAGCCACAGATGAAGACATGGTCGGGGCGCTCGCCTCCGCGCACGCGCTCGCGCGCTTCCTTCAGCCCCATGTCGACGTTGAGCCTGATGCCGTTCGAGGCGATCGCGGGCGCGCCGTCGAGCGACACGAGCGACCAGCGGTAGGCTTGTCTTCCGGCCATGCGGTTGGCGATCCGCAGCGGCTCGATCGCCATGGCGAAGGCGATCATTGTGAAGTTCGGGATCAAGACGAAGTAGAAGTGCCGCTCGCGCGTGGTGTCGGACTTGGCGGCGGCGGTACCGCCGCCCGTCCGACCCGCCTCTTGTCCATGTCGCATCTGGAGCACTTGCGCCATGCGAAAAACGCTAGTCTCTTCAACCTTCCCTGCCAAGTGGGCTTGCAACGATTGTCGCAGAGGGAACAGAGGCCTCAAGCCGGGAGGGAGTCGTCGCGGCGAGGGTGAAGCGCAACTTCTGATGGCGCTCGCCGCAAAGGCGGCGATTGCCCCGGATCAAGACCGGCGGCGCTCACGCTTGCGCCTCAGCCTCCTTCGAGTCGGGGAAGATCTCCGCGACGATGAAGCCGACCGTGCCGCCGAGAGCCGTCTCAAGTCCGGCGATCCATTGCTGCAGCGACTGGACATCGCCGGCGAGGTTGGAGGGATAGGCGGAGATCATCGAGGCGAGCGCGACCAGGAAGACGGACGGGATCAGGATCGCCACGACGGCATAGTTCATGTTGACGGGCCGGCCTGCGGCGAACGATTTCCCGGTACGGATGAAGGTCTTTACGACGGCGGCAAAGTAGGCCGTCGCGACCGGACCAAGCGTAAGGAGCACGGTCGCAATCTGCGCCTGTTCGAGCTTGCCGGGCAGCGCGATCAGCACGATGCCGATCAGCGCGAGATGGCCGAGGATGATGATCCACCCGACAAGGGTGCGAACCGTATTTTCGCGCATCCGATGCTCCTCAAGGGAATCGCTTAGGCGAGGTCAGTCCCTGGTATACGCTTCGCCGTTCCACTGGTCCGCAAAGGCTGTCGCGATCCTGTTCTGGAGCGCGAAGAGCACGGTGAAGTCGCTCATCTCGTCGGCGCCGTCCTTGTCGAGATGCGCCTGATGGACGTGCGCCGCGGGCGGCGGCGTCGCTCGGTCCCATCTCGGGAGATAGCCGTCCGCAGCCTGGATCAGCACGAACCAATGCTCTTCCGGCTCGGGCGAGAACAGGAAGCGGAGATCGGCTTCGAGCCAACGGCCGTCGAAGCGGCTGTCGTCGGGAATGACCACGTTCGCCGGCTCGAGGAAATGCCACTCGAAATAAGTTCCGGGGAGATTGGTGAGGGCGACCGGATCGAAGGCGTCGCCGAACGTATCCTGAAGGGCCGAAGCGAGCGCCTGGTGCGCGTTCTTCTGCGAAGCCGAGGCCTGGAACGTGCCGTTGTTCGGGAACTCGACATAGATGTCCTCGGGCCCGGCGCCGGCCGAATAGCGCTTGGCGTCGATGAACCACTTCTCCTTGCGCATCGCCTCAAGTGCCAGGTTCTCCTGGCCGGCCGGGACCTTGATCACCCACATGTTGTTGAGACCGGTCTCGGACGGCGGCGTTGCGATCGCGAATTTCTTCTTCACGAGCCACGCCTCGAACGTGTCGGCCTGCGTCGGATCGGCGACGACCCAGATCAGGTTCGGAAGAAAGCCGTGCGAGGGACAGAGATCGTGGCTGTCGACGGAGACCGTGTCCTTCTGATCCATCGGCGCGATCAAGGTGAGCGGCCCCGGACGCTGCCCGAAGGGAAAGGCGTCGAGCGTATAGCGCCAGACATCGACGCCATGGAATTTGCCCTGCGTCCCCTCGGCGCTGAACGAATCCGATGCGCCGGAGCCGAGCTCGTCGGTCAGGTTGAGGGAGAGCGTTTCACCGACGTCGATCGAGTCGACATGCAGCGAGAAGCGGCCCTCGGCGCAGCTGAATTCATCGAGACTGAAGTCGTTGAGGAGATACTTCTGCTTTGCGCCGTCGAAGCCGACGATCTGCAGTCCCTCCTCCTGCGCCCAGGCGATCGGCTGAAGGCCGATCGAAAACAGCAAAGCCCATGCGAGCCGGGACGCGACCCGGCGCCCAAACCCGCGCTTTCCGGTGAACATCGAAGGCCTCCAGGACCGGACCGAGCCCCGCTCCGATCGGACCCTAGGGTTGGCGCCGAAAACTGTCCAGCGGCGGCCTTTCAGGCTGCTGTGCGAATGCTAAACGTCGAAAAGGCTGCGCTGAGCCGCCTCGGCCGCGCCCTCGATTGCGAGCATCTTGAGCTTGGTGTCGACGCCGCCCGGCGCGGAGAAGCCGCCGAGCTTGCCGTTCGCAGCGACGACGCGGTGGCAGGGAACGGCGATCGGGAAGGGGTTCTTGCCCATCGCCTGGCCGACGTCGCGCGACAGGAGCTTGTCGCCGAGCTTTTCCGCGATGTCGCCATAGGTCAGCGTCTCGCCCGGCGGGATTTTGCGGGCGATGGCGTAAACCTGCCGCTCGAAGGGGGTCACATGCGCCATGTCGAGCGGAAGGCCCGAGAGGTCGACGCGCTCGCCAGAAAGAAGCGCGACGATCCGCGCGATCGCATCGCGGATTTCAGGCGGCGGGGCGGTCTCGTCGAGACCGGGATGGCGGCGCAGAAGCCGCTTCCGCGCCTTTGCGTCGTCGGCTTCGGGGAGCCACAGCCCGATAACGCCGCGCGGCCCCCACGCGACAGCGCAGCGGCCGATTGGTGTGTCAAAAAGCGCGAATCCGGAAGTGTCCATGATGCTCTAAAGCTAGCACTCTTCGCCGACGCCCGCCGCCCGATTCCGGACATGTGGGGCCGGTAACGGATGTGCCGCATCGATGACCCCGCCGCCATCCGTTTCCCGCCCCGTCCTGATCACCGGCTGCTCAAGCGGCATCGGGCGCGCGGCAGCGTTTGCCTTCCTGCGTGCCGGCTTTCCGACCTTCGCCACGGCGCGCAATCTCAAGGACATCGAGGACCTGAATGAGGCCGGCTGCGAGACGCTTCAACTCGACGTGACCGACGAGGAAAGCATGCGCGCCGGCGTCGCCGCGGTCGAGGCGCGCTTCGGCGCGGTCGCGATCCTCGTCAACAATGCCGGCTATCCGGTGCACGGCCCGATCGAGGAGATCGACATCGCGGCCGTGCGCAAGGAATTCGAGACCAACGTCATCGGGCTCATCCGCATGACGCAGCTCGTGCTGCCCGGGATGCGGCGGGCGGGCTACGGCCGGTTGATCACGCTCGGCTCGACGGCGGGGCGGGTGATCCTGCCCGGGGCAGGGGCCTATCACGCTTCGAAGTTCGCAGTTGAGGCGATCGCCGCCACGCTCCGGCCGGAAGTTGCGCCGTTCGGGATCAAGGTCGTGAACATCATGCCCGGTCCGGTCCAGACGCGGTTCCAGGAGAAGATGTTCGGGAGCATTCCCGAGGGCGGCGCAAACGACCCCTATGCGCACTTCAAGGAGCGGCTGAAACAGCTGATGCAGCGGACGATGATGTCCGGAAGCCTGCTCTCCGTGTCCGCGGAAGACGTTGCGAAAGTCATCCTGAAGGCGGCGACCGCAACGCATCCTCGCCCCGCCTATGCGCCCGGCATCGCGGCAAAGGCCATCCTGCTTTTCGTGCCGCTTGTTCCGACGCGGCTCCGCGACCGCGCCTACCGCCACATCCTCTGGGGTTAGGCCGGCCTGCGACACCGGCCCGCCGCTTCCGCGATTGCCCGGCGTGGCGGGGGCCCCTAAACCGGGGCGATGCAGCGCTACAATGTCGTCTCGCTCATTCGCGAAGGGCTTCGCGGCCACCAGGGCTGGCAGCCGGCCTGGCGCTTTCCGGAGCCGAAGGCGAGCTACGACGCCGTCATCATCGGCGGGGGAGGGCATGGACTCGCGACCGCCTACTATCTCGCGAAGCTCCACGGCCTGAAGAACATCGCGGTGATCGAGAAGGGCTGGATCGGCGGCGGCAATTCCGGCCGCAACACGACCGTGATCCGCTCCAATTATCTCAACGACGAGAGCGCCGCGATCTACCAGCACGCGCTCGATCTCTGGAAGACGCTCGGCCGCGAGCTCGACTTCAACATCATGATGAGCCACCGCGGCGTGTTGAATCTTGCGCATGACGAGGGCGAGGCGCGGCAGCTCAGGCGCCGCGTCGAGGCGAACCGGCTGAACGGCATCGACGCGGAATGGCTGGAGCCGGACGAGGTTAAGGAATTCTGCCCGCCGATCTCGATCGCGAAATCGGCGCGCTATCCGGTGATCGGCGCGACGCTCCAGCGTTCCGGTGGCGTCAACCGTCACGATGCGGTGGTGTGGGGCTATGCGCGCGCGGCGGATGCGATGGGCGTCGACATCCTCCAGCAATGCGAGGTGACGGATATCCTGGTCGAGGCCGGGGCGGTCACCGGCGTCGTCACCACGAAGGGGACGATCAAGACCGGCAAGGTCGCCTGCGTCACCGCCGGGCACACGAGTGTCATCGCAAAAATGGTCGGGCTGAAGCTTCCGATCGAGAGCCATCCCTTGCAGGCGCTCGTATCGGAGCCGATCAAGCCGATCCTGCCTTGTGTCGTGATGTCGAACGCCGTCCACGTTTATGTCAGCCAGTCGGACAAGGGCGAGCTCGTGATCGGCGCCGGCATCGACGCATATGTGAGCTACACGCAGCGCGGCTCGCTCGACATCATCGAGCATCAGATGGCGTCGCTGATCGAGCTTTTCCCCTTCGTGTCGCGGCTCCGGATGATGCGGCAATGGGGCGGCATCGTCGACGTCTGCCCCGACGCGAGCCCGATCATCTCGAAGACTCCGGTGAAGGGCTTCTACATCAACGGCGGCTGGGGCACCGGCGGCTGGAAGGCGACGCCTGGCTCAGGCCACGCCTTCGCCGATCTCGTGGCGAAGGATACGCCGAATGCGATCGCCGCGCCGTTCGCGATGGAGCGGTTCTCCTCCGGCGCATTGGTCGCCGAGCACGGCGCTGCTGCCGTGGCGCATTGAGGTCGAAGAATGACGATGGCTGAAGCGCGTGGTGTGCGCTCCATTCCCTCCCCCCTTGCGGGGGAGGGTCAGGGTAGGGGAAAGGACGCTGCCGCGGCCTTCGCGCTTCCCCCCTCTCCAACTCTCCCCCGCAAGGGGGGAGAGGGCGCGCGGCGCCCGGCTTCGGGCGAAGTCGCCATGTTCCTGATCCGCTGCCCTTATTGCGGTGAGCGCGATGTCTCGGATTTCGCCTATGGCGGGGAGGCACATATCGCGCGCCCGACGAAGTCGGAAACAATGAGCGACGAGGAATGGGCGGGCTACGTGTTCCTGCGCAGCAATCCGAAAGGCATCCATGCCGAGCGCTGGAACCATCAGGCGGGCTGCCGCCGCTGGTTCAACATGCTTAGAAACACTGCGACCGACGATATCCTCGCCGTCTACAAGATCGGCGAGCCGCGCCCGGAGGTGAAGACCGACCTGCCGGCGACGCCGAGCGGCGAAGCCTTCGGATCGGGAAACGACGCAGTGAAGGTCGAGAGGGACTGAGGCCGCCGCGGCGAAATATGGGCAACATCTTTGCGAACCTGCCCGGCAGGTCGGCGGATGAGGAATTCACCGATCTGCTCAAGCAGCCCGGCGTGTGGATCAGGCGGATCGTCTCCACGGGTCAGGCATCGCCGCCGGGGTTTTGGTACGACCAGCCGCACGACGAGTGGGTGATCCTGCTTTCAGGCGCCGCCGGGCTCGCCGTCGAGGGCGAGGCGGAGCGGCGGTTGGAGCCGGGCGACTACGTCTTCCTGCCGGCGCGTAAGCGTCACCGCGTCACATTTACCGCGGCCGACGAGCCCACGGTCTGGCTTGCGGTGCATATCCGCGAAAGACACGCCGCGGATTAGTGCCGCGACACCGCGTAGTCGCGAAGCACGTTCGTTTCGAGTTCCAGCTCGTTCAGCCGATGATGGACGACGTCGCCGATCGAGACGATGCCGATGAGCTTCTGATCCTCGATCACCGGCAGATGCCGGATGCGCCGCTTGGTCATCACCTTCGACACGTGCGAGATCGTGTCCTCCGGCGAGCAGGTGACGACCGCCTTGGTCATGAGGTCGGCGGCGGTCTTGTCGGTCAAGCCCGCAGCGCCGTATTCGGCGAGCGCGCGGACGATGTCGCGCTCCGAGATGATGCCGTCGATCGCCGCGCCGTCATGGCTGACGATAGCCGCGCCGATCCCCTCCAGCTTCAGCCGCTGCGCCAGATGCTCGACGCTGAGATCGGGCCGGATGGTGACGACCTTGCTCCCCTTGGTCTTCAGGATCTCGGCAACATGCATTGGAAGCTCCTTTGCAAGGCGCCGGCTACGCCATCGGTCAGCGCTCTCGCGCAGCCGGCTTGGATCGCCACCCGATCCCTAACGTAAGCACTGCGGCGCTCGCGTCAAACCGACCAGATGTCGCTGCGGTCAACCCTTGTTGCGCCTCAGATGCTCGTCGAGGCGCGGCATGATCTCCACGAAATTGCAGGGCATGTGGCGATAGTCGAGCTGCGCCTTCAGGATACCGTCCCAGGCGTCGCGACAGGCGCCGGGGGAGCCCGGCAGCGCGAAGATGAAGGTCGCGCCGGCGACGCCGCCGGTGGCGCGGCTCTGGATCGTGGAGGTGCCGATCTTGTCGTAGGAGATGCGGTGGAAGACCTCCGAGAAGCCGTCCATGCGCTTTTCGAAAAGCGGCTCGAGCGCCTCCGGCGTGACATCGCGGCCGGTGAATCCGGTGCCGCCCGTGGTGATGACGACATCGATGCCCTTGTCGTCGATCCAGCCCTTCACGACGGCGCGGATCTTCTCCACGTCGTCGGTGACGATCTTCCGCGCGGCGAGGATGTGACCTTCATCGGAAATGCGCGCGGCGAGCGTGTCGCCCGACTTGTCTTCGGCGAGCGAACGTGAGTCCGACACGGTCAGCACCGCGATGCGGACGGGGATGAAGGCGCGTGGCTCGCTCGGTTTCGGCATTTGCGGCACGGGTTCCTACGGCGGTACCTTCATATCACAACCCTCATCCTGAGGTGCGGGCCCGACAAAGTCGGGGCCGTCTCGAAGGAGGGTCCGGGGCCACGCTGTTGCGTGCTTCGAGGTTCGCGTTCCGCTCGCACCTCAGCATGAGGCGGTCTTGGGTTCCACCAACGCGGGCAAGGTCTATTTCCCAACCGCCATCGCCTCGTCGTCCAGTACGGTCGCGTCTTCCGCGCGCGGGTCGAGCGTCGCTGCCTCCGGGGTCAGCATCCGTGAATTCGGCACGGTCAGGTACGCCTCGCGCGCGTTCTCCGGGATCGGGGCGCGCTTGAACGTCCGGTAGAAGGCGTAGGCCGCGATCAGCGCATGCGCCGCGGCGGTGACTGCGAAAAGCGCCTGCGGCCCGATCCCCGCCATCGCCGCGCTTCCGAAGAGCGGCCCGAACATCGTGCCGGCGCCGTAGAGGAGCAGCAGCCCGCCGGAGACGGCGACGAACTCGCTCGCGTCGGCATAGTCGTTGGCGTGCGCGACGGCGATCCCATAGATCGGATAGGTGGCCGCGCCGTAGAGCCCGGTCAGAGTCAGCAGGAGCGCCGGGTTGGCCGGATTGAGGACGGCGATGGCGAGGCCCGAGAGGCCGGCGCAAAGTGCGAGCCCGACGATCACGTAGCGGCGGTCGGTCTTGTCGGAGATGCGGCCGACCGGAAGCTGCGTCAGCGCCCCGGAGACGACGGTGATGCTCGCCATCAGCGCGATCAGCGGCGTTGAGAGACCGATCTTGGAGCCCCAGACCGCGGAAAGCGTGCCGAAGGCGCCGTTCACGACGCCGACCAGGAGCACGGTCAGGAACGACACCGGCGAGTTGAAGAAGAGCTTCTTGAGGTCGATCGAGACGCGCGTCAGCGGGCGCGGCGAGGCGGCGGTCGAAAGCGCGGTGGGAACGATGGCGAAGGTGAAGAGGATGGCGCCCACGATGAAGAGCGTCGAGGTGTGCGGGTCGCCGGCGCCGACGCCGAGCTGGCCGGCGGTGATGCCGAGATAGGTCACCATCATGTAGACGGCGAAGATCGTTCCGCGGCTCTCGTTGCTGGCGCGCTCGTTCAGCCAGCTCTCGATGATCATGAAGGCGCCAGCGGTGAAGAAGCCGGAGCCGACGCGAAGCAGGATCCAGGCGAGCGGGATGACGAGGAGTCCGGCCAGGAGGATGATGATCGCCGCGAAGGCGGCCGAGCAGGCGAAGGCGCGGATGTGGCCGACGCGGCGCACCACGATCGGCGCGGTCAGGCAGCCGAGGATGAAGCCGGTCGCCCAGCCGGTCCCGAGGAGGCCGAGCTGCCCGGTGGAGAAGCCCTCCGCCGTGCCGCGAAGCGGCAGCAGCAGGCCGAGCATCCCGTTTCCCGCGAGCAGGAACGCCGTCGAAAGGAGCAGCGCGAGGACTGGGATGATCTGGCGGGCCAAGGCGTTTCCGAATCGGTTCTCAGAAGATTGCACCGGTTGTCGGCCAGACAACGCCGAGGGGCAACGCCGCGCGCTCCTGGGGGCGACCGAAGGCGTTTTAGCCGCGACCTGAACGGAATCGCGGCCGGCTACTCGTCCGAAAGCGCGCCGCGGACTTTCAGCGCCAGCGTCTCGACCGTGAACGGCTTGGAGAGGAGCTGAACGTCGGCGTCGAGCACGCCGTTGTGGACGATCGCGTTGCGCGTATAGCCGGTCATGTAGAGGACGCGCAGCTTCGGGAAGCGGGCGAGCGCAGCCTCGACCAATTTGCGGCCGTTCATGTCCGGCATGACGACGTCGGTCAGGAGAAGATCGACGTCGCTCCGCTCGTCGAGCACGCGCAGGGCGGCCACGGCGCTTTCAGCCGCAAGGGTTGTGTAACCGAGATCGGCCAGCCCCTCGACGGTCAATTGGCGAACGCTCGCCTCGTCCTCGACGACGAGCACAACCTCTCCCTCGCCGCGGCTCACGGGAGCGGCGGCGGCGCCCGATCCGGTCTGCGCCTCCTTCGTGCCGAAGAAGCGCGCCAGATAGAGCTTCACCGTCGTCCCGGCGCCGAGCTCTGAGTAGATCTTCACGTGGCCGCCGGACTGCTTGGTGAAACCGAAGACCTGCGACAGGCCAAGGCCCGTGCCCTTGCCGATCGCCTTGGTCGTGAAGAAGGGTTCGAACACCCTGGCGACGACATCGGCGGGCATTCCCGCGCCGGTGTCGGAGATGGCGATGAGCACGTACTGTCCCGGCCTCACCTCCACGTTCTCCGACGCGTAGCGGTCGTCGAGATGCGCGTTCTGCGTCTCGATGGTGAGCCGGCCGCCTTCCGGCATGGCGTCGCGCGCGTTGACGGCGATGTTGAGGATGGCGTTCTCGAGCTGGCTCGGATCGGCGTGCGTCAGCCACAGCCCGCCACCGAGCACGGTCTCCAGGTGCACCTGCCCGCCGAGCGTGCGGCGCAGGAGGTCGGCCATTCCGGCGACGAGCTTGTTGGCGTCGACCGGCTCGGGGACAAGCGCCTGCCGACGCGAGAAATCAAGCAGCCGCTTCGTCAGCGTGCCGGCGCGATGCGCCGCGTCGATCGCCGCATCGATCAGCTCTTCCGGGTTCGGCTCGCCGCGCGCCATCCGCCGCTTCAGGAGGCTGAGACCCGAGACGATGACCGCGAGCATGTTATTGAAGTCGTGGGCGAGGCCGCCGGTGAGCTGTCCGATCGCCTCCATCTTCTGCGATTGGCGGAGCTGATCCTCCGCTTGTTCGCGCCGCCGCGCTTCCGCCAGAAGGCCTTCGTTTGCCGCGTGCAGGTCATCGCGCGTTTGCAGCAGACCGGACGCCAGTTGCCAGGCGCTGCCGATGGCGTAGGCGCCGACGATGAGCACGAATACGAGCACGGCCCAGACGGCGACTTCCAGCGCGGTCCGTGTCCGCGACGCCTCCGCCTGCAAGACATCGAGGCTCTGATCTTCCTGATCGACGATGTCGTCGATCAGCTTCCGCGCGTCGTACATGAGCGAGCGCCCGGTGCCACCACGCACGATTTCGAGAGCGCCCGTCACGTCTCCGGCCTGCCGCCGATCGACGGTCGTCTTCATCTCCGCCAGCTTCTGGCCGGCGACCTCGCGAAGCTTTCTTAGCGAAGGCTGGAGGTAGGGTCGGTCGATCCCGGCCTGCGCGAGGCCGGAATAGGCATCGTCGATATTCGCCAGCGCATCGTTGAAGGGGGCGAGGTACCGCTGATCGCCGGTCAGGAGGTATCCGCGCTGTCCCGTTTCGGCGTCCTGCAGCACCGACAGGAATTGGCGCAGATCGCCTTCGATCTGGATGGAGCGGCGGATCGATGTGCTCCGTGCGCTCTGCTCGTGAAGAAACCAACTGATCCAGCCGGCGAGCAGGACAAGCACAAGAAACCCGAGGAAGAGGGGCCCAACGCTCGTGCGCAGAAATGAGGGACGGGCGATCTTCACCGATGCTCGATTCGAGCCGCTTGCCGACCCGTCATACTAGCCCATCGCGGGCGAACGGCGATCCGGCAAAATGCCGCCGATTCCGGCGGTCCGCCTACCGCTGCGGCGCTCATTGGTTCCCGCTCGCCAGGCGCCGCCCGGCCGCGAGAACGGCGGCGTCGGTGCCGAGCGCCGTGGTGACGCTGCCGCCGCGCTCGTCATAGGGCGCGCCGCGGAAGGCCGGGTCCTGCCAGGGGCCGGTGGTGATCGTGATGCCGCGGAAGACGAGCCGACCGCCGGCGCGCGCGAGCTGCATGCCGCCCGAGGACGAGCCGGTCGCGTCGCAGTCTGTCCGGTAGAAGGAGGTGGGCGCGGTCGAGATCGGGACGCGCCGGACCGTGCAGCCCTGTGCGACCGGTACGGAATTGTCGACGGCCTTCTCCATGCCGACCGGATGCGCGGTGATGACGATAAGCCGGTCGCCGGCCGCGACCGGCACGCGGTCGTCCACCGGAAACGGCGTCGCGCCGGCGATCGGCTCCGCCAGCGTGACGATGGCGAAGTCGGCGTTCGAGCCGGCCCGCGGCGGGATTGCGCCGAAGGCCGCGCGGCCTCGATCGATGAGGAGATCGATCTTCCTGGAATCCGCAGCCTGGTTCTTGAAGAAGCAGGCGGAGCGCGGCTGGCCGGACGGCGTGAAGAAGATGTGCGCGGCGGTGATGACCTGGCGGTTGGTGAGGAAGAGCGCCCCGCTGCCGACCGACGGCGTCGGCAGGAAGCAGCCGACATAGCCGGAGACTTCCCGGATCTGCGCGATCTCTGCCGGCGAGAGGCCGAGCGACGGACCGATCGCGATGAGCGAATCGCGATCGTCGGCGCCGTCGATGATGTTGACGGGGAGGATGGGCACTTCTCGGGAGCCCGGGCGACCCTCCATCGCGTCTCCGCCGGCGGTGAGCATGCCGGCCAAGGCGAGCGGCGCAAAAACTGCGGACAGAAGCCTCAATTCGCGCGCCGCATTTCAATGAGGTCCCATCGATTGCCGCAGAGGTCTCTGAACACTGCCACCGTCCCGTAGGGTTCTTCGCGCGGCGCTTCTTCGAAGACCACGCCGCGGGAACGCATGATCTCATAGTCGCGCCGGAAATCGTCAGTGTTGAGAAATAGGAAGACCCGGCCGCCGGACTGCCGGCCCACCTGTTGGCTTTGATCGGGCGACGCCGCTTTGGCGAGGAGGAGGTTGGTCCCGCCGCCGCGCGGCGCTACGCGCACCCAGCGCTTTCCGTCTCCGAGCGGCGTGTCTTCGAGAAGCGCGAAGCCGAGCTTCTCCGTGAAGTAGGCGATCGCCTCGTCGTAGTCATGAACGAGGAACGTGACGCCTCCGATCATCTGGTTCTCACGGCGCTCAGCCGGCATCGATCGCCGCCTTCAAGCTCAACAGATCCCGCCAGGCGAGCTTTTTTTGCAGCGGCTGGCGCAGGAGATAGGCGGGGTGGAGCGTCGCCATGGCGCGGATCGTTCTGGTGCCGGTGTCGTAGTCGCGCCATTGGCCGCGGAGCTTGAGGACGCCCTCGTTGGTTTTCAGGAGCTGCTTCGCCGAAGCGCCGCCGAGGAGCACCAGGAAATCCGGATCGACGAGCGCGATCTGGCGCTCGATGAAGGGGCGGCAGATCTCCGTCTCCTGCGGTGTCGGCGTGCGGTTGCCGGGCGGCCGCCACGGGATGACGTTGGCGATGTAGGCGGACGAGCGGTCGAGCCCGATCGCATGAATCATGCGGTCGAGGAGCTGGCCGGAGCGGCCGACGAAGGGAAGGCCCTGCAGGTCCTCTTCCATGCCCGGCGCCTCACCGACGAACATCACGCGCGCCTCCGGGTTACCGTCGGCGAAGACGAGGTTGGTCGCGGTGAGGCGGAGGTTGCAGCCCTCGAAACTCGCGAGCGTCGCGCGGAGTTCGTCGAGCGTCTCCGCGGTGACGGCGGCTTCGCGCGCGGCCATCACCGCCGCTTCGGAGGGGACGGCGAGATTGGGCGAAGCGGATGGGGGGGACGTGGGCGGCGGGGCGCCGCGCGCGGGTGCTGCGCTTGGCGCCCTGGCGCCGGAGCGTGTCGGCTCGGACCCGCGCCGCTCAGCGGCATCCTTGCGCCGCGCCATGTCCTCCGCCTGCGCGCGCGAGAGCGCGAAACGGTCGACCGGCGCCTCTGCGAGCGCAACGTCGATCCCCGCCTCGAGATAGAAGCGGAGAAGGTCGGCGGGATAGACAGCAGAGCGCGCTTGCATACCTTTCTCTTTCCACGGGGGCTGGTAACTTAAAAGCCATTGGCAACCGCTGTGTGTCGCAGTACCCGGCGCTACACAAGGGACCAGGGCGATGCGCGCACCGATCGTCACGTTTAAGCGTGCAAGGGCGCTCAGACGCGACATGAGCCTCCCGGAGGTCGTGCTCTGGGACGCGGTTCGCGGTGGCCGTCTTAACGGCCTGCGATTTCGACGGCAGCACCCGATCGGCCCCTACATCCTGGACTTCTATTGTCCGTCTGCTCGTCTGGCCGTCGAAGTGGACGGGGCGATTCACGATCATCCTGACCAGCTCCGCCACGATGCGCGGCGCGACGCATGGCTGTCAGCGCAGGGGATACACGTCGTCCGCTTGATGGCGACTGACGTGCTTCGTGATGACATATTGGAAGCGGTTCTCCGCATGATCGTGGAGGCGGCGACGCGATAGTCCTCACCCGCAAAGCGGGGGAGGGGGACCGCCGTAGGCGGTGGAGGGGGCGAATGCCGGCCGCCGCGCTCGTGTCCGCCCCCTCCACCATGCTTCGCATGGTCCCCCTCCCCCGTCGCAGGCGACGTGGGAGGATCAGGGTGCCTTTGTGGACAGGTCGCGTTGCCGCGTTTATCCCGGATCGGACCGGCACTTGATCAAGGCCTCGGCAATGCCCGATCCCGACGCGCCGCCAGAGCGCGAGAGCATGGAATATGACGTGGTCGTCGTCGGCGGCGGGCCGGCGGGGCTTTCCGCGGCGATCCGGCTGAAGCAGATCAATCCCGGGCTTTCCGTCGTGCTCCTCGAGAAGGGTTCGGAGGTCGGGGCGCATATCCTGTCGGGCGCGGTCATCGATCCGGTGGGACTCGACCGGCTCTTGCCGGAATGGCGGAGCGAGGAGACGCCGATCAAGACGGCGGTCACCGACGACCGCTTCCTCTGGCTCGGGCCGTCGGGCGCGGTGAGGCTGCCGAACGTCATGATGCCGCGGCTGATGTCGAACCACGGCAATTTCATCGTCTCGCTCGGAAGCGTCTGCCGCTGGCTCGCGACCAAAGCCGAAGCGCTCGGCGTCGAGATCTATCCGGGCTTTGCCGGCGCCGAGCTTCTGACCGACGAGAAGGGCGCGGTCATCGGCGTCGCTACCGGCGACATGGGGGTGACGAAATCCGGCGAGGCCGGGCCGAGCTATCAGCGCGGCATGGCGCTTCTCGGCAAATACGTGCTCGTCGCCGAAGGTGCGCGCGGCTCGCTCGCGAAAGAGCTGATCCGCCGTTTCGGCCTAAGCGATGGCCGCGAGCCGCAGAAATTCGGCATCGGGCTGAAGGAGCTCTGGGAGGTCGATCCGGCAAAGCATCGGCCGGGACTGGTGCAGCATTCCTTCGGTTGGCCGCTCGACCGGAGGTCCGGCGGCGGCTCCTTCCTCTATCATTTCGACACGAACCTCGTGTCGGTCGGCTTCGTCGTGCACCTGAACTATAAGAACCCCTACCTCTCGCCGTTCGAGGAATTCCAGCGCTTCAAGACGCACGATGCGATCCGCGGCACGTTCGAAGGCGGGCGGCGCATCGGCTACGGCGCGCGCGCGATCACCGAAGGCGGCTATCAGAGCGTGCCGAAGCTCGTCTTTCCGGGCGGGGCGCTGGTCGGCTGCGCGGCGGGCCTCGTCAACGTGCCGCGCATCAAGGGAAGCCACAACGCGATGCTCTCAGGCATGCTCGCGGCGGAGCACGTCGCGGCGGCGATCGCCGAAGGCCGCGCGCACGACACGCTCGACGGCTACGAGGCGGCGTGGCGCGGCTCGGAGATCGGCCGCGACCTGAAGCGCGTCAGGAACGTGAAGCCGCTCTGGTCGCGGCTCGGCACGCTCGGCGGCGTGGCGGTCGGCGGACTCGATATGTGGACGAACGAGCTCTTCGGCTTCTCGCTCTTCGGCACGCTTCGCCACGGCAAGCCGGACTCGGCGACGCTGATGCCGGCAAGCGCGGCGAAGCGCATCGACTATCCGAAGCCCGATGGCGTCCTGACCTTCGACCGGCTCTCCTCGGTGTTCCTCTCGAACACCAACCACGAGGAGGATCAGCCGGTGCATCTTCGCGTCGCCGATGCGGAAATCCAGAAGGCGAGCGAGCACGACGTCTTCGCCGGACCGTCGTCGCGTTATTGCCCGGCCGGCGTCTACGAGTGGGCGGAGGAGGGTGGTGATCCGCGCTTCGTGATCAACGCGCAGAACTGCGTCCACTGCAAGACCTGCGACATCAAGGACCCGAACGGCAACATCACCTGGGTCCCGCCGCAGGGCGGCGAGGGGCCGGTCTACCTGAACATGTGATGATCGAGCTTTCTCCGCCGTTTCGATATGCGACGCCCGCCGATGCAGCGGCGATGGCCGAACTCGTCAACATGGCGGGTTACGGGCTGCCGCTTTATCTGTGGTCGCGCATGGCCGAGCCCGGCGAAGACGCCTGGGAGGTCGGGCGTCGTCGCGCGGGCCGTGCGGAGGGAAGCTTCTCCTATCGAAACGCGGTGATGGTGGAGGAGGGCGGCGAAGTCGTTTCGTGCCTGACCGGCTACCCGCTGCCGGACGAGCCCAAGCCGATCGACTACGACGCGATGCCGGCGATGTTCGTGCCGATGCAGGAGCTTGAGAACCTCGCGCCACGGACCTGGTACGTGAATGTCCTCGCCACCTATCCGGAGCATCGCGGCAAGGGGCACGGGGCGCGGCTCCTCGCGATCGCCGAAAGACTGGCCGCGGACACCGACCGTGACGGGCTCTCGATCATCGTCTCCGACGCAAATGCCGGAGGCCGCCGCCTTTACCAGCGCTCGGGATACCGCGAGATCGCGAAACGGCCCATGGTGAGGGACGGCTGGGAGAATTCCGGCAGGAACTGGGTTCTGCTCGTGAAGGGCCGGTCTGCGTAAATAGGTACGCTTGCAACGATCGCTAGGATAGGCAGCCATGACGAAGATCAGGTTCGACCATTGCGTGATCCGCGTCTCGAATTGGGGCGTTTCGAATTCCTTCTACCGGGACGTGCTCGGCGCGGAGGTGGTGAGCCAGGGCGAAGGCTGGGCCTACCGCTTCGGCGATACGCAGCTGAACTGCCACGGCCCCGGCATCGATCCGGCGCCGGTCGCCAAGCGGCCGGTGCAGCCGGGCGGCAGCGATCTCTGCTTCGAATGGCCCGGCCCGGTCGAAGAGGCGATGGCGCATCTCGACAAGAACGGAGTCCATATCGAGCTCGGTCCGGTGAACCGCAAAGCGGCGCGCGGCCGCGGACGCAGCGTCTACTTCCGTGATCCGGACGGATCGCTTCTGGAGCTGATTTCCTACACGGCGGCTCGCTCGCACGCGGGATAGCGCTCGGGAGCGACTAGTCGTCGCTTGGGTGCGACTCACCGAGCAAGCGGCGTGCCGGCATAGATGTCGGCGAGCTTCGCCTCGAACGCAAAAGCCGGAAGCCTGACGACGTCATCGAGCGCGCGGAAGTCGGTTCGCGCCCAGTCCTGCTCGCCCGCGTAGAGCGCGACGTGCACCGAATCCTGATCGATTGTCAGGCAGTAGATATTGTCCGGATGGCTTCGGTAGAGTTCCAGCTTGCGGTCGATCATCTCGGCCGTGTTTGAGGGCGAGATCACCTCCGCGACGAGGAAGAAGCGGTCGGCGTAGTACTCGCGCGCCAAGTCAGCATGGCAAACGGCGATATCGGGCTGCGGGTTGAAATCTTCGATACCAGGGATGCGCAGGCCAACATTCTCGAACGCATAGAGCATCGGCCGTTCGCGCCCAAGCGACGCGTTCAGCGCGCTTTTGAAATTGTCGGCGATCCTCTGATGCATGAAGCTTGGAGGAACCATCATGATCGCAAGCCCATCGATAAGCTGCCAGCGTTCGCCTTCCGGCCGCGTCACGTAGAAGTCGAGGAACTGCTCGGCGGTCCACAGGCCGGGCGCGATGTCGGGAGCGGGCGTTCTTGCAAGAGCGGTCATCTAATCTTCGGCAGATCGTTCGCCGTCCTAAGTTGCAACTCTAGCACAGCATGGGCCGAGTGGCTTACGCCTTGCCTTTCACCTTGTAGCGCCCGGTCTTCGGGTCTTGCTCCAGAGTGTCGGTCGGGCGGCCGCGCATCTTGTCGACCTCGCGGCCGACGCGCGCCATCTCGCGCTTCACCGCCCTCCAGGCGATCCAGCCGCCAACGGCGAGCGCGGCAACGATGATGAGCTGCGGCATCGTTCAGCCTCCTGAAGTCCCCGCTCTTCGGCATGATCTCATCCGAAAGCCGCTCCCCGCCTTTCGGGCCCCTAGAGCCGGTAACGCTCCCAAAGCGCGCGTTCGTCAAGGTCGGAGATCAGCCGGTCGGCGAAGGCCGCGCCGAGCGCGCCCCCGATGCCGATGCCCTTCCGCCCGAAGAAGCTCCGCTCCGTGGAGAAGAGCCGGAGCCGTACCTTCTCGCCGAAGCGCTCGCGCAGCACCGAGCGGATATCGCCCACGCGGTCGGCGAGGCCGAGCGCGACGCCCGTCTTTCCCGACCAGAATTCTCCGGAGAAGATCTCGAGCTCCTTGTCCTTGGCGAGCACCTCGCCGCGGCGCGTCCTGACGATCTCGATGAAGTGGTCGTGCACTTCCTCCTGGATGGCGCGGAGCCGCGCCACGTCCTCCGGCTTCTCCGGCTGGAAGGGGTCGAGGATAACCTTGGACTCGCCGGACGTGTAGACGCGGCGCTCCACCCCGATCTTGCGCATCGCGTCGACGAAGCCGAAGCCCGCGGTGACGACCCCGATCGAGCCGACGATTGACGCCGGATCGACGACGATCTCGTCGCCGGCGCAGGCAATCATGTAGCCGCCCGACGCGCAGACGTCCTCGACGAAGACGATGACCGTCTTCTCCTTCTCCTCCGCGAGCGCGCGGATGCGCTTGTAGATCAGGTGCGACTGGACCGGCGAGCCGCCCGGCGAATTCACGACGAGCGCCACCGAGGGCGCGGCGCGGATGGCGAAGGCCTTTTTCAGGAGCGGCGCGATGCCGGCGAGCGTCAGCCCCGATTGGAAGCGCGAGACGCGCCCGATCGCGCCGGAGAGCCGCACCACCGGTATGAGCGGCGCGCCGTAATCGGGGAAAATCCGCTTCAGCCCTGCCTCGATCGGCTCAAGCACGCTTTCCCGCCAGGTTGGATTGTCGCTCATGGTCCCGTGAAAATGGCGCGATGGGGTGGAATTAGCCAGCCCCGACGATCTCTCAAGGTCAATTCGTGGGTTCCGCCGCGAGTTCCGCCTCGCCGCGAAGCACGGCGCCCGCCTCGGGCGTCCACGCCCCGCCGGTCGCGTGGAGAACAAGGCCGGGCGCCAGCGTGAGCGGCGCGCGCGCCCCGCGCCGCGCGGTGACAAGGATGCGGCTTGCGGCCGCGCCGGCCTTGGGATGGACGGGGAGGACGCGGACGCCGCCGAAATGCGGCGAGAGCGCCTGAAGCACGTCCGCGAGCGCCGCGGCCCGATGGATCAGGCCGAGCGCGCCGCCGGGCTTGAGCAGTGCCGCCGCGCGCGCCGTCCACGCGCCGATCAACCCGTCTGCCGCCACGTGCGCCGCGCGGCGGCGGGCATCGGGGGATCGGGAGACACGCCCGTCGCGATCGAAAGGCGGATTCATCAGCACCCAATCCGCGCCGCCGGCGGCGACGCCGATACGCGCGGAAAGCGTCGGCGCCTCGCCAATTTCGGCTGCGACCAGGCGGACCCGATCCGCGAAGCCGGCGTTCGCCGGCAGTGCAAGCGCCGCCCGCCCGCAGGCGACGAGATCGGCGTCGCGGTCCACGCCGATTGCTGAAAGCGACCGCGCGCGCGCCGCAATCGAGAAGGCGACGGTGCCGACGCCGGCGCCGAGATCGACCGCAAGGCCCGTGGCATCGGCCGGGACGAGCGCCTGCAGGAGCGCGGCGTCGAGCCCGGCGCGGTGGCCGTCGCGCGGCTGCACCAGGGTGACGCATCCGCCGAGGAAGGCGTCGCGGGTCAGTTCCTCCGCTTCCGCCTTCGCGCTCACGAAAGCTCGCTGTCGAGGCCTGCCTCTGTGAGGATACGGCGCGCGTCCGCGAGCCGGTGGCGGGCGACCAGCATGCGGCGCGGCAGGATGCCGAGCGAGCCCTCCATCACGCTCATGTTCTGGTCCACGACGGCGTGCTCGATGCCGGCCTCGTTCAGGAGCGCGTCGGCAAAGGAGATGAGTACGGGATCGTTGCTGCGCAGGAGCTCTACCACGGGCGCGACCCTAGCCTCTCCCGGGCTCCGGGCGAAGCCGCTTGACCCGGACGGCCCGAATTGTGCCAACGTGTCGCTTTGTCGGGCCGGTCTTGCGTCCTATTCTCCGACAAACCCGGGAGAACCTGTGGCCGTCGTTGTCTCGTTTGAAGAATCGCCCTCGGAACGGGCGCTGATCTCGCCGCTCGTCGAGGCGACCGCCGCCGGGATGGAGCAGGTGAACCGCCTCGTCATCGAGCGGACGAGCTCCGACGTGGCCCTGATCCCGCAGGTCGCCCGCTATCTGATCGATTCCGGCGGCAAGCGGCTGCGGCCGATGGTGACGATCGCCTCGGCCGGCGCTTGTGGCTATCGCGGCGGCGCGGAGGTGAAGCTCGCGGCGAGCGTGGAGTTCATGCACACCGCGACGCTCTTCCACGACGACGTGGTCGACGAAAGCGAGACCCGGCGTGGAAAACGCGCGGCGCGCCTCGTCTGGGGCAATCAGGAAAGCGTGCTCGTCGGCGATTTCCTGCTCGGCCAGGCCTTCAAGATGATGGTCGATGTCGGGTCGCTGGAGGCGCTCGAAGTCCTTTCCGCCGCCGCCGCCACGATCGCCGAGGGCGAGGTGATGCAGCTCACCACCGCCAAGAACACGGAGACGACCGAGGACGAATACCTCGACGTGGTGCGCGCCAAGACCGCGGTGCTCTTCTCCGCCGCCGCCGAGGTGGGGGCGATCGTCGCCGGCGGCGACCGCGGCGTGCGCGCCGCCTTCCGCTCGTTCGGCGCCAATCTCGGCATCGCCTTCCAGCTGATCGACGACGCGCTCGACTATGGCGGGCAGACGCCGACGCTCGGCAAGGATGTGGGCGACGATTTCCGTGAGGGCAAAGTGACGCTGCCGATCGTGCTCGCCTACCGGCGCGGCACGGCGGCGGATCGCGAGTTCTGGAAGCGCACGCTGGTCAAGGGCTCGATCGCCGACGATGACCTCGACCATGCGGTTTCGCTGCTCGACCGGACGCGCGCGCTGAAAGACACCGTCGAGCGGGCCCGCCACTACGGAGCGATGGCCCGCGATGCGCTCGCGCCGCTCCCTGACGAGCGGTACAAGGCGGCTCTCCTGCAGGCGGTATCGTTCTGCATCGCCCGCGCACATTGACGTGATGGCCGGCGCGCCGCGCGGCCGACGCAAGCATTGCTCCGGGACGCCCTTAGGGGTATCCCAAGACAAAGCAAGGGAACCCGAGACAATGACGCGATTCGCGCGCACTTTTCGCGGGCTTGCCGCACTTGTCGTGGCGCCGGTCCTGCTGGCGCCTGCGGCTCTGGCGGTGCCGACGACACTCGAAGATCAGGATCTGATAAGCCTCTCGGGAACCTACCTCGCGGCGCGCACCGCCGACGTTGAAAAGGACGCCGCCAGCGCGGCGCGCTTCTACCGCGCGGCGCTGAAGGAAGACCCCGGAAATCCCTTCCTGCTCGAGCGTTCCGTGGTGTTGAGCGCCAGCGCCGGCGACGTCGGCGACGCCATCACCTATGCCAAGCAGCTGCGCGACAAGCAGCCGAGCAACAATCCCGCCCGCCTGGTCATGGCGGTCGAGCAGATTCGCCTCGGGCAGTATGCGGACGCCGTCAGCGGGCTGAACGACGCCAGCGCCGGCGTGCTCGCCGATCTGACCAACGCCCTGGTAGCGGCGTGGGCGCGTTCCGGCGAGGGCGAGGTCGACGGGGCGATAGCGAGCCTCGACAGCCTGAAGGGCGAGGACTGGTACGAGCCCTTCAAACTTCTCCACAGCGGCTATATCGCGCTGGCGGCCGGACGTACCGACGAGGCGCTGAAATACCTGGGGGCCGCGCGCGACCGCGACGCCAACGCCGTCCGCATCACCGAGGCTTATGCGCGCGCGCTCGCGATCGCCGGCCGCACGAAGGAGGCGGAGGACGCGCTCACCGCCTTCCTGGCGCTCTATCCCGACAACGCACTGGCCGCTGCTGCCCTCGATGATGTCCGCTCCGGCCGCGCCCACCTCGCGACGGTGACAAGTCCCGTCGAGGGGGCCGCCGAGGCGCTCGCCGGCATCGGCGCCGCGATCGGCCAGGAAGGCGGGACCGAGGTGGCTTTCCTCTATCTCCGCCTCGCCCTCTATCTCGATCCCAACATCGCCGGCGGGCTCGCCGCGCTTTCGCTCGGCAACCTGCTCGACGCGAACGATCAGAACGCGGCGGCGATCGAGACTTACGAAGGGATCGCGACCGACGCGCCGTTCCGCGCGCTCGGCCAGCTGCGAGCGGCGCTCGCGCTCGACCGCCTGGACCGCACCGAGGAGGCGGAGAAGGCCTTCAAGCAGGCGATCGCCGGCAATCCCGACGTCCAGAGCTACATCTCCTACGGTAACATGCTGCGCGGGCGCGAGCGCTTCGCCGAGGCGGCCGACGTCTATACTCAGGCGATCGACCGCATCCCCTCGCCGACCACCGCCGACTGGAGCATCTTCTATTTCCGCGGCATCGCCTACGAGCGCACCAAGGAGTGGCCGGAGGCGGAAGCCGACTTCAAGAAGGCGCTGGAGCTCAGCGCCGATCAGCCGCTCGTCCTGAACTATCTCGGCTATTCCTGGGTCGACATGGGGCGGAACCTCGACGAGGCGATGGGGATGATCAAGAAGGCGGTCGAGCTTCGCCCGAACGACGGCTACATCGTCGACAGCCTGGGCTGGGCCTATTACCGCCTCGGACAGTACGACAAGGCGGTCGAGGAGCTTGAGCGCGCGATCGGCCTGAAGCCGGACGATCCGGTCATCAACGATCATCTTGGCGACGCCTATTGGAAGGCGGGCCGCCAGCTCGAGGCGCAGTTCCAGTGGCGGCATGCCCGCGACTTCGGCGCCGAGGGCGACGAGCTCAAGCTGATCCTCAGGAAAATCGCCGAGGAGCATCTGATCGAGCCGGAGATCCAGAAGACCGACGCTTCGACCTACATCGTGAAGCCGGGCGACTCGCTCTGGACGATCTCCGCGGCGCTGCTCCAATCCGGCGGCGCGTTCCAGAAGATCCTCGACGCCAACAAGGACAAGCTGAAAAGCCCCGACCAGATCTTCCCGGGCATGCAGCTTGTGATCCCCGGCAACACCTGACGCATCGAGTCATGTCCGCGTCTGGGGTGGCGCTCGTCGCGCCCGCCAAGGTCAATCTCGCGCTGCACGTGACCGGCCGCCGCGACGACGGCTATCATCTTCTCGACAGCGTCGCCGTGTTCGCCGACGTTGGCGACTGCATCGCGATCGAGCCGGCGGAGACGCTCGCGCTCTCGCTGAGCGGACCGTTCGCGGCGCATGCGCCGGGGGACGCGAGCGACCTCGCGCTCCGCGCGGCGGAGGCTTTTTTCGCGCATACCGGGCTTGCGCCGGCCGTCGCGATCGGCGTGGAGAAGAACATCCCGGCCGGGGCCGGTCTCGGCGGCGGCTCGGCCGACGCCGCCGCGGTGCTCGCCGGGCTGAACCGGAGCTTCAAGGCGGGCCTCTCCGCAAGTGCGCTCCGCTCGCTCGGCCTTGCGCTCGGCGCCGATGTGCCGATGTGCCTTGAAGGCCAGGCGCTTCGCGCGCGCGGCATCGGCGAGATCATCGACCCGCTCGACGACTGGCCGCCGCTCCCGCTCGTGCTCGTGTGGCCGGGGCAGACGGTCTCGACCGCCGAGGTCTTCAAGGCGCTCGCGCGCCGCGACAACCCGCCGCTCAAAAGACCGCCGCCAGCGGGCGACGCGCGCGACGCTGCGGCGTGGCTCGAAGATTGCCGCAACGACCTCGAGGCGCCGGCCTGCGCGCTTGCTCCAGAAATCACCGCGGCGCTCGATGCGCTTCTGGCGACGGACGGCTGCATGGTCGCCCGCATGTCGGGCTCCGGCTCCGCCTGCTTCGGCCTCTATGCGGAGAGAGAGGAAACCGAGGCGGCCGCGGCGAAGATCGCGGCGAAGAGGCCGGAGTGGTGGGTGTGCGCGACGCAGGCGCACTGAGCCCGCGCTGATCGGCTCAGGCAAATCCCGGGAAGAAGTCGACCTTTATTCGCGAGCGGCGGACGCCCAGTTTCAAAAGCATCCGGCGGAGCGTCTTCACCATCGCCTGCGGCCCGGAAATGTAGAAGATGCGTTCGCGGTAATCGGGAATCGCCCCGCGCACGAGCTTGGCGTCGATCAGGCCGGGATACTCGCCGCGGCGCGCGCCATTCGCGACGGCATGGATCACGCGAATCCCAAGCTCGCGCCGGGCGGCGTCGAGCACATCGCGATAGGCGATGTCGTCCGCGGTTTCCGCGCCGTAGAGAAGCACGATCGGCCGCTTCTCCCCTTCGTCGATCAGGTACTGCAGCATGCTGCGGAACGGCGTGATGCCGATCCCGCCGGCGAGGAATGCGAGCTTCGCGTCGGGATTGCGCGGCAGCGTGAAGCTCCCGGCGAGTTGCGAGGCATAGATCCTGTCGCCCGGCTGCATCGCCACGAGCGCGCGCTTGAACGCGCTCGACATCGGATAGAATTTTACGCCGAGGCGGACGGAATTCTCGGTCGGGGCGGAAGCGAGCGTGAAGTAGCGGCGGTTGCCGCGATTGTCGGGGCGGTCGAGCCCGAGCGTCCATTCGAGATACTGGCCGGCCTCGAAGGCGAGCTTCCGCGGCGAGGAGAAGATGAAGTCGTAGGTGTCGGCGGCGGCTTCCTCGATGCGCTCGAGCGTCAGCAGGAACCGCCGCTTCGGACCGACCGCGAAGGCGAAGACGTTGCCGACGAGGAGCGCCAGCTCCGGCGTGAAGTAGAACGAGCCGATATGGACATTCGGCGCGAAGAGAAAGCCGACGAGCGCCGCGAAGGCGAGCCGCGTCAGGCGCTTGGTCGGCGCCGTCAGCGGCTCCGTCAGCATCACGAACGCGAAGAAGAAGAGCGGCGAGGAGCGCAGCGTCTCGCTCAGGACGGAGGGGTACTGCGATGGGGCCGAGGTAGCGAGGACCGTGGCGAGGGCGACGACGACGAAGGTCGCGACGAGATCGAAACGCTGCAGCTTGCGGATCACGAGAATGCCGCCGATCAGCGTCACCGGCAGGAGCGGCAGGTTGCCGCCGACCCACCATGTCGCCGGCCAGTCGAGCAGGAACGCGGGCAGCGCCACCCCGAGCGCGGCCGGGTTGAACACATGCTTTCCGCCGACGGCGAAGATGAATTTCGACGCTATCGCCCAGACCGAGGCGAAGATCAGCACGCCGACGCCCTTCATGTCGGTTGCCGTCACCGGATCGAGGATGAGGACCAGGATGAGCGCGGTGATGTAGACCGACTCCGCGTTCACGGGCACGTCGAAGACGCGGGCGAAGACGCGGTTGGTGATCCAGCATGCGGCGACGATCACGATCGTGGAGAAGGCGATCGCGGTCGGGTCATGCGGCACGATGTTGAAGAAGCCGAGCGCGAAGGCCGCCGCGACCAGCGCGATCAGGTAGTAGAGCACCAGCCGGTACATCGTGGTGTGGTCGAGCAGGCGGTCGATGAACTTGATCATGGCGCGCAACAATCGGCGAAGCCGCTGGTGAGGACGGCGCGGCCGCTGCTGTCGACGAGATAGCCCTCGAGCCTCGGCATCTCCTCGATGAAGACGATGCCCGCCTTGCCCATGGCGAAGGCGGCGGTCGCGAAGCGGTCGGCCTCAAGCACGTCCGGACCGATCACGGTCAGGCTGACGACATCGGGGATCGGCGCGGCGGGCGCATGCGGGTCGTAGATGTGCTGACCGCGAACGTAGGTGCCCGACGTGGCGACGCCGCGCCCGCGCGGATAGACGACCTTGATGATCTCCTGCTCGTTGAAGGGGCTGCGGATGCCGACGCTCCAGTCTTCGCCCGCGGCGTTCTTGCCCGATGCCTGGATGTCGCCGCCGGCGTCGATGAAGAAGTCTGACGCGCCCGCGCTCGCGACGATCGCCGCCGCGTTGCGGATCGCCCAGCCCTTCACGATGCCGGAGGGATCGAGCATGCCGTCCGCCGTGCGAATATCAAAGAACCCCTCGGTCTCGTGCTTGGTCGCCTCGGCGAGCGCCAGCACCTCGCGCATCTCGTCGCTGTAATCCTGGCGGGCGAGGCGGCCCTGGTTGATCGCCGAAATCTCGCTGTCGGGCTTGTAGGTGCTGAAGCGCCGGTCGACGGCTTCGAAATAGGCGAAGACCGAATCGAGGAGCCCGCCCTCCGTCATGCCGACGACGTCGACGGTGATGGGCATGCCCATCAGGATCCGCGTGGCGCGCATGAAGCTAGGCCTTGGCGGCGACCCGCAAGGCCGTGCCGATCGACCGGATGAATGCTTCGCTGGTCAGCGTCGCGCCGGAGATGATGTCCACGTTGGCGCTCTGCGCGCTGACCGCCTCGTCGCGGAGCCGCGGCAGCGCGTAGCGGTTGATGCGGACCGACAGGCGGCGGTCCGAGGGGTACTGCAGCACGTTGATGTCGACCAGCTGGCCGCCCTGCACGATCGCCTGGATCTGGATCAGGCCGTAGAAGGCGTCGATGACTGCGCCGGTATAGGTGCCGTCCTTGTAGCGGCCGCTCTGCGCCAGGTTCATCGCGACGCGCGTGAGCCCCGCGCTGGCGACGGGCGGCTGATACACGGGGCTGGCGACGGGCGGCTGATAGGCCGGCCGCGGTCGCGGCAGGCGGGCCTCCATCACCGGCGGAGGCGCGGACGGATCGGGCATCGTCGGCGCGGCGGGAAGGGCGGTCAACGCGAACGGGTCCGGGGGACTTGCCGCGGCGGCGTCCTGTGCCGGCGGCGGGGGCGGAGGCGCCACCGGCACCAGCACCACGTCGGGGGCGGCCATGGCGGACGGCGCCGGTGCGATCGGTGAGGCGGGCGTGCCGTCGGCCGGCTGGCCCGCGAACAGGCGCCCGAGCGCCGAATCGTCTTCCCCGTCTTCCGACCATTCGTTCTCGCCGGCCGGCTGGAGGCGCGGCGGGAGGGTGGCCGGCACGTCGACCAGGAGCGGCTGCCGCTTTTCGACGCTGCCCGTCTGGATATCGCTGGTCCGCGGCTCGGGCCCGAGACGAGGCTCGGACCCGAGTGCAGACTGGGGCCCGAGCGGGGGCAGTGGCCCAAGCGGATCGTCGGAGATAGCGCTGCCGGACTGACTCCAGACGTAGGCGCCGGAGGCGGCGACGACGAGGAGGGAGAGGGCGATCTTGCGCATTGCGTTTCGTGTTCCGTCCAAACAACCGACTAGTCGGCCCGCATCCCCTGGCCGTGGGCGCAATATCGCAAAGTGAACCTGACAGCGGGCTGACAACGGCCGGCCCAGTCCGATTACATTTCATCCACGTTCGGGGCGGGAGCGCATCGCGAAAATCCCCGAGACAGGCCGAAAAGCCGCAGCGGGGGCGGTTGACCTGGATCAATCCCAGAAACGGCGGAATCGCGCATTATTTCAGATACGGGGCTTGGAGGTGGGACGGCTTCTCCCCCCTCAAAATGAGAAGGCGCGAGAACCATGGCGATGAGATCGCTTCTCGGGGGGCTTTCCGTATCGGCGATCGGCGCTGCGTCGCCGGCTTGGTCGCAGACTTGGTCGGGGCACGGCTGGATGTGGAATTCCGACCGAGGATGGGGAGGCATGATGGGTGGCGGGGTGGGGATGATCCTGTTCTGGGCCGTGATCATCCTATTGGTCGTGCTTGTCGTGCGCGGGTTTAGGGGCGGCGGCTCCGATCGCACCGCTTCCGTTCCGGCCGAGCGGACGCCGCTGCAGATCCTGCAGGAGCGCTTCGCGCGCGGCGAGATCGACAAGACGGAGTTCGAAGAGCGCCGAAAGGTGCTCGCCGGCTAGCTCGGGCGCTCTTGCGGCGTCGAGGAGTGATCGGGCGGCGCTGTCGCTTCACCGCGCCTTGACCCGCTTACGGCTGCGTGCCACGCATCCGCGCGACATCCCAAGCCGACCGGGCGGGTTTTCGCGTGAGCGCCTCCATGAACGCAGCCGACGCCGGCCACATGGACCCGCGCCGCTCCTTTCAGGGTTTGATCCTGACGCTTGAGCGCTATTGGGCGGACTACGGCTGCGTCATCCTGCAGCCCTACGACATGGAGGTCGGGGCCGGCACCTTCCATCCCGCGACGACGCTCCGCTCGCTCGGACCCCGCCCGTGGAACGCTGCCTACGTGCAGCCGTCGCGCCGGCCGAAGGACGGCCGCTACGGCGAGAACCCGAACCGCCTGCAGCACTATTACCAGTTCCAGGTGATCCTGAAACCGTCGCCGCCCGATCTGCAGGACCTCTATCTCGGCTCGCTCGCCGCGATCGGAATCGACTCGAAGCTCCACGACCTCCGCTTCGTGGAGGACGACTGGGAGAGCCCGACGCTCGGCGCCTGGGGGCTCGGCTGGGAATGCTGGTGCGACGGCATGGAGGTCTCGCAGTTCACCTACTTCCAGCAGGTCGCCGGGTTTGAATGCGCGCCGGTCTCCGGCGAGCTCACCTACGGTCTGGAGCGCCTCGCCATGTACGTGCAGGGCGTCGACAACGTCTACGAGCTGAATTTCAACGGCCGCGACGGGAACGAGAAGGTCAGCTACGGCGAGGTTTTCCGCCAGGCCGAGGAGGAGTATTCCCGCTTCAACTTCGAGTTCGCCGACACGGAGATGCTGAAGCGCCACTTCGAGGACGCGGAAAAAGAGTGCTCGGCGCTGTTGGAATCCGGCAAACCAGAAGACGGCGGCATGCACCGCATTGCGCTTCCCGCCTACGACCAGTGCATCAAGGCGAGCCACGTCTTCAATCTTCTCGACGCGCGCGGCGTCATTTCGGTGACGGAGCGGCAGAGCTATATCTTGCGGGTGCGAAATCTGGCAAAATCCTGTGGGGCAGCCTGGCTTGAAACTGCAGGCGGGGGACGCGTGAAATGATCGAAGAAGGCCGGGAAACGCGCGAGACCGCGCGCGAAACCGGCGTGGATGCCGGCCCCCGCGACAAGCTGAAGCCGGCGCCTAAGACCTCCATGCTCTTCAGCGCCACGGGCTGGACCTTCAACGTCCGTCTCGGTCGCAGCGGGCGCGAGGAAGGCGAGGGGATCATGCTCGTCGGCGAGATCGGCTACCGCACCGGCGCCGGCGACCGTCGCGTGCATTCGGCTCGCGCGATGGTCGTAAAAGCCGACGCCCGCAAGCGCCTCGACCTGGTGCTCGCGCCGCAGGACGCGGTGCTCACGATCCCGCTTGAGCCGTTCGCGCTGCAGCGCCTGCAGGACCGGCTGAAGGACCTCGTCTCCGCGCACGGCATGGCGGTGCGCATCGGCTTCTCCGCCGAGGAGACGCCGGAGCGCCAGGTCCTCGAAGCGGTCGACTTCGCGTTCTCCTCGCTCTCCAAGCAGGCGCCCGACGCCCGCACGACGCAGGCGCGCGACCGCTAGACGTCGGCCACTGCGGCCTGTCTTCAAAAGGCGCGTTTCCCGCAAGGCGAAGCCAGGTCCCCGTCAGCTTCCTAGCGCGGAAACGGTGGGATCGGGAGAATCCGCCCTTTCCCGCGCTAAGTTCCGGGCATAAGGGATCATCGCTGCCGGCGCCTGCCGAAAAGCCGTAGCCTCGAGGAGATGCCGATGACGCTTTGGATCATTCTCGCCGTGATCGTGGCGGCCGTCCTCTACGCCATCTACGTCTACAACCGGCTCGTCTCGACCCGGCAGATGAGCGAGGAGGCGTGGAGCGGCATCGACGTGCAGTTGAAGCGCCGCGCCGACCTCGTTCCGAACCTGATCGAGACGGTGAAGGGCTATGCGAGCCACGAGCGCGGAGTCTTCGAGGAGGTGACCGAGCTTCGCACGCGCGCGCAATCGGTGCCGCCGGGCGACGTCGAAGCGCGCGCCAAGGCGGAAGCGGCGCTGTCGCTCGGTCTCGGCCGGCTGCTCGCGGTGGCGGAGAACTATCCGGACCTGAAGGCGAGCGCCAACTTCCTTCAGCTGCAGCAGGACCTCGGCAATCTCGAGAGCGAGATCCAGATGGCTCGCCGCTACTACAACGGCGCGGTCAGGAACCTGAACACGATGGTGCAGGCGTTCCCGAGCAACCTCGTCGCCGACCAGTTCGGGTTCAAGGCGCGGCAGTATTTCGAGATCGAGGAGCCCGGCGACCGCGCGGTGCCGAAGGTGTCGTTCCAGACCTGAGGCGGCGCGCCGTGCCGATGGCGGAGAAACCCAACAGAGCGCGGCCTCGCGCCATAACCTCCTCCTCAAGGGGGAGGTTGCGCAGCTTCAGCGCCGCGATCCGTCTTCTGACGCTGCTGGCTGCTTTTGTCGTGAGCTTCGCCGCGCCAGCGGCGGCGCAGGAGGCGATCCAGAGCTACCGCTCCGAGATCACGGTCGCGCAGAGCGGCACGCTCCACGTCGCCGAGACGATCCAGGTCTTCGCCGAGGGCGACAAGATCAGGCGCGGCATCTATCGCGATTTCCCGCTCACCTTCCAAGACGCCGACGGCACCGTGCACGAGGTCGGCTTCAGGCTGCTTTCCGTCACCCGCGACGGCAACCCCGAGCCGCATTTCACGCAGACGCAAGGCGAATTCATCCGCATCTATGCCGGCGAGGAGAGCGTCTTCCTCCAGCCCGGCCGCAGCTACACCTACGTCTTCACCTACGAGACCGACCGCCAGATCCGCTGGTTCCCGGATCACGCCGAGCTTTATTGGAACGTCACCGGAAACGGCTGGGATTTTCCGATCGAAGCGACGCAAGTCCGCGTGACGCTTCCTGGGAACGCGCCGCCGGTACGCTGGACGGCCTATTCGGGACGCTACGGCGAGCGCGGCACCGATTGGCGCGGCGCGGTGACCGACGGCGTGCTCGCGGTCGAGACGACGCGCACGCTCGCCTCCGGCGAGGGCTTGACCATCGTCGAGGAGATTCCGCCAGGCGTCGTCGATCAGCCGAGCGGCACCGACAAGGCGCGCTATTTCCTGCGCGACAATCGTGGCTCGATCATCGGCGGGGTCGGCTTCCTGCTCGTGCTCGGCTACTACGTGACCGCCTGGAATGCGGTCGGCCGCGATCCGAAGGGCGGCACCATCATCCCGCTCTTCCACGCGCCGGACGGCGTCTCGCCGGCGCTCGCCGGCTACATCAGGAACTGGGGCTTCGGCATGGACGCGCGGCGCGAGTTCACCGCCGCCGCGCTCGCGCTCGCGGTAAAGGGCCTCGTCGTCTTCGATGAAGAGAAGAAGAAGGAACTCACGCTCGAACGCACGAAGACCGAGTGGCCCGGCGGCTACAATGCGCTCCCGCCCGGCGAGCGCGAGATCCTGCGCTGGGTCGACAAGCACGACGGCAAGGGCCGCATCGCGCAGGACAAGGCGACCGCTGTCGCCGAGGTCACGACGAAATTCCGCAAAGGCATCGAGAGCGAGAACAAGGACAAATTCTTCAAGCGCAACACGCTCTATTTCGTCGGCGGACTGGCGCTCACGATCCTCATCTTCGTGGCGGTGCTGGTTTTCGGCGGGCTGCACGGCACCGAGATCGGGCTGCTCTTCCCGGTCTTCTTCACCGGCGGCATCTTCGGCATCATCGTCGTTCCGATCCTGCGGACGATACTCGCGCAGCGCTCGTTCTTCGCGGTGGCGAGGACCGGAATGTCGCTCGCCGTCGCCCTCGGCTTCTTCGTCTACGTCGCCGGCCAGTTTCTGATCGGCGTGGCCGGGAATCCCTATGGCGCGCTGAACACGGTCACGCACTTCGTCACCACGCATCCGTTGGCGATTGCGTTCCTGCTCATCTTTCCCGCGCTGAACGGAATCTTCCTCTACCTTCTGCGCGCGCCGACGACGCTTGGCCGCCCGGTGATGGACCAGCTCGCCGGCTTCCGCATGTACCTGGAGACGGCGGAGTCGGGCCGCCTCAACATCGCCGGCGCGCCGGACATGACGACGGAGCGTTTCGAGTCGCTGCTTCCCTACGCGGTCGCGCTCGACGTCGAGAAGCCCTGGGCCGACGCGTTCGCCGCCGCGCTGAAGCGCGCGCATCCCGACGATCCCGATCCCGTCGCCACCTACTACAATCCCGGCTGGCGGCGCGGCGGGAGCTGGTCGAGCGACAGCTTCGGTCGCAGTATGAACTCCGCGGTCTCCGCGGCGACCGGCGCGCTCGCGGCATCCGTGCCGCGGAGCTCCTCGGGGTCCTCCGGCTTTTCCGGCGGCGGCGGATCGGGCGGCGGCGGAGGCGGCGGCGGTGGCGGCGGCTGGTAGGCCGCAACGCGCGTTCCACATTGTCGCAGGCGGGACGCCGCGCCGGCCCTTGCGCGGCCTAGGTTGATCTGATTTCCGTCCGCTGGAAGCGACGGAAGAAGCGTCGCGGCCGGCGGGGGGAATTCATTCCGAATGACTGAGCAGCCCTATCGTCTGCCTCGGGGTGGCTTGGTCGATCGTTCGCGCACGCTCGCCTTCCGCTTCGCCGGCCGCGCGCTCTTCGGCCATCCGGGCGACACGCTGGCCTCCGCGCTCCTTGCGAACGGCGAGCATCTTGTCGCGCGCTCCTTCAAGTATCACCGGCCGCGCGGCATTCTGTCGGCCGGAGCCGAGGAGCCCGCCGCGCTGGTCGAGATCGGCGACGACCGCGCGCGGAGCGACCCGAACACGCGCGTCACCGAGCAGGAGCTCTACGAGGGGCTGAAGGTGGTCCCGCAGAATTGCTGGCCGACGCTGAAATACGATCTCGGCGCGGCGAACGATCTGATCGCGCCCTTCATCCCGGCCGGCTTCTACTACAAGACCTTCAAGGGCTGGCCGGGCTGGATGCGCTTCGAGCCGATGATCCGCCGCGCCGCCGGCCTCGGCCGCGCGCCGGCCGCGGCGGACCCCGACCACTACGAAGCGGTGAACCGCCATTGCGATGTGCTCGTCGTCGGCGGCGGACCGGCCGGGCTGATGGCGGCGCTCGCCGCCGGACGCGCCGGCGCCCGCGTGATCCTCTGCGAGGAGACGGCGGCACTCGGCGGCACGCTTCTCTCCCGCGATCCGGAGGTGCTGTCGCTCGATGACGCGCCACCGGCCGATTGGGTCACGGGCATCGAGGCGGAACTTGAGGCGATGGCGGAGGTGACGATCCTCACCCGCACCACGGCCTTCGGCTACTACGCCCAAAACTTCGTCGGGCTCTGGGAACGCGTCGCCGATCAGATCCCCGAGCCGCAACGCCCAGCGCGTACGCCGCGCCAAAGACTCTGGCGCGTGCGCGCCAAGGAGGTCGTTCTCGCCGCCGGCTCGATCGAGCGCCCGCTCGTCTTCCACGAGAACGACCGGCCCGGCATCATGCTTGCCGGCTCGATACGCACCTACATGCACCGCTACGGAGTGCTGCCGGGGAAGCGCATCGTCGTCGCCACCAACAACGATTCCGGCTGGGATGCGGCGCTCGATATCGCGCGGATGGGCGGCGAGGTGACGGCGGTCGTCGATCTCCGCAGCGAGATGGCGCCGGTTCACCTCGCCGAAGCGGCACGGCGCGGCATCGCGATCTACGGCAGCGCCACCATCGCCGGCACCTCCGGCGCGACTCGGATCACAGGCGTCGCGGTCAGGCCGCAGAAGATTCGAAGCGGCGAGCGGAAGCCGGTGGAGATCGAATGCGACCTCCTGGCCGTCGCCGGCGGCTGGGCGCCGAACGTCGCGCTCTTCGCGCAATCGCGCGGGCAACTTCGCTACGACGAGACGATCGAGGCGTTCCGTCCGGCCCGCTCGTGGCAGCACGAGCACTCGGCCGGCGCGGCGAACGGCTTCTTCGGCATGGCCGAATGCTTCGCCGAAGGCGCCCGCGCCGGCGTCGCGGCGGCGAAGGCGGCGGGGTTCGAGGCGGCAATGCCCGCGCTTCCAGCCGTGCCGGCAAGCGGGCAGATCGGGCAGGGGCCGATCCGCGTCATTCCCGAGCTTCCCTCGAACCGCCCGAAGCACAAGGTGCGCGCCTGGATCGACCTCCAGGACGACGTGACGACGAAGGACCTCGGCCTCGCGGTGAAGGAAGGCTACCGCTCGGTCGAGCATGCCAAGCGCTACACGACGTCGGGCATGGGGACGGACCAGGGCAAGGTCGCCAACCTGAACGCCTTCGGATTCCTCGCCTCGATCCGTGGCGAGCCGGTCCCGGCGATCGGCACGACGACCTTCCGCCAGCCCTTTAAGCCGGTCACCTTCGCCGCGCTCGCCGGCCAGCATGTCGGTGAGCTTTTCGCGCCGCGCCGCACCACGCCGATGCATGACTGGCATCGCGAGGCCGGCGCGATCTTCGAGCCCGTTGGCGACTGGCTGCGTGCCCGCGCCTATCCGAAGCCGGGCGAGAGTTTTGCCGACGCGGTGCAGCGCGAGGCGAAGGCGGCGCGGACGGCGACTGGCGTGCTCGACGCCTCGACGCTCGGCAAGATCGACGTGAAGGGACCGGACGCGCGGGAATTCCTGAATCGCATCTACACCAACGCCTGGCTGAAGCTTGGCGTCGGAAAATGCCGTTATGGGCTGATGCTCGGCGAGGACGGCATGGTGATGGACGACGGCGTCACCGCCTGCCTCGCCGACGATCATTTTCACATGACGACGACGACCGGCGGCGCGGCGCGCGTGCTCGGCAAGCTCGAGGACTATCTGCAGACCGAGTGGCCGGACCTGAAAGTCTATCTGACCAGCGTGACGGAGGAATGGGCGGTCGCCGCCATCTGCGGACCGGAGAGCCGCAAGCTCGTCCAAGAGCTTTGCGACGACCTCGATCCCGATCCGGAGACGTTCGAATTCATGACGTGGCGCGACGCGCATGTCGGCGGCGTGCCGGTGCGCGTCTTCCGCATCTCCTTTTCGGGCGAGCTCTCCTACGAGATCAACATCAAGGCGACCTACGGCCGCTGGCTCTGGGACCAGGTGATCGAGACGGGCGCGAAGTACGGCATCGTGCCCTACGGCACGGAGGCGATGCATCTCCTTCGCGCCGAGAAGGGTTTCGTCATCGTCGGCCAGGAGACCGACGGGACGGTCACGCCCGACGATCTCGGCTATGGCGGCATGGTGAAGAAGTCGGGCGACTTCGTCGGCCGCCGTTCGCTCTCCCGCGCCGACACCGTGCGCGAGGACAGGAAGCAGCTCGTCGGCCTGCTGACCGGCGATCCGAACTTCGTGCTGATGGAGGGAACGCAGCTCATCGGCAGCGAAGCGGAGAGCGCGCCGCCGATGCCGATGCTCGGCCACGTGACCTCGAGCTACTTCAGCCCGACCCTTGGGCGCTCGATCGCGCTCGCCTTGGTGAAGCGCGGGCGAAGCCGTGTCGGCGACCGGCTTTGGGCGTCGCGCAAGGACGGCGCGCCCATGCCGGTGACGGTGACGGTGACGGATTTCATGGCGGCGCGGGAGAAGACGAATGGCGCCGGCTGAAGCTCCGATCCGGCGTTCGCCGCTTTCCCACCGCGCCCCGATCGACGGCGAGGGCGGAGCGATCCGCATCGCCGAGCGGCCGTTCCTCGGGAAATTCGTCCTCCGCGTCGATCCGAAGGAGGCGGCGGATCTGCTGCTCGGCGCGGTCGGCATGAGTCTGCCGACGGCGCCGCTCACGACCGCGACCGCCGCGGACTTGGCGCTTCTCTGGCTCGGCCCTGACGAATGGATGCTGGTGACACCGGCCGAGCAGGCGGCGGCTTTCGTCGACGCCGAGAAGGCGCTCGCCGGCGTGCACCACCAGCTCGTCGCGGTCGGCGACTACTACACCGTGATCGAGATTTCCGGATCGGGGGCCCGCGCGGCGCTGATGAAGCTCACGACCCTCGATCTCCACCCGCGCGCCTTCGCGGCCGGAACCGTTGCCGGCGCGATGTTCGGGCGGACGCAGGCGACGCTCTGGCAAATGGCGGACGATAGCGCCGACGGCGGGCCGCTTTTTCGCCTGATCGTGCGCTGGTCGATGGCCGACTATCTCTGGTGCCTCGTCGCCAACGCGGCGCGCGAATTCGGCGTGCCGGAGCAGCCGCCCGTCGGTGGCGAGACGCTGACGATCGGCTGAGCCGGCTCAGACCACGCGGGCGATGAACTCGACCGGCGCGACCGTGCCGGCTTCCAGCGTCTTCATCACGTTCGCAATCCGCTCCGGCGTGGCGATGGCGGAGAGCCCCAATGGTGGTGCACCCTCCGCCGCGGCCTGCGCGCGCCGCTCTGCCGCGAGCTTCAGCACGAATTCCCGCCGGTTGCGCTCCGACTCGATCCTGAAGCCCGCCGCTTCGAGCAAGCCGCGATAGGTCTCAGGTCGCTCGACGAAGCTCGTGTCGGGGTCTCCCGCCCACGGCATCGGGTAGGGGATATCGGCGTTGTCCATGCGTGTGATGTCGTAGACGCCGAAGCGGCCACCGGACTTCAGCACGCGCCGCGCTTCCTCGAAGAGCGTTGCCTTGTCGGAAATATTCATGCCCACATGGATCAGCGTCACGGCGTCGAACGTGGCGTCGTGGAACGGCAAAGCGAGCGCGCTCCCGAGCTTGAAGATGACGCGGTCGGCGAGCCCGCAGCGCTTCGTGAGCGACCTTGCGACCTGCACGAACTCCTCGGTCAGATCGACGCCGGTGACGCGGCAGCCACGCGCCTCGGCGAAGTAGCGGGCGGGGCCGCCGATGCCGCAGCCGATGTCGAGCACAGACTCGTCGCGCGAGAGGTCGAGCGCGTTGGCGAATTCGATCGTGGCGTTGCGCCAACCGAGATGGAATTCGTCGACGGCGGCGAGATCGATCGCGGCGATCTTCTCGATGTCCTTTCCGCTGGCCTTGAGCCCGTCGAGAATGGTGCGCTCGAGATTGCCACGCGTGTAGTGCTGCGCGACTTTTGCTTCGGTGCTCAAGGGAGATCGTCCGCGAAAAGAGGCCGACAGGGCGCCGGCCGGCGGTGCGACGCTACCCCCGGCCGAGCGTCCGGTCGAGGGGTATCGCGAAGCCGCAGGGCTACGGACGATGAGGCAGGGGAGGCGGCTTCAGGCCGCCGGGAGGAGCCTAGCGGCCGACGCCGAAGAGCCGAACCGCTTCGTCGATGCCGGGCTCGCCGAGCATCGAATGACGGAAGCGATAGCGGGCTCGCTCGGAGACGCCGCATACCCACTTCGAGGCGTGTTGCGCACGCCGGTGACGGAGGGCCGAAAGGAAGCTGCGAAGCGAGTTCATGGCGGGCTCTTTGAATTTGAATCGCGTCGGCCCGTGCCGGCGTGGACGGCGCGCACATGCGCTCCCAATTCTTAAAAAACAAGCCGCGCGGGCTAACGAACCCGAGGCCGGGATGCGACATGCTGTCTCTGGTCCACGCCGGGACGGTCGGAGCCCTCAGCGCCGCAATCCGACGCCTTCTTCGAGCCCCGCGTCGAGCAGCCATTCGGCCAGCGCCTCGGCGAAGCTTCGGAGAACCAGGAGGCGGAATTCCGTCTTCGTCCGGCGATTGATGACGACGTCGATGTGATGGATCATCGTCGCCGCGGCGCGGCCCTGCGGGAAGGCGGAAAGGTCGAGCGCCACGCATTTCTGCAGAACGTCGGCCGCAGCCTCGCCTTCGAGCGCAAGAAGCGCGCGGCCGTGCGAGAGCTCGGTGACCGCCGCGTCGCTCGGCGGCAGCGCCTCCTTGAGGAGCCAGGCGAGGTCCGACGCCAAGCCGACCACATAGTAAGACCCCGGCGCGCTCGCGATGAGGCTGGTTTCGCCGCTCGTCGCCGCCTGCCCGATCGCCGGTGCTTCCATGCCGAGAAGCTCGCGCGCGACGCGCGGCACGACGCCCGCGGTGTCCGGCCAGGTCTGAATCCGCAGAATTGTCCCGCCGGAGATTTCGCGAAGCCTGACGGGTCCGCCGCCGGCCGAGGCAGGCATTCCAGCAAGCGCGGAGACGGGCTCAGCCATGCATGCGGCTCCCGTCCTTGTCGACGAAGCAGGCGTCGACGATCTCCACCGGCGCATGCGCGCCGCGCAGCGGATCGGCGGCGTAGAGCGTCTCGCCGTAACGCTCGCGACCATGCTCGAGAAGCGCCAGCGCGATATAGGTTTCGAGAGCCGGGCTGTAGCACATGGCGGTGACATGGCCCTGGCTGCGGCCGGGCTCCTTCGGATCGGCGCCGCCGACGAGGTGCGCGCCGCCCAAGACCGGCTTGCCGTCGAGCGACTTCAGCCCGACGAGCTGCTTCCGTCCCGGATCGACGAGCGCCTGCCGAAGCGCCAGCGGCTTCCCGACGAAATCCTTCTTCATCGAGAACATCTTCTGCAGTCCGAGATCGTGCACGGTCGTGCGGCCGTCGATCTCGGCGCCGGTGACGTGGCCCTTCTCGATGCGGAGCGCGCCAAGCGCTTCGAGGCCGTAGGGCTCGACCGAAAACGCCTTGCCGGCTTCGAGCAGCTTCTCCCAGACGATCTCAGCGTGGTTCGCGCCCGAATAGACTTCGTAGGCGCGCTCGCCGGAAAAGGAGAGCCGCGCCACGAGCACCTCGATCCCCGCGATGCGGCCGGGATGCACGCCCATGAACGGAAGGCCCGTGTCGCTCACGTCGATATCTTCGAGCGCCTTCTGCAGGAGCTCGCGGCTCTTCGGCCCGGCGACGGCGACGCCCGCCCATTCGTCGGTGACGGAGGCGAGCGACACCTTGAGCTCCGGCCAGGCGACCGCGAGCAGCATTTCGAGGTGCTCCATGACCGGCCCGGCGTTCGCCGTCGTCGTCGTCATCAGGTAGCAGGTCTCGGCGAGCCGCCAGGTCGTGCCGTCGTCGAAGAGGAAGCCGTCGTCGCGAAGCATCAGGCCATAGCGCGCCTTGCCGATCGCGAGGGTCGAGAAGGTGTTGGTGTAGACGCGGTCGAGGAAGGTCGCCGCGTCCGGTCCCTGCACGTCGATCTTGCCGAGCGTGGAGACGTCGGTGATGCCCACGGATGTGCGGACGGCGCGCGCCTCGCGCACATAGGCCTGCTCCAGCGTCTCGCCGGGCTTGGCGTAGACGCGCGGGCGCTGCCAAAGCCCGACGTTCATCATCTCCGCGCCGGCCTTGACGTGCCAGTCGTGAAGCGGCGTGCGGCGAAGCGGCTGCAGGTGGTGGCCGCGCGCGCGGCCGACGAGGGCGCCAAGGCTGATCGGATTGTAGGGCGGGCGGAAGCGCGTCGTGCCGACGGCGGGGACAGGCAGTCCGCGCGCGTTGGCGAGGATGGTGAGGCCGTTCAGGTTCGAGGTCTTGCCCTGGTCGGCGGCCATGCCGAGCGTCGTGTAGCGCTTCAGATGCTCGACGGATTCGAAGCCCTCGCGGTTGGCGAGGCGAACGTCGTCAGCGGTCACGTCGTTCTGCAGGTCGACGAAGGCCTTCCCCTTCGCGGGAATCTCGAAGAGCGGGAGAAGGTTGTCGGCGGCGCTCTTGCCGACGTCCGCCGCGCCCGCGGCGGCCTCGGCCGTGAAGCCGCAGGCCCTGGCGGCCTCCGCGCCGGCGCGCGTGCCGTCGGCGGCGGCAGCCCCCGCGTCAAAGATTCCGCGGATTGCGCCGGCGGCGATCCACTTTTCGCGCGGTTCGCCCGGCACGAAGGCGTGGAGCGCCTCGTCGTATCTGGGCGGGCCGCCGGCCTGGCTCGCGAGATGGATGAGCGGGTTCCAGCCGGCGGCGACCGCGAGCGCGTCACATTTCAGATCGCGCGCCGCGCCGGAGATCTTTCCGCTGGTGGAGTCGAAGACCTCGACCCGGATCGAGGCGAGCGCAGCACCACCCGACGTCGCCGTCACCGCGTGGCCGGGAAGCGCCTCCGTTCCGGTTTCGGCGAGCTCCGCCATCTGCGCCGACGGCACCTCGCGGCGCGGATCGACGACGGCGCGGACCGGCACGCCCGCGCGCGCTAGCGCCGCCGCGCGCCGCCAGCCGCCGTCATTGTTGGTGAAGACGACAAGGTCGTTGCCGACCGCGACGCCGTAGCGCCGTGCATAGGCGAGCGCCGCGCCGGCTAGCATGACGCCCGGCCGATCGTTGCCGGGGAAGACGAAGGGCCGCTCCAAAGCACCGGTCGCGAGCACGACCTCTTTCGCCTCGATCCGCCAGTGACGCTGGCGTGTCTTTGCGCCGTTCGCCACGACCTGCTCGACCGCGCCGAGCACGTTGTCGTCGTAGTAGCCGTAGACCGTGAGGCGCGTGCGCTGGTCGACATGACCGAGGGCATTCAGCGCAGAGGTGGTGCGGAAGAGCCAGTCGCCGGCGTTCTCCTCGCCGAGCTTGTCCTCAAGATCGAGCGTGCCGCCGAGCGCCGGGCCCTCATCGCAGAGGATGACGCGCGCGCCGGAATTTCCCGCAGCGAGCGCCGCCGCGAGCCCGGCCGGTCCGCTCCCCACGACGAGCACGTCGCAGAAGGCGTGCGCCGTCTCGTAGCGGTCGGGATCCGGCTCGAAGCTTGCTTTGCCGAGTCCGGCGGCGCGGCGGATCGACGGCTCGTAGAACATCCAGGCGCCGCGCGTCGGGCCGATGAAGGTCTTGTAGTAGAAGCCCGCCGCGATGAAGGGCGAGAACCAGCCGTTCACCGCGTTGAAGTCGCGCTTCAGCGTCGGCCATGCGTTCTGGCTCCGGACGGCGAGGCCGTTCGCCGCCTCGACGATCGTCGCCTTGGCGTTCGGCTCAGTGTCGCCCCCGCGGCCGAGGGTGACGAGCGCATTCGGCTCCTCCGATCCGGCCGAATAGACGCCGCGCGGGCGGTGATACTTGAACGAGCGCGCGATGAGCATCTGCCCTGAGGCAAGCAGTGCCGAAGCGACAGTGTCGCCGGCGAAAGCCGGAACGCCCGCACCGTCGAAGGAGAAGCGAAGCGGCCGGGTGCGATCGATGCGGCCGCCGCCGCGCGGCAGACGGTAGCCGGGCATCAGCCGCGCTCCCGCCCGGCGAACGGCCCGACGAGCCGCGCGGCGGAAATGTCATGCGTCTCGGTGTTTCGTGTCACCACCATGAACTGCCGGCAGCCGTGCACGTGCTGCCAGTATTCTTCGTGCAGCCCGCGCGGATTGCTACGGTCGTAGACGTAGGCAGCCCAGCGATCGCGGTCGTCGCTGGCGATCGACGGGCGGATGCGCGTCGCGTCGCCGCCATAGACGAACTCGCCGTGGTCTCTGAGGCCGCAGACGGGGCAGGGGATCAGCATTTAGTGCAATCTCGGCGTGGGGCCGGTGCCCCATTCGTCGATGGGCCGGCCCTCGTGAAAGCGGTCGAGGGTGAAGGCGGCGTTCAGGGCATGCGGGGCGTCGTTCGCGATCGTGTGCGCGAAACACCAGCCGGAGGCCGGCGTCGCCTTGAAGCCCCCGTAGTTCCAGCCGCAGTCGAGGTACATGCCCGGAAGCGGTCCGACCGTGATGATCGGGCTTCCGTCCATGGTCATGTCGACGAGCCCGCCCCAGCTCCGGACCAGCTTGACCTTGCCGACGTTCGGGAAGCAGGCGAGGAGCTCCGCCGCCACCTCATGTACGATCGGCAGGTTCCCGCGCTGGGCGTAGGAATTGTAATAGTCGAGGTTGCCGCCGTAGACGAGGCCACCCTTGTCGGACTGCGACACGTACATGTGGCCGGCGCCGAAGGTGACGACGCAATTGATGAGCGGCTTCAGCGCCTCGGTGACGAAGGCCTGCAGGATGTGGCTTTCGATTGGAAGCTTCTCGACCCCCGCCTTGCGCATGACCTCCGATGTATTGCCCGCGACCGCCACGCCGACCTTCGGCGCGCGGATCGTGCCGCGGCTGGTGATGACGCCGACGACGCGCCCGCGCTCCTGCAGAAAGCCGGTCACCTCGCAGTTTTCGATGATGTCGACGCCGAGTCGGTCGGCGGCATGCGCAAAACCCCAGGCGACCGCGTCATGCCGCGCCGTCCCGCCGCGCGGCTGCAGGAGCCCGCCGACGATCGGAAAGCGCGCCTTGTCGGAAAGGTCGAGGCCGGGGCAGAGCTTGGCGATCTGATCGGGCATCAGTAGCTCGGCGTCGATGCCGTTCAGCCGCATGCCGTTGCCACGCTCGGCATATTGATCCATCTGCGCCGGCGAATGCGCGAGATTCAACACCCCGCGCTGCGAGAACATGACGTTGTAGTTGAGCGCGTGGCTCAAGCCCTCCCAGAGCTTGAGGCTCCACTCGTAGAATTTCTGGTTCTCGTCGAGCAGGTAGTTGGAGCGGACGATCGTGGTGTTCCGCCCGACATTCCCCTGGCCGATCCAGCCGCGCTCGACCACGGCGACGTCCCGGATGCCGTGCTCCTTGGCGAGGAAGAAGGCGGTCGCAAGTCCATGTCCGCCGCCGCCCACCACGATCGCATCATAGGAGGGCTTCGGCTCGGCCTTGCGCCAGGCCGGCCGCCAGCCCTTGTTGCCGGTCAGCCCATGCCGGAGCACGGAGAAAGCGGAATATTCGGCCATCGGGCCCCCGTCGGATCGAAACGCCATCCGACCCGGAGCGGCGTTCCGCGTCAATGACTTGCCGCTTCTATCGGAAATTTCTTGGGCGGGCGCTAGAGGTCGGCGGTGAGCCCCAACCGGTCTGCAACGGCCGACAGGCGTTTGTCGTGTGTCCACAACGTGGCGCTGGCTGTGAGTCGCGCCGCGGCCAATAGGTGAGCGGCGACATAGCCGATGCCTTCGCCGGCCAGAGAATGACGGCGAATGAAGTGCAGAACCTCCTGATTCCTGGCTGTCTCGGCCTCCAACACTTAGGCCACAGCCACGATGACGTGGGCCTGAATTTTGGCAGCAACCTCGCCGTTGCCATGTCTGTCCGCAATCGCGGATTCGGCGTAGTCGGTTGCAGCTTCCAGTTTTCCCGCGTCTCTGGCCTCGATTTCGCTCCGAAGAACCGTTCCCTGACAATAAGCGACGGCGGGAATGCGCGGCGAGGATGCACGGCTCTGTTCGGCTCGCGTCTCGATCACCACACGGGAGAAGCCTGCGCCCTCCAGCTCGCTACGGATCAGCGCCGTATCGTGGTAGCCGTGCGGCGTGCGTGCCAGAAAGCGCGGCGGATCGTTCGGAAACATCTTTGCAAGAGCATTCGTCACATCATCCGCAAATACGTTCTCCTCGATGCGATCCCATACGTTGAATAGAAAATGTCCTCCGGGCTTCAGGACTCGCTTTGCTTCGCAGTAGCCGGATGTGCGGTTGGGAAAGAACATCGCGCCGAACTGGCAACAAACGAGATCGAACGCCGCATTTTCAAACGGCAGCGCCAGAGCATCCGCTTGGCGCCATTTGATGCGACTGTCGGGAGCTTGTCGCGATGCGGCGTAGTCGAGCATCGGCTGGTTGAGATCGGTTACGATGTAGCTTGCATCGGGGGACAATCTTGACGCCAGTACGCGGGTGACAACCCCGCTGCCCGCGGCGGTTTCCAAGACGGCGCTTGGCGAAAAGGACGCTGCGCGTTGTGCAAGATCCGCAGCGTACGGCTCGAAAATCAACGGCACCATATAGCGGTCGTAGTTTTCCGGAATCGAGCCGGCGAACAGCTTGTCCGTTTCCAACATTGGTATCACCCGCCGTCCGTTTGATGTCTCGCGAGACTAGCATCCATGAGCCCCTGTCTCGTCTGAAATCGGGAGCGATGCTGTTGGCGGACCGAGGTTGTGACGCCGACTGGATCAGGGCCTATGCCGCAGCGAGGGGCGCATGGGCCAATATCCCTCCGCGATGCAATCGCACGGGCTTCTTCAGCCCTTATCTCCATGGTGCCCGCAACCTAGTCGAGCGGTTCTTCAACAAGATCGAGCACTATCGTCGCGTAGCGACACCCTACGACAGGCTTGCGGCCAACTACCCCGCCTTCATCCAGCTTGCGTCGGTTGCGCGCTAATGAGCCCGCGCCCTGGATCAGAGGCCCCGCCCCAGATCCTCACGGCCGCGGACGCCGCTTGGGCGGACCCATGGACTGGTGGATCGCCTGCCGCGTGCTCTGCTGCACCTGTCCCGTAAAGCAGCCCAACGTGTAGGGGTATTCCTGCGTCAGCCGATACGCGTAGCTATAGGTGCGTCCGTCCACGGTGACGGATTCGGCGCGGCCGTGGCACGCGTCGAGGTCGGCATCGGTGATGAGGGCGCCCTTGGCATCGCGCATGCCGAGGATGGGAAAGCCGTCGAGCGCCCAGCCGACGAGCTTGTTGCTGGTTGCGCCGGGCAGGCACGGCGAGCCGCTGTGATAGTGATATTGCCCGTTGCCTTGCGGATGCCCGTCGCAAAGGTCCTGAATCTCGTGCGCGGCCGCGTCGCGTCCGGCGGCGTCGAGCGCGTTGTAGATCGCGACGCCCGTTGTCGTGATGCCAATCATCCCCATCGGCACGCAGCTCGGCTGTGCCGCCTTGACCGGTTCCAGCGGAATCTCAAATGACAGGCTCTGCGCTTCGATGCCGTTCGGGTTGGTGTCGTATTGATAGGCGGGATCATCATGCGCGATGGGGAAGTCCCCGGTCGGCTCATGCACCGGAAGTCCGTTGCCCTTGACGGCGAGCTCGTCGCCGTTTGGGGTCAGCGTAAGCTTGGCATTGGGCCACATGACCTTGCCCTCTACGTGGGGTTTTTCGGCGGGGTTCCATGTCTTGCCGTGAAACCAGGGGCCTGTATGCTGCGCGCCGCCGCCGCGGAACGACGTCTGGCAGGCATAGACGTTGCCGCTGGCCGGATAGCTTGTGACGTGGCCGTCGCCGACCGGGAGCTCATGGGCGAAGCTCTGGCCCGCCATGACAATTTGCGGGGCGACCAGCAACAACGTCGCAAGCCCGCAACGGATACGTCCTTTCATCACGTCCTCCTTCGATGTCGTTGAGGACAATGACCGCATCATGTCGCGAGAATATCCCGCGATGGCGGGAACTTGTAACAGAGTGTATTTGCTGAATGCAGAGGCTGGAGGCGCCGGCCTTGGTTAAATCGCCATCGCCTCAAGCCTGATCCGCGCGATCCTGTCGATCTCGGCGAGCGCCGTCTTGAATTCTGTCTCGCGGTCGTTCTCGACCCGCTTTTCGAAGGCCGCGAGGATATCGCGTCGTGTCTTCCCGGCAACCGCCAGGATGAACGGGAACGCGAACTTTGCCTTATAAGCATCGTTCAGCGCTTGGAAGCGCGCGAACTCCTCGGGCGTGCACTGGTCGAGCCCGGCTCCGGCCTGCTCTGAGCGCGACGCCGCAGTGAGCTCGGCGACCCCAAGCCGGCCGGCGAGGTCCGGATGGTTGCGGATGAGTTTCAGCTTCGCCGGTCGGTCGAGCGCAGCCGCCGCATCCGCCATCGCCGCCGCCAGGCCCTCGGGGCTGTCCGTCGCGGAGGAAAGGCCGTTCCCGAAAGCGCGCATGGCGACTTCGGGGAAATGCTCGTAGACGCCGCCGAACGTCTCCACGAAGGCGGCGTATTCCATCGTCCGCGGCGGCGGATCAAAGCGCCTCACCGCGTCACCGGCGATGAGTTCTGGCCAGGCCGTGCTATTTCTTGCATGTGACGAACGCCGTCCTCATTCGGCTCGCGCTTGCCTCTGAGCGCGACGCCCTCGAAGCTTTGCAGCGCCGCGCCTCGTTGAGCAACCCGGGCGACCGCGAAGCCCTGCTCGACCATCCCGACGCAATCGAGCTACCGCCGGAGCAGATCGCCGACGGCCGGGTGTTCGTGGCGGATCTGAACGGTGGAAGGGCCGGTTTTGCGGTCGTCCTGCCGCGGCCGGATGGCGGGGCCGAACTCGACGGTCTGTTCGTCGATCCAGCCCTTTGGAGGAACGGGATCGGGCGTTCGCTGATCGACTACTGTTGCGCCTTCGCGCGAGCCGAAGGTGCCACAGCCCTGCATGTCGTCGGCAATAGCCACGCAGCTGCCTTCTATGAAGCTTGCGGCTTTGAGGCGGAGGGAACGCACAAGACCCGCTTCGGGATCGGCTTGTCGATGCGGAAAATGCTCTGACCCGGTCCAGCCGGCGGAATGCCGCCTTCGGGCCTTTGCCCCGGACGCCGTCACAGGTCATTATGGCGGAATGCGTTACCGGAAGAACCGAATCTTTGACCTGATCGGGAGCGACAGTTGGGCCGGCTGACCACACATGTCCTTGATGTCGCGCTCGGGGGCCCGGCGGCGGGGCTCGCGATCAGCCTGAGGCGCGCCGGCAAGCATGGCACCGCGCTTGCAACGGCCGTCACCAACGCGGACGGTCGCTGCGACAAGCCGCTCCTGGAAGGCGAGATGCTGGAGGTCGGAAGTTACGACCTGGTGTTCGAGGCGGGCGCCTATTTCGACAGCCTCGGCCTCGCGCTGCCGGCGCAAAAATTCCTCGACCAGGTCGTGATCCGCTTCGGCATCGCCGACACGGGGGCGCACTACCACGTGCCGCTCCTCCTCTCGCCCTACGGCTACTCCACCTATCGGGGCAGCTGATGCCGATCCGTTTTCTCCTCGGCAACGAAGAGCGATCGCTCGATGGCGTCTCGCCGACGCTGACGGTGCTCGAATATCTCCGCCGCCACGAACGCCGCACCGGCACCAAGGAGGGCTGCGCGGAGGGCGATTGCGGGGCGTGCACGGTGGTGCTTTCCGAGCCGGGCGGCGAGGGCGGGCTGAAGCATCGCGCCGTCAATTCCTGCATCCAGTTCGTCTCGGTGCTGCACGGGCGGCAGCTCACGACGGTCGAGGACCTCGCGGCGCCGGACGGGACTCTGCATCCGATCCAGCAGGCGCTCGTCGAAAAACACGGCTCGCAATGCGGCTTCTGCACGCCGGGCTTTGTGATGCAGCTCTATGCCGGCTGGCTGGAGGGCGAGCTGACGGACCGTCAGCACGTGAAGGATTGGCTCGCCGGCAATCTCTGCCGCTGCACCGGTTACGGCCCGATCGTCGACGCCGGCGTTGAAGCTGGAAAGCTCCCCCGTCCGAAGTGGGATGCGGAGAGCGAGGCGGCGCGTCGGCTGTTTCGCCTCGACGATCGACAAATGCTGCACCTTCAGCACGGCGATCAGCAGGTGTTTGTTCCGCGAATGTCGGACGAGTTGGCGGAGGTCTACGCAAAATACCCAGACGCGACGCTTGTCGCCGGGGCAACCGACGTCGGGCTCTGGGTGACGAAGCAGCATCGCCACCTGCGGACGTTGATCGACATCAGCCGCGTTGCCGATCTCGCCCGGGTGACGGAATCGGAGGGTGGCCTGACGATCGGCGCGACCGTGAGCCATCGCGACGCGACAGTGGCGCTCGACCAAATGCATCCGGACCTGGGCGAGCTCTTGCGCCGCTTCGCCTCGATCCAGATCAGGAACGCCGGAACGGTCGGCGGCAACATTGCCAACGGCTCGCCGATCGGCGACCTGCCGCCGGCGCTGATCGCGCTCGACGCGCGGCTGACGCTTCGCCGCGGCAACGAGCGGCGCGAGATACCGCTTGAGGATTTCTTCGTCGCCTACGGCAAGCAGGACCGCGCGCCCGGCGAATTCGTGGAATGGGTGTTCGTGCCGCGCCTTCCGGCCGGTGCGCACTTTGCCTGCTACAGGCTGTCGAAACGCTTCGACCAGGATATCTCTGCCGTGATGGGCGCGTTCCTGGTGCGGATCGAGCGCGGCAAGGTCGCGGAGGCGCGGCTCGCCTTCGGCGGCATGGCGGCCACCCCGAAACGCGCCGCGGCCGCCGAGGCCGCGCTCCTCGGCAAGCCGTTTGATACGGCGGCCGTCGAAGCGGCGGCGACCGCTCTCGCCGACGACTTCTCCCCGCTGAGCGACATGCGCGCGAGCGCCGCCTACCGGCTGAAGGCGGCGCAGAACCTGCTGCGGCGGTTCCATCTGGAGAACCGCCCCGACGCGCTCGTCGCCACGCGCGTCTTGGATCTCGCGTCATGAACGAGACCTTCATCCAGGATCGCGGCCCCGCCGGCACCGTCACGTCGGTGCCGCATCACAAGCCGGGCCACGATGACAGGATCAGCGGCGGCGTCGCGAGCGCCGTCACACACGACAGCGCGGCGCGGCACGTCTCCGGGCGCGCGGTCTACATCGACGACATGCCGGAGCTTCCCGGGACGCTGCATCTTTATGTCGCGATGAGCGCGCGCCCGCACGCGCGGCTGGTCTCCGTCGATCTCTCCGCCGTGCGCACCGCAGCCGGCGTCGCTTGCGTGCTGGCGGCGGCGGATATTCCCGGCGAGAACGACGCCAGCCCGATCATGCACGACGATCCGGTCTTCGCGGTCGGCGAGGTGCAGTACGTCGGCCAGTCGCTCTTCGCCGTCGCGGCGGAGTTGATCGATGCGGCGCGCGCCGCCGCAGCGCTGGCGAAGATCGAATACGAGGATCTGCCGGCAAATATCTCGGTCGACGACGCGCTCGCCGCGAACGCCGAGCTTCCGACCGTGCCGGCGCACACGATGCGGCTCGGCGACGTCGATGCGGCGCTCGCCGCTTCTCCGCGCCGCATCAACGGCACCGTCCATGTCGGCGGGCAGGATCATTTCTACCTCGAGGGTCAGATCGCCTACGCGATCCCGGGCGAGGGCGTGGACATGCTCGTCCATTCCTCCACCCAGCATCCGACCGAGGTGCAGCACACCGTCGCCAAGGTCCTCGGCGTGCCCGACAACGCCGTGACGGTCGAGGTCAGGCGCATGGGCGGCGGCTTCGGCGGCAAGGAGAGCCAGCCTTCGCTGATCGCCGCGATCGCGGCGCTCGCCGCGGCCAGGACCGGGCGGCCGGCGAAGCTCCGCCTCGACCGCGACGACGACATGGAGCTGACCGGCAAGCGGCACGACTTCCGCATCGACTACGAGGTTGGCTTCGACGACGCGGGCGTGATCCGCGGCGTGCATTTCGAGCAGGCGTCGCGCTGCGGTTACTCGGCCGATCTCTCCGCCTCCATCAGCGATCGGGCGATGTTCCACGCCGACAACGCCTACGATCTCCACAACGCGCTGATCCATTCGCGCCGCATGAAGACGCACACGGTGTCGAACACCGCCTTCCGCGGCTTCGGCGGGCCGCAGGGGATGGTCGGGATCGAGCGTGTGATCGACGCGATCGCGTTTACGCTCGGGCGCGACCCGCTCGACGTCCGCCGCGCGAATTTCTATGCGGCGGAGGGCGGCGGCCTCACGCCCTACCACATGGAAGTGACGGACTGCGTCATCGCCGAGATCGTCGACGAGCTTGAGCGCACGTCGGACTACCGCGCCCGCCGCGAAGCGATCCGTCAATTCAACGCGACAAGCCCCGTCATCAAGAAGGGGATTTCGCTGACGCCGGTGAAATTCGGCATCTCGTTCACCGCGACGCACCTGAACCAGGCCGGCGCGCTGGTGCACGTCTACAAGGACGGCTCGGTGCACCTGAACCACGGCGGCACCGAGATGGGGCAGGGGCTCTTCGTCAAGGTGGCGCAGGTTGTGGCGGAGGAGTTCCAGATCGACCTTGAGCACGTAAAAATCACCGCGACGACGACGGCGAAGGTGCCGAACACCTCGCCGACCGCGGCGTCGTCCGGCTCCGACATCAACGGCATGGCGGCGAAGGCGGCGGCGGAGACGATCAAGAAGCGGCTCATCGCGTTCGCGATGAAGAAATACAGCGTGCCGGAGGAGCAGGTGGTCTTCCTGCCCAACCGCGTCCGCGTCGGCAACGACGAGATGAGCTTTCCCGACCTCGTGCAGGAGGCCTATCTCAACCGCATCTCGCTCTCCTCGACGGGGTTCTATGCAACGCCCGATATCTACTACGACCGCGACAAGGCGCGCGGCCTGCCGTTCTTCTATTTCGCCTATGGTGCGGCGGTGAGCGAGGTCGCGATCGACACGCTGACCGGCGAGAACCGGCTGCTTCGCGCCGACATTCTCCACGACGTGGGGAAGTCGCTCAACCCGGCCGTCGATCTCGGCCAGATCGAAGGCGGCTTCATCCAGGGGGTCGGCTGGTTGACGACGGAAGAGCTCTGGTGGAACGAGAAGGGGCGGTTGATGACGCACGCGCCTTCCACCTACAAGATCCCGACAGCGAACGACCGCCCCGACGATCTCCGTGTCGCGATCTGGGACAAGGGCGTCAACCGCTCGCCCACGATCTACCGCTCGAAGGCCGTCGGCGAGCCGCCGCTGATGCTGGCGCTCTCAACGTTCTCCGCCATCGTCGACGCGGTCGCCGCGGCAGGCGACTATCGCGCCTTCCCGCATCTCGACACGCCGGCGACGCCAGAGCGCATCCTCTTCGCGGTGGAGGATGTGCGGAAGAGGGGTGCGGCATGAGCAGCGCGGCGACGCCTGTGCGTGCTTCGGGGCTCCATTCCGCCCTCATCCTGAGGTGCGAACCCACGGGTCCGGCCTTCGGTCGGCCCGAGGACAGGCTCCGCGAGCCTCGAAGGGGCGGAATGGAGCACCTCAGCATGAGGAGGTGTTTTGCACCATGAGGGCCTGGCTGAAGCCGCTCGAGGAGATTCTCGCGCGCGGCGAGGCGGCGATGCTCGTGCATCTCGCGGAGCTGAAGGGCTCGGCGCCGCGCGAGGCGGGCGCGCAGATGCTGGTCACCGAGACCGCTACCGTCGGCACGATCGGCGGCGGCGAGATGGAGCGGACCGCGATCCAGAAGGCGCGCGAGCTTCTCTCCGCGGGCGGCGCAGCGTTCGTGCGCTTGAGCCTCGGGCCACAGCTCAACCAGTGCTGCGGCGGGTCGGTGACGATCGCCTTCGAGCCGTTCGCGCCGGCTGATCTCGCGTGGCTCAGAAAGTTGATCCGCGCCGCCGACGAGCCGCCGGCTGTCGTTCGCACGCTTTCGATCGACGCCGGCGGCAACTTCCGCCGCGACTGGGAGGCGGGCGAGGACGACGCGGGCTACGCCGTGGCGATCGAAGGCGAACGCCTTTCGGTCCGCGAGCGCATCAATCCACCGCGACAGGCGCTGTGGCTTTTCGGCGCGGGGCATGTCGGCCGCATGGTCGCGCCGGCCCTGGCGCCGCTCGGCTTCGCCATGACTTGGGTCGACGGCCGCGCCGGGCAGTTCTCCGAGCCGCCGCTTGAAGGCGTGCGGCAGCTCGCGCTCGCAATGCCGGAACTCGCCGCCGACGAGGCTCCGCCCGGCACGATCTTCTTGGTCATGACGCACAGCCATCCGCTCGACGAAGCGATCTGCGAGGCGATCCTGCGCCGCGGCGACTTCGCCTATCTCGGCCTGATCGGTTCGGCGACCAAACGCGCCCGCTTCGTGAAGCGGCTCGGCGAGGCCGGCATCCCGGCGGACGAGCTGAAGCGCCTCGTCTGCCCGATCGGCATTCTCGGGATCGAGAGCAAGGAGCCCGCGGCGATCGCCGCCGCGGTCGCCGCCGATCTCCTGATCCGGCGCGAGCGAAGCTTTGCGGATACGCGGGGGCCGGTCGTTCATGGGAAGTGAAGCGGAACGTGAATTCATGCGCCACGCCGTCCGGCTCTCGGCGGAGCGCATGCGGGAAGGGGCCGGGGGGCCGTTCGGCGCCGTCATCGTCAGAGACGGCAAGGTGATCGCCGAGGGCTGGAACAAGGTCACGTCGTCGAACGACCCGACGGCGCATGCCGAGGTCGTGGCGATCCGCGCGGCCTGCGACAAGCTCGGCTCGTTCTCGCTCGACGGTTGCGACATCTATGCGAGCTGCGAGCCCTGCCCGATGTGCCTCGCGGCGATCTACTGGGCGCGCCTCGGCCGCATCTTCTTCGCCAACACGCGCGACGAAGCGGCCGCGATCGGCTTCGACGACGAGTTCCTCTATCGCGAAATCCCGAAGGCGATCGAAGAGCGCTCGATCCCGACGCAGCACCTCGCTCTGCCCGAGGCAAAAGCCGTCTTCGCCGAGTGGCAGGCGAAGCCGGATAAGGTCGCGTACTGACATGCGCCGGGGGCGGGGTTGAAGAGCATCGGAGCGTGGCCAGGCATGGGCGGCCTGGACGCGCCTAACCTCCCCTCAAGGGGGAGGTTAAGCGCTTCATCGCCACGGCTCACCACATGACAGCCGTCATCCTCGAGTGGCTGAATGCGCTGTTGCGCTGGGCGCATGTCATGGCGGGCATCGCCTGGATCGGCAGCTCGTTTTTCTTCATCTGGCTGGAGGCGAGCCTGAAGAAGCGTGACGGCCAGGCGCCGGGCATCGCCGGCGAGACCTGGATGGTGCACGGCGGTGGCTTTTATCTCGCGGAGAAATACGCGGTCGCGCCGGAGCGCATGCCCGACGAGCTGCACTGGTTCAAATACGAGGCCTATTTCACCTGGATCACCGGCTTTCTGCTCCTCGTCGTGATCTACTATTTCGGCGCCGACGCGTTCCTGATCGACAAGGACAAGGTTCCGCTCGATCCGCTGTGGGCGTCGCTGCTTTCCGCCCTGTCGCTCATCGCCGGCTGGGTCGTCTATGACGGAATTTGCCGTTCTCCGCTTGGGTCAAAGACCGGGCCGCTCGCGATCGCGGTCTTCGTCGAGATCGCCGCCTTCACCTTCTTCTACCACGGCGTTTTCGCCGACCGCGCCGCGTTCCTGCATGTCGGCGCGCTGATCGGCACGATCATGGCGGCAAGCGTCTTCTTCATCATCATCCCGAACCAGAAGATCGTGGTCGCCGACTTGATCGCCGGGCGGAAACCCGATCCGCGGCTCGGCCAGCAGGCGGCGCAGCGCTCGCTCCACAACAACTACCTGACGCTGCCGGTCATCTTCATGATGATCTCGAACCACTATCCGATCCTCTTCGGGCATCCTTGGAGCCCGCTGATCGCGCTCGGCATCGTCGTCGCCGGCGGGCTGATCCGTCACTTCTTCAACATCACCAACCACGGCGTCGTGACGAGAGCAGCTATCCTTTCGATCCCGGCGGCCGCCGCAGTGATCCTGGTGCTGATCCTGATCAGCGGCTATCGCCCGGGCGGCGGCGCGACCGTCGGCAACGCGACCTTCGCCGACATCCACCCGATCGTCGAGAAGCACTGCATCCAGTGCCACTCGGCGACGCCGACGAACAAGGATTTCCCGCAGGCGCCGAAGGGCGTGATGTTCGACACGCCGGACGAGATCAAGCGCTACGCGTCGAAGATCAAAGAGCAGGCGGTGCTTGCGAAGATCATGCCGCTCGGCAACCTGACCGGCATCACCGACGCCGAGCGGCAAGAGCTCGGCGCCTGGATCGACGCCGGGGCGAAGCTGAACTGAAGCCCGGCCTCAGGCCCTCTCGAATTCGAGTGCGACGCTTGCCGGCTCCCTTGCCTTCGGGATGAAACGAGCAACGCCATTTTTTGCCTCTGCGGAAGCCCGCTCGCCAAGAAGGGCGATCTCGGCCTTCATCGCGTCGCTGAAGCGTTGGTGGCGGTCGCCGAGCTCCTCGAGCGTCCAATCGAAGGAGCAGACGGAGTCAGTGGCGGCGAGGATCGGCAGCGCGTAGGCGTCGCGCTCTTCCTGATAGCGGCGCGCCTCAAAATCCGATCCGGCGATCGCGGCGCGCGCGGCGCCCTCCGCGTCGCGGAGCGCGTCCGAGATGCCATGCGCGGTGAGCGGGTCACGGAAGAACCCGGCGTCGCCGACGAGAAGCCACCCCGGTCCGAACGCTTGCCTGAGAAGGCCGCGCGCGCCCCGAAAGGTGCGAACGGGAGTGGACGCCGCCGACCGGGCCAGATCGGCAAGGTCCGGGGAAAGAGCCGCGAGCACCGATAGCCGGCCGGCTTCGATGTCGTGCCGCAGCTCCATGTCGAACCGCGCGCTGGGCACGGAGGCGACAAGGCACGAACGCCCGTCGTTCGTCGGGATCAGGCTGCCGCTGATGCCTTCGCGGAAGTGCCAATGGTAACCAGTATCGCTCGGCGCCGGCACATGCGCGTAGATATGCGCGATCGAGGCGGTGCCGCGCACCAGCGGCTCGGACTGCACGGTTCGCGCCACCATCGAGCCGAGCCCGTCCGCGCCGATCACTGTTTCCGCCTTGATGCTGACCGAGCCGCCGCCGCCGGCGGCGACTGCGCCGCTCACGCGACCCGAGGCGCTGCGCAGGAGGTGGGTGACGGCGACGCCGTGAACGATCTCGGCGCCGGCCGCGCGGGCGGCATCGACCAGCGCCCGGTCGAGAACCGTGCGCCGCGGCGCGATTAGCCCGGGAATGCCCGGCGCCGGGCGGATCGGGATCGCCACGACCTCATCGCCGTAGTGGAACGACGTCGTGGTGACGAGCGGCGTTCCCGCGCCGATCAATCCGTCCAGGAGTCCCCAACGCGCGAGCTGCACGACCGCGGGCCGCATGAGGGCATGGGTGGAGAGCGTGTCCGAGCCGTAGGCCTGACGGTCGACCACGAGCACGCGCGCACCGGCGCGGGCAAGCAGCATCGCCGTTGCCGCGCCCGCGCAGCGGGCGCCCACGATCACGACGTCGTAGTGTGTTCTCCTGAACATGCGAACCTCCTCAGGCGCAGCGCCGGCTGCCCAGATTCAAGTGGTCGGCGACGTGGCGGCCGAGCGCGATCGCATCGGTTCCGATGCCGCCGATGAAGCTGGAGTCGCGCTTGCGCAGCAGCTTGAAGCCGAGCGCGTAGAGGCCGGGGATCGGAGATATTCCGTCGCGATGCGCAACCTCTCCGTCCGCGGTGAGCGCGCATTTGGGCAGCCAGGAAAGCGCGCGGCGATAGCCGGTCGCCCAGACGATCGTGCCGATCTTTTCAGCGCCGAGCGAAAGCCGTTCGGGAACCTCGTCGTCGACGCTTACGCGGGCGACTTGCGGCGATCGCAGGTTCGGAACGGCGTCGGCGTAGGCGTCGATCGCGGCAAGCAGCCTCCGCTGCTTCGTCTCCGCGGCCCGGACGCTCTCGGCGAGGTCGGAAGCCAGCGAAAGCCGGTCGCCTTCGGCCGCGACGACGCGCCCGATCGTGCGCACGCCGATCGCCTGAAGCGTCGCGAGGTCGACGTTCGCGCGATCCGGCCGGCCGGCAAGCTGCAGCGACGGCTGCCGCATCGCCGCCGCCGAATCGGCGAGGTCGCGGGTCCGTTCGGCGAGCACGCCCATGCAGTCGAACCACCAGAAGATATCGCGGTCGCGCCAGGTGCGCGGCAGGCGCGTGTGGCGGCCGACCGAGAGGGTCACCTCGCGGCCGGCACGGCGAAGCTCGTCGGCGATCTGCACGCCCGAGGCGGAGCCGCCGACGACCAAAACCGCGCCGGGGGCAAGCCCTGCCGGCGCGCGGTAGTCGGAGGAATGGATGGATACGACCGAAGGATCGATCGACGTCGCCAGGTCGGGAATGGCGGGCTTGTCGCACTGCCCGGTCGCGACGACGACGGCGCGCGCGCGCCACGCGCCGCGATCGGTGCAGACGATGAAGCCGTTGCCTGTCTGCTCGACGGTCGTGACAGAGGTATTCGGGACGATCGGTGCGCTAAAACCCGCCGCGTAGGCCCGAAGCCGCCGGACGAAGTCGTCGCGCGTCATGAAGCCGTCCGGCTCCGGCCCGTTATAGGGAAGACCGGGGAGGGTGTTCAGCCAGTTCGGCGTCAGGAGACGCAGCGACTCCCACGTCCTGCTCCGCCACCGGCCGGCGACCGCGCGCCGCTCGAAGACGACGTGATCGAAGCCGCGCCGAGTAAGCACGTGGCTCATGGCGAGGCCGCTTTGGCCGGCGCCGAGAATGGCAACGTCGGTCGATCGCATGTCGGTCTCTGTGGATGGGAGGCGGGCGGCCCGGCTGTTGCCGGACCGCCTTCGATGACCCTACTGGACGGTCTTCATGCCGACGGAGACGGGCACCCCGTTCGTCAGCACGTCGAACACCGCCGACCGCTCGCGGGCCTGGTCGACGAGCTGCCTGAGTTTTTCCGGCGGCGCGTCGCCCTCGACCTCGAAGTCGATCGAAATCGACTCGTATCCGTTGCGCACCTCATCGGAGATGCCGAGGATGGCGCGGAGATCGATGTCGCCGCTGACGTAGGACTTCACCTTGGTCAGCTTGATGCCGCGCGCGGCGGCGATATTCGCGATGCCGGCGGTCATGCAGGTCGCGAGCGCATGAAGCAGCCATTCGACGGGCGTCGGGCCGTTGTCGGCGCCGACGAGAACCGCCGGATGATCGCCGTCCGCGAGGTGGGCTTTGACGTGCGCCTGCTCGCCGCCAGCGCCGTAATAGCCGAGCATCGAGCTGCGGCTGTGGGTTCCCTTCATCCACTCGTTGGTCGCGCGGAACTGGAACTTTGCGAGCTCCGGCTGACCGGCGACGAAATTGATCGTGTTGAGAAGCATGGGCGTGTCGACACCGTTGAGCGGCGGGCGCACGGGCCTGGTCTGTTCCTGCAAGGTCGTTCTCCAAACGTTATGGTTCTCGATGATCCCGCTCGCCGCGGACGATCGCCGCCGAAATTGGGGAGCGCCGGTCCGACGACGTCGGGGCTTTCTCACGGACGCTCGCGTCCTCCTCTTCAGAGGGGGTGGGCGAAGCGGTGAGCTTGGGAGCCGTCGGCCCGCCGCGCGGCGGCCGACGGCATGTTCGTTCACGCGGCGCTTAAGGCCGCGCTTCCAGGATCAGGTTGAACGGCGTCTCGGTGGCGCGGCGGAAGCGCGAGAAGCCGCCGCCGGTCTTCACTACATCGCGGATCCGTTTCTCGCCGGCCTGCGCGCCGAGCGCCGTGCCGACTTCCTGCGAAAGCGAGGTCGGCACGCAGATCATCGTCGACGCAGCGTAATAGAGGCGCCCGACCGGGTTCAGGTTTTCCTCCACGCGGTCATGCGCCATCGGCTCCACGATCATCAATGTACCGTCCGGCTTCAGCGCCTTCTTCACATGCGCGGCGGCGCCGGCCGGGTCGCCCATGTCGTGCAGGCAGTCGAAGAACGTCACGAGGTCGTACTCGCCGCCGAAGGCTTTCGCGGCGCTCACCTCGAAGCGGACGTTCTTCGGCGCGCCGTGCGCCTTGGCGTGTTCGCGTGCCTCGGCGATCGACTTGTCGTGGAAGTCGAAGCCGACGAACTCGGAGTTCGGGAAGGCCTTCGCCATGATCACCGTCGAGTAGCCGCAGCCGCAGCCGACGTCGGCGACCTTGGCGCCGCGCTCCAGCTTGTCGCGCACGCCGTCGAGCGCCGGCAGCCACTCGGAGACGAGATGGTTGTGGTAGCCGGGGCGGAAGAAGCGCGCGATGGCGCAGAAAAGGCAGCCGTCCTGGTGGTCCCATTCGACGCCCTTGCCGGTTTTGAAGGCGGTTTCGACCATCGGCCGGTTGCCGAGCGCGCGGGCGGCGGATTCGAAGGCGTCGACGAGATAGACGGGGCTGTCCTTCACGGCGAAGACCATCGCCTGCTCCGGTGGCAGCGCGAATTTCCCGCTCGCCGGGTCGTAGGCGACGTAGCCGGAGGCGGCCTGGTGCGAGAGCCACTCGCGCAGGTACCGCTCCGAAAGGTCGGTGTGCGCGGCGAGTTCCTTGGCCGTCATCGGGCCCATGTCGGCGAGCGCCTTGTAAAGGCCGAGGTTGGCCCCGATTTGGACGAGGCCGATCGAGTAGGCACCGCCGAGATCGTTCAGCACCTGGCCGACGAAGGCGTGGAGCTTGTCTTCCTGCATGCTATTCTTCTCCGTCAGACTAGAAGCCCGGGAATCGGGGCGTGTATCGGGGGTCGCCTTCGATCGCGTCGATCTGGCCGCGATGAAGGCCGATATCCTTCAGCTCGTAGTCGTCGAGCCCGCTCAGAACGCGCAGCGTCTGCGCGCGGGCGCGCGCCGCCACCGCCCTTTTGGCGATGCCGAGCGTGAAGAGACCGACGCGGCGCAGAAAGGCGGTCGCGGCGGAGGCCGGGCGGTATTCCGCCGCGGCGGAGGTGCCGGTCATGGCGTCTGTCCTCTGTCGTGCTGCCGCGGGTTTGCGGCAATCCGGGCTTAGAGGAGGACTTGGCGACAACCTTGCAGGGCATTCGGAGGTTGTGTGGAGATTTCGCGGAATTTAGACAGCCACCGGTCGAACGGGCGCGCGATTCGATGATCTATCGGTTTGAGACATTCGAGATCGACACCGCCGCGCAGGAGCTGCGGAGCGGCGGGTCCGTGCTGCCCGTCGAGCCGCAGGTTTTCGCGCTGCTTGTGCATCTCGTCGAGAATCGCGACCGCGTCGTCAGCCGCGACGATATTCTCGAGGCCGTCTGGCGCGGGCGCATCGTCTCGGAAGCGGCGCTGTCGAGCCGGGTGAAGGCGGCGCGGCAGGCGATCGGCGATGACGGCCAGGCGCAGCGCCTGATCAAGACCATCCACAAGCGCGGCTTCCGCTTTGTCGGCGACGTCGAGAGAGCAGAGCCGGAGCCCGCCACCGCGGCGACGGCGACAGCGACGGCAAGTGTTCTCGAAGCGGAACCACCGACACCCGATCTCATCCTTGCGCCCGTCGCCGGACCGTCGATCGCGATCATTCCTTTCCAGACAATCGGCGAGCCCGGCGTTCTCGCCGAAGGATTGGCCCACGATCTGATCACGCGTCTCGGGCGGACACGGTGGCTCTTCGTGATCGCGCGCGGAAGCGCCTTTCGCTTTCTCGGCACGAAGGAAAGTCCCGCGGCCATCGCCAAGAAGCTCGGCGTTCGCTACGTCTCCCACGGTGCCGTGCAAGCCGTCGGCCGGCAGATTCGCGTACACGCCGCGCTCACCGACGCGACGACCGGCATGGAAATCTGGTCGGAGCAGTTCGATCGCAAGCGCGACGATCTCTTCGCCGTGCAAAGCGAGATATCGGACGCGATCGCCGGCGAGATGGAGACTCAGATCGAGTTCCTGGAGCGTGGGCGCTCGCTCCTGAAGCCGTCGGAGAATCTCGACGCCTGGGAGGCGTATCACCGCGGCTGCTGGCACATGTACAAGTTCCGCCCCGAGCACTACGAGGAGGCGGAGCGCTATTTCCTTCGCTCGATCGAGCTCGATCCGACGTCTCCGCGGCCCTTCGCCGGACTCTCCTTCGTGCATTGGCAGCGCGCGTTCCTGGAGATCAGCAAGGACCGCGCCGGCGAGGTCATGCGCGCGCGCGAGCTGGCGGAAGAAGCGGTGGCGCTTGATCCGCGCGACCCGCAGGGCTACCACGCGCTCGGCCGTGCCCACATCCTCACCCGCGATCTCGAGGCGTCCGAGCGTGACCTGCAGAAGGCGGTGGATTTGAACCCGAGCTTCGCGCTCGGGCACTACTCGCTCGCTTTCGCGCTCTTCTTCGCGGGATTGAACGACGAGACGCAGCAGGCCGTTGGCCGCGCGCAGCGGCTAAGCCCCTACGACCCGATGCGCTTTGCGATGATGTCGATCAACGCCTTCAGCCTGACCTCGACCGGTGCGGCGGAGGAAGCCGCGGATCAGATCATGCAGGCCGTCAAGGAATCGAACTCGCACTATCACATCCTGGCGATCGCGGCGCACGTCTTCACGGCGGCCGGAAAGAAAGAGGAGGCGGCCGACTATCTCGTGAGGCTGCGCGCGATCCGTCCCGACTACAACGCAGAGACCTATCTGCGCGCGTTCCCGCTCTTCCGCGCTGAGGATATCCGCCTCGCGCGGAAGGTCTTCAGATGAGTTGGCACGGTATTTGAAGCAGGGCGGAAATGGGCTCGATTCTTGACCATTGCGGCGATGTCGAGCTGCGCGACTACGCGGCCGGCGCCACTCTGATCGCCGAAGGCGAGACCTCCGGTCAGGTCTTCGTCCTCGCCGAGGGGCGGGTCGAAGTGCTGCGCGGCGATACGCAGGTCGCGCTCGTCGACGAGCCCGGTGCGATTTTCGGTGAGATGTCGGTGCTCCTCGGCATTCCCCACACCGCCACGGTGCGGACCGCATCGCCGGCGCGCGCTTATGCCTTCGAGAACGCGGAGGAGTTTCTGCGCTCGCATCCGGCGATCGGCTTTTATCTCGCTAAGCTCCTGGCGCAGCGCCTGAACGCCGCGACCACCTATCTCGTCGACTTGAAGCGTCAGTTCGAGGACCGCCGCGACCATCTCGGAATGGTCGGCGAGGTGCTGGAAAGTCTGATGCACCAGCAGGACGGCGAGTTCATGCCGGCGCCGGAGCGTCAGGACGATCCCCGCCTGTGAGCCATTGCGGCAGCGCGCCGAGGGTCGCGACCGGGTTCTGCAGAGGTTTCTTGAGGTCGACGATCTGGTTGCCGGCGGCGGAGAACCAGAGCGCCGTCGCGCTTTCGGTGTCGAGGACAATATGCGCCGGCGGCGCGCCGAACTGATGGCCGACGTTGAACGCCCACGTCGACCCGATCCGGTCCACCCAGGAGCCGGCGTCGGTGAAGGGCGACTGGTGGACGTGGCCGGAGAGGATGATATCGGGTCGGAAGGACTCGATTGAGCCGACGAGATCGGCATCGCCGAAATAGCGGCTGCCGCCCCAACTCACGGGCGAGCGGTCGGGCGGCGCATGATGCACCCAAATCCAGCGCCGCGGCCGGCGCGCGGCGTCGGCGGCGAGCTGGTCGCTGATTGCTTTTTGCGCGACCGGGCCATCCCACCACGGGAAGATGCTGAAGAGCGTGTCTTCGACGACAACCGAATCCCCGTCGCAGGCGACGCGGTCGGAGCGCGCGGCGAGTATCCACTTCGTTGTCTTCTCGCCCGCCGCGTTGTCGGAGTCGAGATCGTGGTTTCCCGAGCAGACGATCAGGCGGGTCCGCTCCTTGAGCTTGTCGATGTATTTGCGGATCACCACGCTTTGCGTGCGGCGATCGACCAGCGCGCTAAGGTCGAGATGATCGCCCGCGATCACGACGACGTCGAAAAGCGGCGCCACGTCGATGACCCAGTCGTACTGCTGCAGCGCATAGTGGAGATCGGCCACGACAAGGCATCGCATGCGTGCGCCCTCGTCCTTGCCGGTCTCGTCGGCGCCTTAGCCGAAGCGGTTGATCAGCCCTTCGAGATATTCCTGCCGGCCCGATTTCGGCTGCGGCTCGAAAGTCTTGTCGGCGACGTATTTGGCGAGATCGTCGAGGCTCTTCTTGCCGGCGAGGATGTCCTTGCCCATAGCGCCGTTCCAGCCGGCATAGCGGTCGTCTACGAATTTCTGGAAGGTCCCGTCCTCGACGACCGCGGCGGCGTTCAGAAGCGCCTTCGCCATCGCGTCCATCGAGCCGACATGCGCGTGGAGGAGATCGTCGGGCTCGATCGACTGGCGGCGTATCTTGGCGTCGAAGTTCATGCCGCCCGTCTTGAATCCGCCGGCGCGCAGGATTTCGATCATCGCGAGCGTCAGCTCCGGCACGTTCATGGCGAACTGGTCGGTATCCCAGCCGAGGAGGTCGTCGCCGCGATTGAGATCGAGCGAGCCGAAAATGCCGAGCGCCGCGGCCAGCTGGATCTCGTGCTCGAAGGAATGGCCGGCGAGGATCGCGTGGTTCTGCTCGATGTTGATCTTGACCTTCTTGTCGAGGTCGAAGCGCTTCAGGTTGCCGTAGATGGTGCCGACATCGAAATCGTATTGATGCTTGGTCGGCTCCTTCGGCTTCGGCTCGATCAGGATCGTGCCTTTGAAGCCGATCTTCTCGGCGTGGTCGACGACCATGGTCAGGAAGCGGCCCATCTGGTCGAGCTCGCGCTTCATGTCGGTGTTGAGAAGCGTCTCGTAGCCCTCGCGCCCACCCCAGAGCACATAGTTCGCGCCGCCGAGCGCGTGCGTCACGTCGAGCGCGTTCTTCACCTGCGCCGCGGCGTAGGTGAAGACATCGGGATCGGGATTGGTCGCCGCGCCCCCCATGTAGCGGCGGTTGGAGAAAAGGTTCGCGGTGCCCCAGAGGAGCTTCACCTTCGCCGTCTCCATCTTGCTTGCAAAGATGTCGGCGATCGCGCGCACGTTCTTGTTCGATTCCGCGAGCGTGGCGCCCTCCGGCGCGATGTCGCGGTCGTGGAAGGTGAAGAAGGGAACGCCGAGGAGCTCGAACATCTCGAAGGCGACGTCCGCCTTGAGCTTCGCCTTCTCCATGCTGTCGCCGAACCAGGGGCGGATGAACGTCTGCCCGCCGAACGGGTCGTTTCCCGGCCACGTGAATGAATGCCAGTAGCAGACGGCGAAGCGGAAATGCTCCTCCATCGTCTTGCCAAGCACCTTGCGGCTCGGATCGTACCAGCGGAAGGCGAGGGGCTTCTTGCTCTCCGGCCCTTCATAGCGAATGGGCTGCTGGTCGCCGAAAAAGCCGGTACTCATGGATGGAGGGCCTCCTTGATGGCCGGATAGAGCGCGCGGTAGCGCTGGAAGCGGGCGTGATAGGCGTCGACCGCCACGGGCTCCGGCATGATCGTCTCGTTGATCGTTGGCGCGGCGCAGACGGCGAGCGGATCGCCGCCCTCCGCGGCGAGAAGCCCAAGCCGCGCGGCGCCGAACGCGCCGCCGAAGTCACCCTCGGCCGGCACGTCGATCGGAATCTTGAGCACGCTGGCGATGATCTTGAGCCAGGCATGCGAGCGCGAGCCGCCGCCGACGGCCGTGGCGCGCTCGACAGTCGTGCCGGCGGCTTTGAGCGCCTCCAGGCAATCGGCGAAGGCGAAGGCGACGCCTTCGAGCACGGCGCGCGCGAGCGCGGCTTGATCCGTCTGGTGCGAGAGCCCGACGAAGCTTCCGCGCGCGGCCGTATCGTTGTGCGGCGTGCGCTCGCCTGAAAGGTAGGGGAGGAAGTAGAGCGGCTCCTCGCCGGGGGGATGCGTCTCGACCAGCTCAGCGAGATCGCCGGCGCTCGACCCCGTCACGTGCGAGAGCCATTCGAGCGACGCCGCTGCGGAGAGGATGACGCCCATCTGATGCCAGGTGTTCGGCAGCGCATGACAAAAGGCGTGGACGGCGCTTGCCGCGTTCGGGCGGAACTTCTCGTTCGACACGAAGAGCACGCCCGACGTGCCGAGCGAGACGAAGGCGGCGCCCGGCGCGACCGTTCCGACGCCGCAGGCCGACGCGGCGTTGTCGCCGGCGCCCCCGGCGACGACCGGCGCCTCCATGCCCCAGCGCGTCGCGAGCACGGCGCGGAGCTTTCCGGTCGCCTCGGTGCCCTCGTAGAGCTTCGGCATCTGGTCGCGTTGGAGATGCGTCGCTGAGAGAAGATCGTCGGACCACTCGCGCTTCGCCACGTCGAGCCAGGACGTGCCGGCCGAATCCGACATCTCGGAGGCGTGCCCGCCGGTCAGCCAGAGGCGCACGAAATCCTTGGGCAGCAGAACCTTGGCGACCGCCCCGAAGATCTTCGGCTCGTGGCGGTGCACCCAGACGAGCTTCGGCGCGGTGAAGCCCGGGAAGACGATGTTGCCGGTGATTTCACGGAAGCGCGGATCGGCGTCGAGCTCCGCGGCTTCGACCGCCGAGCGGCCATCGTTCCAGAGAATGCAGGGGCGAAGCGGCCGGTCCGCCTTGTCGATCAGCGTGGCGCCGTGCATGTGGCCGGAAAGTCCGATGCCGCGCACGCGCGCGAGCTCCTTCGGATGGTCGCGATGCAGCGTGTCGATGACGCTCGACGCGACCGCGACCCAGCTTTCCGGATCCTGCTCCGACCAGCCGGGATGTGGGCGCGACACCTCAAGCGGCTGGCTCTCCGTCGCCACGATCCGCTGATCGGCGTCGATCAGCACCACCTTCACCGATGAGGTGCCGATATCGATCCCGAGATACATGGAAGTCGGCCCTGCCTCCGCCAGACGCGCGACAGCCCCGGTTGGTCTGGGGCAGTTTGTTTGGGGGTCGAACTGTGCTGCGACGGCCGATGGCTGTCAACCGCGTGTCGGCGGCAAGTGTAGGGAATCAGCCCTTCTTTTCAGGCCAATGGTGCATGATCCAGTGGCGGGCGATGTCGATGCGGCGGGTCAGCCAGACGCGCTCCTTGCCCTTCACATAGTCGAGGAAGCGGGCGAGCGCGGCCGCGCGCCCCGGCCGGCCCGCGAGCCGGCAATGGAGCCCGATCGACATCATCTTCGGCGCGCCGGATTCGCCCTCCGCATAGAGCGTGTCGAAGCTGTCCTTCAGATAGGCGAAGAACTGGTCGCCGGAATTGAAGCCCTGCGGCGTGGCGAAGCGCATGTCGTTGGCGTCGAGCGTGTAGGGGATGGCGAGGAGCCGGCCGCCGCGCTCGCCCGTCAGCCAGTAGGGAAGATCGTCGGAGTAGACGTCGGAGGTGTAGAGGAAGCCGCCTTCCTCGATCGCCAGCTCGAGCGAATGGATCGAGGTCCGGCCGGTGTACCAGCCGAGCGGGCGCTCGCCCGTCAGCTCTGTGTGGATGCGGATCGCCTCGCGCATCTGCGAGCGCTCCTCCTCCTTGCTGTAGTCGCGGTAGTCGATCCACTTCAGTCCGTGCGAGGCGATCTCCCAGTCCGCCTCCAGCATGGCGGCGACCGCCTCGGCATTCCGCTGCATGGCGATCGCGACGGCGTAGACGGTGACCGGGATCTCGCGCTCGGTGAAGAGCCTGAAGAGGCGCCAGAAGCCGGCGCGCGAGCCGTATTCGTAGATCGATTCCATGTTCATGTGGCGCTGGCCCGGCCAAGGCTGGGCGCCGACGATCTCCGAAAGGAACGCCTCCGAGGCGGCGTCGCCGTGCAGGATGTTGTTCTCGCCGCCCTCCTCGTAGTTGATGACGAACTGCACCGCGACGCGCGCCCCGTCGGGCCATTTCGGGTCCGGCGTTTTCCGCCCGTAGCCGACCATGTCGCGGGGATAGGTCGTCATGCGGCCAGGATTTCCGCGAGCGACAGCGCCACGATCTTCGCCGCCGCGGTGAGATCGGAGAGCTTGAGCTTCTCGTCGGCGCGGTGCCCGTTCGCCTCCAGGAACGAGCGCGGGCCGGCGCCGTAGGAGACGGTCGGGATGCCCGCCTCCGCATAGAGCCGTGCGTCGGTATAGAGCGGCACGCCTTCGACCTTCGCTTTCTCGCCGAGGATCTCGGCGGCGTTGCGGGCGAGCGGCTCGATCAGAAGTTCAGCGCCCGGAAGCTGTCGGAGCGGCGAGGCGAGGAGCACGCGATTGATCTCCGCCGAGATGCCGGCGACGTCCTTCACGCTGCGGGCGATGACGAGGCGAAGATGCGCTTCGACCTGCGCCGGGTCTTCCTCCGGCGTCATGCGACGGTCGAGGCGGATCGTCACCTTGTCCGGCACGACGTTGGTGTTGATGCCGCCGGAGATGAGACCGATCGTGAGGTTCGGATGACCGATGCCGGGATGCTTCGATACGCGGCTCGGATAGTCCGTCCGCTCCTTGTAGAGCGTGCGCATGACCTTGTTCATCGCTTCGAGCGCGTCGTGCCCTGTCTCCGGCGCCGCCGCGTGCGCCGACTTGCCGAAGATCGTGACTTCCAGATGAAGCACGCCGTTGTGCGCGGTGACGATGGAATAGGCGAGGCCGGCGGAGATGCAGAGGTCCGGCTTCACGATGCCTTCGTCGAGAAGCCATTTCGGCCCGATCAGCCCGCCCGCCTCCTCGTCGAAGGTGAAATGCAGCTCGACCGTACCGCTCAGCGCCTTGCTGGCCGGCTGCAGCGCGAGGAGCGCGAAGGCGTAGGTGGCGAAGTCCGATTTCGACACGGCGACGCCGCGCCCGTACATGACGCCGTCTTCTACCTCGGCGCCGAAGGGCGGATGCGTCCAGCCTTCGCCGGGCGCGACGACGTCGCCATGGGCGTTGAGAGCGACGGTCGGCCCCTCGCCGAAACGGCGGCGGACGACGAGGTTCGTCGCCGAGACCATGCCGACGCGGCGGACAAGCGCGTCCGGCACGGGATGGCGCTCGACCTTGAAGCCGAGCTTTTCGAGCTGCTTCGCCGCCGCATCGGCGATCGGCGCGCAATCGCCGGGCGGGTTGGAGGAGGGGGTCTTGACGAGCTTCGCCAGGAACGCCGCGCGCTCGTCCGCGCGCGCATCGACATCGGCGGCGATCGCCTGGCGGATTTGTGAAGCCGGCTTCATGCTCCCTCCATCGGGCAGCGCTCTTGAGGCGTCAAGCTGTGGTGAGTGCTTATCCCAGCGTGGCGAGCCCCGGGAACGTCTCCAGCATCCAGTAGGAAACGTTCGCCACCTGGCCGGTCATGAAGAAGACGCCGGTCAGGACCAGGAATGCCCCCATGCCTTTTTCCACGACAGGCAGGAAGCGGCGGAAGCGGCGGAGCCAGTTCAGGAAGAGCGGGGCGAAGAGGGCCGCCGCCACGAAGGGAAGGCCGAGCCCGAGCGAATAGACGGCGAGAAGGAGGGCGCCCTGGCCGACCGTGTCGGAGGCGCCGGCGATGCCGAGGATCGCGGCGAGCACCGGGCCGATGCAGGGGGTCCAGCCGAAGGCGAAGGCGAGACCGAGGAGGTAGGCGCCGGCGAGCCCCGGCTCGATGTCGCGCACATGCAGGCGCGCCTCGCGGTTCAGGAACGCGATGCGGAAGACGCCGAGGAAGTGCAGGCCCATCAGGATCACGAGCACGCCACCCACAACCGTCAGCGCGCTCGCATATTGCGATACCGTCTGGCCGATCGCGCTTGCCGTCGCGCCGAGCGCGACGAAGACGGTCGAGAATCCTGCAACGAAGGCGAGCGCCGCCGGCACGACGCCGCGAGCGGTGGCTTTCGCCGGGCCGGCCTCCTCAAGCTCGGAAAGCGAGACGCCGCCGATATAGCAGAGATAGGGCGGGACGAGCGGCAACACGCAGGGCGAGACAAACGAGATCAGCCCGCCGGCCATCGCTGTCAGAATGCCTACACCGTTCATTTACGTCGCTCGCGCTGTCGCGTTGCCATGCGGAGGGGATTCTTTCAGGACACGCCCATCAAATCGAGACAAGTTTGGTTCAAAGGTGGAGGTTTGGTATGCGACGTATTGCACGGACCGCGTTTGCCTTCGTGGCGCTCCTTATTTGTTCCGCCACGTTCGCTGAAGCGGCGCAGCTTGTCATGGTCGACGTCCAGTCGTGCCCCTACTGCGCGAAGTTCCGTCGCGAAGTCGCTCCGACCTATAACAGTTCCGCCGCCGGAAAACTGGCGCCGCTCCGCCTCGTCAGCCCGCTCAAGCACTGGCCGAACGACCTCGCCCAGATTGCACCGGTGCCCTATACGCCCGTCTTCATCCTCGTGGAGAACGGCCATGAGGTCGGCCGGTTCGCCGGCTATTCGAACCGCGATACCTTCTGGGCGAAGCTCAATCCGCTGCTCGCGCGCCTCTAGCGGGAATCCGCGATTCCGGGGCCAGGCGGAAAAGGCGGCGGCTTTCGGGCGCTGCGCGCCACGGGTGGCGTTGCGCCGGCAATGCTGACAGATTGCCGCCCGTGTCAGGTCGCGCAACATATATGCGGCTCATCGTGCTGGCGTTCATGGCGGCGCTCGGGACCGTTACGGCCGGCCCCGTTCGCGCGCAGTCGCGCGTCGAGATGGAGCGCTGCCGCGCCATCGCCGACGAGACCCGGCGGCTCAAATGCTATGACGCGATAGAGCTTTCGACGTCGGCGCCGCGCAGCAAGTACGAGCGCATCGACCTCGGTGACTTCAAGAAATATGCGCTCACTTATCGCGGCGACCTGGTCGAGGTGACCGGTTGGATCACGCCCGCGGACGCGCTTCTTGAGCTCGGCTTCGACGAGACCGACAAGAGCCCGATTCCGGTCGAGTTCGACAACCTGTCGCGGCGCGATCGGCAGGATTTTCTGACCGCCTGCGGGGCGGGCTGCGAAGCGACCGTGCAGGGACGCGTGAAGCCGGTCAATTTCACCACCGGCATCGCCGCCGACGTGCTCTTCGTCCACTGAGGAGGCGCGTCGTCGCTCGGCGGAAGCGCGCAAGCACCAAGGTTCTGTCGTCATTGCCGGGCTCTACCGGCAATCCATTCCACGGCGGTCGCGATGACCAAGGCGCTATGCAATGGATGCCCTGATCAAGTCCGGGCATGACGATCGTGGGAGCCTAGGCGCTGCTTGCCTTCTAGAGCCTCAACTCCCAATCCTGCCCGACTAGATCCTTGCCGAAGGAATGGTGCGGCTTCGAGCCGATGAGACGGAAGCCGGCCGCCTCGTAAAGCTTGCGGGCGGAGACGAGGATGTCGTTGGTCCAAAGCACGAGCGTCTCGTATCCGATCTGTCGCGCCTCCGCGATGCAGGCGTCGACGAGCGCGGCGCCGATACCGAGGCCGCGCGCGCTCGGCTCGACATAGAGGAGCCGCAGCTTTCCGACCGTCTCGCCACCCTTCACCAGGAACACCGAACCGACGATCTCGCCATTGCGCTCCGCCACCCAGCAGCGCTCGCAGCTCGGATCGAAGTCGCGAATGAAGGCCGCGACGATCTCCGCGACCAGCGCCTCAAACGCGCCGTTCCAGCCGTACTCGGTCGCGTAAAGCAGCGCCTGGCGCTCGACGATATGGCCCATGTCGCCGATCCGCGGATCGCGCAGGACGAACGGCTCCGCGGCGTCCGCGCCGAGAAGCGTCTCGATGCGTTCCATCGCGGTGACGAGCTCGCCGCGGCGCGGGTCGACGAGCGGGGCGACCAGCGCCGACGTCGCCTTCTGCCACGCGCGGTCGATCCGGGCGAAGAGGGCGCGGCCCTTCCTCGTCAGCGCGATGTGGTTCTGCCGCCGGTCGGCGTCCGACCGTTTACGCTTCAGGATGCCGTGTTTCTCGAAGCGGCGGAGGATGCGGGAGAGATATCCCTGGTCGAGGCCGAGGTCGCGCTGCAGCGCTGTCGCGGTCGGCGCGTCGCGATGCGCGAGCTCGTAGAGGACGCGGCTTTCCGTTAGCGACAGCGCGCCGGCGAGCGGCGCTTCGGAGAGGATGCCGATTTTCTGCGTGTAGAAGCGGTTGAACGCCCGCACGGCTGCGACGGTGGGCGCGAGATCGCTGGAATCCGCTTCGGCGACGGTCACATGACGAGCTTCCCGAAATTACATGACAGAGTCAACTATATCCGCTGTCGCATCGCTTCCGCGCTTGCAAAAGCCGGCGCAATGAACGACTTAGGCCGGATGACAAGGGTCGCCGAGAGCGTCGTCGCCGTGGCGCCTATGATGGACTGGACGGACCGGCATTGCCGGTTCTTCCATCGCGGGCTGACGCGTCGCGCGCGCCTTTATACGGAGATGCTGACGGCGGAGGCGGTGATCCGCGGCGACCGCGCGCGGCTGCTCGGCTTCGACGCTGAGGAACATCCGCTGGCGCTGCAGCTTGGCGGAAGCGTGCCGGACCGGCTGGCGGAGGCGGCGCGGATCGGCGCGGATTTCGGCTACGACGAGATCAACCTCAACGTCGGCTGCCCGTCGGACCGCGTGCAGTCGGGCACGTTTGGCGCCTGCCTGATGCGCGAGCCGGCGCTCGTCGGTGATTGCGTCGCGGCGATGCAGGCGGCGATCGAGATTCCCGTCACCGTGAAGTGCCGGATCGGCGTCGACGACCAGGATTCGGAGGAGGCGCTCGATCGGCTTGCCGACGCGGTGCTTGCGGCCGGCGCCGACGCGATCTGGGTACATGCGCGCAAGGCCTGGCTCTCCGGTCTCTCGCCGAAGGAGAACCGCGACGTGCCGCCGCTCGACTACGACCGCGTCTACCGCCTGAAGGCGCGGCTGCCGGATGTCTTCGTCGGCATCAACGGCGGCATCCGCGATCTTAATCGGGCGCGCGCGCATCTCGCGCATGTCGACGGGGTGATGCTCGGCCGCGCCGCGTATCAGCACCCCGCGATCCTCGTCGAGGTCGACGCGCTTCTCGGCGACGATGCCGAGCCGCCTTCGCTGGTCGCGGCGGCGGAGCGGATGATCCCCTACGCCGAGAGGCACTGCGCCGCGGGCGGCCGCGTCGCGAACGTCACGCGCCACATGATCGGGCTCTTCCAAGGCTGCGCCGGCGCGCGCCGCTGGCGGCAGATCCTGACGGAAGAGGGAGCGCGGCCCGGCGCCGGCGCCGCCGTCATCCGCCGCGCGCTCGCCGCGGTCGAAGGGCCGGAGCGGCTCGACAACGCAGCCTGACCGACGTATGCGGAGCGCACCCGCCTTGCGCCTCGCATGATCGATTCCGTCCCGCTGTACGAAGTGATCACGCTCGCCGCCGCGCTTGCCGTGACGGGCGTCGTTGCGGGCCTGCTTGCCGGCATTTTCGGAATCGGCGGCGGCGGCATCATCGTCCCAGTCCTCTATCAGGCACTGGCGGTGCTCGGCTTCTCGTCGGCGGTGACGATGCATGTCGCGGTTGGAAGCTCGCTCGCCTTCATCGTCCCAACCTCGATCCGCTCGTTTCAGGCGCATCGCGCGCGCGGCGCCGTGGACATGAGTCTTCTGAAGAGCTGGCTGCTTCCGGTGCCGCTCGGCGTCGTGGCGGCGTCTTACATCGCCGCGCGGGTTTCCGGAGCGGAAATGCGGTTCATCTTTGCGACGATCGCGTTCATCGTCTCTCTACGCCTGCTCTTCAACCGCGAGAGCTGGCGGCTCGGGATCGACATGCCGGGCGAGGCGGTCCGCGCCGTTGCCGGCTTCGTCATCGGCTTCCTCTCCGCGCTGATGGGGATCGGCGGCGGCGTGATGGCGAGCTCGTTCATGACGGTCTACGGCCGCCCGATCCACCAGGCGGTGGCGACGGCCGCCGGCGTCGGCGTCTTGATCGCCATTCCCGGCACGCTCGGCTACATCCTGGCCGGCTGGCGTGCGGACGATTTGCCGCCGTTCTCGCTCGGCTATGTCAACCTGCTTGCCGTCGCGGTCATCCTGCCGCTCAGCTACTTCATGGCGCCGATCGGCGTGCGCATCGCGCACGCTTTGTCGAAGCGACAGCTCGAGGTGAGCTTCGGCCTGTTCCTGATGCTGATGGCCGCCCGTTTCGCCTACAGCCTGCTCTAGACAGGCGGCTGCTAGGGCACCAGCACCATGCGATCGCCCTCGACACGCCAGCTGGAGAAGCGGTTGATCGTGCTCATGCCGAGCAGGCTGGTATCCATCGTGTTCGCAGGCATCACGCCGACCGGCACGGTGGCGAGGCGGTAGGGCCCGATCGCGAGGCTCGTCAGCCAGGTGCGCGCGAAGAACGCCAGGCCGTTGGCGGTCTGCACGGCGCGATCGAAAGCGAGCGTGGCGGTGTCGATGCCGGCGCGCTTTGCGTCGGCGGTCGTCAGCACCGTGGTGGTCGCGCCGGTGTCGATCAGGAAGCGCACGGGCACGCCGTTCACCTCCGCGTCGACCTTGAAATGCCCGTCGCTGGCGCGGCGGACGACAAGCTCGCGCTGCCCGGCCGGTCCGACAACCTCCATGACGTGGCTCGGCTTCAGCTCGCTCAGCACCGGCGCCGCCATGTCGAGGACGGGGGCGCGGTAGGTGTAGAGGACGACCAGCCCAACCGCGATCAGAAACCAGATTCCAAGATAGCGGAACTTCGCCGCATAGCGCGTTCGCCCGAGCCCGATGCTGCCGATCAGCATGACGAGCAGCACCGAGAGGTAGACGATGCGGACGGACTGGCTGTCACTGAAGTCGAACATGAGCCTTTGTAACCGGCGTCAGGCGAGGACGGTAGTCATCGCCGATGCGAGCCCGGCAAGAAGCAGCGCCTCGGCGATCTGCTGCGCCGCCCCGATCGTATCGCCGGTGTGTCCGCCGATCTGCTTCTCGCAGAGACGCGAGAAAAGCCGGATTGCCACCGCAACGAGCAGAAGCGCCAGAAGCGCGGCGAACTTGAAGACGAGGAGGAGAAGGATCGCGGCGGCAAGCGCGGCGAGCGCGCCGACCGCAAGCGACTCAGAGTCCGGTCGGCCGGCGGAAGCGGCCATCCCGTCGGAGCGCGCCGGCATGGTGGCGCTCCAGTGCCAGAGCGCGAGCGCGCGCGAGATGACGGCGGCGCAAAGGATCGCGAGCACGCCGCGCCAGGGCGACGCCCCGATCGCGCCGAGCGCGCTCGCCTTGGCGAGGATCGCGAAGACGAGCGCCAGCCCGCCAAAGGCGCCGAGTCGGCTGTCGCGCATGAGCGCGAGCTTTTCCGCGCGCGTCGCGCCGCCGCCGAAGCCGTCGGCGGTGTCGGCAAGCCCGTCCTCGTGCATGCCGCCGGTCAGAAACGCCATCACGGCGAGCGCCAGGACAGCCGCGACCGTCGGCGCGATCCGAAGCCCGCAAGCGATGAGAAAGAGAAGCGCGGGCGCGAGCGAAAGCAAAAAGCCGGCGACCGGCCACGCTCCGGCGATGCGCCGCAGGTCGAACGTGACCGGCGCCGGCTTCACCGGGATGCGGGAGAAGAAGGCGAGCGCCGTCAGCGTGTCGGCGGGAAGCGAACGGAGGCGGGCGGCGATATCGGGCATCGTCACTTTCGTCTTCGGGCCGCTCGACGACGCATTGAGGCCATTGCCCCGCCGGCCTTCGACCTATAAACCCGCCGACCCGCCGCGAGAACCCGCCGGCGATTGCAATGGCCGCGGAGGGCCGCATGACATCAGCCGCAAGCGGCCTGCCGTTCGACGACATCAGGCGGCTCGTCGCCGCGTTCCCCGGACCCGACCTGAAGGCGCGCGAAGCGGTCACCGCGCGCGATGCGGTGCTGACCAAGCCCGCCGGGAGCCTCGGCCGGCTGGAGGAGATCGCGGCCTGGGTGGCCGGATGGCAGGCGCGCGCGAAGCCGGAAATCACGCGCCCGCTCGTCGCCATCTTCGCGACGAACCACGGCATCGCCGAGCGCGGCGTCTCCGCCTTTCCGCAATCGGTGACGAGGGCGATGGTGGCGAATTTCTCCGCCGGCGGCGCCGCGATCAACCAGCTCTGCACCGCGAACGGGCTCGGGCTCAAAGTCTTCGAGCTGGCGCTCGACCATCCGACGCCGGATATCGTCGCGGAGGACGCCTTCGACGAGAAGGGCTGCGCCGCGACTATCGCCTACGGCATGGAGGCTGTGGCGGGCGGCGTCGATCTTCTCTGTCTCGGCGAGATGGGAATCGCCAACACGACGGTCGCGGCGGCGATCTACCACGCGCTCTATGGCGGCGACGCGCGCGACTGGGTCGGGCGCGGAACCGGCGTCGACGACGACGGCTTGAAGCGCAAGGCCGATGCGGTCGCCGCGGCGGTCGCACGGATCGGCGACAACCGCGAGCCGCTCGAAGTGCTGCGCCGTGTCGGCGGACGCGAGATCGCCGCGATGGTCGGCGCGGTGATCGCGGCGCGGAGCGAGCGCGTGCCGGTCATCGTCGACGGCTTCGTCACCACGGCCGCCGCGGCGATCCTGCATGCGCTCGATCCGAAGGCGATCGACCACTGCCTCTTCGCGCATTGCTCCGCCGAGGCGGCGCACCGCGCGGTGCTTCAGAAGCTCGGCGCGAAGCCGCTTCTCGATCTCGGCCTGCGGCTCGGCGAAGGGACAGGAGCCGCCCTCGCCGCCGGCATCGTCAAGTCAGCGCTCGCCGCCCACAACGGGATGGCGACCTTCGAAGAAGCGGGGGTGGCGGGGAAGGAGTAGTCCTAGCTCGCCTTCCTGAGCGCCACCGGCGTGCGCCGCTGCGTCGGGGTGCGGCGGTGGACTTCGCGCGAGAAGGAGGAGACGACCCGCTTCGACGGCAGCGTGGCGATCGCTTCCGTGCCCTCGCCGACGCGGCTACGAAGTGTGAAGTTGCCGCCGTGTTGATGGATCAGCGCCTGCACGATCGGGATGCCGAGGCCGGTGCCTTGCTCCGCAGTCTTGATGGAGATCGCGCCCTGGCCGAAGGCGGAGAGCACGACCGGAATCTCCGCCTCGGGAATGCCCGGTCCGTTGTCGCGCACGGCGACGTACTGGCCGCCGGACTTGGTGCGGCCGACCTTGACCGTGACCACGCCGTCCTTCGGCGTGAACTTCAGCGCGTTCGAGACGAGGTTCAGGATGACTTGGCGCATCGCCTGCTCGTCGATCACGATCTTCGGCAGGCCATCCTCGAAGATCTCTTTGACGGTGATCTCCTTCTGCCGCGCCTTCAGGTGAAGCAGCGAGCAGGCCTCGCGCGCGACCTCGGTCAGCGACGTCAGCTCCTCGCGGAGCACGCGTTTTCCCGCCTCGATGCGTGAGAGGTCGAGGATGTCGTTGATGATGCGAAGCAGGTGCTGGCCGCTGGAATGGATGTCGTCGAGATAGGTCTTGTAGGCCTCGTTGCCGATCGGCCCGAGCATCTCGCCGCGCATCAAATCGGAGAAGCCGAGGATGGCGTTCAAGGGTGTGCGAAGCTCGTGACTCATCGTGGCCAAAAACTGCGACTTCGCCATGTTCGCCGCCTCGGCGCGCCGACGCGCCTCGTCGGAGACCGCCTTCGCCTGCTCAAGCTCCGCGAAGATCGCGTCCTTCTCGGCGCGATAGGCGAGGCTCCGCGCGTTCTGCTCGTAAAGATGCGAGGTCAGATAGAGGAAGAGGATCTCCGTCGTCAGCGTGCAGAGCGCGACGGTGATGTTGAAGAAGGTCGGGTTGATGATGTGGACCGCCGCCATGCATAGCGCGATCGGCAGCGTGCTGGCGACCGCCGCCGCCGGGATCGGCGAGGAGAGGAGCGCGCCGACGGAGAGGACGACGATGACCGCGGCAAGCCGCACGACGGCGATGCCGCCCGCGGTCTCCAACGCCAGCGAGGACGGCATCAGCACCGGGAAGATCGCCCAGGCGAGCCCATAAGCGAGGTCGCGGGTTATGAAGCGGCGCTTCCAGACATAGAGGCTCGCCGATTCCAGACCTTCGCGGAGGAATTGCCGCGACGCGCTCAGAGCGTAGACATGCAGCGCAAGGACGGCGGCAACCCATGCGACGGCCGTCAGCCAGTTGCCGAGGATTCCGATCGCCACGCCCATCGAGATGACGAGCACCGGAATGACGGCGTAGGAGGAGAGGCGGTTCTTGGCGAACTGCTCCGCCATCTCCTGCTCGAAGTGGAAGAGATTGCGACGCGGGTCGCTGTTCTCCGGCAGGTGACTCAAAAGCGCGCGCATGATCATGCGCCGGCGCGCGGCGCGCGACTCTGGAACGGATGCGGAGGCGACGACTGCCTCCTCTTTGCTGACCATGCGGCCCTGATGTTTTTTCGTTCGCTTTTTCAAGGGATTGCATGCCCGCCGTTAAGATTGCGCGAGGCGTACTGGTTAAGGATTGCCTAACGGCGCGGCCTTGGCCGTGCGCCCGTCCCGCGCAGCGCCAAAGAGAACGGGAGTGCGATTTAGGCCGCGAACGTCGCGCTCCTTGAGAAAAGCGTTCCCGCCAGGCGCGAATATCGGGAAGATTGCGCTGCGGCCGAATTCGGTTCAGGAGAGGCTTGGAACCCGACTCTCGCCAGGACGACCCCCGATGGACCGCCTCGACCGCATGATCCTGACCATTCTGCAGGAGGACGCGACGGTGCCGGTCGCCGAGATCGGCCGCCGCGTCGGCCTCTCCACCACGCCCTGCTGGCGCCGCATCCAGAAGATGGAGGAGGAGGGGGTCATCAAGGGGCGCGTCGCGGTGCTCACCGCCGCCAAGGTCAACGCCAAGGTGACGGTCTTCGTCTCGATCACCACCAACCAGCACAACGAGGACTGGCTGACGCGCTTCGCCAAGGTGATCGGCGATTTTCCCGAGGTGATCGAGTTCTACCGGATGAGCGGGCAGATCGACTACCTGCTGAAGGTCGTGGTGCCCGACATCGAGGCCTACGACCTCTTCTACAAGAAGCTCGTGTCGAAGATCGACATCATGGACGTCTCCTCCGCCTTCGCCATGGAGACGATCAAGAACGAGACCGCGCTGCCTCTCAACTACATGCAGCTCGACCCGCTGGCCAAGCAAAGGGCTTAGCGGCGCATCGCGTCGTCCTGCGCCGATTCAGCGCAGGCAGCTACTTCCGTTCGAGCAGCGCGATCAGGCTCGACGTGTCCCAGCGCTGTCCGCCCATCGACTGGACCTCGGAGTAGAACTGGTCGACGAGCGCGGCGACAGGGAGATGCGCGCCGCTTTCCCGCGCAGTGTCGAGGCAGATCGCGAGATCCTTGCGCATCCAGTTGACGGCGAAGCCGTGCGTGAAGTGGCCCTCGTTCATGGTCTTCCAGCGGTTCTCCATCTGCCAGGACTGAGCCGCGCCTTTGGAGATGACGCCGATCACCTTCTCCACGTCGAGCCCCGCCTTCTTGGCGAAGTGGATGCCTTCGGAGAGGCCCTGCACCAGCCCCGCGATGCAGATCTGGTTGACCATCTTGGTGAGCTGACCGGCGCCGACCGGCCCCATCAGGCCGACCATCCGCGCATAGGAATCGATCACCGGCTTCGCTCTGTCGTAGGTCGCCTGCTCGCCGCCGCACATGACGGTGAGCACGCCGTTCTCAGCGCCCGCCTGGCCGCCGGACACCGGCGCATCGAGGAAGCCGGCGCCTTTCGCTGCGGCGGCCTTCGCTAGCTCGCGCGCGACCGCCGCGCTCGCGGTCGTGTTGTCGATGAGGATCGCCCCCTTCTTCATGCCGGCGATGGCGCCGAACTCGCCCAGCGTCACGGAGCGCAGATCGTCGTCGTTGCCGACGCAGGCGAAGACGAAATCCTGGCCCTCGGCCGCCGCGCGCGGCGTCTCGGCATATCGGCCGCCGTTTTCTTCTACCCATCTCTTCGCCTTCTCGGCGGTGCGGTTGTAGACGGTCAGTTCGTGTCCGCCCTTCTTGGCGAGGTGTCGCGCCATGGGATAGCCCATCACGCCGAGCCCGATGAAGGCGACCTTGGCCATTGCTTTCTCCGCTTGGTCTTGAACGAGAGGGGAGGTCTAGCGCGTCGCGGGCACCAGGTCAGCAGCCTTGGCCGGCGCGGTGCGCCCTTCGCGGCGTAGGTGCCGCGTCAGGCGCAACTCAAGCATATTCCAGACCCGGCGGATCGACTCGACGAGGAAGAGATAGAGCACCGCCGTGTAGAGATAGATTGAGAGGTCGTAGCTGCGCGAGAAGGCGAGTTTCGTCTGCCCCATCAGATCGAAGACGGTGACGATGCTCGCGACCGCGGAGCCCTTGATCATCAGGATGATCTCGTTGCCGAGCGGCCTCAGCGCAATGATCGCAGCCTGCGGGAAGACCACCTTGAGAAGCGTTGGAAACGTGTGCAGGCCGAGCGAGCGCGCCGCCTCCCACTGGCCGCGCGGCACCGACCGGATCGCGCCGCGGTAGATCTCCGCCTGGTAGGCGGCGGTATTGATGGAGAAGGCGAACACGGCGCAGTTGAAGGCGTCGCGGAAGAAGCCCCAGAGCCCGATCGCCTTGAGCGGCCCGACGAACTGGCCGGCGCCGTAATAGATCAGGAAGAGCTGCGCCAGGAGCGGCGTGCCGCGGAAGAAGTAGACGTAGCCGAAGGCGATGCCCGACACGATGCGGTTCTTGGAGAGACGCGCCATCGCGATGGGTACTGCGAGGATCGCGCCGCAGACGATGGAGATGACGACGAGCTCGAGCGTCACACCGAGCCCGTCGAGGAGCTTCAGGCCGTAGCGCTGCAGAAGGTCGGGAATCACGACGCGGCGGCCTTCTGTTGCGCAACCTGCGTGTTCGGCCGCCTCGTCGTGCGCTCGCGCTCGCCGCGCTCCGCCCAGCGCTCGATAGCGTTGATGCCGAAGGACGAGACGATCGACATCGCGAGATAGATCATGCAGGCGATGAAATAGAGGAAGAACGGCTGCTTGGTGTAGCTGACCGCCTGATAGGTCATCCTGAGCAAATCGTTGATCGAGATGACGGAGACGAGCGAGGTCTCCTTCAAGAGGATCAGCCAGAGATTGGCGAGGCCCGGCAGGGCCAGCCGAATGAGTTGCGGGAAGATGACGAGCCGCATCGTCTGCCTGGAGCGCAGGCCGACAGCGGCGCCACCCTCCCATTGCCCCTTCGCGATTCCGTTGAAGGCGGCGGCGAAGACCTCGCTCGCATAGGCCGCGAACACCACGCCGAGCGCGATGATGCCGGCGACGAAGCCGCTGATCTCGACGGTTGCGTCGGAGAATTGCCTGACCACCCACTGAAAGCCCAGCGACGCGCCGAAGTAGACGATGAAGATGGTGAGGAGCTCGGGCAGGCCGCGGAATATCGTGGAGAAGGCCTCGCCGAGGAAGTGCAGCCACTTCGTCTGGCTTCTTTTCGCCAGCGCAACGAAGAAGCCCAGCACAAGCCCGAAGGGCAGCGTCGCGAGCGCCAGCCTTATCGTCAGCCAGGTGCCGGCGAGAATCTCATCGCCCCAGCCCTCGGGGCCGAAGGAAAGAAGATGCAGGAGATCAGGCATCAGCCTGCGTGAACCCCCTCACGTCGTCCTCGCCAAAGCAAAGCGGCGGGGAAACCTTCCCCGCCGCAGCATTGCTCATGCGACCATGCCGTTCAACTTCCGTAGACGTCGAACGAGAAGAATTTGTCGTTGATCGCCTTGTAGGTCCCGTCGGCGCGGATCGCGTCGATGGCGGCGTTGAGCATCGCCTTCAGGTCGCCGTCCTCCTTGCGGATGCCGATGCCGGCGCCCACGCCGTTGATCACCGGATCGATCGGCAGCACGCCCAGCACCTTGCAGCACTTGCCGTCATCGCTCTTCGTCCATTCGTCGAGCACGACGACGTCGTCGATCGCCGCGTCGAGGCGGCCGTTGGCGAGGTCGAGCTTGTACTCGTCGGGCGAGGGATAGATCTTCACTTCGGCGCCGGGGAACTTTTCCTGCGCGTAGTTGGCGTGCGTCGTCGAGGTCTGCGCGCCGATGGTGATCCCCTTGAGATCGTCGGGCGTGACGCCCTTCAGCGGCGAGTTGTTCGGCACGGCGATCGCCGGCGGCGTGTTGTAGTACTTCTCGGTGAAGTCGATCTGCTTCATGCGCTCTTCGGTGATCGACATCGAGGAGAGGATGGCGTCGTATTTGTTGGCGAGCAGTCCGGGGATGATGCCGTCCCAGGCCTGGTTGGTGAACTCGCAGGTCACCTTCATCTGCTTGCAGAGCGCATCGGCGATGTCCTTGTCGAAGCCGACGATCGCGCCGCTCGGGTCGAGCGACTCGAAGGGCGGATAGGTGGCGTCCATGGCGATGCGGATCGTGGTCCAGTCCTTCGCCTGCGCCATCCCTGCGCTTACAACGACCGCGGCGGCCGCGGCCGCCAAACGCTTCAGGTTCTTGTGCATTTTGGCTCCCTGTTCGCTTCGAGCACCGGCCGCTAGGGCCGGATCTGCCGCTCTTCGGCAGAACTGCAAGGAGTGTGCCGCCATTCTGGCGCGAAGCAAAGCCTCTCTTGTGGAGGCTGCCGGCCGGGGCCGCGGCAACCTGACGCTAGGCGACGGGGCTCGAAACCCGTCGTCCCTCGAGCGCCGCGGCGATTTTCTCCGCCTCCGCGGCGTGCTCCGGGGTGTTCACGTTGAAGAACGGGTCGACGGTCTTGCCGTCGGGGAGCACGATGTCGTCGAAGGGGACGTTGAGCCGCATGAAGCGGTCGGCGAAGTCGAGCACCTTGCCGGCCGCGCCGCTCTTCAGGAGCCGCTCCAGCCCGTCGGCAAGCTTCACCGGCCACAGCCCGAAGATCGGATGCGTGCCGGCGGTCGAGGCGGCGAGCGCGACCGTGTTCTCGTCGCGACCGCAGCCCTCCGCCAGCCGCGCCACGAGGTCGGCCGGGAAGAACGGCGTGTCCGATGCAACGCTGACGACGAAGCGCGCCTCCGGGAGATTTGTCTCCGACCAGCGCATGCCCGTGTGCAGTCCGGCGAGCGGGCCGACGAAGCCCTCGAAAATATCGGAGACGACCGGCAGGCCGAAGGCGGAGAAGCGCGAGAGGTCGCCGTTGGCGCTGATCACGATGCGCTCGACCTGCGGCTTGAGCCGCTCGATGACGCGCGCGATCATCGGCTTGCCGCCGAGCGGCAGCAGCGCCTTGTCCTCCACGCCCATGCGCGTGCTCTTGCCGCCGGCAAGGATGACGGCGGCGTGCGGGCCGAGGCCAGTCGTGGCGTCTTGCATGGCTGTTCGTTACTCGGCGGCGGCCATTCGCCGGGATGGCGGTGGGATCGCCCGTCCGAGCGTCCGGGCTTCTTCGATCCATTCGGCGATCGCCGCCCGGACGTTCGACAGCGCTTCTTCCGCGCTCTCCCCATCCGACATGCAACCGGGCAGGTCGGGGACAGTGGCGAGGAACCCGCCGCCGTCTTCTGCGGAAAGCGGTTCGATCAGTACCGGATAATCAAGCCTCGTCATTCTTTCCTGCCGCCTCTACGGCATCGATGAAACGGATAAGCTTCCGGACATATATAGGCTTCAAAGGCCGCCTCCGCGGTATCGTCAGGATATCACGATGAGTGGAATGCGATACCTTGTAGTGTGATCCGCCGCCGCGCGGCGGTGAACACGAGAGCCCAAAGGCTCGGCAAACCGCCTCGACATCTGAAATTGTCCAATCGGCGCGGGGATTGGCCCGCGTCCGCGCCGCGAGAGACTTGCTCATACCGGTTGCGCCGCCGCTTCGAATTGATCTCGGGTCCGCAACTCCATATGTCACGGAAGAATTTCAGCAGGTCAAACGCATGGCTTCACCCACCAAGGACGATATTCGCGAGGCGCTGAAGCGCGTGAAGGGGCCGGATCTCTCCGGCGACATCGTCAGCCTCGGCCTCGTCTCCGACATCGTCGTCTCCGACGGCAAGGTGATCTTCTCGATCTCCGTGCCGGCCGAGCGTGCGCGCGAGTTCGAGCCGCTGCGCCAGGCCGCCGAGGCGGCCGTTCGCGCCGTCCCCGGCGTCACCCAGGCGATGGTTGCGCTGACCGCCGAGCGCCGGGCGGGCGCGGGTGCCACGGCGCCGCAGCGGCCTGCACCGACGCCGCACGCTCCGCATGCGCATGGCCAGGCCGCGCCGAAGGCGGGGGTGCCCGGCGTCGGAGCCATCATCGCGGTCGCCTCCGGCAAAGGCGGCGTCGGCAAGTCGACGGTCGCCGTCAATATCGCGCTCGGCCTTTCCGCGCTCGGCCTCAAGGTCGGCATCCTCGACGCCGACATTTATGGGCCGTCGATGCCGCGCCTTCTCGGGCTCCGCGGTCGCCCCGAGTCGCTCGGCGGGCGCGTGCTGAAGCCGCTTGAGCGCTACGGGCTGAAGGTCATGTCGATCGGCTTCCTCGTGGAGGAGGAGACGCCGATGATCTGGCGCGGGCCGATGGTGCAGTCGGCGCTCGTCCAGATGCTGCGCGAGGTCGCCTGGGGCGATCTCGACGTGCTCGTCGTCGACATGCCGCCCGGCACCGGCGACGCGCAGCTCACCATGGCGCAGCAGGTGCCGCTCGCCGGCGCCGTCATCGTCTCGACGCCGCAGGACCTGGCGCTGATCGATGCGCGGAAGGGCCTCGCCATGTTCCAGCGCGTCGACGTTCCGGTGCTCGGCATCGTGGAGAACATGAGCTATTTCGTCTGCCCGCATTGCGGCGAGCGCACCGACATCTTCGGCCACGGCGGCGCTGAGCACGAAGCGGCGCGGATCGGCGTGCCGTTCCTCGGCGCTGTGCCGCTCACCATGCGCATCCGCGAGCTCTCCGATGCCGGCACGCCGGTCGTTGCCGCCGAGCCCCAGGGCGAGCACGCAGCGGCGTTCCGGCTGATCGCGGCGAACGCCTGGAAGCGCGTGCAGGCGGAGCAGGGGAGCACCGCGCGGCAGCCGCCGAAGATCGTGGTGGAGTAGCGCGGGCTCTCCGGCTAGCGCCGGTTCCGCCGGAAGATCAGAATCGCGACCACCACGGCGAGCGCCGCCGTCACCACCATCAGCGCGAACATCGGCTCCGTCGAGCCGCCGCTCAGCGCCGCGCCGGTGATTGCCGAGAGCGCGGCGCCGACGCCGACCTGCGCCGAGCCGCAAAGCCCGGACGCCGCGCCGGCGATCTCCGGCCGGACGCTGACCGCGCCCGATATGGCGCTTGGAAGCGCGAGGCCGTTGGCGACGCCGATCAGCATCATCGGCATGAAGAGCGTTGCCGCGCTGGCAAGCCCTGAGACGAAGAAGAGCCAGGGCAGCGCCGCTGCGCCGATGCCGACGATTGAGCCGGCAAGGATCATGCGGGCGACGCCGAAGTGCTCGGTGAAGCGGGCGGAAATGAAGTTCCCGACTGCGTAGCCGACCGGCGCGACCGCGAACCACAGCCCGTAGATGCCGGGCGAGAGATGCAGCATGTGCTCCGAGACGTAAGGCGCGCCGCCGAGGAAGGCGAAGAAGACGCCGGTCGAAAGGCTGCAGGTCGCGGTGAAGAGCAGGAAATCGACATCGCCCGCGAGCACCGCGAAGTCACGGAGCATCGAGCCGAAGCTCAGGCGCGGGGTCCGGTGGAAGTTCGTCTCCGGCACGTGCGACCAGGTGACGACGAGGCAGACCATCCCGAAGGCGGCCATGAACCAGAAGATCGCGGTCCAGTCGAAGAGCTCCTGCAGCTGTCCGCCGACCGAGGGCGCGACCATCGGCGCGACCGCGAGCCCCATGGTGACGTAGCCGAGCATGCTTGCCGCCTGCCGCCGCTCGAAGAGGTCGCGCACGATCGCGCGCCCAAGCACGATGCCGACGCAGCCGGTCGCACCCTGCACGACGCGGATCGCGATCAAGGCCTCGATCGACGGCGAGAAGGGCGAGGCGACGCACGCCGCCACGAAGAGCACGAAGCCGATGAGTAGCACCGGCCGGCGCCCGAAGCGGTCGGAGAGCGGACCGATGACGATCTGCGCGATGGCGACCGCCGCGAGGAACATCGAGAGGATGAGCTGCACCCGGCCGTAGTTGGCGTCGAAGGCGCGCTCGATCGCCGGCATCGAGGGGACGACGCAGTTGATGGCGAAGGGGCTGAGCGCGGAGACGGCGACGAGGGCCAGCACGGGCGGGCGGCGCACGCTTGTGCGCGGCGATGGCGGCGGATGCGGTTGCGTCGGCCGCATGCTCAGCCGCCTGCCGGGGGGTCGATCGCGGCGGGCGCCGCGATGAGCGGACCGCCGGCACGTGCGCGCTTGCGCTCGCGATAGAGCGTGTAGAGCCCGGTGCCGACGATGATCAGGCTTCCAAGGATCGTCAGGCCGTCCGGCACGTCGCCCCAGACGAGATATCCGGAGATGATCGCGAACACGATCGCGATGTAGCGGAATGAGGCGGTCACCGACATGTGTCCAAGCCGCATCGCAAGGATGATCGCGGCGTAGCCGATCGAAAGGAGGATCGCCGCCGCGCAGAGCTCGGCGAGCGTGCCGGCCGCGGGAACGCGCCAGTCCTCGACCGCGACGAGGCAGCCGCCCATGACGGTCACCGCGGCCGCCGTGGCAAGCGTCACGAGAAGCGTCGGGATCGCTTTCGGGAGTGCGCCCGTGGTCAGGTCGCGCATGGTGACGAAGAGCACGGAGGCGAGGACGAAGAGCGCGTAGATGTCGAAACCGGAAGGGCCCGGCCTGACCACGATGAGGACGCCGACGAAGCCGACGCCGATCGCCGCCCAGCGCCGCCAGCCGACCGCCTCGCCGAGGAAGAGCGCGGCGCCGGCGGTGACGACGAGCGGCACCGCCTGGAAGATGATGATGACATTTGCGATCGGCATGTGGATCAGCGCGACGATGTAGAACGCCGTCGCGCCGAGCTCGCCGGCCACGCGGAACGCGACCAGCCGGTTGGCGAGCATCGCAAGCTTCCGGTGCAGACCGAGCGCGAAGACGAGTCCGCCGATCAGGGCGAACGCGACGAGACCGCGCAGGAAGATGATCTCGCCCATCGGCAGCGTGTCGCTGCTCAGCTTGACGAAGGTGTCGTTGAGCAAAAAGACGAGCTGCGATCCGATCATCACCGTGATCCCGCGCAGCACGTCGTCGACCGGCGCGGCAGGGGGGTGCGCCTTCGCCGCCACGCGACCACTTGCGGTAGCGCAAGCATCAGACGCTTGGCCGTGATCGGCCTCACCGGTGGATTGGTCTGGAAGCATGGGATTCGGCAAGAGAAGATGCGGGCTCTAACAAATCGAAGCCCACAGCGGAAGGCTCGCCGAAACTACTGGCGGTATGGTTTCGGAATGGAAAAGTTCGATAGCCGGCTAGATAACCGGCACGCCGTCAGCCGCCGGTGACGCTCATGTGCCGGGACACGGCGGGCGCCTTGGTGCGCCGGTCGATGACGAAGTCGTGGCCCTTCGGCTTGCGCCCGATCGCCTCGTCGATGGCGTCGGCGAGGAGATCGTTTCCTTCCGAGGCGCGGAGCGGCGCGCGGAGGTCCGCGGCGTCGTTCTGACCGAGGCACATGAAGAGCGTGCCCGTGCAGGTGATGCGGACGCGGTTGCAGCTCTCACAGAAATTGTGCGTGAGCGGGGTGATGAAGCCGAGCCGCCCGCCGGTCTCCTTCACGCGCACGTAGCGCGCCGGGCCGCCGGTCTTGTAGTCGAGGTCCTCAAGCATGAAGCGCTCGGCGAGCCGCGCCCGCACCAGCGAAAGCGGCAGATACTGGTCGGTTCTGTCGCCGTCGATGTCGCCCATCGGCATGGTCTCGATCAGTGTCAGATCCATGCCTTCGCCATGCGCGAAGCGGATCATCTCGGGGATCTCGTCCTCGTTCACGCCTTTCAGCGCGACCGCGTTGAGCTTGATCGAAAGCCCCGCGGCCTGCGCCGCGCGGATGCCGCCCATCACCTTGTCGAAATCGCCCCAGCGGGTGATCGCCTTGAATTTCTGCGGATCGAGCGTGTCGAGCGAGACGTTGATGCGGCGGACACCTGCCGCCTTCAGTTGCTCGGCGAAGCGCGTGAGCTGCGAGCCGTTGGTGGTGAGCGTCAGCTCGTCGAGCGCGCCCGTTTCAAGATGCCGGCCCAGCGCCTCGAAAAGGTTCATGATGTTGCGGCGGACGAGCGGCTCGCCGCCGGTGATCCTGATCTTCCTGACGCCCTTCTCGATGAAGGCGGTGCAGAGCCGGTCGAGCTCTTCGAGCGTGAGGAGGTCCTTCCTGGGCAGGAAGGTCATGTCCTCCGCCATGCAATAGACGCAGCGGAAGTCGCAGCGATCGGTCACCGACACGCGCAAATAGGTGATCGCCCGCCCGAAGGGATCGATCATCCCGGGCGCGCCAGTCTCCGCAGCGGCGAAATCCTGCCTCACGAGGTCTCCCGAATCTGCTTTCATCTGGGGTGGAAGGTGCCGCGCCGCAAGGCGGCGGCGCGGCCCGAAATCGCTCGCTAGACTCTGTATTCCTGGCTTTTGAAGGTCAAGTGCCGCACGCCCTCGGGCGCGTCGGCGATCTTGCGGATATTTCCCCAGGTTTGCTTGTAATTCGGGATGATGAGCTCGTTCACCCCTTTGGAGACGACGTTGCCCTGCACGCCCGTCGGATAGGCGAAGAGCATGAAGGTCTCTTTCGGCTTCGCGGTTGGCGTCGGATAGACCATGGCCTGCGTGTAGCCATTGTTGTTGTAGATCTCGACGAGATCGCCTTCCTTGACGCCGAGCTCGTCCATGTCGGCCGGGTTCATCTGAATGAAGGGATAGGGCCAGCGGTCCATCACGAGCTCTTCTTCCTGATCGAGATAGGCGTTCTGCCACACGTGGTTGGTGCGGCCGTTGTTGATCAGGAAGGCGAAGCCGTCCTTCTCCGCCTGTTTGCCTTCTGCCTGAAGTCCTCGCCACTGCGCCTCGAAGAAGGTCGCTTTGCCGTCCTTGCCGCCGAACTTGCCGTCCGTATAGAGGCGTTGGGTGCCGACGATCTTGCCATTCTCGAACGCGGTCGCCGGCTCTTGGAAGCCGTTTGTCCCCATGGCGCGGAGCCGCTCGTAGGTGACGAACTCCCCGCCGCTGGCGTTGGCGTGGTAGCCGTCCGTGAAGGCGTCTTCCTCCGTCTGCCAGTCGAAGCCTTTGAACTGGTCGGCGTAGGACGCCTTGCCGAGCTCGCGGAACACGCGCTCGAGATTGTTGGCAAGGCGTGCGGCGATCAGGCAATCGGGCATCGCCTGTCCGGGCGGGTCCATGTAGCGCTCGGTCAGCCGCATGCGCCGCTCGCCGTTCATCGAGGTGAGGTTCATTTCCCCCGACGTCGCCGCCGGCAGCCAGACGTGGCTCGCCTGGCCGATCTTGGCCGGTATGATGTCGACGTCGACCGAGAACAGCCCGCCGGCGCGGATGGCGACCATGATGGCCTCGACCATTGCGGCGCGATCGCCGTAGGGCACGTTCGACATGGCGTCCTTCACCATGTCGGTGCGCTCCTTGTAGCGGCGCTTGAATGCGAGCGCGTTCAGCGTCGTCTTATAGTGGTCGCAGGCCCAGATGTGGTGCACGCCGCCCTGGCCGCCGATCAGCAGCTGATCGATGTAGGGGGCAGGGCGCGGGCCGGGATAGTCGGGCCGGACGTAGCCTTCCTGGTGACCGCCCATGCGCACGCAGCCGCCGCCCGGACGGCCGATATTGCCGGTGGCGAGAGCGATGTTCACCAGCGCCGCGTTGGTGCGGTAGTTGTCGTTCCCCCAGATCAGGCCCTTCTCGTAGGCGAACATCGTCCGTCGGCGCGCGCCGCCCTCCTTCGGCTTTGCAATCCACTCGGCCGCCTTGACGATGTCGCCGGGGGCAAGTCCGGTGATCGCCGCGGCTTCGTCGAGCGTCGTGCGATTGGCATCGCGCGCCTTGTCGAAATCGTTGGTGGACGCCGCGATGAACTCGCTGTCGGTCCAGCCCTGGTCGGCGATGTAGGTCAGCAGCGCATTGAAGAGCGCGAGGTCGGTGCCCGAATTGATTGCGAGATGCAGCACGCGGTCCTTGCCCGCTTCCGTCTCGCAGGCATTTGCCGTCACCGTGCGACGCGGGTCGACGATGACGATGCGGGCCGGCTCATGCGGCTCGCCCGGAAGCTGAGCGTTCTTCTTGTCCATCGAAGTGCCGCGCAAGTTGGGCACCCAGTGATTCAGGAAGTAGTTGGTCTGCGTCTCGAGCGCATTGGTGCCGACCGCGAAGAGCGTGTCGGCAAGCTCGGCGTCCTCGTAGCAGTTGTTGAGTTCGCCGACCCCCATGTCGCGGGTCGCATGCACCTCCGAATTGTAGGCCGGGCGATTGTGGATGCGGATGTTCTTCACCTTCATGGCGCCGAAATAGAGCTTGCCGGTGCCCCAGGTGTTCTCGTAGCCGCCGCCGGCGCCGCCGTGGTCGAAGGCGGAGACGAAGAGCCCGTCCTCGCCCTGCTCGTTGATGACTGCTGCCGTGACGCGGGCGACGAGGTCGAGCGCGTCGTCCCAGCTCGTCGGCTGCATCTGGCCGTAACGCCACACCATCGGATCGGTGAGGCGCTGCAACTGCGTGTTGCGCTGCCGGCTGTAGCTCATCTCGGCGATGCGGGCGCCGCGGATCGAGCCGAGCCCGGAATTCACCGAGCATTCGGGATCGGGCTTGATGACGATGTGGACGTCTTTGCCGTCCTGCTTGACGATGTTGTACATCGACGGCGAGTACCAGTTCGCCGTCATTGCGTCCTGCTGCTTCGAGAGATCGGCGCCGAAGACGTTGTCGCCGGGCGCCGTGCCGCCCTCCGTGTTCACGTCCCAGCTGTAGGCGTGATAGCCGCAGCCGACGATGCAGTAGTGGCAGGTGACATTGTGGACCTTGGCGTTCGCCGGGATGATCGGCAGCCGGTCGATCTGACGCTTGTAAGCCATGTTCGATCCTCCCTCTAAAGCACGTTGGACAGGCGGCCGTAGAGGAGCTCGTCCACGCCTTCGGCGTAGATGTCGCCCTTCTCGTCGATCCGCAGCGTGTATTGCGGGAGGTTCTGCGTTGCCTGGCCCCAGATTTGCAGGCCGCCCTTCTCGGGATCGAAGCGCGAATAGTGGCCGGGGCAATTCAGCGTGCGGTCGTCGCTGTTGAAGGCGAGGGGAAAGCCCTTATGCGGGCAAACGGTGGTGAAGCCGACGATGTCGCCGTCGGGCCCGACGCCGCCCGGAACCTTGGTGCCGAGCTTCAGGAGCACGCCGGGCGCGTCGGCGTCCGGATAAGCAACGGTGACCGCTTCGTTGACCTTCAGGTCGGCGACATTTGCCAGGCGATCGGAGGGATAGGCGACCCGCGCCGCGCTTTGCGCGCGCGCCGGGCTGGTAAGCGCACTGGCGGCTGCCGCGCCGGCGGCCATGACCGCGCCGCCCTTGAGGAACTGCCGACGGCCGACGTCGACCATTGCGTCGCATCGCTTCATGACGTCCTCCCTTTTCCGACTCGTTTTATCTATAAATCGAGATTTCTCGAAATGAACGTTAGTAGATCGTTCGGCCGTTGTCACCTAAGTCTCACGGTTGTGGACGATGATGGACTCACGTGCTGAAAGGAGGCTCATGTCGCCCGCCAAACTGGCCGTCGTCGGTCATCTCAGCCAGCCATCGGCTGACACCATGTCCGCCCCGTTCGCCATGGCGGCCTTCGCCGCGCTCGGGCAGCCGACGCGGCTCGAAGTGCTGCGCCTGCTCATGCGGCGCGAGCCTGATGGCCTTTCTGCAGGCGCAATCGCGGAGGCGCTCGGCTGTCCGCAGAACACGCTTTCGACGCATCTCAGCATCTTGGCGCGCGCCGGCCTTGTGCGCGGCGCGCGCGTCGGTCGCTCGATCGTCTACCGCGCCAGCATCGGGACCATGCACGACCTGATCGGGTTCCTCGTGCACGACTGCTGCGACGGGCATCCGGAGCTCTGTGGATTGGTCGGCGAACAGCAGCAGAAGGGGTGTGGCTGCTCAGGCAGCGCCGCCGCCAGCGGAAAACGAAAGTAGCCGAGCGAGCCAGCGTGGATCCCTGGCCGACCGAGCTTCGCCTGTCGAAGGACCGCCGCACGCTGACGGTGGCGTTCGACGTTGGTGAAAGCCACGCGCTTCCCGCCGAATATCTCCGCGTTTTCTCGCCTTCGGCTGAGGTGCAGGGCCATTCGCCGGCCGAGCGGAAGACCGTCGGCGGCAAGGCCAATGTGACGATCAGGACTGTCGAGCCGGTCGGCAACTACGCAGTGCGCCTCCACTTCGACGACACACACGACACCGGCATCTATGCCTGGGGCTACCTCCTGAAGCTCGGCCGCGAACACGGCGAGCGCTGGGCCGGCTATCTCGAAGAGCTGAAAGCGAAAGGCCTGTCGCGCTAGCGCGGACGGATCGCGCGGGCGCCGCCGAGAATGCCGAAGGCGATCACCGCAGGTGCAAGTGCGGCCCAGCTTCCCGAGGCCGCGAGACCAGCCGTCGCGGCCCACGAGATCGACGAGAAGGCTTCCGCGAATGTCGCGACGCGCGACGACGTCTGCCGGCGGCGGAAGTGACTGCGCTTCGCCTGCTTGCGGAACCAGAGCTGGATCATCGTCGCCGAGCCGGCGGCGATCAGAATGCCGAGGCAGGCGACCACCGCGTAGAACGGCGCGGTGAAGGCAAGTATGAGGATCACCGGCGCGAGCACCGCGAAGACGCCGCCGAGGACGGCTTCCATCTTGGCGCGAAGGATTGTGCGCTCCGGCACCGGCGCGGATGCGACGAGGTCCGGCGCGTCCTCGCCGGAGACCGCGAGCCAGGCGAGACCGCCGGCGAGCTGGCCGGCGGCCATGACGAAGACCGGCACGAGCACGAGCAGCGCCTCGCCGCTTTGCCCGAAATTCCGCCAGAGGAGGAGGGCAGGGGGGAGCAGATAGAGCACCTGCATGAGCGTCTGCGAGACGAGCCACGGATCGCGCCGAAGCAGCGTCCATTCCTTGCGCCTGAGCGCACCCGCGGGCGAGGCCGGGCGGAACACGCCGCTCCGCCGCCTTTGCCGGATCGTGGTCGCCGAGATGCCCGCCGCCGCGGTCGCGTTCTCGGCGAAGCGGCCGGAGAAGGCGAGCATCGCCACTGCAAGAAGCGCCGCGCCCACGATGAGCACGCCAATGAGCGCGGGAACGTCGCCCATGATCGCGCGCGCCGGCCACCAGAACGGGCTTGCATCGCCTGGCGCGAATGCCTTCAGCGTGTTCGACTGCAGGGCGGCGAAGCGTGACAGCGTGTTGGTCGAGAGGATCGCAAGCGCCTGCACGCCGATGACGAATACCGCGCCGACGACCGCCGCGATGATCTGCGCGACAAGCCGCGTCCGCCGCGCTCCGAGCGTGCGGAAGAGCGCCATCGTCAGTGCCATGGCAAGCGCCGAGGCCACCATTCCCATCGCCACCACGACGCCGTAGGCGCCGAGCCAGCGGGCGCCGCCGGAATAGGCGAGCGCGTCGATGAAAGGTGCTGCGAGCGGAACGGCGAGCGCCGTCGTGGAGAAGGCAATCGCCGCGATCCTGACGGCGAAGACCTTGCGCGCCGAGATCGGCGAGGAAAGCACGAGGTCGAGGTCGGCGCGCGCGTAGAAGGCGCGCGTCACCATCTCCATCGCCTGCGACAGCGTCAGCGACCAGGAAAGCATCGCGCAGCCCGTCACGAGGATCAGCGTCGGGCGATCCGGGTTCACGCCCGACGGCGCCGATGGCCCGATCAGGTGATAGGCGAGCCAATGCATGCCGATCGCGATGGCGATGAAGACGAGAACGACGAACGGCAGCCGCGCGCGTCGTCCGCCCGTCATCATGCCGACCCAGTCGCGCCACGAAAGGCGCAACTCGTGACGCGCGATCCAGGCGAGCGAGCCCGGCGCGCTCATGCCGCCGCAGCCCGCTCGGCGACGAGCGTCAGGAAGATGTCCTCGAGATTGCTGTTCTGCCGCCCGGCCTTGAGGCGAAGCTCTTCGAGCGTACCTTCGGCGATCAAGCGACCCGTGGCGATGACGCCGATCCGCTCCGCCATGCGCTCGGCGACTTCCAGGATGTGCGTCGTCATCACCACCGTGTTGCCGGCGCGGACGCGCGAGAGGAGCACGTCCTTCACCTGCCGCGCCGAGCCCGCGTCGAGGCCGGTCAGCGGCTCGTCGAGAATGATGAGGCGCGGGTCGTGCACGAGCGCCCCGGCGAGCGCCACCTTCTGGCGCATGCCTTTCGAGAAGCTCTCGCAGCGCTCGTTGGCGTGCGGCCCGAGGCCGAGCCAGCCGATCAGATCGTCGGCGCGCTCCTTGGCGGCGGCCGGCTCGATCTCCCAGAGCCCGGCGACGAATTCGAGATATTCGTAGGGCGTGAGCTTGTCGTAGATCATCGGCTCGTCGGAGACCCACGCCATGATCCGCTTCGCCGCGACCGGGTCGGCGAGCGCGTCGATGCCGAAGACCTCGATCGCCCCGGCGTCCGGCTTCAGGAGCCCCGCCACCATCCGAAGCGTCGTCGTCTTGCCGGCGCCGTTCGGCCCGAGCAGCGAATAGAATTCGCCGGCATGAAGCGTCAGGTCGAGCGCGTCGACCGCGGGCCGTGCGAAGCATTTGCTCAGCCCGCTGAGCCGGAGCGCCGGCGGAAATTGATCGATCGTCATGCAGCAATTGCGCGAATGCGCCTCCCAAGGCACGTTCCTACCTAGACGCGCCGAGGTTTCGGCGGCGTAAACTTGGGGGCAGTGCCAGCCAGGCACGGCGGCATGCGGCCCAAGCGCACTGGATTCGGGGCTCGGCATGCAGCCACTTTCGATCGGGATCGCGGGCGCGGGGCCCGCCGGCCTCGCCGCGGCGCTCTTCCTGGCCCGCGACGGCCATCGTGTCACAGTCTTCGAGCAGTTCGCGGCGCCGCAGCCGCTTGGCTCGGGGCTGATCCTGCAGCCGACCGGGCTCGCCGTGCTCGCCGAGCTCGGCCTCGCCGAGCGGATGCTTTCGCTCGGCAGCCGGCTCGAAAGGCTGTTCGGGCGGGCGCTTCCGTCTGAGCGCATCGTGCTCGAGGTGCGTTATCGCCGGCTCGGAGAGGGCCGTTTCGGGCTCGGCGTTCATCGCGCGGCGCTTTTCGATGTCCTTTTCGATGCGGTGCGAGGTGCGTCGATCCCCATCGAGACGGGACGCCAGGTCGGCGGCATCGAGCGCGCCGCCGACGGCCGGCCGATTATCGTCGGCGCGAACGGCTGGAAGACGGGACCGTTCGACCTCGTCGTCGACGCGCTCGGGCTGCGTTCGCCGCTATGGCCGCTCTTCGGCGGGCGTCAGCGCCGCGACCTTCGCTACGGCGCGCTCTGGGCGAGCGTGCCGTGGCCGGAGTCCGGCTTCGATCGCCATGCGCTCGAGCAGCGATACCGGCGCGCCGACACGATGATCGGCGTGCTCCCAATCGGCCGTCGCCGCGAAGGGGAGATCGAAGAAGCCGCCTTCTTTTGGAGCATTCGTGTCGCGGACTACGAGGCGTGGCGCCGCCGCGGCCTCGCGGCTTGGAAAGAGGGCGTGCTTCGCCTCTGGCCGCGGACGGCGCCGCTGGTCGATGCCATTCTGGACGTAGGCGACATGACGCTCGCGCGCTACGCCCATCATATGCTCGCGCGGCCTTACGCGGAGCGGCTCGTTGCGGTCGGAGACGCGTTCCACGCCGCGAGCCCGCAGCTCGGTCAGGGCGCGAACATGGCGCTCCTCGACGTGCGGGCGCTCGCCGGCGCGCTTCGCACCAAACGAGACCTAACCGGGGCGCTGGCGACCTACGCGTCGGTGCGGCAGCGCCAGATGGCGTACTACCAGGCGCTGAGCTTCGGCTTCACGCCCTTCTACCAGTCCGACAGCCGGCTTCTGCCGCCGCTTCGCGACTTCGTCGTCGCGCCGGCGACGCGGCTTCCGCTGGCGCGCTGGCTGGTGGCGGCGTCGGTCGCCGGGCTGGTGTTCGCGCCCCACGAGGCGCGCCGATTCTGAAGGGAGTTGCCCTCCTAACCGCAAGCCCCAATAGTGGGGTATCGGGGAGGAGCCTCGGCATGGCGAGAATTGAAACGGACGGCCGGCCGCTGGCGCGCGACGCCATGGCCTATGTGCTGGCCGGCGGGCGCGGCAGCCGGCTCATGGAGCTGACCGATAAGCGTGCGAAGCCCGCAGTCTATTTCGGCGGCAAATCGCGCATCATCGACTTCGCCCTGTCGAATGCGCTGAATTCCGGCATCCGCCGCATCGGTGTGGCGACGCAATACAAAGCGCACAGCCTAATTCGCCATCTGCAGCGCGGCTGGAATTTCTTCCGGCCGGAGCGGAACGAGAGCTTCGACATCCTGCCGGCGAGCCAGCGCGTCTCGGAGACGATGTGGTACGCCGGGACCGCCGACGCCGTCTTCCAGAACATCGACATCATCGCGAGCTACGCGCCGAACTACGTCGTCGTCCTTGCCGGCGACCACGTCTACAAGATGGACTACGAGCGCATGCTGCATCAGCACGTCGAGGCGGGCGCCGACGTGACCGTCGGCTGCATCGAGGTGCCGCGCATGGAGGCGACGGGCTTCGGCGTGATGGCGATCGACACGACCGACCGCGTCACCTCGTTCCTGGAGAAACCGAAGGACCCGCCCGGCATGCCCGACCGGCCGGACATGGCGCTCGCCTCGATGGGCATCTACGTCTTCGAGACGCAGTTCCTCTTCGATCAGCTTCGCCGTGACGCCGCCGATCCGCATTCGAGCCGCGACTTCGGCCGCGACATCATTCCGTATCTGGTGAAGAACGGCAAAGCCGTCGCCCATCGCTTCTCGAATTCCTGCGTGCGCTCGACCGAAGAGGCGGAGGTCTACTGGCGCGACGCCGGCACCATCGACGCCTATTGGGAAGCGAATATCGATCTCACCCACCCGCTTCCCGCGCTCGACCTCTATGACCGCGCCTGGCCCATCTGGACCTATGCCGAGATCACGCCGCCGGCGAAGTTCGTGTTCGATGACGAAGACCGGCGCGGCATGGCGGTCGACTCGCTCGTCTCCGGCGGCTGCATCATCTCCGGGTCGAAGCTCAGGAAGTCGCTCCTCTTCACCGGCGTGCGCGTGCACTCTTACGCGCAGATCGAGGAGGCCGTGGTCATGCCCTACGTCGACATCGGACGCGGCGCGCGGTTGAAGAAGGTCGTCGTCGACCGTGGGGTCAGGATTCCGCCAGGGCTGATCGTCGGCGAGGACGAGGACCGCGACGCGCAGCGCTTCCGCCGCAGCGAGCGTGGCGTCTGCCTGATCACCCAGAACATGATCGACCGGCTCGCCAGTTGAGCCGAGTCGCCGGCCGCCGAACGGTCCTCTCGGTCGCCTCCGAGGTCTTTCCGCTGGTCAAGACCGGCGGTCTCGCCGACGTCGCCGGCGCGCTCCCCGCCGCCCTCGCTCCGCACGGCGTCGAGATGCGCACGCTCGTCCCCGGCTATCCCGGCGTCGTCGAAAAGCTTGAGCGCCGCGACGAAGTACACCGCTTCGCCGAGCTCTTCGGCGGCCCCGCGACACTTCTTTCTGCCTCCGCCGCCGGCCTCGAGCTCTTCGTGATCGAGGCGCCGCATCTCTACGGGCGCCCGGGCAACCCCTACGTCGACCGGCAGGGCCGCGACTGGCCCGACAACGCGCAGCGCTTCGCGGCGCTTTCGCTCGTCGCGGCGGAGATCGGCGCGGGCCTCCTCCCGCGCTTCCGTCCGCAAGTCCTCCATGCACACGATTGGCAGGCGGGCCTCGCGCCCGCCTACCTCCGCTACCGCGCCGGCAGGCGAACGCGGCGGCCCGGCACCGTCATGACCGTGCACAATCTCGCCTTCCAGGGGCATTTCCCCGCCGCACTCCTGCGCACCCTTCTCCTTCCGCCGGAGGCGCTCTCGATCGACGGAGTCGAATATTACGGCGGCATCGGCTTCCTGAAGGCGGGACTGCAGTTCGCCGACCGCATCACCACCGTGTCGCCGACCTACGCCGCCGAGATCCGTACGCCGGAGGGCGGCATGGGCCTCGACGGGCTCTTGCGCGTGCGCTCCGGAATCGTCTCCGGCATCGTGAACGGCCTCGACGAAGCGGTCTGGAACCCGCGCAGCGATGCGCACCTCGCCGAGAGATACACCGCCGCGAGTCTCAACCGGCGGCGCGAGAACAAGCGCGTGCTGAAGGAGCGGTTCGCCATCGCGAGCGCGCCACAAGCGCCGCTCTTCGCCGTCGTGAGCCGGTTGTCGGAGCAGAAGGGCCTCGACCTCCTCCTCGCCGCCCTGCCGCGGCTTCTTTCGCTCGGCGCCGATCTCGCGCTGGTCGGCTCGGGCGACGCGGCGCTGGAGCAAGGCTTTCGCGCGGCGGCGGCGCGGGCGCCTGGCCGCGTCGGCGTCTTCATCGGCTACGACGAGGCGCTCGCGCATCTCGTCCAGGGCGGCAGCGACGCGCTGCTGGTGCCCTCGCGCTTCGAGCCCTGCGGGCTGACGCAGCTCGCGGCGCTCCGCTACGGATCGCTTCCGATCGTCGCCCGTGTCGGCGGGCTGAACGATACGGTGATCGACGCCAACGAGGCGGCGCTCGCGGCAGGCGTCGCGACCGGCGTCCAGTTCGCGCCGGTCAACCGCGACGGACTGGAACAGGCGCTTGCCCGCGCTTCTGTGCTTTGGGCAAAGCCGAAGGCGTGGCGCGCGATCCAAAAGAACGGCATGGCGATGGAGGTCGGCTGGGACCGTCCGGCGGCTGAGTACGCGGCGCTCTATCGCGAGATAGCGCGGCGGCGGTAAGCGCTCCTTTGGGGAATTTCAGAGCGCCGATGCCCGCATCCTTCGACTTGTGCTAGAGACGGCGGCCGAAAAAGACGGCGGCCTCGTTGTGCGGGGAGGATGGAATGGCGGACATCATCACGGCGGCCATCATCGCGCGGTTCGCGCCGAAGGCGAGCCCGGCGATTGTCGCGACGATCACCGGCGGAGCGAGCGATCTTGCGGCGGCCGGCGTCACCAGTCCGCTTCGCGCCGCGCATTTCCTCGCGCAGGTGGCGGTCGAGACCGGCGGCTTGGCGCATGTCGAGGAGAGCCTGAATTACTCCGTCGACGGCTTGCGCAACACATTCGGCGTGCATCGTATCTCCGACGCCGACTGCGCGAAATTCGGGCGCATCGACAAGGTCGTCGGCGGACGCAGGATTGTCGAGCGGCCGGCAAACCAGGAGGCGATCGCGAACATCGTCTACGGCGGCGCCTTCGGCCGAACGCAGCTCGGGAACACCGAGCAGGGCGACGGCTGGCGCTACCGCGGCGGCGGGATGCTGCAAACGACCGGCCGCACGAACTATCGCAAGGCCGGCCACGAAGACGATCCGGAGACGCTGAGGACGCCTGAAGGCGCCTTTCGCTCCGCGCTGCACGAGTGGATGACCCGCGGCTGCGACGCGCTTGCGGACGCCGACGACGTCACCGCCGTCAGGAAGGCGATCAACGGCGGCACGATCGGCCTCGAAGACTGCAAGCTCTATCTGAAGAGCGCCAAGCGCCTGCTCGGAGCCTGACGGCCGGTTCTCTCCGCGGAGTACACCCGCCGGCGTCGGTGCGGAGCCGGATCGACTGCGAGTGGTCGCGCGTCAGCCACGTGGTGACAGCCGCGCCGCCGGTGCCGACCGTGACGGCGTCGGCGTGCGGATATTTCGTCCAGGTCGTACCGGAGAGCTCGATGTCGGGGCCGAGGTAGAGCGTCGTGTCGGAGGGCGCGATCTTCTTCAGCCGCCGGCCGTCCGGCGCATAGACGAAGCTCGTGCCGGCCGCCGCGACGAGCCGGTTCTCGCCGTCCCATGTGTAGCTCTGCGTGCCGTTCGAGAGCGCGTTGCCGTTGGCGTCGTAGCTGTAGCTGCGCGGGCCGGCGGTGAGCGGCGCGTGCGGGCGGGGCGAGGTCGCGGCCGGATAGGTGTAGGTCCCGAGCCCGGAATTCGACAGCATGTTGCCGGAGAGCGCATAGGTGAAGCTGCGGTCGAGGCTGTCGTCGGCAAGGTTGTCGGCAAGGGTCAGCCGGTCGAGCGTGTCGAGCGTGTAGGCCCAGCTCTCGGCCGCGCGGCTCGAAGCGACCGCGGTGATGCGCGCGGCGGGGTCGTGCGTGTAGTCGAGCTCTTCGAGCGTGCCGTTCGCGTTGGCGGTCAGCAGCCGGTCGAGCCAGCGCCGCGTCGCGCGGTAGGTGAAGGCGGTGGAGACGCCGTTGGCGTAGCCGATCGCGATGGTCTGCCCGTCCGCGTCCGGGACGAAGCTGCGCGCAACGCCTAAGGCAGGTCAGACTAGACGGATGCGTCACCTTCCGAGGGACTGTCAGAAATTCTGTGCCGAGGCCATGATGATGGAAAAGAGGAGAATCATCAGATGGCTATCGAGAAAGAACTTCTGGACCAGCTTCTTGCCGGGCGCGATCCGCAGGAAGTGTTTGCCAAGGATGGACTTGCTGACGATCTGAAGAAGGCGCTTTCGGAACGCATTCTGAACGCCGAGCTCGACGAGCATCTCGTTGAGGATCGCGCCGACGGCGGCGTCAATCGCCGCAACGGCCATTCGAGAAAATCGGTTCTGACCGGCACCTCGAAGATGACGGCTGACGATCCCCCGCGATCGCGCCGGGAGTTTCGATCCGAAGCTGATCGCCAAATATCAGCGTCGATTTCCCGATTTCGACGACAAGATCATCTCCATGTACGCCCGTGGCATGAGCGTGCGCGAGATCCGCGGCCATCTGGAGGAGCTCTACGGCATCGACGTGTCGCCGGACCTGATCTCGGCCATCACCGATGCCGTCCTGGAGGAGGTCGCCGAGTGGCAGAACCGGCCGCTGGAGCGCCTGCTATGCGCTCGTCTTCTTCGATGCCATCCGCGTGAAGATCAGGGACGAGGGCTTCGTGCGCAACAAGGCGGTCTACATCGCGCTCGGCGTCCTGCCCGACGGCACCAAGGAGATCCTCGGCATCTGGATCGAGCAGACCGAGGGCGCCAAGTTCTGGCTGCGGGTCATGAACGAGTTGAAGGCCCGCGGCATCGGCGACATCCTCATCGCCGTTGTCGACGGCCTCAAGGGCTTCCCCGAGGCGATCAACGCCGTCTTCCCGCAGACCGGTCGTCCAGACCTGCGTCGTGCATCTGATCCGCCACTCGCTGGAGTTCGTGTCGTGGAAGGACCGCAAGCCGGTCGTACCGGCGCTGCAGCGCCATCTACCGGGCCACCGACGCCGAAGCCGGCCTGAAGGCCCTGGAGGTGTTCGAGGCCGAGCTTCTGGGGCCAGCGCTATCCGGCCATCACCCAGAGCTGGCGGCGCAACTGGGAGCACGTGGTGCCGTTCTTCGCCTTCCCGGAGAGTGTCCGCCGGATCATCTACACCACCAATGAGATCGAGGCGCTGAACTCCAAGCTGCGCCGCGCCGTTCGAACGCGCGGGCACTTCCCCAATGACGATGCAGCCGATGAAGCTGCTATATCTGGTGCTCGATCACGCAGGCCCACGAATGGAAACGGCCACCACGTGAATGGTGCGAGGCCAAGACCCAGTTCGCCGTCGTCTTCGGCGACAGGTTCGTCACTCAGTGACGCAAAACCGCCTCACGCACAAAATTTCCGACAGTCCCCCTTCCGAAAGCGGGTTTTGCGCGCTGATTTGCTCCCAGAGTTCGCTCAGGAGGTCGAACGGCTCTCCAGTGTTCAGGTCCGCCGTCAAGATTCTGTCAATGTCTCCAGTCCAAGTCCACCACATTGGTACTCGCGACTGTGAATGCTCGGCCGACCGGCATACGGGGCACCAAAACCAAGCAGAGCCATGTGAGCCACGAGTTCCTCTCGCGAAAAAGAACTGCAACTTGCCGGTCCCACACACGGGGCAACAGCATTCCAAACGGCCAGGGGACATGATCTGCTCACTTACGCACTTTGACCACGCGTCGCTCTTGTCGTCTGGCACACTTCTCCACCTGCTCATCGTATTCCTTGCATATACTCTCTGAGGGCACTCTCAGACGCCCTGGCCGCTTCTTCTGAATTCAACCCGGACCCCATATAGGCGCGGCTATGACGCAGCTCATGCGCTATTGTTTCGGCGAGATCTTGTTCAGACCCGATCGCTTCCGGCCCAACTCGCAAGACACTTGGGTTCGCTTCACGAACCGCCCCGAACCGACCGGTACCAAGAGCCTCGTCAAAAACGACGGTGCGGCCTCGCAGATTGAACCCGTATTTTTCGACCACGGCAGCAATTCGCTGCTGGGGTTGCATTGTAGTCCATTCAAGGCGTTCTACGAGAGCAACTGGCGTCCCGATTCTATAAGAAATTCCACCCGAAGCAGCTTTAATGCCGGCCTCCAGAGCCTCGGTTGCCAACTTGGCACCTGCGCTGATGCCCTTCTCCGCGACGCGCGTTTTTCCCGCCAAACCAAGTGTGGCCACGTCGAGAGCGACAAAGCCGCCGCTAATCGCCATCCACCCGTATCGACCTTCCTGGTAGGATCGATATGCATCCCGAGCGGGGCCGACGACGGGCAACAAGCCGATGCCGATGTCGAGGAGGCTTCTTGTGGCGGCTTCGGCCCTTTCTCGGCACGCAGCATCACATGTCCCTCTTGGAACGCCGACGTGTCCATTCGGATCGCTTCCGTTGATCGGATCGTTTTGTGCATAGGCGTATCGGTTGGTGCCAGCGCCGGTGAGCGTCGGGTCGAAATCATCCGGCGAGATGAATCGGCCGAGCACCGGGTCCATGTATCGCGCGTTGAGATAATAGAGCCCGGTGTCGGCGTCGTAGCGTTCGCCGATGTAGCGTTTCGAAGTCGCGAGCGGCGGAGGCGGCGGTGCGGGCGAGGCGGCGGGGGCGCCGTAAGGGAGATACTGCGAGGCCTCCGCGAGCGCGCCGCCGGCGTCGGTGCGGAGCCGGATCGACTGCGAGTGGTCGCGCGTCAGCCACGTGGTGACAGCCGCGCCGCCGGTGCCGACGGTGACGGCGTCGGCGTGCGGATATTTCGTCCAGGTGGCGCCGGAAAGCTCGATGTCCGGGCCGAGGTAGAGCGTCGTGTCGGAGGGCGCGATCTTCTTTCAGTCGCCGGCCGTCCGGGGCATAGACGAAGCTCGTGCCCGCCGCCGCGACGAGCCGGTTCTCGCCGTCCCATGTGTAGCTCTGCGTGCCGTTCGAGAGCGCGTTGCCGTTGGCGTCGTAGCTGTAGCTGCGCGGGCCGGCGGCGAGCGGCGCGTGCGGGCGGGGCGAGGTCGCGGCCGGATAGGTGTAGGTCCCGAGCCCGGAATTCGACAGCATGTTGCCGGAGAGCGCATAGGTGAAGCTCCGGTCGAGGCTGTCGTCGGCAAGGTTGTCGGCAAGGGTCAGCCGGTCGAGCGTGTCGAGCGTGTAGGCCCAGCTCTCGGCCGCGCGGCTTACCTGCAGAGCGCGGAAATTATCCGATTCACTTTCTTCAACTCGTAGGGAGCACCCGGTTCTTTGCTCAAAAAAAGGCGATCTGCAAGCTTCCGCAGCATCGGCAACGCGGCGGCAATTCTAAAATCCTTAATCATCGCGAGTGCATCGAAACGCAACCCTTCATCCTCTGAGAGGGCCCACTCACTCAGAACAATCTCGGCCATCGCTCTCTCGTCATCATCGAGCTTCCTGTAAAGAGAGTGCAGTCTATCGAGGGCAAGATACGAGTCCTTGAACTCCATTGCCTCCTGGTCAGAAGATTGCCGATAGCGGTCCATTTCAGCGCGAAATTCGTCCAATGTCATGGCCTGACCACAGTGATGAACTCTGATGGGATCGAGTACGGAAACTGCATTTCGTAGCCCCCGCCTGGCATCCCGAAGTTCCTGGCAACACGCGCTATCTCCGGAATCGTGTAACCGGCCTCGCGCAGGCCAGCAAGGTCGACTCGTAAGACCGCGCCTGGCAAGCTCCGATTCGGAGGCAGCGCAAGGTCAATCTGGGCCTGCAGCGGACTCAGCGTCCCGATCGGCGTAGCATACGAGCCTGGCCGAAGGCCTTGCTCCTGGATGGACGCGATAGCCTTGGTGGATGTATAGTGAAACGCCTCATTGGCGCTTTGTCCGGCCCTTGCGGGTTGCGACGAGAACTCCCGTGGTTCGTGCAGCCGCAACAGGTACAGCGTTGGGTCGCTCCAACGCCGACTTTATTCCGAATAGGTTGGCGGCGGCGATACTCTGCGCGATCGCAGCGTTGATCAGTTCGCCACTCTGATCTGCAATCCGAGACGCCTCTTCAGCGGCTGCCCCCCTTCTCAGTTGGCGCGCCTCGACCGGAGAGAGTCTTCCGCCGCGCGATAGGTCCGCGACTGCACGAAGCTCATTCTCGAACCGGTTCTCTAGTGAATCATCGAGGATATGCCCGTTCGGATCGCTCTGATTGATCGGATCGTTCTCGGCGTAGGCGTATCTGTTCGTCCCAATCCCCTGCAGCGTCGGATCGAAATCGTCCGGCGAGATGAATCTTGCCAGCACCGGGTCCATGTATCGCGCGTTGAGATAATAAAGCCCGGTGTCGGCGTCGTAGCGCTCGCCGATGTAGCGCTTCGAAGTCGAGATCGGCGGAGGCGGCGGGGCGGGGGAGGCGGCCGGCGCGCCGTAGGGGAGATACTGCGAGGCCTCCGCGAGCGCGCCGCTGGCGTCGGTGCGCAGGCGGATCGACTGCGAGTGGTCGCGCGTCAGCCACGTGGTGACAGCCGCGCCGCCGGTGCCGACCGTGACGGCGTCGGCGTGCGGATATTTCGTCCAGGTCGTACCGGAGAGCTCGATGTCGGGGCCGAGGTAGAGCGTCGTGTCGGAGGGCGCGATCTTCTTCAGCCGCCGGCCGTCCGGGGCATAGACGAAGCTCGTGCCCGCCGCCGCGACGAGCCGGTTCTCGCCGTCAAAGGTGTAGCTCTGCGTCCCGTTCGAGAGCGCGTTGCCGTTGGCGTCGTAGCTGTAGCTGCGCGGGCCGGCGGCGAGCGGCGAGTGCGGGCGGGGCGAGGTCGCGGCCGGATAGGTGTAGGTCCCGAGCCCGGAATTCGACAGCATGTTGCCGGAAAGCGCATAGGTGAAGCTGCGGTCGAGGCTGTCGTCGGCGAGGTCGTCGGCAAGCGTCAGGCGGTCGAGCGTGTCGAGGGTGTAGGCCCAGCTCTCGGCCGCGCGGCTCGATGCGACCGCGGTGATGCGCGCGGCGGGGTCGTGCGTGTAGTCGAGCTCTTCGAGCGTGCCGTTCGCGTTGGCGGTCAGCAGCCGGTCGAGCCAGCGCCGCTGCGCGGTAGGTGAAGGCGGTGGAGACGCCGTTCGGATAGCTGATCGAGGCGGTCTGCCCGTCCGCGGCGTAGGTGGTCGAGCTGACGACGCCCGGCACCGCGAAGAGCCGCCCGGCGGCGTCGTAGGTGAACGGCGTTCCGGCGCTGCCGACCGAATCGCCGTCGGGATAGGTGCGCCACAGCACCTCGCCCATCGGCGCGAAGCCGGTCGTGGCGGTGTAGGTGCTGCCGTCGACCGTCCACTGCTCGCGCGCGAGGTTCCCCTCGCCGTCGCGGTCGAAGGTTTGCGATGCGACCGCCAGGCCGGCGAGCGTCTTTGCCGCGCTGGTCAGCGAGCCGACGTTGAAGAAGCCCGCGCGCACCTCGTCATAGGTGTTGGTGGTGACCTCGACCTGCGCGTCCGGCCGCGGCGCCGTCTTCGTCAGGACGCGGTTCAAGGCGTCGTAGCCGAGCACCGTCGTCAGGCTCCGCGCGTCGGTCTGCGTCGAAAGCCGCCCGGCGGCGTCGTAGACATAGGACCAGGCGCCGAGGTCGGGATCGGCGGCGGAGAGGCGCAGCCCGCGGAAGTCGTAGGTGTAGGACCACACCGACCCGCCCGGGTCGGTGAGCCCGAGGAGGTTGCCGAGGCGGTCGTAGCGGCGGCTTTCGACCGCTGGCGTCGCGTCGAGATAGCGGGTGAGCTCGATCGGCCGGCCGCTTGCGTCGGCGACTGCGATGCGCTGGCGCGAAAGCTCGTCGACCTCGGTGACCCGGGTGACCGGGATCTGTCCTGAGCCGGTCGGCGCCGCCGTGCGCCGGTCGATGTCGTAGATGACGCTCCGCGTCGTCGCGTCGGGGTCGGTGGTGAGGATCAGGCGGTTCAGCGTGTCGTAGCGGAAGGTCTTCGCGTAGGAGGTTTCGCCCGAATAGAAGGGAAGCGTCTCGCTCGCCACGTTGCCGCGCGCGTCGAAGCTGCGATCGACCAGGATCGGCGTCGTTTGCGCCGCCGCCGGCCCGGCGGCGAGCGTCGCGAAGAGGGCTGCCAAGATCATCGCCGAACGTTGCATGGTCCGCTCCCATCGCTTTCTGCATGGCCCGCGCGTGGGCCGGGGGTGTCGCCGTCCGCCGCCGCCGCTCTGATCGCTCGCATGACCACGCGCCTCATTGGTTCGGGAACGGCTGCGTCGGCGGAGTGAAGTTTGCGGTGTAACGGCCGACGCCCTTGGTGATGCGGACCTCGTCGATCCAGCCGAGCCAGTCGCCCGCGAGATCGTCGTCAGTTCCGACCGTTAGCGCCGCGTTTCCGTTAAAAAGGGAGACGCCGGACACGTCGAGATCCGTACCGGTCTGAACGCCGTCGATAAAGGCGCGAACGACGTTCCCTGCGCGCACGAGAGCGATATGGTGCCATGTATCCGCCGACATGCCGCCGTTGAACCCCTTCGAAACAACAGTCGAGCCGTCTGTGCTGTAACGGAAAGAGAGATTGCCTGAGGCATTCGTGTCGAACCTCCACGAATACTGGTTTGTGCTCGGCTTCGCCTTGGCGACCACGATCTTTGTCCCGCTGGCCGCAGAATCCCGGCGCAACCAGCACTCAACGGTCCAGTCACCGTTCCCGAACTCGAATCCTGCGTCGTCGATGATCGAAAGATTGTCGTTTGATCCGTCGAAGAGCGCGCTCGCTCCGCCGAACTTCGACTGCGCGGTGTCGATCTGCGCGTTGCCGCCCGCAGTCACCGCATGGGGGGATGACGAGCTATCGGGGAAGCTGGTCGAGCCGTCGGTGCCGTCCATATGCAGAAGCAACGACACCGACGACCAGGAGGGGTCGATTCCACCCTGATTGGGGAACGCCTCGGTCGGCGGCGTGAAGTTCGACGTGTAACGGCCGACGCCCTTCGTGATGCGAACCTCGTCGATCCAGCCATTGAGATCGGCGATCCCATCGAAGCCGCTCCGCCCAAAACGCGGCCGCGAGCTCGTCGCGAGGTAATTTGTGGGGTCAGCGTAAGTCGAGCCTTCCTGAACGCCGTTCAGGAACAAGCGCGTGCTTCCGCCGACCCTCGATATCGCGCAGTGATACCAGGTCCCGGTCGTGAGCGCGGTGGTACCGGTGATTTGGTTGGTATTGCCGACCCGGTATTGCACTTGGTTCCCCGAGGTCGTGCGCAGGGCGATGTACTGAGCCGTCTGACCGGACGGCCGCGAGTCGTAGAAATATTGTTGCGTGCCGGTCTCATTAAGCCGGAACCAGAACTCGATCGTGAAATTTCCCGTCCCGAAGGCGAAATTCGAGCTTCCGTCGAGGTCGAGATAGTCGCCGGCGCCATCGAAAAGCGCGCTCGCGCCGCCGAACTTCGATTGCGCTGTGTCGATCTGCGCGTTGTCCCCGACCGTTACCACATGCGCGGAAGTCGAATCGTCGGGGAAACTGGTCGAGCCGTCGGTGCCGTCCATGTGCATGAGAAGAACGACAGACGACCAATAAGGATCTGCCGCGCCCGCCGTCACGTCCCATTGGTCGCTCACGGTCCCAACCGTCACCGTCGCGCTGCTCATCGTCTCCGCGGAAGCGCTGCTGGTCAGCCGCAACTGCAGCGTGTCGTTGTTGGAGAGCGTGCCGCTCGTCACCCAGCTGCCGCCGTTGATGCGGAATTGTGGGCTGCCGGCGCCGCTGATGGAGACCGCGACGCTGGCATCGATGCCGTTGATGCTGAGCGTATTCGACGTGATCAGCGTGTTGAGCGCCTGGCCGGTCAGGTCGGTGAAGGCGAACGGGTTGGGGGTCGAGTCGCCGCCTCCGCTACCCTGATTTGGAAACGCCGTCGTTGCCGGAGTGAAGTTGGAGGTGTAGCGCGCGACGCCTCTCGTGATGCGCACCTCGTCGAGCCAGCCGTTGTATTGCGTGCCGCCCCCCGGCGTGCGGCTGATGATGATCGACTGACTGCCGGTCGGATACTCGGTTGTGGTCGTACTACCCTGCGCAACGCCGTTCAGGTAGAGCGTGAAGGTGGAGCCGCTCTTGACGAGCGCGATATGGTACCAGGTGTCGGTCACCACGGCGGTGGCGCCGGTTATCTTGAAGCTGCCCGCGCCGCCATTGTTGGTCCATACCGAGATCCAGGTACTGCCGCGCCGCGAGATCGCGACCTTGTGCAGGTCGTCCGCATAGAGCGTAACCGTATCTCCGTTCCCAGAGATGGTCGGGAAGCGCGCGAAGAACTCAATCGTGGCGTCGCCGGCCCAGAGGTCGAAGGCGGGGGACGAGGCAACCGTGAGATAGTCGCCATTGCCGTCGAAAAGCGCCGAGGCGCCGCCGAACTTCGATTGCGCGGTGTCGATCTGCGCGTCGCCGAGCGCCGTCACCGCGTTACCCAGGGAAGAGCTGTCGGTAAAGCTGGTCGAGCCGTCGGCGCCGTCCATGTGCGTGAGCAGGACGACCGACGACCAATAGGGATCAACTCCGCCCGTCGTCACGTCCCATTTATCGCTCGCTGTGCCGACCGTCACGGTCGCGCTGCGCGTCGTGCCCACGGAACCGCTGCTGGTCAGCCGCAACTGCAGCGTATCGTTGTTGGAGAGCGTGCCGCTCGTCACCCAGCTGCCGCCGTTGATGCGGAATTCCGGGCTGCCGTCGCCACTGATCGAACCTGGGACGCCGACGTTGATGCCGGTGATGACAAGCGTATTCGACGTGATAAGCGTATTGAACGCTTGGCCGGTCAGGTCGGTGAAAGCAAAGACGTCAGGATCGGAATCTGGCGGTGCGACCGCGATCCGCTGCTCGCGCCACACCCGGCCGAGGCCGTCGAAGTAGCGTGCCTCGTAGACCTCCGCCCCGCCGCCGTTCGGATGCGGGTGACGCGTCTTCACGTTCTGCGTCGCCGCCGTTCCGAAGTTCAAATAGTCGGTCGCCGTATAGGCGCCGGTCGCCGGCCGCGTCCTGAGCGTCTCGCGGCAGAAGACGTCGTAGCCGTAGTTCGTCAGGAGGCCGTTCAGATCGGTCTCCGTATCGTTCTGCCCGCACGGATAGCCGGGCGTCATCGACTTCGTCTGCAGAAGCGCGTTCTTCTCCGTGACCGGATAGAGGTGGAAGGTCGGGTCGAAGGTCCATTCGGTGCGGTTGTTCACCGGGCCGACGGCCGCTGTGCGGTTGCCATAGGTGTCGTATTCGAAGCTTTCCGTTGCGAGCGTGCCCGCTGCGTTCGTCTGCGTCTGCCGCTTGGTGAGGTCGCCTTTGACCGGCGCAGTCGTGTAAGCGCCCGCGCCATCGTAGGCCTGCGTCACGCGGGCGATCAGCGCCCCCGCCGAGGTCAGCGCCGCGTAGGTTGAGACGCGGCCGGGAAGAGATACGATGTAGGCGGATGTGTTCGGCGTGAAGTCCGTATAGCTTGAGCGCTCGTCGCCGGTGACGTCGTTGCGGCCGTAATCCTGCTCGATGGTGACATTGCCGTAGGCGTCGTAGGTGAACGCCTTCCTGATCGCCAGGAAGTCCGGCGACAGGGCAGAGCCAGGCATCTCGTATTCGAAGGTGTTCGCCTGCGTCAAAAGCGATGTGAAGGGCGGTGTGGTGTTGTTGGCAGTAAAAGTGCGGCTCGTCTGCCCGACGATCGTGCCGCCGCCATTCCGGAAGGTCTCATCCTTCACGCTGCCGATCGACGCGAAGTCCTGGCTGACGGTTCGCGCCACAGTCGGGCATGCGGGAGGCGTCTCGCCGGTGATGCAGGGCTGAAACTCGGTCTCGGTGCCGAAGCCGAGGAAGCGCCGCTCCGGATAGTTGTACTTGCCGCCGGCGTAGGAATAGGTGGTCGTCGCCGTCGTTCCGCGCCCGTCCTTGACGGCAATCGACGTCACCGTCTGCTCGATGGAGGGGAGAAGGTCGTTCACCCATTTCGACGAGGGTTGATAGGCGACGTCGATCTCTGCGCCGTAGCCGTTGAAGGCCTTGGTCATCAGGTTGTCGACTGGACCGTTGGCGGTAGAGAAGCGGCCGCTCTTTCGGCTCACAACGTCGGTCAGCCCGTCGCCGTTGAAGTCGCCGGCGTTGTCAAAGTTGTAAACGGTCGTCGTTTGATTCCCCACGCGCACGGCGTTGTAGACGCCCATGCTGCTGGCGCTCCACGTCGTGGTGACGAGCGCGCCATCGCGCACGAAGACGACGTGCGAGGGCGTCCCGTCGCTGCCGCTCGAAGGCGGCCCACTTGCCCCCTGGTCGCCGACAATCAGCTCGGCCTGACCGTCGCCGTTGAAGTCGCCGGAGATGGCGCCGTAGTAGGAGCCGGGCGGAGTCGCGACGAGCGGCGCGGCGAAGCCGCTGCCGTTCGACAGGTAGATGCTCACGGTGAAGGGGGAACTACTGAGGGAGGCGACGTCGGAGACCCCGTCGCCGTTGAAGTCGGCGACGAAATGCAGCCCCTGCTCGTCCGGCCAAGAGGGAATGCTCCCGCCGCCGCTCGAATAGCTATTGTGGTCGGCGATTCCGTCGCCGTCGAAATCGCCGCCGAGCTCGCGCGCCGTGTTGGGTGCCACCTGCACTTCATCGATCCCGTCGCCGTTCGAATCGATGACGAAAAGCGTCGGCGGCGAGGAAAATGACGAAGGTATCGAAATTACCGGCTCGCCCTCCGGCGGCGGCGCCTCCGTCGGCGGATACGAGACTGCGTAGGTCCCGTCCGCGCGCGACATGTAGGCTGTGAAGTAGACGAAGTAGTTCGAGCCGGATTTGTAGACATAGCCGTAGAGGAAATCGAGAAAGCGATCGGCGTTGAAATGCCCGTGCAGGAAGATACGTGAGTAGGTGCTCGTTGACGGACATGCGACCTGGAAGAGGACCGTCCCGACGTAGGGCGTCGTCGCGAAGTTCCAGACGGTCATCGGCGTCGGGCCGACTGGAACTTCGTTGCCATTATTGATCGTGTAGAAACAAGTCTCGTTGCCGGTCAGCAGTTCGTCACGGCCGTCGCCGTTCACGTCCGCGGCGGTTCCGTTCTTGAGTTCTGCCAGCGGCAATTGCCCGCCCTCGCCAGTATCGAGAAGCTCCGATTGCAGCGTAAAGCCCTCGCTTCCGCCGGCGTCGCTGTATTCGAAACTGTGTGCGGGAAGCTGCGAGCCGGAGGTGACGGCGCCGGCGGGGTCGAGCACTGCATCGCTGCCATAGGGGGTGATGGCGGTGATGCGGCTTCGCCCCGAGGTCGGGTTCTGCCCGTAGGTCAGCGCGAAGGCTTTCTGCAGGAGGCCGCCGTGGGTCACCCGCACCGACTTCAGCCGCTGTGCCGACTTCCCGAAGCCGACGCCCGTTGCATAGGAGATGACGTCGGGCCGGGCCTCCCAGAAGAGCTTCACCTCCGTGGCGGTGTAGGTGATCTGGTCGAGCACGCATTGCGGCGCAGTGGCGCAGACATAGGAGAAGCTCACCGTGTTGGCGTGCGTGTCGATGACCTGCTGCAGTAGCCAACGGTACTGCGCGCGGTGCTTGATATCTATGCTGTCGCTGCCGGAGCCCGACATGAAGGCGCCGACCGGCGCGAGCACGCGCCGCGTTCCCGTTCGATCGGTGATCGTCCAGGTGTTCGCGCCCGCGTTGAATGAGAAACGAAGATAGCTCTCCGACTTTGAGAAATGCGTGCCGCCGGTCGTGCAGCTCGGGCTGGTCGAACCGCCGGTGCAGGCGACAAGCGGTTCGCCGTTCCACAGATAGATGTCCGACGCGGTATAACGCGGCGTGCCGCGGCGGGCCGTCGCCCGCTCGATCACGTCTAGCCCGTCGAGCACCCAGCCGAAACCGAGCCAGCCCTGGCTCTGTCCGCCGCCGCTAAGCTTCGTGCTTGAATTGTAGGCGAACGCAAGCTTCGGCTCGATGCCATGGAAGGGCGGCAGGTCGAGGGCGACGCGATAGACGAAGCTGCCGTTGACTGCGTTGTAGGGCGGCTTTGCCGCGAGCGCCGGCACGTTGACGGAGGTTCCGGTCGGCACCGCTGCGAAAGCAGTGATCGCCCCCGGCAAGGCGCCGGCGGCGCTCGGGGAAGTAGACGTCTGGCCGCTGGTCGGCAGGGTCTTGCTCGCGGGCGGGAGCGGCGGCGCCTCGCCACTTTCGGTTGCCTGGGGAAACGGCTGTTCTTCTGACTTGCCCAGCGTTGGGAGCGTGGGCACGTCCGGCGGTGCGCCGTTGTCTGCCGTCGCCAAATCCGCCGCCGGCGCTTTGGTTTGGGCCTGCGCCGCACAACATGCCAACAGGGCGATGAACGCGAACAGGATCCGTGCCGACCGATTAGAGACAGGCAGCATTGCAGCCTCCCGCAACATCAGGGGCGCACTGCCCTAGGCTTGTTGAAACTAGAGATTGATCTCGTTGAGCGACAAAACTGCGACCTGTGCGTGCTTATTTTGTGTCTGGCCTGAAGGGCAGTCGCGGGAGCGGAAAGACGCCGTTAGCGGCTCCGTGCGGTCGCCCACCTCGCCATCGTTCAAGAGCCGGAGGGTGCTCTTCTCACGAGAGAATGCGGTCGGTCTGAGCCTCGACGTGCGTGGCAGCGCCAGTGTCCGGCAGAGCGGTACGGCTGTGTTGCGCGAGATGGCTTCGGCAAGAGAAATGGTGGGCGGTACTGGGATTGAACCAGTGACCCCACGCGTGTGAAGCGTGTGCTCTCCCGCTGAGCTAACCGCCCGGGCCGGTCAACGCCGGATCGCGAAGGAACGCTCTATAGGTGCCGCGATTCTTGAAATCAAGGCGCGGCGCGCGCGGCCGGCCGCGCCGCCAGTGCTTCGCCGGAGCGGTTTTCGAGGAGCCGCACGGCGTCGTCGGGGCGGACCGCGTCGAAGCTCTCGACGAGCAGGTCGGGGCCGAGGTCCCGCATCGGGATCGGCGTATAGCCGAACGTCACCCCGATCATCGGCACGCTTGCGCCGCGCGCGGTGTCGAGGTCGGTCCTTGAGTCGCCGACCATGATCGCCTTGTCGGGTGCCCCGGAGGCGGCGGCGATCGTGTCGAGAAGATGCGCGGGGTCGGGCTTCTTGTGGGGGAAGCTGTCGCCGCCGCGGATCGCGGCGAAGCGATCCGCGACGCCAAGCTTCTGCAAGAGAAGCTCCGACATCTTGACCGGCTTGTTGGTGCAGACGGCGAAGCGCCACCCGCGCTCGGCGAACCGGTCGAGGAGGGCGTTCGCCCCTGGGAAGAGCCGCGTCTTTACGCAGATGTTCGCTTCGTAGTGGCCGAGGAAGTCGGCGTAGATCGTATCGAGGGTCGGCGCGTCGATCGTGATGCCCTGGCGCGCAAGCGCATATTCGATCAGCGAGCGCGCGCCGTGCCCGATGCCGTCGCGGAAGCTCGCGTCTGCGGCGCCGGCGAATCCGTGCCGCGGCAGGATCTCGCCGAGCGTCGCCATGAGGTCGGGCGCGGTGTCGGCGAGCGTGCCATCGAGATCGAAGACGAGGAGCGGATCGGTCATTAGCGGGCGACTATCGCGCCCGTTCCGCTTTGGCAAGGCGGGGCGCTTGGGGAGGAGGCGGGCCTCTTGGTCGTCGCCGGGGCGCGTGCTAGAGCGCGCTTGCCGTCGCCAGATCGTCCGGAAGCCGATGTCGGAAGAATTGAAGCGCCGCGCCGCCGAGGCTGCGCTCGCCCACGTCGAGGACGGAATGCGGATCGGACTCGGCAGCGGGTCGACCGCCGCGCTTTTCGTCACTGCGCTTGGAAAGCGCGTCGCCGCGGGACTGACCGTGGTCGGCGTCGCCACCTCCGAGGCGACGGCGTCGGTCGCGCGGAAGGCGGGGGTGCCGCTCGCGACCCTCGACGAGGAACCGGAGCTCGACCTCGACGTCGATGGGGCCGACGAGATCGGCCCCGGGCTCGCTCTGATCAAGGGTGGTGGCGGGGCGCACCTGCGCGAGAAGATCGTCGCCGCGGCCTCGCGCCGGATGATCGTGATCGCCGACGCCGGCAAAAGGGTCGCCATGCTCGGCGCCTTTCCCCTGCCGATCGAGGTCGCGGAGTTCGGGCTAGTAGCCACGTCGCGCGCCATCGAGCGCGCCGCGGTCGAGATCGGCCTTGACGTCGCGATCAGGCTGCGAAGAAATCATGGTAACCCCTTCGTGACGGAAGGGGGAAACCGCATTCTCGACGCATCATTTGGCCGTATTCCCGACCCAGAAGCGCTCGCTCGGAAGCTCTCCGACATTCCCGGCGTTATGGAGCACGGCCTCTTCCTGGGCTATGCCCACCTGGCGCTCGTGGCTTCGCCTGAGGGGGTCGCCGAGCTTCGGGCGTGATGGTCACCGACACAAGTGAGTGCGACGGCGCCGGGGCCGTCGCGACGGAGGTTCATATGAAACGTTTGCTCGCCGCTTCCTTCATCGCGCTGGCGGCAGTTTTTGGCGCCGCTCCGGGGTTCGCGCAGAACGCGGCGCCACCCGCCTCTGGCGGCGCCCCCGTTCAAGACATCATGACGATGAAGATTTCGCCGGAGACCCTGGCGCTTGCGGCGAAGCTGGTTGAGCTCACGCGATCGGCCCGCATGTTCGACGAGCTTCTACCCAACATCGCGGACAAGGCGAAGAACGACTTCATCCGCGCCAATCCGCAGATGCAGCTCGGCATCATCACCGTCGTCGATAAGGTCGCCGTCGATCTGGTCAAGCGCCGGCCGGAGCTCGACAACTATCTCGCCCGCGTCTGGGCATCCGGCTTTTCCGACGCGGAACTCCAGGACCTGATCAATTTTTATAGCACCGACACCGGCAAGAAATTCGCCATCGGCTTGCCGCAAATTCTGGCCGTGGAGACCGCCGCGGCGGAGGACTGGGGGAAGTCGGTGGCCGCCGAGCTCAACGACAAGGTCAAGGCGGAGCTGCAGGCGGCGGTGTCCGCCGAGCAGCAGGCGATACAGAACGACGTGGCCGGCCCGGCGCAACAACCTGCGCCGGCGCAGTAGCGCTTCGTGGCCTACGACTACGATCTTTTCGTCATCGGAGCGGGTTCTGGCGGCGTCCGCGCCGCCCGGCGCGCGGCGGAGGCCGGCGCGCGCGTCGCCATCGCCGAGTCGGACCGGGTCGGCGGCACCTGCGTCATTCGCGGCTGCATCCCGAAGAAGCTCCTGGTCTACGCCTCGCACTTCCGTGAGGAATTCGAGGACAGCGCCGCCTATGGCTGGCACGTCGGGCCCTTCTCATTCGACTGGCCGACTCTGATCGCCAACAAGGACAAGGAAATCGACCGGCTGGAGACCGTCTACCGCGCCAACCTGGCAAAGGCCGGCGCGGAGCTGATCGAGTCGCGCGCGATCCTCGCCGGCGGACATCGCGTCACCATCGAGCGCTCCGGCAAGACCGTCACCGCCGAGCACATCCTGATCGCGACCGGCGCGCGGCCGAATCCGCACGCGGCGCTCGCCGGCCACGAGCTCTGCATCACCTCCGACGAGGCGTTTCATCTGAAAGCACTGCCGAAGAAGGTCCTGATCGGCGGTGGCGGTTACATCGCCGTCGAATTCGCCGGCATCTTCCACGGCCTCGGAGTCGATACGACGATCGTCTATCGCGGGCGCGAGGTGCTTTCGCGCTTCGACATGGATCTGCGTCGCCTGTTCCACGCGGAGGCGACCAACAAGGGCGTGCGCGTTCTCTGCGGCGAGGTGTTCGAGAAGGTGGAGAGGCGCGAGAACGGCCGTCTCCTCGCGCATCTTTCGGGTGGTGGCACGGAGGAGACCGATGCCATCATGCTCGCCGTCGGTCGCCTTCCGAACGTCGGCGGACTTGGCCTCGAATCCGTCGGCGTCGGCCTGAACAAGAAGGGCGCGATCGAGGTCGATGCCTATTCGCGCACGAGCGCCGCTCACATGTGGGCGATCGGCGATGTGACCGACCGCATTCAGCTGACGCCGGTCGCGATCCATGAGGCGGAGTGTTTCGTGGCAACGGTCTTCCGCGATCGCCCGACGAGGCCCGACCACGACAAGGTCGCGACGGCGGTCTTCTCAACCCCGGAGATCGGGACGGTCGGCTTGACCGAGGACAGCGCGCGCGAGCGCTGCAAGAATCTCGATATTTACAGGACAGCGTTCCGGCCGCTGAAGGGCACGCTGACCGGCCGCTCCGACCGCATGCTCCTGAAGCTCGTCGTTGACGCCGACACCGATGTCGTGCTCGGCGCCCACGCGCTTGGGCCCGGGGCAGGGGAGATGGCGCAGCTTCTCGCAATTCCCGTGAAGATGCGGGCGACCAAGGCCGACTTCGATGCCGCGATGGCGGTGCATCCGACCGCGTCGGAGGAGCTCGTCACCTTCTCTGCGCCGAGCGAGCGGGTGCGGAACGGCGAGACGCTCGCCGCCTAGCAGCCTTCGAGCGTCTCCGCCATGAGGTGGTCGACGACCGCCGCGAGTGCGGCCTTCTTGTTTCCACCCTTCGCGAGCGTGTCGTCATAGACGGAAAGCTGCCGGTCAGCGCTCGTCCCTTCCGCCACGATCTTGCGCAGATGCTCAACCTCCGTCCGGCAGCCGAGCCTCTCCGCTTCCTCCGCGACCAGCTCGATCAGTTCCTCGGTCAGGTCGGCGAAGCGCACGGTCTCGCCGCGGCCGAAATCGATCAGCTCTCCGTTCACGCCGTGGCGCTGCGCGAGCCAGCGGTTTTCCGCGATGAGCGCCGGCAGGTATTGACGCCAGCGCTGGTTGCGGCGCTTGAGCGAGATCAGCATCTCCACGGTCGCCTGGAACGTCGCCGCGAGCGCGACGCCGTCGTCGAGCCTGGTGCAGATGTCGGTGATGCGCATCTCGATCGTTGGAAAGCGGGCGGAGGGCCGGAGGTCCCACCAGATCTTGGTGGCGTCCTCGATGCAGCCGAGCTTCACCAGAAGGTCGACCATGCGGCGATATTCGGCGGCGCTGGTGAAGGTCTGCGGCAGGCCGGCGCGCGGCAGCTCGACGGTGACGGAACCGCGATAGGATTTGAGCCCCGTGTTCCGCCCCTGCCAGAACGGCGAGGAGACGGAGAGCGCCAGAAGGTGCGGAAGGAAGTAGATGAGCTGCCCGTGAAGATCGATCCGCAAATCCTCGTCCGGCACCCCGACATGGACGTGCATGCCGCTGATCAGCAGCCGCTCGGCCACTGTCCGCAAATCCTCCTCCAGCTTTGCGTAGCGCTCCTTGGCGGTCGTGAGCTGCGTGCTCCAATCGGCAAAGGGGTGCGTGGAGGCGGCCATCAGGCCCATGCCGTGCCGCTTGGCTTCTGCGGCTATGGTTTTGCGAAAAAGCGCGAGTTGACTGCGCGCCTCGGCGATCGTGCCGCAGACCGCGGTGCCGACTTCGATCTGGCAGCGGCGGAATTCCGGGGTCACGTGCTCGCCGAGAATTTCTCGGCACGCCTGCATGAGCACTTCCGGCGGATCCGCCGCCAGGTCGCGCGTTTCGAGATCGACAAGGAAATACTCCTCCTCGATCCCCAGAGTGTGCTCGCCGCCTTTTGTCATTGTCTCAGAGGCAACCATGCCGCGCGGACGAACGCCAGCGCCGGCATCGATCCGGGTCGCGGTCGACGCTTAACGCGTGGCGCGAAGGTCGCTCGGGAAGTTGCGCGGCGCCCAGCGGAAATGCCTGCGGACCGCTGCGAAGAGCTCGCGCAGCGCCTCTTCCGGAACGTCAACAGCGCCGGGGCAGCGTGCCACCTTGAGGAGCCACGGCAGAAGCCGCGCGAACTTCTCCCGGTCATTGAGCAGGGTCTTCACCGCGGCCCTGACGGCGTCGAGCGGCGGGGCGAGGTTCCCGACCCAAAGGTCGATCAGCTCGGGCGGCGGGTAGGCCGCGCCGACCGCCTCGGCCTCGGCGTTGACGTAGTTGAGCACGACGGCACGCGCCTCGTCGCTTAGCCCCCCATCGCTCATCGCGATATGAAGGAGCGCGAAGACGCCGTCGCGCGTCGCCTGCTGCAGCTCGATCAGCGCGCCGATATCGGGACCCTGCTCGATATCGGTCAGATAGGGCGCGAGAAGCGCCAGATGCTCCGCGCTTGAAACCATCTTGCCGGAGTGGAGGCCGATGATCGTGATGATCCGATCGACCCGGAAGGTCATGATGGTATCGCGGACGTGGCAATAGGCGCTGATGCAGGCGGGGTGGGTCGGGTCGATGGCGAGACAGCGGATCGTCCGCGTGCTCATCCAGCCGTGCGAATCGCAGTGCTCGATTGCGAAGGCCACGCCGTCGATCGTCGCCACGAAATTCTCGTCGAAAGGCCGGTCGGGGTCGTCGGTCAGCGGAGCGTATTCGCGCACGCGATAAGGCGGCCGGAGCGGAATCTCCCCGCGCTCCTCAAACCATCTCAGCACTCCCCCCATGGAGCCCCGTGTCCCCCACGATTCAGCCGCCGCGCATTGCAGCATCGCGGCACGCCGGACTCAAGAGTTCTGCGCCCGTTCACATTAAATTATTCTTGCTGTTCCGATAATTAGCAGGGGAGAAGTCCGGCCCGGCGAGGCCAAACGGCAGTCGCCGCACCGGTTTAGCCCGATCCGTTGCAGCGCTTCTTCCGTGGCGCAATGCTTGCGCCAAGCGCCCGGCCACGTCGTCGCAGGTGGCGCGGAGCGGGCGATTTGCGCGCCGCTCCGCGTCGAATACGATGGCGGGTCGTAAGCGGGTCGGGGCAGTGTGACCCCCGCCGTGGTGGGACGGTCCGAGCAGCCAAAGGCTGGCGAATGCGAAGTCTGACGATCCGCGGCGTGACAAAATCCTACGGCAAAGTGCCGGCGCTGAATGGGATCGAGCTGAGCCTCCAGGAAGGCGAATTCCTCGTTCTGGTCGGACCCGCCCGCGCCGGAAAGACGACCCTCGTTCGTGCCGTCGCCGGGCTTGAGGCGGTGGATGGCGGGGCGATCCAGATCGACGGGGAAACCGTCAACGGTTGGGCGCCGCGCGACCGGAAAGTGGCGCTGGTGTTTCAGCGCGACGCGCTTTTTCCGAGCATGTCCGTCTACAGGAACATCGCCTTTGGGCTGAATCGGCGGCGGGCGCCGCGCGCGGAGATCGAGGCGCGCGTGAAACGCTTCGCCGACTTCGTCGGCATTGGCGGCCTTCTCGATACGCGAGCCGACCGCCTGGAGCCCGGGCGGAGCCAGCTCGTCGCGATCGGCCGGGCGCTCGTGCGCGACGATGCGCTTTGCCTCTTCGACGATCCGCTTGCGCCGCTCGACCTTCCGCTCCGCGAGGCGATCCGCAACGAGATCAAGCGGCTGCACGCCGAGTTTCCCGCCACGAAGATGTTCGCCACGCGCGACCCACTCGAGGCGATGACGCTCGGCGACCGGATCGCGGTGATGCGCGCCGGCCGGATCGAGCAGGAGGGGACGCCGCTCGAGCTCTTCGAGAAGCCGGTGACGCGCTTCGTGGCCGGCTTCTTCGGGTCGCCGCCGATGAACTTCCTGCCCGGTAAGCTCGTCCGCGGTGAGGCCGGCGACTCAGTGCGGCTGAGTGGCAACTTGAACGTGCGGCTGCCGCCGGGCCGGCTGCCGAAGGACGTCTCGGACGGGCTTTCGGTCGTTCTCGGGTTCCGCCCGGAGCACATGATGCGCGCGATCCGTGCGTCGCCGGCCGACGGGAGCCTTCGCCACGACGCCGAGATCGAGCTTCTTCAGCCCGTGGGTTCGCGTGCCTATGCGACTTTTCGGCTGGGCGGCGTCGCCGTCGTCGCGGAACTCCAGGCGCATGACGTGAGCCGGCCAGGCGACCGCATCCCGATCGACGTCAATCTGAAGCGGGCCGCGATCTTCGATGCCGAAACCGAGAAGTCGCTTTAGCGGAAGTCTAATAGACCGCGCGGCCGCCGGAAGCGTCGAAGACGGCGCCGGTCGTAAACGAGCACTCCTCGCTGGCGAGGAAGAGGACGGCGGAAGCGATCTCTTCGACGGTCCCGAAACGCCCCATCGGGATCTTCGATAGCATGAAGTCGATGTGCTCCTGGCTGATCTGGTCGAAGATCGGCGTGCGCACGGCCGCGGGCGTGACGGCGTTTACCGTGATCTTCGTCTTGGCGAGCTCCTTGCCGAGAGACTTCGTCAGCCCGATCACGGCCGCCTTCGACGCGCTGTAGGCGGAAGCGTTGGGATTGCCCTCTTTGCCGGCGATCGAGGCGATGTTCACGATGCGGCCGTAGTTCTTCTCGCGCATGAACGGCACCACGGCGCGATTGCAGTAGAAAAGCGCGTTGACGTTGATGTCGAAGACCTTCCGCCATTCGTCGAGCGGATACTCCCAGAGCGTCGCGTTCAGACCGGCGACGCCGGCGCTGCAGACGAGGATGTCGATACCGCCGAACGCCGCGGCAGTCTCCTTGGCGGCGGTTTCGACGGCCGCGGCGTCGGTCAGGTCAAGGCTGACGCAGCGGTATTGGCTGGCGTCCATCCCGGCTGGGGGTCCCGAGCGATCCCAGATCGAGACCGAGGCGCCTTCGGCTTTCAGCCTTTCGGTGACCGCTCGGCCGATCCCCGATGCCCCGCCCGTGACGACTGCGCTTCGCCCCTGAAAGCGATCCGATGCCTTGGCCATTCCCACTCCGAGCCGTTTTCTTTGCGCCGCCCGCGCTCTCTCCATGCCGAGGCCGCCGCCGTCAAGCCGGCAGCGGGGCGAATGGGCCCGACGCTGCTACTCTGCGGCGTAGTTGGGGCAGGGCCAGGCTGCCGGCGCGGTCAGGCCGGCAGGCAGGCGTGTCTCCGCGGAGCCGCAGGCGATGTCGATCTGGCCCTGCGTCAGCCCCTTCGTCCCGCTGAGATCGGCGCCGGCGATCTGGGTCAGGAACATGTAGGTGCCGGTCAGGTCCGCGTCCTCAAGGTCGGTTCCGCGAAGGTCGGCGCGCGAGAGATTCGAAAAGGTGAACGTCACCCCCGAGATCACCGCGCCGGTCAGGACGACGCGCGCAAGCTCCGCCTTCTCCATATCGGCGCCGGTCAGGTCGGCTTCGTTGAAGTTCGACCGGTTCATCTCCGAGTTGGTAAAGTTCACGCTCGTCAGATTAGCGCGCTCGAAGTTCGTGCGCGAAAATTCGGCCGCCATCAGGCTCGCGCCGGAAAGGTTCGCCCCGGAGAAGTCGGCGCGCGTCGCGACCGCTTTTTCGAGATTGGCGTCGGAGAGGTCCGCCCCGGCGAGGAGCGCATTGGAGAGCTCGGCGAGGCTCAGATTGGCGCTCATGAGCTTCGCCTTCGAAAGGTCGCTGGAGGTGAAGAACGTCTGCACGAACTCGCCCTCCTGGAGATCGGCCGAGCCGAACATCAACCGGCTTTTCTGGCACTCCGACCAGTCGACCCCGGGGGCCGGCTGCGCCTTGCAATCGGCGCGAGCAGAGGCTGGGGGGAGAGCGAGCAGCGCCGCGAAGATCGCAAGCGGTAGCGCGCGGGTCGGCAGGGCGAAGGTGATCATTCCTGGTCTAACCTCCGTGAGGGTGGCCCGAACGTCGCGGGACGGTTTCCACTATCTGGCCGGCCGGGGTCTTGGGCGCAAGCGCCGCCCGTGCCTCCGCAAGTGACAAGATCGTGCCGGCCGGAAGGCGCGGCAGCGCCGGATTTCTTTAAGATGCGCGTCTAAGGTGCTCCCGCCGCGTGGATATTTCCTTCGTTACGTCTCGCGGACGGCAACAGATTGGCCGGTGCGGCCGGCTTCCAGGATCGCATCGATCAGGAAGTGCACTTTGAGCGCTTCCTCGCCGGTGATGCGCGGGTCGCGACCCTGATCGAGCGCGTCGAGGAAGTCGGTGATGAGCGCGCGATGGTAGTCGTGCGGGAAGTCCATGGGGTCGGCGCCGGTGCCGCCACCCGTTCGGTCCGGTTTGATTTCGATGGTGCGCCCATCGAGCAGGGCGACGTTGAGCGCCGTCCCCTCGATCGTCGCGCAGCCTCTCTCGCCCATGACCGAGATGCGCTCCGGGTAGCCGGGAAATGCGGCGGTCGTCGCTTCGATCGTGCCGAAGGCGCCGCTCCGGTAGCGGACGGCGGCCGCGGCGAAATCCTCCGTCTCCATGCGGTGGACGGGCGTCGTCGTGACGTATGACTTGGCCTCCGCCGCCGGGCCGGTGAGCGAGAGGAGCAGGTCGAGCGTGTGGATGCCCTGCGTCAGGAGCACGCCGCCGCCGTCGCGCGCCTTCGTACCGCGGCCGGGCTGGTCGTAGTAGCTCTGCGGACGCCACACCCGGATGCCGGCGGAAGCGCCGAGAATATTTCCGAGGTCGCCCGCCGCCAAAACCTCGCGCAGCTTCACCGCCGGCGGCCGGAAGCGGTGCTGAAGCACCACGCCAAGCGTGACGCCCGCCGCGCGGCAGATGCGGACAAGCTCGAGGCTGCGCTCGGTTGTGATCTCGATCGGTTTTTCGATGAGGATATGCTTGCCGGCCTCGGCGGCGCGGCGGACGAGATCGAGATGCGTGTTCGGCGGCGTCAGGATCAGCACGACGTCGACGCTCTCGTCCGCGAACACGGCGTCGAGGCTCCCGGCGAGCGGGAAGGGATATCGCTCGGCGAATGCCCGGCGCCGTTCCGTGCTCGGCGCAAAGGCGTGGGCGATCTCGACGCGGTCGGCAAGATCGAGAAGGCTTTTGGCATGCGGCGCCACCGCCATGCCGAGCCCGATGACTGCGAGGCGATGCCGCTTCACGCGCCGACCAGGTCTTGCCGCAACGGCATGAACGTGTCGACGATGACGCCGGCTTCGATTGCCACCGCGCCGTGAAGGAGGTTCGAAGCGACGAGATAGGAATCGCCCGCGCCGAGGCGTTTCGTCTTACCGGCGATTGTGACATCGAAGACGCCGCGCTCGATGACGCTGCACTGGAGGTGAGGGTGGCTGTGCTCAGCACCGATCGCGCCCGCCTCGAACGCGAAGCGCACCAGCATGATGCGGTCGTCGTAGCAGAGCACCTTGCGGCGGATACCGGGTGCCGAATCCGCCCAGCCGACGTCCGAATCGCTGACGAACGGCTCCCCCTTCCGGCTTGTCGTCGCGTCTCCCATCCTTATCTCCTGATTTCTCGCGGCGCCTCGCGTGCGCTATAGCAAATATCGCCGGCCGGCGAAGCGGCAGGCCGGCTTTGTTCTGGAGCAATCCCATGGCGACCGATCCGGTTGTGAGACTTCGGTCGAACGATCCGCAACCTCGGCACGGCAACGCGCCTCGCCACGCTGCGACGACCGGCGTCGAAGCCGGGCATTCGAACGTGCCTCGGAACGAGGGCACTCTTCTTCATGTCGACTGGGTGGAGGGCGTCCGTGCCAATCTCTCGGCGATTGAGCGCCGCGCCGCGACGCTGACGACACGCCGCACGGTGAAGAAGGAGTGGCAGGCCGCGTGGCTCGTCAAAGCCATCACCTGCATCGATCTCACCACGCTCGCCGGCGACGACACGCCGGATCGTGTCCGGCGCCTCTGCGCCAAGGCGAGGAATCCGCTGCGCCGCGATCTCGTCGACGCGCTCGGCCTCGATCATATGCCGACGGTCGGCGCGGTCTGCGTCTATCCGACGATGGTGCCGGTCGCCGTGAAGGCGCTCGAAGGCTCCGGCATTCCCGTCGCCTCCGTCGCGACCGGCTTCCCCGCAGGGCTGACGCCGTTGCCGCTTCGCCTAGAAGAAATCCGCTACGCGGTCGGGGAGGGCGCGCGCGAGATCGACATCGTGGTGACGCGAGCGCACGTCCTTGATCAGAATTGGCAGGCGCTCTACGACGAGGTCCGCGTGATGCACGAAGCCTGCGGCGACGCGCATCTGAAGACGATCCTCGCGACCGGCGACCTGAAGACGCTCCGCAATGTTCATCGTGCCTCGATGGTGGCGATGATGGCAGGCGCCGACTTCATCAAGACCTCGACCGGCAAGGAGGATGTGAACGCGACCCTTCCCGTCAGCCTCGTCATGGTCCGCGCCATACGCGAATATCTGGAGCTGACCGGCGCCAGGGTCGGCTTCAAGCCCGCGGGTGGATTGAAGAAGGCGAAGGACGCGCTCTCCTGGCTGATCCTGATGAAGGAGGAGCTTGGGCGCGAGTGGCTCGAGCCGGAGCTCTTCCGCATCGGCGCAAGCTCCATGCTCGGCGACATCGAGCGCCAGATCGAGCACTTCGTCACCGGCCGCTACTCCTCGTCCATCCGCCATGCAATGGCGTGAGAGGGCGCGGGCCTTCCCTTCTCCCAGAGGGAGAAGGTGCCCGCGAAGCGGGCGGATGTGGGGTTGCGACGGGACCGGAAGAACTCTGTCGGAGACGCCGCATCCCCTCACCCGTCGCCTTCGGCGACACCCTCTCCCTCTGGGAGAGGGGGCGCTCGCAACGGCCCGCAAGGCGCTAGGGAGAACATCATGACAGCCGTTACCGAGATCCTTCGCAGCATGGAATACGGCCCGGCGCCCGAGGCGAACAGCGAGGTCGTCGCCTGGCTCGAAGCGCACGAAGGCCGCTTCCTGCACTTCATCGGCGGCAAGTTCGTCGCGCCGGCGGAGGGGAGCTACTTCGCGGTCATCAACCCGGCGCGCGGCAATCGCCTCGCTGAATGCGCCGAGGGCACCGCGAAGGATGTCGACAAGGCCGTCGCCGCCGCACGCAAGGCGCAGAAGGCGTGGGGCGCGCTCTCCGGCGACGCGCGCGCCCGCTACCTCTATGCGATCGCCCGCATCATCAACAAGCGCGAGCGCTTCTTCTCGGTGCTCGAATCGATGGACAACGGCAAGCCGATCCGCGAGAGCCGCGACATCGATATCCCGCTCGTGATCCGCCACTTCTATCATCACGCCGGCTGGGCCGAGCTGATCGAGAGCGAGTTCCCGGGCTACGCACCGGTCGGCCTCTGCGGGCAGATCATCCCGTGGAACTTTCCGCTCCTGATGCTCGCCTGGAAGATCGCGCCGGCGCTCGCCGCGGGGAACACCGTCGTGCTGAAGCCGGCGGAGTACACGCCGCTCTCCGCGCTCGCTTTCGCGGAAATTTGCATGGAGGCGGGGCTCCCGGCCGGCGTCGTCAACATCGTCACCGGCGACGGCGCGACCGGCGCCTTGATCGTCGAGCACAAGGACATCGACAAGATCGCCTTCACCGGCTCGACCGAGGTCGGCCGCATCATCCGCAAAGCGACGGCGGGCACGGGCAAGAAGCTCTCGCTCGAGCTCGGCGGCAAGTCGCCCTTCATCGTCTTCGACGATGCCGACCTCGACAGCGCGGTCGAAGGCGTCGTCGATGCCATCTGGTTCAACCAGGGCCAGGTCTGCTGCGCCGGCTCGCGGCTGATTGTGCAGGAGGCGGTGGCGGAGAAGATGCACACCAAGCTCCGCGCGCGCATGGCGACGCTTAGGGTCGGCGATCCGCTCGATAAGTCGACCGACATCGGCGCGATCGTCGCCGACGTGCAGCTCGACCGCATCCGCAAGCTGGTGGCGCAAGGGCAGGCCGAGGGCGTGTCGTGCTATCAGCCCGACGCCGCGCTGCCGAAGGAGGGGCTCTTCTATCCGCCGACGCTCGTCGCCAACGTCGCCCCCGCCTCGATCCTGGCGCAGGAGGAAATCTTTGGGCCGGTGCTCGTCTCGATGACCTTCCGCACGCCGGAGGAGGCGCTGGCGCTCGCCAACAATTCCCGCTACGGCCTCGCCGCCTCCGTCTGGTCGGAATCGATCAACGTGACGCTCGACGCGGCCGCGCGTGTGAAGGCGGGCGTCGTTTGGGTGAACTCCACCAATCTCTTCGACGCGGCCGCCGGCTTCGGCGGCTACAAGGAGTCCGGCTTCGGCCGGGAAGGGGGCCGCGAGGGGCTCTTCGAATATCTCGTGGCGTCAATCGAGAAGAAGCCGGCGAAGGCCGTGAGGGCAGGCGCCGCAGATTTCTCTGCCGCGCCGACAGCGCGCGCAAAAGAGTCGGCCGGCGATCGCCCGCCGCTCGACCGCACGGCAAAACTCTATATCGGCGGCAAGCAGGCGCGGCCGGATTCCGGCTACAGCTACGCCGTCTACGATGCTTCCGGCGCGGAGGTCGGCCAGGCCGGACTCGGCAACCGTAAGGACATTCGGAACGCCGTCGAAGCCGCCAACGCCGCCGGCGGCTGGGGCAGCGTCAGCGGGCATCATCGCGCGCAGGTCCTCTATTACCTCGCCGAGAATCTCGAAGCCCGCGCCGAGGAATTCGGCGAGCGCATCGCCACGCTGACCGGCGTTCGCGGCAGGGCCGCGGACGAAGAGGTCGCGCAGGCGATTCGCCGCATCAGCTTCTATGCCGCGCATGCCGACAAATACGATGGCCAGGTGCACGCGACCCGCTCCCGCCACGTGACGCTTGCGATGAACGAGCCGTTTGGCGTGATGGGGATCTCATGCCCCGACGAGGCGCCGCTATTGGCGCTCGTCTCACTCGTCGCGCCCGCGATCGCGATGGGGAACCGCATCGTCGTCACGCCCTCGCCGGTCTATCCGCTCGTCGCCACCGATTTCTATCAGGTGCTCGACACCAGCGACGTGCCACCCGGCGTGGTCAACATCGTGACCGGCGACCGCGAGGCGCTGGCCAAAACCATCGCCGAGCACGACGACATCGCGGCCTATTGGTATTTCGGCACGAAGGAGGGCAGTGCGAAAGTCGAAGCGGCTTCGGTCGGGAACCTGAAGACGACCTGGGTCAACAACGGCCGCGCCGTCGACTGGGCAAGCCCGCTCGACGGGCAGGGCCGCCGCTATCTCCGCCACGCGACGCAGGTGAAGAACATCTGGGTGCCCTACGGCGAGTAGCTGCCAACCTATGTGTCCGGAATGGACCCGAGTGAGGTGGCGACCCCGGCAGGATTCGAACCTGCGACCAACAGCTTAGAAGGCTGCTGCTCTATCCCCTGAGCTACGGGGCCCCGTGCTCTTGTCTCAATGCGTCCAGGGCTGCGTTCTGTCGCGCTTGAAATTGTCGGAATAGGCGATCGTCGGCCTGACGCGGCCCTTCGGCTCGAAGACCTGATAGGCGATTCCGTTCCGCTTCGCGTAGTCGATCGCCTCCTCCTGGGTGTCGAACTGCAAGCGGATCTGGCTGCGCATGTCCGACGACGACGTATAGCCCATCAGCGGCTCGATCTCTTTCGCCTGCTCGGGCTCGAACTCAAGCAACCAGCGGTGCGTCTTGGCGCTTCCCGACTGCATCGCCGTCTTCGCCGGCTTGTAGATGCGTGCTGCCATTTTCCAATCCCATTGGCTCGCCAAGCCGAACCCCGGACTTGATCCGGGGCAAGGCTGGTCGGGGCAGCAGGATTCGAACCTGCGACCCCCTGCTCCCAAAGCAGGTGCGCTACCAGACTGCGCCATGCCCCGACTGCCGGAGCCGGGTAGGCCGAGCCGAGCCGCTGGTCAAGCAGCAAGCCTCAGACAGGACGCGGAAAATGCCTGCGCACAGGGCTTTCTCGCCTCGAGGCCGGCTTGTGCGCCCCCGCACAAACGCGGGTCTCGCGACATGAGAAACCACACCATCGCAACCGCCTCCGGGGGCAATCGCCAGGGGGCAAACGATGGAGACGAAGATGAACCTTTTCCGCACCATGACCGCCGCTGTCGTCGTCGCAGCCTCGCTCGCCGCCGCCGGCTCGGCCTCCGCTTACGAGCGCTGGATCGACATCCACAATGTCGGCGCCGCCACGATCGTCGCCGTGCAGATCAGCAACGTCGACATGCGGACCTGGGGTCCCGACATCCTGTCCGGCGTCATTCCGGTCGGCTATGTGGGCGAGGTCGATCCGGTGCACACGCAGGGCTACTGCCGCTTCGACATCCGCCTGACCTATGACAACGGCGACACCGCCGACATCTACGACGTGAACCTCTGCGAAGCCGTGGATCTCGTCACCGACGGCTACACCTACGACGTCCGCTCGATCTAACCGCTCCAAGACCACCGCCGCCGCCGGAACATTCCGGCGGCGGTTTCGTCTCCTCGCCCGCGTGGTTCTTGCGGGCGAGGGACGATGCTGGAAGGATCGCGGGCGCAGTGCGGTCGGGCGGGGGGGAGGCGTTTGAGCGTCGCGGGCACAGCCGGGCGATCCGACCCAGCGGAGACGCGCGTCGGCGCGCTGTTCGACCAGATAGCCGGGAGCGCCCCGGCGTCGATCCTCTTTCTTCTCTGTCTGAGCTTCCTCACGTTCGCGCCGGGGCAGGCCAGCCTTCCGCTGACCGACCGCGATGAGGCACGCTTCGCCCAGGCGACGCGTCAGATGCTTCAGGACGGCAACTACATCGACATCCGCATCCGCGACGAGAAGCGCTACAAGAAGCCCATCGGCATCTACTGGCTGCAGGCGCTCGTGACCGCGCCCTTCGGCGGCGCGGACGCGCCGATCTGGGCCTACCGACTCCCCTCGCTTCTAGCCGCGATCGCCTCCGTTCTTGCCGTCTGGGGGATCGGGAGAATCCTGTTCGATCGGCGCGCCGGCCTGCTTGCGGCGCTGCTTTTCCTGTCGACGGTTCTGACAGCGGTCGAGGCGCGCCTGGCGACGACCGACGCGGTGCTGACGGCTTGCGTCCTTCTTTGCCAGCTTGCGCTTGCTTCCGCATGGCGCGTCGTGACGGCGGACGGCGCGCCCTCGGTCCGGTCGGCTGTGACGCAGCTTCCGTGGTCGCGCGCCATGTCGTTCTGGGTCGTCCTTGCGGTCGGAATTCTTGTGAAAGGCCCGGTCGCGCCGATGATCGTCGGCCTCGCCGGCGCCACGCTCTCGGCGCGCATCCGCTCGCTCCGTGGGCTTCTCCTCTTGCGGCCGGTCGAGGGCGCGCTGCTCGCGGCCGGGATTGTCCTTCCGTGGGTTCTTGCCATCGCATTCGTCTCGCACGGCGACTTCTTCCGCAGCTTCGTCAGCCAGGACCTTCTCGGCCGGGCGAGCGAAGGACTTGAAGGTCACGGGCTTCCGCCCGGCGCCTACCTCGCGCTCCTCTTCGTCACCGGGTGGCCGATGACGCCGTTCCTCGTCCTCGCGGCGCCCGCCATCGTTCGCCGCTGGCGCGAGCCGTCGGTGTTCTTCTGTCTCGCCTGGCTCGTGCCTGCCTGGCTCGTCTTCGAGGCGGTGGCGACGAAGCTGCCGCACTACGCGCTGCCGCTTTATCCGGCACTTGCCCTCCTGACCGCGGCCGTCGTCGCGCGCGACGGTCTTTCCCGCTCGTGGGCGCTGCGACTGATCGCGGGCTTTCTCCTCATCTATCTGCCGGTGGCGTCGGCGGCGGGGGTCGTCGTTGTGCCGCGGCTCCTTGGCGACGCCGTGCAGCCGCTCGCCTTCGCGGTGGTCGCGGCGTCCGCGCTTGTCGCCTTGATGGCGGCCGCATTCTTGTGGCGCTGGCGCATCGAGAACGCGATGCTCTCCGCTGCGCTCTCCGCCGTGCTGCTTTATGCGGGGGCGATCAGCCTGGCGCTACCGAACATGCAGAGCCTGTGGCTCAGCCAGCGGCTCGTCTCGCTCTTGCAATCGTCAGCCGGCTGCAGCGACCCGGCGCTTTTGGCGGTCGGCTACGACGAGCCGAGCCTGATCGTGGCGGGCGGCGCCTCGATCCGCCATCTTCGCCCTGAACACGCGCCGGCATGGCTGAAAGAGCCGGGCTGCCGCCTTGCCGCGGTGAGCAGCCGACAGCTCGACAAGTTTCAGGCCGCGATTGCGGCGAACGGACCTGCGCTGCGCGAGGTCGGCGAGGCGCGGACCTATCGCTACCCGCGCGGCCATTTCCTCACGCTGCATTTCTTCGTTCCCGCGACGACTGAATAGCCAGGAGCTAGGCGGGGGCCATCGCGGCGAAGCCGCGCTCGAGATCCTCGATGATGTCGGCAACATCCTCGAGCCCGATATGGAGGCGGATGACCGGGCCGTCAGTCCACGGGCGAACGGTGCGCGAATGCCCAAGCTCGGCGAGGACCACCAGGCTCTCAAAGCCGCCCCAGGATGCTCCGATACCGAACAGTTGAAGCGCGTTGACGAAGCGTTTTGCGTCGTCGACGCCCGCCTTCAGGACGAAGGCGAAGAGCCCCGACATGCCGCCGAAGTCGCGCTTCCAGAGCGCATGACCGGGATCGTCGGGGAGGCCGGGGCAAAGCACGCGCTCCACTTCGGGCCGCCGCTTCAGCCAATTGGCGACCGTAAGGGCGCTGCGCTGGTGCCGCTCAAGCCGGACATGCATGGTCTTGAGCCCACGCAGCGTCAGCCAGATCTCCTCGGTGCCGGCCTGCAGGCCGAGCGTGTGGTGCAGCTTCTTCAGACGCGGCCAGGTCTCGGCGCTTGCGGAAATCGAGCCGATCAGGAGATCGGAATGGCCGCCGAAATACTTGGTGCCCGCATAGGCGGCGATGTCGACGCCGTGCTCGAGCGGGCGATAGAAGAGCGGTGTCGCCCAGGTGTTGTCGAAGACGGTGACCGCGCCATATTCCCTTGCGGCGGCGACGATTGCGTCGATGTCGGACATCTCGAAGGTGAGTGAACCGGGCGCTTCGATGACGGCGACCGAAGCGCCCTTCATCTTTGCTTGGATGTCGTCGTTTGAGAGCGGGTCGTAGTAAACGGCCTCGGCGCCGAACATTGCGAGGAGCTCGTCGCCGAAGCGGCGTGAGGGAAAGTAGACGTTGTCGGGAAGCAGAACTTTCGTCTGCGGTCGGACCGCAGCCATGATCGCGACGGTAACTGCGGCGAGTCCGGAGGGGACGAGCACCGTGCCGGCGGTTTCCTTCCCTTCAAGCTCCGTCAGCGCCGTCGTCAGCGCCTCGATCGTCGGCGTATTCGTGAGCCCGTAGGGATAGCGGTGCTCTCCGCGCGCGAGCATCGATTCCACGGTTTTGTACAGCACGGTCGAGGCCCGCACGAGCGGCGGGTTGACGAAGCCGTGGAAGCTCATCGGGTCGAGGCCGGCATGTGCGAGAAGCGTGTCCGAGCGCCAGTTGGTCCGTTTCTTGCGATCGTCGTCTGCCATGGGAATTCCCTGTCTTTTCGCCTTCGCATTAGGCGAAGCCGGCGAAAAGTCCAATCGCTGTCGCCTATTCAGGCGGGGTTGACCGTTGCGGGAGTTTGCCGTTCGATGATGAGAGAGTGGGGGAGGGGTGACCGAAATGTGACATGATCGCTGACGCTTCGACGTGCGATCTTATCGTTTCGGGCTCGAGCCGCCATCAAAACAGGGAAGCTGTACACCATGAGAAAACATCTTGTACCGATTGCCGCCGGGATAGCGCTTGGGCTCGCAGCGAGCGCCGCTTCGGCGACGACATTGGAAGACGTAAAGGCGCGCGGCGAGGTGAACTGCGGTGTGAGCCAGGGCCTTCCCGGCTTCTCCAATCCCAATTCTGCCGGCAACTGGTCCGGCATTGACGTCGACTACTGCAAGGCCTTGGCCGCGGCGATCTTCGGCGACGCCTCGAAGGTCAAGTTTGCCCCGCTTTCGGCCAAGGAGCGCTTCACCGCTCTGCAGTCGGGCGAAGTCGACATCCTGAGCCGCAACACCACCTGGACGATGTCGCGCGACACCGACCTTGGGCTGAACTTCGCCGGCGTCACCTACTATGACGGCCAGGGCTTCATGGTCCGCAAGGACCTAGGCGTCGCGCATGCGACCGAACTCGGCGGCGCCAGCGTCTGCACCAACACCGGCACGACCACCGAGCTCAACGTTGCCGACTACTTCCGCTCCCACAACATGGAGTACGAAGTGGTCGCCTTCGAGAAGGCCGACGAAGTTATCGCCGCCTATGGGGCCGGCCGTTGCGACGTGTTCACCACCGACGCCTCCGGCCTCTATGCGGAGCGCCTGAAGCTCGCCAATCCGGCCGACAACATCGTGCTCCCGGAGATCATCTCGAAGGAGCCGCTTGGCCCGGCCATCCGCCAGGGCGACGATCAGTGGATGGATATCGCCCGCTGGACTCTGAACGCCCTGATCAACGCCGAGGAGCTTGGGGTCACCCAGGCGAACGTCGAAGAGATGAAGGGCTCCGACAATCCGGAGATCAAGCGCCTCGTTGGCGCCGAGGGCACGTTCGGCGAGAGCCTCGGCCTGACCAACGATTGGGCCGTCAACGCGATCAAGGCCGTCGGAAACTATGGCGAGATGTTCGACCGCAACGTCGGGCCGAACACGCCGCTCGGCATCGCGCGCGGGCTGAACGCGCTGTGGAAAGACGGCGGCATCCAGTACGCCCCGCCGATCCGCTGACGATTTGGAGGCCCGGCCGGCAAGGCCGGGCCTCTCTTTCAACCGCCGGCGCGTGAGCGTCGGGCAAGGAGGGCAGATTGGCCGTTCAGGAAGCCATCCCGCTGAGGTCAGCCGGCAGCGGTTTCTCCGCCCTCAACGACGAGCGCGTCCGCGGCGTCATTTTCCAGGTTCTTCTCATCGTCGGAATCGTCGCCTTTGCCTGGTGGATCGTTAACAACACCGCCGCAAATCTTCGCGCCCAGGGGATCGGTTTCGGCTTCGGCATTCTTGAGGACACGGCCGGGTTTCAGATCAATCAGGCGCTGGTCCCCTATCACGAAACCTCGACCTACGGCCGCGTCTATCTGGTCGGACTTTTGAACACGCTGCTCGTCTCGATCCTCGGTGTCGTGTTCGCCACGATCATCGGTTTCATTGTTGGAATATCGCGGCTCTCGAAGAACTGGATCGTCGCGAAGGCCGCCACGGCGTACGTCGAGGCATTGCGCAACATCCCGCTGCTTCTGCAGATATTCATCTGGTATTTCGCAGTTCTGCGCCTCTTGCCGCAAAAGCGCGACGCGCTAAGCCTCGGTCCGCTCGGGCTGATCAACATCGCCGGTTGGTATGCGCCAAATCCGATCTTCGGTGCGGATTTCCGCTACGTCGTGGTGGTGGCGCTGATCGGCATCGTGGCGACTCTCTTCGTCAGCCGATGGGCCCGCAAGCGGCAACTCGCGACCGGTCAGCAGTTCCCGACCTTCTGGGCTGGGATGGCGCTGATCGTCGGATTGACGCTCATCACATGGCTCGTCGTCTGGTCGATCTGGGGTCCGCCGCTCACGCTCGACTATCCGACCGCGGGAAATTTCGGCCCGAAGGGCGGGGCACGCATCTATCCGGAGTTCATCGGGCTCCTGCTGGCGCTCTCCTTCTACACGGCGACCTATATCGGCGAGCTCGTCCGCGCCGGCATCCTGGCGGTGTCGCACGGGCAGACGGAGGCTGCATATTCGCTCGGATTTCGCCCCGGACTGACGCTCCGCCTAGTCGTAATCCCGCAGGCGATGCGGGTCATCATCCCGCCGCTCACCAGCCAGTATCTGAATCTGACGAAGAATTCCTCGCTCGCCGTCGCGATCGCCTATCCCGACCTTGTCTCCGTCTTCGCCGGCACCGCGCTGAACCAGACGGGGAGGGCGGTGGAGTTCATCCTCATGACCATGGGCACTTATCTCGCGATTTCGCTGGTCACCTCCGCATCCATGAACGTCTACAACCGCCGCAAGGCGCTGGTGGAGCGCTAGGTCATGCCGGCGCTCGAAGCCGAAACCGATCTCGCCTATGTCCGACTCCAGATGGAGGAGGGGGCGCCGCCGCCGGTCCGCGACCGCGGACCGATCGGCTGGGCCAGGAAGAACCTTTTTTCCAACTGGTTCAACACGATCCTGACGTTGATCGCGCTCTGGATCATCTGGAAGGTCGCCGCGCCGATCATCGATTTCGCCCTGATCAAGGCGGTGTGGAGCGGCTCCGACCGGGCGGCCTGCACGACCCAGGAGCAGGGCGGCATCCAGCCGAACGGGTGGTTCGGAGCCTGCTGGCCATACGTGAGGGCCTATTTCGCGCAGTTCGTCTATGGGCGCTTTCCGGTGGAGGCGCGTTGGCGGGTCGATCTGGTATTTGTCCTGTTCGCGATCGGGCTTGTCCCGATGCTGGTTCCCACGGCGCCGTTCAAGCGGGAAAACATCCTCTACATGATCGGCCTCTTTCCGGTCGCGGCGTTGCTGCTGCTGACTGGCGGGAATTTTGACTACGGCAGCTTCCTCGGCGTTGGGGGAATGTTGTCCCCGTCCGGCGGCAATCTCAGCTTCTGGATCGACTACGTCATCCTCACCCTGATCCTGTGCGGGCTGATTTACGGGTGGCGGCAGGCGACGGGGAGTTCGGCAGCGGGATCGATCCGCCTGCTGCTCATCGTGATGGCGGTGATCGCGGTGGTTCTCCTTGTGCTTGGCGTCGATCTCGGGCTGCAGCCCGTGCGCACCGACCAATGGGGCGGTCTGCTGACGACGCTCGTCATCGCGGTCACCGGCATTGCCGCCTCGCTGCCCCTTGGCATCATCCTGGCGCTCGGGCGACGCTCAACGATGCCGATCGTTCGTGCGGTCTGTGTCGCCTTCATCGAGTTCTGGCGCGGTGTACCACTGATCACCGTGCTCTTCATGTCGTCGGTGATGCTGCCGCTCTTCCTTCCCGAGGGGGTGACCTTCGACAAGCTCTTACGCGCGCTGATCGGCGTGGCGCTGTTCTCCGCCGCCTACATGGCTGAGACGGTGCGCGGCGGTCTGCAGGCGATCGGCAAAGGTCAATATGAGGGCGCCGACGCGGTGGGCCTGACCTACTGGCAGAAGATGCAGCTCATCATCCTTCCGCAGGCTTTGAAGATCGTCATTCCCGGCATCGTCGGCAGCTTCATCGCGCTCTTCAAGGACACCACGCTGGTCCTGATCATCGGCCTTTTCGACTTCCTCGGTCAGATCCAGTCGAGCTTCACCGATCCGACCTGGCTGAGCCCGGTGCAGGCGACGACCGCGTATTTCTTTGCGGCCCTCGTCTACTGGGTCTTCTGCTTCTCGATGTCGCGCTATTCCATCTACACCGAACACCGGCTCGACACGGGCCACCGGCGCTAGGAGATTCCGCAATGAGCACTGAAAGTGTCGTCTCCGCCAGCGATCTGCCGCACGTCGATCCGCATGTCGAGCCGGGTGCGCCCGCCGTCGAAATGGTCGACGTCAACAAGTGGTATGGCGAGTTCCATGTGCTGCGGAACATCAACCTGAACGTCGCCCCCGGCGAGCGCATTGTCATCTGCGGGCCGTCGGGCTCCGGCAAGTCGACGATGATCCGCTGCATCAACCGGCTGGAGGAGCACCAGAAGGGCAAGATCGCCGTCGACGGCATCGAGCTCACCAACGACCTGAAAAAGATCGACGAGATTCGTCGCGAGGTCGGCATGGTGTTCCAGCATTTCAACCTCTTCCCGCATCTGACCATCATGGAGAACTGCACGCTGGCGCCGATTTGGGTCCGCAAGATGCCGAAGAAGCAGGCTGATGAGATCGCCATGCACTACCTGACGCGCGTCAAGATCCCCGAGCAGGCGCTGAAATATCCGGGCCAGCTCTCCGGCGGCCAGCAGCAGCGCGTGGCGATCGCACGGGCGCTCTGCATGAGCCCGCGCATCATGCTCTTCGACGAGCCGACCTCGGCGCTCGACCCGGAGATGATCAAGGAAGTGCTCGACGTGATGGTCAATCTCGCCGAGGAGGGTATGACCATGCTCTGCGTCACGCACGAGATGGGCTTCGCCCGGCAGGTCGCGAACCGTGTCATCTTCATGGACGCCGGCCAGATCATCGAGCAGAACGAGCCGGAGCAGTTCTTCCTGCACCCGCAGCACGACCGCACGAAGCTGTTCCTCAGCCAGATCCTGCACTAGCGTCGCGGCGAGCCGAGACGGCTTCGCGGCGACCGACTCGCTGCGATCGAGGCGGCCCTACGCGTTCGGCAGCTGGATTACGGACACGCATTGCCCCGTGTCGGGATCGTAGGGCGCGTATTCCGGGCAGTTCGGAATTGACGGAGTGCTCACGCCGCCCGCCTGATCCTCCATGCGCAGCCGCGGGTCGTCCTCGCGATGCCTGCGCATGAGCGATTTCGGCTCCGCGCCGAAGTAGAACCTGAGCCCACCCCAGATGGCCTTGTAGTCGTCTTCGCCGATGCGGCCCTCCGCAAAGAGAGCCGCGGATGTGCCGCCCCACTGCATGGGGAGCTGATACTCCGCGCCGGCGGCGCCGATGTGGATGTCGTTCCAATGGCGGTAGCCGGCCCATAGCCGGAGGTCGTCCGTCGCATAGAGAGCGACGTCGGCAAGCGCGAAGACGGTGTCGTTGTCGCCGCCGGCGTCGAATTCCATGTGCTCCCACCCAAGCATCGCCTCGAGGGAGACGCATCCGAAATAGGCCTCGCCTTCGACGCCACCGCGGATCGAGTCGAAGTCGGCGAGTTCGTTGACCGCGGCGCCGCCGTAGACGCCGAAAAGCCCGACTGACGGGTCGCGCCAGAAAATATGTGCCGCGCCTCCGGCGACGAGCTCCCCGGCCGCGTCGGAGGCAAAGCCGTCGGCCTGGATGCCGAAGCGCTGCCCGATCGGTAGCGAGAACGAGCCCTGTCCGCCGAGGAATTCGCCTTCGTCGAAGTCCGTGTCGAGGCCGCCCCCAAACAGGGCGAATTTTCCGTTCGGACCGGAGACGGCTGGCAGCGGCAGAGTAGTGGGCGCCATCGGTGCGATGTCGGGCGCCGGAAGATCGGCGGCGAACGCCGGATAGAACAACGCAAGAGTAGCTGACGCGAGCAGCGACGAAAGCACGACCCGGTTACGCAACATCGTCCACACCTACGCAAAACCGTCGCAAACTAGTCACTTTGACTGCTTCGCGCACCGGTTTAGCGCGGCGTGTTCCCGAAATAACTTGAACTGTTGCGAGATTGCACCGCAAGGCACCTTGCGCGCAAAGATCGTTGGACGCGGACGGCGATGTTGACGGCCCGAACGTTATAATGTAACGGACGTTACAACATAACGCCAGCGGGATCGACCATGGCCGCCGAGCTGAACCGCAACGATAAGAAGGTGCTCTCCGCGCTCGGGCGCTCCGAGAAGCCGCTCTCCGCCTACGACATCCTCGACCGCGCCCGCTCCGAGGCCTTGAAGGCGCCAGTGCAGGTCTATCGCGCGCTTGAGAAGCTGGAGGGCAGGGGGCTTGTTCACCGGATCGAGGCGCTGAACGCCTTCGTGGCGTGCTCGGAGCACGACGAGCATTGCCGCGCGCACGAGCACAGGCACGCCGCGCATCGGCCGGGCTTCGTCATCTGCCGGGCGTGCGGCTCGGTGCGCGAGTTCGAGGACGCGCGCGTCGCGGCGATCGCGGAGGATGCGGCGGGCGAGGGCTTCGCCGTCGAGTTCGTCGCCCTCGAGGTCTACGGCCGCTGCGCCCCCTGCCGCGCGGCGTAGCTGGCCCGCGACAGAACCCCCAATCGGCGCTCGCATGTCCCGGCCTCGTCAGGAATTCGCGTCTTCTCTGATGGCGAGTTCCGCGTTGACCCGGTTTGCCGTCGCCGCTGTTGCCATCGCCTGTTTGTGGCTGGCGATCGCCTGGGCGGTCGCGCTCCCATGAAGGAGGACGCCGCGATCCGATTGAACGACGTCACCGTCGCCTATAGCCGCCAACCCGCGGTAAGGCATGTCTCGGGCGTCTTCGCGCCGGGAAGCCTGACCGCCGTCGCCGGCCCGAACGGCGCCGGCAAGACGACGCTTCTGAAAGCATTGATGGGCGAGCTGCGGCTCGCCGCCGGAACGATCGACCGGAATGGCTTCTCCGTCCGCGACTTCGGCTACCTGCCGCAGGCCGCCGAGATTGACCGCACTTTTCCGCTCTCCGTCGCCGACACCGTGATGCTCGGCGCTTGGCAGGAGACGGGCGCCTTCCGCGCCGTCGGCGCGTCGATGAATTGCCGCGCCGGCGAGGCGCTTGCCGCCGTCGGGCTTGAGGGCTTCGAGCGCCGCCAGATCGGCTCGCTCTCCGCCGGGCAGTTCCAGCGCGTGCTCTTCGCGCGGCTCCTCCTGCAGGATGCGAGGGTGATCCTGCTCGACGAGCCGTTCACGGCGATCGACGCGCGCACCACAGGCGATCTCCTCGAGATCGTTCGGCGCTGGCACGACGAGAAGCGCACGGTGATCGCGGTCCTGCATAATTTCGATCACGTGCGGACGCATTTCCCCGAGACGCTGCTCATCGCCCGCGAGATGATCGGCTGGGGACCGACCGCATCGGTCATGACGAACGCCAACCTCGTTCGCGCCCGCGCCATGGCGGAGCGGTGGGAGGAAGACGCGCCCGCCGAGACGCTGCCGGTTCGGAGGGTCGCATGATCCTCTACGACGTCTTCATCCAGCCCTTCGTCGAATACGGTTTCATGCGGCGCGCGCTCGTCGCCTGCGTGGCGCTCGGCATCGGCGCCGGTCCGCTCGGTGTGCTCCTCCTCTTGCGGCGCATGAGCCTCGTCGGTGACGCGATGGGCCACGCGGTGCTGCCCGGCGCGGCGCTCGGCTTCCTCGTAGCGGGCGGCCTGTCGCTGCCGGCGATGGGCCTCGGCGGCCTCGTCGTCGGGCTTGCCGTTGCGCTTTTGTCGGGGCTCGTGAGCCGCACCACGATCCTGCGCGAGGATGCGAGCTTCGCGACCTTCTATCTGACCTCACTCGCGGCAGGCGTGCTCATCGTCTCGCTTCGCGGCTCGAGCATCGATCTTCTGCACGTCCTCTTCGGCAGCATCCTGGCGATCGACGCGTCCTCGCTCTACCTCGTCGGTGGCGTCATGTCGCTGACGCTGGTCGTCCTCGCGGTCATCTATCGGCCGCTCGTCGCCGAATGCTTCGATCCCGGGTTCCTCCGCGCGGTCGGCGGGCGCGGGCCGCTTTACCACCTGCTTTTTCTGTTCCTGCTCGTGGTCAATCTCGTCGCCGCTTTCCAGGCGCTCGGCACGCTGATGGCCGTCGGGCTGATGATGCTGCCGGCCTCGGTGGCGCGGCTATGGACGAAGAGCCTGCCGGCGATGATCGCCGTCGCAGCGGCGACGGCAATCCTGTCGGGCTACATCGGCCTCACCGCCTCCTACCATCTCGGCTTCGCGTCCGGCCCGTCGATCATCCTCGCGGCGAGCGCGATCTACGCGCTCTCGCTGGTCTTTGCTCCGGCAGGCGCATTTCGGCGCCTGCTGCCGCGACACCGACTTGCAGGCTGAGTGGGACCACGAAGGAGTAGCGCATGATCCGGAATGCACTCGTCGGCAGCGCCATTGCGACAGCCCTGACGATCAGCCTGAACGCGCCGGTAGCCGCCAAGACGCTTGACGTCGTCGCGAGCTTCACCGTGCTCGCCGACGTGGTCGCCGAGATCGGTGGCGATCACGTCAACGTCACGAGCCTCGTCGGGCCGAACGGCGACCCGCATGACTTCGAGCCATCGCCGAACGACGCCAAGAACCTCAAGGCCGCCGATCTGGTCTTCGTCAGCGGCAACGGACTCGAGGGCTGGATGGACCGCCTGATCACCGCCTCCGGCTACGAGGGCGCGCCGGTCGTCGCGTCCGACGGCATCCCGACCCGCAAGATGGAAGAGGACGGAAAGGCGATCATCGACCCACACGTCTGGAACAGTCCCGCCAACGTCGAGATCTGGGCGAAGAACATCGAGGCGGCGCTTGCTTCCGCCGATCCTGACGACGCTGCCGACTTCAAGGCGAACGCCGCGCGCTACGCGAAGACCCTGCAAGACCTCGACGCGTATGCGCGCGCCGCTTTCTCCCCGGTGTCGCCGGCCGATCGCAAGATTCTGACCAGCCACGACGCCTTTGGATATTTCGGCGACGCCTATGGCGTGACCTTCCTCTCTCCGGTCGGCCTCTCCACCGAAAGCGAGGCCTCGGCGCAGGACGTCGCCAGGCTGATCGACCAGATCAAGGCGGAGCGTGTGAAGGTCTACTTCATCGAGAATTCCAACGACCCGCGTCTGGTCGAGCAGATCGCCGGCGCGACCGGCGCGAAGCCCGGCGGCGAGCTTTATGTCGAGGCGCTTTCCGAAAAGGACGGACCGGCGTCGACCTACGTCGACATGTTCCGCTACAACGTCGACCAGCTCGCTGGTGCGATGAAGACGAGCTGACCTAGGCGGCGCGCCGCCGTCGCGCCGCGAGCAGACCGATGTAGTGCATCGCTACCGTCGACGCGGCGATCGCCGTGATGTCGGCGTGGTCGTAAGGCGGCGACACCTCCACCACGTCGCCGCCGACGAAGTTCACGTCGCTCAAGCCTGAAAGCGCCATCAGCGCCTGCGCCGAGGAAAGTCCGCCCGCGACCGGCGTTCCCGTTCCCGGTGCGAACGCCGGGTCGAGGCAGTCGATGTCGAAGCTGAGATAGGCGGCGACGTCGCCGACCTGCTCGCGGATGCGCATCGCGATGCCGTCCGGCGCCAGCCGGTGCACGTCGTGCGCGGAGAGAACCATGATGCCGCAATCTTCGGGCGCCTGCGTGCGGATGCCGATCTGGATCGAACGGTCGGCGTTCACGATCCCCTCGCGCACCGCGCGCCCGACGAAGGTGCCGTGCGACAGCTTCTCCCCGTCGTCTCGCCACGTGTCCTGGTGCGCGTCGAACTGGATAAGCGCCAAGGGGCCGTATTTTGCGGCATGGGCCTTCAGGAGCGGCCAGGTGATGTAGTGATCGCCGCCGAGCGAGAAGAGATGCACGTCGGCGTCGAGGACGCCGCGCGCTTCCGCTTCGATCGTCCGCGGAATGGTGAGCGGATTGTGGAGGTCGAGCGCGGCGTCGCCGTAGTCGACCGCCGCGATGTCTTCGAAAATGTCGAAGCCGAAGGGGTATTGCGGATCGCCGTCGAGGATCGCGGAAGCACGGCGGATCGCCTGCGGGCCGAACCGCGCCCCCGGCCGGTTGGTGACGGCGACGTCGAGCGGCACGCCGAGGATGGCGAGGTCGACGCCGGTCAGGTCGCGGCTGTAGCGCCGGCGCATGAAGGAAAGCGCGCCGGCATACGTCGGGTCTTCCGCGCCGCCTTTCAGCGTCGCGGAGCGGAAGGCGTGATCGATCGGCGGCTTTCCAGCGACTCCGGCCATGGCGGAGTCCTGGTTATTCGGAACGCTTGATCGAGGAAAGAAAAAACGCGGCCGCGCTTCCGCGGCCGCGTCGTCTGTCGCCTGTTTTCGGCTGCTATGCGCTACGCCGCGACGCGTCCGCAGCGATCGCGCTTCGCCGCACGTTGGCTCTGCGCGACGGTGACGGCCACGCCCAATCGCGCCGCCTCGCGGGCGATCTGCTCCGCGATGTCGGCCGCACGGACCGACAACGGCGTGGAAGACGCAATACGCTCGGCGATTTCGTCGGCCCAGAGCAGGGCCTGCGCGGCCTTTGCTTGCTGGACCGCCGCCTCGATGAATGCTTGGAACCGCTGATCCATGACGGCCTCCCATGGATATCATTGACCGATCTTATCCCACGCGTGCATGGCGTGAATATGACCGGCCTAAGGCCGCCATCCGCAACTGCGGCAGAGCATGAACGAAATGTTGTGCGCCGCACTAAAAATGGAAAGAGCCGCCTGACGTAGCGGCTTCTCTCTAATTGTGCGGTGCGAGATTCTTGCCTCGCGAAGTGACGAATCGCCTCGCACCTCTACGTTCGGCAAGGAACTATTCGGCGGGATGCTGCCTCTGCCGCGCCTCTTCCTCCTCGCGGTCGAGGCGGCGTCTCATGTACCAAAGGATCACGTAGCCGATAAGCCCAAACGCCAGGGCCGCTAGGGGAGGCCACAGAGGAAGCGCATTCATCATCACTACTCTGGTCCCATCAGGCGGATAAGCGCCTGCGCAACAAGATGTAGTGTAACACTGATCAGAACCCAAGACCAACTCACTCCAGGGCTCGACGACTGGGCAATAAGCGGTTGAAGAACTCCGCCACCGAAAACGATCAACCCGATCGCATTCATTGTCGTTGCAAGCAGCTTGACATGCTCGTTTAGGCGCTTCGCCCGAAGCTTCCGCTTTGCGTCCTCGTCCACGGCCGCCGCCCCATAAGAAAAAGGCGGGCCATGGCCAGCCTTCCGCTTGTTCTTAGCGCTTGGAGAACTGGAAGCTCCGGCGCGCCTTGCGCTTGCCGTACTTCTTGCGCTCCACCACGCGCGAGTCGCGGGTGAGGAAGCCGTTGCGCTTCAGGACCGTGCGGAGCTCCGGCTCGTAGTAGGTGAGCGCCTTCGAAATGCCGTGACGGAGCGCGCCGGCCTGGCCCGAAAGCCCGCCGCCCGATACCGTCGCCATGATGTCGAACTGGCCGTTGCGGTCGGTCAGCAGGATCGGCTGGCGCACGATCATCTGCAGCACGGGGCGGCCGAAATACTCCGTATATTCTTTCTCGTTCACGGTGATGCGGCCGGAGCCGGGCTTCACCCAGACGCGGGCGACCGCGTCCTTGCGCTTGCCGGTCGCGTAGGCGCGGCCGAGGCTGTCGAGCTTCTGCACGTGGACCGGCGCCAGCTCCACGGGCTCGTCGCCCTTCAGCGCGCCGAGATCTTCGAGTGTCTGCGCCATGTCAGGAAATCCGTGTGTTCTTGGAGGAGAGGGCGGCGATGTCGAGCGGCTCCGGCTGCTGCGCGGCGTGCGGATGCTCGGTGCCGGCATAGACCCGGAGATTCTTCAACTGCTGGCGGCCGAGCGGCCCACGCGGCAGCATGCGTTCCACGGCCTTTTCCACGATGCGCTCGGGGAATTTGCCCTCGATCACCTTGCGCGCTGTGCGGTCCTTGATGCCGCCCGGATAGCCGGTATGCCAGTGGTACTTCTTCTGGTCGAGCTTGCGGCCGGTCAGCACCACCTTCTCGGCGTTGATGACGACGACGTTGTCGCCCATGTCGACATGCGGGGTGAAGGTCGGCTTGTGCTTGCCGCGCAGGCGCATGGCGACGATCGTGGCGAGCCGCCCGACGACGAGGTTCTCCGCGTCGATCAGCACCCACTTCTTCTCCACCTCCGCCGGCTTTGCGGAATAGGTCTTCATCATGATCCTCTCGGGGGAGCCTCCGTCTGGGAGGCGGCCGGACGGACGTGCCGCCCGCATGCCGCGCGGAGTTAAAGTCGGGCGCCCCGCATGTCAAGAGAAAGCGACGCGTCATGCGTGAAAAGCCGGATTAAAGTCAGTCACTTACAGAAGAGGTATCATTATACCGCTTCGATGGGATCGCATAGGTCCCGGTCGCCTGCGCAATGAGTTCGCCACCCGCCTCCGGCCGGATCGCGATCTCGACCACGCCGAGCCGCTTGCCGAGCTTCAGGATGCGGCAGGTCGCGAGAAGCGGCGCGAGCGGCGAGCGGCGCAGGAAATTGATGTTGAGGTTGGCGGTGACGATCATCGGCTCAGGCCCGACATGCGCGAGGAGCGCCGCATAGGCCGCGACATCGGCGAGCGTCACGAGCGTTGGCCCGGATACCGTCCCGCCGGGGCGGAGGTGCTTCTTGCTGGGAACGAGTTGGAGCACCGCCTCGCCCGGCCCGACCGACACGAGCGTCAGATCCCGTGCCGTCTGGATCTGCGGAAAATGCTCGTCCCAGAAGGCGGCGATCGCCTCGGCGGTCATGATCGGCTGGAAAGTCATGGACTCTGGCTTGTGGGAGGGGGCGGAACTAGACTGCATTTGCGAGGTGATCGCTGGAAAGTGACCAATGAACCGCCCGGCCGCAAGTGTTGATCTGAGACCCGCAATGGTGCTGCGCGAAGAGCGGCCGCGCTCGGGGGTGTTGCGCCTGACGCTCGTCAATCCGCCCGCAAACGCGCTGTCGGAGGCGGTGCTTGCCGCCTTGCAATCGGCGCTCGATGCCGCGGCGGGCGATAAGGCCATCCGCGTCGTCGTCATCGCCGCGGAGGGGAAGCTCTTCTCCGGCGGTCACGATCTGAAGGAGATGACGGCGCGGCGGTCCGACGCGGATGGCGGCCGCGCCTATTTCGAACACGTGTTCGGCCGCTGTGCGGTCTTCATGCAATCGATCCTGGCGCTGCCAAAGCCGGTTGTCGCGGAGGTGGCTGGGTTGGCGACCGCAGGCGGCTGCCAACTCGTCGCGAGCTGCGACATTGTCGTCGCCGCCGACAGCGCGCGCTTCGGCGTGAACGGCATCGATCTCGGCCTCTTTTGCTCCACTCCGATGGTAGCCTTGTCGCGGAACGTCAGCCCGAAGACCGCTCTCGACATGCTGATGACGAGCGAGATGATCTCCGCCGAGCGCGCGCGCGAGGCAGGACTTGTCAGCCGCGTCGTGCCGGCGGCCGAGTTGCGCGCCGAGACCGATATGGTCGTCAATCGTCTGCTCGCGCGCCCGCCGGGCGTGCTCGCGCTCGGCAAGAAGGCCTTCACCGCGCAGCTCGCGATGCCGATAGCAGACGCTTATCGCTTTGCCACCGCAACCATCGTCGACAACATGCTGATGGAAGAGGCGGAGGAGGGGATCGGCGCCTTCTTTGAGAAGCGGCCGGCGCGGTGGCCGACATAACTGCCCGAGCCAGCGGGGAGTCTTGAGAAGAATGCGATCAATCGTCCGGGCAATAGGACGACGACGTTCCTCGCCAAGGCGGCCTCCCCGCAGGCGCTTTCCCATTGCGATCCTCTCCTTCAACCGGCCGCATTATCTCCGCCAGGTCCTGCTCAGCCTGCGCCCCCAGGTCGACGAAGACGACAGGATCATCCTGTTCCAGGACGGGGCGTGGAACGCCTACAGCCGGAAGCAAAAAACGAGCCCCGCCCACATCGCGGTCTGCGTTGGCCTCTTTCGCGAGATCATCCCATGGGGGACGGTCGCAGAATCGGAGCGCAACGTCGGCGTGGCCGAGAACTACGAACGCGCCGAGCAGCAGATCTTCGGCCGGTGGCTCGAGCCCTGCGCGCTGTTCCTGGAGGATGACCTCGTCCTCGCTCCCAGCTATCTGACCGTACTACAGATGCTGCTTGAACTCGCGCAGAGGGAGCCGCGCGTCAGCTGCGTGTCGGCTTATGGAAACTTGTGGGCGACTGCTGACGAGCAGAAAGCAAAAGCGCGGGATCTGATCCCAATGCACCACTGTTGGGGATTCGCGATGACCCGGCAGGCCTGGCTGGCAGAGCGGCCGTTCCGCGAACGCTATCTTCGGCTTCTCGAAGGCGGAGATTACACCGAGCGCGACGGAGAACGGATCAAGCAATTCTACCTGGAGCGCGGTTGGGGAGAAGCGGTGACAAGCCAGGATGCCTCCCGCTGCATCGCGGCACTGGAACTCGGCAAGATTCGGCTGACGACGTTTCCCTGCCACGCTCGATACATCGGCAAGGTCGGCCTCCATTCTACCGAGGCGCTTTACGAGCACGAAAGGTTCGGCTCGAGCGTTTTCTTTCCAATCCCCCCTTCAGAGCCGCTGCCGCCGTCCGATGAGCAGATGGAAGCTTGGCTCGAAGACGAACGGAAGTTCTTCTCGATAGGAAAGGCCGTCGCCACCTGATCCGCCTTCGAGCGGACTGGAGCCGCGCCGGGGAGCCTGGCGGCCGGGCAGATCCGCGCGGCTGATGGCGCCGAGCGCGATTTGCGGCTAAGAGCTGCCGGCTGAGAAGCGCAAGGCCTGGCCGGACCGCGATGGACCGCGAACGCTATTCCGACGACGAGATACGCGCGATCCTCGACGGCGTTAGGTCGATCGCGGTCGTCGGTGCGAGCCCGAACGACGTTCGGCCGAGCTATTTCGTCATCTGCTACCTTCTGGACAAGGGCTACCGGGTGTATCCCGTCAATCCCGGCCTCGGCGGCAAGACAATTCTGAACCTGAAGGTCTACGCGAAGCTCAGCGATATTCCGGAGCGCATCGATATGGTGGACATTTTCCGCGGCTCCGATGCCGTGCCCGGAGTCGTCGCCGAAGCGCTCGCGCTCGATCCCCGCCCGGGCGTCATCTGGATGCAGCTCGGCGTTCGGAACGAGGAAGCCAAGGCCACCGCGGAGGCGGCCGGCCTGACGGTCGTGATGAACCGCTGTCCGAAGATCGAATACGGGCGGCTATCGGGCGAGATCAGCTGGATGGGGGTGAATTCCCGGGTGATCTCTTCGAAGCGGCCGATACTCTCCGGCGGCGCCCAAGGCCTGAGCATCTCAGCCAAGCCCGGGGAGCCGCGCCAATGACCTCGAGCGGCTACGCAGTGCTGGCGACCGCGATCGCGATATTTCTCGCCGCCGCCTCGGTGTCGCGCATCTATGCCGCCGATGGCCGGCTCTTCATCGTCGTCATCGCGATGGTGCTCTACGTGATCGGCAATCTCTTGATGGTGCAGATCATGCGCGCGGTCGGCCTCGGCGTGGCCATCTCCATCGCCACCATCGCGCAGCTCATTCTGATCAACGTGGTCGCCTACGTGTTCTTCCATGAGCGGCCGGCGCCGCTGCAACTCGCCGGAATCGCGATAGGCGCCGTCGGCATGGCCCTCATCCTGTTGCCGACTGCGGAGCGCTAGGGTCTCGGCCTCGCAGCCGCTTCCTTTCAGCCGGACGGCGGCTTTGCGCCATATCAACGCGGCGTTTCCCGGTCGTGGTCTTATTCGTCCGCAGATGCCTGTCTGGACGGCCTCGCGACACGAGGCGGCAGGCGACGAAAGGACGCTATCATGAGATCCTTCATCCAATACGTGACGGCGCCGGTAGCCGGGCTCGCCCTCGCACTTCTGGCAACCGCGGCGTTGGCCGCCAGCACCGTGAGCGTCGAGCTCTGGGACAAAGGCGCCGACGTGACGATGCCGACGGGCTTGATCTATGCCGCGCCCGGCCTCGATCTGTCGCAGGCCACCATGGGCATCAAAACCGATCCGGCAAGCGTGCCGGCCGGCGACGTGACCTTCAACGTCACCAATTCGTCGAAGGACACCATCCACGAGATGATCGTGATGTATCTCGCCGACCCGACCAAGCCGCTGCCCTATATCGACAACGAGAGCCGTGTCGACGAGGACAAGGCCGGCGACAAGGGCGAGGTCTCCGAGCTCGATCCCGGCAAGTCGGGATCGCTGACCGTCAACCTCCAGCCCGGCAAGTACCTGCTGATCTGTAACGTTCCGGGGCACTATGCGGCCGGCATGTGGACCGAGTTCGAAGTCACGAAATAGAGCGTTCGGAATACGATGACGAAATGGCCGGGCGCGGCTTTCGCGCCCGGCATTTTTCTTGCGCAGACCGCGCGGCTGCACCCCCTCCAGCACCCGCAGAGCAGATCGGTTTCGTCCTGGCGACCGTCTCCAAGCCGGATATCCGCCGGAAAGCGGTGCCTTCAGCCCGCTTAACGGCGGAATGATCTTGTTTGACCGAAGAGAATTCAAACCGGCAAAATGGCCGCACGAGTTCAGGGAGAGGAAACGCAAATGGCCGATGACCGCGAACCCGGTTTCAACACGCTCTCGATTCACGCTGGCGCCAAGCCCGACCCGGCGACCGGCGCGCGCGCGACGCCGATCTACCAGACCACGTCCTACGTCTTTAACAGCGCGGAGCACGCTGCGAACCTCTTCGGGCTGAGAGAGTTCGGCAACATCTACACCCGCATCATGAACCCGACGCAGGCGGTGCTCGAGGAGCGCGTCGCCGCGCTCGAAGGCGGCACCGCCGCGCTTGCCGTCGCCTCCGGCCACGCCGCGCAGGCTGTCACCTTCCACACGCTGTGCAGCCCCGGCGATGAGATCGTCGCGGCGAAAAGGCTCTACGGCGGCTCGATCAACCAGATGGGTTACTCGTTCAAGAGCTTCGGCTGGAACGTGAAGTGGGCCGACACCGACGACGTCTCCACCTTCGAGGCGGCCGTCTCGCCGCGCACCAAGGCGGTCTTCATCGAGTTGATCGCCAATCCCGGCGGCATCGTCACGGATATCGAGGCGATCGCCAAGATCGCCCACAAAGCGGGTGTGCCGCTCATCGTCGACAACACGCTGGCGACGCCCTACCTCTGCCGCCCCTTCGAGCACGGCGCCGACATCGTCGTGCATTCGCTGACGAAATTCATGGGCGGTCACGGCAATTCGATCGGCGGCGTCATCGTCGACGGCGGCAGTTTCAACTGGTCGGCGGAGGGACGCTATCCGCTGCTCTCCGAGCCGCGCCCCGAATATCACGGCGTGAAGCTGCACGAGACCTTCGGCAATTTCGCCTTTGCGATCGCCTGCCGCGTTCTCGGCCTGCGCGACCTCGGGCCGGCGATCTCGCCCTTCAACGCCTTCCTCTTCATCACTGGCATCGAGACGCTGCCGCTTCGGATGCAGCGCCATTCCGACAACGCGCTCGCGGTCGCGAAATGGCTGAAGAACCATCGCGAGGTGACCTGGGTCAGCTACGCCGGGCTTCCCGGCGACCGCTATCACAACCTCGCCAAGCGCTACGTGCCGAAGGGCGCCGGCGCCGTGCTGACCTTCGGCGTGCGCGGCGGCTATGATGCCGGCGTGAAGGTCGTGGAGGGCGTGAAGCTCTTCTCGCACCTCGCCAATATCGGCGACACGCGGTCGCTCATCATCCATCCCTCGTCGACAACACACAGCCAGCTTTCGGAAGCCGACCGCATCGCCGCCGGCGCCGGGCCGGACGTGATCCGCCTCTCCGTCGGGATTGAGAACGTCGAAGACATCATCGCCGACCTCGACCAGGCACTGAAAGCGGCGGCTTAGGCGAGGGCGGAGCCGCTGAGGGCGCACTCACACGCGCGGTTCAAAGCCTGTCGAGTGGAGGATCGGATATGTTGGCGCAAGGCGGCTGTCTTTGCGGGGCGTTGCGTTATGCGGTAAGCGCGGCGCCCACCCGGCTGACCATCTGCCACTGCCGCTTCTGCCAGCGAGCGACCGGCTCGGCCTATATGGTCGAGCCGGTCTTTCAGAAGAACGACTTCGCGCTGACGGCCGGCAAGGCGAGCGTTTACGGCCACCGCTCGGAAGGGAGCGGGAAGATCGTCGACGTGCATTTTTGCGGCACCTGCGGCACGAAGCTCTTCTTGAGCTTCGAGCGGTTTCCGGATGTCGTTGGAATCTACGCCGGGACCTTCGACGACCCGAATTGGTTCGAGCGTGCGCCGGAGACCCTGAAGCACATCTTTCTCGGAGTCGCCCAGCGCGGGACCCTCATACCCGCCGGCGTCAAGACCTATCCGGAACATGCAAGCAACAATGCCGGCGAGCCCCTGGAGCCGACGGTCTTCGACAGTCCCCATGTGATCGATTCTCCGCATGCCTGACCAGCGCCGCCGTCGGTGGCGTGTTCCCGCCCGTTTCGCTATCTAGGCGGATAGAGAAGACCAAAGAACGCCGAGGAAGCGCCAATGGCGGAAAGCTACGACGTCATCATCATCGGCTCCGGACCCGGCGGCTATGTCGGAGCGATCCGCGCCGCGCAGCTCGGCCTGAAGACCGCTGTCGTCGAGAAGAGCTATGTCGGCGGCGTCTGCCCGAACTGGGGCTGCATCCCGACCAAGGCGCTGCTCCGCTCCGCCGACGTCTATCGCGCGATGCTCCACGCCAAGGATTACGGCCTCTCCGCCAAGGACGTCGCCGTCGATATCGCCGCGGTGGTGAAGCGGTCGCGCGGCATCGCCAACCAGATGTCGAACGGCGTCGCCTTCCTTCTGAAGAAGAACAAGGTCGACGTGATCTGGGGCAGTGCGAAGATCACGGCGAAGGGGAAGGTCACCGTCGAGAAGGCCGACAACGCGCCGAAGGGCGCGCTTGGGCCCGGCGACTATTCGGCGAAGCACATCATCATCGCGACCGGCGCCCGCCCGCGCGCGCTTCCCGGACTTGAGCCCGACAAGAAGCTCGTCTGGACCTATTTCGAGGCGATGGTGCCGCCGGAGCTTCCGAAGTCGCTCCTCGTTATCGGTTCGGGCGCGATCGGCATCGAGTTCGCGTCCTTCTTCAGGACACTTGGCTCGGAGGTCACGGTCGTGGAGATCCTGCCGCAGATTCTCCCCGTCGAGGACGCCGAGATCGCGGCGCATGCCAGGAAGCGCTTCGAGAAGGCGGGCATCAAGATCCACACCGAGGCGAAGGTCGCGAAGCTCGACAAGAGCAAGGACGGTGTGACCGCGACGCTCGAGTTGAAGGGCGGCAAGACCGAGAGGCTGAAGGCCGATCGCGTCATCTCCGCCGTCGGCGTCGTCGGCAACATCGAGGGGCTCGGCTTGGAAGCGCTCGGCGTGAAGACCGACCGCGGCCTCGTCGTGGTCGACGGCCTCGGCCGCACTAACGTCGAGGGCGTCTACGCGATCGGCGACGTCGCCGGGCCGCCGATGCTCGCGCACAAGGCGGAGCATGAGGGCGTGATCTGCATCGAGGCGATCAAGGGCCTGAAGCCGCACCCGATCGACAAGCTCAAGATTCCCGGCTGCACCTATTGCGACCCCCAGATCGCATCCGTGGGGTTGACCGAGGCGAAGGCGAAGGAGGGCGGCCGGCAGGTGAAGGTCGGCCACTTCCCCTTCATCGGCAACGGCAAGGCGATCGCGCTCGGCGAGCCCGACGGCCTGGTGAAAACCGTCTTCGATGCCAAGACCGGGCAGCTTCTCGGCGCCCATATGGTCGGGGCGGAAGTCACGGAATTGATTCAAGGATTTGTCGTGGCGATGAACCTTGAAACCACCGAGGCGGAGCTGATCGAGAGCGTCTTCCCGCACCCGACCATCTCGGAGACCATGCACGAGAGCGTGCTTGACGCTTATGGGCGGGTCATCCACGTATAGGTTGTCAGAAAGCCCGCGAAGGCGCGGGATTCGGCGTGGGAGGCGAAGAAATGGCGGGTGTTGGTTGGATCATGACGATCATCCTCGGCGGGCTTGCCGGATGGATCGCTGAGAAGATCATGAAGAGCGACATGGGGCTGATCGGTAACATCATCCTCGGCATAGTCGGGGCGGTGGTGCTGAACGCGATCCTGAGGGGCCTCTCGATCGTCCCGCCGGAAGGCTGGGTCGCGCAGATTGTCGTCGCGATCGTCGGCGCCTGCATCCTGATCTTCGGCTGGCGGCTGATCCGCGGCCGCACCTGATTGGAGCCCCGTGGTCACGCTGATCGACACGCTTGAGAAGAACGCGGGCGGCAAGCTCCGTCCGCGTCATCCGGAGAAGGCGCACCGGCCCGACAATCCGGTGCTGCGGAAGCCGGAATGGATTCGCGTGCGCGCGCCCGGATCGCCCGAATGGGCGAAGACGCGCGACATCGTGCGCGAGAACAAGCTCGTCACCGTCTGCGAAGAGGCCGGCTGCCCGAACATCGGCGAGTGCTGGGCGAAGAAGCACGCGACCTTCATGATCCTCGGCGACACGTGCACGCGCGCCTGCGCCTTCTGCAACGTGAAGACGGGGCTGCCCGGCGCGGTCGAAGCCGACGAGCCCGAGCGCGTCGCCGACGCCGTCGCCAAGATGGAGCTCGCCCATGTCGTGGTGACGTCGGTCGACCGCGACGACCTCGACGACGGTGGGGCAGGGCACTTCGCCGCCGTCATCCGTGCGATCCGCGAGCGTTCGCCGGAAACCACGATCGAGGTGCTGACGCCGGATTTCTTGCGCAAGGACGGCGCGCTCGAAATCGTGGTCGAGGCGCGGCCCGACGTCTTCAACCACAATCTCGAGACCGTTCCCTCGCACTACCTGACGGTCCGGCCCGGCGCGCGCTACTTCCACTCGATCCGCCTCCTGCAGCGCGTCAAGGAGCTCGACCCGCGGATGTTCACCAAGTCCGGCATCATGGTTGGCCTGGGCGAGGAGCGGAAAGAAGTGCTCCAATTGATGGATGACCTCAGGACCGCGGATGTCGATTTCCTCACCGTCGGCCAGTATCTGCAGCCGACGCCGAAGCATCATGCGGTGAAGGAATTTGTCACGCCCGAAGCCTTCAAGTCCTACGCGACGATCGCCTATACGAAGGGCTTCCTGCTCGTGTCGGCGAGTCCGCTCACGCGTTCGTCGCATCATGCTGGCGAGGATTTTGCACGGCTCAGGGCTGCCCGCGCCGCCCGCGCCTGATCCTCGAAGAGGGCCGAAGCCTGGATGCCGGAATTCCGGACGACCCGACGCGTCTCGCATTCCGCCGAGGAGATGTTCAGGCTCGTCGCCGATGTCGAGCGCTACCCGGAATTCGTTCCCTTCTGCGAGCGGCTGACGGTTCGCGGACGCAAGAGCGAGGACGCGCGCGAGGTGCTCGTCGCCGACATGGCGATCGGCTACAAGCTCGTGCGCGAGACCTTCACCTCCAAGGTGACGGTGGATCGCGAGGCGCTCGAAATCCGCGCCGACTATCTCGACGGCCCGTTCCGCTTCATGGAGAATTCGTGGACCTTCCGTCCGCAAGACGACGGCCACTCCGAGATCAGCTTCCAGATCGCCTACGAATTCAAGAGCCGCGCGCTTGCGCTCCTGATGGGCGCCCTTTTCGATCGCGTCTTCCGCACCTTCGCGCATGCTTTCGAGGTGAGGGCGGACAAGATCTACGGGGTGAAGGGCGCGAAGGTTTGAGCGCGAAAAATCCCCTCGCATGAGAGGGGAGACGCGCCGCGTGCTCAGATCATCGCCCGCGCCATCGCCAACGCCTCCGCCACGGACGCGTGACGTATTTGCCGCCGCCCGAGATCGCCGAAGCGCTTCTCCAGATGCCGCACATCGCCCCCCCGTCGAGCCGCGCCGAAATGCACGAGCCCGACCGGCTTCGGCGCCGTGCCGCCGCCTGGGCCCGCGACGCCGGTGACGGAAACCGCGATGTCGGCGCGAGAATTTCGCAGCGCCCCTTCGGCCATTGCGCGCGCGACTTCCCCGCTCACCGCCCCGTACTTGTGGATCAGCGCGGGGGACACGCCGAGCATCTCCGTCTTCGCCTCGTTCGAGTAGGTGACGAAGCCGCGCTCGACTACATCGGAGGAGCCGGGCACTTCCGTCAGGATCGCAGCGATGAGACCGCCGGTACAGGATTCCGCCGTCGCGAGCTTCAGCCCGCGCCCGCGGAAAAGGTCGAGGAGCTTCGCCGCTTCCGCGACGAGCGCATCGAAATCGGGGCTCACGCCGCCGGCAGCGCGACGGTGGCGATCGCCATCGCCACGATCCCCTCGCCGCGGCCGGTGAAACCCATCTTCTCGCTGGTCGTCGCCTTCACGCCGACACGGTCGGGCGTGATCCCAGCGATCTCGGCGACGCGCGCCTGCATCTTTTCGCGGTGCGGCGAAATCTTCGGCGCCTCGCAGACGATCGTCACGTCGAGGTTCACGATGCGCCCGCCTCTCTCGCGCACGCGCCGCACCGCGTCGGCGAGGAAGAGGTCGGACGATGCGCCCTTCCACTTCGGATCGGAGGGCGGGAAGTGCATGCCGATGTCGCCGTCGCCGATCGTGCCGAGCAGCGCATCGGTCAGCGCATGCAGCCCGACGTCGGCGTCGGAATGGCCGATCAGACCGCGCTCGTGCGCAATCTCGACGCCGCAAAGCCAGACGGATTTGCCCGGCCCGAATGTGTGCACGTCGAAGCCGTGGCCGGTCCGCGTCTCGACCGCCGCCGCGAGCATCCGCTCTGCGGCGGAAAAATCGGCGGGCGTGGTGATCTTCATGTTGGCGCGGTCCCCTTCGACGGCACGGACGCTAAGGCCGGCGAGCGCGGCGACGGCCGCGTCGTCGGTCAGGTCGCCGCGGCCCGCCTCGGCGGCGCTCCGATGCGCCGCAAGCAGCGGCGCGAAGGGAAAGCCCTGCGGCGTCTGCGCGGTCGCCAGCGCTTCGCGCGGGATCGTCGCGGCGATGTTGCCTGCTTCGACGCGCTTCACCGTCTCGGTGATCGCGAGCACGGGAATCGCGCCGCTCATCGCGTCGCAGGCATCGATCACGGCCTTGATGACATCGGGCGACACGAATGGCCGCGCCGCGTCATGCACGAGCACCAGTCGCGGCGGATCGCCGGCGAGCGCTTCGAGTCCGTTCCTGACCGACTCCTGCCGGGTGGCGCCGCCGACGACCGGCGGCAGCAGCTTCGGGAGGCCGCGTACGGTTTCGGCGTAGCGTGTCGCATCCCCGTCGCCGATGACCGTCAGGATGGCGTCGATGCCCTCATGCGACGAGAAAGCCCTGATGGTGCGGCGCAACACCGGCTCGCCGCCGACTGTCACATATTGTTTAGGCACATCGCGCGCCGCGCGGCTGCCGCGCCCGGCGGCGACCACGATGACGGCGGTTTTCCCTGCTTTTGGCGACTTCGGCATGCTGGCCCGGCTTGTGGCCGGCGCTCATAGCATAGCTGGACAACAGCGTCGCCCCTTGCGCGCCGCAGCACCGCCTGTCTATTCTGCAGGCAACTTTCAAGGTGATGAATTTTTGAGCAAACAAGAAGCGCGGAGTCTCGGCCTTCGCGGCATGTTGAAAGGGTCGCCCCGTCGCGGGCGGTCGCGTGGCGGCGTTGCGACGGCCGTGGGATCGGCCTTCGAGGGTGGCGCCGGCGCCGTCCTCAATGCCTTGCCGCATCCCGTCGTCATGGTGACGCCGGAGGGGCGCATCGCCGGCGCCAACCAGGCGGCGGAGATCTTCTTTCAGAACTCCGCGGTGGTGCTGGCGCGCTACGACCTGTCGCACTTCGTGCCGTTCGGCAGCCCGGTCTTCAGCCTGATCGAGCAGGTGCGCGAGTCGGGCGGCCCGGTCACCGAATATCGCGTCGATATCTCCTCGCCGCGGCTCGGCGTTGAGCGCGTGGTCGACGTCTATGCTTCGCCGGTCGCGGAGCGGGCAGGGCACGTCGCGATCATGCTCTTGCCGCGCTCGGTAACGGAGAAGATCGATCGCCAGCTGACGCATCGCGGCGCGGCGCGCACCGTGTCGGGCCTCGCCGCAATGCTCGCGCACGAGATCAAGAATCCGCTCTCCGGCATTCGTGGCGCCGCTCAGTTGCTTGAGGCGGACGGCGACGAGAACGATCGCGCGCTGACGCGTCTCATCTGCGACGAGGCCGACCGCATCGTCGGTCTCGTCGACCGCATGGAGACCTTCGCGGACGATCGTCCGACCGAGCGCGAGGCGGTCAACATTCATTCGATCCTGGAGCGCGTGAAGGTCATCGCGCGGAACGGCTTCGCCCGAAACGTCCGCATGGTCGAGGAATACGATCCGTCGCTTCCGCCCGTCCACGCGAACCGCGACCAGTTGATCCAGGTGTTCCTGAACCTCGTGAAGAACGCTGCGGAGGCGCTGCAGGGGACGAAGGATCCGGAGATCATCTTCCGCACGGCGTTCCGGCCGGGCATCCGCCTTTCCATGCCCGGCAGCCGCAGCCGCGTCAGTCTCCCGCTTGAATTCTCCGTGATCGACAACGGTCCGGGCGTTCCCGACGATCTTCTCCCCTATCTCTTCGATCCTTTCGTCACGTCGAAGACGAATGGCACGGGACTTGGATTGGCTCTGGTCGCGAAGATCATCGGCGACCACGGCGGGGTGATCGAGTGCGAGTCGCAGCCACGGCGCACTGCGTTTCGCATCTTGATGCCGGCGCACACCGGCGAGGTCCCGGACGAGGAGGCCGAAAAGGCACAATGAGTACCGGAACCATCCTCGTTGCCGACGACGACGCCGCGATCCGCACGGTGCTGAACCAGGCGCTTTCGCGCTCCGGCTACACCGTGCGCCTGACCTCCAATGCCGCCACGTTGTGGCGCTGGATCGCGGAAGGGGAGGGCGACGTCGTCATCACCGATGTGGTGATGCCTGACGGAAATGCCTTCGACCTGATCCCGCGCATCAAGCGCACCCGCCCCGATCTCCCGATCGTCGTGATGAGCGCGCAGAACACCTTCATGACGGCGATCCGCGCCTCCGAGAAGGGCGCCTACGAGTATCTCCCGAAGCCGTTCGATCTGAAGGAGCTGACGGCGATCGTCGGCCGCGCCCTCGCCGAGCCGCGCGGCACGCGTCAGAGCGCGGAGGAGGAGGAAGGCGGCGACGCCATTCCGCTCGTCGGCCGCTCGCCTGCCATGCAGGACATCTACCGCATGCTGGCGCGGCTGATGCAGACCGACCTGACGGTGATGATCTCCGGCGAGTCCGGCACCGGTAAGGAGCTCGTCGCCCGCGCGCTCCACGACTACGGGAAGCGGCGCAAGGGGCCGTTCGTCGCCGTCAACATGGCGGCGATCCCCCGCGAGCTGATCGAGTTGGAGCTTTTCGGGCATGAGCGCGGCGCCTTCACCGGCGCGCAGGCGCGCTCCGCCGGCCGCTTCGAGCAGGCGGAGGGCGGCACGCTTTTCCTCGACGAGATCGGCGACATGCCGATGGAGGCGCAGACGCGGCTCCTCCGCGTGCTGCAGCAGGGCGAGTACACGACGGTGGGCGGGCGCACGCCGATCCGCACCGACGTCAGGATCATCGCAGCCACCAACAAGGACCTCCGCCAGCTCATCCGCCAGGGGCTTTTCCGCGAGGATCTCTTCTTCCGCCTGAACGTTGTCCCGATCCGCCTGCCGCCGCTTCGCGAGCGCACCGACGACATCCCGGACCTGGTGCGCCATTTCCTCAATACAGCGGAGCGCGAGGGCCTTCCTACGAAGACCATCGAGCCCGGCGCGATCGAGGCCATGCAGCGCTATCGCTGGCCGGGAAACGTGCGCGAGCTCGAGAATCTGATCCGGCGGCTGACGGCGCTCTATCCGCAGGAGACGATTACGGCGCCGATCGTGGAGAACGAGATCGGCCCGATGATGGAGGTGGAGGCGGCGCCCGCCGCCGAAGCCGACAATGTCGGCGGCGCTCTTGAGCGGCAGCTTGCGCGCTACTTCGGCGAGTTCGGCAGCGGCCTTCCGCCGCCCGGACTCTACCAGCGTATTCTTCGCGAAGTGGAAGTGCCGCTGATCAGCGCCGCACTCGGAGCCACTCGCGGAAACCAGATCAAGGCCGCCGAGCTCCTTGGTCTGAACCGCAACACGCTGCGCAAGAAAATCCGCGAGCTTGACATCCATGTGATGCGGCGCGGCAGCGTTTGACTGCCGCGGGCCTTGCGGTCTTAATAGTGACAAATTGGTCACGCCTGTTGCGCGCGCGCACCTCCCTGGGCGCTGACCGAAGAACAAGGCCCTTCGTCGCCCCCTATGACCGCTCTTGCCGAAAGCCAATCGAACCCGGAGCGGGCCGACCATAGGGTCGCCGACGGACGTCGCGTATCGCGCACGTTTGGCCTCTTGGCGGTGCTGGTCGCCGTCGTCATCTCGATCGGCTCCTTCCTGATCCTGACCGGGCAGACCCCGATCCAGCCGACACCGATCGTCGTGCGGACCGCCGGCATCGTGAACGGGCTGATCGTCCTCCTGCTCGTAGGGATGGTGGCTTACGAGGCGTCGGGGCTGTGGATCGCCCGCCGGCGCGGACGCGCCGCCGCCCGCCTGCACGTGCGCATCGTGCTGCTCTTTTCGTTCATCGCCGCGCTGCCGGCGATCCTCATGATGGTGATCGCCTCGATCACGCTCAGCAACGGGCTCGACCGCTGGTTCGCCGGTCGCACCGAAGCGATCATCGAGACCTCGCGCGCGGTCGCGCAGGCCTATGTGCAAGAGCACAGCCGCATGCTGGGGCTCGACCTCCTCGCCATCGCCGGCGAGTTCAATCGCGTGACGCCGGACATCGAGGCCAATTCGACGGCGATCTCGTCCTATCTGACCAACCAGGCGCGGCTGCGCGGCCTCTCGACGGTCCAGCTCATCCGCCGCGATCGCAGCGTGATCCTGCAAGGGGAGACCGCAAGCAATCTCGACGCGCCCCCCGCGCCGCAGGAGATTTTCGCCGAGCTCGATTCCGGCAAGCCGGCGCTGATCGCCCCCGGCACCACCAACCTCGTCGGCGGCGTGATCAAGCTGACCGGCTTCGACGACGTCTACCTCTATCTGGCGCGGCCCATCGATCCGCGCGTGACACGCAATCTCCGCCTGACGGAGGAGAACGCCACCGAATACGAGCAGCTGCAGGCGAACCGCTTCGGGGTGCAGGTGGCCTTCGGGATTGTCTTCGCCGGCGTTGCGCTGGTCGTGCTTCTCTCGGCGATCTGGATCGGACTTGGTTTCGCCAGCAGTCTCGTCTGGCCGATCCGCCGGCTGATCGGCGCGGCGCAGGAGATTTCCGCCGGCAACCTCGAAGTGCGCGTGCCCTCGCGCGGCTCGATGGGGGACATCAGCCTGCTCGCCGACACCTTCAACACGATGGCAAGCCAGGTGAAGTCGCAACGCGACGAGCTGCTTTCCGCCAACGAGAAGATGGATCAGCGGCGGCGCTTCACCGAGGCGGTGCTCTCCGGGGTCTCCGCCGGCGTCATCGGCCTCGACGGCGACGGCGTGGTGACGCTGGTCAATCGCTCGGCGCTCGCCGCGCTCGGCGAGAAGGAGGAGGATCTGGTCGGCCGCCGTCTCGGTGAGGCGATCCCCGCGCTTGCCACCGTTCTGATCGAGGCCCGGCAGCGCTTTCGCGGTCCCTCGCACGCGCAGATCCAGATCAACCGCGGCGGCGACCAGCGCACGCTCAACGTCCAGGTCACGCAGGAGCGCTCGGACGGCAAGATCGAGGGCCTTGTCGTCACGCTCGACGACATCACCGATCTGATGGTGGCCGAGCGCCGTTCGGCCTGGGCGGACGTCGCCCGGCGCATCGCGCACGAGATCAAGAATCCGCTGACGCCGATTCAGCTCTCGGCGGAGCGCTTGAAGCGTCGCTTCGGGCAGCGCGTGAGTGCCGAGGACCGCGGCGTGTTCGACCAGTGCACGGAGACCATCGTGCGCCAGGTCGACGACATCCGCCGGATGGTCGACGAATTCTCAGGCTTTGCGCGGATGCCGAAGCCGGTCATGGAAGACCGCGACCTGATCGGTGTGGTGCGCGAGGCCGTATTCCTGCAGGAGGTCGCGCAGCCGAACATCCGCTTCGCGCTCGAGCTGCCGGAGAACCCGGTGCTTGCACGCGTCGACCATCGGCTGGTCACGCAGGCGCTTACCAACATCGTCAAGAACGCAACGGAATCGATCGAGGCGGCCGGGCGGATCGATGGTGAGATCGGCTTGATCACGGTGACCGTGCGACAAGAGCCGGGGGCCGCGATCATCGAGGTTGAGGACAACGGCAAGGGTCTACCGCACGAGGATCGCGAGCGGTTGCTTGAGCCGTACATGACGACGCGCGAGAAGGGGACCGGTCTCGGTCTCGCCATTGTTCGCAAGATCATGGAGGAGCACGGCGGCTCGATCGCGCTCCTTGACGCGCGCGTGGTCGCGCAAGGGGGGAAGGGTGCGCTGGTGCGGCTTTCTTTCCCGCTCGAATCCGAGGCGGTGCAAGCTGTCGCCGCCGCGGCAACCTGAAAAGACCGGGAGAAAACCATGGCGGCGGACATTCTTGTTGTCGACGATGAGGCCGATATCCGGGAGATCGTGGCCGGCATCCTTGGGGACGAGGGCTACGGCACACGGACGGCAAGCGACAGCGACACCGCCCTTGCCGCGATCACGGCGCGGCGTCCGAGTCTTCTCTTCCTCGACATCTGGCTGCAGGGGAGCCGACTCGACGGCCTGTCGCTGCTCGACGAGGTGCATGCGCAGGACCCCGACCTCCCCGTCATCATCATCTCCGGGCACGGGAACATCGAGACAGCCGTCTCCGCCATCAAGCGCGGGGCCTACGACTACATCGAGAAGCCGTTCAAGGCCGACCGCCTGGTGCTGGTCGCGCAGCGCGCGCTTGAAGCCTCCAAGCTTCGTCGCGAGGTCGCCGAACTGAAACAGCGAAGCGGCGACACCGACGACATGGTTGGCTCGTCGGGTGTGATGAACCACCTCCGCCAGACCATCGAACGCGTCGCGCCGACGAACAGTCGCGTCATGATCTTCGGGCCGTCCGGCGCCGGCAAAGAACAAGTGGCGCGGGCGATCCATCTGCGCTCGCAACGGGCGGGCGGTCCCCTGATCGTGCTCAACGCCGCGGCGATCACGCCGGAGGGCATGGAGGCGGAGCTCTTCGGGACCGAAGTGCAGAACGGCACGGCGCGCCGCGTCGGTGCGCTTGAAGAGGCGCACAGCGGCACGCTCTATCTCGACGAGATCGCCGACATGCCGCGCGAGACGCAGAACAAGATTCTGCGCGTGCTCGTGGAGCAGACCTTCGAGCGGGTAGGGGGGTCGACCAAGGTCAAAGTGGACGTGCGCATCCTCTCCTCCACCGCGCGCGATCTCGAGGCGGCGATAGGCGAGGGACGCTTCCGCGAAGATCTCTTCCACCGGCTGAGCGTCGTGCCGCTTCGCGTTCCCTCGCTCGCCGAGCGGCGCGAGGACGTGCCGGAACTCGTCGCCCACTTCATGGGCCAGATCGCTAGTTCAACCGGTCTTCCGCCGCGCAAGATCGGCGATGACGCGATGGCCGTGCTGCAGGCGCATGACTGGCCGGGCAATCTCCGTCAGCTCCGCAACAACGTCGAGCGCCTGATGATCCTCACCCGCGGCGATCCGGAAGCCGTGATTAGCGCCGACATGCTGCCGAAGGAGATCGGCGAGATTCTGCCGTCGACGCCGTCGCAGGGCGGCGCCCATATCATGTCGCTGCCGCTTCGCGAGGCGCGCGAGGTCTTCGAGCGCGAATATCTGACCGCGCAGATCAACCGCTTCAGCGGCAACATCTCGCGCACCGCCGAGTTTGTCGGGATGGAGCGCTCGGCGCTGCACCGCAAGCTGAAGAGCCTGCGGGTCTGAAGCATGATCCCGAAAAGTGGGAACCGGTTTTCGGAAGAGATCTGCTCGGGCAAAGAGACAAGGCCAGTGGCATAACTCAGTTGAAGCGGAACGGGCTCTGACCGCATGTCGCGCATCGCTTACGTGAACGGACGCTACGTCCCGCATCGCGCCGCCGCCGTCCACATCGAGGATCGCGGCTACCAGTTCGCCGACGGGGTCTACGAGGTCTGCGAGATATGGGGCGGCTTCGTCGTCGACGAGACGCTGCACCTCGACCGGCTTGAGCGTTCGCTCCGCGAGCTCGCAATCGCGATGCCGATGACGCGTTCAGCACTGAAGGTGGTGATCCGCGAGGTGGTCCGGCGGAACCGAGTTCGAAAACGGCCTCGTCTATCTGCAGGTGACGCGCGGGGTCGCGCCGCGCGACCACCTTTTTCCGCCGAAGAATACGCCGCCCGCGCTTGTGGTGACGGCGAAGAGCATCGCGCGCGCCAAGGGCGAACGCATGGCGGCGGAGGGTGTCGGCGTGATCACGCTTCCCGACAATCGCTGGGAGCGCGTCGACATCAAGTCGGTCGGCCTGCTTCCGAACGCCATCGCCAAGGAGAAGGCGAAGGCCGCCGGCGCGCGCGAGGCGTGGTTCGTCGACCGCGACGGCTACGTGACGGAGGGCGCCTCCACGACCGCCTGGATCGTCACCAAGGACGGCGCGCTGGTGACGCGGCCGAACGGCACCGGCATCCTTCCCGGGATCACGCGAATCACGGCGACGGAGGTGGCCCGCCGCGAGGGGCTGAAGGTGGAGGAGCGGAAGTTCACGGTGGCGGAGGCGAAGGCTGCGCGCGAGGCTTTCATTACCGCCGCCAGCACGATCGTCATGCCGGTGGTCAGGATCGACGGGGAGACCGTCGCGAACGGCCACCCCGGCAGCATCGCGACGAGGCTGAGAGCCGCTTTCCATGATGTCGCGGAGAAGATTCGCTAGTCGAAACCTTTGCGCCGCATAGCAACCCTGCACGCGCGGGGGTGACAGTGCACTGCAAAAAGGGCAATCTATCGGCGAAATTCGATAAAAGGCCGGGGCCGATAAAACAATGGCTGACAAAAGTCACAATCTGCAGGACACATTCCTCAATCATGTCCGCAAGGCAAAGATCCCGCTCACTATTTTCCTCGTCAACGGCGTGAAGCTGCAGGGCGTGGTCACTTGGTTCGACAACTTTTGCCTGCTGCTTCGCCGCGATGGGCACTCGCAGCTTGTCTACAAGCACGCGATCTCGACGGTGATGCCGTCGCATCCGGTGCAACTCTTCGAGCCAGAGGCGGAAGAGGCGGGCGAGGGCGATTGAAGCCACGCGATCGTCGGGCTGAGCGCGAACCCGTCCGCACCGCGTCGGAGCGGGGGAAAGGTCGCGCGACCCACGCGCCTCCGACCCGGGCGCTAGTCATTCTGCCCGAGCGGCGCGATCGCAGCGAAGAGCCGGGCACGGCCCCGCGGTCGAGCGAGGCGCGGCTTGCCGAGGCCGTCAACCTCGCCGAGGCGATCGGGCTCGACGTCGCGGCGGCGCTGATCGTGCCGCTCCGGAAGCCCGTCCCGGGAACGCTGATCGGGACGGGAAAGGTGGAGGAGATCGCAGGGCTCGCGCGCATCCACGACGCCGAGGTGATCGTCATCGATCATCCTGTGAGCCCAGTGCAGCAGCGCAATCTAGAGAAGGCCTGGTCGGCGAAGGTGCTCGATCGCACCGGGCTGATCCTCGAGATCTTCGGCGAGCGGGCGCAGACCAAGGAAGGGCGCCTGCAGGTCGAACTGGCGCATCTCAATTATCAGAAGAGCCGCCTCGTCCGCTCCTGGACGCATCTTGAGCGCCAGCGCGGCGGCTTTGGGTTCCTCGGCGGTCCGGGCGAGACACAGATCGAAGCGGACCGCCGCCAGATTCAGGCGCGCATCGCCAAGATCGAAGGCGACCTTGAGCGCGTGCGCAACATGCGCGCCGGCCATCGCGCCGAGCGTAAGCGCGTGCCGCGGCCGATCGTGGCGCTCGTCGGCTATACCAACGCCGGAAAGTCGACGCTCTTCAACCGGCTGACAGGCGCGGAAATCGTCGCCAAGGACGTGCTCTTCGCCACCCTCGATCCGACGCTCCGTCGCGTCCGCCTGCCGCACGGCGAAGAGGTGATCCTATCCGACACCGTCGGCTTCATTTCCGATCTGCCGACCATGCTTGTCGCGGCGTTTCGCGCCACGCTCGAGGAGGTGCTTGAGGCCGATCTCATCCTCCACGTCCGCGACATCGCCTCGCCGGAATCGCAGCAGCAGGCGGCCGACGTCGTTGCAGTCCTCGACGAGCTCGGCATCCACGCGGGCGACGGGCGCCGGATCGTCGAGGTGTGGAACAAGATCGACCGGGTGGACGCCTCGCAGCGCGATGCTCTGCGGCACCGCGCGGCAAGCGCTGAGCCGCCGGCGGTTCTGGTTTCGGCGGTCAGCGGGGAGGGCGTGCCGGCACTGCTTGCGACGATCGAGACCGCGCTCGCGGGCGGGCGGCCGACGGTCACCGTCGATCTCGGCCCCGACCAGCTCGGCGCGGCGCCCTGGCTCTATCGCAACACCGAGGTCCTGGAGCGGAACGACGACCCGGAGACCGGCCACGCCAAGCTCAAGGTGCGCGTCGCTGAGAAGCATCTCGCACCCTTCCGCGAATGGGCGCAGCGCGAACACATTGCAGTTGCTGCCAACGAGGCGCGAAAGAGCGCCTGAGCGGCGGCCTCAGGGCCGGTGGCGGCGGCCGCCTGCTGCGGAAAAGCTCTGCAAAACCCGAGATCGCGCGCGCCGGCGCATCGCAGCGGTTGTACGCTCCGCAAATTGAGTCGCTGACGCCATGGGGGCCGCGAGTCTTGCCGAAGGGGGAGACATGACTGAAGTCCAAGGCTGGATCGTTATCGTATTGATCGTCATCGCAATCTTCTCGCAATGGTTCACCGCGAAGAAGTGATGCAGACCGCAGACTGATCGAGGTCGCTGAGCGGCGCCCGGCGGGGGCAGAGCCTTCCGTCAGGCGCGCTCGGCTGCTTTCGCTTCGTCCCAAAGCGCTTCCATCTCGTCGAGCGTGGCGTCCGTGAGCGGACGGCCGCGCGCCTGAAGCGCCGTCTCGATGTGACGGAAGCGGCGGGAGAACTTGGCGTTGGCGTGCATCAGCGCCGTCTCGGGCTCGACCTTCAGGTGGCGCGCCAGATTGGCGACAGCGAAGAGGAGGTCGCCGATCTCGTCCGCGATGCGGTCGTCCTCGCGTTCCGGCCGTGCCAGTTCATCCTCGATCTCGCCGATCTCCTCGCGGATCTTCGCCAGGACGGCGCGCGGCTCGTTCCAGTCGAAGCCGACTTTGCTCGCGCGCGTCTGCAGCTTCTCGGCGCGGGCGAGGGCGGGGAGGGCGACCGGAACGTCGGCGAGGATGCCGTTCTCTTCCGCCGCCTCGCCATTTGCCGTGCGCTTTGCCGCCCGCTCGGCCTTCTCCTCCGCCTTGATCTCGTCCCAGCGCTCCTTGACGGCGGCTGCGTCGGACAGGTCGAGATCGCCGAAGATGTGCGGGTGGCGGCGGATCAGCTTGGTGGTGATCGCCTCGACCACGTCGCCGAAGGCGAACCGGTCCTCCTCGGCGGCCATCTGCGCGTGGAACACGACCTGCAGCAGGAGGTCGCCGAGCTCATCCTTCAAGTCATCGAAATCGCCACGCTCGATCGCGTCGGCGACCTCGTAGGCCTCTTCGATCGTATAGGGCGCGATCGAGCGGAAATCCTGCTTCAGGTCCCACGGGCAGCCGATCTTGGGCGAGCGGAGCCGCGCCATAATGGCGATCAGGTCCTTGATGTCCTTGCCGGGCTTCACTCGCTCGGCTCCTTCGATCCGCGGTCGACGTGCCCGAGATCGCGCCCGGGCTCGATCACGTCGCGGACGCGCTGCTTGAGTGCCTTTACGTCGGGAAACCCGCCGTCGCGTTTTCGCTCCCAGACGATTTCGCCGTTAACTTCGATCTGAAAGGCGCCGCCGGTCGAGGGGATGAGCGTGACGGCGCCAAGCTCCTCTGAGAACGTCGAAAGCAGTTCCTGTGCCATCCAGGCGGATCGCATCAGCCAATTGCATTGGCGGCAATAGGTGATCGCGACGTGCGGCTTGCGATCGGCCATCGGCGAATTCCACAGGCTGTCCGGCGGGGGTGAATCGATGCCCCGGGTCCGTTTCGCACGACGGAGGCGATAAGGCGATGCGCCCCGGTGCCTGTCTCAATGATTCGCATAAGATATATTATGGAACCAAAATGGGCGACGCGAACGGACCGACAAAAGCCCGGAATTCAGGTTCGCCCGACCGCCGTTTCGAGGTTCGCGATCTTCACCATGGAGCCGAGCAGGAAGAGGTCGATGAGCTGGCCGATGCCGAGAAGCCCGAGCGTCAGCAGCCACAAGATGCCGGTGCCGACGCGCCCGACATAGATGCGGTGCAAGCCGCAAAGCCCGATGAAGCACAGGCACCAGAGCAGGAATGCGAGGCCGGTGGATTTCACGATTTTCGATCGCTCCTAGGTTTGTCACGCCGACCAAAGATAGGCGCTGGGCGTTGCCTCCGGAAGCTTCCTCATCCGACCGGAAGCTCGATCACCATGCCGTCGTAGGCGGGCTCGACATTTTCCGGCAACTCGCGCCGAAGCGTCTCGTAGTCGAGGTTGACGTGCATGTGGGTCAGCACCGCGCGCTTCGGCTTCAGCCGCTCGATCCACTGCAGCGCCTCGGCGAGCGAGAAATGGCTTGGATGTGGGCGCGGGCGCAGGGCGTCGACGATCCAGACGTCGAGTCCTTGCATGAGGCGTTCCGCCTCGGCGTCGAGCCCGCTGACGTCGGGCGAATAGCCAAGGCCTCCGATGCGATACGCAAGTGATGCAATCCGCCCGTGGACTTGGGTTATCGGGAGCGCGGTGAGGGTGCCCCCCTTCCCTTCGATCGTGACCGGCTCGCCTGGAGCGATCGGATGCGCGTCGGCGATCGGCGGATATTCGCTGCCTGGCGGCGTCTCGAAGCAGTAGCCGAAGGCCTCCTGGATCCGCTCCATTGTCGTTGCGTCGGCATAGACGTCGACGCGCCGCCGCATGTTCATCACGAAGCCGCGCAGGTCGTCGATGCCGTGGATGTGGTCGGCATGGGAATGCGTGAAGAGGACGCCGTCGAGCTCGCCGATGCCGGCGCTAAGCGCCTGTTCGCGAAGGTCCGGGCTGGTGTCGACGATGACGTTGGTGAAGTGCCCGTCGCGCGAGACGCGCTGGACCAGCAGCGAGCAGCGCCGCCGCCGGTTCTTCGGGTTGGAGGGATCGCATTCGCCCCAGTCGCCGCCGATGCGCGGGACGCCGGGCGACGAGCCGCAGCCGAGGATCGTGAAGCGCAGGACGTCGCTCAAAGCACGCCCTCAGCGCCGCGGCACTTTGGAGAAAAGGCGGAAGAAGTTCTCAGTCGTCTGCGCGGCGATCGCTTCCGGGCTGACGCCGCGCGTCTTCGCGAGTACCGCTGCTGTCTCGGCGACGAAGGCCGGTTCGTTCCGCTTTCCCCGGTGCGGCGGCGGCGCGAGATACGGCGCGTCGGTCTCAACGAGTATCCGATCGGCTGGAAGATCGCGGGCTATGTCTCTGATCTCCTGTGAGTTCTTGAAGGTGAGAATGCCCGAAAATGAAACGTAATGGCCGAGCGAGAGCCCGGTCTCGGCGAGTGCGCGGCCCGACGAAAAGCAATGCAGCACGGCGGGAAAAGCCCCCGTCTTTGTCTCCTCCTTCAATACCTCGCCGAGATGCGCGTCCGCTTCGCGTGCGTGGATCACGAGCGGAAGGCCGGTCGCGCGCGCCGCTGCGATGTGGGTCCGAAAGCCCGCCATCTGCGCGTCGCGGGGCGAGTTGTCGTAGTGGTAATCGAGCCCCGCTTCCCCGATCGCCACGACCTTCGGATGCTCGGCGATCTTGGCGAGGTCCGCCGCCGTGACGTCGAGCTCTTCATGCGCGTTGTGCGGATGCGTGCCGACCGAGCAGTAGACTTTGTCGAAGCGCTCGGCGACCGCCCTGACTGCGTCGAAGCGCCGGACGCGCGTCGAGATCGTCACCAACGCGCCGACCCCGGCCGCCGCGGCGCGCGTGACGACCTGGTCAAGTTCGTCGGCGAAATCGGGGAAATCGAGGTGGCAATGGCTGTCGACGAGCATGAAGTGGAATCCGGAGGAAGAGACCCAGGCCGCCGCCCGTTCTAGGGATTCTTCTTGCCGAGGTCGATCACGGCCGAGACCGATGGCGGTCGGCGTGCCGGACGCCGGCATCGCGTGAAAGAACTGCACGAAGCCGCATTCCCTATGTCACTGGGAAATAAACGCATTTGCCCCTGGCTCGACCGCGCGATTGAGGCGGAACAGCGACAGCCCTAACGGGAAATTCGCCCGTCGCGACAAGCTTTCCGACAATTCGAGAAATCGGATTCAGGCGGATGCAATTGGTTTTGGCGTAGGCAGAAGGTTGCGATCGGGGAAGGTCGCGCGGCTACCTAAAGAAACAAGAATGACGCCGATCGAGGCAATCGACAGCATCGAGGCCCTGCAGACGATCATCGATGTCGTCGCGAGCCCGATCTTCGTGAAGGACCGCGAGCATCGCTGGGTCCTGCTTAACGCGGCCATGTGCAAATTCATGGGATTGCCGCGGGAGAAGCTGATCGGGAAATCCGACTTCGACATCGTGCCGGCCGAGCAGGCCGAGGTGTTCTGGACCATCGACGATCGCGTTTTCACCTCTGGCGACGAGAATGAGAACGAGGAGCAGCACACCGACCTGAACGGCAATGTCCGCACCATCGTTACGCACAAGCGTCTCGTGCATGTCGGCGCCAATGAAATCCCCCTCCTCGTCGCTATCATCAACGACATCACCGCTTTCCGCGAGGCCGAGGCGCACAGCCGCTACCTCGCGCTTCACGACTCGCTGAGCGGGCTCGCGAACCGGACGCTCCTGAACGACCGCGTCGACCAGGAGCTTGCCAGGGTCGCGCGCGGGTCGAGGCGTTGCGCCCTGCTCTATATCGATCTCGATGGGTTCAAGGACATCAACGACCGCCATGGCCACCAGGCTGGCGACGAGCTGATCCGAGAATTTGCGAGCCGCATTGCCGGCGTCGTCAGGGCCGGCGACACGGTCGCCCGCCTCGGTGGCGACGAATTTGCGGTCCTCGTATGCGACGTCGACGACCCCTTATCCCTCGACGCTTTGTGCGGGCGTATCCTGGAGGTAGCCGGCTCGCCTTTCGATGTCGCCGGCATGAAGGCCTTCATCAGCGCGTCGATCGGCGTCGTGCTCGCAAGCGAGCCGGACTGCCGCTACACCGACCTCCTGCGTAAGGCCGACGTGGCGCTCTACAAGGCGAAGAGCGAAGGCCGCGGCTGCTTCCGCATGTTTTCCGACGAGATGGACGAGCGGCGCAAACGACGCATCCTGATCCACGCCGAGCTGCGCACGGCGCTCACTGCGGAGCGCGGCTTGGATCTCTACTATCAGCCGCTCTATTCGAACGTCGGCGAAGAGCTGATCGGCGTCGAAGCGCTGGTGCGCTGGCGGCACCCGACGCTCGGGTTCCTCGGACCGACCCAGTTCATCCCGGTCGCCGAGGAGACGGGTCTCATCGCACAGCTTGGCGAATGGGTTCTCGCCAACGCGTGCAAGACGCTGAGCCCGTGGCCGAACATCGCCCTGGCGGTCAATGTCTCGCCCGTTCAGCTGCGCGATCCGCAGCTGGCCCACCGGTTTCTGCGCATCATCAACGAGTGCGGATTCGATCCGAACCGGTTGCAGCTTGAGGTCACCGAGAACGCGCTCTTCAATGCCGACGGCGTGGTGGCCTGCAGTATGCGGGACCTCCGTGCTGCCGGCGTCAGGATCGCGCTTGATGATTTCGGCACCGGCTATTCGAGCCTCGCGCACCTGCGCCGGCTTGAGGTCGACAAGGTGAAGATCGACCGCTCCTTCGTGCAGCATCTCGGGCAGTCGGCCGACTCTGCCGCGATCGTCCAGGCCGTGGCGAATATCGGCAAGACGCTCGGGCTGATGGTCACGGCTGAAGGCGTGGAGACAGAGGAGCAGCGGACGTTCCTCGCCGCCACCGGCTGCACCGAGCTGCAGGGCTATCTCTTCTCGCGGCCACTCCCGAAGGAATTGATCATCGAGTTGCTCGACCGCCAGTGCGGCGTGCGGCGCGTCGCCTGACGCGCGCTACGCGCTCGTCTCCTTCTCCACGTAGCGCGGGAAGATGGGCTCGGCCGCCGGCAGCGCCGCTCCGGGCTTGAGCCGCCCCGCCTCTCTGAGGCTCGCGAAGGTCCGCGCGTCGGCAGGCGCCGCAACGAGGTCGAGAAGCCGCGCCGCCGCGCTTGGCATCACCGGCTGCACCAGGATCCCGACCTGCCGCACCACTTCGGCGGTCACGTAGAGCACCGTCGCCATCCGCGCCGGGTCGCTCTTTCGGAGCGCCCACGGTTCCTGCGACGCAAAATAGCGGTTGGCGTCGGCGACAACCTGCCAGATCGCCGTTAGCATCAGGTGGATTGCGAGCTGGCTCATCTCGAAGCGGCAGCGCTCGATGAGCCCGTCGGCGGCGGCAAGCAGCGTTTGGTCCTCGGCCGTGAAGGTGCCGGGCGTCGGCACCACCCCATCCGCGTAGCGGCCGATCATCGATAGCGAGCGCTGCGCCAGGTTGCCGAGGTCGTTGGCAAGGTCGGCATTGATGCGGTTCACGATGGCATCGTGGCTGTAGGCGCCGTCCTGTCCGAACGACACTTCGCGCATGAAGAAGTAGCGCACCTGGTCGACGCCGTAGTGCGCGCTGATGGTGAAGGGATCGACGACGTTGCCGACCGACTTCGACATCTTCTCACCGCGGTTGAACAGGAAGCCGTGACCGAAGACGCGCTTCGGCAGCGCGATCCCCGCCGACATCAGGAAGGCCGGCCAATAGACGGCGTGGAAGCGCACGATGTCCTTGCCGATCAGGTGGATGTCGGCCGGCCAATAGCGCCAGCGCGGCGCCGTCTCGTCGGGGAAGCCGGCGGCGGTGATGTAGTTGGTCAGCGCGTCGACCCACACGTACATCACGTGCTTCGGGTCGTTTGGGACCGGCACGCCCCAGTTGAAGGTCGTGCGCGAGATCGAAAGATCGTTGAGCCCGGCCTTGACGAAGCTCGCCACCTCGTTCCGCCGCTCGCGCGGTCCGACGAAGTCGGGGTTCGCTTCGTAGTGCGCGAGGAGCTTCTCCTGGTAGGCGGAAAGACGGAAGAAGTAGCTCTCCTCCTCGACCCATTCGACCGGGGAGCCGAGCGGCTCGCGCCTGACGCCGTCCTCCCCGAGCTTAGTCTCGCCTTCGTCGAAATATTGCTCCTGGCGGACTGAGTACCAGCCGGCATAGCGGCCGAGGTAGATGTCGCCGGCGGCATCCATGCGCCGCCAGATCTCCTGCGATGCCAGATAGTGGCGCGGCTCGGTCGTGCGAATGAAGTCGTCGTTGGAAAGGCCGAGCCTCGCGACGAGATCGCGGAAGACCTGCGAGTTTCGGTCGGCGAGGTCGCGCGGCGTCAGCCCCTGCGCGATGGCCGTCTGCTGCATCTTCAGGCCATGCTCATCGGTCCCGGTCAGGAAGAACACGTCCTTGCCGTCGAGCCGCTCGAAGCGCGCGATCACGTCGCTCGCGATCATGTTGTAGGCATGGCCGATATGTGGGACGCCATTCGGATAGAAGATCGGCGTCGTGATGTAGAATTTCTCGGCCATCGGGGATCCGGCAACGTGGTGTCAGATTGAGCTTCCGGGCCGACGAACGGCGGCCGCCGAGGTCTCGAGAAGGTCGAGCACGAACTGCCGACGGTCGAGGTTGTATTCCTCGACCTCGCCTCCGGAAAGCGTGGCCTTTTCCCACAAGCCCGCCCAGGTGACAAGCGGCAGCGCCGGAGCCGCTTCCGCCGCCTCCGGCTCGGAGCGGCCGCGAATGCGACGGCTGAGATACCCCTCGAAAAGCTCCAGGAACTGCTGCATGCCGGCGGCGTCGCCCGCCCGCGTCGCGAGCTTGAACTGCGCCGGGCGGTCGCCCTTCTCGATCGCGTCGCGCATGAGCCGGTAGAGTTCCACGCCGCCCTGGCGGCGAAGTTCGATGAGCCGGCGCGGGCTCCCCGCCGCGAGCGCTGCCGAAAGCTCCGGATCGGTCCCCTCCCCGGCGTCCGGCGCCGCGGCTTTCACCACGGCGTCGGTATCGGCGGTTGAGAGCGGCTCAACGTGAAGCGTGCGGCAACGCGAGAGGATGGTCGGGAGCAGCGAGCCGCGCCGCTCCGTGATGAGCAGGAAGAGCGTCCGCCGTGGTGGCTCCTCGAGGTTCTTCAGGATGGCGTTCGCGGCGTTGCGGTTCATGTCGTCGGCTGTGTCGACGATGACGACGCGCCACCCCCCCTCGCCCGCTGTCGTGCCGAGAAAAGGTGTGATCCTGCGGATCGATTCGACCGAAAGTTCGGTGCGGTAGCGCTTGTCCCGCTCGTTCCAGTCGCGCTGCAGATGGAGGAGGTTGCCGTGCGCGCCGGCGGCCATGCGGTGTGAGGCCGGATGCTCCGCCGGGACGAAGAGATCGCTCGCCGCTTGCACATCCGCAGCGGTCGGGTCGGGATGTGCGAAGAGGAAGCGGGCGAGCCGGAAGGCGAGCGTCGCTTTCCCGATCCCGCGCTCGCCGGCGAGGATCCAGCCGTGGTGCATGCGCCCTGACCGGTAGGCGTCGAGGAGCGCCGCTTCGGCCGCGTGATGCCCGGCGAGCATCGTCGTCTGGCGCGGCAGCGCGACGCCTTCGAGCGCGTCGAAGGGCGGGCGTTCCTCCTCAAGCTTCGGGGCGCGTGCCATCGGCTCAGCCCGTCGCCTTGCCAGGCTTCAGCCGAGCAGCCACGGCACTCCGGATCGCTTCAGCGACCGCCGTCTTGTCCAGCGTCGCGTCGATCACCACGCAGCGTTCCGGCTCGCGCGCCGCGATCGCCAGGAATGCCTGCCGCCGCGCCTCGTGAAGCGCGACGCCGTCGCTCTCGAAGCGGTCGGGCGCCGGCTTCTTCTTGCGTGCGCGCTCAAGGCCGAGCGCGGCCGGAACGTCGAGGATCAGCGTGAGATCGGGGCGGTCTTCGCCGACGACGATCGCTTCGATCAGGTCGAGGAGCTTCGCGTCGACCCCCGCGGAGCCCTGATAGGCGCGCGTGGAATCCATGAAACGGTCGCAGATCACCCATGTCCCAGCCGCGAGCGCCGGCCGGATGACGACGGCGAGGTGGTCGGCGCGGGCGAGCGCGAAAACGAGCGCTTCGGTCTCCGGGCCGCGCGCGGCGAACCGCCCGCCAAGGAGAAGCTCGCGGAGCGCCTCGGCGCGGGGCGAGCCGCCCGGCTCGCGGGTGACGAGGACGTCGACCCCCTCGCCTCTCAGCCAGTCGGCAAGCCGCGCCGCGTGCCCGGATTTTCCCGCTCCCTCGCCGCCTTCAAGAGTGATGAAGCGCCCCCGCCCTTTCACGGAAGCCAGCCGAAGAGCAGTTCGCCCAGCGCGTCGAGCGCGCGCGCGTGGAGCGGTCCGCGCTGCACCGACCCCGCCGTAAACAGCGGCGTCTCCTGGATCAGGCGGTCGCCGCTCCAGACCTTGAGCGCACCGACCTCGATCCCTTCCTTGACCGGCGCCATCAGCGGCCCCTGATAGACGACCGACGCCTTCAGCCTCTCCTTGCCGTCGCGCGGCGCCAGGAAGGTGACGGCGCTTCCCGCCTTGAGCGGCACGTGACCGATCTCCCCGCCGTAGACCGACGCCTCCGTCACGATCTCATCCTTCTCATAGGCGGTGATCTTCTGGAAGCTGCGGAAGCCCCAGTCGAGTATCCTCTTCGCCTCCGCTTCGCGGTCTGATTCGGAGGAAAGCCCGGCAACCACGAGGATGAGCCGCTGCCCGTCTCTTAGTGCCGAAGCGGTGACGTCGTAGCCCGACTCCTTGATGTAGCCGGTCTTCAGGCCGTCCACGCCGATATTGTCGCCGACGAGCGGATTCTTGTTCAGCTGGCGGATCTTGTTCCAGGTGAATTCGGGCTCGGAGAAGATCGGATAATATTCGGGGAAATCGTGGATGACCGTGCGCGCGAGCGTCGCGAGATCGCGCGCGGTCATCTTCTGGTCGGGGTCGAAGAGGCCGTTCGGGTTGGCGAAATGCGTGCCGGTCATCCCGAGCGCGGCGGCGCGTTCGTTCATGCGGTCGACGAAGGCCTGCTCGGAGCCCGCGAGCCCCTCGGCGAGCACGATCGCCGCGTCGTTGCCGGACTGCACGATCAGCCCGCGCAGAAGGTCCTGCACCGGTATGTCGGAGTGGATTTCCGCGTACATCGCTGACCCCCCGGCCGGCGCACCGCCGGTCCGCCAGGCGTGTTCGGAGACGTTGAACGCGTCGCTCTCCTTGAGCTTCCCGCTCTTGAGCGCGTCGAAAATGAGGTCGGCGGTCATGAGCTTCGTCATCGAAGCCGGCTCGAACGGCTCGTCCGCCGCCTTCTCGAAGAGCACGGTGCCGGTCTCGTAGTCGACAAGGATGGCGTTGGGCGCCTTGGTGTCGAAGGGCTGCGCGGCGGCCGGGGCTGCGCAGAAGGCTGAAAACGCCAGGCAGATGAAGAGTGCGCGGATTGCTGCGAACGGCCTCAATGAACGGTCCTGACTCGATTTGCGCGGAAGCTTGCGCCATGAAACGCCGCGCCGCCGCGGGAATCAAGTTCGGCCGGAAATTCTGGAGCGAGCGCGTCGCCGCGCGGCACCGGCAGGCTAGTTGCCGGCGAAGCCGGCGACGTTGAAGGCCATCAGGATGCGGTTCATCACCGACGGGCGGGTGGTGAGCTGATCCATGGCCCTTGCCCCACTGCCCGCGTCCGGCTCGTCGGCGAAGGCGACGCGCGTCGGCAGCGGACGGTTCGCCGCCGCCACCACGGCCGCGCGTGTCTTCGACGGGCCGCGATAGGTGGCGAGAAGCATCTGCCCGTCGTCGGCGTCGACCGGCGCCGGCCCGACATAGTCGACCTTGACCCGCGTCGTCCCGTGGCGGCGGAAGGCGAGAAGCTCCGCGGTCTGCTCGGACACGTCGATCAGGCGGTTGCCGACATAGGGCCCGCGGTCGTTGACGCGGACGGTGATGGAGCGGTTGTTCTCCAGGTTCGTCACGCGCACATAGCTTGGAAGCGGCAACGAAAGGTGCGCGGCGGTCAGCGCCAGCCGGTTGAAGGTTTCGCCGTTCGCGGTCGGCCGCCCGTTGAATTGTGTGCCGTACCACGAGGCCATCCCGACGGCGCTGTAGTTCTTTACGTCGCCGGCTGCCGCGACCTTGTGCGGCACGGATGGCGTTGCGTCCGCCGCACCGGTCGCGTGCATGAATCCGAAGCCCTTGCTGTTCGCGGCGGCGACGTAGGCGGGCTCGGAACTCGTCGCAGCATCAGCGTCAACCGCCGCCGGCGGGGCTTTCGGAATGAACCTCCCGACCACCGGTCCGCTCGTTGCCGAACACGCGGCAAGAACGCCGCAAAGGCCCACTGTTGCAAGCGCGCGCTTGAGGGAAACGTGAGCGCGCAGGGTCAAGCCTTGCCTGGAAATCAAAACACCCCCTCGTCTTCCGGCCGTTGTCCGCGCCGCGTATGGCTCGGCTCGACCGAAGAAGATTAACAAACGCCGTTACCAAAGCCCTAACGGGACCGTCGCAAGGCGATCACGATTCTTCTTGCCGGAGGCGAATTTGCAAGTCGAATCAGGGCAAAAGCAAGGCGGGGTCGACCAGGGCTTGAAGCCGGGCAAAGGCGCGGCCCGCCGCGATCCGTTAACCCGCCGGGGTGAGCGCAGGGCAAGGAACGGTGCCTCGGAGAAGCCATTCTCGCGCGTGACTTTGCATTCTCCAGACTGAGACGCGGAAATCTTCCTTCGGTTGCAGACAATCCGTGAGCGCGGAACTTCATTTGCCGTCGAAGCGTTTCCGCGCGTGGAGGCACCCGCGTGCCGACGAAGGCCCTCGCGAGGGGAGCGGAAAATGGCCACGAGAGATGAATATCTGCGCGCCGCCGTCAAAGAGCTCCAATATTTGCGAAACGAGGCGGCTTTACTCGGCGACGATGGGCTTGCCGTCCTCGTTTTCCTGATCGATCAGGCGCTGGTCGAGGCGCGCGGGAAAGCGCTGGGCGACCGACCGGGAGCACCCGTCGCCGCCGTACCTGCGCCGCGGAAGCCGGGGCAAGACCTCAATTGACGTACCGGCCGCCGGCCGCGTGAGCCTGGACACGACGGAGGCCCCGGCGCTGCAATCACGACCATTACGGCGGTGGAAATCGGGCCGACGCCTCAAGCTCGTTGAGGTCCAGGTGGTTTCGCATGTAGCGCTCGGACGCCTTTTGCAGCGGCTGGAAATCCCACGGGAAGTAGCTTCCGTTGCGGAGCGCCGCGTAGACGACGTGCCGCCGCGCCTGGCTTGCGAGCACATCGGCATTGAAGGCGTCGAGGTCCCAGCGGTCGACGATTGCGGCGCGGAAACGATCCGCGCGCTTGGCGTCGCCGGGCGCCAGGTTGCGCCGCTCTTGCGGGTCACCGGCAAGATCGAAGAGGAGCGGCGGATCGGACTCGCAGTGGATGTATTTTAGCGAGCCCTCGCGGATCATGACGATCGGCGAGATCGCTGCTTCCGCGGCGTATTCGGCGAAGACGCGGCGGCCCGATCCCTCGGCGCCCGACGCGAGCGGCACGAGGCTCACTCCGTCGAGGGGCGTCGGGACGTCGGCGACCGACCCGCCGGCGAGCTCCACCAAGGTCGGCAGCACGTCGAGAAGGCTCGTCGGTTCGGCAACGCTGCGCGATCCGAAGCCCGGCGCGGCCATCATGAGAGGAACGCGCGCACTCCCCTCGAAGAAGTTCATTTTGAACCAGAGGCCGCGCTCGCCGAGCATGTCGCCGTGATCTGACGTGAAGACGACGACCGTGTTTTCGGCGAAGGCGCAGGTTTCGAGCGTCTCCAGAAGGTCGCCGATCGTTTCGTCGAGATAGGAGATTGCGGCGAAGTAGGCGCGGCGGGCGGCGCGGACCTGCTCGTCGCCGATCGTGAAGCGCCGCCAGTCGCACGAATCGAGAATCCGGCGCGAATGCGGGTCCTGATCCTCATAAGGAATTGCTCCGGTGGGCATCGGAAAGTCGGCGCCCTCGTAAAGATCCCAGTATCGCCGCCGCATGACATAGGGATCGTGCGGATGCGTGAAGCTGACGGTGAGGCAAATGGGGCGCCCGTCGCTCTTCCGCGCGAAATCGAAAATCCGCTGCCGGGCGAAATGCGCGACCTCGTCGTCATATTCGAGCTGGTTGGTCATCTCGGCGACACCAGCCTCGGTGACCGATGCAAGATTGTGGTACCACCAGTCGATGCGCTCGTCCGGTCGCGTCCAGTCGGGTGTCCAGCCGAAATCGGCCGGATAGATGTCGGTCGTCAGCCGCTCCTCGAACCCGTGCAGCTGATCGGGGCCGACGAAATGCATCTTGCCCGAAAGCGCGGTGCGGTAGCCGAGCCGGCGCAGATAGTGCGCGAAGGTCGGGATCGCGGACGGGAATTCGGCGGCATTGTCGTAGACCCCTGTGCGCGAAGGGAGCTGCCCCGACATGAAGGATGCGCGCGACGGCGCGCAGAGCGGGCTCGCGCAATAGTTGGCATTGAAACGGACCGAGCGCTCCGCGAGGCGCGCGAGATTGGGCGCATGCAAAAACGCCGCCGGCCCGTCGGGAAAGAAGGTCCCGGAGAGCTGGTCGACCATGATGATCAGGAAATTCGGCTGCACGGCGCGCGCTCCTTGCCTGTCCTTTCGGACGCCTAGTGGCCCGCGCTTTCCATGCGTCGATGCTCCAGAACCTTCTCCAGCCAGCCGATCTCCATCTCCGGAACCGAGGACAACAAGAGGTCCGTATAGTCGTCGAAGGGGGGCGTGAGGACCATGTCCTTCGGGCCGAAGCGAACGAGGCGTCCGCGATACATGACGGCAATGGAATTGGCGATCGCCCTCACCGTCGCGATGTCGTGCGTTATGAAGAGATATGAAACCCCGGTTTCGGCCTGCAGCTTCATCAAGAGCTTCAAGATGCCATTGGCTACGAGCGGATCGAGCGCCGAGGTCGGCTCGTCGCAGATGATGAGCTTGGGATTCGCGGCGAGCGCGCGGGCGATGCAGACGCGCTGCTTCTGGCCGCCGGAGAGCTCCGCGGGATAGCGGTCGATCAGGTCGCGTTCGAGCTCGATGTGGTCGAGAAGCTCTTCGACGCGCCGCGTCTTCTCCGCCCCGCGTATGCCGAAATAGAACTGCAGCGGCCGGCCGATGATCTGCCGGATCGTCTGTCGCGGGTTCATGGCGACGTCGGCCATCTGGTAGATCATCTGCAGTGCCCGCAGCTCCTCGCGGCTGCGATCCTTGAGCGCCGGCGCGAGCGGCTTGCCGTCGAAGACGACCGCGCCGCGGCTCGGCGGCAGCAGGCCCGTCACCACGCGCGCGAGCGTCGACTTGCCCGATCCGGACTCCCCGACCACGGCGAGCGTCTGCCCTGGCGGCACGTGCAGCGTCACGTCGTGCAGAACCGGCACGGTGGCGTAGGCGGCGTCCACGTGTTCCACCTTGAGGAGCGCCGCCGACTGATCCGGCGCAGCCTCCTTCAGCGTCTTGCGGATCGACACGAGTCGCGTCGTGTAGTCCTCTCGGGGCGCCTCGATGATCTGCTGCACCGAGCCATATTCCACGGTCTTGCCGTGGCGGAGCACCATGATGTCGTCGGAGACCTGCGCGACGACGGCGAGGTCGTGGGTGATGTAGAGCGCGGCGGTGCCGGTCTCCTCGATGGCGCGCTTGATGGCGGCGAGAACGTCGATCTGCGTGGTCACGTCGAGCGCCGTCGTCGGCTCGTCGAAGACGATCAGGTCGGGCTTCGGGCAAAGCGCCATCGCAGTCATCGCCCGCTGCAGCTGGCCGCCGGAGACCTGGTGCGGATAGCGGCTGCCGAACGTCTCGGGCGACGGAAGCCCGAGCACGCGGAAAAGCTCGAAGGCGCGGCGATGCGCCGCTCCGCGCGCCATCAGGCCGTGCCTGACCGCCGCCTCGACGACCTGGTCCCCGATCCTGCGCGCCGGATTGAAGGCGGCGGCGGCCGACTGCGCCACGTAGGAGACGCGGTCGCCGCGAATATCGCGGACGTCGGACCGGCTGAGCTTCAGGATGTCGATCCCGTCGAGATGCACCTCGCCACCGACGATGCGGCAGCCGCCGCGCCCATAGGCGAGCGCCGCGAGGCCGATCGTCGACTTGCCAGCGCCGGATTCGCCGATCAGGCCGAGCACGCGCCCCTTGCCGAGCGTGAAGGAGACGCCGTCGACGATGGTCACGTCCCGCGCGGGCTCGCCGGGCGGGTGGATCGTCGCCTCGATCTTGAGGTCGCGGACGTCGAGGATGAGATCAGACATCGCCACGTCCCCCCTTCAGGCTCGACGTACGGTTCAGCACCCAGTCCACCACGAGATTGACGCTGATGGCGAGTGTGGCGATCGCCGTGCCGGGAATGAGCGCGGCAGAAATGCCGAAGACGATCCCGTCCTTGTTCTCTTTGACCATTGAGCCCCAGTCGGCGACCGGCGGCTGCACGCCGAGACCGAGGAACGACAGCGCCGACAAAAAAAGCACCGCGAAGGCGAAGCGCAGGCCAAGTTCGGCAAGTAGCGGCGAAAGCGCGTTTGGCAGAATTTCGCGCGACATGATCCAGCCCCAGCCCTCGCCGCGGAGCCGCGCCGCCTCCACGAAGTCCATGACCGCGATGTCGACGGCGACGGCGCGGCTGATGCGGAAGACGCGCGTGGAATCGAGCACCGCCATCACAAGGATCAGCACGTAGAGGTCGGTCGGCAGCACCGAGAGAACGACCAGCGCGAAGATCAGCGTCGGGATCGCCATCAGGAGATCGATGAGACGCGACAGGAGTTGGTCGGGCCAACCGCGCATGATGGCGGCGAAGAAGCCGAGTATCACGCCGATCCCAAAGGCCAGAAAGGTCGCCGCTGCGGCGACGAAGATGGTGATCTGCGCGCCCCAGATCAGCCGCGAGAGGATGTCGCGGCCGATATTGTCGGTGCCGAGCGGGAAGGTCCAGGAGGGCGGCTCCCAGACTTTCCCGACCACCTCGAAGACCGGGTGCGGCGCAATCAAGGGCGCGAAGATCGCCATGAAGAGGTAGAGGCAGACCCCGAAAAGCCCCACCATCGCGGAAACTGGCATACGTCTGAACATCGTCTACCTCGGATGCCGGAGCCGCGGATTGGCGAGAACGGCGGCCAGGTCCGCGATGAGGTTCAGGATGATGTAGACGGAGGCGAAGACCATGCCGCAGGCCTGCACCACCGGCACGTCGCGCTTGGCGACATGGTCGACCATGTACTGGCCCATGCCGGGATAGACGAAGATCACCTCCACCACGACGACGCCGACGACGAGGTAGGCGAGGTTCAGCGCCACGACGTTGACGATCGGCGCAAGCGCGTTCGGAAGCGCGTGCCTCCAGATGATGCGTGAGGGCGAGATGCCCTTCAGCTCCGCCGTCTCGATATAGGCGGAGGAGAGCACGTTGAGCACGGCCGCGCGCGTCATCCGCATCATATGGCCGAGCACCACGAGCACCAACGTGAGGGTCGGGAGCGCGATCGTGTAGAGCTGCTGACCGAAGCTCATCGTGTCGCGGATTGTCGCCGTGCTCGGGAACCAGCGAAGCTTCACCGCAAAGAGAACGATCAGCAGATAGCCCGCGAAGAACTCCGGCAGGGAAACCGCCGAAAGCGTCGCGATCGATATGAAGCGGTCGAAGAACGTATTCCTGTAGCGGACCGCCAGGATGCCGAGCATGATGGCGAGCGGCACCGCGATGGAGGCGGCTGCGGCGGCAAGAAACAGCGTGTTCCCGAGCCGCTTCCCGATGCTCTTCGCGATATCCTGGCGGTTCGTATAGCTCTTGCCGAAATCCCCCTGCAGGGCATGGCCGAGCCAGTCGAAATAGCGCACGACGGCCGGCCGATTGAGACCGAGCTCGTTGCGGATATTGGCGACTGCCTCCGGCGTGGCCTGCTGGCCGAGCATGGCTGTCGCCACGTCGCCCGGCAGGATTTGCGTGCCGGCGAAGATCACCGCCGACACCGCCCACAGGAGAAGCACGCCCAGCGCAATGCGCTGGACGATCATCTTTAGGAGCGGCCCGCCCACGGCCCCCTCCCCGCCCTACGAGGCGAGCCAGACGCGGATCGGCGCGGAGAGGTTCGACGTCTCCTGGTTCGGGTCGACCACCCAACCCATCACCTGCTCGGAGTGCGCGTCGATGAAGTCGTTGAACATCGGCAGGATCAGCCCGCCGGTGTCGCGCACCATGACCGCCATGTCGTGATAGATCTGCGCCCGCTTGGCATCGTCGAGCTCGCCACGCGCCGCGAGAAGCATCTTGTCGAAGTCCGGATTGAAGAAGCGCGTGTCGTTCCAGTCGGCCTTCGAATAATAGGCGGTCGAATACATGGAATCCTGCGTCGGCCGCCCGCCCCAGTAGGAGGCGCAGAAGGGCTGCTTGTTCCACACATTGTCCCAGTAGCCGTCGCCTGGCTCACGCTGCACGTCGATCTGGATGCCGGCCTTCGCCGCCTGTTGCTGATAGAGCGTCGCCGCGTCGACCGCGCCGGGGAACGCCACTTCGGAGGTCCTGAGCAGGATCGACCCGGAATGGCCGGACTTCTGATAGTAGTGCTTGGCTTCGTCCGGATCGTAGGGGCGCTGCTCGATGTCGGCCGGGAAGTAGGGATACGACTTGGAGATCGGGAAGTCGTTTCCGATCGTCGCATAGCCCTGCAGGATCGTCTGGATCATCGCCTCGCGATCGATGGAGAGCTTCAATGCCATCCGAAGGTCGTTATTGTCGAAGGGCGCCGTATTGCAGTGCATGATGAAGACGTAGTGCCCCTTCGACGGCACGCGTTCGATGACGACGCCTCCCGCGCCTTGCAGCAACGACACCGTTTTCGGCTCCACGCGATTGACTATGTGGACCTGACCGGATTGCAGCGCCGACATGCGCGCCGTGTTGTCGTTCATGACCAGGATTTCGACGGAGTTGACGAAGCCGACGTCGTCGCGCCAATGGTTGGCATATTTCGTCCCGTAGTGGCGAACGCCCGGGTCGTTGTCGACGACCTGATAGGGCCCGGTGCCGATGCCGGCATCGGGGGCATCGCGGCCGCCGTCCGGCTGAATCACCAGGTGATAGTCGCTCAGGAGGAGCGGCAGATCGGCGTTCGCATCCGCGAGGGTGAGCACGACGTTGTCGCCATCCACCTTCATGTCGGAGATATCCTTCACCACGCCGAGCGCGCCGGACTTGGCGTCGGGATCGGAGTGCCGCTTCAGCGTCGCCACGACGTCGTCGGGCGTCAGCGTCTTGCCGTTGTGGAACGTCACGCCTTTGCGGATCTTGAAGGTCCACTGCTTGACGTCGTCGGAAGCCTGCCAGGACTCCGCCAGCATCCCCTTTGGCGAGCCGTCCTCCGGCGCCGCATAGATCAGCGTCTCGCCCCAGCACTTGCCGAAAATCTGCGGCACCTGGCTGAGCCAGGTCGCTGGGTCGAGGCTGTTCGTCGATTCGCCGCCGACCAGCCCGCAGACGAGGTTTCCGCCCTTCTTCGGACCCTCCGCCAAGGCGGTGGACGACAGAAGCTTCGACGCGACGGGAAGCGCAACGCCGAGCGCGGCGGCGCGGCCCAGAAACTCGCGTCGGTTGATGCGGCCGCGAATGGTTTGGCTCGCCAGATATTCCAGTTCTCGAGACATGATCCCTCCTATTTGCGTTCGGCCACCTCCACGTTCCGGCGACCCTCAAGTCCCTGCGGACAGGCTATCCGTCCGCGCGCAAGACACCCCGTGTGATTGCGACCATCCGCGGCGTCAGCGGAGCAAGCACGCGCAAGCTCATCGCCCTTTCCACATCGGGTCGCGTTTCTCAGCGAAGGCTCGTGCTCCCTCCTTTTGATCCTCGCTGCCGTAAAGGACATCGACCGTCGGAAATTGCCGGCGGGCGATCCTGTTCATGATCGTTTGGAAGTGCTCCGCTTCGGCGGCGCGCGCGACCTCCTTGATCGCCGCGAAGACGAGCGGCGGACCGCTTGCGAGCTGCCGCGCGATCTCGAATGCGCGTTCGAGAAGCCGATCCGCCAGAACGACCTCGTTGACCAGCCCCCATCTCCGCGCCTCGGCGGCGTCCATCCAGCGGCCGGTCATCAGAAGATCCATGGCCACGTGATACGGCATGCGCTTCGGCAGCTTCGCCGTCGCAGCGTCGGCGAGCGTGCCGGCGCGGATTTCAGGAAGCGCGAAGCAGGTGTGCTCGCTCGCCAGGATCAGGTCCGCCGAGAGCGCGAGCTCGAAGCCCCCGCCCACTGCCATGCCGTTCACCGCCGCGAGCACGGGTTTGTTGAGATCGCGCAGTTCCTGAATGCCGCCGAAGCCGCCGACGCCATACCACCCGTCGACCGGGTCGCCGGCCGCCGCCGCCTTCAAATCCCAGCCGGCCGAGAAGAATTTCTCGCCGGCGCCGGTCACGATCGCGACGCGCAGATCCGGATCGTCGCGGAATGCTTCGAAAGTCTCGCCCATCGCCCGGCTCGTCGCATAGTCGATGGCATTCGCCGGCGGACGGTCGAGCGTCACCAGCAGGATGCCGCCGTCGCGGCGCGTCTGAATGGCCGCGCTCATCCGACCCTCACCCGGATCAGTGCGTCGGCCGCCACGGCGCCCCTCCCCTGCGGAAGAACCATCAAAGGATTGACGTCGAGCTCTTCGAGAGTTGCCGCATTCGCCTCGGCGAAGCGAGCGACCGCGACGGCCGCGGCGACTGCGGCGTCGATGTCGCCGGCCGGCCGGCCACGAAAGCCGCTGAGCAGCTTCGCGACCCGCAGCGACAGGATCGCTTCGCGGATGTCTCCTTCGCTCGCCGGCAGAAGGAGCGTGACGGCGTCGCAGAAGAGCTCCGCCAATACGCCGCCGGCGGCGATCGTCATCAGGAGGCCGAACTGCCCGTCGCGCACCACGCCAACGAGCAATTCCGCGACGGCATCCCGCACCATCGCCTCGACGAGCAGGCCGGCGCCCAATCCGCAGAGCGCCTCTGCGGCGGCTTTCACCTCGGCATCGGATTTGAGATCGAGCCGCACGGCGCCCGTCTCGCTCTTGTGCGCGACGCCGAGCGCCTTGACGGCGACCGGATAGCCGATCGCTTCGGCAGCGGCGACGACGCATCCGCAATCGCGCGCCAGGCGGCGCGGCGGTGAGGTCAGTCCGAACGGCGCAAGCGCCGCCTTCGCCTCGACCTCGAACATCGTCCGACACGGCGCATCGGCCGCGCGAGCCGCGAGCACTGGCTGCGGCGGCGGCTTCCGCCAGCGCTCCCCGATAGAAGCGGCGGCATCGAAGCCGGCGATCGCCTCGTCGATCCCGCAAAGCGGAGCAATGCCGGCCGCCAGGAACGCGGCCGCGCGCGCCTCCGGCATGTTTTCAGGAAGCGTGGCGACGACGGCGACGGGCCGGTTTGTCCTCCGCGCTGCCGCGAGAATTGCTCCCGTGGCGGCCTCGTAGTCCGCGTCTCCGCAACGATCGGCGCGCGGAAAATCGAGCACGAGCATCGAGAGATCGAAGCCGCAGCCGATCATGGCCGAGAACGTCTCGGCCATCGCGTCTTCGCGGCCCCAGATGAAGGTGTGATAGTCGAGCGGGTTCTCGATCGCGACGAGGTCGCTGAGCGTCGCCTTGACGCGCTCCTTCTCCTCGGCGTCGAGTTGCCGAAACCGTACGGCGCGGCCGATGGCGGCGTCCGCCATCAGCGCCGCATCGCCGCCGGAGCAGCTCATCGAGCAGAGATCGCGGCCCGCCGGCACGCCGTGGACGTGCAAGAGCTTCAGCGCCTCCAGCAATTCCGGGAGGGACCTGAGCCGCGGTATCGCGAGCCTCGCGAAGAACGCCGCTGTCGCGGCGTCCGACGATGTGATCGACGCCGTGTGCGAGAAAGCGGCGCGGCGCCCCTCCTCCGACCGGCCGGCGGTCACCGCCACGACAGGCTTGCCGAGGCTCCGGGCCCGGCGTGCCATCGCCTCGAAGTGGGCGACGTCTGCGACTCCCTCGACATGGAGCCCGACCGCGGTCACGCGCTCGTCTTCAAGGAACGCGGCGGCGATCTCCGCGACGCTCGTTTGCGCCTGGTTGCCGGCGGACGCCACGAAGGCGATCGGCAGCCCGCGGCGCTGCATCGTGATGTTGAGAGCGATGTTGGAGGACTGCGTCACGATCGCGACGCCGCTTTCGACGTGCGTCCCGCCGTGGTGATCGGGCCAAAGCGGGACGCCGTCGAGATAGTTGATGAGGCCGTAGCAATTTGGACCGATGATCGGCATGTCGCCGGCCGCCAGGACGAGCGCCTGCTGCAGCGCGGCGCCGCTCTCCGCCTCGCGGAAGCCCGACGCGTAGCAGATGGCCCCGCCGGCGCCGCGCGCCGCGAGCGCGCCGACGATCTCGACGGTCCGCTCCCGGTTGACGCCGACGAACGCCGCGTCGGGTGCGCCAGGAAGCGCGTCGACGGTACGAAAGCACCGGCGTCCTCCCATCTCTTCGCGCGAGGGATGCACGGGCCAGATTTCGCCGGAAAAGCCCATCCGATCGCATTCCCGCACGACGCGTTCAGCCTCGCGGCCGCCGAACGCGGCGATCGACTTTGGACGGAGGAGGTGCGCGAGGCTCCGCATCACGCGCCGACCCGCCGCAACAGATCGCGGCTGATGATGTGGCGGTGGATTTCCGAAGTCCCGTCCCAGATGCGCTCGACCCGCGCGTCGCGCCAGAAGCGCTCGAGCGGCAGGTCCGACATCAGTCCCATGCCGCCGTGGATTTGGATCGCCTCGTCGGTCACCCGGGCGAGCATCTCGCTGGCGTAGAGCTTGGCGGAGGAGATTTCGCGCGTCGCCTCCAGCCCGGCGTCGAGGCGCCAGGCGGCGGCGAGCGTCAGCCAGTCGGCGGCGTCGATCTCGGTCACCATGTCGGCGAGCTTGAAGGAGACGCCCTGGAAGCGGCCGATCTCCTGGCCGAACTGCTTGCGCGTCGCCGCGTGGTTGAGCGACAGGTCGAAGGCGCGGCGCGCGCGCCCGACGCACATCGCGGCGACCGTCAGACGCGTGCCGGTAAGCCACGCATTCATTGCGTCGAGCCCGCGGTCGACCTCGCCGAGCACTTGCGACGCAGGCAGCCGGCATTCGTCGAAGGTCAGGACGGAATTGTGGTAGCCCCGATGCGAGAGGGACGCGTAGCCGGGGCGGATGGCGAAGCCCGGCGTCTCCCGGTCGACGAGGAAGCCGGTGATGCGTTTCTTAGAGCCGCGCGGAGTCTGCTCCTCCCCCGTCGCGGCAAAAACGATGACGAAATCGGCGACATCGGCGTGGCTGATGAAGTGCTTGGTGCCGTTCAGCACGAAGTCGGCGCCGTCGCGCCGCGCCGTGCATTTCATCGCGCGGATGTCGGAGCCGGCGTCCGGCTCGGTCATGGCAAGCGCGTCGATCTTCTCGCCGCGGATGCTTGGAAGCAGGTACTTTTCGCGCTGCTCGCCGACGCACGCGAGCAGAATCTTCGAGGGCCGGGCCCAATAATTGGCGAGCGCCAGCGAGGCGCGGCCGAGCTCGCGCTCAAGCAGCGTCAGCGTCAGCGTGTCGAGCCCGCCGCCACCGAGCTCAGCCGGCATGTTCGGCGCGTAGAATCCAAGCGCCAGGACCTTATCCTGGATCGCGCGGCCGACCCCGCGCGGCACTTCGTTGCGGCGCTCGACCTCCGCCTCGAGCGGGTAAAGCTCGGTCTCCACGAAGCCGCGGACGGTGGCGACCACCATCTCCTGCTCGGGCGTGAGACCGAAGTGCATCGCGGTTTCCTATCGCTTCTGCCCGACGGCGCGTCCGGCGGTCGGCGGTCGTTCAAGAGCGGCATGCTTCGCGGCTAGACTGTGCAGCCGTTCGAGCACCGCCGGCTCGGCCGGCGCGGCTTTCTTTGCCGCCGTATCGACGTGGAGCAGCATCTGCTCGGCGGTGGCGAGCACGTCGCCGGTCGCGGAGTGGCGCATCGTCTGGAAGACGTGCAGCCGCTTGTCGTCGGCGGAAAGGATTTGCGTTGTCGTGTGGATCGGCTCGAGCGCTTTCACCTCCTTCAGATGCATGAGATGCGTCTCGACGGTGAAGTAGCTGCCGCGCCGCCGGTGATAGGCCTCGTCGATGCCGAGGTAGAGAAGCAGCGCGTCGGTGCTGTCGGCGAAGGCCTGCAGATAGCGGCTCTCCGTCATGTGTCCGTTGTAGTCGATCCACTCGGGGGCGACGCGCGTCTCGAACAGACGAAGCGGCTTCGCCGTATCGTGGTCGCGGGTGGCGGCGTCGCGATGCGCGTCTTCAAGCAGGCGCTCCTCATGCTGCTTCAGCAGCGCGCCCGCGCCCCAGCCGCGCCCACCGTCCTGCGCGCGAAGCGCTTGCAGGATGGCGATCAGGTTGTCGTCGCGGATGCGCTCAAGCTCGCGGATCGAGTAGCCGTTCGCCTGCGCGTCGGATTGCGCGACGATTTTGTCGACGAGCGCGCCGTTGAACTCCGGCACGTCCATGAGCTTGGTCCACGGCCATTTCAGCGCCGGCCCGAACTGGTTCATGAAATGGCGCATCCCGGCCTCGCCCCCGGCGATGCGGTAGGTCATGAACGTGCCCATCTGCGCCCAGCGCAGGCCGAAAGAGTAGCGGATAACGTCGTCGATCTCCTCGGCGGTCGCGACGTCGTCGTGCACGAGCCACAGGGCTTCGCGCCAAAGCGCCTCGAGCAGCCGGTCGCCGATGAAGGCGTCGATCTCCTTGCGCACCACGAGCGGCTTCATGCCGATTGCGGTGTAGAAAGCGGCGGCACGCGCGACCGTCGCCGGCGCCGTCCGCTGCCCGGCGACGATCTCGACGAGCGGCAGCAGATAGACGGGATTGAAGGGATGCGCGATGACGAGCCGCTGCGGTCGCTGCATCGACGCTTGCAGGTCGGTCGGGAGCAGCCCCGAGGTCGATGAGGCGATGAGGGTCTCGGGCGGCGCGTGACGGTCGATCTCGGCCAGGAGCCTCTGCTTCAGCTCGATTCTTTCCGGCGCGCTCTCCTGCACGTAGTCCGCTTCGCCGACCGCGGCTTCGACCGTCGTGACGAAGCGAAGCGTTCCGCGCTTGCCGGGCGGCGCGGTCATCAGCCTGGCAAAGGCGCGGTCGGCATTTGCGAGGACTTCACCGACCTTGCGTTCTGTTTCCGGGTCCGGATCGTAGACGGCGACGTCGATTCCGTTCTGCAGGAGGCGGGCGGCCCAGCCGGCGCCGATCACGCCGCCGCCGATCACCGAAGCCTGCCGGATATCAGCCGCCATTTGCGCCTCGCTTTGTGAGGCCGAGCTTCGTCCTGACCTCGTCGGCCGAGAGCACGCGTGCGCCCATGCCGGTCACGATCTGCGCCGCCCGCTCGACGAGGTCGCCGTTCGTCGCGAGTTGCCCTTTTCCAAGCCACAGATTGTCTTCCAGGCCGACGCGGACGTTGCCGCCGGCGAGCACCGCCATCGCCACATAGGGAAGCTGGTTCCGCCCGATCGAGAACGCAGAGAATATCCAGCCCTTCGGCACACCGCCGACGAGGGCCATCAGCGTGGCGATATCATCGGGCGCGCCCCAGGGAATTCCCATGCAGAGCTGCAGGAGCACCGGTTCCTCGATCAGCCCCTGCTCTGACAGCCACTTCGCAAGGAGCAGATGCCCGGTGTCGAAGATCTCGATCTCCGGGCGGACGCCGAGCGCCTTGATGCGGCCCGCCATCGCTTTCAGCATGGCGGGCGTGTTCGTCATCACGTAGTCGCCCTCGCCGAAGTTCATCGTGCCGCAGTCGAGCGTGCAGATTTCCGGCAGGAGTTCGGCGACATGCGCGAGCCGTTCGGTCGCGCCAGCCATGTCGGTCGCGCCGGCGGAGAGTGGCAGCGGCTGTTCTGCCGAGCCGAGCACCAGGTCGCCGCCCATGCCGGCGGTGAGATTGATCACGACATCGGTGCCGGACGAGCGGATGCGGTCGACCACCTCGCGATAGAGCTTCGGATCGCGAGCGCCCTTCCCCGTCTTCGGATCGCGCACATGGATGTGGGCGACGGCCGCGCCGGCCTTTGCCGCTTCGATCGCGGCGTCGGCGATCTCCGCTGGCGTGACCGGAACCTTGTCGGACCGGCCGGCCGTGTCGCCGGCGCCGGTGACGGCGCAGGTGACGAACACCTCGCGTGCCATGGACAAAGCCACGGTCCCCTCCAGCGCTCTCCCTAAGAGAAGAGTGCGCCCGGATGTCGCGGCATGTGATACAGTTTCCGCAGTAATCGATACTGAAACCGCAATGGCGACGATCTTTTCACCGGCTTCGGAGCCCCTCGACGTCGACTTTCTGGTGCTGCCGGATGTGTCGCTTCTGTCGCTTGCCTCGGCGATCGAGCCGCTTCGCGCCGCCAACCGCGCGGCCGGCCGCGTACTCTACCGCCGGCGGCTGCTGAGCCCCGATGGAAAGCCCGTCACGACTTCGGGCGGCCTGCCGGTCCCTGTCGAAGCGCCGTTCGACCCGGACGACGTCCGCGGCGCGCTTGTCGTCGTTGCGGCCTTCAACATTCCGACCCACGCGCAGCCTCGGCTTCTCGCCGCGCTGCGCCGCGTCGCACGCCGCGGCATTCCGATCGGCGGCGTCGAGTTGGGATCGCTGGTGCTCGCCATGGCCGGGCTCCTGAACGGACGCCGCGCCACCACGCATTGGGAGGATCTTGAGGATTTTGCCGCCCGCTTCCCGGAGATCGACGTCCGTGCGGACCGTTACGTGATTGACGGGGAGCGCTTTACGACGGGAGGCGCTTCTCCGGCGCTCGACATGATGCTTCACATGATCCGGGCACGCCAGGGGCATGCGCTGGCTCTCGATGTGGCGAGCATCTTCATCTACGACGAGCTCAGAGCCGCCGGCGATCCGCAACCCATGGTCTCGCTCGGCAGGCTCGGCTGGGACGAGCCACGCGTCGCCGCCGTCATCCGCCTGATGGAGGAACGCATCGAGCGCCCGATGCAGATTCCGCAGCTCGCGCGCAAAGCCGGTATCGGGCAGCGCATGCTGGAGACGCTGTTCCTGCGCGCGGTCGGAATGCCTCCGCGCGACTACTACGGGGCGCTGCGGCTCAACGCCGGCCGCCGGCTTGTTCTCGACAGTCATCGAAGCGTGACGGAAATCGCGGCGCAGACGGGTTTCGGCTCGGCCTCGGCCTTCACGCGAAGCTTTCGCGCGCGCTTTGGCGAGAGCCCGCGCGACGCCCGGACGCGCAGGCGCGTCGCGGCGCACGAAGATCAGCGCCGGTAGTCGTCCGGAATCGCTCTCGTGGAGCCTGGCGTCGCATCGCAGCGCCGCTCTTCACGGCATCGCGGTTTGCTAAGGCAGCGAAAGACTTCATCGCGCAACGCCGCCTGCCGCCTGCCGCCTTGGCGGAGGCGGTGCGTAAAGCCGTTTGACACGCGGGTGTCATCCAGCTGTCATGTTCGGCAACAAGAACGACAGCGATTTGGGGAGGTGCTGCTGGCCGAAATGCCATCCTATCTGGCCATCGAGGATGTGACAGTTCGCTACGGGGCAGTCGAGGTGCTGAAGCACCTCTCGCTCAACGTCGAAGCAGGCTCCTTCATCGCCCTGTTGGGGAGTTCCGGTTGCGGCAAGACCACGCTGCTTAGGGCGATCTCCGGCTTCAACAGACCGAGCGAGGGCCGCATCCTCCTCGCCGGCAAGGACATCACCGACACACCTCCGGAGCGACGCAACACGGCGATGGTGTTCCAGTCCTACGCGCTGTGGCCGCATATGACGGTATTCCAGAACCTGGCTTATGGGCTGAAGCTTCGCCGCCGCAGCCGGGCGGAGATCGCCAAGAAGATCGATGGCCTCCTTGCGCTGCTCCATCTTGAGGGGCTTGCCGACCGGAACGTGACGCAGCTTTCGGGCGGACAACGGCAGCGCGTCGCACTCGGCCGCGCGCTTGCCGTCGATCCCGACGTGCTGCTGCTCGACGAACCACTCTCAAATCTCGACGCCCGCATTCGGGTGGAGCTGAGAAGCGAGATCAGGGCCGTGCAGTCGCGGCTTGGAATCACCGCGGTGCACGTGACGCATGATCGCGAGGAGGCGATGGTGCTTGCCGACCGCATTGTCGTGATGCGGGACGGGAAAATCGAACAGGAAGGCACGCCCGAGGAAGTCTATCACCGCCCCGCGACGCCCTATGTCGCCAGCTTCATGGGCGCTGACAACATCATCCGCCTGAACATTCGCCCGACCGGTGACGATGTCGAAGCCACGTTCGCCGACCCCGATGGTCCTTTCCGTGTGCGGCTCGCGGCTGGCTCCGACGGCATCCACCTGGGTGAGCCTTCGTTGCGAGGCGAGGTCGATGCGCATTTTCGCGCCGAAGCTGTGTCGTTGGCAGCGCAAACGGGTGCAGTCCCCGAGCAGAGCCTCGCATTGCCCGGCGCCGTCACACAGATGAGTTATCCGGGCGGTATCTGGCGCTACTCCGTCCAATCCGGGAAGCGTCATTTCGTAATCGACGACGAGACGAGATACGCGGTCGGCGACAAGGTGCGGATCGTCCTGCCGGCGAAGGCCTTGCACCTTTTCCCGGCCGCAGAAGCCCGCCCATGAGGTTCAACAAGCAAGGAGGCAAATCCATGATCGGCAAGCTTTCGACCGCTCTGACAGCCCTGGCGCTGCTTGGAGCTTCCGTCGCAACGCCGCTGAAGGCGGAGACGGTTCTCAACGTCGCGACGGCCGGCGACCAGAACATGGTCGACTACATCAACGACTATCTCGGTCCGAAGTTCGAAGCGGCCAATCCCGGCGTGTCGGTGAAGGTTGTCGGCACGGGTCCGGGCGATGCGGGCTCGCTCAAGATATTCGAGAAACTTGACGCGCAGGCCAAGGCAGGCACGACGACCTGGGACATCGACGTCGCCGTGGTGCACCAGCGCGGCGCGGCGCAAATGATGCAGGACGATCTGCTCTCGAACTACCGCGACCAGATCGCCACCGGCAACCTGGTGACTGGACAGAGCGCCGAGAACGCACTCGGCACCGACGTCACCGGATTCGTGATGCCGATGTTCAACAGCCAGATCGCCATCGCCTACAATCCGCAGGTCGTTCCCAATCCCCCGAAGACCTACGACGACCTGGTCAAATGGGTCTCGGAGCATCCCGGACAGTTCGGCTACAACGGGATCAAGGGCGGCATGTCGGGCGTGGGCTTTGTCATGGGCTGGGTTGCCGCCATGACCGGCGATGCCGACAAGCTCGACAAGGGTCCCTACGATCCGGCCGAGAAGCCGAAGATCGAAGAGGCGCTTTCTTCGATGAAGCCGTTCAACGCGAACGTCACGATGACGCCCGGCAATGCCGGCACCCTCGACATGTTGAATCGCGGTGAAATCGTCATGGGGCCGGTGTGGGTCGACATGTTCTACACGTGGCAGGCGGACGGCAAGCTGAGCCCTGACCTGAAGCTTCAGATCATCGCGCCGGGCATGCCCGGACAGCCGATGTACTATGTGATTCCGGCCAAGGCCGCCTCGGCCGACCTCGCCCGCAAATTTATCGAACTGGCGACGAGCCCCGAGGTGCAGGCGGAAGGCATCGTGAAGCGATTCAACTGGTACCCCGGGATCGACGCGACCCAGGTGCAGGCGAAGCTCGATCCGGCGAGCTGGAACAAGCTCTTCACCGACATAACGCCTGAGGACCTGAGCACGAAGGCGAAGCCCTTCCCGCTCTCGCAGTACTTCACGGATATCCTGGAGGCCTACGAGCGCGTCGCCCAGTGACGCAAGACGCAGCGGGCGGACGAGGAACCTCGTCCGCCCCGGCTGCCTGGGGCAGCGCCAAGCCATGGCATATTCCTGAAGGCGCGTGGGGCCTTCTGCTTCTCGCCCCGGCGCTTGCGCTGCTCGCCGCCCTCTTCGCCTATCCGCTGGCGCTATCGATCATCGGCGCGTTCACCGACAAGGCAGGAAACCTCAGCGGCACGAACTATCGGAAGATCTTCGAGCTCTACACCGGCGACATCGTCTTTTCCGGCGCGGTCTCCTGCTTCACCGTCGTGGTCACCGACATTTTCGCCGTCGTCATCGGCGGGTATCTCACGCTGGGCGGCAGCCCGAAAACGGTCGCGGCGCTTCGCTGGCTCTATCGCTGGCCGCTCTTCATACCTTTCGTCGTCGCCGCCCAGATGATGCGCGGCTTTCTCGCCAAGAACGGGCTGATGAACAACAGCCTGGTGACGCTCGGTCTGATCGAGCCGGCGAATACGGTTGGCCTGCTCGACTGGCGTGGGGTGGTGATCACTTTCGTCTGGAAGCAGCTTCCTTTCGTGACGCTCCTCGTATCCGGCGCGATGGCGGCTCTCGATCGAAGCATGATCGAGGCCGCGAGAAATCTCGGCGCGGGTCGGTTGCGCGTCCTGCTTGAAATCATGTTGCCGCAGGTTCGCGGTTCGCTGCTGGTCGCCTCCGTTCTCACCTTCGTCACGCTGATGTCGGTGCTCTCGGTTCCGATGATGATCAACGCCGCGCAGCCCACCATGATCACCGTCGACATGGCCTACCGGATCACCTCGCTCAGCGACTATGGCGCCGCCAACGCGCTCGGCGTCGTATCCTACCTGATGACGGCGATACTGGCCTGGCTCTACCTGAGCCGCGGGATGCCCCGCATCGAGAAGCAATGATGCGGTCCGGGATTCTCGTCTGGATTCCGCGCGCCCTTGTCCTCGGCCTGGTGGTGTTCGCGATCTTCGGGCCGTTCGCAAATCTCGTCCTTTGGGCGTTTGCCGAACGCTGGTTCTGGCCGCACATGCTGCCCTCGCAATACGGGTTCGAGTTCTGGGGCCGTGTCTTTTCGGCACGCGGGCACGCCTGGGACTCGCTCGGCACGAGCGTTTTCATCGCGCTCCTGACCGTTGCCGTCTCGCTCACGATCTCGGCTCCGGCTGGATACGCCCTTGCGCGGCTGAAGGTCCCCTTCCGCGGGCTGATGATGGTGGCTTTCCTGCTGCCGCAAGCCTTTCCGAGCCTGCCGATCTTCATCAACATCGCCCGCGTCTTCTACTGGCTGGGCCTGAACGGCACGATCGCCGGCGTCGTCTTGGTGCACTCGCTCCACGGCCTCGTGCTGTCGGTCTGGATTGCTGCCGCGGCCTTCGCTTCCGTCGATCGCTCGCTGGAAGAGGCGGCGCGCGATATCGGCGCCGGCCCGGTGCGGACCTTCTTCACTGTCGCCATTCCGCTGGCGGCGCCTGGGTTGATGGCGAGCGCTGTTTTTGTGTTCCTGGAATTGCTCGACGAGTTCACCGGAACCTATTTCGTCGGCGTGCCGGACATCGTCACGCTGCCGCTTCTGATGTTCAACGCGAGCATGGGCGGCAACTATCAGATTGCGTCGATCACGGCGTTGATCCTGCTCATCCCATCGGTTGGCTTCATGCTCATCATCGAGCGCTTTCTGAAAGCCGACGTCATTGCCAAGATTGGAACCTGAGGAGGCCGCAAGCCTGTTGAACCCCTCCTTGGTCAATCGCCTGTAGATTTCGGAACAGGGCGGACGCAGGCGTCCGATTTCGACAATGCCTATCGGGTGCCAATCCACCCTGGACGCTCCGCCGCATCGAGGCTATTTGGCTGAAATTCCTAGTTGGATGGGTGGCCGAGTGGTTGAAGGCACCGGTCTTGAAAACCGGCAGGCGGGCAACCGTCTCGTGGGTTCGAATCCCACCCCATCCGCCAGAACTCTATTTCACTTTGGGGGCGCCGGCCGCCGTCCAAATCGAGCACGTGGGCCAACTCCATGCTGCCCCAAGGTGGGGACAGTCCTTACGTCGACGACTTGCTCAAGGACCTCTTTCCGATCCTTGAGCGACGCCGCATGAGCCCGGACGATCGAAGCCGCCCGGCGCGGGGACAGCGGGCGCGCGGACGTGGTCCGAAGGATCGCTCGCGGGCGGTGCCGACTCCCCCGACGACCGCCGTCTGAGTTGCGGAGCGCTACCGACCGCGGTGCAGGTGGTCCCTAGTGCAGGTGGAAGGTCAGGCGCGCGCGGACGGCGAGTGAATTGTTCGAGAAATCATGGCTGCCCACGCCGTTTCCGTCCGCGGAGATGTCGAGCGCGTCATCGTCGAAGAAATAGTAGAGGCCTTCCGCGCCCAGGCTGACCCGTTTCGACAGCATGACGTCCATGCCGCTGCCGACCACGAAGCCGACCTGATCGTCGCGTCCGCCGGAGCTAGCCGACGCCACGCCGCCCGTGCCGGCGGGGCCGCCTGCTCCGCCGGTTCCGGCATCGCCGCCGTCACCGCCCGGGCCACCGGCGCCGCCGCCACCGCCATTACCGCCACCGCCGCCGCTGCCGCCGACACCGTTGTCCACGTTCACGCTGCCGCGAAAGCCGTCACCACCGGTGAAAGCGACACCGCCAGACACATACATCATGACCTTCTCGTTGGCCCATCCGACGCGACCGCGGACGCTCCCGAGATAGTCGTAATCGCCGTCGACGATTCCGATGTCGCCTTCCGGGCCAAAGACGAAACGGTTGTTCTGCCAGTTGTAGCCGGCATGGATGCCCCCAAGCGCCATGCTGTCGGCATTGAAACTGACAAGCGCCGCGGCGCCACCGCCGCCGCCGCCACCACCGCCGCCGCCTCCGCCACCACCGCCGCCGCCGCCACCGGCGCCGCCGCCGTCGCCGCCGTTAGCTCCGCCTCCCCCGTTTCCCCCGACGCCGTCGGCGCCGTCACTGGTGAGGACGCTCGCGCCGTGACTTCCATCGGTGAGGAGTGCGCCGGAGTCCACGCCGAAATAGCCGCCGCTCCAGTCCGCCGGCGGCTCGACCTCGGCCCAGGCCTTGGCTGGATAGTAGGACAGCCTGGCGCGAAGGGCGAAGACGCCGTCGTCAAACGAATCGTCAATCGCGTAGTAGAGCCCTTCGATGCCGAAGCTTGCGGCGCGCGAGAGCTTGGTCTCGGCGCCAATGCCCAAGACGGCGCCGATGTCGCTGCCGCCTCCGCTCCCGAATTCGCTCACCTGGCCCACGCCGCCGCCGCCGCCAGCTCCAGCGGTGCCGCCGCCGCCACCAGCCCCGCCGCCGTCGCCGCCGGTGCCGCCCGCGCCGCCGTCGGCACCGGTGCCGCCGTTTCCACCGGCACCGCCGACACCGAGCGCCTCGCCGCCTTGACGATCGGAGAAGGCGACGCCGGCCGTGCCGTAGAGAAGCACCCGGCCGGCCGCGAAGCCAAACCGGCCGCGAGCCGTAGCAAGATAGTTGTCCAGGTTTCCGAAGACGCTGTAGTCGCCTTCAATGCCGAGTACAGCGCTGCCACGCTGCCAGTTGTACCCGGCGTGGAGACCGCCCAGCAGTTCGTCGTCGCCGCCGGAGCCAATCGTACTGTCGATCAGGCCGCCGGCGCCGCCGCCGCCGCCGGTTCCACCGGGACCGCCGGCGCCCCCCACCGCGCCGCCACCGCCATCGCCGCCCGCGCCGCCCTGGCCGCCCTGGCCGCCCTGGCCGCCCTGGCCGCCCCGAACCTCCGCCCCGCTGCCGCCGTCACTTCCGCCCAGCCCGACGCCGAGGTGCCGGCCGATGTAGAAGCCGCCCCAGTCGGAATCCGGTGTTTGAGTGACGTCCTGCGCGTGGCCGCGCGAACCAAGAAGCGCCGCCGCGAGGACGAGCAGCGACACGGCAGACTTCCGATGCTTCCCCATAAATGCCCCTATGTGCAAATACGCGCTACCAAAAGGGGGCAGGCAAGCAACGCTATCAGCCCCATGGGAGACTGATCAAACGATCCGACAGTAGTTCGGCGCAATCAGGCAAGGTGTTGCACTAAATCCTCACCCTCTCACATTGTGGCCGCCCGCGCGAAATCGCGCGATAGCCGCCCATGCGTTAGCCTTTTCCCGACAGTTTTAGAGATGCGCGAAAGAATGCGTCAATGTAGGGTCCCGGCCGGCGGACACTGGTAGTCCGTGAGAACAGGGAGAAATGTGATGCGTAGCCGGCGAATACTGTCAGGCGTCTCGGCGCTGGCATTTTCAACTTTGTACTGGGTCGGACCTGCCTTCAGCGTGTCCATATCGGACGAGCCGATTGCGCGGGCATCCGCCCTCGTCTCATACCAAGAGCTCGCTCTGAACTGCTACAACGGTCACTGCCACCAACATGGCGGTAGCGGCGGTACAGGCGGCAACGGCGGCGCCGGCGGCGCCGCCGCCCCCTCGTATACCAATTCGCCCGGCGGCCTCGGCGGCGACGGCGGCGCAGGCGGTAACGGCGGCGCGTATGGCGGCGACGGCGGCAACGGCGGCAACGGTGGCAATGGCGGCGACGCCGGCAACCACACGAGCTCCCCCGGCGGCGCAGGCGGCACCGGCGGCGCCGGCGGCGCCGCGAGCGCGCGCGGTGACGGCGGCAACGGCGGCGATGCCGGGAATGGTGGCACTGGCGGCAACGGCGGTTCCGGTGGTGTCGGTGGCGACGGCGGCGCCGGCGGCGGCGGCGGGGCTAACGGCGGCAACGGCGGCGATGCCGGGAATGGCGGCGACGGCGGCGCGGGCGGCAACGGCAGCAATTCCAACGGCGGCGCTGGCGGCCAGGGCGGTGCTGGCGGCCTGGGCGGCTAAGGTCACACAAGAAAGGCAGAGGGGCCGGCAAACCGGCCCCTCTGCCTGCGTTTCCGTCCAATCGGCGACGAGCGGCTGACGGTCAGGCCGGTTTAGGAACCGGTTGGCTGGTCGACGGCCCGGGGCCTCGTCGTTGCACCCTCCGGGCGATCGTCAGCCTCTTCTTGCTTTCTCGATCTTCGCCACATCGATCTTGTTCATCTCCATCATCGCATCAAACGCGCGCTTGGCCTCAGGCCCGCCGGCGGCGAGCGCCTCTGTCAAGACGCGCGGCCCGTGTCAGGCGTTGGCACTGCATCGAGGCTATTCGGCTGAAATTTCGGTGACCACCGTTAGCTCTCGGCCGGGGTTCGAGGCCACGGTGAAACTAGGATCGGCCCGCTACGACATCCGGGTGGAGAACCCGTTGCATCGCTGTCGCGGCATCTGGTGCGCCGTCCTTAACGGCACGCCAATTTCCTGTGCCGAAGGACGCGTTCGTGTCCCGCTGAACGCAGGCAGGCATCATTTGCAGATTGCGATTTGATCCGGGATCGTCGGGCGGAACGAGAAACTCTGAGACGCAGCCTCTTCAACGAAGCGGCGCATCTTGAGATCAGCGGCTCTGTTCAGAAGCTCGATGCGGCCAACACGTAGAAGCCGCTGCCGCGCCGCGAATAGGCCTTGCGCGCAGCCGCGAAGATGCGGTCGCGATTGCCGTCGAAAGCCACCAGAAACCCAGCTTCGGTTTGCGACGTCGTCCGATCGATCTGGGTTAGCGCGTCTTCCTCGACGAGGAACGACACCTCGCACGCTGCGTCGTACCCCCAGAAGCGAACACAATGGTGTCGAGGATCATAGCTCCGACTTTGATTGGGAAATTCAATCGCCATGCCGTGGTCTACACTTGTTCAGCGACCGCGTCCGATTTAGTTCGCGAGCGACCAGGGCCGCGCACAATCGGATCGATCCCGCGTTCCTCTCGGCCGATTATCTGCTTAACCCTCCCCTGAGGTGGTTCTGCCGACCACCAAGCGCCGGCGCGCCGATCCGATGCGCACGCCTTTGCCGTGTGCCTCGTGATCTCATGGGGAGTCTCCGCGCCTTGGCGCGTCTTTCATAGATAAGCGTCGACCTGCGAAATTCAACGTATGCTGAGTCATTGACAAGACGACATCGTCAGTCAGCGGCGCTGACATATTTCTTTTAGAAACGCGGCAAATCGTATTTCCTGTATTCCTGACGGCGAAGGCCGAAATACTTAACAAGACCTCCTTGTTTTTCTTGCGCGAGCGGCCCATTTCAAGGGTTGGCACTCCGCCATCGCGAGTGCCAGAGCGCTCCGAGCGCTCCTCACAATCCGGAGAGGAAAACCCCCGATGAAATTCCGACCGCTGCATGACCGTGTCGTCATCCGTCGCATCGAAGGCGAGGATAAGACGAAGGGCGGCATCATCATTCCCGACACCGCCAAGGAGAAGCCGCAGGAAGGCGAAGTCGTCGCCGTCGGCCCCGGCGCGCGGGACGAAGCTGGCAAGCTCGTCCCAGTCGACCTCCGTGATGGCGATCGTGTCTTGTTCGGCAAGTGGTCTGGCACCGAGGTCAAGATCGATGGCGAGGAGCTCCTCATCATGAAGGAGTCCGACGTCATGGGCGTGATCGAGAAGGTTCAGGCTCGCCGCAAGGCCGCGTAAGAGCGCTAAGAATTTCATCAAACCAATTTGAGGAGGACGATAATGTCAGCCAAGGACGTCAGATTTTCCACCGATGCGCGCGACAAGATGCTGCGCGGCGTCGATATTCTCGCTAATGCCGTCAAGGTGACGCTGGGCCCGAAGGGCCGCAACGTGGTGATCGACAAGAGCTACGGCGCACCCCGCATCACGAAGGACGGCGTGACCGTCGCCAAGGAAATCGAGCTTGACGATAAGTTCGAAAACATGGGCGCGCAGATGGTGCGCGAAGTCGCGTCGAAGACCAGCGACATAGCCGGCGACGGCACGACCACCGCCACGGTGCTCGCACAGTCGATCATCCGCGAAGGAGCTAAGCTGGTTGCTGCCGGCATGAACCCGATGGATCTCCGGCGTGGCATTGACCTCGCGGTGACCGAAGTCGTGAAGAGCATCGCGAACCAGGCCAAGAAGGTGAAGTCCTCCGAGGAGATTGCCCAGGTCGGTACGGTTGCGGCCAATGGCGAAACGGAAATCGGTGACATGATCGCCGAGGCGATGGAAAAGGTCGGCAATAGGGGTGTCATCACGGTCGAGGAAGCGAAGTCGTTCGAGACCGAGCTCGAAGTGGTCGAAGGCATGCAGTTCGATCGCGGCTACATCTCTCCCTACTTCATCACCAATGCGGAGAAGATGATCGCCGACCTCGAGGACCCCTACATCCTCTTGCACGAGAAGAAACTGCCCAACCTTCAGTCCATGCTGCCGCTGCTGGAGGCTATCGTGCAGTCGGCCCGTCCGCTCCTCATCATCGCCGAAGACGTCGAAGGCGAGACGCTTGCCACTCTTGTGGTCAACAAGCTTCGCGGCGGGCTGAAGGTCGCGGCGGTGAAGGCGCCGGGCTTCGGCGATCGCCGCAAGGCCATGCTCGAGGATATAGCGGTCATGACCGGCGGTCAGCTCATCTCCGAAGACCTCGGCGTCAAGCTTGAGAACGTGACCCTCGACATGCTCGGCCGCGCCAAGAAGGTGTCGATCTCCAAGGAGACGACGACCATCGTCGACGGCGCGGGCAAGAAGAAGGACATCGAGGGCCGCATCAACCAGATCAAGGCGCAGATCGAGGAGACCACCTCCGACTACGACAAGGAGAAGCTGCAGGAGCGGCTGGCGAAGCTCGCCGGCGGCGTTGCGGTGATCCGTGTCGGCGGCGCGAGCGAGATCGAGGTGAAGGAGCGAAAGGACCGCGTCGACGATGCCCTGAACGCCACGCGTGCGGCGGTCGAGGAAGGCGTCGTTCCGGGCGGCGGTGTCGCTCTGCTGCGGGCCAAGAAGGCAATCAGAGGGCTGACCTCCGAAAATGCTGATGTCTACGCGGGAATCAAGATCGTGCTGAAGGCGCTTGAGTCTCCGATCCGTCAGATCGCCCAGAACGCCGGCGTCGATGCCTCGATCGTGGTCGGCAAAGTCTTGGAGAACAAGTCGAGCACCTTTGGCTTCGATGCGCAGACCGAGGAATACAAGGACCTCGTTGAGGCCGGCATTATCGATCCGGCCAAGGTCGTGCGCGTCGCACTGCAGGACGCCGCTTCGGTAGCGGGCCTGCTCGTCATGACCGAGGCCATGGTCGCCGAGATGCCGAAAAGGGATGGCCCGGCTGCCATGCCTGCCGGCGGCATGGGTGGCATGGATTTCTGAGATCAGGCTTTCCACCACGCCAGAACCAGACGGGGCCCTTGGGCCCCGTCTTCTTTTGCGCCGCATCGGACTTCGGCTCTTGCCGAGGGCATCGCCGCGCCGATAGGCGCCTATGCAAGCTGTTGATCTCAATGACATTATCATTGAGCCCGAGCCTCTGATGTCCGCTCCGCCCCCAATTGCGGAAGTCGATGGCTGGCTGGACCGCTTTCGGCCAGAAGCCGATAAGACAGTTCCGCCACGGACTGGCTTGATCTTTGCACCAAAGACTGGCCGATCCTGAGGCTAGGCAGGCTGGTTCTTGCCGACCCGCGGCTGCCGGGAAATGAGGTGGGGATGGGCGAGAATGCGCGGGGCTCCTTCCGAGCCTTCAACCAGGAGCACATCGTACTCGCTATCTGCGTCGTACTCTTCGGCGCGGCGGCGTTCGCGCTCCCTGGGTTCCTGACCGCCGCGAACCTGATCGCTATCGTTCGCTCGATCGCCGTCCTTGGCATACTTGCGCTCGGCATGTCGGTGGTCATCATCGGACGCGGCATCGATCTGTCGATGGTGGCGGTCATGGCCATGTCCGTGGCCTGGTATCTGCAACTCCTCGGCGGTGGAATGGCCGACCAGGAGGCGTTGGCGCTGGTGCTGGGCGGCGTGCTTGCCATCGGTTTGCTGAACGGCTTCCTCGTCGCCTATGCCGACGTGCCGGCGATCTTCGTCACGCTTGCCTCCGGCTCCTTCGTCTTCGGCTATGTCCGCTCGCAGCTGATCCCCTCCGATGCGGTGCCGGTGCCCGAGGGCCACTGGGTCGAGATCATGGGAGGCCTGCGCTTCCTCGGCGTGCCGGTCGAAGTCTTCATTTTCGCGGCGCTCGCAGCTGCGGTGTTCGTGTTCCTGCGCTTCACCAAATGGGGCCGCTACGTCTATTACGCCGGCGACAACCCGGTGGCAGCGCGCAATATCGGCATCCCGGTTCGGCCGATGCTGGTGCTGCGCTACGTGCTCTCCGCGCTGACCGCCTTCGCCGCAGGGTTGCTGACGGCCGCAAGCCTGCATTCGATCAACACCCGCGTGGTCAACTCCACACTGCTCTACGATATCGTTCTGGTTGCGGTGATCGGCGGTATCGGCCTCTCGGGGGGCAAGGGCGGCGTTCGCAACGTCCTCGCCGGCGCAGCCTTGATCGGGATCATGCTGAACGTCATGACGATCATCGACATTTCGGTGCTCTACCAGAACCTTATCAAGTCCACTATCCTGCTCTTCGCGATCATCGTCGACGGCCTGCTCAACCCGCGCGACGAACAGACTGCGCAGCAAGGAGACATCTGAGCTCCTTAACCGCCAACAGAGACATGCTGGTCCAAAGGAAAGGACAGGAAGATGACGCTGATGAGAACCCTTCTGGCGGCTGCACTTGTGGCCTCGGCCACGACTTTTGCCGCGCTGCCCGCCTCCGCCGCGATGATGGATCCGGCGCCGGAGACCTATTCCAAGGCGCTCTCCGGCAAGCGCGTCCTGATGGTGCCGATGGCCATGGGCTTCGACCTCGCCCAGGGCTGGGCCGCGATCCTGCAACGCGAGGTCACGGCCTTCGGCGGCACCTTCGAGACGCGCGACCCGAACTGGAGCGTGGAGGCCGGCGCGCAGGCGCTGACCGAAGCGATCGCGTCCGACCCGAAGCCCGACGTGCTGGTCGTGATGTCGCCCGACCTCAACTCCTATTCCAAGATCATGAAGAAGGCGCAGGAGGCGGGCATTTACGTGCTCCTGATCGACAACCCCGCCAACTTCAAGGCCGACGCCTATCTCGGCGGCGACTGGACGGAGCTTGGCCGGCTAGAGGCCGAGGCCGCGGTAAAGGGCTGCGGCGACAGCTCCTCGAAGAAGATCGGCCTGGTCCAGGGTGACGAGACCAACGCCACCAGCCTCTTCCAGTACGACGGCATCATGGACGTGCTGTCCAAGCATCCAGACTTCGAGGTCGTGGCCAAGCCCGACTCGAACTGGGACGCGACGACCTCGCGCAACGTCACGACGACGATGCTCCAGCAGCATCCGGAAGTCTGCGCCATCATCGACTTCTGGGACGGTGACGCGACCGGCGCGGCAGCGGCGATCCGCGACGCTGGCATGCAGGACAAGGTCTTCCTGGTCACGACCGGCGGCGGCGAAAAGACCGCCGACTGCGAGATGATCGGCAACGGCACCTATAGCGCCGTGGTGATGACCGAGCTGGCGCAGGAAAGCACCAACATGGTCACCATGATCAAATACCTGCTGCAGAGCGGCCAGCCGGCAGGCACGGCGTCCGCCTATATCTATACCCTGCTCAAGTCGACGACCAAGGACGACATGCGCCCCGACAGCTGTTGGGACCTGAAGGCGCTGCAGGCCATGGCGGGCAACTAGATCCCGCCACCCAAGAACCGGGCGGCCGGATTTCCCGGCCGTCCTTTGCTCCTGACCTGATGGACGCCTGATGACCTTCCGCGAGCGGCTGCAGGCCTCCCGCTACAATCTCGTTCCAGATCACATCATCGGCGAGGTCCTGACCAAGCGCTGGGCCGACAACGCCATCCCCTTCGTGGCCCTCGTCGCGACAGTCGCCACCTTCGGCAGCATCATCCCGGGTTTCTTCGCGCTCTATTCCCTGCAGGAATTGACCCGCCAGCTAGGCGAGTTCAGCCTCGTGGTGATTGGGCTGACGGTGGTGATGCTGGGCGGCGGGATCGACTTGTCCGTCGGTTCGATTTTCGCCCTGTCGGCATTTTCCGCGGTCTCGACCTTCTTCATATTCGATGCACCGGTCTGGCTGGCCTTCGCCGCTTCACTCGGCGTCGGGTTGGCCTTCGGCGCGATCAACGGCTACCTGATCGGCTATCTCCGGCTCAGAGCCTTCATCACGACGCTGGTGACGTTCATCATCGGCCGCGCCGGCTACGACATCCTCGTGGTCTCCTTCGGTTCGAAGGTTCAGCTCTCGATGGCGTCCTCGGATGCCTGGGACTTCATCGGCGACGGCACGCTTCTCGGCATCTCAATTCCGGTGCTGGCCGCGATCGCCCTGGCGATCGTGACCCATGTCGCGCTGACGCGTTCGCGTCTCGGCTGGCACGTGCTCGCGGTCGGAGGCTCGCGCCGCTCCGCCCACAATGCCGGCATCCGGGTGCGCCGGACGGTCTTTCTCACCTACGTCTTTTCGGGCCTCTGTTCGGCCGCGGCCGGTTTCCTGATCGCCACACGGCTGAGCGGCGCCGGGCCCGGCACCGGGCAGGGATTGGAAATCCTCGCGCTCACTGCCGCCGTCGTCGGCGGCAACAGCCTCGGCGGCGGGCGCGGGTCCGTCGTCAAGGGACTGATGGGCGCCGTCATCGTGCTCGTCATGACCAACGGCCTGATCCGACTCGGCTACGGCACTGGAACGAACCAGATGGTGCTCGGCATTCTGCTCGCCGCCGCCGTCACCATCGATATCCGCTGGCTGAAGAACCGCCACAAGGTCTTGAACGAGATCTACGTCGCGCCAGTCTATCTGAAGATGGGCGAGACGCAGTCGGCGGCGCCCGGCTCCGGCACGCCCTACGAGCTCAACAACCGCCTGTCGGAAGCCGAACCGATCGGGCTTGGCGAGCTTGAAGGTCCGGAGGATGTCATCCTCGACCGCGAAGATCACCTCTATTGCGGCACGCGGCACGGCGAGATCGTGCGCTTCTTCGCGCCGGACTACAGGCGCTCGGAAGTCTTCGCGCATGTCGGCGGCTTCCCGCTCGGCCTCGCCTTCGACCGCGCGGGCAACCTCCTCTCCTGCGTCGGCGCGATGGGGCTCTATTCGATCTCGCCCGACCGCGAGGTGAAGAAGCTCTCCGCCGAAACGCGGCGATCGCTGACCTCGATCATGGACGACGCCCGGCTCCGCGATCCGAACGATCTCGACATCGCGCCCGACGGCAAGGTGTATTTCACCGATTCCACCAAGCGCTACGACGCGCACGACTGGGCGCTCGACTCGATCGAGAACCGCCCGACCGGGCGGCTCCTCGTTTACGATCCGAAGGACGGCAGCACGCGCACGCTGCTCGACGGCTACCGTTACACGAACGGCGTCTGCGTGGCGCACGACAACGCCTCGCTGTTCTTCTGCGAAAGCTGGGCCTGCCGCATTCACCGCTACTGGCTGAAGGGACCGAAGGCGGGCACGGCCGAATGCGTGATCCGCGACATGCCGGGTTATCCGGACAATGTGAACCGCGCCTCCGACGGCAGATACTGGATGGCATGGCTCGGCATGCGCACGCCGTCCTTCGATCTTTCGCTTCGCCATCCCGGCATGCGCAAGCGCATGGCGCGGCGGCTGCCGCAGGACGAGTGGCTCTTCCCGAACATCAACACCGGCGGCGTGGTGAAGTTCGATGAGGAGGGCAGGATCGTCGCGACGCTCGGGGATCTGTCGGGCGCTGCGCACCCGATGGTGACCTCGATGCGCGAGCACAAGGGGTTCCTGTTTGTCGGCGGCATCCTGAACAACCGCATCGGCCGCTACCGGATCGAAGCGGCCGACCCGGGCTGGACCTCGAACGACTCCTATTGGGGGAAGTGGTGACGATCCTCGATCCGATCCTCGACATCTTCCGCGGTCGCGCGATCACCATTCCGCCGCTCGACGGCGCCTTCCGCTCAGACGCGGCGCTCGACAACGCGCCGGTCTTCGCCGAGCTCCCGCATGCGGACAATCTCTGCAAAGCGGGCGGGCGGCTCTTCGCGTCGAGCGGAAACTCTCTCTACGCCCTTGCCGAAGGCGAGGCACCGAAGGTCGTCGAAACCTTCGCCGCGGAGATCACGGCGCTTGCGGCCGCACCCGACGCAACGCTTGCGGTGGCGCTCGACGACGGCTCGCTGATCGAGGGCGGCGAGCCGGTCGCGCTGCCGCCGGGCGTCGCCTGCGTCACCGAACTTGCCTATGCGCCGGACGGCGCCCTTTGGCTCGCCAACGGCTCCGACCGGCATCGCGCCTCGGGATGGGTCGCCGACTTCATGGAGAAGAATGCCGCGGGCTCGGTCTGGCGGCGCGAACCGGGCGGCGCGTTCTTACGAGAGACGGCGGGCCTGCAATGGCCCTATGGGCTGCTTCCCGTTACCGGCGGGGCGATCGTCAGCGAGAGCTGGCGGCGCCGTCTGCTGCGGGTCGGCGGGGGCAGCGTCGAGCCGGTCCTCGGAGAGCTTCCGGGCTATCCCGCGCGGCTGTCGCCCGCCGCCGATGGCGGCGCGTGGCTCGCGATCTTCGCGCCCTGCAACCGCCTGATCGAGCTTGTGCTGCAGGAGACGCGCTACCGCGCCGACATGATGGCGGGGGTGCCGCGCGAATTCTGGATTGCGCCGACGCTCTCCTCCGGGCGGAGTTTTCTCGAGCCGCTGCAATGCGGCGGCATCCGCACCATGGGCGTGCACAAGGCCTGGGCGCCGACACGATCCTACGGCCTTGTCGCCCGACTCGGTGCCGATTTTGCCCCGCTCGCGAGCCTCCACAGCCGCGCCGACGGCCACCGGCACGGCACGACGTCCGCGATCGAGTTCGACAGGCGGCTCCTCGTCGCATCGAAGGGCGGCCATGCGGTGCTCGCGCCGGAGCTCACATGACCGACACGATCCTCAGCATGGAGAAGATCACCAAGACCTACCGCAGCGTGCCGGCGGTGAAGGACTTGGATTTCGACCTGCGTGAGGGCGAGATTCACGCGCTTGTCGGCGAGAACGGTGCGGGCAAATCGACGCTGACCAAGATCATTGCAGGCGCCGTCGAGCCGACTTCCGGCCGCATGATCTACCAGGGCCGCGAGACGCGCTTCGCCTCACCGCACGAGGCGCTCAAGGCCGGCATCGCCATGGTTTTCCAGGAGACGAGCCTCGTGCCGTCGATGACCGTGGCGCAGAACCTCTATCTCGGCTCGGAGCGCTTCCTGAACCGCGTCAGCGGCACCAACATCGCCGCCCAGCAATTCCTTCAGTCGCTGAATTTCCCGGTCGACCCGACCGCGATGGTCGAAACGCTCGGCGCGGCCAAGCGGCAGATGGTCGAGATCGCCCGCGCCGTTCATCACGCCGCACGCGTTATCATCTTCGACGAGCCTACCGCGAGCCTGACGCCGGAGGAGAAGCGCCACTTCTTCGCGCTCCTGCGTCGTCTCAAGGCGCAGGGCGTGTCGATCGTATTCATCAGCCACGCGCTCGAAGAGGCGCTGCTGATCGCCGACCGCATCACCATCCTGCGCGACGGGCAGTTGGTCGCGACGGGCGATACGTCGGAGTTTGACCGGGACAAGATCATCGCGGCGATGGTCGGCCGCGCCTTGTCAGGGCAACTCTATCGCAAGCGCGACGCGGCGCAGCTTCGCAAGCCCGGGCGGAAGGTCCTCTCGGTAGAGGACATTTCGATGGGCACGATGGTCAGGAACACGTCCTTCTCGGTGTTCGAGGGGCAGGTGACCGGCGTTTTCGGGCTCATCGGCTCGGGCCGCACCGAGACCTTCAAGATCGTCGCCGGCATCTACAAGCGCGACTTCCTGCGCGGCGGCACCGTCGTCCTCGACGACCGGCCGGTCCGCTACAACACCCCGGCCGGAGCGGTCAAGGACGGCATCGCTTATGTCAGCGAGGACCGGAAGTCGGAGGGCATCTTCGAAACGATGTCGATCGGCGAGAACCTCTTCGGCGGAATGCTTGCAGCCGGGCGCGAACAGGGCCTCCTCGTGCGTGCCCGCGCCATCCGCGAGCTTGCGCAAGAATGGTCGGGCCGACTGAACGTCAAGGCCATCAACGCCGACGCGCGCGCCGTAGAGCTGTCGGGCGGCAACCAGCAGAAGGTGGTGATCGGCACTGGCCTGATCCAGAAGCCGCGCATCGTCATCTTCGACGAGCCGACACGCGGCGTCGATGTGGCGTCGATCGCCGAGATCCACCAGATCATCAACGATCTCGCGGACCATGGCCTCGCCGTGGTGATGATCTCCTCGTACCTGCCGGAAATCATGAACCTCTCCGACCGCATCCTGGTCTGCCGCCAGGGGCGGATTGTCGAGGAGATGTCGCCGGTCGAGGCGACCGAAGAGAAGATCATGTATGCCGCGGTGCACTAGGGCGCTCCGTGCTCAGATGGAAGCTGATCCGATTATTCGGGAGGGGACGACAATGGCGACCGTGAAGCTTTTGAGTGACGCCGAGGCCGATGCGATCCCCGCCGTGAAGGCCGTCTTCGACGACATCCGCGCGACGCGCAAAACCGATTTCATCAACAATTTCTGGCGCGGTCTCGCGAACGACCCGGTGACGCTGAAGCGGACCTGGGAGAGCCTGAAGGCGGTGATGACCGGCAAGACCGCCCTGCCGCCGGCGGTCCAGGAGATGATCTATATCGCCGTCTCGACCGCCAACGGCTGCGCCTATTGCGTCCACTCCCACACCGCCGCCGCGCGCGCCAAGGGCATGACCGACGCCGAGCACGCCGAACTCTTGGCGATCATCGGCCTCGCCGCGCAGACGAACCATCTGGTGACCGCCATGCAGCTGCCGGTCGACGAGGCATTTCTCGTGGAATGAGCGGCGACGCAAAGGCGACACGCGCCGCTGCCGTTGTTTCCGGCCCCTCTTCGAGGCTGACGATCGCCTTCCGGAGAAGCCGGCTTACGCCGCGGGCGTCATGAGGTCTTCGATCCTGACTGGGAACCGACGGACCCGAATCCCGGTCGCATGCCGGACCGCATTCGCGACGGCGCCGACCGTGCCAGTGATGCCGATTTCGCCGACACCCTTGATGCCAAGTCCGTTCACGTAGGGATCGTCCTCGTGAATGAGCAGCGCTTCGAGGGACGGCACGTCGGCGTTCACCGGCACGTGGTATTCGCTGAGGTCGGCATTCACCACGCGGCCGCTCCGCCGATCGACGATCGCGGCTTCGTTGAGCGCAAAGGAAACGCCCCAGATCATGCCGCCGTAGAGCTGGCTCTGCGCCAGCCGCGGGTTGATGATCCGGCCGGCGGCGAAGGCGCCGACCAGGCGGGTGGCGCGCACGACGCCGAGATCGGGATCGACCTTCACCTCGGCGAAGACCGCGCCATGCGCCTGCAGCGCGTGGCCGCCAACGGCCGCCGGATCGCGCGCGCCTTTGCCCTTCCCTTCCATCTCCGACAGTCCGGCGCGCGCGAGGATTTCGGCGTAGCTCTCGCTGCGGGTCTCGTCGTCCTTGACATGGAGCCTTCCGCCGCGTGCGACCACGCCGGCATTGCCCGCGCCGAAGAGCGGCGAGTCCGGGTTCTCGGTGGCAAGACGCGCGAGCCGCGCGACGGCATCGCTGCCGGCCGCATCGATGGCCGCGCCCGCTGTTGCGGTATGACCCGAACCACCGGCGACGCCACCGTCGGGCAGGTCGGAGGAGCCGGCGCGGAACTCGATCCGGTCGATGTCGAGCCCCAGGCTGTCGGCGGCGATCTGGGCGAGCGCGGTCAACGCGCCCTGCCCCATGTCGATGGCGCTGGTCTCCACCAGCCCGGTCCCGTCGCTGCGCAATGTGGCGCGTGCCTCCGCCGCGAACATCGGGCAATGGAAGACGGCCGTGCCCATGCCCCAGCCGATCAGCATGCCGGCCTCGTCGCGCATCTGACGAGGCTTAAGCGGCCGTCCCGACCAGCCGAACGCCTTCGCGCCCTCGGCGTAGCATTCGCGCAGCGCCTTCGATGAATAGGGCTTGCCGGTGATCGGCTCGACCTCCGCATAGTTCCTGAGCCGGAAGTCGAGCGGATCCATGCCGCAGGCTTCGGCCGCCTCGTCGATGGCGACCTCGAGCGCTGCCGAACCGGAGGCGAGGCCGGGCGCGCGCATCGGGCCAGGCGTGCCAATGTCGTCGCGCGCCGCCTCGTAGGTCGTGGCGATGGCCGGGCTCGCATAAAGCGAGCGCGAGACGTTGGCGGATGCCTCGATGAAATCATCGAATGTGCTGGTCGCCGCGATCGTGTGGTGGGAGACCGCGGTCAGCCGGCCGTCGTTCTCCATGCCGAGCCTGATGCGCTGCCGCGTCTCGCCGCGATGGCCGACCGGGCCGAACATCTGGCCGCGCGTCAGCACCAGCTTCACCGGACGCCCGGTCATGCGCGCCGCGAGCACGCACAGGATATGCGGGCCGGCGAGGATCGCCTTCGACCCGAAGCCGCCGCCGATGAAGGGCGTGCGGATCAGCACGCTCTCAGGAGGAATGCCGAAGAAGCCGGCAAAGGCGGCGCACGCCATGACCGGCGCCTGGTTCGGCGTGTCGAGGGTGAGGCGGTCGCCGTCCCAGGAGGCGACGATGGCGTGCGGCTCCATGGCGTTGTGATATTGCGGCGGCGTCTCATAGGTCGCGTCGATGCGGGCCGCCGCAGCCGACAGCCCGGCCTCGACGTCGCCGTGCGAGGGGGGCGCCGGCATACCGACCCCCACCGCCTGCGGCACGAAGCGCTCGACATCGAGCCCGATGCGGGCCGGCTCCGCCTCGTAGCGCGGCTTAAGCAGCGCCGCGCCTTCGGTCGCCGCTTCCAGCGTCTCGGCGACCACCAGCGCGATCGGCTGGTTGGCGTAGCGCACGCGGTCGTTCTGCAGCGCCTCCATGCGGAAGGCGAAGAGGCTTCCCTTCGCTTCCGGATCGCCTGCCAGCGGCGGACGGTTGGCGGGCGTGATCACCTCGACGACGCGGGGATGCGCCTCGGCGGCCTCGACGTCGAGATGCGTGACGCGCCCGCGCGCGATCGTGCTCACCGCGCACACGGCATAGAGCATCCCGTCAGGGTGGTTGTCCGCGGCGTAGGTCGCGCGCCCGGTGACCTTGAGGATGCCGTCGCGACGCGTGAGCGGCTGACCGGCGTTCGAGCCGTAGCGGAGATGCGGCGAGGCTTGGATGGGATTGATCTCAGGCATGGGCGTGCGCTCCGGGGACGGAGGAGAAGGGGGAGGCCGGAAGAGCGGGAACGCGCTCGGGCGTGCCGGCCGCTGCAAGCGTGAGCGCGCGAACGACGATGCGTTTCGCGAGATCGATCTTGAAGGCGTTGTCGCCGGAGGGTCTTGCGTCGGCGAGCGCGGCTTCGGCGGCGCGCCGGAATGCGGTCTCGTCCGCGCCGGCACCGCTGAGCACGTCCTCGGCCGCGCGCGCCCGCCAGGGCTTTGCTGCGACACCGCCAAGAGCAATCCGCGCCTTTCGGATCGCGCCACCTTCAAACTCCAGCGCGGCGGCGGCGGATACGACCGCGAACGCGAAGGACGTGCGCTCGCGGAGCTTCATGTAGCGCGCATGCGCGGCGAACCTCGCCGCATCGGCGGGAAGACGCAGCGCGACGATCAGATCGCCCGGCTGAAGCAGCGTCTCCTTCTCCGGCGTGTCGCCGGGCAGAAGATGAAGTTCTTCGAGCGTGATTTCGCGCCGGCCGGCTTTGCCTTCGATCTCGACGACCGCGTCGAGCGCGACGAGAGGCACACAGAAGTCCGATGGATGCGTCGCGATGCAGTGCTCGCTCCAGCCGAGCACGGCGGAGAGCCGGTTCTCGCCATTGAGCGCGTCGCAGCCCGAGCCCGGATCGCGCCTGTTGCAGGGGCTCGCCGCGTCATAGAAGTAGCTGCAACGTGTCTGCTGCATCAGATTGCCGCCGACGGTCGCGGCATTGCGCAGCTGACCCGAGGCGCCCGACAGAAGGGCTTCGGCGACGGCCGGATAGGAACGCGCGAAATCCGGGTCGTGAGCGAGGTCGGCGTTCCGCACGAGCGCGCCGATGCGCGTCCCGCCGTCGGAAAGCCGTTCGATGCGGTCGAGGCCCGGAAGGCGCGTGACGTCGACGAGGCGGTGCGGCCGGACAGCGCCGCCCTTCATCAAGTCGAGCAAATTGGTGCCCGCGGCGAGATAGGCGGAACCCGGCTCGGCCGCCGCCGCGATCGCGTCGGGAACCGTGGTTGGTCTCACATAGTCGAAGCGATTCATGCCGCCCTCCTCCGATCTTGCTCCGCAAGGGTCTTCTGCGCCTCGAGCACCGCCTCGGTGATGCCCTTGTAGGCGCCGCACCGGCAGAGGTTGCCGCTCATGCCCTCGCGGATGCGTTCGGGGTCGCTCCCCGCCTGCCCCTCCCCGATCAGGCCTACCGCGCTCATGATCTGGCCGGGCGTACAGAAACCGCACTGGAATCCGTCATGGGCGATGAAGGCGGCCTGCACCGGATGAAGCGTGTCGCCTCTAGCAAGGCCTTCGATGGTGACGACCTCCGCGCCGTCCAAGCTGAGCGCCAGAGCGAGACACGAGTTGATCCGCCGGCCGTTGACGAGGACCGTGCAGGCGCCGCACTGCCCTCGATCGCAGCTTTTCTTGGTTCCGGTCAGGTCGAGGCGCTCGCGCAGGAGGTCGAGAAGCGTGACGCGCGGGTCGTCCAGGTCGATGGTTCGTCGCTCACCGTTCACGGTGAGGCTGATGGAGAAGGTCATAGGAGACTCCAGCCAGTTCAGTCTTGCTGTTGTAGAAATCGGGGTCGCAGGACGGCTATGAGGGATGCCGGTGGCGCCATCGGCCGATCGTGATGGCGCCGGGTCGCCCGGCAGATGCGGGGGGTGTCTATACTTCAGCACCCAAGACTCACTATACGGAGGATGCCTCCGTTTTGCAAGGGGCAAGTCACGCGATATGCCGGATCATTCAAAAAAGCCCGGGCGCAGGCCCCGCTCCGACGCGATCCGCAATCGCGAGCGTCTCCTTGAGGCTGCCGCCGCGGTCTTCAGCGCCGGCGGGCCTGACGCCAGCCTCGAAGCCGTGGCCAAGCGCGCGGGCGTCGGCATCGGGACGCTCTACCGCCACTTTCCGACTCGCGAAGCGCTGTTCGAGGCGGTCTATCGCCACGAGGTGGATCAACTCGGCGAGCTTGCGGAACAGTTGGGGAGGGATGCCGCCCCCGTCGAGGCCTTGCGGCGCTGGCTGCACGCAAATGTCCGGCTGGTCGCAACGAAGAAGGGGATGCTTGCGGCTCTCGCCCTTGCCGTGCAAGGTCCGTCGGAACTCTATGCCTACTCGTCCGACCGCCTGACGAAGTCCATCGGCTCGCTCCTCGACCGCGCCATTAGAGCCGGCGACATACGTGCGGACATCACACCCGAAGAGCTTCTGAGTGGGCTCGTGGGCATGTGCTACAACATGTACAACAAGCCGAATTGGCAAAAGACCGTCCTGCGTCTGCTCGATATCTTTGTCGACGGCCTTCGCAAGCGCTGACGCTGCCTCGACGCAAGAGAGTACTTTGGACGTGCCGAACGGCTGCCGCGATGATCACGCGCTCTAGCTTGCCACGAGGTGGCCGTCGCCGACATCTTCGAGTGTCACGCGTTCCACGGTAGCCCCTGCCCGCCGAATGACGCTCGCGAGTTCGCTCGCCGGCTCGGGCGACCGCTCGCGCCGCCGCGCCGGATCGGCGATCGGCACCGCGTCGAGCAGGCGCCTGGTGTAGGCGTGCCGGGGGTCCTCGAACACCTGCCGGCGCGTGCCCGTTTCCAGGATTTGCCCCTGATACATGACAGCGACGCGGTGAGCGATCTGTTCGACGACGGACATGTCGTGCGTGATGAAGAGATAGGCGACGCCCTCCTCATCCTGAAGCGATTGAAGGAGGTCGAGCACGCGGGCGCGCACGGAGACGTCGAGCGCGGAGACGCTTTCATCCGCGACGATTACCTTCGGTGACAAGGCAAGAGCGCGCGCGATCGCGATCCGTTGGCGCTGCCCGCCGGAGAATTCGTGGGGATGGCGCTGCATCTGTTCAGGCGTGAGCCCGACGCGCCGAAAGAGAGCGGCGACGCGCGCCTCGATCTCCTTGCCGCCGGCAATCCGATGAACGACGAGCGGCTCCGCCACCAGGCGGCCGACCGTCATGCGCGGGTCGAGCGAGCCGTAAGGGTCCTGGAAGACCATCTGGATATCGCGGCGGAGCGCCTTCATCTCGGCTGTCCCGAGCTCGCGGGCCGAACGTCCGGCGACGCTGATCGCGCCCTCCCAGGGGACGAGGCCGAGCAACGCCTTGCCGGTCGTCGTCTTCCCGCTTCCGGATTCGCCCACGAGCGCCAGGGTTTCGCCTTGCCTGAGTCGAAAGGACACCCCTTCGACCGCATGCACGCGTGCGCGGGTCCGAAGAATTCCGCCCCGCACGTCGAACCGTACCGTCAGACCATCGACCTCGAGAACCGACTGCGCGGGCCGGCGCGTCACGGCCTTGGCGCGAAGCGGCGCGTCGGTTCCGCGCATCGCGCCAAGCCGCGGGACGGCCCCGAGCAGCATCCTCGTATAGTCCGCCTCCGGGCTGGCGAAGATGCGCCTGACAGGGCCGGTCTCGACCGCCCTCCCCTCGTTCACGACGACGACGCGATCGGCCATTTCGGCGACCACGCCCATATCGTGCGTGATGAGAATGAGCGCCATGCCGAACGCGCGCTGCAGGCTGCGAATGAGATCGAGGATCTGCGCCTGGACGGTAACGTCGAGCGCCGTCGTCGGCTCGTCGGCAATCAGCACCTTGGGGCGGCCGGCAAGCGCAATGGCGATCATCACGCGCTGGCGCATGCCGCCTGACAGCTCATGGGGATATTGACGGAGACGCCGCTCAGGGTCGGGGATACGCACGGCGGCGATCGCCTCCAACGCGCCCGCGCGCGCTTCGCGTTGCGAGACCTGGCGATGCGCCACGATCGTTTCGGTGATCTGCCGTCCGATCGTGAGGACCGGATTGAGCGACGTCATCGGCTCCTGAAAAATCATGGCGATTTCGCCGCCGCGCACCTGCCGGATCGCTCCCTCCGGGAGGGTGAGCAGGTCGCGGCCGCCGAGCCACACCTCGCCCTTCGAGACGCGTGCGATGTGCTGGGGCAGGAGCCGCATGACGGAGAGCGCCGTCATGGACTTCCCGGAGCCCGACTCGCCGGCGATCGCAAGCGTCTCGCGCTCCGCCAGGTCGAACGAAAAATCGTCGACAACGATGCGTGGCCCGGTCGGTGTGGCAACCTCCGTAGTGAGATTGCGAACCGAGAGCACCGGCGCCGCGGGCCCTCCCCCGCCCGACAACGCGCCGGCTCCGATCGCCTTCGCCTCTCGCGCTCGGTCTTGGCCAGTGCGCTCCGATTCCGATGCTTTCAATCGAATACCAGGCGCGGAAAATAGAGCGAGACCACCCAATTCGGTTGGTCGACGACCTCGCTGATGCGGAGGTCGGCGCAAACCGAGCAGAGCATGTAGGCGTCGACCGCCGCCATCCCGTGCCGCCCTGAAAGGAGGTCGATCATGTTGCTGACAGCGGCGCGCGCGCCTTCCATGAGGTCGGGTCCGATCCCGGTCGTCACGTCGTAACCCTTTGCATCGAAATGGCGAGTGACGGGGCCGGGCGTGGTGAAGCGCGGCGTTGCGAGATTCGCGTTCTTCTCCAGATCGAGCGTGAGCACGGCCCGCATCGGGCTTTCGATCGCGGTGCCGCACACCTCGCCGTCACCCTGCGCGGCATGCGTGTCGCCAACCGAAAACAATGCACCCGGAACCTCGACAGGCAGATAGAGGACCGTGCCAGGCGAGAGATCGCGAATGTCGAGGTTGCCGCCGACGCGCCGCGGCGGGACGACGGAATGGAGGCCCGGCTCAACCGGCGCGACGCCGATCGTGCCGGCAAATGGCTTCGTCGGCACGCGCGCGATCGATGAAAAGACAGCCGGCATCTTGCCGGCGCTGTCCAGCTTCCAGATTTTCAGCGCCGGGTCGGCGAACTGATCGGCGAGCAGCCCGAAACCCGGGATGTTCGCCGTCCACCCAAAGTCGGAGGCCGCGAATTCGTTGATCGTGACCTTCAGCGCATCGCCGGGCTCCGCGCCCTCGACGAAGATCGGCCCGGTGACGGGATTGACCCGCTCAAAGTCGAGCGCCGCGACATCGGCAAGCGCGCTCTTGGCGGATAGCTGCCCTCCCGATGCATCGATACATTCGAACTCGATTGTCGTCCCGGGCGCCACCCGTTCGACCGGGGACAACGAATTGTCCCAGCCGAAGTGATGGTGGCGCCCGTGGATTGTGTGGCGCGCGGCGTGGCTACTGGGCATCGGTCGCGTAGACGTACTCGTAGTTCACCGGGATGTGGATCGGGTCGTTGAACAGCGCCGGATCGCCGCCGATGCGCGGCGTATGCATCGTGTAGCGCACCTCGTCGAAAACCGGGACCCACGGCGCGTCGTCCATGATCTTGACGAAGATCTGACGCCACATGTCGTAGCGCTCATCCTGCTTCGCCGGATCGATGATCGAGTCGGCTTTCTGCGCCTCCGCGTCGCGGTCCTTGTTGCAGTACCAGGACCAGTTCCACCCTCCCGGCACCGCGCCGCTGCAGCCGAGGATCGGGCCGTAGAAATCGGAGGGATCGGGGAAGTCGGCAATCCAGGCCATGCCGCCGGACCAGACCATCGGAGCGGTGTTGGCGGTGCCGCCGGCGGCGATCACGTTCGCCTGATCGAGGATCTTCAACGAGACGCGAATGCCGACCGCCGCCAGGTCCTGCTGGATCGCCTGCGCGATGCGCGGGTTAGGGTCGATGTTGTTGGCATAAAGCTCGGTGTCGAAGCCGTCGGCGTAGCCGGCGTCCGCGAGGAGCTTCTTCGCCTGGGCGGGATCGAAGGCATAGCCTTTGTAGTCCTTGTCGAACCCGGGAATGCGCGAAGGCAGCGGCTGGTTCGACGCGATGGCCCGTCCGTTGATCAGCTTGATGATGCGGTCCTTGTCGATCGCCATGTTCACGGCTTGCCGCACATGGACGTCGTCGAAGGGTTTCATCTGCACGTTGATCGCGACGTAGACGGTCTGCAGCTGCGGCCCGGAGGCGACGTTCTTCGCCTGCTCCGGATCGCCCATGACCTCGGTGAATTTTGCCGGCGGAATGCCATCGCCGAGCACGTCGATCTCGCCTTGCTGCAGGCGCAGGAGCGAGACCACCGGCTCCTGGCCGATCTGGAACACGATCTTGTCGAGCTTCGGAACTCCCGGCCAGTAGTAGTCCTTGTTGCGATCGAGCACGATCTGTTGGCCGAGCGTCCAGTCCGACATGTAGTAGGCGCCGCTCCCGTCCGGATGGTGTCCGTAATCGGCGCCCCACTTCTCGACGTCCTCCTTCGCGACGACGGAGGCGAAGTTCAACGCGATTTCGTGCAGGAACGTCGCGTCGGGATTCGCGAGCTCGATCTTCACCGTATAGGGGTCGACGGCGGAGACGCCGGTCAGATGATCGGCCTTGCCGCCGGCCACATCGTCATACCCTTGGATCGAATGATAGAAGCCCGCGCCTGGGCTCTGCGTCTTCGGGTCGGCGGTGCGATCCAGCGAATAGACGACGTCGTCCGCAGTCAGCTCGCGCCCGTTGTGGAACTTGACCCCGTGGCGCAGCTTGAAGGTGTAGGTCAGACCGTCGCTCGAAACGTCGAAGGACTCGGCGAGGTCCGGCCGGAGCGTGGTGGTGCCAGGCTCGTAGTCCATGAGCCGGCTATAGAGGCTCTTGATGATCGACCAGTTCTGCCAGTCGTAGCCGATGGCCGGATCGAGGGTGGCCATGTCGTCCTTGAAGGCGACCACCATCTGACCGCCTTGCTTGATGTCGTCGGCGTTTGCGAAGGATCCGAGGCCAAGAGCGGCCAGTGCGAGACCTGCATAACAAAGGTGTCTCATATCCCACCCCCTATCTTAGGTAGCCACAAACAGTTCAGCGGACCTTGATGCGCGGATCGATCAGCGGCGCAATCAAGTCTGCGAGAAGATTTCCGATGACGATGGCGCATGCGGAGACCAGCGTCACCCCCATGATGATCGGGATATCAATGCGCTGAATCGCCTGCCACGCAAGCTGCCCGATTCCGGGCCAGCCGAAGACGCTTTCCACCACGACGACGCCGCTCATGAAGTAGCCGATGTCGATGCCGATCATGGCGACGATCGGCAGAAGCGCGTTCGGTAGCGCGTGGGCGAACAGAACTTGAAGCCGCGCCAGCCCCTTTGCCCTCGCCGTCCGAACGTAATCCTGGCGCAGCACGTCGAGCATGGAGGAGCGCATCATGCGCGCGTACCATCCCGCACCGAGGAGCCCGAGCGTCAGCGACGGCAGCACGAGCTGTCGAAACGAGCCGTAGCCGCCGATCGGAAACCACCTGAGCTCAACGGCGAAGAGATAAAGAAGCAGGATGGCGACAACGAATTGCGGCGCCGAGACGGCGATGAACGAGAGCACCATCAGTACCTTGTCGACAGCGCGTCCTCGGTTCAGGGCGGCGATCACCCCGAACGTCAGCCCGAACGCAAGCTCGCACAGGATGGCGCCGACCATCAGGAGCAGAGTCGCGGGGAGCCGCGACACGATCAGCGCGCTGACTTCGCTTTTCTGCACGTAGGAGCGCCCGAGGTCCCCATGCGCGAGCGAAGACAGGTAGCGCCAGTATTGCTGATAGAGCGGCCGGTCGAGCCCAAGCTGGTGGCGAATGTTCTCCACCACCTCGACGCTCGCGCTTCTGCCGGCGATCTGCCGCGCCGGGTCGGCCGGGAGGAGATAGAGCAGCACAAAGGTGACGACCGTGATCCCGATCAGGATCAACAAAGACTGAAAGAGCCGCCGGCCGAGATAGGTGGCCATCAGTAGCGTCCCTTCTGCGTCGGATCGAGGACTTCGCGGAGCGCGTCGCCGACGAGATTGAAGCCGAGCGCGAGCAGGATGATGCTGAAGTCCGGGCACGAAGACGAGCCAGGGCGCCGAGGTGAAATAGGTCTGGTTCTCGAAGATGATGTTTCCCCACGACGGGGTCGGTGGCTGAACCCCGACGCCGAGGAAGGAGAGCGTAGCCTCGAGGAGGACGGTGGTCGAAATTCCAAGCGTCCCCCAGACGATGATCGTGGGAACGAGATGCGGAAGGACATGGCGGAAAAGGATACGCGCGCGCCCCGCGCCGATTGCGCGCTCGGCATCGATGAACTCGCGCTCGGCGAGCGAACGCGTCTCCGTATAGATGATGCGCGCCACCTGCACCCAGTTCACCAGCGCGATCACGAGCGCCACGATCAGAAGCGATGGGTGGAATATCGCAGCGAGGACGATGGCGAGAAGCAGCGCGGGGAACGCCATCATCAGGTCGGTGAAGCGCATCAGGATCGCCGCGACCCAGCCGCCGAAGAACCCCGCGACGATGCCGACGAGCGCCCCGATCGCCACGGCAATCCCGTTGGCGACCACCCCGATCATCAGCGACGTCCGCGCCCCGAATATCAGCCGCGACAGGAGGTCTCTTCCGAGGAGATCGGTGCCAAGCAGGAAATGCGCGTTCGGCGGAAGCGGAGCGCCTTCGAGCGTCAATCCGTCGAAGAACTGCTCGAAGGGGTCGAAAGGCGCGACGAGAGGCGCCAGGACGGCAACCGTTGCGACGAATGCGATCACGGCAATGCCGAAAACGGCAAGCGGACGCCGCCACAGTCGGGCGATCACGTGCTCGCCCCGGAACATGTCCTTGAGCGAGGTGACGCCGCGATAGGGAGGCTGAGCCAGCGACATTTGTTTCCTATGGGACGTGTCCGAAGCTCCGATCTTCGCCATGCCGAACTGTTTGTCTACGCCGCCGCCTGCCCGCGTCTCAGCCAATTCCGCCGACCGTTGTGGGCGGATCGTCCGCGTATGCCCTCTGCGGCGTCGGATCGGGCAGATGGCAGGCAGCAAGCACCCCGCCAGGCCTGACCGTCAATTCGGGACGCTCGGCGAGGCATCGCTCGAAGGCCTGCGGGCAGCGCGTGTGGAAGGGGCAGCCGGAAGGCAGGTTGAGTGGGCTCGGCAGCTCGCCGCGCGCGGCCGGAACGCGACTCCGCTTGTTCGGGTCGAGGTCGGGCGCCGCGGCGAGAAGCGCCTGCGTATAGGGGTGATGCGGATGGCTGAAGATCTGTTCCGTCTCGCCCATCTCCACGATGTAACCGAGATACATGACCGCGACCCGGTGGGAGATGTGCCGAACCAATCGCAGGTCATGCGCCACGAAGAGCAGCGTCAGGTTCAGCCGCTCCTGCAGCTCGAGCAACAGGTTGACGATCTGCGCCTGGACGGAGACGTCGAGCGCCGACACCAGCTCGTCGGCGATGATGCATTCCGGCTGAACTGCGAGTGCGCGGGCGATGCCGACACGCTGTCTTTGCCCGCCGGAGAATTCGTGCGGCAGGCGATCCGCGGCGTCCGCCGGCAGGCGGACAAGACCGAGAAGCTCGACGACGCGATCGGGGATCTCGCTGCGCGGGCACATTCTGTGCACCGACAGTGCCTCGCCGAGAATCTGGCGAACGGTCATACGCGGATTGAGCGAGCTGTAGGGGTCCTGGAAGACCATCTGGACCGAGCGGTTGAAGCGCCGCCGGTCGATCCCCTCAAGCGCTCGGATGTCGACGCCATCGTAGCTGATCGTACCGCTGTCGGCCTCGATGAGCCGGACGATGCACCGGGCGAGCGTCGACTTTCCGCAACCGGATTCGCCGACGATGCCAAGCGTCTCGCCGCGGCTGATGGTGAAACTCACGCCGTTCAGCGCGTGCACCCATGCCCGCGGCCGGCCGGCGAGACGCCCCCCTTTCGGGTTGCTTACGTTGAACCGCTTCGTCAACCCGCCGACTTCGAGAAGCGGCTGCCCTGTAGGCTCGGTAAGTGTCACGTTCATGCCGACATCCGCGCCGCGGCGACGGCGCCGGCGTGAAAGCAGGCGACGGCGTGACCGGCTGGGCCTTCGGCCAGTTCCGGCCGGGACGATCGACAGACATCGGTGGCGAAGGCGCAGCGCGGATGGAAGGCGCAGCCGGAAGGTATTGCGGAAAGCGCCGGCGGCGCCCCTTCTATTGAACGCAACGGCCTCCGCCTTGCGCCACCACGCGGCACCGAACCGAGAAGCCCGAGCGTATAAGCATGCCGAGGCGCGGCGAAGACGTCGGCGACCGTGCCGGTCTCCACGATGCGCCCCGCATACATGATCGCAACGCGATCGCATGCCTGCGCGACGACTCCGAGGTCGTGCGTCACCAGGATCACGCTCATGCCGAGACGTTCGCGAAGCTCGAGGAGAAGCTTCAGGATCTGGTCCTGAATGGTCACGTCGAGCGCCGTGGTCGGTTCGTCGGCAAGGAGGAGCTTCGGCTCGCTCGCCAGCGCAATGGCGATCATGGCGCGCTGACGCATGCCGCCGGAGAAATGATGCGGATAGTTGTCCAGGCGATGCTCGGCGCCGGGGATCCCCACAATCTCGAGCAGCTCGACGGCCCGTCGTCTCCGCTCGCGCCGGCCAAGTCCGGTGTGGGCGCTCAGGTTCTCGTCAATCTGCAGCCCGACGGTCAGAACCGGATTCAGTGCCGTCATCGGTTCCTGGAAGATCGTGGCGATCTCCCGGCCGCGCATCGCGGTCAGCCGCGATTCCGACATTTCGAGAACGTTCTCGCCGCGCCAGCGCACGCTGCCCGATGTCCTGCCCGGAGGGTGTACGAGCCTGATGATCGAGCGGAGCGTGACGCTCTTGCCGCAGCCGGATTTGCCGACGAGGCCGAGTACTTCGCCGCTCCACAGATCAAGGTCGATCCCGTCGACGGCCGTCAGCGTGGCGCGCGGTGTGGCAAACGTCGTCACCAGCCCGCGAATCTCGAGAAGAGGCGCGCTCGCCGGCGCGGCGGCGGCCGTCATCGCCGCGGCCTCAGCACGTCGGCGAGGCCGTCGCCGAGGAGACTGAAACCGAGACCGGTGACGACGATCGCGATGCCGGGAAAGATGGAAATCCACCAGGCGGTCGACATGAAATTCTTGCCGTCCGCGATGAGCACGCCCCATTCAGCGGCGGGGGGCTGAGCGCCCAGGCCGAGATAGCCGAGGCTCGACCCGAGCAGGATCACCAGCGCCATGTCCGTCATCCAGTAGACGATCGCCGGCGTAATGGCGTTCGGCAGGAGATGGCGGAGGACGACGCGGGCGGGGCTGTAGCCCATGACGCGGCCGGCGGCGGCGTAGTCGAGCCTCTTCTGCACCTTCATCTCTGCCGCGATCAGACGGGCGTAGAAGACCCAATCGACCACGCCTACCGCGACGTACATGTTCCTGAGCCCCGGCCCCAGCACCGCGACGATCGCGATCACGAGCACCAGGAACGGGAACGTGATGATCGCATCGACGATGCGCCCGAAGAGCGATTCGACCACGCCGCCGCGATAGCCGACGAAAGCGCCGACCAAGGTGCCCACGATGAAGGGCGCGGTGGTGGCGAAGACAGCGATCTGCATGTCGACGGAATAGGCCCAGAGGGTGCGCGAGAGCATGTCGCGGCCGAAATTGTCGGTGCCGAAAGGATGCGCCCAGCTCGGGCCTGCAAGAATAGCGCCATAGTCGAAGGCGAGCGGGTCGTAGGGCGCGAAGAGCTGCGGCGCGACGGCCACGAATGTGCTCATGCCGAGAATGAGCAGACCGGCGACAAGCGTCGGCGGAACGGCGAGCCGGCGTGACCGGACGGTGCGATCGATGATCTCCGCGACCGTCACCGGGCCGTCCGCGGATCGAGCGCCGCCTGCAGGAGATCGGTGGCGAGGAAGATGAGCGAGACGAGCAGCGCGAGCGCCAGCGTCAGTCCCTGGATGACGGGGTAGTCGCGTCCGTAGATGCTGTCGATCATCAGCCGGCCGACACCGGGAATGGCGAAGACCGTCTCGGTGATGACGGCGCCGCCAAAGAGCGTCCCGGTCTGCAGGCCGAAGAGGGTGACGGTCGAGATCAACGCGTTGCGCAGCACGTGGCGGGCGAGGACGAGCCGGGCGCTCAGACCCTTGGCGCGGGCGAAATCGACATATTCGGCGCCGAGAACCTCGATCACCGCGGCGCGCAGGTTGCGCATCAGGATCGCGGAGAGGCTGAGCGCGAGCGTCAGGGCCGGAAGAAACAGATGATAGATGTGGTCGGCGAAGCCCTCGCCGTAGCCGCCGACCGGGAACCAATGCAACTGCGCGCCGAAGAAGGTGAGGAGGATCAGGCCGATATAGAAGACCGGCATCGACAACCCGACCTGGAAGGCGCCGCGGATGCCGGCGTCGGTGGCGCTGCCGCGCCAGAGCGCCGCCAGGAAGGCGAGCGGCACGGCCGTCAGCACGGCGATCAGTCCGGCCATGCCGGTCAGGAAGAGCGTCACCGGCAGGCGCTGAAGGATCAGATTGAAGACGGAGACATGCAGGCGGATCGAGTCGCCGAGCTCGCCGCGAAAGACATGCGCGACGAAGATGCCGAACTGCACCGGGATCGGCTTGTCGAGGCCGAGCTCCGCGTTGATGCGGGCGACGTCGGCATCCGTTGCGCGGTCTCCGATGATCGCGCTCGCCGGATCACCTGGAAGAAGCCGCACGATGATGAAGATCACCACGAGAATGAAGGCGAAGGTGGGCAGAAGCTGCAGCACCCGGCGAAGAATGTAGCCTGGCAAGTCGCGGCGCCTCCGACCCCTGCCCTATCGAGTCCGCGCGGTGACGGGAGCGGCGTTCGCCGCTCCCGATGACGTTAGATTATTTCTCCAGATAGGTCGCCGCAAAGATGTTGTTGCCGAGCGGAATCTGCACGAAGCCCTTCACCTTCTTGCCGAGCGCCACGGGATAGGGCGTCTCGTAGAGCGGCACGGTCGGGCCCGTCGTGTTGAAGATCTCCTGAATGCGCGCGTACTCCGCGGCCCGCTTGGCCGGGTCTGTCTCCTTTTGCGACGCCTCGAAGAGCTGGTCAGCCTGCGCGTTCTTCCAGCCGCTGTGGATGCAGTCGATCGTCGGCGAGTAGGCGAAATAGGAGGTGATCTCGTTCGGATCGGCGATGTCGTCGGTCCAGGCGCCGAGGCGCATGGTGAAGACGCCTTTGCGGTACTGATCCGTGCGGGTGGCGTTGTCGACCTGCTGCAGATCGAGCTTGATGCCGATCTGGCCCCACATCTGCTGCAAGGCGGTCGCCATGCCGATTTCGTCCTGGTTGCCGGCAAGGACCAGGAGGCTCGTCGAGAACCCGCCTTCGAAGCCGGCTTCCTTCATCAGGCTCTTGGCTTTCTCGACGTCGACCGGATAGAGCGGCTTGTCGCCTGCGTGGAGAGGCGTGGCGGTCGACATGTAGGATGTCATCTGCGTGCCGACGCCGTGCGTCACGACCTGGATGATCGCGTTCTTGTCGACCGCGTAGTTCATCGCCTGCCGCACTTTCTCGTTCGAAAGCGGATTCGGCGCGCCGGCCAGCTCGGGACGCACATTCAGCGTCACGTATTGCACGCGTGTCGAGGGGAAGAGGACCATGTCGAGGTCCGGGTCGTTCTTCAGCTCGTCGACGCGTGCGTAGGGAATGAATTCGGCGCCGCCCAATTCGCCCGCCTTGAGCTTCAGAATGCGGGTGGCGTCGTCGGGGATGACCTCGAAGGTGATCCCGTCGAGGTAGGGAAGCGCCTTTCCGTCGTCGCCCATGCGCCAATAATAGGGGTTGCGGACGAGCTTCATCTCCGAGCCGCGCTCCCACGATTGGAACATGAAGGGGCCGGAGCCGATCGGATGCTCTGCGAACGCCTTCGCCTTGTCGGCGTCGGTGTCTCCGGGCGAGGCTTCGAAGGCCTTCTCCGGCATGATCTGCGTGTTGAACACGGTGAGCGCCGGGACGATGGCCGGGTCGGGGTGCTTCAGCGCAATGACGACAGTCTTGTCGTCGGGCGCGTCGACGTGGTCGATCGACTCGATCAGGAAACCCCAGATGCCGTTGTCCGGCTTCGCGGCGCGCTCGAGCGACCACTTCACATCCTCGGTGGTGATCGGCGAGCCGTCGGAAAACTTGATGCCATCACGCAGGGTGAGCGTGACGCTCATGCCGTCGTCCGCGACCTTCCACGCCTCGGCAAGGCCCGCCTCGACGCCCTTTCCGTCTGCGGTCGGCTCGAGCAGCGTGTCGTAGATGTTGGACAGGATCCAGATATCGACGTTGGCGTCGTTCAGCACCGGATCGAGGAAGAGGCTGTCGGCATAGCGGCCATAGGTCATCGTGCCGCCGCGCTCGCTCGCAAACGCGGCGGAACTCGCCGCCAACACTGCCAGCGTCAGCGCGGTCGTCTTCATCAGGTGCTTCATGATGCTCAAGCCCCCCGGTCGGTGCCTCGAAAGGCGTTACAGAAGACTAGAACGCTATCCATCGTTCAGTGCAGTGTCAACGCCGTAGGCATGCCCAGAAATTGGACGTTTGTGCCAACAAATTCAGCATATTATCGGGCGGTTGTGGGGATCGCTGCGGGTGTGCTAGTTCGCTAATACACAGCGGGAAGAAAACGCCTCATGATGTTCTACGTGGACCGCGAGCTGTCGGTGTCGCTTGGCGTGCAGTTGCGGGGCTTGATCGAATACGGCATCGCCTACGGCGAGCTTGCCGCGGGCGAGCGGCTGCCGTCGGTGCGCGAGCTCGCCGATCAGGTCGGCATCGCGCCGATGACCGTCAGCCAAGTCTACCGTGAGCTGAAAGAGGTGGGGCTGATCGAGACCCGCGCCGGCTCCGGCACGTTCGTCGCCGACAGCTCGAAGGCAAGGACGGGCGCGGCGGTCGACGCGACCAGCCTCTACCGGCGCGTCGACCGGCTGATCGAGGACGGGCTCGCGCTCGGCCTGAAGCCGAGCGAGCTCGCGGCGCTGTTTACCTCGCGCGTCTTCCACCGCGCCAAGAGCCGCCGTCGTGCGCGCGTCGTCATGCTTGGCCTGTTCCAGCATGCGACGGCGAGCTACGCGCGGTTCATCGCCGAGAGGCTGAAGGGGCTCGCGACGGTCGAGCCGGCTACGATCGAAGCGATCCGCGGCGACTCCGAGCTGCGCGACGATGTCGCCGCCGCCGATCTCGTGATCACCTTCGCCAACCGGCATCGAGAGGTCGAGGCGCTGCTGCCCGGCACGCCGGTCGTCGCGATCAGCTTCATTCCATCGGAAGAGACGCGGTTGGCGCTCGCGTCGCTGAGCCCGCTCGCCTCGGTCGCCGTCGTCTCCCGCTTCCCCGAGTTCCTCCCCATCATGAAGACGGGCGTGCAGCGTTTTGCCCCGCACGTCACGCGCATCGCTGCCACGGCGCTCGAAGCGCAGGACCTCGACGAAACCGTCGCCGAGGCCGGCGTCGTTATCTATTCGAGCGGCGCGGAATCGGTCCTCGAGCGCCTCGTGCCGGAGGCGACGGCCATCGAATACCGCCACATTCCGGACCCGTCCGAGATCGAGCGCGTCATCGTTCCGCAACTCCGCGAGCGGGAGCCCGCGGAGGTGTCGTTGGAAAAGGAAGCATCGTGAAGATCAGCGAGATGAACTGGTCGCAGGTCGAAGCGTATCTGAAGCGCGACGACCGGGCCGTCGTGCCCCTCGGGAGCACGGAGCAGCACGCCGGGCTCAGCCTCTCGGTGGACAGCATCCTTTCCGAGCGCGTCTCGCTGCAGGCATGCGAACCGCTCGGCGTGCCGGTCTTTCCGGTGCTCGCCTACGGCATCACCCCCTATTTCCTCGCCTATCCGGGGAGCGTCAGCCTCCGCGTCGGCACCTATGTCAGGATCATTCGCGATATCCTCGACAGCCTGAAGGGCTACGGCTTCCGCCGCGTCTGCCTCGTCAACGGCCATGGCGGCAACCAGCCGGCGCAGAGCGTCGCCATCGAATGGCAAGCGGACAATCCGGGCGTCGCCGTCAAGTTCCACAACTGGTGGAACGCGCCGAAGACGTTCGCCAAGGTTGAGGAGATCGACAAGGTCGCCTCGCACGCCTCCTGGATGGAGAACTTTCCCTGGACGCGGCTCGCCGGCGTCGTCCAGCCCAGTCAGATGAAACCGATGATCGACTTCTCCCGCATGCGCGTCATGGATCCCACAGGGGTGCGCGCTTACCTCGGCGACGGCAACTTCGGCGGCTACTACGAGCGGCCGGACGAGGACATGCTGGCGATCTGGGCCGTCGCGGTCGAGGAGACACGCGCACTGATCGAAGGCCCATGGTCATGACCGGTCCGGTCGTCGTCTGGGGCGCTGGCGCGATCGGCGGCACCATCGGCGCTGCGCTCGCGCGCTCCGGCGAAGACGTGATCTTCGTCGATCGGGATGCCGACCACGTCGCGGCGATCAACAGCGGCGGCATCCAGATCATCGGCCCCGTCGATCCGCATGTCGCTTCGGCGAAGGCGCTGACGCCCGATCAGGTGGAGGGCACCTACGACCGCATCCTCCTCTGCGTGAAGGCGCACGACACCGAAGCGGCGACGCGGAGCCTCCACCCCCATCTCGCCCGGGGAGGCTACGTCGCCTCGGTCCAGAACGGCTTGAACGAGCGTGTCATCGGCGAGATCGTGGGCGTTGAACGAACCGTCGGCTGCTTCGTGAATTTCGGCGCGGACTATATGCGGCCCGGCGTCGTGGAGTTCGGCGGGCGCGGCGCGGTCGTGGTCGGTGAGCTCGACGGCAGCCGCACGCAGCGGATCGGCGAGCTCCACAAGCTGCTCTCCAAGTTCGATGAACGGGCGGTCCTCACCGAGAACATCTGGGGCTTCCTCTGGTCCAAGATGATCTACGGCGCCCTCCTCTTCGCGACCGCCGTCACGAATGAATCCATCGCCGATCTCCTGGACGACCCGCGTTATAGAGAATTCTTCGTCCGTTTTGGCCGCGAGGTCGCGGCTGTCGCTGCGGCTGAGGCGGTCGCCTTGGAGACCTTCAACGGCTTCTATCCGCAGGCCTTCCTGGCGGGAGCATCGGCCGAGATCGTCGGGCGGAGCTTCGACGAGATGGTCGCCCACAATCGCCGCTCGACCAAGTCGCATTCCGGCATCTGGCGCGACCTCGCCATCCGCAAGCGCCGGACCGAGGTCGACGCACAGCTCGGCCCGATCGTCACGATCGGCGCGGCCCATCGCTTGAGAACGGCGATCACCGCTGCGGTGATTGACGCCATCCACGCCGTGGAGGACGGGCGCGAGGCGCTCGGCATTGCCGCCCTCGATGCCCTTGACCGCCCGGCGCAGGAGCCCGTCGCGGTCGTCCAAACGTGAACATCGGCTTTCACGGGCGACGGGCGATCGTCACCGGCGCCGCGCATGGCATCGGGCGCGCGATCGTCGTCGGCCTCGCCCGTCGCGGCGCTGCGGTCGTCGCTTGCGATATTCGCGGGGACGAGCTCCCCGCGAGCGTGGAAGCCGCGGGCGACACCTGCCGCGCATTGGAGCTCGATGTCACCGATCGCGATGCCGTCCACGCCGCCGTTGCCGAAATCGACGCCGCCGACGGTCCGGTCGACATTCTCGTCAACGCTGCCGGCGGGGTGCTTGGTCAGGTCGGCCGCCCGCTCGAAGAGATCGGCGAGCCCGACTGGCAGGCGATCGTCGCCGCCAATCTTTCCGGCGTCTTCTTCATGTGCCAGGCGGTGGCACCGGGCATGAAGGCTCGCAAGCATGGCCGCATCGTCAACATATCGAGCGGCGCCGGGCTCGGGATCAGCCTCACCGGCATCCAGGCCTATGCAAGCGCCAAGGCGGGACAGATCGGGCTCACGCGCCAGCTCGCACACGAACTTGGGCCCTGGAACATCACCGTCAACAACGTCGCGCCAGGCTTCGTGCGCTCCAACCCGACGACGGAACGGCAGTGGGAAGCGATGGGAAGCGAAGGGCAGGCCCGCCTGATCCAGTCGATCGCCCTGAAGCGCCTCGGCAGCGCCGACGACATCGCGCACATGGTCCTCTTCCTTGCCTCCGACTTCGCCGGCTGGGTATCCGGACAGGTGATCAGCGTGGACGGCGGCAAGTGAGCGACGTCGAGGCGCATCTTGCCGCGAGCTTTCCCGGCTATGTCGAAGAACTCAAGGCCTTCTGCCGCATCCCGAGCGTCAGCACCGATCCGGCGCACAAGGCGGATGTCCTCCGCGCGGCCGCTTTCGTGGCGGCGCGGTTGCGTCGCGCCGGCTTCGAGCACGTGGAGGAAGTGCCGACCGCTGGCCATCCCGTCGTCTACGGCGAATGGTGCAAGGCTCCGGGCGCCCCGACGATCGTCGTCTACGGGCACTATGACGTGCAGCCGCCCGATCCGCTGGACAAATGGAACACGCCACCCTTTGAACCGGACATGCGCGACGATCGCCTCTACGCGCGCGGCGCGTCGGACGACAAGGGCCCGCTGCTCATTCCGATCCTGGTCGCCGAGGCCTTCCTCAGTCTGCGCGGCGCACTGCCGCTCAACGTCAAGGTGCTCATCGAAGGCGAGGAAGAGAGCGGCAGCCCGCATTTCGCCGCCGCCGTCGCCTCGCTACGGGAGCGGCTCGCCTGCGATCTCGTCGTCTCCGCGGATGGCGCCATGTGGCGCGCCGATCTGCCGTCGCTCACCATCGCGAGCCGGGGCATGCTCGCACTCGATCTGATCGTCACGGGTGCTGCGAAGGATCTTCATTCGGGCCGGCATGGCGGCAGCGCACCAAATCCCATCCGCGCGCTTGCCGCTGTGCTCGCCGGCTTGCACGATGCGGACGGCAATGTTGCGGTCGAAGGCTTCCTCGACGGTGCGACGCCGCCAGACCCGCGCATCCGCGCGGCGATCGCCGCGGTCGACTTCGACACGGCCCGCTATTTCGACGCGGTCGGCGCGCCGCATCCCGATCCGTTGCCTGACGGCGTCCAGCTGCTCACACGGCAGTGGCTTCAGCCGACGCTGGAGTTCAACGGCATCGTCGGCGGCTACACCGGTCCGGGGACGAAGACCGTCATCCCGGCGGAAGCGTCGGCGAAGATCACGTGCCGGCTCGTCGCGGGCCAGATTCCGGACCGCGTGTTCGCGGCGATCGGCCGGCACATCGCGGCACATATGCCCAGCGGCTTCACGTTCGAGTTCGTGCGCCACGGCCCGGGAACGCCTGCGTTCGCACTCGATCCGGAGCTGCCGGCACTTGAGGTGCTCGAGACCATTCTCGCCGGCCTCTATAACCGGAGGCCGCTCCGTGTCGCGATGGGCGCGACCGTGCCGATCGGCACGGTTTTCAGAGAACAGCTCGGCGCGCCGACGGTGTTCTTCAGCTTCGCCACGTCGGACGAGGACTACCACGCGCCGAACGAGTTCTTCCGCCTGCAGAGCTTTCGCGACGGCCTCATCGCCTGGGCGCGCGCCTACGAAGCGCTCGGCCGTTGACGCCCACGAGGCGCTATTTGAGTTGATGGAGTTCTAACGATCAGCGCCGCGAATGGCGGCGGGCGCGACCATGAAGGACAGGTTGCGGCGCGTGCGGGAGCACGGCATCCTGGCTATCGACAGATGATTCCTTACCTCCGTCGCCCTCAGCGGCCCTCGTTTCTCGTGATCAGGCGCCTTCAGCTCCACGCGCATTTCTACGACGTGATCCTGCGTTGGACGGCGGAGAATTTCCCCGAACTCTCGCCGCTCTTCTGCATACGCCACCTCCCCTACCGGCTTCCCAGGCGGGCGCCTTTCGTCCTGCACATTCCCTGGCTGCAGGACCCCGTGCAGAAATGGTCGCCGCGGAAGTACGCCCAGGCGACCCGCCTTGCCGCCGCCTGCGACGCGCAGAGCATTCCGATCGTCAACCGCGTCGAGAACCTCCTGAATGTCTCGAAATCGACCTTCTCGGCGCTGATGGCGGAGGCAGGCATCCGCACGCCACGGGTTGCGCCAATTCAAAGCGCGGAGGAATTCCGGGACACGCTTCTCGGCATGAGCCTGCCCCTCTTCGTTCGCGAGGACTGGGGCCATAACCAGGCCATGCTCCGGGCCGACACGCTTGAGGAGGCCCGGCAGCTCCCGCTCGATACCATGGAGCGTCCGGTCGCCGTCGAGATCGTCGACGTCAGCAGTCCGAAAGATGGTCTCCATCGCAAATACCGCTACGTGGCGGCCGGCGACATCGGGATCAGCCATCATATGCAGGTCTCGCGCGACTGGATCACACGCGGTCGCAACCGCCGCAGATCGGACTCCAACCGGGCGGAGGAGCTTGACTATATCGCCCGCCCGGACCTCAATCATGAGTTGCTGCAGCGGGCGCGGAAAACGATTGCGCTTGAGTTCGTTGCGTTCGACTACGGCTATGACAAAGAGGGGCGGACGGTCATCTGGGAGGCAAATCCATATCCCTACATCGCGTTCTCGACGAAAAGCCTTGTCTATCGAAACAAGGCCATCGACCGTACCGTGGCCGGGCTGCTAGCGATGTACCTGCGCCTGGGCGGGCTCGCGGTCCCCGAAAGTCTCCAAGCGCGCTTCGTCTACGAGGGGATTTCGGCCTAGAAGTGCAGGCTTTCGACCACACCGTATCGACCGCCGCTGGGTGGCAGGCATTGCGCCTTTTTCGACGGCTGAGGAAGGCGGGCAGCGCCGAAGGTTTCGTGCGCCGGCCCAGCGGATGTCCCTTTCTCCGCGCCCTGGACGCTTGCGGACGTGGATAAGCACCACACCGGGATTCCGCTGCAGGAGTGGATAGCGGAACTCTATTGCGACAGGGACATGACCCGGATGGGTCACTTGCAAAGAGCGAGCGACCTGAACCTCGGGCTCGGCTGGCTCTACTACGGGTTGGCGCGGACCGTGCGTTCGAAGACCGCGGTCGTCATCGGGTCTTTTCGCGGCTTCGTGCCGCTCGTTTTGGGCCGAGCTCTGGCGGACAACAAGGAAGGCGGCGAAGTGATCTTCATCGACCCGTCCTTCGTCGACGATTTCTGGAAAGACCCGGTCGCGGTTCGCGATCACTTCGCGCGCCGCGGCGTGACGAACATCCGCCACTTCCTGATGACGACGCAGGAATTCGTGGCATCCGATCACTACCGTTCGCTGCCGCCGCTCGGCATCGTCTTCATCGACGGGCACCACTCGGAAGAACAGGCGCGGTTCGACTTCGAGACCTTCGAGGGCCGGCTCGAACCCGGCGGCGTGGCGCTCTTCCATGACACAGGCTGGAACAGGGTCTCCAGGATGCACGGCCCGGAGCGCACCTACCAGCATCGGGTCAAGGACTATGTCGACCGGCTGAAGGGGAATCCGAGATATCAGGTCTTAGACCTCCCCTATGGCGACGGGGTCACTCTTGTTCGCAGCTCGACACCGAGGCCGCATTGCCCCCGGACGCGGGTGCCTCCTGATGCGCTTCGGGAATTCTCACATGCTTGAATTGCCCGCGCCTCAAACGATGGATCTCCTCTGCCTGCCATGAGCATGAATGGCTTTCCCACCCGAAACGGCGGCGGGTTGTGGGCGATTACCGCCTACTTCAATCCGGCGGGCTACGCACGTCGGCGAGCGAACTTTCGGCGCTTCCGGGAGCACCTGAGCCTGCCGCTCGTCGCGGTCGAGCTTGGCTACGGCGACGACTTCGAGCTCGGCGAAGGCGACGCTGAAATTCTCATCCAGCGGCGCGGCCGTGACGTTCTGTGGCAGAAGGAGCGTCTGTTGAACTTGGCGCTCGACGCCTTGCCGCCGGACTGCCGCAACGTCGCATGGCTGGATTGTGACATTGTCTTCGAGGCCGGCGATTGGGCGGAGCGCACAAACGACTTGCTCGATCGCTTTGCGCTCGTGCAGCCCTACAGCCATTTGCACCATATGCTACCGGACTGGACTCCTGGTTGCCCGTGGTCTTCGACCGCCGGCCTGGAGCACCCGCCCGCATTCTACGTCAGTTCGGGAATGGCGCTCGACGCGTGTCTCGCCAACCCGGTCGGACGCATCGCCTATTCGCCCGGCATAGCCTGGGCCGGGCGACGCGAGCTCATCGAGCGGCACCGGTTCTACGACGCCTGCATCCTCGGCGGAGGGGACAGCGTAATGGCGCGCGCCGCTTACGGCTATTTCGACTGGGCGGCGCGCTACCACGCGATGGGTAGTCGAAAGCGCGAACACTATCTCGCCTGGGCAAGACCGTTCCATGAGTTGGTGCGCGGGAACGTTACGTTTGTCGGTGGCAATCTCTTTCATCTGTGGCACGGCTCGATGGATGCGCGCCGGTATCACGAACGACAGAAGGGTCTCGCGCCGTTCGAGTTCGATCCCTATCGCGACATCGTTGTTGATGAAAATGGCGCCTGGCGCTGGAGTTCCGATAAGCGCGAAATGCACGACTATGTGCGCGGCTACTTCGCCTCCCGCAAAGAGGACGGATGAGCGGCCGGCAAGACGAAAAGGAAGCTGTCGCCGCCCGCGAAAGCGACCTTTGGGCGATCACGAGCTATTTCAACCCTGTCGGCTACCGGCGCCGGCTGGAGAACTATCGCGTCTTCCGGGAGCGGTTGAAGATTCCGCTTGTCGCCGTCGAGCTGGCCTACGGCGCCGACTTCGAGCTCGACGAGAGTGACGCCGAGATTCTTATTCAGCTGCGCGGCGGCGATGTCATGTGGCAGAAGGAGCGGCTTCTGAACATAGCGCTCGATGCGATGCCTGACGCGTGCACCAAGGTCGCTTGGCTCGACTGCGACATCGTCTTTGGGAACGAGGAATGGAGCGGCCAAGTGAGCCGGCTTCTCGAACGGTTTGCGTTGCTTCAGGCGTTTGAGCGTGTGCACGACATGCCACGCGATTTCTCCCCGGGCGCGCTCACCAAGAAAGCGGCGGAATTCTCGCGCTTTTCCGTCGTCAGCGCGATTGCTGCGGGAGCGCCGGCGTTCGGTTGCCTGGCAGAGGATCCACCCGGCGATCGCTTCAAATCAGCGCGGGGACACGCTTGGGCGGCTCGCCGCGAGATTCTGGCTGATCGGGGTTTTTATGACGCCAATATCCTGGGCGGCGGCGATCGGGCCATGGCGGCCGCCGTGTTTGGACATTTCGGCGCCGCGTCGATGGCTCACAGGATGACGTCAAGCCATCTCGAATGGTATCTCGCATGGGCAAAGCCTTTTCAGGCGACTGTCGGCGGCGCGGTGAGCTTTGTCGGAGGCGATGTATTCCACTTGTGGCATGGCGAAATGAAGGATAGGCGCGGCATCGAGCGTCATACGCGGCTGAACGGCTTCGGCTTCGATCCCGCCACGGATATCGCCATCGATCCAAATGGGTGCTGGCGCTGGGCATCTGACAAACCTGAGTTGCATGAGTACGTCCGCAACTATTTCCAGCGCCGCCGGGAAGACGGCTGAAGCGCGACGCCTCCCGAAGACGCGGACTCCTTTGCGACATGAGTGACCTCTGGGCCATCACCGCCTATTTCAATCCGACCGGGGGTACAAGCCGCCGCCTGGCGAACTATCGCATCTTCCGGGAGCGTCTCGCCGCGCCCCTTGTTGCCGTCGAGCTCGCCTACGGGGCCGCATTCGAGCTTCGTGAAGGCGACGCGGAAATCCTGATCCAGATCCGCGGCGGCGATGTCATGTGGCAGAAAGAGCGCCTGCTCAACGTCGCGCTCGCCGCGCTCCCGGCGAGTTGCAGCAAGGTTGCGTGGCTCGACGGCGATGTCGTGTTCGGCTCCGAGGACTGGGTGGAGCAGGCTAGCAGGCGGCTCGACGACACGCCCCTCCTCCAGCCGTTCAGCCGCGCGCATTATTTGTCAAAAGACGCGCTGTCGGGCCAAATCGACCTTGCGCAAGCCGAGTCAACACGCCTGTCGGTCGCCTTCACGACAGCATCTACTGAGCCGGTCGTCAATGCGTCGACCGGAAAGCCGATACGCCGACACCCGCCCGGTCTCGGCCTGGCTTGGGCCGCGCGACGGGAGATCCTGGACAAGCATGGGCTCTACGATGCCTGTATCGTCGGCGGAGGCGATAGGGCCATCATCGCGGCGGCCGCCGGAGGCTTCGCGGAATTGATGGATCGCCAGCACATGAACGAGGCCCAGCGTCGGCGCTATCTTGCCTGGGCCGAGCCGTTCCACGCCACGGTCAGCGCCGTCGACGCCCATCTCGACGGCGATCTCTTCCATCTCTGGCACGGTAGCTTCACGGCACGCTCATATGCCAATCGCCATGCGGGACTCGAATCCTTCGATTTCGACCCGTTCTCGGACATAGCGTTCGCCGATAACGGCGCCTGGCGCTGGAACTCAGAGAAGCCAGCGTTGCACGCCTATGTGCGCGAATACTTCCTGTCGCGGCTGGAGGACAGGTGACGCCAAAGCCCGCGCGCTTTGCGCGTCGCCTCGCGAAAGCGCTTTGCAGCCCGAGACCCAATCGTCTTTTGCTGCTGCCGTCGGTAGGTTGCTCGCCTCGGGACAACCCGGTTGATGAACTCAACGGTGCGGTCGTAGCACGCGAGATGGGATTTCTTCCGGGGCCGTTGCTCATTCGCCGCGAGACACACCTTCAGGCAAGCTTCAAATCGCCCAGTCATTTCGTCCTTGGGCATTGCAAGAATTTCGTCAGCGAGTTCCTCCACGGACTTTCCGTCTGCGTCTATGAAGCTTTCCTTCGGAAAGACCCGGTAGATGCCATTTCCGCCGTGATAGACGGGAAGACAGGCCCCCGCGACGGCCTCCCAGATCTTCTCGGTTACGTATCTCGGAGCGATCGTGTTTTCGAGACAGAGGTTTATCGCGTAGCCCTTGAGAATTTCCATCTTCGTCGCAGTCCGGTTCTTCTCACGGGAATTTCCGACGATTTCGATCGTCTTCGGCCAATTTCGGCCGTGGATGTCGCAAAATCCGCGATCCTTGAGGTAGACGCCGAGGCGCTGCCGATACTGCAGCAGATCAAGGTCCATCCCGTTTCGCATTACGGAAGTCGGGGGCGCTCGATATGAGGCGAGCATGACCGCGCGACGCGGCTTGTCAGCGAACGCCTGCATGCCCGTGTCGAAGTCGACCTTTGGTCCTGAGAAATAGTAGAATTCGTCTGAAAAGATATCGCCCGTATGCGCATTCATGACATGGATCGGATTGCGGATCGCCGGGCACGACGCGACAGGGACCGCTTCCAAACTCAACCGCGGTTCATGCGTCCAGATGGCGTAGGCTTTGTCGTAGTTGCCGTATTGTTCAAGATACCGCATCGCACGCGCAACTATCACGTCGGAGTCCTCGGGAACGGCAACGTAGGTGACGCCGGCAGATTCCAGAACCGGGGCCGCTTTTGAACCCTCAGCGAAAGGCGTGTGGCTCATCGCGTCCGCGCGGAATATTCGGATACGGCCGTCCCGGCTAAACTCTCCCCGCGCTGCAACGGACAAAGGGCTCGATGATGAGCGACGCCAGCGTACCTTGCCGACTTGCCGGGCAGCACGTAGCCAAATTGATTTCCGCATCCTTTCTTGTCGAGTTGCGTGATCTGCGATCACGCCCTCCAGGAACTTGACCGTGCGATAATGGCAGCCGAGACGTGAAACGTTCTGAAGATCTGTATCATAGATGTCCAAGTAGGCTTTCAAACAGGCTTCGAATCGCGCCGACAACTCGTTCTTCGGCATAGCGATGATCTCGTCGCTGAGTTCTTCAGGGGACTTGCCGTCAGCGTCGACGAAGCTCCCGTTCGGAAAGATCCGACGAATTCCATTGCCGCCGTGATAAACGGGAAGACAAATGCCTGCGACGGCGTCCCAAATCTTCTCCGTCACGTACCTCGTGGAGAGTGTATTTTCGAAGGCAAGATTTATCGCGTAGCCTTTGAGAACCTCCATCTTTTGCGCCCGCCACTTATGCGCGCGATCGTCGCAGGTAGTCTCAGTCGTCTTCGGCCAGCTTCTTCCGTAGATGTCGCAAAAGCCGCAGTCCTTCAGGCAGATGGCAAGACGTTGTCGATACTGCAAAAGGTCATGATCGATTCCGTGGCGCACCAGAGACGTTGGAGGTCTCCGATAGGTAGCTAGCATGACGGCACGGTGCGGCTTCGCGGCGAACGCGCGCATTGCACCATCGAAGTCCAGCTTGCGCGGGTCGAAATTGTAGAACTCGTCGCCGTAGATACGGCCGTTGTGGGCGTTCATGATGTGGATCGGGCCAGGGAATCCGTCGCGCCACGCGATTGCGCCGGTCTCAAAATCGCACCGCGGTTCGTGCGTCCATATCGCGAACGATTTGTCGTAGCTGCAGTACTCCTTCAGGAATTTGATCCTCTCTGCGAGAATTACGTCCGCTTCGGCGGGATCGTCGACGAAGCATATGCCCGCCGCCGCCAGGACAGGGTGCGGGGCGTGTCCGGACCTGAAGGGAGAGCGCTTCATGCTCTCGGCGCGGAAAATCCGGATCAAACGCTTCTCGGATAAAATCTCTTCCTGCGCCGCGACGGCCAAGATCGCCTCCAACTCAATCTCGAGCGAGCATCCAATAGGGCGCGATCCCGGTCGTCGGGTGATAAATGGCGCGCCCGGCAAAGCGATCGGCCTGCGTCTTGGAGCTATTCCGATAGTGCCGATGAAAATCGCGAACAAGCGGAAGGAGGCGATCGCCGTCGAAGGGGTCGATCTCGGGAAACGGCCAGTCCCCGTCCGACGCCCCGCGGATAAACCATTCCAAGGCGCCGCCTATTCCACGCCCGTCCGACGTCGCATGCGACCACAAGTCGTCGCCGCACGAAGCCGCGATTCGGGCGAGCGTGACCCAGCCCTGAAGGTTGAAACAGCAACGATGCAGAGTGTCTGTATGCCGGAGTTCACGCGGTTGTGCACCCGCCGCATTGAACTGAACGAGCATTCTTTCGTGCGCGCGACGCAGGGCCTGCGTCACGACCGGAAGCTTCCTGACGTACGTGCCGATCGCTGCGACCTGCAGGTCGAGCATGGTGCCGTGATGGCTCGATTTGCGGGCTTCCTCCAGGCCACTGTCGCTCGTCTCGAGCCACAAGAGGTACGTGCGCATCCAGGAGCGGAAAGCCGCGATCTCGAACTCCGAAAGAGCCCCTTCCTGGGCCAAGAGGCGGACTGCATCGAGCAGGTAGCAGACGTCTTTGAACTCGATGATGCCTGACGCATGGCCGACGTCGCCGTCGTGCCCTCTCCGCACCCGCGCATATTGCAGATGCGGATTCATCCTTGTGTCGTGGTCGACGAACCAGCGTCGGATGAGTTTGGCGGCGTGCTCTGCATATCTCTCTTCGCCATGCACCCGCCAAGCCAGCGCCAAGACCGTCGTGTCGTCGAACATGCGCTGCAACCGCGTGCGGTCGAAACGATCGCTCCCCGCCGCATAAAGCTCGGTCTCGGCCACGCGCTCCCCCTCGCGTGGAACATATGGCAGGCCGTCAGGCGTGTCCGGGTTTGGCCAGTAGTTGGGTGCGATATGCCAATAGTCGCGGGGGTCGCCGCTCGGCGGCAGCGTCGTCTTATCCACGACAGAGTAAGGACCGCGGGTCAGGGCTTCATCTGCGTCGCGCCGTAGCCGGTCGGCAAGCGGCTCTGTCGCTCTCTTGGTCGCCAGCGAATCGAGCGCTGCGTCATCGTAGTAGCTGAGCCGGTCCGGGTTCAGCTTCCGCGCCAGGATTCGGATGTCGAGCCTGTCGATCGTTGCGGCTATCGCTTCAATGCGCGCATCGCCGCGAAGTCCGCTGGAGCCAGTACCCACCTCGAGCTCCGGCATGCCCGAGTTGAGTCGCGCTACCCAGCCCGCAGTCGCAAACTGACCCGCCTCTGTTGCCAACGGTCCGGGCAGGGCATCCCACGGATCGAAATGCCACCATCGATCCCACGGGCCAGGCACGGCCAGGCGGTAGAGGAGCTCGACTTTCGGGCGCCGGCCGTAGACGAAACGCTCGTCGAACGCCTCCCGTGCGTCTTTGCGGAAGATGATCTGTGGCTCTTCCTTTGCGGGGCCGCGATGCCGACCGTCCAGAAGTCGGGCGTTGTCGGGAGTGCGCGCCATGGGCACGACGAAGTACGGAAGATAAGGCCGCTCAACGACGGCCGCTCGGACGTCTCGCCATGCGTCGGCGCTCACAAAGCAATTGCCGTCCCAAGGTAGAATCCACTTCGCTGCGCCGCGCCCATCGGCGAGCGCAGCGTTGCGAGCGCCGTTGTTGTTCATGACGTAGGCGTTCTTGCGCCAGCGCACATGCTGCTCCGCGCGCACCTTCGCTCGCTCGTCGAGATCGAGGAATCGTTGGCTCATGAAGAACCCTGGGGACGGAAAGTCCTCCAAGGCCCAATCGATTCGCGCGTACTCTTCCAGGTCGAAGGGTATGCGGATGTAGCGCTGGCGGTGCCGTTCGAGCAGGTCGATGATTTCCGCCTCGGCGCCGGGACTGGTGATCCGATTGATCACCCATCGCTTTTCACACGATTCGAGCTCGGGCTCGTGCGCCAGGATGAACGCAACATTGTCGCGCGACTGCCCGCTTCGGTGGCGCGGCCGCAGATCGTTGCCGATGATCCGGTAAAGCACGAAGCTGTCCGGCTCCGCCGCGATCGGCGATTCGTAGTAGGCCTTCTTGGCGGCCGCCGACGGTGTTCCAGGAGGAACAACATGTCGTGGGACTTCAGGCGACGGGCGATCGAGCAACTGGCTGATCTTCCGTTCGATCGCGTGGATCGGCTTTGCGATGCGCCACGCCGCGCTCGACACGAGATCGTCGTGTTCCGCGCTGAGCGCGGCCAATTGCCGTCGCAGCAAATCCGTCTGTGCAACGTGGAGGCTGTGATGCGCTGCCTTCAAGGCTCCGGGATGGCCGTTGAATCGTGAATGCGCGAACCCGACCGAGTTGACCACCGCGCTGACCGCCTTGCCCGTGGCGTCCACGATCGCCGAGGGGAAGGACGCAAGGGTGAAGCTCCGAAAAAACCCCGCTGGCTCCAGCAAGTCGGGGAGCGCGTAGATCGAGCTGTCAAAGATGTGCCCGACCAGTCGGTACCCCTGCGCTTCGGCGAACGTGCGGATCGGGGATACGCCGTTGCGCATGAGGTCGGCATCCTCGACCGTCAGGACCGCGGAGCGGAACCTGCTCCAATCGTTCGACATCAGCACGGAGAGGCCGGCTCCGCTCGCCTCGACGTTGAACAGGTCGATCGGACGCCCCGGCGGCATATGGCCGCGAAGGACATCGTCGAGCGACCGCATGGAAGCTGCGGAGTCGCCAGCCGCGTGTCCGTTAGGTTCGGATGCGTGATGCCCGTTGGACTTCGCGGCGCCGCCGTTCCGATGCGTCGGCAGCGCGCCATTGCCGATGGCCAGCGTGACGCTGACGTCGTGCGGGCGCTCCTTGCCAAGCGCGCCGGCGCTTTCGGCCGACGTGCAAACGTTGATGCCGCTCCATCCCATCTGCCGCAGGCGATAGGTGCTGGAGCGCCGGTGCGGGTGGTGCGCGCCGACATCGACGTAGAACCCCTCCCGCTTGTCGCCGAAGAGACGGACGAGCACGAAATCGACGCCGTTCGGCTCGAACGCTCCGTCAAGACCGTGACCCGCAACGAGTTCGCTTTCGTTGTCCGGCTGCTCTTGCCCAATCCTTATGTCCATCGGTGCTTTGAGCCCCCGCTCATCACTTCGCGATTTGCCATTCCTTCGCCAGTTTGCCGTCGGCAATGCCGTCGTTGTTGGTCCCAAAGAGCTGCGCATAGAGCCGGTTGCGCGCGATGAGGCTGCTGTGCGACCCGCTCTCGACGACCTTCCCCGCCTCGATCGCGTAAGTCCGATCGGCGCGGATGACCGTCGACAGCCGGTGTGCGATGACGATCGTCGTCCGCCCCTTCATGAGGCGCTCGAGCGCCGCCTGGACCTGCCGCTCCGACACCGTGTCGAGCGCCGACGTTGCTTCGTCGAGGATCAGGATCGGGGCGTTCTTCAGGATGGCTCGCGCGATCGCGATCCGTTGGCGCTGGCCCCCGGAGAGCGTCGCCCCGTTCTCGCCGATCGCGGTGTCGAGCTGCTTCGGCAATTTCGCGATGAAGTCGGCCGCGTTTGCCGCCTCGACGGCGGCCATGATGTCGGCCTCGCTCGCGCCCGGGTATCCGAAGCCGATATTTTCGCGCACCGTGCCTGAGAACAGGAACGTATCCTGGCTGACGAAGGAGATCTGCCGCCGCAGGCTCGCGATCGTGACGTTGCGAATGTCGACGCCGTCGATCGTGATCGTTCCCGACCCGGGATCGTAGAAGCGCTGGATCAGGCCGACGATGGTGGTCTTGCCCGTGCCGGACGGACCGACGAGCGCAACGATGCTGCCCGGATCGGCCTCGATCGACACGCCTTGCAAGACCGGTTTGTCCTTGTTGTAGCCGAACGTGACGTCCGCAAGTGCGATGCTGCCTTTCACGCGCCCGAGTTCGATGGCGTCGGGAAGCTCCAATTCCCGCTCGGGAAGGTCCAGGAACTCGTACATCATGCGAACGCCCTGCAGGCTCCGCTGCAAGGTCATGTTGACCGCGAACAGCTTCTTGGCCGGTTCGTAGGCCAGCATGAACGCGGTGAGGAATGCCACAAATTCCCCGGGCGTCTGGCCGCGGCCGACCATCTGCCACGCAGCGTAGGTGGTCACCAGGCCGATGGCGATGCCGCGCAGGCTCTCCATGATCGGAGCTCGGCTGGCCTGGATGCGCACGAGCGCGTTCGCGCGGCGCTCGGCGGTCACGACGGCGTCTTCCAGCCGCGCCCGCATCGGCGCCTCCAGCGTGAACGACTTCACGATCCGGATGCCCGCAATCGTCTCCTGCGCCGCCGCGGCTATGCCGGCGAGCGATTTGAACTCGCCCGACGAAAGCTCGCGCATGCGGCGGGAGATGCCGGTCACGCCGAAGAGGATCGGCGGCACGATGGTGAGCGCCAGGATCGACATGATCGGATCGAGATAGATCATCACGCCGGCGAGGCCGATCACGGTAAACAGGTCGCGGCCGAGGCTCAGCGACACGATGGAGACGACCTCCCGCGCCGCGCGCGCGTTTTGCGTGACGCGGATGACGACCTGGCTCGAATGCCGGCGGGAGAAATAGTCGACGCCAAGGCTGAGAACCTTGTCGAAGAGGCGCCGCTGCATGGCGGCGGTTATGCTGTTGCCGATGCGGCTCAGCGCGATGGCTTGGCCGTAGGCGGCGGCGCCTTTGCATGCCGAGAGCGCGACGATGCCGACGCTGAGCATCCACATCATCGTCAGGTGCTGCGTCAGGAAGACCGTGTCGACGACGTGCCGCATGAAGAGAGCCAGTCCCGCCGTCGCGCCCGCGCCGAGCCCCATGCAGACGACCGCCCAGATATAATTCGGCAGCTGGGCGCGGAAGACCTCCCCGAAAAGACGGCGGACCAGCGGTATCGAGCTGTCAGGGTCCGTGACGAGCTTCGCGAACAGGTTGTGCAAATAGCTCTTCACGTCGCGCCCCGCGGCCTTGCGATCCCCGGGACGGCCCTTTCAAGGATTCCGCTGATCGCAGCGCTCAGAATCGGGCCGAGACAACGCTCGTAGTTACCCCAATTCGGGCATGCCCCACCTGTCTTCACCCCAGCCCCCGCTCCGGCCGGCGCCGCCGCCGCTTCCTGCGCAATTTCCGCAGGCGGTAATTCTTGCACAATTCGGCGGATCGACGCTAGCAAACGCCGGCAGCCAAGTCCCGCCTCCGAGCTCCCGGATCGGTTCGGCCGTCGTTCCTTGTCGTCGGTCGCCAGTAATCCAATTCCACCCGGCAACATTGGCGGAATTCCGACAGCGGAGGTTGTATTTCGGCCGGGCCGGACGGCTGCGGTAGCCTGCGAACGGCGCCGAGAGAACACGGATCTTGAGAGAGCCCTCGGCTCTACGGCTCAAGATCGGATATGCAGTGTTGCAGGCGAGCACCAACTTGCGGGCGCCGGACCGGCTCTCAGCGGCCGGTCGGTTCGCAGCGGGGGACGTCGCAACCGCATCCGGTGATGCGCCGCGGCACGCCGTCGGGATCGTTTCAGGTGATCTGGATATCTTGCGGGCGATAGAGACTGCCCGCAGATTGTCGCGCTAGGCGGCTTGCACGCCTTCCGCCGGGCCTTCTTCGGCCCAGTTCAGCATGCCGGCGTGAAGCGTCGCTTCGAAGCCCTTGCGGCAGGCGCGCTCATAATCCGCGATAAGGCGGTCGGGAAGCGCGCCCTCGCGGAGCCAGCCGACAGCCTTGCGCATCTCGTGCGCGGCGACGGCCGTCATCTCACGCATCAGGCTCCGATCGCGCCCGGCGTGCTCGCCGGCAAGCACCAGCGCCGCCGCAAGCTCGCGGCCGAAATCGTCGCCGCGCTGTTCGAGTTCGGACCGAATTGCGATGACTGCGCTCATCTCACCCTCGTGCCGACGGCCGAAGCCGCCGCTTCGCTTATCAGAATTGCCTGGCGCCGATCGAGTTCCGCGCCTCCCGCGTTGAAGAGCTAAAAGCCGCACGTTTCCGATATGTTACGCGACCACGACAAAATCGTTTCGTTGCTAACCGCTTCTGAACGGAAGCCGCCTGCCCTCCCCCAGGGCCCTCCCCTAGGAACGCGCCGTTCGCCTCCCTATGATCGGCGTGAAAACATCGGAAAACGGCGGAGAGTCATGCGAAGCCGCGAGAAGACCGCGCCACGAGTGGCGGAGATGCCGGGCGAGGCCGCGCTCTTCATGCTGCCCTATGCGGGGACGTCGCCACAATTCGCCACCCCCCCGGCGTATGTCGGTGCCGGTGCGGCGGTGCTCGGCCGCGCGACGCTTGGCCGGAACGCGCGGCTCGGCGCTTCCTCGGTGATCCGCGCCGACGGACACTTCGTAAAGGCCGGCGACGATTTCTCGCTTGGGCCCCGTGCGACCGTCCACATTGCCCACGACGTCTATCCGGCGACCATCGGCGACCGCGTCACGGTCGGCGAGAACGCCGTCGTCCACGCCTGCACGGTCGGGAGCGATGTCGTGGTTGGCGATGGCGCGGTGATCCTCGACGGGTCGGTCGTCGGGGATCGCGTCGTGATCGAGCCGCACGCGATCGTCTTCCCGCGCTCCGAGATCCAGTCCGGAAAGCTCTATGCCGGCATGCCTGCGCGGCCTGTCCGTGACCTTGAGCCCGGCGAAATCGAGAAGCGGGCCGCCGCCCTCCGTGCTGCAATGGGCGGGGAAGCAGCGGCGCCGGCGCTTGCCGACGCGGATTTCGACGCGAGCGTCTTCGTGGCGGGGACCGCGCGGCTCCGCGGCCGTATCGTCGCGGCGGCGAATTCGAGCATCTGGTTCGGCTGTGCACTCGACGCGAACGGCGGCGAGATCGTGATCGGCGAGAATTCCAACATCCAGGACAACACGGTGATCCGCTGCCGCCCCGGCAAACGATTTGAGATCGGCTCGGACTCCACGGTCGGCCACAACGTGACCTTCGGCGACTGCACGATCGGCGCGCGTTCGCTGATCGGCATCGGCAGCGTCGTTGCCGACGGAACGATCGTGGGGGACGATGCCTTCCTTGCCGCCGGGGCGGAGACGATGCCGGGGCAGGTGCTCGAAGCGGGTTGGCTTTACGGCAAACGGCCGGCGGTGAAGATGGCGCCGCTCGACGCGGCGAAGCGCGCGATGATCGCGATGATCGTTGAGCACTATTGCGGCTACGCGCGCGCCTTTGCCGAAGCGCAGCGCCGCTGAGCCAATGCGAGGCGCGAGGGCGAAGACGGTCGGTGGGCTTTCGGAGCGCACGAAGAGCCTCGGGCTCTTCACCGACCTCTATGAGCTCACGATGCTCCGCGCCTATCGCGAGATCGGGCTCGCGGAGACCTCGGTCTTCAGTCTTTTCGTGCGCCGTCTGCAGGGGGAACGGAATTTTCTCGTCGCCTGCGGGCTTGAGGATTTCCTCGAAGAGCTGGAGAGCCTTCGCTTCGAGGCGGAGGACGTAGCCTATCTGCGCGGCGAGGGTTTTCCGGACGACTTTCTCGACTGGCTCGCGGGCTTTCGCTTCTCCGGTGACGTCTACGCCCTTCCCGAAGGCACGCTGTTCTTCGAGAACGAGCCGATCCTTGAGATCGTCGCGCCGATCGGCGAGGCGCAGATCATCGAGACGCTGGCGATCAACCAGCTCGGGTTCCCGACGCTGATCGCGTCGAAGGCGGCGCGCGTGGTGGAAGCCGCGGCCGGCCGTGCGGTGGTCGATTTCGGCACGCGGCGCGCGCACGGGATCGACGCCGCGATCAAGGCGGCGCGCGCCTCTTACGTGGCCGGCGCCGTCTCCACCTCGAACGTGCTCGCCGGCCGGCTCTACGGCATACCGATCGCCGGCACGATGGCGCACAGCTTCGTGCAGGCCTTCGACGACGAGATGGAGGCGCTCCGCGCCTTCGCCCGCGTCTATCCGGAGACCGTGCTCCTCATCGACACCTACGACACCATCGAAGGCGTGAAGAAGGTGATCGCGCTTTCGAAGGAGCTCGGCGCGGACTTCAAGGTGCGCGCCGTCAGGCTCGATTCCGGCGACCTCGTTGCGCTCTCAAAAGGGGCGCGCGCGCTCCTCGACGCGGCGGGTCTGAAGGACGTCGGCATATTCGCAAGCGGCGGTCTCGATGAGGCGAAGATCGCGGCGCTCCTTGCCGCCGGCGCGCCCATCGAAGGCTTCGGCGTCGGCACCGACCTCGTTGTCTCCGCCGACGCGCCGTCACTCGATATCGTCTACAAGCTCACCGAATATGCCGGCAAAGGGCGTATCAAGCTGTCGTCGGGCAAGCGGACTCTTCCCGGGCGAAAGCAGGTCTTCCGGTCGATCGAGAACGGGGCCGCGACCGGCGACACCATCGCCGACGCCGACGAGACGCTCGCCGGCGTGCCCCTCCTTCGGCCCGTGATGCGCGCCGGCCGGCGGCTCGGAGCGCCGGAGCCGCTCGCCGACATCCGTGCGCGCTGCCGCGCCGGCATCGCAACGCTGCCGCCTGAAATCCGCGCGCTCGAAAAGGCGGCCTCCCCATACCCCGTCGCGGTCAGCGCCGCGCTCGCGGAGGACGAGCGCAAGGTGCGCGAGCGGATCGCGGAGGCGAACCGGCGATAGCTCAGGAGAACGCCTGCATCCCCGTCTGCGCGCGGCCGAGGATCAGCGCGTGCATGTCGGCCGTGCCTTCGTAGGTGTTGACGGTCTCCAGGTTCTGCGCGTGGCGCATCACGTGGAATTCCTCCTGGATGCCGTTGCCGCCGTGCATGTCGCGCGCCGTCCGGGCGATATCGAGCGCCTTCAGGCAATTGTTCCGCTTCATCAGCGACACCGCCTCCGGCGCGGCCGTGCCGGCATCCATGAGCCGCCCGAGCCTCAGCGCCCCTTGTAGCCCGAGCGCGATCTCCGTCTGCATGTCGGCGAGCTTCTTCTGCACGAGCTGGTTCGCCGCGAGCGGCCGCCCGAACTGCTTTCGGTCGAGCACATATTGGCGCGAGCGGTGCCAGCAATCCTCGGCCGCGCCCATCGTGCCCCAGGCGATGCCGTAGCGGGCGCGGGTCAGGCAGCCGAATGGGCCCTTCAGGCCGGAGACGTTCGGCAGTAGCGCGTCTTCGCCGACCACCACGCCGTCCATCACGATCTCGCCGGTGATCGAGGTGCGGAGCGAGAGCTTGCCCTCGATCTTCGGCGCGGAAAGGCCCTTCGCGCCCTTCTCCAGGATGAAGCCGCGGATCGTCGCCTCGCCGCCCTTCTCCGCGAGCTTCGCCCATACGACGAAGACGTCGGCGATCGGCGCGTTCGAGATCCAGGTCTTCGCGCCGGAGAGCCGATAGCCGCCGGCGACCCGCTCGGCGCGTGTCGTCATGCGGCTCGGGTCGGAGCCGGCGTCGGGCTCCGTCAGCCCAAAGCAACCGACGAGCTCGCCCGTCGCGAGCTTCGGCAGGTACTTCCGCCGCTGGCTGTCGTCGCCATAGGCGAAGATCGGATGCATGACGAGCGACGACTGCACGGAGAGCATCGAGCGGTAGCCGGAATCGACGCGCTCGACCTCGCGCGCGACGAGCCCGTAGGCGACGTATGACGCACCGGCCGCGCCGTATTCCGCCGGCAGCGTCACCCCGAGCAGCCCGAGCGCGCCCATCTCGCCGAAGATTTCCGGCTCGGTCTTCTCCTCGCGGTAGGCCGCGATCACGCGCGGCGCGAGCTTCTCCTGCGCGTAGGCGCGCGCCGTATCGCGGATCATCCGCTCCTCCGGCGTGAGCTCGCCTTCAAGGTCGAGCGGGTCGTCCCACTGGAAGACGGACTTTTCCTGCGTTTTCGTAGGGATAGGGCGGATCGCCTCGCTCATCGCGGTCTCCAAAGGCCTGCGGTCGAGCTTACCGGTCCGGCCCCGCCGGTTGAAGGGCGGAGGCGAAACATTCACCACGTCCGCTGGCGGAATTGTGAAGCGTGCAACTAATCTAATTTACTGAATGTTATTGCGGAGCATCGAGTTCTAGGATTTGCGCGTTCGGGGGGATGCGCATGAGGGGAGGAACCCGTCATGTACCGACCGCCTCCGCACCCGATGGACGAGGACGAGCGCCTCGCCGCATTGCGTAAGTATCGCATTCTCGACACGGACCCGGAACCGCAGTTCGACCGCGTCGCGGAGATGGCGAAACGGCAGTTCGACGCCCCCATCGGACTCGTCGCCTTCATGGATTCCGACCGAAACTTTCTGAAGGCGCGCGGTGACCTGCCGACGTCGGAATCGCCCCGGGACATTTCGTTCTGCGGCCACACGATCCTGACCGATGACGTGCTCGTCGTGGAGGACACCCGAAACGATCCCCGTTTCGCTCAGAACCCGTTGGTGGAGGCGGAGCCGAAGCTGCGCTTCTACGCCGGTGCGCCGCTCGTTACGCCGTCCGGGCACCGGATCGGCACCGTCTGCGTCTTCGACGTCAAGCCTCGCCACGATTTCGGCGAAGCCGAAAAGACCAGGCTCAAGGACCTCGCAGCGATCGTCACTGATCATCTTGAGATGCGGCTCATCGTCGGCAACGTCCATGACGAGATCGAGACGCGGCGCTCCGCCGAGGCGAAGGCGCTCGAGCTCGCCTACGTGGATACGCTGACCGGGCTCGCGAACCGCGCCTCGTTGCTGAAGGTCCTCGCCGAAGGCCCGCCGTTCCCTATCCGCGGTGTGCTCGGCGTGCTGCACGCCGATGTCGATCTCTTCAAGATCGTGAACGACACGCTCGGCCATAAGGTCGGCGACGAGCTTCTGAAGCGGCTCGGCGAGACGATCGTTCGCATCGTCGGCGACGCCTTCGTCGCGCGCTCGAGCGGCGACGAGTTCGTCATCCTGCTCGATGGCGAGAGCCGTGAGCAGGTCATGCAGATGGCGCTTGAGCTGGTTGAGGCGACGAAGGAGCCACTGGTCTTCCACGGGCACCGTGTCGCGAGCGGCATTTCGATCGGCGTAGCTTTTGGAGAAGGCCCCTCGCCTTCGGTCGAAGCCACGCTCTTCGACGCCGAGATCGCGCTCGAGGAGGCGAAGCGCGCCGGCCGCCGCCGCGCCGTCGCCTTCAGCGCGGAGATGGCGAGCGCGGCGAAGCGGCGTCGCCGTCTTGAGCGCGACCTTCCCGGCGCCCTGAAATCGCGACAGATCACCGTCCACTATCAGCCGATCCACCGCTGCCCCGACAATGTGATGATCGGCGCGGAGGCGCTGGCGCGCTGGTCGCACCCGGAGCTCGGCTGGGTCAGCCCGGTGGAATTCATTGCGATCGCGGAAAAGACCGGCCTGATCCTCGAGCTCGGGGAGACGATCCTGAGGACGGCGCTGCACGATGCCGGCGGATGGGGCGACGTCTACGTCTCGGTGAACCTGTCTCCCGTGCAGTTCCGTCTGACCGATCTCGCCTGCCAGATCGAGGCGATCCTGGCGGAAGCCGACTTTCCGGCCGGCCGCCTGCAGCTCGAGATCACCGAGAGCGTGCTCCTCGACGACATGGAGGCGGCGCGCCGGCAGATCGACGCGCTGCACGCGCTCGGGATCCGCTTTACGCTGGACGATTTCGGCACCGGCTATTCGAGCCTGCGCTACCTTCGGCAGCTCCCCTTCGACAAGGTGAAGATCGACCGCTCCTTCGTTCAGGGCATCGACGTCGATGCCACGAGCTACACGATCGTGCAGCTCATCGTATCGCTGGCGCGCTCGCTCGGCATGCGCACGACGGCGGAGGGCGTGGAGACTGAAACCGAGGCGGAGCTCCTCCGCACGACCGGCTGCAACTCGCTGCAGGGCTACCTCTTCGGTAAGCCGATGCCGGCGGCCGAGCTTGAAGCGCGGCTTTTCCCGCCCAGGCGCGCGGCGTTGGGTTAGCGAAATCGATCTTTCGTCCTCGCGCGGGATGCTGCCGGCGTCAGCTCCCGTCTTCGTGGAACTCTTCGGCTTTTCCTCCTGTTGATATGCATCACGATTGCAGGAGGTCGAAATGCCTCGCGGCGACAAGTCGAGCTACACGGACAAGCAGAAGCGCCAGGCCGAGCATGTCGAGGAGGGCTACGAGAAGCGCGGCGTCTCCGACAAGGAGGCCGAGCGGCGCGCCTGGGCGACGGTCAACAAGGAGACCGGCGGCGGCAAGAAGAGCGGCTCCGGCCGCGGCAAGAAGGTCTCGCACGCCGCGTCGCGGAAGGGCGGAAAGCTCGGCGGGCGCGCGAGCGCCAAGCGGCCCGCGGCCGCCCGCTCCGCCGCGGCGAAGAAGGCCGCGGCGACGCGCAAGCGCAACGCCAGGAAGAAGGCCGGCTGAGCGGAGCTCTTGAGATGGCCCCGCGCTTCGCGCGGGGTCGGATGCGGGATCAGGCCTGCGTCGCCGCCTCAGTTCGCGAAGAACGCGACGAGCTTCGGGATGACCTGATCCGGCGCTTCGTCCATCAGCCAGTGGCCCGAGCCCTTGATGACGACGCCTTCGACGTTGTCGTCGACCATCTTCCCCTGCTCAATCAGGAAATCGCCCGACGCCTTCTCGCCGGTCAGCACCAGCATCGGCATCGTCAGCTTGGTCTTGGCGAATTCGGCGAAATCCTCCGCGTCCTTCGGGAAGTTGCGGAACACCTCCATCCCCGCCTTCATCGCGCCTTCCTGCGAATAGGCGGCGGTGTAGAAGACGCGGTCGCCCTCCGACACCGAATGCGCCGGATCGGCGGCGAAATCGTTCCAGAAATGCTCCAGGTAGACGCGCTCGCGGCCGGTGACGAGCGCGAGCGGCGTCGGCCCGAAGAAGTGGAAGTGCCAGAGGTCGCGGAGCAGGAAGACGCTGTTCCAGTCGCCGATGCCCGGCAGGAACGCGTCCATCAGCGCGATCCTGCCGACCTCGTCGGGATATTGCGCGGCGTAGGCGTAGGCGACCATCAGCCCGATGTCGTGCCCGGCGATGCCGACCGTGCCGAGGTTGAGCGCCTGCGCGAGGGCGTGGATATCCTGCGCCATCGACTTCTTGTCGTAGCAGCACTCGGGCTTCCCCGAGAACCCGAAGCCGCGAAGGTCCGGCGCGATGACGAGATGCGTCTTGGCGAGTTCGGGGATGAGCGGCAGCCACATATGGCTCGTCTGCGCGAAGCCGTGGAGGAGGATGACCGGAGAGCCCTCGCCGGCCACGAGATAGTGGATCTCGACGCCGTTGACCGTGGCGTATTTGCTTTCGACCTTCGGCGCGTCCTCGGCCTTGGCCGGCGTGAATGTCGCGGCGACGACCGCAGCGGCGGTGAGCGCTGCCGCGACCCCGACGGCGGCCCCGAAGCGGAAGACAAGACCGACGACCTGCGGACCAACGCGACGCATACGCCTACCCCAACAATGACTGCGCCGCACGATGCGGTGGCGATGATGTCGCCTTTGTGGCGGGGATGGTCGGAGGTGTCGGAGCGCCGCCTCAAGGCACAAGCCGCACCGGGGCCCTCGAACGCCTCTGCAACCCCGCACCCCGGGGACGCCTCTGCCACCCACCACCCTCATGGTGAGGTGCGAGCCGCATAGCGGCGAGCCTCGAACCATCGGATGCAGGGCTAGTCGGAACCGCTTCCGACCACCCTTCCCGGAGGGCGGGACGCCAGATCCGGCAGCGCCTCGTAGTCGCCCCGGATCAACGCCTCCTTCTTCTTGCGGGTCCAGCCCTTGATCTGCCGCTCGCGCGCAATCGCGTCGGTAAGCCGATCGTAGACCTCAGAAAAGACCAGCGTCACCGGCCGCCGCCGCGCGGTGTAGCCGTCGATCGGATCGTTGTTGTGCTCCCACACGCGCGCTTCGACATCCTCGCGCGTCAAGCCGGTATAGTAGCTGACGTGAGCCCCGAGCCTCATCCAGCGATGGATAAAGTCCGGGCTTCATTTGAGCCGGTATGGCTCGGTGGTGCAACGCAGAGCCTGGCGTATTCGCCGGGCGTCAGGTTGCCGAGGCGGCTGTGTGGTCGAATCGTGTTGTAGTCGAGCAGCCAGATGGCCAGAGCCTCTCGGACATGGCCGAGCGAGATGAACAATGTCTCGTTCAGGAGCTCGTCACGCAGGCGGCCGTTGAAGCTCTCCACGAAGGCATTTTGCTGCGGCTTGCCCGGCGCGATGTAGTGCCAATCGATCCGGGTCTCCTGTGACCATCTCAGGATCGCCATGCTAGTCAGTTCGGTCCCGTTGTCGCTGATCACCATGGCAGGCTTGCCGCGCACAGCGATGAGGGCATCGAGCTCACGAGCGACCCGAAGGCCAGACAGCGAGGTGTCGGCGACCAGCGCCAGGCACTCGCGGGTGAAGTCGTCGACGATCGCGAGGATGCGGAAGCGACGGCTGTCGGCGAGTGCGTCCGACAGGAAGTCCAGGCTCCATCGCTGATTGGCGCCCTGCGGGATTGCCATCGGCGCCCTGGTTCCGAGGGCCCGCTTGCGGCCGCCTCGGCGGCGGACCTGAAGCCGCTCTTCACGATAGAGCCGGCGGAGCTTCTTGTGGTTCATGGTGATCCCCTCTCGGGCGAGCAGGATGTGCAGGCGCCGATAGCCGAAGCGCCGGCGCACTGCGGGACTGTCGGAAGTTTTGTGCTGAGGCCGTCTGCGTCACTGAGTGACGAACCTTTCGCCGAACACGACGGCGAACTGGGTCCTGGCCTCGAACCATTCGCGCGGCGGCCGCTTCCACTCGTCGGCCTGGCGATCGAGGACCAGATATAGCAGCTTCATCGCCGCATCGTCATTGGGGAAGTGCCCGCGCGTTCGAACCGCGCGGCGCAGCTTGGAGTTCAGCGCCTCGATCGCATTGGTCGTGTAGATGATGCGGCGGACGCCTTCGGGGAAGGCGAAGAACGGCACCACGTGCTCCCAGTTGCGCCGCCAGCTCAAGGCGATGGCCGGATACTTCTGGCCCCAGGGGCTCGCTTCGAACACTTCCAGGGCCTTCCGGCCGGCCTCGGCGTCGGTGGCCCGGTAGATGGCCCTGAGCGCCGGCATCACCGGCTTGCGGTCCTTCCACGACACGAACGCAAGCGAGTGGCGGATCAGGTGTACGATGCAGGTCTGCACCACCGTGTCGGGGAACACGGTGGTGATCGCCTCGGGGAAGCCCTTCAGGCCATCGACCACGGCGATCAGGATGTCGCTGACGCCGCGGTTCTTCAGCTCGTTCATGACACGCAGCCAGAACTTGGCGCCCTCCGTCTGCTCGATCCAGATGCCCAGTATCGCCTTCGTGCCGTCGGCCAGGATCCCGAGCGCGATGTAGACCGCTTTGTTCCTGACGAAGCCCTCGTCCCTGATCTTCACCCGGATCGCATCGAAGAAGACCAGCGGATAGCAGGCCTCCAGCGGCCGGCCCTGCCATTCGGCGACCTCCTCCAGGACGGCGTCGGTGACGGCCGAGATCAGGTCGGGCGAGACGTCGATGCCGTAGAGCTCCTCCAGGTGGCCGCGGATCTCCCGCACGCTCATGCCGCGTGCATACATGGAGATGATCTTGTCGTCGAAATCCGGGAAGCGGCGCTGGTATTTGGCGATCAGCTTCGGATCGAAGGTGCCGGAGCGATCGCGGGGGATCGTCAGCCGCATCTTCGAGGTGCCGGTCAGAACCGACTTCTGCGAGCTGCCGTTGCGGCGATTGGCGTTGCCTTCGGCGCGCTCTTCCCCAAGGTGCTCGTCGAGCTCGGCGTTCAGAATGCGCTCCGACAGCGCCTTCTTCAGCTCGTCAACAAGACCGTCCTTGGCAAACACCTCCTGCGGATCGCGGCCCGCCAGAAGCTGCTCCAGAAGCTCTTTCTCGATAGCCATGTGATGATTCTCCTCTTTTCATCATCATGGCCTCACGCACACAATTCCTGACAGTCCCCCGCGCACTGCCGCCAGCTCGCGCAACCGGGCACGCACAGCGGCATCATCAGGTCTGGTGCTCCGATAGCGAACCGAGGTTCGGTCTGCGCCGAGCACACAACACGCCCGCCGTTCGCTCACCTCGAACGTCACCTTGAGATGCGCGACGGCCTCGCGCCTTGCGACGGGCGTCACCATTTTTTTGAATTGATGTCCTTCAGCATGGCGTTGTCGAGCATCGCCTCGGCCAGCAGCTTCTTAAGCTTGGCGTTCTCGTCCTCCAGCGCCTTCAGCCGCCGGGCATCCGACACGTCGAGGCCACCGTATCTGGCCTTCCATTTGTAAAAAGTGGCGCCGCTGATCCCGTGCTTGCGGCACACGTCCGCCGTCTTTGCACCCGCCTCCTGCTCCCGCAGGATCCCGATGATCTGCTCTTCCGCGAAACGACTTGGCTTCATGTCCATCCCCTCAGAGGTGATGGACTCTACCCATTCTTGGCCGAAGTCTCGGGGCTCACGTCACCCATGGGATCGAATGTGTATAGACGGAATGGAAGAATCTTGAGATGTCTGTTCGCAGAATATAGTTGTGTTCCGAGTTAACGTGTAGCTCGAAGATATCCCGGGAGTCAAAGCTTGGTCGAGTAAAGGTCCGTTCGGACGGTACGTCGAAAATTGGCTTCGACACGCTATAGCGCGACCTCCTCAGGTACCTTGCGCAGTGTCTCCCAATTTTCAGACAGGCACTGGGAAAGGAAGAAATAGTTGATCGGATTCATAAAGGAATGTCTTCGCGGCGCCGATTGAAATCTTGGGTAGTGAAAGTGAGTGAGTTCTGACCGAAAGTAGTGAAAGTCAGGGGCACCGGTTTTTCTAGGAGGTAATTTTGCAAAGCGGCGATCCAGCGCTGCCCGCTGAGATCCAAAGGTCGAGCTATAGAAGCAAGGTGGGGCCTCTGGCGGAAAGAAGCCCCCGGACAGGAAGCGCTCGTGGATACGCTTTGAGGATCGTAGTCTCATGGAATCACCACGAGCACTATACTAGTAGTAGTGGTGGTCCGCAAAAGCCACGAGCCACTTAGCAGCGGAAGCCTAAGCCGCTTTCTTCCCCTCTTCCGCCAGCCTCACCAACCTTGTCAAAATCCCTGCCACGCCTGTCAGCCTTTCCTCCGGCTGCTCCCAGCCCCGAACAAACAACACCCGCTGATCCGGCCTTATCTTCGCGAACGTCCCCTCCTCCTGAATGGCGCGGATCAGCGCCGGCGGGTTGGCGAAGATGTTGTCGCGGAAGCCGATGACGACGCCCTTCGGCCCGGCGTCGACCTTCTCCACGTTGGCGCGGCGGCAGAGCGATTTCACGAACACGATCTTCAAGAGATGCTCGACCTCCTGCGGCAGCGGGCCGAAGCGGTCGATCAGCTCGGCGCCGAACGCGTCAATCTCGCCGGCGTCGTCGAGCTCGGCGAGCCGCCGGTAAAGCTGCATTCTCAGCTGCAGATCGGGCACGTAGCTCTCCGGGATCATCACCGCCATGCCGATGGTGATCTGCGGCGACCAGCGCTCCTCCGGCCCCTCCTCGCCGCCGGCCTTCAGGCTCGCCACCGCCTCCTCCAGCATCTCCTGGTAAAGCTCGAAGCCGACCTCTTTGATGTGGCCGGATTGCTCTTCGCCGAGAAGATTGCCGGCGCCGCGGATGTCGAGGTCGTGGGAGGCCAGCTGGAAGCCGGCGCCGAGCGTGTCGAGCGATTGCAGCACCTTCAGCCGCCGCTCCGCCGTGTCGGTCAGCTTGCGCTGCGCCGGCACCGTGAAGAGCGCATAGGCGCGAAGCTTCGAGCGGCCGATCCGCCCACGCAGCTGATAGAGCTGCGCGAGGCCGAACATCTCGGCGCGGTGCACGACGAGCGTGTTCGCGCGCGGGATGTCCAGCCCGGATTCGATAATCGTGGTGGAGAGCAGGATGTCGTACTGCCCTTCGTAGAAGGCGTTCATCACCTTATCGAGCGTCGACGCCGGCATCTGCCCGTGCGCCACGCCGACCTTGGCCTCGGGCACATTCTGCTCCAGAAATTCCTGCACCTCGGCGAGGTCGGCGATGCGCGGCACGACGTAGAACGATTGCCCGCCGCGCAGTCGCTCGCGGATCAGCGCCTCGCGGATCGTCAGCGTGTCGAAGGGAGCGATGAAGGTGCGGACCGCCAGCCGGTCGATTGGCGGTGTCGCGATCATGGAAAGATCGCGCACGCCCGTCAGCGCGAGTTGCAGCGTGCGCGGGATCGGCGTGGCCGTAAGCGTCATCACGTGAACCGCTGCGCGGAGCTCCTTCAGCCGCTCCTTGTGGCGCACGCCGAAATGCTGCTCCTCGTCGACGATCAGAAGCGCCAGGTCCCTGAATTCGATCGCCTTGCCGAGGAGCGCGTGCGTGCCGATCGCGATGTCGATCGTGCCGTCGGCGATGCCCCTCTTCACGCGCGACAGCTCGGCCGTGCCGACCAGCCGCGAGGCCTGCCCGATATTGAGCGGCAGGCCGCGGAAGCGCTCGGTGAAGGTGGCATAGTGCTGGCGGGCGAGAAGCGTCGTCGGCACGACGACCGCCACCTGCCGTCCCGCCATCGCCGCAACGAAGGCGGCGCGGAGCGCCACTTCCGTCTTGCCGAAGCCGACGTCGCCGCAGACGAGCCGGTCCATGGGCCGCCCGGCGGAAAGGTCGCCGAGCGCCGCGTCGATCGCCGCGTCCTGGTCTTCCGTCTCCTCGTAGGGAAAGCGCGCCGAGAATTCGTCGTAGAGGCCGGAGGGCGGCGAGAGCACCGGCGCCTGCCGCGTCAGCCGCGCGGCCGCCGTCTTGATCAGCTGCTCCGCCATGTCGCGGATGCGCTTTTTGAGCCGCGCCTTGCGGTTCTGCCAGGCGACGCCGCCGAGCCGGTCGAGATCGGCCTCCGATCCCTCCGCGCCGTAGCGGGAGAGAAGCTCGATGTTCTCCACCGGCAGGAACAGCCGGTCGTTGCCGGCGTAGAGGATTTCCAGGCAGTCGTGCGGCGCCCCTGCCGCCTCGATGGTCTTGAGCCCGGAGAAGCGGCCGATGCCGTGGTCGACGTGGACGACGAGATCGCCCGCCGCGAGGCTTGAGGCTTCCGTCAGCGCGTCGGCGGCGCGCTTCCGCCGCGTGGTGCGGATGAAGCGGTCGCCGAGCACGTCCTGGTCGCCGATGACGGCGAGGTCCGACGCCTCGAAGCCGGTTTCGAGCGGCAGCACCGCGAGCCCGACGGTGCCTGCCGGAAGCGCCTTCAGCGCCGTAAAATCTTCGACCGGCCTGAGGCTCAGGAGCCCGTGGTCGGTGAGCACCTGGCCGAGCCGGTCGCGCGCCCCCTCGCTCCATGACGCAAGCAGCACCTTCCGCCCGGATTTCTCAAGCGATTCAACGTGTTGGACGAGCGCATCGAAGACGTTCACGTCCCCCGCCGCGCGCTCCGCCGCGAAGGTACGGCCCGCACGCCCGCCCATGTCGATTGCCTGGGCTTTTCCCACGCTTTCGTCCGGCTCCCCCTCCTCGGGAGAAACGAACGGCGTCAGGTGCGCATGCGGGCGCGCCGCGACGTGCTCGCGCCACTCCTCGCGGCTGAGATAGAGCGCTGCGGGCGGGATCGGCTTGTAGGGGACGGAGCCGCCGGTCGTCCCCTTGTCCACCGCCTCCCTCCGCGCCTCGAAGTGGTCGCGAACCTGCTCCAGGCGGTCGCCAAGTCCGTGCTCGACGAGATGCCCGATTATGACCGGCGCATCAGGCAGATAGTCGAACAGCGTCTCCAGTTTTTCATAGAAAAACGGCAGCCAGTGCTCCATCCCCGCGAAGCGCCGCCCTTCGCTAACTGCCTCGTAGAGCGGGTCATTTCCAAGCACCGCGCCGAAGGCGGCGCGGTAGTTCTGGCGGAAGCGGCCGATCGTCTCCTCGGAGAGCACGACTTCGCTCGCCGGCACCAACTCGAGCCGCGGCATCTGCCCGGCGGTGCGCTGCGTGGCCGGATCGAAGGGGCGGATCGTCTCCAGCGTATCCCCGAAGAAGTCGAGGCGGATCGGCGCCGCCGTCCCCGGCGCGAAAAGGTCGAGGATGCCGCCGCGCACCGCATATTCGCCGACCTCTCGCACCGTCGCGGTGCGGTCGAAGCCGTTCGCCTCCAGAAAACGGACAAGACCCTCCATCGGGATGACATTGCCGGCGGCGGCCGAAACCGCCCGCCCCGCCACGCTCTCGCGATCCGGCACACGCTGCACGATGGCGTTCGCCGTGGTGAAGACGACACGCGCCCCCTCGTGCGGGTGAAGCAGCGCATGGAGCGCGCTCATGCGGCTCGCGGAGATTTCCGGATTGGGTGAGACGCGGTCGTAAGGGAGGCTGTCCCAAGCCGGGAACGTCAGCGTCGGGATCTTGGGCGCGAAGAAGCGGAGCGCCGTCTCCGCCAGCGCCACTTCGCGCGCGTCGCGCCCGACGAAGAGGACGCTGCCCTCCGCTTCCGCGAGGCGCGCGAGCACGCGGCCTTCAAGCCCGTCCGGCACGCCGCCGAGCGTGACGGCGCGGCGGCCGCGGAAAAGCCCCGACAGCGGGTCGGACGGCGAGAATAGCTCAGCTTCGTCATTTTTTCTCATATGGGCGTTCGCATGGCCCTTGGCATGGAACGCGACGATCGCGCGGAAAACCGGCGAGCGGTATTTCTGCTCCGGCTCGGCGTGTCCCGTGAACCAGGTGAAGAGCTCGTCGTCGGCGACCTCCATCAAAGCTTCGAAATCGGCGAGATCGTGATCGCCGAGCTCTCCTATGTGGGCATCCGCGAAGCCGCCGAGGATCAGATCCATCTCGCGCGTGCCGCGACGCCAGGCGCGAAAGAGCGCCCGCTTGCGTCGCGGATCGAGTTCATGGCTGGAGCGGGTGGAACCGGTCATTCTTCTTCCGTCCGGACGGCAGGTCGAACCGGGCGACTTACGGCAATTCTTGCCGGACGTGAATGCCTGCGGGATTTGTGGTAGTCGGGAAACATGACGAACGAACAGGTCGAGGCCGTTCTGAGACGCGCGCAATCCTGGCCACAGTCCAGGCGCGAGGACGCCGCCCAACTTCTGCTTGCCTTGGAGGCTCAAGGCACCGAACCGTACGTCCTTTCAGAGGGCGAGCGGGCCGAAATCGAGGCTTGCGCTCGACGAGGTGAGCCGAGGAGAGATCGCGTCGGACGCCGAGGTTGCGGCGGTCTTCGCCCGCCATAGGGGATGAAGGTTCGCTACAGCCGCCGAGCGCTCCGGCAGCTGGATGAAATCTTTGCATACGTAGCGACCGAGAACCCCCGCGCCGCAGCTTCGATCGTCGCGCGCGTTGAGATGCTGGTTCACTTGATTAGACGGCATCCGACGATTGGGCGCCCCACAAGTCTGGAAGACGTCAGAGTGTTCCGCGCGGCGCCCTATCCATACCTGATCTTCTATCGCGTTGAGCCCGCGTCTCGGACCATCACGATACTGCGCGTGCGCCATACGTCGCGCGCACAGGACTGGAAAGAGGGGCGCTGACGCCATGCGCCCATCCCGCCTCGATCCGCTGTTCGCGCCGGCGACCGCGCTTCCGGGCATCGGCCCGAAGATCGCACCGCTGATCGCGCGCGTGGTTGGCGCGGACGAGGAAGCGCTCGTCCGCGACGTGCTCTTCCATCTGCCTGGCGGCCTCGTCGACCGGCGCGCCCGTCCCCCGCTCTACGCGATGCCGCCTTCCGGCCCGGTAACGGTCGAGGGCGTGGTGGAGCGGATCGAGAAGCCGCGCGGCTACGATGCGCCGTGGCGCGTCGTCCTCTCCGACGGCAAGGCCACGATCCAGATCGTCTATTTCAAGGCGCAGCCCGATTGGCTGAAGAAGCTCTATCCGATCGGCGCGAACCTCGTCGTCAGCGGCGACGTCGAGTGGTTCGACATGCGCCCGCAGATACGCCATCCCGACTACGTGCTGCCGGTGGAACGCGTTGCCGAAATGCCGGCAATCGAGCCGGTCTACCGTCTGACCGCCGGGCTTTCGCCGAAGGTCTTGCGGCGCGCTATCGGCGCGGGGCTGGAGCGCCTGCCGGAGCTTCCCGAATGGCTATCGCCCGATCTCCTGGCCGCGCGCCGCTGGCCGGCGTTTGCTGCGGCTCTCAGCGAGGTCCATCGCCCGAAATCCCCAGAGAGCTTCGGCCCGACCGGCGGTGCATGGCAGCGGCTCGCCTTCGATGAGCTGGTCGCGAGCCAGCTTGCGCTCGCGATCGTTCGCGGCAGCATGAGCCGCGGGCGTGGCACGGCGTGGAAGAGCGCTGGAAAGCTGCGGGGAAAGATCGAGGCCGCCCTCCCCTTCAAGCTCACCAATTCTCAACGCCAGGCGCTGACGGAAATCGAGGGCGATCTCTCCGGCGGAAAGCGCATGCTGCGCCTCCTCCAGGGCGATGTCGGCTCCGGCAAGACCATCGTCGCGCTGCTCGCCATGGCGGATGTCGTCGAAGCCGGCGGCCAGGCGGCGCTGATGGCGCCGACCGAGCTTCTGGCGCGCCAGCATTTTTCAACGATCGCGCCGCTCGCCGAGGCGGCGGGCATCGCGACGGTGCTCCTGACCGGCGGCGACCGCACCGCCGGTCGCGGAGAGGCGCTCGCGCGGATCGCCGACGGCACCGCGAAGATCGTCGTTGGAACGCACGCGCTCTTCCAGGCCGGCGTCGAATTCCAGCGGCTCGGGCTTGCCGTCGTCGACGAGCAGCATCGCTTCGGCGTGCATCAGCGCCTCGCGCTCTCCGCCAAGGGCGCTGCGCCCGACACGCTGGTCATGACCGCGACGCCGATCCCGCGCACGCTCGTCCTTTCCTATTTCGGCGACATGGAGGTTTCTCGCCTGACGGAGAAGCCGGCGGGCCGTCTGCCGATCGATACCCGCGCGGTGCCGCTTGCCCGCGTGGCCGAGGTGGTGGAGCGGATCGGCAAGGCGATTGAGGCCGGCGACAAGGCCTATTGGGTCTGCCCACTGGTGGCGGAGTTGGAGAAGACCGACCTCGCCGCCGCGGAAGAGCGCTTCGCGGACCTCTCCGCGCGCTTCGGCGACCGCGTCGGCCTCGTCCACGGCCGCATGAAGCCGGCGGAGAAGGACGCGGTGATGGAGAAATTCCGCGCCGGGAAGATCGCGATCCTCGTCTCCACGACCGTCATCGAGGTCGGCGTCGACGTGCCCGACGCGACGATCATCGTCATCGAGCACGCCGAACGCTTCGGGCTGGCGCAGCTGCATCAGCTTCGCGGCCGCGTCGGGCGCGGCAAGCACCGCTCCGCCTGCCTCCTCCTTTATCGCGCGCCGCTTGGCGCGGCGGCAAAGGCGCGGCTGGAGATCATGCGCCAGACCGAGGACGGGTTTCTGATCGCCGAGGAGGACCTGCGCCTGCGCGGCGAGGGCGACCTGCTCGGCACGCGGCAGTCGGGAATGCCGGGCTTCAGGATCGCGCTTCCCGAGGTCCACGGCGAGCTTCTGGAGGTCGCCCGCGATGAGGCGAAGCTGGCGCTGACACTCGACCCCGATTTCAAGTCGGAGCGCGCCGAAGCGCTCAGGCTCCTGCTCTACCTCTTCGGCCGCGACGACGCGGTGCGCCTCATGCGGGCGGGATAGCCTTCTTGGCTTCGTCGACGCTCTCGATCTTGCCGCTTGGTCTTACTTCGTAGACCTCGTCTCCGTCGACGTAGACGGAGTTGCAGTGCTCCTGGCTAAAGCCAGCCTTGTAGCAGAACTGGTTGCCGGAAATGCGGATCGTGCCGTCGAACGTCCCGTGATGCGAGCCGAGTTGGTAGGTGCCGTGGTTCTTCTTGGTCTTGAAGTCGTAGCTGGCTTCGCCCGTCACCACGCCCCAAAAGGTGTAACTCGTGAAGGTGAAGGTCTTGCCGTCGTAGAGTGCGACGATCTGGGGCCCGGTGAGCTGCTTCGCGGTCGGCGGCAGTTTCGGCGGCTCGGCGCCGAGAGCCGGCGCCGCTGCAAATCCAACGACTGCCGCCGCCAACACGAAGGGCCGCGTCGGCGGATCGCTCCGCGCGGCGGCGGGGCCGTTCATTCTGCCGCCTCTGTGACCGGCTTCGATGGACGCGCCGACGGCACGCTGCCGGTCTTTCCAGGCTCCGGCGCGACGAGGCCCGCGGAGATGATCATCTTCGCCGCCTCCTCAACGCTCATGTCGAGGACGGTCGCATCCTTGCGCGGTACGAAGACCAGGAAGCCGGCCGTGATGTTCGGCGTGTTCGGAATGAAGACCGCGAAGAGGTCCTTGTCTGGATGGTGGTCGCGGATTTCCCCTTTCGCCCGCGTCGCGACGAAGCCGACCCGCCACACGCCCTTCACCGGGTATTCGACGAGCACGACCTTCTGGAAGGAGCGGCTGGTCTGCGACAACGCCGTCTGGAAGAGCTGCTTCAGCCCCCGATAGACGTTGCGGACGAGCGGCATGCGGTCGAGCAGGCCCTCGCCGAAGGAGACGACCGTGCGCCCGACCAGGCTGGCGGTCAGGAATCCGAGCAGCGTGATGATGAGGATGGCGAAGAGGAGCCCGACCCCGGGCACCGAGAAGGGCAGATAGCTGTCGGGGTTGTAGAGGCGCGGAATGAGCGGCTTTACCCGGCTGTCGACCCAGTGGACGAAGCTCCAGGTGATGTAGATCGTGATGCCGATCGGGGCGGCGACCACGATGCCGGTCAGGAAGTAGTTTCTGAGCCTTATCCGCGCGCGCGACCGCTGCCGCGGTGGCGGTGCTGCTTTTTGAACGAGATCGTCGAGGTCCATTCCCGGTCCCCGGATCGGTCGAGACGGCCTTCGCCGCGATTAAACGCCCGAACGCTTCCCCTGGCTCCAGTGTCGGACAGAAGCCCGCAGGCCGCAAGATTGATCGCGAGAGGACTACTCCACCGTGACCGATTTCGCCAGATTTCGCGGCTGGTCGACGTCGGTCCCGCGCACCACGGCCGTATGGTAGGCGATGAGCTGGGCAGGGATCGCGTAGACGATCGGCGCGACTTCGGGCGCGAGATCGGGGAGGACCAGAGTCGCCATGGTTGAAAGCGACGCCTCTTCCGCGCCCCGCTTGTCGGTCAGGAGGATGATGCGCCCGCCGCGCGCCGCTACCTCCTGCATGTTGGAGACGGTCTTTTCGAAGAGCGCGTCGTGCGGCGCGATCACGATCACCGGCACCGCCTCGTCGATGAGCGCGATCGGCCCGTGCTTGAGCTCGCCTGCCGCATAGCCCTCGGCGTGGATGTAGGAGATTTCCTTGAGCTTCAGCGCTCCTTCGAGCGCCAGCGGGTAAGAAGTGCCGCGGCCGAGATAAAGCACGTCGGAGGCCTTCGCGAGTTCTTTGGCGAGCGCCTCGATCTCCGCCTCAAGCTTCAGCGCCTGCGCGGCATGGCGCGGCACTTCGATCGCCGCCTTGACGAGCCGCGCCTCCTCCTCGGCCGAGATCGTCCCCCGCTGGCGGGCGGCGTTGACGGCGAGCGCGAAGAGAACGGTGAGCTGGCAGGTGAACGCCTTGGTCGATGCGACCCCGATCTCCGGGCCGGCGAGCGTCGGCAGCAGGTAGTCGGCTTCGCGCGCGATCGAGGAGGATGGGACGTTGACGATCGCGCCGATCTTCTGGCCGCTCTCCATGGCGTAACGCAGCGACGCGAGCGTGTCGGCGGTCTCGCCCGACTGCGAGACGAAGAGCGCTAGCCCGTCCGGGTCGAGCGGCATCTCGCGGTAGCGGAACTCGGACGCGATATCGAACTCCACCGGGAGCCGCGCCAGCTTCTCGAACCAGTAGCGGCCGATATGGGCGGCGTAGCTCGCCGTTCCGCAGGCCGCCATCGCCAGCCGTGAAAGCCGCGAGAAATCCACCGCCGCGTCGTCCGGGAGCTTGGTCAGGCCGGTGGTGAAATCGATGTAGTGGGCAAGCGTGTGGGAGATCACTTCCGGCTGCTCGTAGATCTCCTTCTGCATGAAGTGGCGATGGTTGCCCTTGTCGACCGTCAGGCTCGAGGCGACCGCATGCACGATCGGCCGCTCGACGCTCTTGCCCTGGTCGTTGAAGATCTGCACCGAGTGGCGCGTCACGACTGCCCAGTCGCCGTCTTCGAGATAGGTGATCGCCTGGGTGAACGGTGCGAGCGCGATCGCGTCGGAGCCGAGGAACATCTCGCCGTCGCCGTGGCCGACGGCGAGCGGGCTACCGCGGCGCGCCGCAACGAGGAGGTCCTCCTCGCCGGCGAAAAGCACGGCGAGCGCGAAAGCGCCTTCCAGCCGCTTCAGCGTCTCGGCCATGGCCTCTACGGGCTTCAGCCCGCGGTCGAGCGCCATCGTGATGAGGTGCGCGACGACTTCCGTATCGGTGTCGCTCGCGAGCATGCGGCCGGCGGCCTTGATCTCGCGCTTCAGCGCCTGGAAATTTTCGATGATGCCGTTGTGGACGAGCGCGACACGCTCGGTCGCATGCGGATGCGCGTTCGATTCCGTCGGCGCGCCGTGCGTCGCCCAGCGGGTATGGCCGATGCCGGCCGTGCCGGAAAGCGGCTCGACCTTGAGCCGCGCCTCAAGATTGACGAGCTTGCCGCCGGCGCGGCGGCGCGTGAGCTGGCCATGCTCCAAAGTCGCGATGCCGGCCGAATCGTAGCCGCGATATTCAAGCCGCTTCAGGGCGTCGACGAGTTGCGGGGCGACCGGCCCCTTGCCCAGAATGCCGACGATTCCACACATGAAGTGACCCCTCGCACGTCCCGCTGCGCTTCTAAGGAAGCGCCGTCAGACCAAGAAATCAAAAGCAATTGCAGAATATGACTAAAATGCTGCGCGACGGATAACACGCCCCTTCGCCGCCCACCTCTCCTTTCGTCATCCCAGTTCGGCCGAAGGCCGAGACCGGGACCCATGCGCGCCGAAGCGCGAAGAACAGCCGCGGCACCCTGGCAGCAAGTCGCATCGAACGGTGTTCGTGGGGCCCGGACTGCCGCGTTCCGCGCCATCCGGAATGACAACACGAAGGAGATGCGGGCTATTTCTTCTTTCCCTTCGGCGCCCGGCCCGGCTTGTTGACCTGGCGGGCACGGCCGAAGGCGAGCGCGTCGGCCGGCACGTCCTCGGTGATGACGCTGCCCGAGGCGATATAGGCGCCGTCACCGATCTTGACCGGCGCGACGAGTGAGGCGTTCGAGCCGATGAAGGCGCTCTTCCCGATGTCGGTCAGATGCTTGTTCACGCCGTCGTAGTTGCAGGTGATAGTGCCGGCGCCGACATTGGTCTTCGCCCCGACGCGCGCATCGCCGACATAAGCCAAGTGGTTGATCTTTGCCCCCTCGCCCACATCCGCCGCTTTGATCTCGACGAAGTTCCCGATATGCGCGCCGGCCCCGATCCTCGCGCCGGGACGCAGCCGCGCGAAAGGTCCGACGATCGCACCGGAGGCAATCGCGGCGCCCTCGAGATGCGAAAAGGCGCGGATCGTAACGTTGTCCGCGACCGTGACGCCAGGACCGAAAACCACGTTCGGCTCAATCGTGACATCGCTCCCGAGTTTGGTGTCGTGGGAGAAGAACACCGTCTCAGGCGCGACGAGTGTGACGCCGGCGGCTTGCACAGCGCCGCGCCGCTCGGCCTGGAACCGCCGCTCGGCTTCGGCGAGCTGCGCGCGGTCGTTGATTCCAAAGACGACATCGGCCGAAAGCTCGACCGCCGCAACCTTCAGGCCGCGCTTGCTGGCGACTTCGACGGCGTCGGTCAGATAGAATTCCTTCTTCGCGTTCTTGTCGCGGATCGCGTCGAGGATCGAAAGCGCGCTGTCGCCGGCGAGCGCCATGATCCCGCCGTTGCAAAGACCGATCTTCTTCTCCTCCGCGCTCGCATCTTTCTCCTCGCGGATGGCGACGACGTCGCGCCCATTGGTGATCAGGCGGCCGTAGCCCGCAGGGCTCTCCGGGCGCATTCCTCCGACGGCGACGGCGGCGCCCTTCGCCAACGGCCGACGCATCCGCGCGACCACCTCGCGCGACAGGAACGGCGTATCGCCGTAGACGACGAGCACGTCGTCGGCGCCGGTCTGAAGAGCGGCCCGCGCGGCCTTCACGGCATCGGCTGTGCCGAGCGGCTTTTTCTGCACGTGGACCGAGGCGGACGGCGCGAACTTCTGCACTGCCATCGTCACAGCCTTATGGCCGGGCGCGACGACGACCGCGATGCGGTCGATCTTGGCGCCCGCGAGCGCCTTAAGGACATGTGCGATCATGGGAAGACCGGCGATCGGATGCAGCACCTTCGGCAGGCGCGACTTCATCCGCGTTCCTTCGCCGGCTGCCAAAACCACGGCCAAGCTTGTCCGCATCGATATCCTCATCGTCGGCCGGCGCATAGACGCGATTCGCCGCGTTGCCGGGTTTCGCCCGGTGCGTTAGCGCAAAGACCCCGGGCGGAAAACTCCTTCCTCGATTCTTGGCTTAGAACCATGGCGTCACGCGCATCGCGCCTCGGCGATCTCGTCTCGATCGCGCTCGTGCCGCTGTTTTTCGCCACGAACGTCGTGATCGGCCGCTTCGTGGCCGGGGACGTCGCCCCCTGGACGCTCGCCTTCCTGCGCTGGGCGACGGCTCTTCTGATCCTGCTTCCTTTCGTGGTTCGCGGCCTGGGCGAAAACCTTCCGGCCCTTCGCGCCGAGGGGCGCTTGATCGCGCTCCTCGGATTTCTGGGCATCTTCGTCTGCAGCGGCACCGTCTATGTGGGGCTGCACGACACGACCGCGGCCAACGCCACGCTCATCTACACCGCCTCGAACGTTGTCATCCTGCTCCTGGAATGGGCCTTCCGCGGACGACGGATCGGCCCACGCGAGTTGTTGGGGACGGCCCTCGCGTTCGCGGGCGTGGCGGTCGTCGCGCTCGGCTCGGCGGGGATGCGTCTGTCCCTCAATCCCGGCGACGTGCTGATCGGCGTGGCAGCGTTGTCGTGGGCGGTCTACTCGGTGCTCCTGAAACGTCCTGGGCTGACCGCCATCCCCGGAGTGGCGCTCTTCGCGGCGATCGCGTTCGCCGGCGCCGTCATGCTGGTCCCGATGACGCTTTTCGAGATGGCGCGGGGACCGGCGCTGCCACAGAGCCCCGCGACGTGGCTGGCGGTGCTCGCGGTTGCGCTCATTCCGTCGGTCGGCGCCTTTTCGGGCTACCAATATGGCGTCCGCCGCTTCGGGCCGACGACGATGGCGATGTCGTCCTATCTCTGGACGCCCTACGGGCTGCTCCTCTCAATCATCTTCCTCGGCGAGAAGCTGCAGGCCTTCCACTTCATAGGGCTCGCGCTGATCCTGCCGGGCGTGATCCTCGCCACCGCGCGCTTTCCCATCCGGCGCCCCGCCTAGTTCTTCCGCCGCTTCGTCTTCGGCTTCTTGGCCTTTGCGCTGCGAAACGCCGCGTCGAAGGCGCGGCCAGCCCAAAGCTTCATCGCGTCAGAATTGTCGAGCGCCTCGCTCGGCAGGCTCCAATAGCCGACGGTGACGGTCTTTCCTCGGCTGTCGTAGACGAACGGGTGCGAGCCCGCCGCGCGAAAGAGCGGCTCGATCGCATCGTCGCACTTCAGGTAGATCTCGCCGCCGATGACCAGGCCGAAGATCTGGCTATCGAGATAGAGCCCCGCGCCGCCGAACATGCGGCGGACGGAGATCGGACCGAAAGGCTCGAAAAGATCGAGCAGCCAGTCGTGCTGGCTCGTCAGCCGCGCGCCTCGGCGAGGAGCGCCTCGGAGGCCGGCTTGATCTCGACGGATTCGCCGCAGCCGCAGGCGGAGGTCTGGTTCGGATTGCGGAAGACGAAGCCGGTTCGAAGCTTCGTCACCTCAAAATCCATCTCCGTACCGAGCAGGAAGAGCGTCGCCTCGGGGTTCACGAAGACCTTGGCGCCGCCGACATCGACGACGTCGTCCGCCGGTTCGGGGTTCCGCACCAGGTCGACCATGTATTCCATGCCGGCGCAGCCGCCCTTCTTGATGCCGATGCGGATGCCCTGGGCCGGCGCCTCGGCATTGGCGACGATCTCGCGCACGCGCTGGGCGGCGCGATCGGTGACGGAAACGACCTGGAAACGGGGCTTTGCCATGGACTCTAGATAGGCGCTATTCTCTCAAAATTCCACCAACTCACCACCAGCCGATGGCGACCTTGGCCTCGTCGGACATGCGGTCGGGCGACCAGGGCGGGTCGAAAACGACATTCGCCTTCGCCCCGGAAACGCCGGGAACCGCGGCGACCGCGTCCTCCACCCAGACCGGCATGTCGCCGGCGACGGGGCAGCCTGGAGCGGTCAGAGTCATGTTCACGTTGACGTGCCGGCTGTCATCGATGTCGACCTTGTAGATCAGCCCGAGCTCGTAGATGTCGGCCGGGATTTCAGGGTCGTAGATGGTCTTCAGCGCCGCCACGATCCCATCCGTCAGCGCCTCCAGCTCCTTCGGCGGAATGCTGGACCCCTCGAAATCCGGCTTGTTCGGTGCTTCCGCCGCAACTTCGGCTTCGGCCGTGCATTCGGCTTCCAAAGTGGCTTCGGTCTCGCTCATGGACTCATGTCCTCTCAGGCGAAGAAAGAATGGGCCTTCGCCAGCGCCTTCACAAGGGCATCCGCCTCCGCCCGCGTGTTGTAGAGCCCGAAGGAAGCGCGGCAGGTGGAGGTGACGCCGTAGCGGGCAAGCAGCGGCTGCGCGCAATGCGTGCCGGCCCTGACCGCGATCCCCTCGCGGTCGATGATGGTGGAGACGTCGTGGGCGTGCGCGCCGGCCATCTCGAAGGAGACGATCGCTCCCTTCCCCGGTGCGCTGCCGAAGACACGGAGGTAGTTCAGCGCCGAAAGCTGCTCCTGCGCGTATTTCGCAAGGTCGGCCTCGTGTGCGCGGATCGCGTCGCGGCCGAGGCTCTCGATGTAGCGGAGCGCCGCGCCGAGCCCGATCGCCTGCACGATCGGCGGCGTACCCGCTTCGAACTTGTGCGGCGGCGTGCCGTAGGTGACCCAGTCCTCGGTCACGTTCTCGATCATCTCGCCGCCGCCCATGTAAGGCGGCATCGCGTCGAGATGCTCGCGCTTCCCCCACAGGACGCCGATGCCCGTGGGCCCGTAGGTCTTGTGCCCCGTGAAGACGAAGAAGTCGCAGCCGATATCCTGCACGTCTACGGCCAAATGCACGGCCGACTGGCTGCCGTCGACGAGCACCGGGATGCCGCGCGCATGCGCGATGCGGCAGACGTCCTTGACCGGCACGATTGTGCCGGTGACGTTCGACATGTGGACGACCGCCACCATCTTCGTCCGCTCCGTCAGGAGCTTCTCGAAGGCATCGAGGTCGAAGCTGCCGTCCTCGTGGATCGGCGCGTATTTGATGACGGCGCCCTTCCGCTCGCGGTGGAAATGCCAGGGCACGATGTTCGAATGGTGCTCGAGGATCGAGAGCACGATCTCGTCGCCCGCACCGATGCGCATTCCGCCGAAGGATTGCGCGACGAGGTTGATCCCCTCCGTCGAGGAGCGGGTGAAGATGATCTCCTCGACGGAAGGCGCGTTCAGGAACCGGCGCACCGTCTCACGCGCGTCCTCGTAGGCCTCCGTCGCAGCATTCGCGAGATAGTGCAGGCCGCGATGAACGTTGGCGTATTCCTCAGTATAGGCCTTCTGGATGCGGTCGAGGACCGCGCGAGGTTTTTGCGCAGACGCCGCGTTGTCGAGATAGATCAATGGTTTGCCATAGATCTTCTGCGACAGGATCGGGAAGTCCGCCCGCACCTTCTCGACGTCGTATGCGCCATTTGTCGCCATCAGGCGCTTTCCGCTTCCATGCCGAGGCGCTGCCTGACGCGCGCCTCGAGCGCCACGACGATCGCCTCGTCGCCGATCAATTCGATCGCCTCGGCCAGAAAAGCGAGAACGAGAATGCGCTCCGCCTCCGCCTTCTCGATGCCGCGCGAGCGCAGGAAGAAGAGCATCTGCTCGTCGATCCGTCCGCAGGTCGCGCCGTGACCGCACACGACGTCGTCGGCGAAGATCTCGAGCTCCGGCTTGTTGGCGAATTCCGCGCTCTCCGAGAGAAGCAGCGCCCGGCTCATCATCTTCGAGTCGGTCTTCTGCGCGCCGGGCTCGACGATGATCTTGCCCTGGAAGACGCCCTGCGACTGGCCGTCCATCGCCGCCTTGAAATACTCCTGTCCGCCGCAATGCCCGGCCGCATGGTCGACGACGAGCGTCGTGTCGAGATGCTGCTTTCCGCGCCCGATCGTCACGCCGCGCAAGCCCACGCTCGAGCCTTCGTCTTCGAACGCCATGCGGATTTCGCTCCGCGCGACGAGCGCGCCGGCGGCGAACGCGAAGGGCTCGAATTTCACCTTGGCGGCGAGCCGCGGGAGAAGCAGCGCGAGGTGGATCGCCTGGTCCCCCTCCTCCTGGGCGGTGACGAGGCTCACCTCGGCGTCATCGCCGATTGCAAGCTCGGTCACGCAATTGGTCTGGTAGGCAAGGCCGTCCGGGCCGGAGAAGGTCAGGAAGAGCGTCGCCTTGGCGCCGGCGCCGATCGCGATCTGGTGGCGGAGCGTCTGCAGCCCGGGCGCGTCGCCGGCGAAGAGGTTCACGACCTCGACGGGGCGCTTCAGCGCCGCGCCGTTGCGGATTCTGAGGACCGCGCCGTCTGACACGAAGGCGCTGTTCAGAGCGAAGACCGGAGCCTCGGCCGGATCGAGCGCGCGGTCGAGGAGCGCGCCGCCGTCGGCGAGGAAGCGGCCGAGCGAAGCGAATTCGACGTCCCCCTCGATGCCCGCCAGGTCGGAAAGCGATGGCACGAACTGGCCATTCACGAAGACGATCCGTGCGCGCTCGATCGGCGCGAAGATGTCGGCGCGCGAAAGCGCCTCGCGGGAGGCCGCGGGCGACGCGGGCCTGGCCGGCGGCGGCACGTCGGAGATGAGCGCGCGGAGGTCGGTGTATTTCCACTCTTCGATGCGCCGGTGCGGAAGCCCGCGCGCGAGGAAGGCGCCGAACGCGTCCGCGCGGACACGGTGCATCGGATCGTCGCCGGGAAGGGCGGAAAAATAGCCCTCCAGCGCCTCCTCCGCCTTGGTGCGGATCCGGGTCGGCTGTTCGGTCATCGGTCTCAAGCCGCCTCGCTCGCGTAGTCGGCGTAGCCGCGCTCTTCGAGCTCCAGCGCAAGCTCCTTGCCGCCGGAGCGCACAATGCGGCCCTTCGACATGACGTGCACGAAATCCGGCACGATGTAGTTCAGGAGCCGCTGGTAGTGCGTGATGACGACGAATGAGCGGATGGGTCCGCGCAGCGCATTGACGCCGTCCGCGACGATCCGGAGCGCGTCGATGTCGAGCCCGGAATCGGTCTCGTCCATGACGCAGAGATTCGGCTGAAGCAGCGCCATCTGGAAAATCTCGTTCCGCTTCTTCTCGCCGCCGGAGAAGCCGACATTGAGCGGCCGCCGCAGCATGTCCTGTGTGATGTGGAGCTTGCCCGACGCATCCTTCACGAGCCGCATGAATTCAGGCGTCGTCAGCTCCGCCACGCCGCGCGCCTTGCGCTGCGCGTTGAGAGCCGTGCGCAGGAACGTCATTGTGCCGACGCCCGGAATCTCGACCGGGTACTGGAAAGCCAGGAACACGCCGGCGACGGCGCGCTCGTCCGGCGACATTTCGAGCAGGTTCTGGCCGTTGTAGGTGATCTCGCCGTCGGTGACCTTGTACTCGTCCTTGCCGGCGAGCACGTAGGACAGCGTCGACTTGCCCGATCCGTTCGGGCCCATGATGGCGTGCACCTCCCCGTCGTTCACGGCGAGGTCGATGCCGTTCAGGATCTTCTTCCCGTCGACCTCGACATGGAGGTTCTTGATTTCAAGCATTCTCGGTCTCTTTCTTCGTCGAGCGAAACGCTACGTCGTTGATGTCTTTGACCAGTTCGTCGAGGTCCATATCCGTCTCCCGGACCCAGATATTGGCCCAGACGATCGCGTCGCCGCGCACGAGTTCGGGATACATGCGGAAAGCGTCCGGCGACAGGCATTCGATTGCCCAATAGTCGCCGTTCTTGAGAACGAATTCGACGTTGAACGCCCAGTGATAGACGTCGACGATCTCGCTCTCCGGGAGAGCTGTCTCGATGACGGCGCGAAGCCGCGCGGCGATCGGCGAGCCGACCGCGACCATGTCACCTTCGACCGGCGGAAGCTCGGCGAAGGCAGCGCGAAGCGTGTCGGCCGCGAGCACCATCTCATTCCTCGCCGTCCCAGTAGTCGAGCATCGCGCTCTGCCTGCCGATGAAGCGGAAGAGCCGGGTCTCCCCGTCCTCCGCCCGCATTGTCACGCCGAACTTGCTTGAGTCCGGGTACTCGACGATCTCAGGACCCTTCATCGCGCTCGAAAAGCCGAGGTATTTCAGAACCTTGTCGCTGTCGTTGATGATCTGATGCGCGACGTCCGCGCCGCCCGCCGGCGCCGCGCAGACATCGCCCGCGCGGATCGGATAGACCTTGTCGCCGAACCGGTACTGCCCGGTCCCCTCAAGGATGAAGAAAAGCTCGTGCTGCACGTGATGGACGTGGAACGGGAAGGCGCGCTTGCCGGCCGGCACCTCGTGATACATGCAGCCAAGCCCGGTCCCGCCGAGCGCGAGCCCGATTTCACCGACCTTCACGGCGAACGTCTTGCCGTGCTCTTCCACCTCGAGCGGCACATCGGCAACGTTCACGACGGGCTTCTTGGTTCGCGCCATGTTCTAATCGGCAAGGGCCGTCAGCCCACGCTCCCCTCAAGGCTGATGCCGATCAGCTTCTGCGTCTCCGCCATGAACTCCATCGGCAGCTGCTGCAGCACGTCGCGCACGAAGCCGTTGACGATGACCGCCGTCGCCTCCTCCGCACTCATGCCGCGTTGCTGGCAGTAGAAGAGCTGGTCGTTGGAGATCTTCGAGGTCGTCGCCTCATGCTCGAAGATTGCCGAGGCGTTCTTCGCTTCGATGTAGGGCACGGTGTGCGCCCCGCACTTGTCGCCGATCAGCAGCGAGTTGCAGTTGGTGAAGTTGCGCGCGCCTTCCGCCCGGCGGTGCGCCGAGACGAGCCCGCGATAGGTGTTCTGCGAATGCCCGGCGGCGATGCCCTTGGAGATGATGCGGCTCGACGAGTTCTTGCCGAGATGGATCATCTTGGTGCCGGAATTGACCTGCTGCCAGCCGTTGGAGATAGCGATCGAATAGAATTCGCCGCGGCTGTTGTCGCCGCGCAGGATGCAGGAGGGATACTTCCAGGTGATGGCCGAGCCGGTCTCCACCTGCGTCCATGAGATTTTCGAGTTCTTGCCGCGGCAGTCGCCGCGCTTGGTGACGAAGTTGAAGACGCCGCCCTTCCCTTCCGCGTCGCCCGGATACCAGTTCTGCACGGTTGAATACTTGATCTCCGCGTCGTCGAGCGCGACGAGCTCCACGACCGCCGCATGCAGCTGGTTCTCGTCGCGCATCGGGGCAGTACAGCCTTCCAGATAGCTGACGTACGAGCCCTCGTCGGCGATGATGAGCGTGCGCTCGAATTGGCCCGTGTTCTTCTCGTTGATGCGGAAATAGGTGGAAAGCTCCATCGGGCAGCGCACGCCCTTCGGGATGTAGACGAAGGAGCCGTCGGAGAAGACCGCGGAATTGAGCGTTGCGAAGAAGTTGTCGGTGATCGGGACGACCGAGCCGAGATACTTCTTCACCAGCTCGGGATGCTCGTGCACCGCCTCGGAGATCGGCATGAAGAGCACGCCGGCCTTCCTGAGCTCTTCCTTGAACGTCGTGGCGACGGAGACGGAATCGAAGACGGCGTCGACGGCGACGCGGCCCGACGCGAACTCGCCCGCCACGGCGCCGTCGTTGCGCACGCCGGCCAGAACCTTCTGCTCCCGCAGCGGGATGCCGAGCTTCTCGTAGGTCCTGAGAATCTCCGGATCGACCTCGTCGAGACTCAAGAGGTCCTTGCGCTTCGGCGCCGCGTAGTAGTGCAGATCCTGGTAGTCGATCTTCGGATAACGCACGCGCGCCCATTCCGGCTCCTTCATGCCGACCCAGCGGCGGTAGGCCTGCAGCCGCCAGTCGGTCAGCCATTCCGGCTCGTTCTTCTTCGCCGAGATGAAGCGGACGATATCCTCGTTCAGGCCCTTCGGCGCGAGGTCGGACTCGATGTCGGTGATGAAGCCGTACTTGTACTTGTCGACGTCGATCGCCTTGACCTGTTCGATCGTTTCCTGGACCGCGGGCATGGAATTCTCCTCAAAATCCTTTTGGCTCGGGCCTAAGCAGCCCGGCTTCGGCGCATGCGGGCGTAGATGGCCCGCCAGGCGATGGCGAACGCCGCAACGTCCGCCGCGTTCGCGGCGGCGGTGAGGCTGACGCGAACGCCGGCGCGCGTCACTTCGGGCGGCTCGCCCATGGCTTCGGCGACGTGGCTCGCCGCGATCTTGCCGGACGAGCAGGCCGCACCGGCCGAGACCGCGATGCCCTCCAGATCGAAGGCGATCACCAGGGTCTCCGCTGAGAGGCCCGCGATCGCGAAGAGCGTCGTGTTCGGAAGCCGCTCCGCCTCGCCCCCGACGATCCTCGCTTCCGGCGAGACGGAGAGAAGCTCCCGCTCCAGTTCGTCGCGCAGCGCCTTGGCCCGGCCGCTGTCCGAAAGATGGTGGCCGGCGGTCTTCGCCGCAACGCCGAATCCGGCAATCGCGGCAACGTTTTCGGTGCCGGCGCGACGCCTGCGCTCCTGCCCGCCGCCCGTCAGGAGCGGCTGCGGCCGGATGTTTTCGTCAGCAAGGACGAGCGCCCCCGCGCCCTGCGGTCCGCCGATCTTGTGGGCGGAGAGCGCCAGGAAATCGACGCCAAGCGCGGCGATGTCGACCGGGATTCGCCCAAGCGCCTGCGCGGCGTCGCAGAAGAGAGTGCCGCCGTGCCGCTTCACGACGCGGGCGGCTTCGGCGACCGGGTGGATTACACCCGTCTCGTTGTTGGCGAGCATCAGCGCTACGGCGGGCACGCCAGCGCTCCGATCATGGCGCGCGAGCGCAGCCTCAAGCGCGGCAAGGTCGATTGTCCCGGTCCGCGTGACCGGAAGCCGGCTCACGCCTCCCGCCGCGAACCTTCCGCCAGCGAGCACGCATGGATGCTCGGTCGCGCCGACGTAGAGATGGCCAGCCCGCGCCTCACCGCGTCCGGCCTGGAAGCGCGGCGTCAACGCCAGCGTGGCGGCCTCCGTGGCGCCACTGGTGAAGATCACGTTCTCCGGCTTTGCGCCGACCGCTGCCGCGACCTCGGCGCGTGCCTCCTCCACCAAAGCGCGTGCTTCACGGCCCTCCGCGTGCACCGACGACGCGTTCGCGCTGTGGTTGAGCGCGCCGAGCATAGTCGCCCGCGCCGCCTCCAGGAGCGGCGCGCCGGCATTTGCGTCGAGATAGTGGCGCTTGAGCATTGCGGCGGCAGTACCCACGTTATCCTTGAATTCCGCCAAGCCTTTGGTGTTTACATACGCGCCCTGCGGCGGCGGCGGTGATCGCTAGTTTTGAATTGTTCCAAACTAGTTTCTAGAAACGGGGACCGAGCGTGTCAAGGAACGCGCGCGGTCCCGCAATCGAGCTATGGGATGCGCCTTACATGCCGGAAGTGATCTTTACCGGGCCGGATGGACGGCTTGAAGGGCGCTATCAGCCATCGACCATCAAGACCGCCCCGATTGCCTTGGTGCTGCATCCGCACCCGCGCTTCGGCGGCACCATGAACAACCAGATCGTCTACAAGGCTTTCTACATGTTCCAGGAGCGCGGCTTCACCTGCCTGCGCTTCAATTTCCGCGGCGTGGGCCGCAGCCAGGGCTTCTTCGACCACGGCGTTGGCGAGCTCGCCGACGCGGCTGCGGCGCTCGACTGGATCCAGACGTTCCACCCGGATTCCCGCGGCGTCTGGATCGCCGGCTTCTCCTTCGGCGCCTGGATCGGCATGCAGCTCCTGATGCGCCGTCCGGAGGTCGAGGGCTTCATCTCCATCGCGCCGCAGCCGAACCTCTACGACTTCTCGTTCCTGGCGCCCTGCCCGTCCTCCGGCCTCATTATCCACGGCGACGAGGACAAGGTCGCGCCGATCGAGGCCGTGCAGGGGCTCGTCGACAAGCTGAAGACGCAGAAGGGCATCACCATCGACCATCAGTTGATCAAGGGCGCGAACCACTTCTTCGAGGGCCGCGTCGACGAGCTGATCGAGAGCTGCGCCAACTATCTCGACATGCGCCTGGAGGCGATCGAGAACGAATAGCGGCGCCGCGCCGCCCTCAGGCGGCCGCGCTCGACGATTTGGTCGGGCGTCCCGGCGTTTCGCCAAGCGCGTTGCGCGTGTCCTTGGCGATGATGGCGGCAAGGTCTTGCGCGGCCGTCGGACGGCCGAACAGGAAGCCCTGCACCTTGTTGCAGTCGTTCGACATCAGGAACTGCGCCTGCTCGGCGCTCTCCACCCCTTCCGCCAGGATATCGAGGTGGAAGGATTGCGCGGTGCCGATCAGGCTCCGGATCAGAACCTCCATCTCCGGCGCCTCGCCGACCTGCAGGACCAGGCTGCGGTCGAGCTTGACCGCGTCGCAGGCGGAGCGGGAGAGGAGCTTCAGCCTCGAGACGTCGAGGCCGAAATCGTCGAGCACGATCGAGACGCCGCGCGTCTTGAGACGCTTCAGCTGCTCGTTGATCGGGCGAGAGTCCTCGAGCAGGACGGCTTCCGACGCCTCCACCCGGAGGCGCGATGCCTCGAAGTCGGAATTTGAGAGCGCGTGCAGGATGGTGCCGGCGACGTCGCCGTTTCGGAACTGCGCAAGCGAGATGTTGATCGACAGCGTGATCGGATGCGGCCAGGTGGCGGCCGTCGACACCGCCTGGTGGATGATCCATTCGCCGAGCGGGTTGATGAGCCCGCTCTGGTCGGCGACTGGAACGAAGACCTCGGGCGACACCTCGCCAAGTTTCGGGTGATGCATCCGCGCCAGCGCCTCGAATCCGGTGAGCCGGCGGGTTCCAAGGTCGTATTGCGGCTGGAAGTGGATGTCGAACCAGCCTTGGTGCAAGCCCTCGCCGATCGCGCGCTCGATCTCAAGGCGGCTCTCGACCGACCTCTCCAACTCGGGCGAATAGACGCGAAACGTGCCGCCCCCGGCCTGCTTTGCGGCGCCCAGCGCGAGGGACGCGCTGTGCAGGAGCTTGATCGGGCTCTCGCCGTGGTCGGGCGCGAGTGCAATCCCGATGCTCGCCGCCGGCCGTGCGTGCTGGGGCACCTGCGCGAAGCAATCCTTGAGCGCCTCCTCGATCCGCCGCACGTAGATTTCGGCGTGGCGCGCGCCGCCCGCCTCAGGCTGGAGGATGGCGAACTCGTCGTCGCCGATGCGTGCGAGGCGCTCGGGCCGGTCGACCAGGATCATCAGCCTTTCGCCGACGAGCTTGAGGAAGGCATCGGCTTCCGCCTCGCCCAGGAGCTCGTTCATCGCGCGAAAGCGGTCGATGTCGATGAGATGGATCGCGAGTTGGCGCGCGTCCTTGATGTGCGCTTCGATTTGCCCGCCGAGCGCGTTCAGGAACTCCTGCCGTCCGCGGAGTTTCATCGTCGCTTCCGCCGACATGGCGGACTTGCCGAGTAGCCTGCCCAACGTTCCGCGCCGGATGGCGAGGTAGCCGAGCCCGCAAAACGCGACAACGGCGCCGCCCAGGCCGATCGCGAGCGGCAGGATGTCCGACTTCAGGATGCCCGAGACCTGGGCGATCAGGAAATTGTCCATCGTCGTGACCATCGACGCGTAGCCCGCGACGAGCGCCAGCGCGACCGCAAGCAGGATGAGCTTCAGGCGGGTTTCCCGGCCGGTTTCCTCCTCCTCGCTGCTTGGAATGGGCGTTCGACGCATGCTCTCGATCCTGGGCGGGAAGCCCGCGGATTGTTCACGGCAATGCTTGATTCGAGGTTAACCAGTCGTTGCCGGGCGGCTTATTCGCCCGCCCGTGAGGGGCGCGGGGACACCGGTCGTGAGCGGGTAGGAGATCGGTTTGCGATCGGCCGCGCGGACGGCGAGGAAGGCAAAGGCCTGCGCCTCCGTCGCGTCGCCGTCGAAGCCGAGCGCTTCAAGCGGTTGGAGCGGCACATCCGCAAGCGCATCCCCGAGGAGCCGCATCAGCGCGACGTTGTGGCGCCCCCCACCGGAGGCGTAGCAGGCGACGGGGCGCGCCGGCAGCCTGGCGAGCGCTGCGGCGGTGGCACGCGCGGTGAAGTGGAGCAGCGTCGCCGCCCCGTCGGCGTCGGAGAGCGTTGTCGGAAGCAGTGCCGCAAACGCGTCGCGGTCGAGCGACTTCGGCGGCGGCAGCGCGAAGTAGCGGTGCGCGAGGAGTTGCGCGAGGATCTTGGCGTTCGCCGTGCCGCTCGCCGCGAGCTTTCCGTCCGCGTCGAAGGGCTTGCCGGTCCGCGCGAAGGTCCAGTCGTCGAGGAGCGCGTTCCCCGGACCGGTGTCGAAGGCGACGAGCGTTTCGCCGGCGCCGACATAGGTGACGTTGGCGACGCCGCCGATGTTGAGGAAGAGCGCCGGTCGTGCGAGCCCGGCGGTTTCCGCCAGCGCGCGGTGGAAGACCGGCGCCAGCGGCGCCCCCTGCCCGCCCGCCGCCATGTCGTCGGCGCGGAAATCCCAGACGACGGCGATCCCGAGGCGGTTGGCGAGAAGCTCTCCGTCTCCGATCTGCACGGTCAGCGCCTTCGCCGGGTCGTGGAAGACGGTCTGCCCGTGGAACCCGACAAGGTCGATGTTGCCCGCGGCGATCCCCTCCGCCGCGAGGAATGCCTCCACCGCCTCGGCGTGGCGCAGCGTGACGAGCCGCTCTGCCTCGGCCAGCACGCCGGGCCGCTCGGCGCGGTTCTTGATGGCGCGCGCGGCCACCGTCGCGCGGCGGAAGATGTCGCGGTCGACCTCTTCATAGGGGAAGGTACGAGCTGGGCCGAAGCGGGCGATCGTCTCGCCGTCCGTCTCGATCAGCGCCACGTCGACGCCGTCGAGCGACGTGCCGCTCATGAGGCCGATCGTCCGGCGTATCTCTGGCACCTCGAAATCCCCGTCCCGGCCGCGTTTCACGGGCGGCCGATCCCATGCTAAGAGCCGCCGGAAACTGGCACGCGCCCCGATCCGACAGCAAGTATGACGACCTTTCGCTCAGACTTCCTGCGCACCCTTGAGGAGCGCGGCTTCATCCACCAGTGTTCCGACCCTGAGGCGCTGGACGCGCTCGCCGCGAAGGGGGCGGTGACCGCTTACGTCGGCTACGACTGCACCGGGCCGTCGCTGCACGTCGGGCATCTCCTCTCCATCATGATGCTGCGCTGGCTGCAGAAGACCGGCGGCAAGCCGATCACGCTGATGGGCGGCGGCACGACGCGCGTCGGAGACCCCTCCGGCAAGGACGAGACGCGCCGCATCCTCTCCGTCGCCGACATCGAGGCCAACAAGAAGAGCCTGCTGTCCGTCTTCGCGCGCTTCCTCGACTATGACGGCGCGCGCCCCGCGATCATGCCGGACAACGCCGAGTGGCTGGCGCCGCTCAACTACATCGACTTCCTGCGCGACGTCGGCCGGCACTTCTCGGTCAACCGGATGCTCTCATTCAACTCGGTGAAGATGCGGCTCGATCGCGATCAAGAGCTGTCGTTCCTCGAGTTCAACTACATGATCCTGCAGGCCTACGACTTCGTGGAGCTGCATCGCCGCCACGACTGCATTCTGCAGATGGGCGGCTCCGACCAGTGGGGCAACATCGTCAACGGCATCGATCTCGGCCGCCGCATGGGGACCGGGCAGCTCTACGCGCTGACCTGTCCGCTGATCACCACCGCGTCGGGCGCCAAGATGGGGAAGACCGCACAGGGTGCGGTCTGGCTGAACGCCGCGCATCTTCCGCCCTACGACTACTGGCAGTTCTGGCGGAACGTCGAGGACGACGACGTCGGCCGCTTCCTGCGGCTCTTCACCGACCTGCCACTCGCCGAAATCGCGCGCCTCGAAGCGCTCGAAGATGCGGAGATCAACGAGGCCAAGAAAATCCTGGCCACTGAGGCGACATCGCTGCTGCACGGCAAGGAGGCGGCGGAAGCCGCCGCCGAGACCGCACGTAAGACCTTCGAGGAAGGCGGGGCCGGCGCCGAGCTTCCCTCCATCATCGTGCCGCGTGCGGAGCTCGAAGCCGGCGTCGCGCTCGCCGTGCTTTTCGTGCGCGCCGGGCTTGCCGCCTCGAACGGCGAGGTCCGCCGCGCCGTCGCCAACAATTCGATCAGCGTCAACGACGAGCGCGTGACCGACCCCCAGCGCAAGGTCAGCACGAAGGACGTCAACGTCGACGGGGTCGTGAAGCTCTCGCTCGGCCGCAAGAAGCACGCGCTGGTGTCGGTCGGCTGACCTAGCTGTCGCAGCACTCAGCGGTATTCGAAGATTTTCCGGAATATCCCAGGCGCGATCGCCGAGATCGGGTTCATCACGAGCTTGGGATCGTCGAGCGGCCCGAACATCTTGTAGGTGATGCCGACGAGCCCTTCGTCGCGGCCGCCGCCAAGCAGCGCCCCGAGGATCGGGATGGCGCCGGCGATGTTGTTGATGCCGAAGGCGGGGATGAACGTGCCGGAGAGCGCCATCTTGCTGTCGGGGATGTTGATCGTGCCGCTCGCCGTCGCGCCGAGCACCGAGCCGCGCAGCGCCGCGTCGTTGATGTTGATGACCCAATCCTGCTGCGTGAACGGGATCTTGAGCTGGCCGAAATGCATGTCGTTCGTCTGCTGCGCGTAGGCCTGATCCGAGGGGCCGCTGGGCGTCGCCGTCGTGCGGACAGCGGAGGCAAGGGCGGATTCGTCCAGGAGGCGGAAGTCGCGCAGCATCGCGACGCCGGATCCCTGGCCGCCGATCGGGCCGCTATAGTCTACGACCAGGTTGCCGTCGGCGATGCGGCTGTAGATGCCCGAGAACCGGATCAGGGCGCCGCCTCCGTCGGCAAAGAGCCGGAAGACGCGAACGTTCCCTTCACGGCCGACGGTCCATTCGAACGGCTGGTCGGCGTTGGTCATGCCCTTCAGCGATACCGCGTCGAGCCCTTTGGCGGTGACCGTCATCCGTCCGGAGACGTTGGAGAGCGCGATATCGTTCTGGCCGTGCACCACGTCGAGGTCGAGGTCGACGTGGACTGGGAAGATATCGGCCGCGCCGCCGCCGAAGCCGGTGCCCACGCCCTTGATGATCCCGCGCGCGTCAAGGCTCCCCCCGCGCACGCGCACGTCATAGCCGCCGCCGTTGGCCGCTGCCGACACGGCGAGCTGGTCGCCGGCGCGGAGCGCGAGCTTATCGAGCTGCATGGTCTTCACGCGCCCGTCCGGTCCGAGCGACATGCTGCCGCGCGCCTCGAACCCCTTTCCGGAGAGGAGGAAGTTGCTCACCTCCGTGCCCGCCGTCGTCTTCTCCATGACGAAGCTTGCGGTCGCCGGCACGCCGGGCCCCTTCTCCCAGCCGAGGAACGGCAGGCTGATGCGGCTCTGCTTGAGGTCGAGCGCGACTTGCTGGCGCGGCTCGCTGGAATGCGTGAGCAGGGCGAGGACCGGCCCGCTCAGGAGGCTGCCGAAGGCAAAGCCGAGCCGCTTGCGCGCCGCCTCGTCGAGCTCGACGGTGACGGCCGAGGTGTCGGGTGCCGCAGTGCCGAGGATCAGGTCGACCGAGGCGTCGAATCCGTCGAGCTTGCCGAGACCTTTGACAGTGTAACTCTTCGGGTTCCCTTCCAGCACGAGATCGGCGTTCTCGATCATGCGCCCGTCGATCGGGTTGGTGCTGCTGAACTTCGCAAGTGTGAGGCGGAACGTCGGGATAACGTCGGCGAAGTCGCTCTCATAGATCGGAATGTTGGCGTCGAGCGAGAGCGCCGCATCGCCGGTAATGCCGTCAGCGACGATTCCGTGCTTCTCGGCGATCTTCAGCGGCGGCGTGTCGGAAGCGACTGCGAGCGCGGCGGCTGAGCCGGCGAGCTCCAGATGCAGGTCGCCGTGCGGCTGCGTCCGGCCGAGCTCAGGTATGATGAGCGTCGTGCCGCCGGCCTGCAGGTCGCCCTGCCCTTCGATCTGCATGACGCCGGTCTGCGCCCAGATGCTGGCCGTGGCGTTTCCGAAGGTGATCCCGCCAAGCGCTTTCTTGATGCTCGGGAACGTCGTGATCGGCGTGAATTCGGCATTCTGGAACGGCAGCGTGCCGACCAGCGCCGTCGACGGCAGCACCTTGCCGCGGCTGGCCGGGCCGATGCGGTCGGGAGGAAGCGCGACCGTCAGCGTCGCCGGACCGACCGTCGCCTCCCTGACGTTGCGGTCGAACCAGACTCGGGTCTTCGCCGCCACGAAGGGAGGCCACAGCGCACGCAGGACCCCCGCCGGCATCTGGCTGATGGAGAGAGCGAAAGAAAGGCCGGGCGTCGGCCCGGCGAGACTCGCTTGGCCGATCACCGAGGCCGTGCCGCCGGGCGTCGTCAGATCGAAGCGCTCCACCTCGATCCCGACCGAGGCGTAATTTATGTGCGCAAGACCGCCGCCGCCGACGATCTGCACGGCCCGTTCCTCGCCGATCGGGGTCGGCAGCGTGCCGCTGCGCACCCGGCAGATCAGGTCGAGACCCGACGTGTCGGCAAGATCGGCGACGCCCTCGAATTGCATTCGGCCGGTGCGCGTCCGCACCTCGGCGTTCGGGATCGACACGCGGTCGCCGGTCGCGTCGAGCGCGAAGCTGAGCGCCGCCGTCTCCAAGTTCACCGCGTCCTCGCCGTTCAGCGAGAGCTCGCCCTCCGCGCTCGAAAGCACACCGCGCAGCCCGATGAAGCTGCCGTCCTTGGCCTGCGCAATCCGCGCCTGCAACGTGAGGGTCGAATGGAAGTAGGGTTCGCCATCTCCGCCGGCGAGTTGCGGGACGAGCGAAGTGACCGGAAGGTCTTCGATCGCCACCGTGACCGTGGCGTCGCCGCCGCGCGTCTTCCGCCGCTCGACCGTCATGTCCCAGTCGTGCCCGCTCTTCTCCAGGATTTGGATCCAGGCCTTGCTGCGCGCGTCGCCGAGCGGGACCCAGGAAGCGTTGGAGACGTCGAGCGCGGGTCCGGTGAAGGTGTCGTCGAGATGGATCGCCGCGTCGGAGATGGTGACCTCCTTGAGGCCGGCGTCCCGCATGATCGTGTCGGCCTTGAGGACCTGCGCCATGAAGGCCGAGGAGGCATTGCGGATGAGGTCCGCGCCGCTGCCGTTCCGCTCAAGCCGCGGCGCCGTGCTGACGCCGACTACGAGCCCCGACACCTTGACCGAGTTCAGACTGATCTTTCCGCCGAAGAGAACCGAGGCCGAGGAGGTGGTGGTAAGCTCCTTCGCCGACACTGCGGCGATCCCCGGCATCGAGAGTTCGAGATCGCGGATGCTGAGGACGACCCCCTCCGCGTCGCGGTAGCCGATCGCGGTCGACCCGACCTTGACCCGCGAGCCGGCCGGAAGGCCTCCCTCGATCGCCGCCTCCACGCGCCCGGTCATGAAGCCGAGGCCGATCGAGGCGCGCGTCACGCGCCAATAGAGGCCGCCGAGCGCTACCGCGATGACGAGAAAGACGACGCCGAAGACGGTCGCGATCCGATGCAGGCGCCACCGCCGCCTCGCGACGACGACCAGTTCGGGGTCCTCTATTTCGTGAGTGACCTTCAGCATATCATTGGGGCGCGGCAAGTCCTGTCGCGAACGGCGGTTTCTACTCTATACGATTCAAACCGGTAAGGCAGCGGTCTCCGCGACCCCCTGAAACCCTTGCTTGGCGCCGAATGTTGACCTGAGGATGACCATGAGCATGACAGTGAAGGAAGGTGACAAGGCCCCGGACTTCGACCTCCCGACCGACGGCGGCGGGCGATTCCGCTTGAGCAAGGAGCGCGGCAAGGCCGTCGTTGTCTATTTCTACCCCAAGGACGACACCTCCGGCTGCACCATGGAGGCCATCGACTTCTCCGGGAGCAAGGCCGCCTTCGATCGCCTGAACACGCTGGTCGTCGGCATCTCTCCGGATGGGCCCGGCGCGCACGACAAGTTCAAGGCCAAGCACGGCCTCTCGATCGCGCTTGCCGCCGACGAAGAAAAGGCCACGGCGAACGCCTATGGCGTCTGGGTGGAGAAATCGATGTACGGGCGGAAATACATGGGCGTCGAGCGCTCCACCTTCCTCGTTGGCCGCGACGGCGCGATCGCCAGGGCGTGGCGGAGCGTCAAGGTTCCGGGGCACGTCGAGGAGGTTCTCGATGCCGCCCGCGCTCTTGCCGGAAAGGCCGGGAAAGCCGGTAAATCCAGCTAAGACAACCGATCGTTAACCATGATTGCCCAATGATCGGCGCACCGAATCCGCTTGCGCTCGATCATGGTGCATCCCAGTCAGCAAAACTCGCATTACGCCCCTCGTAAGCCCGCCTGGAGCCTGATCCTGCGGCGTAGCGACGCCACGCGGAGCTACCGGGTCCGCCCCTGGCTTGCCGGCTCGGTCGTAGGGTTCTTCAGCCTTCTCCTCGTCGCCTATGTCGCCGCGACCGCCTATCTCGTCTATCGCGACGACCTCCTCGGCGCAGCGGTCTCCCACCAGGTGCGCATGCAGTACGCCTACGAGGCGCGGATCGCGGCGCTTCGCTCCGAGCTCGACCGCGTCACGAGCCGCCACGCGGTGCAGACGGAAAACGTCGAGCAGCAGCTTTCGACCCTGCTTGAGCAGCAGGCGACGATCGAGGAGCGCCAGGACGCCCTCGAAACGCTGGCCGGTCAGGCGCGCGGCGCCGGTGTCGCCGTAGCGGGCAGCGCGGATGAAGGCGGCGATGAGGCCGCGCCGCTCGGCTACGCCCCCGCCGCCGCGACCGACGGTGACGTGACCTCGCAGCTCCTTCTGAAGGGCCCCCGCTCCGGCAAGCAGGTGGCGCTCGGGGCGGACGGAATCCGGCCGATCCTGTCGGGGGTTGGCGCGTCGCTCGACCGTGTCGAGACGCATCAGTCCGACGCGCTCGACGTGTTGAGCGCTGCCGCCGGCGGCAAGGAAGAGCAGATGACCAAGGCGCTGACGGCGATCGGCGTCAAAGTCGGCGATGCCGAGGACGCCGACACGGTGCCCGAGGGCGGCCCGTTCATCCCTGCGGAGGGAATGCATTTCGTCGAGCGCACCGCGCTTCTGAAGAAGACGCTCGACGGAATCGAGACGCTTCGCAGCGACGCTGCCGCGTTGCCGCTCAAGGTGCCGGTCAGGGCGCGCTACATCTCCAGCCGCTTCGGCTTCCGCGTCGATCCGTTCCTGAAGCGGCCGGCCTTCCACGCCGGACTCGATTTCGTCGCGGAAGCGGGAACGACGGTCTACGCGACGGCGCCCGGCACCGTCGTCTCGGCCGGCTTGAGCGGCGGCTACGGCGAGATGGTGGAGATCGCCCACGCCGACGGCGTCAGCACCCGCTACGGCCACCTCTCGCAGATTCTGGTCTCGGCCGGGGCGCACGTCGATACCGGGACGCCGATCGGACTTGTAGGCTCCACCGGCCGATCGACCGGGCCGCACCTCCACTACGAGACGCGGCGCGACGGCGAGGCGGTCGACCCGGCGCTCTACCTCGCCGCCGGAAAGGCGCTTCACGACTCCATCACGCGCTGATCGCTAGCTCAGTTCGGCGCTCTCGTCCGCGCTGCCGCCGGGGCTTCCGGTGATGCGCTGGGCGAGCGAGGCTTCCATGAAGCGGTCGAGGTCGCCGTCGAGCACGCTTCCCGGCGACGTGCTTTCCACGCCGGTGCGCAGATCCTTCACGAGCTGATAGGGCTGCAGCACGTAGGAACGGATCTGGTGGCCCCAGCCGATCTCGGTCTTGGCGGCTTCCGTCGCCATCGCGGCCTCCTCGCGCTTCTTCAGCTCCGCCTCATAGAGGCGCGCGCGCAGCATCTCCCAGGCGGTGGCGCGGTTCTTGTGCTGCGAGCGCTCGCTCTGACAGGCGACCGCGATGCCGGTCGGGATATGCGTCAGCCGCACCGCCGAATCCGTCGTGTTGACGTGCTGCCCCCCCGAGCCGGAGGAACGGTAGGTATCGGTGCGGACGTCGCCGTCGTTGATCTCCACCTTGATGGTGTCGTCGACCACGGGATAGACCCAGACGCTGGCGAAGCTCGTGTGGCGGCGCGCGTTGGAATCGAACGGCGAGATGCGCACCAACCGGTGCACGCCCGATTCCGTCTTCAGCCAGCCATAGGCGTTTCCGCCTTTAACGAGCAGCGTCGCGGACTTGATGCCGGCCTGCTCGCCGTCCTGGTATTCGAGCACCTCCACCTTCGAACCGCGCCGCTCCGCCCAGCGCGTGTACATGCGCAGCAGCATTTCCGCCCAGTCCTGGCTCTCGGTGCCGCCGGCGCCTGCGTGGATTTCGAGATAGGCGTCGTTGTGGTCGGCTTCGCCGGAAAGGAGAGTCTCGACCTGGCGGCGGGCCATGTGGCGCGCCAGCCGCTCGATCGCGGCCTCCGCCTCGGCGACGATGGCCTTGTCGCCGTCCGCGTCGCCGAGCTCGATCAGACCGATATTGTCGTCAAGCTCGCGCTCCGCCGTTCTGACCGCGGAAATGGCGTCGTCAAGGTACTGCCGCTCGCGCATCACGGCCTGCGCTTCCGGGGGCCTGTTCCAGAAATCGGGATTCTCGATGCGGGCGTTCAGCTCGGCGAGCCGGCGCTCGGCGACATCCCAGTCAAAGATGCCTCCGGATCAGCGCCACGGCGGCGCGGATTTCGTCGACGAGCGCCTCTGTCTCGGCCCGCATTCTTCAATCTCCAAGCGTCCTGTCTCAGCTCACGCAAAGGCGCGGAACTCGCTCCGCGCCTCGCTCTTGGGAGATGAGAAGCTGAAGCGGCCTAGTAAAGGCCGCCGGTGCCGGTGGCAACCGCCCGGTCCGCCTCCGGCGAGACCGCCTCCGGGATGCCCATCGTGTCCTGGTAGCCGATGATCGAATAGGTCGTCGGCGGCTCCGTCCCCGGCTTGAAGGCCTCCAGGATCACGTCGGGATCGCCGGCCTGCGCGCGGAGTCCGGTGCGGCGGTCGATCGGGATCAGCGAGATGCCCGGCGGCACCTGGAACTCCTTCGGCGGCTGGTCCTGCAGCGCCGCCTTCATGAACTCCGTGAAGATCGGCGCGGCGAGCACGCCGCCGGTCTGTCCGCGTCCCATCGGCCGCGGATGGTCGTAGCCGATGAAGACGCCGGCCACGAGATCGGGCGAGAAGCCGACGAACCAGGCGTCCTTCTCGTCGTTGGTCGTGCCGGTCTTGCCGGCGATCGGCTTGCCCACCTTCTGCACGACGGTCGCCGTGCCGCGCTTCACCACGCCTTCCATCATCGAAGTGATCTGGTAGGCGGTCATCGGGTCGAGCACCTGCTCGCGATCGTCGACGAGCGTGGGCTCTGCTTGGCCGGTCCAGGCGTCCGCGTCGCAGCCTTCGCACTTGCGCTGGTCATGCTGGTAGATGGTGCGGCCGAAGCGGTCCTGGATACGGTCGATCAGCGTGGCGTTGATCTTCTGCCCACCGTCGGCGATCGTCGCGTAGGCGGTGACGAGCCGCATCACCGTGGTCTCGCCGGCGCCGATGGCCATTGGCAGGTACGGCGCGAGGTTATCGTAGATGCCGAAGCGCTTGGCGTATTCGGCGACGAGCGGCATGCCCATGTCTTGCGCCAGCCGGACGGTCATGACGTTTCGCGACTTCTCGATCCCGGTCCGCAGCGTCGCCGGCCCGTAGAACTTGCCGCCGTAATTCTGCGGCGTCCACACGTCGTTGCCGGCGTGGATTTCGATCGGCGCGTCCATGACCACGGAGGATGGGGTGTAGCCGTTGTCGAGCGCGGCGGAATAGACGAACGGCTTGAACGCCGAGCCCGGCTGCCGCCACGCCTGCGTGGCGCGGTTGAACTCGCTCTCGGCGAACGAAAAGCCGCCCTGCATGGCGAGCACGCGACCCGTGTGCGGGTCCATAGCGATGATCGCGCCCTCGATCTCGGGCACCTGATGGAGCTTGAAGGTGCCGGGCTTGTCGGCGATCGCCTCGACGTAGACGACGTCGCCCGGCTTCAGGACCGAGCCGACGTTGGAAAGCCCGCTCCGCGCCCACTTCATCTCAGCAAGCGGGATCGTCCCCTTGTCGCGCTCGCTCGAAAGCGTGCCATCCTGCAGCGTCGGCGGCTGCAGGCCGACCGTGGCGGAATCGCCTGCCGTCTCCAGGACGACCGCGAGCCGCCACTCCGGCACGTCGGAAAGCCCCGGCACTTCGCCGAGCGGCGGGCCCCAGTCGCCGGAAATGTCGATCGTCGTCACCGCGCCGCGATAGCCGCGCGCCTGGTCGAACTTGATGAGGCCGTCCTGCAGCGCCTTGCGGGCGAGCACCTGCAGCTTCGGATCGAGCGTGGTGCGGACCGAAAGTCCGCCTTCGTAGAGCTTGTCGCTCCCGTACATGTCGATGAGATTGCGCCGCACCTCCTCGGCGAAGAAGTCGGAGGCGAAGAGGTAGTTGCTGCGCGTGCGCACCGTGACCTTGAGCGGGCTCTGCTTCGCGGCCTCGCCGTCGGCGGCGCGGATGTAGCCGTTCTCCACCATGCGGTCGATCACCCAGTTCCGCCGCTCGACCGCGCGGTCTTCGTGGCGGAAGGGGTTGTAGTTCTCCGGCGCCTTCGGCAGCGCCGCGAGATAGGCCGCCTCCCCGATCGTCAGCTGGTTGACCGGCTTGTCGAAGTAGTTGAGCGCTGCCGCAGCGACGCCGTAGGAACCGAGGCCGAGATAGATCTCGTTCAGGTAAAGCTCGAAGATCTTGTCCTTCGAATAGGCCTGCTCGATGCGGAGCGCGAGCAGCGCCTCCTTGATCTTGCGCTCGTAGGACACCTCGCCGGTGAGAAGGAAGTTCTTCGCCACCTGCTGCGTGATGGTGGACGCGCCGACCGGGCGCTTGCCGGAACCGCGATTGCGCAGGTTCACGACGGCGGCGCGCATGATGCCGGCGATATCGATGCCGTCGTGCTCGTAGAAATTCTTGTCTTCGGCCGACAGGAACGCGGCCTTGATGAGATCCGGGACAGCCTGGATCGGCAGATAGAGGCGCCGCTCGCGCGCGTGCTCGGCCATGAGCTGGCCGTCGGCCGCATGGACGCGCGTCATCACTGGCGGCTCGTACTGGGCCAGCTTGTCGTAGTCGGGCAGATCGGCGTTGAACGTCTGCAGGAGAACGCCCGCGGCCACAGCGAGACTGAGAAGCATGAAGGCTCCTATCCCGAAGACGTAGCCAAGTATCCTTAATAACATGAGTCAGGCGCCTTGGCGGACTCAGGCCGAACAATCCTATCCGCTTTTGCTACTTTTATGATGAAACTGAGGCGAAACACCAACGAATGCAGGGGATTCGCCGCAGTTTCTGAGAAGTAACGGCCATGTTGTCGAAATGCAACGAGCCGCTCACTGCACGGCCGTCTGCCGGCCGACGACAAAAGCCTCGATCGCCCGCGCGACCGTCTCCGCTTCGCTCGCCGGCCAGTCCTTCGAGCTGAAGAGCTTCTCGTCGTCGGGATTGGAGAGGAAGCCGAGTTCCAGCAGCACGGAGGGCACCTCTGGCGCCTTCAGGACGCGGAAGGCGGCGCGCCGCCACGGATTGGAGTTCAGCGCGACCTTGCCGTGCATGCCATTGACCAGCGACTTCGCGAAACGGACGGAAAGATTCTTGGTCTCGCGCCGCGCCAGGTCGAAGAGGATGTCGGCGACGTCGTCAGGCTGATCCTCAAGCGCCAGGCCGGCGAGGATGTCGGAGCGGTTCTCGTGCTCCGCGAGCGCCTGCGAGAGTGCGTCGGAGGCGTCCTCCGATAGCGTGTAGACGGTCGCCCCGCGCACATAATTCTCGCGCACGGTGTCGGCGTGGACGGACACGAAAAGCGCGGCGTGGTGCTGGCGCGCGATTTCCACCCGATCGCCAAGCGAAACGAAGGTGTCGTCAGTCCGCGTCATCACCGGCTCGATCTTGCCGCCGACCCTGAGCTGCTCCGCGAGCTCCTTGGCGAATTCCAGCGTTATGGTCTTCTCCATCACCCCGTCTTTGCCGAGCGCGCCCGAATCGATGCCGCCGTGGCCTGGATCGATGACAACCACCGGCAGGCCACTTGGCGTTCCCTCGGGCTCTCCGCCGCGCAGAGCCGTCGACACCGAGACGCGCTCCGGCCGATCGCCGAGCGCCGCGGCGGCGAACGCATCTTCAGACGTCGGAGTCATATCGACGACGAGGCGGGCCGGCTCGTTTCCGATCGGGTCAAGGACGAACGTGTTGACGATCTCCACCGGCCCGGCGAGGTCGAGCACGACGCGGGCTCTCCCGGGGGCGATCAGGCCATAGCGGTAGTCGCTGACGAGGCCGCGGCCCTCGCTCGGCTTTGTCGCACCCGTGAAATCGACGTCCGGCATGTCGATCACGAGGCGGTTGGGATTGGCGAGGCGGAGGATGTGGTAGTCGGGGCTCCTGGCGAGATCGACGACGAATCGCGAGCGGCTCGCGTCGCCGATGATGCGCATGTCTTTGACGGCGTTCTCTGACGCGCCACCGGCGGTTTCCGCGGCGAGGAAGGCAAATATAGCGACGACGATGAGGCGCAGCGCCAAGCGCATCGGGATCGATCCTCCGCAATGCCTCCATCGCCCGACTTCGCGGTCGAGACAAGGGCTGCTGGCCGCGAAAATGGCAGGGCGTTGCGCCGCGACCGCAGATCGCGGTCGGCCGGACCGCGCGGGGCGGGCGCTGGCGGGCCTTCACGACATCGTAGGCGGGAAAAGTCAGCGCTCGGAAAGGGCGTTTGACGTCGACTCTTGCATTCACGCGCGCCCGTTCCTAATAGAGTTGGTGACGGATTCCTCCTTGGCCGCGGACCGGCGCGATGTGACGCGACCCGCTCGCCACCGCAATTTGCCGGATTTCGGCCAGGTCGAAGACGGGTTCACGCGCCAGGCGGCGCAAGAACCGTGAAAGTGGGACGAATCGTTCCGCCCTGCCCGAAAGGCTGTTGATGCACTTCCGGCTCTCGACCACCGCTAGACCGCCCCTTGGACCGGCATTCGGCCGCTACCTCGGCGCCGTCGGATTCGTTTGCCTGGAAAGCAACCGCAAGTCTGGCCTTTCGCCTTCCAACAAGATTGGACCCGCTGTCGCCCGCGGCGCGCTGCGGCCGGGTCCGGAGTCAATTTTCCATGTCGAACAAGATGCTCATCGATGCGACCCACCCGGAGGAAACCCGGGTCGTCGTGCTACGCGGCAACCGGGTTGAGGAGTTCGATTTCGAGGCGGCCGACCGCCAGCCTCTAAGAGGCAACATTTATCTTGCCAAGGTGACCAGGGTCGAACCGTCCCTGCAGGCCGCCTTCGTCGATTACGGCGGCAATCGCCACGGCTTCCTGGCCTTTTCCGAAATCCACCCCGACTACTACCAGATCCCCTATGCCGACCGTCAGGCGCTCCTGCAAGAGCAGGCGCGTGCCGACGCCGAGCAGGCCGAGCACGACGAGGAGCAGGCGAGCCGGCGCGCCGACCGCGAGGCTGAGCGCGAGGCGGAGGAAGATGCCCGCGCCGACGAGGCGCCGGAGACCGTCGGCGCCGCGCCCGCTGAGGCCGAGTCCGACGAATCTTACACGGCCGAGCCCGATGCGTCTGAAACTGCCGACGACGACGCAGAGGATGCGCCCGAAGAGCCGGCGGCCGAGGCGATGGCCGCCGATGTCGCGCCGGCCGAGGAGGTGAGCGAGCCGGCTGAGGTCGAAGGCGCGCTGGAGGCGGACCGAGCGGCAAGCGACGACCCCGAAGCGGCCGAGGGCAATCACGAACGCGACCACGACCATGACCGCGATCACGAGGACGACGAGAAGGTCGAGAGCGTCGGCGCGGAAGACGCGCTGGAGGAGTTGCCGGAACGGCGCAAGCCACGGCCCCGCCAGTACAAGATCCAGGAGGTGATCAAGCGTCGCCAGGTGCTCCTGGTGCAGGTCGTCAAGGAAGAGCGCGGCAACAAGGGTGCGGCGCTCACCACCTATCTATCGCTCGCCGGCCGCTACTCGGTGCTCATGCCGAACACGGCGCGCGGCGGCGGCATCTCCCGCAAGGTCACCACGCCGGCCGATCGCAAGCGCATGAAGGCGATCGCCTCCGACCTCGAAGTGCCGGAGGGCATGGGCGTGATCCTGAGGACCGCCGGCGCCAACCGCACCAAGAGCGAGATCAAGCGCGACTTCGAGTATCTGCTCCGGCTTTGGGAGAACGTCCGCGAGCTGACGCTTCGCTCCTCCGCGCCGAAGCTCGTCTACGAGGAAGGCAACCTCATCAAGCGCTCGATCCGCGACCTCTATTCGCGCGAGATCGACCAAGTGGTCGTCGCCGGCGACGACGCCTACCGCGAGGCCAAGGACTTCATGCGCATGCTCATGCCGAGCCATGCGCGGAACGTCCAGCTCTACAAGGAGAGCGTCCCGGTCTTCGCGCGCGCCGGTGTCGAAGCGCAGCTCGACGCGATGTTCTCCCCGCAGGTCACCCTGAAGTCCGGCGGCTACATCGTCATCAACCAGACCGAGGCGCTGGTCTCGATCGACGTCAACTCCGGACGCTCCACGCGCGAGCATTCGATCGAGGACACGGCGCTCAAGACCAACCTCGAAGCGGCCGAGGAGATTTCGCGTCAGCTCAGGCTGCGCGACCTCGCCGGCCTCATTGTCATCGACTTCATCGACATGGAGGAGAAGCGGAACAACCGCTCTGTCGAGCGCAAGCTGAAGGACTGCCTGCGCGCCGACCGCGCCCGCATCCAGGTCGGCCGCATCTCGCATTTCGGCCTCATGGAAATGTCGCGTCAACGCATCCGGACCGGCGTGCTCGAGAGCTCCACCGTCCCCTGCCCGCACTGCCGCGGCACCGGGCAGGTGCGCTCCGTGTCGTCGCTTTCGCTGCAGATCCTGCGCGCGCTTGAGGATCATCTCCTCCGCCACAGCGGCCACCATCTCCTCGTGCGCACGCGTGAAGAGGTTGCGCTCTACGTGCTGAACCAGAAGCGCCGCCATCTGAGCGATCTCGAAGCGCGCTTCGGTGTGCAGATCGCGATCTCCGGCGAGGCGCCGGAGAACGGCGCCGGCTACTCGATCGAGCGCGGCGCGCCGGTCGAGGATCGGCCGGAGGCGACCGGCGCGATCGTGATGCGCGACATGCCGGAGCCCGCGGTCGAGGAAGAGCCGGAGGACGAGGTCGAGCAAGAAGGCGAGCAAGAGAGCGAGCGCGAGGTCGAAGCCGGCGGAGGCGAAGGCCGTGACCGGCGCCCGCGCCGGCGCCGCCGGCGCCGCGGCAACGGCGACGATCGCCACGAGCCCCGGCACGCCGATTCCGCACCCGAGGACGGCGAGGCGGAAGCCGAGCCGGAGGCCGACGTCGATCGGCCGTCGGTGCGCGCCGACTCCCCGGAGAGCGCTGAGAGCCGCGAACGCCGCCGTCGACGTGGCCGACGGGGCGGTCGTCGGCGCGGCCGTGGCCGTGAGAATGGCGAGCGCGGCGAGAACGGTAGCCGGCCGGAGGCCAGCATGGAGCCCGAGGGCGAGTCCTCGGGCGAACCTCGCTACGCCGATGACGCCGATCGCGATGGGGAAGAGATACCCTTCGCCGAGGCGCCGTTGGCCGCGGCGGATTTCCGCCACGCCGAGGAAGCCTACGCGCCCGCCCCGTCTTTTGAGCGCGAGCCTGCGATCGAGCCCGAACCGGTGGAAGAGCGCGCGGAATTCTCCGAGCCGGAGATGAAGGCCGAGCCTGAGCCGATGGAGGAACGCCCGGCCGCCGAGTCGTTGCCGGCTACCGTCCAGCCGATCCCAGAACCGGCGGACGGCCGGCCGAAGCGCACCGGCTGGTGGAACAAGCGCTCCTCGTTTTTCTGAGAGATTGAAGCCCGCCTCCCAGGCGGGCTTCTTCGTTACGGGAAGAGCGGCAGCTGCAGGAGGCCCGTCGTCTCGGCGAGGCCGAAGGCGATGTTCATGTTCTGCAGCGCCTGACCGGCCGAGCCTTTGACCAGATTGTCGAGCACCGAGATCACGATGGCGCGGCCGGGGATGCGGTCGGCGAAGACGCCGATCTGCACGTAGTTCGAGCCGCGCACATTCTGCGTCTGCGGCAGCACGCCCTTCGGCGCGACATGCACGAACGACTCGTCGCGATAGGCATCGACAAGTGCCTTGCGGAGATCGTCGGCCGTCCCGCCCTTGAGCTTCACATAGGAGGTGCAGAGCTCGCCGCGGCTCATCGGGATGAGATGCGGCGTGAAGTTCACGGTGACCTTCGCGCCGACGGCGAGCCCGATCTCCTGCTCGATCTCCGGAGCGTGCCGGTGCTTCGCCACCGAATAGGGCGAGAGCCCCTCCCCGGCTTCGGTGAAGAGCGTGTTCAGCTTCAGCCCGCGCCCGGCGCCGGAGACGCCCGACTTCGCATCGATGATGATGTCGTTCGCGTCGACGAGCCCCGCCTTGGCGATCGGCACGAGCGCGAGGAGCGCCGCCGTCGGATAGCAGCCGGGGCAGGCGACGAGCCGCGCCCTCTTGATCTTGTCGCGATAGAATTCGGTCAGCCCGTAGACCGCCTCCTTCTGAAGCTCGGGCGCGCGGTGCTCGTGACCGTACCATTCGGCATAGGTCGCCATGTCGTGGAGGCGGAAATCCGCCGACATGTCGATCACCTTGATCTTCGGGTTGGCGGCGAGCACGGCCGCGGTGATCTCCTGCGTCGTGCCGTGCGGCAGCCCGCAGAAGACCGCGTCGAGCTTCGTCCAGTCGACCTTCTCCCATTCGACGAGCTGCGGCAGGTCGAGCATGAAGAAATGCGGGAAGACCTCCGCCATCGCCTTGCCGGCGTGCGTGTTGGCGGTGAGCGCGACGATCTCGACGTTCGGGTGCCGCGCGGCGAGGCGCACGGCATCGGCGCCCGTATAGCCGGACGCGCCGAGAACGCCGATCCTGATCTTGTCCATCGCCCTAGGCTCCGCGGGGAAACGCGGCTGCGGTCTAGCGGCTCAAAGCCGGGGAGTAAATCTCAGGAAAGCCCGACGCCCGTCTCGCGCTGGAAGATGATGAGGTCGAGAGATGGCATGCCGGCGCGACCGGCGATCGCCGTCACCAGGCCGTGGGCCTGGCCGCGGTGATGGGTCTGGTGGTTGAAGAAGTGTGTGAGCGCCGGCGAGAGCGGCTGCGTGATGTCGACCGGCCTGACGACGGTCCTGTAGGTGATGGTCGCAGCGATCCGGTCGTCGTCGAGGCTGTTGATGTAAGCGAGGATGCGCCGGTCCTCAGTCTCGCGCTCGGCGCGAAGCGACGCGAGATCGCCGCACGGACGATGATCGAGATCGGTGTATGTCGGCCCTTCGCCGGTGAAGCGTTGCATCCATATGCGATCCCCGACCAGGATGTGATTGAGCGTGCCGTGGAGCGAGCCGAAGAACGCGCCTCGGTCGGCGCGGTAGTCTGCCTCTGGGAGCTTCGCCGCCGCGTCGTAGAGGCGGGCGTTCGCCCACGCGTTATAGCGGGCGAGCATGTCGAAATGCCTCTTCATGCGGCAGCCTTCGCGGTGGTTCTCTTGGGCTTCGGACGGCCGGCTTTTGCGGTGGCATCGATAGCCCGCACCGTCTCCGGCAGGCAGGCGCGGATCGTCGCTGCGATGGCTCGGTACCGCTCGGCGCGCGGGTCGGTGGCGCGGAAGGCGAGCGCGATCATGCGAAAGGCGCGCGGGTCTTTGATCGGCGCGTAGCGGATGAGGCCGCCGAAGGTCTCGCGGTCCGTCGCCGCGAGCGCCGGCAGAAGCGAGCAGCCGGCGCCCGCCGCGACCATGTGGCGGAGCGTCTCCAGGCTCGTCGCATGCCGCTGCGTGCCGGAACCGGTGCGGCGGCAAAGCGCCAGCGTCTGGTCGCGCAGGCAATGCCCTTCCTCAAGCAGGATGAGATGATGGCTGTCGAGGTCGTCGATCGTCAGCGCGCGCGCCGGGAGACCCATCTCCGCCGGATGGATGGCCAGGAACGGTTCCTCGAAGAGTGGGATCAGCTCCAGCCCCTCGCCGTGGATCGGCGTGGAGATCATGGCGAGATCGCTCTCGCCGGCGGCAAGCGCCGCGACGATCTGCTCGGTGCGCCCCTCGCGCAGCACGAACTCGACCTTGGGGAAGCGCTCGCGCAGCGGGCGCAGGATGTACGGCGCGATATAGGGCCCGAGCGTCGCGATGGCGTCGACGCGGAGCGTGCCGGAAAGCGCGTCGCCCGCCGAGGCGAGCTCGAGGAAGCGCCGCCCTTCGTCGAGCGCGCGGCGCGCCTGGCGGATGAGGCCGCTGCCCGCCTCCGTGACGATGACGCCGCGCGGCGTCCGCTCGAAGAGCCGGACCCCGAGCGTGTCCTCCAGCTTCTTCACCTGCGTCGAGAGCGCCGGCTGCGAGACATGGCAGCGCGCGGCCGCCCGGCCAAAGTGCTTTTCCTCGGCGACGGCGACGGCATATTCAAGATCGCGAAGCGACAGGCTGTTAAGCAGCATGGAAGGCCGGCGGTTATTGCGATAGGCGCGACCTATCACGCTTCGGCGAGGTCCGCCACACCGCCTTGCGCGGTTTTCGAACCGCGTTCATTCTCGCCCCCCTTTCGAGGCGGGACGAGACCTATGTCGATCATTCTCCACGAGCTTTGCGGCCGCGATCCCGAGCGCATCTTCAGCCCGCATTGCTGGAAGGTTCGGATGGCGCTCGCGCACAAGGGCCTTGCCTACGAGACTCGGCCGACGCCCTTCACGAAGATTCCGGCGATCGCCGGCGGCTTCTCGAAGACGGTGCCGGTCATCGAAGACGACGGCGAGCTGATCCGCGAGTCCTATGACATCGCGCTCCACCTTGAGCGCAAATATCCCGACCGCCCTACCCTCTTCGGCGGGCCCGGCGGCGAGGCGATGGCGCGCTTCTTCGAGAAGTGGAGCCTGCTCGCCATCCACGCGCAGCTCATGCAGTGCATCGTCGCCGACATCCATTCGGTGCTCGGCGACGAAGACCAGCGCTATTTCCGCACGACGCGCGAGCAGCGCCTTGGGAAGCCGCTCGAGGACGTGCAGGTGGGGCGCGAGGCCCGGCTCGAGGATTTCCGCAAGTCGCTGCAATCGCTCCGCGAGACGTTCGCGCTGCAGCCCTTTCTCGGCGGCGACGGCCCGCTCTTCGCCGACTACATCGTCTTCGGCCCATTCCAATGGGCGCGGGTGACGAGCCCCCTCAAGATCCTCGCCGACGATGATCCGGTGGCGTCGTGGTTCGAGCGGCTGCTAGCCCTCTATGACGGGCTCGGCACGCGCACGAAAGCCGTCGCCTGATCGTCTCCTCCTAGCAGAGGGCCGGTTCCGGCCTTGTCGATAGCCTGTCGGCGGGAAAATCTCTCTGATCTCTAGTTGATTACCACTTGACTGTAGGTAGCAGACCTATCGATTCTCTGATGTTGGCAGTCGTAGGGAGGGAGCCATGCCGCTTCAGAGGAAGGTTCTTTGGGTTGTCGACGTAAATTCAGAGTCTCGGGAAGACAGCTTCGCCGCGCACGCCGCGGCAGCCGGCTGCGACACGGTCTGCCTGCGGACCACTTCCAAGCGATTGCCGCAAGCGATCGGACGGTTTCACCAGCGCGGAATGAAAGTCTACGCGTGGCGGTGGCCCGCGGTTAAGCCGCAGCCCAACAGCGCGACCCATTATTTTGCTTTGGACGAGGCTGACTTTGTCGTCGAGACGCTGATTCCCGCCGGGCTTGACGGCTATGTCGCCGATCCGGAATCGGACGCCGCTGGTCAGAAAAATGACTGGAACCAGACCAGCCTGCAGGGACTTGCGCAGCAGTTCTGCGCACGGATCACCGGGGCGGCACCTGCTGGCTTTGTCTTCGGCGTCACGTCGGGCTGCAGCTATCCCAAGCCGAATAACCGCCCCAACATTCCATGGGCGCAGTTCGCAGCGGCAAGCAAGATCCTGTTGCCCCAGAGCTACTGGCGCATGGAAACGGGAAATGGCGCGCAGAGCATTAACGGAGGCACGCCGTCGAAAGCCGCAGACCGTGGGATAGCGGCTTGGACGCCGATCTCAGCTGGCAAGACTATTCTTCCGATGGCAGGTGAGATTGCCGTCGTAACCTCAGCGCAAATCGCCGCCTACGGCCAGAAGCTGTCGGAGCTTGGCGTGAGGGAGGGGCATTTCTACACGGATACCCCCAATGTCGACGCCGCGGTGCTCGCGGCGATACGGATGTTGTAGGCGTGAGAGGCGGCGGCGGAGCAAGGCTCCGCTACTGGCAGGAGTGCGAGCCGAAGATCAGATCGACGCGGGTGTGGTCCACGTCGGTTTGCCGCTTGCGCACCGCTCGTCAGCCTTAAGATTCAGCCGGTGGAGAAGCCGCCGGAAGCAGCGTGGCGGTATCCCCCGAATCACTCGCCGCGGTTAGTCTCTTCGGACTCGATGGGGTTGCATGCTCAGTTTCATCCGATCCGAACGCGCATTCCTCAGCGCTGCCGCCTCGGCAGCAGTGATCTACGCGGTTGGCGACCGGTGGTTTTCGGACGTCTCGCACCCCCTTCTGCTCGCCGCGCTTTTTGTATGGGTGTTCGGCGTCATCGCATGGGCATCCTTCGGCGCCGTCCGCCACGCCGACAGCCTTGCCGAGCTGCTCGGTGAACCCTACGGCACCCTCATCCTCACGTTCGCGGCGACCTGCATCGAGATTTCGGTGATGGCGGCGATCATGCTGAACGCCGACCTGTATCCGGCGTTGCCGCGCGACACCATGATGGGGGTCGTGATGATCGTTCTGAACGGTATGGTCGGCGCCTGTCTCTTGATCGGCGGATTCCGGTTCCGCGAGCAGGAATTCAACCTCCAGGGCGCGCGTGCCTTCCTCGGTGTTCTGGTCACCCTGGCGATCCTTGCGCTGGTCCTGCCGCGGTTCATGACCCGCACGTCCACTTTTGAGATAAAGCTCGGCCGGGCAATTCCGTTCAGCACCCTTTCTGTTGTCCTCTACTGTGCGTTCATCGCGATCCAGACGATCCGCCACCGCGGCTACTTCACCGAGCCGAGCCGCGATGGCTCGCCGCCGGGTCCCGAACACGGCAAGCATCCACACGGCATCGTGACGCGGTCGGTGCCCTACCATGGGATACTGCTTGTCCTCATCCTGGTGCCCATCGTTCTCCTCGCGGAAAAGCTCGCCATTCTCGTCGACGAGGGGACGAAAGCGCTGAATGCGCCCGTTGCCGCCGGCGGCATCCTCATCGCCATTCTCGTCCTGGCGCCGGAAGGGCTGGCCGCTGTCCGCGCCGCGATGATCAATCATCTCCAGCGGGCACTGAATATTTGTCTCGGTTCCGCTCTGGCGACGATAAGCCTCACCGTCCCAGCCGTGGTCACCTTCAGCCTCGTGACCGGGACCCCGGTGGTGCTGGGGCTCGACGACAGCGGAGTGGTGCTGTTGATGCTGACGCTTCTGGTCAGCGTCATCACATTTGCCGGGCCGCGTACCAGCATCTTACAGGGCGTCGTGCATCTCGTGATCTTCGCAATATACGTGACCATGGTCATGGTTCCGTAGTGAACGAAGGCAAGGGGCGCCACGGCGTCGCGCCCTTGCCATCGTCGGGGTGCATCCGGTGGACGCCCCCGACGGAAGGTCGTTCAGCCGCGATCACGCAAGGTCGAAGCGGTCCGCATTCATCACCTTGTTCCAGGCCGCCACGAAGTCTTTCACGAACGTCTCCTTTGAGTCCGCAGACGCATGGACTTCAGCAAGCGCCCGGAGCTGCGAGTGCGACCCGAAGATCAGGTCGACACGCGTGGCCGTCCACTTCAACTCGTTGGTCTTGCGGTCGCGGCCCTCGTAGGCGCCATCCGAAGTAGGTCGCCACTCGGTGCTCATGTTGAGCAGGTTGACGAAGAAGTCGTTCGTCAGCTTTCCGGGCTGCTTGGTGAAGACGCCGTGCCTCGACTGTCCGGCGTTGGCGCCGAGGACGCGCAGGCCGCCGACGAGAACCGACATCTCCGGCGCCGTCAGCGTCAGCAACTGAGCCCGATCCACGAGCGCCTCCTCGGGCATCATGAACTGCTCGCCGCTGAGGAAGTTGCGGAAGCCGTCGGCACGCGGCTCGAGCGGGGCGAAGGAGGCGGCGTCGGTCTGCTCCTGCGACGCGTCCATCCGACCCGGCGTGAACGGCACCTTCACGTCGATGCCGGCGTCCTTCGCGGCCTTCTCGACCGCCGCTGAGCCGCCGAGAACGATCAGGTCGGCGAGCGAAATCCTCTTCTCGCCGGTCTGCGCAGCGTTGAACGTCTTTTGGATCGCTTCCAGCTTCTGCAGCACCCTCGCCAGCTGAGCTGGCTGGTTCACGTCCCAGTCCTTCTGGGGCGCGAGACGAATGCGCGCACCGTTGGCGCCGCCACGCTTGTCGGAGCCGCGGAACGTCGAGGCCGAAGCCCACGCCGTCGAGACCAGCTCGGAAACCGAAAGGCCAGACGCAAGGATCTTCGCCTTCAGCTCGGCGATGTCCTTGTCCGAGACCAGCGCATGGTCGATCGCGGGGATCGGATCCTGCCACGGCAGCTCTTCCTTCGGAACGAGCGGGCCGAGGTAGCGCACGATCGGCCCCATGTCGCGATGCGTGAGCTTGAACCACGCCCGCGCGAACGCGTCCGCGAACTGGTCCGGATGCTCGTAGAAGCCCCGCGAGATTTTCTCGTAGGCTGGGTCGAACTTCAGCGCGAGGTCCGTCGTCAGCATGGTCGGCAGCTTCTTCTTCGACCTGTCGTGCGCGTCCGGGACTGAAGCTTCGGCATTTTTCGCGTGCCACTGCTTGGCTCCGGCCGGGCTCTTCTCCAGCTCCCATTCGTATTTGAACAGATTGTCGAAGAAGAGGTTGCTCCACTGCGTCGGCTTCTGCGTCCAGGTGACCTCCGGGCCGCCGGTGATGGTGTCGCCGCCGAAGCCGGTGCCGTGTTTGCTCTTCCAGCCGAGGCCCTGATCCTCGACGGCCGCGCCCTCAGGCTCCGGGCCAAGCAGCGACGGATCGCCCGCGCCGTGGGTCTTGCCGAACGTGTGTCCACCGGCGATCAGCGCGACGGTCTCCTCGTCGTTCATCGCCATGCGGAAGAAGGTTTCGCGGATGTCTTTCGCCGCGGCGACCGGATCCGGGTTGCCGTTCGGACCTTCCGGGTTGACATAGATCAGCCCCATCTGTACGGCGCCGAGCGGGTTCTGAAGCTGGCGTTCGCCGCTGTAGCGTTCGTCGCCCAGCCAGGTCCCTTCAGGACCCCAGTAGAGCTCTTCGGGCTCCCACACGTCGGCGCGGCCGCCGGCGAAACCGAAGGTCTTGAAGCCCATCGTTTCGAGGGCGACGTTGCCGGTCAGGATCATCAGGTCGGCCCAGGAGATTTTCCGGCCGTATTTCTGCTTGATCGGCCACAGGAGCCGGCGCGCCTTGTCGAGGTTCGCGTTGTCCGGCCAGGAGTTGAGCGGCGCGAAGCGTTGCTGGCCAGCGCCGGCGCCGCCGCGGCCGTCGGTGATGCGGTAGGTGCCCGCGCTGTGCCACGCCATGCGGATGAAGAGCGGCCCGTAATGGCCGAAGTCGGCCGGCCACCATTCCTGCGAGTCCGTCATCAAGGCGCGCAGGTCCGCGATCACGGCATCGAGGTCGAGGCTCTTGAACGCCTTGGCGTAGTCGAAGCCCTCGCCCATCGGATCGGACAAACTGGAGTTCCGATGGAGAACATCGAGGCCCAGCTGCTCCGGCCACCAGTCGCGGTTCCTGCGTCCGCGGGTGCCGCCGGTGAACGGGCATTTGCCGGCGCTTTCTTCAGTCTTGGCGTCCATGGAACGGGCCTTCCCTCGATTGGAATTGTTCCCGCTCGGATAGCCCGCGGCGCCGCATAAATGCAAATATCCAGTTCCTCTTGCGGCGATAGGTCCTCCTTATCGCGCAACCCGGCCGGCGAGGCGCCGGCCGGGTTGCGTGCAGCAGCTCAGCGCGGCCCGATCGCCGGGTCGTCCACGACCACGATCTCGGTCTTTGCGCCGTCGATGCCGAAGTCGTTGTCGTTGATCATGAAGAGCTTGCCGTCGGAGGTGAGCGACAGCCCTTCGATCTTGCCCGGATAGCGCGTCGCCGCGCTTTCGAGCGACGAGGCGACGATCCGCTCGGTCTTCGTGACGGGCACGATGTCGATCGAGGCGAGGCCGTCGGTCTGTTCGAGCGTCGGGCTCGTCGCGGGGTCGTCCCACTTCGAGCCGAGGATGTTGGTCGCGCCGTCAAGCGCGATCTCGAAGATCTTGGTGATCTGGTCGGTGCGCTCGTCGACCAGGAAGTGCTCATGGCCGAGCGCCGTCATCTCGCTGATCCGAAGCGACGACGGCGCCTTGGCGTCGGTCGCGCCGAGCACCGCGAACTTCTTCCAGTCGTCGAGCTGATAGACGTATTCAGCGACCACCGTCAGCGTCGTCTCGTCGCCGCCACCGCCGATCTCGATCTTGAAGAGCCGCGTGTTGATGGCCTTGCCGTAAGCCTTCGCGTCCGGGTTATCGAGCGGGTTCTGCACCATGGCGTAGAGCGTCATGCCGTCGTCGCCGAGCGCGAGCGACTCGATGCCGCGGTTCGAATGGCGCATCGAAAGGATCGCCGGAAGCGTGCCCGAGATCGGATAGTCCGCCGCGGAAAAATCCTGCTCCGTGCCGGCCGGCACGAAACGGCGCGTGATGACGCCGTCCGCCGAGATTTCGACGATGCCGGTGGCATTCTCCTCGCCGATGAAAAAGCGCCCGTCGGGAAGCTTCACCAGGCCTTCGGCGTCGATCGCGTTGACGTCCTGCGCGAGCGGCTGGCCGGCGCCGTCGCGCGGCTTGTCGGTCTTCGCGACCTTGAGCGGGTTGGTGAGGCCGGTGATTGGATTTCCCTTCGGCGTCTTGAGCGGGATCACGCCGTTGACCGTATAGGTCTTGGCCGCCGGATCGAGCGTCACCCGATAGATCGAGACGTTGTAGCCAGGCGTCGGATAGATGCGCCCGCTGCCGGCTTTCTGGCCCTCGACTGCGGGGCAGATCTCCTCCGCCTTCACATTCATCAAATCCACGGCGTCGTCGCAGGTGAAGTTCGGGCCGCGGTCGGACGCCGTGTAGAACGTGTTCGCCGGCGCGTTCGGATCGCGGAAGGCGGAGGAGCCGATGCCGACATCGAGGTCGAGTGCCTTCGATCCGGGGACCGGCGACTGATAGCTTTCGAGGCTCAGCGCCTCCTGGCCCGGCGCGGCATCGTAGAGTGTAAGCGTCTCGGCTTGGAGCGATGACGTCGCGGCAAGCGACATCGCAGCGACAAGAATTCGGCGCATGCGTTTGGCCTCCTCGATTAGGGAATGGATCGTCGGAGGCGATAAAGCGCGCGCGGTGACGGGGTGATGACGCCCACCCGCCGAATGGCGCGGCTTGCCGGACTGGCGGTCCCGCCCCTATAAGCCCGGGACCTTCAACCAGCATCGACGGGACTTATGGCGAGCGAGCGTACCTTTTCCATCATCAAGCCCGACGCGACGGCGCGGAACCTGACCGGCAAGATCATCGACAAGCTGGAGAGCGCCGGGCTCCGGGTGATCGCGCAGCGGCGCATCCGCATGACGCGGAAGCAGGCCGAGGGCTTCTATGCCGTCCATAAGGCGCGGCCGTTCTTCGGCGAGCTCGTGGACTTCATGATTTCCGGTCCGGTCGTCGTTCAGGTGCTCGAGGGCGAGAACGCCGTCGCCAAGAACCGCGAGGTCATGGGCGCGACCAATCCGAAGGACGCCGCGCCCGGCACGATCCGCAAGGATTTCGCGCTGTCGGTCGGCGAGAACTCGGTGCACGGCTCCGACGCGCCGGAGACGGCGAAAGAGGAGATCGCCTTCTTCTTCAAGGACGACGAGATCGTCGGCTGAGCGCCCGCTCGGCTCAGACCCTGAGATGCAGGGTCTCCGAGGCGTATCGGCGGAGGTCCGCCGCGTCGAGGCGACACCCGCATAGCCCTACGTGGCCGTCGGGCCGCAGGAGATAGAAGGACGGCTGCGGAATCTCGACCCGGGCCAGTTCGCGATCGTTGGCCGGGTCGGCCGGAACAGCATGCACACGCAGCATATCGCCAAAGCCGAGCGCGTCCTCCGGCGGCGCCGGCTGCCCGACCACGATCAGGTTGAACTGCGTGTCGTCGAGCCGCTGGAACAGGTCCTCGGTCTCCCCGTCTGGCCGGAACTTCAGATGCAGCCAGGGGAAGCGGTCGCCCGCGCGCGGCGCGCCGGCGGGAAGGCCCGCAAGGGATTTCGACAACGCACTGTCCCGATACGTTATGCCGGTCTGCGAGATGGTGCGAAACGCGATCGTCTGAATCCGGCCGATGCTCATCGCGAACGCCGCGATCCGCGCGAGGACCTTCGTGCGGAAGAGTCCGGCGAGCCAGCTGTCGGAGACGACCAGCCGGAACGCCCGGTCCGTGGTGTTCAGCAAGCGGCGCGCGACGGGTATGCGCTCGCCCTCGTAGGAATTGAGCAGCGCCGCATCCGCCTGACCCTTGGCGACGAGCGCGAGCTTCCAGGCGAGATTATACGAGTTCTTGCAGCCCGGTGTTCATGCCTTGCGCGCCGACCGGGCTGTGGATGTGCGCGGCGTCGCCGAGCAGGAAGCAGCGGCCGCTGCGGAAGCGCGAGGCGCTGCGGTGATGGATGCGGTAGGTGGAGAACCAGGTACAGGTCTTGAACGAGAGCGCCGTTCCGGCTTCCTGGCGCAACGAGGGAACGACATCCTCGAAGCGCATGTCCTTCTTGTTGCGCAACGCCGCCGGGAGGATGCCCACCACCCGCCAATGGTTCTTGCCCCGCATCGGGAAGAGGAGATGGAAGCCGTCCCGCCACAGGTAGACGTTGACCTCGTCGGGAACCATGCTCCCCGTCGCCTCCGTGTCGGCGACGAAGAACACGTGCTCGTAGGGCGCACCCGGGAAGGTGATGCCGGTCAGTTCCCGCACCGCGCTGTGCGCTCCGTCGCATCCGGCCACCCATGCGGCTCGGACATCGTGGGTCGTACCGTCGGCCTGTTTCAGCGTCGCGGTGACCTTGTCCGCATCCAGCTTCAGCCCGACCAGCTCCGTGTTCCACGCGACTGCCGCGCCCAAGGCGCGGAGCTTCTCGCCCATGATCCGTTCGTTATCGTCCTGGCCGAGAACCAGGATGTAGGGATAGGGCGTCGCGTTGCGGCCGGCGTCTCCGAGCGGCACGTGCGCCATCTTTCGCCCCTGCGCCCAGATGTTGGCGCCGTTCCCGGGCTTGCCGAGCTCAAGCGCGCGATCGACGATGCCGAGCGCCGCGTAGATCTCCATGGTGCGCGCCTGCACGCCGAGCGCGCGCGTCTCGCGCGCCGGCCCGGCGTGCCGGTCGACGATCTCAACGCGCACGCCGCGCCTGACGAGCTGGTTGGCGAGCATCAGACCGGTCGGGCCGGCTCCGACGATGAGGACGTCGATATCCATTGAACTCCCCCGTCCGACGGATCGCAGGTCGAGCGACTGGGGAGTAGCCTAGCGGGAAGCGATCGAATTATCAGCCGGCCGGGGCCTCGCGCGCGCCCAGGGCCGTCGGGTCTCGCCGGCTACGACAGAACCGCGAGGCGCACCCCAGACGGGAATACGGATTTCGCCTTGCTTCCGCCGGCGTCGGCTGTCGGGGCAGCCTTCGCGCTTCCGCGGCGCGACCGGCGTCCGCTATTCGCGGTCGCAGCGGGCTGGGGCGTCACCGCCACCGCTTCTTGCTTTGCGACGATTGGCGCTTCTTTCCCGTTCGCTGCGGCCGGCGCGTCTGCGTTGCGCGGCTCTTCGATGTGCGCGGCTTCGATCGGCTCTCCGCCCATCCCGCTTTCACGCAAAGCTTCAAGCCTTGACTGCAAGCCGCCGTTCGACCGCGCCATCGAATAGCTGATCGCACCGATCGAACGGGAGACGACCTTCATCAGGGTCTCCTCGGTCATGCCGAGATTTCGATAGCGCTCCGACAGATCCTTCACCGTCGTATCGAGATCGATCGGCTGTCCGGAATTCGCGGCCAGAACCAGTTTGCCGATCTCCGTGAAGAGATCGCCGTGGGAATTGGACATGATACGCTCCTACGCTTCCCGTACGCCGCGATGGCGTTATCCACAGCCTATCCACAACACCACAATAACAAACGCCCAAGCATGTCAGTCACTTGGCATTGATGTGACATTATCGCAACAGTTTTCGACCTGCAAGAGCATTCCGCAGCGCGAAATGATGCTCCCGCCGGCGGCGGAAAACGAAAGGCCCGGCCGCGATGGCGGCCGGGCCGAAGCGTCGCGTTTGTTCGGTGCTATTGCGGGATCTGGTCGTCGATGCCCTTCACGTACTCGTTCATGCCGAGCAGCGTGCCGTCGTCGATGACCTGGCCGTCCGCCACCATGACCGAGCCGTCCTGCTTGTAGATCGGGCCTTTGAAGACCTGCACCTCGCCGGACTTGATCTTCGCGATCGTGTCTTCAGCCATCGCCTTAACATCGTCGGGCATGTTCTGGAGCGGCGCGACCTCGACCAGGTTCTCCTTGAACCCTTCCCAGGCCTGCTGCGACTTCCAGGTGCCGTCAATGACCGCCTTCACGCGCTCGATGTAGTACGGCCCCCAATTGTCGATCAGTGAACCGAGATGCGCGGTCGGGCCGAAGCTCGACATGTCCGCCGACTGTCCGAACGCATGGATGCCGGCCTTTTCGGCGACCTGCATCGCCGCCGGCGAGTCGGTGTGCTGCACGAGGATGTCGGCGCCCTGGTTGACGAGGACGTTGGCGGCGTCGCCCTCCTTGCCCGGATCGAACCATGAATTGACCCAGATGATCTTCACCTTGAAGTCCGGGTTCACCGACTGCGCGCCGAGCATGAAGGCGTCGATGCCCATGATGACTTCAGGAATCGGGAAGGAGACGATGTAGCCGGCGAGCCCCTTCTTCGAGATTTTCGCGGCGATCTGGCCCATCACGTAGCGGCCTTCGTACCAGCGGATGTTGTAGGTCGAGACGTTGTCCGCGACCTTGAAGCCGGTGGCGTGCTCGAACTTCACGTCGGGGAAGTCCTTGGCGACCTTGAGCGTCGCGTCCATGAAGCCGAACGACGTCGTGAAGATGATCTTGCATCCGCTCTGCGCGAGGCCCCGGATCGGCCCCTCGGATGTCTGCTCCGTCACCTCTTCCAGGTAGGTATTGGCGTCGACCGCGTCGCCGAGCGCCTTGGCGACGTCCTGCCGGCCGATGTCGTGCTGCTGGCTGTAGCCGCCGTCGTTGTGGGGACCGACATAGACCCAGCAGGCCTTGAGCGGCTCCGCGCTCGAAACGCCCGCCGACAAGGCCAACGCAAGTGCCGCGAGCGACGCGGCGATAACTTTGCACATGAGGACTCTCCCTGTTCTTCCGACCGATTAAACGATCAAGCAAATCCCGCGCCGCTTGGCCGGCGGCGCCCGGCGCCCGTCTCCTACCTGTCAGGCACGAAGGCCTGGCCGAGACAGGCCGGGGTATTGACCCGCAAAAGCATACGGTTGCGCGAGATGATCACCAAGACCACCACCGTCGCAAGATACGGCAGAGCCGTCAGGAATTGCGGCGGAATGGCCACGTGATAGCCCTGCGCGTTGAGCTGCAGGATGCCGATTGCGCCGAAAAACAGCGCTCCGATGGCGACCCGGCTCGGCAGCCAGGTCCCGAAAACGACGAGCGCCAGCGCGATCCAGCCGCGCCCGGCGGTCATGTTGGGCGTCCATTGCGGCGTGTAGACGATGGAGAGGTAGCCGCCGGCGAGACCGGCGCAGGCGCCGCCGAAGAGCACCGCCAGGAAGCGCACCTTGATCACGCCATAGCCGAGCGCGTGCGCCGAGACGTGGTTGTCGCCGACCGCCCGCACGATCAGCCCGCCGCGTGAGCGGAAGAGGAACCAGGACACGCCGATGGCGAGCGCGACGGCGATATAGACCAGGGGGTCCTCGCCGAAGAGGAGCGGCCCGACGATCGGGATGTCGGTCAGGACCGGCACGTGCAGGCGGGAAAGCCCGAGCCCCGGAATGCTGACATAGCGGCTGCCGATGAGGCCGGAGAGCCCGAGCCCGAAGATCGTGAGCGCCAGGCCAGAGGCGACCTGGTTCGCCACGAAGACCAGCGTGACGAGACCGAAGAGCGCCGCCATCACCATCCCGGCGCCGATCGCGGCGAGCACGCCGACGATCGGCATTCCGGTCGTATAGCCGGCGATGAAGCCGACCACGGCGCCGACGGCCATCATCCCCTCGACGCCGAGGTTGAGGACGCCTGACCGCTCCGCCACCAGTTCGCCGATCGAAGCGAGCAGCAGCGGCGTCGCCGCCGTCACGATGGTGAGAAGCAGTCCCTGGATTTCAGCTACGCCCATGCACAGCCTCCGAAGCCGCGACGGCGAGCGCGCGCCGCGAGGGCGCGAAGCGGATGCGATAGAGGATCAGCGTATCGCAGGCGAGGACGAGGAACAGGAGCACGCCCTGGAAGACGCGGGCGAACTGGTCGGACACGTTGAAGGCGATCTGCACCGCCTCCCCGCCCACGAGCGACAGCGCCAGCACGAAGCCGGCGACGATCGCGCCGAGCGGATTGAGCCGGCCAAGGAAGGCGACGATGATGGCGGTGAAGCCGTAGCCGGGCGACACGCTGATCCTGAGTTGCTCGAGCGGTCCTGCCACCTCGCAGATGCCGGCAAGGCCGGCGAGACCGCCTGAGATCAGGAACGACAGCAGGATCATGCGCTTCTGGCTGAAGCCGGCGAAGGCGCCCGCGCGCGGCGCCTGGCCGAGCACGCGGACCTGGAAGCCGGTCAGCATGTTGCGCAGCACGAACCAGGCAACGACGGCGGCGACGAGCGCTAACAGGAAGCTGATGCGGACGTGCCCGATCATGGGCAGAAGCTGGCCGTCGCTGAACGGGCGGCTGTTCGGAAAATTGTGGCCGTTCGGGTCGCGCCACGGCCCGCGCGCCAGCCAGTCGAGAAGCAGGCCGGCGACATAGACGAGCATCAGGCTCGTCAGAATCTCGTTCGTGCCGAAGCGGGCCTTGAGGAGCGCCGGGATCGCCCCGTAGGCCATGCCGCCGAGAATGCCGAGGAGGAGCATCAGGGTAAGCGGCAGCGGCCCCTGCCAGTCGGGGAAATAGACCGGCAGGATCGAGCCGGCGATCGCGCCGAGCGCGAGCTGCCCTTCCGCGCCGATGTTCCAGGTGTTGGAGAGGTAGCAGACCGACAGCCCGACCGCGATCAGCACCAGCGGCGTCATCTTCACGATGAGGTCCTGCACCGACCAGAGGGCCGTCAGCGGCTTGATGAAATAGACGTAGAGCGCCGAGAGCGGGTTGACGCCGATGATCGCGAAGATCACGCCGCCGACAATGACGGTCAGCGCCAGCGCCAGGACGGGCGAGAGCAGCGCCATCGCCACCGACGGCTCCGGTCGGCGGACGAGCTCAAGGCGCATGGCGTGCCTCCTCCGTGGTGACGCCGTCGTGCCCATGATGGACGCCGCCCATCAAGAGGCCGATCTGATCGGCCGTCATCGTCTCCGCCGGATAGGCGGGCGACAGGTGCCCGTCGGAGAGGACCGCGATGCGGTCGGCGATCTCGAAGATCTCATCGAGGTCCTGGCTGATCATGAGAACGGCGGAACCGGCGCGCGCGAGGTCGACCAGCGCCTGCCGGATGGTGCGCGCCGCGCCCGCGTCGACGCCCCAGGTCGGCTGGTTGACGACGAGGATGCCGGGTACGCGGTCGATCTCGCGCCCCATGATGAATTTTTGCAGATTGCCGCCGGAGAGCGCGCTCGCTTTCGGATCGGGGCCGGAGCGGCGCACATCGAAGCGCTCGCCCACCCGCTCCTCGACCGCACGCGCCGCGCCGCGGTTCAACACGTAGGCGCGCGCGATCTCCTCGCCCGTGCCGTGGCGCGTCAGCACGACGTTCTCCGAGAGGCGAAGACCGGGCACCGCGCCGTGGCCGATCCGTTCCTCCGGGACGAAGGCGGCGCCGAGCCGTCGCCGGTCGTTGACGCCGCGCCGCCCGACTGGCGCTGCGTCGATCGCGATCATCGCCTCGTCCGCGACCGTCCGTTCGCCGGAGATCGCATCGAAGAATTCCGGCTGGCCGTTGCCGGCGACCCCGGCGATCCCGACGACTTCGCCGGCGTGAACGGTGAGATCGATGTCGACGAGCGCGGTCGCGAACGGGTTGTCGGCGGGAAGCGAAAGCTTCGAAAGCACGAGCCGCGGCTTCATCGCGGTCTCCGGCCGCTTGGGGCGCTCGATCCCGGCGACCTCCGCGCCGACCATCATGCGCGCGAGGCTCTTGGCGCTCTCCTGTTTCGGATCGGCGGTGCCGACGAGCTTGCCGCGCCGAAGGATCGTGGCGCGATTGGCGAGCGCCAGCACTTCGGAGAGCCGGTGCGTGATGTAGAGGAGCGCGACGCCCTCCGAAGAGAGGCGGCGAAGCGTGACGAAGAGAAGGTCCGCCTCCTGCGGCGTCAGCACCGAGGTCGGCTCGTCCATGATGATGAGCCGCGGCTCCTGCAGGAGGCAGCGCACGATCTCGACCCGCTGCCGCTCGCCGACGGAAAGGTCGGCGACACCGGCGTCGGGATCGAGTGGCAGGCCGTATTCGCGCGAGACCTTGCGGATCGTGTCGGACAGCGCGCGCCGGCCGCGCGGCGGCAGCGCGAGCGCGATGTTCTCCGCGACCGTCAGCGCCTCGAACAGCGAGAAGTGCTGGAACACCATGCCGATGCCGAGCTTGCGCGCCTCCGCCGGGCTGGTGATCGTGACCGGCTCGCCTTCCCAAAGGATGCGGCCCTCGTCGGGCGCGAGCGATCCGTAGAGCATCTTCACAAGCGTCGACTTGCCGGCGCCGTTTTCGCCAAGGAGCGCGTGCACCTCGCCGTGGCGGATTTCGAGGCTGATGTGGTCGCAGGCGGTGAGCGGGCCGAACCGCTTGGTGATGCCCTCGGTCGCGAGAAGCGGAACAGCCTGTTGGCCGGTCACCGTCTTGGAGGCTGCTTGATCCATCCCCGCCCTTTCCCGGCGGTCAGGTTAGGCAGTGCACAAGAAACGCGCCAGCCCAAAAGACGTGCGGTTGTGGATGCCGGATAGGCAGGTCGTCAAATCACCGCCCGAAGCCTATATGCCTCCCTGCCGGTCCACTGCGGCGTTCCCGTCGCAACCCTACCCGCGATGTCGTTTTTCATGCAGCCGATCATTTGCGTCGAAAAGCTATCCAAGACCTACGCCAGCGGCTTCGAGGCGCTGAAGAACGTAGACCTCGAAATTCGGCGGGGCGAGATTTTCGGGCTGCTTGGCCCGAACGGCGCCGGCAAGACGACGCTGATCGGCATCATCTGCGGGATCGTGACGGCATCCTCCGGGCGCGTGACCGTGGACGGGCACGACATCGTTGCCGACTACCGCGCCACCCGCTCGATGATCGGGCTCGTGCCGCAGGAGCTCACCGTCGATGCGTTCGTGTCGGTGTGGAAGACCGTTTCGTTCAGCCGCGGCTTGTTTGGCAAGTCCACCGATCCGGCGCGCGTTGAAAAGGTGCTGAAGGACCTGTCCCTTTGGGACAGGAAAGACTCGAAAGTCATCACCCTGTCCGGGGGCATGAAACGTCGCGTTCTGATTGCCAAGGCGTTGGTGCACGAGCCGCAGATCCTGTTTCTCGACGAACCGACCGCCGGGGTCGACGTGGAGCTCCGCCAGGTCATGTGGCGGATGGTGCGGGAGCTGCGCGAATCCGGCGTGACTATCATCCTCACCACGCACTACATCGACGAGGCGGAGGAAATGGCTGACCGCATCGGCGTCATCGACAAGGGCGCGATCATCCTGGTGGAGAACAAGGACGAGCTCATGCGCAAGCTCGGCAGCAAGCAACTGACGTTGCAGCTACATCGCAAGCTCGACGCGATTCCTCCCGCTCTCGCCGCCCACAACCTTGCGCTCGCCGCCGACGGCCGCGCGCTCGTCTATTCCTACGATACGCGCGGCGAGCGCACGGGGATCACCTCGTTGCTGAGCGATCTCAGGGTGGAGGGAATCACCTTTCGCGACATCGAGACGAAGCAGAGCTCGCTTGAAGAGATTTTCGTCAACCTGGTCGGGCAACCGCGATGAACCATCGGGCGATCCGCACGATCTACGTCAACGAGATGGAGCGCACCCGCCGCACGGTCCTGCAAAGCGTCGTCGCGCCGGTCATCACCACGTCGCTCTATTTCATCGTCTTCGGATCGGCGATCGGCTCGCGCATCTCCGAGGTCGACGGCGTGAGCTACGGTGCTTTCATCGTGCCCGGGCTGATCATGCTGTCGCTCTTGACGCAGTCGATCTCCAACGCGTCAGCTGGCATCTACTTCCCGAAATTCATCGGCACGACCTACGAGCTTTTTTCGGCGCCGGTCTCCTATCTGGAGATCGTGCTCGGCTTCGTCGGCGCGGCGGCGACGAAATCCGTCATTCTCGGCTTGATTATCCTCGCCACCGCGAGCCTGTTCGTGCCGTTCAGGATTGAGCACCCGTTCGTCATGATCCTGTTCATGGTGCTGACCGCCGTAACCTTCAGCCTCTTCGGCTTCATCATCGGGATCTGGGCGGACGGCTTCGAGAAGCTGCAGGTCGTTCCGCTCCTCGTCATCACCCCTCTCACCTTCCTCGGCGGCAGCTTTTATTCCATCCACATGCTGCCGCCGCTCTGGCAGAAGGTCACGCTCTTCAACCCCGTCGTCTACCTCGTCAGTGGCTTTCGCTGGAGCTTCTACGGCAGCGCCGACATCAACGTCGGCGTCAGCCTTGCGATGACATTCGTCTTCCTGGCCGTCTGCATGGCGACCGTCGCCTGGATGTTCAGGACGGGCTACCGGCTGAAGAACTGAGCGACGGCGGCGCCGTCAAGCCGCGGGGCGAGCGACTTCGACGCGAACCGCCAAGCCCGCTCTCGCTGCCAGACCCATCAGGGCCTCCAGGCTGAACTTGTCGATCCGGCCGCGCAGGAGATCGTTGAGGCGCGGCTGGGTTATTCCGAGCTTCTTCGCCGAGACGGCTTGCGTCGATTCCCAGCGATCGACCACCTCGCGGATCGCCATCATGAGGTCGGCGCGCGCCTTCATCGCCGCCGCATCGCTCGGCGACTTCTCGATCGCGTCCCAAACGTTGGCGAAGCGCTGCCTCGTCATCGCGTCGTTCTCCGCGTCAGCATCCGAAATCGCGCTTCAGCTAAGGCGATGTCGCGTTTCGGCGTGGCGCGCGTCTTCTTCTGAAAGGCGTGGAGCACGAAAATGGCCTCCGCGAACGTCGCGACGTAGATCGCCCGGTAGCTCCCGGAAGCGTCGCGTACGCGAATTTCGCGAACGCCGGGACCGACGGCTTTGAGCGGCTTCCAATCGGTCCGGCTCGAGCCCGCGCTGAAGTCGTTCGATCTGAAACCCGATCTCTCGGCGGGCGCCGTTCGGAAACGAGCGAATAGCTTCCAGCGAGTCCCCGACGAACGCGACCGGTTTCATTGCACTCTATATCAGTTCTGATATAGAGTGTCTACACCTACGGCACCAGCACCGTCGCCCCCGTTGTCTGCCGGCCCTCTAGCGCACGGTGCGCGTCGGCGGCCCTGGAGAGCGGGAATTCCTGGCTTACCTCGATCTTCACGATTCCCTTCGCCACGACATCCATCAGTTCCGCCGCCATCTTCTCCAGCGCCTCGCGCTTCGCGGCGTAGGTGAAAAGCGTCGGGCGCGTGGCGAAGAGCGAGCCCTTCTGCGCCAGGAGATTCATGTCGAAGTTCTCGATCCGGCCGGACGACTGCCCGAAGAGCACCCACATGCCGAGCGGCTTCAGGCAATCGAGCGATCCGGGAAACGTATCGCGCGCGACGGAATCGTAGACCACGTCGCACTTCGCGCCCTTGGTGATCTCGGCGACGCGCTCGACGAAGTTCTCGGTCTTGTAGTTGATGACGTGGTGGCAGCCGTGCGCCTTGGCGAGCTTCGCCTTCTCGTCGGAGCCGACGGTGCCGATGACCGTCGCGCCGAGATGGTTCGCCCACTGGCAGGCGATCGAGCCGACGCCGCCGGCCGCGGCGTGGAAGAGGATCGTGTGGCCCTTCCCGACCTTGAAGGTCTGGCGCAGCAGGAACTGCGCGGTGAGGCCCTTCAGCGTCATCGCCGCCGCAATATCGAAATTGATCGCGTCGGGAACTTCGATCAGCCGGTCCGCCGGGATCAGCCGCTCCTCCGAATAGGAGCCCTGCGGTCCGGCGTAGGCGACGCGGTCGCCAGGCTTGACGTTGGTGACGCCCGGGCCGACCGCGACGACGGTCCCCGCCCCTTCGCTTCCGGGCGTGAAGGGCAACCCTCCCGGCGGCTTGTAGAGCCCGCTGCGGTTATAGACGTCGACGAAGTTGAGCCCGGCCGCGGCGTGCTTTACTCGCGCCTCGCCGGCGCCGGGCGCGCCGACTTCGACCTCCTCCCACTTCAGGACCTCCGGCCCCCCGTGCTCGTGAACGACGATTGCCTTGACCATGTTGCCTCTCAGCCTGTCTTGCCCCGGCCGCGACGGGCCAGCACGTTGAACATTTCGACGAGCGCCGCGAACGCCATCGAAAAGTAGATGTAGCCGCGCGGGATGTGGAATCCGAGTCCGTCGGCGATGAGCGCCACGCCGATCAGGAGCAGGAAGGCGAGCGCCAGCATCTTGGTGGTCGGGTTGCGCTTGACGAAGCCCGAGATCGGGCCCGACGCGACATACATGATCCCGATTGCCACGATGACGGCCGCGATCATCACCTCCACGTCGTCGACCATCCCGACCGCTGTCAGGATCGAGTCGATCGAGAACACCATGTCGATCAGCACGAGCTGGGCGACGAGCGCGGCGAAGCTCTTCGCGCTGCTCTTCGAAAAGGCCTTTTCCTCGTGCTCGATCTCCGCGTGGATCTCGCGCGTGCCTTTCACGATGAGGAAGAGCCCGCCGGCGATCAGGATGATGTCGCGCCAGGAAATCTCCGGATCGAAGATGCCGTGGCCGTTCGGGCCGGCAAGGTCGAACGGCAGCGTGAAGACCGGGACGGTGAGCCCGATGATCCAGGTGATGGCGAAGAGGAGGATGATGCGGAACACGAGCGCCAGCAGCAATCCGATCTGCCGCGCGCGCGTGGACGCCGGTTCCGGCAGGCTGCCGACCAGGATCGAGATGAAGATGACGTTGTCGATGCCAAGCACCACCTCCATCACCGACAGCGTGACGAAGGCTGCCCAGATATCCGGGCGGGTCAGAAGCTCAAGCATCGCCGGTTAAGGTCCCGAGGCGGCTTTCAGATATTGCTGCACGCCGGCGACGGTGAGGAGATAGATCGTCGCCGCGAGGAGCGCGAGCTTGACCGGCAGTGGCGCGCCGAAGTCGGTCGTGATGAGCCAGATTCCAGCGACCACCCACACCGCGAGTACCGAAAGCGTCAGCCCGCGCCAGCGGATGACGCGGATCGGGTGGACGAAGTTCACCGGCAAGAACGTCAGCGCCGAAAACAGCACGACGATGGCGACGGTGACTGGTGGTGGCGGCAGGAAGGCGTAGAGCACGAAGGCCGCCATGTTCCATACCGCCGGAAAGCCGCGGAACGAGTTGTCCGGCGCCTTCATGCGCGTGTCGGCGAAATAGAGCGCGCCGGTGACGGCGACAAGCATGCCGCACGCGTCGCCGAGGAGCGGGGGAAGCGCGAGCGCGCGTGCGATCACGATCGCCGGAGCGAAGACGTAGGTCGCATAGTCGATGACGAAGTCGAGGGCGGCGCCGTCCCACTTCGGCAGCCGCTCGCGCACGCGGTAGCGGCGCGCGATCGGGCCGTCGATGCCGTCGACGAGGAGCGCAAACCCGAGCCAGACGAAGGCTTCCGTCCATCGGCGGTCGGCGATCGCCATGATCGCAAGAAGCGCGAAGGCAGCGCCGCTGGCGGTCAGGAGATGAATTGCGAAGAGATGCCGCGGCCCCAAATTCACCTTGAACGACATCCTCCGACGCGCCCGCCGAGGCCGGCGAATCCGCCCTCGCCGCCCCGATACGCGGGCTTTTCTTCGGGTTGTCATGCCGATCCGCCGTGCGCTAGGCAAGCCCCGCCCGCCCGACTTCGCAGAAATGCGCAGCTGCCGCGCCCTCCGCCGCATTGCCGGGGCGCGTCTGGAGGGCCATCTTTCCGGAATGGACAGCCTCCCGGCGACGCGTTTTGAGGTGGCGGTGGTCGGCGGCGGAGCCGCCGGCCTTGCGGCTGCCATTGCCGCGGCGAAGGCCGGGCGCCGCACCATCGTCTTCGCCCCGCCGGCAAGATTTCCGCCTGGTCGCACCGCGGCGCTTCTTGGTGCGTCGATCGACTTCCTGTCCGACCTCGGCGTTTGGACGGCGCTCGAGCCCAACGCCGAGCCGATCACCGGCATCCGGCTGGTGGACGCCACGGCGCGCCTCGTGCGGGCGCCGGAAGTGACGTTCCACGCCTCCGAGGTCGACCTCGCCGCCTTCGGCTTCAACGTGCCGAACGGGGACCTTGTCGATGCGCTCCGGCGCCACGTTGAGGCGTTGCCGGAGGTGACTTTGGTCGCGGCGCCCGTCGACAGCATCGAGCCGGACGAAGACGAGGTGCAGCTTTCCGCCAACGGGGAAAACTTCGGCGCACGGCTCGTTGTCGCCGCCGACGGCGCGCGATCGCTGGCGCGCGATGCGGCCGGCATTCGGGCGAAGACCTGGACCTATCGCCAGTCGGCGCTCGTTGCCACGCTCGCGGTCCAGTATCCGCATCGCGGCGTCTCGACCGAATTCCACACCGAGCACGGGCCGTTCACGCTGGTGCCGCTGCCGGGAGACCGCGTGAGCCTCGTCTGGGTGGACCGGCCGCAGGCGGTGGAGCAGGCGCTTGCGCTCTCCGACGCGGATTTCTCAAGCGCGGCCGAGGAGCGCGCGCGTTCGATCCATGGCGCCATGCGGCTCGACAGCAAGCCCGCCATCTTCCCCTTGAGCGCATCGCTTGCCGTGCGCTTCGCCGCGCGGCGCATTGCGCTTGTCGGCGAGGCCGCGCACCTCTTCCCGCCGATCGGTGCGCAGGGGCTGAACCTCGGCTTCCGCGACGTCCGCGCGCTCTCGCATGTGCTCGCGCGCCACGCGTCCGATCCCGGCTCGCCGGCAGCGCTTCAGGCCTACCACGAAGGGCGGCAGGCGGATGTGCGCACGCGCACGCTCGCCGTCGACCTTCTCAATCGCTCGCTGTTGACCGATTTTCTCGCCGTTCAGGTCGCGCGCGGGGTCGGCCTCGCCGTCGTGTCGTCGGTGCCGCTTCTGCGCAAGGCGCTGATCCGGCGTGGTCTGGCGATCTGAGCGGCGTTTCCGGAGCCGGCTAACCGAAGAGATAGCGCCGCGTGTCCGGGTTCTCCCGGCGCCACATCACGTTGTCCAGGAAGTAGTGGTGTACGTTGATGAAGATCCAGAACACGAACAGGAACATCGTGCCCCCGAACGCATCCTTCTTGTAGGGGACGAGGGAGTCGAGCAGCATCGGCACGCCCCAGAATCCGAGATAGCCGAGAACGACGCCGGTCGCGGCGAAGAGCGCCATGCCCTGGTAGTAGCGGCGACCGAAGATGCGCTCCAGGATCGAGATCGCCGGCGGCTCGAGGGCGGTCCCCTTCCCTTTCTCGTAGTTCAGCTCGTAGCGCCAGACGACCGTCAGGTATTGCAGCGAGTGAAGCGCCGGCACGACGAGCAGCCAGAGCGGATTGATCTGCACGAAGAGAATCCAGAGGTAGAGACTGACGGCGTAGGCGAGCACCCCGTTGATCGGGAGACCGGCGCCCTTGCGCCAGCGGGCGAAGAGGATCCAGAGCGCCACGAGCCCGCTTGCGACCGCCGCAAGCCCCGCCGCCGTCACGATCGGCGCGGGTACCGCGAAGGTGTAGTACTGCAAGCCCCAGAGCTGTTGCCGGCTGACCGTCGCGTTGATGCTGAGCCAGGCGAAGATCCAGACGAGGTAGCTGTTGACGAGGAAGACGCGCTTCTCGGGCACGTTGAAGAACTTCCGCTTCAGCGCGGCGTCCACCATCAGCATGCCGTAGCCCTGCTTCACGTAGTGCCAGCCGACGAAGAGCGCCATGATGTTGCCGCCGTAGCCGAGGAGCAGCGCGTCGCCGCGCAGGACACCGATCGCGGCGAACGCGACGAGCAGCACCGGCGCCACGATACCGGCAAAAAGGTAGCGCGCCTGCATGGCGCGCCCGAGGTCGGGGCGAAAGGCCTTCTGCGCGAAGCCGCGATAGAAGATCTGATAGGACGCCGCGAAATGCGGGTTGTTCACGAGATGCGCGATCAGAAGCATCGTCGTCGCCACCGGCGCGCGGAAGTCGGCGGCGGGCAGAGCGAACATGAAGGGCAGCAGGAAGAGCGAGCTTCCGCCGAGGCACAGGAAATCGATCACCGGACCGAAGAGGAAGCGCTTGTCGCGGGGCCGCTCTTCGACGGCTGGCTGCGCTATGGATGTGTCGGCGTAGTTGGTCATCGCTGCCATCCGTCGCGAGGTGCAACTCGGGTCAGTTTAGCAGCATTGGGCGCTGATCGTCGTGCCCCTTCGCGCCTTCCCACACCGCGCCGAATGTGGCGCTCCACCGCCACTTAGCCGGCAATCGACAGGGGCTTGCCTGTGGCTGCCCGAAAGGCGAAATTCGGAAATTATGAAGGTTGGACAGGCGAAATTCGGCGTCGGCCAGGTCGTGCGTCACCGCTTCTTCCCGTTCCGCGGCGTCATTTTCGACGTGGACCCGATCTTCGCCAACTCCGAGGAGTGGTACCAGGCGATTCCCGAGGAGATACGCCCGGCGAAGGATCAGCCGTTCTATCACCTCCTCGCCGAGAACGAGGAGACCGAGTACGTGGCCTACGTGTCGGAGCAGAATCTTCTGCCCGACGAGAGCGGCGAGCCGGTCAGGCACCCGCAGGTCCGCGACCTCTTCGAGAGCTTCGACAAGGGCACCTACCGGAGCCGCGACGAGCCGAATTGAAAAGGGCGCCGCGAGGCGCCCTCTTCAATTCCGTGCTTCGGATGTCGGCTTACTGCGTGCTCGATTGCTGCTGCTGCAGCTGCAGCAATTGCTGGCGGGCCTCGTCGGCCTTCTTCTTCAATTCGTCCTCGAGCTTCTGCTGACGCGCCTGCGCTTCGTCGGGATTGATTCCGGGTCCTTCATAGATGGAGGTGAAACCGACTAGGCTGATGTCGAAGTTCACCGGCTTGCCCTGCGGGTTGAGCATGGTGATGATGACGTTCTTGCCCTTTTTAAGCTTGGCGATGAAATCGTCGTTGATCTCGCCGAGCGCCAGGCATTCGCCCGGCGTGCAGACGACATATTTCACGCCGGTCGGCTCGGAATCGTCGATCTTCACCTGCACCCCGGGTTGGATCAGCGCCACCGGTGGGACCGCGAGCTGCAGAAGTTTCTTATCCGCCCGTTCGATCACCAGGAACTGGGCGATCGCCTGCCCGGTCGCCGCAAGGCGCTTGCGCGACGTGTGGCACTCCTGCTGATCGGTAACCTTGCCGCACACCTTCTCCCAGTCCGGCTGCGGGATGGGCGCCTGCGCGGCCGACGCGTCGGCGGCGCCGGCGGCGGGCGCAGGCGCGCCGGCCGCCGGAGCGGGCTGGTCCTGCGCCGCGGCCGGAAAGGTGCCGAGCGCCAGAAGGGTCGCGAGCGTCGCGGCGCGCGCAAGGGACAGCGCCGGGCTGGAAAACGTGCACGGGAAATGCATCAGGAGAAACCTCATTGTGGCGGCCCGTCACTCTGGGCGGCGCGCTTCCTTGGCCCTCTGACGATGAAATTTGGCGACAGAGTGACCCTGTCCAAGCAGTCAATAGCCGGCATTTGCGAAAGATTCCAGTTTGTCGCAGACTGCCGGTCGATTTCGCTGCCAGGGTATGACGTTAACCTGAGCGGAAAAAGGAAAGCTGCTTTGATCTTAGGGATTTGCAGCAAGCGCCGGCCGGCGGCCGGCTGGCGCGTCGCGGCGCGATTCTGGCTCGCCGCCGCAATCGCTATCGCGGCCGCCGCGGCCCAGGCCGCTGGTCTGCATGGCATTGCAATGCACGGCTCGCCGGCGCTTCCGGCCGATTTCGACCACCTTCCCTATGCGAATCCCGACGCGCCGAAGGGCGGGCGGATCACCTATGCGAACATCGGCACCTTCGACAGCCTGAATCCGCTGATCGTCAGCGGAACCGCGCCGCGCGGACTGTGGGACGCGGCATGGGGCAACAACGTCTGGGAAGCGCTCCTGATGCGCAACCGCGACGAAGCGTTCAGCCTCTACGGGTTGCTCGCCGAATCGATCGACGTGCCCGACGACCGCTCCTCGATCGAATTCACGCTGCGGCCGGAGGCGAAATTCTCCGACGGCGAGCCGGTCACTGTCGACGATGTCATGTTCTCCGTCGAGCTCCTCGGCACCAAGGGGCGGCCGAACTACCGATCGTGGTACGCCAAGATCGCCAAGATGGAGAAGACCGGCGAGCGCTCTGTCCGCTTCACCTTCACCGAAGGCGGCGACCGCGAGATCCCGCTCCTGATCGGCCTGATGCCGATCCTGCCGAAGCACGCGACCGACCCGGACACCTTTGACAAGAGCAGCCTGCAGATTCCGATCGGCTCCGGTCCCTACACGGTCGCCGACGTGCAGCCGGGCAGCTACGTCACGCTGAAGCGCAATCCCGACTACTGGGCCAAGGACCTGCCGATCAAGCGCGGCTCAGATAACTTCGACGAGATCAAGGTCGAGTACTACCGCGACACGAACGGCTATTTCGAGGCCTTCAAGAAGGGGCTCTTCGACACGCTGGCGGAAACTGACCCGACGCGTTGGGCATCGGGATACGATTTTCCTGCCGTGAAGGACGGTCGCATCGTCCTCGACACGTTCGAGACCGGCGTGCCGAAGGGCATGAACGGGATCGTCTTCAACACGCGTCGGCCGGCCTTCTCCGACCCGCGCGTGCGCGAGGCGCTGACCTATTTCCTCGATTTCGAGTGGCTCAATCGGAATCTCTATTTCGGCCTCTACGATCGCACCGGCAGCTACTTCGAAGGTTCCGAGCTCTCGGCGCTCGGCCGGCCTGCGAGCGACAAGGAGAAGGCGCTTCTCGCCCCCTACCCCGACGCGGTGCGGGCGGAAGTCATGGACGGGACCTACGCTCCGCCTGTGAGCGACGGCTCGGGGCAGGACCGCAAGATGCTGTCGAAGGGCGTCGAGCTCTTGAAGGCGGCTGGCTACAAGCCGGCCGGCGGCAAGATGGTCGATGCGTCGGGAAAGCCGCTGGAGTTCGAGTTCCTGGCGCAGACCCGCGACCAGGAGCGTCTCGCGCTCGCCTACCAGCGCTGGCTCGCGCTTGCCGGGATCACGCTCAACGTGCGGCTCGTCGATTCCGCGCAATTCTATGAGCGCCAGAAGGCCTTCGACTTCGACATGATGCAGTTCGCCTACACGGCCTCGCTCTCGCCGGGAAACGAGCAGCTCTTCCGCTGGTCGTCGGACGCGGCGAAAACGGACGGCACCTTCAACTTTGCCGGCGCTTCGAGCCCGGCGCTCGATGCGATGCTGCAGGCGCTGATATCGGCTAAGTCGCAGGAGGATTTCGTCGCCGCCGCGCGCGCGCTCGACCGCGTGCTGATCTCCGGCTTCTACGTCGTGCCGCTCTTTCACGCGAAGGGCGACTGGATGGCGCGCTGGGCGCGCGTCAAGCATCCCGACAAGCCGTCGCTCTCCGGGGCCGAGCCCACAACCTGGTGGATCGAGGAATGAACGTCGCAACGCAATTAAAGCCGCTGACGATCGACGTCGTGTCCGACGTCGTCTGTCCGTGGTGTTACATCGGCAAGCGCCGGCTCGAGAAGGCAATCGAGATGTCCGGCATTCCGGTCGCCGTGCGCTGGCATCCGTTTCAGCTCGACTCCACCATCCCGCCGGAGGGCAAGAGCCGCCGCGCCTATCTTGAAGCGAAGTTCGGCACGGCGGAGCGGATCGCGGAACTGCACCGGAACATCGCAGGCGCCGGCGCATCCGAGGGGATCGACTTCGCCTTCGACAAGATCGAGGTCTCGCCGAACACGCTCGACGCGCACCGCGTGATCCGCTGGGCCGGCGTGGAAGGCCGGCAGGAAGCGGTCGTCGACGCGCTCTTCCGCGCCTACTTCCTCGAAGGCCGCGACATCGGCGACCGCGAGGTGCTTGCCGAGGTCGCCGCCGGCGCGGGTATGGATCGCGCGCGCGTCGTGGAGCGGCTTGCGTCTGACGAGGATCGCGCGGACGTCGCCGAGGAGATCGTGTCCGCGCAGCGGATCGGCGTGACCGGCGTACCGACCTTCATCATCGCGAGCCGCTACGGCGTCGTCGGAGCGCAGGCGCCCGCGACGCTCGCACAGGCCTTCGCCCAGGCGGCCGAGACGGTCGCCGCGGAGGCCGGCGCCGCGCCTTAGTCAGGCAGCCGCAAAAGCGCCGCCGGAGGCGATCCGGCGGCGGCTTCGATTAGCTGAAGGTCCTTGGACTGGAAGCTCAGTAGCCGGCCGGGCACTGAATGACGACCGTCTGCCCCTGCGGGTCGCGCGCATAGCAATAGCCCGGACGATCGGTGACGTGACCGATGATGGCGCCGGCCGCCGCGCCGGCCGCGGCACCGAGGATTGCACCGCGGGCATTGCCGGTGATGAGCGCGCCGGTTATCGCGCCCGCGCCCGCGCCCAGCCCAGCGCCGGTTCCGACGCGCTGCTCGTGCGCCGTGCAAGCTGCAAGAGTGAGCGCCGCAACGCTCGCGAGTGCGATTTTTCTAAGCATGTATCCCCACCTTCTGGTTCGTGCCGGCACGGCCGGGTTGCGTGCAATCGTAAGCCGGAAACCGGGAATCAACCATCCGGTTCCGATCACGCGGCGTGTCGCGATGTCAGATGGTTGTGAAATTCGGCGGTTTTGGGGAGCGAATGCAAGCGGACGCGCGGACGGAAGGCCTGCTTTCCCCTCAAATTTCGATCTTTGCGGCGCCGGAGTGACGATTCTGGTTCGCGATGCGGTACCGCCGACTGCGAGAAGGCTAAGTCTCTTCGCCCCGCGCCCAATCTTCTTTCGTTGCGGCCACGAAGTCGGAGTAGCGGCCGGCGGCGATTGCCGCGCGCGCCTCCGCCATCAGCGTCTGGTAGTAGGCGAGGTTGTTCCAGGTGAGGAGCATCGCGCCGAGCGCCTCGCTCGCTTTCACGAGATGATGAATGTAGCCGCGCGAATAATTGCGTGCTGCCGGACACCCGCTTTGCGCGTCGATCGGACTCCTGTCGTCGGCATGGCGCGCGTTCTTCATGTTGAGCTTGCCGAAGCGCGTATAGGCAAGGCCGTGGCGGCCCGCCCGCGTCGGCAGCACGCAATCGAACATGTCGATGCCGCGCGCGACGCTTTCGAGAACGTCGTCCGGCGTGCCGACACCCATCAGGTAGCGCGGCTTGTCGGCGGGCAGCGCCGGCACGGTCTCGCCCAGGATTTGAAGCATGGTCGCCTGCGGCTCGCCGACCGCCAGTCCCCCGACCGCGTAGCCGTCGAAGCCGATCGCAACGAGCCCCTCCGCCGACTGGAGCCGAAGCGCCGGCACGTCGCCGCCCTGCACGATGCCGAAGAGAGCTTTGCGCTCGGCGTTGCCGAAGGCGGCCTTCGAGCGCTCGCCCCATGCGAGCGAAAGCCGCATCGCGCGCTCGACTTCCGCCGCCGGCGCCGGAAGCGCAAGGCATTCGTCGAGCTGCATCACGATGTCGGAATCGAGCAGCAGCTGGATCTCGATCGAGCGCTCCGGCGTCAGCCGATGCTGCGAGCCGTCGATATGCGAGCGGAAGCTGACGCCGTCGGCGTCGACTTTGCGGAGGTTGGCGAGCGACATCACCTGGAAGCCGCCGGAATCGGTCAGGATCGGATAGGGCCAGCGCATGAATTCGTGCAGGCCGCCGAGCCGCGCCACGCGCTCCGCGCCGGGCCGGAGCATCAAATGGTAGGTGTTGGCGAGCACGATGTCGGCGCCGAGCGCCCTCACCTGCTCCGGATACATCGTCTTCACCGTCGCCTGCGTGCCGACCGGCATGAAGGCCGGCGTGCGGATTTCTCCGCGCGGCGTCGAGATCGCGCCCGTGCGCGCAGAACCGTCGGTCGCGGCGATCGTGAACGGAAAGCCGCTCACCGCGTCGTCTCGGGATAAAGCAGGCACGCGTCGCCGTAGGAGTAGAAGCGGTAGCCGCTCGTGATCGCATGGGTGTAGGCGCGCTTCATCGTGTCGAGGCCAGAGAAGGCGGCAACCAGCATGAAGAGCGTCGAGCGCGGCAGATGGAAATTCGTCATCAGGAGATCGACGGCGCGGAAGCGATAGCCCGGCGTGATGAAGATGTCGGTCGCGCCGTCGAAGGGATGGATCGCGCCCGTTTCGTCTGCGGCGGACTCCAGCAACCGCAGCGCCGTCGTGCCGACGGCGACGATGCGCCCGCCGCTCTTCCGCGCTGCGTTGAGCCGCTCCGCCGTTGTCGCATCGATCAGGCCGCGCTCCGCGTGCATCCGGTGCCCGGCCGTGTCGCCGACCTTTACCGGGAGGAAAGTGCCCGGCCCGACATGCAGCGTCGCGAATTCATGGCCGATCCCCGCTTCGGCGAGGCGCGTAAGCAGCTCGGGCGTGAAGTGCAGACCGGCGGTCGGCGCGGCGACGGCGCCTTCATGCGCGGCGTAGATGGTCTGGTAGTCCAAAAGGTCCTGGTCGTCGGCGGCGCGGCGCTGCGCGATATAGGGCGGGAGCGGCGCGTCTCCCAGCGCATGCAGCGCCTCGTCGAGATAGGCGCCGTGGAACTCGAAGGCGAGGCGCACGCGCCCGTCCGGCGCCTTCGCCGCCACCGTCGCTTCGAGCGAGCCGAGCAGGCAGACGCGCGAGGAATGCCCGAAGCGGATGCGGTCGCCGACCGCGAGCCGCTTTCCCGGCCGCGCGAGCGCCCACCAGTCGGCGTCGTCGATCCGCTCGATCAGCGTCGCCACGATCTTCGCGAAATGGCCGTCGCGCTCGCGCTCGCCGCGAAGCTGCCCCGGGATCACCTTGGTGTCGTTGAAGACCAGCACGTCGCCGGAGCGAAGCAGCCCTGGAAGATCGCGGACCAGGCGATCTTCCAGCGCCTCTCCCGGACGCACGACCAGGAGCCGCGCCGCGTCGCGCGGGCTCGCCGGTCTCAGCGCGATCCGCTCTTCCGGCAGCTCAAAATCGAATTCGGCAACGCGCATCCGGTGGTCTAAGGCCGGGCGCGATGCAAAAGCAACGCGATCGGCTACGCCGCGTCGGCCGCCACCTTCATCGAGAGGATTGTGTCGGGCTGCCGCGGCGGCTCGCCCTTGCTGATCGCGTCGATGTTCTCCATGCCTTCGATGACCCGGCCCCAGACCGTGTACTGTTTGTTCAGGAACGGTGCGTCTGCGAAGCAGATGAAGAACTGGCTGTCGCCGGAATTCGGATCCTGCGCGCGCGCCATCGACACGGTGCCGCGCACATGCTTCTCGGCCGAGAACTCGGCCTTGATCTTCTTGCCTGAGCCGCCGGTGCCGGTGCCTTGCGGACAGCCGGTCTGCGCCATGAAGCCGTCGATGACGCGGTGGAACTTCAGCCCGTCGTAGAAGCCCTTGCGCGCAAGCGCCTTGATCTGCGCGACGTGACCGGGCGCGAGGTCGGGCCGCATCTCGATGACGACGGGGCCCTTGCTGGTTTCCATGATGAGCGTGTTCTCGGGGTTCTTGATTTCGGCCATATCCTACTCCCTATTTCACGTCGGCCGCGACTTTCAGACTGACGATCTTGTCGGGACCGTTCACCATCCCGTTGTTCGCCTCGTCGCCCTTCTTGATGGCGTCGACCGCCTCCATGCCGCTCACGACTTGGCCGATGACTGTGTACTGTCCGTCGAGCGACGGCGCGTCGCCGTACATGATGAAGAATTGCGAGTTGGCGCTGTCGGGATCGGGCGTCCGCGCCATGCCGACGATGCCGCGCGCGAAATGCACGTTGGAGAATTCCGCCTTGAGGTTCGGCAGGCTTGAGCCGCCCTCGCCGGTGCCGGTCGGGTCGCCGGTCTGCGCCATGAAGCCGGCGATGACGCGGTGGAAGGGCACGCCGTCATAGAAGCCCTGCCGCGCCAGCGTCTTCAGCCGCTCGGCATGATGCGGCGCGATGTCCGCGCGAAGCGCGATCGTCACCGTGCCGCTCTTCAACTGCATGACGAGCGTATTTTCCGGGTCCGCCGTCTGCGCGAAGGCGGAACCTGCGAGGAAGAGGAAACCGGCCGCGACGGCGGCCGCCAAGCTTCTGATGAACATTCGGGGGTCCTTCTTTTCCGGCGCGGGCGCAAGGCGACCCGCGGAAAACTCATCGGTTGAGGCGCGTCCTGATGCGATCGGCGACCGCGGCCGGGACGAAGGGGGCGATATCCCCGCCCATTTGGGCGATCTGCCGGACGAGCGTGGCGGTGATGTGGCGCGCTTCCGGCCGCGCCGGCAGGAAGACGGTCTGCAGCCAGGGCGCCATGGTGCCGTTCATGCCGGCCATCTGCATCTCGTAGTCGAGGTCGGTGCCGTCGCGGAGGCCACGGATCAGGATCGTCGCATCGACCTCGCGGGCGAAATCGACAACGAGGTTGTCGAAGGTGAAGGCCTCGATGCCGACCCCGGCCTCCGCGGCAAGCGGCGCCGCGACCGTCTGGATCAGCTCCAGGCGGTCGTCGACGGAGAGCATCGGCTCCTTCGAGGCGTGCACGCCGATCGCCACGACCAGCCGGTCGCAGAGGCTGAACGCCGCCTCCAGGATGTCGATGTGGCCGTTCGTCAGCGGGTCGAACGTGCCCGGGTAGAGCGCGGTCCGGTCCATCCGGCGGACTTACAGGCTTCCCCGAGCCGGCGCAACGCAGGCGATCGGTGCCACCTCTACTGCGCCGCCGGACCAATCCGCGTCACCGCGATCGTCGTCCCCTGCTGGCAGGTCGAGACGTCAGCGATCTTGCCGTCGACCCTCACGCGGTCGCCGGGGAAGAAATCGCCGAGATTGCGGCCGGCGAGCGTGTAGAGCTTGCCGTCGTCCCCGCGCATCGCCTGGCATTCGACGCCCTCGCGCGTCAGCGTGCCGACGAGGTGCACGTCGTTTGACGGCGGCGGAGGCGGCGGCGTCGCCGCGACGCGGAACGTGTCGGTGACGGCGCGGAGCCGCCCGTCGAGCGTCTCGAAGGCGAAGACCAGCGTGCCTGGGCCGGCGGCCCAATCGGGGATGCGGACGCTCATGGTCGCATTGCCGCGCGCGTCGGTCGTGACCTGCTGGAACTCCTGCAGCGTGGCGGGCTTGCTGCCGGCCATGAGCCTGAGCGTCGTCGAGGCGCGGAAGCCGGAGGCGCTGACCTGCACGATGGTGCCGGTGGGGCCGATCGCCGGCGTAACGGAAGCGGTGACGCCGGCCGGAGGCGGCGGAACGATGCCGCTTCGAACGCGGACGCGGTCCCCGGCGCGGAGCCGGCTCGCGTCGAGGTTTGGGTTGAGGTCGAGCACCTGCGCGACCGTCATCCCGTTCGCCCGCGCGATCGAAAAAAGCGTGTCGCCCGGCTTCACCACGTAATCGACCGTGTTCGTGGGCGGCGGGGGTGGCGGCGGAGGCGGTGGTGGCGGTGCCGGCAGGAGCACGATGTCGCCGGTGCGGAGCGACCGGTCGCGGACGCCGGGGTTCAGACGATAGATGTCGGAAAGCGCCACGTTCTTCGCGCGCGCGATGCTTCGAAGCGTGTCCCCCGGGCCCACTCTGTAGCGGACCGTCGTCTCGGCCGGCGGGGGCGGTGGTGGAGGCGGCGGGCCGGCATTTGGAAGGTGGATGACGTCGCCGGGGCGCACCGTCGCCGCGTCGATGTCCGGGTTCAGCCGATAGATGTCGCCGAGCGTGATGTTGAAGGCGCGGGCGACCGTGAGAAGCGTGTCGCCGCGGCGGAAGACGTAGTCGATCGTCGTCGGAGGCGGCGGCGCCGGCAGCTGGATCTTCAGCCCCGGGAAGATGAAGTGCGGGTTCGGGATGAGCGGGTTGACCTCCATGATCGCCGACACCGTCGTTCCGCAGCGCTGCGCGATGTCTGCGAGCGAATCGCCGAAGCCGATAATGACGCTCGAGCCGCAATTGCCCGATTGCGCCTTGGCCGGAAGGCTCGCGAAAGCTGCCGAAGCCGCGACCAGCACCAACGCTGCAAGCCGCGCGCGCGAAACGATTTCCATGCGCATGAAAGGTCTTCCGAGGGTGCAATCTGACGGCCTGCGCCCTGTGGCCGACGCCTCGTTTGAGACTTCCGGGCTGAACCCGCCCTGAACGCGGGAATTCGGCGACGATTGCGGCTATTCGGCGGTGGGCGGCGTCTCTTCGCCGCCGTTTTCCTCAGCCGGGTCTTCGGTCTCCCCCTCCTCCTCGTGCCCGTTCGGGTCGGGGATGTGTTCCACCGAGACGACCTTCTCGTCGGCGTCGGTGTCGAAAAGAATTACGCCTTGCGTGCCGCGGCTTGCGATGCGGATCGGCTTGTCGCCGCCGACCGGCATGCGGATCGTCTTGCCGGCGTCGGTGACGAGCATGATCTGGTCTTCGTCGCTGACCGGGAAGGAGGCGACGAGCTTGCCGTTCCGCTCGTTGACGGCCATCGCCACGATGCCCTTGCCGCCGCGTCGCGTGATCCGGTACTCGAAGGATGAGGTGCGCTTGCCGTAGCCGTTCTCCGCGACGGTCAGGATGAACTGCTCCGCCGCGCTCATCGCCGCGTAGCGCTGCTGCGACAGCTCGCCGGACTCTTCGCCCTCGGCCTCGGCGCCGTTCTCTTCGGCTTTCTCCTCGCTCTCCCCTTCGCCGCGGACGGCGCGGCTCATCTTGAGATAGGCGCCGCGTTCCGCCGGCGTTGCCTCGAAATGGCGGAGGATCGCCATGGAGATCGCCGTGTCGCCGTCCTCAAGCGCGATGCCGCGCACGCCGACGGAATTGCGGCCGGCGAAGACGCGCACCTCCGGCACAGGGAAGCGGATGCACTGGCCTTGCGCGGTGGTGAGGATCACGTCGTCGGCTTCCGTACAGGTCTCGACCGAGAGGATGCCCTCCCCTTCCAGGAGCTTCATGGCGATGATGCCGGAGCGCCGGACGTCGACGAAGTCGGAGAGCTTGTTGCGCCTGACCGTGCCGCCGGTCGTGGCGAACATGACGTCGAGGTTCTCCCAGGTCGTCTCGTCCTCGGGGAGCGGCATGATCGTGGTGATGCGCTCGCCTTCTTCGAGCGGCAAAAGGTTGATCAGCGCCTTGCCGCGCGCCTGCGGCGCGGCGAGCGGCAGCCGCCAGACCTTGAGCTTGTAGACGATGCCGCGCGAGGAAAAGAAGAGCACCGGCGTGTGCGTGTTCGCCACGAAGAGCTTCGTGACGAAATCCTCCTCGCGCGTCGCCATGCCCGAGCGGCCCTTGCCACCGCGATGCTGCGCCCGGTACTCGGAGAGCGCGACGCGTTTGATGTAGCCGGCGTGACTGACGGTGACGACCATGTCCTCGCGCTGGATCAGGTCCTCGTCCTCGAGCTCCGGGCCGCCCTCGGCGATCTCGGTCTTGCGCGGCGTCGCGAACTCGTCGCGCACCGCCTTCAACTCGCCCTTCACGATCGCCTGGATGCGGGCGCGCGAGGCGAGGATTTCGAGATAGTCGCGGATCTCCGCCGCGAGCTTCTCCAGCTCCTCGGCGATCTCGTCACGGCCAAGCGCGGTCAGCCGCTGCAGGCGGAGATCGAGGATCGCCCGCGCCTGCTCGTCGGAGAGCCGGTAGGTACCGTCCTCGGCGATCGAATGGCGGGGATCGGCGATGAGCTTGATCAGCGCCTCGATGTCGCGCGCCGGCCAGTGCCGCTGCATCAGGCGCTCGCGCGCGACCTGCGGGTCCTTCGCCGAGCGGATGAGCGCGATGACCTCGTCGATGTTGGCGACCGCAGTCGCGAGCCCGACCAGCACGTGCGCCCGGTCGCGCGCCTTGCCGAGCAGGAATTTCGTGCGCCGGCCGACCACCGTCTCACGGAAGGCGATGAAGCTCGTCAGCACGTCCTTGAGGTTCATCACCTCCGGACGGCCGCCGTTCAGCGCCACCATGTTGACACCGAAGTTCGTCTGCAGCGGCGTGAAACGGTAGAGCTGGTTCAGGACCACGTCGCCGACCGCGTCGCGCTTCAGCTCGATGACCACGCGGATGCCGTCGCGGTCGGACTCGTCGCGGATGTCGGCGATCCCCTCGATGCGCTTGTCGCGCACCAGCTCGGCCATCTTCTCCTGCATCGTCGCCTTGTTCACCTGGAACGGGATCTCGGTGATGACGATGGCTTCGCGATCCTTGCGGATCGTCTCGATATGCGCCCTGCCGCGCATGATGATGGAGCCGCGGCCGGTGGCGAAGGCGGAGCGGATGCCGGCGCTGCCGAGAATGATGCCGCCGGTCGGGAAATCGGGGCCGTGCATGAATTGCATGAGCCCGGAAAAGTCGAGGTGCGGATCGTCGATCAGCGCGATCGTCGCGTCGATGACCTCGCCGAGATTGTGCGGCGGGATGTTCGTCGCCATGCCGACGGCGATGCCGCCGCCTCCGTTGACCAGGAGGTTCGGGAACTTCGCCGGCAGAACGGTCGGCTCGCGCGTGGAATCGTCGTAATTGTTGCGGAAGTCGACGGTGTCCTTGTCGAGGTCGTCGAGCAGCGAATGCGCGACCTTCTCGAGACGCACCTCGGTGTAGCGCATCGCCGCCGGCGGATCGTTGTCGATCGAGCCGAAATTCCCCTGCCCGTCGATCAAGGGCAGGCGCATGGAGAATTCCTGCGCCATGCGGACGAGTGCGTCGTAGACCGATTGGTCTCCGTGCGGATGGTATTTGCCGATGACGTCGCCGACGACGCGCGCCGACTTGCGGTAGGGCTTGTTCCAGTCGTAGCCGCTCTCGTGCATCGAAAAGAGGATGCGACGATGCACCGGCTTCAGCCCGTCGTTCACGTCGGGGAGCGCGCGGCTGACGATCACGCTCATCGCGTAATCGACGTAGGAGCGGCGCATCTCGTCGGTGATCGAGATCGGCTTGATGTCGCCGTCGTCGCGGCCGGAAGGCGGCGTCTTGCTTTCGTCTGCCAAGGGAAGAATCGCGCTGCTTTTGGGTGGCTGTCTTCTAGCTCATTTAGGCGCGCTCCGCCACTTTCGCCACCCTAAAGAAAGCGATTAGAAACAATGGCTTATAGGGCGCTGGCGATTTAATTTTTTTGCGCCCGCGAAGGGCCGACGAAAAGCCAGGAATCGGGGGCTAGCCGCGCTGAGAGTCTGGCCCGCCAGAGGGCCGATTTCGGCAGCAGGAAACATCCGTCGCGCTCGCTCGTCACCGGGTCTTCGCCGAGATAGGCGAAGACCGGCTGCTCCGGCACATAACGGGCGAAGCGATCGGCGATATCGGCGCCGTAGACGCGGTAATGGCCGTGCTTTTCCGGCTTCGGAAAGGCCCAGTCGCGCGTCGTCTCTTCGCGGAACGGGTCGGGCACCACGAGCCAGAGGAGGCCGTCCGGCTTGGCGATCCGCAGCAACTCGTGAAGCGCGGCGTTGTCGTCGGCCACATGCTCCAAGACATGCGAGCAGGCGACGAGTTCGTAGGCGGCGTCGGGCCGGTCGATCGCCTGGATGTCGAGGCTTTCGCCCTCGCCGTAGACGGAAAGCTCGAATGAGCTGAACCATGTGGGATCGAGCGTCGGATCGGGGCTGAACTGGATCGCCGTGGCGCCGCGGAACTCTTCCGTGCCGAGCCGCTCGAACATCAGCCGGAACATGCGATGCCGCTCGAGCGACTGGCATTTGGCGCAGCGCGGCAGCCTCCCGTTGGGCGCCGTCCGCCCCTTCGGCCCGGCTACGAACGTGGTCGATCCGCAGATCGGACAGCGCGGCGGTATCGATTCTGCGCTTGCATCGAAGGTCATCGCGGCATCTTCTCACCCCTAAGACTGCAATGGCGAGGGCGGATCGTCGGTTCTCCAATGCTGGAACATGCGCTCACGTCCTTCGTGACGCTTTTCGTCACGATCGACCCGCCCGGCCTCGCGCCGCTTTTTCTCGCGCTGACCGCCGGGATGAGCCGGGCCGAGCGCCAGCAGGTCGCAAATCGGGCGACGATCACGGCGCTCGCCGTCCTCATCCTCTTCGCGGTCGCGGGCATCGGCATCCTTTCCGTCTTCGGGATCACCATTCACGCCTTCCGCATCGCCGGCGGCGTACTGCTCTTCTACATCGCCTTCGAGATGATCTTCGAGAAGCGGCAGGACCGGAAGGAGAAGAGCACGGAGATCGCGCAAGCCGACCACGTCCGCAACATCGCGATCTTCCCGCTGGCGATTCCCCTGATAGCCGGCCCCGGCGCGATCTCCGCCACGATCCTCCTCTCCGGGACCTACGCGGATGTCTTCGAGCGCGCCGTGCTGATCGTCATCGTCGTGGTCAATCTCGCCGTGGCCTGGCTGGTCTTCTTTCTGGCCGAGCGCTTCGACCGCTACCTCGGCGCGACCGGACGCATCGTGCTGACGCGGCTCCTCGGCTTGATCCTCGCCGCCCTCGCCGTCCAGTTCGTTGCCGACGGCGTGATTGCAATCGCGCGTTCCGCCAAGCTCTGAGGGCCTCGGCTCATCGGCTGCTGGGCTTCTTCGCCCGGTGGTAGGTGAGCGCCAGCGCGATGCAATGGCGCAATTCCTCTGCCGGCAATCTGTCTCCTGCCTCCAGGATGATGGCGCGCCGGCCTTCGAGACGAAGTTTGTCGCCGTAGAGCTCTTTGAACGTGTCGACGAGGCTGGTCTGGCAGTTGAAGTAGACGGCGTAGCGCCCGCCAGAGTCCTTCACGCTGTCGATCCGGATCGTGCTTCCGCTTTTGCTCGCCGCCGTAAGATAGCTCGGCTGTCCCCATTTGACCGTCTCCTCCAGCGTCCCGACGCCGTCCGTGCTTGCGGCGGTGTCGAAGATGAGCTGACGAAGCGCGAGGAGCTTCTTCCGCGTTGCCGGCGGATAGGAAGCGAAGATCGCCGCGACGCGCGCGTCGGTGAAGCGCTTCATCTGCCGTCCCCGCTCACCAGAGCGCCGGTTTCCAGATCATGTCGGAGAAGATCAGGATCACCGCGATGAAAGCCGGCCAGCCGAGCGCGAACCATGTCCGGAAGAGCCGGTGATACGCCACCGGCAAAGCGGTGCCGTCGCGCGCGGCGATGGCGGCGAGGTCGCGCATCCTGATCTGGATGGAGACCACCGGCAGCCAGCAGAAGCCGGCGAGGAGATAGAGTGCCAGCGCGACCGCGATCCAGGACTCGCGCCACGAATATCCGGCAACCGCGATCAGAGCCGCTCCACTGAGAGGCTGCACCACGACGGCGGTTGCCGTGAAGACGAAATCAGCGACGACGACGATCCGCGCCGTCGCCGCGATCGTCGCCGCGACGCGCGTGCGGTCCGCCATCCACATGAAGAAGGCGATGCCGAGCCCGGTGCCGAAGAGTACCGCGGCGCCAAGGATATGGACGAGCTTCAGTGCGAAGTAGAGCTCGGTCATCGCTCGTCAGCGACGACGGCCGCCGGGCGGCTAAAGCGGCGCGGCGGCTAGAACGGGATCTCGTCGTCCATCTCTGCCGAGAGTGTCGCGCTCGCGCGGCCGTTCCGCTCCATCGGGCCGGCGCTGCCGAACTCCGTGCCGCGGCCGCTGCGGTCGCCGATCTCCGCCCCGGCGCCCCCGCCGCGGCTGTCGAGCATCTGAAGCTCGCCGCGGAAGCGTTGCAGCACGACCTCGGTCGAGTAGCGCTTCTGCCCCGACTGGTCTTCCCATTGGCGCGTCTGCAGCTGGCCCTCGATGTAAACCTTGGCGCCCTTCTTCAGGTACTGCTCCGCCACCTTGGCGAGGTTCTCGTTGAAGATGACGACGGAGTGCCACTCCGTCCGCTCCTTCCGCTCACCGGAATTCTTGTCGCGCCAGCTCTCCGAGGTCGCGATCCGAAGATTGACGACGGGATCGCCCGAGGGAAGCCGCCGCACCTCCGGGTCCTGGCCGAGATTGCCGACCAGGATCACTTTGTTGACGCTGCCTGCCATGATCGCCTCCGTTCTTGGCGGCTACCCTGCTCACAATCATCGGCTCGGCGCAGCATGCGCTGCGCGTCTGTCCACAATCCGCTCGGCCGAATGCACAGGGTAGCGTAAAATCGTTCTTGCTATGTTCTATAAGCGCGGCGAAGATGGGAATCAAGCCCGGCGCGTGACGGGCCGGCGTTCGAAAACGGGGAAATCGATGGAACAGCGTTTGAGCCTGGTGACCCTTGGCGTCGCCGACCTGGAGCGCTCGCTCCGCTTTTACGAAGCGCTCGGCTGGGAGCGCGGCAACCAGAATCCGAGTGTCGTCTTCTTCCAGCTGAACGGCATGATCCTGGCGCTCTGGTCACGCTCCGCGCTTGCCGAGGACGCGGGGCTTGCGCCGAACGAACGCGGCTTCGGCGGCATTGCGCTCGCCTACAACGCCCGCTCGAGAGATGACGTCGACGCCGTGCTCGCCGAGGCAGAGTGCGCCGGCGCGCGCATCCTGAAATCCGCCAAAGACACCTTCTGGGGCGGCTATTCCGGCTATTTCGCCGACCCCGACGGCCATCCCTGGGAAGTCGCGTGGAACCCGGAATGGACGCTGACGAAGAAAGGCGACGTGAAACTCGCGGCGCGCTGACAGCGCTACTCCGACTCGGTGACCACGCCGAAATCGCGTGACTTCGAACCCTGATCGGCGGCATCGAACCCGTCGGCCTCGAGCCCCCGACGTAGCAATTCGCGAATAGCTGCGGCGCGGCTCGGCATGCGCGTTTGGAAACGCCAATTGTCGAGAACGGCAAGCTCCTCGGGGTTCAGCATGATTTGCAGCCGCTCGCCCCGTGACAGATCGCTCACAACGGACCTCCCGGAATGGGTTGCGGGGTAAAGTTAGTAAGAACCGCATAGGCAGTCAATACCCTTTCTTACGGCTGATGACAAAGTTGCATAAGGGACTAACAATATCAACAAACCATAGAATGTTCAGATACTTACCTATGGGCCGTTGGCGGATTTACAAAGGGGGAATTTGGATCAAGCTCGTTTTTGCAGCCGATATCGGTTCACGGGATTTCCCCCGAACCGCGGCGAGAGGTGCCCATCCAATGACCCCGGAAATGAGTAACGGCGAAACGGTCTCCCCGGAGGATGACCGCCGGCTTTTCCTTGAAGAGGTGGGCCGCATCGTTACGAGCGCTGCGGCTAATGGTGATATCCTTCAGATCGGGCGCTACACAAAGCAGCTGGGCGCCTCTGCGCTGGCGGCCGGCTTCGCGCCACGGAGCATCGCCGACGAACTGATCCGCGCCGCATCGAGTGCGGGCGTGCCCGTCGAGATGGATCGCTACGACTGATCTTGGATCGTCCGGGTGCTTCCGCGGCGCCCGCTCGTGAATTTGCAATAGATAATTCTGGACACCGAGATTGCGGCCTTTCTGCCGACGCATGCCTACACTAGGGGTATCGGTGCGGATAGGCGCGAGTCCGCGTGCGACATCACATACGCGGAGAAGAAATGGCGGGTCCGAAGACGAACGGCCATGCTGGCAGGAACGGCGCGCAGGCTTTCCAGGCCCCCGACGTGCATCCGGCGACCTTCAATACGAAGGGCGCGTCGAGCGGCAACGGGAAGAAGAACGGCAAGGGCAAGGGAAAGAGCGTGCCCACCTCCCGCGCCCACGACACCGTTCAGTACAATTGCGCCAAGTGCCCCGGCTATTGCTGCTCCTACCCGGTGATCACCGTCACCAAATACGATCTTGAGCGGCTGGCGAAGCACTTCGGGTTGGCGCCGGCGGAGGCCGAGAAGCGCTTCACCAAGAGCGCGCACGGCTACAAGCGCATCATGCGCCGCAAGGCCGACGAGCACTACGGCAAGGTCTGCCGCTTCTTCGATACGGACGAGCGCCGCTGCACCATCTACACCGCGCGACCGTCCGTCTGTCGCGCCTTCCCCGGCTCGGGCCGATGCGGCTACTACGACTTCCTCTCCTTTGAGCGCCGCGCGCAGAACGACCCTGAGTTCGTCGCGGCAACCGATCACGGTTAGGGCGAGCGGGCGAGCGGAACCATGTGACCGACCGGTTTGTTGTTCGGCATCCGAACCGGAGGTGCCAAATGGCAAAGGAACCGAAAAAGCTCGACCAGCTTTTCCACGATACCCTGAAGGACATCTACTTCGCGGAGAAGAGGATCCTCGCGACTCTGCCGAAGATGATGAAGGCGGCCCAGAACGACGAGCTGAAGGCCGCGTTCGAAAAGCACCGCGGCGAGACGCAGGGGCATGTCGAGCGGCTTGAGCAGGTGTTCGCGCTGATCGACAAGAAGCCGCAGGGAAAGACCTGCGCGGCGATCGTCGGCATCACCGACGAGGGTGCGGAGATTATGGAGGAATACAAGGGTTCGCCCGCGCTCGACGCCGGCCTCCTGGCAGCTGCCCAGGCCATCGAGCACTACGAGATGTCACGCTATGGGACGCTCGCGACCTGGGCTGACGAGCTCGGCCTCGACGAGGCCGTCGCCCTTCTCGAAGCGACCCTCGACGAAGAGGAAGCCACAGACGAGGCTCTGACCGAGATCGCCAGGACGGCGGTCAATATGGAAGCCGAAGGCCGGGAGGCGGCGTAAGCCGAAACCTCGCTAAGGACATCGCGGATCGCCGTTCTGCGGCGGTCCGCTTTCTCGTTCACGCCGTCCGCTGCGCGAGACAGATCCAGTCCCACGGGCTTTTGAAGGCGGGGTTGCGCGGCTTGCGCAGTCCCTCGCGCGACCAAGGCGAATAGATGCGCCCGATGCGTACGATGGTGAAGCCGTGCCGCGCGAGGATCCCGATCAACTCGTCACGCCGATAGTGTTTTTGCCAGCTGCCGGCCTTCTCGGAGAGCCCGTCGCCCTTGAATTTCGGCTTGCCGCCTTTCCCCGCCGCCGTGTGTTTTTGCACCATCCGTTCCGATTGAAGCGACGGCACGACGACAAGCGCGAAGCCCGCAGGCTTCGTCACCGCGCTGAGGCCGCGCCACTGCGCCGTCCGCTCCGCGGCGCCGTCGGCGGTGATCACGTTCATGCAGACGGCGAGATCGGCGCGCGGCCCGATGCGCTTTGCCCCGCGGGCGACGTCGGCCGTGAGCCAGCGGATGTTCTTCATGCCGGCGCATTTCACCTTCGCGCGCGCGATGATCTTCGGCGCATGCTCGACGCCGACGATTTCCGCGAAGCGGTCCCCGAAGCGCTGGATGAAGGAGCCGATGCCGCAACCGAGATCGACCAGCACGGCATTCTCGGGAAGCCGCGCGGCGGCGACGAAGCGGCTCACCTGGTCGCTCGTCTCGTCCGCCGTGACGTCGACGACAAGCGCCTCGAAATCGTCGGCGAGTTCGTCCCAGTCGGCCCGATCCACGAATCTCTCCTTTTGTGGAGTTTAGGGGATCGGGCCGGAAGGGAGAAGCAGGTCGTTGACATACAGACATACCAAACGTATGTCTTGACATATGACCGAGCGAACCACCGTCCGCCTGCCCGACGAATTGATGAACCGCGCGCGCCGCAAGGCCGCCGCGGAAGGGCGGACTCTGACGTCGCTGATTGAGGAAGGGCTCAGCACGGTAGTTGCAAAGCGGAAGGCGAAGCCGAAGCCGCGGGGCCCGCTTCCGGTGAGCTCGGCGACGGGCGGGTTTTATCCGGGCATCGATATCAGCAACAACGCGTCCATCCAGGAGATGGAAGACCTCGAATATATCGAGCGTCTCAATCGCGGCTTTAGATGATCCTCCCCGATGTGAACGTTCTCATCTACGCCTTTCGGCGGGATGTGCCGGAGCACGCACTCTGCAAGCCATGGCTTGAACAAGTTGTATCCGGCGACACGCGCTTTGGCATTTCGACACTCGCGCTGGCCGCGTTGGTCCGGGTCACCACGAACATACGTCTACAACGGTCGTCCGCATCCCGAGATGAGGCATTTGCCTTTTGCGACCACCTTCTCGGCCAGCCTCATTGCCAGATCGTCGAGCCCGGCGAGCGCCACTGGGACATCTTCAAGCGGCTCTGCGTGGAAGCCGATATTCGCGGGCCGCGCGTCACCGACGCCTGGTATGCCGCGCTCGCAATCGAATGGGGGTGCGAGTGGATCACGCTCGACCGCGACTTCGCCCGCTTCCCCGGATTGAAATGGAGCGTGCCCGCGCTCTGACAAGCACGCCCCGAATTTCAGGCTCTGGCGCCCGACCCGCTACAGCGCGATCCGGTAGAGCGCAAAACCCTCCGCCCCGTCGCCCGCCGGCTCGATCTTCACCGCCGTCACCTGGTCGACGAAATCCTTCGCCTTAGGCCCGGTCTCGAACACGACCGTCGTGCCGGGCAGCGGCTTCAGCCGCCAGTTGGCGTCGGCGGAGGGGTTGATGGTGCCCTTGTCGACGATGTAGCGCACGATGATGTCGCGGTTGGTGTCGGGCCCCTGGAAGATCACCTTGTCCGGCCCGATGCCGGGGAAGCCGCCGCCGCCCCCTGCCCGGTAGTTGTTCGTCGCGACCACGAATTTTTGCGCCGGATCGATCGGCTTGCCGTCGAACATCAGGTCGACGATGCGGTGCGCGTCGGGGTTCTGAAGCTTCCCGTCCTTGTCGTAGCGCGAGGCCTGGCTGACATCGATCGCGTAGGTCACCCCGTCGATCACGTCGAAATTGTAGCTCGGGAACGACGCGTCGATGAGCGGCGCATCCTTTGCCCCGGGCGTCACCTGGTTGAAGATGCCCGCTGAGCGCTCCAGCCATTCCCTCACGTCCGCGCCGGTGATGAGCACCGCCTGCAACGTGTTCGGATAGAGATAGAGGTCGGCGACGTTCTTGATGGCGATGTCGCCGGCCGGAACGTCCGTATAGTACTCCGGCCCGCTCCGCCCGCCGGCCTTGAACGGCGCCGCCGCGGAAAGGATCGGCAGATCCTTCCACTCCGTCTTGGCCATGATCTGGCTCACATACCAGGTCTGCGCCTGGCTCACGATCTGCACCGACGGATCGTCGGCGACGAGCGCGAAATAGGAATAGAGCGGCGCCGAGGTCTTGCCGACCGGCCGGCGCACATAGGCGAGCGTCGCCTCGTGGTCGGCCTTCACAGCGTCGAGGATATCCTGCTGGCTCTCCACCAGCGGCACGATTTTGCGGTTCTCGTCGCGCTTGTAGATTGGCCGCGCCTCGCTGGTAAACGAGGCGACGCGCCACTTGCCGCCGTCCTGCTCCAGGAGCAGGTCGATCAGCCCCATGTGCGAGCCCCAGAAGCCGCCCATGACGCCCGGCTTCCCCATCAGTGCGCCGTTCGTGGAATCGACACCGGCGAGGCCGTCGAAATTCGGGCCCGGGAAGACGAGATGCTGATGCCCGGTGAAGACCGCGTCGACGCCCTCGACGCCCGCGAGATAGAGCGAGGCGTTCTCCATGCCGTCGGAGGGGCCAGCGGCGTCGATGCCGGAATGGGAAAGCGCGACGACGATGTCGGCGCCCGCTTCGCGCAGCTCCGGCACCCAGGCCTTCGCCGCTTCGACGATGTCGCGCGTCATCACCTTGCCGTCGAGATGCCCCGCGTCCCAGAGCATGATCTGCGGCGGCACGAAGCCGATCAGCCCGATCTTCAACGTGTGCGTCACGCCGGCGCCGTCCGTCACCGTCTTTTCGATGATGGTATAGGGCTTGAGATAGAGCGCATCGTCGCGCGGCGAGGACGCAAGCGTCCCCTTGGCGAGATTGGCGCAGACGATCGGATATTTCGCTCCCGCCAGCACCTTGTCCATGAAGTCGAGCCCGTAATTGAACTCGTGGTTGCCGAGCGTCGAGCACTCGATGCCGAGCACGTTCATCGCCGTGATGATCGGATGCACGTCGCCCTCATGCATTCCGCGTTCGTAGGCGATGTAGTCGCCCATCGGGTTGCCTTGCAGGAAGTCGCCGTTGTCGAGCAGGATGGAGTTGGTCGCCTCGGCGCGGACGGCGCGAATGAGCGTCGCCGTGCGGGCCGTGCCCACCGTGTCGCTCGGCTTGTCGGCGTAATAGTCATAAGGGAAGACGTGGACGTGCAGGTCCGTCGTCTCGATCAGGCGCAGATGCGCCTGCCCGGCTTGCGCGGAAGCCGAGAATGGATGCAGCGCAACAAGTGCGCCGGCCGCTGAGCCGGCGACGAATTGGCGGCGCGTCACCAGCGGCGCCCGCAGGCTTTTCCGAAACATGTGACGCCTCCTGAAACGCGAATGAGCCGGCCCCCCGTGTGCGATTTCGCGCGGGACTTTCCGGGCCGCGTTGGGTTCATTACCCGCGTTTCACGGCAGTTTTGCGAGAGGCCTGCGCTTCCTCCATCGCGCTGTCAGCTCACCGCCACCCAAGCCCCGGCGCGACGTGTTTCAGGATCGCTTCGATGACATGGGCGTTGTAGTCGACGCCGAGCTGGTTAGGCACGGTCAGGAGCAGCGTGTCGGCCTCGGCGATCGCCTCGTCTTGCTTGAGTTCATCGATGAGGCTGTCCGGCTCGGCGGCGTAGCTCTTGCCGAAGATCGCCCGCGTGTTCTCGTCGATCATGCCGATCTGGTCCTGGCTCTCGCGATCCCTTCCGAAATACATGCGGTCGCGATCGTCGACGAGCGCGAAGATCGAGCGGCTGACGGAGACGCGGGGCTGGCGCGTATGCCCGGCCGCCTTCCAGGCCTCGCGGTAGGCGCGGATCTGCTTCGCCTGCTGGATGTGGAAGGGCTCGACCGTCTCGTCGAATTTCAGCGTCGAGCTCTGCAAATTCATGCCGAGCTTCGCCGCCCATTCCGCCGTGGCGTTGGTCGCCGCCCCCCACCAGATTCTTTCGCGCAACCCCGGTGAGTGCGGCTCGACGCGCAAGAGCCCCGGCGGGTTCGGAAACATCGGCCGCGGGTTCGGCTCGGCAAAGCCCTCGCCGCGCAGCACCTCGAGGAACACCTCCGCGTGCTGCCGCGCCATGTCGGCATCGCTCATCCCCTCAGGCGGCGCGTAGCCGAAGGTGCGCCAGCCGTCGATCACCTGCTCGGGCGAGCCGCGGCTGATGCCGAGCTGCAGGCGCCCGCCGGCGATGAGATCGGCCGCGCCCGCGTCCTCCGCCATATAGAGCGGGTTCTCATAGCGCATGTCGATGACCGCGGTGCCGAGCTCGATGCGCTTGGTCCGCGCCCCGCAAGCCGCGAGCAGCGGAAATGGCGAGCCGAGCTGGCGGGCGAAATGATGCACCCGGAAATACGCCCCGTCCGCGCCGACCTCCTCCGCCGCTATCGCAAGCTCGATCGATTGCAAGAGCGCGTCGGACGCCGTCCGCACCTCGGAATGCGGCGACGGGGTCCAGTGACCGAAGGAGAGAAAGCCGATGCGTTTCATTTTTTGCCGGTGTTAGCCGCCAATTGCGCGGCGAAAGCCCGCTTGTAGGCGGGCCGCGCTTCGCCGCGGGCGACATAGGCGGCGAGGATCGGAAATTCCGCCAGAATGCCGGATGGTTTCAGCCGCTGCAGCACATGCACCATCATCAGGTCGCCCGCGCTAAAACGCCCGTCGAGCCAGTCGGCGTCGCCCCCGCCTTCGCCGAGGCTTCGGCCGGCAAGAAGGTGAGCGGAAAGCTGGCGCAGCCGGTCGCGGACGCGATCCACGACCAGAGGCATGCGCTCGGCGGACCAAGGCTTGTCGCTCTCAAGGAGCTTGGCGTTTGCAAATTCAAGGATCGGCGGCTCCACCGTGCTCACCGCGGCGAACATCCATGTGATCGCCCGTGCCCGCGCATTCGCCCCATCTTCGGTATCGGGCGGCAGGAGGCCCGCATGGCGCTCCGCGATATGGAACACGATCGACCCCGTTTCGAACAGCGCGAGATCGCCTTCTTCGTAGGTCGGAATCTGCCCGAACGGATGCAGCGCCAGATGCGCGGGTTGCTTCAGCGCGCTGAACGAAACACCACGAACCTCGTAGGGCTGGCCCACTTCCTCCAGCGCCCAGCGAACGCGCGTATCGCGCGCCAGTCCGCTGCCGCCATCGGGCGAGCGCTCAAAGGCGGTGATGGTGGGGGTCATTGGAAGGCTCCGGTGATTGCATGACGCCCTCTCCGCCGCGACGGTGCTCGATCGATTGCAGTAGCGCGTCGGAGGCCGAGCGCACCTGCGACTGGGGCGACGGGTCCAATGACCGAAGGAGAGGAAGCTGATGCGTTTCATGCCGCCTGTTCATCCAGGCTCTCTCGGCAAAAGTCCATGTGGGAAGCGGCACGTGGGCCGCGTAGTCACGCGTAACGAAGCAATGCGGAATTCTTTATCGCGTCCTCCAGCGCATACGGAAAGGCGCGCTTCGGGAACTGATCCGCAAGCCACGCAATGCCAGCTTGTGTTGCTCGCCTTTGCTCCGCAAACGCAAGGCGCCGGCTCGAGTAATCGGAGACGTGTGCATCTGGCGCAGCAAGGTAGGCGGCGGCAAAGAACAACAATTCGGCTGTCCTTTGCGCTTGAATCAAATCCTTCTTAATGAGGTCCGGCGAGGCAGTGACAGCGCAAAGCATGTCGAGGACGCTTGTCTGCTGTCCAGCGCCGCGGGGAAGGCACACGAGACCAGTGGGTGTGGGGAAGAGCGCCAAATCGCTTACAGGGTCGAAGGCGCCGGCAAATTGCCAGTGGAAGGGCAGCCAGTAAGGCCTGTCGGGTCGGTACCCCCTATTGTCCAGCCCAACTCCGAAGAGCATCGGAATGACCCAGGGGGCGTCGGTGTACCGATCATGAAGGTCAAGGCGCGTTACCATTCGGCTCGACCGCAGCTGAGCCGCAAACGGGTCGATAGTAGCGTGAAGACGATCTAAAACGTCCCACCAAAGGCCAAATTTCGCCACCGCGCGCCCCAACCGAAATGCTGCATGGCGCCAGCTGAGAAAATCCTCCTCGCTTCCGTTCGAGGGAACGCGCTTCATCATCTCGAAAACAAGGAGCGCGGCGCCCTCCCGCAATGAAAAAGCGGCGGCAGTTCCGGCCGGCGAGGTGAGAAACAATCTGAAACTCTTAGTGCTGACCGGCGACCCTGCCTCGACCTTAAGATCGCTAATCGTGTCTCCGAAGTTCCTGGAGTACGTGAGCAACTCGGAGACCGCAGCGTCCGGTTCCGCCGGACCGCCTTCGTATGGGAACTCCGGGCCGCCACCTTCGGGCAACGGAGGAACGCCCGGGCCGATCCCCCCACCGCCGTCTCCTCCGCCCCCGCCGAGGTATAGTCGGCGCACAAACTCGGCGAGCTCGCCGAGCGTTGCGAAGCCCACCTCCGTCTCATCGACAACCAAACCGAGTTGTGCTGAGGCGCGTGTGGCTGCAAGGCCGACCGCTCGGCTCGATACTGCCTCCGGGCTGAACGACGGCGGCCCAATGAAGACGCCGGGCGCGTCAACCGCCAGATTCTCGGAGTGAAGATCGGCTGCCCGCCACGCCGCAAACGCATGCCCCGCGCGCGCATCCAACGCATCGATGTGCCAAAGTGGTGCTGCCTCCTCTTCCACGGCTCACCTCATTCGCCCAGAGGTGACGACAGTGCGCACTTCGACCTTGCACGCCGCCAGCTCTCGCTCGGCCGAACGGCGGCGCTGACGCCACAGCAGCTCGGTGAGGCGGGGAATGGGTCCGACGCTGAGGCGGTCGGCGACACGTCCGTCCGCACCGGCGTCCGCGGCCGCAATTCGTGCCTCCGCCAAATCTTTCCAGGCGAAAGATCCCTCGCGCACGACTTCGACATAGTCCTCATCGGCGAGGAGACCTTCCGATATCTTGCCAGTGGTGATTAGCCTCCGCTGGCGTGGCTGCTCACCGAGTACTTTGCAGACTGCCATGTCTGCAATATCGTCCGACCAGCTTCCCTTCAACTCTTCTACTTCGGTCACTGCATCGGCATCGGAGTGGATGCGATCGACGATCGGACTGCGCATCAGGTCGAACGAATTGCGGTCGAGAACGAGGGTATCGGGTTCTACGGAAGCCGGCTTCAGCACTAGGCAAATATCTCCGTAGTAACGGACTCCCGCGCCGTTCAGCTCCGCGGCACCGTAGTATAGGTTCTCCCCCTTCGCGCCTGATACGGTCGCCAAAGTGCGGTCTATCTGATCGCGCTTGGGAGCCTTTCCATATTCCGCAACACACAGCTTACTCCCAAGATCATAGCGGTTCTGATAGCCGGCTTGGCAGAAGTCGCGGACGTGCACCGCGGGGATGTTGAAAACAACACGTGCGCCAGCGTCTCGTTGGACTCGGCTCGAATGTGGGCTTCGTCCGCGCACCGTTCCGTCGATGACATCGGCGTCGGCATCGCGGTAGGCCGCAAGGTCCTTGTCTTGGCCGCAGATATCCGCGACGAGGCGCTTGCGCCTATTTTGCCAGTTCTTCGTCATGAGACCGGCCTCATGCTCTCGCTCGAGGCGGGACCGGGCGATTTCATCGCTATGTTTGCGATATTCGACGCGGCAAAGGCCACCACAAACGCCACCCCGACCGCCAGTCCAGCTATCAGCACACGATCGGCGAACCTGCGCCAGAACGTAATCTTCCGTCGCACGGCTCGTCCCATGTCTCGTTTGCCGCGGTTGTCGAAGTCACGCCAGGTTGCGAAGAACTTAGCCCACAGGAGGTGTGCGAGCACACCAGCCACGATAGCCAAGCCCAGCCCGATCCATGCCAGGACGATGAGGCCTGGGTATGCCAGCTTGGAAAGATTTGGCGGAAACGACACAGTGAACGCGAGAAGAGCCGTCGCGATTCCGATCGCATATTTGTAGTATTCTTTGCGGAATTCGATGGCGCGGCTGATGTCGTTTTGCAGGAAATCCTTGTCCGGCCGCTCCGGTTCAGGCGAGTGCGGATCATCCGGCATGTCAGACATCTTCAACTCTCCCTCGCGAGAAATATCACAGGTTGTATATCGTCGCCATAGGTACGTCGCCAAAGTCCGAAGTGCGCCTAAAACCCATGCTTACGGTGACAGTTGACTTCGGCAGCATCCCACGACCCGGGTTCGCCCGCCGGCCGATGCCAGTGAGCAAAAGGCGGCGACGGTTGCGGCCAGTCGCAACCCCTCGCTCACCGCCCCTTCGGCTGAAACAGCTCCACGAAATTCCCCGACGGGTCGACGATCAGCACCTGCGAGCCGCCCGGCCCGCTGACGATGTCGTTGCGGAACGTGACGCCTTCGGCCTTGAGCCGCGCGACCTGGGCGGCGAGGTCGTCGACGATCAGGTGGATGCGGTTCCAGCCGCCCGGCCCCGGCCGCTCGCCGTCGGTCATCGGGCGTCCGGCCGAGCTCGTTGGCCCGCTGAGCAACAGCCTGAGTGCGCCCCGCTTCACGTCCGCGAAGGCGGGCGGATAGCTGGTCAGAACCGAAAAGCCGAGATGCGTCGTGTACCAGGCGATCGCCGCCTCGACGTCGTCGACCAAATAGCGGACGCTGACACTGCTCTCCGACATTCGCGCCTCGCGCTTCTGAGCTTTACCCGCCCCGCCGCGCTGAGGCGGCGGAGAGAGCTTATCCTCGGCGCGCGGCGATCCATAGCCGCAACGTGTTCCCATTTTGTTCTAGACAACGAACGCCCCCTTGGGCAGCATCCGCTCTCCCGGATTCGCGCGCAAAACTGACGCCATGTCAGGAGCGCGGCGGCAGTATCGGGGACAATCGGGAGCCGACGCTTGTCTAAGCGCGCGAAGAGCCTAAGTTTGGGGGGCGGCAGGCGCCGCGCCTCCCCTTCGGATCGTGGCAGCATGGCAAAGAACAGGCCCCCCGAGGGTAAATCCGCGGGCAAATTCATCGCGATCCGCGGCGCGCGCGAGCACAATCTCAAGAACATCGACATCGACCTGCCGCGCGACAGCCTGATCGTGATGACCGGGCTGTCGGGCTCGGGAAAGTCCTCGCTCGCCTTCGACACGATCTACGCCGAGGGCCAGCGCCGCTACGTGGAGTCGCTCTCCGCCTATGCGCGCCAGTTCCTGGAGATGATGCAGAAGCCCGACGTCGACCAGATCGACGGGCTCTCGCCGGCGATCTCGATCGAGCAGAAGACCACGAGCCGCAACCCGCGCTCGACCGTCGGCACGGTGACCGAGATCTACGACTACATGCGGCTCCTCTTCGCCCGCGTCGGCATCCCCTATTCGCCGGCAACCGGGCTGCCGATCGAGAGCCAGACCGTCAGCCAGATGGTCGACCGCATCCTCGCGCTCCCCGAAGGCACGCGGCTCTATCTCCTCGCCCCCGTCGTGCGCGGGCGAAAGGGCGAGTACCGCAAGGACCTCGCTGAATACCTGAAGAAGGGCTTCCAGCGCGCCAAGATCGACGGGACGTTCGTCGAGATCGCGGAAGCCCCTTCGCTGGATAAGAAGCTGAAGCACGACATCGACATCGTGGTCGACCGCGTCGTCGTCCGCGCGGACATTTCCGCGCGCCTCGCCAACTCTTTGGAAACCGCGCTGAAGATCGCCGACGGGCTCGCCATCACCGAGCTCGCCGACAAGGCGCTGCCGCCGCACGCGGCCGACGCCGCGCACAAGTCGAAGAACGAGACGCATGAGCGCATCGTTTTCTCGGAGAAATTCGCCTGCCCCGTCTCCGGCTTCACGATTTCCGAGATCGAGCCGCGGCTCTTCTCCTTCAACAACCCGTTCGGCGCCTGCCCCGAATGCGACGGGCTCGGCACCAAGCAGGCGATCGACGCCGACCTCGTCATCCCCGACGAGAACGCGACGCTGAAGGGCGGCGCCATCGCGCCCTGGTCCAAGACCTCATCGCCCTATTTCCTGCAAACGCTCGAAGGTCTTGCCCGCGCCTTCAAGTTCAAGCTGACCGACCGCTGGTCCGACCTTTCGGCCAAGGCGCGGGACGCCATCCTGCATGGCACCGGCGACGACAAGGTCAAGTTCGTCTACGACGACGGCCTCCGTTCCTACGAGACGAGCAAGGTCTTCGAGGGCGTCATCCCGAACCTGGAGCGGCGCTGGAAGGAAACCGACTCCGCCTGGGTCAAGGAGGAGATCGGCCGCTATTTCTCCGCCACCCCTTGCGAGGTCTGCCACGGCGCGCGGCTGAAGCCGGAAGCGCTGGCGGTGAAGCTCGCCGGCTTGAACATCAGCCAGGTCGCGGAGAAATCGATCCGCGCCGCCGGCACGTGGTTCGCCGATCTGCCGGAAACGCTGACGAAGCAGCAGAACGAGATCGCCGGCCGCATCCTGAAGGAGATCCGCGAGCGCCTGGATTTCCTGAACGACGTCGGCCTCGAATATCTGACGCTGGCGCGGAATTCCGGCACGCTCTCCGGCGGCGAGAGCCAGCGCATCCGCCTCGCCTCGCAGATCGGCTCCGGCCTGACCGGCGTGCTCTACGTGCTCGACGAGCCGTCGATCGGCCTCCACCAGCGCGACAATGCGCGGCTGCTCGAAACGCTGAAGCACCTCCGCGACCTCGGCAACACGGTGATCGTGGTCGAGCACGACGAGGACGCGATCCTTGCCGCCGACCACGTGGTCGACATCGGTCCGGCCGCCGGCATCCACGGCGGCGAGGTGATCGCGGAGGGCACGCCGGCCGACATCATGGCGAACCCGCGCTCGCTGACCGGCCAGTATCTCTCAGGCGCGCGCGAGATCGAGGTGCCGGAGCTCCGCCGCCCGGCGCAGAAGGGCCGCCAGCTCGTCGTCACGGGCGCCACCGGCAACAATTTGAAGACCGTTACCGCCGCGATCCCGCTCGGGCTTTTCACCGCCGTCACCGGCGTCTCGGGCGGGGGCAAATCCACGCTTCTGATCGACACGATCTACAAGGCCGTGGCGCGGCGGCTGAACGGCGCGCGCGAGCACCCCGCCCCGCACGCTTCGCTCTCCGGCCTTGAGCATCTCGACAAGGTCATCGACATCGACCAGTCCCCTATCGGTCGCACGCCTCGGTCGAACCCCGCGACCTACACCGGCGCCTTCACGCCGATCCGCGAATGGTTCGCCGGCCTGCCGGAGGCGAAGGCGCGCGGCTACGGCCCCGGCCGCTTCTCCTTCAACGTGAAGGGCGGGCGCTGCGAGGCCTGCCAGGGCGACGGCGTCATCAAGATCGAGATGCACTTTTTGCCCGACGTCTACGTCACCTGCGACGTCTGCCACGGCAAGCGCTACAACCGCGAGACGCTCGACATCGTCTTCAAGGGCAAGTCGATCGCCGACGTGCTCGACATGACGGTGGAGGAAGGGCGCGAATTCTTCCAGGCCGTGCCGTCGATCCGCGACAAGCTGGAGACGCTCGCGCGCGTCGGGCTCAACTACATCCACATCGGCCAGCAGGCGACGACGCTCTCCGGCGGCGAGGCGCAGCGCGTAAAACTCTCCAAGGAGCTGTCGAAGCGCGCGACCGGCCGCACGCTCTACATCCTCGACGAGCCGACCACCGGCCTCCACTTCCACGACGTGGCGAAGCTCCTCGAAGTCCTCCACGAGCTGGTCGAGCAGGGCAACACGGTGGTCGTCATCGAGCACAATCTTGAGGTCATCAAGACCGCCGACTGGATCATCGACCTCGGCCCCGAAGGCGGCGACGGCGGCGGGGAAATTGTCGCGGCGGGACCGCCCGAAGCGATCGTCAAGGAGAAGCGGAGTTATACTGGCGCGTTCCTGAAGCCGGTGCTGGCGAGAAGGCCGGCGCGGCGGAGGGTCGAGGCGGCGGAGTGATGTTCCCGCCAATTTGCGCTACCAACTTCCCATGGACCCGCGTGTCGTAGAGTTCCAATGCATCATGCCGATAGCCAACGTATCGTCGGTTATCGAGCACGGCATACTATCTTACGAACGCGCCGCGAAGCTTCAGCATCACTCGGTCGCGATGCAGCCGGTCCAAGACAAACGGGATCAGAAGCACGTCCCCGGCGGACTGAAACTCCATCAGTATGCGAATCTGTACTTCGACGCACGCAATCCGATGATGTTCAAGCGGCACGGGGAGGCAGACAGCCTTTGCGTTCTAAAAGTCTCAACCACCGTGCTCGGCATTGAGGGGACAGTGCTGTCCGATCAGAATGCCGCAAGCGACTACGCAAGATTTCTTCATCCGCGGCAGTGGCAAGCGTTGAATTTCGACGACATCTACTCGATGGATTGGCGTCATCCCGGCGACCCGATTGCGTATTGGCGGCACAAAGCGCGGAAGTGTGCGGAAACCTTGGTTCCGCACCAGGTGGAAACAAGCTTCCTCGCGGGCGCATATGTTGTTGACGCGGGCGCACGGGACCGTCTTACGAACGCGGGCTTCGCTCTGCCCATTACCATCGCGCCCGTGCTATTCTTCCGATAGGGGGATAGATTCTGTCATGTTCAGGGCACTGATAGGTGATCTTTTCGAAAGCTCCGCACAGACTCTTGTGAACACGGTGAACTGCGTAGGGGTCATGGGCAAGGGTGTCGCCGAACAGTTCAAGTTACGATTCCCTGACATGTACGAGGACTACAAGCGTCGAGCCGAGCTGAAAGCGGTTCGCTTGGGAATACCATACCTTTACGTCAGTGCTTCGGGGGGTCGGATCGTCAACTTTCCGACCAAGGGTCATTGGAGATCGCCTTCTCGGCTGAGCGATATCGAGAAGGGCCTGGACTACCTTGTGGCTCACGTCGATCAGTGGGAAATCACTAGCCTCGCAATGCCTCCGCTCGGCTGTGGAAACGGCGGCCTGGAGTGGTCTGAAGTGGGGCCGCTGATTTATGGTAAGCTTGCGCACCGGCCTATCGATGTCGACCTGTACGCGCCATATGGAACTCCCAAGAACCAACTAACAGAGCAATTCCTCGCCGAGCCGTCACAAATGAGCCTCGGAGGGAAGGGACATCAGCTCGGCCCGCTGAGACCTGAGTGGGTCGTGATTATGGAAGTGTTGCGGGAACTCGAGGACCAACCATATGCAAACCCCGTGGGCAGGACGATTTTTCAGAAGATCAGTTACGTTTTGACTGAGCTCGGGGTGCCAACAGGTTTTGCTTTTGGCAAAGGAAGTTACGGACCGTTCTCAGGTGACGTGAAATTAGCGCTGCACGATTTTGCCAACCGGAACTGGCTCCATGAACAACAACTTGGCCGGATGATGGCGCTCCGAGTCTCCGGTCAGTATATGAAAGAGCGCAGCCGCTTCAGAAATGAGATCGAGAACTACGCGGCCAAAATTGCGAAGACGGTCGATCTATTCAGCCGCATAAAGAGCACGGCGCAGGCAGAAGAAGTTCTTACAGTCCTGTTCGCCAGCAAGCAGATTAAACAGAGGAAGCCAGGAGTTCCGGTTTCTGAACGTGATATCTATGACTACATACTTGAATGGAAGAAATCCTGGCGAGCTCCTGAGAAGCAGTTGGCTGTTGCCAAGGCAATCCGCAACCTCGTTTTGCTCGGTTGGGTACGCCTGAGTATTAGCGAGTCACTTTCTGAGGCCGAAGTAATGTGACGCCGACGGCTTTTTCCCACACGGCCATCGCCGGCCTCATCGTCCTTGAGATATCCGTGCCCTTCTCCTTCTCCGTCACGCCCACGTCGTGCTGGCTGTGCAGGTCGAGCCCGAATTGTCTGTAACTGCGATGCGCCCTCCCCCGGTCGCACATCTCCCCTCTTATCCCCGCTTCCAAATCCCCGCGTATCGTCCCCTCACCGCTCTTCACGGAGGGACCGGATCGCGACCGGCGCTATTTCGGGAAGGGCGGGCGGCGCCGCGACGGCCCTCCCGGAGAGGGACGGCACGGCGAAGCCCGGAAGGGTCCCCCGAGGGCGCAAGCTCTCCGCCGGATGTTGTCGGCTGCATGGTGCCGAGGCGCCCCTTCTCGAAAGGGCCTCGAAGCAAGGAAGAGTGGACGAATTGGGTTTCGTAACCGCCGCGCGGGGCGCTCGGAGAGCGCGCAAAACAAATATCCGAGGTGCTCGCCAAGCGCCCCGTTCCCTCCTCAAGCGAGGAGGCCTGCAACGAAGCCCTCATCCTGAGGTGCGACCCCGGGCTTGATCCGGGGGAGCCTCGAAGGACGAGGGCGGCAAGAGCCCCCGGGCCGCATCGGCCGCGGGAACGATCGCGTGCGTCCATCTTTCCGTCGCGTTCTACGAGCGCCATCGGAGCGAAATCGTTCCGTCGCGTGAGTGACACGCCTCGCGCCTAAGGCCAGGGAGAACCAACCACCGGAGGCCTCCCATGACATCGACACGCGTTCTCCTCGCCTCGGCGAGTCTTATCGCCATCGCCGCCGCGCCTGCCGCCGCCGCCGATTTCACGCCGGTCCCGAGCCCCGTCGCCAAGGTCGAAGGCACGGCCTCCGCCAACGTGCTCGGCGCCGGCCTGATCGAGGTTCCGGTCGCGATCGGCTACCTGCCGGTCGAGAACGTCTCCGGCGCCTTCCCCTTCTACGGGTTCGCCGGCGACGGCTCGATGATCCCGGCCTATGGCGCCGTGCAGCAGAAGAACGTGCTGATCGAGGCGACGAAGACGGAGCCCGACAAGAACACCTACCTTGTGCTCACCGGCGCGGCCGGCCCGACCGCCGGCTACGATTACGGCACGCATTTCCTCTTCCAGGGGCACGAGAACGGGCCGCTCGACGCGTCGGGCAAGAACCTCGGGCATCTGACCCGCGTCAACCTCGACGCCGACGTCGCGCATCGCGTCACGCTGATGGCGGAGAAGGACGTGAACGGCGCGCCGATTCCGACCATCGACGGCTCGACCTGGGATCCGTTCGCCAAGCGCCTTCTCTTGACCGCCGAGATGAGCGACCCCGACGGCGGCGTCTGGCAGGCGAGCCTCGACTTCCCCTCGAAGGTCGAGCCGCTTCCCGGCGTCTTCGGCCACGGCAGCTACGAGGGCGTGCAGATCGACAAGAACGGCACGGTCTGGCTGGTCGAGGACGACGACGATAAGAAGGGCGCGGAAAACCCGCATTCGAAGCAGCCGTTCTCCTTCGTCTACCGCTTCATCCCGAAGGACGCGACGGACCTCGCCAAGAGCGGGCGGCTCGAAGCGCTGCAGATCATGACCGCCGACGGCCAGCCGATCACCTTCCACGCCGACGCCATCGACGGCGACATCAAGTCGGAAGGCATGAAGGAACTCCACACCTACGGCACGACGCTGAAGACGGCCTGGGTTACGATCCACGATACGGACGCGGACGGAACCGAGCCCTTCAACGCCAACGCGCTCGCCAAGGCGAAGGGCGCGACGGCGCTGAAGCGTCCCGAGAACGGCCAGTTCCGCCCGGGCTCCGACTTCAAGGAGTTCGTCTTCGACGAAACCGGCGACACCAACAATCAGACCGAGGTCGGCGCCGAGTATGGCGGCTTCGGCGCGGTGCTTCGGCTCATGCAGGCGAGCGCCGACGCCGAGACGGGCACGATCACGATGGCCTATCGCGGCGACCAGGCGCACAACGGCTTCGACAACGTCGCCTTCTGGTCGGCCGACAAGGTGGTCTTCGTCGAAGACGCCGGCGACACGATGCACAGCCAGCGCCGCGCCTACGATTCCGCCTACGTGGTCGATCTGACGGCGGACTATTCGAAGCCGGGGACCGAGCCTGACCGCCTTTTCGCCATCGGCCGCGATCCGCTCGCGACCATGGACACCCTGATCGGCGCGTCGGGCGCCGAGGGCTTCCAGAACGAGGGCGACAACGAGATCACCGGCATCCACGTCTCCGATGGCGACGCGACCGAGGCCGGCCTGATCGGCACCAAGGAGCCGACGCCCTTCCATGGCGGCTGGCGCGTCTTCTACACGCAGCAGCACGGCGAGAACACGACCTGGGAGGTCATGTCGCTCGCCGCCGAGATGACGAACTAGGCGAGCCCCCCTCGCCGGCGCCCGGCCCGCCGCGGGTCGGGCGCCGCTTCCCGAAGGAAACCGTCCCGCCGCGCGCGCCCCGCATTGAACTCCCGCCGCTAAACCTCTATATCGGCCCGGATTCCGGATTTAGCCTGCCTTGCTTGCTGCCCCTTCGGGGGGACTCTCCTAGGTCAACGCCAAATCGGAACGAACGGCCAGGCGATTCCCGCCCGCGGCCGATACGCGATTGACGCGTTTTCAAGAGGAGCCAGATCCATGGCAAAAGGCACTGTGAAATTCTTCAATACGGCGAAGGGCTTCGGCTTCATCGCCCCGTCCGACGGCGCGAAGGACGTGTTCGTCCACATCTCCGCGCTCGAGCGCTCCGGCATCGCGTCGCTGCGCGAGGGCGACAAGGTGAGCTTCGAGGTCGTCACCGACCGCGGCAAGCCCGCCGCGTCGAACATTACGCTGGAGTAGAGCCCGAAGCAGGCTTGGACTTCCGGCCCGGCGCCATGAGCGCCGGGCTTTTCACTGTCGGCCTCATCTGGCCGAGGACCGACCGGCGAGGAGATCGCGATGGCCTTCCGGCCCCCGAACTACCGCCAGCAGCGCGGCGACCGCGAGCGCGCCAAGGATCAGAAGAAGCGGGAGCGGCTTGAGCGCCGTGAGGCGGATGCGCAGCGGCGACGGGAAGAGCGCGACGCGCTCCTCGGCCCGGATGCGAATTCCGCGGCGCCGGCTCCCGAGAACCCGACGGAGAACGAATGATGGCCCGCAAGAAAGACAAGATCGACACCAGCTTCGTGCTCTTCGATGTCCTCTACGAGGATGGCACCCGCGCCTCCAACCGCAAGGTCCCGGGCGAGAGCCTCGGCGGTCTCGACGGCGACGCCCCGGCGAAGACCTTCATCATGGATCAGGATCGCAAGATCGCCGACCTCTCCGGCAAGGCCCCGCGCCCGATCAAGAGCCTGATCCGCTCCTCCGCGCGCGTGCGCGCCGAGGCGTTCGCGACTGCCGCGCGCGGGCGCGACCGCTAGCCCGGATAAGGCTCGGCGCCCTCCCCGCTCAGCCGTAGAAGTCCGGCTTCTTCGCGAGCTTCACCGCCTCGCGCTTCCCGCTCTTCAGCGACGTCACCCCGGCCTCCGCGACGGCGCTCGCGACATAGCCGTCCCACGCGGTCGCGCCCGGCGCGCGCTTCTTGCCGAGATTGTCGACCCAGGCCTGCAGCTCGATCCGGTAGGCGTCGGCGAAACGGCCGCGCCAGTCCGGCGGAAAGGAGAGCGCCTGCTCGCCCTTGAGGCGGACGGTGCCGCTCGCGGGCGGGCGGGCGAGCTCCACCGTCCCGTTCTCGCAGACGAGCTCGCCGCGCACTTCGTAGCCGTAGGCTGCGTTGATGAAGACCTCGATGTCGGCGAATATCCCGCTTTCCGTCTCCGCGATGACGATGAGTGGATCGTTCGCCATCACGCCGCGCTTTCCCTTCGGCTTCAGCGTGGTCACCCAGACGATCTCTTCGCCGAGGAGCCAGCGCAGGATGTCGAACTCGTGCACCGCCGAATTTGTGATCGAATTTGCCGGTGTGAACCAGTCCGGTGCCGAGACGTTGCGATGGGCGCAATGGATTAGGAGCGCGCTTCCGAGCCTGCCGCCGCGGAGCGTCTCGCGCATCTCCGCATAGGCCGGGTCGAAGCGGCGCATGAAGCCAACGCGGATCAGATGTTTCCCGCCCGCCGCCTCCGCCTTGACCAGCGGCAGCCCCTCCGCCGCGGTCGGCGCGAGCGGCTTCTCGCAGAGCACCGGCTTGCCGCGCTTCAGGCAGGCGAGCACGTATTCGGCGTGCGTCTCGTCAGGGGAGGCGATGAGCACCGCGCCGACCTCGTCGTCGGCGATGAGGGCGTTCCCGTCGGTGAAATGCCGTGCGCCGTTCGCCTTCGCCGTCTTGCGGGCGCGGTTCTCGTCCGCGTCCGAGACGGCGGAAAGATGCGCACCCTGCACTTGGCCCGCGATGATACGGGCGTGGTCGGCACCCATCACGCCCGCCCCGATCACGCCGATCCTAACGCTCATGAAACGTCCTCTCCGCTTCCTCGCCAAAGGGCGGGGGCCGGCCCCTACGGCCAATCCCCGCTTGTCCCTTCCGGTTCCGCCTTTGCTAGAACATCGCCATGTCCCAGCGAAGCGCCGGCATCCTTCTCTATCGCCGCACCACGGGCGCGCCGGAAGTCCTGCTTGTCCATCCGGGCGGCCCCTATTGGGCGAAGAAGGACGAAGGCGCCTGGTCGATCCCAAAGGGCATCTGCGAGGAAGGCGAGGACCCCCTTGCCGCGGCGCGACGCGAATTCCAGGAGGAGACCGGCGCGTTGCCGCCGGCCGGCGAGGCGATTCCCCTTGGCGAATTCCGCTATGCGAGCGGCAAGATCGTGATCGCCTTCGCCATGGAAGGCGATTTCGACCCTGCCCGCCTGAAGAGCAATACCTTCGCCATGGAGTGGCCGCCGCGTTCCGGCCATATGGCGGAGTTTCCCGAGGCCGACCGCGCCGCCTGGTTCGAAATCGACGAGGCGGACCGCCGCATCGTGAAAGGCCAGTGCCCGATCCTTGCCGTCTTCCCTATCGCAGGTCTTTAGACTCGTCCACACCGCCACAGCACTGATAGAATTCCCCGCTAACGTGCGTGATCGTCCTGCGAATTTTTCGCGCCGCTGGGGCTCTAGTATGGCCGTCGAACGCGCAGAACTTGTCGTCGAACCGACCCCGTCCCCGCTAGCGGGCTCCGCGGGCGTCGTCGCGGCCGGCGTCTATGCCGGTGGCCGCCGCGTGTGCGACATCTCCGTCGACGAAGCCGGCGCATGGGCGAAGCGTGCGGGCCACGTGGTCTGGATCGGCCTCTACGAGCCCTCGCCTGAGCTCCTCCGCCGCGTCCAGGCACAGCTCGACCTCCATGCGATGGCGATCGAGGACGCCGAGCAGGCGCATCAGCGCCCGAAGATCGAACAGTATGGCGAGGCGCTCTTTGTCGTCGCCCGCACCGCGCAGCTCATCAAGGGCCGCATCGACTTCGGAGAGACGCATCTCTTCGTCGGGCGTGGCTACGTCGTTTCCGTCAGGCACGGGGCGTCGACCTCGTATTCGACGGTGCGCCAGCACCTCGAGGCCTGCCCGGCCGTGCTTGCGAACGGCGAGGATTACATCCTCTACGGCGTCCTCGATTTCATCGTGGACAACTACATGCCGGTGATCGAGGCGATTCACGCGGAAGTCGACGAGATCGAGGATCAGGTCTTTGCCGCCACGCTTGAGGAAGCGGCGATCGAGCGCCTCTACATGCTGCGCCGCGACCTCTTGCGGCTGCGCAACGCGGCGGTGCCGCTGATCGAGGTCTGTCGCCGCCTCGAACACGCCGAGGCGCGCCGCGTGGATCAATCCATGCAGCCGCTCTTCCGCGACGTGACCGACCATGTGCACCGCGTTCAGGAAGAGATCGACGCACTGCGCGAGGTCCTGGCCTTCGCCTTCGAGGCAAGCCAGATGATGGGCCAGGCACAGCAGGCGCACATTACCCGCCGACTGGCCGCCTGGGCTGCAATCCTCGCGGTCCCGACCGCTGTCGCCGGCATCTACGGGATGAACTTCGTCGACATGCCGGAGCTCCATTGGCGATTCGGCTATTTCGTCGTCCTCGCCGTCGTCGCCGGCATTTGCGGTGTCCTCTACTGGCGGTTCCGCAAGCACAACTGGCTTTGATCCCCGCTGGCCATAGCGCGCATTTTCGAGAGGCGGCTATGCGGGCGGCCAACGGATTGCCTGCCGAATAGCCACCTGCCCTCGGCAGAGGCGCGACTTGCCGACACCGCGTGCTCGCTAAAGGCAAACTGGCCGGAAGCGTGGCAAAGTTACTGAAATATTAAGCCCTTTTGCCTTTGCGGCAATGCAGCCATGCATTTGCTGCACTGCACAACGCGGGTGCCCCCGACTATATGCCGAGGTGACCGCAGAGCACTGCGGGCGCTCCGCCAAAGGGCGGAGCGAAGAAGGACAAAGATCATGTCGCGCAATACCAACACCATCTACGGGCGTTACCGCCGCTGGCGGCGTTACCGCGAGACCGTCCGCGAGCTCCAGGGCCTTTCGACCCGCGACCTGCACGATCTCGGGATCTCCCGCGGCGAAATTGGCCGGCTGGCCCGCGAGGCTTCCCGCCTCTAACCGAACAAGGCCGGATTGCAACGAACAGGCCGGGGGCGCCAGTCGCCCGCCGGCCTTTTCATTTCAGGTCGGCCAGGTCGAATTCAGGAGAGCGCGGGTGGCAGTGGGTCTTCGGAGCGCGCACGTTTCCAGTCGCTGAGCGGCTCAATGACCGGCGGCTCGGCATTGGCCCGCGGCCACGAATCAACCGCCCACTTCACGCCGGTGCTCGTATCCGTCAGTACGGCGGTCGCGTGCGGATAGCGCAGGTCGATGAAGAATCCTCGCGCGGACGGCGCTTCGACAGTGTGATGTCGAAGGTAGCCGTGTTTCGCAAGAAGCATGAGCAGGCTCGTCGTGTTGGTGGCCTCGTCGATGCAGTCCATCTGACCGTCTGCCGGCCGCCCGACCTGCATCTTCGGAAGATCGTTCGCCGTGCCGATTCGCGCGCCGACGATCGTCTCGAACGCTTGGACCGCATGTGAGATTGCCTGCCGTTCGGCATCGGCATTGGGAACGCCGTTGGCCAGGGGACCGGCGATCCGTGCGATGTCGGCGTCGCTGAAATAGACGAGCGAGACGATCCGGCACGTGTAGCCGTGGCAGATATAGGCCTTGCGGGCGCTCGGTGCGACGCCGTGTCCGCGCTTGAACCAAGCCTCCTGGGCGTCGGCGTGGGCGACCAGTCCGAACGCGAAGAGCAGCAGGAGAATGCTTCGCAACATCGAGAACATAATGCGGCGTCAACCTTAACGATCCGTCGAGCTTCATCAACCCTGCGGTGAGCGGGAGAGGAGCTTTCCGGTGATCGCGTCTCCCCCGAGGCCTTGCCGTCTCCTGGCCGTTCGGCCCATATCGCGCCGATGAAAGAGCGCCCGGCACCCGTTCACGTGATCGGCGGCGGCCTCGCCGGCTCGGAAGCCGCGTGGCAGCTCGCCGAATCGGGAATTCCCGTCGTCCTGCACGAGATGCGGCCGGCCACGATGACGCCGGCGCACAAGACCGGTGGCCTCGCCGAGCTCGTCTGCTCGAACTCCTTTCGCTCCGACGATTCCGAGACCAACGCCGTCGGCCTCCTTCATGCCGAGATGCGCCGCGCCGGTTCGCTGGTGATGGCAACGGGCGACCGCCACAAGCTTCCAGCCGGCGGCGCGCTCGCCGTCGACCGCGACGGCTTTTCGGAAGCCATCACCGTCGCGCTTCGCACGCATCCCTTGGTCCGCGTGGAGGCAGGCGAGGTTCAAGCGCTGCCGCCGGCGGATTGGGGGCTCGCGATCGTAGCGACGGGCCCCCTCACCTCCTCGTCGCTCGCGACCTCGATCCAAGATGCGACCGGCATGGATCGCCTCGCCTTTTTCGATGCGATCGCCCCGATCGTCTATCGCGAGACGATCGACATGGACGTGGCCTGGTTCCAGTCGCGCTACGACAAGGCCGGCCCCGGCGGCACCGGCGCCGACTACATCAACTGCCCGCTCGATCGCGATCAGTACCAGGCTTTCGTCGAAGGGCTCGTGGCCTCCGACAAGGCGGAATTCCACGATTGGGAAAAGGACACGCCCTACTTCGACGGTTGCCTGCCGATCGAGGTGATGGCGGAGCGCGGCGCGGAGACGCTCCGCCACGGGCCGATGAAGCCGATGGGCCTCACGAACCGGCACAAACCGGACGTGAAGGCTTACGCAGTCGTGCAGCTCAGGCAGGACAATGCGCTCGGCACGCTTTTCAACATGGTCGGCTTCCAGACCAAGATGAAGCACGGCGAGCAGGCGAGGCTCTTCCGCACGATCCCCGGCCTCGAGCGCGCCGAATTCGCGCGCCTCGGCGGGCTCCATCGCAACACCTTTTTGAATTCACCGCTCCTCCTCGACGAGACGCTGCGGCTGAAGAAGGCGCCGCATATCCGCTTCGCCGGACAGATCACCGGCTGCGAGGGCTACGTGGAATCGGCCGCGATGGGGCTGATGGCGGCGCGCTTTGCGGCGGCCGAGGCGCTGGGCGAAACGCTGGTCACGCCGCCGCTGACGACCGCGCATGGCGCGATCCTGGCGCACGTCACCGGCAAGCTCGGCGTGCCCGGCGAGAAGGAGCGCGACTTCCAGCCGATGAACGTAAACTTCGGGCTCTTTCCGCCGATCGATCAACCGGTCCGGGACGAGGCCGGCAACCGCCTTCGCGGCACGGAGAAGACGCTGGCGCGGAAGCGCGCGCTTTCGCGCCGGGCGCTCCGCGACTTCGACGCGTGGCTCGGCGCGACGAAGCGGATGGCGGCCTGACCGGCGCCATCCGATATCTGATCCGCATCAGTCGCGGACAAAGTAGTCCCGCTCGCTGAAAGCATCGGCGGTTGAGACAGCAGCGTTTGAATCGCTTGCCCGATCCGCAGGGGCACGGATCGTTACGGCCGAGCTTCTCCAGAAGCTCCTTCTCGCCGTGCACCACGCGGTCGCCGCGCTTGACGTGGGTTTCGCTGTTGAAATCCCCTCCGGCGCTTGCTCATCGGCTCAAAAGGAGAAGTCCTGATATTTGCGTGACATGGCTGCCTCCCTCGATTGGGTCGCCGGGCTTCTAGACCAACGGAATCCGGAAGTCACCGCCCCTCTGGATCCGCCAACCCGCTGAGCCTCGCCCAGCTGATCCGGCTCAGCGTTTCAAGGTCGGAGAGGACGGCCGGGCGCAGCAGGATATCGGCCTCCATCCGCTCGATCCGGCGGAGCAGCGGTGCAACGATGGCAAGCGGCAGGAAGGCGGGCCGCGCAGCAGGCGGCACCCTGCTGATCGCCGCGCGGGCGCGCCGCAGATGATCGTGGGCGAAGCCGATCATGGACGAGACCGCCTTGACGGTGGTTGGCGAGGACTCCGCTTCCGGTTCGAGGACTAGCGCGGGCAGGATTGTTCGGCCGCGCGCCCGGTCCGCGGCGAGGGTCGCCACCCGCCGGGCAATCCCGTAGGCGACGCCGGCGTGACCGGCGGCATCCGCGGATTCCGAGCCGGCCGCTCCGAGCACGATCGCCGTCATCTGGAAGAGCACCGATTCCATCTCGCCCATTCGGCCTTCAAGGTCGGTGAGCGTCGCCGGCGGGTCGGCGTAGAGATCGGCGCTCCGCGCCTCGATCAGCGCGATGAAAGGGGCGATCGGCAGCGCCAGGCGGTTAATCGCACCGCTCGCCGCGCGGAGCGCCGGCGTCTCGCCTCCCCCGCCGCTTCCGATCGCTTCCGCGAGGGCGTCGCTCCACCATTTCAGTCGGATCTCGCCGAGCGTCGGCTCGCGCACCTGGTCGGGAACGCGGGCGATCTCCGCGGCGATACCGTAGATCGCGAGGAGGTCGTTACGGATCATGGGCGGCGAGAAGAGCGCCGCGTAGTAGCGAGGCAGATCATGCGCGCGCGTTAGCGCCGTGACGTAGGCGGTGTCGTCGGCGGACGTTTCGGAAGCCATTGCCCGCATCATCGCAAACCCACGCGGCGCTTGGCTAGCGATTGCTCTCTACCGCCACCAGCGCGGCGGCGACGGCGCGCTCCTCGGAGAGGAGGACGTTGTAGGTCCTGACCGCCGCGCCGGTCGACATCAGCTCCGGAAAGAGCCCCGCTGCTTCGAGAGCTTCTCGTATTCCGCGGGGAAGCGGTGTCATCGCGTTGCCCGTACCGATGAGCAGGATGTCGATCGCGGCGGCCTCCGCGACGAGCCGCGCAAGCGCTTCGGGCGCAATCTCCGTCACATCGGCGACGGGCCACGCCTCGATTCCGCTGGGCAGCGCCAGGATCGAGCCGCGATGCGACATGCCCGCGAAGCGGAAGCCGCCGTTGCCATAGGCCTCGATCGGTGCGCGGCCCGGAAAGCGGGCCGGCTCCATCAGGAAGCCGCCGCCGCTTTGCGACATGTCAGGCCTTGGCGGGCTTGGCGGGCTTGGCTTGGGCCGAGCCGGCCTCGGCGCGCGGGCGCAGGTTGAAGTAGATCAGGATCGGTCCGCCGATGAAGATCGACGAGGCGGTAGCGATGAAGACGCCCCAGAGCATGGCGGCGGTAAAGGAACGGATCACATCGCCGCCGAAGAAGAAGAGCGCGAAGAGCGCGAGAAGGGTCGTCAGCGAGGTCATGATCGTGCGCGCCAGCGTCTGGTTGGTCGCAAGATCGATCAGGTCGGAGAGCGGCATCTGCTTGTAGCGCCGCAGAAGCTCGCGGATGCGGTCGAAGATGACGACCGTATCGTTGAGCGAATAGCCGAGGATGGTGAGGATCGCGGCGATGGAGGAAAGGTTGAAGTCGATCTGCGTCGCCGCGAAGAAGCCAATGGTCAGGATGGCGTCGTGGACGAGCGTTGCGACCGCCCCGACGGCGAATTGCCATTCGAAGCGGAACCAGATGTAGACCATGATTCCGAAGATGGTGAAGACGGTCGCGATGAGCCCGGTCTGCGCAAGCTCGCCCGACACGCGCGGTCCGACGACCTCGACGCGGCGATACTCGTAGTCGTTCGAGCCGAGGGTGTTCTGCACCTTCTCAACGACCGCCTGCTGCGCGGCGTCGCCGCCGGGCTGCATGGCCACGCGGATCAGCACGTCGGTCGGCTCGCCGATCCCCTGCACCTCGACGTCGCCAAGGTTGAGCGCCGAAACCTGCGAGCGGATCTGGGCGAGCTCGGCTGGGCCGCTCTTGTGGCGGACCTCGATCATCGTGCCGCCCTTGAAGTCGATGCCTTCATTGAGCCCGACGGTGAAAAGCAGGACGAAGGAAACCACGATCAGCACCAGCGAGATCGGTGTGCGGATGCGGGCGAGCCACATGAACGGGATGTTGGTACCGTCCGGGATGATGCGAAGGGGCATGGCGGGAGCCTAAAGCGGAACGGTTTTCGGGCGCGCGTAGCGCACCCAGGTGGCGACGATCAGCCGCGTCATCAGGTAGGCGGTGAAGAGCGTCGAGATGATGCCGATGGCGAAGGCGACGGCGAAGCCGCGGATCGGGCCGGAGCCGAGCGCGAAAAGCGCCAGCGCCGCGATGAGCGCGGTCAGATGCGAGTCGATGATCGTGGCGAGCGCGCGCGAGAACCCGGACTCGAAGGAGGCGATGGTCGAGCGTCCGAGGTGGCTCTCTTCGCGCATGCGCTCGTAGATCAGCACGTTGGCGTCTACCGCCATGCCCATGGTCAAGACGATGCCGGCGATGCCGGGCAGCGTCAGCGTCGCGCCCGTCGCCGTGATGATGCCGAACATGAGGAAGGTGTTCACGATCATCGCGATGTCGGCGAAGAAGCCGAGGATGCCGTAGCAGACGACCATGAAGAAGACGACGGCGGAGAGCGCGACGACGGCGGCGATCGCGCCGGCGCGGATCGAATCCTGGCCGAGGCTTGGGCCGACGGTGCGCTCCTCGACGATGGTGAGGTCGGCGGGAAGCGCGCCGGCGCGCAGGAGCACGGCGAGATTCTGCGCGCTTTCGACGGTGAAGTTTCCTTCGATCAGGCCGGAGCCGCCGAGGATCGCGTCGCGGATCACCGGCGCGGTGATGTATTTGTCGTCGAGGACGACGGCGAAGCGGCGGCCGACATTTTGCTGCGTCACGTCCGCGAAGATGCGCGCGCCGCGCGTGTTGAAGCGGAAGTTGACGATCGGCTGCCCGGTCTGCTGGTGGAACGACGGCTGCGCATCGGCGAGATCGTCGCCGGAAAGGAGCGCGCGCGATTCCACCATGACCGGCGGCTCGCCCGGCTATCGCCGACTCCACGCGTTCGCACCCGGCTGGCGGCGTAACCCCGTCGGTCGAGGCCTCGCTGCACTCCATATGGAAGGTCATGCGCGCGGTCTGACCGAGGATCTGCTTGAGCTGCGTGGTGTCCTGGAGGCCGGGCACCTCCACCAGGATGCGCTCGCTGCCCTCCGCCTGGATGGACGGCTCGGTCGTGCCGAGCGCATTCAGGCGGCGGTCGAGCACCTGCACGCTCTGCGTGACCGCCGAGCGCATGCGCTGCTCGATTCCGGCGTCGGTGAGCGCCGCGGTGATGCGGTCGCCGTTCTGCGTGAGCTCGACTTCGTGCAGCGCCCCCTGCCCGAACAAGCCGGATTGAACCGCCGCGGCGAGCGGCTGCAACGCGGTCATCGCCTTCTCCGCGTCGGCGGAATCGCGCAGCGTGAAGGATACCGCTTCGCCGCGCGAATCGAGGCCGCGATAGCCGATGCGCTGATCGCGGAGCGTCTGCCGGACGTCGCCTTCGAGCGTCTTCACGCGATCCTTGACCAGGCTGTCGCGGTTCACCTCCAGAAGCAGGTGCGCGCCGCCGCGCAGGTCGAGCCCGAGCACGATCTGCCGCTTCGGAAGGAAGTTCGGCCAGGACGCCACCGTCTCGGCGGAGAAGAAGTTCGGGATGGCAGCGACGATGCCGGCCAATGCGACGAACAGGATGAGCGCGATCTTCCAGCGCTGGAAATAGAGCATCGGTATCGATCTTTCAGGGCCGCGTGGGTCTCCGCGCTAGTTCGTGTTGGAGGCGACCGGCTCCGCCTTCGCCCTGACCTCGGCGATGAGGCTGCGCATCGCGCGCACCTTCACGCCTTCGGCGATCTGCAGCTCCACCTCGGTGTCGTCGACGACCTTTGTCACCTTGCCGACGATGCCGCCGTTGGTGACCACAGTGTCGCCGCGGCGGATCGCCTTCAGCATGTCCTCGCGCCGCTTCTGCGGTCTGACGCTGCGGGCGCAGGATGAGGAAGTACATTATGACGAAAATGAGCGCGAACGGCAGCAGCGTCGTCATGATATCGAGGCCGCCGCCGCCACCGAAGGACTGTGCATATGCCGGAGTGACCCACATGAAGGCCGATCTTCCCTTTCAGGCGGGCCGCGGCCCTTTGAATTTGCGCGGACTATAGTCAGGGGCTTGGGCATTGCAACTCTGCAACTGTCCGTGAGGACGGCCCTTTGCCGCATTCATTTGCCGTGATATCGCGCCTGGCGAGGAGCCTTGGGAGCCGTCCTTGCAGGAAAGCTTCAACCCGACGCTGGACGTCTTGGAGCGAATTGCCGCCGCGCTTGGAGCGGCTCGCGCCGAAGCCGACGGATGTGCGCCGATTTCGGCGCGGCCGAGGCTTTTGTCTGGCATGCCGACCCGCCGCACCTGAAGCCGGTCGCGAAGGTCAATCGCATCGCCCTGCCGCTGCTCAAGGGCATCGACCGCTCGCGCGACATCCTGATCGACAACACCAGCCGTTTCGCCGCCGGCCTTCCGGCCAACAACGCGCTTCTGTGGGGCGCGCGCGGCATGGGCAAGAGCTCGCTCGTCAAGGCGGTGCACGCGGCAGTCGCCGCTTCCCAGCCGCGCAAGGCGCCGCCGCTCAAGCTGATCGAGATCCACCGCGAGGATATCGAGACCCTGCCGACGCTGATGGGGCTCCTGCGCGACCGCGGCGAGCGCTTCATCCTCTTCTGCGACGATCTCTCCTTCGACGCCGGCGACGCCTCCTACAAGTCGCTGAAGGCGGCGCTCGAGGGCGGCGTCGAGGGACGGCCGGACAACGTCGTCTTCTACGCCACCTCGAACCGCCGGCACCTGATGCCGCGCGAAATGCTGGAGAACGAGCGCTCGACCGCCATCAACCCGTCGGAGGCGGTGCAGGAGAAGGTGTCGCTGTCGGACCGCTTCGGTCTCTGGCTCGGCTTCCACAATTGCAGCCAGGACGAATACCTCGCGATGGTCGCGGGCTACGTCGAGCATTTCGCTGTCCCAGCCGACGCCGACGAGTGGCGCGCCGAGGCGCTCGAATGGGCGACGACGCGCGGCAGCCGCTCCGGCCGCGTCGCCTGGCAGTTCGTGCAGGATCTCGCCGGGCGGAAGGGCGTCAGAGTGGACTAGCCCACCCTAGTGTCATGCCCGGACATGATCCGGGCATCCGTTTCGTACCGAACGCCTCAACCAGGGAACGGATCGTCGGGTCGAGCCCGGCAGTGACGACAGGGTTGAGCGGGCTTCGTCTCAGGTGTCGCTGAGGTGCTGAAGCGGGTCGACCGGCGTCGCGTCCTTGCGGAGCTCGAAGTGCACCTGCGGCGTGGTCACGCCACCCGACATGCCGGAGAGCGCGATCACCTGTCCGCGCTTCACCTGGTCGCCGCGCTTCACCTCAAGCTTGCTGTTGTGGGCGTAGGCGGAGACCCAGCCGTTCGCGTGGCGGATCAGGACGAGGTTGCCGTAGCTCTTCAGCTCGTTGCCGGCATAGATCACGGTGCCGTCCTCGGCCGCCTTGACCGACGTGCCTTCCGGCACGGCGAGATTGATGCCGTCGTTGCGCTCGCCGTTCGGCTTCTTGCCGAAGCCGGAGATGATGCGACCGCGCACCGGCCAGCGGAAGCCTTCCGTGGCGTCGGCGGCGGGCTCTGGCGCGAGCGGCGCGAGCGAACCGGCGTTGCCGGTCTGCGGCGCGAGCGCGACCTGTTGCACGGGCGCCGGGGCCGGCGCCGGGGTCGCCGCGGCAAACGGCACGGCCGGCATCGGCGCGACCGGCGCGGGAGCCGGGATGTCGGCCGGGTTCAAGCTGGCGAGCTGAACGCCGTGCGTACCTGGCTGCGGCGTGCCGCCGCCGGGAATGACGATCCGCTGTCCGAGGCGAACATTGGTCGAGCCGCCGTTCGCCGCCGCAAGCTGCGCTGACGGAGATGCCGTAGCGCTGCGAGATGTTCCAGGCGGTGTCGCCGGGCTGCACGAGATGCGTCGTTGCGGTGCCGCGCTGCGCGTGGCGGTCGATGTGCGCCGCCTGCGCGCCGAGCGTGGTCGGCGGGGCGCCGAGCTGCATTTGCCCGGGCTCGGCCGAAGCGAGCTGCGTCACCGGTGTCGGATCGCCGGTCGCCGCGTAGCTCTGCGGCGGGATATAGGCCTGCGGCGCCTGCTGAACGCCGCCGTAAGCCGGCGCCGGGGTATAGCCAGGCGCGGCGGCATATTGCGGATACTGCGAAGAGCCCGGAGGCGGCGGAAGGTCGGCGCCCTGTACTCCGGCCGTCTGCGAGCCGTAGTAGGTGTTGCCGAGCGGCGAAGCCGTACCAGAGAGGACTTGCTGCTGGTTGCTCGTCGATCCGGTGAAGACCGGCGAACGGAGCGAGTCGATGTTGCTGCATGCGCCGAGCCCGGCGAGAAGAGCGAAGAGGCTCATCCCCGACAGGACGGATTTGTTTGCTGGAAGAAAAACCGTACGCACGGTGCGCTCCCCCTACTCGGAACTCGAAGAAGATCGGAGCCCGGATTAAAGAGGAGGCAGGGTTGACAACGGGTTAAAGGTTCTGGGCCGGACCGGGAACAATGGCAGAAAAACGGCACGGCCCGAGATCGCGCGTGTCGACGTTGTGCCCGATGCGCTGAAATAGCGTCAGCCGTTGCGGGCCCTGCTCAAGTCCGATCGGTGCGATGAGGATGCCGCTGTCGGTGAGCTGCGTGATGAGCCTGCCCGGCGGCTCGGCGCAAGCGGCGCCGACGACGATGCGATCGAACGGCGCCTGCGGCCGCCAGCCCTGCAGGCCATCCCCGATGAGCACGCTGATATTGCGGATCGCAAGTGACTTGAAGCGCGCCTCGGCGGCGCGCGAAAGCGTGCGGAAGCGCTCGATCGTGGTCACCCGCCGCGCGAGCTGCGCGAGGACGGCGGAGTGATAGCCGGAGCCCGTGCCGATCTCCAGGACCGCGTGGCGGTCGGAAAGGTCGAGCGCGGCGGTCATCACGCCGACGACGGAAGGCGCCGCGATCGTCTGCCCGCAATCGATCGGAAGCGGATGGTCGGCGTAGGCGTGGTGGCGGAGCGCCGGCGGCACGAAGAGCGTGCGCGGCACCGTCTCGATGGCGCGCAGCACGGCGTGATCCATGATGCCGAGGCCGCGCAGCTTCAGCACGAGCGAGGCCGCCTGGACCTGCGTCTCCGCGTCTTCCTCGAAAGCGATTTCGGGGGCCAGTTCGGGCTCGGCGCTCATCGCGCCGGAGAATGCCCGAGGATGGTTAAGAGAGGGATTAGGAGAGCCGGATGTTGGCAGCAAAGGTTTCGGGTCGGCCCAAGTAACCTCCCCTCCAGGAGAGGTTAAGGCGCCCGGCCGACTGCAAGGGTGGGACTGATGTCGCTGCGTGCTTCGAGGCCTGCCTTTGGCAGGCACCTCAGCATGAGGGAGGTTGGGTGCGTGCCATCCACCAGCGCCCTCATCCTGAGGTGCGAGCGCCCATGGGCGCGAGCCTCGAAGGACGCAAGGCCGATTTGCAGTCCTACGCCCCGATCTTCTCCACGCCGCCCATGTAAGGCCGAAGCGCGTCGGGCACGGTGATCGAGCCGTCCTCGTTCTGGTAGGTCTCCATCACCGCGATCAGCGCGCGGCCGACGGCGACGCCGGAGCCGTTCAGCGTATGGACGAAGCGTGGGTTCTTGTCGTTCTTGCCCTTGAAGCGCGCCTGCATCCGCCGCGCCTGGAAATCGCCGCAGACGGAGCACGACGAAATCTCGCGGAACGCCTTCTGCCCCGGCAGCCAGACTTCCAGGTCGTAGGTTTTCTGCGCGGAAAAGCCCATGTCGCCGGTCGAAAGCACGATCACGCGGTAGGCAAGATCGAGCCGGCGCAGCACCTCTTCGGCGCACATCGTCATGCGCTCGTGCTCTTCGAGGCTCTTCTCCGGCGTGGTGATGGAGACGAGCTCGACCTTGTCGAACTGGTGCTGCCGCAGCATGCCGCGCGTGTCCTTCCCCGCCGACCCCGCCTCGGAGCGGAAGCAAGGGGTCAACGCGGTGAAGCGGAGCGGCAGCTCTTCTTCGGCGAGGATTTTCTCGCGCACGAGATTTGTGAGCGGCACTTCGGCTGTGGGGATGAGCCAATACGAAACAGCACGCTGGTCGAGCGCTGAGAGACAAACCATATTCTCTTGCTCTTCTCTTCTCCGCCCGTCTCCTTGATTTCGGCAAGTCGTATCGCAAGCTCCCCGCTTTCCTCGTCTGTCGGGCGTCGACCGGCTGAAAATTGATCGTCACGGAACTTCGGCAGCTGCCCCGTCCCGAACAGCACGTCGTCCTTCACCAAGCAGCGGCGGCTGCACCTCCGTGTAGCCGTGCTCCTCGGTGTGGAGGTCGAGCATGAACTGGCCGAGCGCGCGCTCCATGCGCGCGAGCCCCTTCTTCAAGACCACGAAGCGCGAGCCGGAAAGCTTCGCCGCCGTCTCGAAATCCATCTGGCCGAGCGCCTCGCCGAGCTCGAAATGCTCCTTCGCCCAGTTGACCCGCTTCGGCTCGCCCCAAGTGCGGATTTCCTTGTTCGCGCTCTCGTCGCCGACCGGCACGTCGGGAAGCGGGACGTTCGGGACCGTCGCGAGCGCATCGTTGAGCGCCTTCTCCGCCGCCCTCTCCTCCTCCTGCGCGGCCGCCATCTGATCCTTCAGCGCCGCGACCTCGCCCATCAGCGCCTCGGCGCGCGGAAACTCCTTCGCCGCCTTCGCCTGACCGATCTCCTTCGAGGCGGCGTTCCGGCGCGTCTGCATGTCCTGCAGCTTCGCGACCGCCGCGCGCCGCGCTTCGTCGAGCGCGATCAGCCGCTCCGCCTCGGGCTCCGCGCCGCGGTTCTTCAGCGCCTGGTCGAGCGCCTCCGGGTTCTCGCGGATCCATCTGATGTCGAGCATGTCGAGGCCTGGGTAAGCGAGTCGGGCGCCCGAATGGGTACCCCGACATTGATGTCGTCGTTGCCGGACTTGATCCGGCAATCCATTCCGGAACGGTCGCGACGGCGTGACGGGTAACGGAATGGATGCCCGGGTCAAGCCCGGGCATGACGACAGGATTGGAGAAATCACGGGCGATCCCTGGTCTCTGGCATTGCCGCGCCAAGCCCGCCTGTGCCCACTTGTGGAACGGGCGCCCGCATCGATTTCTTGTCGAGACAGGACGACGATGCGGGAGTAGGAGTGGGCGAAAAGGCCCCCGGTCTTCCGCAATGTTCCGGCTCTTCGAGAACCTGATCAATCCCTTCCGGGCGCACGATCCCCGGATGCCGCCGCCGACGCTCGCCGGCTTCTACTGGCATTACACCCGCGAGGTGTGGCCGGTTCTCGCAGCGTTGATGGTCGTCGGCCTGGTGGTGTCGCTGATCGAAGTCTCGATCTTCCGCTACGTCGGCACGATCGTCGACATGCTGAAGACGACGACGCCCGAGCGCGTTCTTGCCGATTACGGCTGGACGTTCGCCTGGATGGCGTTCGTGGTGATTATCGCCCGGCCGGTCGCGACGATCCTGCACGACCTTCTCGTCCAGCAGTCGCTGGCGCCGTCCTTCACCAACCTGGTGCGCTGGCAGACGCACCGCTACGTGCTTCGGCAGACGGTCGGCTTCTTCACCAACGATTTCGCCGGCCGCATCGCCTCCAAGATCATCCAGACCGGGCCCGCCCTTCGCGAGTCGGCGGTGCAGGTCTGCGACGCCTTGTGGTTCGTGACAATCTACTCGGTCAGCTCGCTCGTGCTCTTCGCAAAGCTCGACGCCTGGCTGACCGTGCCGCTCGCTATCTGGATCGGCATCTTCGTCTTCGTGCTCTACTACTTCGTGCCGCGCATCCGCAAACGCTCCGTTGTGGTGTCGGAGGCGCGCTCGATGCTGACCGGCCGCATCGTCGACAGCTACACCAACATCCAGACGGTGAAGCTCTTCGCCCATACGACGCGCGAGGACGATTACGCCCGCGATGCTGTCGAGGACCACACCCGGAAATTCCGCGCCTCGACCCGGCTCATCACCACGATGTCGAGCACCGTCGTGACGATGAACGGGCTTCTGATCGCCGGAACGACGGCGCTCGCGATCGCGCTCTGGATGCGCGGAATGCTCTCCGTCGGCGACCTCACGATCGCGAGCGGCCTCGCCATCCGCATCGCCACGATGTCGGGCTGGATCATGTGGACCTCGATCGGCATCTTCGACAACGTCGGCGCCGTGCAGGAAGGCATGGAGACGATCGCGCGGCCGCAGGAGCTGATCGACAAGCCGGACGCCATGGAGCTCAAGGTGGCGCGCGGCGAAATCCGCTTCGAGAACGTCACCTTCCACTACGGCAAGAAGAGCGGCATCATCGAGAACCTGTCGCTCACGATAAAGCCCGGCGAGAAGGTCGGGCTCGTCGGCCGCTCAGGCGCCGGCAAGTCGACCATCGCCAACCTGCTCCTCCGCTTCTACGACGTGGAGGGCGGCCGCATCGTCATCGACGGCCAGGACATCGCGCAGGTCTCGCAGGATTCGCTCCGGAGCCAGATCGGCCTGATCACGCAGGACACATCGCTCCTGCACCGCTCGATCCGCGAGAACGTCCTCTACGGCCGCCCCGACGCCGGCGAAGACGCGATGCGCGACGCGGTGCGCCAGGCGCACGCCGACCCCTTCGTGCCCGGCCTCTCCGATCATTGGGGACGGCAGGGGTTCGACGCGCATGTCGGCGAGCGCGGCGCGAAGCTTTCCGGCGGCCAGCGCCAGCGCGTCGCCATCGCCCGCGTGCTTTTGAAGGATGCGCCGATCCTGGTCCTCGACGAGGCGACCTCGGCTCTCGACTCGGAGGTGGAGGCGGCGATCCAGGAGAGCTTCTCGCGCCTGATGGCGGGCAAGACCGTGATCGCGATCGCCCACCGCCTCTCGACTATCGCCGCGATGGACCGGCTGGTGGTGCTCGACCAGGGCCAGATCGTCGAGATGGGCAATCACGCCGAGCTCATCCGCAAGGGCGGCCTCTACGCCTCGCTCTGGAGCCGCCAGTCGGGTGGCTTCCTCGATGCCGAGCCGCGGCGGGAACCGGCCCCGCCTCCGACCCACATCGTCGACACGCAGGCGGCTGAGTAGCCCGCGCCGCCTTAAGCCGCGGCGTCGGCGGCTTCGCGCTGCGCCTCCGCGGCGGCGCGTTGTCGCTCGATGTAGCGGACCGCAAAGATCGAAATCTCGTAGAGCGCGATCGTCGGCAGCGCCAGGCTGATCTGGCTGATCGGGTCTGGCGGGGTCAGCACCGCCGCGACGATGAAGGCGATCACGATCGCCCATTTGCGCTTTCCCTTCAGCGTCTCCGTCGTGATCAACCCGGCGCGGGCGAGAAGCGTCATGATGACCGGAAGCTGGAAGACCAGGCCGAAGGCGAAGATCAGCGTCATGATCAGCCCGAGATACTCGTTCACCTTGGGCAGAAGCTCGATCGTCGCCTGTCCCGGGCCGCCGTGCTGTTCCATCGACAGGAAGAAGCGCATGGCGAGCGGCATGACGGCGAAATAGACGAGCATCGCGCCGAGCGCGAAGAGGATCGGCGTCGCGACGAGGAACGGCAGGAAGGCGCGGCGCTCGTTCTTGTAGAGGCCGGGCGCGACGAACTTGTAGATCTGGTTGGCGATGATCGGGAATGCCAGAAACAGCGCGCCGAATAGCGCGAGCTTCATCTGCGTGAAGAAATACTCCTGCGGCGCCGTGTAGATGAATTTGATGTCGTGAAGCGGTCCGGCGGCGCGCTCGTAAGGGATGACGAGGATGTTGAAGATGTGGCTCGCGAAGAAGAAGCAGACGATGAAGGCGATGAAGATCGCGATCATTGCGCGCACCAGCCGCTGCCTGAGCTCGATCAGATGCTCGATGAGCGGCGCCTTCGAGGCTTCGATGTCGTCCTCGCTCACGCCGCGTCGCTCCCATGCGCGGGGGTCGGCGCGCCGGTCTTTACCGGCTCGGCGACGTGCGGATGGTCGGCGGTCTTCTCGGGCTCCGGCGATGATGCAGCGACCGGCGCAGGTGACGCCGCGGTTACCGGCTTCTCCGCCGCCCGCATCGTCGCGTCGAGATCCTTCTTCACGTCGGTCAGCGGCTTCGTCGCCGCGCTGAGCTGCTTCTTGGTCTCTTCGAGCCCCGCTTCGCGCTCCGCCTCGCGCAGCGCCTCGTCGAACTGGCGCTTGAAGTCGTTCGCAGTCCGCCGCACCTGCCCCATGGTCTTGCCGAATGTCCGCAGCATGCGCGGCAGGTCCTTCGGACCCGCCACGACGATCGCGACCGCCGCGATGACGAGAATCTCACTCCAGCCGACGTCGAACATGGCTTCCCGCCTTGAGCGGTGCTCAGCCCGCCTTGGTCTTCTTCTCTACCGTCTCCGACGCCATCGGCTGCCCGGGATCGTGGTCGATGGTCTGCGGCTTTTCGTCGTCGTCTTCGGCCATGCCCTTCTTGAAGGATTTGATGCCCTTGGCCACGTCGCCCATCAGATCGGAAATCTTGCCACGCCCGAAAAGCACCATGACGAGCAGGAGTACGATCATCCAATGCCAAATCGAGAAACTACCCATATCGGTCTCCAAAACCCCCGCTTGTCGCCTGTTTCGCCCGGCGGGCGGGGACTATTGCAAATCGGCTCCCCGCCTTCAATCGCAGGGCCTTAGCCGCCTTCCGGAAAGACTAACACGTCCCGTTCGTCGAAGCTGACCCGAACATCGGCCCCCGGCGCGAGCCCGTCGCCGGCGCGCGCCTTGGCGAGGAGATAGGTCTCCAGCCCCTCCACCGCCACTTCGAAGAGCTCGACCTCGCCGAGGAAATAGCGCGTGCGAATGCGGCCGGGCCTGCCGCCCCCGCCTTCGCCGGCCGTAAGAAGCACGCCGCGCGGACGCACGGCGACCACGACGGAGGCGCCTTCCGGCTGCCCGCGGCAGGCGAAGTCAGCGATCGGCGTCACCGCGCGGCCGGAGGAAACGGCGCCCGGCAGCTCGTTCAGCGCGCTGAAGAAGCGCGCCGCGAAAAGGCTCTGCGGTCGATCGTAGAGGTCCTCCGCCTGGCCCTCCTGCACGATCTTGCCGCCGCGCATCAGCACGATGCGGTCGGCCATGCGCATCGCCTCTTCCGGATCGTGGGTAACGATGACGGCGGTCGCGCCCGCCTCGCGCAGCACCGAGAGCGTATCGGCGCGCACGCTGTCCCTGAGCCGGCTGTCGAGTCCGGAGAACGGCTCGTCCATGAGCAGCACGCCCGGCCGCGGCACGATGGCGCGCGCGAGCGCTACGCGCTGCTGCTCGCCGCCGGAGATCTCGTGCGGATAGGAATCCGCGAGATGCAGGAGCCCGACGCGCGCGAGCGCCGCCCGCGCTTCGTCCGCGCGCGCCCGGCGGTCGAGCGCGGTCAGCCCGAACATCACGTTCTTGAGCACGGTCAGGTGCGGGAAGAGCGCGTAGTCCTGGAACATCAGCCCGACGGAACGCTTCTCCGGCGGCACGAACACGTTCGCCGACGCCACCTCGCGCCCATCGAGAAGCACGCGGCCGGAGGTCGGGGTGTCGACGCCGGCGGCGATCCTGAGCAGCGTCGTCTTGCCGCAACCGGATTGCCCGAGCAGCGCCACGATCTCGCCCGGGCTGACGTCAAGGTCGACGCCGTCGAGCGCGGTCACGCGCCCGAAGCGCCGCGTCACCTTTTCAAGCGTCAGCCGTGAGGCGATCGTCGCGGCGGCGCGGCGGCGTTGCCGCTCGGCCGGGAGAGCGGAAACCATGCGCCGGGCTTATGGGCCGCCGGTGCGCCGGCGGCAAGCCGCTAGTCTTCCCGCCGGTCCTGGTCCTCGCCGTCGGATTCTTCGCCGCTCTCGCTCGCTTCAGCGGCGGCGCTTTCGTCAGCGTCGTCCTCGACGGGGCCTTCGGCGTCGTCGAAGCCGTCGAAGCCCGGCTCGAGAGGATCTTCATCAGCCGCGAGGTCCGGGCTGTCGTTCGGCGCCGGCATTTCCTCTCCGGGCATCGCCAGCGACTCGATCAGGCCGGCCGCCTTCAAATCCGAGAGCCCCGGCAGATCGCCGATCGACTCCAGCCCGAAATGGTCGAGGAAGCCCGGCGTCGTGCCGAAGGTGACGGGGCGGCCGGGCGTGCGCCGGCGGCCACGTAGCCGGACCCAGCCTGCTTCGAGGAGCACGTCGAGCGTCCCGCGCGAAACGGCGACGCCGCGTACGTCTTCGATCTCGGCGCGCGTGACCGGCTGATGGTAGGCGATGATGGCGAGCGTCTCGACGGCGGCGCGCGAGAGCTTCTTCTCCTGCACCACGTCGCGGCGAAGAACGAAGGCGAGGTCCTCCGCCGTCCGGAACGCCCAGCGGTCGTCGGTGCGGCGGAGGTTGACGCCGCGTCCGGCATAGGCGGCCTGCAACTCGTGCAGCAGCGAGCCGAGGTCGACGCCCTCCGGCATGCGGAGCGCGATCTCCGCGCTCGAGAGCGGCTCGGCCGCGGCAAAGAGGATCGCCTCCAGCATGCGGAGATGCAGGCGCTGGTCCTCGGGCGCAAGAGAGCGCACGTTGGTCTCGTCCCAGGCGGCGGCCGCGTCAGCCATTTGCCGCCTCCCGCATCGGCATCGCCGCTTCCTTCGCCCGCCGGCGCACGTAGAGCGGCGCGAACGGCGCGTTCTGCTTCAGCTCCAGCTCTCCCTCGCGCACCAGTTCAAGGCTCGCCGAGAAAGCGCTCGCGCGTGCCGTCGCGCGAAACTCCGGCCGCGCGAGATACTCCACCAGGTAGGAATCGAGCAGCTCCCATTGCGGCGTCGTGCCGATCATGCGCATCAGCCGCTCGCGCGCTTCCTGCAAAGTGAAGACGTGGCGCTCGGCGAGCGTGACGTGGCTTGCGAGGCCGCGCAGCCTGAGCGCGGCATAGGCCGACAGAAGATCGTAGAGCCGCGCGTCCCAGACCACGCGCGTATTGACCGAAAGCGGCTCGGGCGCTCCGCGCGGAAAGACGTCGATGCCGAGCCGCGCGAAGCTCATCAGCCGGCGGCCCGCTTCGCGGATCGCTTCAAGATGCCTGAGCCGGCGCGCGAGCACCGCGGCAAGCTCCTCGCCGCTTGGCTCGTCGTCCTCTTCCGCCGGCGGCAGCAGAAGCCGCGACTTCAGGTAGGCGAGCCACGCCGCCATCACGAGGTAGTCGGCGGCGATTTCCAGACGAAGCCGGTGCGCGGCTTCGATGAAAGCCAGGTACTGCTCGGCGAGCGCCAGGATGGAGATCTTCGCAAGATCCACCTTCTGGTCGCGCGCGAGCTGCAGCAGGAGGTCGAGCGGCCCCTCGAATCCGGCAACGTCGACGACAAGGCGCTCGTCGTCGGAGAGCCGGCGCTCTTCGAAGTCGAGCGTGTTCGGCTCGGCCATATAGATCGCAGGCTCGCTCATGCGAGGGCCTGATTGACGAGGAACTGGAAGCGGTCTTCGAGCGCCGGCCGATCGCCATCCTGGGGCGGACGGCGCGCGGCAAGCGCGGCGTCGCAGCGCCGCAGAGCATCGTCGGCAAGTTCGGGCACACCCGCCGCGATCTCCTGCATCTCGTCCATCTTTCCGTTGCAGTGGAGAACGATATCGCAGCCGGCAGCGATTGCCCGCTCCGCGCGGCCGCGCGGCTCGCCGGAAAGCGCGCCCATCGAAATGTCGTCCGTCATCAAAGCTCCGTCGAAGCCGATTCGCTCACGGATAATGCTAGCAATCACGGTTTTGGAAAGGGTTGCCGGGGCGCCATCATCAACGTCTAAAAAGACGACATGGGCAGTCATGCCGAACGGCGCCCGCTTGGCGAGGAGGCGAAACGGCGTGAAATCCTGCGCCTCAAGCTCCGCCATCGTGGCATCGACCTGCGGCAGGTTCGTGTGGCTGTCGACCGTCGCCCGCCCGTGCCCCGGCATGTGCTTGATCACAGGAAGCACGCCGCTTGAAAGGAGGCCGTCGATCTGCGCGCCTCCAAGCGTCGCCACTGCGTCGACTGTTCCGCCGAGGGCACGGTCGCCGATCGCCGCCGTGCCTCCCTCCATGGGAATGTCGAGCACCGGCACGCAGTCGACGCTGACGCCGAGCGCATGAAGATCGAGACCGATGAGCTTGGCCCCGAGGAAGGCGGCCTCCACTCCGGAAAGCGGATTGCGGCGGTAGAGGCGACCGTAGACTGCGCCGGGCGGATAGGCGCGCAGGTGCGGCGGACCGATGCGCTGAACGCGACCGCCCTCCTGGTCGATGAGCACCGGCGCATCCTCGCGCTCGAGCGCCTCGCGGACCGCCGCGCAGAGCTGCGTGACCTGGCGTGGATGCTCGACATTCCTGCCAAATAGGATGACGCCCCAGGGGCGCGCCTCGCGCAGGAACGCCTTCTCGTCTTCCGAAAGCGTCGTCCCGGAAAGACCGCAGATAAAGGCGTGCGAGGCCACGCGCTGCCTGAAATCTTACTGGGTGACGAAGCAGTTGCCGCCGGCGGTCTTCAGCGATTCACAGACCTGGATTGCCTGGTCGCGCGAAGCCCAGGGGCCGACGCGAACACGATAGTAGACGCCCTTCGTGCCGAGGTCGGCTTCCTGGATGATGGGGTTTAGATTTCCAAGCACGGACGGGTAGCGCCGCTGAATGTCGGCGTAGGTCGATTGCGCCTGCTCCATGCTCCGCTGCGAGCTGATCTGCACGAGGTAGCCGTTCCCGGCAACGGCCGGAGGCGCAGACGGGGCAGCGCTGGCGTCGGCAAGAAGATTGACGGGCGCGTTGCCGCCGGAGGCGCGCGCCGAATTTGCCGGCGGGACGGCCGCGACGGTGGCCGGCTCATCGATTGTCGGCGCCAGCGCGTCGCTTGCGGCGGGCGCAGACGTGTCCGCCGCACGCGCCGCGGGCGGCGGCGCTGCCGGCTCCGGCTCGGCGGCGGCAACCTGCTGCGCCGGCGAAGGCTGCGGGGCAGCCGACGAGGGCTGCGGCGAGGAAGCTCCGGTGTCGCCATCGCTATTTGCGACGATCGTGCCGTCCGGACGAACGGTGAAGGTCGGGACCTTTCGCGGCCCGATCGCGTTCGTCGGAGCGGTCTCATCCGCGGCCACGGAATCCGTCGCGTCCGGCGCCTCGCCGACCGGGCGAACCACGGTGTCGCTTCCGTCAGACTGCGTCGACGGGAGTACGATCCGCGCGACCTCGCGCGGCTCCTCGGCGTTGTCCACCACCTTTTCTTGGCTCGTCGCCGCAGGCGCGTTACCGGCAACGCGGTTGTAGACGGCGTCTCCGGTCGTGTCGCTGTCTGTCGATGCTTGATCTGCCGGTGGCGTGACCTTCACCGGCCCCTCGTCGGCCGTGATCACGGGCGGAGGCGCGGCGGGTCCGGTCTCCGTCGAACGCAGGAAGAGAGCGGCTGCTCCGCCGATCAGCACGACCAAGACCACGCCTACGATGGTGAAGAGCGCGGTCCGCGCGCCCTTGCTGCGCTGCGCGGCCTGGGCGCGCGCCGCGGCGGCGCGTCGGCTGGCACCGGGCGCTATGGCAGCCGCAACCTTCGGCTCATCGGCCTCCGGCGCGCCGCCGTTTTGCCACGGCTTGCCGTGCGAGGCATCGGCAAAGTCGGATTCAAGCGCTTGCGCCAGTCTTGCGTTGATCGCTGCGCGATCCGCCATTTCGTCCCTCGCCGCGGGCTCGTCATCGAATTCCGGAAACGCGTCCGCCACCCGCCGCCGGCGCGTCGCTTCGGCGGAGGCTCGGGCGACGCTCACTTCGCGCACCGGCTCAGCCTCGACGAAGGGATCGTGAGCGCGGCTCATCTTGCCGGTCGGCGCGAAGAGGTCGGCATCGGACGGTTCGTCGGCAAAGCCTTCGAGGCTTTCGACGCGTCGGACCGAAGGCTCGTCCGGGTGCGGCTCCTCGCGAGGCGTCGCAGAGGGCGCCGCGCGGCTTTCCGCCGCCGGGTGATCCCACCCAGCGGTCGCCGGCCCGCGGAAGCGATATTCGGCGCGCGGCGCCGGAAAGGATTCCGGCTCCGGCTCCCAATTCGGCTCGGGCGCGCCCGCTGCCAGATCCTCGTCGTCATCGAGCGGACGCAGGCGCGTCACGCGCCCGCCCATCCAAGTCTCCTTGGGTTGCTCTTCGGGCTGCTCCTCAAGCAGCGGCTCGTTGGCTAGCGCGGCCAACGCTTCCTCGACCGACTCGTCACTCGCCTGGAACTCGGGCTCAGGCGCCTCCGGGTGCGGCCGCGTCGTGAAGGTCTCCGTGGTCACGGCCGAGCGTTCGGCCTGCCGGCGTTCGAATTGCCCAAGCTGCTCCTCGATCGACCGCAGGAGATCGTCGGGATCGCGCTCCGCCTCTGCGCTCGGACGGGCTTGCGGCTGCGGCGTGACGACACGCGGGCTTGGCGGCGTTGCCACCTGCCTCGGCCCCGTTGGACGCTGCGGCGCGGAAGGTGGCGTGTCACGCCCGCCGAGCGTGTTTTCCAGTTCCTGCAGAAGCTCGGCTTCGAGACCGTCCGCGTAGGCGCTCCGCTGGGTCGATTCGTTCCGGTTCATCTTGGGCTTCTCTGTCTTGGGCGTGGAGAAGCCGCCGTCCTCGCTGACGATGCGCGCGAGTTCGACCAGCGGATCTTCTTCCGCTTCAACGTTGCCACGATTGGGCACCGGCCCTGGAGCCCGGCCCGACCTTGGATCGCTACCAGCCATACAATTCGACCCTCAACCCAGCTTACCGTGGGTTCGCCTAGGATTCACCCCATTAATGCATTTCGTCGGGCGCCTCGACTCCCAGTACCTGTAAACCGCATTTCAGTACCGAGCCGAGCGCCGCGACGAGACCGAGCCGCGCACGACTCAACGCGACATCGTCAGATCGAATAAAGCGCAATTGCGGCAGTTCCTTGCCTCGATTCCAATGGCTATGGAAGGCGCTGGCGAGATCATGGAGGTAGAAAGCGACCCGGTGCGGCTCGTAACTCCGGGCTGCAATCTCCAGGGTGCGCGGCCAATCCGCCAGGACGCGGACGAGGCCGCGCTCGCCTTCGTCCGCGAGAAGCTCGAAGTCGCAATCGGCGAGTGAGTCGGCGTCAAGCGCCACGCCGGGCAGCTCTTCGCCGGCTTGCCGCCGGACCGACGCGGTCCGCGCATGCGCGTACTGCACGTAGAAGACGGGGTTGTCCTTGGACTGCTGCTGCACGGTGGCGAAGTCGAAGTCGAGCGGCGCGTCGGCCTTGCGGAAAAGCATCATGAAGCGGACCGCGTCGGCGCCGACCTCCTCGACCACCTCGCGCAGCGTCACGAGGTCGCCGGAGCGCTTCGACATGACGACCGGCTCGCCCGCCCGGTAGAGCTTGACGAGCTGGCAGAAGAGGATTTCGAGCGCCGCCTCGCCGTCGCTCATCGCAGTCACCGCCGCCTTCATGCGCTTCGGATAGCCGCCGTGGTCGGCGCCGAGCACGTCGATCATCATGCGGAAGCCGCGCAGGTACTTGTCGTAGTGATAAGCGATATCGGAGGCGAAATAGGTGTAGCTGCCGTCCGATTTCAGCAGCGGACGGTCGATATCATCGCCAAACTGGGTGGAGCGGAAGAGCGTCTGCTCGCGGTCCTCCCAATCTTCCGGGAGCTGGCCCTTGGGCGGCGGCAGCGTGCCACGATAGATCAAACCCTTCTCCGAAAGCGCGGCGATCGCCTCGGCGACGCGGTCGGTCGAGCCCCCCTGCAGCGACCGCTCGGAAAAGAAGACGTCGTGGCGGACGCCGAGGACTTCGAGGTCGCCCTGGATCATCGCCATCATGGCGGCGACCGCGCGTTCGCGGACGACCGGCAGCCATTCCGGCGTCTGCAATTGCAGGAGCCCGCTGCCGAACTCCCCCTTCAGCCCCTGCCCGACCGGCTTCAGATAGTCGCCTGGATAGAGGCCGCTCGGAATCTGCCCGATCGCCTCGCCGAGCGCCTCGCGGTAGCGGAGGTAGACGGACCGGGCGAGCGCGTCGACCTGGGCGCCCGCGTCGTTGATGTAATATTCACGCGTCACCGCGTGGCCGGTCGCGGCGAGGAGATTGGCGAGCGCGTCGCCGACGACCGCGCCGCGGCAGTGGCCGACATGCATCGGGCCGGTCGGGTTGGCGGAGACGTATTCGACGTTCACCTTCGTGCCGCCACCGATCTTCGAATGACCATAGGTCGTGCCGGCTTTCAGGATCGTCGCGACCTGCCTCGCCCAGAAAGCGTCGGTGAGCCGAAGATTGACGAAGCCTGGTCCGGCCACCTGCACCGAAGCGACATCGGGGTCCGCCTCGAGCCTCCCCGCGATCCGTAGCGCGAGCTCGCGCGGCTTTGCGGAAAGCGGCTTCGCCAGCACCATCGCCGCGTTCGTCGCCACGTCACCGTGGGTCGCTTCCCGCGGCGGCTCGGCCGAAATGCGCTGAAGGGCCTCGCCCGCCGCTTCGATGCCTGCCGCTCCGATGACGCTTTCGACGGCGGCCCTGATCCGCTGCTCGAACACGCTGAAGAGGTTCATGGAAAAATCCCGCGGCGGCGGCCAGTTCCGGGCAGTTTCGCCGCTATAGTGCCCGCGCCCTAGCCGAGATCGGGCGTGTCGTCAAACAAGCGCTGGTGTTCGGCGACGGCGTATCGGTCGGTCATCCCGGCGATGTAGTCGGCGACGCGCCGCGCGACGGCCAACTGGTCGTGACGCTCCAGGCCCTCGCCCCATTCGTCGGGCATCAGGCTCGGATCGGCGAAGAGCGCCTCGAAGAGGTCGACGACGAGAGCCTCGGCGAGGCGCACCGGCCGCATGACCGCCTCGTTGCGGTAGACGTTCTCGGTCAAAAAGCGCTTCAGGCCCTGCTCCGCCCGCGCCAGCTCGGGCGAGAAGCCGACGAGCGGTTTGCCCGCGCCGCGCACCGCCTCGGCGCTGCCGACTCCTGCCTCCTCGATGCGCCGCGAAGTCTCGGCGAGCACGTCGAGGATCATCATGGTGATCGTCCGCCGCACCAGTTCGTGCACCACACGCGCCGGATCGAGCCCTGGAAACGCTGCATGGATCGCGGCAAGGATCGGCGCCGTCAGCGGCTGCTCCTCCAACTGGTGAAGGTCGATGAGCCCGGCGCGGAGGCCATCCTCGATATCGTGGCAATCGTAGGCGATGTCGTCGGCGATCGCGGCGACCTGCGCCTCAAGGCCGGCGAAGAGATGAAGCTCGAGGTCCTGCCGCTCTTGGAAGGCGCGGATGGCATAGGGGAGCTTGGCCCCGGCATAGACGCCGGTCGGTTGGCCGAGGGCATCGAGGATTGGCCCGTTGTGCTTCACCAGCCCCTCATGCGTCTCGAAGCTGAGGTTGAGTCCGTCGAAGAGCGCGTAGCGATGCTCAAGCTCGCTCACGACCCGCAGGCTCTGGGCGTTGTGATCGAAGCCCTCGTAGGCGGAGAGCGCCTCGTCGAGCGCCCGTTCGCCGGCGTGGCCGAAGGGCGGGTGGCCGAGATCGTGGGCGAGCGCCAGCGCCTCCGCCAGATCCTCGTCGAGCCCGAGCGGGCGGGCGATCGAACGAGCGATCTGCGCGACTTCAAGCGTATGGATGAGGCGCGTGCGGAAATGGTCGTCCTCGTGCTGGATGAAGACCTGCGTCTTGTGCTTGAGCCGCCTGAAGGCGTTCGAATGGATGATGCGGTCGCGGTCGCGCTGGAAGGGCGAGCGGAGCGGGTCCTCGGGCTCCGCATGGATGCGGCCGCGCGAGACCGCCGGATCGGTCGCATAGGGCGCACGGCGCCGCTCACCGTGGCGAAGGAGTTCGCGCGGCAGCTTGACCATCCGCCTCCCCTCGCCCGAAAACGCCGGAAGAACCGCCGGTTACGCCGGCTCGAGCGCGATTGACTACCGGCCCCGGCGTTCTTAGCTACAATGGAGATCGGGGCAAGAGCGGAAGAATCATGGATCAGAGCATCACGCTTTCCGACAGCGCCGTCCGCCGGATCGCCAAGATCCTGGCCGCGGAGCCGGCCGGAACCGTGCTCCGCGTCAGCGTCGAAGGCGGCGGATGCTCCGGCTTCCAATATCGCTACGACCTGGTTCAGGAGCCGCCCGCGGCGGACGACGTCATACTTTCCCGCGACGGCGCCAAGGTGCTGATCGACGCCGTGTCGCTCGACTATATGGGCGGCTCGGAGATCGACTTCGTCGACGATCTGATCGGCCAGTCCTTCCAGATCAAGAACCCGCACGCCGTCGCCGCCTGCGGCTGCGGCACCAGCTTCTCGGTCTGAGACAGATATCCTCGCTCTCGATGTCGTCATTGCCGGACTTGATCCGGCAACCCATTCCGGAACAGAGCTGGCGTCCACCGGTGTTCCGGAATGGATGCCATGGCCGAGCCATGGCATGACGACGGTTCTGCAAACTTTGCACTAGCCCCGATGCGCATCGCCACTTGGAACATCAACGGCGTCAAGGCGCGGATCGACAACCTCCTGCACTGGCTGCAGGAGGCGGCACCCGACGTCGTCTGCCTGCAGGAGATCAAGTCGGTCGACGAGGGCTTTCCCGCCGATGTGCTCGGCGACGCGGGCTATAGCTCCGCCGTCCACGGCCAGAAGGGCTTCAACGGCGTGGCGCTTCTCTCAAAGCACCCGATCGCGGACGTGACCCGCGGATTGCCCAACGGCGACGGCGACGACCAGGCACGCTTCATCGTCGGTCTCATCGCGCCGAAGGGCCGAGCCGCGTTCCGCGTCGCCTCCGCCTACATGCCGAACGGCAACCCGATCGGGACCGAGAAGTTCGCCTACAAGCTCGCCTGGCTGAAGCGGCTGGAGAATTGGACGCGTGCCACCCTCGCCGACGAGGAGCCGCTCGTCGTCGCCGGCGACTACAACATCATCCCCGAGCCGATCGACGCGAAGAATCCCGAGGCGTGGACCGGCGACGCTCTATTCCAGCCCGAATCGCGCGCCGCCTTTCGCCGGTTTCAGGCGCTTGGGCTGACCGACGCCGTGCGCGCGGTCGATGCTCGCGGCGGTATCTATACCTTCTGGGACTATCAGGCCGGCGCCTGGCAGAAGAACAACGGTATCCGCATCGATCACCTGCTGTTGTCGCCGGAAGCCGCGGACAGGCTGGTCGAAGTCGGCATCGACCGCTACGTCCGCGCCTGGGAAAAGCCCTCCGATCACGTGCCGGTCTGGGTGGAGTTGAGCGACTGACGCTGTCCCACGTGCGGGGTCGCGATTTCTACGTCGGCGTGCTAACCTGACACATCATGAGGACGATCCTGATCGCATTGGTATCGGTGCTCGTCATCGGCGGCACAAACGCCTGGGCCGGCGCCAATTGCACCTGTCGCGGCCCCGGCGTCGAGGCGACGATCGGCGAAACCGTCTGCCTCAAGACCCCGGCCGGGCTGCGCCTCGCGCGCTGCGAGATGGTGCTGAACAACACCTCGTGGAAGTTCCTGCCGGATGCCTGTCCGCAGGCGTCCCTTGCCGCTCCGGGCCCGCTTGCCCTCGCAATGTCGAGCATGCCGGAAGAACGCTACCCGCTCCGCTGAGCGGTCAGATCGAGACTGGAGCCTACTGAATCGGCGTCGTTGTCGTGGCCTGCGCCTGCGCGCCGCCCGTGCGGTTCGCCACCCAGGCCTGGGCAAGCGCCATGGCTTCCCGGCGCTCCGCCTCGCTGGCGGTGGAGAAGGCCTGCTCGTGCTTCGCCTGGATCGCCGGATCGCCGGGGCTCGATAGGCGCGCGATCGTCAGCCACATCAGCCCCTCGACCGGGCGACGGTCCATGCCGATGCCTTCGTAGAGCATGTGCCCGAACTCGGCCTGCGCGCCGACATGGCCCTTGCGCGCGGCAAGCTTGAACCAGCGCGCCGCCTGCCGCGTGTTCTGGTCGCCGCCCTGCCCCTGCAGGAACATGTTGGCGAGCGAGAACTGCGCGTCGGAGTCGCCGAAATACGACGCCGCGTAGGCGAAGAAGCGCCGCGCACGGCTCGGGTCGGCGACCACCTGGCCCGGAATGCCGCTCTGATAGTACGTGCCGAGCGTCACGAAGGCGTCGGCAACGAAGGGCGCGTCCGGCCCGTTCGGGTTCTCGTCGCCGTATTCGGTCGCAACCTGCGCAAAGAGCTGCATCGCCTTGCGGTCGTCCTCGGCCACGAGGTCGCCGGTCTGATACATGCGCCCAAGCTTCCACAGCGCGCCGGGGTGTCCGTTGGCGGCGGCGTAGTTCAGCGCCTCGAGCGCCGTCGCGGCGTCGCCGGCCTTGTAGGCCTCGTAGCCGGAGCGGAACGCTTCAGCCGGGGTCAGGTTCGGATCGAGGGCGTGCGCTGCGCTGGCCCCGAGCCCCGTCATCAGAATGACGATGCTGAATTTATTGATCCGCATAGCTCACCGTCTCGGCGGCACCACCAGGATGGGTGACCGCCCCGTCTTTCGCCGAACCGACGAGCTGGGCGTATTTCCACAGCGCGCCGGAGCGGTAGTCTGTTTCGCGCGGTTTCCAATTCTTCGCCCGCGCCTGAAGTTCCGCGTCAGAGAGCTTGACGTCGAGGCGTCCGCTCTCCGCATCCAACTCGATGATGTCTCCGTCGCGGATGAGCCCGATCGGCCCGCCAAGCGCCGCCTCGGGGGCGACGTGGCCGACGCAGAAGCCGCGCGTCGCGCCGGAGAAGCGTCCGTCGGTGATGAGCGCGACCTTGTCGCCCATGCCCTGCCCGTAGAGCGCGGCGGTGGTGGAGAGCATCTCGCGCATGCCCGGGCCGCCGCGCGGCCCTTCGTAGCGGATGACCAGAACCTCGCCTTCCTTGTACTTGCGCTCGCTCACAGCCGCGAAGCATTCCTCTTCACTGTCGAAACACCGCGCCGGGCCGGAGAAGCGGACGTTTTTCATCCCCGCCACCTTCACGATGGCACCTTCCGTCGCGAGGTTTCCTCTGAGCCCCACGACGCCACCCGTCGGTGTGATCGGGTTGTCGGCCGGACGCACGACGTCCTGGTCGGGATTCCAACTCACCTGGGCGAGGTTTTCGGCAATTGTGCGGCCGGTTACGGTTAAGCAATCGCCATTGAGAAAACCGTTATCAAGCAGTGTCTTCATGAGGAGCGGGATGCCGCCGGCCTCGAACATGTCCTTCGCGACGTAGCGCCCCGACGGCTTCAGATCGGCGATGTAGGGGGTGCGCTTGAAGATCTCGGCCACGTCGAAGAGGTCGAATTTGATCCCGCACTCATGCGCGATCGCCGGCAGGTGCAGGCCGGCATTGGTCGAGCCGCCCGACGCCGCGACCACCGTCGCCGCGTTCTCCAGCGCTTCGCGCGTGACGATATCGCGCGGCCGGATGTCGCGGGCGATGAGCTCCATGATCTTCTCGCCCGACGCCATGCAGAAGGCGTCGCGGATCTCGTAAGGCGCCGGCGCGCCGGCCGAATAGGGAAGCGCGAGCCCGATCGCCTCCGACACGGTCGCCATCGTGTTCGCCGTGAATTGAGCGCCGCAGGCGCCCGCCGACGGGCATGCGACCTGCTCAAGCTCGTCGAGATCATCCATCGACATGCTGCCGACCGAAACCATCCCGACCGCTTCGAAAAGGTCCTGCACCGTCACCTGTTTGCCGCGGAAGCGCCCCGGCAGGATCGAGCCGCCGTAGATGAAGACGGAAGGGACGTTCAGCCGGCACATGGCCATCATCATGCCGGGTAGCGACTTGTCGCATCCGGCCAGCCCTATCAGCGCGTCGTAGCAGTGCCCGCGCATCGTCAGCTCGACAGAGTCGGCGATCACTTCACGCGAGACCAGCGACGACTTCATGCCCTGGTGACCCATGGCGATGCCATCGGTGACCGTGATCGTGGTGAATTCCCGCGGCGTGCCGCCGGCCGCAGCGACGCCCTTCTTCGCGGCCTGCGCCTGGCGGGAGAGCGAAATGTTGCACGGCGCGGCTTCGTTCCAGCAGGTGGCGACACCGACGAACGGCTGATGGATCTGCTCGCGCGTCAGACCCATCGCGTAATAATACGAGCGATGCGGCGCGCGGGTTGGCCCCTCCGTCACATGGCGGCTCGGCAACTTCTTCTTGTCGAACGTTCTCGCGTCCATCTACGCCCGCTCTCGCCGCGTCTCCCGTTTGACGCAGCTTCGCTCCCTGTGGTCCGCCATCATCCGCCCCCCGGCGCACCCTTCCGACGACACTTGAAAGTGCCGCCTAGTCCTTGAGAAACAATAAGATGGATCGTGGCGCAAAGGGGGCGCGGCGCCGATCGGCGCTGTTTTGCAACAGCTGTGGCAGTTCGGTGACACGCGGATTGGCGGTCGGTTCTTGCCCCGTCAGTCGGGCATCGGTGCCCCGTTGCGCAGCGATGTTCACACCGCTCGTTAATTTTACCGGCTTACCATTGGTTGCGGAGCTGAATTCAACCGTCGGAGCGTGCCGGCTGCGCCGGTCGCCGAGCCTCCGACCCAACCCGAGCCTGGCCGAGCATGACCCGCCTGTTGCGATTTCGATTCAATCTTTTGGCTGTGACGCTGCGGCTTGTTGCGGCTCTCGCCTGCTTCGCGGCGCTGACCTCGGTGCATGCCGAGCAGACGCCCGCTCCGAAAATCGATGAGAGCTATCTGGCGCTGCTCGCACGCCCGGATCTCTCCAGCCCGCGCGCCACCCTCATGTCGCTGCAGGAGAGCGTGCAGCAGGCCTACAAGGTGCTGAGTAGCGCCTACGACGAGCATCGCCACAGTCCAGGGTTCACGGCATCCGCCGAGGTGAAGCAGGAGGTGACGACCGCGCAACTGCTTCTCCGCCGCGCAATTGCCACGCTTGACCTGAGCCAGGTGCCGGAAGTCGACAGAGAGGAGGTCGGGACCCAGACGGTGCTGCTCCTGAAGGAGATCTTCGACCGGCTTCCGGTCACACCGAGCGAAGAGTATCCCCGGTCGGGAAGACGTCGCGAGCGGCCACGGCAAGGCGCCGATCGAGGCTTGGTCTCTCCCCTACGCCCAGATCCAGATCGTGCGCGTAAGCGATGGCCTGGAGGCCGGCAACTATTTGTTCTCGTCAGGGACGGTCGCGCGTGTGCCGGAGATCTTCAACCTCATCAAGGGATTCTCCGAGCGTAGCGACGCCCAGCCGGACTTCTTCGACTTCTACACACTGACGCCGGGCCACCTGCTTCCGCCAAAATGGTACCTGTGGATCCAGGCGCTGCCGGCGTGGACGCATCACGCGCTTGCCGGCCAGGCGGTTTGGCAGTGGGTTGGCCTGTTTCTCGTCGCTGCCGCGCTCGGCAGCATCTTTTGGGCCATCTGGCGTCTTCCGCATCGGCGGATCGCCGCGGCGCCTCCGTTGCGGCGCGCCGGGTGCCGCCTGGCGATGTCGATCGTGATCGTCACTACGGCGCTCGCCGCTGAATGGCTCATCGGCAACCAGCTGAACATCACCGGCTGGCCCTATATCGCGGCCAACGCGTCGCTCTACTCGATCGCCTTCATGGTGACCGCACTTGCCGCCTATTTCGCGCTCATCGGCCTGGGCGAGCTGATCCTTTCGTCGCCGCGCGTCGATCCGGCGGGCATCGACGCAAGCCTCCTGCGGATCACCGCGCGTGTTCTCGGCATCGCGGCAGCGGTCGGCATCGCGATATTTGGCGCGCGCGAGGTCGGCATCTCCCTCTACGGCGTTCTCGCAGGGCTCGGAGTCGGCGGCCTGGCGCTCGGCCTAGCGGCGCGCCCGACGCTTGAAAACCTGATCGGCGGCCTGACGCTTCACGCCGACCGGCCGGTGCGGGTCGGAGACTCCTGCGAGTTCAACGGCGTGGTCGGCACGGTCGAGGAAATCGGTCTGCGCTCCACGCGCGTGCGCGCTCCCGACCGCACGCTCATCACGATACCGAATGCCGAGTTCTCCAACATGCAGCTCATCAACTGGTCGCGGCGTGACCAGTCGCTGGTGAAGACGACGGTCGGGCTCCGCTATGAGACCACGCAGGAGCAGATGCGCGAGGTGATAAAGTGCATTCGCGAACTGCTCGAAGGACACCCGGAGATAGACCAGGCACAACTACGCGTCCGCTTCAGGGAACTCGGCCAATATGCCCTCGGGGTTGAGATCTGCACGTTCGTCAAGACCACCGATTCCAGCCATTTCCTGGAAGTTCAGGAGGAGCTGCTTCTCGCGATCATGAAGATCGTCGAGGAATGCGGAACGGCGATGGCGTTCCCGTCGACCACGACCTATCACGTGATGGACGACGCGCTGCCGAAGCTGCTCCGCGAGACCGCTCTCCGGCTCTCCGGCGGCGACGCGGAGGACGACGGCATGGCCGACACCAGCCGCGCCACCGGCTTCGCGGCCTGACTTCGGCTCGCGCCGAGCCTACGCCGCGTTCTTGACCCGTTTCAGCGCCGCTGCGAGGCGCTCGCCGTCCGCGGCGTAGGCGGCGCGCTTCTCGCGCTCCGCTTCCACCACGTCCTCCGGCGCGCGCGCCACGAACTTGGCGTTGGCAAGCTTCTTGTCGATCCGCCCGATCTCGCCTTCCACGCGCGCGATCTCCTTTTCGAGGCGCGCCTCCTCGGCGGAGAAGTCGACCACGCCGGCGAGCGGCAACGCGAAGGTGGCGCCGCCGACGATGATCTGCGCCGAGCCGTTCGGCGCAGCAGCGGTCTCGGTAATGCCCTCGACGCGGGCGAGGCGATCGATCGCCGCGCCGTGGCGCGCGACGCGCTCGGCGATCCTTGGGTCACCGCCGACGATGGCGAGCGCGGTCTTGGCTGCGGCCGGCACGTTCATCTCGGAGCGCACGGAGCGGATGGCGCCGATCAGCTCCACCAGCCAGTTGATTTCGGCGTCGGCGGCGCCGTCGGAAAAGTCCGCGTGCGGCCAACGGGTCAGCGCCAGCACGCGCGTCCCGCCCTCGCCGAGACCGCTCCACAGCGCCTCGCTGATGAAGGGCATGAAAGGATGCATGATCTTGAGGATCAGGCCGAGGACATGCGCCGCGGTCGCCCGCGTCTCCGCCTTGGCGGCGTCGCTTCCCTCCGAGAGCAGCGGCTTGATCAGCTCGAGATACCAGTCGCAGAAGGTCGCCCAGACGAAGTGGTAGAGCGCATCGGCGCCCTCGTTGAAGTGGTACTCCTCGATCGCCTTCGTGATTGCCCGGACGGTCGCGGTCGCCTCGGTCAGGATCCAGCGATTGACCGTTTCCTGCGCCGCCGCCGGCTCGAAAGCGGGATCGGGGCGGCATTCGTTGATCTCGCAGAAGCGCGCCGCGTTCCAGATCTTGGTGCCGAAGTTGCGATAGCCTTCGATGCGCGCGCGTGACGCCTTCACGTCGCCGCGCGGCGTCACCAGCGACGCCATGGTGAAGCGCAGCGCATCGGCGCCGAACTCGTCGATGAGTTGAAGGGGATCGACCACGTTCCCCTTCGACTTCGACATCTTCGCGCCCTTCTCGTCGCGCACCATGCCGTGGATGTAGGTCGTGTGGAACGGCTCCTTCTTCATGAAGTGGAGCCCCATCATCATCATCCGCGCCACCCAGAAGAAGATGATGTCGAAGCCGGTGACGAGCGCGCTCGTCGGGTAGTAGCGCTTGAGCTCCGGCGTCTCGTCCGGCCATCCGAGCGTAGAGAACGGCCAGAGCGCCGAGGAGAACCACGTGTCGAGCACGTCCTCGTCGCGCCAGAGGGGTATCGCGGGGAGCGGCTGATCGTTCTTGAATGCCTCCGCCCAGTAGGCCGCCGCTGCCTGGCTCGACGGCATCACCACCACGCCGTGGCGGTAGTGCTTTCCGGCGGCCTCCTGTGCCGCCGCCTCCGATCCTTCGACGAACGTCTCGAGCTCGTCGAAGGCGAAGCCGCCGCCGTTCCGCTTCGGGCCGTACCACGCGGGGATGCGGTGGCCCCACCAGAGCTGGCGCGAGATGCACCATGGCTGGATGTTCTCCATCCAGTCGAAATAGGTCCGCTCCCAGCTCTTCGGCACAATGGCCGTCCGCCCCTCGCGCACGCTGGCGATGGCGGGTGCGGCGAGCACCTTCGCGTTCACGTACCACTGGTCGGTCAGGTACGGCTCGATCGGCACGTTGCTGCGGTCGCCATGCGGGACCATGTGCGTGTGCTCGTCGGTCTTCTCGATCAACTCGCGCTCTTCCATCATCGCCACGACGCTTTCGCGCGCGGTGAAGCGATCGAGCCCGTCGAGTGCTTCGATCGTCTCCGCGAGTTGGGTCGAGGGCGGCACGTCGCGCAGAAAGTCCTCGTTGCCGCGAAGCCGGATGTTTGCCTCCGCGTCCATGATGTTGACGAGTGGAAGGTTGTGGCGCCGGCCGACCTCGAAGTCGTTGAAGTCGTGCGCAGGCGTGATCTTCACCGCGCCTGAGCCCGCCTCGGGGTCGGCGTATTCGTCGGCGATGATCGGGATGCGCCGGCCGACGAGCGGCAGCAGGGCGAACTTGCCGATGAGTTCCTTGTAGCGCTCGTCGTCGGGATGCACGGCGACGGCGGTGTCGCCAAGCATCGTCTCCGGCCGCGTCGTCGCGACGACGATGAACTGATCGCTCTCCTCGATCGGATAGCGGAAGTGCCAGAGATGCCCCTTCACTTCGACCTGCTGCACCTCCAGGTCGGAGATGGCGGTGACCAGCTTCGGGTCCCAGTTCACCAGCCGCTTGTCGCGGTAGATCAGCCCTTCCTTGTGGAGCTGCACGAACACCTTGATGACGGCGCGCGACAGGCCCTCGTCCATGGTGAAGCGCTCGCGCGACCAGTCGCAGGAGCAGCCGAGCCGCTTCAGCTGGTTGATGATCATGCCGCCGGACTCGGCCTTCCAGGCCCAGACCTTCTCGACAAACGCGTCGCGTCCGATGACGCGCCGATTGGGCTCCTGCCGTTCCATCATCTGGCGCTCGACCACCATCTGCGTGGCGATGCCGGCATGATCCATGCCCGGCTGCCAGAGCACGTCGCGGCCGCGCATGCGCTCGAAGCGGACGAGGATGTCCTGCAGCGTGTTGTTGAGCGCGTGCCCCATATGGAGCGAGCCGGTGACATTCGGCGGCGGGATGACGATCGAGAACGGCTCGGCGCCCGGTTCCGCGCCGGCGCCGGCGCGGAAAGCGTCGGCCTTCTCCCAAAGGTCGCGGACTTGCGGCTCGACGCTCGCCGCGTCGTAGGTCTTTTCCAGCATGGCGGTCCCGGCTGTGGCGGCGGTGTTAAACTGACGCCGCTGCGGCCTGTCAACCGCGCTTTCTAGCACAAGGCGCGCCACCCTCGGCGGCGCCGTCGCCAGGCTTTTTCCTGGGCAAGGAGCGGTTTTAGCGCCGTCCGCGCGAGACCCGCTCGATCTCCTCCCGGACTTTACGCTCGACGATCGAGGGCAGGTTGTCGTCAAGCCACTGCTTCAGCATCGGCTGCAGCATCGCGGTGACGACGTCCTCGAGCGTGCGGGCGTTCTGCTCAAGGAGCGTGTGGGCAAGGGTGCCGAACGCACCCGAAATGGCTTCGCCCGACGCCGGCGAGAGAAGCGGGCCCTCATCCTCTTCCGCCGAATACGCGCGCTGCGCGATCAACGGCCCGGCGAAGTGCCGCGGCTCGGTTTCCGGCTCAAGTGCCTCGTTGGCCTCTACGGTAACGTCGCGCCGCATGAACGATCCAAAGTCGCGCCCCGATGCTGTCGCGTTCCCAATCGCCTCCGCCGGCTCGTCCGGAGCTGCGAACGACACCGGAACACGCGCGTTCGGTGCCGGTGCGATTGGTCGGGGCTCGGCTTGGGGTGCTGCGTCCTCAGATCGCCCCGCGCGTGCCGGCTCGGCGATCATGCCGTCGATCTTTGGGGCGGACGAGCCGCCGTCTTCGGAGATGATCTGGCGGATCGACGCAAGTATCTCTTCCATCGACGGTTCATGCGCCGCGTTTGGATTCGCCATTCTCATCCCCCGGTCGTACCCGCCCGATTCGCCGCCCGAATCGGCGACACATTAGACGGAGAGACCCGCGCTAGGGAAACACCATGATGCGACGCCAGCGGCCGAAATACCCGGATTCGTCCCGCGAAGACATGTGCTTGGATACCTACCGTCCGTCAGGCGTTCGCACGCCGATGATCTTGCCGCGAACGGCGCGGTAGTGCTCGGTCGGGTCGTAGGCCGCGGTCGGCAGGCTAAGCGCCTCGGCGGTCAGCCGGCCCATTGCCGACAGAAGGGCAAACGAGGCGACGACGCGGTCGTGACGTGCGACCACCGCCGTCTCGCGCGCGCTAAGCAGTGTCTGTTGCGCATCGAGAACGTCGAGCGTCGTGCGCTGGCCGACCTTCTGCTCCTCCTGCACGCCGGAAAGCGCGATGTCGGCTGCCGAGACGCCTTCGTCCGCGGCCGCTATCGAACCGACCGCCGCATCGACCTGCGCCCACGCCGTAACGACGGCAGCCCGCACCTGGTCGCGCGCCACGTCGATCTCGATCTTGCGCAGTCCGTAGAGCTCCTTCGACTGGCGAATTGTCCCGTAGGCGGCCCCACCGGCGTAGAGCGGAATGCTGACTTGCGCGGAGATCGTCGCCGAGTTCGGATCGAAGTTGCCGTTGTAGCTCTCGTTGTGCTGCACCGTGCCTTCCAGGCTGACTTGCGGCAGCAGCTCACCCTCAGCCTGCTTGACGGCATAGGCCTGCGCATCCGCCTGATGAATGGCTGCAAGCACCACGGGATGGATGTCCTGCGAGACGGCAATCGCCTCGTTCAGCGTCTTCGGCACCAGGCGGCCGTAGGGAAATCCGTCGGCCAATCCGTCCGGGTCATGGCCGATGATTTGATGATAGGTCGCCCGGCTCGTCGCCAGATTCGCGCCGGCGAGACTGACGGCCGCCTTTGCCGTCGCCAGCGCCGCACGCGCCTGCGCGACGTCGGTGCGTGTGTTCTCCCCGACGTTGAACCGCTCGTTCGCGGCGCGCACCTGCTCATCGAGGAAGAGGACGTTGCGGCGGCGGATGTCGAGGATGGCGATGTCGCGCAGCACGTCCATATAGGCCTGCGCCGCATCGAAGAGAACGTTCTGCACGGTGTTGCGGAGAAGTTCGCGGCTCGCGAGCACGCCGACCTCCGCCTGCCGAACCGCGTTGCGAACGCGAAAGCCGGTGAAGATGTTCTGCGTGATCTGAACGCCGACGGTGCTGGAACCCGTCGTTTTGTTGGCGGTCGCGGAAAGGACCTGGTCCGTGTGGCTGCCGGTCGTCGTGCTGAAGAGCGAAATGACCGGCGTATATCCGCCGCGCGCAATTGGAACGCTCTCGTCGTCGGCGCGCGTCTGCGCCCGCGCCGAGTTGATCTGCGGGTTGTCGGCGTAAGCGGAGGCGAGCGCGTGCACGATCGACTCCGCATAGAGCCGCCGGGGCCATCGCGAAAACCGAAATGCCGATTGCCGTCGCCAAGACGGCGCACTTGCGACGGACCACGTGTCCCCTCAACTCACCCAAGAAGGCCGCATGCAGGAGCCGCTAACGGCGTGAGAATCGTAACATCACTACCCGACATATGGGTCGCCCCGGCGCCGGTCATCAACAGAATTGAGCCGCCGCCGTGACGAATAGCCGCCGATCGTGTCGTGAGGGCGACGGTTCTCAGAAAACGAACGCGCGCGGGCGCTCAAATCCGGGGAGGAGCGTGGCCCAGGCGTCGAACCGCGGCCATTTCGTGGCCTCCGCTCCGACACGCTCGTAGAGCATCGCGCGGCTGACCCTCTCGTCGCGCTCGATCGCGGCAAGGATGCCGCCGCGCTTCAACTGTTCGACGAGGGTCTCTGGCATCCTTTCGACGGCCCCGTCGACCAGGATCGCGTCATAGGGTGCCTCGGCCGCATAGCCGTCGGTCAGCTTGGCCTCGACCACAGTGACGTTGGTCGCACCGGCGGCCCTCAGCCTCTCGCGCGCCAGCGCCGCGAGCGCCTTGTCCTCCTCGACCGCGACGACCGAGCCCGCGAGATGCGACAGGATCGCCGCGGAATAGCCGGTCCCGCAGCCGACCACCATCGCCTTCGCGTCAGGCCCGAGCGGCAGCGCGTTGACGAGCCGCGCCAGCCGGACCGGCTCCATCATGCGGCGCGCCGGTGCGGCGTCCGTCATCGAAAGCTCGCGATCGGCATAGGCAAAGGGCGCGTCCGCGGGCGCGACGAACATCTCCCGCGGGACAGTCAGGAACGCCCGGATCACCTCGTGGTCGGTGACATCGCTCGGCCGCAGCTGATTGTCGACCATGCGCTGCCGGAGGACGGCAAAATCAGTCATGCGCTCAAAACCCGAGAAGCTGGAGGCCTCGCCCGGAATCGAACCGGGGTGCGCGGATTTGCAGTCCGCTGCGTCACCACTCCGCCACGAGGCCGGTCGCGGCTGCGTTACCAGAGGGATAGGGGCGCCACAAGAGCGCCGGAAGCGGCTGCCGGTGCGTTCGGCAGCCGGATCGGCTATGGCCGCGTGATGGCTTGCAAGATGTGTCGCGGCAGCGGCTTCCGCCAGTCTTCTGAAGCGCGGCGCGATTGGTGTGCTGGTCCGCCGTGACGACGCTCGCCGTGCTCGTCGTCGCTCTGCTGACCGACCGGGTGTTCGGCGACCCGCCGCGGCTTTGGCTGAGCGTCCCTCATCCGATCGTGCTGATCGGCCGTGCGGTCGCATGGTTCGACGCCCGCTTGAACGATCTTGGCCTGACCTTCGGCGCGCGCCGCGCCCGCGGCGTCCTTGCGACCCTCCTCATCGTCCTCGGCGCGGCGGCGGTTGGGTGGGTCGGCGAGCGTGTGTTCGATCGGATACCGCTCGGGCTCGCGATCGAAGCGATCGTCGTCGCCGTGTTCCTCGCGCACAAGAGCCTCATCGACCACGTGACGGCGGTCGAGCATGCGTTGGCCGAAGACGGCCTTGAAGCGGGCCGGCGTGCCGTGTCGAAGATCGTCGGCCGCGACGTGACTGTGCTCGATGAAGCCGGCGTCACGCGCGCGGCAATCGAATCCGCGGCGGAGAATTTTTCCGACGGGGTTGTCGCGCCGGCCTTCTGGTTCGCCCTTCTCGGCCTCCCCGGCCTCCTCGTCTTCAAAGTCGTGAACACCGCCAATTCCATGATCGGGCACCGTTCGCCGCGCCACGAAGCGTTCGGGTGGGCAGCCGCGCGTCTCGACGATGTCATGAATTTCGTGCCGGCGCGCCTTTCGGTACCGCTGATCGCCGCCGCGGCTTTCCTGTCAGGTCCGTCGGCGAGCGGCGCGTTCCGCGCGGCTCTCGCCGACGGACCGAAGCACAAGTCCCCGAACGCCGGATGGCCGGAGGCGGCGCTCGCTGGGGCGCTCGGGCTGGCGATTGGCGGTCCGCGCCGCTACGGAGCGGTCGCGGTCGACGGCGCCTGGCTCAATCCGGCGGGCAGGCGCGACGCCGGACCTGGGGATATCCGCGCCGCGATCCGCTTGATCGACGTCGCCTGGATGATCCTTGCCGTCGCGGTCGCGCTCGCCGCGCTCATCCTTTTCGCGTTCGCGCGATAGCGAGGATCCGCTCAAGGTCGAGGTGCTCCGCGAGATGCGCCGCAAGGCCGTCGAGTGCCGCCTCCACTTGCGCCTCGTAGCGGGCGGTCGAGCGACCGCCGAGCTTCGCGAGAAAGGTGCGGCGAAAGTCGTCGCTGGCGAAGAGCCCGTGCACGTAGGTGCCGGCGACGAGGCCGTCGGCCGCCGTCGCGCCGTCCGGACGGCCGGCGATTTCGAGGAACGGCCGCGCGCAATCCGGCCCCTCGCTTCGGCCCAGATGAATCTCGTAGCCGGAAAGGCTTGCGCCGCTTTCCTTGTGTCGCGCCGAAACTTCTTCCGTGGTCTTGTCACCGCCAAGCACGGTATCGACCGCAAGCAGCCCGAGCCCGGCGACCGTGCCGGCCGGTCCCTCGACGCCGCCGGGGTCGGCGATGGTCCGACCGAGCATCTGATAGCCGCCGCAGAGCCCGAGCACCGCCCCGCCGCGCCTGCGGTGCGCCAGGATGTCGACGTCCCATCCCTCCGTCCGAAGCACCGCGAGGTCCGCGATTGTCGCTTTCGAGCCGGGGATGAGGACGAGATCGCAATCGCCTGGAATTGCTTGTCCAGGCTCGATCACCTCAACCGTCACATCAGGTTCGGCGGACAAAGGATCAAGGTCGTCGAAATTGGCAATGCGCGGCAGCCGGGGCACAGCGATTCTGATCCGCGAAGCCGTTTCCTTGCACCCCGCGACAAGGCCAAGGACGTCTTCCGCCGGCAGATGGCTCGCGTCCGGAAAATGCGGAACGACGCCGAGCGGCGCCCATCCCGTCCGCTTCGCGATCTCGAAGACACCCTCTTCGAACAGCGAAGGGTCGCCACGGAACTTATTGATGATAAACGCCTTTATCAGGTTCCGCTCCGCCCGATCGAGGACAGCATGCGTGCCGACCATGGCGGCGATGACGCCGCCCCGGTCGATGTCGCCGACGAGCGCCACCGGCACATCGGCTGCCGCCGCGAAGCCCATGTTGGCGATGTCGCCGCGGCGAAGATTGATCTCGGCCGGCGATCCTGCGCCTTCGGCGATGACGAGGTCGGCGGCTTGCGCGATGATTTCGAAGCTCTCCAGAACCTTCGGCAGAAGCTCGACTTTCCGGCTGCCGTAGTCGCGCGCGCTGAGCGTCGCCCATCGCTTCCCCCGCACGACGATCTGCGCGCCGCGATCCGTCTCCGGCTTCAGCAGCACCGGATTCATGTGCACGGACGGCGCGACGCGCGCGGCGCGTGCCTGCAGCATCTGCGCGCGGCCGATCTCGCCGCCCTCAGCGACGCCGGCGTTGTTCGACATGTTCTGCGGCTTGAACGGCGCGACCTTCAGCCCGCGATCGGCGAAGGCGCGGCAGAGCCCGGCGACGATCAGCGACTTGCCGACATTCGAACCGGTGCCCTGGATCATGATGGCGGGGGTCATCGCTCCGCCGCTGCCGATCGCGGTCGACGGCTCAGAATTCGATCCCCTTCTGCGCCTTTACGCCGGAGCGGAACGGGTGCTTCACCTGTTCCATCTCAGTGACGAGGTCGGCCGCTTCGATCAGCTCGTCCTTGGCGTTCCGCCCGGTGACGACGACGTGCTTCATCGGCGGGCGCGCTTGAAGCGCCGCGACGACTTCGGCCGTGTCGAGATAGTCGTAGCGCAGCACGATATTGAGCTCGTCGAGCACCACCATCTGGTGCTCGTCGTCCATGATGAGCGCCTTGGCTTTCTCCCAGGCTGCCTTCGCCGCGGCGATGTCACGCTCGCGGTTCTGCGTCTCCCAAGTGAAGCCCTCGCCCATCGTGTTGATGGTCACTCGGTCGCCGAATTTTTCCAGCGCGACCCGTTCCCCGGTCTGCCACTTGCCCTTCACGAACTGCACGATCGCGACCTTCATGCCGTTGCCGAGCGCGCGGAAGACGAGTCCGAAGGCGGCGGTCGACTTCCCCTTGCCCTTGCCGGTGTGGACGATCAGCAAGCCCTTCTCGATCGTCTTCGTCGCGATGATCTTGTCGCGCGCCTCCTTCTTGCGGCGCATCTTCTCCGCGTGCTTGGCGTTGATCTCGGCTTCGGAGAGCCCATCGGTTTTCATGCCGCCATTCTCCCAGCAAGGCGCTGCAGCTCCTGATAGGCGCTGTTCCTGCGCGGCGCCCAAAGGCCGCGGTCGATCGCCTCGCAGAAGCGCGCCGCGATCTCCTTGAGCGCCGGTGCATTGTTCTCGGCGATAAAGCCGCGCACCGCTTCGTCTTCGATGTAAGCGTCGTGGAGCTGCTCGAAATGATGATGCTTCACCGCATTCGTCGTCGCGGCAAAAGCGAAAAGATAGTCGACGGTCGCGGCGATCTCGAAGGCGCCCTTGTAGCCGTGGCGCATCACGCCGGCGATCCATTTCGGGTTCGCTGCGCGCCCGCGCACGACGCGCGCGATCTCCTCGTCGAGGGCCCTGATGACGGGCCTTTCGGGACGCGAGTGATCGTTGTGGAAGACGCGCGGTGCTTCGCCTTTCAGCGTTTCGACCGACGCGGAGAGCCCGCCCTCGAACTGATAATAATCGTCGGAGTCGAGGAGATCGTGCTCGCGGTTGTCCTGGTTCTGCACGACGGCGTCGGTGGCCTTGAGCCGCGCTTCGAGAAGCTGACGGGCGCCTTTCCCTTCCGCGCCGCCGCCATAGGCGTAAGCCGACCATTCGAGGAAGGCCGCGGCGAGATCTTTCCGGTCCGCCCAGACCCCCTCGTCGATCAGCGCCTGCAGCCCCGCGCCATAGGCGCCGGGCTTGGAGCCGAAGACACGGAACGACGCGGCACTTCGCGCTTCGTCTTTCGTCATGCCGGCCTCCGCAAGCTTCGCAGCGTCCGTGCGGATGCGCGCGGCGATCGGGTTGGCGTCTGCCGGTTCGTCGCGTTCAGCGACCGCCTGTACCGCTTCGTGGAAGAGCGAAATCTGTGTCGGGAAGGCGTCGCGGAAGAAGCCGGAGATCCTGAGCGTCACGTCGACGCGCGGGCGCTTCAGCTCCGCGAGTGACACGACCTCGACGCCGGTCACGCGTCCCGATGTGCCGTCCCACACCGGCCGCGCGCCGATCAGCCAGAGCGCCTGCGCGATGTCGTCGCCGCCGGTGCGCATGTTCGACGTGCCCCAGACGGTGAGCGCGATCGCGCGCGGCCATTCGCCCTCATCTTGGAAGTAGCGCTGTGCGAGAAGATCGGCGGAGCGACGCCCGAGATCGAATGCCGCATGCGTTGGTACGGCGCGAACGTCGACGGAATAGAAGTTGCGGCCGGTCGGGAGACAATCTGAACGTCCGCGCGTCGGCGCACCCGAGGGGCCCGGCGGTACGAATTTTCCCGAAAGCGCATCAAGCACCGCGGCGATCTCCCGCGCGCCGGAGGAATCGAGCGCAGGGGCGATGTCGTTCGCCAAGGCCCCGATCACGGCCGCCGAGCGGGGACCTGGAGCCACCGGTCCCCTCCCCCCTTGCGGGGGAGGGACAGGGAGGGGGGAAGCATGAAGACCGCCGCCATGGCTTCCTACGAGTGAGGACGTCAGAGAAAGTGCCAATCCCTCAAGCCGCTCCACAGTGTCGCCGACCGTGCGCCAGACGGCGTTGTGGCTGTCTCCCTCCCCTCTCCCCGTCCCTCTCCCGCAAGGGGGGAGGGAGGCAGGTCGCGGCCCTTGCCATGTCTCCGCGAAATCACAGTTGAGCGGGTCGAACCCAAGTTCCAAGTCATCCGCGAGAGCACGCAACAGCGACGCATCACCGTCGCCGCCCTCATCCTGAGATGCGCCGCTTTGGCGGCGCCTCGAAGGGCCGCGCGGCACGCGTGCGAGCGCCACCAAAGTCTCCGCCCGCTGTCGTCCGCTCGGCACTTCGCCAAGCACATGCAGCCCGTCGCGGATCTGCAATTCCTTCAGGTCGCAGATATGCGCGTCGAGCTTTCCGAGCGCGTCCGTTCCGCCGCTCTTGAAATCAAGCCCGAGGTCCTTGTCGAAACCGTGCCGCGCCGCGAGGTCCGCGATGTCGGCGCCGACACGTTTCGCGCGGCGCGGATCACTCGCCTCGGCCGCCGCGTATTCGTCGATCAGCGCTTCGAGCGCCGCGGCCGGCCCGTAGCTTTCCGCGCGCGCCATCGGCGGCATCAGGTGATCGACGACGACCGCGGCCGTCCGCCGCTTCGCCTGCGCGCCCTCGCCCGGATCGTTGACGATGAAGGGATAGATCACCGGCAGCGCCCCGAGCGTCGCCTCCGGATAGCAACTCTCCGAAAGCGCCAGCGCCTTCCCCGGCAGCCATTCGAGATTGCCGTGCTTGCCCATGTGGATCAGGGCGTCGGCGGAAAATTCCTCCCGGAGCCAGAAATAGATGGCGAAGTAGGAGTGCGGCGGGACGAGATCGGGATCGTGATAGCTCGTCTTCGGATCGACGTTGTATCCGCGCGCCGGCTGGATGCCGATCGCGATATTGCCGAAGCGATGCGCGGCAAGGATGAAGGCGTCGTTCTCGACGAAAGGATCGGATGACGGATCGCCCCAACGCGCGACGACGGCGGCGCGAACGGATTCAGGCAGAAGAGCGAAATGACGCCGATAGTCGTCGAGCACCAGCATCTCGCCGTAAGCGTCCCTTCTCCCATGGGGAGAAGGTGTCGCCGAAGGCGACGGATGAGGGGATGCGGCATCAGCCGTCTCGCGAGGAGGCTGGCGCCGCAACCCCTCACCCGGCTGCTCCGCAGCCACCCTCTCCCTGTGGGAGAGGGTTCTGGCGTCGCCGTTCCGGCCATTTGTCGGCCCGGCGAGCAACGCCTCCATCAACTCCGCGCCCGTCTCCGGCGCCGCCGCCGCATCGTAGCCCGCCACCCGCATCGCGTTCAGCACGTTGGCGGTCGAGGCCGGCGCGTCGAGGCCGACGCCGTTCGCGATGCGGCCGTCCTTGTTCGGGTAGTTCGAGAGCACGATCGCGATGCGCTTCTCGGCATTCGGCGTTGCGCGAAGCCTCGCCCAGCGCGCGGCCAGCTCGGCGACGAAGGCGACGCGGTCCGCCTTCGGCTTATAGCGGACCGGCCGGCATTCGGTGAGTGGATCGAGCTCGCCCGCCTCCTTGAACGAAACAGCGCGCGAGATGATGCGCCCGTCCACCTCAGGCAGCACGACGTTCATCGTGAGGTCGGTCGGCGCGAGCCCGCGCGTGGAACTCGCCCAGGATTCTTCGGATATCCCCGCGAAGGTGACCTGAATGACCGGCCTCGTCCCTCCGTCGAGCACCGTGCCTTCGAACGCCGCGCCCGGCTGTGACAGGGCGAAGGAGGTGGCGTTCAACACGACCGCCGGTTCACGCTCCGCAAAGGTATCGGCGACGAGGGCCGCATCTTCTTTCGCCTTCAGGCTCGACACGAAAAGCGGCAGCGGATCGAGCCCGCGTTCGCGAAGCGCTTCGCACAAGGCGTCGATAGGCTCCGTCTGACCCGCCTGCATGAGCGCGCGGTAGAAGACGATGGCGGCGGTCGGACGTTCGCTGGATTGCGCAGGCGCATAGACGCCGGCGCTTGGGAGCGCCCTCGCCTCTTCAGGCTCGTAGCCCTCTCCGATCAGCCACGCGCAGAAGCGCAAAGCATCGGCAAGATTTCCCGCCCCGCCTTCGACCAGATAGGCCCAGAGCGTCTTCGCCTGCGCCGCGTCGACGTTGCCGTGCGCCGCAAGCGTCGCATCCCAGGTCGCGTCGCCGGGGATGACAACGACCTTCGATCCGTTGGCCCGCGCGATCCGTACCACTTCGTCGAGGCCGTAGCGCCAGTAGGACGCGCCGCCGAGTAGACGGATTACGGTCAGCTTCGCGTGCTGGAGCACGCTTTCGCCGTAGAGATCGACCGAATAGGGATGCGCAAGCGCCATCCAGTTGGCAAGACGAACGCTCGGGAAAGTCGGTCCAAGCGCGCGCCGCGCCACCGCGAGCCCGGAAATCTCCGTGTCAGCGGCGCTGAGGATGACGATGTCGCCGGGCGACTGCCCAAGATCGACAGGCTCCGCCTCGCCGGCGATCGTCCGCGGCTGGCCCTTCAGGAGGTGCATGGCCGCTCCATCAGCTCAACCGCCGAGCGCCCTCTCTACGGCCGCGCGCTCAAGCCCCTTCAGCCCGATCACCACCAGCCCCGGCTCGCGCGAAGCGTCGACGAACCAGGTTTCGACCCGCGGTCCGACCGCCTGGACCGCAAGCGGCACGTCGCGGTCCTCGACCGCGACGACGCCCTTGATGCGCAGAACGCCGTCAATCGCCATCGCTTCTCTCACGCGCGCCTCGAGGCTCGCGCGATCGGCAGCGACGACGTCGAGCACGAAGCTATCGAAGTCGTCGTGGTCGTGTTCCTCGCCGAGAAGCTCGTGGTGGCTCTGCCGGCCGTGGCTGTCGGCCTCCGCCGCCGCTGACTGCCCGAGCATGACGTCGATTGGGATGGCGCCATGCGCCACGCGGATCGCCTTCGCCTGCGGCCGCCGATCTTCCGCGATCGCCTTCTCGACTCTCGCAAGACCCGCCTCGTCGACCAGGTCGCTCTTGGCGATCACGATCAGGTCGGCGCAGCGGAGCTGATCCTCGAAGAGCTCCTCAACCGGATCGTCGTGCTGGAGCGAAAGGTCCTTGGCGCGCTGCTCGGCAAGCTTCGCCTCGTCGGAGGCGACGCGCCCCTCCGCGACGGCGAGGGCGTCGATCACCGTCACGACGCCGTCGACCGTGACGCGGCTCTTCACGCTCGGCCAGGCGAAGGCCTTCACCAGCGGCTGCGGCAGCGCCAGGCCGGACGTCTCGATGACGATGTGATCGGGCGGCTCGTCGCGGCCGAGGATCAGCTCCATCGCGGGAAGGAAATCGTCGGCGACGGTGCAGCAGATGCAGCCGTTCGCGAGCTCGATGATCTCGTCGGCGCGACAGGCCTCGCTGCCGCAATCGGCAAGCAGCCCCCCGTCGAAGCCGACGTCGCCGAACTCGTTGACGATGAGCGCGATCTTCCGCCCGCCGGGATTTTGCAGGAGATGGCGGATCAGCGTCGTCTTGCCGGCGCCGAGAAAGCCGGTGACGATCGTCGCCGGGATGCGTCCCAGGGTTTCCTTGGCTGCGGCGCTCATTCTGGGGACCCTTTCAGGACAAGCGGCAGGCCCGCCGCCATGAAGACGACGGTATCCGCGACCCCGGCAATAGTCTGGTTCAAGCGTCCCTGCGCATCGCGGAAACGGCGGCCGAGCGCGTTGTCGGGGACAAGCCCGAGCCCGACCTCGTTCGAGACGAAAACACAAAGCCCCGGCGCCGCTCGCGCGACACCGGCAAGCGCGCTGCTGCGCGCTTCGACGTCCGTGTCGCCGTGCATGAGGTTGGAAAGCCAGAGCGTGAGACAATCTACCAGCACCGCCCTTCCCTCTCCCGTCTGAGCCCGTAGCGCGTCTTCGAGCCGATCGGGCGCCTCGACCGTTCGCCAGCTCGGATTGCGGCGGGCGCGATGCGCTTCAATCCGCGCCGTCATCTCGGCGTCGCGCGCCTCGGCCGTCGCCACGTAGACCGGCTCAAGCCCGCTCTCCGCCACAAGCCGCTCGGCATAGCTGCTCTTTCCCGAGCGCGCGCCGCCGAAAACGAGCACGAGGCCGCTCCGCATCCGCCTCACCCAGAACGGGCGAAGCGCTCGTAGAACGCCCCCGACGCATACCCGAGCACCGCCCAGAAGATGGCGGTCACGGCAAGCGACGTCGCGGCGAAGTGGCCGGCAAGCTCCGCCGGCGCAGTGGAGATGAATTCGTGCGGGCGCGGAGCGCCGACGATATGCGGGAGCGCGATCAGCACGACGCCTCCGATCTGCAGCCAGACGTTCTTCGTGAGCAGCAACCCGGCGATGCCGATCGCCGTTGCGCCGACCGCGAAGAACCACCAGGCCTGCCGTACGTCGAGCCCCGCCGCGCCGCTCCCCGGGATCTCCGGCGGCAGGCCGAGCGCGGGAGCAAGCGCAACGGAGATGAAGCCGGCGATGCCGAACGCCAGTCCGGTGCGCGCGTTGATGCTGACGCCGGCAAGCGACATCGCGCCGAGCAGTGCCAGACCGAAGCCGACGCCGATGACGGTCGTCGCGAGCGACGCGAAGAATGTGCGCTCGATGCCGTCGGCCGGCGTCCAGCCTTCATCCGCGTGCGAGCTCGCCGCCATCGCCGCGGGCTCCGTCGCGCTTTGATCGGGTGCGGCCGCCGCGGAGCCGTGGTCATGGCTGGCCGCTGCTGCGCTCTCGTATTTCTCAGCCTCGATGATGATCGGGGTCGTCGTCACGTGCTGGATGACGGCCGTCAGAACGCCTGCCGCGACGCCCGCCGCGGCGGCGCTCAAAATCAGAGTTTTGAGCATGGCTGCCTCAGTGGCAGGGAAGGCCGAAGGCGTGCCTTGTGTCGTGCGTGGCGTTGTGGATCGCCATCGGATGCGAGAAGCCCGCGCCGTAGACGACGAGGATACCGAAGGCGAGAGCAAAGAGCGCCGGCCATTTGGTGAACTGGCGGGTGGCGACAACCGAAGCGGACTGCGTGTTCATGAGACCTCCTTGCCGTCCCTCCGACGGCGGATTCCTAGCCTTCTCTCGCCCGGCTGGTCTCCTGGCTCGCGGGTCGTCGCCCTTCTCCGCGCCTTCCCGTTTCCGGTGGCCGATACGGATGGGCTCGCCGCTTACAGTTGCGGGGGCAGCTGCGGATTCGGAAGCCCGGATTGGGTCCTTCCTCACCGCATTCCCATTTGATCCCCAAGCGCGTTTTCGCGCCGGCGGGGAACCAAGCGAATCCATTATGAGGAAAGGCGCAACGCGCGCAAGCGGCTTCCGCGCCTGGCGATCAGCTGGCCGGCTTCTTCGCCGCTCCGCTGCCGTTGCCGGAAACGCCGAGCCGCACGGCCCAGGCCGGATATTTGCGGCTGAACCACACGGCGAAGCGGCGGCGCCAGCGGCGGACGCGCGGCAGGTCGACGGAAAGGATGAGGAGCCCGACCGGGATCATCCAGAAGCCGAGCACCGGCAGGAATCCGAACAGCCCAAAGAGCACCAGCACGCTGCCGATCGCGATCCTGAGCAGGCGCGAGCGCGGGAGCGGCATGCGGTAGCTGCCGAGGCGGACCGAGCCGCCTGGATTCGTGTTTGCCATGTTCGCGTCGCTTTAATCCGTAGCCGGCTCGCCCTGCCGCACCGCTCGCGCCTTGGATCGGTCGGCGCGGGCCCGCCCTCAAGCCTCAATATCACGTTCGAAAGATGGCGGCGTCCCCGGTTTGCGGCCAACCGGGGACATGGGACGGAAAGAGCCCCCTTGCCTATGGCCCGACCCGCCTTGCGTTGGCAAGCGTGTCTCGCCTATATGCGGCGCTAATCCCCGGTAGCTCAGTCGGTAGAGCAAGCGGCTGTTAACCGCTGGGTCGCTGGTTCGAGTCCGGCCCGGGGAGCCATACATTTCCGACCCCCATCATTCTCAATGGGTTAGAGGACTATTTTGTCCCACTCGCCTGCACCAGGTCGGAGAGTGGGACACTTTTGTTCTCACTTTGGCTGACGAGTAGGGGCATGGCGGACCCCGCCAGCACCTTCTGTCGAGCCGCTTTCGTGTAGATAGCCGCCTGCTTTGGCGACGCCCACCCGAAGATTGCCATGAGCTGATGCTCGCTCGCGCCGTTCTCAGCCGCGACGGTGGCGCCAGCCTTTCGGAGGCCGTGCGCCGAGCAATGCGGTAGCCCGGCTTCGTCGCAGCGTCGGCGGAACCAGTTGCCGAAACCGCCGGCTCTGAAGGGCTTTCCGAACTCGGTCACCAGGAACGTGAGGTTGCCTGACGGCGTCGCGTCGATGACCTCTTGCAGCTCAGGCAGAACGGGGAGATGCAATGTCACCGGCTTGCGGTTCCGGTTCTTCGTGACGGCGAAGACAAGATGGCCGCCCTTAATGTGCTGCGGCCCCAGCGCGACGGCGTCGGACCGGCGGAGCCCTGCATAGAGCATCAAGGCGAGCGCGAGGCGCGCCTTCGTTCCAACGAGATGCCGCTCCTCAAACTGACGGACTTCCTCCGGCGTCCACGTGTGGAAACCGTCAGAACCGGTGTAAATGCGCGACACGTCGCGCGCTGGGTTCCGCTCCGCGAGATCGTATTCGGTGGCGAAGCCGTAGAGTTGCCGGAGCGCCTTGACGAGATTGTTGGCGGCCTCCGGCTTCTCCGCCAACTCGTCGCGCACCTTGCGGATGTGGCGAGCCTCCAGGAGGCTGCCAACGTCCTGCCCATCGTCGCGGCGATCCGCGCCTCTGGCATCTCGACCCTTGCTGGCATCGCCCAGGCGCTCAACGCTCGCGGCGTTCGGTCAGCCCGCGGCGGAAAATGGCAAGTGTCCGCTGTCCAGAACCTGTTGGCGCGGGCGACGGCCAAAGTTCTTTAATAGGCGGGAAATTCCCAATCATCAGCGCCCGGCAGACCTTTAGGGAAAGCGACGCTAGGCTGAAAGCATGAAGGTTCCGGACTACTCTTCCAGGCCTTCTATGCTCAGTGGTAGCTGGGTGAGAATTCGGGGTAACCGGGCTTCTGCAGGCGTGCCTCGGGGTTCACGCGGGACTCGAACAGACGCTCGTTGGCGTCGCGCAGCCGCCGGCTCAACTCCCGCGCCAGGTTCATCTGCAGCAGGGTAAACTGCTGCAGGTCGCGCTTGTAGAGCTTGAATACTGAATCGAACCCCAGCCGAATCGCGCGGCAGGCCTCCAACGCCAGCACCGAGGCATTGCGGGCATGCATCTCGATCAATGCCATCTCCCCGAAGCAGTCACCCTCGGACAGTTCGCTGAGCAGGAACTGGTACCCCTGCCAATCCTTGATCACCGCCGCATGGCCCTGCTCGAGAATGAAGAAGGCGTTCGCGCCTTCACCTTCCCTGAAGAAGAAGTCGTTGCGCGCAACGTCAATCCGACTGGACTGCTCCAGCAAAAAAGCACGCGAGTTGTCGTTGAGCGCGCCAAAAATGGAGATTTTCTTGAGCAGTTGTGGTGAGATCTCGACCATGGTTTTGCGCTTTAAACGAAATCTGGATCACGGGTCGGCCAATAGGTCCGCCATATTCTTCACCATCCGCTTAAGCGTCGTAGTGGCCGGAAAAAGCGACGCGAGAGGAATTTCCGCACACTTAGGCGAGGCCCTTGCCTGCCCTGGCAGGCATGTCCTCCACGAACCACGCGCTGGCCCGTTCGAGCAGCGCTCGCTTGTTCGCAGAGCCGACGGTCCAGTTCGAGTGAAAGATATAGGGCAGAATCCTTCTGACGATCGTTGCCTCTCGGTCGCGCGAGGCCGCAACGCATTCGAGCAGACCGTTTGGGAAAAGTCCCTCCGGCAACGGGAAGGTTGACTGCAGCAGCTGTGGGTCGTCGAAGATCACCGCCCGCAGCCTGTTTTGGTCGCAGGTTCGGTAGCCGTCTGCGATGTTCGCCACTTGGCTCCCTATCTGAGCCTCAAGCAGCCGCATCGACAGGGGGTGCGGCGCGAATGCAAGGAACCCGGAGCAAATCGCTAGAGGCGGGAATTCATCGACAGCTTCCGTCTGCGCAGCGCAGCAATAGTGTGAGAGGACACGCTCTAAATAGGGCAGCGGATTTCTCAGCCAGGCGACATCGACGTCGGCGTAGACGACGTGATGGCCTTCGGCGACCAATGTGCGGATAAGCGGATATCGGTGCGCGGAGAAGCTGTTGAAGGCGGCCGTTCCGTAGGTAAGGAGCTCATCCGCGGCAGCCCCGACGGCAGGCCCGCCGCCGGCGGCCTCGCCGTCGCTCAGCCGGACCGGCCTCGCGCCAAAGCCCTGCGCTACACGGCCGACGTCCTCGATATCCGCGTCGAGCGCGCCAATGCGAACGATCGCGGGATCAATGCCGCAGCGGCAAATGCCGATCAATGCGTTCCGCAGAAAGGGACTCGCGGCACGGGAGGCGACGAGGGCGATTGCCCAGTTCGGTTCGGACGGCTTCCCGCGGGTCACGACCCCATTCTCACCTCAGATTAGCTGGCATTCCCCGGATGAACCGGGATTGGAGCCTCAGATTGCAGCGTTTCAGCTCTTCCAGCAAGGGTGGACCGCCGCCGCTGTGGGCGAGGCCCTTCGCGTGAGCCAAAATGTTCGGCTGTGCTCCTGAAGGCGTCGATTTGGCCGTGATAAGTGAGCTGATAGATGAGACGGTCGGTCTGCTCTCCTGCCAGACGCACCAAGCATGGCAAGAACGGATGGGTACATCGATCCCTTCTCGACCGACATCGTTTCGTAGGTGCACCATGCGTCGCGGTACGTGATCCAAGCGCGTTCGGCGTCCTTGAGCCGCTTGCTGGCCTCAGGGTCCAGTTCGCTCCGCAGGCGATTGTAGATGGCTTGGATCGCGCCGTTGGCCTTATCGACATCAGCCGCACTGCATTGGTTCATTCCTGTTTGCGTGTCTCGGTCCGCGCATCCACTGCGCGCCCAACCGGGGTCGGGCCAGGCCATGAAAACCGAGACTACAGCGGTGCTCACTATCACAACTGCCGCGGCCACATAGTCCTTCACGATCGTCAGCCCACCGGCGAAGCCGTGCTCGTCCCGCAGCCGCTCGAAGATCCGCTTCGAGGTGTGCCGCTGCTTCGTCGGACGGCTCTTATCCTCCTCCAGGATACCGTCGATGATCCCGATGAACGGATCCAACTTCGGTCGCGCCGGCGGCTGCTTCCGCTGGTAGCCGGGCGGCACCGAGAACACCATCATCTTGGCCACCGTCCGCGGGTCGATCCCGAACCGCCGCGCCGCCTCCCGACGGCTCAACCCCTCAATCTGCACCGCATAGCGGACCCGTCCGTAGAGCTCCACGCCCTTCATCCCCCGCCCTCTGCCAAAACCGCAAAGAGCTATCCGCTGCCGGATTATTGCTCCGGCGCAACCGGCCAACCCGGCCGCTTCACTGAGGGATTATTGCTCCGGCGCTTACACGCGCAGACAGCCAGAGGCCTTGCCGCGGTCCAAAAGCCAAACATCGCCTACATATTCGTATTCTTGAAGATGCCGAACGAGCCTGACGAGTTCTATCTCTTGAGATTCTCGGACCTTCGAACCTCGTCCCGGCAAACTATCGGCCCCGCATCGCTCCGAAGAATATCAAGCCAACGCATTTCGCGCATCCGTTTCATTCTTCCGTCCTCGGACGCTAGAGTTCCGCGGAGGAAAAAAGGTCCCTCCGCCGCGGAATCCCGAAGAGTGCACGTTGGCTGTTGTAGCGCTGCTCAAGGTGACCTACGCTTCACTTTCTTGATGCTGTCATTCCGCGGAATTGCTGTCCGCTCCTGGCGAGCGGAAAGCGGTGGCGCGGTGGCGTAGTTCCTGCGAGCGGCCGGCCCGAAGACGTGGTTACAGGGAAGGATGTGTCGTCGTGGCGAAGATCCCTGCGGATACCTGGCGAGTTCGGAGTGCTCTTCTCCCAAACAGGCGTGACGGCTGTTATTGAGGAAACCCAGCTTCGTGGCACCGTCATGGCGATCGAGGAAATCAACGCCGCTGGGGGCGTGAACGGCCGCGAGGTGATTCCGGTTTTCTACAACCCCGCCTCGGAACCGCGCAACTTTGCGCGTTTTGCTGCCAAGCTTCTAACCGAAGATAGTGTTAGCACGATATTCGGCTGCTACACATCGAGCAGCCGCAAGGCGGTCTTGCCAATCGTTGAAAGACGCAACGGCTTGCTCTGGTACCCGACCCTCTACGAGGGCTTCGAGTACTCACCCAATATCATCTACACCGGCGCCGCCCCCAATCAAAACAGCGTTGAACTGGCGGAGTTCCTCCTTGAGACGTATGGGAGGCGCTTCTATTTGATTGGCTCCGACTACATCTATCCGCGGGAGTCGAACCGCATCGTTCGCGAGATGCTCCGCCAGCGCGACGGCATCATCGTTGCTGAACGCTATGTCGATCTGCGCGCACAGCCGACCGATTTCACGATTCTGATGAGGGACGTTCGCAAGCTTCGGCCCGACGTTATCTTTTCTACCGTTGTCGGCGAAGCCACAGCATATTTCTATCGGGCCTATGCTGACGCCGGGTTCGATCCGAAAACCATGCCGATCGCGAGCCTTACGACGTCCGAAGCCGAGATCAAATTGATGGGCGCAGATGTCGCTTGCGGCCATGTCACCGCGGCCCCCTATTTCGAGGCGGTCGATACCGCCGATAATCGATCGTTCGTGGCGCGTTATAAAAAGCGCTTCGGCGCGGATGAACCGACCAATCTCTGTGTGGAGGCAGCCTATTTTCAGGTACATGTTTTTGCGCGCGCGCTCGCCGAGGTCAATTCAATGGATCCGGACGTGCTGCGGCCCGTCGTCCTCGGCTCTGAGTTCGACGCCCCACAGGGACGGATCACGATTGACGGCGACAGCAACCATACGACGCTTTGGACGAGGCTCGGTCGAGCCAACAAGGCCGGTCAGTTCGACATCATCAAGGAATCGCTGCAGTCGGTGAAGCCCGATCCCTATCTTATCAGTCATTGATCCGGGATCGCTGTATTGTGGCGCGCCATCCATGAAGGCCGTCGATAAGGGTGAGCTCATGACGCCGGGCACAGGCTTCGACTTACATTCTTTTCGCATTACCGTCGCGCACCCACGCGACCACGACGGCGAGGTGTTAATCCGCAGCCTCCAGCGACTCGGCGGCCAGGTCGAACACCTATGGCCAGCGCCCGATCGGCAGGAGGAACGCGCAGATCTCGTTTTCTATCTCCTTCGTCAGCAAAAAGATGATCTCCGAAGCCTGGGCTTCGAGGCGGCGCACAGTGCCCTCATCGTTATCGTCGATCCGTCCGAAGCATGGTCGGCTCAGAATTTAGTTGAGGGGAATCCACATGCGGCGCTCGTCAAGCCCTTCGACACAGTGGCGATATTGACAAGCATTTTTGTCGCCCGTAACAATTCGGGCTATCAACGGAGACTGCTGCAGAAGGTATCGAAGCTCGAGGAAACACTTCGTTCGACCCGAACGGTGGAGAGGGCGAAAGCAATCCTCATGGAAAAACGTCATATCGGGGAATCCGCGGCCTACTCGTACCTGCGTGATCAGGCCATGAGGAAGCGGATCCCGATTGGGGCAATTGCTGCAGTGGTCGTGGAATTGGACGAAGTATTGTCCGGCGACACCGGCTAGAAAATGGCCGTCTGAGATTATTCAACACGCCCTTCGAAAGCGAATGGGCGAAGAAATGGCGGCAGCGTAGCCGCTTCCATTCAACGGGCAACGACGCCCCCACGTGGTCTCCAGCCGGAGCACGTGGGGTTTTGTTTTTGCGGCCCAGAAACGCGTCAGGAGGACGGGACATGACAAAGTTGAAACGGCGCTCATTCCTAAAGGGCACAGCAGCGACACTCGGAGCCACACTCGGCGGGACGGCGCCTTACTATTTCATGCGCAACATCGCCAGAGCGGCGGAAGGCGACACCATAAAAGTTGGCATCCTGCATTCGCTGAGTGGCACCATCGCCATCATCGAGCAATCCCTACACGACGCGGAGATGCTGGCGATCGAGGAGATCAACGCCAACGGCGGCGTCATGGGCAAGCAGATCGAGCCGGTGGTCGAGGACGCACAGTCGCTGGTGCAGGTGTTTGCCGAAAAGGCCAAGAAGCTGCTGCTCGAAGACAAGGTTGCGGCGGTGCTCGGCTGCTACACCTCCGCCAGCCGCCAATCGGTGCTGCCGGTATTCGAGCAGAACAACGGCGTGCTCATCTATCCGACCCTCTACGAGGCGCAGGAGTGCTCCAAGAACTGCTTCTATACCGGCGCGGTTCCGAACCAGCAGCTCGACGATTTTGTGCCCTATATCATCAACACCCTGGGCCGGAAGAAATTCTACATGGTCGGATCCAACTACATTTACCCGAAGGAAACCAATCGCGAAGTGAAGGCGCTGCTTCAGGCGAATGGCGGCGAGAACGTCGGTGAAGAATACGCGCCGCTCGGCCACACCGAATTCTCCACGATCATCAACAACATTGCCGGCAGCGGAGCTGAGGTCATCTTCTCCGATCTGGTCGGCGATTCGATCGTCGCGTTCTACAAGCAGTTTCGCCAATTCGGCCTGACGCCCGATGACCTGCCAATCTGCACGCCCATCACGACGGAGCAGGAGATTGCCGCAATGGGCCCGGAGAACGCCACCGGGCACTACACGTCCTTCAACTACTTCCAGTCGGTCGATACGCCCGAGAACAAGGCGTTTGTTGAGCGCTTCAAGGCGAAATACGGAGCCAATGCCGTGACCAACGCGGTCATGGAGGCGGCGTATTTTTCAGCTTATTTCCTGGCTCAGGCCTTGGAGAAGGTGCAATCGACCGATGCAGATGCGTTGATCTTCGAAGGTCTACCCGGACAGGAATTCACCGCCCCCGGCGGCCCAGTGAAGATCGACGAGAAGAACCATCACACCTGGCTGTGGCCACGTATCGGCAAGGCCAACGACCAGGGCCAGTTTGATATCGTATGGAAGCGCGAGGAGCGTATCCGTCCCGATCCGTGGGTCGACCTCCTCTATCCGAACAAGGATTGCGACTTTACGAATCCGCAGGTGCTTGAGCGCCTGAAGACAAACAATCCTGACCGCTCGGGTACCATCGACCTGTAATGGATTTGACGCGGCGGCCGGCGAGACGATTTCCGTCGGCTTCGTCGGCCGCGGCGTCACTGCAATAGTCGGATTGAAGTCGGGGTAGCTTGATGCTGAACGCGAAAGGCGCAGGGGTGGACCTCGCGGGCAGGAGTGACGAGGGTTGCGCTAATTCCAACGCGGCAAGGCGCCTGTCCTCATGACCCAAGCAATAATCACCCAGTTCTTGAGCGGCTTCAGCATCGTCGCCATCCTGATCCTGGTCGCGCTTGGGCTCGCGATCATCTTCGGCGTAGCCGGTGTCATCAACATGGCCCACGGCGAATTCATCATGGTGGGAGCTTATACCGCGGCGGTCGTCGGTCAGATCGGCGGCAACACATTCATCTCGATCCCGGTGGCTTTTGTCGTCGTCGGGCTCCTCGGCCTGATCGTCGAGCGCGGGATCATACGCTGGATCTACGACAGGCCACTTGAGACTCTGCTCGCGACCTGGGGGGTCGGCCTGGCGCTCCAGGTGATCGTCAAGCTGATCTTCGGCTCCGAACTCTACTACGTGGGCGCTCCAAAGATGCTCGATGGGGGCTTTCGTGTCATCGGGCGACTGCCGTTCCCCTATTATCGTCTATTCCTGATCGTTGTTGCCATCCTACTGGTGCTGCTTGTTTTCTTTGTGATTTTCAAGACCTCCTTCGGCCTGAAGGTGCGGGCGGTCCGTCGCAATCGCGCGATCTCCGAATGCCTCGGGATCGATACCGCCAAGGTTGACATGATGATTTTTGTTTTCGGCTCGGGGCTCGCCGGCATCGCCGGCGCGGTCCTGGCTCCGATCAAGTCGGTGTCGCCGACCATGGGCTTTCCCTACTCCGTCGACGCTTACATGGTGCTCGTCCTCGGTGGGGTTGGAAATCTCCTCGGAGTGGTCGTCGGCGCCGGCATCATCGGCGAAGCCGAGACCATTCTCGCCTTTATCTACAATAGCGTGATCGGGAAGCTTCTTGTCTTCGTCTTCATCGTCGTTGCGATCCGGGTCGTCCCAAAAGGCATTTTCGGTTTCTATGAGCGGCGGTGAATCCTGATGCCCGCAGAAATCATCCGATCGGAAGGGGCGAGGGCTTGTCCGTGATTGCGACTTTGCCGCAGCGGGTCAACCGGATCAAGCGCGCGCCGCTTGTCCCGCTATGGGCGCTCGTCCTCGGGGCGCTCGTCGTTGCCGCGATCGGGACCTATCCGTACTACGGCTCCAACCAATATCTGATGTCGCTGCTGGGCAAATTTCTCTGCTATTCAATCTTTGCCCTGAGCGTTGATCTTATCTGGGGTTTCGCAGGAATCCTGAGTCTCGGCCAGGCGGTCTACTTCGGCATCGGCGCCTATGTTGTCGCCCTATCGCTGAAGATGAACTACGCACTCATTCATCCCACGCGCTATGGCGGCCGCATTCCGGATTTCATGGAATGGAACGGCCTCACCGAACTGCCGAAGTTCATGGCGCCGCTGACTAGCACGCCAGTCGCTGTCGTTTGCGCGTTGGCTATTCCGACCCTGCTGGCATTCCTTTTTGGCGTCATCACCTTCAAGCGTCACATCTACGGCGTCTATTGCGCGGTGATCACGCTGGCGGAGTCGCTCATTCTGCAGGATTTCATCATCGAGTATCAGGGCTATACGGGCGGCTTCAACGGGATAACCGACTACTCGAATTACACGACCCCGATGTTCCTATGGTTCATCCTGGCGGTAACCGTGGTGTTTTTCGTGGGTGCGCGCGTCCTGACCCACTCCCGGGTCGGAACCGTGCTGAAGTCGATTCGCGATAACGACGTTCGCGCCGAATTCATGGGCTACAATGTCGCGAACTATCGCATTTTTGTCTTCTGCGTCTCCGCCTTCATGGCCGCGACCGCCGGTGCGATGTATGCGGCCTGGGTCGGCCTGATTTCATTCCTCGACGCCGGTCCGGTCTTCTCAATTGAGGCGGTTATTTGGACCGCAGTGGGCGGCCGCGGCACGATTATCGGTGCCTTCGTCGGTACTTTTCTCGTCAAGGGCGCCGAGTTTCTTCTGAGCGGCATTCTGGCCTCGTTCTGGCAGCTCATCATGGCTGCGCTTTTCATCGCGGTCGTTCTTGTGTTCCGCGACGGCATCGTCGGCTCGATCGCGAACTGGGTAAACCGGCGCGGACGCGGCTCGCTCTCACAGATTAGCAGTGATGCGGACCAGACGGCGCATGACCGGCAACGGGATTGGCAGCCACAAGGCGTCACGAAGCCGGGGCAGGAACGCGTATAGCCATGCCCGTCGCGCTCCGAAACGAAATGGTCAGAGTTGAGTGATGGCCAACATCCTCGAGATCACCGGGCTGACGACGACCGTGTCCGGATACACGATCCTGAACAACCTCGATTTCAGTGTCGAAGAGAATGAGCTTCGCGTGCTTCTCGGGCCGAACGGCGCGGGCAAGACCACGCTAATTGCCCTGATAACCGGGCAGTTCAAGCCGTCTGCCGGAAGGATCGTGTTCGACGGCCACGACATCACAGGCAAGTCGCCCGACGCGATATTCCAGGCCGGCATCAGCCGAAAGTTCCAGGTGCCGAATCTTTACGAGACCCTGACGGTCTACGACAACGTCATGGTGTCTCTGGAGGGTGTGCGAAGGGTGTTTCCATCGCTGACGAAGCGAGTGACCCCGGCGCAGGACCACCGCATCTGGGAAATTCTTGAATTGGTTGAGCTTGCCGACAAGGCCGGCGAACGCGCCGATACGCTTGCGCACGGTGAGCGCCAGTGGGCTGAGCTCGGGATGCTCATCGCGTCAAATCCGAAGCTTCTACTCCTCGACGAGCCGACCACCGGGATGACGGAGGCGGGCAAGAACCGCACCGTCGAGCTCATCCGCAAGATAGCTGAGCGCCACACCGTTTTGCTCGTAGAGCACGACATGCACATCGTCCGGCAATTGGCGAAGAAGGTGACGGTTCTGCATCAGGGGCAATGCCTGGCCGAAGGTCCTCTCGCCGAGGTGGTGGAAAACCCGATCGTGCGGCAGGTCTATCTGGGCAAAGGGAAGTTTCAGTGATGCTGCGGCTCCAGGGCATCAACACTTTCTATGGAACAAGCCACATTCTGCACGGCATCTCCTTGGAGATCGCCGACGGGGAACTGGTTGCTGTCCTCGGCCGCAACGGCGCCGGAAAGACAACGTTGCTGCGTAGCATTACCGGCGAAACGCCGCCGACTGCCGGCTCGATCGAGTTCGATGGAACAGACATCACCCATATGAAGTCGCATCGACGCACGCATCTTGGAATCAGCTATGTGCCGCAGGGTCGCCAGATCATTCCCGACATCACGGTCGAGGAGAATATTTTTGTGGCGCTGCTCGGCAAAGGGCAGAAGGACCTGACAGTTCCTGACCTCGTTTTCGATTATTTCCCGGCGCTTCGGGAACTCACCAAGCGCAAGGGAGGCGTTCTCTCCGGCGGGCAGCAGCAACAGCTCGCAATCGCCCGCGCCCTCGTGCAGGAGCCGAAGCTTCTGCTTCTCGATGAGCCGACCGAGGGACTGCAGCCGTCCGTTGTCGAAGAGATCGACGCTCTGTTGAAGCGAATTCCTCAGGAGAGGAATTGCGCCATTCTGCTGGTCGAGCAGAACCTCGATTTCGTTCGCGACGTCACCGAGCGGTTCGCGATCCTCGACACGGGCAGGATCGTCGCGGAGGGCCACGTCAGCGTGCTTTCCGACGAGTTCGTTCGCACACATCTACAGGTCTAGAGGAGGTTGGCATGCCTAAAACAATCATTTCAGTCGACATCGGCAAAGGCCCGCGTGAGCAGACGACGCCGATTCACAATCGCTGGCATCCGGACATTCCGCCGGTCGCGACCGTCAAGCCGGGAGACGATTTCATCGTCGAATGTCTGGACTGGACCGGCGGTCAGATCAAAAACGACGACAATGCCGCCGACATCCGCGACTGCGACCTCTTCCCCTGTCACCATCTGTTCGGGCCGATAGAAGTCACGGGGGCGCAGCCCGGTGATATCCTTGTCGTTGATATCCTCGATATCGGTCCACTCAAGGGAAACGAGTGGGGATACACCGGCATCTTCAAGACGGAGAACGGTGGTGGATTCCTGACCGATCTGTTCCCCGAGGCCCGCAAGGCGATTTGGGACGCACGGGGGATCTACGCCAGCTCGCGTCATATTCCGGGCGTCAGTTTCGCCGCGATCACGCATCCGGGTCTGATCGGCTGCGCCCCGAGCCACGAACTCCTGGCGAAATGGAACAAGCGCGAAGCGGAACTGATTGCCACCAATCCGAACCGTGTACCGCCCTTCGCGCTGCCGCCGGAGCCGAAGGGTGTGATGTTAGGCGGACTCAAGGGGTCCGCGCTCGACAAGGCGGCGAAAGAAGCGTCGCGCACGATCCCGCCGCGCGAACATGGCGGCAACTGCGACATCAAGAACATCTCTCGTGGCTCACGCATCTATTTCCCGGTCTATGTTGACGGCGCCAAGCTTTCGATGGGTGATCTGCATTTCTCCCAGGGCGATGGCGAGATCACCTTCTGCGGCGCGATCGAGATGGCCGGGTGGATCCAGCTGCATGTGGAACTGATCAAGGGCGGCGTCGCGAAATACGGTCTGACCAATCCGCTCTTCAAGGTCAGCCTCGTCGACCCCCATTACGGCGACTTCCTGGTGTTCGAGGGTATCAGCGTCGACGACAAGACCGGCAAGCAGCTCTACAACGACGCCACGATGGCCATGCGTCGTGCTTGTCTTAACGCAATGGAATACTTGTCGAAGTTTGGCTACTCGATGGAGCAGGCCTACGTCATTCTCGGGTGTGCTCCGGTGGAGGGCCGAATCGGCGGGGTCGTCGATATTCCGAATGCGTGCGTGTCGGTGGCGATTCCCACCGATATGTTCGAGTTCGACATCCATCCGAACGCCCAAGGGCCAAAGAAGTACTTGGATTCCTCCAAGACCGACCTCGCTCGGGCACACTAGGGCGGCGCTCGAAGCTCGAAGTTGTGGAGCCGCCCAGCAGGGGCGGCTCCACAACACTTGGCAGACGACAGGACTGTAAATGCCCATTTATGAGTACAAGTGCTTGAGGCACGGCGCATTCCGCGATTGGAAGCAGATGTCGGAGTCCGACTCGTCCGCCGCATGTCCCGACTGCGGCCGCCCGGCAGTGCGGATGGTTTCGGCTCCCCGGTTGGGCATCGCATCGGACGTTTGCAGAGTACACGCCCTCAATGAGAAGAGCGCGAACGAACCGCGGGTTGTGCGCAAACGGCGCGACGAGTCGATCCCTGTGCACGACACGCATCGGGATCTGGCCGAGCGGCACACGCACCACCATAACGATCATGCCCACGCGCGGGGCAAAGACGGCAAAGAGATAAAGCGATCGACCCATCCGTGGGCCGTGAGGCACTAGAGAAGTCGACTAAAAGGGTCCGATCACCAGCATCTTGAGGGCGCATTCACGCTCCTGGCGCAAGACCGCATCACTCCGCGCGGGACCCGGCCTCTAGCTCGAAGGATCTTTCGACGCCTTGCCCGTCAACAATCGATATCCTGATGACATCCCCGGGCCTAAGCGTCGCGACGGTATCGACTAACTGCTGTTCGGAAGGGAAAGTAAAATTGTTGATCCGTGTCACTAGGTCGCCAACGCGAACGCCGGTCTTCGCAGCCGCACTCTCCGGATTGATCGCAAGGATCTCCCAAAATAATCCCTGATGCTTCAGCCGCAGCCCGAGCTCGCCCTTTTCGCCGGCCCAAACGACCGACGACAAGAGAACAGCGAGGAGCAAGGCTGTAGATCGGTGCATCCACATAAGTCACTCCCGTGTGTCAGCCGAGCGATCTTACAGCTTGGATCACTATGAGCCGAAGATGTTGGGCGATTTACATTTATGAGCTCCAACCATCAAGGCGCCGCAGCGTTAGGACCGCCCAATCAGCCGACATGGCGCGGAAAAGCATTAGCACCACTCAGGAAAAGGTGGAGAATGTAATCCAATTGCGGCCGTTCGCATGTGTCACCGGAGTTTCTTCCCAAGCTACGCCGGGACAGTGGAGCTTGAACCAGCAGTCGAGCCCTCGTCGCGCCTGCGCCTCGACAGCCTTCATGCTATCGCTCGCATCAGATAGAGCCCGACTGCCAGCGCAACAATCGAGAGGAGCACGGAGATGAGCACGTACGCGAGCGCCGGCAGGATGTCGCCCCGCTCCCATAAAAGCAGCGCGTCGAGGGAGAAAGCGGAAAACGTTGTGAAGCCGCCAAGGAGTCCCGTTGTGAGGAACAGACGCAGGTGCTGGCCGCCGCCGGAATAGATCAGGGCGAAATAGCCGGCGGCGAGCCCCATCAGGAGGCCGCCGACGATGTTCACCGTCAGGGTACTGACCGGAAAGGTCGGGCCGAAGAGGCGAAGCATGCCGAGATTGACGAGGTGGCGGCAACTGGCACCGATCGCACCGCCCAGCGCAACGAGGACGAGTTGGGTCATGACCTCTGGTTACCGCCGGCCCTAAGCCGCGATCCCGCCGTCCTACGCGGCCGGGATGCACGATCTCGGGCGGTATGATACATTTATAAAAATGAAAAAGCAGCTTCAGGAGATCATCCGCAGCGTCGAGTTGCCTCGAGTGACACCCAGCCGCTCAAGGACGCGCTTGTTGCAACGAGGCCTCGCGACCTTGGCGGGTGGACGGGTTTCTACGCGGGCGGCTATTTCGGCGGGGGAGCGATCGTCGACAACATCGAACTTCCCGGCCTAGGCTCATGCAATTTCAACGGTGTCGGCGGTGAAGGATGGCCCGGCGGCGGAATGGTCGGTGCGAATTGGCAGCCGACGCCTCTCTGGGTTCTTGGCCTTCAGGGCGACGTGGGAACGACGGGACTCGATACCGAGCTGAACATTCCTGCGGCCGGCGGCAATCTGATCGACGCGCAACCGGACCTGACCGCCTCCGCCTCGGTGCGTCTCGGCTTCGTGCCGATGTCCGCGACCATGCTCTACGTGATCGGCGGCTATAGCTACGCTCACTACAACGTCAACACGAGCTTCCTCGGCAATTTTGATGAGGACTACAATGGCTTCCATGTGGGGTGTGGCATCGAGACCAAGCTCACCCACCACCTGACCGGCCGCATCGAATATCGCTATACCCAATATGACGGTGAGGACTGGGGCACCGGCGGCTTCCTCAATGTCGAGCCGTCCTCGCACACAGGGACAGTCAAAAGATCATGGCCAGTTCCCGGACGGCCTGACTCTCACAGCGATGGACCGACTGGTAGGCTGGCGCCGCAAGGTGCCTCGGTGCGGTCTGACCCGCACTCCGATCGACCAGCCGTGTCTTTCCCTGGACCTGTCGACCGCCCGGGAACGCCTTGCGGTGAGGCTTTGCCTCGCCGATGCCTGTGACCCGAGAAGGGCCTGACCGTTTGGTCTCGTGACTGTCCTGTCCGCGCACTCGGTCTCGGCGAAGCCGTTCATAGACGGTCCAAGCTGGAGGCTGGGAATGGATAGCATCGAAGTTAGCACGCGCCACGTCGTCGGTGGCGTGGACACGCACAAGGATCTGCATGTCGCGGCAGTCGTCGACGAACAGGATCATGTCCTAGGAACCGCCTGCTTCGCCACCACCCGTCAGGGATATCGGCAGATGCTGGCATGGATGCGGTCGTTCGGGGACCTCCAGCGCATCGGCATCGAATCGACGGGCAGCTATGGCGCGGGACTGCTGCGCTTCATGCAAAGCCGGGATCGAGGTGCTGGAGGTCACCACGCCCGACAACCATGATCGCCGCCGGCGCGGCAAGAATGACGATCTCGATGCCCAGAATGCCGCCCACGCCGCCTTCGCCAGGAAGAGAACCGTCACACCGAGAAGCCGCGACGGAATGGTCGAATCCCTGCGCGTTCTCAAGGTTTGCCGAAAGACCGCCGTCGCCGCGCGGCGTGTTCGCCCTGCAGATGATCCAGACCACCATCGTCTGCGCTCCGGACGGACTGCGCGACTTGCTGCGCAAAATGACCCGCATGCAGCTCGTGCGAACCCTGGCAGCCTGGCGGCCGGACTTGACGGCCTATCGCGAGGTGGAAGCGGCCTACCGCATCAGCCTCAAATCGCTCGCCCGCCGCTATCTCGAACTCCACGACGAGATCGCCGACCTCGACCTGATGATCGGCGCCATTGTCGATGACCTTGCTCCCGAACTCATTGCCCGCAACTCGATCGGGCAAACGGGTGCAGCGCAGTTGCTGCTCACGGCCGGCGACAATCCTGAACGATTGCGATCGGAGGCGAGCTTCGCGGCGCTCTGCGGTGTCAGTCCTGTTCCGGCATCTTCCGGCAAGACGATCCGGCATCGGCTCAACAGGGGCGGCGATCGCGCCGCCAACAGCGCCCTGCACATCATCGCCATCGGCCGCCTCCGCACCGATCCGAAGACAAAAGCCTACGTCGCGAAGCGCATCGCCGAGGGACATTCCAAACTCGATGCGCTGCGCGCCCTCAAGCGCTATATCGCGCGCGAGGTCTTCAACATCATCATGCGCCGCCAGAGGGAGATCAACCAGACCCGCATCGCCGCTTGACAAACAGAAGGGCGTCACAGGGACTCACTTGGCTCTTCGGAGGTAATAGCTAGGCGCGGTTTCTAGCGAAAGGTTCTGCCAATCCAAGGGCGGCCCGAACCCTTTACCGACGGGGGTTTGGGCCGCTTCTTTTCAAATCCGACATCTGCGGAAGGCTTGACGACTAGCCACCGCCGGCCGCTTCCAGAGCAGGCCCCTCGTACCCTAAAACCACCGTTCAAAGAGAAGACATCCGCTCCGCGGTGATAACGTGTGTATTTAAGGGATCAAGAAAGACGCGGAAATCCGCCATTTCTCCAGAGAATGTTGGATCCCAGTTCCTCTCCCTCCGCCAGCCTCCCTCGGTCCATTCCGGACACATAGGTGACGGTTTATTCTGGAGACATAGGTAACACCTTTGCTCCGAAGGGATTGGCGATCGGCTCCAGCCTGCAGGTCTCGTCGTCGAAGTAGCCGAGATCGTAGTGCATGAAGCTGACGAGCCATAGGCGGTCGTCGACCTGGCGGATTCCGACCTTCTGGCCGGCGAAGACCTGGCTGAGGTTGATCTTGCGGCGCTTGAGGCAGATGCGCCCGCACGTGGTGACGGTGACTTCCCTGTCATGGAAAGGGTAGTCGAGCTGCGGCAGGCCGCGATAGGGGCGGGTTGAGGGCGCGTAGTGCTCGGCCGGGCAGGCCATGGCGAGGGCCTGGTGCGGGCGCTCGGTGTTGTAGCAGGCGACGAAGTCGTCGAACCTGGCCTGCTGCCTGAGCATGGTCTCCGCCGCCGGGCGGGTGGTCTCCAGTTTCAGCGTCAGATGCATGCGCTCATGGCGGCCGTTCTGCTGCGGGTTGCCCGGCTTGATCCTCTCGATCTCGATGCCGAGCCTCAGCCACCAGACGGAGAGCTTGGAGAGGTTGAAGAGCGCATTGGGGCTGGCGAAAGGGACGCCGTTGTCGGTGCGGATGGCCCGGGGCAGGCCGAACTGTTTGAAGGCGCTCTCAAAAACCGGGAAGGCGGTGGCCTCCTTGGTGCTGGCGAGCGCCTCGCAGGCGATCAGATAGCGGCTGGCGTAGTCGGTGATGGTGAGTGGGTAGCAGTAGCGCCGGTCGGCGAGCATGAACTCGCCCTTGTAGTGGGACTGTCGGAAGTTTTGTGCTGAGGCCGTCTGCGTCACTGAGTGACGAACCTTTCGCCGAACACGACGGCGAACTGGGTCCTGGCCTCGAACCATTCGCGCGGCGGCCGCTTCCACTCGTCGGCCTGGCGATCGAGGACCAGATATAGCAGCTTCATCGCCGCATCGTCATTGGGGAAGTGCCCGCGCGTTCGAACCGCGCGGCGCAGCTTGGAGTTCAGCGCCTCGATCGCATTGGTCGTGTAGATGATGCGGCGGACGCCTTCGGGGAAGGCGAAGAACGGCACCACGTGCTCCCAGTTGCGCCGCCAGCTCAAGGCGATGGCCGGATACTTCTGGCCCCAGGGGCTCGCTTCGAACACTTCCAGGGCCTTCCGGCCGGCCTCGGCGTCGGTGGCCCGGTAGATGGCCCTGAGCGCCGGCATCACCGGCTTGCGGTCCTTCCACGACACGAACGCAAGCGAGTGGCGGATCAGGTGTGACGATGCAGGTCTGCACCACCGTGTCGGGGAACACGGTGGTGATCGCCTCGGGGAAGCCCTTCAGGCCATCGACCACGGCGATCAGGATGTCGCTGACGCCGCGGTTCTTCAGCTCGTTCATGACACGCAGCCAGAACTTGGCGCCCTCCGTCTGCTCGATCCAGATGCCCAGTATCGCCTTCGTGCCGTCGGCCAGGATCCCGAGCGCGATGTAGACCGCTTTGTTCCTGACGAAGCCCTCGTCCCTGATCTTCACCCGGATCGCATCGAAGAAGACCAGCGGATAGCAGGCCTCCAGCGGCCGGCCCTGCCATTCGGCGACCTCCTCCAGGACGGCGTCGGTGACGGCCGAGATCAGGTCGGGCGAGACGTCGATGCCGTAGAGCTCCTCCAGGTGGCCGCGGATCTCCCGCACGCTCATGCCGCGTGCATACATGGAGATGATCTTGTCGTCGAAATCCGGGAAGCGGCGCTGGTATTTGGCGATCAGCTTCGGATCGAAGGTGCCGGAGCGATCGCGGGGGATCGTCAGCCGCATCTTCGAGGTGCCGGTCAGAACCGACTTCTGCGAGCTGCCGTTGCGGCGATTGGCGTTGCCTTCGGCGCGCTCTTCCCCAAGGTGCTCGTCGAGCTCGGCGTTCAGAATGCGCTCCGACAGCGCCTTCTTCAGCTCGTCAACAAGACCGTCCTTGGCAAACACCTCCTGCGGATCGCGGCCCGCCAGAAGCTGCTCCAGAAGCTCTTTCTCGATAGCCATGTGATGATTCTCCTCTTTTCATCATCATGGCCTCACGCACACAATTCCTGACAGTCCCCTTGTAGTCGGCGCACCACAGCGCGTTGGGCTCGCTGGAGGACGACAGAGGCGTGCCCATGGCCCGATTGCGCCGCCTCTTGCGGCGCTTCACCAGCCCGTGGCGGTCGAGCACCGCGTGCACCGTGGAGATCGCCGGCCGCTGCACATCCGGATAAAGCCGCGCCAGCCGCTCCCTGATCTTCGGCGCGCCCCAGGCTGGCCTCTCCCGCTTCAGCCTGACGATCAGCGTCTCGATCTGGAAGGGCAGCTGGTTGGCGTGCCGGTAGGGTCGGCGCGAGCGGTCGGTCAGCCCCTCCACCCCGCAGTCGCGGTAGCGCTCGTGGATCTTGTAGCCGGTCTTGCGCGAGATGCCGAACTCCCGGCACAGCCCCGACATCGTCTCCCCGTCGAGCAGCCGGGCGATGAACTTCACCCGCTCGTCCATGATGTGACACTCCTTTGGAGTGGGCCCCTCGGGCCAGACGGGATCAGGCGGCGTCTTTGACCGGCGGCCGAGCGTGCTGCTTCTCATACTGTTGAGGGCTCAGGTAGCCAAGCGATGAGTGAAGGCGCCTGGCGTTGTACTTCTCGATGAAGGCCGGGAGCTGCTCGGCGACATCGTCGGCGGTCTCGAACTCGAGCGGGTAGACGCCTTCAACCTTCAGCGTCTTCATCAGGCTCTCCATCATGGCATTGTCGTACGGATTGCCGCGCCGGCCCATCGAGCCGATGAGCTTCGCCTCGCGAAGGCGGTCGCGGTACTTCTCGGCGGCATATTGGGACCCGCGGTCGCCGTGGTGAACGCAACCGGGCGGTGGCTGGCGCAGCGCGATCGCCGCGTCGAGCGCCGCCAGCGTCAGCCGCGCATCGATCCGTCGGCTCATGGCATAGCCGATGATCCGTCTGGACCAGGCGTCCATGATGACGGCGACGTAGACGAAGCCCACTGCCACAGCGACGTAGGTGATGTCGGCGACCCAGAGCTGGTCCGGGCCGTCGACAATCATGTCCCTCGTTCTGTTGGGGAAGATCGGCTGGTCATGATCGCTGTCCGTGGTTGCGACGTAGCGGCGGCGTCTCCGTGCGTTCAGTCCGTGCTCGCGCATCAGCCGCTTCAGCTTCTTGTGGTTCGCCACCCAGCCCTGCTGGCCGAGCGCCGCCTGCATCCGCCGCCAGCCGTAGGCCTCGAACTCGTCCTTGATGGCGTGCATCACCTCAACGAGCGCGGTGTCATCGACTGCTCGCTTTGGCGCGTCGTAGTAGGTGGAACGCGCGATCCCCATCAGACGGCATCCTTCCGCGACGGAGAGGCCGCAGGGCCTGCTATCACGGACATGGGCGCGCTTGTCGGTCGTGGTCTGAGCCGCTGAGCCCCCTTTAGAAATTCCAGCTCGAGCGCCTGCTTGCCGACCAGGCGCTCGAGCGCGGCGATGCGAGCCTCGTAGACCTGAATCAGATCGGCAGCCTGCGCGTCGTCGTCGAACGCCCCCGCCTCGTACTTGTCGACCCATATCCGGATGAGGTTCCGGGAGACGTCGTGGCGCTTCGCCAGGCCGTGCAGGGTCTCGCCGGCCAGAAACTCCTGCGCCGCCTGCCGCTTGAACTCAACGCTGTGGGATCGGTGTCTTGCCATGGCTTCCATCCTTCGAAAGCCCGGCTCACCAGGTCAATTCATTCCGCTCCAATCGTCCACCCCGAGGGGCCCACTCCACTTCCAGGGCACCTTTGCTCTCCCCGCAAAGGCCCAAAAGTGTCACCCATGTCTCCGGAATGATCTGTCACCCATCTCTCAGGAAGGGCAC
>CAVTYQ010000006.1:0-110811 GCA_963739005.1 uncultured Alphaproteobacteria bacterium | reverse complement strand
TGCCGCCTGCGCGTTTGGCAACACAAGAAAGGCGGCCAATGGGCCGCCTTTTCCAGTCCTCATATCGGTCTGCGCGATTGCCAGATGACTGGCGAATTGCGCTCGCTGGCTCCCGCTACTTGCTGATGCCCTCCAGTTTCTGGGCGCTGATCACATAGTCGTTGGTGAAGGTCGTAGAGAGGTCCGCCGTCCCCTTGATCTTGCCGGCCGCCTTCTCGATGTCAAAGACGGTCTGCGGGCCGTTCGGCGGCATGATGCCGAGGCCGTCGAGGTTGTACTGGCCCCAGTCGTTTTGCAGCGCGGCGACGTATTCGTCCTTCGACGTCAGCGGGTTGGAGACGAAGTCCGCCGGCATGACGGCGGCGACGTCAGCCGGGGTATGCGTCTTCATCCAGGCCAGGGTGGCGACAAGCGCGTTGACCACCTTCTGGGTCTCATCCTTGTGCGAGGCGACCCAGTCGGCGCTGGCGAGCACGGTGGCGGCGGGGAATTCACCGCCGAGCCACTTCTGCACGCCGGCACCGGTCGACAGGTCGATGGCGGAGTAGCCCACGTCAAGCTTCTCGATCGCGTTCACCGTCGGCTGGCTGGTGATGCCGCAGACCGCCTTGCTGAACTTCAGCGCGGCAATCATGGTCTGCCCGGCGCCGGCCGCGATTTTGGTGTAGTCGGTAGGCTGCAGCCCGGCGCGAGCTGAGACGTAGCTCACCAGGGCATCGGTGCCCGAACCGAGGTCGGTCACGCCGACCGACTGGCCCTTCCAGTCCGCGGGCGACTTGATGTCGGTGCCCTTGGCGCACATGATCCGCTCTCCGGGCGCGACCGATAGTTGCACGAGGCCGATGAGGTTCTTGCCCTTCTCCTGCAACTCGATGGTGTGGTTGTACCAGGCGCCGGCCATGTTGACCTGGCCCGAGAGCAAGGCGTCCTCGGCGCCGACGCCGCCGGCCTGTTCCGTGCTCAGCTCGACGTTGACGCCGTATTTCTTGTAGAAGCCAAGGCTCTCGGCAAGCTGGTAGGGAAGGTAAATCTGCTTGTCGATGCCACCGACCATCAGAGTTACAGTGGGCATGGTGTCGGCTGCGCTGGCAATTCCAGCCGCGCAAACGGTGAGTGCAGCCAGCGCCGCAGCGCCGGCGAACTTGGGAAGCAGTGACTTTCGAAGCATGGTTTCTTCCTCCTTGCGCTGAGATTCTGGGACGAATTTCTTCATGAATTTCTGAGTGATCGAACGTGGCCTACATGGCTTGGATGTTGCTCTCCGACGCGAGTGGCGGCTGCCAGGCAAGCAGCCGTCTTTCCAGAACCGCCATCAATGCTTCCGCACTCAGGGCAAGCGCGCCGATGACGAGCATTGCGCCGAAGACGCCGTTGGCATCGAAGGTGTTTTGAGCTGTGGCGATCACGAGCCCGAGGCCGTATTGGGAGCCGAGGAACTCGCCGACGATCGCGCCGATAATGGAAAACCCGAGCGCGACATGCAGGCTGGCGATGATCCAGGTCATCGCCGACGGAAAGACCACGTGCTGGACCACCTGCAGCCGGGACGCCCCCAGAATGCGCGCATTGGCGACCAGGTTGCGGTCGACGCTGCGGACGCCCTGGAAGGCGTTGAAGAACACGACGAAGAAAACCAGAACAGCCGCCAGCATCACCTTGGAGGGCAGCCCGAGGCCGAGCCACATCCAAAGATCGACCCAAGCACGATGCGTGGCAGGACATCACCACTTTGATGTAGGGGCCGATGACATCTGCCAAAAACGGGACCTCGCCCAGCACCACGCCAAACATCATTTCGTGCCCACGCGGCCGCGAACCCAGAAGCGCCTCCTCGATCGTCACCCAGATCTGGAACCAGAACGACCCATATGCGGTGCCGTGCACTGCCCAATGGCCAGGCGCTTTACGATGCCAACCGGCGAGCCGAGAAAAAGGGATCGACTACGCCCAAGTAAGAAAAGAGCTGCCAGCTTCCGATCAACACAACGGCTGTCGTCACTTGCGCTGCCAGCACAAGGCGCTTCCGTTGGAGCGCCCTGTGCCTGGCGGTCTTGGCGATAAAGTCTTCGTCGGAGGCAGTCTCGGCAGACGCCACCACTGCAGGCCGGGCTCGTTCCAACCTGAAGGGTCATGCCGCGGCTCCGTGGGCGGGCGCCGCGATGGCCGTGCGCGAGTAGGCGCGCTCGACTTCGTCGCGGAGCGACTTCCGATTTGCTGGTAAAGCTCCAGGAAACGCCGGTTGAAGCAAATCTCCTGCACTGCGCCGCGCGGTCGCGAACATCAATGTCGTACACCGCCTTTCGACCGGTCCGGTGGTCATCACGACGACCCGATCGGCAAGCGAGATCGCCTCCTCGAGGTCATGCGTGACGAACATCACGGATGGTTCGCTTCTTTCCCAAAGCGTCAGCAACTCATTGGCCATGATCGCCCTCGTCTGCACGTCCAGCGCAGAGAACGGCTCGTCCATGAGCAGGATCGTCGGTTCGTTGATCAATGCAGCGGCGAGGCTGACGCGCTTGCGCATGCCACCGGAAAGCTGGTGGGGAAAATGGTTTTCAAACCCGGCAAGTCCTACCGTGTTCAACCACTCCCGAGCCTTTCCAAATGCATCTTTCTTTGCAACGCCGCGGAATATCGGTCCGAGCGCCACATTCGCGACAACCGATTTCCAGGGAAGCAGTGCGTCGGTCTGGAAAACAAAGCTTGCGCCTTTGGTAATGCGGTCGACGACTTTTCCGGAGACCCGAACGCTGCCAGCGCTCGGAAGGTCAAGACCTGCAGTCAGGGTCAAGGTCGTGGATTTGCCGCAACCGGTGGGCCCGACCACCGCACAGAACTGACCGGGCGCAACTGTCAAATCGACATCGCCGAAATCGCGGTCATGACCGCGCCGGTGGGAGTGACGAAGCGTTTGGTAACGTTCATCAACTCGGCCGCCTGCGCGTTTGGCAACACAAGAAAGGCGGCCAGTGGGCCGCCTTTTCCAGTCCTCATATCGGTCTGCGCGATTGCCAGATGACTGGCGAATTGCGCTCGCTGGCTCCCGCTACTTGCTGATGCCCTCCAGTTTCTGGGCGCTGATCACATAGTCGTTGGTGAAGGTCGTAGAGAGGTCCGCCGTCCCCTTGATCTTGCCGGCCGCCTTCTCGATGTCAAAGACGGTCTGCGGGCCGTTCGGCGGCATGATGCCGAGGCCGTCGAGGTTGTACTGGCCCCAGTCGTTTTGCAGCGCGGCGATGTATTCGTCCTTCGACGTCAGCGGGTTGGAGACGAAGTCCGCCGGCATGACGGCGGCGACGTCAGCCGGGGTATGCGTCTTCATCCAGGCCAGGGTGGCGACAAGCGCGTTGACCACCTTCTGGGTCTCATCCTTGTGCGAGGCGACCCAGTCGGCGCTGGCGAGCACGGTGGCGGCGGGGAATTCACCGCCGAGCCACTTCTGCACGCCGGCACCGGTCGACAGGTCGATGGCGGAGTAGCCCACGTCAAGCTTCTCGATCGCGTTCACCGTCGGCTGGCTGGTGATGCCGCAGACCGCCTTGCTGAACTTCAGCGCGGCAATCATGGTCTGCCCGGCGCCGGCCGCGATTTTGGTGTAGTCGGTAGGCTGCAGCCCGGCGCGAGCTGAGACGTAGCTCACCAGGGCATCGGTGCCCGAACCGAGGTCGGTCACGCCGACCGACTGGCCCTTCCAGTCCGCGGGCGACTTGATGTCGGTGCCCTTGGCGCACATGATCCGCTCTCCGGGCGCGACCGATAGTTGCACGAGGCCGATGAGGTTCTTGCCCTTCTCCTGCAACTCGATGGTGTGGTTGTACCAGGCGCCGGCCATGTTGACCTGGCCCGAGAGCAAGGCGTCCTCGGCGCCGACGCCGCCGGCCTGTTCCGTGCTCAGCTCGACGTTGACGCCGTATTTCTTGTAGAAGCCAAGGCTCTCGGCAAGCTGGTAGGGAAGGTAAATCTGCTTGTCGATGCCACCGACCATCAGAGTTACAGTGGGCATGGTGTCGGCTGCGCTGGCAATTCCAGCCGCGCAAACGGTGAGTGCAGCCAGCGCCGCAGCGCCGGCGAACTTGGGAAGCAGTGACTTTCGAAGCATGGTTTCTTCCTCCTTGCGCTGAGATTCTCGGGACGAATCTCTTCATGAATTTCTGAGTGATCGAACGTGGCCTACATGGCTTGGATGTTGCTCTCCGACGCGAGTGGCGGCTGCCAGGCAAGCAGCCGTCTTTCCAGAACCGCCATCAATGCTTCCGCACTCAGGGCAAGCGCGCCGATGACGAGCATTGCGCCGAAGACGCCGTTGGCATCGAAGGTGTTTTGAGCTGTGGCGATCACGAGCCCGAGGCCGTATTGGGAGCCGAGGAACTCGCCGACGATCGCGCCGATAATGGAAAACCCGAGCGCGACATGCAGGCTGGCGATGATCCAGGTCATCGCCGACGGAAAGACCACGTGCTGGACCACCTGCAGCCGGGACGCCCCCAGAATGCGCGCATTGGCGACCAGGTTGCGGTCGACGCTGCGGACACCCTGGAAGGCGTTGAAGAAGACGACGAAGAAAACCAGAACAGCCGCCAGCATCACCTTGGAGGGCAGCCCGAGGCCGAGCCACATCACAAAGATCGACCCAAGCACGATGCGTGGCAGGGCATTCACCACTTTGATGTAGGGGCCGATGACATCTGCCAAAAACGGGACCTCGCCCAGCACCACGCCAAAGATGATTTCGCTGCCCACGCCGGCCGCGAACCCGAGAAGCGCCTCCTCGATCGTCACCCAGATCTGGAACCAGAACGACCCATATGCGGTGCCGTGCACTGCCCAATCGGCCAGGCGCTTTACGATGCCAACCGGCGAGCCGAAGAAAAAGGGATCGACTACGCCCAAGTAAGAAAAGAGCTGCCAGCTTCCGATCAACACAACGGCTGTCGTCACTTGCGCTGCCAGCACAAGGCGCTTCCGTTGGAGCGCCCTGTGCCTGGCGGTCTTGGCGATAGAGTCTTCGTCGGAGGCAGTCTCGGCAGACGCCACCACTGCGGGATCTGGGCTCGTTCCAACCTGAAGGGTCATGCCGCGGCTCCCTGGGCGGGCGCCGCGATGGCCGTGCGCGAGTAGGCGCGCTCGACTTCGTCGCGGAGCGACTCCCAGATCTGCTGGTAAAGCTCCAGGAAACGCCGGTTGAAGCGAATCTCCTGCACTGCGCCGCGCGGTCGCGGAAGATCAATGTCGTACACCGCCTTTACGGTACCCGGTCCGGCGGTCATCACGACGACCCGATCGGCAAGCGAGATCGCCTCCTCGAGGTCATGCGTGACGAACATCACGGATGGTTCGCTTCTTTCCCAAAGCGTCAGCAACTCATTGGCCATGATCGCCCTCGTCTGCACGTCCAGCGCAGAGAACGGCTCGTCCATGAGCAGGATCGTCGGTTCGTTGATCAATGCAGCGGCGAGGCTGACGCGCTTGCGCATGCCACCGGAAAGCTGGTGGGGAAAATGGTTTTCAAACCCAGCAAGTCCTACCGTGTTCAACCACTCCCGAGCCTTTCCAAATGCATCTTTCTTTGCAACGCCGCGGAATATCGGTCCGAGCGCCACATTCGCGACAACCGATTTCCAGGGAAGCAGTGCGTCGGTCTGGAAAACAAAGCTTGCGCCTTTGGTAATGCGGTCGACGACTTTTCCGGAGACCCGAACGCTGCCAGCGCTCGGAAGGTCAAGACCTGCAGTCAGGGTCAAGGTCGTGGATTTGCCGCAACCGGTGGGCCCGACCACCGCACAGAACTGACCGGGCGCAACTGTCAAATCGACATCGCGAATCGCGGTCATGACCGCGCCGGTGGGAGTGACGAAGCGTTTGGTAACGTTCATCAACTCGATGCCGCCCAGCCCCTCAGCCAGCGGCATCATCGAACACCCGCAGCTGCCGCAGATGTAGAAATCCGATCACGACGCGCTGTCATGAGAACTAGCACCTCCCAGATTCCGCCCGGCTCTTGAAGGCCGTTGCGCCGCGTTGGCGCATTCCGGAATGCTAGCCGCTCAACCTTTCAGTCAGCTTTCAGCGGGAGAGGCTGTTTGTTGGCGGCCAGCCGATTACGACGGAGCACTATCGTTCGGTAATTGCGAAGGAGTTTGCAGGTGGCTGACAGGAGCCGAATCCGTGCGACGACAACCGCCCCCCATCAGTGTGAAAGCGGGTTGGTGAGGGCAGCTCCGTTCCTATGGCGCGAAACCGAAGTCAGATCGAGGGCCGCGAATGTCCCTCTCAGGGATTGAGGGGTCATGGCGTTCGCGATCGGCTCGTTGCCGTTGACGACTTTTCTTTGACGCGTCGAGCGGAATAGAAAAGCGGCGCGCTCTGAGCCGCGGCTTCGGGGCGCGGCGGAGGCGGAGAGAATTTTGATACTGAAAGCTGGTTGAAAGCTTCGGCGGTTATCTCTTCTGCAAGCCAGATAGAAAATGCAACAAAGCGACGGCGGCTGCCCTCATTCAGCCCTAATTCGACTAAGCCTGGGACCTGCTCCTTTAAGAGGCGTGTCCTCAAGCCTTCGGGCTCACGTGTGTGCCAGGACCGATAAGTGCGCATAGGCGAGAACTAGGCGGCCGAGGGCTCACAATGAATCTTGGAGTTCTTTACAGAGAGGAACTCAAGGCCCTGGTTCGAGGTCGCTTCGCTTGGGTCGGAGGCGCGGTAGTTCTTCTCAGCATCGGTGGGCTGGCTGCTGTGGCGACGCAAGACACGTGGCTCGACGGTTACGGTATCGTCGCTTACTTCCTTGCTCCGCTCGGGTTCGTTCCGATTGCCGCCGCCAGCATCGCGGGTCCGCGAGCGAATCGATTTGTGGAGAGTGTGTTCACGGCTCCCGTCGAGAGAAGCGGCTGGTTCGCGGCAAAGGTCCTCGTTCTCTTGACGCTCGCCATTGGCTACTACGTAGCGCTCATCCCGATGATGCTGGTGTATGTCGCGAATGTCGGCCTGCCGTTTCTCCTCATCAAATTTGTCGAGTGGACGCCGGGAATTCTGCTGGCGAGCGTCGCCACCGGCACGCTCATCGGGGTGCTCTTTATCGGCCGCACTGTAGCTCCACCGGTCGCGACGGGCGTCGGCGTACTGATGGCGTTCGCGTGTCTGGTCCCGCTTCAGGAACTCTTGGTCGCGCAGGGCTACGGCGCAAAGGCGACCGGACGGTTGACGCTCGCAAGCCCGCTTGTCCTCCTGAAGAATGGATTGGGCTTCACCTTGGTCGCCGGCTCGATCCCCGCGTCGACGGCGCTGACTTGGTTGAGCTTTCTGTTCGTGGTGGCCGGTTCCTTTGCATTGGCTGCTTGGGTCTTCCTCCGGGCGCAAGGTGTCGAGTTGTGGGAGGCAACCCGGGTGCAGCGTTGGAGCACCACGGGTGCACTGTTCCTCATTACGTTGCTTCCGGTTTTTCTGGCGGACGCCAACTACGACGTCTCCTCTCCTCCGGCGAACAACGCGCCAAGCATTCACGGGGTCTTTTCGCGTGGTGGCGGCACCCTCGCGCTTGTCGATCCAGGCGGTCCAATGCCAGACCGATGCTGTGACGTTCTGCTGAATCGCGATCGCTACCCACCCTTCCCGACGGACCAGACGACCAAGCAGGACCTCCTCGTCCTTCTGCCCGTGGATACGAGCCAGCCGTTGGTGAATCTTGCGATTCAGATCACCGGAGACAGTGGTCTGCAGGCCACCGCGGATGCGAAGGCCCTGGCGGAGATTGTCCAGCACCTGGAGAAACGGAATTACGCGTCAGATAGTGGCCCGACCGACGTAGACGATCATCACATTTCTTCTGGTTGGGTGGCCCGGGTTCCGATCTCGCTCACACCCACGAACCCATGGGACATAGGCGGCGACAGATATCCGCTGAACGTGACGGCGACCTACACGATCACCGGCGATAGCGAGGTGCGCACTTTCACGGCGGGGGCCGGGATTGAGGCACAAGTTCCCTACGCCCTAGCGGAGATGGGAGGGGCCGCCGCCATCCTGCCGCTACTTTGCCTCATCGCTGCGCTCCTACGCTGGAGGCAAACGCGATGAGTGATCTTGCCATCGAAACCGATAGCCTGTCTCGCAGCTTCGGTCCACTTGTTGCCGTTGATGACGTCAGTCTCAAGGTGCCAAGAGGACAGCTCTATGGCTTTCTCGGACTGAATGGCGCGGGAAAGACGACAACAATCCGCATGCTGACAACGTTATTGCCGCCGAACTCGGGCACCGCGAAGCTCCTCGGGCACGATGTTGTCCGCGAGCCGTTGGAGGTGCGAAGACTTGTTGGTCTCGTCAGCGACGAGACAAGCGAGAGCCAGTCAGATTGGACGGCGCGCGAATACCTTGGGTACTTCGCGCAAATTCGCGGCATGACCGATGTACGAACTCAAGTTGAAAACAGCCTCCACAACGTCGGACTCGCTGAATCCTTTCGCGGCAAGCTCATCGGGACCTACAGTACGGGCATGAAACGGCGGGTCGAGATTGCACGCGCGCTTCTCGGCGGCCCAAAGGTGCTCTTTCTAGATGAGCCGACACGCGGTCTCGACCTACCCGCAAAGCGCGAAACCTGGAAACTGCTTCGCGACCTCGCCGAGCGTGAGAACGTGACGACATTTCTAAGCAGCCATGATGCGCAAGAGATCCGCTCGCTGTGCACCGAGATCAGCGTGATCGCCAAGGGCCGTCTGGTCTTCACAGGTCGTACGGATAATCTCGGGGCCGATTTGGACACGTTCGAGGAACGGCTCATCGAGCTTTTGACGCAAGGCTGACGCTGATCGGACGACTTCTTGGAAATCTGAGCGTACAGACGAGGCCCGGATTCCCGTCAGCAAGCGTTAGGTTTGCGCAGTGCAAGTCCGCGATCGCTTTGACCAGTGCCAGTCCAAGCCCGCTGCCCGGTGTCGATCGGCTGCGGTCCAGTCGGTAGAAGCGACGGAGGACGCGCTCATATTCCGCTTCGGGAATGCCGAGGCCGCGATCGGAAACGCTAACAACTACCTGGCCGACGTCCAAATGTTCTGTGACCGTGATCACGTTCCCGCCGCCTCCGTGCCGTATGGCGTTTTCGACCAGGTTGGCGAAGAGTTGCGTCAGGAGTTCCCGGTCACCATGTACGGTGGCCTGATCGGCCACTGACAGCGTCAGACGCTGCCCCGCATCCTCCGCAGCAGGACCGAACGCATCGATCACCGTGCTGAGGACATTTGCGAGATCGACCAGCCCAAACCGCGCGCGTCGCGCTCCTGCCTCAATGTTCGCAATACGCAACAATCCCTCGAACGTCTCTACGATGGCGTCCGCCTGCGCGATCGCAGTTTGGAGGGTCGTATCGCCGGGCTCGCGACGTGCAAAGGTGGCGGATTCGAGCGTCTGGCGGAGGCGGGTTAGCGGCGATTTCAGATCGTGCGCAATGTCGGTAGAGATTTGTTGCACGGTGTTGAGAAGCGTCTCGATGCGGGCAAGAGCTGCGTTGACGGCGGCGCTGACCCTATCCAAGTCGTCGCCCGCGCCGGCGAGCGGTAGGCGGCGACCTAGGTTGCCTTCGGAAAAGGCATTGAGCGCCGCCTCTGAATCAGCGAGGCGCTTCGTTGCGCGACCTGCAAGGAAGAGCGCGCCGCCGCCGCCAACCAAGAGAACCGTCGCGATGCCCCAGAGAAACGCGGACAGCAGTATCCCCGCGATCTCGTCGCCGAGGTAAAGACCCTCGCCCACAACAACCTGGTAGGCGTCGCTGCGCTCGCCGAAAAGCAGGTAGCGATCGGATTCTCTGGAGGTGCGATCTGTGAAGCGCAGCTCGTGGGCGTCAACGACCTTCCATCCCTCAAACGGGGGGATGGCTGCCGCGTTGCCGCCTAGAAATTTACCGTCGCGATCATAGATCAGCCGAATTTCCTCCGGGTCAGCCGAGACGGCGGCCTCCTGCATCTCCGTGTCCGGCTCGCGCAACTGCGCTTCGACCTGCTGCATTTTTTCTGCGATTGAGACGCGCAAGCGCGTGGTCGCGTCTCTGCTCGCCAGCACATAGACCGTGCCATAGGAGAGGGTAATGGCAAACATGAAGAGGAGAAGGTAGGCGGCTGCCGTGCGGGCCGCTGTCGAACGACGAATCGCGTCAAGCCGCATCGAGTACGTAGCCGATGCCACGCTCGGTGCGGATCAGCTCCTTGGAGAATGGCTTGTCAATCTTGCTGCGCAAACGACTGATGTGGGTTTCGACGACGCTGGTCTTCGGATCGAAATGGAAATCCCAGACACGTTCTAGCAGCATCGTCCGCGTCATTACGCGGCCGCGGTTGCGCATGAGCACCTCAAGAAGCCGAAATTCGCGCGGCTGAAGGTCAATGCGCGTGCCGCCCCGAACGACCTTCCGGGTGGCGAGGTCCATTTCCAGGTCGCCCGCACGAAGCACCGTCTCCGCGGTCAACATCGGCGGCCGGCGCGCGAGCGCATGGATCCGGGCAACGAGTTCGGAAAAAGCGAACGGCTTCACGAGATAGTCGTCCCCGCCCGCCTCAAGGCCCTCCACGCGATCGTCCACTCCCCCAAGGGCCGTGAGGAACAAAACCGGGGTAGAAATCTTTGCCGCCCGGATCGCCTTTACAAGACCGAGCCCGTCCAATCCGGGCACCATTCGGTCGACCACAAGCACGTCGTATAGGTGCGTTGTCGCTTGCACGACGCCGTCGCGCCCGTCGGTGCAACAATCGACCGAGTGGCCCATCTGCTTCAGGCCGTTCATCACATGGGACGCCACGGACGGATCGTCTTCGAGGAGAAGTATCTTCATGCGTTCACTTTGGCTTCCGTTCTCGTCGCGGACCTAGACCGGCTAACGGATCAATACCGCAACTTTTGGTCCCCCGTCACATTGATCGAACAATATCATCGCGAGGCTGGCGCCGTCGGCTGTCACTCGGGCTTCAATGCGCCGGGATCGAGGCGCCGGTGAACGCGCTCGAACACGATCACGACGGCTGCCGCTGCGGCAAGCGCGCCGAACGTAAGCACAACAAGGAAAGCAAACGGCACGTGGATGGATTGCGGCGGCGGATCGAAAACGTCGGCCAGCATGGCCACGAGCATCTCGGCAACGCCAAACCCTGTAACGAAGCCGAATAAGAGGCCGAAAATTGTAACGAGTGCCGCTTCAGACCAGAGAAACGCGCTCAGTTGGTCGGTCGAGGCGCCGAGAGCCTGCAGGATGGAAAAGATGCGTTGGCGTTCTACAAATCCGAGCCCGAGAACGAGTCCGGCCACGGCTAGAATCAGCGTTAGTCCAAAAACAAGTTCCAGCTTTGCAAGCGCGCCCAAACTCACGGCCGTCAGACTCGACGCGATCAGCGAGCGCACCTCGCCGAGCGCGGTCACCGACAGCGCCGGATGCGAGGCGAGCGCCGACTTCAACTCGGTTGCGACCGACGCCGGATTGTCGGTTCTGACGAGGACGATCTCCCGCGACGGCGCTGCGGTCACCTTCGCGAGGTAGGAAGCGTTGGCGACGAGAAACGAATCCTTCGGTGCGGTCGGAAATTCGCGCGCGATCCCGACGAATTTGAAGGCAATCGGATGGTACTGGTTGTCTGGCGCGGCTTGCAGGCGCAGGTTCACGGTGTCGCCCGGTTGAAGCTGGAAGTCCGTTACGGTCTCCTCCGACACCAGAACGCCATCCGGCGTGGCGGCAAGCTGCGACAGCGTCGCCTTAGCGTCGCCGTTGGCGAAATAGGCGTTGGCGATCGACGTTGCTCGACCGATCGTCGCCGGGTCGATCCCGTAAATGTCCTGTAGATCTGATCCGACATAGGCGTAGCGGTGCATCATCGGCTCCGCCGCCTGAACGCCGCCCGCAGCTCGGATCGCGTCGAGATGGCCGCCTGCGGGATCAGCAGTGGATCCGGTTACGGTGACGTCGGCGCCGTTGGTCAGTTCCGCATCGACGCGCGATTGCTGATCGTAGGTCACGTTGAAAATGGCGGTCGAAATGGCGAACCCGACGGCCAAGGCCAGCAGTGCGGCGGCGCGCGCGATCCTTGAAGCTTGGCGGGACAACGAAGCCCCGACCGTTGGTGCCAAGTTCCCGGCGATCGTCGCGAGCGTCGCGTTGAGCTTGGCGGGAACTGCAGTCATGCCAAGACGCGAAAGCCGCACCCAAAAGAGCCCCAACCCGCCCCAGAGTGTCAGCGGTGCCAAGAAGGCGTAGTAGTTGACCGAGGATTGGGCGACGCCCTCCGCCGCCAGTACGATCTGGTAACCTGAGCCTCTCACCGTCCAGAAAAGGACCCCGGCCAGCACGAGGAGCGCGAAGTCCGCCCCCAACCGCTGCCAAAGCGGCGGCGCGTTGGTCTCTGTTTCAGTTCGCGCTTGCGCAACGGTGAGTCTGCGAGCGTCGCGGGTGGCGGGTACAAGAACCACTGCAAGGGCAAGGGCTACGCCGGCAAACGCCGTGGATATGCCCCAGACGACGGCCGCGGACCAGTCGATGGCGATCCCGAGCGCAGACAGTGCAGCAAGGGCAAAGACCAGACCAAGTGCGGCCCCGACGACGCCGACGAGCGCAGCTTCGATAGCGGGACCTTCAAGGGCCTCGGCGAGGCTCGCTCCGCGAACCCGCAACAGCATCAAGTCGCGCCTGCGTCGAGCGCCCCCGGCTGTGGCGACTGCCGCAGTGACGAGGGTGGCAAGAACGACCCCCGGCGCGCCGAGAAAGAGCAGGAGAACCCGGGCGTAAAGCGCGTCCGCCCGAACGCCGTCCAGTCGGGCTGCAAGATTGTCGGCAACAACGGCGCTGCCCGCCACTCGCGCTTCCAGATTGTTCGCCATTTCGGTGACTCGTTTGAAGGCCAATGCTGGGCTCGCGGGGAGATTTCTTCGGTCGAATTGCACGTGAAGTTGCGTGCGCGCGCTGTCCGGTCGGTCGGCGCGTTGCGCATCGAACATTGCGTGCCAGGCGTCCGTGGACATTATGAGAATATTATCGGGCGGCGATTGCGGCGCGAGGCCGGTTGCAACGCCTACCGCCTGGAACAGGGAATCCACATTCGGGATCGCGGCGATGCCGGAAACCTTCACCGACGCGGACGCCTGATCGGGTCGCTCGATCGTGACCGTGTCGCCAAGGGAGGCGTGAAGATTCGCCGCCGTCTGACTGAACAGCACGGGGCCGTCGAGCGAACCGCTCAATAACGTGACCTGGCCCGGAAAGGTCTGCAGGTAGTCGGAGGGGATTCCGATTACCTTGCCAGCGCCTGTCACCTGTTGCGTTCCGCCGGTGCTCGCCGAAAACCCATCGACGGAGGCGTATTCGACCGGCCTCACCGCCTTGGCGGCTCCGCCGTCCGCGAGCGCCCGTTCGATGGACGATTGGTCGGCGCCGAGTGCGACTTCGATCTGCCAGTCGACCGGAACGTTTTCGATCGCGTGTTGCGTCATGGTTGCGGAAGCAGAGGCACCGAAGACGCCGAGCACGACGAGCAACCCAACAGCGAGCGCAATGCCTGCGCCTGCCGCAATCATCCGACCGAGCGTCGTCCGCAAGAGGCTTCTGATCCAGAAGACGAAGATCACAATGTGCTCGTCGCTCGTTCTGTGTCTTGGCCTTCCGACGGCGTGGCAAGGTGGCCACGATCCATCCGCCAGATCGTTTCCAAGCGGTCGGAGACAGCCTTGTCATGGGTCGCAACGACAATCGTCGCGCCGCTCATGCTCACATGGTCGAGGATAGCGGTCAGCACCGCCTGTCCCATCGAGTGGTCCAGCTGGCCGGTCGGCTCGTCGGCAAGCAGCAGCTTCGGCCGGTGGGCAAGGACGCGGGCAATGCCCGCTCGTTGCGCCTGACCGCCGGAGAGTTCCCCAGGCAGGCGATTTGCAAAGTCCGAGAGTTGCATTTGCGCGATAGCATAGTCAGTCGCCTCTTCAACGGCGCGAACATGGCCGAGGCGAAGCGGCAGCGCGACGTTTTCGGCGACGGTAAGGGTGGGCACCAAAGCCGCGAATTGGTGGATCATGCCTACGGCGAGCGGTCGGAGTGTCTCGCGCGGGCCGATTCCGGGCCAGTGGATCGTTCCCGCGCTCTGGTCGTCGATTCCGGCCATGAGACTGAGCAGCGTCGACTTGCCGCTACCCGAAGGTCCGGCAAGCGCGATCTTCTCCCCCGGCACAATGACGAAGCTTGCCGGGTGAAGCGCCGTCAGCTGGCTCGCGCCAACGCCGAAGCGCCGGACAAGAAGACTCGCTTCAACGAGTGGCTGAGTCATCGAGGACCCGCCCATCGGCGAGCTGAATTGTGCGCGACGCTCGAGCTGCGACCGCGACGCTGTGCGTAGCGATAATGGCGGCGGCGCCGACCGAACAGCGCTCTGCCAGAAGTCGAATGACGTCTTTCTCCGTCTCGGCGTCCACTTCCGCTGTCGGTTCGTCCGCGAGGATGAGTTCGGGTGACAATGCCAACGCGACGGCGAGCCCGACCCTCGCCGCTTCGCCCCCCGAAAGATCGGCTGGTAACGCTCTGCGGCGCTCGCCCACGCCCACCGCATCGAGAAGCTGCGAGACGCGCTGTTTGTCAGGGCCGCCCGCGATCAGCATCGGAAGCAGGACGTTCTCCTCGGCGGTCAGACCTGAGAGCAAATTCCGCGATTGCATCAAGATCCCCACGTGTCGGCGTCGCCTCTTCGCGCGCTCTTCCTCCGAAAGCCGCGCAATGCGCTCGCCGAGAAGATCGACCTGACCGCCGTCCGGAACATCGAGCCCCGCGAGACAGGCAAGGAGTGTGGACTTGCCGCTGCCCGAAGGGCCAACCAGCGCGACAAGCTCTCCAGGCTCGACGCTGAAGCTGATCCCGCGCAGCGCGCGAGTTTCCTCGTAGCGCGTGTGGTAGAAACGATAGATGTCATCGGCTGCGACGATCGCCACCGTCATTGCCAACGGAAGCTGTTGGCCATAAGGGTCCATTGATCGACATTGTCGGCGCCGGCCGGCGCTGAGAGAGCGAGGCTGACGAGCTTTCCGTCTTTCCAGAAGTAGTAGCCGTCGTTCTCCAGCCGGATGGCCTTGTTCGTGACCGGGTTCGGATCGGAGTTGGACCCATAGGAGATGCGAACGGTGCTTCCTGCCGGCAGCTTAACCTCGTCAATCCGAGTGATGACGACCGCCCTCGCATTTGCTTCGATCTGAAGAACCAAGGTCGTCTTCGCGCTGTTCTTGTCTGGAGCGGCTGCGGCCGCGTCCTCAGTAATGGCGACGCCGCCATATTTGTCCGAGAAGACTGCTCCGTTGGGCAGGTCCCGGCGGGCCCAGCCTTCCGGCACTTTCAAGCTGAAACCGAGCGGCGAGGAATAGTCGATGAAGACCTGATCGTCCGGAATGTCGCCCGGCGGGTTGTGCTCAGGCGCGAGCGGCCGCTCGGCCGCGGGAATGGGCTTCTCCGCTGCGCCTGCACCAAGAAAAAGCGTCGGTGCGACAATCAGGCCCGCGGCGATCACTCGGAAAAACCTCGCAAGACTATTCGGCATCATTGGCCCGTCCCTCTGAGGGGTGCAGATTGGCGCGCGATCTTTGCCGCAGCCTTTCCGCCACCTTACGATTCGGTAAGAAGCGCGAAGGCCAAAGCCGCGTGCGAATAGGCGGAATTTTCTCAATCACGCCTCCTCTTTGAGGAATCCGAGCTGGCGACTTGGGCTCGCGGCGTCTTGGCTGGCTCGCTTCACTCGCTACCCCGCGAACACTCAAACGGCAGGAGAAAGGTCTCCCCGTCTGCGAACGCTATGACATCGGAGAGGGTCCAACCTTCTTCGAATGAGGTTCGCAACCGAGCGTCGCCGCAGGAGATCGTCTGCAATTTCCGTCGCATTCGCTCCTGCCAACCGTCGCGGAGGTCGGATGGACGACCGCGAACGAAATGCCTGAATTGGACGGCCCGCCGATCGCAAAGCACGGTGATCCCGTCCCAACGAGTCATGGGGTCGGTCCAAACAGGCGCTCGGCCATTCAGCTGAACCGCAGCGGCGTTCCACTGGTCGCAGAGAACTTCGTTGGCGGCTGCTCGCTCGAAAGGAGCCAGCAGGAGAACCAAGCAGCACGCATCCGCCAGCCGCCGACCGAGCAGACTCTTTGGCCTCAGCGATTCTCCACCAGGATACTGCGCACCTATCTTCAAGTCCGTGTTCCTTGTGGACAATTCATTTCCCCCGTCCACGTTTGGCCTTACGTCAATCCGCAGATAGCTCTTCTCCATCATGGCTGACTGTCATGTAGACGATCAGCAACGTGATACCGCCAAGGAAGATGAAGCTGGTGTCGGTCGTCCCGAAGCCTAGACCGCCGTGGATGCTCGGCTGCGAGAACAGGTCGCCCAACGAAGCGCCGACTGGGCGCGTCAGGATATAAGCCAGCCAGAACGCGAGGATCCCGCCCAGCTTGCCGACATAGTAGGCGGCAGCGATGACGGCGATGATCGCCGCAAAGATGAGGCCGGTAGCGAGATATCCGAGGCCGAAACCTTCTGCGGTCAGATCACCGGCGGCTGTTCCAAGCGCAAACGTGATGAGAATGGCGAGCCAGTAGAACGCTTCGCGCCGCACCGTGAAGATCGTATGGATCGACAGCGTTCTTTCGAATGCATACCAGGTGGAGAATGTCGCGATAAGGGCAGCGCTGAAGAGGACCGTCGTGGTCTCCAGGCTGACCTCAAAATTGTCCACCAGATTGTCAGTGACGAGAGTCCCGACGACGCTGATCAGAACGACGGATACCCAATAGATCCAGGGAACGTACCTATCTCGCGCAAACTGCAGTGCCAGCACCGCGAGGAGCGCCGCGGCCAGAATCCAAGACGTGTTGGATAGCCCGAAGCCAAGATCGAGATTCATGTAGTCGGCCGCCGTCTCGCCAACTGTGATAGCCAAGAGCTTGATCACCCAGAAGTCCGCCGTGACTTTGGGCACCTTGTTGAAAATCACACGGGGTTCGCCAGCGAGCATCGTCATACGATTTCTCCGAGTGGACAAATTCGTTGTTTAGGGTCGATGAATGAAACGGGCCTATCGGCCGATGATTTTCACCGCGGCAGCCAAGAGCCCGTCGGCCCCGTCGTCGCAGCGTTCGACCTCCTGCTTCTGGAGATCGGAGACTGTTATCTTGTCGGCCTTGCTGAGGTCGGCCAGAGCTCGTTCGCACAGAACCGGGTTCGCTGTGGCAAACGGGGATACAAGGAGGGCCGCAGCAAGCAGGAGCTTTCGCATTTGGTGGTGACCTCCGGGTGGGCGCGCGGCCGTGCACTGGCATTAGAAACCGGAGAGCCCGCAACGTGAGATCCGCCTCCGGCGCCGCGCTCCTAGCGGTGATGATTTACGGGAAGCTGTCCGCGAGATTACGGATTGGTAAGTGCCCTGGCGATTTGCCGTGGATTAGATGTTAGCTGGCTCCAACGCTGGCGGGGCGCCCGCTTAGAGCGGGAGACTCAGCGACAAAGCATGGTGTCAGACTAGTGACTCGGTGAAGCGTATGGCCCAGGGGGGATTTGCGCAGCCGGATCAGTGAATTGTCTGTCTCTTCGATTTGCGTGAGGTTGCTGGTTAGCGCGAGCAAAGCTGCTTGGAAAGGATAGATCCATGATTGCCGGCGCACTTGACCGCACAACGCTTGGACGCCGTCGGTTTCTGATTGGCAGCGGCTGCGCTTTGTTGACGAGCGTGTTCCCGAGGCTGTCCCTTGCGAACGTGCCGGTCCCATACGATTGGGGCGCTTCTCCGCCAACGGACGACCGCGCCGGCTTCATAAGCTGGATGCAGAAGAACCGCGGCGAGGATCCGCACTTCCTCGGGCAGAGGTGGGATCGATTCCAGGCCCTCCTTGCCCACGCCGATCTCTGGGACGCGCGCAACAAGCGCGCCTATCTGCTGACGCCGCGCGAGGACTTCGTGACCAAAGCGAACCTCGGTCGAGCCTATGAGTGGCACTATCTCGACATCGGCTACGGCGTGACGATCACCGGTCCGCACACCGTGGCGCGCATGACCAATTCCATCGACGTGCAGAAGGGCGACAAGGTGCTCGAGATCGGCACGGGGTCAGGCTACCAGTCGGCCTACCTGTCGAACCTGACGGACAAGGTGTTTTCGATCGAGATCATCGCTCCGCTCGCCGAACGTACGCGCCAACTCTACGACACGCTGATTGGAGAGGGCTACAGCGAGTACAAGGCCATCGTCACCAAAAACGCTGACGGCTACTACGGGTGGAAGGAGGAAGCTCCGTTCGACAAGATCATCGTGACGTGCGGAATTGACCATGTCCCACCCCCTCTTCTGCAGCAGCTCGTGCCAAATGGCATGATGGTGATCCCCGTTGGACCGCCTGGCGCCCAGCATGTGTTGAAGATCGTCAAGCAGCAGGCCGCCGACGGCACGTTCACCGTCGCGCGTTCCGACATCTACCACGGCGCGACATCTCTCCTTCGTTCCGTTCACGAAGCAGAAAGGCGGCACCATCGAAGGAACGCACAACGGCGATTGATTTTGACCAACCGCGTGCGTCCGGCGCTGAGAGTCATGGCAGCGACGCCGCGGGGCGGGACGTGAGTTCGAGCCAGATCTTGCCGGCGCAAGTGCTGACAGAAGAGCGGACGAACCCTTCGCAACTCTTCGCGGTCGGCCTCATCGCTGGAGCCATCCTTGCACTGCAGATTTGCATCATGCGAATCTTCGCAGTTGAGAGCTGGGTGCATTTCGGCTCGCTCGTCGTCAGCCTGGCAATGCTCGGATTTGGTGCGTCAAGCGTCGTCATCTACTTTGCCAAGGACCGGTTCGAGCGCCATTGGAGCCGGGCTGCCGGAATCTCGCGTCTCCCTATTTGGTCCTCTATTGGTCGCCTCCAACCTGCTGGCGCAGCAGGTTCCCTTCAACGCCATCTTCCTGGTCTCCGACCCAACACAAAAATGGCGCCTCTTGTTCAGCTTTCTCCTCTACTTCCTGCCGTTCTTCTCCGGTGCGCTATTTCTCGGGACAATCTTCCTCGTCAGGCGGAAGACATTCGGGCGTCTTTATTTTGCGGACCTGACTGGGTCGGGTCTTTCCGGATTGATCATCCTCGCCGCGATGTATTTTCTTTCGCCGGAAAACCTTCTCGTCGCGCCCATAACGCTCTGGTCCCTCGGCGGCTTCCTATGGTTCGTCGGGACAAACGACCGGCGCGCCGCGGCGGGCCAGCTAATACTTGCCGCGGCGGTTCTCGCCTCACAGCTTTTTCTTCCGCGCTTGCTCGACATCCCAACGCTCGCCGTCTCCCAATACAAGGGCATCTCCTACGCGCGGAACTACCCCGACGCCCGACGGATCTATCGAAGCATCTCGCCTTTCGGCGACCTGCAGGTCTACTCGAGCTCGTACATGCATTTCGCGCCCGGGCTTTCTGACAACGCGGCCTTTAACCTTCCGAGGTGCCCGCCGACGCCTATGTCGGAATGTTTATCGACGGTGACGGACCGGAAGGGATCATGCGCGCGCTCCCCGCGTCGCAGACCGAATATTTCCGCTACCTTCCGATGTACTATCCCTACGTCGTCAAGCCCGCGCCCGACACGTTTGTCGTCCAGTTCGGTGGCGGCATCTCGGCCATGGTGGCGCTGCGAAGCGGTTCAAGAAGCGTCACCGTAGCGGAAAGCAATCCTGCGGTCCTTGCCGCGTTCCGCGATCCGTCGCTCCGCGATTTCAGCGGCGATATTCTGCATAACCCGAAGGTTCAAGTCGTGCCGACTGAAGGCCGTTTGTACCTCGCAAATACATCGCGACGGTACGACCTCGTCGACCTGAGCCTCGCCGACTCGGTCGGCCTTTCCAATCCCGGCGGCTTCGCGATCGTTGAGAAATATCCTTACACGCGAGAAGCGCTGATCGGCTACATCGGGGCGCTGCGCGACGGCGGCATCTTCTCCGCTACACTTTGGAACAAGGAGGAACCGCCGAAGTCGATCCTCAGATTCTACGCGACTGTGGCCGATGCTGCCCGCGCGGTCGACGGGAACATCGCAAACTCCTTCTTCGTCGCGTCGACCTATCTCTCGACGGCGACAGTTCTCTATAAGCGCGGCGGCTTCACCGCGGACGAAGTCGTGAAACTGCGCGAGCATACGCGCGCGATGTCGTTCGACGAGATCTATTCTCCGGGCTTTGGCTTTGACGCAGCCGGCGCGGACCTCGGCTTTGGACGACTACCGCGCATCGATTTTCGGAGCGGCTGTCCGACAACGCGCCCGGAGGCGGAGACACGGCTTCTTCTTCCGACGAGGCGGCGGGCGCCCTGCCGCCCACTCCGGCGGGAGACAACTCGGACGCCCTACCGGCAACGGTGGTGGCTCGTGCTGCCTGGAAGGCCCTGGTCAGTGGCGGCTGGGATGAGTTTGCCCACCGTTATGTGTTCGATGTTCACGCCCTGACAAACGACCGACCGTATTTTGCCGGCTATGTAAAGGTGCACGATTTTCCGCAGGCGTACGGTCGCCTCGACGCGCTGCAAGATGACTGGGGCTATCTGCTGACTTGGGCGACCTTTTTCATCGCCTGCCTCTCGGCCGCGGCGCTGATTCTGATCCCCCTCCTGTTTGGGTCGCGCGCCGTTCTCAAAAGGTCGCGTGGCAAAGTTGGCGCGGCCCTCTATTTCGCTTGCCTCGGCCTCGGCTACATCATGGTGGAGGTCGGATTGATCAGCAGATTCCTTCTCGCACTTGGCAACGCCACGATATCGGCTGCAGTCTTGATCACGGGAATGCTGGTCTTTTCTGGCATCGGTAGCCTCGCCGCCGAACGTATCCTCGATCGCGCGCGGATAGTGCTGCCTGGCATTCTGGCGGTCGTTGGCATAACTCTGCTCGGCTACGCGCTGTGGTTGGAGCCCGTGCTGGAGTGGACCGGCACGCATGTCTATCCGATCCGGCTTCTGCTCTGTTTTGGTTTGATTGCGCCGCCGGCCTTCCTCATGGGCTTTCCCATGCCGACCGCACTTATCTCTCTCGCGCGGCTCGGCAAGACGGAGATCTTTGTGTGGGCCTGGGGCGTCAACGGCTCACTCTCGGTCGTGGGGGCTGTTGCCGTCCCGATCATCGCCGTAACGCTGGGTCTCGCAGCGGTGTTGGAGATGAGCGCCGCCGCCTACCTGATCGCGATCCCAGCATTCTTTTCCGTTCTCTCCCGCAGAGGCCCGATGCCACTTCCGTACGCCGCGGGAGATTTGTAATTGAACCACTTGATTCACCACCTCCTGTCGCTAGCGGCCTCGCATCCGCAAATGTTGGAGCTGATCGTCTTCGTCAGCGCGGTTGCGGAGGCCGTCATCGTCGTCGGTGCGCTGTTTCCGGGGACGGCCGTGATCCTAGCCGCGTCGGGATTGGCGGGAGTCGTCAACGTCTCGCTCTGGCAACTCGTCCTCTGGGCGACCGCCGGTGCCGCCGTTGGTGATGGCGCGTCATACTGGATCGGCCACCACTACGGGAGTTCGCTCGCTCGCCGGTGGCCGTTTGCATTGAGGCCGCAAATTCTCGAACGAGGCACCGCCTTCTTCGATCGACATGGCGGCAAGAGTGTTTTCACCGGCCGCTTTGTCCCGGGCGTCAAAGCCGTCGTCCCGGCGATCGCCGGAATGTCCGGTATGCCCTTGCCGCGCTTCCTCGCGGCCAATCTTAGCTCGGCTGTCATCTGGTCCGCCATCCATGTGGTCCCGGCTGCGGCCGCTGGGGTGCTTCTTGCGACGATCGGCGCGGTCAGCGGCCGTCTTTTGGCGGCTCTGGTGGCCGGCTTCGTCGCTATCATTGTTGCCTTTTGGCTAGCTAGGCTCCTGGTGCTGCGTGCCGGGCCATGGGTCGCCAGCGGCTATCGCGCGGCCGTCGTGCGTCTCGCTCATTCAAGGAATGGGCTTCTCCGGCGCATTGCGCGAGCGGGTGACCCGCGCGACCCAAGACTTGTCGGCGCAGTCGGATGGAGTGCGCTTTTCGCCCTTGCCGCTGTCGGATTTGCGGGCGTTGTCGAGGACTTGGTCGCCGGAGAGCCGATAGTCCGCGCCGACGCCGCGATCTCGCGGCTTGTTCAGTCGGTTCGGACGCCTTTGCTCGACCGGATGATGATTGGCATCACCGAATTTGGCGATGCGGTTGTCGTGACAGCCGTCGTCGCGACGTTGCTTGCCTCGCTCGCCTTGGCAAGACAATGGCGCTCCGCGCTTGTCGTTGGAGGCGCCTTCATTCTTGCCGCGGCCACGGTTCCGCTGATCAAGCTTGTCCTGCATCGACAGCGACCGATCGACCTCTATTCGGGCGCTGAACTCTTTTCTTTCCCGAGCGGCCACAGCACGTTTGCAACGCTCCTGTTCGCGACGTTAGCCCTCCTTATCGCTCCGCAATTCCAACGCAGCGGGCAAATCGCGGTCTGGACCGCGGCGCTGCTGGGGGTCATCGCGGTCGGCACATCACGAGTCTACCTCGGCGCTCACTGGCCGTCGGACGTGATAGGAGGCATTCTTGTCGGGACGCTTATCAGCTCCCTGCTGGCGCTGCTTCTCGCCTACAAGGCACAGGCGGCGAGCGCTGGCCCCTGGTGCGCCTTGGCAGCTGTGGCGGTGCTTCTCGGCTCAGGGATTGTCCACGGGCGGATGGCCGGGCCGACTGACGTCGCGCGCTATGTGCAGCCCGCGACACTGACGGTTGTCACAGAATCAGACTGGCGGTCATCGGGATGGGCTGCTCTTCCGATGCGACGTGTCGATTTGCTTGGCGAGGCTGAGGAACCGTTCTTTCTTCAATACGGCGGCACGCCGCAACAGGTTGCGAACGTTCTGACGAAGGAAGGATGGCGAGCGGCAGAAGACAGCAGGCTGAGGGTATTCCTAAAGCTCCTATCGCCGGTTGCGGCGCTTGCCTCGGTGCCGCCATGGCCACTCTTGCACGACGGAGAATGGCCGATCCTCACCCTGATCAAGACGGCGGGCAATGTCGATCAACGTCTCGTCTTCCGGCTCTGGCCCTCAGCTTTCGTCGTAAAGACGGCCCGCGGCGAAGAGCCGATATTGCTCGGCTCGGTGACGCGTGAGTTTGTGACGCATCCATACCGCATGCTTACCGCGATGTTTGACGAGCCGGCGCCTCAAGGTGTTGTATCCGCAATATCCGCGGCACTGACCGGTAGCCTTACCTTTACTGCCGAACTCCGAGCTCGCCATCTTGAGCCGGACATTCTGCTGGTCGGGACTTCGACGGGCGCGGGAATTCCAGGAGTGGCGAACCAGCAATGACCGAAAGCGGCGTCCCGGTTGGGCCCGCTAGCCCAGCGCCACGGCGGCGCTCACGACTGCTGATCATTCATAACCCCCATGCGGGCCCCGCCGCGCGTTGGCGCTTTCACGCGACGATCTCCCGGGTGCAGCAGCTAGGGGCGCGGGTTGAGATCGTCCAAACCGCACACCACGGAGAAGCGATGCGCATCGCGGCGGATGCCGCGCAGGAAGAGCAGTTCGATACGATCGTCGCCGCGGGGGGAGACGGAACCGTACACGACGTGGCGGCGGGGCTTGTCGGCCATGCCACACCGCTCGGCCTCATCCCGCTTGGGACTGCGAATGTGTTTGCTCGGGAGATCGGGCTTGGCTTCGCACCCGAGCATCTCGCTCAGACACTTGTCAGCGGCGTGGTGCGTTCCATTCCCGTGGGCGACGTGAACGGCCGACCCTTTCTCTTCGTTGTGGGAGTGGGCTTTGACGCCCAGGCCGTCCGGGCCTTCGAGGTCGGCGGATCACGACTGCTCGGTCAGGCCGATTTCGTCTGGCCGGTCCTGCGAGCGCTCTTCTCCGATAGCCACCTGCCAATCCGTGTGCGCACCGAGCGCGGGGAAACCGAAGCCGCATGGGTGATCGTGACGCGAGCGAAGCACTTTGCGGCCCGCCTAGTCCTCGCCCCTGACGCCAGAATTGAGCAGCCGCGGGTTCATGTTGTGCGGTTTGTCGGCGCCGGCCCGCTCACGCGGCTCCGTCAGCTTGCGGCCCTCGCGACAGGGCTTACCAATTACGATCCAGGAATTTCGGTCGAGCCCGCGCGCTGGGTTGCGATGGAGGGCGACGCGACAATTCCGGTGCAGATCGACGGTGAATTGCTCGGCGAATTGCCACTGGAGATCAGCATTCACCCGAACTCGCTTCACCTCATCGCCCCGGCGACCTGACGGTCGGCGGGCGAATCTCCTTCTCATGTCAACCCGCCCACTCCGCGGCGTCTAACAGCGTTCATAGAAAACCTGCGGCGTGGACATTTGGTGTGGTCGTGCCGCGAAATCCGGTTTCGTTCGTATTTGACCGACTATGGCACCCCTCCCGTGTCGAAGCGATAGCTTCACGCGACCAATACGTTCGGGCAAAATCAGCGGTCCGCAGACGCGACTTGACGGAAACCGAAATCCGAGCGTCGGCCCGAGATACCGTCTCAACCCACATGCCCGTCCTGTCAGCTCCGATATCCGATATTTGGCGCTTTTCGGACGCCGAACACGCCACCAGGCTCGCCGGCGTCCTGACGATCATCGCGGACGTCAACGCGACCACTATCGGCATTCAGGAGATGGCAGCCGCGGTCACCTTAGCCGACTGGTGCGGCAACGAAGCGCTGCGGCTTCACCAAGCCTCGTACCGACCCGGGACTTGTTCGGGCACAGGGCCTTCTCGACTGGCTTCGTGGCCGTCCTATGGATTGGTGAGCTATTGCCGATTCCGGCTTGCAGCAAGAAAGGTGCGGCACGCTGGGTAGCGGATTGTACCGTCGACAGAGTTCGCGACCGCTTCGGATGGGAAGCGAGAGCTCGCAGAAAGGACCTGTGAAGTTCGCAGCGAAAGGCATCGATTCGCAATCACCGAAAAACTTGCGCGGTAGATCGCGGTCTTCTCGTAGAAGCGGCCGAGAGATCGTCGGAAACCTTGTTCCCCCCGCACCCCCTCGGCTCGCGGCGTGCCACCACCTTTTCCTCCCTTCGGGAAGCAATAGTTCAGGCTGTTTTCATACCCTGAAAGATAGAAACCGCAGGATTTCCGCGGAGTTTGAGGCGTCGACTTCAGGATGTAACCTGAAATTTCAGGCCGTGGAAAAACTGAATTTTCTAGACACCCAAGACTTGCGGAGCGCCCGTGTTGCGCAGAGCTGGCGGAGGACCCGCAACTGGGGGCGGTGCTTGCCGAGCCGGGCTTGTCATGGCTTCGATCATCGAGGTGGCCGTGCGCCGCCGGCAACGCCCGCCCGTGAAGCGAAGGGTTTGGAAAGAACCTAGTGGAATCGAATCTGAGGCCTGATCCCGCCGAGGAGGCGCGCTCTGGCTCGCGGGGCAACGCCATACCCTGCCCCCGGAAGCGAACGTGTAGAAGTTCGCAGGAGGGTGGTGGAAAGCTGACGTCAGGCCCGAGGCGGGGAGCGGGCGCCGCAATTCCTGGAGCGAGTTTGAGGTCGCCGACATTGAAGCGGCGACGCGAACAATGAAAGCGAAGGGATATCGCCTGCTCGTGGAGGCCCAGCGGAAACCCTGGGGCCAGATCGTGACGCGCTTCCTAAGCCCGGATGGAGTGCTGATCGGGGTGACCTTGACCCCTCGCTCCGGAGTTGACGCGGCGCCGGCAGGTCGGCAGGCCACTCGGGTTTCCCAAAGCAGGACATCGCGGCCCTATAGAGGGGCCACATACCGAAGTTCTTTATGCCCTCTACCTTGCTGGTGGTGAAATAGGCTGGCTCCGCGGAACCAGCGGCGACGGGTAGTCCCAACGTATCTCGGAACAAGGTGAGGTTCGCCTCCACATCCCTCAAGAGGGGCCGAACCCGACGACGAACAGCACCTCAATCTCAGCCGGCATCTGAGCCTCCCCTATTGAGCCGAGAATCCTCTGCGCACCCGCGGGGGGCTTTGAAAAACGGGTCGACGCAGGGTGCGATCCACCGCTCAACTTGACGAACTCCTGGTGAGTTCCCTTTTTGGAATTCTGCACGCCGGCGAACTACCCTATTCGCTTCGGCCTTGTCCGCCGTTCGGCCATCCCAGGCACACAGCAATCGCAGCCAGTGGTAGCGGATTCTTGCTCGAGCCGAGGGTGGATTCTTATGTCTCGCGACCCAGCAGATCCGGTCCGGTCGAAGCTTCGGGGATGCCGACTGCGCTTTAACAGTAATTTCGCCACGACGACTTCTGCACTCTTTGCGTGTTTCCGGAAGGGCTCCGCACTTTTTGCGTTTCTCCACATCGGCGCGCGCCGTGGATGCCTCCGAAGTCTGTCCACTACTTTTCGGCCAGTGCCTTCAAAAAGAGGCAGCTCGCGAGCGCCAACCAAGCATCTGATCCCGTGTGCAAACTCTCTCCGCTACCGGCCTGATGACAGTGGGATTCTCGGCGATGAGACGGGCTGCGAAGGCTTACGATGGCCAGCCTTGGGCGAGGCCGAATCAATAACCCGCCCGCTCCTCCCTCACTATACTGGTATATATATGGTATTTATAGGTATATTATGGAAGTTATCTTAGAGGGGTTCTATATGTATATAGAAGAAACCTCCCCGTCGTCCCTTTTTTGGGGATAAGTATTTGTGATAATTGGGGATTCTCTCCAGGACCATTTGCGGAAACGGTCCTGAGTCCCTCCTGATCGTCCTGATCAGGAGCTAAGCGCTTGAGCTGATTTACATTCTAGAGGTGGAGCAGTGCTATGCCCGCGCCCGACTACTCAATCTCTCGCCACACTGGTGGTGTCTCTGCGGAAAAACCTACATCGAGATAGATAATCCGACCAATCTTGGTCCACTCGTACCTCTTTCGAAGCTCTCTTCCGAGGAGCTGTCGGGAGGATAAACCGACTCCGGCGGCCTCGCAATACTTCTCCAGTGCCGCATAGATTTGCGCCGCGGTGAGCCAGCCCCCATGTTCAGGTCGAATGTAGGCGTCCAGGAACCCGCGCACGATGGTCGCATCGACCGGCCTATACATGCGGTCGTAGACCCTCTGGACGCGGGCCTCCCACTCAAGTTCCTCAAGGGTCGGACGTCCACCCCTCACGAGCGATAGTCTTTCATCGGCCCGAGGTAGCCTTTGCGCCTGAGAAATCCCCGCAGCCTGCCGCCGGCTTCCCGTATCTCCTTGGGCTCGGCCCGCTCCAAAAAGTCGATGATGAGCGGAAGTTTAGCCTGGTCGCAGATCTGACCGATTTGCTGGACAAAGGTCTCTTTTCGGCGCCAAGCGATCTGTTCCTTCTCGCGCTTAGTGCGCCGGTTCCGATTCGCGAATACACGGTCGTACTTCATCCGAAGCTGGTGCTTCTCGGTCAGCTCGCGCCTCGGCACTTTTTGCCGCTCGGCTGCGATCAGAGTACCAATCTGCAGCGGCGTCGGACGCTCGCCTGTCGAAAGCCATTTGCGAACCTTCTCACGCGCCGTTTCCGGCGTGGTCCTCTCGACGAGCCGGTAAAGAAGTCCGGCGGGCAAATACGAAACGGTTGCGCCTGTCTTCCCGAATTCTCTCGCGACGCTCATGTAGTTCTGAGCGGTGCGGGCGCTCATGCCGAACTCCGTCGCAACCCAGCCCAAAAACCTGCCGTGGCTAAGCAGGGTTTTTGCTCGGATCAGATCCTGCCCCGAGGCGATGATATTTTCGATGATCGCCTGCTGGCGGGGCCGGATCCGGTCCGCGATCGCGCGAAGCTGCTCAGCGAGATCCGGTGGAAAGAATGAAGCGGTCGCCGAGGGCGGAGGAAGCACTTCGCCCTCAAGCGGCATTGGAGCCGGAAGCGCTGGGTGAGCGGCACGATCGCCTGAATCGCTAGCTGCCATGTTGATAGTCTCAGGCCGCCGGATTCTTATTCGAACCTTCGGAGGTGGCGGGCGGTTGCGGTGCTTCGCTGGTGGAGTATCTCGGGGCCGACAGCTTCGCGGTGGCCCACTGATCGAGATCGCGCGCGCTGTAGACAGCGCGATTGCCGCAACGCCGATAACGCGGCCCGCCTCCGACGCTTGCAAGCTTCTGCAGCGTGCTTTTTGCGACCCGCAGGCCCAGCTCTTCGCTCAGATAGGCGGCGGCCTCACGCCGATCGAGATAGCGTTCATCCATCGAAAGGCATCCGTCGATTGAAAGATCAACGCAAAGCAGCTTGCCGGAAATCCCTGTCCTGTCAGGGGCCGAACCTCACCAATCTGAGTGAGGGGTTTCGGGCTCATGGATCGGGTAAAAAGGCCGCTCTGGGTTCTTCTTCGTCTTTCGCTTTCGGACGAGCTGCTTGAACAGCTTCTCCTGTCCAACAGGCTTTCCGACGGCATATTGATGGACCGCATCGACAAACTCGTAGCAGCTTTGACCCCCTCTGCTCTCGGTCGTTGAGGTGAGCTTCTCTAAGCCGCGCACATCAACAAAGAGATCAATGAGGCGTGTCATGAAATAGGCGTAGCGGCTGCCAAACGCGCGTCGACGCGTCGATAGGTTCGCTGCCCCCGCGATCTTCACCGAGTTCGGCCTGAAGAGTTGTTGCGGCAGACGATGTCGCCGCCTCTAAATCGTTCAGAAGAAATCTCAATTTCGAAATCTGACTTGTCCTCTTGTTTCGTTCGCCAAAGGCATCCCTCGGCAGCTCTCGTCCCAAATAGCCCTGCGATACTGGAGAGAGACGGCCGATCTCGGTCATTGAGTTGGGCGGTTAAGTGGTCGATTTTGACCAGCACCTTGAGGTCGTCCGCCAATCGCGGCTGCGTCTTGGTTGGCTGAGGTCGATCGAGAATGCCATGAACGGCGTCGACGACGAAGTTCCGAGCGAAGGTCGGTACCTCCCCATTCTTCTTGAGGAACGCGAGTGCCTCTGCGAGCTCTTCCTCCGACCCAACCGGCCTCGGCAGCATCTTTGCCAGACGAGCTAACAGCTCTCGGCTGTAGGGCGGTCTATGTACCTGGTACATTGCCAGGCTCCTCTCTTGCTTGCGTGACTGAGACTTTCGGGAGTACATCGACGCCCGAGAGCACAATTGCGGCGGCACGCTGCGCCAGAGCGCGCCGGGCATCCATCGCCCAATGGACATAGCGTTCAGCAGTCGAAATTTGTGAATGTCCGAGAAGGGCGGCGAGCTGCGGAGCCCCCGCCCCGGCCATCGCTAAATGCGTCGCGATCGAATGCCGCAAGCCGTGTAGTCCAATATCATCGGGCAGGTTCGCATCCCTGCGAATTTCCCGCCAGGGCTTCGAGAGCTCAAGGGGCCCCTCGCCGCGATATGGCTTGAATACGAAGTCGTCGGGCCGTCCAGGGCCCTGCTTGGCAATGATTGCCAACCCAGCGTCCGGCAGTCCGATCACTCTGGGCTTGCCTGTTCGCCGCCCGGTTTTGTGCGATCGCGGCGGCAGCACGATCAACCCCCTCTTTACGTCGACATGCGACCAGCGAAGGCCCGCCACCTCGCCTCGGCGCGCGCCGGTCATCGCGATCAAACGGACTGCATCAGCAACTTGCGGCCGCAGCCGCTTCTGATCTTCCATGGTTTTGAGCGTGGCGAACAAACGACCGTAGGCGGCGGCATCCTCAAGTATTGTGTCGCGCTCGCCGTCACTCCCAAGCTTGACATTCGTGCATGGATTAGAAGAGACCATGCCCTCGGCGATCGCCCATGAGACTGCCGATCGGAGCAGCCTGATGGCCATTCGCGCGGTTCCTTCGCCGCCCCTAACCCGCGCTCGTCCTCGCTTCCCTGTTTTTTCGTCGACCGCAGTTTTGCCATCGCGAATGGCGGCAAAAGCACGCTCTACGTCCCCTGGAGTAAGTGAATGGACGTGCCTTCTTCCGAGGAGTGGCTTCAGATGCCGTTCGATCCGACCAATGTCGACCGCTTTGGTTTTTTCGGCCTTCGAATTGAACCGCTCGCTTTGAAGATAGGCATCCAACAGACTCGCGACCGTGGGAGCGGATTCGAGCGCACGCTTTTCTCGCAACGGATCGCGACCTTCATAGACGGCGCGTCGAAATTGCTCGGCCTTGCGACGCGCCTGCCCTGGCGTCCAAGACCCATGCTTACCGATTGTGATCCGTCGCTGTTGTCGCTCGGCGTTGCGGTACTGATAGCAGTAGGTTTTGATGCCAGAGCCGAGAACGAGCAGACCGAACCCAGGCAGACGGCTGTCCCAAAGATAGTATCGCTCGCCGCTTGCATTGGGCTTTGCGGCGTCGACAGTTCGCTTGGTGATTTTCGTCATCGCTTTGCGTCTCTTTGAGATTGAATTGTTATCGGCCGTGTCAGCACCATGTCACCAACCGGCAGGAATTCGCGGTCCGCAACTTACAGCGAGGCGCAAACCAGAGTAAGGGCTAAAGCATTGTTCAAAAAGAGAAAAGTAAGGGAGTTATTGTGCTTTTCACTGAAGAGTAAGTGGTCCCGGGGCGCATTCGCAATGCGGAGGTCAGGAGTTCGATCCTCCTCGGCTCCACCAACCTTCGCTCTTCGGGCTTCCGTCCGGCACGCCCGCAAAAAAAATCGCAACTCGAAGGCTGAGATGCGGAACGCGCTAAGCGGCGAGCGATGCCATTGAAGCTTTTGGCAGCGTGAAGAAGAAGGTTGCGCCCTCCCCGACCGCGCCCTCCGCCCAGACCCTGCCGCCGTGTCTCTCGACCACGCGATGGATCGTCGCGAGCCCGATCCCCGTGCCGGGAAAATCCGCTTCCGTGTGCAGGCGCTGAAACGGACGGAAGAGCTTCTCGGCGTAGCGCATGTCAAAGCCGGCGCCGTTGTCGCGAACGAAGAAGACCGGCTCGCCGCCTTCCCGAACGCCAAGCTCGATCCGCGGCCTTTCGGCCTTGCGCGTGAATTTCCACGCATTGCCCAGAAGGTTCTCGAGCACAATCCTGAGGAGCCGCGCATCGGCCTCAGTGACGATGTCGGAATGGATCACGACCTCGACGCTCCGCTCCGGCTCCTGGCGATCGAGCTCGGCGGCGATCTCGTGGGCAAGCGCGGAAAGGTCGACACGCCGTCGGCTGATCTCCAGTCGCGTAACGCGTGACAATTGCAGCATGTCGTCGATGAGCTCGCCCATCCTTTGCGCCGCCGTCCGCACGCGTGCGAGATGCTGCATGGCTTCCGCGTCGAGCTTGTCGGCGCAATCCTCGATCAGCGCCTTGCTGAAACCGTCGATCGCGCGGAGCGGCGCACGAAGATCGTGCGAGACCGAGTAGCTGAACGCTTCCAGCTCCTTGTTCTTCCGCTCGAGCTCGGCGACGAGGACGGCGCGCGTATCGGCGAGCGCCTGCGCCGAACGCGCCTCGGCGGCGTCGAGCTCCTTGCGCAGAAGCTCCTCGCGGATGCGCCGGTTCTCGTCCTCGAACTGCTTGCGCCTGATTTGCGCGCGCACGCGCGCCTTCAGCACCTCGAACTCGCTCGACTTCGAAATGTAGTCGTCGGCGCCGGCGCTCAATCCGTCGAGCATCGCGCCGCGATCCTCAACCGCCGTGAGCAGGATCAGCGGAATGTCGCGGAGCTTGGGCGTGGATTTGATGCGCTGGCAGGCTTCCTTGCCACCCATGCCTGGCATCATGAGGTCGAGGAGGATGCAGTCGACCGGCTGCACCGCGAGGAGGTCGATCGCCTCCTCTCCCGACTGCGCGAGGACGACATCGTAGCCCTCTTCGCGAAGCATGTCCGCGGTCTGGTGCAGGAACGTCTTGCTGTCGTCGACGGCGAGCACCTTGTGCGGGCCGTGCAGGCTGCCGATCTCGCCGAGCGCGGTCGGTCCGGCGGCGCGGAGCACGGCCGCGGTCCGGGCGAGGACGATTTCGAATTCCTCCTCCTTCCGGATGAACGCGTCGGCGCCCGCCTCAAGCGCCAGCAGCTCGGCACCACCCTCTTCCGAACCGGTCAGGAGAATGCAGGGAATGCCGCGGAGCGCCGCGTCGAGACGAATACGGCGGATCACGGTCGCACCGTCCATGCCGGGCAGATGGCCGTCGACGATGACGACGCTCGGCCGGCGGTCGGCCACCATGCCGAGTCCCTCCTCGCCGCTCGCCGCACTGAGGACGGTGTAGCCGGCCTCCCGGAAGACGTCACCCATCGCCTCACGGAACGTCAGGCTGTCGTCGATGAGGAGCACCGACGTTGTTGTGTCTTCTGCCAGCGTCGCCGGCCGACGCAGCTTTCGCGCAGCGGCGACGACGTGCTTCGCGTCGTAGGGCTTGCCGACATACTCGTCCGCGCCGTGCCGCAATCCTCGGATACGATCCTTCACGTCGGCTTCGGTCGACAGCATCAAAATGGCGATCTCCCGCCCTTCGGGACTGGAGCGAATCTCCGTCAGGAGGTCGGTTCCATCGCCGTCGGGCAAGAGGACATCGAGGACGACGACGCCGATGTTCTCGCGCTCCAGGGCCGCGCGCGCCTCCGCGATCGTTCCGCAGGCGAACACGGAGACGCCGGCTTCCTCGAAAGCCGCCGAGAGGTCCATGCGGACGGTCAGGCTGTCGTCGACGATGAGAACCGGCCTGTTCACGCGACTGCCTCCGCATTTTCGAGCGCCAGCGCCGCAAGCGCCGGACCGATCTCGGAGAGCGGCAGCACCTGGTTTGCAGCGCCGATCTGCACCGCCTCGCGCGGCATGCCGTAAACGACAGACGTCGCCTCGTCCTGGGCGATCGTGATGCCCCCGGCGTTGCGGATCTGAAGCAGGCCAGCGGCCCCGTCCCGCCCCATGCCGGTCAGCAAGACCGCGGCAGCTGAAGCGCCGTATTCGCGCGCGACCGATTCGAAGAGCACATCGACGGAGGGACGGCACGAATAGCGCGGTGCATCGGAGGTGAGGATCAGGCGGCCGTTGCGGACGATCATGTGCCGCTCGGCCGGGGCCATGACGACACGGCCGTCATGCAGGCGGATCGGCTCGGCGTCGCGCGCGAATGCCGCGCGGAGGCCGCTCTGCCCGTCGAGCCACTCCGCGAAAGCCGGCGCGAAGAGCTCGTGGATGTGGAGCACGAAGAGGATCGGGAGGCGGAAGCTCGGCGGGATCGCCCGAAGCACCTGCACGATCGCTCCCGGCCCCCCGGTCGAGGCGCCGATGGCGACGACCTCGATGTTCGGTTTTCGCGGGCCACGGAGCAGCGGCGGCGGCGCCAAGCCGCGCGGCGGACTCGGCGCAAGCCGCCCGCGCGGATGCGTGATGACGCGGATGCGTGAGACGAGCTTGAGCGCCGAGAGGAATCGCCGCTCCCAATCGCCCTCCGGTTCCTCACCGCTCGGCTTATCGAGAACGTCGACCGCGCCCGCCGCGAGCGCCTCATAGGTCTTGAAAATCTCGCCGCGGTTGGTGGAAGACGAGACGATCAGGATCGGCATTGGGCAGTGCGCCATGATGTATTCGGTGGCGGCGAGGCCGCTCATCAATGGCAGCATCATGTCCATCGTCACGACGTCCGGGCGGAGCGCCTCGCAAAGTTCGATCCCCTCCTTGCCGTTGACGGCGACGCCGACCAGCTCGATCTGCGGATCGGCCTTCAGGATCTCCTCGAGGCGGCCGCGGATGGTCGCGGAGTCTTCGACGATGACGGCGCGGATCCTGCCCATGGCTACGCCGCCAGCTGCCTGATGCGCGCGAGAAGCTGCGCCTGATCGAACTCGCTCTTGATCATGTAGCCCTGCGCGCCGACTTCTTCCCCACGCCTGACGCTCTCCGGCGACGCAAGCGAGGTGACCAGGATCGCCGGAACGTCGCGGAGCGCGGCATCGGCGCGGATGCGGGCGATGAACGTGAAGCCGTTCATCCCCGGCATTTCGACGTCGACAAGGAAGAGCGCGTATTTCTTCTTGCGCGCCATTTCGAGCGCCTCCTCGCCGGAGGTCGCGAGGTCCACCTGATAGCCGGCCGATTCCAGGATGCTCTGCTCCAGCATACGCGTGGTGAGCGAGTCGTCGATGACCAGGACCGGCGTGTCCGGCAGGTCTTCCGCGAGGGCGAATGCCGTGTCGCCAAGCGCCTCGGCGACGAGGCCGTCGGGATCGAGCACGACCTGCGGATTTCCCTCCGCGTCGAGCGAGGCGCCGGCGATGATCCGGTCGGCCGGCGCGAGGTCGGGAAGCGCGCGCACGACAACGTTGGCGAAGCCGCGGAGCCGGTCAACGGCGATGGCCGCGAGCCCGGTGCTTCCCTCCACGATGACGGCGACCGACACGCGGCCGCTGCGAACCGGGGAGCCGATGCGGAGCGCGCGCGACAACGGCACCAGCGGAATCGCTCTCTCCTCAAACACGATCGTCTCGCCATTCGCGGTGCGCGAGATGTCGCGTGGCGCCACGCGCTGCGTATGGCGCACGGCGTCGAGCGGAATCGTCGCCACCGTGCCGGCGCTCTCCACCACGAGCGCATCGACGGCGGCGATCGAAAGCGGCACATCAAGCGCGAATGTCGTCCCGCGCCCAGCGTCGGTCTTGACGATCACGTGGCCGCCGAGACGGGCGATCGACTCGCGAACGACGTCCATGCCGATCCCGCGACCCGCCACCTCGGTGACGGATGTCGAAGTCGTGAGGCCGCCGCGAAGCAGGAGGTTGACGATGCCGGCGACATCGAGCTCCCCGATGTTGCCGGCCGATGCGCCCCGTCTGAGAGCCGCAGCGCGAACGGCCTCAAGATCGACGCCGCGCCCGTCGTCATGGCAGCGGAAGACGACGCGGCGGCCGCGGCGCTCCACCCGGATCGAGACCAGGCCGGCCGCCGGCTTGCCGGCAGCAACGCGCGCGTCGGGCGGCTCGACGCCGTGCGCCACGGCGTTGCGGACGATCTGCACCAGCGCGTCCTGCACGGTCCTGAGGACGTGCCCGTCAAGGCGAACGTCGTCGCCGTTCGCCTCGAAGTTGACCGCCTTGCCGAGCGCGTGCGCCGCGTCGCGAGCGGTGCGCTCAAGCGATGTGAACAGCATGTCGACGGGAATGAGACGGAGCTGCTCGGCGACATCGCGGATCTGGTGCAGCTCGCGATCCATCCGGTCGCAGGCGGAGCCGAGACTGCGCTCAAGGCTCCCGATTGTCGTTCTAAGCTCTTCCGCCATCGCCTGAGCCCGGTCGGCTCGGGCGACGGTGGCGTGGCCGTTCCCCGTCTTTGGCGCAAGCTGAGCGGAAAGCAGCTCCGCAACGTGACGCGCGCGCTCCACTGCACCGAACCTGTCGCGGAGCGAATTCAGGCTGGCGAAGACTTCCGACACGCCATCGAGCAGCGCATCGACCTCCTCGACCTCGGTGCGGAACGTGCGAACAGGCTCTTCCGAGGGAGCAGGTTTGCCGGGCTCCGCCGACTTGCCAGGCTCCGGCGGCTTCGAAACCTCGGCCGCCGAAAGCGCGGCGACGCCCTCGGCGATCTGATCGATGTGCTTCAGCACCGCATTGATCGAAGCCGGCTCAATCGCATCGCCGGCGTCGCGATAAGGACCGAGGAGATCCTCGATGGCATGCGCGTGATCGGCGATCGCCGCCTGCCTGACGACGCGGGCAGCGCCCTTTAGCGTGTGGGCGAGGCGGAGGAGCTGCGCCACCATCTCGCCGCCCGCCCCTTTCTCAAGGTCGAGCAGCCCCTTGCCGAGCTGGTCGACGAGCTCGCGCGCTTCCACCCGGAAGTATCGGTAGAGGTCCCGCGCCATGGATCAGGCCGCCGCGCGCGCCTGCACGAGGCGCATCAGCTCCTTCGAAAGCGAGGCCAGCTGCGACGCCGTCTGCAGCGTCTGGCCGGTGCTCGCCTCGCTTTCCTTGGTCGCCTGCGAGACGTTGGCGACGGCGAGGTTCACCTGTTCCACGGCCGTGCTCTGCTGCTTGGTCGAAAGCTCGATCTCACGGGCCGCTTCCGTCGTCGTCGCGACGAGCCGCGCGATCTGCTTGAAGGCGGCGGCGACGTCGCCGAACTGCTGCGAGCCGGCGTCGACGGCCTTCGATCCGGTCTCCGTCGCCATCACCGTCGTGTTGACCGAGCTCCTGACGTCGTCGATCAGCACGCGAATCTCCTTCGCCGAACTCGGCGACGCGATCGGCAAGCTTGCGGATCTCGTCGGCGACGACGGCGAACCGCTTGCCGGCTTCCCCTGCGCCCGCCGCCTCGATCGTCGCGTTGATCGACAGGATGTTCGTCTGCTCGGCAAGCTCGGAGACGATGTCGAGCACCGAGCCGATCTCCTGCGACTTCTTGCCGAGCGTCAGCATGTGATTGACGATCGCGTCGACCTGCCGGCGGATGCCGGCGATCGAAATCATGCGCGGCGCCGACGGTGCCGTCGCCGCTTTCGGCCGACGAGACCGTCTGTTCGGCGATCGCCGATACGCGCTGCGCGCTCTCCGCGATCTGCCGCGCCGTCGCCAGAAGCTCGCTGATCGTCGTGGTGATCTCCGCCATCGACGACGCCTGTTCCTTGATGCCGGACGCCTGCTGGTTGGCGGCGGCCTGCAGTTCGGCCGCCGAGCTCTGCACCTGGCTGACCGCGGTGCCGATCTGCCGGTTCAAGGCGCGCGCCAGATAGAAGGCGGCGGCCGCGGCTATCAGAACCGAGAGGATGGCAATGCTGACGATCATGTTGATCGCGGTGTCCGCGATGTCGCTGGACTGTTGGCGCGCTTCGTTCACCGAGCGGGTTTCGCGGGTGATGAAGTCATTGATCGCGCTGGTGACCGCAATGCGCTTCGGCTCCACGCGCTCGTTCAGAGCGCCAACGATCGCCGGCAGATCGGCGTTCGCCTTCCGCATCTCGATGACCTGATCGATGGCCTGGCGATGCTCGGCCTCGGCGCGGACGATGGCATCGACCGCCTGCCGCCCCTCATCCGTTTCGCGCTTCGCCCGCAGCTCCTCGATGATCGCGTCGAAATCGTTGCGCGCAGCGTTGAGGTCCGTGAGATCCTGAGGATCGCCGGTGAGCAGGTAGGTGCGGTTGGTCTTTCCCTGCCGCTCGCGCAGCGTGTACATCCGCTCCGCCAGCACAAGCCGCGGCGAGTCCTGCGTGATGACCTCGTCCTTGCTCGCCACCACGGTGTTGAGGGCGATCGCGGAGACGACGCCCATCACGATGGTCAGAACCACCATCACGGCGAAGCCCGCGACGATCTTCTGACCGAAGGTCCAATGACGGTCCATGGATCAATACTCCTGCGTTGTTCCCGATTTCGGCGCGCGTCCGCGGATCGCGCCGACGATCGAGGAAATGTCTATGATCGGTCGAACGAACTGGTCGGTGTGGACGACGTGCCGGAGGTGGCCCCCGGCATCGGCCTCGTCGCGCGCGGCGATCGCGTCCGTGGCGAAGCGGAAGTGCCCGTCGAAGGCGTCGAACGTCAACGCGAGCGGTGCCTGCGCCGCGATCGCCATCCATCGCGCGGAGGGCGACGGAGGATAGCGAAGCAGCGCCGCAAGGTCGTAGACCGGCAGCATCGTTCCGCGGAAGCCCGCAACGCCGCTGAGCTCTGCGACACGGCTCGGCAGCCGCGTGACTTTCTTGTCGGCGAAGAAGCCGGCGATCTCGGCAAGGCGCAGCATGTAGGGGTCGCCACCGACGCGGATCGATAGGAAATCCGTCGTCGCGACGGAATCATGATGCTGCGGCTCTGCGAAGGCCCGGTCGAACGCCTTGCGCAGCCCGGCCGCGCGCTCTGAGATATGGATGCTCTCACCGATCATGATCTGCCTTCGATCTTGGCGAGCTCGGCCTGGCAAAGCGTGACGAGGCCCTCGCGCGTGAAGCCGCCGCCGAAGAGGAGAAGCCGCGACGCGTCCTCGCGTCGAAGCAGCGTCAGCGCCTGCTGGAGCTCGCGCCGCGCCGAAGCGAGATCGCCGGCGCGCTTGGCGAGCAGGCCGAGATGCAGCCTGGGCATCGCGAAATCCGGATCGAGATAGACGGCGAAGCTGTCGTGGTTCGCGGCGGCGTCGCGGTCGCCGAGGCCCTCCTGGCAAAGCGCCAGAACATAATGCGCGCCGGCATTGAGATCGTCTTTCGCAAGCAGCCGCGACGCCACCTCGGCGGACCCCGCGAGCTGGCCGGCGTGGGCGAGGAGGACCGCCGTCAGAAGCAGCACGTCCGCATCGTGCGAAGCCTCCGGCGGCAGTGCGCGGACGAGCTCGAGCGCCTCGGAGAACCGTTCGAGCTGCAGGAGATCGAGAACCCGCGCGAGACTCCACTTCGGCGCTGCCGCGATCAGCGCCGGGACAGTCGTCGCGGGGGGCGTGCCGAGCGCGCGAATACGCTCCGACGCCTTTGTGATCGTGTCGAACCAATCCGCCGAGTTCCCCGCCACCGCTCCCGCGTCGCAGCGAGCGACCCCGCCGGGCGCACGCGCCGCGAAGATATCGGGCTCGGGGGCTTCCTCGCCCTCGACGCGACCGCGGTAGTAGAAGGTCTCGTGCGTGTGAAGCAGGTGGAAGTCTTGCGACAGCCCGCGCAGCGTCTCCGCGTGGCCGAGGAAGAAGTAGCCGCCGGGCGCAAGCGAAGACGCGATTCGCGCGACCACCGACTGCATCTTCTCCGGCGAGAAGTACATGATCACGTTGCGGCAGAAGATCACGTCGTAGTAGCCGGCACGCCAAAGGTCCGGGTCGTGCGCCGTCAGGTTGCGCTGCTCGAAAGTCACGGCGCTGCGGATCTCGTCGGCGAGCACAAGCTCACGCCCGACGGTGCGAAACCAGCGCTCCTTGATCTCAGGCGGCGTCTCCCTGAGCGCCCACGGGCTGAAGCGGCCGGTCGCGGCGCGTTCGAGCGCGCCCGGATTGATGTCGACGGCGCGGATAGAAATGTCCCACGACGGGTCGGGCACGGCCTCGCGCAGGATGATCGCCAGCGTGTAGGCTTCTTCGCCCGACGCGCAGCCGGCGGAGAGAACCCTGATGCATTTCTGCGGCCGCCGCGCGCGCATGCGATCCGGCAGAGCGACGTCCGCGAAGGCGCGAAACTGGCTGTAGTTGCGGAAGAAATAGGTCTCCCCGACCGTCAGCTCCCGGGCAAGCTCGCCGGTTTCGCCCGCGCCCTGGCCATCCGATTCGAGCTGATGCAGATAGACGCCGCTCTCGCGCTGGCCGGCCTCAAGGCGCTTGCGCAGCACCTCGGCGAGGAAGCCGAGCTTGGAGTCCTCGAACTGAAGGCCGAGGCGCGCGGCAACGATCCCGCGGAATCGCTCAACGTCGCCCGTGCCGAACGCGGTGCTCACGATGCCAGGGCTTCCGCTTCGATCGCCACGAAGAACGCCTCAGGCACGATCCGTATCGCCTGAAGCACGACGAGGAGTTCTGAATCGAGCGTGCCGATGTTGGAGACGACAGCGGCGTCGGCGTTGCGCAGGAGCGGCGGCAGTTCCTGCAACGAAGCGGCGCCGAGCTGGCGAACGCCCACCACACCGTCCACCGCCAGAGCCACGAACCGCTTGCCGACCCGCAGCATCACGAACCGGCTGGGCGTCGAGCGCTGCCCGCCGAGCAACCGCTCCGCGTCGACGACCGGCACCGCCGTGCCGCGCACGATCGAAAGTCCGAGAACGAACGCGGGCGCTCCGGTGACGGGCTCGATCGGCAGCGGCCGCGTGGTTTCGACGACGCTTGCAAGCGGCAGGGCGCAAAGACGTTCGTCGACGCGGCAAAGCAACGACCACCGACTGGCGGCGGCGCTGTCTGGCCTGTCGGTCCCCACATCTTGCATAAAGAGAGCCCCGTGCGCGCCCGAGCGCCTACCGCAGCGGGCAAGCGCGAAGGCCGGCAACCAGGGGCATTCAACCTGTAAGGTGTTAAGGTTCGATTTCCGAAATGACTCGCGAAATCGTTCAATTCGAGCCGCCGATGCGGGACTTCTTCGCGTCGCCGTCCCTACGCCCGACCACCCAGCGGTAGCGAGTGGGCGATGTCGTAGAATGGCGTATCGACGAACGATCGCTGCTCGCGATCCGTCTCATCGCAGGCTGGAGCCCGCGCAACCGAAGACTACTTGCGCGTCGCCTTGTCGCGAATTTCCGTCAGCGTCGCGCGCGTGGAGATGATCTCCTTCTCCATCAGGATGTGGACGATCGCCGGGCGGCCGCAGGCGAGCGCGCGCTCGAAGGCCGGCGCGAAGTCCTCGGTCTTTCGCACCGTCTCGCCGTGCGCGCCGTAGGCCCGCGCGAGCGCGGCGAAATCCGGATTTGTGAGCTCGGTCGCGTAGACTTGGCCCGGATAGTTCCGCTCCTGGTGCATGCGGATCGTGCCGTACATGCCGTTGTCGAGAACGAGCGTGACCACGGCGAGCCCAAAGTGCACGGCCGTGGCAAGCTCCTGCCCGGTCATCATGAAGCAGCCGTCGCCAGCGAAGCACACCACGTCGCGCTCGGGATGGAGCGCCTTCGCCGCGATCGCAGCGGGGAATCCATAGCCCATGGCGCCGCTCACCGGGCCAAGCTGCGTCGGATAGCTGCGGTAGAGGTAGTGCCGCTGGCACCAGCCGGTGTAGTTGCCGGCGCCGTTGGTGATGATGGCGTCCGGGCCGAGGCGCTTACGCACCGCAGCCATCACCGCGACGAAATCGACCGCGCCCGGGAAGGCACGGCCGGCGAGTTGTGCCTCGAACGCTCGGCGCGCCTCGGCGACCCAGGCCCCCGATCGCGGCGCATGCGTGGGCTTCAGCGCTGCGGCCGCCGCAAGGAACGGGCCGACCGCCGCGTTGATCGGAAGCGTCGCGGCGAAGACGCGGCCAAGTTCCTCCGCGCCCGGGTACACATGCACAAGCTTCTGGTCCGGGACCGGCGGGCGGATCAGCGAGTATCCGGAAGTCGTCATCTCGTCGAGACGCGTGCCGATCGCGACGACGAGGTCGGCTTCGCGGACGCGCTTGCCGAGCTCCGGCGAGACCGTCGTGCCAAGCTCGCCGACATAGAGCCGATGCGTGTTGTCCATGCGATCCTGGCAGCGGAACGCCGCGGCGACCGGGAGCTCGAACGCCTCGGCGAAGCGAATGAGATCGGCGCACGCCGCTTCCGACCAGCCGCTCCCGCCGACGATCGCAAGCGGTCGCTCGGAGGCGGCGAGAAGCTCGGCGAGCGACGCCATCTGCTGCGGCGACGGCGCCGGCTCGGCGACCGGCGCGGGCGCGACGTCCGCGGCCTCCGCTAATTCCGTCAACACATCTTCCGGAAAGACCAGCGCGACCGGTCCTCTGCGTCCGGCCATGGCGATCGAATAGGCGCGCGCGACATATTCGGGAATGCGCGCCGGGTCGTCGACCTGGTCGACCCACTTCGTCACCTCGCCGAGCATGCGGCGATAGTCGATTTCCTGGAACGCCTCGCGGCCGAGATCGTCGCGCCCGACCTGCCCGATCAGGAGGATCATCGGGGTCGAATCCTGGCGCGCCGTGTGAAGGCCGATCGAGGCGTTGGTGACCCCCGGTCCGCGCGTCACGAAGCAGATGCCCGGCCGCCCGGTCATCTTGCCGTAGGCTTCCGCCATGTTCGCCGCGCCGCCTTCCTGCCGGCAGACGATGAGCTTGACGCGGTTCTCGACCTCGCGGAACGCCTCGATGGCGCCGAGGAAACTCTCGCCCGGGACGCAGAACGCCAGCTCGACGCCATGGGCGACGAGATTGTCCACGAGAATGCGACCGCCGGTTCGAAGAGTCATTCCACCTCCCTGGCCGCGCCCTGGCGCTGGCGAGAGGCGAGCCTATATCAGGCGGCTAAGACGGACCGCAACGCCGCGGGCGGTGTGAAGCCGGGCGTGGCTCGGTGCGATTGCGCCGCTCCGCGCGGACAGCTAGGAGGGGCAATGACCCTGGACAGCGTGTCTGAAGCCATCGCCGCCGTCGCGGCCGGCGAGCTGGTGGTCGTCGTCGACGACGACGACCGCGAAAACGAAGGCGATCTCATCATGGCGGCGTCGAAGGCGACGCCGGAGCAGCTCGCCTTCATGATCCGCCACACGAGCGGCATCGTCTGCGCGCCGATGGACCCGGTGACAGCCGACCGCTTGCAGCTTTCGCCCATGGTGGCGACCAACCGCGACCCGATGCGGACCGCGTTCACCGTCTCCGTCGACTACAAGGAGGGGCTGACCACCGGCATCTCGGCCGACGAGCGCTCCGGGACGTTGCGAGCGCTCGCCAACGACAACTGCATCGCCGGAGACTTCCTGCGGCCCGGCCACGTCTTCCCGCTTATCAGCAAGGCCGGCGGCGTCCTGATCCGCTCCGGCCACACGGAAGCCGCGACCGACCTCTGCCGCCTGGCAGGACTGCCGCAGGTGGGCGTGCTCGCCGAGGTCGTCAACGACGACGGCAGCGTCAAGCGGCTGCCCGAGCTGATCGCCTTCGCCAAGGAGCACGGATTCAAGATCGTCTCCATCGCGGATCTGATCGAGCACCGGATCAGGACGGAATCCTTCGTGCGGCGGATTGAGACCTTCTCCGTCGAGACGCCGATCGGGCCGGCGACCGCGCACATCTACACGACCTCCTTCGACGACACGCAGCACATCGCCGTCACCTTCGGCGACGTCGCCGGCAAAGGCGGCGTCCCCTGCCGCATCCATCACGAGCAGCCGCTCCGCGATCTCTTTCAGACATCCCGCTCGCAGCGCTGGCTCGACGTCGCGCTGGCGCGATTCAAGACGGGCGGCGGCGTGCTGATCTACGTGCGCGACCCGAAGATCACGACGCTGGAGAGCGCGGCCGGCGAGCCCGGCGGCGCGGCGAGCGATCGCCACCGGAGCTCGGTGAAGCGCCGCGAGCGCTGGCGCGAGGTCGGTCTTGGCGCGCAGATCCTGCGCGACCTCGGCGTCTCCTCCATCACGGTGCTCGCGACGCAGCACCGGCAATATGTCGGGCTCACCGGCTTCGGCATCGAGATCGCCGGGACGGAGATCCTGGAGGGCTGAGGCGCCGCTTCACCCCCGCCCCACGAACGGCATCTGGTTCGCCATCACCGTGTGAAAGAGCACGTTCGCGGCGAGCGGCAGCGAGTCCATGTAGAGCACCGAATTCGCGACGATCTGCACGTCGATCAGCGGCTCCTTGGCGATGGTGCCGTTCGCCTGCGGCACGCCGCTCTGCATCTTCGCCGCCATTTCCGTCAGTGCATTGCCGATATCGATCTGGCCGCAGCAGATGTCGAAGGCGCGGCAGTCGAGCGAGATCGACTTGGTGAGGCCGGTGACCGCGTGCTTGGTCGCCGTATAGGGCGCCGAGCGCGGACGCGGCGCGTGCGCGGAGATCGAGCCGTTGTTGATGATGCGCCCGCCGCGCGGCGACTGCGCCTTCATCAGCCGCACCGCCTCTCGCGCGCAGAAGAACATGCCGTTGAGGTTGACTGCGACGACGCCAAGCCACTGCTCATTGGTCAGGTCCTCGAAGGGGACGGCGGGCGCGTTGGTGCCGGCATTGTTGAAGAGAAGGTCGAGGCGCCCGTACTTGTCCTTCGTCGCCTTGAAGAGCGCGACGACGGACTCTGGATTGCTGACGTCGGTCGGCACCACGAGCGCGTCGCCGCCGCCTTCCGAAGCGGTGACCTCGAGCTGCTCCTTCCGCCGCCCGGCCAACGCGACGCTATAGCCCTGCTTGAGAAGCGTCCGCGCCACGGCCTTACCGATGCCGCTTCCGGCCCCCGTCACGATCGCAATCTTACCCATCGTCGTCACCTTCCTCCGGTCCCTGGCAGCGGGCGCTTCTTGCACGATTTTTCCCGCGCGTCATGGCTCTTGCCCGCCGCCGCCCCAACCGGGATCGGCGAGAACCTCGGCATTATGGGCGCCGAGCGCCGGCGACGGACGCGTGGCGACCGCCGGCTCGCCGTCGAAGACGATCGGCGTGCGCACGCCGGGAATCGTTCCGCCGGCGGCGTCCGGCGCATCGAGGTCGACGCGCATGTGGCGCGCTAGAACCTGCGGATCGGCGAAGACATCGGCGACCGAGTTGATAGGGCCGGCGGGTACGCCCGCCTTCTCAAGCGACGCGATGAGGTTCTCTCGCGGCATCTTGGCGATGAGCGGCGTCAGGATCGCCACCAATTCGGCACGGCTCCGAACCCGGTCGGCATTGGTCGCGAAGCGCGGATCGGAACCAAGCTCGGCGGCGCCCAGAATCGCGACGAACCGCACGAACTGCGCGTCGTTGCCGACCGCCACGATCAGATGTCCGTCGGCTGCGTGGAACACCTGGTAGGGAACGATGCTCGGATGCGCGTTCCCCATGCGTGTCGGGACCGCGCCCGAGGCGAGGTAGCTCATCGCCTGGTTGGCGAGCACGCCGACCTGCGTGTCGAGAAGCGCCATGTCGATATGCGCCCCCTCCCCGGTCGCGTCGCGATGCCGAAGCGCCGCGAGGATGGCGGCCGCGGAATAGACGCCGGTAAAGATGTCGGCGAAGGCGACGCCGATCTTCTGCGGCTCGCCGTCGGGCGCGCCGGTCAGCTCCATGATGCCGCCGAGGCCCTGCACGATGAAATCGTAGCCGGCGCGCGACGCGTAGGGGCCATCCTGGCCGAAGCCGGTGATCGAGCAATAGACAAGGCGCGGACTTGCGGCGCGCAGGCTCGCATGGTCGAGCCCATAGCGCTTCAGGCCGCCGACCTTGAAATTCTCGATGACGACATCGGCGCACGAAGCGAGACGTTTCACCAGCGCCTGTCCCTCCTCCGTTTCAAGATCCGCCGTCACCGACCGCTTGCCGCGGTTGCAGGCGTGGAAATAGCTGGCGGAAAGATGGCCACCGCCGCTCGCCGCGACGAAGGGCGGACCCCAGCCGCGCGTGTCGTCGCCGCTTCCCGGGCGCTCGACCTTGACCACGTCGGCGCCGAGATCGGCGAGGAGCTGTCCCGTCCACGGGCCAGCCAGAATGCGGGCGAGTTCGAGGACGCGGAGGCCTTGCAGGGGAGAATGCATCGCGGGACTTGAAATCAGGCTTGCGCGCCGTGTGCAAGCGCCGCGGACCAGCTCTTCCGAAAGTGTGCTTTTTCCGTCGGCAACAAGAGGCTAGAACCCACCTGCCGCATACAAGCGCCGCCTTGCAGCGCCACCCCAATTCGCAGAGCCGACCGGAAATTCGGGAGAGCATCATGAAATACGTCAATCTCGGCGCGACCGGCCTCAAGGTCTCGCGCATCTGCCTCGGCTGCATGAGCTACGGCTCCAAGGCGAACCGTCAATGGGCGCTCGAAGAGGAAGCGAGCCGGCCGTTCTTCAAGCAGGCGCTCGAAGCCGGGATCAACTTCTTCGACACGGCGAACGTCTACTCGCTTGGCGCGAGCGAGGAGATCACCGGACGCGCGCTCAAGGATTTCGCCAAGCGCGACGAGATCGTGCTCGCCACCAAGGTGCACGGCAAGATGCACGACGACCCGAACGGCAAGGGCCTCTCGCGCAAGGCTATCATGGGCGAGATCGACGCCAGCCTGAAGCGCCTCGGCACCGACTATGTCGACCTCTACCAGATCCACCGCTGGGACGCGGAGACGCCGATCGAGGAGACGCTCGAGGCGCTGAACGATGTCGTGAAAGCAGGCAAGACGCGCTACATCGGCGCCTCTTCGATGGCGGCGTGGCAGTTCATGAAGGCGCTTGGATTGCAGCGCATGAACGGCTGGAGCCGCTTCATCTCCATGCAGAACCATCTGAACCTGATCTACCGGGAGGAGGAGCGCGAGATGCTGCCGCTCTGCATTTCGGAAGGAATCGGCGTGATCCCCTGGTCGCCGCTCGCGCGCGGCAAGCTCACCCGGCCGTGGGAGGAGAAGCCGAGCACGACACGCGGCGCCTCCGATCCGTTCGGCGCCAGCCTCTACCAGCGCGCCGCCGCCGCCGACTGTATCGTCGTGGACCGCGTGCAGGCGCTGGCGAAGAAACGCGCGCTTCCGATGGCGCAGATCGCGCTGGCCTGGCACCTGCAAAAGCCAGGCGTTACCGCACCGATCGTCGGCGCCACAAAGCAGCAGCACCTTTCCGACGCCATCGCGGCCGTCGACGTCGAATTGTCGGCGGAGGAGATCAAGACGCTGGAGGAGCCCTACGTTCCCCACGCGGTCGCCGGATTCTCCTGAGGAAGCGACTTTCCCAAGCTGTCGTCATTGCCGGGCTTGACCCGGCAATCCATTCCGTAGCGGCGGCGGCGACGCATCCATTCCGCTCTCACCCTGAGGTGCCTTTTCACCCCGTGGTTCGAGGCTCGCTTCGCTCGCACCTCACCATGAGAGGGTGAAAACGCCTCGAAGAAGCGGAATGGATGCCCGGATCAAGTCCGGGCATGACGACGGTGTGAGGCCCTTACCGATTAGACGATACCGCCGCCGGCGCTTGAGACTTTCGGCCTGACGTCGCCGATCGTCTGGCGGTAGCCGGCGGCGCGGTAGGTCGCGATCGGCTCGATCGCGGCGCCCTTGTCGTAGCGCGCCATCGCCAGGATCGGCTCGATGTCGGTGCGGAAGGCAGCCTTCAGCGCCTCGCTCGCCATCAGCGCGTCGTTCGCTTCCTGGTAGGTGGTGAGCACGACGCGGTCGACGAGATGCGCCTGCACATAGGCACGCTCGATCTCCATGGCCGAGACCATCAGGCTTTCGATCGGGTCGGTCACGTTGTGCGACTGGTCGATCATGTGGGCCGGCGAAAAGCCCGGCGCGTTCGCAAGCTCCGCGTCGACCAGCTCATTGAAGACGAGGAAGAGCTGGTAGGGATTGATCGAGCCGGCATCGAGATCGTCGTCGCCGTATTTCGAATCGTTGAAGTGGAAGCCGCCGAGCTTCTTGAACTGAATGAGCCGCGCGACGATCATCTCGATATTGGTGTTCGGCGCGTGGTGGCCGAGATCGACGAGGCAGAAGGCGCGCTCGCCAAGCGTCGTGGCGATCAGGTAATTGGTGCCCCAGTCCTGCACGACGGTCGAGTAGAAGGCCGGCTCGTAAAGCTTGTGCTCGGTGAAGAGGCGCCAGTCGGGCGGCAGCTCCGCGTAGATCGCCTTGACGGATTCCAGATAGCGCTCGAAGGCGTGCGTGAAATGGCTCTGGCCGGGAAAGTTCGCGCCGTCGCCGATCCAGATCGTGAGCGCCTTCGAGCCGACCGACTGGCCGAATTTGATGCACTCGAGATTGTGCTCAATCGCCTGCCGGCGAACCGCGGCGTCGGTGTGGGAGAGGCTGCCGAACTTGTAGGAAAGCGCCTGGCCAGGCGAATCCTGGAAGGTGTTGGAGTTCATCGCGTCGAAGCCGAGCCCGCGCGAAGCGGCATAGTCCTTGAGCTCCGCCGGGTCGTCGTGGCGGTCCCAGGGGATGTGCAGCGAGACGCGCGGCGTCGCGCCGGTCAGCTGCTGGATGACGGTGCAGTCGTCGAGCTTGTCGAGGATGTTCCGCGGCTCGCCGCGTCCGGGGAAACGGGCGAAGCGCGTGCCGCCGGTGCCGACGCCCCAGCTCGGCACCGCCACCTCGAAGGCGGCCGCCTTCGCCTTGATCTTGTCGATCTCGATGCCGCGCCGAAGCAGCATCTCGCCGAGCGCGTCGTATTCGTTCTGCAACCGCTCGAACGCCGACTCGTTCCGCCGCCCGATCAGCGCCTTGTCGATTCCCGGCCGCGGCATTCCGCTCCCCTCAACACCCCTCACGCAGCGCAATGTCTAGCGCAGCCGCGACCCAATGAGAAACAACCTCAAACACCCCTCGTGCTGAGGTACGAGCGAAACGAGCCTCGAAGCACGCAGCACGGTATCTCCTGCGCCTCCTCGATCCTCCTTCGAGGCAATGCCGCCTGACGCCGGCATTGCGCCGCAGGATGAGGGTGTTGGGAGCACGACAACAACTTCCTCAGCGCGTAAAGCTCTGCGCATTGCCGGCGTCGACGTTGACGATGTTGCCGGTCGATTTTGACGACATGTCGGAAACGAGGAAATAGATCGCCTCGGCGACGTCCTCGGGGAAGACCGAGCGCTTCAGGAGCGAGCGTTGGCGATAGTGCTCTTCGAGCTCTTCCGGCTTCATGTGATAGGCGGCGGCGCGCTGCTCGCGCCACTCGCCCGTCCATATCTTGGAGCCGCGGAGCACCGCGTCGGGGTTGACGGTGTTGACGCGGATCTGGTCGCTCGCGCCTTCAAGGGCGAGGCAGCGCGCCAAATGAATTTCCGCCGCCTTCGCCGTGCAGTAGGCGGCGGCGCCGGGCGACGCGGCGAGCCCGTTCTTCGAGGCGACGAAGACGATCGCGCCGCCGAGCCTCTGCCGCTTCATCAGGCGGAACGCCTCGCGCGCGACGAGGAAATAGCCGGTCGCCAGGATGTCGATATTCTTCTGCCACATCGACAATTCCGTCGTCTCGAAGGGCGAGGAGGACGAGATGCCGGCGTTCGACACCAGAATATCGAGACCGCCATACTCGACCGCCGCCTCCGAGAAGGCGCGGGAGACGGCCGCTTCGTCGGTCACGTCGAGCACCACGCCGCGCACGGAATCCTTGCCGTGCGAGCGGCGGAAGTCCTCAAGTGTCGACTTGAGCGACGCTTCATCAATGTCGGCGAGAACGCAGACGGCGCCCTCCCCGAGCAGCCGGCTGACGGTGGCGCGGCCGATGCCGCCGGCGCCGCCAGTGACGAGCGCCACCTTGCCGGCGAGGCTCTTCGGCTTCGGCATGCGCTGCAGCTTCGCTTCTTCGAGAAGCCAATATTCGATGTCGAAGGCTTCCTTCTCCTTCAGCCCGAAATAGTCGGAGACCGTGGACGCGCCACGCATGACGTTGATCGCGTTCACGTAGAACTCGCTTGCGATCCGCGCCGTCGCCTTGTCCCTCGCGAACGCGATCTGCCCGACGCCTGGAACGAGATAGACGACGGGATTGGGATCGCGCATCGCCGGGCTGTCGGGATTCCTGCAGCGCTCGTAGTAGCCGGCGTAACGGGCGCGATAGCCGGCGATCTGCGGCTCCAGGTCGGCGAGGACGCTGTCGACCGCGCCATCCTTCGGGCGGACCACCAACGGCCAGATCTTGGTGCGGAGGAAATGGTCCGGGCAGGAGGTGCCGAGTGCGGCAAGTTCGTCGAGCCGCTTCGCGCGGACGAATTCGAGCACCGCATCGCTGTCGTCGAAGTGGCCGACTTTCGGCTCGTCTGCGCCGATCAGGCGCCTGATCTCCGGCATCAGCCGCGCGGCGAAGGCGCGCCGCGCCTCGGGGGGAAGCGCGGCGACAACTTCGCCGCCGAAGATCGCCTTGCCTGCGGTCTCGCGCTCAAACCAGGCGATCGCGCGGTTGATCACGTCGAGCGTCAGCTCGTAGCAGCTCTTCGCGTCGCCAGCCCAAGTGAAGAGGCCGTGGCTTTCAAGCACGCAGCCGTGCGCCGCCGGATTCTCCCGCGCGAATTTCTCCAGCCACAGGCCGAGCTCGAAGCCCGGCCGCTTCCACGGCAGCCAGCCGATCTCGTCGCCGTAGATGTCCTTGGTGAGCGCCTGCGAATTCTTCGAGGCGGCGATCGCGATCACAGCGTCGGGGTGCACGTGGTCGACATGCGGGTAAGGCAGGAAGGCGTGCAGCGGCGTGTCGATTGAGGCAGCGCGCGGATTGAGGTTGAAGGTCGCGTGCGGCAGGAGGCCGACCATCTCGTCCTCATGCGCAACGCCGCGATAGAGGCTCTTCATGGCATTGAGCTTGTCCATGTAGAGCGTCGCGAAGCCGTCGCGCGCAATCGACCCGAGATCGCCGCCCGAGCCTTTCACCCAGAGGACTTCGACCGCCTTCCTGGTCAGCGGATCTGTCTCGGTGATCTTCGCGGAGGTGTTGCCGCCGCCGTAATTGGTGATGCGCTTGTCGGCGCCGAGGAGGTTCGAGCGGTAGACGAGAAGCTCCGGCTCCGACATCCCCGCCGCGCGTGAATCGTCCCAGCGGTTCTCGATGCGGTTCTGGGAGGGATTGGTGTTGAGCATCGACGTCTCCCCTGCCCGTCGGAAGCGTTTGCGCGCGGCAAGGAGGTCACGCGGGGTCCCGGCGTTTTCGGCGATGCTATCCTCCACAAGCCCAGGGGTGTCAATCAGCAACCGTCAATTCCGCTCATGCTGCGGCGCAGCGTGAGGGATTTTGACGGAAGCTGATTGACACACTCGCGCAAGCCGCGAATGATGCGATCAAAGAACAAGACGAAAAACGAGGGAGGGATGCACGAGCGTGAGCGCCATAAGCTCATCCTGAGCGCAGTGCAGGAGCGGCCGGTCGCCACCATCGGGGAGCTCGTCGAACTGACGGCGACCTCCGAGGCGACGATCCGGCGCGACATCTCCGCTTTGCACGTTCAGGGCCGGCTCCGGCGCGTCCGCGGCGGCGCGGAGGCTTTGCATCCGCCGGAATTCGTCGGCATCGCCGGACGCCCGTTCAAGGTCAGCGAATCCGTCAACGTCGAGAAGAAGCGCGCCATCGCCGAAGCCGCAGTCGCGCTCTGCTCCGACGGCGATTCGATCATCCTGAACGCCGGCACGACGACGTTCCAGATGGTGCATTTCCTCACGCAGCGCCGCATGCAGGTGATGACCAACTCCTTCCCGATCGCCGAGCACCTGATCAAGCACACGCGCAACAACGTGATGGTGCCGGGCGGGCTCATCTATCGCGAGCAGGCGGCGATCCTCTCCCCCTTCGAAGACGACGTGACCAAGAACTTCTTCGCCCATCGCATGTTCATGGGCGCGCTCGGCGTCGGCCGCCTCGGCGTCATGGAGCGCGACCCGCTGATGGTGCAGGGCGAGCGCAAGCTGATCGGGCAGGCTGAGCGGCTCGTCGTCCTCGTCGATTCCTCGAAATTCCGCCAGCGTTCGAGCCTGATCGTCTGCGGCCTCGACCGGGTCAACACGATCGTCACCGACGACGGCATCGGCGCGGAGGACGCGGCGATGGTCGAGGCGGCGGGCGTGACGCTCGTCATCGCCGAAGCCTCGGTGACAAGCGAAACGGTTCGGTTTCCGGAGACCGCATGACCGGCCCCATCCTGAAACTTCAGGGCATCTCGAAGTCCTTCCCGGGCGTGCGGGCGCTCTCCGACATCAGCTTCGACGTCAAGCCAGGCGAAGTGCATGCGCTCCTCGGCGAGAACGGCGCCGGAAAGTCGACGCTGATCAAGATCATGTCAGGTGTTTACCAGCCTGACAGCGGCACGATGGAGCTCGACGGCAAGCCAACGAGCTTCGCTTCCCCAGAGGAGGCGCAGGACGCCGGCATCGCCACGATCTACCAGGAGCTCCTCCTCTTCCCGGAGCTGTCGGTCGCCGAGAACATCTTCATGGGCCATGCGCCGAAGGGCCGTTTCGGCGCCATCGACTGGGGCACGATGCGCGAGCGCGCGCACGAGGTGCTGGAATTGCTCGATATCCGCGATCTCGACGTCCGCGCGACGGTCGGCGCGCTTTCCGTCGGCAACCGCCAGCGCGTCGAGATCGCCAAGGCGCTCTCCCACAATGCGCGCATTCTGATCATGGACGAGCCGACCGCGGCGCTGACCGAGCGCGACGTCGAGCGGCTCTTCGGGATCGTCAGGCTGCTCCGCTCGCGCGGCGTCGCCGTCGTCTATATCAGCCACCGGCTGGAGGAGGTGTTCCTGCTCGCTGACCGCGTCACCGTGCTTCGCGACGGCGAATTCGTGGCGACCAAGCCAGTCAGCGAGACGAGCAACGACGACCTGATCCAGATGATGGTCGGACACCGCGTCGATCAGCTCTTTCCCAAGGTGGAAGCGGAGCGCGGAGGCGTGGTGCTCGAACTTGACAACGTGTTCCGCAGCCCGATGACGAAGGGGGTCAGCCTGAGGCTCCATGCGGGCGAGATACTGGGCATCGCCGGGCTCGTCGGCTCAGGCCGGAGCGAGCTGGCCGAGGTGATCTTCGGGATGACGCCGGCGGACAGAGGCACGATCCGCGTCGAGGGCAGACCGGTCACCATCGACTCGCCCGCCAAGGCCATGCGCCTCGGCATCGCCTACGTGCCGGAGGATCGCGGACGCCAGGGCCTGGTCCGTCCGATGCCGATCAGCGAGAACGTCTCGCTCGCCAATCTCGGCCGCGTCTCCCGCCACGCCTTCATCGACCGCAAGTCGGAGAACAGGCTCGCCGAGGAGAGCGTGGAAAAATTCCAGATCCGCGCGAGCGGCATCGGCCAGATTGTCGGCAAGCTTTCCGGCGGCAATCAGCAGAAGGTCGGGCTGTCGAAATGGCTCGCGACCGAGCCGCGCATTCTCATCATGGACGAGCCGACGCGCGGCATCGATGTCGGGGCCAAGGCGGAGATCCATCGCCTGATGAGCGAATTCGCAAGCCGCGGCATGGCGATCCTGATGATCTCCAGCGAGCTCCCCGAGGTGCTCGGCATGAGCGACCGCATCGTCGTCATGCGTGCCGGGCGGCTTGTCGCCGAGGTCGAGCGCGCCGACGCCACGCAGGCGGGGATCGCCGCGGCCATGATGAGCGACGCGTCGGCGCCGCTCGCGGAAGCGGCGGAATAGCGCGATGGCGGTCCGCGAAGCTTCCGCAAGCCTGGCCCCGGCGACGCCGCGCTGGATGCCGCGCTTTGTCTTGAGCCAGGAGCTGGTGCTGCTCTTCGCGCTGCTCGGGCTTTTCGTGGTGGTCGGAACGATCAACCCGCGCTTTGTCGACTGGAGCCAGATCCAAAGCGGCAACTGGTCCGACCTCAGGAACCTGAAGAGCATCTTCCTCGGCAACGCCTATATCGCGGTCGCCGCGATCGGCATGTCGATGGTGATCATCTCCGGCAACATCGACATCTCGGTGGGATCACTGATCGGCGTGCTCGCCACGATCTCAGGCACGCTCGCCGTCGATGGCGTTCCGATCATCCTCTCCTGGGCGATCCCGGTCGTGCTCGCCATGGCCTTCACGACGATGATGGGTGCGATGGTCGCCTATCTCCGCATTCCCTCGATCGTGGTCAGCCTTGGCTTCCTGTCGATCCTGAAGGGCGGGCTGATCAGCGTGACCAGCGGCGCCTGGATCAACAAGCTGCCGGCGGGCTTCCACCTGGCGCAGATGCGGCCGCTCGGCGTGCCGATGCCAATCTACTTCATGCTCATCCTGACGGTCGCGGCGGCGCTCTGGATGAAGCTCTCCGCCACCGGCCGCTCGATCTACGCGGTCGGCGGCAACGCCGAGGCGGCGCGCCTCTCCGGCATCAACCGCGAGCGCACCATCGTGAAGACCTTCGCCATCCACGGCTTCTTCATCGGGGTGGCGGCGATCCTCTTCGCGACGCAGCTCGCCATCATCCAGTCGACCGTGCCGCCCAATTTGGAGCTCACCATCATCACCGCGTCGGTGGTCGGCGGCGTGTCGATCCTCGGCGGGACGGGGACGGTCGTCGGCTCGACGCTCGCGGCGATCCTGATCGCGGCGATCGGCTCGTCGCTCATCTTCATCAACCTCTCGCCCTACTGGCTCCGCGCCGTGCAGGGCGTGCTCATTCTCTTGACCGTGCTCGCCGATCTCTGGCGCCGCGCACGGCAAGCGCGAAGGCGTTGATGGGCATGAGCACGGCCTCCGACTCGTCCCGCCGGCAATTCGTCATCAGCCAGGAGCTGGTGCTTCTTCTTGCGCTCGCCGGTGCGCTGGCGGTGCTCTCCGTCACCGCGAACCACTTCATGACGGTCGGCAATCTGCTGAACCAGGGCCGGTTGATGACCGAGGTGGCGCTCGTCGCGCTGCCGATGACCTTCATCATCATCACCGGCGGCATCGACCTGTCGGTCGGCTCGATGATGGGACTGACCGTGATCCTGCTCGGCGTCTTGTGGAAGAACGTCGGCCTGCCCTTGCCGCTTGCCGTCCTGGGCGCGGTCCTGGCGTCGTGCTTCTGCGGCTTCTTCAACGGGCTCCTGATCACCCGCGTGCGGGTGCCGCCGCTGATCATGACGCTCGCCACGCTAGCGCTTTATCGCGGGCTGGCGGAGGGGATCAGCCAGGCCCGCTCCGTGCGCGGCTATCCGGAGTGGTTCTTCGTGCTCGGCCAGGGTGAGGTGCTCGGCGTGCCGACGCAGCTCTGGATTCTGCTCGTCGCGGTGATCGTCTTCTGGATCATCCTCGCGCGCACCACCTTCGGCCGCTCGCTTTACGCGATCGGCTTCAATGAGACGGCGGCGCGCTATTCGGCGATCAAGGTCGATCGCATCAAGCTCGTCATCTACACGCTCTCCGGACTGATGGCGGGGCTCGCCGGCGCGATCTTCGTGTCGCGCGTATCGACCACCCGTTCCGACATGGGCACCGGGCTCGAGCTCGACGTGATCGCCGCCGTGGTGCTCGGCGGCACGTCGATCTTCGGCGGCGTCGGCACCATCGCCGGAACCGTGCTCGGCTTCACCCTTATCCAGCTCCTGAAAAATGGGCTGTCGCTCACCGGCGTCAAAGGCGACGCCACCATCGTCGTGATCGGGACGGTGCTGATCCTGTCCATCCTGATCACCAACTTCCTTCAGCACCGGCGCGGAAGCGACGGCTGAGGACAAACGCGCCCTTGTGCGCGGCCACATTTGAAAGTGGGAGGAGTAATGACATGTTGAGAATCTCGACTCTGGCGCTTCTGGCGGGCGTCTTTGCCGCCCCTGCGTTCGCGCAGGACATGTGGCAGGGGGCCGACGACCTGGCCACCAATCCGCTGCCGTGCGACGGCGGCGCCGGAAAGGTCGTCTCGAAGCCCTATGATGGCGGCCAGCCGACCGGCGCACCCGATCTCGCCGGCAAGGAGATCACGCTCGTCGACGTGCCGAAGCTGATCGGCATCGGCTACTTCGCCGCCACCACCAAGGGCGAAGGCGAGGCCGCGGCCGAGCTCGGCAACGTCAAGGTCTCGACCGACGGGCCGACCGAAGCCAACATCGACAAGCAGATCACCTTCATCGACAACTACATCACCCAGGGCGTGAACGGCATCCTCTTCGCCGCCAACGATCCAGTCGCCATCGCGCCAGTTCTGAAGAAGGCGCTCGCCGCCGGCATCCACGTCATCGGCTACGACGCCAACTCGACGCCCGACGCCCGCGAATGGTTCGTGAACCAGGCGGAGTTCAACGGCATCGCCAAGGCGATGATCGATTCGATGGCTGCCGAGATCGGCGAGGATGGCGCCTTCGCCATCGTCACCTCCACCTTCACCACGCCGAACCAGGCGCGCTGGATCCACGAGATGCAGGCCTACCAGGCGGCGTGCCATCCGAAGATGAAGTGGCTGGAGACGGTCGAGGCGCAGGAGGACAACACGATGTCCTTCAACCAGGCGTCGACGCTGATCAACAAGTACGGCGACGAGCTGAAGGGAATCTTCGGCATGACCTCGGTGGCGACGCCGGCTTCCGCCGACGCGGTCACGCAGGCGAACCTCTGCGGCAAGGTGGCGGTCGTCGGCCTCGCCACGCCGAACGCGATGAAGCCCTACGTCAGCGCCGGCTGCGTGAAGTCGGTGGTGCTGTGGAACCCGGTCGATCTCGGCTACGCCGCCGTCCAGGTCATGCGCGCCGTGGTCGACGGCAAGCTGAAGCCCGGCGACACGGAAGTCGACGCCGGCAAGCTCGGCAAGCTGCAGGTGGTGAACGGCTCCGAGATTCTGCTCGGCGCACCGTTCGTCTTCACCAAGGACAACGTCAACGACTTCGACTTCTAAGGTGACACCCTTCCCTCCCCCCTTGTGGGGGAGGGCCAGGGAGAGGGGAAGAGTGAAGGCCGTGGCAGCGTCCTTCCCCCCTCTCCGTCTCTCCCCCGCAAGGGGGGAGAGGGACTAGCTTTGCGATGGAAAAATACGCCTTCAAGATGAAGCTCAATCCGGGCATGGCGGCGGAGTACAAACGCCGCCATGACGCAATATGGCCGGAGCTCGTGGGGCTCTTGAAGGAGGCCGGCATCTCCGACTATTCGATCCACCTCGACCCGGAGACGAACATCCTCTTCGGCGTCCTCTGGCGTAAGGAGGATCACGCGATGGAGGCGCTGCCGCAGCATCCGGTGATGCGCCGCTGGTGGGAGCACATGCGCGACATCATGGAGACCAAGCCGGACGGCGAGCCGGTCGCGACACCGCTTCCGATGATGTTCCACATGAAGTGAGCAAGGGTGGGATGACGCGCAACCCCTCCCCTCGCCCCTCCCCGCAAGGGGGAGGGGAAATCGCGCACGTCGCTATCATCGACGTGGGCAAGACGAACGCCAAGGTTTCGCTCGTCGACGTCGCCGAGGTCGCCGAGCGCGCGCTGCGCACGGCCACGAACCCGGCGAGAACCGATGGCCCCTACCCGCACTTCGACGTCGGCCGGCTCTGGGATTTCATCGAAGGCTCGCTCGCGGAGCTGAACCGCGAGGCGGCGATCGACGCGATCGCGATCACCGCGCACGGCTCCGCCGGCGCCTTCATCGACGGCGACCCTGAAGGCGACGGGCTATCGCTTCCGATCCTCGACTACGAGTTCGCCGGGCCGGACGAGTTGCAGGCCGAATACGGCCGCGTTCGCCCGGATTTTTCCGAGACGCTCTCGCCGCGGCTTCCGGGCGGACTCAATCTCGGCGCGCAGATCTTCTGGCAGGAGCGGCGCTTCCCGAAGGAATTCGCGGCGGCCGCGAGTTACGTGAACTATCCGCAGGTACTGGGCCTGGCGGCTTTCCGGCGTCGCCGCGACCGAGATGTGCTCGATGGGGGCGCATTCCGACCTGTGGAATCCGCGTGCGCTTCACTGGTCGAGCCTCGTCCCGCGCGTCGGCTGGGAGAAGAAGCTCGCGCCGCTCCGTCCGGCCTTCGACCGGCTCGGGCCGGTGCGCCCGGCGCTCGCCAAGCACCTGGGCCTTGCTCAGGCGACCGCGGTCCGTTGCGGCATCCATGATTCGAGCGCCTCGCTCCTCCCGCACCTGAAGGAGCGCAAGCCGCCCTTCGCCGTTGTCTCCACCGGCACCTGGGTCATCCTCTTCGCGGTCGGCGGCGACATCGAGCATCTCGATCCCAAGCGCGACACGCTCGCGAACGTGAGCGCGCTCGGCGACCCGGTCGCCTGCGGACGCTTCATGGGCGGGCGCGAGTTCGAGCGGCTGACCGGCGGCGACCTGACGCCGCCGAGCGGCGCCGATCTCGACCGCGTGCTCACCGCGCCCATCACGGCGCTCCCGACCTTCTCGCCCGGCACCGGCCCTTTTCCGAGAGGCAAAGGGCGCTGGACGCACGAACCGGCGTCGCTTTCGCCGGGCGAGCGGAACGCCGCAGCAAGCATCTACTTGGCACTAATGACGGCGGAGTCGCTTTCGCTCGTCGGAGCGGCCGGCCCGACGATCGTCGAGGGCCCCTTCGCGCGGAACGACCTCTATTGCCGCGCCCTGTCGGCGATCACCGGCCGCCCGGTCGAGCCGTCCGACTCCGGCACCGGCACCATGCTCGGCACGCTGATGACGGCGACCGGAAAGCTGCCGGCGCGCGCGCCGCCGCACCCGGCGCCCGCACCGCTCAAGCACCCCGCGCTCCGCGCCTATATCGGGGCTTGGCGAGGCGCCGCAACGCAGCCGTGAGGGGGGACCGGCCCTGACAATTCGTCGCGGAACCGGCCGTCGCCTTCTCCATTTGCCGCCACGGGGTTAAACGCAGCGAACGGTGCTCCGCGACACCAAGCGACGAGGCACAAATGGCCGCCGACCCGAAATCGAAGCGCGTGCTGATCTCCGGCGCCGGAATCGCCGGGCTGACGCTTGGCATCCTGCTCAAGGAGCGCGGCTACGACCCGCTCGTCGTGGAGCGGGACGCGAACGTCCGCCGCGAAGGCTACATGATGGATTTCTTCGGCACGGGCTGGGACGTGGCCGAGCGGATGGGGCTGACGAACGCGCTAAGAGCAATCCGCTATCCGATCGAACGCATGGAGTTCGTGGATCGCGCCGGCACGGCCACTATCACCGTGCCGATCGAGTACGTCAGCAACGCGCTCGATCACCGCTACGTCTATCTCCGCCGCTCGGACCTCGAGCATATTCTCTACGAACACGCGCAAGGCCTCGGCGTGGAAATCCGCTTCGCCACCACCGTCACCGGCCTCGCGCAGTCCGACGCCGAGGTCGCAGCCACCTTCGACAATGGCGAGACGGAAACGTTCGCGCTTGCCTTCGGCGCCGACGGCGTGCATTCGCGCCTGCGCGAATTGGTGTTTGGCAGCGAAGCTCAATTCGCGTTCTATCTCGGCGGTTATGTCGCGGCGTTTCATATGCCCACGACGGGGCTCAATCTCGATGGCGCGCTCCGGCTGCACGAGGAGATCGACCGCGTCGCCGCCTTCTATCCGCTCGGCGGAAGCGCCGCCGACGCCACCTTCCTCTTCCGCCACCCAGACGTCGGCCACGTGCCGGCGGCCGAGCGGCTGGCGCTGATCAAGCAGAAGATGGCAGGGCCGGGACCGATGAGCGCGCGCGTACTGAAGGAGGTGCCCGATTCGATCCCGGTCTATTTCGATTCGCTGACGCAAATCCGCATGCCGACCTGGCATCGCGGCCGCGTGGCGCTCCTTGGCGACGCATGCGGCTGCCTGACGCTCCTCGCCGGCCAGGGCTCGCACATGGCGATTGCCGACGCCTTTGTGCTGGCAAGCGAGCTTCAGCGGCACGCCGGCGATCACAAGGCGGCGTTCCACGCCTACGAAGCGTTGATGAAGCCGGCGGCCATGAAGAAACAGGCGGAAGCGGAGCGGTTCGCCCGCATCTTCATGCCCACGCGGAAATCGCGTCCGTGGCTGAGGCGGCTTGTGACGCGGCTGATGTTCAGCCGATTGGGTCTCCGCTTCGGGATGCGGATGTTCGGGGCGAGGAGCGTTCTTGCGGGCTATTCCTGACGGTGAAACCGCATCGAGTTAGGGGCTGGAGCCGCCGGTGGTCCGTGCCGGGAGACTTTCGGTTTCATCGAGAGCCGGCTATTGAACGCTTCCGCTCCCGCACACCCACCCGACAGATCACGAGAGACGCCCGATGACCTACGCCGCCGCGCCGACGCGCTACGACACGATGACCTACCGCCGCTCGGGCCGGAGCGGACTGAAGCTTCCCGCGATCTCGCTCGGGCTTTGGCACAATTTCGGCGGCGATTCCGTGTTCGAGACCATGCGCGAAATGTGCCGCACCGCCTTCGACCTCGGCATCACGCATTTCGACCTCGCCAACAATTACGGGCCGCCCGCCGGCTCGGCCGAGGAGAATTTCGGCCAGATCCTGAAGACGGATTTTCAGGGGCTGCGCGACGAGCTGATCGTCTCGACAAAGGCCGGCTACAACATGTGGCCCGGCCCCTATGGCGAATGGGGAAGCCGCAAGTACCTGCTCTCAAGCCTCGACCAGAGCCTGAAGCGCATGGGGCTCGATTACGTCGACATCTTCTATTCGCACCGCGTCGATCCCGACACGCCGCTCGAAGAGACGATGGGCGCGCTCGACGCCGCGGTGCGCCAGGGCAAGGCGCTTTACGCCGGCATCTCCTCATACAATTCGCAGCGCACCGCCGAGGCCGCCGAAATCCTGCGCGAGCTCGGCACGCCCTGCCTGATCCACCAGCCGAGCTACTCGATGCTGAACCGCTGGATCGAGGGCGACCGCCTGCTCGACACGCTCGAAGAGGAAGGGATCGGCTGCATCGTTTTCTCGCCGCTCGCGCAAGGCATGCTGACGAGCAAGTATCTGAAGGGCGTACCCGCCGGGAGCCGCGCCAAGGCCGGCAAGAGCTTCAAGATGGAGTTTTTGAGCGAGGAGACGGTAGCGCATGTGAGCGCGCTCAACGACATCGCCAAGGCGCGCGGCCAGTCGCTCGCGCAAATGGCGATCGCCTGGGTGCTCCGCGACCCGCGCATGACCTCCGCGCTGATCGGCGCAAGCCGGCCCGAACAAATCCGCGAAATCGTCGGCGCTTTGAAGAACACCGAGTTCAGCAAGAAAGAACTCAAGGACATCGACAGATACGCCGAGGACGCCGGCATCAACCTCTGGGTCAAGTCGAGCAAGTCGTAGCGGGGCGTCAACGCAAGCCTCTCCCGAAGGGAGAGAGTCTTGCGTTCGCGTTCGCTACTGCGTCGCGACCGTGGCGTTGCGCCCGGCCATGATCACGTCGATGATCTTGCGCTGCCTGTCGCGCTCGCCGTGGTCGACGGTGACGTTCAGGTAATCCGGGTGACCCATCAGGAGCGTGTCGTTGGAGAGCGAGCAGTCGCCCGTCCCGACCAGCTCGATCATCGAATTTATGCCCTTGGCGGCAAGCGCCTTGGCCCGGCTCTCGGCCGTCGCGCTGACGGGATCAGCGGAGGTGAGAAGGACGAGGTTGTGGTCGCCGGCGAGCGGGCTCTTCGGGTCGGCGGCCGGAAACGCCTTCATGTCCTTCGGCACGCTGGCCATCGAGACGTGGCCGAGACCGCCGGTCGGGATATCGCCGTCGGTATTGTTGTGCAGCGCGATGATCGGCTCGCCAGTCATCAGGTTGCGGAAGAAGGCCGTGTATTGCGGCGCCGCGTCGGTGCCGAGCTTGCTGCATCCGACGCCGCCGGCGGAGAAGTTCCGGTTCGGGTCGATGCCGTCCATGTTGCGGCGCCCGCCCGTATCGACGGCGACCAGCGTCCCGCCATAGGTCTTCAGCGCCTCGACGGCACTGTCGAACGACATGTCCTCGTCGTCGTGCATGACCGCCCAGAGCGGCCCCGGACGGCTCGTCTTGACCGTCTGCAGGGTCCACGTCCGCTTGCGTTCCTTGAAGGTCTCTTCCGCGATGCAGAACGCGTTGCCGGAGAGCGCATCGGCGTTGCGCTTGAAGTCGCCGTCCTTGTCGACGACCTTGAGCGGCGAAAGGCAGGCGCTGCTCGCGACAAGCTCCGGCGCAGGCTGCGACGCTGAAGCCGGGAGGATCGGCTGATCTTCCGCCGCAGCCGTCGGCAGATGCTGCGCGACGGCGGAAGCGACCGCGGCAGGCGGAGGCGTGATGGGCGCACCGGCGACGAGGTCGAGGGGCGCGGCGTCCGCCGCGGGCCCCTCATCCGCATCGCCCTCCGCCAGTTCCGGGCGCGGACGCGGCAGGCGCGCGACTTCCACTTCCGGAGCCGCGTCGCCGCCGGCCGACCCCACGTCGGCCATGACGTCCGCAGCGTCGGCCGCGGGCGACGACAAATCGGTCTCCGACGACGTGGGGTCCCGATAGGCCAGCGGATCGACCGAATTGTCTTCCTCGGACCGGCGCTGAAGCGCCCGCCGGGTCAGCGGTATGGCAAGGTCAGCGGAATTGCCGATGACCAGGTCGAAGGTGCTTTCGATTCGCTGCTCGATGACGCCGACGGCGTTCTGGGCGTTTGCGCTCGAGATAAGAAACGCGCCGGCCAGTACAACGGCAACCGCACAGCATCCCGAAGGACCGCCATAACACAGGCGACGCCCCCCGGAATCCCGGGAAAGGTCCGGATTCCTCGACCCCTCTGCCAAACGCGTACCCCTATTCCGCCTGGCTAGCGGTTCGGCATGTGCCCCGCCGTATGGCTAACAGTTGATTGAGAATACGGCGGCAATGTGAAGGGAAAGCCCGCCGCCCGGAACGAAATAGGGCCGCGCCCTAGACCTGTGCATGAAGATCGGCGAGCGCCGTCCGATGATGCTCGGCGGATGCTTCGGAGAAGCAGCAGAAGACCACCTCGTCGAATGACGAGGGGTGCTCGGCGACGAAATCCGCCAGCGTTGCCACCGCGATAGCAGCCGCTGGAGCGGGCGGAAATCCATAGATGCCGGTCGAGATCGCCGGAAACGCGATGCGCCTCAGCGAATGCCGCTCGGCAAGCTCGATCGAAGAGCGATAGGCCGCGGCGAGAAGCTCTGGTTCGCCCTCTTTGCCGCCGCGCCAGACCGGGCCGACGGTGTGGATGACGTGCCGCGCCGGCAGTCGATACGCCTTGGTGATTCGCGCCTCGCCGGTCGGACAGCCGCCAATCAGCCGGCACTCGGCGAGAAGCTCCGGACCGGCCGCGCGATGAATCGCGCCGTCGACGCCGCCGCCGCCGAGGAGGCTCTCATTCGCGGCGTTGACGATGGCGTCGAGCGCAAGCGTCGTGATGTCGGCAACCAGGACACTGAGCATGGGAGAACCTACCCCTCCCCTAACCCCCATCTGCAAGGGGGAATCAAAGCGCCGTCCAGCCGCCGTCGACCGATATCGTGGTGCCGGTGATCTGCGCCGCGGCGTCGGAGCAGAGGAAGACGGTGAGCGCGCCGATCTCCTCCACCCGCGCGAATTCGTGCGTCGGCTGGCGCTCAAGCATCACCTCTTTGATGACCCGCTCGCGTGAGAGGTTGTGCACCTTCATCTGGTCGGCAATCTGCGCCTCGACGAGCGGCGTCAGCACGTAGCCGGGGCAGATGGCGTTAGCCGTGACGTGCTCCTCGGCGAGTTCCAGAGCCACCGTCTTGGTGAAGCCGACGAGGCCGTGCTTCGCCGAGACATAGGCCGACTTGAAGGGCGAGGCGGTCAGGCCATGGGCGGAGGCGATGTTGACGATGCGGCCCCATTTCGCCGCGCGCATCGCCGGGATCGCCGCGGCCGTCGTGTGGAAGGCGGAGGAGAGGTTGATCGCGAGGATCGCGTCCCACTTCTCGATGGGAAACTCCTCGACGCGCGCGACATGCTGAACGCCGGCATTGTTGACCAGAATCGCGACCGGCCCGAACGCCTCCGCGGCCTTCTCGACGAGCCCGCGGCACTCGGCCGGCTTCGACATGTCGGCCTTGATATAGCGAACCTTGACGCCGTGGTTCTTGGCAAGGCCGTCGGCGAGCGCGTGATCCTCCTTCGTATCGGTGAAGGAATTCAGGACAACGTTCGCGCCCGCCGCCGCCAGCGCCTCGGCGATGCCGAGCCCAATGCCGGAGGTTGAGCCGGTGACGATTGCGGTCTTGCCTTTGAGCACGGGTCTACCTGTAAATTTCGCGCCGATTGCCGATTTCAAGGACGAGTACGGTGACGCGTTGATCTTCGATCCGGCAGATAATCCTGAAGTCGCCGACGCGGTAGCGCCAAAGGCCCGCGGGCGGGCCCGTCAAGGCTTTCCCGATGCGCCGGGGGTCTTCCGCTGTGGCGATGCGATCACCGAGAAATCGCAGGATTCGACTCCTGTCACTCCTCGCGATCTTTCCGAGGCGGCGTTCCGCCCGCGGCAGGAACTCGATGCGCCAGATAGGGCTCAATCGTCACGGTCCACGCCGTATTTCTTCATGACTTCCTCAAGCGGAATCGGCTCCCCACCCTCATCGAGCGCCTTCAGCGCCAGATAGCCATCCTCAAGATCGTCCAGATGCTCCAGGATCGCCTCGCGGGCGTAGAAGCTCTTCGAGCGGCCAGTCTTCTTGGCGAGGGCGGCGAGACGCTTTTCGATGTCGGGCGGAAGGCGAAGGGCAAGCATGATAATTCTCCTCTTTGCTATACATGTATAGCACGCGCCTTCCTGTCACAAGAGAAGCCGCTTTGGGCGGAGATGTCACGCATTCATCATCCTTCTTTGCGAGACAGGTAGCGCGTTGACTTCGCGGGCGGATTTCGCCACCTGTACGGGGTCGAGCCCGAGACGACGATGAACCTCCACTGCCTGCCCGATAGCGAGCCGGTTTCCGCCGCGCCGCTCCCGCGCCGCCCCTCCGTCGGGGTCGATGTCGGCGGCGTGATGGTCGGCGGCGGCGCCCCGATCGTGGTCCAGTCGATGACCAACACCGACACGGCCGATGTCGAGGGCACTGCGCAACAGGTCGCGGCGCTCGCCCGCGCCGGCTCGGAGCTGGTCAGGATCACCGTCGACCGCGACGAGGCGGCAGCGGCCGTGCCGCATATCCGCGACCGGCTCGCCAAGATGCGGGTGAAGGTGCCGCTCATCGGCGACTTCCACTATATCGGCCACAAGCTTCTCGCCGACCATCCGGCCTGCGCCGAGGCGCTCGACAAGTACCGCATCAATCCCGGCAACGTCGGCTTCCGCGAGAAGCGCGACCGGCAGTTCGGCGCCATCATCGAGATGGCGATCAAATATTCGAAGCCGGTCCGGATCGGCGTCAATTGGGGCTCACTTGACCAGGAGCTCCTCACGAGCCTGATGGACGAGAACGCCACCCGCGCGGAGCCGCTTTCCGCCGGCGCAGTGATGCGCGAGGCCATGGTCCAGTCCGGCCTCTTGTCCGGCGCGCGGGCCGAGGAGATCGGGCTGCCGCGCGACCGCATAATTCTTTCCGCCAAAGTTTCCGGCGTGCAGGACCTGATCGCCTGCTACCGCATGCTGGCGAGCCGCTGCGACTACGCGATCCACCTCGGGCTGACCGAAGCCGGCATGGGCTCGAAAGGCATCGTCGCGTCTTCTGCAGCCCTCGGTATCCTGCTGCAGGAGGGGATCGGCGACACGATCCGCATCTCGCTCACGCCCGAGCCGGGCGGCGACCGCTCGCTCGAAGTGAAGGTCGCGCAGGAGATTCTGCAGACGATGGGCTTCCGCGCCTTCGTTCCGATCGTCGCCGCATGCCCCGGCTGCGGCCGTACGACGTCGACCGTGTTCCAGGAACTCGCCAAGGAAATCCAGGGGCACCTCACCACCTCGATGCCGATCTGGCGCGAAACCTATCCGGGCGTGGAAGAGCTGAAGGTCGCCGTGATGGGCTGCATCGTGAATGGTCCCGGCGAATCGAAGCATGCCGATATCGGCATCTCGCTCCCCGGAACCGGCGAGCAGCCGACCGCCCCCGTCTTCATCGACGGCAAGAAGGCGGTGACGCTCCGGGGACCGACCGTCGCAGCAGACTTCAAAAAGCTCGTCGCGGACTACATCGAGAAGCGCTACGGCGGAGCCGGCAAGCACGAAGATGCCGCCTGAGCCGGGCGGTCCCAAGCCCGGCGCTCTTGCCGATCGCTTTCTCCAGGTCATCGAAAAAGACGTCGTCCCCAAGACGCAGGCGGGCGTTGCCGCCGGCAACAAGGTCTTCGGCGCTGCGATCCTGAAGAAGGACGATCTCTCGCTCGTCGTCGCCGCGACCAACGCGGAGACGGAGAACCCGCTCTTCCACGGCGAGATTTCGACGCTCAACGCTTTTTATCGTCTGCCGAGGACGATACGACCCGAGACGCGCGACTGCCTGTTCCTTTCCACGCATGAGCCCTGCCCGCTCTGCCTCTCTGCGATCACGTGGGCCGGCTTCGACAATTTCTGCTACCTCTTCGGCTACGAAGACACGCGCGACGCCTTCGCCATCCCGCATGATCTCAGAATTCTGGAGGAAGTGTTCGGCGCGAAGAACGGCGGCTACCGCCGCGCCAACGCCTTCTGGAGAGCGCGTTCGCTTGCCGACCTCGTGGCGGAAGCACCGGAGCCGCAGCGCGCGGCGCTTTCGACCCGCATCGGCGCACTGGCCAAGACCTATGCGGAACTCTCGGCTACATATCAGGCGCACAAAGGCGCCGCCGACATCCCGCTGAGCTGATCCCAGAGCACGCGTGGTCAAACTGAAGCCGATCGAGACGAAGCGCGACATCGCGCGGGCGCTGAAGGCGCTGCTTGAAGCCGACCCGCGCCTCGTGCCGATCGCGGCGTTCGCCGGGCCGCTGCCGCTTCGCCGGCGCGAGGGCGGCTTTGAGGGCCTGGCGTCGATTGTCACGGCGCAGCAGATTTCCGATTCAGCTTCGGCATCAATCTGGGCGCGGTTCAAGGCATCCGTCGATCCATTCACAGCAGAGCAGTTTCTTCAAACGCCCGAGGAGGCGCTGCGCACGGTCGGACTCTCGCGCCCGAAGATCAAAACGCTGAACGGCATCGCGGCCGCCGCGGCCGACGGCTTCGACCTGATCGCCGTGCATGATCTCCCCGCCGAACAGGCGATGGCGACGATGACGGCGCTGAGGGGCATCGGCCCGTGGACGGCGGAAATCTACCTGCTCTTCTGCGTCGGCCATCCCGACATCTTTCCGGCCGGCGACCTCGCGCTTCAAAGCGGGGTCCAGCATGGGCTGAACCTCAGGAAGCGGCCCGACGAAAAGAAGCTCCGGAAGATCGCGGAGGAATGGTCGCCCTGGCGCGGCGTCGCCGCGCGGCTCTTCTGGGCCTATTACCGGGCCCGACGCGACGCGGCGAAGGCAGAAGCCGCAGCATCAAAGCGCCGCTAGCGCGAACACCTTTTCGGCGTCGCCGATGCCGCGCAGCGAATGATCGCCGAGGTCCACGAGCCGGCCGGCGGAGCAGGCCGCGACCGCGTGCGACACGAGGACCTTCTCGCCAAGCTCCTTGGCGAGCGCCTGCAGGCGGCTTGCGTAGTTCACCGCCGGGCCGAGGACGGTGAAATCGAGGCGGTGGCGGCCGCCGACATTGCCGTACGCCACGTTCCCGATATGGAGGCCCATGACGAAATCGAGCGTCGGCGCGCCGCTCGCCGTGCGCTCAAGGTTGAGGCGCGCGATCTCCGTCCGCGCGTCGCCCGCCGCGTCGAGCACGCGAAGGCACGCTTTGACGGCTTCGCCGCCGGAGGGAAAGACCGCGAGCAGCCCGTCGCCCATGAACTTCAGGATCTCGCCCTCGTGCGCACCGACCGCGTCGGCGACGGCGTCGAACCAGACATTGAGCGTCTCGATGACGATCTCGCGCGGATGCGTGTTGGAGAAGACGGTGAAGCCGCGGAGATCGCACATGAGGATCGCCGCCTCGATCTCGTCGACCGCGCCGCGCCGAACCTGGCCCCGGAAAATCCGCTCGCCCGCGTAGTGGCCGACGTAGAGGTCGAGAAGGTCGATTGCGACGCGTCGCAGCGCAATGCGCTCCGCGTAGGGGCTGACGAGCTTCGCCGCGAGCTCCAGGCTCCGCAGCTCCCCATCCTGGAACCCGGCGTCGGTATCGGAGACGAACGAGAGGTAGGCGGAGCGCGCGCGATCGAGGAACGGCAGCGGGTAGATCGCGTAGTCCGTGGCGCCTTCCTGCCTGAGCTCTTCCAGGAGCGGCAGGTCGAATGGCCGACCGACGAGCCTCTGGCGGAACGGCCGCTCCGTCTCGTCGATGATCCGCACCGGGCTGTTGATGTAGGCCGGCGTGTCCTCCACGCCGCGCGGCGCCTGCGTCTCCTGCACCCCCACGCCGCGCTTCCAGACCGAGCGGATGCCGCTTTGCTCCGGGTGCAGCAGCTCCAGGCCGAGGGACGAGCGCCAGATGGAGACGCCACAGCGGACAAGCTCCTCGCAGAACTCGCCGTGCAAGTCCGTCACCGAAAGGCCGGCGCGTTCGGCGAGCCAGAGCGCCAACCCATCGAGCGCCCTTTCGGACATCGTGTCCACACCAAGCATGCGGCCCCTTCCCCTCTTACCCGGCAATATTTGGTTTGCCGAGCCGCTCCGGCAAAGGCATGAGATCGCACGATGATCGACGGACCGCGCATTCTGCCCGCTGCAGGCGGCACCCCAAGAAGCCTCGTCGTCTTTCTGCACGGCTACGGCGCCGACGGAAACGACCTGATCGGCCTCGGCCGCGAATGGTCGCCGGCTCTTCCCGCAACCGCCTTCGTCTCGCCCAACGCGCCGGAGCTCTGCCCGGGCACGCCGATGGGCCGGCAATGGTTTCCACTCACCATGCGCGACCCGCACGAGTTCGCACGCGGGGTGGCGACCGCCCGCCCCGCGCTCGACACGTTCCTCGACGTGGAGCTTCAGCGGAGCGGCCTCGACGAAAGCGCCTGCGCGCTGGTCGGCTTCAGCCAGGGCACGATGATGGCGCTGCATGTCGGGCCGCAACGCAAGCGCCAGCTCGCCGGCATCCTCGGCTATTCCGGGCTCCTCGCCGATCCGGAGGCGCTGAAGCGCGGGCCCATCCAGAAGCCGCCCGTCTTCCTGATCCACGGCGACCGCGACGACCTGATTCCCGTCGCCGCCATCTTCTCCGCGGCCACCGGCCTGGGGGACGCGGAAATTCCCGTCGAGTGGCACATCTCGCAGGGGATTCCGCACGGTATCGGACCGGACGGGCTGGAACTCGGGCTTTCGTTCTTGAAGCGAGTCCTGCCGCGCTAGAGCGGCCGCCGCGGGAACAAAATACCGCCAGGCGAGTTTCCGCTGGCGCCCACCCAGAGCCCTCTAGCGATCACGCAACCCCGGCGAGGTCGTCATGGTCACCGTCTCCAGACGCAGCAAATTCTTCACCAAGTTCTCAAACACCATCGCCCGCACCGCCGGGCGCCCGGTGACATTCGCGATGTGTTGCGCGCTCGTCCTCGTTTGGGCGCTAAGCGGCCCGATCTTCGGGTTCTCCGATACCTGGCAGCTCGTCATCAACACTGGAACGACCGTCGTCACCTTCCTGATGGTGTTCGTGATTCAGAACACCCAGAACCGCGACGGCGCCGCGCTGCAGACGAAGCTCGACGAGCTGATCCGCGCGAGCGCCGCGCAGAACGCCTTCATCGGCATCGAGCATCTGACCGACGAGGAACTCGACGAAATCCGCAAGGAATGTGAGGCGCGCGCCGACGACGGCCATGAATTGAGCAAGCGGGAGCAGGCGCGCGCCGCCGCGGATGTCGCCGAAAGGCGCGTGCGGAGGAAGGCCGGGCTCCTTCCGGCAAAGCCCTGACAATCCCTTAAATCCCGGTCCTCTTCCGAGGCTTGCCCACAATGTGGCCGGCGCTATTCGCTAAATTTCTGCATTCCGATTCCGCCAATTCTTTACGGCTGAATGCGACAACGCGCGCGGAAGGGAATCTTGATGCGCGTCGCCTCCAGCCTCCAGCGCAGCCGCGGCCTCTTTGCGCGGTTCAGCTTGCGCGCGAATCTATCCTTCCTTCTCATCCTCGCCGTGGCGATCCTGGTCGTCGACCGCGTTCACGATCTGACGCGCATCCGCAGCCAGGAGATCGCACGCGCGAACGCGGAGATCACCAGCCTCGCCGAGAGCGGCGCGGAGCGGCAAGCCGAAGTCGTCGCCGGCGCCAAGGCGCTCCTCCGTCTCGCGGTCAACCTGCCGGTGACAGCGGCCGACGCCGGTGCGGCCTGCCAGCCTTCGTTCCGAAAGATCGTCGACGACCTTCCCTGGCTTCGCTCGCTCTGGGTCGTCGCCGCAGACGGCAGTACCGTCTGCACCAACGGCAACCGGCCCCTCACGGTGAACATCGCTGATCGCCCCTACGTCAAGCAAGCGATCGCCACGAAGGACTTCGTCCTCAGCGACTACATCGTGGGGCGCATCACCGGCAAACCCGGCGTGGCCGCCGCGATGCCGCGGATGAAGAACGGCGAGGCCGAAACGGTCGTCACCGCCATGATCGAGGTCGACTGGCTGAGCCGGATCGCGGCCGAGATCGGCGCGCGGCGGGGCGCCGAAGTCCTGCTTGTCGACGGCGGCGACACGGTGATCGCGGCCTACCCCGACCCCGACAAGTGGATAGGACGAACGCTCGCGGGCAACACCCCCTTCACAGCGATCCTGCGAGACCCGGACGGCACCACCACCTCCGACAGCCTCGACGGCACCAAACGCATCATCGCGCATGTCCGTCTGCCCGACACGAATGCCGTCCTTGCCGTGATGATGCCGCTCAGCAACGTGATCGCCAACGCGGACCGCCTCGCCCGCTACGAGATCGGCAAGATCCTGCTTGCCGGCTTCGTCTCGTTCCTGGTGATCTGGTTCGCCGGCGAGCGCCTGCTGATGCGCCCGATCCGCAATCTCACCGAGGGCGCCGCGCGGCTCGGCTCCGGCGACCTGGACACTCGCATTCCGACCGAGGGCCTCTCGCCCGAGCTGAAGCGGCTTGGTGATACCTTCAACCAGATGGCGGCACAACTTCTCGCGCGCGAGGTCGAGCTCCGCCGCGCCAACGAGACGCTCTCCAATCTTGCCAACAAGGATGCGCTGACCGGAATCGCCAACCGCAGGAGCTTCGACGAGCAGCTCTCCTCCGAATGGCGCCGCGCGCGGCGCGAGGGCGCGCCTCTGGCCCTGCTGGCCATCGACGTCGACCATTTCAAGAAGTTCAACGACTGCAACGGCCACGTCGAGGGCGACGCCTGCCTGCGGCGCGTCGCCCGAGTCCTCGACGATGCGGCCCGCCGCGCCGGCGACTTTGCCGCTCGCATTGGCGGGGAAGAGTTCGCGTTGCTCCTGCCCCGCACCGATCTCGACGATGCGCAGACAATCGGCGAGGCCCTGCGCAAGGACATCGAGGCCCTCAATATCGCGCATACGGGCAGCCCCGAAGCACGCGTGACCGTCAGCGTCGGCGTAGCCGCTGCGTCGGTGGAACGCGGCACGAAGATGGCCGACCTTGTCGACCGCGCCGACGCCGCGCTCTATGGGGCAAAGCGCGCCGGGCGGAACCGCGTGGTGTTCGACGGGCAGGCCCGCGCCCTCGCCTCCTGAAGCCGGCCGCCGGCACCCGCCGGATGCCGCAGATTGCCGCAGGCAGCGTCAGGGCTGTGACGGCATAGCTTCACAAGACTGACACCGCCGCTGTAGACTATTGGAAAAGGAGGGGAATCGTCCCCGCCGGCAGGGTTTGGCTTGCGTCAGAGATGACCGTTCACGTTTCACCCGAAGCGCACCCGGCGCTGGTGCTGAACGCCGACTACCGGCCGCTCAGCTACTATCCGCTGTCGCTGTGGGGCTGGCAGGACGCGATCAAGGCGGTTTTCCTGGAGCGGGTGAACATCGTCTCCGAATACGAGTTCAAGGTGCGAAGTCCGAGCTTCGAGATGAAGCTGCCAAGCGTCGTCTCGCTCAAGACCTACATCAAGCCGTCCCGCCACCCTGCCTTCACCCGTTTCAACGTCTTCCTCCGCGACCGCTTCCAGTGCCAGTACTGCGGCGACGACGAGGACCTGACGTTCGACCACCTGCTTCCGCGCTCGCGCGGCGGACAGACCACCTGGTCGAACGTCGTGACCGCCTGCGCCCCGTGCAACCTGAAGAAGGGCAACAAGGGCTGCCGCGAGGTCAGCATGTGGCCGAAGCAGGCGCCGTTCGAGCCGACCGTGCACGACCTCCACAACAACGGGCGGCTCTTCCCACCCAACTATCTGCACGAGAGCTGGCTCGACTATCTCTATTGGGACGCGGTGCTGGAGCCTTAAGGCTCAGGCGGCACGCCACGCCATGCGCGCGCCGACAATCCCGAGCGCGGCGAGCAGCGCGGAGATCAGCGCGTTGTAGCCGGCCAGTGAAATGCCGAAGATACGGAGCGCCGCCTCCGTGCAGCTTGGCGCATGCGTGTTCTCAAGCTGGTTCAGGAGGTCGGCGGCGCTCCCGACCGTGACCGACGGCGAGCACGACGCCGGCCCCTGCCAAAAACCCCACTCGACCCCTGAATGGTAGGCGGCAAGGCCGGCATTATAGATCATCAGCGCCGCGAAGAGCGCGAAGAGCCCCACCACCGCCAAACGCGGCGCCTTCAGGAGGATCGCGAGGACGGCGAGCGCCACCACCGGCAGGCCGACATAGTAGGGCACGCGCTCAAGCAGGCAGAGATGGCAGGGGAGATAGCCGCCGATATGCTCGAAGCCGAGCGCGCCAAGGATCGTCGCAGCGGCAATCGCGAACATGGCGGCGGCGATGGGCAGAAGGCGGCGCGACGCGGCGGCTTCCGGCAGGCGGGCGGCGTTCCCCGAGATCGGACCTGGGCTGAGCATGGCCCGCCTCATACACGAGATTTGGGCGGAATTCGCCGATTGACCGATGGGCGGCGCTCCGCCATATCGCCGCTCGGGCCCCTGTGGCGGAATGGTAGACGCGGCAGACTCAAAATCTGTTGTTCGCAAGGACGTGCTGGTTCGAGTCCGGCCAGGGGCACCAGTTCGCCGAACCGGTGCGGCGCGACAAAATCAATCGCCGACCGCCTCCATGACCTCCTTCGGGCGGCGTTTGATGGCCCTGAGATAGGCCGCCGCGGGGGCGTCAGGCTGTCGCCTGCCCTGCTCCCAGTTCTTCACGGTGGCGAGCGGAATCCGATAAACGGCAGCGAACTCATCTTGCGACATGCGAAGCGTGCGCCGGATCGCCTTAACGTCGGGCAACTCGACCTTCCCGACACGCATGCCGCGAACCTTGCCGCCGCGCGCATGCTCGGCGGCCTGCTTCAGGCTCACGATCAGCTCTTCTCCAAACTTGCCCACCTTCACATCCTCACTTCCGTTTGCTCTTTAGAAGCGCTGTCAGCTCGCGCACGCTGCGCTTCTCGGCCGGGCTCAAATCCGCCTTGCGCGCCTTCGCGTAGACCATCAGCAGGTAGAGCGGCCAGTTGGCGTCGTAGTAGAAGTAGACGACCCGGACGCCGCCGCGCTTACCGAAGCCCTGGCGCGACCAGCGCACCTTCCGCACCCCGCCTGTCCCGGGGATCACGTCACCGGCCTCGGGATTGGCCGCGATGAAGGTCACGAACTCAAGGCGCTCGTCTTCGTCCCAAATTGCGTCCGCCTGACGCACGAAAAGCGGAGTTTCCGCAACCGTGATCAGCCTTCGGATCATCACCCCTCATATACGCCATTGGCGCCCCAAGGTCCAGAAAAAAGACGCCAATGGCGCCCAATCGCCAATCTCCCGTTCATTCCGGCGATTCGTGGATCACCACGCCCTGCAGCATGTCGACTTCGCAGTCCCACGGCTTCTCGGAGAGGACGCGTTTGGCGTGCTCGTAGCCGGCCTGCCAGCGCGCGCGAATCCCGGTCCGCGTGAAGTCGATGTCCTTGGTGTGGTCCTCGCCATCGAGGCGCGGCGACAAGAGGCGGACGAGATGCATGATGGTGCTGCAGCCGTAGGACGCTAGCTCCTTCACCATCGCGCCGTCGCGCTCCGCCTCCGGGATGTGTTTGACCAGCTCGCGGATGACATGACGCATCCTGTGGATCTGCTCCTGGCGCGCGACGTGGCTCTTGCCGCGGCTTGAGAGATGTGGCATCGGGAAGGCTCACAAGAAAGAGGCGAAATTAGCTCCAGTATGACTTGTACAGTCGATCAAATTCTGATCTGATTGCCTCATCGATTGAGCCGGCGGGAGCTCGATCAACAAAGTCTCTTTCGACACCAACGTCTATAAGTCCTTTCCGAGGACCAATTTTAATTATTGCCAGCAGGGTATCATGTAGAAGCGAATAATCTGCGACCGCAAGCGCGATGCGGGCTTTTATTCCATAGCACTCGCGAGTGAACCGACCGTTAGTCTGTGCTAGACTAATCGCCCTGTTCACAGTTTCTAACATCCGTTCTTTGGGCGCACCCGAATATAGATAATAGTTAGAAGCTTTAACCCAGGACCTTTCGTCGTTCGGAAATTCTGCTGTCAGCTCCTCCACAGCTATGCCCGCGTCACGATCCCGTGAATTCATACGTAACTCATTGATAAGAATAGAATACAGAACACGCCTTTCTTCGTGTGCACGCGAATCTGCAAGTCGCATCCTTATGTCACCCGAAATGTCCTGATAGTGTTTAGCTTTACGAAGTCCTTCCGCCCACTCAGTCGGGTCATTTGGCCCCTTTTCATTCGGATGCTCACTCATCGCCTCAAATCCCTGTAGACTTCCTCATCAGCTAGCGGCCATTCCGGCGGCTCTGCTGGATTTGGTGCACCACCGTTCCTGATACATAGGGTCCCCGGGTCTAGCAACGACTCGCCCGAGCGGAAGCAGAATTGCGTTCCGAACTATGTTCCTTTGACAATCGCGACCGTAAAGCGAACGGGGACGCCCAGCGATCCGAGCTTCACGACTTGTTGTGGCGTAAGTTCGAACTCATATGTCCCGCCGCCATCACTATCTGCGCTCATAGCTGCGAAGACGTCGAAATACGCGTCGTCGACGCCCTAAACTCCCGATATCAGGCTGTTGTCGAACTCGATCCTTGAGAGGAGGGCGTCCAAATATTGGCTCAAGCTTGAGGGGTCGTCGGCCAGCTTTGCCTGTATAGACCAAAGCCCAATGTTCCTGACGTATTGCCGCCGATGGAGGCGGTCTGCTGCTCGCCTTTCCGCTGGCCGCTGTCCGGCCTCGTGCCCAGCGTTTGCGAAACCGCTTCGGGGTCAAGATCGGCGCCTCGGAGATAGAGCCCGACTGATATTTTGTCCCCAGCCTTACTCAAAACTCATCCTCCAAGTTTCCAATTGCTTCTTCCTCAGGATTGACGATGTCGCCAGTCTTTGGATTCGTGCCGTAGGCATCCGTCGGCTTACGACCCTTATCTTTGTTTTTGATTTCACGGAATTTGCGCCTTGCCTCGTTCGGGTCGACACCGTGTCTCCTCCCCCCATTCCTCAGCTCCTTGAGGTCCCTGGCCGGGGAAGCGGTAGTCGTAGGATTCGCTTCCCGTGATCAAGTAGACCTCTCCGAACGGCATATAGGTCGCCCGCCAGACCACGGCGCCCGAGCTGTCGGTCATCATCACCGGGCGTAGCCTACTGCCAATTTGTGCCCTCTGCGCCTATTCCGGCAATTCGTGGATCACCACGCCTTGCAGCATGTCGACTTCGCACTCCCACGGCTTCTCGGAGAGCACCCGCTTGGCGTGCTCGTAGCCGGCCTGCCAGCGCGCGCGGATGCCGGTCGCGCGTGAAATCGATGTCCTTGGTGTGGTCCTCGCCATCGAGGCGCGGCGACAAGAGGCGGACGAGATGCATGATGGTGCTGCAGCCGTAGGACGCTAGCTCCTTCACCATCGCGTCGTCGCGCTCCGCCTCCGGGATGTGTTTGACGAGCTCGCGGATGACGTGGCGCATCCTGTGGATCTGCTCCTGGCGCGCGACGTGGCTCTTGCCGCGGCTCGCATATTGGATGTCCTTCAGGCGGCCGAGCACCTTCCAGATCGTGTCCGGTTCCGTGCCGCTTGGTTGCCAAAGGTTGACCGAGAAGATCAGCGAGCTCTTGCGCGGCTTCTCGTCGAGGACGACCTCGATCGGCGTGTTGGAATAGACGCCACCGTCCCAGTAGGGCTCGCCCTCGATGCAGACCGCCGGAAAGGCCGGCGGCAGCGCGCCTGAGGCCATGACGTGCGCCGGCCGGAGATCCATCTCGCGGCTGTCGAAGTAGCGGAGCTCGCTCGTTCTGACGTTGACGGCGCCGACGGTGAGGCGCGTGTGCCTGGAGTTCAGGTGCTCGAAATCGACCAGCCGGGCGAGCGTCGCCTTCAAGGGATCGGTCGTATAGTAGGATGCCTGCTCCAGGCCGACCGGAGAGTTCACGCCGAAGATCGCCCGCGGGTTGGTCTCGAAGAAACCCGGAATGCCGCGCGTGATCGTGTTCAAATTGCCGAGCGAATTTCCGAACAGGGCGGTCGCCCACATCTCGGCGAAGGAGTTCCCGCCGCCGACGCCCTCCCAGAATTCCTGCAGGCGCGCCAGCCGGTTCTCCGGCTTGTTGCCGGCGATGAGGGCGCCGTTGATGGCGCCGATCGAGGTGCCGATCACCCAGTCCGGCGCGACGCCGCCCTCAGACAGCGCCTGGTAGACGCCGGCCTGATAGGCGCCGAGCGCGCCGCCGCCCTGCAGGACGAGCACAACCTGCTGCCGCTGCGGCGCGGCGGCAGGCGCCGGGCTCGCCGCTTTCTGGTCGGCCGCCGGCGCGGCTAGCGTGGTCATCGTCATGTTCGGCGCTCCCCAGGTTTTTCTAGTGCGCGGTCCAGCCGCCCTCGATCGGCAGGATCGCGCCGGTGATCGAGGCCGCATCGTCGGAGGCGAGGAAGAGGCTGAGCGCCGCGACCTGCTCGACGGTGACGAATTTCTTGGTCGGCTGTGCGGCGAGGAGCACGTCCTTGATCACCTGTTCCTCGGTGATGCCGCGCGCCTTTGCGGTATCGGGTATCTGCTTCTGGACAAGCGGCGTCAGAACGTAGCCCGGGCAGACCGCGTTGACGGTGATGCCATCTTCCGCGACCTCGAGCGCCACCGTCTTCGTCAGCCCGGCGACGCCGTGCTTGGCTGCGACATAGGCCGACTTGAAGGGCGAGGCGACCAGCGCGTGCGCCGAGGCGATGTTGATGACACGGCCCCAGCCGCGCTTCTTCATCGCGGGAAGCGCCCGGCGGATGGTGTAGAAGGACGAGACGAGATCGATCGCGATGATCGCGTTCCACTTGTCGACGGGGAACTCGTCGATCGGCGCGACATGCTGGATGCCGGCATTGTTGACGAGAACATCGACGGCGCCGAATTCCTCGACCGCCTTGTCCATCATCGCCGTGATCGCGTCGCCCTTGCTCATGTCGGCGGCGTCGTAGCGGACGGTCACCCCATGCTGGCTCGCGATCTTGCAGCGCAGCTTCTCGATCGTCGCGGCGTCGCCGAAGCCATTCAGCACGATGTTGCAGCCCTGGGCCGCGAAAGCCTCGGCGATGCCTTGGCCAATTCCGCTCGTCGATCCGGTGACGAGCGCGGTCTTTCCCTTCAACATGGTCTTGGTCCTCAATCCCGTTCTGTGGGCGGACCATGCGGAAAATCGCGCCGCGGCGGAAATACACAGGCCGTATCGTTTCGATAGCCGCTTTCCGCCGAGGACCCTGTTTCCCGCGACTTTCCGGCCGGTAAGCACGCTTGACAGAAGGCCCCGCGCTTCCGATTGAACCGCCCGGACCCAGCGCCCGCGAACCCGCACCGGCGGGGTGAAAAAGGACAATCCCCATGCCGAAGCGCATCATGTTCACCGGCGGCACCGGCAAGGCCGGCCGCCACGCGGTCAAATACCTGGTCGACGCGGGCTACGACGTCATGAACCTCGACCTGAAGCCGCTCGACAATCCGAAGGTCAGGACGCTCATCACCGACATCACGGATTCCGGCCAAGTCTTCAACGCGCTCTCAAGCACCATGGCCAGGCACGAGTTCGACCCTGTGCTGAAGCCGCAGCCGGTCGACGCTGTGGTCCATTTCGCCGCCATCCCGCGCATCATGATCGTGCCGGACAACGAGCTTTTCCGCATCAACGTCATGGGCACCTACAACGTCATCGAGGCGGCGACGAAGCTCGGCATCCGGAAGATCGTGATCGCCTCAAGCGAGACGACCTACGGCATCATCTTCGCCGACGAGCCGCGCGAGCCGGTCTATCTCCCGCTCGACGAGGATTACGACGTCGACCCGATGGACTCCTACGCGATGTCCAAGGTGGTGAACGAGAAGACCGCGCGCGGCTTTGCGCTGCGCGGCGATTTCGACATCTATGCGCTCCGGATCGGCAACGTCATCGAGCCGCACGAATACGCGGCGTTCGTGCCGCAGTGGAAGGCGAACCCGGAGTTCCGCAAGAAGATCATGTGGAGCTACATCGACGCGCGCGATCTCGGGCAGATCGTCAAGCTCTGCATCGAGAAGGACGGGCTCGGCTTCCAGGTCTTCAACGCCGCGAACGACGAGACGTCCGCCGATCTGCCGACGAAAGAGCTGCTGCAGCGCTACTATCCGAAGGTGCCGGTGAAGCGAGAGCTGGGCGAATACGAGTCGCCCTACTCCAACAAGAAGGTCCGCGAGGTCCTCGGCTTCAAGGAAGAGCATTCCTGGCGGAAGAACGTCGGCGAGCGCTGAGCCGGCGGCGTTCGCCGCCGGCCCCTCTCGTGCCGCGCTAGGCTACGGCGAGCCCGCGCGCCAGCTCGCCCGCCTGCTTCTCGAAGAGGCCGCGATAGATGCCGCGGTCGCGGCGGACGAGCTCGACGTGGTTCCCCTCCTCCGCGATCCTTCCGCGATCGAAGACGAGGATTCGGTCCATCGCGCGGACGGTCGAGAGGCGATGCGCGATCACGATCGCGGTCCGCCCACGGATGAGCCGCGCCATCGCCTCCTGGATCAGGAGCTCCGATTCCGAATCGAGGCTCGACGTCGCCTCGTCGAGGATCAGGATCGGCGCATCCGCCAGGAACGCGCGCGCCAGCGCGACGCGCTGGCGCTCGCCGCCGGAGAGCTTCACGCCACGCTCGCCGACCAGCGTCTGATAGCCGTTCGGCAGGTGCTCGATGAAGTCGCGCGCGTTGGCAAGCTCCGCCGCGCGCTCGATCTCCACCATCCGCGCGCCCGGCCGCGCGTAGGCGATATTCTCCGCGAGCGAGCGATGGAAGAGGATCGGCTCCTGCTGGACGATGGCGATCTGCGCGCGGAGCGAGACCTGCGTGGCGAGCGCCACGTTCTGCCCGTCGATCAGGACCTCGCCGGCGTTCAGATCGTAGAGGCGCTGGATGAGCTTGACGAAGGTCGTCTTGCCCGAGCCCGAGCGGCCGACGAGCCCGACCTTCTCGCCCGCCGCGATCCTGACCGAGAGCGCCTCGAAGAGCGGCGTCGCGTGCCCGTGATAGTGGAAGGTCACGCGCTCGAAGCTGACGGCGCCGCCGGTGATCGCGATCGCCTTTGACTGCGCGCGGTCGGGCACGCCGATCGGCTCCGCGTGGAACTCGACCAGCTCCTCCATGTCGTTCACCGAGCGCTGCAGGTTGCGGATGTGCATGCCGACGTCGCGGAGGTAGCCCTGGATGACGAAGAACGTCGTCAGCACGTAGGCGACGTCGCCGGGGGTCGCGCGGCCGCCCCACCAGAGCCAGAGCACAAGCCCGATGATCGCTCCGCGAAGGACGAGGAGCGCCGCGATCTGCGCGGTGCCGTTGTAGGTGCCGCGGAGCCAGGTCCGACGCGTGCGGTCGCGCCACTTCGCGACGACGCGCGCGAAACGCTTGTCCTCGCGCGCTTCCGCGCCGAACGCCTTCACCACGGCGTTGCAGGAGACCGCGTCGGCTAGCGCGCCGCCGACGCGCGTGTCCCACAGGTTGGAGAGGCGCGCTGCCGGCGCGACATAGCCGAGCGAGAGCGCCGCCGTCATCGCGACGTAGAGGGCGGCGCCGAGGACGACGACGACGCCCATCGCCGGCCAATAGAAGGCGAGCACCGCGGCCGAGCCGACGAGCACGACAAGCGACGGCAGCAGCGCAAGCAGGATCGTGTCGTTCATGAGGTCGAGCGCCCACATGCCGCGCGTGATCTTGCGCACGGTCGAGCCGGCGAAGGAGTTCGCATGCCATTCGGTCGAGAAGCGCTGTACGCGGTGGAACGCGTCCGCCGCGATGTCGGTCATCATCTTGAGCGTGAGGCGCACGATGCCGAGGAACGCCAAATGGCGAAGCACCACCATCCACGCGCCGAGCGCGAGAATCACGGCAAACGCCGCGAGCGCCGCGTCGCGACCGGCGATGCGGTCGGCGAGGCCGCGCGCCACCGCGTCGACGAGCCGCCCGGCATAGACCGGCATCAGCACGTCGGCGAAGGTCGAAAGGACGACCGCCGAAAGGATCGCGGCGATCAGCGGCCACTGCCGTCGCCAATGCTCGAAGGTGAAGCCGAGGACGGCGCGGAAAGCGTCCGCCCGCCGCGTTTTGCGAAACGGGTCCATCTTTGTTCGACCGGCGCGAAGTCGCGGCCGGCTCCTAAATCACGTGATTCGATCGAAGCGGTCTCTTTGACCGCCGGTCGGTCCGCCGGCCTAAGGGCGGCGGAACGGTACCCTGGAATTCGGTGGCGGTGGGGGCTTACGCGCCCGACGCGCCGATCCGCATGCTCACGGGGCAGAGAACTCCGGAGGAGCGGAAGAAGCCGATCGTAGCCATGCATGCCTCCCGGAGAAACGTGACGTGGGGGCGGTTTGTTACTCCGGCGGGGATTTCGGCGCAAGCAGGCGCGTTGAATTTTTGCGCCATTGTGGTTCCGCGCATTCCGTGCGAATCGCTTCCCGGAACCTCAAGAGGGCGGCGTCCGCCGCCCGCCTAGCCCGATGCCCAAACCGCCCGAAAGCCGCGATGTCCTTCGCGGAATCATGCTCATCGTCCTCGCCGCCTGCGTCTTTGGCTCGGTCGACGGGTTCAGCAAGCTTCTCGCTCCCACTCAATCGGTCGGCCAGATCGTCTGGGCGCGCTATGCGCTTGGGTTCCCCGTGCTGCTCGCATCGTTGCCGCCCGACCAGTGGATGGACACCTTCCGGACGAAGCGACCCTGGCTGCAGATCGCGCGCGGCCTGACACCGCTGACCGTCAGCGTCGGGATGGTCCTCGGGGTGCGCTACCTTCCGCTGGCAGACGCAACCGCGATCCTCTTCGCCGGTCCGTTTCTCATCGTGGCGCTGTCGATGCCGCTTCTCGGGGAGCGCGTGCGGCCCGCGAGCTGGATCGGCGTCGCAATTGGCTTCGTCGCCGTCGTGATCGTCGCGCGCCCCGGGTTGAGCGCACTCTCGAAATACACGGTGTTCCCGTTCGTCGGAGCCGTGTTCTATGCCTTCCTGCAGCTCATCACCCGGCGGCTCGGCGCGCTCGGTGAGAAGCCGACAACGACGCTCGCCTGGACGCTTCTCGTCGGCGGTGTCGCCTCCACCCCGCTGGCGATCGGGACCTGGGTGCCGCTCAGCGGCACCGCCTGGTTCTACATGGCGGCCCTCGGCACCGTTTTCGGCGTCTCCCAGCTCCTCCTGATCCGGGCCTTCACCTACGCGCCGGCCGGCGTGCTCGCGCCCTTCAACTATATCCAGATCGTCTCGGCGGTCGTCTTTGGCCTCATCGTCTTCGGCGACGTGCCTGACATCTGGACGCTGACCGGCATCGCGATGATCATCGGCGCCGGCGTCTACGTCGTGAAAAGCCGCTGATGCGGCACGACCGCACCACCGACGGCGGATTCGTTAATCGCTGCGCAAGGGCGCTTCTTGTTCGAGGCGGCGCGGAGTATCCTCGCCCGAGTCCGCTATAGCCGCGGCCCGGCCGGGCGGGCGCAGGGAGAGAGGCGTTGTCCTCGGGCGTCACCGTCGCCGTCGCTATCCTCGCGCTTCTTTGCGCGGTGATGCTGATCCTCGACTTCGTTCGTGGCGCCCGGCGCCGTGCCGGAGTCGGCATCGTCCTGCTCGTCCTCTTCCTGCTCGTGCTCAACCTGACGACAGGGTTTCCCCGGCCGCCGAGCCAAATCTCGTTCGGCGGATCGATCCCCGGCTGGTGGGGGCTCGTGGCGATGGCCGTCGGCGTGGTCTTCGGGATGGTGGCACAATACGTCTGGTCGAACCCGAAGCGGCCGAAACTTCTGGATTTCCTTCGCCCGATCGTGATCTCGCCGCTGGTGATGCTGCCGCTCGTCGGATCGCTGCAGGACGGCGCACTTGAGACCATCCAGCTGGCTTCGCTGACGCTGCTCGCTTTCCAAAACGGCTTCTTCTGGCAACAGGTGTTGAAGGATGCGAAGCCTTCGCAAGCTTAGAGCCGCCGTCCTCGCGGCGGTGCTCCTCGCGTTCGCCGGTGCCGCGCGTGCGGAAACCGCGAGCATCCCGAGCTGGGTGCCGCCGCAATACGCGAAGTTCGTCGTGCGATACGTCGACGACCGCCCGACCTGGCAACGCGCGCTCGGCTATCTCAATGTCTCCGTCGGCAACATCGGGCGCTCGTTCGCGCTGATCGCCGGGGTCTCCAAATATCCGGGCATCAGCGGAGACGCCGGCGACCTTTGGCCGGCGCGACTCGACGTGGAAAAGATGACCGCCTACCTCTCCGGCGCCCCGGAATCCTTCAACGAGATCGTCGTCCTCCTCGACAACGACATGACGTCGGAGAATCTCCGCTATTTCCTGACACAGTATTTCCCGCGCCGCCTCGCGGAGAGCCCGCGCTCGCGCTTCCTCTTCGCCTATAGCGGCCACGGAATGACTGACGAGAAGGGACGCGGCTACCTCCTGACCAGCCAAGCCACCAGCCTCACGGACTGGTACGACGGAATCTCGCTGGCGGAACTGCGGGCGGAGTTCCAGAATGTCATCGACCGGGGTCACCAGGTGCTGGCCCTCATCAATGCCTGCTATGGCGCGGAGTTTCTCAGCTTCCCCTTTGGGGGCGATGCCAACCAGACGTCGCTGCCGACGCGCGAGGGCGCGCACGCGATCACAGCCGGAAGCTCCGGAGAGCTGACCTATTCCAACCAAAAGTTTGGTGACGGCGACGGCCGAAAGGGAAGCATCTTTTTCGAAGCCGTTCTCGCGGCGCTCGACGGGCGGGCCGACAAGCTGCCGGAAGACGGCATCGTTACGGTCGGCGAGCTGGAAACATATGTTCGCAGCACCATCAGTACCTTCACCAAGGAACAGCAGAACCCGACCGGCGGCGACCTGATGTCGACGCGGAGCCCCGGCGGCTTCTTCTTCCTCGACCGCAACCGCCAGATCGACAACCACAACGCCACGCAGCTCAAGGGCGAATGGTGGGGCGGGCTCGCGTTCGGGGGATCGGCGCAGAGCGACCAGACCGCGCCCGCGGTAGAGCCCCCATCCGACACCGCGGCGGCGAGTCAGCAGGTGGCTTCGCTCGAGCCGGGCGGCAGCGACCTTGGCGCGCTTGCCGGCAGCTGGGCGGGCGACGCGGCGGAGCCGGGCGGGACACCGTTTCGCGTCGAAATCGACGTCGCCGCCGATTGCGCGATGAACAAAGCATGCGGAACAATCGCCGTTCCCGGCATGCCCTGCCGCGGCCGCATCACGTTGATCGACAGCCGCGCCGAAGGGTATGAATTCAGCGTCGACGATTTCGGCGCGTCGAGCGACAAGAGCGTCTGCCAGCCCGGCGCGGGCGAGGTGGTGAAGCCCCTCCCCGACGGCACGCTCGCCTACACCGCCACATATTCGGGCGCCGAAGGCGTGCTGCGGCGTCGGTAGGCGCGCGGCCGTTGACAGGCCAATCCCCCGGGGGGACGATCCGCCGGCGGAGCGGTTCGGGCGATGGGACGGGCAAGGCCCCGGCGTGATCAGATGAAACGACGGCAGAGCACCGGCGATCAGCCGGCCTCGCCCCTTTACGCGGCCGAAACCGAGCTTCGGCACCTGCGCCGGACCATTCTTGCCCTGCGCCGGGAGCTTGAGGAGCAGCAGGCCGACAAGACCGCGAGCGTGCAGCGCGCCATCGCCGAGAACCAGGGCGAGATCACCCAGCTCCGGAAGACGACCGCGGCGCTGAGGGATGCGCTCGAAGCGAAGCAGATCGAAAAGGACGAGGCCGTGCAGCGCGCGATCGCCGACTCGGCCGGCGAGATCGTGCAGCTCAAGATGACGGCCGCCGCACTGCGCGACGAGCTGGAGAGCCTTCAGGCGAGCAAGGCGGAGGCAGTGCAGAAGGCTCTCGCCGAATTCGACCGGCGAGATCATCCAGCTTCGGCAAACCGGGATCGCGCTTCGTGCGCAACTGGAAAATCTGAGGGGCGACTACGAGGCGAAAATCCAGGAGATGGAGCGCGCGGAGCGCGAGGAACTCAAGCAGCTGCACGAAACTATCGCAGCGCTGCGCACCGAATTGGAAGGACGCCATGGCCGGTAGCGCGCGACCGCGGCCGGCGCGGCGGCATGCAAACGGCGGATCGCCAGCGGGCGGGAGCAAGGCCGGGGCCAAGAAACGCGTACGGCCCGAGGTCAAAGCAAAGGCCAGCCCGAAGAAGGTCGCCAAACACGCCGCGGTCCCCGGCTCCGTCGACAAGCTCTATCGCGCGGAGATGCTGCTCAACATCTCGCGCGAGGTGGCGGGGATCGAAAACCTCGACGCGGTGCTGGAAAAGCTCGTCGAGATGACGTCGCGCGAGACCGGCTGCGAGCGCGCCACCCTCTTCCTGAACGACGACCAGACTGGCGAGCTCTATTCCCGCGTCGCGCAGGGCGAGAACCGCCGCGAAATCCGCCTGCTCAACACCACCGGCATCGCCGGCAACGTCTTCACCACCGGCGAAGGCCTGATCATCGACGACGCCTATTCCGATCCGCGCTTCAACGCCTCAATCGACAAGCAGACCGGATTCGAGACCAAGTCCGTGATGTGCGTCCCGGTCCGCACCGTGAAGGGCGAGATCATCGGCGTCGCGCAGGCGCTGAACAAGAAGCGCGGCAAATTCACCGCCGAGGATTTGTCGCTCCTCGGAGCCATGACGACGCAGGCGGCGGTGGCGCTGCAATCGAACCAGTTCGTCGAGCGCATGCGGAAGTCGCGCGCGACCGAGCTGGAGTTCCTCGACGTCGTCACCGACGTCACCTCCGAGATCGACCTGACGGTTCTCCTGCAGAAGGTGATGGGCGAGGCGACGCGGATGCTGAGGGCCGACCGCTCCACCCTCTTCCTGAACGACGAAAAGACCGGCGAGCTCTGGTCGCAGGTCGGCACCGGGCTCGACGCCATCCAGATCCGCCTGCCCAACCACCTCGGCATCGCCGGCGCGGTCTTCACCTCCGGCAAGACCATCAACATCCCCTACGCCTACGCCGACCTCCGCTTCAATCCGGCCTTCGACAAGAAGACCGGCTACTTCACCCGCTCGATCCTCTGTGTGCCGGTGGTCAACAAGGCCGGCAAGGTGATCGGCGTGACGCAGGTGCTGAACAAGCGCGGCGGGCCGTTCAACGAGGAGGACGAATCGCGCCTGAAGGCCTTCACCGGGCAGGTGTCGATCGCGCTGCAGAACGCCAAGCTCTTCGACGACGTCCAGAACATGAAGAACTACAACGAGAGCATGCTCGAAAGCATGTCGAACGCGGTGATCACCACCAACGAGGACGGGCTGATCGTCACCTGCAACAAGGCCGGCTACCGCATCATGAAGGTGAAGGCGGCGGAGATCATCCAAAAGCCCTTCGTCGAGTTCTTCACCGGCGCCAATACCTGGGTCGCCGAGAAGGTGAAGGAGGTCGGGGAGGAGAACACCTCGTTCGAGATGATGGACGCTGAGATGGCGTTCGACGGCGAGCGCGCCTCCGTCAACGTCACCATCCAGCCGCTGATGAGCGCGGAGGGGAAGAAGCTCGGTTCAATGCTGATGCTCGAAGACATCAGTGCCGAGAAGCGCATGAAGTCGACGATGTCGCGCTACATGGATCCCGGCATCGCCGCGCGGCTCATGGGCTCCGGCAAGGAGGAGGACATCCTCGGGGGAAAAAGCGCGGTCGCCACGATCATGTTCACCGACATCCGCGGTTTCACGCCGATCACCGAGAGCCTCGGCGCGCAAGGGACGGTCGGCTTCCTGAACGACTACTTCACGCTGATGGTGGAGGAGATATCGAAGCTCGACGGCATGCTCGACAAGTTCATCGGCGACGCCATCATGGCCTGCTTCGGCCTGCCCATCCCGCACGACGACGACGAGGACCGCGCCGTGCGCGCCGCCGTCAGCATGATCCGGAGCCTTTGGGCCTGGAACATCGAGCGGAAATCGAAGGGCCAGCTTCCCGCCGACATGGGGATCGGCTTGAACACCGACGAGGTGGTCTCAGGCAATATCGGCTCGCCCAAGCGGATGAACTACACGCTGATCGGCGACGGCGTGAACCTCGCGGCGCGGCTTGAAAGCGCCTGCAAGCAATATGGCGCGCGCATCCTGATCAGCGAGAACACGTTCCGGAAGCTGAAAGGCACCTACCGTATCCGTGACATCGACGACGTCATCGTCATCGGCAAGAGCGAGCCCGTCGGCGTCTACGAGGTGCTCGACTACCACACCGACGAGAGCTTCCCGAACCTGATGGACGTGGTGAACCACTTCCGCGAGGGCCGGAAGCACTATCGCGCGGCAGATTGGGACAAGGCGGTCCGCTCCTTTGAGGAATGCCTCAAGGCCAACGACAAGGACAAACTGTCGAAGGTCTATATCGAGCGCTGCGCGATGCTGAAGGCCGAGCCGCCCGGCGATTGGGACGGCGTGTGGCGGATGACGAAGAAATAGATGCGTTTAAAACACCTTCGGGAGACCAGCCTGGCGCAAGACGGCGTTGGCGGTGTGCCGACTCGGAATTCCGACCGGAACGGGGAAGTTTCGACTTGTAATCGGGCTGTGCCAGATTTCATGGCTGCCCTTGCCTTGGCGGACCATAGTGCAACCGGCAGCACGCAATCGCTCGCGTAGCGGCCGGTCGAATTGCGGTGCCATCAGGCCGCCGCGGGCTCCGCTTCGCGGAGCGCCGTAATCTGAAGGAACAGAGCGCCGGGATCTATATCTGGATGGTTGTCCGGCAGGAGGTCGAGCGCCATCGCCGAGATCTTTGCGAACAGCTCGTCAAGCGTCGGCGCGTCGGCGGCGGCCGGAATGTCGTCGCAGTGGCCGGTCCAAACGGAAGCCTCGTCGTCCCACGCGGCGGAAATCGTGAAAATCACCGGTTTCGACATGTCAGCTCCGTTCTGTCCATTCTGCGGCTACGAGGTCAAGGGCCCACCCCCTACCCCGCCGGCATCAGCCGCTCCACCAGCCGCGCCCAGTAGCTTGAGCCGTAGGAGATCGCCGCGTCGTTGAAGTCGTAGGCGGGGTGGTGCAGGCCGGCGGTGTCGCCGTTGCCGACGAAGATGAAGGCGCCCGGCCGCGCTTCCAGCATGTAGGAGAAATCCTCGCCGCCCATGACCGGCGCGTGGTTCGGATCGACGTTCGCCTCGCCGGCCACGTCGCGAGCGATGGCGATCGCCTTCTCCGTCTGCTCCGGGTGATTGACGGTCACCGGATAGTTCCGCTCGTAGTGGAGTTTCGCCGTCGCGCCGAAGGCGGCGGCGACGTTCAGCACGACCTCACGCATGCGGCGCTCGATCAGGTCGCGGATATGACCCTCGAGCGAGCGGCCGGTACCGGTGATCTTGGCGCGCTGCGGGATGACGCCGAAGGCGTCGCCGGCGTGGAAGGTGGTGACGGAGACGACGGCGCTCGCGAGCGGGTCGACGTTGCGCGCCACGATCTGCTGCAGCGCCTGCACGATCGCAGCGCCCGTAAGAATTGGATCGACGGTAGCGTGCGGCTTGGCGGCGTGGCCGCCGTGACCCTCGATCTCGATCGTGAACATGTCGGTCGCCGCCATCAGCGCCCCCGGCCGGATGGCGAAGTGACCGAGCGGCAGGCCCGGCATGTTGTGCATGCCGTAGACCTCTTCGATGCCGAAGCGGTCCATCATCCCGTCCTTGACCATGGCGAGCCCGCCCGCGCCGCCTTCCTCCGCCGGCTGGAAGATCAGCACGGCTGTGCCGGCGAAGCGGCGGGTCTCGGCCAGATAGCGCGCCGCGCCAAGGAGCATCGCGGTATGGCCGTCATGCCCGCAGGCGTGCATCTTCCCCGGGGTCTCGGAGGCCCAGGGCTTGCCGCTCTCCTCGTGGATCGGCAGCGCGTCCATGTCGGCGCGAAGCCCGATCACGCGCGCCGAATCGCCGCCCTCGCCCTTGAGGACCCCGACGACGCCGGTGCGCCCGATCCCCTCCACCACCGCGTCGCAGCCAAAAGCGCGGAGCTTCGCCGCCACATCGGCGGCCGTGCGGTTGACGTCGTAGAGAATCTCCGGGTGGCGGTGGTAGTCGCGCCGCCACTGTGCGATCTCGTCGTGCAAGTCGGCGAAGCGGTTGATAATCGGCATGTTGCTCTCAGGTCTTGGGTTTGGGGCGTCTTTGGAGTTCTATTCGTTCCCGCCTTGCCCCGGCAACGCGCCATTTTGTGGCTTCAAATCGTCACTACGGGGTGCCAGCGGCGGCGAAAATGCGGTATGATTTGCATGTATCGAGAAGGGGCCTGATTTTGAGAGCGACGCAAGCAAAGATGCGGCTTCGCGCCGTCGCTGCCACGATTTTCATCTTGGGATTTGCCTCGACGGGGCTCGCGGCCAAGGCTGCGCCGGAGCCGGTGGAGGTCGTGACCGGGCCCTACATCGTCGCCGACGTGAACAGCGGCCGTGTCATTGAGGAGTTCGACGCGCTCCGCCCCTGGTATCCGGCATCGACCACCAAGCTGATGACGCTCTACGTGACCTTCGAGGCGATTCGCGCCGGCGAGGTCTCGTTCGGAACCATCGTGCACTACAGCGCCAATGCCGCCAACCAGCCGGCTAGCAAGATGGGCTTTCGCCCGGGCACCGTGCTTTCCCTCGACAATGCGCTGAAGATGATGCTGGTCAAATCGGCGAATGACATCGCGGTCGCGGTCGCCGAGACGATCGGGGGCAGCGTCGCCGGCTTTTCCGACCGCATGAACGACGCGGCGCGACGCTTGGGGATGACGCGTTCGCACTTTGTTACGCCGAACGGACTCCCCGACGACGACAACTACACGACCGCCCGCGACATGGCGATCCTCGCACGCGCGCTTCTGACCGAGTTCCGCGAATATGACGACTATTTCAAGCTCCCGGCGATCCAGATCGGCGGCAGGGTCCTGAAGAACTACAACAAGCTGCTTGAGCGCTATCCCGGCGCGACCGGCATGAAGACCGGCTTCATCTGCGCCTCCGGCTACAATCTCGTCGCCTCGGCGAAGCGCGGTTCGCGCGAGGTCATCGCCGTCGTGTTCGGCCAGTATGGCGGGAAGGCTCGGACCGAGCGCGCCGCGAAGCTCCTCGACGACGGTTTCGCGTCGTCCCCGCCGGAAGACAGCGACGTCATCCGCCTCGCCGACGCCCAGTCGGGTGCCTCCTATCAGGAACCGTTCGACATGCGTCCCCTCGTCTGCGGCCCGCACCGCGTGCGGTCCGCCTCCGAAGGCAACGATGAAGGCGACGACCCCGAAGCCAACGTGTCGCATCTGACCACCGACCCGATCTACCTCGGGCCGCCGGTCAAGGTTTCCGCGCTGGTTCCGGCCATCTACGGCGAGTCGGCCTTCGTCGCGCCGCTGCCGCGGCCACGGCCTGGTTCAAGCACCGACACGCCCCCGGCGGCCGTGCTCAACGCCTACGCGCCGGGGGACGGAAGCGGCGATTCGGCCCCGGCCGACGCGATCGGCGCCGCCGCCGGAAGTCCGCGCCCCCTCGACCAGATCGCGCCGCAATAGCCGGCGCCTAGCCCTTCTCGATCTCGAAGCGGAGGACCTTGCCCTCGCGGGTCGACGCGACAAGACGATGGCCGCTCTCCCGGCAGAAGTTCGGGACGTCGATCGCCGCCATCGGATCGTCGGTCAGGACGACGAAGCGCGCTCCCGCCCCGTGCGGGCGCATGCGCCGCGCCGTCTTCAGCACCGGAAGCGGACATTTCAGGCCGCGCAAATCGATGAGCTGCGCTTCGACCACGCCGTCCCGCTGCCTCTCCCCTCGCCTCGCCTAGACCCCGATGCTACTTTTCGCCGGTAAGAGCAACGGCACCGGGCGCGGCGGAAGCGCCCCGATTTGGGAAACGCATGGGCCTCATCGACCGGATTGGGAGCGACTACGCATATTTGACCGGCGTGCTGCGGTCGATTTCGAAGATCTCCAAGATCGTCAAGAATCCCGGCCGCACCTATCCGCAGGTCGTGCGCGACCTCGCCGCCGCCCATGGCGACAAGGTCGCGCTGATCTCGGAGCGCGAGCAGATGACCTACCGCGGCTATGACCGGCGCGGCGATCAATATGCGCGCTGGGCGATGACGCACAGCGTGCAGAAGGGCGACGTGGTCGCGCTGATGATGCCGAACCGGCCGGAATACCTCGCCGCCTGGCTCGGCATCACGCGGGCGGGCGGCGTGGTGGCGCTTCTCAACACCAACCTGACCGGCACCGCGCTCGCCCACTGCATCAATATCGTGAAGCCGCGACACGTGATCGTCGACGCAAAGCTGATCGAGAGCTTCGCAACCGCCGCGCCAGATATCGGCGCCGGCCCGCAGTTCTGGTGCCACGGCGCCGAGCGCGAAGGCTACGAGCGGCTCGACACGAAGCTCGACGGCCTCTCCGATGCGCCGATCCCGGAAGGGGACCTCCCGCGCCTCACCATCGAGGACAAGTGCCTCTACGTCTATACGAGCGGCACGACCGGCATGCCGAAGGCCGCGAACCTCAACCATTACCGCGTCCAGAGCGTGATGTTCGGCTTTAGCGGCGCGATGCGGATGCGCTCCGACGACCGCGTCTACGTCTGTCTGCCGATGTACCATACGTCGGGCGGCGTGCTCGGCCCCTGCTCGGCGCTGACCGCCGGCGCAAGCGTGGTGCTGCGCGAGCGCTTCTCCGCCTCCACGTTCTGGCGCGACATCGCCGACAACGAGTGCACGATCTTTATCTATATCGGCGAGCTCTGCCGCTATCTCCTGAACGGCCCGCCGCAGCCGGGCGAGACCAAGCACAAGATCCGCCTCGCCTGCGGCAACGGGCTCAGGCCCGACATCTGGGCCGACTTCCAGCGGCGGTTCCGCATCCCGAAAATCCTCGAATGGTACGCCGCCACCGAGGGGAACTGCGTCTTCGTAAATTTCGACGGGAAGATCGGCGCCGTCGGCCGCATCCCGAAATGGATGGAAAGCAAGTTCTTCGTCGAGATCGTGCGCTTCGACGTCGCGACGGATGCTCCGGTGCGCGGGCCTGACGGCTTCTGCGTCAAATGCCCGCCCGGCGAGGCCGGCGAGGCGATCTCCAAGATCATGAACGACCCGAAACGGCCGAGCCAGCGCTTCGAAGGTTATGCGGATTCGGCTTCGACCGAGAAGAAGATCCTCCGCGACGCCTTCGAGAAGGGCGACCGCTGGTTCCGCACCGGCGACCTCATGCGCAAGGACGCCAGCGGCTATTACTACTTCGTCGATCGGATCGGCGACACCTATCGCTGGAAGGGCGAAAACGTCGCCACGTCCGAGGTGCAGGAGACGATCAACGCCTTTCCCGGCATCAAGGAGGCGAACGTTTATGGCGTGAGCGTCCCCGGCGCGGAGGGGCGCGTCGGCATGGCGGCGCTCGTCGTCGACGGTGAGCTCGACGTCGACGGTCTCTCGCGGCACGTCATCGCGCGGCTTGCCGGCTACGCGCGGCCGGTGTTCCTGCGCATCGTGCCGGAGACCGACACGACCTCGACCTTCAAGCAGCGGAAGTTCGATCTCGCGCGCGAGGGCTTCGGCCCGGAGGCGAACCGCGACCCTCTATACTTCCTGCATCCGGAGTTGCAGTCTTATATCCGCCTCGATCCATCGATCTACGAGAATATCTGCGAGGGCAAGGTGCGGCTTTGAGTGGGGGCGGAGACCTCGAGCCGGCGGACGTTATCGCTTTCTGGCGCGACGCCGGCCGCGACAAATGGTTCGAAAAGGATGCGGCATTCGACCGCGCCATTCAGGAGCGCTTCGGTCCTCTCCACGCGGAGGCCGCTGCGGGCCGGAAGGCGGATTGGGCGAAAACGCCGGAGGGCGCGCTCGCGCTGATCCTCGTGCTCGACCAGTTCTCGCGCAACATGTTCCGCGACTCGCCCAAGGCGTTCGCGCAGGACGAGATGGCGAGCGAGCTGGCAGACAAGGCGATCGCGGCGGGCTTCGACAAAAAGGTTCCGGAAGAGGTCGCGGCCTTCTTCCACATGCCCTTCATGCACGCCGAGCAGATCGCCGAGCAGCAGCGCTGCGTGCGCTATTTCCACTCGCTTGGAATCGAAGACGCGCTGAAATACGCACGCATCCACGAGCAGGCGATCCGCCGCTTCGGACGCTTTCCCCATCGCAATCCGATCCTCGGAAGGCATACAACGCCGGCCGAGCGCGCTTATCTCGACGATGGCGGGTTCAAGGGGTGACAATTTTAAGCTTAACAGCGCATTAACGGCGCAATCGGAAGCTCGCGGCATATAGCGTCACGTTGTGCAGATGGTGTTTGAGAGAGCTGTTCCCGTCGGGTCGGCGGCGCGGCCACAAGCGCGGCGCGGCACGTTCGCGTTGGAGCCCGTCGACGCGTTGCCGCGCCTTGCGGAGCGCATCCGCGCGCTCGCCGACCGGGCGATGGAGACGAACCCGTTCTTGCTTCCGGAGTTCCTGGAGCCGGCGATCCGCGCGCTCGGCAGCAAGCGGCTTCGGCTCGCCATCTTTTCCGACCGCGACGACCTGCATTTCTTCGCGCCGGTGGTGACCGGAGGCGGCCAGTTTCTCGGGGCGCGCAGGTTCAGCGTCTGGGCGCATCCCTATGCGCCGCTCGGCTCGCCGCTCATCGACAAGGACACGGCGCCGCAGGTGACCGACAGCCTGATCGCGCATATGCGCACGAGCGGACGCACGCTTTTCTCCGTCCCGCATCTGCCGCTGAACGGCCCCGCCGCGAATGCCTTGCGCTCGGCCGCCGCGCGCAGTGGATTCTGGACGGTCGCCGAGCGGCAGATGCGGCCGATCCTCTACCCCGACACGTCGCGTGGCCTCGCCGAGTTCGACGAGATGGTGAGCCACAAGCGGCGGCGCGAGCTCGACCGCCAGCTCCGGCGGCTCTGCGAGATGGGCGCCGTGAGCTTCATGTCGGCGCGCACGGCGATGGAGATCGAATCGGCCTTCGCGATGTTCGCCGCGCTCGAAGGCGCAGGCTGGAAGGGACGCCGCGGCACCGCGCTCATCCGGCGAAACAGCGTGCATGAGTTCGCCCACACTGCCGTGGTGCAGCTCGCGCAGAAGGGCCTTGCGGCGATCGACGTCATGCGCCTCGGCGACCGGCCGATCGCGGCTCTGATCCGCCTCGACCATGGCGGCACGTCGATCCCCTGGAAGGTGGCATTCGACGAGGAATTCGCCGCCTTTTCGCCCGGCAAGCAGCTCATGTGCGACGAGACGCGGCGCTGGCTCGCCGACCCCACGATCGAGCGCGTCGATCCGGTGTGCGAGGAAGACAATCCGATGATGCAGCTCCTGTGGCCGGATCGCGAGCCCTACGGCACGCTGCTTTTGAGCTCGAGCGCCTGGGGCGTCGCCGCGCGGCTCCGCGCCGGTCTCTCCGACCTGAAGAGCGAATCGAAGGCCCAGGCGAAGCGGCTGCTCCGCGCCCGACGCCGGCGCGGCAAGGCCACCCAGAAGAATGGCTCCGCGGGCTAGGTCCGCGCTGTCCCGCTAGCGTGGCAACCGCAATCGGTTGATCGGGCGCACCGACGCGTTACCTTCCTGAAGACGACAACCTTCGAGGTCAGGCGATGGGCGCGAAGAAGCCTCGGCCGAAGCGCGAGCGCGAGGAAGAGCTTCTCGACGAGGCGCTGGAGGAAAGCTTTCCAGCCAGCGATCCGGCATCGCTGGTGCAGCCGGAAGGCGGGATCAGCGGCCCCGAGGAGGCGTTGCAGCCCGGCGACGCGCTTATCGTCGTCGACGTGCAGCGCGATTTCTGCCCGGGCGGCGCGCTTCCGATCGAAAACGGCGACGCGGTCGTCCCGGTCCTGAACCGCTGGATCGACCAGGCGCGCCGGCTCGGCATCCCGGTCATCGCCTCGCGCGACTGGCACCCGCAGCGCCATTTGAGCTTCAAGCCGGAGGGCGGCGAATGGCCCGTCCACTGCGTCCAGGGCACCCCCGGCGCGGCCTTCCACCCCGACCTCGATCTACCGCCAGACGCCGAGATCGTGACGAAAGGCGATCGCACCGATCGCGACCAGTATTCGGCCTTCGACGCGACCGGGCTTGCCGAGGAGCTCCGCCGCCACGGCGTGAAGCGCGTCTTCGTCGGCGGGCTGGCGGAGGATGTATGCGTCCGCGCGACTGCCCTCGACGCCGTCAAGTCCGGGCTCGCGACGCATCTGATCGCCGGCGCGACGAAGCCGGTGACGCCGGCCGGCGGAAAGGCCGCCGTCAAGGCGATGCGCGAGGCCGGAATCGTCATCGACTAGCCGCGACCGCCCTCGCGCAGCTACGATTTTGATGCAAGTCAACGCCAAAGCGCCCGCGGCACGGCTCAGTTTGCCGTTGCACGAAGGGTGACGCCCGAATGGCCAGAATCTTCCGCATCTTCGGCGCGACACGCGTCCTGGCGCTCGCGATCCTCGCGCTGACCACGCTTGCGGGCTGTCCCGCGATGGCGGAGGGCGGAACGCCGGGCGCCGCCTCCGGCGACACCGAGCTTGGGCCGGTCTTTCTGCTCGCGCTCGGCGGCAAGCTCTACGACGACTTCTGGACGATCCTCGACCAGCTGCCGCCGGAGGAGCGCAACCCGGCTCTGAAGGGCGCACTTTCCGTCGCGCGGTCCGACACGTGGCGCTGCGTGACCTGTCACGGCTGGGACTATTCCGGCGCCAAGATCGAGGACCATCAGTTCCCCGGGCTCCAGCAGCTCGCCGGCGCCGAGCCGGAAGTGGTGAAGAAGAAGCTGCGCGACCCCGCGCATCCTTTCCCGGCCGACCGCATCCCCGACGTCGCCATGGATGTCCTCGCCCTCTTCGTCACGCAGGGGCAGTACCGGCGAAGCGACTACATGAGCGAGACGGGCGTCGCCGCAGGCAACCCGGAATTCGGCCGCGATATCTTCGAGGGCGCCTGCATCTCCTGCCACCAGCTCGACGGGCGGCGCTACCTGAAGGGCGAGAAGGGCGACCGCTCCTCGCTCGGCTGGGTTTCGCGGAATCGTCCGACGCAGGCGCTCCACAAGATCCTGAACGGCGTGCCGGCGGCGGAGATGCTTTCGCTGCGCTTCCTCTCCGACATCCAGATCGCCGACCTCCTCGCCTATCTCCAGTCGCTCGACCCCGACGCGAAATAGCCCGCGCCCGGCCTCGTGATGCGGGCGCGCCCTGAAGATCTGCTGACCAACGGGCTTTTCGTCCTGACCGGAGGCTCGCTCGTCGGCGGCTTCCTGGCGAACGCGCTCGGCAACGCCGTCGCCGGCGACTGGATATGGCGCGCCGGCATCGCCGCCGCTCTCACGGCCCTCGCACTTGAGACGGCAACGACGCTCCGGCGCGGCGAGTTCGGACTCGATTTGATCGCCGCGCTGGCGATGGGCGCCGCCCTCGCCTTCGCGGAATCGCTCGCCGGGATCGTCGTTGCGCTGATGTATTCCGGCGGCCAGTTCCTCGAAGGCTATGCCGGCCGGCGCGCGCGCCGCGAGATGACGGCGCTCCTCGCCCGCGTCCCCCGCACAGCCCATCGCTATCAGGACGGCGGCATCGAGGAGGTGCCGATCGACGCGATCGCGCCGGGCGACCGGCTCCTGATCCGTCAGGGCGACGCGCTGCCTGTCGACGGCAGCGTCGAGAACGGGGTCGCGATCCTCGACCAGTCGGCGCTGACCGGCGAAGCGCTCCCCGTGCAACGCGCGACCGGCGAGACGGCGATGAGCGGCTCGACCAGCAAGGGCTCGCCCTTCGACCTCAGAGCGACGAAGCGGGCGGCGGAAAGCACCTACGCCAACATCCTCCGCCTGGTCGAAGCCGCACAGCGCGTGAAGGCGCCGATGAGCCGGCTCGCCGATCGCTACGCGCTCGGCTTCCTGGCGCTGACGCTGGTGCTCTCCGCCGCAGCATGGCTCGCAAGCGGCGACGAGCGCCGGCTTCTCGCCGTGCTCGTGATCGCCACCCCCTGCCCGCTGATCCTCGCCGTGCCGGTGGCGCTGATCGCCGGACTCTCGCGCGCGGCGAAGCACGGCATCCTGGTCAAGGGCGGCAGGGCGTTGGAAGCCCTCGCCCGCGCGCGCGTCCTGATCCTCGACAAGACCGGGACGCTGACGAGCGGCAGCACCACGCTCGTCCCGCGCTTCACCGCCGACGGCGTCGCGCCCGACGAGGCGCTTCGCCTCGCCGCATCGCTCGACCAGGCGTCGAATCACACCGTCGCCGACCTTCTCGTGCGCGTCGCGCACGCCAAGGACCTGACGCTCTCAACGCCGAGTGCAGTGCGCGAGGAAAGCGGCGCCGGCATCGAAGGCGGCATCGAGGGCCACGCGGTCGCCGTCGGCAGCGTCGCCTTCGTTCGCGCCCGCGCGACAGCGCCGTCGAATCTCACGGAAGCCACGCTCGACGACGGCGCAAGCCTCGTCGCGGTCGCGCTCGATGGGCGGCTCGCGAGCGTCTTCGAGATCGTCGATTCCATTCGCCCCGAGGCGCGGCAGTCGATCGCGGCGCTCAAAGAGCTCGGCATCGAACGCACGGTGCTCGCAACCGGCGACCAGAAGGCGGCCGCGCGCCGCGTCGCCGCCGAGCTCGGCTTCGACGCGGTGCTGGCGGAGCTTGCACCGGAAGCCAAGGTCGACGTCGTCGTCGCCGAGCGCCGGAAATTGCAAGGCGATGGCGCCGTCATCATGGTCGGTGACGGCGTCAACGATGCCCCTGCGCTCGCCGCGGCCGACATCGGGATCGCGATGGGAAGTGGTGCGGCCGGCGCGAGTGAAGCGGCCGACATCGTGCTCCTCGTCGACAACCTCTCGCGGATACCCCTCGCGGTCGCCATCGCGCGGCGCTCGCGCAGAATCGCGCGGCAGAGCGTCTTCGCCGGCATCGGCCTTTCCACGATCGGGATGATCGCCGCGGCGCTTGGGTTTATCCCGCCCGTCGAAGGCGCGCTCATCCAGGAGGTGATCGACGTCCTTGTTATCCTGAACGCGCTCCGCGCGCTCGGCGGCGGGTTGCCGGGGCCAGGGCAGTAACGTTCCTTCGGTGTCGTCACGCCTGGGCTTGATCACGGGCATCATTCCGTGACGCAGACGCCAGTCTCCCCCGCAACGGAGTAGATTGCCGGTCAAGCCCGACAATGACGACAGAGGTTTTGGCTAGGTTTGCACCGTGGCCGTAACGAATTTCGCGACGGCATCCGCGGCGGACGTGAGGTTTTCCTTCGCCGTCACGCCTGCGCCCTTGGCGGGGCGGAAATCGTGGTCGCCACTTTCAAGCCAATGCAGCCGGATCACCTTTGACAGCGTGTAGCTCTGAACCTCCTCGCGCGTGCCAAACGGGTCACGCGTGCCCTGGCAGATCAGCGTCGGGGCGAAGAGCGTCTTCAGATGCGCGGTGCGAAGCTTCTCCGGCTGCCCCGGCGGGTGGAAGGGATAGCCGAGGCAGACGAGGCCGGCGATCTTCCCCGCGCTGAAAAGCTCGTCCGCCAGCATCGAAGCGACGCGGCCACCCATCGACTTCCCGCCGATGAAGAGCGGGCGGCCCTCGCCGAGGCTTTCGGCAAGGTCACGATATTCGCCCATCACGCGCTCCGCGCGCGGCGGCGGCTTGCGGCCCGCGGCAGTGCGCCGGCTCGCCATGTAGGCAAACTCGAAGCGAATGACCTTGAGGCCGTGCCCGGCGAGCGCCTTCGCGAAATCGTTCATGAAGCGGCTGTCCATCGGCGCGCCCGCGCCGTGCGCGAGCACGATCGACGCCGGCGCGTCGTCCGGCCCGTCGCGCAAGAGATCCATCAGGCGAGGTGGCGCCGGTCGGACGCGGAGACTTTTCGCGCGCCGGCCGGACCGCCCGTCATCATGCCGATCAGCTGCAGCCCGTAGCGGGCCTTCTGCCCCCAGACGGAGTCCGGGTCGAGCTCGCGGTAGCGCTCCCAAAGCCGCGTCGCCTGCGCGTAGTCGCCGGCGTCGAATTCCAGAAGCGCGAGATTGTAGAGCGGGTCGGGATAACCGGGATCGGCGGAGATCGCCTGCCGAAGATGCCGCTTCGCGGATTCAGGATCGCCCTGCTCGCGCGCGATAGCGCCAAGATTGTACCAGGCTTCCGCATAGGTCGGGTCGAGTCTTAGCACCTTGGTCAAATACCGCCGCGCCTCCTGCCACTCGCCCTTCTGCAGGAGCACGTGGCTCAAGTTGAAAGCGACGTCCGGGTCCTTCGGCTCGATCTCAACGCAGCGTCGATAGAGCGTCGCGGCGCGCTCCCAGTCTTCCGCCTCTTCCGCCTCGCGCGCCTCATCGAAGAGCCGGTCGGAGGGATCGGGGTCGGCGGACGGCAGCCCGAGGAAGAGCTGACCGGAAAGCTCGGAAAGCGCGGCGCCGCTCTGCATGACCACGCCGCGCCCGGAGCGCTCCAGCCGCACGTTGGCGACGCCGCCCTCGCGCGAGCGGGCGGCGCGGACGAGTCCGAGCCAGTCGACGCCGTCCGCGGCAAGGCGCGCATATTGCTTCGCGGCGACGAGGTCGCGGAAGGCGAAAGGCTCTTCGGCGGACTCGAAGACGTCGAAGAGTTGGAGCCGCTCGAAGGTCTCGCGGCTGAGGCCGGACTGATCGAGGATCTGCCGGGCCGAAAGGTCGCGCGGCCCGGCCGGCGGTTTCGCAAGCCCAAGCACAAGCAGGAAGGCGTTCTCGCTGAGAAGCTTGGCGCCCGTCTTCCGCGCCGCATCGATGCGCGCCTCGATGCTGCCGGCGCTCGCCCGTTCGGTTAGCCGATGCCCGAGGACCGCGAACTTGGTGCGCCGCGAAATGCCGTGGCGAAGCTCGCCGCCCCGCGCCCCGATCTCGCGCGCGGCGAGGCGACGCGGGAACGCGTCGAGCGCTCCCAAAATGACGAATGCCGCGCCGTCGATTGCCATGCCGCTCCGCCGGAACCCCGCCGATCCAACCGAATCGGACGGTGAATTCTATTGTCGCCGGAGCACGATCCTATCCCAAACCGCGCGTGAATTCCCTTGATCTTCGTCAGGCGCTCTTGCGTTTTGGGGCGGCCTTCTGGGGTTTCGGGGCGACCGCCTTCTGCGGCGCGGCCTTGCGGCCCTTGCTTGCCGCCGGCGGCTTCTCGTCGGAAAGGCTCTTCTTCAGGGCATCCATCAGGTTGATGACCTTGCCGCGCTCCGGCGCCGCCGCCATCACCGGCTGCTCACCGGCGACCTTCGCCCGGATGATCTCCATCAGCCCTTCCTCGTAGCGGTCGGTGAATTCGGCCGGGTTGAAGGGCTTCGTCTTCTGCTCGATCAGCTTCTCGGCAAGCTCGAGCATCTCCTTATCGACGCCCTTTTCCGGAATCTCATCGAAATACTCGGAGGATTTTCGCACCTCGTTCGGCCGGCGGAGCGTCTGCATCAGCATGCCCTTTTCGCGCACATCGATGCAGACGACACGCTCGCGGTTCGACATCACGACGCGGGCGACCGCGGTCTTCCCGGTCTTCTTCATCGCTTCGCGCAGGACCACGAAGGTCTCTTCCGCGATCTTCCCGTCGGGCGCCAGGAAATACGGTGTGTCGTCGTAGAGCACGTCGATCGCACCCTCGTCGACGAACGCCTCGATGGCGATGGTGTCGGTCGATTCAATCTTGACCTTCTCGAAGTCGGACTCGTCGAGGATCACGTACTGGTTCTTCTCGTACTGATAGCCCTTGACGAGATCGCTCCGCTCCACCTGGCCGAGCTCAGGATCGACCGGCTTCATCGCCACGCGGTTGTGCGTGTCCTTGTGGAGCAGGTTGAAGGCGAGCCGCTCGCTCGTGCTCGTCGCGGTGTAGAGCCTGACCGGGCAGCTCACCAACGAGAGCTTCAGATATCCCTTCCAGCTAGCGCGCGGTGCCATCTTACGAAACCCTCCAAACTCGACAGAAACGCTCGAACGCGCCGGTTCGTTCAGGCTGAGAGCCGGCTTGCCAAATCCGAACCGAGCGCCACGGCGCTTTCGTCCATTCCGGCCCAAGGATCGCCGGAATTGCTTAAAAAGCCCGGAACCGTAGCGTAGTTCAGATCGTCCGGCGCGTCGATTGAGCCGAGGTCGTCCCAGGCGACGGGGGTTGAGGCGGGGAGACCCCGAACCGCGCGGAGCGAGTAGACGCCGACCGCGGTGGCGCTCCGGGCGTTTCGGTGAAAATCGAGGAAAATCCGGCGCTTACGGTCGGATTTGGCCATCGATGTCACGAAGGTTCCGCGGTGACGCTTGGCGATCGCCGTCGCGATCTGCCCGCTGATCGTATGCAGCTCCTTCCACGATACGGTGCGCTTCAACGGCACGACGACGTGGATGCCCTTCTTTCCCGAGGTCTTGACGAAGCTCGTTATGTCGGCGCGCAAAAGCTCATCGCGCACCACCTTCGCCGCCGCCTTCACGTCGCGCCATTCGACCCCCTCGCCCGGGTCAAGGTCGAAGAACATGCGGTCCGGCCGCTCCGGCTTGTCGACGCGGCAGCCCCAGGGATGGAACTCGATCACGCCGAACTGCGCCAGCGCCAGGAAGCCGGCAGCGTCCGCGATGACCAAATAGTTCCGCTCCTCCTCGTCCTTCTCGCGCTTGGAGACGAAGGTCTCGACTTCCGCCGGCATGCCGGCGAAGGCATGCCGCTGAAAGAAGCAGTCCTCGACCTTGCCGCTCGGGCAGCGGACGAGCGACACGGGGCGCTGCAGGATATGCGGCAGCATCGCGTCGCCGGCCTTGGCGTAATAGACGGCAAGATCGAGCTTCGTCGGCCCGGTCTTGGAGAACATCCGCCGCTCGGGGTTGGTCACCCAGATCGAGGCGAGATGCGCGTCGGTGATGTGGCGCTTCGTCGGCGGCGCGGTCTTCGACTGCGAGAATTCCGGCTCGCGAAGCCCGCGGAAGACGGCGTGACGGAGCTGGTTGTCGCGCGTGCGATTGCCGTAGAGCACGCGCGCTTTCAGCACGGGATCCACCCAGTGCGCGCCGCGCGCGATCAGGGCGGGAACCTCGACCGGCGCAGCGTCGCGCGCATGCCCTTGAAGTCGCTTCAGAAGCGCCTTGGCCTCCGCCGAAGAGAAACCGGTCCCGACCTTGCCGACCGAGACGAGGCCGTCGGCGCCCTCCTCGGCTAGAAGCAGCGCGGCAAGCCCGCCCGCCTGCGGCGAAGTCGTGTAGCCGACGATGGTGAAAGCCTCGAACTGCTTCGCCTTCGCCTTCGCCCAGGTCTTCGAGCGATCCTGAAAATAGTGGCTGTCGGCGCGCTTGGAGACGACGCCCTCGAGCCCGTGCTCCGACGCGCTTTCAAAGAGCGCATCGCCTTGCCCGACCACATGCTCGCTGTACTGGACGGCCGAGGTCTCACCGGCGACCGGTGCGAGCAGCTTCTCGAGCATCGCCTTCCGCTCGACGAGCGGCACCGCGGAGAGGTCGTAGCCGTTGAGATACGGAAGATCGAAGGCGTAGAAGACCATCTGCGAGGACTCGCCGTTCGCGAGCGCATCCTGCAGCGCACCGAAATGCGTGACGCCGCGCTCGTCGGGGACGACGACCTCGCCGTCGATCACCGCGTCCTTGCACGGAATTTCTGAGAGCGCCTCCGCGAGCGCTCCATAGCGCTTTGTCCAGTCGAGACCTTTGCGCGTCAGAAGCCGCGCCTTGCCGCCTTCGAGGATGGCGATGGTGCGGTAGCCGTCGAACTTGATCTCGTGAAGCCACTCCTTGCCCTTCGGCGGCTCGTCGACCGGCGAGGCAAGCTGCGGTTTGAAGCTTTTCGGCAACGGCGCGGCTTTCGCGCCCTTGAGCGCACCGGGCTTCAGCACAGCTGGCTTCTTCGGCTTCGGCGGGTCGACGTTTCGCGGTGTGCGCGGGCGCTTGGCCGGCTTCGATTGCCACGTAGGGTCGACGCCCTGCTTAAGCTCCTCGACATTGCGGCCGGATTTCACGCTCTCCGGGCGCGCTTCCAGGATGTCGGTGCTCGGATCGGCCGCGTCGTCGCGCTCCTTGATCAGGAGCCAGTTATCCTTCGTGTCGCCCGGCCGCCGCTTCAGCCGCGTCAGCATCCACCCGCCGTGCAGCTTCTCGCCGGCGAGACGGAATTTGAGCGCGCCCTTCTTCAGGCTCTCTTCGAGGTCGCCCATCGGCGCCCAGGTGCCGTAGTCCCAGATCAGCGTCGCCCCGGCGCCGTACTGCCCCTCAGCGATGACGCCTTCGAAGTCGCCATATTCGAGCGGATGGTTCTCGACCTCGACCGCGAGCCGCTTCTCCTTCGGATCGAGCGACGGACCCTTCGGCACCGCCCAGCTCTTCAGGACATTGCCGACCTGCAGACGCAGATCGTAATGGAGCCGCGTCGCGTCGTGCTTGTGGATCATGTAGAGGCTGCCGGACCTCGCAGCGGTCCCACCCGGCGGTTCGGCAGTGCGCGTGAAATCGCGCTTCTTGCGGTAGGTTTCGAGGCCTTTTTCCGGCATGGCTTCGTCTTAGAGCGCGGCGAAGGGCGGCGCTCAAGCGATTCGTCGATTTGGGATGGGTCCTAGTGCGCCACGGCCTCGGGCGCCTTCAGCGTATCTTCGGCCGGCTTCGCCGGCACGGCAGTATCAGCGGAGACGACTGGAATGTCGGCGGTCGCGCCGGCCTGCGCGCGCACCTCGTCCTTCGAGACGAAGGTGAACTGCTCGACGAGCATATCCTGGATCAGGTCGGTCCCGAAACGCGTGTTGACGTCCTTGCGGATCTGCTCGCTCAGCGACTTGATATCGAAGCGCTCAAGATGGGCGAAGTCGATGTGCTCGTCGGCGAAGATCGAACGGAACGCCTCGTCGAGAATGAAGGGGTCGGGCGGCACGGAGAGCTTGTTCAGCGTGACCGCATCCGCCGTGTAGACGAACTGCGCGACGACGTAGCCGGCGACGGTACCGGATACGAGAATCGGAACGTTGATCGGCACCGTCTTCGTGTAGTTCAGGCCCGTCAGCGTTTCCTCGCCGGTCGGCGCGATCGTCCCCTGCGTTTTCCACGACGCCGCCACATAGCTCGACGCCAGCGTTATCGCACAAATCCAGATGGCGCTGACGATGAGCTTGATCATCGCCTGCCGCCGTTGAAGCGGATCGCGCTCGAATAGGTCCCGTCGGATTCACCCTCGCGGATCGCGCGCGCCAGGATCGCGGAGACTTCCTGCACGGCGTCGAGATGCCGGTGCAGAGCCGCACCGTTCTCGGCGAGCTTCACGCGAAGCGCGCGAAGGTGCTGGCCCATCGTCCGCTTCGCCGTGGCGGCGTCGAGCCCGCGCAGCCCGCGCGTCAGGTCAAGCAGCCCATGGCTCTTCCGCCGGCTGAAGTCGTCAAGATCGACCGTCTGGTTTTGCCTCAGGGCGAGCGTCTCCTGGTCGACGACCTGTTCGATGCGCTCGATTGCGCGCAGGCACGCCTCAACGGCGGGCGGATCGCGCGGCGGCTGCGTCAACGCGAGCTGGCTTTTCGCGCCGGCACTACGATCGTTCGAATGGTCGAACGCGCCCATCCGCTAGCTTTCGTCCGTCGAGAGCAGGCTGTCATCGCCCTCATCGCCCGTGGGCAGGACGGAATCGGCGAAACCACGCTCAAGCGAGGTCATGTAACCCGGCAGCGCCGATGACGTGGCGCCGGCGCCCTCACGCGATGCCATGATGTCCGCAATGCCGATGCCGCCGGCCTTCGACATCTGGCCGGCGATCTGCTCGGCCAGCATCGAGCTCCAGAAGCTTCCGGCCAGCCCCTCGCCGAAGACGTGGCTGGCGTCCTTCGGAAGCATCTGCTGGATGAAGGTCTGCAGCACAAAGGATTCGAACTGCCGATATGGCGCCTTCGCCTTTGTTTCCGCTGTCTCCGCGCCCCCGGATTGGATCGGCGCGAGATGGCTTCTGAGGTCGGCACGCAAGGGATCGGCCACGTCCGAGGTCGCGGCGGATTCGGGCGAAAACGAGCCGAGGAGCGCGTCGAAGCTCGCCGTGGCGCTGGCTTCCACGTCGGAAAGCCGCGCAAGCTTTTCCACCGCCGCGCGATATTGCAACGGGTCCGCAGCTTTGGCGACATCGAGGATGATGTCGGAAGGCGGGCTGATGGCCAAGCAAGCCTCTCCGCAGTCAGGGTCGTCAGAGCATCGCCTTTGAAGCTTTCGGGAGGCTTGCGGCATCGCGCGACGTGGCTGCCTCGATCAGGTTCGCCAGTTCCTTTCCTTCGACCATCCGGTCGTGCTGCCGCTCAGCGGCGACGAGCATCCGCTCCGAATGCCGCAACTGGCCGGTCTCCTTCTGCAGTCGCAATGCCTCCGCGTCCTTCGCCGAGCGAACGGCGGCGATCCTTTCGGAGACTGCCCGAAGGTGGCGCGCCATCAACCCGACGAAGAGGCCGTGGAGCGGCTGCTCGGCATTGAGCGCCGCGATGATTTCCGCCTCGTCCGCCAGCGCCGCACGCTCGTCGCTATCGAGGCGGGCGAGCTTCCACTGCATCGATTGACGCAGCTGTTCCTTGATCGCGACGAGGCGGCGGAGGTTGTGGAGGCGCTGCTTCATGCTACCCGGTCGCAAGCCAGGAAGCGAAGCCGTCGATGAAGAGATGCAAGAGTTCCGGAGCGATGAAATAGAGGAAGACCAGGCCGCCGAAGAGCACGAAGGGAAGCGAGATGAAGTAGACCGGAATCTGCGGCGTCAGCTTGTTGGTGAGCCCGATCGAGAAGTTGACGACGACCGCATAGACGATGAACGGACTGGTGATCCTGAGCGCCACGAGGAAGGCTCCGGAGAGCGCATCGGTCATCCGGCTGAGCGCCAGCCGCGATTCAAAGTCCGGCGTGACCGGCAGCGCCCGATAGGAGGCGGTAAGACCGCGCAGGATCTCCCAGTGCTGATTGGTCACGAAAAGCAGCGTGACCGCCGCCATCATGATCAATGAAACGAGCGCCGGCTGCGGTTCCGGTTCCTCGATCGACGTCCCCGGCAGGGCGCCGAAGCCGATCGCCATGGTCGCCGCGTTTGCCAGCGCCTCGAGCGCCAGGAAGAAAAGGCGCGCGAGGACGCCGATCATCGCGCCGATCAGGAGCTCGGAGATGATGAGGCTGACGAGCCCCTGCAGCGAAATGTTCGCGAGCGCCGTCGCAACCGTGCCGAAGAGCAATGGCGCGAGCGCCAGCGTAATGGCGAGCGCCAGGAACAAGCGGACGCGCGCCGGCACGCGCGTGCTTGACAGTCCCGGCATCAACATCAGGCAGGTGCCGATCCGGCAGAACAGGATGAAGACCGCCAGAACGGTCTCGGTGACGACCGGCATCAGGAGACCGTTCCGAGCGACCGGACCTCGATGCCGCGCGCGATCTCGACGTGGGAGAGGACGGGCAGCGTCGGGAAGAGCCGCTCCACGATCATGCGGACGTAGGGGCGCGCGTCCGGCGCGGTGACGAGCGCGAAGCTGTGGCCCTGATCCAAACGCTCGCGCACCGCTGTCGACAATTCCGAACCGAACTGCTCCACGGTCCGCGGGTCGATGTCGAAATCGAGGACGTCGCCCTTGGTGTCGCGCTTGATCCCCTGGTGAAACGCGAGGTCCCAGCGGTTGCCGAGGCGCAGCACCTTCAACGCCCCGTCCTCCGCGAGATCGCCGCAAATCTGCTGCGCGATCCGCATGCGCACATATTCAACCACCTGCTCGGAGCGGCGCACATGCGGGACGATCTCGGCGATCGCTTCGAGGATCAGGTGCAGGCTGCGGATCGAGACGCGCTCGCCGAGAAGAAGCTTCAGCACGGCCTGCAGGCCGGAATAGGAAATCTGCGAGGGGCAGATGTCGTCGATCAGCCGCTTGTATTCCGGATCGAGCCGATCGAGGAGCGCGCGCATGTCCTTGTAGGAAAGAAGCTGCGAGAGATTGTTGCGGATCACTTCGCTGAGATGCGTAAGGAGCACCGACATGTTGTCGATCGGGGTAAAGCCCTCGCGCGTCACCTCCGTCGCGAAAGCATCCGAAACCCAAAACGCCCTGAGCCCGAAGGCCGGCTCCCTCACCTCCTCACCCGGCACGTCGGGCTTCTTGCCCTCGCCCGTTACAACGAGAACCTCGCCGAGCCGCAGCGCCTGCGTCGCGGCGACGGTGCCGTGGATGCGCACCTGATAGGCCTTCGGCGGAATCGCGAGGTCGTCGGAGAGCTTGATGTCGGGGACGACAAAGCCGTACTGCTTGGCGAACTTCCGGCGCATCTTGGCGACCCGATGCGCGAGCTCGCCGTGCGCGGCGAGAAGCTGCGTCGCAAGCTGCTTGCCGAGGCAAAGCTCGATCTCCGGAACCTTCAGCGTTTCCTTGATCGAGTCGCGCGCCTCGATCTCGGCGCGCGCCGTCTCGGCATCCACCTTGGCGCGCGCCGCGGCATCCCGCGCCGCCAGGCGGCGCGGGATGACGAAGCCGACGAACGCCATCACGCCGCCAAGGAACGTGAACGGGAGCAGCGGAAGACCGGGAACGATCGCGAGCACACCCATCAGCGAGGCGGCGACGAAGAGGGCGCGCGGATAGGCGCCGAGCTGCCCAAGCACCGCCTGATCGGCCGTTCCGCGCGTGCCGCCCTTCGAAACAAGCAGACCGGCGGCGAGCGACACGATGAGCGCCGGAATCTGCGAGACGAGGCCGTCCCCGACCGAGAGCTTCGTGAACACGTCGGACGCGGCCTGCAGCCTTAGCGGACATGATGCCGGGTGGCTGCCCACTTCGCATTTTTGACCCAGAGCGGACATTACTTGGCTCGCGAAGTCTCGCCAGCTGGGCGCAGCCGCGCAAAGCGCCCCATAAGCCTAAGTGAACCTCACTCGCTCAATGTGGCGAACCTGTAGCGTTGCGGCTATTCTAAGAATGCAGCCTGCGCGAAACTGATGGGGTTCTCACTCTGAGTGAAGCGGTCCGGGAACCCGACCAAGGGTTCGAGCAGCTGAGGCGGGAACTGGCTGAAGCGCGCGAGCAGCAGGCCGCAACGAGCGACATTCTGCGTGCAATCGCCGCTTCGCCGACCGACATCCAGCCAGTTCTGGACGCGGTGACGGCGAGCGCCGCGAGACTTTGCGACGCCTACGATGCGGCGACCTTCCTCTTACACGGCGACACGCTGGCGGTTGGCGCGCACGACGGCACGATCTCCTTGAACTTCGATCACCTCCCCCTCACGCGCGGCTACGTCACGAGCCGCGCGGTGATCGACCGCGCCCCCGTTCACGTCCACGATCTGGCTCTTGCGGCGGACGAGTTCCCGGATGGCCAGGCTCGCCGTGCAGATGGACTTCCGTACCATTTTGGCGACACCACTCTTGCGCGAGGGCCAGCCGATCGGCGTGCTCTTTCCGGCGCGCGGACGCCGCGCCGTTCACCGAGACGCAGGTCAGCCTGGTCACCACCTTCGCCGACCAGGCGGTCATCGCGATCGAGAACGCGCGCCTGTTCGACGAGGTCCAGGCGCGCACGAGCGAACTGTCGGAGGCATTGGAGCAGCAGACGGCGACCTCGGAAGTGCTCAACGTCATCAGCAGCTCGCGCTTCCAACTGCAGCCGGTGTTCGACACCATCGTCGAGACCGCCACGCGTCTGTGCCGCGCCGAGTTTTCCGTCATTTTCCGGCTGATCAACGGGCGGCTTCATGTCGTCGCCGGGACCCATGCCGGGACGGATTTCATGCGGTACCTGACCGAGACGCCGCTTGTGCCCGATCCCGGCACCTCGGCCGGACGCTGCGTTTGCGAGAGCCGTCCCATACACATTCACGATGCCTATGCCGACGAGGCCGACACCTGGCACGAGGGGCGGCGCATCGGCGGATACCGCTCCATCTTCTCGGTCGCCCATGCGCGAAGGGACGCCGATCGGCGCCATGAGCCTGATGCGGCGCGAGGTCGACCCGTTCACCGAAAAGCAGATGGATCTGGTCACGACTTTCGCAGATCAGGCCGTGATCGCGATCGAGAACGTCCGCCTGTTCGACGAGGTCCAGGCGCGGACGCGGGAGCTCGAGGAATCACTGGAGCAACAGACCGCGACCTCGGAAGTGCTGCGCATCATCAGCGCCTCGCCGCGCGATCTGAACCCGGTATTCCAGGCGATGCTCGAAAATGCGACGCGGATCTGCGGCGCCAATTCGGCGATCCTCTGGCGATTCGAAGGCGGCGCAGTCCGGCTGATCGCCAATCTCGGTACGAAGCCGGCGTCGATCAACTTCATGAACACGACCAAGGAGCGTCCCGGCCCATTGAACCCGCTCAGTCGCGTGGTCAAGTCGGCCGAGACCATCCACATTGCCGATTTCAGCGTCGATCGCGCGTATCTGGAGGGCGATCCCTTCGCCGTGGCCGGCGTGAACCTTGGCGGGATTCGAACGCTGCTTTTGATCCCGATGCTCAAAGACGACGAACTCGTCGGCGCTGTCGGCATCTTCCGCCAGGAAGTGCGGACGTTCAGTCCGAAGCAAATCGAACTGGTGGCCAATTTCGCCAGCCAAGCGGTAATCGCCATCGAGAACACTCGCCTCTTCGAGGAATTGCAGGCGCGCACGGAAGACCTTGCCGAATTGCTCCAGCAGCAGACCGCCACGGCGGACGTACTCAAGCTTATCAGTCGCTCGACGTTCGATCTGCAAACCGTGCTGCGAACGCTCGTCGAATCGGCGGCGCGCCTGTGCGAGGCCGACAACGGCACGATTACGGCAGATGGATGGCAAGTATGTATCGGACAGTCGGCGCTACGGCTCCCAAGAGTTCATGGACTACGTCAAGGATGTCCCGGTTGAGCCCGAACGCAGCACCGGCGCCGGTCGCGCGTTGCTTGAAGGACGCGTCGTCCACATAGCCGACGTGCAGGCCGATCCTGACTACGACTTCGGCGACGCGCAGAAGATCGGCGACTTTCGCACCCTGCTCGGCGTCCCGATGCTGAAGGAAGGCATTCCGATCGGCGTGCTCAGCCTGACGCGCTCGGGTCCGCCCCTTCACGGACAAGCAGATCGAGCTCGTCTCAGACCTTCGCCGACCAGGCCGCCATCGCCATCGAGAATGTGCGGCTCTTCGAAAGCGTCGAGATGCGCACCCGCGAGCTGGCGCAGTCGCTCGACGAACTGCGTGCGGCGCAGGACCGCCTGGTCCAGACCGAGAAGCTCGCCTCGCTCGGCCAGCTCACCGCCGGCATCGCCCACGAGATCAAGAACCCGCTGAACTTCGTCAACAACTTCTCGGCCGTGTCGGTTGAGCTGATGGATGAACTGGGCGAGAGCCTTGCGCGGCGTCGATGCTCGACGACGATACGCGCGCGGAGATCGCCGAGCTGATCGGACATGCTCAAGGGCAACCTCGAAAAGGTCGTGCAGCACGGCAAGCGCGCCGACTCCATCGTCAAGAACATGCTGCTGCATTCGCGCGCGGGGTCGCGCGGCGAGCACCGGCCTGTCGACATCAACGCGATCGTCGAGGAAAGCCTGAACCTCGCCTATCACGGCGCGCGCGCGGAGAAGCAGGGCTTCAACATCACGCTCGAGCGGTCGCTTCGACCCGGCGGCCGGCGATGTCGATCTGTATCCCGCAGGAAATCACCCGCGTGCTGCTCAACCTGATCTCCAACGGCTTCTATGCCGCGACCAAGCGCAAGGCCGCCGCCAGATGGCGGCGACTACGAGCCGACGCTAGCGCCGCGACCAAGAGCCTCGGCGACCGGGTCGAGATCCGCATCCGCGATAACGGCACCGGCATCCCGCCCGAGGTGAGCGACAAGATCTTCAATCCGTTCTTCACCACCAAGCCGGCCGGCGAAGGCACCGGTCTCGGCCTCTCGCTCAGCCACGACATCATCGTCAAGCAGCACGGCGGCACGATCGAGGTCGAGACCGAGTCCGGCGAATTCACCGAGTTCAGGATCGTGCTGCCGCGCGCCGCCGCGTCCCTCGGCCAAGCGGGAGAACGCCGTGAAGCTGCTCATTCTCGTCGTCGACGACGAGCCCGACGTCGAGGACCTGTTCCGCCAGCAATTCCGGCGCGACCTTGCGCAGCGGGCGCTTCGCCATGGAATTCGCCCAGTCGGCGCCGACAGGCGCTCGGAGCGCATCGACGATGCCGCGACGGCGTACCCTTATCCTCATCCTGTCCGACATCAACATGCCGGGCATGAGCGGCCTCGACCTGCTGCCGCGGGCCAAGGCGGCGCGGCCGGACGTGCCGATCATCATGATCACCGCCTATGGCGACGCCGAGACCGAGCGCAAGGCGCTCGAGCGCGGCGCCGAGGCGCTGCTCACCAAGCCGATCGATTTCGCCGCGCCTCAAGACGAGATCGACGCGCGGATCGAGCGGTCGCCGCATGACCAGCCGCGATCCTCGTCGTCGATGACGAGCCCGATCTGGAGAGCCGCTGGTCACGCAGAAATTCCGCCGGCAGATCCGCGACGGCTCGATGCGCCTTCCTGTTCGCGCGCGACGGCGTCGAGGCGCTTGGCGCTGCTCGCGGCGAACGGCGACGTCGACATGGTCGTCAGCGACATCAACATGCCGCGGATGGACGGGCTTTCGCTGCTCGCAGAAGCTGCAGGAGGCCGATGAACAGTCTGTCCACCGTCATCGTCTCCGCCTATGGCGACATGGCCAATATCCGCACCGCGATGAATCGCGGCGCGTTCGACTTTCTGACCAAGCCGATCGATTTTGCCGACCTCGAGACGACGATCGCCAAGACCCTCCGGCACGTCGAGATGCTGCGCGAGGCGCGCGCGGCGTCAGGCCGAGGCCGAGCGGGCGCACGCATCGCTGTCGCGCTACTTCTCGCCCAATCTCGCCGAGCGGCTCGCGAGCGACGCCGACGCGATCGATCTTGCCGGACGAGCGGCGCGAGATCGCGTCGCTGTTCACCGATATCGCCGGCTTCACCGCGCTCGTCGAGACGCTCGAGCCGGCGTGCTGGCGCCGCTGCTCAACGACTATCTGACCGGCATGACCGACATCGTCTTCGCCCATGACGGCACCGTGGCCAAGATCGTCGGCGACGCGCTGCATGTCCTGTTCGGCGCGCCCGGCGAGCAGCCCGACCACGCGACGCGCGCCGTCGCCTGCGCGCTGGCCTCGACGCCTTCGCGCAGAGCGTTTCGGCAGGCCTGGCGGGAGAAGGGCATTGCGCTCGGCGTCGACCCGGATCGGCGTCCATGCCGGCCCGGCGATTGTCGGCAATTTCGGCGGCGGCCGCTTCTTCGACTACACCGCCTATGGCGACACGATCAACATCGCGGCGCGGCTGGAAGCCGCCAACAAGCAGCTCGGCACGCGCATCTGCGTCAGCGCCGACGGCAGCCGAGCGGGCGGAAATTTTCGGGGCCGCCCGGTAGGCGATCTCGTGCTTCGCGGCCGGACCGAGCCGCTGCGCGCGTTTGAGCCGCTCGACCGCGGGCGACAACGCCGACGGCATCCTACCGGCTTTCGGCTGGAAGCAGGCGATCCCGGTGCGCTCGCCGTTTTCGCGGCACAGCTCGGCAGGCATCCGGACGACCAGCTGGCGAGCTTCCACCTCAAGCGGTTGCTCAACGGCGCGAGCGGCACGCGATCGCAATGGACTAAGATGCGGCCGCCGGCAACTTCTCATTTATCAAGCAGCAACCAACGCGCTCGATGAACAATGTCCGCT
>CAVTYQ010000005.1:0-170719 GCA_963739005.1 uncultured Alphaproteobacteria bacterium | reverse complement strand
GATACTTTTAGTTAAAACCGAAACGACGTTTACCGCCCCTTGGAACCTTTCGCAGGGCATCACATATTTCCTGTTCTGATTGCGCCGTTTCGGCGTTAGTATGCGTCCATGGCAGCAGAGGGAGGCCACCCGATGACCTTCATTAAGACCTCTGAACATCGTTGCGGTCTGCGCCGCGTTCGTCTTCATCGGAGCGATTGTCTTCGGACTCCTCTGAGCGCGCCGCCTCAGGCGGCGCACGCGGCGATCCCCGCCTCCGATTCCACTCCCAGCACGGCAGATCGCCTCGGTGAGTTCGGCGCGGTTCAACGTGTAGATGTGAAAGGCCTCGACGCCGCGCGCGACGAGGTCGGCGATCTGCTCGCTCGCGACTGCCGCCGCGACGAGGCCATGCGTCTCTGAGTTGGGCGCCAGGTCGCGGAAGCGGCGCACCAGCCTTTCCGGGATCGTCGCGCCGCAGCGGGAGGCGAAATCGCGAACCGAAGGGAAGCGGTGGATCGGCATGATGCCGGGAACGATCGGTATGCCGATCCCGGCGCGGCGGACGCGCTCGCGATAGGTCTCGTAGAGATCGTTATCGAAAAAGAACTGCGTGATGGCGCGATCGGCGCCGGCGTCGACCTTGCGCTTCAGGACCGCGATCTCCGTATCCCAGTCCGGGCTCTGCGGATGCCGCTCGGGATAGGCTGACACCGAGACCTCGACCGCACGCGCGCGCTTTAGCGCAGCCACAAGCTCCGCCGTATCGCGAAGGCCGAAAGGGTGCGGCGCGTAAGGCCGCGAGAGACCGCCCGGCGGATCGCCGCGAAGCGCTATGAACCGGTCGATGCCGAGCGCACGGAACCAGCCGATCGTTTCCTCGACGGCATCGGCGCCCGCGCCGGTGCAAGCGATGTGCGCCGCGGTCGAAAGACCGAAGTCATGCATGCGCCTGACGGTGCCGAGCGAGCGCTCCTGCGATGTCCCGCCGGCCCCGTAGGTCACCGAGACATAGCGCGGCCGAAACCGCGCTAGCCGGCGCATCGTCTCGTCGAGCGCCGCCGACTGGATGTCCGTCTTCGGCGGAAAGAACTCGAACGGCATTCGGGTGGCCGCGCGGCCGCGGCCTCGGCGGCGCTCACAGCCGCGCCTCGCTCTTGCCGCGGTCGCCGCGGCCGCGCGCCGGTCGAGGGCGGTCCAGTGGCGACCGTCAGCTCACCCGATTCCGCCGCCGGCGCGAGATCTCCGCCGCCTCGACCCGCAGCCCTGCCGCGGCGATCCACTGCTTCATCTGGGCGCGGCTGAAGCCGAGCCGCCGATGCGCCTGGCTCTCGCGCAGATGCTCGAGCTGATGCGGCGCGAAATCGACGACGATGAGCCGCCCGCCGGCGGAGAGCGCGCCCCGGCCTCGGCGATGGCGCGCGCCGGCTCATCGAGGAAGTGCAGCACCTGATGGATGACGACGAGGTCGAAGCTGTCGCGCACGACCGGCAGGTTCATGACGTCGCCGAGCTTGACGCGCGCGTTGCCGATCTCGGCGCGCTCAAGGTTGGCGCGAGCGACGGCGAGCATCGCCGGCGAGAGGTCGACCCGAGCGCGCGCTCGTAGCGACCGGCGAAGAGTTCGAGCATGCGGCCGGTGCCGGTGCCGATATCGAGCATCGCGCGGAAGGGCCCTTCCCCGGCGCGCTCAAGCATCGCCGCCTCGACCTCACGCTCCGGCACGTGCAGCGAGCGGATGGCGTCCCAGCGGCCGGCATGCTCGGCGAAATAGTGCTCGGCTAGTCGCGATTTTGCTTTTGCAGGGTCGCGAGGCGCTCGCCGTCGCGCTTCAGCCGCGCGTCGCGCGGATCGAGCTCCTTCACGATCGCGAGCGCCACGGCGCGGTCGGCGTCATCGTCGGAAAGCCGATAGTAGACCCACGACCCTTCAGGGCTGCGCGAGACGAGGCCCGCTTCGGCGAGCACCTTCGATGGCGCGAGATGCGCGGCTGCGACTGGCCGAGGATCTCGGTCAGCTCCTTCACCGTGCGCTCGCCGCGCTGAAGCTGCGCGAGCATGCGAATCCGCGTCTCGTCGCCGCGGCGTTCATCTGGTTGACGACGTGGTCGAGGTATCCCATGCGCCGGGCCCGCGAGAACGATATAGAGATATCTTTATATCGTTACGCGTCCGCGTCAACAGCCGCGGAGCGCCGGCGCACAGCTAGGGAGGGACGGCGAGCGTCGCGACCGGATTTGCCGCATCGAGGTGGGTCACAGCGTAGCGCCCGCCGCATTCGGCGGCGAAGAGGGCGACCAGTTCCGCCGCCGCCTGCCCCGCGTCGCCGACGCCGTTCGCCTGCAGGGTCACCACCGCCCGCCGCGCCTTGGCGCGAATCGCCGAACGCGCGTCCTGCCGCCAGTTCCAACGTCGGCAGAGCACCTTCGCGCATCCGCATAGACGACCTCTCCCGGCTTCGGCGGATCGATGAGCGGCTCGCCGCGATCGTCGAGCGCGCCCATGTCGCGGAAGTCGTCGCCTTCTCGCGCGAAGCGGAAGGCAAGATCGCCGCTGACCCGGTCGAGATCGTCTGCCCCGGCCGGGAGGACATGCGCGAGCGAGATCGCGTTGTAGGCGTCGACGAAGGGATTGATGCGCGGCAGCGGCGCGCCGGTGAGCACGTTCTTTATCAGGCGTTCGACCGACGAGCGGTAGCTCGTCTTCTTGATCCCGAAGGCGCGATAAGCGCGACGCCATGCGGCAATTCCGGCAATCGCCGAGAGTTCGGTCGCGCCGAAGCTCTTCCGCGCATCCGCCTCGGTCTTGGCGATGAAGGCATCGAGCGCGGGTGAGCGCACCGACGGAATTGCGAGCGCTTCCGCGACGACCACCGCAAGCGAGAAATCCGGAAACTTCGGCGCCACCTCGGAAATGTCGAAACGCATTCGAGAAAGCCTCTTTTCCAAGCGCCGCATCCTGGCATGTCACCCGAAGCGGCGCTAAGCCTCGCCGGCATGAGCCACAAGGTCCGAGCGGGGGAGATCCCCGCCCCCATCGATCCGGCCGGTGCTGCCGGCGACGCAAAGCTCATCTTCATCGGACGCGCGCGAACGCCGTGGAAGGCGCGCGACGAATGCCCGAAGAACCTTCGCGAAGCGCGCGAGCGCGGCGGCAAGGCTTGGCTCGAGATCGACCCGGCGTGGCGGCTCGGGCTTGGCGGCCTCAAGCCCGGGGACGCGATCATCGTGCTCACCTGGTTCGACCGCGCGGGGCGGAACCTCGTAATCCAGGCGCCGCGGCACCGTGCGGAACCGGCCGGCGTCTTCGCCATCCGCTCGCCGGTCAGGCCGAATCCGATCGGCCTCCATGTGGTCGGGCTCGTCGCCTTCGATCCAAGAACCGGCAGGCTCGACGTCGACGCGCTCGACTGCCTCGATGAGACGCCGATCCTCGACATCAAGCCGTGGCGCGGGGGCGTCGACGTCCCCCCGGCCGACTGGGCGGGCCGTTAACCTTTCGTTAGCCATTGGGCTGGACATAATCAGGTTCAGGCGCCCAGTACCAGCGAGAGGGATTCCGCGATAAAGTGTTATCCCGAAACAGATATCAGGGTGCGATGGCCGTATCCGTCAAAACGGGAACCAGCTCCACCGACCCGATCCACCAGCTCGAGAGCGATCTGAAGCGGGTGGTGGACGAGCCTGCGCGCTTTCCGCGCACGACCAAGCTCCGCGCCGCCGGCGCACCGCAGCAGGCTAAGAAGATGATCGAGGAAGCCGCAGAGCTCGCCATCGAAGTGGTGCGCGGCGAGCGCGGCGCGGCGGTCGCGGAAGCGGCCGACCTCGTCTACAATCTCATCGTGCTCCTCGACGGCATCGGCGTAAGCTTCGACGAGGTGTGCGAGGAACTCAGCCGCCGCCGCGGCGTCTACGGCATCGCCGCCAAGCAGCAGAAGAACGGCGCGCCGAACGCCGCCTGAGCCCGCCTCTTTAGGCAGCTATTCCTTCAAGCTCACGATATAGGCGAGAATGTCGCTGATCTGTTGGCGCGTGAGGCTGACCGGCGGCATTGGCGGATGCGGCGCTGCGAGAAACGCATCGAGCTCCTCGATCTCCTCGCGCGGCCGCTTGGCGAGTGTCGTGAACGGCGGCGCCTCCGTTGTTGCGCTCTTCTGGTCGGGTGAAACGAGGTGGCAGGACGCGCAGGAGGCTTCCGCCAGCGCCTTTCCGGCCGCCGCGTTTCCGGCGGCGGAAGCCGCCGAAGTCCCGGCGCACAAGATCAGTGCCGCCATGGTAAGCGGGCTCGCATATCGACGCATTCGCTCGTCCTTTCCCTCGTAAGCCGTCTTCATTTCCGGCGCGCGGCCCTCTTCGCCCCGGTTTCCGGTCGGTCCGACGCCTACCGGCCTTCTTCCTGCATTTGTTTCGTTAACTGTCGGATCGAAGCAACATTTGGGCAACCGCGAAACCATTTTGGCCGTCGCGCGTATGAGAGTTGAAGCAATACTCGCCTAGGAAGGCAGGCAACAGAAGCCCGCATGGGCTCATGGAGCGTCAAATGGCCACCCAGCTGAAGAAAGTGTTCGCGTTTGCGGCGCTTGTCGCCGCTGGCCTCGTCACGGCGGCTCAGGCCGGCACTGTCTTTCCGACCGATTCCGCGAGCTACGCGCGCTGGCGCGTCGACGCCGCGTTCGACGTCGTCGCGAAGATGCCCGCGGTTGCCCAGATCGGCGTGCCGATGGCAATGAAGGGCGATCTGCCGGTTCCGCTCGGCTGCACGACGGAGACGGGCGACGCGCAGGACGAATGCATGGACGTCGCCTACGAGCCGGATTCGCTGCCGAGCGTCGTCATAGAGACGCGCACCGGGTCGACCTCGACCCTGATGCGCATGGATGCGCTGACCGTTGCCGGCGTCACGGCCGGGCAACTGCAGCACACCGAATAGAATCACGCGGGCCTGAACAGCCCGCCGATATCCGGGCAACCCGGACAGCCGTCGCGGCGGCCTCAGAGGCGATCACCCGCCCCCCTCTCGCCTCGGGCCGCCGCGACGGTTTTTTCATCCTCCCAAAATCAGCCGACGCGGCACTCGTTGCCAAAGCCTCGTCAAGCAGGCACGAATCCTCCGGAAGCGGAGGAAAACGATGCAGCTTGCGAAAGCAACAGGCGCGACCGCCGAAGAGCGACTGCGCTCGCTCGGGCTTGAAATGCCACCGGCGGCCGGCGCGGTCGCCGCCTACGAGCCGTGGACGATCGTCGACGGCATCCTCTACATGTCGGGCCAGCTTCCCTGGATCGACGGCAACCTCCTCTACAAGGGCAAGATCGGCGCGGCGCTTTCCGCTGAGGACGGCTACCGGGCCTGTCAGCTCGCCGCGCTCAACGCGATGTCGCAGCTCAGGGCCGCGCTCGGCACGCTCGATCGCGTGAAGCAGATCTTTCGCCTCGAGGGTACCTTGAACGTCGCGCCGGGCTTCACCGACACGCCGAGAGTCCTGAACGGCGCGTCGCATCTCGTGAGCGAGGTCTTTGCCGCGCGCGGGCGGCACACGCGCATGATCTACACGAACCCGGAGATGCCGCTCGACTGCGCCTGCCTCATCGTCTTCTGGGCCGCGATCGAGGCGTAGCCTCGTGGCCCGGCTTGACGTTCTTGTTATTTAATGATTTAATTAAATAATGAACACGCAGATATCGGCACCCGAAGCCCTGGCCGGCGTCTTCGCCGCGCTATCAGACCCGCACCGACTTGCGATCTTCGAGCGTCTCGCCGCCGAGGGTGAGAAGACCGTCGGCGAGCTCGCCGAGCCCTTCGCAATCTCCGGCCCCGCGATATCGCGGCACATCGCCGTGCTTGAGACGGCCGGGCTCATCGAGCGTCGCGTCGAGCGGCAATGGCGCGTCTGCCGCGTGCGCGAGGAAGCGCTCGCGGCCGTCGAGGACTGGGTGACGCGCCAGCGCCGCTTCTGGAACGCCTCATTCGACCGCCTGGCGCGGCATCTCGAAAATCAGCACCGGGAGAAGAACGATGGAAGCCCTCGCAAGCGATGACCGCGTCCTGAAGCTTGAGCGGGAGTTCAAGGCGCCGCCCGACAAGGTCTTCGCCGCCTGGATCGAGCCTGAGCAGATCGCCAGGTGGTTCGGTCCGGAGAACATGACGATCCCGCGGAAGGAAATCGACGCCCGCGTCGGCGGCAAGTGGCTCACCACGATGCGCGGGCCCGACGGCATCGACCGCACGGTGAGCGGCGTCTATCGCGCGATCGACCGGCCGCGAAAACTCGTCTTCACGTGGGCGTGGCACAACGAAGGCAAGCGCGGCCACGAGACCGAGGTGACGGTCAACTTCCGCGCGAAGGGCAATGGGACGCTGATGACGCTGACGCAGCGCACCTTCGCGGAGAGTAAGGACCGCGACATGCACGAGATGGGCTGGAGTTCGTCGTTCAACGACCTCGCCCGCCTCGTCGAGCGCTAAACGCCGGCGAAAAACGAAATCGGCTCCCGCGCGGGAGCCGATTCATTTTCCAGCCGCCGCTCTTGCGTCAGTGCTGGCAGACGTTGCCGTTAAAATGGTTGAGGCAGTCCATGTACGGATGGTAGCCGCAATTCCGCTCACTGCGGTGCCGCCAGTAGGAATCCCTGTCGTAGTAGCGATCGGAATAATAGCGATCGTAGTAGGGGCGCGAATAGTAGTAGCGCGGGGTGAACGCGAACGGGAAGGCGAAGTAGAACGGATAGTAGGAAGAATGGCGCTGCCGGTGCCTCTGACGCACCTGCACGATATTCGCCGACGCTTCGGCGGCAACGGCCGGCGCGGCGCGAACGGACGCCGCCTGCGCGGGGACGGTCCCGGCGGCAGCGGTTGCCGCGACCATTGCGGCCGCGACCAGGGTTGTAATGGATCGTCGCATGCGAGTGTCTCCTTAGCGCCTGCTCCCTCTGCGCATGTGATGCGTGTCGACGAAACGCGCGAGGAGCGGAAATCCGGCGTCTCCGGCAATCATATTTTTGCGAGGCACGCGGAAAACCGCCGCGTGCGGCCGCGAAGGAGCGCCGTTGAGGCGCGAACATGCCACGTTAGAATGCCCGCTTCGCCCTGGAGGCCTGCATGGCGACCCTGATCCGGCTTCTCGCGGCGGCGCTCGTCTGCGTCGCAATCGCCGCGCCCGCGGCGCGCGCCGCGACGACCGAAAGCCGCTGCCTGGCGATCGCGCAGTCGCTGCCGGCGGCCGTTCCGGTCGCCTATGTCAAGGTGCAGGACGGTCTTGAGCCGCCGGTCGCGCAAGAGGTCACGATCCGTTTCGTCGGGCACGCGACCTTCCTGATCACCAGCCCGAAGGGCGTCACCATCGCCACCGACTACGCCGGCTATGCCGGGCCGGGGGTCGTCCCGCGCGTCGTCACCATGAACCACGCGCATCCGTCGCACTACACCGACAACCCCGATCCGCGCATCGAATACGTGCTGCGCGGCTGGAACCCGGCCGGCGGCAAGGCGGTCCATCATCTCACCGTCGACGACGTGCTGATCCGCAACGTCACCACCGACATCCGCCGCTTCGGAACGGTCGAGCCGGACGGCAACTCGATCTTCATCTTCGAGGTGGCGAATCTTTGCATCGGTCACCTCGGGCATCTCCACCAGATTCTCAATCCCGAGGATCTCGGCCAGATCGGTCAGCTCGACGTCGTCATGGTGCCGGTCGACGGCTCCTACACGATGAGCCAGGACGCGATGCTTGAGACGCTGAAGGTCCTCAAAGCGCGTCTCATCCTGCCGATGCACTATTTCACTTCGGCAACGCTGAGCCGTTTCCTTGCCCGGCTCGGCGAAGACTTCGACGTCGAGCTCTCGAGCTCGCCGGAGATCAAGGTGTCGGTCGGAACGCTGCCGGAGCGGCCGAAGGTACTGGTGCTGCCTGGGTACTCGAGCCCTAGTCGCCGAGCATCCAAGACACGGAGACATGCGCCTCGAAGCTGAGCTCGCCGGCTTCGATCGGCGGCGGGCTCGGCGCCGCTTCCATCCGCATCATGACGCCGCCGGGCGCGAGCGGCTGCGGCGGGGTGACGTAGCCGTCATCGATGTGGAAGATCGGCCCAAGCGTGACGCCGGCGGCGTCCGCGTAGAGCGCACTCTTCCGCATCGCGTCGCTGATCGCCTCGCGCCGCGCCTTGTCTTCGAACGGTGTCGGATCCTCGACGGTGAAGGTCGGCCCGGAGATCGCGTTCGCGCCGAGCGTCACCACCTGGTCGAGGAGCGCGCCGACGCGATCGAGCGCGCGGATGCGAAGCGTCAGGTTGTTGCTGACGCGGTAGCCGACGATCTCCGGCGTGAAGGGCTGCGAGCCGTCATAGTTGCGCGGCGGCTGCGAATAGACCGGGTCGACGGAAAAGCCCGAGGTCTGAAGATCGCGCGATTCCATGCCGCCCGCTTTCAAGGCGGCGACGATCGTGTTCATCGATTGCGAATTCGCTTTGAGCGCATCGCTCGCCGCAGCGGCCTCGCTGACGACGCCGAGCGTGATCAGCGCCATGTCGGGCTCGGCCCGGATCGTGCCCTCCCCGCTCACCGAAAGAAGCCGCTCGCGCGCCGCCGGCGCGTCGCCCTGCTCTGCAGCAACGGAACCGGCGAGCGGCAGAGCGAGCGCCGCCAGCACCAACAAACCGCCGAGTTTCGTCCTCATCCGAGTCATCCTCCATCAGCGCGCCGCAGCGCGGGCTTTCAGCCGTGCGATTGCGGCAAATGCGAGATTCGCCGCAGTCCCCGCCACCGCGGCGACCGGAAACATTAGATAAGACGCCGCGACGCGGCCGATCCTTGGGTCGCGCCTTGCCGGCTCGTGCCGAACATCGTAACCGGACGCTTAGTCTTTTCGCCTAGCAACGCGGGCAGGCTGGCGGCGCCCGCCCGTCCCGCGCCGTGCTTCGGGTCCGTAGCTCAATGGTTAGAGCCGACGGCTCATAACCGTCTGGTTCCAGGTTCGAGTCCTGGCGGACCCACCACTCAAAATCAAGGATTGCGTATAGGCAGAGACTCTCTGAAACCGCGACGTAAATTCAAAAGCTTGCGGGCGAGCGTATTCCTACTCTCCAGTGAGGCCGTCGATCTCAGGTTGGGCGATGCCGTGCCGTGGCGACCTTCGTCTCTGGCACCAAAATCCCATTCCCGACGTGGTGCGTCATAGCGGTAAGAGACCGGTTCGCATTGCTCTGGAGACAGCTTTCGCATGGCCCCCTGCACGCCGGCGGAGATCATCGGAATTTGACCCTCATAGGAGGGCGTACCCGAGCTATTTGCGGCGGACTTCGGTGGCGAACTCCAAAACGTCCTTGCGGGCGACAAGGTCGCGGCTAGCGACGTCGAAGGCCTGGAAGTGTTGCGTCTTCACATGCGCATCGAGGGCTGCGCGGTCCGTGTAGATCTCATAGAGCAACACGTAGGACTCAGAATCCGGACCGGCGAGCGGCGTCAGCACGTCGAATTGGAGGCACCCCGGCTCTTCGCGCACCGAGGTAGCGGCGTTCTGTTCGATGAGGGCGAGAAAGCGCTCGCGCGCGGCTTCGTGCAGCGCAAATCGGACGGTGATTGCATAACGCGTGTTCTTTCCTGCTTCGGCGTCAGCCATCTGGCCCCCTCATCTTTGTCGGGTCAGGAAATCCGTCCACGGCCACGCCGACCTTCTGTCCCGCGGCGCAAATCCCTGTGATCGTTTCCTCATTGAGCGGAATCCCTTCCGCTTCGTATCTCTCGCAGAACTCTGCTTCGAGCATGCCGGGTGGATAGAGTCGCTTCACGCCGTCGCGTCGGCGGCTCTCTTGGATTTGCCGGCTGATCGCGTCGACGCGCTGTTTGAAAAGGTCGACCGGCTGGAAGCCCGCCACGTTGATGGCGATAAAGAGATGACCGTCATGGCCGGGGCGCGGGCCATCGACCATGTTACCGAGCTCGGTTCCGTAGCTGGCGCCGGAAAGCAGCGTGGAGAGCATGCCGATGACGATGCCGAGACCGACTCCCTTGTGTCCACCGATTGGCTGGATCAGTCCTTTCAACGCGGCGGCCGCGTCGGTGGTGGGCTCGCCATTCTCGTCGAAGGCCCAGCCTTCAGGAATGTCATGCCCCTTCTGATGATAGACCCGGATTTTGCCATGCGCCGTAGCGCCGAAGGCGATATCGAGCAGAATCGGCGGCTCGTTTGCCGAGGGAAAGGCGACGGCGAGTGGGTTGATGCCGACGATCTTCTCGATGCCGCCCCACGGCGCCATGGTCGGCAGCGCATTGGTCATCGCGATGCCGATCATGTCGTGTGCAAGCGGCATCGCCGCCCAATGATCCATTGCCCCGCAATGGTTGCTGTTGCGTACCGCCGCAACGGCGATATGCGTCGTGCGAGCGCGCTCGATTGCGGCGCGCATGGCGAAATCTGCGACGATCTGGCCCATCGCGTTGCCGGCATCGACGACCAGGGCAGCGCCTTTATCGCTTGCCAGAGACGGCCGCCCACGCGGATCGACGCCGCCCGTTGTCAGCTTCTCCACATATTCGCCGACGCGGAGCGTGCCGTGCGAGTGGATGCCGCGCTGGTCGGCGCCGACCAAAGCCTTGGCGAGAAGCGCGGCGTCCGCTCCATCCATCGCGCAAGCCTGAAAAATGGAAGCGACGACACTCCGCAGCTCCGCGGGCGCAATCCGACGTTCCCTCTCGCTGCCCGGATAGACGGCCATGGTTAGTTCCTCCGCAAGCTCTTCTCCTGCTCAGGAACGGGCTGCGTTCCGGACCTGCCAATAGAGTCTTGCGACCTCGTCAAGGTGGCGCTGCATCTCGGTTTGCGCCGTGGCCGGGTCATGCGCGGCGATCGCAGCGAAGATGCGTTCGTGCGCGGTATAGGCAGCAGTGAAGGCGACGGGCGTGCGCCCCGAAATCGCGCGCTGCTCCGTCAGCCATTCAACCACGGCGTTGTGCATGGAGGTGAAGATCGGATTTTGCGGTATAGCGGCAATGGCGTAATGGAACGCCACGTCGGAGCGCATGAAGGCTTCGTGATCGCCGACTGTCTTTCGATTTTCCTCAAGCGCCGTTCGCAGATTCTCGATGTCCTCTTCCGTCGCCCGCTCCGCAGCCAAGCGCGCGAGACCGACCTCGAAAAGCGTTCGCGCTTCCTGAAACCGCTGAATGCCTCCCTCCTGCGCAAGCAACAGCCGCGCGGCGCCGGAAAGCTCGTTGACGAGCACGTTTGCCGTCGGCGTGGTGACGCGTGCGCGCTCGCCGCTCCTAACCGTGACGAGCCCCATTTTCCGCAAAGAGAGCATCGCCTCGCGCACCGTGGAGCGGCCGACGCCGAGCTCTTCCACGATGTCCTTCTCGGAAGGCAACTGATCGCCCGGCGCGAAACGGCCTTCGTGGATCATTTCCTCGATGCGCTCCGCGACGTCCTCGTAAAGCTTGCGACGCTTGATTGGGCTCTGGCTGCTGGCGACTGACATGTGATCCCTGGATTTTGAAGCGGCGCCGGACTTTCGGAACGAAAACCCCCGGACCTAGCATCAGAGCGAAGTCGTCGATTGACCTCTCAGGCTGTCTGACACTAGGATAGTCAGGCAGTCAAAATCGTCAATAGCGTCGGAAAGAACCGGCGTGTGGCAACAAGGGAGGAGTTTCATGCTCAAGATGCGCTTGGAATTGGCGCTGGCCAGCGCGGCCGTCGGTGTTTTCATGTTCGCGGGTCCGGCCTCCGCCGACGACTTCATGGATAAAGTGAAGGCGGAAGTCGTTATGTTCGCCGGTCCTCAGTCGGACTGGCGCGGGCCCACCGCGGCGCCGAAGCCGGTGCCGGGCAAGCACGTCGCTTACCTCGCGAACGACGCCCAGAACGACGCAACTCAGGAATGGGCCAATGCGGTGAAGGAGGCCGGCGCGAAACTCGGCTGGGATACCACCATTATTGATGGCCATGGTTCCCCGGTCGGTTGGCAGCAGGGCTTCAATCAGGCGATCGCGTTGAAGGTCGACGGCATAGTCACGGACGCCGACGCCGCCAGCCTGCAGCCACAGATTCAGGATGCGAAATCGAAGGGCATTGTCATTGTCGGAATCCATGCGGCCGGCTTCCCTGGACCACAGCCCGACCTTGGGCTTTTCGTAAACATCCAGCAGGATCCGCGCGACATCGGACGCGCCCAGGCCGACTGGATCATAGAACACTCAGATGGGAAGGCGCGCGTGGTCGTCACAAGCCATTGCGAGTTCGCCATCGCTTGCGCCAAGGCGCATGCCACGGAGGCGCGCATCAAAGAGTGCTCCGGCTGCGAGATGCTGGAATTCTCCAATTCACCGATCTCAGAGGTGGCGCAGCGGCAGCCTGCCTTAGTCACCGCATGGGTGCAGAAATACGGGACGCCGCTCTACATCACGTCGGTCGCCGACTATACCGCCGACTTCCAGATTCCGGCGCTGCGCGCTGGCGGCATCGACCCGAAGGACGTGATCATCGTCTCGGCGGATGGCAACAAGTCTGCCTATGAGCGGATCCGCGCCGGCGGACAGTACCAGCTCGTGACCGCGTCGGAGCCGTACAAAATGCAGGGCTATCAGGCGATCGACGAGCTTAATCGCGCCTTCCAGAAGGAAGGGCCGAGCGGGTTTGTGCAATCGCCCTATCTCGTAACGCCGGAGAACGTAAATGCCGAAGGCGGCGACAAGAACACATTTATTCCGAGCAACAACTACGAGCAGCACTATCTGGAGCTTTGGGGCGTGAAGGGCTGAGCAACCGCGCAATCCGTGTGGAAGGGCCGGTGGAGTACCGACCGGCCCTTTTGTCGAGCCGAAGAACATGACGCGCTCTCCCGCGGAGAAAAAGCCCGGCCGAAGGGACGGCAAGAGTATCGGATCCTGAACGCGAAAGCCGGTATCGGGTGTAGTGGAACGTATGGCGAATTCCGGTCCGGGCCTTCTAAAGATCACGCGACTGAGTAAGCGTTTCACCGGAACGCTGGCGCTCGACGCTGTCGACTTCGACGTGCGTCGTGGTGAGGTGCACGCCCTCCTCGGTGAGAACGGGGCCGGCAAGTCGACGCTGATCAAGGTGCTTGCCGGCGTCTACGGCTCCGATCAGGGCGAAATCCGCCTCAACGGTCGCGTCGTCGATCCGACGACCGAAAAGTTGCCGATTACCTTCATTCACCAGGACCTCGGCCTGGTCGATACCATGACGGTGGCTGAAAACATCGCGGTGCTTGCGGGATATCCGCGCCGCCATGGCATCATATCGTGGCGGGCGGTGCGCGACGCGGCAGTGACGGCGCTCGCCCGGATGGGAGGCGGAATCTCGCCCGACGCCCGCGTGCGCGACCTTCCCGCCGCCGAACGCTCGATCGTGGCGATTGCGCGCGCCATGGCGGTCGAATGCGACCTTCTGGTGCTCGATGAGCCGACAGCGGCGCTACCAGAAGCGGACGTCGCCCGGCTTCTCGACGTGCTGCGGCGTCTGCGCGCCGAAGGACTCGGCATCGTCTATGTGACACATCGGCTGGACGAGGTCTTCCGCATCTCCGATCGCGTCACCGTGCTACGCGACGGCCGGCGCGTCACGACTGACGCCGTCGCGGAAACGACGCCCGCCGAGCTTGTCTACAACATCGTCGGGCGATCGCTTGCCGATCTCTTCATCAAGCCGTCCGCGACGGCGGCCGGTACCGTGCTCGCGGTCGACGAGCTCACTGTCGGCGATGTCGGCCCGGTGTCGTTCAAGCTGTCCGCCGGCGAGATTGTCGGGCTGGTCGGCTTGCGCGGCGCCGGCCACGATATCGTCGGACGTTCGATTTTTGGCGATATCGGCAGCAGTTCGGGCTCGATATCGCTGCTCGGATCGCCGCTCAAGCTTCGCGAGCCACGCGACGCGATCAGAAGAAAGGTCGGGTTCGTGTCGAGCAAGCGGGGCGAGGAGAGCCTTGCGCCGAGCCTGACCGTCAGAGAGAACCTCTTCATCAACCCGGTGACGACCGGGACGCACCTGCTTGCGCCGATAGCTCCGGGTGATGAGCAGGCTCGATGCCTGCGCGTCCTGCACCGCTATTCCGTGCGCCCGCCGGAGACAGAGCGCATCATCGCCACGCTGTCAGGCGGCAACCAGCAGAAGGTGATCGTGGCGAGGTGGATGGAGGCCGGGAGCCGTCTGCTTGTCCTTGAGGAGCCGACCTTCGGCGTCGATGTCGGCTCCAAGGCGGATATCTACCGGCTGCTTCAGGAGGCGCTCGATAAGGACCTTGCCGTGCTGCTGATCTCATCGGACTTCGAGGAGGTCGCCGGCATCTGCCACCGCGCGCTCATTTTCGATCGCGGCAAGGTCGCGGCCGAGCTGGCGCGCTCCGAACTCAGCATTGCACGCCTTGCGGCGTTGGCTTCCGGTGCGGAGGAACGAATGATCCAAGCGAGGCTAGCGTGAGCGCTCCCCAGGCGACCAGCGCGCGCACCTTGAAGAGCAGCGCCACGCATTTCGTCTCTGTCTGGAACTTGGCGATTCTCCTCGTGCTGCTGATCCTCGTCTTTTCGCTTCTGAAGGGCGATACCTTCCTGACCGCCTTCACCTTCCAGTCAATGATGAACAGCCGGTCCATTAACGCGATGGTCGCGCTCGCTGTTATGATCCCGCTCGCCTCCAACAATTTCGATTTGTCTGTTGCCTCGATCCTTGGCGTTTCCCAGGTGCTCGCAAATGGATTGCAGACGCAGCAGGGGCTGCCATGGGAATTCGCCGCACTCGTGTGCATCGCGCTCGGCGCTTTCGTCGGCCTGGTCAATGGTCTCCTGGTCGCGCGCGCCAGGATCAATTCCTTCATCGCCACGCTCGGCACGGGCACGCTGCTCCTCGGCCTGAACCAGTGGTACACCGGGGGCAGGCAGGTTGTCGGTCTGCTTCCCGCGGATTTCGTCGCACTTTCCGGCAAGATCCCTCATACCGGCATCCCGGCGGTGGTTCTCTACGTGCTCCTCATTGCACTCGTTCTTTGGGTCGTCTTCGACTACCTGCCTCTTGGGCGTTATCTCTATGTCATCGGCGACAGTCCGCGCGCTGCCGAGCTGACGGGCATCAACGCCGCAACTTTCGTCACGCTTGCCTTTGTCGCGTCTGGCACCCTCGCGGCATTCGCCGGCGTCGTTCTTCAGGCGCAGCTTCAGGTCGGCCAGAGTACCGTCGGTCAGGAACTGATGCTTCCTGCCTTTACCGGCGCGCTGCTCGGCGCAACGGCGATCCGCCCCGGCCGTCCGAATGTCTGGGGCACCCTGCTCGCGGTCGCTGTTCTCGCAGTCGCCGTCGCCGGCCTGACGCAGCTCGGCGCGCCGTTCTTCGTGGAGAATCTGTTCAACGGGGCGATGCTCGTGCTCGCCGTCGGGCTCGCCGGCTACGCGCATCGCCGTCGCGAGCGACGCCAAGCTGCCGCCAACGCGCAGCAGAAGCGATGAGCACCGGTTTCGATCTCTCCGGCCAGCGGATACTGGTGACCGGCGCCGCGCGCGGCATAGGGGCGGCGGCCGCCAAAATCTGCGCCTCGGTCGGCGCTGCCGTCATTCTACTCGACCTCGATGGTGCGAAATCCGTCGCGGAGTCGATCATCGCCGAAGGCGGCGCCGCCGAGGCGTTTGATGCCGACGCAAGCCGCCGTTCAGAGATCGAGCTGATCGCGGCCAAAGTCGGACGCGTTGACGGGCTGGTGTTGAACGCGGCGATCTGCCCCTTCGGCGAGGACTGGTATGCGCCGGACTGGGACGCGAGCTTCGAGCGCGTCATGAACGTCAACGTACTTGGTCCTATCCATGCAGCGCGCGCCTTCCTGCCAGGAATGATTGAGAGACGTCACGGGCGCATCGTCATGGTCGGGTCTCTCGCCGGCCGGATGGGCGGTCTCATCGCCGGCCCGCACTATGTCGCCTCGAAAGGCGGGCTCCACGCCTTGGTCAAATGGCTGGCGCGACAGGCGGCGCCGCACGGCGTGATCGTCAACGGCATCGCGCCCGCATCCGTCGAGACGCCGATGATGAGCGGTCAGCCAGTCGACATCGATCGTATACCCCTCGGCCGACAAGCAAAGCCGGAAGAGGTTGCCTGGCCGATCGCCTTCCTTTGCTCGCCGGCGGCAAGTTACATCTGCGGCGCCGTGCTCGATGTGAACGGTGGCGTTTACATGTGACGCGAAAAAGCTGCCGGAGAACCCATGCCCGATTTTCCAATCGTCGACAGCCACGTGCATCTCTGCGATCCGCGGCGCTTCGGCTATGCATGGATGAAGAACGTTCCGCAGCTCAACCGCGCGGTTCTGCCGAGCCATCTCACCAAGGCGGCCGCGCCTTTCGAGATCGAGCAGTTCGTTTTCGTTGAGGTCGATGTCGATTTCCCCCAGCATATCGACGAGGCAACATGGGTGCAGGGACTGTCGCACTCGGACGAGCGGCTGACCGGCATGGTCGCGGCACTGCCGCTCGAACAGGGCAAGGCAGCGGAGCCGGAACTTGAGCGCGTCCTTCAAAACCCGATCCTGCGCGCGATCCGCCGCCTGATTCAGACGCAGGCCGACCCGGAATTCTGCGTGCGCCCCGATTTAATCGACGGGCTGAAGCTCCTGCCGCAACACGATCTAGCCTTCGACATCTGCGTTCTCCACCATCAAATGCCAAACGTTATCAAGATGGTACGCCAGTGCCCGGAAGTGCGTTTCGTGCTCGACCATATCGGGAAGCCGGGGATCAAGGCGGGTCTGTTCGATCCCTGGCGCGGACACATCAAAGAGTTGGCGGCAATGCCCAATGTCGTCTGCAAAATCTCCGGCGTTTCTACCGAGGCAGATCACGACAACTGGACGCGCGAACAGCTCAAGCCCTACATCGCATACACGATCGAGACCTTCGGATTTGACCGCATCATGTACGGTGGCGACTGGCATGTCCTGGAGCTTGCGGGAACGTACCCGCAGTGGGTGGAGATTGTCGACTGGGTGGTCGAAGGCTGCACTCTGGACGAGAAGCGCAAGCTTTTTCGCGACAACGCCATCGCCACGTACCGGCTGAATGACGCGGCTTGATGCCAACCGAAGACGTAGGGCCCAATGCTCCTCGGCGCTGCAATTCGCGAAACACTGCGTGGGTAGCGCCGCCGATCAAGGCGGCGGCGCTAGTTCAAACGTCCGATAGCGGTCGGCTACCAGAGCGACTTTAGCTCTGGGCCCGGCTGACCGAACCAGTGCGTGTAGTTCTCCTGGTAGGCCCCGCTCGAGATGTAGAACGAGACAAACATGTCGAGGTAGCGCAGGAATTCCGGATCGCCCTTGGCGACGCCGATCGCTTCCGGATCCGACGTGTAGATATCCGGCAGGCTGACTAGGCCCGCATTTTGCTTGGCAGCGTAGTCGATAAGGGTCGAGTCCTCGATGGCGGCGTCGGCGCGCTTCTGTTGCAGCAGGAGGATCGCCTCGGGCGCGAAGGATTTGGTGTAGACCATTTCCGCGTCGGGGACCTGAGCTTTGATTAGCGCCTCGTTCGTCGTGCCGCGGCCGACGATGACCTTCTTACCCTTGAGGTCGGCGAGCGACTTCACGCCGGTGTCCTCACGGGTCAGGATCTTGATCCCGGAGCGGAGGTAGGGGATCGTGAAATCCACCGCCTTGGCGCGCTCCATGTTCGCCGTCATGTTGGCTATTACGACGTCGATCTGTCCCGACTGCAGCATCGTGATGCGCACAGCGCCCGAGACCTCGGTGATATCGAGCTTTACGCCGAGCGTGTCGGCCAGCCGCTTCGCCACTTCGACGTCATACCCGACGGGGTTGTTGTCGGCGTCACGAAAGCCGATCGGCTCGCCGGTCAAGGCGATGCCGACCTTGATCACACCCGCCGTCTGGATGTCCTCGAGTTTCCCGGCATTCGCGCCGTTGGCAGCGGCGAAGCCGGCTACGAGGGTCGCTGCCGCCACGATAAGCTTCATCTGTCTCATTGTTCTTCCTCCCATTTGGACCACAAGTCTCACCGCTATCATTCAGCGGGATTCGGCGGAACGTCGTTCGGGCGCCGGCATGTCCGGCGTCCACAGCCAGTAGAAAATCGGTTCGGTCGGCTGATGACAGACGACCGCGTGTCTGCCCTTCCTGTCGAGCGCGTGGATCACCACCGTTCCAAGCTGACCGCCTGCAAGTTCCGCAAGGTCAGCGATGGCGGCTGCGACAGCGTCGTCCAGCGAATGTCCAAGCTTCATGTAGAGCACGATGGCGCGGGCAGTTCCTGTTCGGATCGTCATTTCACCGGTGTGGGTGCAGGCGGCGGCACCGTAGCGCGTGTCGGCATAGGAGCCGGCACCGATGATGGGGGTATCGCCGAGCCGGCCCGGATACTTCCACGCCCAGCCCGACGTGCTGCCGCCCGAGGCGATTGTTCCCGCCGCATCCATGGCAAGATAGACGGTGGTGTCGCGCACTTTCTCCGGATCGATTGCGGCGCGTGCCAGGTCGATCAGCGGCATCCGCGGATCGTCAGCCAGCTGATCCGGCTGGGCGCCGTTCCGTCGCACGATCCCACGCCACGTTTCTTCAACCAAATTGCTCAGCGGTGGACTGCGCTCAGCTCCGATCTCGCGGGCGAACCGCGCTGCCCCTTCACCGACGAGAATCTCGTGTGGCAGGCGCTCCGATACAGCGCGGGCTATGCTGATCGGATGCGCGAATCCCTCGACCGCACCGACGGCGCCGCTGCGGCGCGTGGTGCCATCCATGATGGCGGCGTCGAGCTGCAAAGTGCCCAAAATGTTCGGCCAGCTGTTCGGGCCGACGCTATGTACATCGGGGTTGGCCTCAACCACCCGGATGCCGGCCTCGATCGCATCAAGCGCCGGCGCGCCGTCCATAAGCAGCCGGGCTGCGCTCTCAACGCCACTCGCGCCCTCCCCGTTCGCAATGAGGATCATTGGCTCTCCGCCTCACGCTTCGAGCGCGCCATCTTGTTCAAGAACCTCTGGATCCGCGGGTCCTGCGAGCTGCCGAAGAATTGATCGATCGGCTGATCGGCAATCAGCTTTCCGGCCTCAATGAAGAGAGCGCGATCGGCGACGCGCCGCGCGAACTCCATCTCGTGGGTGACAAGGATCATCGTCGTTCCGGCCTTGGCGAGCCGCTCGATGACGGTCAGCACGTCCGCTGTCATCTCCGGATCGAGTGCCGATGTCACTTCATCAAGAAGGAGATGGCGGGGCTCCATGGCAAGCGCCCGGCAGATGCCGACGCGCTGCTGCTGGCCGCCGGAGAGCTCAGCCGGATAGGCGTCGGCGCGATCCCCGAGCCCGACCATCGTGAGGAGCTCGCGCGCCTTCGCCTCGGCCGCCTCACGCGGACGCTTCAGCGCGACGATCGGGGCAAGCGTGATGTTCGTCAGCACCTTCAGGTGCGGATAGAGATTGAACTGCTGGAAGACCATCGGGCACGAGGTGCGGATACCGGTCAGCAGGGCGCGATCGCGAACGGATTTCCCGTCGACGTGAACGTCGCCGGCGCTGAGTGCCTCGAGCCCGTTGATGCAGCGGATCAAGGTGCTCTTGCCGCCGCCGCTCGGGCCGATGATCGCCACCACTTCGCCATCGGCGAAGGTCGCGGAAATGTCCTTCAGGACCTCCACGGCGCCGAAGGACTTTCCGACATGTCGGATCTCGATCATCGGATGCCATCCACGCCGAGGCTGAGCGGCGCACGGTGTGCCCCGAGGCGCTTCTCTGTCCAGTCCGCCAGCATCGACAAGGGTTTCGAGACGATGAAGTAGCCGATGGCGACGATCGGCCAGATCTTGAACGGCGCGAGTGTGCGGAGATTGAGGTTCGTTCCGACCTTGGTGAGTTCGACGACCCCGATGATTGAAATCAATGAGGAGACCTGCAGCTGTCCGACCGCGAGGCTGACCGTCGGCGGGATCATGGCCCGGACCGCCTGCGGCAGGATCACGTGGCGCATGGTGGCAATGTAGCCCAGCCCATAGGCGCGCGACGCCTCCCATTGCCCACGCGGCACCTCGTCCAGCGCCGCCTGGACGATCACGGTCATGAACGCACCCGTATTGATGCTGAGCGCGACGAGGCCCGCCTGGACAGGCGTGAAATTGATACCGAGGATCGACGGCACCCCAAAGAAGACCAGGAAAAGCTGGACGAGAAGCGGGGAATTCCGGAACAGCTCGACATAGGCGACGGCCGCCTGCGAAGCGACGGGAATGCGCCGGTGCTTGATGATCGCCAGGACAAATCCGATCAGCGTTCCGACTGCGAAGCTCACAATGAAGAGGAACAGGGTCATCCCGAGTCCTTGCAGCAGCAGCAACCCATCGTGCCAGTTGAGGGCGGTGTTCTTGTACATCTGCCGCTCAATGCGCCGGGACGCGCTCGGATGAGCGCCGCAACCAGAAATGCGAAGCGAGATTGACGATCGCCGACACCGCGAAGGTCGCGAGCCAGAAGAGGACGAGAACCACGAGATAGACCTCGAACGGCCGGAACGTGTCCGACGCGACGGTCTCGGCCCGCGACATCAGGTCATTGACGGTGATCGTCGAGAGAACCGACGTCGTCAGCACGAGATTGACGAAGACGCTGCCGAGGGGGCGAATGGCGAAGCGGAAGGCGATCGGAAGGATTACGTATCGGTATTGCTGGACGCGCGACAATCCGTAGGCGCGCGCCGCCTCGATCACCCCGCGATCGACGTTCTCGATGCCGGCGCGGATCACTTCCGCGGTGCTGGTGGCTGCTGCGAGGCTGAGCGCAATGATCCCCGTTGTCAGCGCACCGACGTAGATGCCGATCTCCGGCAGCCCGAAATAGAAGAAGAAGAGCTGCACCACGAAGGGCGTATTACGGAAGACATCGAGATAGGCGACCGCCAGCCATCGGACCGGGGCGACCGGTGAGCGCCGCGCGGATGCCAGGACAAGGCCGAGAATCAGGCTGAACACGATGGCGAGTAGAGAGACGAGGACAGTGGTCTCCAGCCCGTCGAGGAGCGCGCCGAACCGTGAAAAAACCGGAACGAAGAAGAGTTGCACTCTTGCATTCCCAACCTGGCGGAAGAAGGATTGCACACGTGTGCAGCGTGTCAATGGGTAGGCGTCGAAAGCTCCCCCTAGGAATCCGATTGAACTGAATGCGCAAGCAACCGGCACGCCCTTCGAATAGCCCCCAAGGTCGCGGCCCGAGCATTGCGCAGGGACAATTCGCGCTCACGGCGGCTGAAGTTGCCCGTGCTGCCGGGGTGTCGCGGTCGGTCGTTTCGCGCGCCTTCACCCCGGGAGCGCCGATCGCCGAGAAAACTCGTGTGCATGTTCAGAGAATCGCACGTCATCTCGGTTATTCGCCAAACATCATCGCCCGCAGCCTGATCACGCGCCGCTCCGACCTGATCGCGGTGGTCGTGAACACGCTTTCCGATCTTCGCGATGCGTCCTTTTTCGACGCGCTGCTCGCAGAGCTGCAAACGATCGGCAAGCAGGCGCTGATCGTCCGCACCCACGCAGCCGACGACCTCGCCGAAATCCTCCGCGTCGGCGTTTCCTATCAGATCGCTGGCGCCATCGTTTTCGCCGACAACGTTACGCCCGCGATGGTCAAGTCCGTCTTCCGCTCGGTGTCGGCGATTATGTTGAACGGTCTTGAGCGGACGAGCGACGGGGTCGATGCCGTGCGTGTCGATGAGCGTTCGTCATATGATGAGGTCGTCGACGGCTTGATAGCGACCGGGCATCGCCGCATCGCCTACCTTTCCGGTCGGCTGACGGCAGTTTCGGAAGACGAGCGCCACGATGCGGTGGTCACGCGCCTCGCCCGTCATCGGCTGAAGCCCTTCGGCAATTCGGCCGGCGGCGATTTCTCCTATGAGAGCGGTTCCGCCGCCACAAAGGCGCTGCTGCAAGGACGGACAAGACCCGACGCGATAATCTGCGCTTGCGACGCAATGGCGCTGGGGGCGATCGACACTGCCCGCACTGAGTTCGACCTCAGCGTGCCCGCCGACCTTTCAATTGTCGGGTTCGACGATATCCCGCTTGCCGCATGGCCCACCTACCGCCTGACGACAATCCGGCAGGAAACCGCCGAGATCGTTCGTGCGACGATTGATCTGCTTGTCGCCCGCCTCCGCGACCCGGCGCGTAAGCCGGAAGCAAGACGGATCGCGACGCGATTGATCAAGCGCGAATCCGCGCGGCTCTAGCGAACGGCATACGAGGGAGAGCCTTGCATATCTGATCCCGAGGCGTGCTGCGTCGTCTTGTGCCTGCGGCGGATTGGGCCAACACGAACTTGCCAGATCAATACCGATTTTCTTGCAGCGGATCCCACCAGCGGCCTCCCAGGACCACGCCATCGCTCTTGATCTGCTTGTCGCCGCGCAGCACCTCGCCGACCGAGTTGACGTAGTCGAAGCGGCCTTCGCTTACCGAGAAGACTGTTGCGTCGCCGGCCGCTCCGGGGCGGAAAGTGCCGAGATCGGGCCGCCGCAGCGCGCTCGCCGCGTTCGCGGTGGTGGCGCGAACGACGTCGACGAGTGGAAGCCCGAGACAGAGGAATTTTGACAGCGTCGTGGCTTGATCGAAAACCGGCCCGTCGATGTTCAGCGCGTGCAGATCCGAGGAGATGGTGTCCGGCACGAAGCCCGCCGCAAGCATCGACCGCCCGACCTTGAAGGCGAACGACCCCATGCCGTGGCCGACATCGAAAAGGACACCACGAGCCCGCGCGGCCAGTACCGACGGCTTGATGGCTCCCTGCCCGGTAATCGGCGTATTCGGGAACGGGCGGAAGCAGTGGGTGAGCACGTCGCCGGGCCGCAGAAGCTCAAGAACGTCGTCGTAGCTCGGTGGAGGCTCGTCGATATGGGCCATCAAGGGCATGCCGAGCTCTTCTGCAACCTGCAACGCGATCTCGAGAGGTGCGGCGCCCGAAGCTCCGCTCGCGTTGCGACCGACGCGAACCTTGATCCCCACAATCACGTCGCGGTTGGCGTTGGCGACCGCGACGGCGTCGGCCGGGCTCATCAGCCGGAGGTCGCCGCTCTCCCCGACCATGATGCGGCTGGAAAAGGCGAAGATGCCTGCGAACGAGATATGCAGATAAGCAAGGATGCGCGGCTCGCTCGGCTCGATGACGTGCTTCAGGAAACCGGCAAAATTTCCGGCGCCGGCGCTGCCGGCATCCACAAACGTCGTGATACCGCTCGCGCGCGCGATCTTGTCGGCATCGACCCCAAGCGATGTGCCGCCCCAATAGACATGGGTGTGAAGATCGATGAACCCCGGCGTGACGATCTTCCCGCTGACGTCGCGCACGTCGACGCTGTCGCCCGGCGCGATATCCTTCCGGACCGCTGCGACTTTTCCGCCCGCGAAAGCCACATCCGCCACGCCGTCGAGGTCCTGCGAAGGGTCGATCACGCGGCCGCCTTTGAGGATCATGTCATAGGTCATCGTGCATTGTTCCTCTGCCCCAACGCCGCCTCGAACGCAGGTCTGCCGGCGCGTGCTCCTTGCGATGTGCCCGTGCCGATCAGCCGGACGCCTTCGCCATCACCGCGCTGATGGACGACGCCGAGGCGACCAGGCGGTCATATTCCGGCGGGCGCAACTCGCCGCCCATGAACACGTGGTGCCGGCGGAACTGCATATCGCTCGCTGCGGGTTCGAGCGTCGCGAAATGCAACTCGCGCGGCCGAGCGGCGGACACGATCCGCTCGACGTTGCGGCTGGTGATTCCGCCACCGGGCATGATCACGATCCGGTCGCCGGCGCGGCGAACAAGCTCTGTGATCAGCGGGAGCCCTTCGAGAACGCTGGCCTCCTGTCCGGACGTGAGCACGCGTTCGACGCCGAGCTCGATGAGAATCTCAAGCGATGCAAACGGATCGGGCGTCATGTCGAAAGCCCGATGAAATGTCACCGACAGCGGACGCGCCCGGGCGATCAGCGCGCCCGTCCGATTTGCGTCGATCGTGCCGTCCGCCAGGAGAAGGCCGATCACAACGCCGTCGGCGCCCTCGGCCTTGGCGGTGTCGATGTCGGCTTCCATGATCGAAAACTCATCGTCGTCGAACAGGAAGTCGCCGCCGCGCGGCCTGATCATCACATTGAGCCCGATCCCCTCGACACCCCGCGCTCGGCGGATCATGCCGCGGCTCGGCGTGATGCCGCCCTCTAGAAGATCGCTGCATAGCTCGACCCTGTCCGCACCCGCCGCCTCGGCGGCGCGGACACCGCTCACGGAGTCCACGCAGACCTCAAACTTCACGGCTGCTCTCCTTCGGCACCGCCGTTCCGACGACCGGAAAAACCGCTGGCTCGCAGAGCCGGGCGGTCGCGACGCGGATGGCTATCCCTTCACCACGCCTTCCGCCAGTCCCTTGAAGAAAAGCTTCTGGGCGAAGGTGAAGGCGATGATGCCGGGCATGACCACGATGACGTAGACGGCGGCGAGGTTCGGCCAGGCCCACTGGCCCTGGCCGCCCTGGGCAGCGGCGAGGACGACCGGCATGGTGCGTTTCGCCTCGTCGTCGACGAGGGTCAGGCACAACAGGTACTCGCCCCACGCCGCGACGAAATTGACGATGAATATGACGACGAGGCCATTGCGCACCATCGGCACGCCGACCAACCATAGTGTCCGCCAGTGGCCGGCGCCGTCGATCCTTGCCGCCTCGATCATCTCGTGCGGCACCAGTTGGAACATGCTGCGCATGATAAGGACGCTGATCGCCAGTTGGAGAGTGATGTAGGGCAGGATCAGGCCGCTGGTGTTGTTGATCAGCCCGAGCCAATGCTGGGTTTCGTAGATGCTTATGATCGAGACCACGCGCACGGGGAAATAGAGCGACACGAGCAGCACCACGACGACGATGCCGGCGCCCTTGGTCTTCAGATGCACGAGCGCATAGCCGGCGAGCACCGCACAGATCGTGGTGATCAGCACGGTGGCGGTGGTGACGTAGATGCTGTTGAAGAGGTTGATCGGAAGCGTGTGGATGCGCTCGAAGACGTAGGAATAGTGCCCGAAGTCGAACTTCCTCGGCCAGAAATCGCCGCGCATCGAGTCGGGAAGCGACTTTATCGACATCATCAGCACCCAGGCGAGCGGCAGGATGATGATGACCATGAAGAAGTTGATGACGACGTGACGAACAATCGCCGCGCGCTTCTCCCGGAACCCGACCGGGTGGGGGCTCGTCGCGACGCGAGTGCTCGAGGGAACGACCCCGTCGTTGACAGCTTCGAGTGTCATGGTCCGGTCAGCCTCGCGGACGGAAGATGCGGATCAGGAAAACCATGACGATCATCATCGCGACCGCCCCGATCATGCCGATGGCGGCCGCGTATCCCTGCCGCCAGAGGCCGGTCTTGAACGCCTGATCGTACATGAAGATCGTCCAGGTATAGGTCGGCGAGGCGCGGTTGAAGCCGCCGAAGATCAGATATTCGTCGATGACGGCCATCGCGGTCCCGAAGCGCAATACGACGAGGATCATCATGATCGGCGCGAGACGCGGGCGCGTCACATGCCAGAAGACCTGCCACTCGTTCGCGCCATCGATGCGAGCGGCCTCCGGCAGTTCCTTAGAGATCGCCGCGAGGCCGGCGAGGAAGAAGATGGTGTGGTATCCGAGGCCCCACCACACTTCCATGATCGCGATCGAGGGAAGTGTCAGTGCCGTTCCCCCCAGCCATTGCGGCGCGTTTTGGAGCGTGAACAGACCGGTGGTGTTGACGAGGAAGTGGTTTATCGGACCGACCTGGAAGTTGTACATCCATTTCCACAGCACGAAGATGAGGGTGCTCGGAATCACCGCCGGAATGAGCAGTACGACGCGATAGACGGTAGCGAGGCGCGGCTGCGTGACCCGGTCGATAAGGATTGCCAGGAGAAGCGGCAGGACGATCGTTCCGGGCAGGAACATGATTGTGAAAAGAGCCGCGCGCCCGAGGCTCTTCCACATCAGTGGATCACGCAACGCCTCGGAATAGTTGGCAAGCCCTACCCAGTTCGCCGGCTCGTTGGTCAGGAACTGGTAGTCCGTGAAGCTCAGCCAGAGCACGCGGACAATCGGCCAGACCTGATAGCCCACGAAGAAGAGCAGCGCGGGCAACAGGAACAGCCACGCGCCCAAGCCCTGCCGCAACAGCGCCACGTGGCCGCCCAGTCGGCTCGGGTAAAGGCCCGCCTGGTCGGATGCGATCGCCTGCGCCATGCTCTAACTGGGGCCGTGCATTCCGGTTGCGGAAAGCCGAGGACCAGGGCGGGTCACCCGCCCCAATCCTCGCCTGACCTTAGCCGGCCGACTAGCCCTTCTTCATCTCGGCCTGGACGGCCTCGACAACCTTCTGCATGGCCACCTTGGGATCGGGCTCGTCGCCCTTCAGGTAGGCCTCCCAGATCGGCTTGCCGATCACGAACTGCTGCAGGCCGAAAAGGTGGTTGGTGATGGCCTTGGCCCGGTCGAGCTGGCCGCGCACCAGCCCCACGAATGGGGGCATCCAGTCCGGCTTGTTGGCGTCCCAGTCCGCGTAGATGGACTTGTAGGGCGGGAGCTGACCCGGATGGCCGCTCGGAGTCCCGACGATCGAGTCTTTCCAGATCTGCTGATCGTAGGTCAGCGCCTTTATGTACTCGGCCGCCTTCTCCTTGTTCTTGCCGTGCTTGAAGAGCGCGCAGCCCGTCGTCCAGAACACAGTCGACCCAGCGCCATTTGCAAACTTCGGCAGCGGACCGAGGTGCAACTGCTTCGGATCGTCCCAGTTCGCCGCCATACGCAGCGGCGCGTTGAAGTACTTGAAGTAGAGGCCGACCCGTTGGGCGGCGAACGCGACCTCGTCCGGCGTCCCGTTTACGCCGGCGTCCGACGCGCCTTCCAGCAAGATATCGGGATTGGCCATCGCCATGATCTGCTTCATCAGCTTCAGCGCCTCGATCGCGGGGTCGCCGGTGAAGTCGAACAAACCTTCGGACGTGTAGACGTCGGTGCTCATGCTGTGGGTGATGGGGGCGAGCGAACGCCAGCCGTGCGAATCGAAAGTGGCACCCCACGGTGCCGCTCCGGAATCGACGATCTGCTTGCTGGCTGTCAGGAAGTCGTCCCAAGTCGCGGGCGCCGAGTTGGCCACGCCTGCCTTCGCCGTCAGGCCCGAATGCCATCCTGTTCCGATCACGTCGAGCAGGAACGGCCAGCCATACATCTTGCCGTCAACGGTGTTCTCGGCGCGGATCGAAGGGATGATATCGTCGAGCACATCCTTCGGGATGTAGGGGTCCCAAGGCTCGATGACGTCGGCTTTGATCATCGCCGACATTTCCACGAACGGCGTCTGGCCGACATAGACGTCCCAGGTACTTTCGCCGCTCTTTGCCTCCGCCACGAAGCGCTCGATGCCGAAGCCTTCGACCGGCGCAATCTGGTAGTTGATGCCGGGGAACTTGGCGTTCACCGCCGGGATGCCGGGGTGAAGGTCCTGGATCCACTGATAGAACGTCGGCGTCAGCGGGCGGTCCTGCGCGAAAGCGGTCCCGATCCCTGTTTTCGCGACCGTCCCGACGCCGGCCAGGCCGAGACCCGTAACCAGGCTTCGCGTGAGAAACTCGCGTCTGTCGAGACCCCCACGCTGCAATTGCGCGCGCATCGCCTGCTGAAGGACGTACTCCTGCTCTTTTCGTATGCTCATCGCTCGCCTCCGCTCACTCTCAGTCATCTCGTCCTGTGGGAGGACTATCCTCGCAAGTGCGCCGGGCCGCAACGACAAACGTTTCGACGACGAGTCCGACGGAATGCGCGTCTCGACGCACTGCCCACCTGGTAATTATCAGATAATATGATTGACGGGCAAGGAGCCCGGGCGGGAGGACATCCGCATGCATGTGCTCGAACGATTTCGTCTCGACGGCAAACGCGCGCTTGTCACGGGCGGAAGCCGCGGCTTTGGACGCGTAATCGCGCGAGCACTGGCGGAGGCCGGCGCCGATGTCGCGCTCGCTGCGCGCAGTCCCGAGGATTTGCAAGATGCCGCCGCCGAAGTCCGCGAGCAAGGCCGCTATGCCTGGGCCTTTCCCGCGGACATCGCCGACCCGCAAGCCTGCGAAATGCTTTGTCGGCGCGTGCTCACGGAAGTTGGCGACATCGATATCCTCGTCAACAACGTCGGGGGGCGCAATCTCGACGTCGCGATCGAGGACACCGACCTCAAGACCTGGCAGCATTTCATCGACCTCAATCTCACACACTGCTTCATCTGCACGAAGATGATCGGCGGCACGATGTTGGAGCGCGGCTCCGGCCGCATCATCAATATTGCGTCGATCAGCGGCCTCATCGCCAATCGCGGCATCGGCGGCCGGCACTATGAGACGGCAAAGGCGGCGCTGATCCATTTCACCCGCGCCACCGCGGCCGACTGGGCGCCGCGCGGCGTCAACGTCAACGCCATCTGTCCAGGACTGTTCATGACCGAACCCAACCGGCGATGGGCGGAGCAGAACCCCGAAGTGATCCGGACTTTCGTGAGCGCCGTACCGATGGGCCGCGCCGGGGAGCCGGAGGAGATCGGTCCCCTCGCGGTCTATCTCGCTTCGCCGGCGTCGAGCTACGTCACCGGTGCGGCTTACGTCATCGACGGCGGATATACGCTTTGGTGACCGGCATAAGGACTTAGGGGAATGGGCCGGGATGGAGGTGAAGCCTGTTCCGCGCGTGCGCGCGTCGCTAGGGTGATCCGATGAGCTATCGCGCGATCTATGCATACGCCTGGGACGTGGAGGAGGTCGGGGTTCCAACCTTTGTGGCCGAAGTGAAGACGCTCGGCCTCAACACCGTGACACTCGCCGGGAGCTATCACGCCGGAAAATTCATGCGTCCGAAGGGAAGCAGCGGGAAGGTGTATTTCCCGGAGGATGGGACCGCCTACTTCCGTGTCACGCCGGAGCGCTACGGCAAGATCCAGCCGCTGAAAAGCAGCCTCCTGAAGCACGGCGACACGCTGATGGCGCTTTGCGAGTCCGACATCGCCGTCAACGCGTGGATGGTGCTTCTGCACAACACGCGTCTCGGCATGACACACCCGGAATCGACGGTCGAGAACGCCTTCGGCGACCGCTACGTCTACAGCCTTTGCCCATCCGCGCCGGAAGTGCGCGAATATGCGGTCGCGCTCTGCAAGGACGTAACGGAAGGCTATCCGGTCATCGGACTCTCTCTCGAGACGCCGGGCTTCCTCCCCTACCAGCACGGCTTCCATCACGAGTTCGCTCTCCTGAGGCAGAACCGCTGGCTCGACGCACAACTGGGCCTGTGCTTCTGCGAGCATTGCGCCCGCGGCGCGGCGCAATCGGGCGTCGACGCCGCGAGTCTCAGACGGCAGGTCGCAGGCGCCATTGAGACCTATCTCGACGGTGACATCGATTTCTCCGAAGACATGGCTGAGGCTTTCTGGGTGGCGGATGTCTTGGGCGAGGTGGGCGCTTATCTCCGCTATCGCTGCGAGATCGTAACGTCGCTTGTCGCGGAAATTCGCGCCGCGGTGCGCAAGGACGCGGCCATTGCCGTTATCCCCTCCGTCGCTCGCCCGACTGCAGGCGCCTGGTACGAGGGAACCGACCTCACCGCGCTCGCCAAGACCGCCGCCATTGAGGCGTGCTTCTACGAGCAGAGCGTCGCGCGCATCCGCGCTGATGTCGCCGACGTTAAGCGCAGGGTCGGCAGCGGGAAGCTGCGCGGCATCCTGCGCCCGGCCTGGCCGGATCTGCAGACCAAGGACGAAGTCGTCGGCGCCGTGGCGGCACTTCGCGACGCCGGCATCCACGACGTCGCGTTCTACAATTACGGCCACCTGCGCCGGGCCAATCTAGCGTGGATCGCGGAAGCGCTGGAAGTGGTGGGGGACTAAAGCGTGCAGTTCGAGGGAAAAGTCGTCGCGGTCACCGGCGCATCGGGCGGCATCGGCCGGGAGCTTTGCCGTCACTTCGGTGGGGAGCGCGCCACGATCGCTGCGCTCGACAAGAGCCGGGCGGTCGTGAATTTCGCCGAAGAATTGCGCAACGCCGGCGTCCGCGCGGAAGCCGCGGTCGTCGACATCGGTGACCGCAGCGCCGTGGCGAAGGCTTTCGCCGACCTCCAGGCATCGCTCGGCGGGATCGACATCCTGATCAACAATGCCGGCGTATCGCGTAACCCGACCTTGGAGAAAACCACGCCTGAATTGTTCGCCGACGACGTCAACGCCAACGTCAACGGCGCTTACAATTGCTGTTATGCAGTGCTGCCGGGCATGAAGGCGAAGAAGGCGGGCGTGATCGTGAATATCGGCTCGGTCAACGGCCTCGCTGCGCTCGGCGATCCCGCCTACAGCGTCGGCAAGGCAGGAATGATCAATCTCACGAAGGCGCTGGCCGTCGAATACGGGCGCTACGGCATCCGCGCCAACATCGTCTGCCCGGCGACAGTCAGGACGCCGATCTGGACCGAGCGCGCGGCGCGCAATCCGGAGGTTCTCGAACAGCTCACCCGTTGGTATCCGCTCGGACGCATCGTCGAGCCGATCGAAGTCACGCGCGCGGTGGCATTTCTCGCATCCGACGCCGCATCGGCGATCACCGGCGCGGTGCTGCCTGTCGATTGCGGCCTGACTGCTGGCAACATCGTCATGGCGCGCGAACTCACACTCGAAGATCTGTGAGCGGTTTCGATAGGAGACGATGGCGAAGAAGCGGGTTCAGGTCGTTCGTCGTCTTGACAACATGGGGACCGCGATCGGCCCAAAGGCTTGTGGGCCACCGCCTCTATCCGAAGCGCGGAAACGCTTCACGCATGTTCACCCTCCAGGGATCATGGCGGATTTCCGGAACCGGGTCCGTAGCCTCAGGCGGCGGCTCTGGCGCGGGGCGGCCGCGCGCCAGTGGATGCCGCCCGCCGCGACCGGCCGAGTTGGGTCTTGAGAAAGGTCTGCGTGTCGACGAGGAGGCGCGCCATTGCGTCGCGCGCCGAAGCGGCATCACGCGCCACGATGGCGTCTGCGACCTCCTTATGCAGAGGCAAGAAGCGAGTGTAGGACTCGCTTGACAGCCGGTAGCTGACCATGAGCCCGACGCCGATCAGATTGCCCATCTGAAGCAGCAGGTCGTTGTGGGCGGCGGCGAGCACCGCCCGGTGGAACCTGAGGTCCGCGTCGATCGCCTCGTTGCCCGGTTGATCGGCGGCCTCCATGGCGGCGAAGGCGGCGACGATCTCGGCGATCTCCGCCTTGCTCGCACGCGCCGCCGCGAAGGCCGCCGCCTGCGGCTCGATCAGGCCGCGGATCTCGAAGATCTCCCGGTAGAACTGTTGCGGCGGCATCGTCGAATAGCGCCAGCCGAGCAGTTGCTGGTCGAGCAGGTTCCAGTGCATTGGGGCAAGCACACGGATGCCGGTGCGCGTACGCGATTCGATCAACCCCTTCGCCGCAATCGACTTCACCGCCTCGCGAATGACAGACCGGCTGGCTCCCAATTTACCCCCGAGCTCGGCCTCGTTCGGCATCGGCTCGCCGGGCTTGAACTCGCCGCCCACGATTCGCCGGCCGAGTTCCTCGACAACGTAGGAAAAGAGTCTGCGTTTGCGGGAGGACTTGCCGCGAAGGGCGGCGGAATCGGGATTGATCATGATACCAGGATACCTTCGCAAGGATTCTTGACAGGGCCTCGATGATTTATCTGATAATCATTCTCAGGTCAGCGAAGTCGATGAACACGCCGCGCGCCGCAACAACGTCCCCGCCGACGTGGTGATCGGGGTCTCGGTCCTCACCGGCGTTAGGAATTCGCAATCGGCACGAAATTCCTCGCTATTTTCCCGCCAAGCAGGGTATCGGCCCGCGGAGACGGGTTCGCGGCAGACTGCTTCCACCACGCCCAAAAGTGCAAGCGGCTGCTGCCTTTTGGAATTGTTCGAAAATGCGCGAGGGCGCGCTGCCTTGCGACCACCCGCTTGCGCGCGCCGCGGGCCCTGCTATCGTGAACGCCTCGCGAGGGGGACGTTCTCTCCCTGAGGCTCCTTTGACACATGAGCGTTCGGTCGCAGTGCCGACGTGCTTGTGTCGCGTTAGCGACTGCTGCGATCATTGGGCTGCCGCTCCTCGCAGCTGCCCAGCCGGCAGCTGCCCAGCCGCAAGAAGGGCTGCAGCCGGGCGAAGCCTTCGTCACCCAGTTTTCCGGAACGACAACCGTCAACGGTGTCGAGACGATCGACCCTGACGGCGTCGTCGGTAGCGTCATCGATCTTCGCGCGCCGGGCAAAGCGCCCGCCGGCGCTCGGATCGATGTCCCAGGAGGCCCGTCCGTCGCCGCCGGCCAGGTTGGCCAGGTGTTCGGCGTCGCGATCGGCGGAGCCGAGCCGGCAGCCGTCTATCTCTCCGCCACGTCGGCGTTCGGCCTTCACCGCACGGCCGACAATTCCGACTGGATGCCCGGCATGTGGGGCGCAAACGGCGGCGGCCCGGGCACAATCTACATGCTCGATCCCGGGAAGGATTACGAGCCGTCGATCCTCGCCGACGTCGTGCTCGACGGACGCGAGAACACCGGCCCCGGTCTCGGCAACATCGCCTACGATCCGTGGCACGATCAGCTCTTCGTCTCCGATCTCGAGACCGGGATGATCCATCGGCTGCGCACCAAGGACGGGCTCGATCTCGGCCATTACGACCACGGCGTGACGGCGCGGACGGACTTCATCGATGCCGCGACCGGGGAGGACGGATCGCTGCCGCCGGTCGAATTCGATCCGGCCTCCGCGGCGCATGTCTCCGATTGCGCAGAGGGCGCGTTCGCGAGCGCGCCGTCCTGCTGGAATTTCGCCGATTTCCGCCGCCGCGTCTTCGGCCTCGGGGTCATGCAGGACCCGCTCACCAAGGACGTCCGCCTCTATTATTCGGTCTGGGGATCGCAGGGCTTCGGCAACCCGGATTTCGCCGCGGCAGGCGACGAACAGCGGAATTCGGTCTGGTCGGTCGGCATTTCCGACAACGGCGACTTCGATCTCGGCGATATCCGCCGCGAATTCCTGCTGCCGGACTTCTTCACGGCGCCGGATGCGATCGCGCGCGCCGGCCGCAGCAACCCGGTCACGGGTATCGCGATTTCGACGGCCGGCGACAAGCCGGTGATGCTCCTCGCCGAGCGCGGCGGCGTGCGCAACCTCGGACCTTCCGCCGACGCGCCGTTCGCCTTCCCGCACGAAGCACGCGTGCTCCGCTACGAGTTCGGCGACGACGACAAATGGCAGCCGGTCGGGCGCTACGACGTCGGCCAGTACGACCGCAAGGACGACGGAATGCCGTTCCTGCGCGCGAACGCTGCGGGCGGCGTCGCGTTCGGTCCGGGCTACGATGCGTCGGGCAAGGTCGATCTCGGCAGCGTCGACGGGACGGTGTGGATGACCGGCGACGGGCTCTGCTCGTCTGTGGGCCCCTGCGTCAACCCAAAGAAAAAGGGCGATCACAGCGACGCCTCCGACGTCGACGGGCTTCAGGGCGTCGCAGAGTCCACGTTCGGCGACGTCGATCCGCAAGGAGCGTCGCAGCCCTATCCGGCGAAGGGCCCGGCAACGCCGGCGACCGGCCCGGATACCTCCTACGTGATCGATGTCGACGGCGACGTCGCGAAGAGCGCCGCCACCAAGATCGGCGCCGTCGCGGTCTACCAGCCGGTCTCGGCCGAGGTGGAACAGGCGATCACCAGCCAACTCTACTACCAGCCCCCCGAAAAGGAGGGCGAGGAGCCTTACGAGGAGCCCTACGAGCCGGAAGACACCGGCTGGGATCCGGCGCCCTATCCCCCGGACGACAACTGGCCGGATCCGCCACCGGATCAACTCGAAACCGATCTCGCTATCGAGAAGACCGGACCGGCGAGCTGCCAGAAGGGCGTCAACTGCCACTACACCCTGAAGGTCACCAATCAGGGCCCTGACCCCTACGTCGGCGTGATCGCGATCAACGACACGATGCCGGCCGGCGCCACGCTCTCCACTTCCTCCCCCGGCTGGCACTGCACCGTCGCTGGACAGGTCGTGAGCTGCGCCACGCTGGGCTTCGCCAATCTGCCCGTCGGCACTTCGGCGACGCTTGAGCTCGTCATCCAGCTTCCGGTCGTGATCGCCACGCCGACGGTCGAAAATTGCGGCGCCATCGATTGGTTCGAGATGGGGACCGACGACGGTCCCGGCGACAACAACGACATTTCCTGCATCAAGACGCCGGTCACCGACGGCTTCGAGCTCGGCATCGTTAAAGCCTCCGTGACGCCCACTTGCGTGGCGGGAGCCAGCTGCGTCTTCACGATGAAGGTTACGAACTACGGCCCGGGCACGTTCAGCGGCAACCTCGTCGTGAAAGACGTGCTGCCCCCGACCACGAGCTTCTTGGCTGGGAACCAATGCTCGGTCGGCCCGGGCGGCCTCAGTTGCGAGAAGGACGGGATCACGCTCGCGCCGAACACGTCTTGGATCTTCGTCGTGATGTTGAAGCCTGCGATTCTGCTCGCCGGACAGACGATAGAGAATTGCGCCGACATCGACTGGAGCCACATGGGCGCCGATGACGGCACCCCCGATGCCCATGCCGACCATTCGTGCGCGAGCGCGAAGATCCTCCCGTTCGCGGGGTTCCACGATCTCACCATCAGCAAGTCCGGGCCGTCGCATTGCGACGCGGGCGGGCTCTGCGCCTACACGGTGACCTATACCAACAACGGGCCGGACGACTACAACGGCAAGGTACGGTTCATCGACAAGATGCCGGCGGGGGCAACTTGGTTCGGTTCGGGGGCCTCGCAGTTCGTTTGCGTGCCGGCCATCAGCCCCTACTTCCTATGCGCCGTGCCAAATCCTCCGATCCTCCTGCCGGCCGGCGCCAGCATCTCGGTCGCGGTGACGATCAAGCTTCCGAATCCGATCCCGGGCGGCGCCACGACGGTGAAGAATTGCGTCACGATCAAGCAGGCGCTGGACAACCCGGCTCCGCCTGTCGACGCGCCGAACACGGCCTGCATCGACACCGCTATCGGCGCCGGCTTCGATCTCTCCGTCGCCAAGACCGGTCCGGCCTCGTGCTACGAGGGCAAGGTCTGCGACTACACGATCTCCGTCACCAACAACGGCCCCGCTTCGTTCACCGGCATGCCGGCGGTCAAGGACGCGCTGCCCGCCGGCGCAACCGTCGACAGTACCGGCGGGCGCGCAGACCTGCGCCAATCTCGGAGCGAACGAGACCTGTGCACTGGGATCAGTGGTCCTCGCGGCCTCGCAGACCATGAATTACCACATCCGCGCCAGGCTTCCGGATCCCGTGGCCGGCGCGACGGTGAAGAACTGCGCGACGATCGACTGGAGCAATCCTTTCCCGGCCTTCAACGCGCCCGTCTACGCCGGCGATGACAAGCCCGCGAATGACGGGCCGGCCTGCATCGACACACCGGTGCTCGCGGCCGATCTCGCGCCGTTTGGCGGCACGGTCTGCGAGAAGGGCCAGCCCTGCACGCTCGACGTCAGCATCGACAATCGTGGCGGACGTCTCTTCAAGGGCGCGGCGGGCCTGCGCGGCACCCTGCTCCCGGCAGTCCACGTCGCGAGCGCCACCTCGATGACGCCCGGCATGACCTGCAAAGTCGCCGGCGAAGGCGCCTACGAATGCAACGCCGATCAGCTCACGCTCGAGCCCGGCGCGTCGGCATCGCTGAAGGTCGTCATCGACATCCCCGCCAACTTCACCGAGCGACGCATCATTCACCACAAAGAGATGGTCTGGCCCGATGCGAGCGTCGAGGATTCGAACCCGCAGGACGACCGCCACGTCAGCACCATCCTGATCCGCCAGCCGGAGAAGACCTGCACCGGCGGCGAATTCGTCGACGGCAAATGCACCTGTCCCGAAGGCAAGGTCGCGAAGGCGAAGGACGAAAACAATTCCGTCTGCACCACGCCGCCGCTCGTCTGCCAGGACGGCATCGTGCGCGGCGGCCAGTGCTTCTGCCCGGAAAACACGACGAAGCAGCAGACCGGCGACAACGCCTATAAGTGCGTGGCGTCCACGCCTCCGGAAGTCATTTGCGATGGCGGGCGCGTGCGCCGCGGCGAATGCGTGTGCCCCACCGGCACCGAGCGTCAGCAGACCGGCGACAATTCCTACAAATGCGTTGCGCCGACACCGCCGGAGATCAGCTGCGACGGCGGGCGCGTCCGCCACGGCCAGTGCGTCTGCCCGGACGGAACCGACCGCCAGAAGATCGGCACCAACGCCTACGAATGCGTCACACCGACACCGCCGGAGATCAGCTGCGATGGCGGGCGCGTCCGCCACGGCCAGTGCGTCTGCCCGGACGGCACCGATCGCCAGAAGATTGGCGCCAACGCCTACAAATGCGTCGCGCCCGAGCAGCCGGAGATCAGCTGCGACGGTGGGCGCGTCCGCCGCGGCCAGTGTCAGTGCCCGGACGGAACCGACCGCGTGCAGATCGGCGACAACGCCTATAAATGCGTCGCGCCCGAGCAGCCCGAGATCAGCTGCGATGGCGGCCGCGTCCGCCGCGGCCAGTGTCAGTGCCCGGACGGAACCGACCGCGTGCAGATCGGTGACAACGCCTACAAATGCGTCGCGCCGCAGCAGCCTGAAATCACCTGCGAGGGCGGGCGCGTCCGCCGCGGCCAGTGCCAGTGCCCTGAGGGCACCGAGCGCCAGTCGCTCGGCGACAACGCCTACCGCTGCGTCTCTTCGGAGCCGCAGCAGCCGGAGATCAGCTGCGAAGGCGGGCGCGTCCGCCGTGGCGAGTGCGTCTGTCCGGAGGGAACCGATCAGCAGCAGACCGGCGCCAACGCCTTCCAGTGCGTGAGAACGCCGTCGATCGAGAACGTCCCGCGTGTGCCGCTCGTTCCGCGGCGGCTCCTGGTGCCGCAATAGAGCACTTGGGCGAAAGGACGCGGTTCTCAGCCGTGCCCTAGGCCCGGCTAACTCGCGCGGCACCGAGCCCCTCCCCGTTCTGTTAGATCTCCCAGCGGGCACCGGGAGCGCAATCCGCCGCCGTCTATCCTATCTTCAGCCTCTCTTGGCGAACGCCACATAGACGGTGCAGTGGGTGTGCGCGCTTTTGGCCTGGGTTGCGGAGGAGCATTCTGTTGAGCGAGACCTTCGAGGAGCAGTGGACCGAGGTGGCCCGCTACGCCCGACCCTCCGACGCCGAAGGCGCCGCGTTGGTGCTTGCCGCGGCGGGCATCGGCTCCCGACTGGTCCGGCACGGAGCGGGCGTTTCGGTGCTCGTCGTCGACGCCGATGCGCTCCGCGGCGCGCACGAGCTTGCCGAATATCAGCAGGAGAACCGCCGCCGGCCGGAGCCGCCCCTTCCCTCCCTCTGGCTCGGCGCCGACGCCGCGTTCGCCTACGCGACGGTTCTCATCATTGTCTACGTCGCAACGGGACGAGAGATGTTCGGCTTCGACTGGGAGGCCGCCGGCTACGCGCAGTCCGCGCTGATCCTCTCGGGCGAATGGTGGCGCACGGTCACTGCCCTCACCCTGCATGCAGATCTCGGCCATCTTGCGAGCAATGTCTTCGCCGGCGGCGTGTTCGGCATGCTCCTCGCGCAGCTCCTCGGGCCCGGCCTGACCTGGCTCGCCATCGTCGTCGCGGGCGGGCTCGGCAATGCTGTGAACGCGCTCATCGAACCCGCATCGCACACATCGATCGGCGCCTCGACAAGCGTATTCGCGGCGCTCGGTCTCTTCGTCTCGTTGATGTGGCGGCGACGCGCGACGCTGTGGACGCGCGGACTGCGCACGTGGCTGCCCTTGGCCGCCGGCGCGATGCTCCTCGCATTTCTCGGTTTCGGCGGGGAGCGCACCGACTTCGGAGCCCACATTGCCGGTTTCGCAATCGGCATCCTCGGGGGCGTCGCGCTTCACCTCGCCGCCGGTCTAATTCCGCAGGGGCGTCGCGCGCAATACATCTACGGTGCCGCGGCGCTCGCGCTCCTTTGTGTGAGCTGGTTCAGCGCCTTGGCCGCGTATTCACCACCGGCAGGTCAGTAGCCGCGCGCCTCGATCGGCTCCTCGTGCGGGCCGGATATCATCCTCCGAAGTCCTCCCCCTAGCCGGCCGAGATCGTCACCGCACCGGCAAGGCTTCTGCCGGGCTCGAGCACGGCAACCGCGTGGCTCGCGACGCCGTGCGCCGCGCGGTTGAAGCCGTCATTGGTGTTGGTCACCGGCTCGACGCAGATGTAGGGGTAGTCCCAGGCGTCGTAGATCTGCAGCTTGCCGAAGACTGGCTCGGCCTCGATCCGCGTCACGAAGCCGTCGGGCGCGGTCAGCGTCGCGACGCCGTCCCAACCCTCGAAGCAGCGATCGAACACGATCGGACCGGCGTCCTGGCCGCCGCGAAAATCGAGCCCCGGCTCAAGCGGCCCGCAGCCCAACGCGACAGCTTCCGGCGCATCGGGCGGCCAGACGCCGGTGCAGTCGAACTTCAGAATCGTGCCGGGCGCCTTGGGGAAATACGGGTGGAGCCCGAAGCCCGCCGGCATCGGCCGGTGGTCGCGGTTCAAGATGCTCAGCGCCGCCGTCAGCCTTCCCTTCGCCACAGAGAATTTCAGCTCGCCGCGCCACGCGAACGGGAAGGCGCCGGGCGTTGGCGTGTAGTCGAGCGAAAGCGCGATCGCGCTGTCGGTGCAAGCCTCTGTCCGCCACGGAAGAATCCAGGCCTCGCCATGTGTTGCGGTCGGCTCGGCGGGCAGGTTTCGCGAGAGGGCGTGCCACTCGCCGTCGAAGCGGAAGCCGTCACCGAAGATCGGGCCGGAATAGGGCATCAGTGGAAAGCCGGCGAACCCGTACGGAGCGCCGGCCTTCAGCGCCTCCGCGGTGGCGGGCCGCAGGACATCGCGCCCATCGACGCGAAAAGCGACGAGGCGTGCGCCGCATTCCGGCGCGACGACAAGCTCCGATCCGCCCTCGTTCAGCGTGACGAGTTGTCCGGCGGCAGGAAGATCGAAGCGCACTACGCGTTGTTCCTTGCTGGCCTGCTTCGGCAACGCCGCAGCATCGGTGCGTCTGCCTAAAGCTCGGCGTTGACGATGAAGCCGGCATCCACCAGCAGCGTCGCCGACGTGACATAGCTCGCATCGTCGGACAGCAGGAAAGCGACCGCCGCGGCGAGCTCGGGGGGATCGCCGACCCGATGCAGCGCGATGCGGTCCACGTAGTATTTCAGGACATCCGGCATGTCGAACATGGGCGCGCTCATCGGCGTCTTCACTGCGCCGGGCTCTACCACGTTGACGCGGATGCCCTTCCCGCCGAGCACTGAGCCGAGCGCCTTGCCGAGCATGCTGATCGCACCCTTCGTGCCGCAATAGGCGACCTGCTCGGGCGCTCCGACATGCGCGGAGATGGAGCTGATCAACACGATCGCGCCGCCATGGCCTTCGGCGATCATCTGCCGCGCGCCTTCAGTGCAGACCACCCAGGCGCCGCGCACATTCGTCTCGAACAGGGCGTTGAAGTCCTCAATCGAGGTCTTGTCCCAGGTCATGAACGGATTGATCGCCGCGTTCGAGACGATGTAGTCGAGCCGCCCGCCGCGCTTCGCCACGGCCTTCACCATGGCGGTGACGGCCTCCGGATCGCGCATGTCGGCCGCGAACGGGAAGGCCTCGCCGCCCGCCGCCCCCACCTGCTTCAGCGTCTCACCGGGATCGACGGTCGAAAGGTGGTTCACGGCGACGAGCGCGCCCTCCGACGCGAGCCGCACGGCGGTCGCCTGTCCGATGCCCGTGGCGGCGCCGGTGACGATCGCCACCCTGCCCTCGAAACGGCGTGTCATCATGTCCTCCTTCGCGCGCGCGCCCTCAGTTGTTTCAGGCCCCGCGCGGCATCGTCAGAAGATGGCTATCGGGTTCCAGGGCGAGCCGGTGGCGCCGGGCAGGCGCAGCGGCAGGCCCGTAACGAAGAACTCAAAGCGCCCTTCCTCCGCGCAGGCCTTCGCTACGTCCTCGAGGTTCAGGCTGTCGGAGACGAGCATGCCCATGGCCGTCAGCTGCAGCGGATGGATCGGATAAGGCATGTCCTCCACGTTGCTCGGCACAGTCTCCCCGTCGCCGTCGGGTAGGAAGGCGGCGATCTTCCGTTCGTGCATCCACGGGACGGTGTCGACGTGAAGCCCGGCCTTGCCTTCGCCGACAGGCGGATATTCGTTGTTCCAGGCCCCGAGGGCCAGCCGCCGGGCATGGTGGCCGGTGCGGAAGACCAGGATGTCGCCCTCGCCGAGCCGCACGCCTTCGGCGGCCTCGATCGCCTCGAGCTCCGCTCGCGTCACCGCCTCGCCCGGCTCCAGCCAGTCGACCTTGCGGTAGCGCGCCGCGTCGAGAAGGACGCCGCGGCCGACGATGCCGTTCGCGTAAGCCGCGATGCTGCCCCATTGCGAGCCGCGCGACGTCAAGAGCGCCGCCGGCTTGCCGTTATAGAGCTGCCCCTTGTAGGCGACGTGATTGAGCGCATCGACGTGCGTATGGCAGTCGCCGTGGCTCGCCATGCCAAGAAAGCACATGCCGAACGACAATCCGCTCTTGCTGATCGGAATGTCGTGCATCAGCGACATCAAATGCACGGCGGGATTGGGATTGTCGGGCCCCGCCACCTTGTTGATCGGAATCGCCATCGAGACGGTGCGCCCGCTCTTCGCCAGAGCCGCGGCGGCGGCCACCTTGTCGGGTGTGATGTAGTTCAGCGTGCCGAGCTCGTCGTCGGGTCCCCAGCGGCCCCAGTTCTTCACCGACTTGTACATCGCGTCGAAGGCCGCGAGGCTGACGGGAGCAGGCGGTGTCAATTGTCGTGTCATCGCCAACCTCCACTGAAACAGACACGGTGCGGGGCTTTCGCGCCCCGCGCCTTGCACGCCGGATCGACCCGTCAGTCGTAGGTGTTCACCTCGAAGGATCTCATTCCGTGGTCGACATTGGTGGTGCCGACACCGAAGTTGAACCCGATCCCCGGGGCGCCCGACTTGATGTTATCGTCGATCACCGAGATCACCTCCACGCCATTCAGATAGCCTCGGATGACGTTGCCGACGATGGAGGCCTCGATGAGGTCTCCGTCCTTGACCGCGTATTTCAACCCGACCAGCTTCGCCAGTGATTTCCAGCCGCCGACGGGACCGTTCCACCGGACGATCTCGGCGTATCCGGCGTCGGTATTCAAACAGCGGAAAAACACCTCGTATCCGCTGCAGAATTTCGGCGACATGTTGTGGCGGAGACGGATCTGCGCTTCCTGGAAATACTTCTCCGTCTGGTTCCTGCTGAAGATGCGGGCCTTGCCAAACTGGTTCGGGCCCCATTTTCCGGTCAGAACCGCCGTCGGATCGTCGTAGTCGCCCTCAGGCATGCCCCCGGCGCCGGCACCGGCGCCGAGGCTTGCCTGCTCCGCCCGTCGTTCGACCACCTGATTGCGCGATACTTCTCCGAAGGCGACACCGTCTTTGACCAGCACGTCACACCAGTTGATGCCGTCCTTGCGGCCGTTCAACCACATTCCGCCTTCGGATATCGGCGTCTCGTTCTTTTTGAACTCCGTCTTGTACGATCGCACCGGGGTCTTCTTCGGCAACTCCATCATAGACTCGTCCCCTACCCGTTTCGTCGTCGAATACTCTAGAGCGGCCGACCGCGTGCTTCCTCGGCCGCTGTCTCTTCGCGTTCGGTGATGATGTCGGCCGCCTTCGCCAGCCACGACTCGTTCCCGCTGATCCGCATCCAGAGAAGGATAATGACGCCGAGTGCAAACCAGATCAGCACGATCCACGGCGACAGACTGTTCGGATACTCCGGAAACGGATTGAACGCAGCGTAGAGAGAGTAGATGAGGATGAGGCTCGTCCCCACCGGGAAGACGAAATGCAGGAGCCAGTTAAACTCGCTTCGGGCCGTGGTCATGTAGTACTTCACGACGCCGACATTGGCCACGATATAGACCAGGATGACGGCAAGCACGAGAACGAAGCCGAGCGACAGGATGAAGAACTGCATCGGTCCCATCCAGGCCGGCAGTGCGAAGCCGAGAAGGAACGACAGGATCAGCTGCGCCGTGATGGCCGTGGTCGGGGTCTTGCGTACAGGATGCACAGACCCGAACGACGCCGGCAGAACGCCCGACTTACCCATGCGGTACCACATGCGCGTGGCGACGTTCTGGCAAGCGAGGCTCGCGCCCCAGGCCGAGGTGATCATCGCGAGCAGCGTCAGCCACCAACCTTCGCCCCAGACCCGATGGGCGATCACCAGGGCGGGCAGCTCCTCCGACTTGACGAGATTCGGAAGGTCGTCGGTTCCCCAGCCGATCACCTGCCCCCAGATGGCGATCACCAGCATCACGCCGATGATCACGATGGAAGCTATGATGGCACGGGGCACGTTTCGTCGTGGATTTTCGGTCTCCTCGGCGAGCGGCACCGCTGCTTCCCATCCGGTCAGCCCCTGCACCGTCAGAACCACCGCGAGGAACAGGCCGGAGAAGGTCGCGATCCCGCCGGGATTGAAACCGGTGGTGAAGGGCAGCACCGAGAAGCCGCCTGGTCCGGGGCTTGCCAGCCCGGAAATGCCCAGGGCCAGCACAATCACGAACTCGGCGGCGCCGACGACGACCAGCGCCTTGATCGAAATCTGCATTCCCGCGTAGCCGGACCAAGCCACCAGGGGAAGGCCGACGATCACGACCTCCCACCAATGGAACCAGTTCCAGCCATAGTTTGCCTGGACCTCGCCCTCGATGATGAGCCCCAGAAATGCGAGCAGCGGCCCGGCGACGATCGGCGAGTAGAGAACGAACATCCAGCCCGTCAGAAATCCGATCCGGGGCCCGAGCGTCCTGCTTACATAGGTGAAGTAGCCGCCCGCGGAGGGGAACTTCTTGGCCAGTTGAACCAGGCACATGCCCAGCGCGAGCACGACGATGAAGCCGATCAGGTAGGCCATCGGAGCCTGGGCACCCGCAAAGGTCACCAGCGTCTGGGTAAAGAAGAACGCGGCGACGGCGGGAGCGATATGCGTCACATTCTGCATGATCGCGCCCGCAAGCCCCACCGATCCCGCCTGCAGATCGGTCTGAGCGAGGTAGTCCTTGCCCGGGGTCTCAACGAAATCCACGGAGCCGCGGTCTGTGCTGTTGGTAGCCATATCTGCCCCCTTCTTCATCGATTCGGCCGCGACGCGCGATGGATGCGTCCTCGCGCGAGGCCGGCCGTTCGATCGTCACTCGCCAAGTCAATTCGACGCTGGCGAAACTCATGATCTCCTTCAGTCGAGCCGCCGTGGGGCGTCCTCGAAAGAGCGAAGACTGGATATCAATCCGCGCTCCAGCTTCATCAGATTGATCCCCTCGACCAGCCAGCGATCGCCGGCGAGATCGGAAAGGACCGCGCTGTATTCAAAGCAGTGCGCGCCGCGGCCGGGAAAGCCCGCCCTGACGTCGACCGTCAGCCCCGGAAAGTCGTCGAAGCTCTTCTGGTAGAGCGCCGCGACCGCTGCCCGGCCGCGATGGGCGCCGTCCGGCGTGATGACCTCGGCGTCGTGCGTGAAGTGCGTCATGAGCCCGTCAAGATCCCGCGCGCACTCGTCGTCCCAATAGGAGATGATTCGCGCCTTCGCTTCGGAGAAAGCGCCGCGTGGATCTGCGCCGCCTGCCTCCGGCGACCAAGGGTCGGATGAACTGTCCGTGCACCGCGCCGCGCTCAAGGCGGTGAGTCCCGCAAAGCGGTACGCAGCAGCCCCCACACGGTCGGGGGGCCGGCGTACTCCGCCGCAACTCTGCGAACTCTAGCGCGCATGGACCCGTCGACCACCCGGCGGACTTGTCATGGAATCTTTTGAGGAATGCGCCGCCGAACGCCGGCTATCAGAGGACCGGCCGCGAGCGCTCAGGGGTCGGCCGCGCCTGGGGCTCCCGCTACCGCGCCTGCCTTCGCGGACTGACATTCTGGCACCCCCCGTGGCGCATCCGATTGCCGGCAACGGCATGATGCGACGTAATGGGGGGAAGATGTCAATAGGTTTTTGAGGGTTGACCCTTTCGTCACCGCTCGGCCGCGGGCCGGCTAGCGGGAGCAGCGGCGCGCAGCGTTTGACCTACGCCGCAAGCGGCACCGTGACGCCTTGCGACCCGGGGAGCTCGATCTCCGGCCTGCGACCGGAAATCATGTCGGCGACGACGCGGCCCGAACCGCAGGAGAGCGTCCAGCCGAGGTGGCCGTGCCCGGAATTGATCCAGAGCCCCTTGAACGCGGCAGGTCCCATGATCGGCGTTCCGGCAGGGCTGACCGGCCGGAGCCCGGCCCAGACGCGCGCCTTGGAGAGGTCGAGGTGACGCGGCAGCTCGGGGAAGGTGAAGCTCGCGTTCGCGATGATCGCCTCGGCGCGCGACATCGCGGGCGTGCTGTCGTAACCGGTGATCTCCGCCGAGCCGGAAATGCGCATCCGATCGCCGATCGGAACGAAACCGAATATCTTGCTGTCGTCGATGATGGGCACCTGCGGCGCGGAATTCCAGGCCCCCCTTGCGAAGGTGATCGATACGCCCTTCACCGGGTAGATCGGGACGCGGACGCCGAGCTTACCGAGCAACGGCGCTGTGTAGCTTCCGAGCGCGGTGACGACGACGTCGGCGGGGATTCGCCCGGCGCTCGTCGTGACGCCGGTCACTTTGCCCTGCGAGACCTCAATGCCTTGAACCGTCGTTCCATACTGGAAGCGCACGCCGCGGGCGGCGCAGGCCGCAGCGAGCCCTTGCGTGAACTTGTTGCAGTCGCCGACCTCGTCGCGCTCGAAATAGAGCGCCCCCGCCAAGGTGCCGGCGGTCGCGGAGAGCGCCGGCTCAAGCTCGACGGAGCGCGCGACGTCGATGCGCTCGAAGCGCAGCCCGTGCTTCGCCAGCATGTCGCAGGAGCGCTCAGCGCCATCGAGCGAGTCCTTCGCCCGGTAGATCTTCAAGACGCCGCGCGTGGCGCGGTCGTAGGCGATTCCGGTCTCTGCGCCGATCTCCTGCAGCGAGCGCAGCGAATAGAGCGCGAGCGCCAGATTGGCGCGGGCGTTGGCGGCGAACCGCTCCGGCGTGCAGTTCCGTGCGAAGGCGAGGCCCCACCGCCACATATGCGGGATCGCCCCATAGCGAAGGAGGAGCGGCGCGTTCTCCTTGCCGAGCCACTTCACGATCTTGAGCGGCATTCCCGGCTGCGACCAGGGCTCGACCTCGCTCGCATGGATGATGCCGCCGTTTCCCCAGCTCGTTTCCAGAGCGGCCTCTTGCTGGCGTTCGATGACGGTGACGTCGTGCCCGGCCTTGCTCAAATACCAGGCCGTCGTCACGCCGACCACGCCCGCTCCCAGTACCACAACCGCCATGTTCACCCCTCCATGCGAGCGCCGACGGCCGATCAGCCCCGCAAGAGTGTTCCGCTTGCCCGCGGGCGAGGTTCGCCGAGCGCACCCGTCGCTTTCGTGATCGCACTCCCTTAGGCCTTGCCCGCCTTGGCCTGTCTGCCGGGCGCCTTGCGGCGCCGGCTCGCCGCTCCATTCAGCGAACTCGTCCACATATCCTGCTTCTCGCGATCCATGCGCTCGGCAACGTCGCGCGCGATATCGCGGAAGATCGCGTCAGAGAGGCGCTTCGATTCGTGGTAGAGCCGGCTGATCAGCCGCAGGTGGCTACCCATCTCGTGGAAAGCGCGAATTGGATCGTGCGCGGCGACCGCCTCGTAGATGCTGGTGTGATCGCGCACCGACAAGCGGTCGGCATCCGGCATGTGGATGGTCGTGGTGCGCTGATCGATGAGCCATTCCACGAGGATGTCGTGGACGGCGGCGAAGATCGGGTTCCGCGTGATTACCGTCAGCTCGTAGTGGAACGCGACGTCGGTGCGGATGAATTCCGCGGTATTTCCCATCGCGGCGACGTTCGCATCGAGCGCGCTTTTCAGTCTCGCGATGTCCTCATCCGTCGCGACCTGCGCCGCCTGCCAGGCGATGCCCGCTTCGAAGAGGAGGCGCGTCTGCTCCATCTGAGCCTGGCCCTCGCCGGTCGCGGCGACGCGCTTCACGAAACCGGTCAACTGGCCGATCAGGAAGCTGTTGGTCGGGGCGATCACCCGGGCGCGCGTTCCGCTGGTGACGTCGACGAGGCCATGCTGCTGCAACAGGAAGAGGGCCTCGCGCACGGAGGGACGCCCCACCTTGAAGCGCTCGGCGAGAACCTTCTCGGAAGGAAGCTGGCTGCCGATCTCGAACTCGCCGCTGGTGATTGCCTGTTCGAGGCGTTCGGCAATCTCGTGCGAGCGCTTGCGGCGTCCAACCGTTTGACTGGAGACAGTCTGCATTTCGGCGTTCTCAATTTGCCGTGGGGTGATGCACCCGGTGCTCTTTGTCGGGAAACGCCGCCGCTGGCAACGGACTCGTCGTGATCATGTCCCAGCCGAAAGGCGCTCGCAGAAATACACGCAATTGGATGTTCAAATGTCAATAGGGCGCCTCCTATTGACCCTATGATCCTTGCCTGCCATATCTTTCCGCGCTGTCGGAGGGAGCGATGCGAATGGCATGCCCTTTCGACGCTCCGAGTCAGCCGCCTTGCCAGGGCAGAGGCGCAGGGAGCAGGGGGACATGCGAGGCGCCGACCTGTCGCCCGGTCCGAGGGTCGCGATGCGTCGTGATCGAACTCAAACGTCGGCACGCATCGGCGGTCGCGTCGTCCTCCTCAGGCTTCCGATCAAGCCGGGCGCGACGGGTGCGCCACCCTGCGATCCTGTTCCCTTGGCGAATCACGAGCCGGCCGGCGCGCTCCGCGGTCGCCGGCGAAGCGACCATTACCGCAAGGCGGGATTGAAGAAGACGCAAGCGTAGAGGAGACGCAAATGGCCAAGAAAGCCTTCCCGGCGCATCACCCGGTCCCGATCAGCCAGGCGATCCGCGCCGGCGATTTCGTCTTCACGTCCGCCTATGGGCCGTGGACCTTCGATCCAAAGAACGTCGTCTTCGACGCGGACGGGAACATCCTCGACGACGGGGCGGGGTACAAGAACGTCCCCTTCGACGAGCAGGTCCACCTGACGTTCGGCTTCATCAAGGACGCGCTCGCGGTCGTCGACTGCACGCTCGAGGACGTCGTCGACTGTCAGTGCTGGCTTTCCGACGCGCGGCATTTCGTCCGCTTCAACGAGATCTATCGGACCTACTTCACCAAGGACCCGCCGGTGCGCTCGGTCTTCCCGATGAAGTTCATGTTCGACGTCGAGATCGAGCTCAAGGTCATCGCGCATAAGCCGCTGCCGCCCGCCTGACGATGCGCGCCGGGGTGCATCAGGTGGTGACGTTTGCGACGGAGCCGTTCCGCGGCAATCCCGCCTTCGTCCTCTCGCTCGAAAGCGATGTCCCCGACAGCGTTCTCCAACAGGCGGCGGCCCAGCTCAACGAGTCAGTGCTCGCTTCGCTTCGTCCGCTCGGGAAGGGCCGGACCAAGCTTCTCTTTCATTCGCCCTCCGGGCGCCACGGCGGCGCCGGCCACGCGATGATGGCGGCGGCGCACGTCGCGCTCGGCCACGGCTCCGGCTCCGGCTCCGGCGGCAGCGTGACATTCGTGCTCGCCGACGCAAGCGAATGCGTCGTCTCGGCGGACGGTCCCCACATCGCGGTGCCGTGGCCGGTGATGCCGGCGTCGGCGGTGAACAAGGCCGGCATCTTGAGCGAGGCGCTTGGAGCCACCCCGGTCGCGGCCATGGATGCGCCCTTCGGCTATGTCGCGGTTTTCGACGATGCCAGGAGCATCGCGGCGATGAGCCCTAATATGGAAGCGGTCTCCCGGTTGGATCGCGGCGCAATCATCGCGACCGCGCCCGGTGACGCGTCGGACTTCGTGCTGCGCGTGTTCGCTCCGAAGCTCGGTCTTCCCGAAGACCCCGTCTGCGGAACGGCGCACCGCATCATCGTCCCCTACTGGGCCGACCGTTTCGGCCGCAATGCGCTGCACAGCCGACAGCTCTCGCCGCGCGGAGGCGATTTGTGGTGCCGGCTTGAGGGCGATCGCGTGGTCATCAGCGGCGAGTCCGTGACGTTCATCACCGGCTCCGTCGAGCTTCCCGATCGCGGCTGATCCTTGGCCCTCTCAGGCGCTCTTCGCGCTGCCGCTCGCGATCACGCAAAGGAGTTCGAACATCAGCGTGGCGGCGGTAAGCGCGGTTCCGCCGGTCGAATCGAGCGGCGGCGAGACCTCGACGAGGTCCGCGCCGGCGATATCGAGTCCGGCGAGCCAGCGGACCAGCTTCTGCGCCTCGCGCGAGGTGATGCCGCCGATCTCCGGCGTTCCCGTGCCTGGCGCAACCGACGGATCGAGCACGTCGATGTCGAAGGAGACATAGATCGGCTTTTCCCCGACGATCGCCCGCGCCTCCTCCATTACCGCCTGCGGTCCGCGCTCCTCGAATTCTTCGATAAACACGATGCGGACGCCGGCGGCGCGGGCGAAGTCGTAATTCTTCGCGTCGGAGATCGCCCCCCGTATGCCGATCTGGATGACCCGCTTCGGATCGAGGAGACCCTCCTCGATAGCACGCCGGAACGGCGTGCCGTGATTGTAACGGCTGCCGAAGAAGCTGTCGTAGGTGTCGGAGTGGGCGTCGAAGTGGATCATTCCAAGCGGCCGCTCGCGCGCCAAGCCCCGCAGGATCGGCAGCGAGATCAGATGGTCGCCGCCGGCGGTAAGCGGAACGGTTCCGGCGCCGCGCACGGCGGCCATGAAGCGCGAGATGTTTTCGAGCGTCTCGTTCAGATCGAGCGGATTGACCGGCACGTCGCCGCAATCGGCGACGCGCTGAAGGTCGAACGGCGATATGCCGGTGACGTGGTGGACACGCCGCACCAGGCTCGACTGGTTGCGGATTTCGCGCGGCCCGTGGCGCGCGCCGGTGCGGTTGGTGGTGCCGCCGTCGAAGGGAATGCCGATCAGCGCGATGTCGACCTCTTCGGGGCGCGCCATCGGCAAGCGCATGAAGGTCGACGGGCCGGCAAAGCGCGGAACCTTGCCGGAATCGAGCGGCTGGAAATCGTCGATGCTCATTGAAGGCTCATCAGCCGAGCTCTTTGCGAATGGCGGCGGTGATCAGCTCGACGTGGTCGTCGATCAGCCATTGGCCTTTCTCGGGCGTCGCCTTCTCGGCGCGGGCGAGCACGCCGGAGGCCGGCACGAAATCCTTCGGCACCGGATGGCGGTCGTAGGTTGGGAATTTCGCCGGCCCATCGTCCGGCACCTTCTTCATGTCGACGAGGTCGGGCCTGAGCAGGAGCATCAACGATGTCTCGAGCAGGCTCGCATGCTCGAGCTCGGTGCCGGGAAAGCCTTCGGGGAAGAGGCGGTCAAGCGTCGCCCGCTTCACGAAATCCCAATATTCGAGCCGCATCGCCTGCATGTCCTTGATGCCGTCGCGGCGAAGCTCGCGGAGGCCGAGGTCGAGGCCTTCGACCGCCGGCCAGCTGTTCTCGAAGTGGCCGTTCAAGACGACGATCTTGCGCACACCGTGATGTCCGAGCCCGCGGATGACGTCGCGCACGACGAGCGAGAAGGTGTTGGCGTCGAGGCTGGTGGTGCCGGGAAACGCCTCCCCTCCCCCCGAACGCGGCTGCGACTTGTAGCCGTAGGGAATGGTCGGCGCAACGAGGGCGCCGAGCTTCTTCGCGACGCGCTCCGCGACCGCGGTCGGAATCACCACGTCAACCGACATCGAAAGATGCGGCCCGTGCTGCTCGGTCGCGCCGAGCGGCAGGATGACGATCGTGCCCGCCTTCGCCTTGGCGGCGAACTCCGGCCACGACAGTTCGGCCATGAACACGCTTTCAGCCATCGCTTCTCATCCCCCTAGAACATCGCCGCGCCGCCGTTCGGGCTCAGGCACTGGCCGGTCATGAACGTGGCGCCGGGCCCGGCGAGGAACACCGCCGCCGCGGCGATCTCCTCCGGCCGGCCGATGCGGCCGAGCGGATTCTCCGATTCCTTCGCAAGCATCTCCGCCGATGTCGACTCCGGCCCGAGCATCGGCGTGTCGGTCGGGCCGGGCGCGATCGCGTTGACGAGAATATGCGGTGCGAACTCGCGCGCCCAGGCGCGGGTCATCGAGAGCACGCCACCTTTGGAGGCGCAATAGATCGAGCAGTTCTCGCGCCCGAGATAGGCGAGTTCCGAGGCGATGTTGATGACGCGTCCGGATTTTTGCGCGACCATGGCGCGAAGCGCCTCGCGCCCGACCAGGAAGGTGCCACGAAGGTTGACGCCGATCAGCCGGTCGAAATCGTCAGCGGTCGTTTCAAGCAGCGGCTTCTCGATCAGGATGCCGGCATTGTTGACCAGGATGTCGAGCCCGCCGAGCGTCTCGATTGTCGTCTTGAGGAGCACCACGACCTGCGTCTCGTCGGAGACATCAGCCGCGACGGCGAAGGCCTTACCGCCGTTCGCTTCGATCGCCGCAACGACCTTGTTAGCGGCTTCCGCGGCACGGTCGGCGACGATGACGTGAGCCCCCTCACCTGCGAACGCCTGTGCGATCGCCTTGCCGATACCGCTCGCGCCGCCGGTAACGAGCGCCCTCTTTCCCTCAAGCGCGCCCATCAGACCATCGTGTCCCCGCGGTCGACGTTGACCGCCTGGCCCGTGATGTTCTTCGCGAGGTCGGAGGCAAGGAAGAGATAGAGGCTCGCGACGTCGTCGGGCTCCATCAGCCCGGGCAGCGCTTGCGCCGCAAGGATCTGGTCGAGCATCGCGTCTTCGTCGATCCCGGCCTTGTCGGAGACCTTGGTCAGCGAACGGAGCGCCGCGCGTGTCTTCACCCAGCCCGGGCAGACGGCGTTGACGCGGATGCCACTCGGCCCGAGCTCTTTTGCCAGCACGCGCATGAAGCCGATGTTGGCGTGCTTCGAGGTCACGTAGGCGGAAAAATCGGCGGCGCCCGTCTTTCCCCAGATCGAAGACGTGAGCACGATCGCGCCACCCGCGCGCATCAGCGGCAGCGCTTCGCGCGTCACATAATATGTGCCGATGACGTTGATCTCGATGATGCGCACGAAGGTCTTCTCGACCTCCTCGCCCGGTGCCTGCATCGGCGTGATCAGCTCCAGCCCGGCATTGTTGACGAGCACATCGAGCGAACCGAGACTTCCGACGGAGCGCCGCACCGCCTCGCGGTCCGTGATGTCGCAGATCTCGGCGCGGACCGGCCGACCGCATTCCTTTGCGATCGCGGCAGCGGCCTTCTCGATGTCGGCGGTGCTCGAGAGGATCGTGAGTTCCGCGCCGGCGCGCGCGAAAGCCGCCGCCACGCCGTAACCAATGCCGTGGCTCGCGCCCGTCACGAGCACGCGCTTTCCGGAAAAATCGAATGCGCTCAATGCTTTCCCTCAGGAGGCCGCGGCGGCCAGCTCAGCCGCCTCGATCCGCGTCTCCTCGTTGCGGATCAGGTCAAGCACGTCATGCCGAAGTTTTCTGAAGGCGGGAAGCTCGGTCACTTCGAGCGTCCGCTCGGAGGGCAGCGAGGCGCCGACCGAAACGTCGGCGAGAACGCGCGCCGGCCGCGCCGAAAAGACGATGATGCGATCGGCGAGGAAGACAGCCTCGTCAACATCGTGGGTGACGAAGATCACGGTCTTCTTCTCGGCATTGCGGAGCGAAAGGAGCTGCAGCTGCAGCCGCTCGCGCGTCAGCGCGTCGAGCGCCCCGAACGGCTCGTCCATCAGGAGCACGAGCGGATCGGCGGCGAGCGTGCGCGCGATCGCGACGCGCTGGCGCATGCCGCCGGAAATGCGGTTGATGTGAAAATCGGCGAATGGCGCGAGCCCGACCAGATCCAAGTAGTGGCGTGCGATCCGGTCCTTCTCGACCGCGCCGATGTCGCTCCGATACTTCAGCCCGAAGCGGATGTTGCCGAGCACCGTCAGCCAGGGAAACGACGAATAGGACTGGAACACCATGCCCTTCTCGCGGCTCGGCCCCGCGATCGGCCGGTCCTTCAGCAAGACGGCGCCCGATGTCGGCTTTTCGAGACCGCCGACCATCCGCATCACGGTGGTCTTTCCGCAGCCGGACGGTCCGACGAAGACGACGAATTCGCCTTCGGCGATCTCGAGCGACAACGGCTCGACGACGGGCGTCGTGCGGCCGCGCTCGTCGACGAAGGCCTTCGTCAGCGAGCGGAACTCGATGAACGCGCTGTTCTGCATCGCGCTCAGCTCAAGTACCGGAACCAGCGCCGGTGGCCGAAGCGGATGGCCTGGTCGGAGACGAGCCCGATCACGCCGATCGTGAGAATGCCGGCGAAGACCTCGGGCGTCTTGCCGTAGCGCCGGGCCGTCCACAGCTCGTAGCCGATGCCGGAGTTCGAGGCGACGATCTCCGCCACGATCAGATAGGTCCAGCACCAGCCGAGCGTGATGCGCAGGCTGTCCACCGTGTTCGGAAGCATGGCGCGGAAGAGGATGTCTTTTAGGAGCGCGCGATCGTTCGCGCCGAGCGTCAGGCCGGTCTCGATGAACTCCTTCGGCACCCGGCGCGCGTCGTCGGCGACGAGCAGCACAAGCTGGAAGAAGGTGCCGATCCACAGCAGCGCGATCTTCGATTCCTCGCCGATGCCGAGCCAGATCAGCGTCAGTGGCACGAGCGCGGGAACCGGAAGGTAGCGGATGAAATCGATGAGCGGCTCGGAGAACGCCCCGACCGCGCGATAGCTCGACATCAGCATGCCGAGCGGAACGGCGATCACCGCCGAAGCGAGGAACGCGATCCAGACGCGCGCGAGGCTGATGCCGATGTCGTAGGCGTAGCCGGCGGTCCCGAAGAGGCCGAGCCACGCACTGACCACCGCCCCCGGCGACGGAAGGAACTGCGGCTTCACCAATCCGGACTGCGCGACCGACCACCAGACAGCGAGTACCAGCAGGAAAGCGCCGATGCCGACCCAGAGCTGGAGGTTGGCGCTCGGCTTGCCGCGAAACTGGAAGAGTTCGCCGAGGCCGCCGGCCCGATGCGGGGCCGGCGACGTTTTCGAGGAGGCGCGGAGTGCACCGGCGGTCGGGCCGGACGACGCGCGGCCGGCGGAAGCACTCGCCGCCGAATCCTCCGCGTCGTTCCGGCTCTCCGCCGACAGCGCCATGGCTTGATCGCCTCGCGCCTCCCCTACCAGTTCTTCTCCACCTTGTTGATGATCGAAGGATCGATGTGGTCCTCCGGGAAGAGCTTCACGTCGGCGGCGCCGAACTCGAGGTTCAGGTCCATCGCTTCGTTGAAGACGTCATAGACGCGGCCCGGCTTCTCCGGCGTGCCCATGAACATCTTCGCCTCGTCGAAGGGCGTGTAGCGGAAGTTCGGCAGGGTCGCCTTGAAGTCGTCCGGCGTGATGGAGAACTGCTTGGCGATGATCGGGATCGCCTTGTCCTCATTCGCATAGAAATAATCGACCGCGCGATAAAGCGCGCGGAGGAACTTCACGTATTTGTCCGGATGCGCGTGCAGCTCGCCGGTATGCGCCATGATGATGTCGAGGATCAGGTCGTTATAGTCCTTCGACGACGCGAGAATGTGCGCGCCCCTGTCCTGATGTGCGGCGATGACCTGGCTCAGCACCGGCTCGTAGGTGCCGACCGCCGCGAGGCTCTTGTCGGAGAAGGCGCCGATCGCATCTGCCGCCGCAAGGTCGGTCAGGTTGGTGTCCTTGATGGAAAGGTTGCACTCCTTCTTCAGCGCCATCTGCATCAGGAGCCGCGCCGGCAGGTTCGGCTCGACCGCGATCGTTTTGCCCTTCAGGTCGCAGACCGTCTTGATCGAGCCGTCGGCCGCCCAGCCGTCGCCGCCGAGCGACAGGTCGATCGTGCCGATGATGATGCCCTGCGTCGTCTTGCGCCGGCCGAGACCCTGGAACTCGCCGACCGTGCGCAGATAGCAATCGATGTCGCCGCGCTCCATCGCCGCCACGGCGTTCGCCATGTCGTCGTCGATGGTCTCCTCGACGGTGATGCCTTCGTCCTTGAAGAAGCCGAGCTCGTTGGCGACGTGAATCGGCCCGTAGCCGACCCAGGTCGGATACATGCAGGTGATCTTGTTCTCGTCGCCGACCGCCGCCTTAGCGTCCTCAGCAAACGGCGCGACGATCAGAAACGCCAGCGCCGCGAAAACGACGGCGCTAAGGCGCGTGTACAAAGTGCCCATGTCTCTCACCCTCCCGTGGTTACCTAGAGGCCACGTCCCGCAGCGAAATCTAGCAAATGTTCGGCCAGTTCGGGGCGCTATCATTGCTTGCGCATCTCCCGCTCGTGGAAGATGTATCCGAGGAAAGTCAGCAGCACCTGCGCGGCGAGCATCGCGGTGATCCCGGAGGGATCGTACGCCGGCGCGACCTCGACCAGATCGATGCCGACGACGTCGCCGCGTTTCGAGAGGCCCTGCAGCAATTCCATCACCTCCCAGTAGAGAAACCCGCCGTGGCTCGGCGTGCCGGTGCCCGGCGCGATCGACGGATCGAACCCATCGATGTCGATGGTGACGTAGTAGCGCACGCCCGCCGGCACGAGCTTCAGCACCTCTTCTGTGCCGAGCTTGCGGCACTGCCTGACGGAGCGGATGGTCGAGCCGCGCTTCCGCGCATCCTCGTAGCCTTCACGCGCCGTCGAAGAGACGTTGCGGATACCGAGTTGCGTCAGCCCGGTGACATGCGCCTGCTCGGAGGCGCGCCGCATCGGATTGCCGTGCCCCTCGCGCACGCCATGGCGCACGTCGACGAAATCGAGATGCGCGTCGATCTGGACGATGTGGATGGGCTGCTCGTCGCTGAAGGCGCGGATGCAGGGAATGTTGACCGCGTGGTCGCCGCCGAGAACGAGCGGCAGCGCTTTCCGCTCCAGAATCTTGCGGACGGCAAGCTCGGTGTTCTTGTGGCTCGTGACGGTGTCCGTGTGAACGATATCGGCGTCGCCGACGTCGACGATCCTGACCTTGTCCATCGGCAGATAGGTCGCGTCGTCCTCGTGATCGTAGGCGCCGCCATGGCCGAACGAGAAAAGCGTCGAGGCTTCGCGGATGGCGCGCGGGCCGAAGCGCGCGCCGGGGCGATATTGCGTGCCCATGTCGTAGGGCACGCCGAGCACGGCGACGTCGGCGTCGAGCGTCTCCCAGTCGAGGCAGGGCGGCCGCTTGCCGAACGTGCAATGCCCGACGAAGGGAAGATTGAGGCGGCCCTGCTCGTAAGAATGCATCGGAAGCTCCCCGGCCGAGATCACTCTAACGGAAATGGCGTCGGCCGCACGATCGTCTTCAAGCCGGCGGCTTTGCCCCCAAGCAGCCGTTGATAGGCGTCCGGGATCGCATCGAGATTGATCTCCTCTCCAACGAACTGGCGGAGATCGTCCGCGAGCTTGGGCAGGAGCTCGATCGCCTGCGGCAACTCGTCGGCGAAGGCGCTGCAACCTTTGAGCGTCAGCTCGCGCTCCACGACAATGTTCGGGTCGAAGTCGAGCTTCGCATGGAATATGCCGCCCGCGGCAATCGTGGCGCCGTTCGCCACGATATCGAGAAGCGCCTGAAGCGCCACAGTGCTTCCGCTGGCGTCGATGGCGAAGCGAAGCGGCTCGGATACGGCGGCAAGGACCGAAGCCTTGTCGAGCGCGATCGGGATGGCGCCGGTGACCGCCGCGACCTTCGCCAATCGCGCCGCGTTGCGATCGGCCACCAGCACCGGACCTCTGCCGGGCTGGCGCGCGAGGACCAGCGCCGCCAATCCGCCGATCGGCCCGCAGCCGACGACGAGAACGGACTTCCCGTCCTCCGGCTGCAGTCGATTCACGGCGTGGAGCGCCACGGCGAGCGGCTCCGCCATTGCCGCGATTGCTGGGTCAACGTCGCGGTCCACCCGATAGAGCAGCCGCTCGGGAAGCACGAGCGCTTCGGCGAAGCCCCCGTCGCAGACTTCGCCGACATAGCCGAGATTCTCGCAGAGATGCGGAAGGCGGCCGCGGCAGTTGATGCATTCGCCGCACCAGAAGCGCGAATCCGCCACCACCCGGTCGCCGGGCGCGAACTTCTTCACCGCTTCCCCGATCGCGACCACCTCGCCCGAAAGCTCGTGCCCGGGCGTCGAAGGCTTGCGCGACATCCACTGGCCGGTGCGGAAATTGTGCAGGTCGGAACCGCAGATGCCGGCGGCGGCGACGCGGACCAGCACGGAATCGCCGCGCGGGACGGTCGGCTCCGCGACATCCTCGACGCGGAGGTCGCCGACATCGTAGAGGCGCGCGGCGCGCATCACGGGCGACCGAGGTAGGGCTCGCGCATCGCGGAAACGGCGTTCGCGTGCGCGCTGAAGCCCTCGTATTCGGCCAGCGTCTTCGCGTTCGCGGCAAGCTCCGGATAGGCGCCCGCCGTCACATAGCCGACCGACGAGCGCTTCAGGAAATCGGTCACCGAAAGCGGCCCGAAACTCCGCGCCCAGCCGCTCGTCGGCAGCACGCAGTTCGGCCCGAGTACGAAATTGCCGAGCGTGATCGGCGTGTAGGGTCCGAGCAGCACCTCCGCGGCGTTCACGATGTGGCCGAGATGCGCGAACGGATCGCGCGAGAGAATTTCGAGATGCTCCGGCGCGTAGTCGTTGACGAAACGGTATGACTCCTCGAGCGACGGCGTCAGGACCATTCCGCCGCGCGGCCCCGTAAGCACGGTCCGCGAAAAGGCGGCGCGCCCCTCCTCCATCGCCGCCCAATGCAGCGGAAGCGCCGCCAGCGCCTGCTCTGCGACCCGGCTCGAATGGGTGACGAGATACGCCGAGGAATCGGGGCCATGTTCCGACTCGATCAGAAGATCGAGCGCCGCCAGCCCGCCGTCCACCGTGTCGTCCGCGAGCACGATCGACTCCGACGGGCCGGCCGGCGTGCCGGTATCGATCACGTCGGCGAGGAGGCGCTTGGCCGCGACGACGAACGGACTGCCCGGCCCGAGGATTTTCACCGCCTTTCGCACCGATTGCGTTCCATAGGCGGCGGCGGCTACCGCCTGCGCCCCGCCGCACTTATAGACGGTCTCGACGCCGGCGAGCTTCGCTGCGACGAGCGTTGCCGCGTCGGCCGTGCCTTCCGCGGTCGGCGGCGTGAAGATCGCGATCTCCGGCACGCCGGCGACGACCGCCGGCACCGTGGTCATCATCGTCACCGACGGAAACGCGCCCTTGCCGCGCGGCACATAGAGCGCAACGGAGGGGATTGGGCTCCAACGGTCGCCGGCGAAGGCGCCTGGCCTGATCTCCTTCATCCACATCGGCTCGGGCCGCTGCTCTTCGTGAAAGGAGCGGATGTTTTGGATCGCGAACTCGATCGCTTTGATGACCTCGCTCTCGACGGCGCCGAAAGCGGCGTCGAACTCGGCGGGCGTCACGGAGATGCGGTCGGCGGGAACGTCGGCCTTGTCGAATTCGCGCGCGAAGCGCGAAAGCGCCGCGTCGCCCTCCGCTTTCACGGCCGCGATGATCGGACGCGCCTTCTCGAGGAAGGACCCGAGATCGGCCTCGCTCCGGCGCATCAGCTGGGCGCGCGCTTCCGGCGATAGGTCGGCGAGGCGATGCAGGTTACAGGGCGGCGTCATCTTTCTTATCCATCTGCAGCAATGCTGCTCATAGCGAGGCCAGTACGCCGCCATCGACGGCGAGGCACTGGCCGGTCACATAGGCGGACGCGCCGGAAGCGAGGAAGATCGCCGCGCCGACGAGATCGGGAAGCTCGCCGAAGCGGCCCTGCGGAATGCGCGCGGTCACGCGCTCCGCCCAGCCTTCTTTCTCGAAGAAGCCTTCCGTCATCGCGGTGCGGAAATAGCCGGGCGCAATCGCGTTCACACGGACACCGTGGGGCGCCCATTCGGCCGCGAGCGCGCGCGTCATTCCGAGCAGCCCGGTCTTCGATGAGCCATAAGGGACCGCGGTCGGAATGCCGACATAAGAGGTGAGCGAGCAGAGATTGATAATCGCGCCACTCTTTCGCGGCCGCATGGCGTGGAAGGCCGCCTGGGCGCAGAAGAACGCGCCGCGGAGGTTGGTGCCGACAATCCTGTCCCAGAGCGCCTCGTCGACGTCGGCGGACGGACGCACCTCCTCCGTCCCGGCGTTGTTGACGAGGATATCGAGCCCGCCGAGCGCCTCCGCCGCGTCGGCGACGCCGTCCCGGCACTCGGCGGCGTCGGTGACATCGAGCGTCAGCAAGGGAGCACGCCGGCCAAGCGCCTGCATCGCCGCAGCGGCCGCCTCAAGCGCGCTGAGATCGCGGCCGGCAAGCGCCACGTCGGCGCCGGCCCTGGCGAGTCCTTCCGCGATGGCGCGGCCGATGCCGCGGCCGGCGCCGGTGACAAGCGCCTTCTTGCCGGTGAGATCGAAGATGGAGAGGTCGGCGCTCATCGCCCGCTGCTTGACACCCGCCGCACCTTCCTCTCATTCGCCAAGCGGCTAAGATCGGATCGGCGGTCAGCCGTCATGAATAACGTCCGCCCGCGGGGACCATGCGCTTCACCTTCCGCCAACTGGAATATTTCGTAGCGGTTGGCGAAACCGGCAGCATCACGCTCGCTTCCGAACGCATCAACATCTCGCAGCCCTCGATCTCCACCGCCATCTCGCATCTTGAGACCGAGCTCGGCGTCCAGCTCTTCATCCGCCATCACGCGCAGGGGCTCTCGCTCACGCCGGCGGGCCGACGGCTCCTGCTTGAGGCGAAGGGGCTCATCGCGCAGGCCTCGCATCTTTACGAGGTCGTCTCCGAGGTGACCGAGTCGGTGCGCGGCCAGCTCAGCGTCGGCTGCATGGTGCCGCTTGCGCCGATGATCATCCCGGAGCTTTGCCACGAATTCACCCGCGCCTATCCGGACGTCGTGATCCGGCAGCAGGAGCGGCATCAGGAGAATCTCTTCGACGGGCTGCGCCGGGTCGAGATCGACCTCGCGCTCACCTACGACCTGCAGATTCCGAGCGACATCGAGTTCGAGCCGCTTGCCGTGCTCCCGCTCCACATCCTCGTCGGCGAGAATCATCCGTTCGCGGGCCGCGGTTCGCTGGCGCTCGAAGAGATCGCGAAAGAGCCGCTGATCCTTCTCGACCTGCCGATCAGCCGCGAATATTTCATGGCCGCGTATCTGAGCCACGGCCTTGAGCCCAACATCGGCGCGCGCTCGAGCTATCCCGACGTGATCCGCACCATGGTCGCGAACGGCTATGGCTACACGCTTGCCAATGTGCGCCCGCGCTCCGACGTTTCGCTCGACGGGCGCCGCCTCGTGCGCCTGAAGCTCGAAGGCGATCACCGCCCCATGCGCATCGGGCTGGCGCGGCTCGCAAGCATCGCGCGGACGCGTCTCGTCGCCGCCTTCGAAAGCCATTGCCGTTCCTTCATCAGCGACGGCTACATCCCGGGAATGGTGGCGCCTAACCTCGACTAACGTTTGCTCCTCTCCCGCCGCGTGCGACGCGGGAGGAACCGCGCCCCCGTCACACGTCATCGAGGTCGCCGTGCAGGTGCTGCAGGATGCGGCGCTTGATCATGAGGAACTGCGGGTCGAGCACAAGGTCCATCGACCGCGGGTGGCGGAAGCCGATCGCGATCTCCTCCTGGATGCGGCCGGGCCGCCCGGTCATCACGTAGACGCGGTCGCCGAGCAGGATCGCCTCGTCGATGTCGTGCGTGACGAAGAGCACGGTCTTGTGCGTGTGCTCCCAGACGCGCAGCAGGAGCTTCTGCATCTGCGACCGCGTCTGGCTGTCGAGCGCGCCGAACGGCTCGTCCATCAAGAGGATCTCGGGGTCGTTGGCGAGCGCGCGCGCGATCGCCACGCGCTGCATCATCCCGCCGGAAAGCTGGTTCGGATAGGCCTCGGCGAATTGCGTGAGCCCGACCTCGGCCAGGAAGCGCTCGACGATCACCCTCCGCTCCGCCGCCGGGATTTTCCTCCGTTTCAGGCCGAACTCGACGTTCTCGCTGACATTCAGCCAGGGAAAGAGCGTGTAGGACTGGAACACCATGCCGCGTTCCGGTCCCGGTCCCTCGATCACCTTGTCGTTGATGAGGATGTCGCCGTCGGTCGGGTCGATAAGCCCCGCGGCGAGATAGAGAAGGCTCGACTTGCCGCAGCCGGAAGGGCCGACCATAACCGCGAACTCCTTGTCGGCGACATCGAAGCTGATGTCGTTCAGCGCCGTGATCGGGCCGGCCTTGCGTCTCATATTGAAGGCCCACGCTGCGAACGCGGAGCTTCGGTTTGGCGGCGGCGGGCTCGATGGCCGCCGGCGCGATCTTCACTGCTTCGCCCACGGCGTGAACTTCAAGCTGAGGAAGCGGAAGGCCTGGTCGGTCAGAAGGCCGAGCAGCCCGATGATGGCGATCGCCATGAAGATCGTGTCGACCTCGAACCCGCGCATCGCCTTCAGGCTGATGTAACCGAGACCGCTCGACGCGGCGACGAGCTCGGCGACCACGAGATAGGTCCACGCCCACCCCATCGTCACCCTGAGCGTCGCCAGGATGCCCGGGAGCGACGCCGGGGCGAGGACATGGATCACCACGTCGCGACGCGAGGCGCCGAGCGTGTAGGAGGCGTTCAGGAGATCCTTCGACACGCCGCGCACCACGTCCGCGATCATCACCAGCTGCTGGAAGAACGTGCCGAAGATGATGACGGTCACCCGCTGCTCGATGCCGATGCCGATCCAAAGGATGAAGAGCGGCACGAACGAGGTGACCGGCAGATAGCGAATGAAGTTCACCAGCGGATCAAGCGCCGCCTTCACGATGCGGAACGTGCCCATCATGAGCCCAAGCGGTATCGCGACGAGCGAGGAGATGATGAAGCCGAGCATCACCACCTCGATGCTCGCCCACATATGCTCGAACAGGATGCCGCTCTTGGCGAGCTTGATCGTCCTCGTCACCACCATCCCTGGCGTCGGCAGGAACATCGTGGGCGTGACGTGGCCGTAGGACAGAATCGCCCAACCGCCGACCACGACGACCCACACCACGATTCCGGCCGTCAGGACCGTCGCGTGCGGGATTTCCGTGTCCGGCGTCAGGCAGCGTTGGAGGAGCGACCGTCTCCTGGCCATCTAGAATGATCGCCCCTCGATTGCGGTGCCGATCAGGGATTGACGAAGGACGTGTCGACGACCGTTCCGTAGTCGATCTTCATCTTCATCTCATGGCCGAGATCGGTCCAGATCTCCGCGCCGAGCTTGACGATGTCACCGAGCGGGCCGGGCTTATCGACGGTGCCCATGTATTCCTTGTTCATCTGCTCGTCGTAGAAGCGCACGCCCTTCGCCGAGTCGGCGAAGTCCTTCGGGTCGGTGAGATAGCCGCCGACGCCCTTCGCCATGATCTTGTAGGCGTCTTCCTGGTTGGTCTTGATGTACTCGTCGGCCTTTTCGATGCCGGCGACGAGCGCCTTCACGTCGTCGGGCTGGTTCTTGATGATGTCGCAGGAGAGCTCGACCACGTCGACGATGACGCCCGGTATCGCGGTCGAGTCGACCAGCACCTTGCCCTTGCCGCTCTTCTTGGCGAGCGTCAGGTTCGGCTCCCAGGTCACGGCTGCCGGAACCGAGCCTGCCATGAAGGCCGCGGCCGCGTCGTCGGCGCTCATGTTGGCGACCGTGACGTCGTCGGGCTTCATTCCGTTCTGCTTCAGGTAATAGGCGAACCAGAACTCCGAGGTGGAGCCCTCGTTCATCGCCACCTGCACGCCCTTCAGATCCTGGATCGTGTTCACGTCGTTGCCGACGAGCAGGCCGTCGCCGCCGTAGCTGTCGTCGAGCGTGTAGACGGACTTGAAGCAGAAATCGTCCGACCGGTATTTCATGATCTCGTCGATGGTGGAGAGCGAACCATCGAGCTTGCCGGCGGCGACGGCGGCCAGGTAGAGCGAGGAATCCTCGATCACCTGCAGATCGACGGTCAGGCCCATGTCCTTGAAGTAGCCGAGGTCGCGCGCCAGGTAGACCGGCCCGTAGCCGACCCAGGTCGTGTGGCCGATCCGGATCGTGCCGGCGTCAGCCAGGCCCCCGGCGGACACGAGAACGGCGGCCGCGAGCAGTGCGCGGGCAGCGGAATTCATCAGACGCGATTTCGACATGGAATTCTCCCCTCCGGAGCGACGCGATGGAGCGGAAGCTCCAGTCACCCGATGATCGGCCTCGCACTATCCTGGCACCAAACCGCGCCCAAAATTAGCTTTTTCCGAATTGAGCGCAATGTTTTGCCGAAGGCGACGGCACGGTCAAAAATAAGGCAACCGCGCCTAGAAAACGAGCCGATGCGTCACGCGCCTGGATGGCGTGGGAACCCGCGCCCCCAGCCTTGCTCCAGCGCAATGAGCGCGGTCACTTCGCGCCGGAACGGGAGCGCGTCGCCCAACGGCGCGCCATCCATCTCCTCCGCACAGCGTCTGCCGGAAAACACCGCCGCCGCGATCGTGCCCGGCGCGAGCGCGTCCCCGATCGTCGTGACGCTGACGATGCCGGCGTCCGCCCACGCGTCGCGCGCGGCATCAAGAGCCGTCGCGAGCGCATTGTCCGGGAGCCTCGCGGTCACGAGAACCACCGCCTCGGCCTCGACCGCCTCTTCGCGGCCGCTGAACACGCATTTGAGCGTGGCGCCGCCCGCGGCGATCGAATCCAGCACCTTGTGCGGCAGGATGCCGACGCCGAGTTCGACCAGCCGCGCCTGCACGCGGAACTGCTCCATCGTCATGTGCATCCAGTTGGAGACGTCCGCCGCGGGCGTCGCGATCGTGACCTCGATCCCCTCGCGCGCCAGCTTCTCGGCCAGTACGCCGCCCATGTAATAGTGATCGTCGTCGTAGATCAGCACGGAGCGCAAGCCGGCGTGCGTGCCGGCCATGATGTCGTCGGGCGTCAAGACGCGCGCGCCCGTCGCGATCGGCACCGGCGTCAGCACGCGGCGCGCCACGCCGTCGCCGCGCCAGCGCGAGCCGGTCGCGACCACGACATGCTCGGCGCCGTAGCCGAGAACGTCTTCCGCCGCCAGGCGGCTGTCGCGGTAGATCTCGACGTTTGGCATGCGCTCCAGCTGATAGACGCGGTAGTCGGCGACGCGCTTCCAGGCGGCGAGGCCGGGAAGCTTCGCCTCCTTCTCCACCCGGCCGCCGAGCACCGTCGTCGCCTCCGCGAGCGCCACGTCATAGCCGCGCCGCCCGAGCATCATCGCCGCTTCGAGGCCCGCCGGGCCGGCGCCGACGACCAGCACCTTTTCGCACGCCGGCGCGGGCGCGATCCGCTCCGGATGCCAGCCGCGCCGCCATTCCTCGCCCATCGAGGGGTTCTGCGTGCAGCGGATCGGGCTCATGGTGAAATCGCCGGAGACGCAGATGTTGCAGCCGATGCACTCGCGAATCTCGTCGATCCGCCCCTCCTCGATCTTCTTCGGCAGGAAGGGATCGGCGATCGAGGGCCGCGCAGCGCCGATCAGGTCGAGCAGCCCCTCACGCACCATGCGCACCATGGTGTCGGGCGAGGTGAAGCGGCCGACGCCGACGACGGGCTTCGTCGTCAGCTGCTTGATGCCGCGGATATAGGGCTCCTCGTAAGCCTCGGGTGTGAAGCGGGAGGTGGCGCTGTCGTTGTCCCAGCCGGAGATCGTGAGGTCCCAAAGGTCCGGCAATTCGCCGAGCAGCCCGATCAAATCCTGCGCCTCGGCGGCGTGAAATCCTTCCTCGCCGATCAGTTCGTCGACCGAGATGCGGCAGGCGACGCCGCAGCGGTCGCCGACGGCCTCCTTCGTATCCTCGATCAGCTCGCGCAGCAGCCGCGCCCGGTTTTCGAGACTGCCGCCATATTCGTCGGTGCGCTGATTGTAGCGGCGGGAGAGGAAATACATCGGCCCGCCGAGGAGCTTCGCGGCATAGACATAGACGATGTCGTAGTCGGCCTTCTTCGCCCGGAGCGCCGCGTTCCTGTGCCAGCGGCGGAGGTTCGCGATATCGGTCTTGTCCATCGCCCGCGCCTGCACCGGATCGTTGGTGAAGGTCGCGATCGGCAGGTTCGCGGGTCCAAGCGGAATTTCGCGCGAGTAGAAATTCGGGCTGTTCATGCCGTTGTGGCAAAGCTCGAGCCCGGCCAGCGCATCATGGGCGTGGATCGCGTCGGCGATCCGCGCGAGCATCGGCAGGTCCTGGTCGTCCCAGATGCGGAGCTCGATGAAGGGGCAGATCTCGGAGCTCGGATGGATCTCGGCCTGCTCGCTGCAGACGACCGCCCAGCCGCCCTCCGCCTTGACAGCCCGCATCGCCGCAAGCGCGGTCGCGTCGCGATAGCCCATGCCGTTGCAGTGCGGCACCTGGTAGAAGCGGTTCTTCGCGGTCACCGGCCCGATCTTCACCGGCTCGAACAACACGTCATAGCGAGGATCGCGCGCCATCCGGTTCCCCTTCCGCCCGATAGTTCGGCCTCACGCTATCGCCCGTGTCCCGGGCCTGGAATTCGGACTATCCGAACCCACGGCACGGAAAGCGCTTCTTTACTCGCGCGGCGGCGGCCCAGCATTTTTCCCGCGAACACGGTCAGATGTCACGCGGGCCGCGCGGGGAGGATCGATGATCAGGACTGGCAGTCAGTACCGGGACTCGCTCAGGGACGGCCGGCAGGTCTTCATCAACGGCGAGCGGGTCAAGGACGTGACCACGCACCCGATGTTCAAGCCGCTCGTCGATATCCGCGCCCGCATCTACGACATGCAGCACGAAGCGGCGACCGCGCCGGTTCTGATTTACGAGGAAGCGGGGGAGCCTTGCGCCATTGGCAACAAGCTGCCGACCTCGCAGCAGGACTGGTGGGACAAGCGCCGCGCCACCGACACGGTGCTTGAAGAGATCGGCGGCGTCGTCACCCGCGTCGGCGACGAGACCGTCGGTGAGATGTGGTCGCTCTATGACGGCCAGGACGTCCTGAACGAGGTCGATCCGCGCTTCTCTGAGAACATCCGCCGGCACGTCACGCATGTGCTCAAAGCCGATCCGTTCCACGTCTCCGCCAACACCGACCCGAAGGGCGACCGCTCCAAGCCGCCGCAGGAGCAGGACCCGGACATGCTCCTGCACGTGGTGAAGGAGACCGACGCCGGCATCGTCGTGCGTGGCGCCAAATACGAGACCGCCGCCGCCTACGCCAACCAGGCCTTCACCAAGCCGACGATCGCGAACTGGGGCAACGAGGCGCTCTCCGACTACGCCGTCGGGTTCATCTGCGACCTCGGCTCGCCGAACCTGAAATTCATCTGCCGCACCGGCTTCGCGGGGCGCGCGCCCGCCGAGGACTATCCGCTTTCAAACCGCTTCGACGAGGTCGACACGCTCGTCGTCTTCGACGACGTCGTGATCCCGTGGGAGAACGTGCTCTTCTATCGCCACACCAAGGCCGCGACCTACATCCGCGCCACGCTGCATCGCTATTCGGCTTTCGCCTTCGTGCAGCGAAACCTGAAGCTCGCCGACATGCTGATCGGCGCGGCGCTCTTCAACGCGCGCCAGACCGGGCTCGACAAGCAGCAGGCGGTGCAGGAGAAGCTCGCGCAGCTCGCCGTCTATCGCGAAGGCATCAACGCGCATCTGACGGCGGCGATCACGCTCGCCGAGACGAGCCCGGCCGGCCTTGCGATGCCGAATCAGTCGCTCCTCTATACCGGCCGCGTGCTCGCCTGCTCGCAGCTCCACGAGATGATGCACATCGCGCGCGAGCTCTGCGGCGGGCAGATCTGCATCACGCCCGACAAGGCCGCCTTCGAGGCGGCGGAGACGAAGCCGTGGCTCGACAAGTTCTATAGCGTCAACGAGAACTGGGCGGCGGAGGATCGGCGCAAGCTCCTGGCCTTCGCCCGCGATCTCCTGAATTCCGACTATGCCGGCCACCGGCTGACGTTCCAGCTCTTCGCGCAGTCGCCGCCTTTCGCGCACCTCGCCGCGGTCTATCGGAATTTCGACTGGGACGGCCCACTCGGTTTCGTCAAGAAGTCCGCCGGCCTCTCCGATCGGGTGCTAGGATCGAAGCGTCGCGAGCCCGGTGATTCCGCGGTGAACTCATGGTTCGCCGGCAACCGCGCGGCGGCGGAATAACGCGAACGATGGCGATTGCATGATCCATAAGCGTATCCGGCCTTTCAACACCAAGGACACCTATCCGGAGCAGCGTCTCGACAACGATCTCGCGCAGGCCGTCGTGGCGCGCGGGACGATCGTGTTCCTGCGCGGGCAGTGCCCGCAGGATCTCGACACGGCGGGAAATGTCGGCATCGGCGATCCGGCCGCGCAGGCGCACAAGGTCATGCAGAACATCCGCCAGCTTCTCGGCGAGTGCGGCGCCACGATGGAGCATGTCACGAAGCTGGTGGTCTATCTGACCGATATCCGCCACCGCGAAGCCGTCTATCGCGTCATGGGGGAGTACATCCGCGGCGTGCACCCGGTCTGCACCGGTCTGGTCGTCGTAGCGCTGGCGCGGCCGGAATGGCTCGTTGAGATCGACGCCACCGCCGTCATCCCGGACTAGAGAGGGATGACCTTTTCGATCGCCGCGCGCTGCTCGAACACCGGGATGCTCGGCGTCGCGATTGCGTCGTCGTCGCCTGCCGTCGCCGCCCGTTGCGCCTACGCGCAGGCTGGCGCCGGCGCCGTCTGCAGCCAGAACGTCACCGACCCGCGGCTCGGCATCCGCGCCCTCAAGCTGCTCGCCGAAGGCGCGAAGGCGGCGGAGGCGCTCGAAATCCTCGTCCATACCGGCGCGCATATCGACTATCGCCAGGTCACGATCGTCGACATGCGCGGCGGCTCCGCCGTCCACACCGGCAAGAAGGCGCTCGGGGTGATCGGCGAGGCGCATGGTCCCGATGTCGTCTGCGCCGGCAATCTGCTTGCTTCGCAGGATGTCCCACAGGCCATGATGGCGGCGTTCCTGGCCTCGTCCGGCCCGCTCGGCGACCGGCTGATCGCCGTCATGCGTGCCGGACGGAACGCCGGCGGCGAGGCCGGTCCCGTGCATTCCGCCGGACTGAAGCTCGTCCGCGATGTCCCCTGGCCAGTCGCGGACCTCCGCGTCGATTGGACCGACGACGACCCGATCGATGGATTGGAGAAGCTCTGGAAAATCTACGCGCCGCAGCTCGACGCCTATGTGCAGCGCGCCCTCGATCCACGCGAAGCGCCACGATATGGCGTGCCGGGAGACGAGTGAGCACAGCCTCTCCACGCTCAGCGAGCGCGCGCCTCTCTCCCCCCTTGCGGGGGAGAGATGGAGAGGGGGGAAGGACGCTGCCGCGGCCTTTATCTTTCCCCCCTCCCTGACCCTCCCCCGCAAGGGGGGAGGGAGGTGCCTTCACATGAGTCGCTGGAGAAGCTTCTCCATCATCGCGTCGCACGTTTCGATCTGGGCGCGCGTGACGAACTCGTCAGCCTTGTGCCCCTGTTCCATGGAACCCGGACCGCAGATCACGGTCGGGACATGCGCGCGCTCGCGAAAGAGCCCGCCCTCGGTGCCGAAGGCCACCTTGATCGTGTCATTCTCTCCGGTGAGCGACTTCACGAACGCCACCGCCTCCGCGTCCACCGGGGTATCGAGGCCGGGATAGTCGTTGACGATTTCGATCGCGATGCCGGCTTCCGGCGCTTTGTCGCGATAGCGCATGCCGATCGTCTCGGTCGCCGCGCCGATTTCGGCCATCAGCGCTTTTGGATCGTCGGCGGCGAGATGGCGGATCTCGAAATCGAGGTCGCAGCGGTCCGGCACGATGTTGAGCGCGTCGCCGCCCTGAATGCGGCCCGCGTGCACCGTCGTATAGGGAATGTTGTAGGCGTCGTCGTGCGCGCCGCTTTCGCGCAGCCGGTCCTGCAAATCGCGAAGCGCGCCGACGAGGTCGCAGGCGAGATGGATCGCGTTGACCGCCTCCGGCGCGAAGGCCGTGTGCGCGCTCCGCCCGCGGCAGGTTGCGTGGGCGAAGACTTTTCCCTTGTGGCCGGTCGCGACCTTCATCGATGTCGGCTCGCCGACGATGCAGCAGAAGGGTTTTGCAATACTCGAGAGAAGAGGAATGAGGTCGCGGACGCCAAGGCAGCCGACCTCTTCGTCGTAGGAGAAGGCGAGATGCAGCGGTCGTTTGAGCGGCATCTCAACGGCGACAAGCGCGGCACGAAGCACCGAGGCCAGAAACCCCTTCATGTCGGCGGCGCCGCGGCCATAAAACCTGCCGCCATCCTCCCTGAGGACGAACGGATCGGAAGACCACGCCTGCCCCTCTGTCGGCACCACGTCGGTATGGCCGGAGAGGATCACGCCCGGCTCGCCCGCCGGCCCGATCGTCGCGAAAAGATTGGCCTTGGTGTTTTCGGCGTTCGCGATGAACCGCGCTTCGACGCCGGCCTCTCGCAAGAGCCCGCGAACGAATTCGATCAGTCCAAGGTTGGAATCGCGGCTGACCGTCGGGAAACCGACCAGCCGTTCAAGCAGTGTGAGACTATCCGGCACGTGGAGAGCTTCGCGTTTTCCGATGCGTTGCATTTCTCTTATTCAGTTTGCAACGCGGCGGCGAGCGTGAATGCTTCGGCGGGCATAGGGGGCGTGGGACCATGACAGAAGCCGTGAAGATCGCCGCCGCGCCGAAGAGCGTGAAATGGGGCTTCTTCGACGCCGCGACGCCGCCGATCGTCGAGGTCGAGTCGGGCGCGGAAGTCGTCGTCGATACGATCTCCGGTGAGCCCTGGGACCTTCCCGAGGACCCGCGCTTCGAGATTCTCGCCGAACATCGCGCGATCCTTGATGGCGCGGAGCGCGGGGCGGGGCCGCATCCGGTCACCGGGCCGATCGCGGTGAAAGGCGCCGGCGTCGGCTCCGTGCTCCAGGTCGATGTGCTCAACCTCGTGCTCCGGCAGAACTGGGGCTGGGCGGTGATCCTGCCGCTCCTCGGCACGCTGCCGGAGGATTTTCCCGACCCGCTCCGCCGTCACTTCCCGATCGACATCGAGAAGAATCAAGTCGGTCTGCCATGGCAGAAGAGACCGCTGCCGCTGAAGCCGTTCTTCGGCGTGATGGGCGTCGCGCCGCCGCCTGCCTGGGGCCGCATCACCACGATCATCCCGCGCGCGCACGGCGGCAACATGGACAACAAGGAGCTCGGCCAAGGCGCGAGCGTCTATTTCCCGGTGTTCAACGAAGGAGCCCTCTTCTCGGTCGGCGACGGGCATGGCGTGCAGGGCGACGGCGAGGTCTGCGTGACGGCGGTCGAGACGGCGCTGACCGGCCGCTTCCGGCTTTCGGTGCGCGACGACATGAGTCTCAGCCAGCCCCGCGCGGAAACCGCCGAGCACTACATCACCATGGGCTTCGACGAGGACCTCGACGACGCCGTCAAAACGGCGCTCCGCGACATGATCCGCTGGCTCGGCGAGCGGCACGGCCTCTCGCGCGTCGACGCCTACATGCTCTGCAGCTTCGCGGCCGACGTCCGCGTCACGCAGACGGTGAACGTCAACAAGGGCGCCCACTGCGTGCTGGCGAAGTCAGTTCTCTCCTAAGCCCCCCTGCCCTCCTTGACCCGCGCTTGGAATGCTGCCCAACCTACCGCCCGCCGGTGCACGAAGGCGCCCGCGCTGAGAGGACGGTTCTGATGGCCGCCAATCGCTGGCGTCGGTTTGCGGACTGGGACGAGCGCCCGCTCCGGCTCGACAAGTTCGCGGTCGAGGACGCCGATAACGGCTTTGCCGCCTTCAACAGCCCGCACGATCCAAAGCCCGCGATCGAGATCGAGGACGCGCGCATCGTCTCGATGGACGGCGTCGCGGAGGCCGATTTCGACATGATCGACCTCTTCATCGCGCGCTACCACATCGATCCGGCCGTCGCGCCGGAGGCGATGGCGATCCCGTCGCCAGAGATCGCGCGCATGCTCGTCGACATGAATATCCCGCGCACCGAGCTGGTGCGCCTCGCCCACGGCATGACGCCGGCGAAGCTTGCCGAGGTCGTCGCCGAGCTCTCGGCGATCGAGATCGCTTTCGCCTATTCGAAGATGCGGGCTCGGAAGACGCCGGGCAACCAAGCGCACGTGACCAACGCCAAGGACGATCCGCTGCAGCTCGCCGCCGACGCGGCGATCGCGGTGGCGCTTGGCTTCGACGAGATCGAGACGACGATGCGCGTTTCGCGGAACGCCTGGTCGAATGCGCTTGCCTGCTGCGTCGGCGCCGCGGTCGGGCGCGCCGGCACGCTCTTTCAATGCTCCAGCGAAGAGGCGGAAGAGCTGCAGATCGGCATGGCCGGTTTCAGCTCCTATGCCGAGACGGTTTCCGTCTACGGCACGGAGCGCACCTTCATCGACGGCGACGACACGCCGTGGTCGAAGGCGTTCCTCGCCTCCGCCTACGCCTCGCGCGGCATCAAGATGCGCTGCACGTCGGGCGCCGGCTCCGAGCTGCTCATGGGCTTCCATGAATCGAAGTCGCTGCTCTATCTGGAGGCGCGCTGCCTCTGCCTGCAGCGCGGCATGGGCGTACAGGGCACGCAGAACGGCGGCATCGACGGCGCGCCGCTGACAGCGACGATGCCCGGCGGCGTGCGCGAGCTGATGGCGGAAAACCTCGTTGCCGTCTGGCTCGACCTTGAATGCGCAAGCGGCAATGATGCGCGCTCAACCGAGTCCGAAATCCGCGTCGGCGCGAAGATTCTTCCGTTTCTGATCGCCGGCTCGGACCTGATCTGCTCCGGCTTCGGCTCGATCCTGAAATACGACAATTCCTTCAACCCCTCGCTTCTGAACGGCGAGGAGCTGGAGGATTTCCTCGTGCTGCAGCGCGACTTCGAGGCGGACGGCGGGCTGACCCCGATCCTGGAGGATCGCGCCCTCGATCTTCGGCGGCGGGCGCTCGATGCGCTCTCCGCCGTGTTCGAGGAATTGGAGCTCGCCAAGCCGAGTGCCGCGATGAAGGCGAGCGTGCTGACCGCCTCCGGCTCCGACGAGACGGAGAGCTATTTTCCGCGCGATGTCGCGCTCATTTCCGAGGCGATCAAGGCGCGCGGCATAAGCGTCACCGACGTCATCAAGGCGCTCGCGAAGCGCGCCTTCCGCGAGGAAGCGGAGAACCTGCTCTTCCTCGTGAAACTCAGGGTCTCCGGCGACTATCTGCAGACCTCGGCGATGATCCGCGCGGGGCAAATCCTCTCCGCCATCAACGATCCGAACGACTATCTCGGCCCCGGCACCGGCTACCGGCTCACCGAAGCGCGGCGCCAGGAAGTGCACGCGATCCGCGATGTGCTCGACCGCGAGACCGTGCTCGCGCAGGAGGACGAGTTCGCGCGCCACGCCGCACCCGACATCGCCTTCAAGGCGATGGGGCCGGCGAAGGTCGGGACCGTGCCGACGGAAGTGGTGATCGGCGTCTCGCCGGCCTTCGGCATCAAGTTCTTCCGCACGCTTGGCGGCATTCCGCTCGCCGATCTCCTGGCGGCGCTTGTCGAGGGCATCGAGGCAGGCGGCGGCGTTCCGCGCATCGTGCGCATGAACCACACGGCGGATACCTCGTTCCTTGGCTTGAGCGCCGCGCGCCTCGCCGGCTCCGGCGTCGGCATCGGCATCCAGGCCAAGGGAACTGCGGTCATCCATCAGAAGGACCGCCTGCCGCACAACAATCTCGAGCTCTTCTCCAACGCGCCGATCACGACGATCGAGCACTATCGCGGGCTCGGGCAGAACGCCGCCTCCTATGCGCACGGCGAAATGCCGGAGCCGGTCGTGGTGCCGACGCGCGGCGAGGCCATGGGCTCGCGCTACCACGCGCGCGTCGCGCTCCTCTATGCGATCGAGACGTCGCTCGTCGTCGACGGCGCATCGCCGGAGGAGATCGAGGTCAGCTATTTGGGAGCGCCGAAATGGGCGAGCGCGCGCTAGGCGTCGCCGACTATCCGCTCGCCGAGAAGCGCCGGGAGCTGATCGAAGGGCGGCGCGGGAAGCGGCTCGACGACATCACGCTCGACAAGCTCCTCGCCGGCGAGGTGGCGCTCGAAGATTTGCGCATCACGCCGGCGGCGCTCCGCATGCAGGCGGAGATCGCGCGCGCCGCGGGGCGCCCGATGCTGGCGGCGAACTTTACCCGCGCCGCCGAGCTTGTCGACGTGCCGCAGGATTTCATCATGGCTGTCTACGAGCTGCTTCGCCCCGGGCGCGCCAAGGATAAGCAGCCGCTCCTCGATGCGGCGCGGAAATTGCGCGACGAATACAAGGCGGAGCGGATGGCCCGCTTCGTCGAGGAAGCCGCGGAAGTCTACGAGCGCCGCGGGCTTTTCAAATACCGGTTCTGAGGTGCGTTCCACGAAGGTCGTGGAAAGTCGTCAGGCCCTTCGAGGCGCGGCCCTTCGCGAGCTCAGGGCCTCGCACCTCAGGATGAGGATTGGACAGAAGCTCTTTCCCACCCTCATCCCGAGGCGCGAGCGAAGCGAGCCTCGAAGGGCGGGGCGAGTAGCGAGAATCGCTGCTGGAAGTCGCCCCGAGGGATGACAGATCGCGCACGGCGATGGAGGATGCGGAGCTCAATCGCCAGGACCCGCCGATGAACTGGAAGACCGCCTACCGCTCGATCTACTACATCAACGCGCCGGAGCCGCCGGATTTCACGCTCGACCCGCGCGAGACGGCGCTTCTCGTCATCGACGTGCAGAACACCTATCGCAAGCGGCCAGAACGGAGCCGCCTCTCGGCGAAGGAACAGGCGCACTACGATCTCTGGACGCCGTTCCACGAGCGCGTCGAGACTCTCCTGATCCCGCGAACGCGCGATCTTCTGACCCGCTTCCGCGAGAAGGGCATGGCCTGCCTCTTCGCGCGGATCGCGAGCCAGACCCGCCATGGCCGCGAGCGCTCGCTCAGCCATCGCAAGCCCGGCTGGAACGATCTCTTGCTGCCGCGCGGGGACTGGGATTCCCAGATCGTCGACGAGCTTCAGCCGGTCGGCGAGGAAATCGTCGTGGAGAAGATGACCGACAGCGCGCTCACCGGCAGCAACCTCCGGCTCCTCCTCCACAACCTCGGAATCCGCAACGTCGTGTGCTGCGGGGTGTTCACCGACCAGTGCGTCTCCTCCACGGTCCGCAGCCTCGCCGACGAGAGCTACAACGTCATCGTCGTGGAGGATTGCTGCGCCGCCGGGTCGGACGAGCTGCATGACAAGGAGCTCGAGATCATCAACATGATCTACTGCCAGGTGATGTCGTCGGGCGAGCTGAAGGCGCTGATCGGGCTCAACTGAAGGTCCCGGCGTTCGCGCCGGCGGCGCACGCCCTGGCTGCGCGCGCCCGCAAATGCAAAGACGGCGTCGGCAGGCGCTATTGTCGCGGGCGGCCGCCTATGCATCAATCCTGGCAAGAATTTTGCTCTCCCACGGGGGGCAAGACGCGAAGGTGCGGCGCAACGTCAGCAGAGGCGGGAGAAGATAATGGCAAGGCAAGGGATCACGCGACGCAATTTCATGGAGCGCTCGACCGCCATGGCGGCCGCCTTCGCAACGGGGGCCTTCGGGACGGCCGGCAGCGCCTTGGCGGCGCGCGAGAAGGAGCTGAACATCCTTTGCTGGGAGGGCTACAACTCCGCCCAGGTGCTCGACCCCTTCCGCCAGATGAAGGGGGCGACGGTCAAGGCGGAGTCGCTCACCAACGACCCGACCATGATCAACCGGCTCCGCGCCGGCGAGATCAACGTCTGGGATCTGATCAACGTCAACAACCCCTGGGCGCGCAAGATCATGTACCCGGAGGGGCTCATCAAGCCGCTCGATCGCGCGGCGATGGAGCCCTACTTCGGGAAGATGCTGCCGATGTTCGCGCCGCCCTATCACTGGGCGATGAGCGACGACGGCAAGGAGCTGCTCGGCATGTGCCAGCGCTTCGGCCCCTACTCCTTCGTGGTCAACACCGACAAGATCAGCCGCGCGACCGCCGAGGATCAAGGCTGGGACCTTTGGAACGATCCAGCGAACAACGGGAAATACGGTATCCTCGAATCGGACGACTGGAACGTCTTCGACATCTGCCTGATCTCCGGGTTCGATCCGTTCCGCGAACACACCGACGACGAGGTCGCGAAATTCACTGAGACCGCGAAGCGCGTGTTCAAGGGCGCGAAGCTCGTCGGCGACATCGCCACCATGAACCAGGCTTTCGTCGCGGGCGAAATCGACTTCCACCTGACCGGCGGCACCTACAGCGCGTCGCCGGCGCGGGCGGACGGCTACAAGAACGTCCGCGGCATCACGCCGAAGAAGGGGCCGATGGCCGGCGGCAAGGGCGGCGTCTCGTGGATCGAGGTGACGTCGACCGTGAACAATCCGGAGCTGTCGCCGCTCGCGGTGGAGTTCCTGAAATACGTCCAGGACCCGAAGACGGCGCATGTCGTCGCTTTCGCCGAGGGTACGTTCAATCCGGTTGCGCAGATGGCCAACCCGGAGTGCTTCAACCTCTTCAACGCGGACGAGCTCGACGCCATCCAGTGGGACAGCCTCGAGGAGGAGATGACCGCCTCGATCGAGTACGACATCGTGCCGGACTACGACAAGCTGCTCGACATCATGACGGCGGCGAAGCGCGAGGCTTCCGGCGGGTGACCGCCAGGTTCTTGGGTCGCTGACAATCGAAGGCCCTTGTGCGCAGGCACGAGGGCCTTCTAATTCCATGTGAAACGATAGGACTTTGGTTTCAGCTTCGATGACGGAACGCCCCGACATCCTCACCCTCCGAGGGCTGACGAAGACCTTCGGGACCTTCAAAGCCGTCGATGGGATCGACCTCGACGTCGCCGAGGGCGAGTTCGTCACGATCGTCGGGCCGTCGGGTTCGGGGAAGACCACGCTGCTTCGCATGCTGGCGGGCCTGGAGACGCCGACAGCCGGCGAGATCCGCATCCGCGGGGCGACGGTGAACGACGTGCCGGCCAACCGTCGCCCGACCTGCCTGGTGTTCCAGTCGCTGGCGCTCTTCCCGCACAAGACGGTCGGCGAGAACATCGGCTTCCCGCTGAAGATCAAGGGCGTCGCGGTGGCGGAGCGCAGGACGCGCGCGCTCGAGCTGATGCGCCTCCTGCGGCTCCCGGAGAGCTATTTCGGCAAGAACGTCATGCAGTGCTCCGGCGGCGAGCGGCAGCGGGTCGCGCTCGCGCGCGCCCTCGCCTACGACCCTGAAATCCTGTTCTTTGACGAACCGCTCTCGGCGATCGACTACAAGCTCAGGAAGACGCTCGAAAAGGAGCTGAAGGACATCCACCGGGAGACGCACAAGACCTTCATCTACATCACCCACAGCCTTGAAGAGGCGATGGTGATGAGCGATCGCATCGGCGTCATGCGCGCCGGCAAGCTCGTGCAGGTCGGCACGCCTAACGAGATCTACACGGCGCCGGAGACGAAGTTCGTCTCCGAGTTCATGGGCGACGTGAACATCCTGCGCGTGAAGGTGGCTGCCGACGGTCGGCTCGCCGCGACCGATCTCAACGCCACCTTCCGCGGGCCAACGCCGGCGAATGGCATGACCGCTGGGCACCTCGTCATCCGGCCGGAGTTCGTGCGCTTCCTCACCTCGCCGACCGAGGCCGAGAACAGTGTCGAGGGGCGCCTCTACAACGAATATGCGCTGGGCTCGCGCATCCAGTATCAGGTGCGCGTCGGCGAGCAGGTCTTCATCGTGGAGAAGCTTCGCCAGCAGGCCTATTCGGGCAAGCTCGACGACATCGTGCGGATCGGCTGGGACGCCGGCGACTCGATCCTCGTGAGCGACTGATGGCGGACGGCGCGGCACGGTTCGGACCCGGCGGGCGCGCGGCGATTCCGTTCGTCGTTCTCTTCCTGATCGGCTTCGTGGCGCCGCTGATCACGGTCGTCGCCTTCAGCTTCATGCCGGAGCGCACCTTCTCCATCTGGCAGCAGCCGACGCTGCAGAACTATCGGACGATCTTCGAGGGCTCCAATTACATCTCCTTCCTCTGGTCGCTGGGCCTTGCCACGCTGACGGTCATCGTGCTCGCGTTGATCTGCTACCCGGTCGCCTATGGGCTGAACCGCGTTTTCGGCCGCTGGTCGATGGCGGTGACGCTCGTCTTCGTCATCCCGCTTTTCGTGTCGGAGAATGTGCGCCTCTACGGCTGGGTGCTCTTTCTCATCAAGAACGGCCTCCTGCTCGGCAGCATGAAGACGCTCTTCGGCTACGAGCCGGAGAGCATCCTCTTCACGCTTCCCGCGATCATCCTCGGCATGGTCTATACCTACCTGCCCTATATGCTTTTCCCGATGTCGCTCGGGGTGGCGATGGTGCCGAACGAGGTGCGCGAAGCCGCCTTCGACCTTGGCGCCAGTCGCTGGCAGGTGTTTCGCGAGGTCGAACTGCCGCTTTCGATGCCGGGCATCGTCATCGGCTTCCTGCTCACCTTCGTGCTCGCGGTCGGCGCCATCGCCGAGGCCAAGGTGCTCGGCGGGCAGAAGGTGATTCCGATCACCCACGATATCGAGATCGCGTTCACCTACGCGCAGAACTGGCCGCTCGGGGCGGCCCTCGCCGTGCTCCTCATGCTGGTCGTCGGAATCCTCGTACTTCTCGTCTTGCGCCGTTTCGACCTCGATACCGTTCTCGGCCGCCGGAAGGCCACATGAGCGGCGCCAACCAGCGCGTATGGCGTGCGCTTATCATCGCCTGGACGGTGGCGGTCGGGGTGTTCCTCTATTTGCCAAGCGCGGCGATCACCCTCGCCTCGCTGACGGACAGCCGCTACTTCCTCTTCCCCGTCCCCCGCTGGGGCCTCACCTGGTGGAAGAAGACGTTCGCCGCGACCGAGACCTGGCAAATCCTCAACGCATCGATCAGCATCGCGCTCTGCGTCACCGCCATCTCCGTTGTGATCGCCTTCTTCGGCGCGCTGGCCTTCGCGCGCTACGACTGGCGCGGCCGCTCGTTCTACCAAAAGCTCGTGCTGCTGCCGATCTTCTTCCCGCAATCGGTGCTCGGGCTGGCGCTGCTCCTATGGTTCAGCGCGCTCGGCCTTCCGCTCTCCTGGAAGTCGGCGGTCTTCGCGCATCTTGTGTGGGTGGTGCCGGTGGTGACGCTGGTCATCTCCATCCAGGTCTACAGCTTCGATCCGGCGCTTGAGGAGGCCGCCCTCGATCTTGGCGCATCACGCTGGCAGGTGCTGCGGGAGATTACGCTGCCGGTGCTCTTCCCCGGCATCTTCTCCGGCTGCCTCTTCGCCTTCCTGCTCTCTTGGGGGAACTTTCCGCTCTCCCTCTACACCGACGGCGCCGATACGACGGTGCCGGAGTTCCTCTATGCCAAGATGGTGGCCGGCTATACGCCCGGTGTTCCAGTGCTTGGGACCGTCGCCACGATCGGCGCCGTCGTCGTGCTCCTCGGCGGCTACGCTCTGGTGACCCTCGTCGTGCGGGCGCGCTCGCGCTCGGCGCGCGAGGCCGAAGCCTGAACAGGCCGGAAGAAGACGCAAAGGGAGGCTCAAGATGCTGACATCGGTGAAGGGCAAATCCGTCGTCGTCACCGGCGCGAGCAAGGGGATCGGCAAGGGAATCGCGCGCGTCTTCGCCAAGAACGGCGCGAAGGTCGTGGTGGTCGCCCGCAATGCCGCGCAGGCCAGGAAGGCCGCCAAGGAGCTCGGCGAATCCGCTTCGGCCATCGCGGCCGACGTGACGAAGCTCGAAGACCTCGAGAAGATGGCGAAGGCCGCGGCGCGCAAGAACGGCGGCATCGACATCCTCTGCGCCAATGCCGGAATCTTCCCGCAAGCGAAGATCGAGGAGATGTCGCCGGAGCAGTGGGACGAGGTTCTCGGCACCAACCTCAAGGGCACCTTCCTCGCGATAAAGGCGTGCCTCCCCTACCTGAAGAAGTCGGGCGCCGGCCGCATCGTCATCACGTCCTCGATCACCGGGCCGATCACCGGCTTCCCCGGCTGGACGCATTACGGCGCGTCGAAATCCGGCCAGCTCGGGTTCTTAAAGACCGCGGCGATCGAGCTCGCCAAATACGGGATCACCGTCAACGCGGTGATGCCTGGCAACATCGTCACCGAAGGGCTGGAGGGCCTCGGCGCGGACTACCTGAAGACGATGGCCGCCTCGATCCCGCTGAAGCGGCTCGGCTCGGTCGAGGACATCGGCTACGCGGCGCTCTTCCTCGCCTCCAAGGAGGCCGCCTACATCACCGGCCAGACCATCGTCGTCGACGGCGGCCAGATCCTGCCGGAATCGCTCGAGGCGTTGAATGCGTGAGGACGCCGAACCTTCTCCCAAGCTTGGGAGAAGGTTCGCTGCGGAGACGCCCACTCACCCGAACTTCGTCAGGTAATCCTCGCACATCGGCGCCGTCTGCTCGGTGTAGGCGACGCCCATCGACTTCGCGAGGTCGGTCTCCGAATGCGAGCCGATCCAGGCGACGAGGATCATGCGGCGAAGCATGACGAAGGTCCAAAGCTCCGCCTCGTCCTCGGCGGGGAGCGGCAGCACCTTGCGGTAGCCGGCGATCCACGCGGCAAGCAGCTCCGGCACATGCTTCTCGTGCTCGAAGAAGGAGACCGCCGTCGCCGCGTCATAGAGGTGCCAGGAGAAGCCGCAATCGTCGAAGTCGATCACCTTCACCGTGTCGCCGTCGACCAGGAGATTGGCGAGGCGCATGTCGCAATGGATCAGGCCGAAGCGCTCCGGCGCCTTGCCGAAATCTCCGAGCCTTCGCCCAATCAGCGCGACCGCGCGCCCGAAGAGCGCGGCCTTCGCCCGGTCGATCCCCATGCCGTCGGCCCAGCGTCCCCAATGCGGCCGCTCACCGAGGCTCGTTTCAAAATCCCAGGTGTGGCGCTCGAAATTCGCCGGCCGCTGCCAGCTCTCAGAATGCTTGTGCATCCGCGCCGTCACCTCGCCGAGCACGTCGAATTTTTCCACGAGATGGTCGGTCGACGAAGGCTCGCGCCCCGCCTCCCACTCGGAGAGGACGACATGCCTCGGCCGCGGCATCGCCGGATGCCCGACCGCCTGGATCAGGTCGCCGTCGAGGCCGGGCACCGGAACGGGCGTGACGACGACGCCGTCGCGGCGAAGCGCCTGCAGCCAGGCCAGCTCCGAGGCGATGGCGTTTCGCGAATGGTAGCCCTCGCGATGCACGCGAAGCGCGTAGTCGCCGCCGTCGGCGATCACCTTGTAGGTCGCGTTCTCCGAGACGTTGACGAGCTTCGGCGGCTCGGCGGCCCTGATCCCGTAGCGAGCGAGCGCGGCGGCGGCCAACTCGCCGAGACATTCGAGCTGCTGCTCGTGAGGAAGATCGTCGAACGTCATTCGCCCCGCCCGTGAAGCTTGCTATCGTGCTTCCTGAACTTGTCACATCCGCGCGGTCGGGCAAGGGGGCGCAGTGATCCTGGAAGGCAAAGTGGCAATCGTTACCGGCGCCGGCTCCGGCATCGGCCGCGCCGGTGCCGAGATCATGGCGCGCGAGGGCGCCCGCCTCGTCATCGCCGACCGCGACGCCGCGGCGGGCGAGGCGACCGTGCGCCGCATCGCCGAGAAAGGCGGGACGGCGATCGCGGTTGCGGCGGACGTCGGCGATACCCAGGCGCTCGAACGGCTGGTCGAACGCACGATCGCGGAATTCGGCCGCATCGACATCCTGCACAGCCATGCCGGCATTCAGGTGGAAGGCTCGCTGGAGGACGTCGACCCGCCCGGCATGGATCAATCATGGACGATCAACGTCCGCGCGCATTTCACGCTCGCGCGCCTCGTCATGCCGCACATGCGTGAAGCAGGCGGCGGATCGATCATCGTGACGTCGTCGAATTCCGGCGTCCTCTACGATCCCGGCATGATCGCCTACGCCACCTCCAAGCACGCCGCCGTCGCCATGGTGAAGCAGATCGCCATCGACTACGGGAAATACAATGTGCGCGTGAACGCGCTCTGCCCCGGCTGGGTCGACACGCCGTTCAACGATCCGTTCACGAAGCAGATGGGCGGGCGGCAGGCGCTCCTCGACTACGTCGCGAAGAAGATTCCGCTCGGCCGCTTCGCCAGCGTGGAGGAGATCGCCGAGTCGATCCTCTATTTGGCGTCCGACCGCTCGGCCTTCATGACCGGGCACGCGCTGGTGATCGACGGGGGCGAGTGTATCGCCTGACGGGCGGGCGCTCGGTGAGCGCTTCGTCGATGCTGGCGACGAGCATATCGGCATGCTCAGCCGAGAAGCAGAGCGGCGGGCGGATCTTCAACACGTTGCCGTGCGGCCCGGCGGCACCGATCAGGATGTGCTTGTCGCGCAGAAAATTGATGACGTGGCGCGCGGTTGCCGGATCGGGCGTCCACGGGGCGCGGTCGGAGATGAACTCCACGCCTAGATAGAGTCCTGCGCCGCGCACTTCACCGATCGCGTCGTGGCGCTTTGTGAGCGCCATGAGATTCCGCGAAAGGTGCGATCCGACCTTGCCGGCGTTCGCCATCAGTTTCTCGCCTTCCAGCACATCAAGGACGGCCATACCAGCCGCGGCGGCGACCGGGCTGCCGCCGAACGTGTTGAAGTAGCCGACGCGGTCCGTGAACGCCTTGAAGAGCGCCGGGCTCGCGGCGACGGCTCCGATCGGATAGCCGTTCCCCATCGGCTTTCCCATCGTCACCATGTCGGGCGCGATCCGATGCCGCTGAAAGCCCCACATGTGCTTGCCGGTCCGGCCGAGGCCCGGCTGCACCTCGTCGGCAATGATGAGTCCGCCGGTCTTTCGCGCGGCCTTGACGGCCGGTCCGAGGAGCCCCGGCGGGTCGGCGTAGACGCCGTCACTTGAGAAAATGCTGTCGAAGATGAGCGCCGCGAAGCCGATGCCTTTCGCTTCGAGGTCGTCGATCGCCGCACGCACGTCGGCGGCGAAGCGCGCGCCGGGATTTTCGCCGGCGCGGCGCGCGTCGGGCGGCGGCACGGCGCGGACATGCGGCGCGAGCGCGCGGGCGGGCGCGGAGGACGGCGAGATGTCCACCACGGCGGTGCTGTTCCCGTGATACGCGTTCTCGGTGACGACGAGGCCGCGGCGGCCGGTCGCCGCATGCGCCACCTGCAGCGCGAGATCGTTGCTTTCGCTCCCCGTGCAGGTGAAGGCGATGTTGGTCATGGTGTCCGGCAGCGTCGCGAGCAGCCGCTCGGCGTAGCTCAGCACGGCGTCGTGCAGGTAGCGCGTGTGGATGTTCAAGAGCGCCGCCTGCCGGCTGATCGCCTCCACCACATGCGGGTGGCAATGCCCGACGGAGGGGACGTTGTTGTAGACGTCGAGATACGCCCTCCCCGCCGCGTCGTACATCCACGCCCCTTGAGCGCGCACGATGTTGAGCGGCCGGTCGTAGAAGAGCATCGAGATCGGGCCGAAAGTCCGGATGCGGCGGTCAAGGAGCGCGCCGACCGCGTCGCTCAGGCCCTTCGGGCGCTCCGGGTCGAAGGCGTTCAGCGCCAGTATCGCCTGCGCGCGCGGGCGCCGAGCGGGCGATTTCAGAGCCTTCCGGCCCCCGGACTTTGCTTCAGACACCGCGTCCACCATTGACGTTCGCGCCGTCGATTCCGCCGCCGCAGCTTCGTTTCTTTGCCTCGCGAGTTCAATCGCTCTCGTCAGGCGTGCACGGCGTGGTGGTCGCCGACGCGTTCGCCGCCGGCGTCCGCTCCCGCATCGCCCCTCCCGTCGCCGCGAGCCGCGGCTTCGAACGGCGAGCCCGTCCCCTTTGACGAGCGGATAGCCCACGTCCGCTCAAGCAGGCTAAGCCAGTTCTCGAAGCATAGCTTGCGCAGCAGGGCGTCGTCGTAACCTGCCGCACGATACGCCTCGACCAGCCGCGGAAAGCCGGCGACGGTGCCGATCTCCCCCGGGACCACCGCGCCATCGAAATCGGAGCCGAACCCGATACCCTCAGGCCCAAGCTGCTCGATCAGGTGGTCGGTGTGGCGCACCATGTCTTCCAGCGGCGTGTCCGCCTGCATGCGGCCGTCGGCGCGCAGGAAAGAGGTGGCGAAGTTCAACCCCACCAGGCCGCCGCTTTCCCGTATCGCGGCAAGCTGCCGGTCGGTCAGGTTGCGCGAGCTCTGGCAAAGCGCGTGGACGTTCGAATGGGTGGCGACGAGCGGCGCCGCGGAAAGCTCTGCAACGTCCCAAAAGCCCTTCTCGTTCAGATGCGAGAGGTCGACCAGCACGCCAAGCTCGTTGCACGCCCTGAGCAGCGCGCGGCCCTCGTCGGTCAGGCCGGGGCCCGTATCGGGCGTGCTCGGGAAGCGGAACGGCACGCCGTGCCCGAAGATGTTCGGCCGGCTCCATACCAGCCCGAGCGAACGCAATCCGGCCTCATAGAGGATTTCGAGCATGCGGAAGTCGCGGTCGATCGGCTCGGCGCCTTCGATATGCAGGACCGTGGCGAGAGCGCCGGCGTCTATGCTCGCCTGAATCTCGCCGGCGTCGCGGCAGAGGCGGACGGCGCCCTTGGAGCGGCGCACGATCCGGAAGAGCAGCGAGATCATCTGAAACGCGACCGCCTGCGCCTGCGTCAAATCCGTGCGTTCGGGCAGCGGCACGTCATAGGCGGCGTTCCGCATCACATTGTCGCGCGTGGGATCGAGCTCGCGCGGCGGCACGAAAACCGCGAAGAGCCCGCCCGCGAAACCGCCGGCCCGGGCGCGCGGAAGGTCGAGATGACCGGCGCCGTCGCCGTCGAGGAAAGAACCGGCGCCGCCATCCGCCTCGGATTTCTTCATGAGGCGGAGGAGCACGTCGTTGTGCCCGTCGAAAATCGGAATCATGGAACGACTAAGAGTGTGAGTGCCGTGGTGCCCGTCGCTTAGCGCATCCGGGCGGCCACCACCAGATAAACCGGGCCGAGACCGCCCTCCCCGTCCGGCGCATCACGCGGTCGGTGCGAAGGCGGCCATCACGCCATCATAGCGCTTGGCAAGCGGCGGCGCGTAGGCGCCGCGTTTCGTCGTCTTAAGGCCGAGCCCGACCAGCGCCTCGCATTGCTTGACGGCCGCGCCTACGGGATCGATCACGGGCACGCCGAATTCCTCGCTGAGGCAGCGCGCCAGTTCGGCCATCCCGGCGCAGCCGAGCACGATCGCGCCGACCTGCGGGTCTTCAAGCGCGTTCCCGACGGTCGCGCGAAGCTCTCCGACCGCGCCCGACGACGCGTCCTCGAGCGCCAGCACGGGAACATCCGCGGCGTGGACGCGGCAGCGCCCAGCCATGCCGTAGCGGGCGACGAGCCCTTCGATCGGGACGACGGAGCGGGAGAGCGTGGTGACGATCGCGAATCTCGGGGCGACGAACGCCGCCGTTGCCACGCCTGCTTCGCAGAGGCCGACGACGGGGATCGCGACCAGCGAGCGGGCGGCATCGAGCCCTGTATCGTCGAAGCATGAGACGATCGCGGCGTCGGCGCCGTCTTCCTCGGCGCGCGCGATCTCAGACAGGAAGCCCGGCACCGCGAGCGCTTCGTCGTAGTAGCCCTCGACCGATTCCGGGCCCATCCGCGAGGTCACCGGCTCGATGACGGTGCCGGAGGCGGCGACCAGGCGCGCGGCGCGCGCCGCGGTCTCCGTCATCGTCGCGGTCGTGTTCGGGTTGACGAGACGGATGCGCATCAAATCGCGAGACGGCGCGCCCGGCGGCGATTGATCAGCGTGATGGTGACGAGCGCCGTCAGGATGATGGCGAAGGAGAATGCGGTCGTCACCGTGCCGAGCGCGTAGAGGACCGGCGTCGTGACGTTTGTCGTCATCGCGTAGATTTCGAGTGGCAGTGTGTTGTAGGTGCCGGCCGTCATCATGGTGCGGGCGAACTCGTCGTAGGAGAGCGTGAAGCCGAAGAGCGCGACGCCGATCAGCATCGGCAGGATCATCGGCAGCACGACATAGCGGAAGGTCTGCCAGGGCGAAGCCCCGAGATCGCGCGCCGCTTCCTCGTAGGCCGGCGAGAAGCGGTTGAAGACGGCGAGCATGATCAGGACGCCGAAGGGAAGCGTCCAGGTCATGTGCGCGCCGAGCGCGGACGTATACCAGGCCGGCTTCAAGCCAGCCTGCTGGAAGCCAACGCCGATGCCGAGGCTGATCAGGATCGACGGCACCACGAGGCTCGAGACGGTCAGATAGAAAAGCGGCGTCGCCCCGACGAAGCGGCGGCGGAAGGCGAGGCCGGCAAGGAGCGCGATCACCGTCGTGCCTGCCATCACCATCAGCCCGAGGAGGAGCGAGCGCGTGAAGGAGCCGCCGAAATCGCCGACGCCTGCTTCTCGAAGAGGTTGGCGAACCAGTGCAGCGATGTGCCGTTCATCGGGAAGGTCAGCCCGCCGCTCGGCCCCTGGAACGAGAGGATGACGATGGTCGAGAGCGGCCCATAGAGGAAAACAACGAAGAGCGCGAAGAAGGCCGCGAGAACATAGAAGCCGGCGCCGCGCCTCTCCCCGTCCATCTCAAAGCTCCTTGCGAATGTCGACGACGCGGAGGATGCCGGCGACCATCACGAGCACGACCGCGAGCAGCACCACGGCGTTGGCGGCCGCGGCCGGATATTGAAGCAGCGACATCTGGTTCTTCATCATCAGGGCGACCGACGCGCTCTGGCCGCCGGACATGACCTGCACGGTTGAGAAATCCGCCATCACCAGCGTCACCACGAAGATTGTGCCGATCGCCATGCCAGGCTTCGCCAACGGAATGATCACGTTCCAGATGATCTGCGGGCCGCTCGCGCCGGCGTCACGTGCCGCCTCGACCAGCGCGCGGTCGATGCGCATCAGCGTGTTGAAAATCGGCGTCACCATGAAGAGAGTGTAGAGGTGCACCATGGCCCAGACGACGGCGAAGTCCGAATAGAGCAGCCACTCGATCGGCTGATGGATCACGCCGATCTTGACGAGCGTGGAATTGATAAGCCCGTTGCGTCCGAGGACCGGTATCCAAGAGATCATGCGGATGATGTTGGAGGTGAGGAACGGGACGGTGCAGACGAGGAAGAGCACCATCTGCATCATCATCGTGCGGATGTGGAAGGCGAGGAAATAGGCGATCCAGAATCCGATCGTGAGCGTGATCGCCCAGACGATTGCCGCGTATTTGAGCGTGTTCAGATAGGTCTTCCAGGTCACCCACGAGCCGAGCACGTCCGCGTAGTTGGTGGTGATGAAACCGGGATAGAGGCGGGCAAAGTCGTAGTCCCAGAAGCTCACCACGATGATGGTGAGGATCGGCAACGCCAGGAACACGCCGAGGACAAGGGCGAGCGGCGCGGCCTGCAAATAGGGCGCGAGCCGGCCAAGCCCGAGGGCCGGCCGGCGCTTCCGTTTCGGCACCGCCGCGGCAGCGAAGCCCGCGGCGGCGATGTCAGACGCGCTGGTCACGCGGCGATGAACTCGTTCCAGCGCTTCACCATGTAGCGGTCCTCGTCCATGACCGAGTTCCAGCAGGCGACGTGGCCCATGCGCTCTTCGAACGAGCCGCCGTCGCGCACCGCGCCCGCCTTCTCCATCACGGTGCCGTCGGGCGCCTTGATGTCGCCTTGCGCGGGCTTGCCCTCGATCCAGTAGCCCCACTCGTCGTCGGACATGAACTTCTTCGCGGTCGTCATGTTCGCCGAGTAGTAGCCCTGCCGGTTCAGGTAGCCGCCGACCCAGCCCGAGGTGTACCAGTTGATGTATTCGTAGGCCGCATCGAGCGTCGGGCCGGAGAGATGCGCGGCGAGCCCGAGACCGCCGCCCCACGAGCGGTAGCCTTCCTTCAGCGGCTGGTATTTGCAGGGAATGCCCTTGGAGCGGACGGCGGCGACGGCCGGCGACCACATGGACTGGATCACCACCTCGCCCGAAGCCATCAGGTTCACGCTTTCGTCGAAGCTCTTCCAGAAGGCGCGGAACTGGCCGGCCTGCTTGGTCTTGATCAGGAAATCGATGGTCTTGTCGATCTCCTCCGTCGTCATGTTCCCCTTGTCGACATATTTGATGTTGCCCATCGCCTCCATGATCATGGCGGCGTCCATGATGCCGATCGAGGGAATGTTCAGGATCGCGGTCTTGCCCTTATAGGCCGGGTCCATGATGTCGGCCCAGGTGGTGATGTCGCGGCCGACAAGGTCGGGACGGATGCCGAGCGTATCGGCGTTGTAGATGGTCGGAACCATCGTGAACCAGCCGGTCTCGGCCGGAGCGAACGTCTTGGCGTCGGGGGCTTCGACATAACTTACAGTGTGCGGCGCGGTGCCCTGGGCGATCACGCTGTCGGGCTTCAGCTTGCCGTTCTTGAAGAGCGGTACGATGCTGTCGTAGAAGGTGAGCTTCGAGACATCCATCGGCTGCAGCACGCCGGCCGGATAGACCTTCTTCAAAATCCAGTATTCGATGTCGGCGATGTCGTAGCTGTCCGGCTGCGTCACGGCGCGCTGCGCGGCGGCGTCGGAATCCATCGCCGTCATCTCCAGCGTGATGCCGAGATCGGCTTTGCACTTGTCGGCGATGGCGTTAAGGTTCGACACGCCGGTGCCGAACTGCCGGAGCGTGATCGGCGTCTGCGCCCAGACCGTCGGGAAGCCGGTAATGATGCCGGAGCCGGCGGCGACGCCGATCGCGGCGGCGCTCGTCTTCAGAAGCTTGCGGCGCGAGATGCCGGTCGATTTCTTCGCGTTCGTCATATCCCTGTACCCCTTTGTTGAGATTTCAGTTCGGGCGGCCGAGCGCGATCGCGCCCTGCTCGCCCCAGTTCAGCGGCACGGCGTTTCCGACCGCGACGGGACGACGGAGGAAATCCTCCTCGTCGAGAAGAACCGTGAATTCGTCGACGCCCGGGCCGGTGACGACGAGCTTCACCGAGGGACCCAGGAACTCGACGGTCGAGACCAGCCCGGTGAAGCCGAAGCCGGCGGTCTCGCTCTCGCCGATATCGACGCGGTCGGTGCGGATGCCGATGTCGATCGGCTCGTCCGCCGCCAGCCGCGGCGCGCCTGACGCGGCGACGCTGAAGGCTCCTCCGCCCGCGGCGGCGAAGCTCACCAACCCATCCTTCACCGCCAGGACGCGGCCCGAGATGACGTTGTGCGTGCCCATGAAGCGCGCGACGAAGGCCGTAGCCGGACGCTCGAAGACCTCGCGCGGGCTTGCCGCCTGCTCGATCCTGCCGTCGTCCATCACCACGACGAGGTCGGCGAGCGCCATCGCCTCCTCCTGGCTGTGCGTCACATGCACGAAGCTGATGCCGAGGTTTGTCTGCAGCCGCTTTAATTCGGCGCGCATCCTGATCTTCAGGAACGGGTCGAGCGCGGAGAGCGGCTCGTCGAGGAGGAGCACCTCCGGGTCGGTGATCAGCGCGCGGGCGAGCGCCACGCGCTGCTGCTGGCCGCCGGAAAGCTGCGCGGGCTTGCGCGTCGCATAGGGCTCCATCTGCATCAGCCGCAGCATTTCCAGCGCCTTCGCGCTCCGCTCAGGCTTGCCGACGCCCTTCATCTTCAGGCTGAAGGCGACGTTCTCGACGAGATCGAGATGCGGAAAGAGCGCGTAGGACTGGAACATCATCGCGGTGCCACGCTTCGCCGGCGGCAGATCGGTGACGTTCGCGTCGCCGAGCAGGATGTCGCCGACGGAGACGCGCTCGTGCCCGGCGATCATCCTGAGCGTCGAGCTCTTGCCGCAGCCCGACGGACCAAGCAGGCAGCAATAGGTCCCGGCGGCGATTTTGAGCGATATGTTGTCGACGGCGACGGTCGTGCCGTAGCGCTTCGTCACACCGGCGAGCTCGAGCGTCGCTGCCCGTCCCATGCGCCTCTCCTGGCCTCTCTCATGCAACAGGCAAGGCGCGTGCCAAGCAGGGCGCGCGTGCGCGCCAGCCGAGAGGTCGGGAAATGAAGCGGGAAATCGGATGGCGGCTCTGCCGACGCAAGATCGCCGCGGCTCAGATGTTGGGCATCTGCACACAATGACAGCCTAAATCGTATACAATTCGACTGTGAACGAGCTTTTCGATAGGGATTCGGGCTTGGGAGACGTGGCGATGGGGGAAGTCCAGGGAGATCTTGCGGCGCTCGATCCGACGCCGGGCGGGCGGAGAGGGTCGGGCACGGCGCTGCGCAGCCCGCGCGCGGCGCGCATCCACGAGGCGCTGCTTGCGGCAATCCTCGATCACCGCCTGCCGCCCGGCGCGCGCCTGCCGGAGGACGAGCTCGGCGCGATCTATGGCGTCAGCCGCACGATCGTCCGCTCCGCGCTGCAGGCACTCGCGCATGAGCGCGTCGTCACCATCGAGCCGAACCGCGGTGCGCATGTCGCCGAGCCGACAGCCGAAGAAGCGCGGCATGTTTTCGAGGCGCGCTCGGTCATCGAGCCGCGTCTCGCCGCGATGGCGGCGGGCCTTGCGACATCGAAGGACGGCGCGCGGCTGAAGCGCCACATCCGCGACGAGAACGCCGCGCTCGCCGCCGGCGACGCCGGCCGCGCCATCGCGCTATCCGGCGCCTTCCACCTGGCGATCGCGGAGATTGCCAGCCAGCCGATCCTTTCCGGCTTCGTGCGCGAGCTCGTGTCGCGCTCCTCGCTCATCATCGCGCTATACTGGCGGCGGCCGGACGCGATCTGCGAACGCCACGCGCACGCGGCGCTCGCCGACGCCATCGCCAAGGGCGACGGCAAGCGCGCCGCCGATCTGATGATGAGCCACCTTGTCGACCTGCTCTCCGGCCTTGATCTCAGGGCGCGGAAGCCGGCGCCGGCGAAGCTTTCGGAGCTGCTAAGGTAGCGTTCAGCCCCGCGCGGCGACGCTGCTTTCGCCCACCGTCATAATCCGCTCCGGGTGCGCAAAGACCTCAAAGCCATCGTCGCGCGCGACGGCGACGAGCGTGATCCCGGCGTCTTCAGCCATACGGATGGCGAGCGCTGTCGGGGCTGAAACAGCGACCAGGATTGGGCTCCCAAGCACCGCGGCCTTCTGCACCATCTCGACGGAAACGCGGCTCGTCAGAAGCAGCACACAGCCAGCGGCGCTCAGCCCGGCATGTGCGGCAGCGCCCACCAGCTTGTCGAGCGCGTTGTGGCGACCGACATCCTCGCGCGCGAGCAAAAGACCCCTTCCCGGCTGCCAAAGGCCGGCGGCGTGCACGGCGCGGGTCTCGCGGTTCAGCGGCTGCGCAGCGGCGAGCGATTTCAGCGCGCCCGCAATCTCTTCCGCGCCGAGTCTCAGGTCACCTTTCACTTTAGCCGGCGGCCGCACCGCCTCGGCGAGGCTGTCGATGCCGCAGAGCCCGCAGCCGGTTGGCCCGGCGAAATGCCGGCGGCGCGCGGCGAGCGCGTCGCTCCGCGGTTCGATGAGCCACATGCGAAGCTCGATGCCGGCTGCTTCCGGCAAGATCTCAAGCGAGCGGATATCGGACGGCCCACTGATGATACCCTCGGTCAGGCTGAAGCCGAGGGCGAAGTCCTCGAGGTCGGCGGGCGTCGCCATCATCACCGCCTGCGTTGACCCGTCATAGGTCAGCGCAATCGCCGTCTCTTCCGGCACGGCGCGCGCGCCTGCGGCAGAAGCACCCGAGCGGTAGGCGACATTCTCAACACGGCGGAGCGGCGGCGGCGGCGCCTTCTTTTCGCGCTCGCCATCGTCGCGGCGTTCGCTCATCCGGCTGCCGCGGCTTCGCGGCGAAGCGCCTCAAGCACCTGCGGGTGGAGCCCCGCCCCGCCCGCCGCGGCGTAGTCGGCCAGTTCCTTGCGCATGCGGTTCGTCCAGAACGAGCGCAGATGCTCCTGCACGCCCACGATCGCCTTCTCCTCCGGGTATGGCCGGAAGAAGTCGGTGATCTGGTTCGCCATGCGGACGAGCTTTTCGAGCTTTTCCGACAAAGCGCGCTCCTTACTCGGCGGCGTCGAGGTGCGCCTCGACGCGGCGCATCGTTCGCGCCTCTTCCTCGAAGTGCTCCTGCCAGGCCGACGGGCCATTTGTCCGGCGGATCTGCACGGCCGTCACCTTGTATTCCGGGCAGTTCGTCGCCCAGTCGGAAAACTCGGTCGTCACCACATTCGCGCCCGAGATCGGGTGATGGAAGGTCGTGTAGACGACGCCCGGCTGCATGCGCTCGCTGATCACAGCGCGAAGCGATATCTCGCCCGAGCGGCTCTGGATCGCCACGAGGTCTCCGGTCCTGATCCCGCGGTTCTCCGCGTCGAGCGGATGGATCTCAAGCACATCCTCGTCGTGCCAGGCGACGTTCGCCGTGCGCCGGGTCTGCGCGCCGACATTGTACTGCGTCAGAATCCGCCCGGTGGTCAGGATCAGCGGGAAGCGCGCGCCGGTCCGCTCCTCGGTCGGCACGAACTCCGTCAGCATGAAGCGGCCCTTGCCGCGCACGAACTTGCCGACATGCATGACCGGCGTGCCTTCCGGCGCGTTGTCGTTGCATGGCCACTGTACCGAGCCGAGCCTGTCGATCTTGTCGAAGGAGACGCCCTTAAAGGTCGGCGTCAGCGCCGCGATCTCGTCCATGATCTCGGAGGGATGCGCATAGTTCATCGGATAGCCGAGCGCGTTCGAAAGGGCCTGTGTCGCCTCCCAATCCGCCATCCCGGCAAGCGGCGGGATCACCTTCCGCACGCGGCTGATGCGGCGCTCGGCGTTGGTGAAGGTGCCGTCCTTCTCCAGGAACGACGAACCGGGCAGGAAGACGTGCGCGTATTTCGCCGTCTCGTTCAGGAAGATGTCGTGCACGACGACACATTCCATCGCCGCAAGCCCGGCGGTCACGTGCTGCGTGTCGGGATCGGACTGTGCGATGTCCTCGCCCTGGATGTAGATGCCCTTGAAATTCCCGTCGACCGCCTCATCGAGCATGTTCGGGATTCTGAGCCCCGGCTCGTTGGAGAGGCTGAGGCCCCAAAGCGCCTCGAAGCTTTGGCGCACCGCGTCGTCGGCGACGTGGCGGTAGCCCGGGAGCTCGTGCGGGAAGGAGCCCATGTCGCAGGCGCCCTGCACGTTGTTCTGGCCCCTGAGCGGATTAACGCCGACGCCTTCCTTGCCGATATTGCCGGTCGCCATGGCGAGGTTCGCCATGCCCATGACCATGGTCGAGCCCTGGCTGTGCTCGGTGACGCCGAGGCCGTAATAGATCGCGGCATTGCCGCCGGTCGCGTAGAGCCGCGCCGCGGCGCGCACCTCCGCCGCCGGAACGCCGGTCTCTTTCTCCAGCGCCTCCGGCGAGTTCCGCTCCTCGGCGATGAACTTCGCCCAGCTCTGGAAGTCTTCGAGCTCGCAGCGCTCGCGCACATAGGCCTCGTCGATCAGGCCCTCGGTGACAACGACATGCGCGATCGCGTTGATGACGGCGACGTTGGTGCCGGGCATCAGCTGCAGATGGTGGTCGGCCTTGACGTGCGGCGTCTCGACGAGATCGATCTTGCGCGGATCGATGACGATGAGCCTGGCGCCTTCGCGCAGCCGCTTCTTCATGCGCGAGGCGAAGACCGGATGCGCGTCGGTCGGATTGGCGCCGATCACGACGATCACGTCGGCCTTTTCCACCGAGATGAAATCCTGCGTGCCGGCGGAGGTGCCGAACGTCGACTTCAGGCCATACCCGGTCGGCGAGTGGCAGACGCGCGCGCAGGTATCGACGTTATTGTTCTTGAAGGCGGCGCGCACCAGCTTCTGGACGAGATAGGTCTCTTCGTTGGTGCAGCGTGAGGAGGTGATGCCGCCGATCGCATCGCGGCCGTAGGTCGCCTGCAGGCGCTTGAACTCCGAGGCTGTGTGCGAGATCGCCTCTTCCCACGTCACCTCGCGCCAGGGATCGGTTGTCTTCGCGCGGATCATCGGCTTGGTGATGCGGTCCTTGTGCGTGGCGTAACCCCAGGCGAAGCGACCTTTCACGCAGGAATGGCCCTCGTTCGCCTTGCCGTCCTTGTAGGGCACCATGCGGACAACCATATCGCCGCGCATCTCCGCCTTGAACGAGCAGCCAACACCGCAATAGGCGCAGGTCGTCACCACCGAATGCTCCGGCTGGCCGATTTCGATCAGCGACTTTTCGCTGAGCGTCGCGGTCGGGCAGGCCTGCACGCAGGCGCCGCAGGAGACGCACTCAGACGCGAGGAAGCCTTCGTCGATACCGGCCGCTACCTTCGATTCGAAGCCGCGGCCATCGATGGTCAGCGCGAAGGTGCCCTGCACTTCCTCGCAGGCGCGCACACAGCGCGAGCAGACGATGCATTTCGACGGATCGAAGGTGAAATAGGGATTCAACTCGTCCTTCGGATGCCAATCCGCGTTAGGTTTGCCGTTCGACTTCGCGAACACGTGGTTCGCGCCGTCGTAGCCGTAGCGCACCTCGCGCAGGCCCACGGCGCCGGCCATGTCCTGCAGCTCGCAGTCGCCGTTCGCCGCGCAGGTCAGGCAGTCGAGCGGGTGGTCGGAGATGTAGAGCTCCATCACCCCCTTGCGGATGCGGGCGAGCCGCTCCGTTTGCGTATGGACGGCCATGCCCGGGGCGACAGGCGTCGTGCAGGAGGCCGGCGTTCCGGCGCGGCCCTCGATCTCGACGAGGCAAAGCCGGCACGAGCCGAAGGCGTCGAGCATGTCGGTCGAGCAGAGTTTCGGGATTTGCGTGCCGGCTTCCATCGCGGCGCGCATGATCGAGGTGCCCTCCGGCACGGTGACGGTTGCTCCGTCTATCGTCAGAGTAACGAGCGTCTCGGATTTCGAGCGCCTGGTGCCGTAGTCGATCTCCTGGACGAGGGACATTGCCTCTCTCCTATTCCGCAGCCTGCATGCGCCGATGCGCGCCGCCGCTGAAATCCTCGGGGAAATGGTGAAGCGCGCTTAACACCGGGAACGGCGTGAAGCCGCCGAGCGCGCAGAGCGAGCCGAACTTCATCGTCTCGCAAAGTTCTTCGACCAGGGCGAGGTTCGCATCGACGTTGTCGCCGGCGACAATGCGGTCGATCACCTCCACGCCGCGGGTCGAGCCGATGCGGCAGGGCGTGCACTTGCCGCACGATTCGATGGCGCAGAATTCGAGCGCGAAGCGCGCCTGCTCGGCCATGTCGACCGTATCGTCGAAGACGACGACGCCGCCGTGGCCGATCAGCCCGTCCTTGGCGGTGAACGCCTCATAGTCGAAGGGCGTGTCGAAAAGCGACGGCGGGAAATAGGCGCCAAGTGGACCGCCGACCTGGACCGCGCGCACCGCACGTCCGGACGCCGTGCCGCCGCCGATGTCATTGACCAGTTCGCCGAGCGTCACGCCGAACGCCGTCTCGAAAAGCCCGCCGTGCTTGACGTTGCCGGCGAGCTGGATCGGCATCGTGCCGCGCGAGCGACCCATGCCGTAGTCGCGATATTTCTCCGCGCCCTCCGCCATGATGAACGGCACGGCGGCGAAGGAGAGCACGTTGTTGATGATCGTCGGCTTGCCGAAGAGGCCCTTGTGCGCAGGGAGCGGCGGCTTGGCGCGCACCTGCCCGCGCTTCCCTTCCAGGCTGTCGAGAAGCGCCGTCTCTTCGCCGCAGACATAGGCGCCGGCGCCCATTCTGACTTCCATGTCGAAAGCCTTGCCCGAGCCGCCGACGTTATCGCCGAGCAGCCCGGCGCGCCGCGCCGCGACGATCGCCGCGTTCATGGCGATCTCGGCATGCGGATATTCGGAGCGGAGATAGACGAAGCCCTTGGTCGCGCCGATCGCGAGGCCGGCGATGGTCATGCCCTCGATCAAAAGGAACGGATCGCCCTCCATGATCATGCGGTCGGCGAAGGTGCCGCTGTCGCCCTCGTCGGCGTTGCAGACTACGTATTTCTGCTCTGCCGGCGCTTTCATCGCCGTTTCCCATTTGATGCCGGTCGGAAAGCCGGCGCCGCCGCGGCCGCGCAATCCCGATGCCTTCACCTGTTCGACGACCGCGGCCGGCTGCATTTTCAGAGCGCGCTCGAGGCCCTTCATCCCGCCATGTGCGCGATAGTCTTCGAGCGAGCGCGGATCGACTACGCCGCAGCGCGCGAAGGTGAGACGCGTCTGCCGTTTCAGAAACGGAATTTCTTCGGTGGGGCCGAGGAAGAGCGGGCTCGGCTTTCCTTCGAGGAAGCCGGACTCGAAAAGCCCTTTGACGTCGTCCGCCGCCACCGGCCCGTAGGCGATGCGCCCTGCCGCGGTCTCGACCTCGACCAGCGGCTCCAGCCAATAGAGCCCGCGCGAACCGTTCCGCACGATCTCGACCTTTGCGCCGCTCTCTGCTGCGATGCGTTCCACCGCCTCCGCCACGCGGTCGGCGCCGACGGCGACCGCGCCGGCATCGCAGGGGACGAAGACGCGCGTGCTCACCGGCCGACCTCCGCGGCGATCGCGTCCGCCCTCTCGTGATCAACGCGGCCGATCACGCGGCCGTCGACCATGGCTGAGGGCGCGCAGGCGCAAAGCCCGAGGCAATAGACGGCTTCGAGCGTCACGCGGCCGTCCGGCGACGTCTCGCCGAAATCGACTCCGAGGCGCTTCGTCAATTGCTCCGCCACCGCGCGTCCACCCATCGACTGGCAGGCTTCGGCGCGGCAAAGCTTCACCACGTGGCGGCCGGGGGGCTCGCGGCGGTAGTCGTGATAGAAGGTGACGATGCCGTAGACCTCGGCGCGCGAGATGTTGAGTGCCTCCGCGACGATCGGCAAAGCGGAGTCCGGCACGTAGCCGAGCGCCTCCAGCAGCTTGTTCAGGATGGGCAGCGTCGCGCCCTCGACGTTTTTGTGTGCGTCGATGATCTCGCGAACGAGCGCGTCGTGGCTATCGCCCGACATTTGGTGGTCCTTGATCGTAGAAGCCGATCAAAAGCACGAAAACAGGCAAGAAATCAATAAAGCCAGACGGTCGGTTGATAGGATATTCCTATCGATCTATCGCCCAACGGCTCAGGCGAGCGACGTCCCGGCAACCTTCCGAGCCTCCGCGACGAGCGCCAGAGCGAGCGGGGTCATCGGCTCGCGATGCGGCACGACGAGGCCGACTGTGTGCGTGGCGTCCGGCTCGACGATCGGGATGGCACGGACGCGGTCGGTCAAGCCGAGCGTCGAGGCCAGTTTTTCCGGCATGACGCTCGCCCAGCGCCCGGTCCTCACGTGTGAATAGAGCACGATCATGGAGTTCGATTCGAGCGACGTCTGCGGCCGCGCGCCGGCGGCGACGAGCAGCGCGTCGATGATACGGCGGTTCTGCATGTCGGGCGTGAGCAGGCAGAGCGGCACCGTGCCGACCTCCGCCCACGTCACGCTCTCGCGGTCGCCGAAGGGGCCTTCCACGGAGGTGACAAGGCGGTAGCGTTCCTCATAGATCGGCACCGAATTGACGCGCCCGAGCGGCTCGTTGTCGAGATAGGTGATGCCGGCGTCGATCTCGAGGTTCTCAAGCATGGCAAGGACCTCGATCGAGTTCCGCGACAGAATGGTGAAGCGCACGTTCGGGTGCTTCTCGCGGTAGGGCGTGGTCACGTCGGCGACGATCGCGAGCGCGGTTGGAATCGCGGCGATCTTGAGATGCCCCGAAAGGCCATGCTTCAGGGATTCGATGTCCTGGCGGAGCGCCCGGCTGTCGCCGACGATGCGCCGCGCCCAGCCGAGCACGCGCTCGCCTTCCGGCGTGAAAGAGTGGAAGCGCGAGCCGCGCTGCACGAGGAGCACGCCGAGCGTATCCTCCAGGCTCTTGATGCCGGCCGAGAGCGTCGGCTGCGACACGCCGCAGGCTTCCGCCGCGCGCCCAAAATGCTGCTCCTTGGCGAGCGCGAGCAGGAATTCGAGCTTGTCGATCATCCTGCAAGCCTACAACACTTCCGGACCCGCGCGGCCCGCCCCCTTGACCGGCGCGCCGAATTGACGCCGATCAATGGGAAAGCCCCGCCCCCGAACTAAGGTTGAGCTAGAGCATCAAGGAACGGAACGCATGTCCTCTCTGCCCCCCGAATTCCGCCAGATCCGCCTGGAACTCGCCCGCGAGCCCGGGCACCCGGAAGGGAGCAACGCGACCGGCTACGACCTCGTGGCGCCGCTCGACCAGGACCAGCGGCTCTCCGCCGATCTATGGCGCAAGTACAAGGAGCATTGCCGCGTCCACCGCTTCCGCGAAGGCGAGAATGACATGGTCGGGCGGCTGGCGCGGAAGCCCGGCGGCGCCTGGTATTTCGACTACGACCAGGACGCGACCAGCGACAACGAAGACGCCTACCACCTCGGCAGCGAACATTTCCTGCTCGGCGAATACGTGTCGATCCGCGACGAACACGCCAAGATGCACACCTACCGCGTCGTCTCCGTGCGCTCGCTCTGACGTTTGGCGCCGGCGCGGGTCGATCCGCGCCACAGGAGCTTGAAGAGCTCCATTACCAGAAGCAGCGAGAGCGCGATCGGGACCAGCGCCAGCCAGAGCTCGACCGAGATCGGGTGCATCCCGAGCACGTCGCGGATGCCGGGCACGAAGGCGGCGCCGATATGGATGGCCTCGGCCCCCACCACGGAGACCACGACCGGCCAGTTGTTCGAGAAGGGGATGCGGAACGCGGAGAGCGTCTCCGAGCGGCAGTTGAAGACCTGGACGTTCTCGAAGAGGACGAGCAGGAAGAGGAGCGCGTTCCGCGCATCGCGTTCGCTCCAGCCCTTTGACAGCGCCCAGACGAAGAACGCGAAGCTCACCGCGCCCATCGCCAGCCCGGAGACCGCGCTTTCGGAGATCATCAGCCGGTCGAAGATCGGCTCGTTCACCGGGCGCGGCGGGCGGTTCAACAGCCCGTCCTCGCGCGCCTCGAAGGCAAGCGCCACGTCCTGTCCGCCATTCGTCACGAGGTTCAGCCAGAGAAGCTGCACGGCGCTCAAGGGCAGCGGCTGGGCGAACAATGTCGCGAGTAGAAAGATCACCACCTCCGCCGCGCCGGTCGAGACCAAGAGATAGATGACCTTGCGGATGTTGGCGTAAGCGGCGCGCCCCTCCTGGATACCGGCGACGACGGAGGCGAAATTGTCGTCGGCGATGACGAGGTCGGCGGCGTCGCGCGCCACGTCGGTGCCGCTCTTCCCCATGGCGACGCCGAGGTCGGAGCGGCGAAGCGCCGGCGCGTCGTTCACGCCGTCGCCGGTCATTGCGACGATGTGGCCGGCGGCTTTCAGAGCCTCCACGATGTCGACCTTCTGCGTCGGCTCGACGCGGGCGAAGACCTTGGCCTCGGCAAGGCGCGTCTGGCGTCCCTCCGGCGAAGCGGCGAGCGCCACGATCTCGCGGCCGGTAGTGACTTCGCTCATGTCCTCTGCGAGGCCGAGTTCGCGCGCGATGGCAAGCGCCGTCACCGGATGGTCGCCCGTAACCATGCGGACCGAGACGCCGGCCGCCCTGCACGCGGCCACGGCCTCACGCGCCTCGGGCCTCAGCGGATCGATGAATCCCACGAGCGCGAGCAGCGTCAGGCCGACGAGCTCCGCCTCGATGTCGGAGGTCGCGAACGGCCCTTCCTGCGTCACCATCTTCGCGGCGACGGCGACGACACGAAGCCCTTCTTCGGCCATGCGCTCGGCGGCGAGATGCGCATCGGCGCCGCCGTTTTCGCACAACGGCAGAATCACTTCCGGCGCACCCTTCGCGTGAAGCTTCGGCCCGTCGCCGTGGCTGTTCAGCGTCGCGGCGAAGCGCCGCTCGGCAGCGAAGGGGATTTCGCCCACCCGCGTCGCCGCAGCGCGGACCGCGGGAAGCTGAAGCCCGGCCTTGGCGGCAAGCACCAGGAGCGCGACGTCGAGCGTGTCGCCGCTCCGGCCCCCCTCGCCGTCGGCAGGCTCGTAGGTCGCGTCATTGCAAAGCGCCGCCGAGGCAGCCGCCTGCGCGATCGCCGCCGGCCCCTTGTCCTCGGCCTGCTTCGCCTCGAAACGAAACTCGCCGCGCGGATCGTAGCCCTCACCGCCAACATCGACGACGCCGAAGCCTGGGAGCCAAAGGCGCTTGGCGGTCAGCGCATTGGCGGTCAGCGTTCCGGTCTTGTCGCTCGCCACGACCGTGCAGGAGCCGAGCCCTTCGACGGCCGGGAGATGGCGGACGATGACGTTCCGCCGCGCCATCCTCCGCGTGGCGATCGAGAGCGCCACCGTCACGGCGACGGGAAGGCCCTCCGGGATCGCCGCGACGGCGAGCGCCACCGCGACGAAGAAGGTCTGGCGGAGCGAAGCGCCGGCGAGAAGCTGCCCGGCGACGAGGAGCGCCATCAGCGCAATCACGATGAACCCGAGATTGCGGCTGAAGCGCTCAAGCCTCTGCGTGAGCGGCGGCGGGGGCGCCGCCTTGGCGAGTTCGCGCGCGATCCGGCCGATCTCGGTGTCGACACCGGTGGCGACCACCACCGCCTCGGAGCGTCCGGTCAGCACGCTCGTGCCGGCATGGAGCATCGTCGAGCGATCCGCGACCGAGGTGTCCTGGTCCAAATCCTGCCGGGCCGATTTGTCGACGGCATAGGATTCGCCGGTCAGCGCCAATTCGTCCGCGCGCGCATCGAACGCCTGCAGGAGGCGCATGTCGGCCGGCACGCGGTCGCCGGCCTCGACCAGCACGACGTCACCCGGGACGAGCCCCGCGCTTTCGATCAAATGGACCGCGCCGTCGCGGAGAACGCGGCTCGTCGCCGTGATCGAGGAGCGGAGCGCCGCGGTGTTGACCTCGGCGCGCCATTCCTGCGATCCGCCGATTGCCGAGTTCAGGAGGAGGACGGCGCCGATAAACCAAGCGTCGGCGAATTCGCCGAGCGCGATCGACACGGCGGCGGCGGCGAGCAGCAGATAGACGAGCGGGCTCGCGAGTTGCCCGACGAAGATGGCAAGGATAGTGCGGCGCCGCGGCTCGGGAAGCGCGTTCGGACCGAACCTCTTCTGGCGCACCGCGGCTTCGGCTGCGGAGAGCCCCGCCGCCGTCGTCGTCGCAAGGCGCTTCACGACCGCCTCGGCCGACAAGGCATGCCATGGCACGCGGCTGTTCAAGGACTCGCCGGCAACTCCGCCACGATCCGGCTCAGGCGGCGGAGGCTCGGCGGGGCGCAGCCGGTCGGCCGAGCCGTCGAGCGCCATCGGGCCTTTCCGTCAGTTGGCGAGCAGCAGCGGAAACGGAATTTCGCGCAGCATGCTGCGCGAAACGCCGCCAAGGATGCGCTCGCGGATGCGCGAATGCCCGTAGCATCCCATCACCGTTAGATCGGCTGCGAAGTCCAGCGCCTGCGCCTTGAGTTCCTCGCGGACATTGCCGCGCGTGGTGCGGACCACTGTCGTCTCCACGCGTACGTCGTGCCGCGATAGCGTTGCCGCGATGTCGTCACCGGGCGTGAATTGCCGCACGGGATCTTCGAGCAGCCCTTGCACGGAGACGATGCGCACGGTTTCAGCGCCGGTGAGGAGAGGAAGCGCGTCGAAGACCGCGCGCGCCGCCTCGCGGCCGCCGTCCCAGGCGACGAGCACGCGCTTGCCGAGCTTGCGCACCGACCAGCCAGCCGGCAGGGCGATCACCGGGCGCCCCGACGTGAACACGACTTCCTCGAGATGGTGGCGCCCGATCGACGCCTCGTTCGGCAGCTGCGGGCAGAGGATAATATCGGCGGCGCGCGACATCGTGCCGGCGTGCGGCGAAACAAGGGTGTCGGGGGACTTTTCAGAGCGCCATTCGAAGACGATCCCCGCCTTCTTGGCGGCGCCCTGGAAGGCGGCCTCAGCCGCTTTCCTTTCGTCGTCGGCGGCGGCCATCTGCGCCTCGATGAAGGAGGCGAGCGCCATGTCGGTGGCGAGGCCGTAGGTTATCGCGAGCGGCGCGACATGGAGCCCGACAAGGCGCGCCTTGTCGGCAAGCGGCAGGGCTTGAAACGCCGAAACCGCGCTTTCAGCCGCCGCAGCCGCGGGAATAACGGCGAATACGGTCCTCAGTCCGGTCATCTTCGTCTCCGGTGACTTTGGAAGTCGCGTCAGGCGGCAAGGCAGTCGTTCATCAGGTTGAGCGCGGCGCGGTCGCGGAACACGATCCGCCGCGAGGCGGGAATCGCGATCAGGCCATCGCGCTCAAGCTGGGTCAGCGTGCGCGAGACGGTTTCGATGGTGAGGCCCAGATAATCGGCGATGTCCTGGCGCGACATCGGAAGTTCGACCTCGCCGGTGCGGGGAAGGCGCGCCGCCATCTCCAGGAGAAACGCGGCAATGCGCTCCTGCGCGTTCTTGCGGCCGAGGAGCAGCATGTGGTTCTGCGCGCGCTGCAGATGCATCATCGTCTGCGTCCAGATTTCCGTGACCACGGCGCAATCGCGGGTCGCCCGGGCAAGGAACGCGCTCCGCTTCACGACTAAGATGCGGGAGTCGCAGATCGCCTCCGCCGAGAAGGCGTGGGCTTTCTCGGTCTCCAGCCCGAAAATCTCGCCTGGCAGGTAGAATGCCCCGATCTGGCGGCGGCCGTCGCTCAGGAGCTTGCTGATGCGCACCGCGCCGCTCACGACCTTGTAGAAGTAGTCCGCCGGCTCGTCCTCGCCGAAAATCTCGGCGTTGCGGCCGAAGCTCATGCAGGTGCCCATCATGTCGAGGAGATCGCTGATCGAACCGCGGCCCGCCGAACCGCCGGTAGCCGGAAAAGGAACAACCTTCGCGTTCGCGACCTCGCCTTGCCAATGCAGCATGACACATCCTCCATTTGGGGTGCGGTCAGGAGTAGACAGGGTTTTTGCCGGGGAAAATTCGGGTATTTACCCTACGTAGAATCACGGAGGTGAGCCTGCGAGGCGGCCGGAACCGCCGTCCTCGGGCCTAGGGGTCGGAATGCGCGAAAACACGCAGATTGGGGAGCATCTTGGCGGCTTGTCCCGTCGGCACGCGGCTCTTTTCAACCGCGACGCGGCCCTCGCCTACGCCGCCGCGGTCGTCGCCGTCGCCGTGGCGGTCGCGCTGCATCTCGCGGCAAGCGCATTCGTCAACGAGAATGCGCTGTTCCTTTTCCTGGTTGCCGCCGTGCTGATCGCAAGCGCATTGGGCGGCATCGGCCCGGGGCTGGTCGCGACGATCCTCGGCGCCGGGATTGCGACAATCCCCGCGATCCATCCTCCGGCCGGCGCGTTCGCCGACCTTGTCATCTTTGTCCTCGTCGGGGCCGCCGTCGCCTTCCGTGGCGAATGGCTTCTGCGCGTGCGGCGCGGCGCGGCGAGCGCAACGGCGGATGCCAAGGCGCGCGAGGCGCATCTCCGTTCGATCCTCGACACCATCCCCGAGGCGATGATCGTCATCGATGAGGTCGGCACGATGCAGTCCTTCTCAAGCGCGGCTGAGCGCCTCTTCGGCTTTACCGCCGCCGAAGCGATCGGCAAGAATGTGAAGATACTGATGCCGTCGCCCTACCGGCAAAGCCACGACGGGTATTTGAACCGCTACCTCACCACGGGCGAGCGTCGCATCATCGGCATCGGACGAGTCGTCGTGGGTGAGCGCAAGGACGGCTCGACGTTCCCGATGGAGCTTGCGGTCGGCGAGATGCGGTCCGGCAAGGAGCGCTTCTTCACCGGTTTCATCCGCGATCTCTCCGAGCGGCAACAGACCGAGGCGAGGCTGCAGGAGCTTCAGTCGGAGCTTGTCCATATCTCGCGGTTGACGGCGATGGGCGAGATGGCCTCCGCACTCGCGCACGAGTTGAACCAGCCGCTTTCCGCCATCGCCAACTACCTCAAGGGCTCGCACCGGCTGATCGCCGATCGCACCGATCCGGAATCGGCCCGCGTCAGGGAGGCCCTTGACAAGGCGGCGGACCAGGCGCTTCGCGCCGGGGAGATCATCCGCCGGCTGCGCGATTTCGTGTCGCGCGGCGATACGGAGATGAAGGAGGAGAGCCTCACGAAGCTGGTCGAGGAATCGAGCGCCCTCGCGCTGGTCGGGGCCAAGCAGCACGGCGTCCGCGTGCGCTTCGAGCTCGACCCCCGCGCCGACCGGGTCTACGCGGACAAGATCCAGGTGCAGCAGGTCTTCCTGAACCTCATGCGCAATGCCATCGAGGCGATGGCCGAGGCCGGCTCGCCACGGCGGGAGCTCGTCTTGCGATCGGCGCCGGTGAAAACTGGCATCGTGGAGGCGAGCGTCGCGGATACCGGGCCCGGCATCGCGCCCGATGTCGCCGCCAAGCTCTTTCAGCCGTTCGTGACGACGAAGCTGCACGGCATGGGCGTCGGGCTTTCGATATCGCGAACGATCATCGAAGCGCATGGCGGCGAGCTCTGGGCCGAGCCCAATTCCGGGGGCGGCAGCATCTTCCGTCTGACGCTGCGCGCCGCCGAGGAGGACGCCCGCGATGCCGAGTGACGCCTATGTCTGCGTCATCGACGACGACGACGCCATGCGGGATTCGCTGAGCTTCCTCCTCGACACCGCCGGGATAACGGTGCGCGCCTATGAATCGGCGGCAGCGTTCCTCGCCGCTCCGCCGACCGATGAACTGGCCTGCATCATCATCGACGTGCGCATGCCCGGGATGTCCGGGACCGAACTTTTGCGCAACCTGAAAGAATCCGGCCGCCGCACGCCGATCATCGTCATGACCGGGCACGGCGACATCGCGCTTGCCGTGGAGGCGATGAAGCTCGGCGCGGCCGACTTCATCGAAAAACCCTTCGTCGATGAGATCATGCTCGCTGCGGTTCGCGCTGCGATCGAGCGGCGCGCGACGAACGCTGAGGTCGATGCGGAGAAGGCGGCCGTCGCCGAGCGGCTGGCGACGCTCTCGGCGCGCGAGCGGCAGGTGCTGGATGGTCTTGTGGGCGGCAGCCCGAACAAGACGATCGCATACGATCTCGGGATCAGCCCCCGCACCGTCGAGGTCTACCGGGCCAACCTGATGGCCAAGATGCAGGCGAAGAGCCTTTCCGACCTCGTCCGCATGGCGCTTCTTGCGGGTGGCCTGTCGAACTGAGGTTCTCCGCGCGATTGCGCTAAATCAAAGCGGCTCCGGCGTTCCCTGCGAGATTCCCGGCTGTAGGGGGATTCTGCCGAGGCGCGCATGCTGCATGCCGGTTCCGATGGCGCGAAGCCGACGGTCGTTGTGGTCGACAACGACGCCGCCGTTCTCGGCGCGCTCAAGTTTTCGCTCGAGCTTGAGGGCTACACCGTCACCGCCTTCCGCAGCGCCGCGGAGGTGTTGGCCGCGACCAATCTCCCGAAGCACGGTTGCCTCGTCATCGACCTCAACCTGCCGGGCATGAACGGCCTTGACCTCGTCGTGGCGTTGCGCAATCGCGCGGTCCGTCTGCCGGCTATCCTTACCGCAGGCAGCACCTCACCCGACGTCCGTCGCCGCGCCGCCGCGGCCCACATGCCTATCGTCGAGAAGCCGCTTTTCGGGAACGCGCTTCTGAACGCCATCCACGAAACGATCGCGGCCTGATACGGCACTTCCTCAGAAGTGCTCACCGACGCGAAACGGGCCGTAGCGCGTCGAGGCGGAAACCAGGTAGGCCGTCGACCAGCCGATGAGGAGAAATCCGCTCATGCCTTCGAGCGAGCCGAAGAGCCGCCATTCGATCGGGAGAACGATGTCTCCATAACCGACCGTGGAGAAGGTCGTGGTCGAGAAATAGAGAGCCTCGCGAAAGCTCGACATTGTCCCGAGCACCACGTAGGCGCCGGCCCACGTCCAGACTTCAATGGTGTGGATCAGGAAGAGCCCGAAGACCGTCGCCACCATCGCCGCCGTCTTGCCGAGGCCGTGCCGGTGCAAGCGCCCCCAGTGCACGAGATGGCCCATCCCACGGCTCAACGCGATCAGCCCGAACGTATGGGTGATGACCGTGATCGAGATGAGCAGCGTGCCGAGCGCGAGGTTTGCGAACATTGGAGGAGATTCTGCGCCGCCGGCGCTACCTTGGCTGAAGCGAACCGAGATAGGCGATGATGGCGTCGATCTCGTCGGGGTCGAATGCAAATTCCGGCATCGCCGGATGGCCGGTCACGATGCCCTCCGCCAGCGCCTCCTCGAGATCGCTGACCGGGTAGCGCTCTCCGAGCGTGCGGAATGGCGGCGCCGCGGCGAGCGGGCTCGCCCCCTCCGGCCCCGTCGCGTGGCAGCGCCCGCAATATTCGTCGACGATCGCATGGCCGCGCTCAAAGTCGCTCGCCGCAAAGGCGCTCGACGTCAAGGCACCGAGGAGAAGAACGGCAACTGGCCAAAAGCGCGGCATTTGAAAGTCCCAAATCATCCGGCAGCGGAATTCTAAGGCCAAGTGCCGCACGGCGAGCCGCGTTCGCCTTGATCTTTCTCAACTGCCGGGATTTGGTCTTAAGCCATGGCGGAAATCCTCTTCGAAAACGTGACGAAGCATTTTCCCGGCGGCCACACGGCCGTCCGCGGGCTCAATCTGGCGATCGGCGAAGGCGAGTTCCTCGTGCTCGTCGGGCCTTCGGGGTGCGGCAAGTCGACGGCGCTCAGGATGGTTGCCGGCCTCGAAGACATTTCGGAAGGCCGCATCCTGATCGGCGGGGAAGTGGCGAACGACCTCTCGCCACGCGAGCGCAACATCGCCATGGTCTTCCAGAGCTATGCGCTCTACCCGCACCTGACAGTGGCGGAGAACATCGGCTTCGGGCTCCGCGTCCGCGGCGCCGCGAAGGAAGAGATAGCCGCCAAGGTGAAGGCGGCGGCGGAAATTCTCGAACTCGAAACGCTACTCGCGCGAAAGCCGCAGCAGCTTTCCGGCGGTCAGCGGCAGCGCGTCGCCATGGGGCGGGCGATCGTGCGCGAGCCGCGCGCCTTCCTGATGGACGAGCCGCTCTCCAACCTCGACGCGCGGCTCCGCGTGCAGATGCGGGCCGAGATCGCCCGCATCCAGAAGCTCACGGCGGTCACCACGATCTACGTCACGCACGATCAGGTCGAAGCGATGACGATGGGCGACCGGGTCGCGGTTCTGAACCACGGCGCGCTGCAGCAACTCGGACCGCCGCGCGCGCTCTACCACGCGCCGGCGAACCTCTTCGTCGCGAGCTTCATCGGCTCGCCGGCAATGAATTTCCTCGAGGCGCGGCTCATCGCCGCCGGCAGCGGCGCCACGCTCGTCCTCGGCCACTGCCGCATGCCGCTCCCAAGGGAGCGTCTCAACCAAAGCCCGGCGCTTCTTCGCTACCGCGACAAGACGCTGATCGCGGGCTTCCGGCCGGAGACGGTGAGCTGCCTCCCGGTCGGCACGTCAGCCGGATTGCCGGGCACCGTGGCATTCGCCGAGGACCTCGGCGCAACGATTCTCGTGCATCTCGACGTCGACGCGCCGCCACCGCACCTCGGATCGGACCAGGTGGCGGAGGCCGAGGAAGACGCCCTCGCCCGGCAGCGAAGCCGCGCACGCGTGCGCGCCGTCGTCGACGGCCGCGCGCCCGTCAAGGCCGGCGAGCGGCTTGCGATCGAGATCGACGTGGAGCGCCTGCATCTCTTCGACCCGACGAGCGGCAAGGCGATCGGCTGAACGTTGGCGGAAGTCTCCCGTCTCCCTCATGCTGAGGTCTGAGCGAAAGCGAGCATCGAAGCACGCAAAGCAGGCGGCCCAGTGGCTACGCGCGCCGTCGAGGCGATGCAGACGGTCGGCATCGCAGCTCAGGATGAGGGATGTTGTTGTGTCGGGCGGTTTCTCCCTCGACCCGGCGTCAGGACACGCCCTTCGTCAACCCCTGCACGAAGTAGCGGTTCAAAAGGAGCGCGATCAGCACGATCGGAATGGTGGAGAAATGCGCCAGCGCGCCGAGCGTGCCCCAGGTGATGTCCTTGGTGCCGTAGGCGGCAAGTAGCGCCACCGATATCGGCTTCGTGCCGGAGCGCGTCAGGAAGGCGGCGTAGAGGAAGTCGTTCCAGGCGAACATGACGCAAAGGAGCGCGCTCGCCACAATGCCCGGCACGACAAGCGGCAGCGCGACGCGGAAGAAGCTGCCGGCAAGCGTGCAGCCGTCGGTAAGCGCCGCCTCCTCAAGCTCCTGCGGCAACGAGCGGAAGTAGGAGAAGAGCATCCAGACGACGAAGGCGGCGTTCAGCGTCGTATTGATCAGGATGACCGCCCACCAGGTGCCGAGGAGATGGATATCGCGCATCATCAGATAGAACGGGATCAGGGTCGCGACCGGCGGAACGGTGCGGACGGCCAGGAAGAAGTAGGCCACCCCCACCGCGCGGCGGCTCCGCGAGCGCGCCAGCGCATAGCCGGCCGGGACGCCGATCAGAAGCGAGAGCGCTGCCGAGCCGAGCGAGATGATGAGGCTCGACTGCACCAGGCTCACGAGATCGAAGTAGCGGAAGACGCCGCGGAAATTGTCGAGCGTCGGCGTGAAGGCGAGCGTCGGCGGGAACGAGAAGATATCGCGCCCCGGCTTGTAGGCCGTGGTGATCAGCCAGGCGACCGGCACCAGGAATATGCCGACGATCGCGACGAGCGCCACGCGCTCCGCTGCGACGACGCGGATCGGTGGGCTACGGCTCATGGGCGGCTCATCGGGCGATCTCGTTGGCATGGCGGTCGGCGCGCCGGATCAAGACGACGAAGACCACCGAGAAGATCGCGATGCAGACGATCATCATGTTCGATATCGCCGCGGCGAAACCGATGTTGAAGAACTGCAGGCCCTGCTTCACGGCGTAGATCATCAGAACATCGGTCGCGTCGGCGGGGCCGCCGTTGGTGGTGGCGAATATGATGTCGAAGACACGGAAGGCATCCATCGTCCGAAGCACGAGTGCCAGAAAGACCGCCGGCAGCAGCATCGGCAGGACGACGATGCGCAAGCGCTGCGCCGGCGTCGCGCCATCGGCTTCCGCCGCTTCGAGCACGTCGCTCGGCAGCGACTTCAGGCCGGCGAGAAGGATCAGCGCCATGAACGGCGTCCATTGCCAGGCGTCGACGAAGACCAGCGTGCCGAGCGCCGTGGCGGGATCGCCGAAGAAGCCGCGCGGTGACGATATCCCCCACTGCGCCAGATAGTAGCCGATCATGCCGTAGTCGGGCGCGAGCAGCGCGCGGAAGACGAGGCCAACGACGATCGGCGTGACGGTCACCGGTATCAGGAGGAGCGCCAGGCAGGCGCGCTGGAAGGCGCTGTCGCGCCAGAGAAGGAGCGCGAGCGCCAGGCCAGCCACGAATTCCAGCGTCACCGCCGACACCGTGAAGATCATGGTGGTCAGAATCGAATTCCGCGCCGCGTCATTGGTGTAGAGCGCGCGATAGTTATCGAGCCCGACGAAGGCACGCGCCGCGGGGCGAAGCAGGCTGTAGTCGTAGAACGAGTAAGCGATGCCCTGGGCGAGCGGCCAGACCGCGACCACGAGCACGTAGAGAACCGCCGGCGCGCCGAACATCAAAAGGAAGAGCTGGCGGCGGCGCGCGAAGGAGAGCCCGCGGCGAAGTGGCGCGGCCGGACCCGAGGCCCGGCCGCTATCGATTATGTCGGCGCGCGCGGCCGCCAATCCGGCCTCGCGTCAGAACAGCTTCGCGGCTTCCGCCTGCGCGTCGTCGAGCGCCTTCTTGGGCTCGACGTTGCCGACAAGCACCGCATTCACCGCCGTCCCCAGGATGTCCTGGATCTGCGGATATTGCGGGATGCGCGGGCGATAGTCGCCGTCGCCGTTCAAGAAGGTTTCGTCGATGACCGGCAGGAAGGGGAATTTGGCGAGAAGATCTGCGTCGTGCGTCTCGCTGATCCTGAGGTAGCTGCTGGCGCCCTTCATGTTCATCTCCTTGTGGACCGCCGGGCTGGTGATCCACTTGATGAACGCCCACGCCGCCTCCTGCTGCTTCGGACCGATATCAGCGTTGATGGCGAGGCCCCAGCCGCCGACGCCGTATTTCTTCGGCAGGCCCTCGCCCGGGGGCGCGAGCTCGATGCCGTATTTGCCGACCACCTTCGACTGCGCCGGGTCGCCATAGCCTGCGGCGCCGACCGACCAGGTCTGCATGTTCGCCACGAGCCCCTGGCGGAAGCTCTCCTCGCGCCCGCCCCAATCGTAGTCGGCGGCGCCCGGAGGGGCGTCTTCGTCGAAGAGAGCCTTGTAGACTTCGAGGCTCTTCACGTTGGCGTCGGAGTTGAGCGCCGGTTTGCCGTCGCTGCCGAGGATCGAGCCGCCCATCTGGGCGTTGTACTGCATCCAGTCCTGGGCCACGGCCGGGCCCTTCTGGCCGTTCGCGACGAAGCCGTAGATGGGCTTCGACTTGTCGGTCAGCTTCTTCGCATCGGCGACAAGCTCCTCCATGGTCGAGGGCGGCTTCAGCCCCGCGGCCTCGTAGAGGTCGGTGCGATAGGCGAGCACGTTGGCATAGCCGGCGAAGGGGAACGCCACCTGCTTGCCGTCGTAGTTGCCGAGCGCCTTCATCAGGACGGGGTAGATGTCGTCGACGTTGATCTCGGCGCCGTCGCGCTTGATCAAGTCGGAGAGCTCGACGGTCCAGCCACTCTCGGCGAACTGGCCGGCCCAGACGATGTCCGTCGTGGCGATGTCGTAGCCCTTGGTGTGGCCGATATAGTCGGTCGTGATCTTGGTCAGGAGTTCGGGATAGGAGAGGATGTCGACCTTCACCGTCGCGCCGGTCTTGTCCGCAAACTGCGGCGCGAGGTCGGCCATCACCGCTGCGAACTGGTCGTTCTGCGAGGCGATGTTCAGCGTGATCCCGGCGTAGGGCTTGTCCTGCGCCTGGCTCGGCGATCCCAAAAGAGGAGAAACTGCGGCCGCGGCCGCGACCGCAACGTTCATCCGCCATCCCATGTGAACCTCCTGTCTTCGCAGCCGGCTTGATGCCAGGCGCGAAACTCGCTTGCTGCAGCGCACAACATAGGCCGACGCCCGCTCGCCTGTCTATCGGCGCGCCGATTCGCAAGCCTGCCGTAGCGCCACGCTCCCACTGCAACCGGCGATCGTTCCTGTGGCGGGCCGCCATCTGTCTCGCAGCGCGAAATTGCGATAACGATGGCCTGCACCTGTCATCGCCAAGGACAGGAGGAAAAGCCATGGCCAGAGCCTACCTGTCGAACGCACGGCGCGCCGCTTCGGGCGAACGCGATCTTGACCAGTTGCTGTTGGAAGCGCGCGGCTTCAGCGCCGAGTTCCATCCGTTCATGGCGAACCACCAGCCGATGATGCTGGTCGCGCTCGCAAGGCTCGGCGCGACGGATGCGCGGCTCGCCGAATGGTTCGCGATCTATCGCGACGTGAGCCGCCTCGGGCCGATGCCGCCGGCGGTGCGGCCGATCGAGCGCGCGCGCTGGAAAGAGGCGCTCGGCGAGCGCAGCCGCGAGGGCGACTATCGTGCCTTCTTTTCACAGGAGGTGGCGCGGCTCGGCATCCGCGGCGCTTGCGTGACCTACCTGCCAGCGCTTGTGCCCGGCATCGCGGCAAGCGCGCTCCACGCCTTCATGCGCCTCGCCTATGGCGTCATGCGCGAGGACGAAGCGGAGGTCAGCGCGTCGCTCGGCTATTGGGCGGCGGCCTATCTGCCGCTCCGCCCGGCGACCGGCGCCGCACCCGACACCGACGATCCGGCGGAGGTGCTGGCGCGGCTCAAGCCGGTGACGGCGTTCCAGAACATCGAGGTCGAGATCGACCTTCTCTGGCATTTCATGATGGAGATGGCGAAGAAGCCGGAGTTTTCCGGCGTCGTGGATCAGCTCAAGATCGGCCCGGAGACGCCCGACCGCGTCGCCGCCGCGTCGCTCGCGCTCTACGCCGCGACGATGGATTTTTGCGCGCTCCACGCTTTGACTGGAACGCACTGGCTGCGGGTTCTGCGCCCGGTGCTCCCAGACCCCGATCTCGCGCTGCGGTATTTCTGGCAGGCGATCGCGGCGCTCTATCCGAAGATCGGCTTCCCGGATTTGCCGAGCGCGGCGACGCTCGACGCATGGCGGCAAATCCCGACGCCCGACTGGCCGGAGATCATGGCGGCCGCCGTCCTTTGCGACGACGAGCACGACATCAGCCTGACCTTCTCCGCGCACGAGGAATGGAAGCTATACGGCGACCCGCTCTACAAGCTCGTCGCCGCGCGCCGCGTGCGGCTCATCGCGTGAATTCCGCAACCGTGCTTGCCGACGCGCGGCTTCCAGATGGCCACGTTTCCGGGATTGGGCGCGCCGACATCAAGATCGCCGACGGCCGCATCGCGCGCATCGTGGATGCAGGCTCCGCCGCATTGGACGGCGCGGAGCGGATCGCGCTTGATGGCGCCCTGGTGCTGCCCGGCCTCGTCGAAGGCCACATCCATCTCGACAAGACCCTGCTCGGCCTCCCCTTCATATCGCACCGGGCAGGCGACAGCGTCGCTGAGCGGATCGCGGCGGAGAAGGCGCTGCGGCGCGAGCTTGCCTACCCGGTCGAGAAGCGCGCGATGCGTCTCGTCGAGCAGGTCGTCGGCTATGGCACGACCGCGCTCCGCACGCATGTCGACATCGACATGGAAGTGAAACTCGACGGCCTCCACGCGCTCCTGAAGGTGCGCGAGCAGGTGCGCGATCTTGTCGACATCCAGATCGTCGCCTTCCCGCAGAGCGGCCTGATGATCGAGCCGGGCGTCGCCGACCTTCTCGATGCGGCAATCGGCGAAGGCGCCGACCTCGTCGGCGGGCTCGATCCGGCCGGCATCGACAAGGACGTGAAGGGTCAGCTCGACGCGATCTTCGGCGTCGCCGAGAAGCAGGGAGTCGGGCTCGACATTCATCTCCACGATTTTGGGCCGCTTGGCTGCTCAGAGCTCCGCGAAATTTCTGCGCGCACGATTGCCGCTGGGCTGACCGGCAAGGTGGCCGTCAGCCATGCCTTCGCGCTCGGCAGCGTCGACGACACGGAGTTCGGCCGCACGGCGGAGGCATTGGCGACGGCCGGCGTCGCGATCATGACCAACGGGCCCGGCCCGGTGCCGATGCCGCCGGTGAAGCGGCTCCGCGCGGCGGGCGTCACGGTCTTCGCCGGCTCCGACAACATCCGCGACGCCTGGTCGCCCTACGGCAACGGCGACATGCTCGAACGCGCTGCCATCGTTGGCTATCGGCAGGATTTTCGCGCTGACGAAGACCTTGCGCTCGCCCTCGACCTCGCGACGCATGCAGCGGCGAAGGTGCTCGGGCTGGCGGATCATGGCCTCGCCGAAGGCCGCGCCGCCGATCTCGTCGCCATCCGCGCCGAGTCGGTTCCCGAAGCCGTCGCCTCGCATCCTTTGCGACTCCTCGTGATGAAGCGCGGGAAGATCGTGGCGCGGCACGGGAAGGTCGTGCCATAGCTGCGAGGCGGCGCGCCTGACCTTCGGCTCCGCTATGCTTGGCGGAGCGCCGGAGGGGAAATGGTTCTGGAATCCACAATCACGTGCCCGAAGTGCAGCGCGCGGACGACCGAGGCAATGCCGCAGAATGCCTGCGTCGCCCGGTTCGAGTGCCCGAGTTGTGGCGCACTCGTGAAACCGCGCGAGGGTGATTGCTGCGTGTTCTGCTCTTACGGCACGGTCCCGTGCCCGCCGATTCAGGCGGGCGTCTCGTGCGGCGCGTCGGAGGGTTAGCCGCCGCCCGGCACAATCCCCTGCCGCAGCGCCAGGCAGTGTAACGCGATGGCGCCCGCCGTGGTGATCCAGATATCTTCGCGACGCGCAGCAATGTGCGATAGCGCGCGTCGGAGATGCTTCAGCCGGTGCGGCTGCCCGACCAGATAAGCGTGAAGCGCGACGCCCATCACGAGCGGTGCGCTCGCCGCCTGTTCCAGCATCTCGTCAAACGTATCGACGATCATGTCGGAAAATTCCTCTGCACTGACCTTCCGCGCGACAATCGCCGGGATGTCGTTCACCTCTTGCGGATAAGGCACGGCGAGGATTTTCCCGCCGCCCCGGACGCTGAGGAAGATCGGCTGATCGTCCATGCACCAGTCGAGGACGTACGAGTAACCGGCCTCGGCGAGGAGATCCGGCGTCGCCGCGCTTTCGGATATCCACGGGCCTAGCCAGCCGGCGGGCGGTCTCCCTTCCTCTTTGGCGATGCGCGCCGTCGCCTCGGCGATCAGCGCACGCTCGTCGGCTTCGTCGAGCGCGCCCTGCCGCTCGGAATTGGTGCGGCCGTGGCCGACGATCTCGTCGCCACGCTTGCGGAAGGCGGCGACAAGCTGCGGCGCGTAGTCATACATCGCCGCGTTGACGAGCACCGACGCCGGCCAGCTCTGCGCGTCGAAGAGCTCGAGAAGCCGCCAGGCGCCGACGCGGTTGCCGTAGTCGCGCCAAGCATAGTTCAGAACGTCGGGCTGCGCGGAGGGCGCAAGCTCCGCGCCGAGACCTTCGCCGAAGGCGAAATGCTCGAGGTTCAGCCCGATGTAGACGGCGAGCCGCTTGCCGTTCGGCCAGTCATAGTTCGGACGACCGACGATCGGAGAATAGTCGTAGCGCCCGTGGCTCGTCAGTTTCATTGGCGCCGCTCTAGTCCATCCGCACACCGCCGGTGACGTTGACCCCCTGCCCGGTCATGAACGCGGAGGCGTCGGAGGCGAGGAAGAGCACGACCTTCGCCACGTCCTCCGGCTCCTCGATGCGGCCGAGCGGCGTCAGCGAAACGTATTCGGCGCGCACCGCCTCCGGCGTCATGCCGCGAAGGTCGCTTTCCCAGACGATCTCGCGCTCCTGCATCGAAGTCTTCACGAAGCCGGGGCAGACGGCATTCACGCGGATACCGGCGGGCGCCATCTCGCGCGCCAGCGCCTGCGTCCAGCCGAGGACGGCAAACTTCGACGCCGAATAGTGCGCCAAGAGCGGCGCGCCGACCTTCCCGGCGAGCGATGCCGTGTTGACGATGACGCCCTTCGTCTTCGCAGCGAGGAAATGCCGGCAGGCGATCTGGTTCGCCAGGAATACGCCGCGCGCATTCACGTCCATGTTGAAGTCCCAGTCGTCGTCGGTCAGGTCGAGCGCGCGGCGCATGGTGGAGACCCCGGCGTTGGCGACGAGGATATCGAGGCCGCCGAGGGCCTCGATGCCGGCCTTCAGCGCTTTCTCCACGGAGACGCGGTGGCGGACGTCGATCTCGACGGCGAGCGCGCCGCCGCCGATCTCTTTCGCCAGATCGTTGGCCGCCGCGAGATCGAGATCGCAGACCGCGACGCGGACGCCCGCTTCAGCCAAAGCGCGCGCAATCGCAGCGCCAATTCCCTTGGCGCCGCCGGTCACCAGCGCGCGCCGGCCCTCAAGACTGAAAACGCTCATTCGCCCCGCCCCCGTTTCCCCATCCTTGCAAACGGGCTTTCCCGCAAGCAAGAGTCACCGGCCGCCGCCGGATTCTGCACACGGCCGCAAACGGGAGCCCGCATGGTATTCGATTTCTTCGGCGCGCGTCAGAAGGTGGTCATCGCCATGGCGCATATCGGCGCGCTCCCCGGCACGCCGCTCTACGACGCGGACGGCGGCATGGCGAAGCTCGTCGACGGCGTCGCCGCAGATATCGAAAAGCTGCAGGCGGGGGGCGTCGACGCGATCATGTTCGGCAACGAGAACGACCGCCCCTACCGTTTTGTCGCAACGCCGGCGGGGATCGCGGCGATGACCGCGATCGTCACCGCCGTGAAGCCGATGCTGAAGGTGCCCTTCGGCGTGAATTATCTCTGGGATGCCAGCGCCTCCGTCGCCATCGCCTGCGCGACCGGGGCCGCGTTCGCGCGCGAGATCATGACCGGGCTCTTCGCTTCCGACATGGGGCTCTGGCAGCCGAACGCCGCCGACGCGCTGACGCTTCGCAAAAATCTCGGCCGGCCGGACCTAAAGCTCCTTTTCAACATCAATGCGGAGTTCGCGACCTCGCTCGACACGCGCCCGATCGAGCTTCGCGCCAAGAGCGCCGCCTTCTCGTCGCTCGCCGACGCGATCCTCGTCTCCGGGCCGTTGACCGGGCAATCGGCGGAAGTTTCCGACTTGCGGAAGGTGCGCGCGGCCGTGCCCGATCTTCCCGTCCTCGCCAACACCGGCGTCACCATCGACAACGTCGCCGACATTTTTTCGATCGCCGACGGCTGCGTGATCGGCACGCACTTCAAGATCGACGGCGTGACCTGGAACGCGGTCGACGGCGCGCGCGTCAGGCGCTTCATGGACAAGGTCGCGACGCTTCGCTGACGTGATGGCGAAGACTTCCGACGCGCTGGTCATCGGTCTCGACATCGGGACGACGTCAACGATTGGCATCCTCGTTGCGCTGCCCGACACGATCGTCGCGGTCGCGTCGCGCCCGACGGCGCTTTCCTCGCCGCATCCGGGCTGGACTGAGGAAAGCCCTGAAGAATGGTGGGCGAACGCTTGCGCGGTGCTGCGCGAACTGATGACTCGTGCGAGGCCGGAAAAGTTCGCCGGCCTCTGCGTCACGGGCATGGTTCCGGCCTTCGTCCCACTTGGGGGGGATGGTTCGGTGCTTCGCCCGAGCATCCAGCAGAGCGACGGGCGGAGCGCCGAAGAGGTCGCGGAGATTGCGACGGAAGTCGACGAGCCATCGTTTCTGAAGCGCGCCGGCAATGGCATCAACCAGCAGCTCATCGCCGCGAAGTCGCGCTGGCTGGAAAAGCACGAACCGGAAAAGTTCGCGCAGATCGCGACCGTCTTCGGCTCCTACGATTTCATCAACTGGAAGCTCACCGGCGTGCGCGGCGTCGAGCGGAACTGGGCGCTCGAAGCCGGGCTGATCGATCTTACGGACGACAAGATCGCCGACGACCTCGTCGTGCTGACACATCTGCCGCGCGCCGTCATTCCGCCGATGCATGCGCCGCATGACACGCTCGGATACGTGACGCCGGAAGCCGCGGCTGCGACCGGCCTGCAACAGGGCCTGCCTGTCTTCGGCGGCGCGGCCGATCACATCGCCTCGGCGCTGGCGGCCGGCATCGTCGAGCCCGGCGACGTGCTCCTGAAATTCGGCGGCGCCGGCGACATCATCATGGCGGCGAACGCCGCGCGGCCCGACCCACGGCTCTTCCTCGACTATCACATCATCCCCGGCCTTTTCGCGCCGAACGGCTGCATGGCGGCGTCCGGCTCGGCGCTGAACTGGCTCGCGGCGCTTCTTTCCCCTGACGTCAGCGGCAAGCCGCATGCGAAGCTCGACGCCCTCGCCGCGACCGTTCCCGCCGGGAGCGACGGCGTGGCCGCGCTTCCCTATTTCCTCGGCGAGAAGACGCCGCTCCACGACCCGTTCGCCCGCGGCACGTTCATCGGGCTCAGCCTCGGCCACGGCGCCGGCCATCTCTGGCGCGCGATGCTCGAGGCGATCGCCTATGGCTTCCGCCATCACGTCGAGGTCTTTTCGGAGATCGGTCACGCGCCGCAGCGCTTTTTCGCCTCCGACGGCGGGTCGCAAAGCAAAATCTGGATGCAGATCGTCGCCGACGTCTTGCAGGCACCGGTCACGGTGCTTGAGAACGCGCACGGCTCGTCCGTCGGCGCGGCGTGGGTCGCGGCGATGGCGTCGGGCGAAGCAAGCGAATGGCAAGATGTTGCAAAACTCTCGCGCCGTGGCGCGACGCTCGAACCCAACCCCGCGAATGCGGCGATCCACGATCGCGGCTACGCGGAGTTCCGCGCGCTCTACGAAACGCTGAAGCCGGTCTTCAAGGCGCGGGCACGCTGAACGCGCGCCACCGCGCAGCCTCAAACGCAAGGAGCAACTCATGAGATTCGGAGCATCGTCCTGGCCGTTCCAATGGGAACCGCCCTACGAGGACTGCATCCGCCGCATTGCCGGTTGCGGCTTCAAGGCGATCGAGCTGATCGCGTGGAACGCCGACTACCTGGAGAGCTACTGGACCAAGTCCAAGATCGCCGACATCAAGAAAGAGCTGAAGGCTTCCGGCATCGCGCTCTCGCAATTCGTGCGCACGCCGCACGATCTCTCAAGCGCCGACAAAGCCAAGCGCGACGCCGCGGTCGAGGAGTGGAAGAAGGCGGTCGAGGTCGGCGCCGAGCTCGGCTCGCCGATCATCAACATGGTGTCGTCGCATCCCTTCGCCATGCGCGACACGGTGGAAATCCCGCGTATCACCACGAAGCCGTTGGTGCAGAAATATGCCACGCGCGACGTGCCGCGCGGCGTCGACTGGGAGCAGAATTTTCGCGATTACGTCGACGCGCTTCGCCGCTGCGCCGAGGCTTGCGGAGAGGCCGGCGTGAAGATGAGCGTCGAGCCGCATCCCGGCCGCTACCTCGCCAACCACGACGGCGCGCTCCGCCTCATCGAGCACGTCAACCATCCGGCGATGGGCATCAACTTCGATCCGAGCCACACCTTCCCGATGGGCGACTATCCGAACATCACCGTCTACCGGCTCGGCAAGCACATCATCCATCTCCACGTCTCAGACAATGACGGCGTCACCAACGTCCACTGGCGGCCGGGCATGGGCAAGATCGACTGGCACGCGATGTTCCAGGCGCTGAAAGACATCGGTTACGACGGCACCGTGTCGATCGAGCTCGAAGACGTCCCCGGCGTGTCGCGCGGACCGAACTCGAACGCGCCGGGCGTCTATCGGAACGTCACCGCGACCGACGAGTTCGTGACCGAGTCCGTCGCGGCGATGGATTACCTGAAGGGCATCTGCAAAGAGGTCGGCATCAACGTCGAGTGATGAAAAATGCCGAAGCATCCGTTCGTCTATGTCGGGACCTACAGCGGGCCGATCCTCTTCGGCACCGGCCAGGTCGTGCAGGGCAAGGGGAAGGGCATCTACCTCTTCCGCTTCGACGCGGCGAAGGGCGCGCTCGAGCCGGTCTCCATCAAAGACGGTGTGCGCAACGCCTCCTATCTGGCGTTCGATCCGGCGCGGAAATTCCTCTACTGCGTCAACGAGTTCAAGGAATACGAAGGGAAGGCGAGCGGAGCCGTCAGCGCCTTCCGCATCGATCCGGAGACGGGCGAGCTCACCTACCTCAACAGCAAGGCGAGCCACGGCACCGACCCCTGCCACCTGATCGTCGACAAGACGTCGAAGAACGTGCTCGTCGCCAATTTCGCAAGCGGCAGCGTCTGCGTCTTGCCGATCGCCGACGACGGATCGCTGAAGGAAGCCTCATGCGTCATCCAGCATGAAGGATCGAGCGTCGACCCGAAGCGCCAGGCCGGGCCGCACGCGCACGCGGTCGAGCTTTCCGCCGACAATTGCTTCGCCTTCGTGCCGGAGCTCGGCGGCGACAAGGTGATGATCTACGAACTCGACGCGGCGAGCGGGACGCTCACACCGAACAAGAATCAACCGTCGATCCAGACGGCGCCCGGCGCCGGCCCGCGCCAGCTCGCGATGCATCCGAACGGCAGGTTCGCCTTCCTCATCAACGAGCTGAACTCCACGATGACCTCATATCGCTACGATGCCGCTAAAGGCACCCTGACGGAGTTGCAGACGCTTTCAACGCTGCCGGCCGATTTCAAGGGGCACAGCAGCTGCGCGGAAGTGCAAATCCATCCGAGCGGAAAATTCCTCTACGGCTCCAACCGCGGTCACGATTCGATCGTGATCTACGCCGTCGATCCTGACACCGGCGGGCTGACGCTGGTCGGGCACGAATCGACACGCGGAAAAATCCCGCGGAACTTCGAGGTCAGCCCGAGCGGCGAATTCCTTGCCGCCGCGAACCAGGATTCCGAAAACGTCGTGATGTTCCGCATCAACGCGGCAACGGGCAAGCTCGCGCCGACGGGGAGCGTCGTCAGCGCGGGCACGCCCATTTGCGTGAGGTTCATGTAGCAGACAAGGCGGTGAGCCCGCCCCTCACCAGCAGGTGTAGCCGCCATCCGCCAGCACGATCGAGCCCGTCAACAGGCTCGCCGCGTCGGAGGCAAGAAAGTGCACGACGGAGGCGATTTCCTCGGGCTGGCCGACGCGGCCCATCGGCGTCATCTCCAGCCAGACCTTGTACATCTCCGGGTTCTCGTTGATGCCGAACGAGGTCAGCGGCGTCTCGATATAAGTCGGCGCGACGGCATTGACGCGCACCCCGCGCTTTCCCCATTCGGCGGCAAGCGATTTCGTCAGATGATGAACCGCGGCCTTCGAGGCGTTGTAGAAGCTCTGCGGCTGCGGCTTGTTGACGATGAAGCCGGACATCGAGCCGATGTTCACGATCGACCCCGACCCCTGTTTCAGCATCTGCCGGCCGAAAGCACGGCAGCACCAGAAGAGGCCGTCGAGATTGACGTTCATGTGGAAGCGCCAGTGTTCGTCGCTGGTGTCCTCGGCGCGGACGTCGCTCTTCGCCACGCCGGCATTGTTGACGAGGATATCGACGCGGCCATGGTCTTTCATGACCTTGTCCGCCATCGAGTCGACATCCTTCGATTTCGTCACGTCGAGCGTGGCCGCATAGGCCTTGATGCCGACGCCGCGGAGATCGGCGGTCGTCTTTTCCGACCTGTCGGCTGCCATGTCGGCGACGATGACGGTTGCGCCGGCCTCGCCGAGCGCGCGAGCACAGGCGGCGCCGATGCCCTGCCCGGCGCCGGTCACCACGGCGACGCGGCCGTCGAGCTTCAGCTTCTCAAGATACATCTTCTGTCCTCGATATTAGTTCTTGATCGCGCGCCCCTGGGCGTCGAAGCGATGGATGCGGTCCGGCTTCGGCGTCAGCCATACCGGTTCGCCCGACCGCAGTGAAAATTCACCCGGGGTGCGCACCGTCAGCCGGCCGATAGCCTCCACATCGATATGGAAGAACGTATCCGAGCCGAGATGCTCGGCAATGTTGACCTTGCCCCGCCACTGGCCCCTATCGCGCGAAACCTCGATGTCCTCCGGCCGCACGCCGATTTTCGCCGCGCCGCCGTTTGTGGCGGCGGCCGCGTCGATCAGGTTCATCTTCGGCGAGCCGATGAAGCCGGCGACGAAGAGGTTCGCCGGATGATCGTACAATTCGAGCGGCGTGCCAACCTGCTCGATCCGCCCGGCATTCAGCACGACGATCTTGTCGGCCATGGTCATCGCCTCGACCTGGTCGTGGGTGACATAGACCATCGTGGTCTTCAGCGTATTGTGGAGCTCGGAGATTTCCAGGCGCATCTGGCCGCGCAGCGCCGCGTCGAGATTGGACAGCGGCTCGTCGAAGAGAAACGCCTTCGGCTCGCGCACAATGGCGCGGCCGATGGCGACGCGCTGGCGCTGGCCGCCGGAGAGTTGGCCCGGCCGCCGGTCGAGATAGCTGGTCAGGTTCAACGTCGACGCCGCTTTCTGCACCTTGCGCTCGATCACGTCCTTGGCTTCGCCCGCCATCTTCAGCGGGAAGGCGATGTTCCCGCGCACGGTCATGTGCGGATAGAGCGCGTAGGACTGGAACACCATCGACAGCCCGCGCTTGGCGGGCGGCGCCGCGGCGACGTTGACGCCGTCGATCTCGATGGCGCCGCCGCTGACATCCTCGAGCCCGGCAATGAGGCGAAGCAGCGTGGACTTTCCGCAACCGGACGGGCCGACGAAGACGACGAACTCGCCGTCGTTGATTTCGAGATCGACAGTGGGAATGACCTCGACCTCGCCGAAGACCTTGCGAACATTCTTGAGAATGATGCGGCCCATCACAAGGCTCCCGAGTTGGCGGCGGAGATCATTTCACGGCACCGAAGGTGAGGCCGCGGACAAGCTGCTTCTGGCTGAACCAGCCGAGCAGCAAAATCGGCGCGATGGCGAGGGTGGAGGCGGCCGAAAGCTTCGCCCAGAACAGGCCTTCTGGCGCCGAGAAGGAGGCGATGAAGGCGGTGAGCGGAGCGGCCTTGGCGGCCGTCAGGTTCAGCGTCCAGAACGCTTCGTTCCAGGCGAGGATGATGTTGAGGAGCATGGTCGAGGCGATGCCCGGCACCGCCATCGGCAGCAGCACGTAGACGATCTCCTTCCACAGCACCGCCCCGTCCATGCGGCTCGCTTCGAGGATGTCGACCGGGATCTCCTTGAAGTAAGTGTAGAGCATCCAGATGACGATCGGCAGGTCGATCAGCGCCAGGATGACGGTGAGCCCGCTCAGGCTGTCGAGCAGGTTCAGATTCTTGAAGATCAGATAGATCGGCACCAGCACGCCGACCGCCGGCATCATCTTGGTGGAGAGCATCCACATCAGGATGTCCTTGGTGCGCTTCGACGGCGAGAACGCCATCGACCAGGCGCCCGGCACCGCCACGAGCAAGGCAAGCAGCGTCGAGCCGCCGGCGATCACCACCGAGTTGTAGAAGTGCTTGAAGTAGTTGGAGCGCGACTGAACCTCGTAGAAATTTTCCAGCGTCCAGTGCGGCGGCAGGAACGCCGGCGGGAAGAGGATGGCGTCGCCCTCGGTCTTGAAGGAGGTGAGGATCGTCCACAGGATCGGGAAGAAGATCAGCAGCGCCACGATCCAGGCGAGGATCGTGAACGTCCATTTTCTCTGCGGTGTCGCGGCGCGGGCCATTTCCTCTTCCCCTCAGGCGTCCAGGTTCTTGCCGACGATGCGAACCAGGAAGATTGCGACGATGTTCGCGAGGATCACCGCAACCACGCCGCCCGCCGAGGCGCCGCCGACGTCATAATCGAGCAGCGCCTGATGGTAGATCAGATAGGCGATGTTGGTCGACGCGTAGCCCGGACCGCCGCTGGTCGTGACGAGAATCTCGGCGAAGACGCCGAGCAGGAAGATCGTCTCGATCAGGATCACCACGGTGATGGCGCGCGCGAGGTGCGGCAGCACGATATAGACGAACATGCTGATGAAGTTGGCGCCGTCCATCTCCGCCGCTTCCTTGCGCTCCTCGTCGAGCGACTGCAGCGCGGTCAACAGGATCAGCGTGGCAAACGGCAGCCACTCCCATGAGACGATGACGATGACGGAAAACAGCGGATAGCTTTCCAGCCACGGGATCGGAGCGATGCCGAAGCGCGTCGTGATCCAGGCGAAGATGCCGTAGTTCGGATCGAGCAGCATGTTCTTCCACACCAGCGCGGCGACCGTCGGCATGACGAAGAACGGGGAGATGACGAGGATGCGGACGATGCCCTGGCCGAAGATCGCCTGATCGAGGAGCATCCCGAGAAGGGTCCCGCCGATCACGGTGATCGCGAGCACCGAGACCGTAAGAGTCAGCGTATTGCCGAAGGCCTGGAAGAACGACGGGTCGGTGAGGAAATAATAGTAGTTGGACCAGCCGGCGAAGCCGCTGTTGATCGGGTTGAGCAGGTTATAGGTCTGGAACGAATACCAAAGCGTCAGCGCCAGCGGCACGATCATCCAGACGAAGAGGACTGCCACGGAAGGCACCAGCATGGTGCGCGCCAAGCGGCGAGTATTTGCTGTCGCCATGCTCCCCTCCCCTTGTGCGGCGCGCCTCTTTGGGCGGCTCCGTTACACCCGCCGCCGCCCAGCACATTTCCGGTCGGGCGGCCACGGCATTCTTGAAACGCGCCGGGCTTAACGCCCGGCGAAGTCCGGGAGGCTGCCCGGGGCAGTCGATCGCGTTCCCCGGGCAGCCCCTTCTCGGGAGGAGCCTACTTGATGTAGCCGGCTTTGGTCATGGTGCGCGTGGCCACGTCCTGCGCCTGCTTCAAGGCGTCGTCGACGCTTGACTGCCCGGCGAGCGCCGCCGAGAAGATCTGCCCGACCGTGTCGCCAAGACCCTGGAATTCAGGAATGGCGACGAACTGCACGCCGGTATAGGGCACCGGCTTCACCGTCGGGTGCTGCGGGTCGGCGGCGTCGATCGAAGCCAGCGTCATCGCCGCGAACGGCGCCGCGCTGGTGTAGTCCGGGTTCTTGTAGAGCGAAGTGCGCGTGCCCGGAGGAACGTTGGCCCAGCCTTCCTTGCTGGCAACCAGTTCCAGGTAGTGCTTGCTCGTCGCCCAGCCGATGAACTTCTCAGCGGCGTCGGCCTTCTCGGAGCTCGCGGGAACGGCCAGCGACCAGGCCCACAGCCAGTTGGCGCGCTTGCCGAGGCCCTTGTCCGGGGCGAGCGCAAAGCCGACCTTGTCGGCGACGGTCGAGGCCTTCGGATCGGTGACGAACGATCCGGCGACCGTGGCATCGATCCACATGCCGCACTTGCCCTGCTGGAAGAGCGTCAGGTTCTCGTTGAAGCCGTTGGACGAGGCGCCGGTCGGACCGTCGGCCTTCATCAGGTCGACGTAGAACTGGATGGCGTCGTGCCATTCCGGCGTGTTGAACTGGGGCTGCCACTTCTCATCGAACCAGCGCGCGCCGAACGAATTGGCGAGCGTCGTCAGGAAGGCCATGTTCTCGCCCCAACCGGCCTTGCCGCGGAGGCAGATGCCGTTGATGCCGTTGGCGCGGTCGGTCATCTTGTCGGCCGCCTCCTTGATGGAGTCCCAGGTCGGCTTGTCGGGCATGGTCAGCCCGGCCTTCTCCATCAGATCCTTGCGATACATGACGTAGCTCGACTCGCCGTAGAACGGCGCGGCGTAGAGCTTGCCGTCTACGCTCAGACCTGAGCGGATCGCGGGCAGGAGATCGTCGACGTCGTAGTCGGCGCCGAGATTGTCGAGCGCGACGAGCCAGCCCTGTTTCGCCCAGATCGGCACTTCGTAGGTGCCGATCGTCAGCACGTCGTACTGGCCGCCCTTGGTGGCGATATCGGTCGTCACCTTCTGCCGAAGGACGTTCTCTTCCAGCGTCACCCAGTTGAGCTTGATGTCCGGGTTCGCGCTGGTGAAATCGTCCGTCAGCTTCTGCATGCGGATCATGTCGCCGTTGTTGACGGTCGCGATGGTCAGCGTCGTCTCAGCGGAAGCGCCGGCCGTCAGCGCGGTAATAGCGCACGCCCCCAAGAGGGCGCGAAGGGCCATCGTCATGAAGTCCTCCCTTGCATCTGGGCATTTGCCCTTATTGCAGGCAAATGCTCGCAAGAGAGAACTCGACTGTCAATTGAATCTTATGCTGCGGCGCGTCACGGAGCCTAAGGGAGGAGCCGTTCTGCCGTGCGCTCGTCGGTGATAAGCCCCGACAGCCACTTGCCTTTCAGCGCCGCGCCGATCGCCCTCACCTTCGACTCGCCCATGGAGACTCCGATCGTCAGCCGCCGCGCCGGCCGCTCTAGCCGGACGCTGGCGACGCGGTCGTTGGTAAGGCCGTCGATGAGATTTCCGGCGGCGTCGAAGGCCCAGCCGACAATCTCGCCGACGGCGCCGGCCTTGTTCAGGATCTGCAGCTCCTTGCGGGAAATGAACCCGTCCTGCAGCAGCGGCGGGTTCTCGCCAAGGTCGCCGACGCCGACATAGGTCACGTCGGCGCTCGTCGCGAGGCTCACGATCTGACGCACGGAAGCCTGGTCGAAGAAGAGATCGCGCTCGTGCGCGGTCGAAGCGATAACGGGGAGCGGCATCGGATAATGCGGCGCCTGCACCGCGTCGGCAAAGCGCACGATCACGTCGTAGAACGACGCCGTGCCGTCGGCGGCGATGTTGCCGACGAGCGATACGATCTTGTGATGCGGGCAGTCGAGCGGCGGCAGCTGCTCGACGGCGGCGCGGAGCGAGCGTCCGCTGCCGATCGCGACGACGATTGGGTGGAGCGACTTCAGCCGCTGCTCCATGTCGGCCGCCGCCGCCTCGGCGATACCGAGACTGCTTGAGCGCGCGGTCGGATCGCTCGGGACGACCTCGCAGAGTTTCAGTCCGAATTCGGCCGTGAGCCGCGCGGCAAGCTCCATGCAGTGCGCAATCGGGTGGTCGAGCCGGACCTTGATCAGCCGCTCTGATATCGCCATCGAAACGAGCCGCTGCGCGGTCTGGCGCGACACGCCAAGCTTCTGCGCAACCTCGTCCTGCGTGTTGCCGGCGACGTAGTAGAGCCAGCCCGCGCGCGCGGCGTCGTCGAGGCGGTCGGCGTCGATCTCGACCTTGCCGCCCTTCTTCCGCGGATGATGAACCTTGTCCTGCACGCCCTTAGCCTAGCCCTCGCGAAGCGCCGCTGCCACGGCTTCCATGTTATCGAACACCCGGACATCGGGATCGCCACTGGCTTCCGGCGGCGCCCCGTCCTTGAAATGGCTGCCGCCGACGAAGCGCCAAACGGTCATCCCGGCATTCTTGCCGGCGAGAAGGCCAACCTCGCTGTCCTCGATGACGAGGCAGCGGGAGGGATCGGCGCCTAACGTTTTCGCCGCGTAGAGGAAGAGATCGGGCGCCGGCTTGCCGCGTGCAACCATGGCGGCGCAAAAGACCTTGCCGGCGAAGAACGGCCGTAGCCCAGTCACTTCGAGCGATACCGTGGCGCGCTCGACGCCGCTGCTCGTCGCCACGCAGTAAGGATCGCTCAGTCCGGCGATCAGTTCCTTCGCGCCTGGCATGGCTGAAAGATCGCGACGATAGGCAACGAAGAGCCGGGTCAGGAAATCCTCTTCGAAGGTTGCCGGGAGCTCGCGGCCGAGAAGCCGACGATAATCCTCCTTCACCACGCTGATCGTGCGCCCGAGATAGGTCTTGCGTACATAAGCGATATCGACGTCGAGCCCGTGCGCGACAAGCGTATCGAGGAGCGTGTAGGTGCTGATCACCTCGCTGTCGATCAGCACGCCGTCGCAGTCGAAGATGATCAGTGCGAAGTTATGCGGCATTTTCTTCCGGTTTTCCGCGAGAGCGGAGCGCCAAGAAGCACGAAACCTCCGCCGCCGCCACCTCGCGATCGTAAGAAGAAATCAGCCGACGATAACTCCGCGAAAACCCTCTCGAAAAAAAATCTGTCGATCATCGTCAGTCTGAAGCAGCCCCGGGATCGATTCCGGTTATGAGTCTTTAAGGGTGCTTGTTCCGGGTCTCGCTCAATGTTGGAAGGTCGTAGCGCGCTTGATCTAGGGCTGGAACTTTTCCGCATGCCGACGCTCGCAACGGCTCTCCGCGCAACGCCCCTTCCCTCCGACACGATTGTCTTGATCCGCATCGCAGCCGGCTGCGATGAGACCACCGCGGAGGCGGCCGATCTCACCGACCTCCCGCCAGGAACCGTCAGAGAAGCGGCGATCTTCTATCTCGGGAAGGTGCTTTTTGCCCGGGACAGCGATTGCTACCGAGTCCTCGGCGTTCCTCCCGGTGCATCGCGGCACCAGATGCGCGAGCACATGATATGGCTGATGCGCTGGCTCAGCCCGCGTCCCAGCCGTGAGGAATGGGAACGCGCGTTTGCCACGCGCGTGCTGCGGGCCTGGCGGGAAAGCCGATTTCCTAAGCCGATGCCGGTGCCGCGTATTCCCGAGAAAGCGCCTCCGGAAGCACCGTCCCTTCGTCGTCCTCGACGACACCAGACCGCAGCCGTGCGTCCGGCACGCAAGAAGCGGCGTAGCACCCGATTGGGGATCGCCGCAGCTATTTTCGCCGGCGCGGTGGGCCTTGCGGTCTCATCGGCGACGACCGTCGACCCCATCTCGAGGTGGATCGACCTCCATATCGCCTACTCAAAAGGCCACGCCGAAGACTGAGCGCTTTTGCCGGCGAAGCCGTTCAGCGATAGGCTGCGGGCACATAGGGGGCATAGGGAGGATAGGCGTGCCGGAAGCCGACGAGAAACGCCTTGCCTTACAAACGATTGCCACGGATCTTGACCGACTCGTTCATCAGGCGAACGGGCACGGTTTTCCTCTCCTCGCCTATCTCCTGGAAACCGCCTCAGCGGAGGCCCGTGACCAGATCAGCACGAACGCCGTCGCTCAGCTGACATCGACAGCGCGTGGGCAAAAACGCTGAACGACCCACGTCGATTCTTTCTTCAGAAACGTGTCGCCTCAGTCATAGGCGGGCTTGGGCTGTTCGCTCTCGTACTTGGCATCGCCAGAGCCCTCGCTGCTGCAAATACCGAAACAGCGTCCGCCTGGGGCGGCATCGCCGTCGTCGGATTGGTGGCGTTCGCCCTGTCGCTCATCCTAGCCTCCTGAATCACTTGGGCTAGGTTCGATCGCCTTCTGACGCTAAGAGCGTGGTCAGAACGGCGGAAATGTTGCGGTGTCGTTAGAAACGGCCGGGCGCTCACCCCAAGAACGCTACAGTCGCGCGCCACTGTTGGGATCGAAAAGATTCACTCCGGCTGTGTCGAAGGCAAAGGTGGCCGTATCCCCAGGGTGAATTGGGGCATGAGGGCTGACGCGCGCCGTGAAGGTCGCCCCGCCAAGAAGTGCCACAACGAGCTTTTCGGGTCCGGTCAATTCCACATCGACGATGCGGACCTTGATAGCGCCGGCCTCGCCCTCCACCGCCAGCCGCACGGCTTCGGGCCTGATCCCGAGGCTCACGCGAGCGCCATCGGGCGTCGTGTGCTCTATCTGGTTGAGCGGTAGGTGGATTCTCTCGCCGCCTTGCACGAGCGTCGCCACCAAGCTTTCGACCGTACGGTGCAGCGTCGCATCGAGAACGTTCATCGCCGGGGACCCTACAAAACCAGCAACATAGAGGTTTGCCGGGCGGTTGTAGATCTCATCGGGCGTCCCGATCTGTTCAATCAACCCATTGTGCATGAGAGCAATGCGGCTCGCCAGTGTCATCGCTTCGATCTGGTCGTGCGTCACGTAGACAATCGTCGTCTCAAGCATCTCGTGCAGGCGGCGTAGTTCGCCGCGCATTTCCATGCGCAATTTGGCATCGAGGTTTGAGAGAGGCTCGTCGAACAGAAATACCGCTGGGTCGCGCACGAGCGCTCTGCCGATTGCAACGCGTTGGCGCTGCCCACCCGACAATTCTCCGGGCCGACGCTTGAGGAGCGGCTCAATGTGCAGGACTGCCGCGGCCTTGTGCACCGCTTCGCGGCGCTCGGCCACCGGCACGCCGCGCATCTCGAGACCGAAGCCGATGTTCCTCTCAACCGACATGTTCGGATAGAGGGCATAGGATTGAAAGACCATGGCGATGTCGCGGTTCTTGGGACGGACTCCGAGGACAGACCGATCGCCGATCCGCACGTCACCGCTCGTCGGCTCGAGCAGCCCGGCGATGATATTCAGCAGGGTCGACTTCCCGCAGCCCGAAGGCCCGAGCAGCACAAGGAACTCGCCGTCGGCAAGCGAGATGTCGATTCCCTTCAGCACCTCGTTGCCATCGAAGCGCTTTCTGATCTTGTCCAGAACCAAAGCGCTCATCGAAGCTTCCCCCTGACGCGCTGGCTCGCCTCTTCAGGCCACCGATGCGCAGCGGAAATCGCTGCTGAGGCGGTTTCCACGCCGCGCCGCAGCGCTTCCTCGGTCGCTTGCCCCGCGGCAACGGACGCAAGATAGCCGGCATTGAAGGCATCGCCGGCGCCGATCGTATCGATGACCGCGACATCGAGCGCCGGCACGCGGAGAATCTCGCAGCCCGTCGAGCAGGCGAGCGCGCCGTGCGGCCCTTGCTTCACCACCACCATCGGATTCTGCCGCCGCATGCCGGCGGCGAGAGACCGTGCTGCCTCCTCAGGATCGCTGGTCCGCGCAAGAGCGACGGCCTCGACTTCGTTGAGGAGAAGATGATGACAGCGCGCGATCCAGCCTCGCGTTGCTACGATCGTCGCCTTGTTCCAGCCGCTCGGCGGCCAGCCAGTATCGAGTGCCACTTCGATCGACCGGGCATCGGCCCAATCGAACAACCTGTCATAAGCCGCGGTCAATTGCGGTGTCACGAATGACCCACATACGAGAAGGATGCCGCCCCGCAGCCGATTTTCATCGATGCAGGAGAGCGCCTGTTCGACGGTGAAGTCGTTGAGATGCCCAAGCGGCGTGATGAAGGTGCGCTCGCCACTTGGATGCGTGAGGCCGATCGAAAGCGTTGTGCTTGGCGTGGTGATCGGCCATCGGTCGGCGACCGCGCCGAATTCCGTCCGCAGGAATTGGCCGAACGCGTCGTCGCCGAGGTTGGCGGCAATTTGAAAAGGGACGCCCAGCTTTCGCCAGGCAAGAGCGGCATTGCCCGCCGCGCCGCCGGCCCGCACTTGGTGGTGCGCGACCGTGACCTCGGTGCCGGGCTCGGGCCAGGGCGTGAGCGGGCCGACGATCAGATCGAGATTGACGTTTCCAAGGACGGCGAGTGCGCGCATGACCGCTATTCCGTCCGCGTGATCTTTGAGCTGCGCCGTGGCGTGCCAACGTCAGCGACGCGGGTGGCGGCGAAACCCAGCATCAATTCCTGCGCGGTCGGAAGAATGCTGAAGATAGCCGCCAGCCCTCCGGTACGGGGCCAGGTGAGGTGGACCGCGCAGTTGGCCGGCGGCTCGCCGGAGGTGTCGAGGACGACGACAGGCGAACCTGCAGCGAGCGCAACGGCTGCCATAGACGCGACAAGGGGCGCGGCGGTCTCGTCGCAGCGCAACAGCAGCACGCCGACTTCCGGCCCGAGCATCTCGAGCGGCCCGTGCCGCAATTGCCCGCCCTCGAGCGAAAGGGCCGGGACGCGGGAGAGTTCTGATAGGCCGAGTGCCAGGGCCTCGGCGAGCCCCTGCAGCAGACGGCCGGAGGTCACAATTGCGCGGATCGCCGAAAACGCGGCGAGCGCGGCGGCGACCCTCGGCGCGTTGTCGGATCGCAGCACGGCGAGGGCGGGTTCCGGGTCATCGCCGAGCTCCGCAAGCACGGCAAGATGAAGCGCAAAGCTGATCGTCAGGCTGCGGGTCGCGGCGAACGCAAGCTCTGGTCCGCCCGAGCCGACGAGACAAGGCAATGCCTGCGCCAGCGATGCCTCGGGGTCGAGCGTTAGCCCGAATGCGCCCCTTCCGCGATCATTCTCGTTCAGCCATCGGATCACCTCCGCACTTTCGCCCGACTGCGAGGTGACGATGATGGTCTTGTCGTCAGTTCGGAGCGGTGCAATGAGCTGCTCGGAAAGCGGCAGCGCGACTGCGTCGATCGCAAGTCGGCGATAGAATGGCTCGAGCGCACGACCGACTGCATGCGAGGCACCCATGCCGAGCAGCAGCAGCCGGCCCGTTGAACGCACGTGGTTGGCTATCTGCCGAGCCGTCTCGCGTGCTGCGGCAAACGACGCCAGCGCATCGTCGCGCTGGCGGGCCATTTCCGTCCTGATCGCCACAAGGCCCGGAGCGGCGGAATCCTGCACCATGCCCGTCATCCTTTGACCCCGCCCTGCATCAGTCCGGATACAAGCGCCCTCTGCATGACCAGCCCGATCAGCACCGGGGGGAGCGACGCGAGGACGCCAGCTGTGGCGATTAGTCCGTAGTCGGAAATGCGGCCACCGGCGAGGTCGGCGATCTCGACAGTCAGGATCTTCGAGCGCAAGTCCGAGGTGAAAAGCAGCGCGTAGAAGAACTCGTCCCAGGCCAGGAGGAAGGCAAAGAGCGCGGTCGTCGCCACCACCGGCGCCGCGAGTGGCAGCATGATCAGACGGATCGACTGGTCCAGCCGCGCGCCATCGATCATCGCTGCGTTCTCGATCTCGCGCGGGATCGAATCGAATCCCGACTTGAGCAGCCAGGTGGTGAAGGGCGCGAGAATCGTCAGGTAAACGAGCGCAAGTCCGTAGACGGTGTTGAGCAGGCCCAAGGTCGCAAGGCTTCGGTAGAGCGGGACGGCGAGCGCGACGGGCGGCAGCATGTAGGTGGCGATCACGGCATGGAGCGACCATCCGATCCTGGCATTGCGGGAAACCGCCCAGCCCGCGGGGATCGCCACTAGCAAGGCTGCGACGGTGCCGAGCGTGGAGACGATCAGCGAATTGCGAAGGGAATAAAGAAACGTCTCTCCCAAGCTGTTTTTTGCGAGTGTGAGGAGCGTTCGGTAGCGCGAGAAATCGACGACTTCAGGCCACCAGTGCAAAGGCTTGGCGGTCAAGTCGCCGGTCGACGAGATGCTCATGACGAACAGCCAGACGAGCGGGGCAAGAGTGAAGACCGCGAGCAGAAGTGCCGCGCCGTAGACGAGGATCGTTGCGAGCGGTCCGCGGCGTTCCATTGGCTCAGGCTTCAACGCTGCGGCGGATGGCGGCGATATAGATCGCCGCAAGCACCGTGATGATGAGAGTGACGATCAGCGCTAAAGACGCACCCGACCCCGCCCGCTGAAACGAAAAGGCCTCCTGGTAAACGAGGATCGAGAGGGTGCGAGTTGAGTTCGCGGGGCCGCCGCGGGTCATCACCCAGATGATGTCGAAGACCTTGAAGGCTTCGATCGTGCGCAAGACCAGCGCCACCATCAACGGTCCCGCAAGATAGGGCCACAGCACGAAGCGAAACCAGGCGATGGCGCCGGCGCCATCCACCACCGCTGCCGCCTTGATATCCTTCGGCACCGCCTGCAGCGCGGCGAGGCCTATCAGCGCCACCAGGGAGAAGTTCTTCCAGGCATCGGCGGCGATCAGCGACACCATCGCCGGCGTCGGCTCGCCAAGCCAAGAGCGGTAGTCGCCAAGGATGCCGAGTTGAGTCAAAAGCGCGTTGAGGGCCCCGTATTCGGGATTGTAGATGAGCCGCCAGAGCGTGGCGTTGACGATGGTTGGCAGAGCCCATGGCAGGATCATCATCGCCCTGAGCGCGGTGCGACCGCGAAACTGCTGGTCAAGCAGCAACGCCGCCAAGACTCCGAGCAGCATCTCTACTGCCACTGAGGCGAGAGCAAAGATCGCCGTGGTGACAAGCGCATTTCGGAGAGGCATCCCCGAGAGCGCCTTCTGGTAATTTTCGAGGCCGACGAATTGGCCTCCGGTTCCGATCAGGCGGGCATTGCTGAAGCTGAGTTGGATGGTGTCGAGCAAGGGCCAGCCGATCACCGCGATCATCACTGCGAGAAGCGGCGTCATCAGCAGCCAGGAGCCAAGCGACGGCCAACGCCTCACTTGCATGTCCTCCGACTAGCGCTGAGTTCGTCGAGCCCCGTCCGCCAGACGAGACCTACCCTATCCGTATCGAAGGCCACGTAGGGGACGGCAAGGCCGATCGGGCGGTACATCCGTTTTGCACCGCCCGCTCGCGGTTCGGTCGCTCACAGACCAGAATTTCCGGCCGCTTCTTTCAGCGCGTCTTCGGGGCTTTGCGCGCCTAGCACCGCCTGCTGGATTCCGACCTGCAAGGCGTTGGAGAGCTCCTGGTAGTTCGGCGTCGTCGGGCGCGGGAACATCAGCGGCAGACTGACTTTCGCGGCGGCGATCAGATCCTCCTGGCCCTTGCTCACGGCCGGATCGTCATAGGACGACGCCCAGATCGGAAGGCTCAGCTTGGCATAGGCATTCTGCACCGGCTGCGAGGTCATGTAGACGATATATTTCCATGCCTCGTCGGGGTGCTTGCTGGTCGAGGTGATGCCGAGTCCCATCGATCCGTTGACCGCCGAGGCTTGGCTGATGCCGTCGACGCCAGGCGCCGGTTCGACACCCACCTGGCCTGCGACCTTGCTCTCCTTGGGGTCGTTGGCGAGATTGAACATGTAGGTCCAGTTGAGCGCAAAGGCCGCCTCGCCGTTTTGGAACACGCGGCGTACATCCTCCTCGAGGAATTCTTTGGAGTTGGGATTGGTGACGCCGTCTTTGACGCTCTCAACCATGTATTGCAGCGCTTTCAGCCCGCCATCCGCCTGAAAGGCCGGCTTGCCGCTATCGTCGAGGAACTTGCCGCCATACGCGTCGACCAAAGTTGCGTAGTCACAGATCGCCGCCTCGGCCTGCGCCCAACTCCACGCGATTGGTGTGTCAAGGATGCCCTTGTCTTTGATCGTCTTGGCGTCCTGGACGAGTTCGTCCCAGGTCTTGGGCGGCGCACTGATACCAGCCTTAGCCAGCATATCCTTGTTGTAGAAGAGATACTTCGTATCGAGAATCCACGGCAGGCCGTAGCGGTGACCCTGATACTCGACCGTCGTCCAGGCCCCGGGGAACACGCCGCTGTTCATGTCTGGCGTGATACGGTCGGTTACGTCCATGAGCACGTGGTTGGTGGCGAACTCCGCCGGCCAGATCACGTCAAAGAGCGCGACGTCATAGCCGCCGGAGCCTTGCGCGAGCAGCGTCTTGTCGCGCAAGCCCTCGTAGGGCACGAACTCGAGATTGACCTTGATATCGGGGTTGGCCTGCTCGAACCCCGCCGTCATGGCCCTGACGTCGGCCTCGCTATAGGCGGCCTGGGCCATGAAAAGCGCATTGATCGTGGTTTGTGCTGAGGCTGGCGTAACGGCCAAAACCGCAAGCGTTCCTACCGCGACCAGCGATGAGCGTAGCAAAGAAGACATCCGACGACCTCCCTCTCTTATTGCGATCTTGATCGGCTCAGCTGCCAGCGGCTCAGCTGCCAAGACATCGAGCCAAGCAGACTAGCCGAAAAAGTGTCCTTGAGATGCATCAAAGTCCGGCGTTAGACCGGCACGTCCTGGCGAGCTGGATCGAGCGCGCCCGTCGCCCGGCCCTGGCCAAACGAGCTGTGGATAGCGCTCGCGGGAGTTGACCCGTGCAGTTGACGGACAGATTGAAGGTTGGATGACATATGATCGCATGAGAGTCGCGGAGGTCATAGATGAATGACGACTCGCGAGGGAGACTTTAGGATGAGCGCAGCTCTGAGAGGCAGTGCCGGGGATTGGCCCGCCGATCTCGAAGGAAGCGTTGAGAGGCTCGAAAGAGCTGCGCGAACGTTGGGCGTTGCCGAAAGCGCAGACGTCGCGCGCTCTAGGCTGAGGTTCCTCGAAGAGAGCGACATTGATGCCGTGCAAGCGCCTGCTCTCCACGAGCCGGAGCGTCGCACCGCAGAACGACGCGTCGAAGAACGGCGTACTGAAGACCGGCGCATCGAAGACCGGCGACGCGAAGACCGGCGTGTGGAGGACCGGCAGCGCACAGAAGACCCGCTGCCAGACCACGTGGAAATCGCGCGTCAAGCGACGGAAGCAGCTCACTCGGCGACGAACGCTGCCCGTCTGGCAGCCAAAGCCGCCCGCGTGGCCATCGACGAAACACGGCTTCACACCGAGCTCGCTCGGGCAGCAAACAAAACAGCAGTGATCGCGTTGGTGATCGCGACCGCCTCGGCTGGCGCAACGATCGCGCTCGCTGTCGCGCTTCTCGCTGTAGTGCTGCTCGTTAAATGATGGACGACGGTTCCTTCTCTCACGGGCCCTTGAGGAAAAAGGCGACGATCCCGAAGGACCGCCGCCTCTGCCCCAAGACGGACCTTTGCGTGGGAAGAGCCTGGCCGTCGCCTTGATGCTGCACGCCGATACCACAACCGGTGGTCAGAGATGACACAGGCAGGCATTAAGGTTGACGTCGCTCAGCTCGAGCGATACGCCCATCCGCGCCATCGGTAGAACCCAACCACAGATAACTTCATTTATCGGACGCCCGGGCGTTCGGACCGTGGTGGGCGTCGCCGCGTTTCTTTAGTTCTTTAGACAGCAGCGCCGCACACTCGAGCTGTCTACGCGGAAACGGACTCATCAAAGCCGGACCAAAGCGGCGTCCGCCTGGTTCTTTTCGTCGCATCGCGGGCGTCGCCCCAAATTAGAGTGCCGCTCGGTCGGTCGCGTGCTATGGTGATGAGGGTCGGTTGACCACAGTCCGGGCGGCGCCAAGGCGCCGCCTCTTTTTTGCTGCTCTTTTTCGGCTCGCAGTCTCGCGAGCTCCGCACCATCAGTGCATCAGTGCTCGCTATCCGAGGCCGCGTCAGAGCCCGCGCTTGCGTGCCGACGTCCCGAATGCGGCCGCCATGTCACGTATACGGAGCCGATCTTCATCACCCGGATCTTGCGCGAAATCTCGTCACGCCTCAGATGCCGACGTGGCTTGACCTTAAGCGTTCCGAAAAAGAGCGGCAGACGAACCCACGACATGCGCCACCCCACTCACTCCCATGCTAAGGCCACGACAAATGCCTCGGCTTGGACGGTCAACTGACAGTCAATCCCAATGCAACCCTACGGTCAAGTTCTACTGAGCTGCCGAGCGCCCTGCTTTTGCGTCGGCCTTTATTCAGAGAGAAACTGCCCAATTTCTAGCCTCCGATTTTCCGACCTGCCGACGCGACTTAAAATTGTCACATAAGTTCGGTTTTGACCTGCGTCGGAGCTTCTTTCGCCTCCTGCTCGTGCTGACAAGGTATTCGCGTGGTCTTCGATCAACGCAAAAGGCTTGGTCGGCGGGCGCTGCGTATCAGTTTCTTTGCAGGACTGTTCGCCTTGCTCTGCGGCACGCTTGCGCCTGTCGCGATTCGAGTCCCACTGCTCAGCGACAAGATCGAACATTTCCTCGCTTTCTTGGTGCTTGCTCTCCTCGGTCTCGGGGCCTTCGGTAGGAAGAACGTCGTTGCTCTTGCCCTCGCCCTGGCTGCGATCGGCGGCTTGATCGAGGTCTTGCAGGGCTCTTCGTTCGTTGGCCGTGATGCGGAACTCCTCGACTGGATTGCGGATCTCGCTGGAATTGCAATTGTTCTGCCATGGATGAGACTAAGAACATTGGCGGCGAAGCAGCCGAAAGAGTTGGAAAGATGAGGCTCGCGGCGAAGCAACGCGCATCGGCTATGGCGGAACCGGAGTGGCTAACGCTGCTGGCTGCGGAAACCGCCATCGTTTCCAGCCCCAAGCGGCGCCAGAAGAACTGCGTTGAAATCAAAGATGCCCTTAACGAGGTCGCCGCAATCTTCTTGGGGTCGTAACCGGCTGGCAGCAGAAACAGGCTTCCGCCTACGAGGGAGCCCATCCACCGCGTGACGGCACCTGAAGCGAAGCAGGGACCTTGCCCCTCGGCGACGCGCAGGATCCGGCTTCAGCCGAAGCCTCAGCCCATCGAACACCTCGCGGCATTTCAGACCAAACCGAGACATAGTCCTGCGGCAGCGCGTAAGCGCCGACGGCATCGCTTCGCGTCTACTCTTGTTGAGCTGGATAGGTGTTTCTTCCGCCAAAGGCTCGTGCGGCTCGATTGCAGTGCTTGCCTCTGAATAGGTGAGCCTCGCGATAAATAGACTATCGACTCTTCGCACGCGGATAGAATGACGGGCGATCGGGCCGTGGTAATTGAAATCGCTGAGCCACAGCGAAGCCGCTTGTTTTGCGGCTTCGCAGCTATTGCCAAAGAAGGAACGCTGCAACGCATTTGTCGGGCGGGGCATGGCCACAGGTTCCGCTTCCGGGCGCCTTCGATCGCAAAGTCCCCCGAGGATGGTTAATCATTCCTTAATGGCCGCGGTTGTGACTGAGGTTGCGCCTGTAAACCGCTCAAAGCGCCAGACTACCACCCCCATTCGAGGCGAACACGGCGCTGACAACATCGCCAAGTTGAGCTTCTATTTACTCTAGAATTTTACTTGAAACTTACGCGCTATCGATAGAACGCCGGCTTCCTCGCGCCACCTTTGCGTGAGCAACCAATGGAGTCCTCCATGAAGAAGCTTGTTGCTTCGTTCGCTCGCAACGAGAGCGGCGCGACGGCCATCGAATACGGTCTGATCGCGGCGCTTATCTCGGTCGTCATCATCGGCGTCCTTGCCACCATCGGCACGGAGCTGAGCGCCAAGTTCAACACAATCGCAACCCAACTGCAGTAAGCGTCGGACGGGCATTCGCGCCCGACCCAATCTCTCTTCCTCGCGACTTGCCAAGCGCGTCGGCCTATGGCCGGCGCGCTGTCGCTTTGCCGCCGAGAATGTGGGCGCGAGCGCCCCGCCCCAAATATACCCTCCCGACCTCTCCTTCAAAGTTCGGAGAGCGCGCGCCGCCGACCTTCAAGCACGCGCCTGTTTTTCGCGACACGCCAACATCTCGGCCATCCGGACAACGCCTTCATCATCACCCTGTGCGGTGACTTTGTGCGGCCTCGCCTTTTTTCGTTGAGCTCGCGAGGACCCGGAACAAGTCTTCATGGCGTCCTCAGCTTCCCCTCGGGCGATGTCGAGAAGCGACGCCAAGAAAGATTGTCCGCGCCACTCACAAAGCGACTGGAGACGCTCCAGGATTTGCGCAATTTCAGGAAGAAAGTGATCGTCCGGTCCATACTGCAATTCTGGTCGAACAGACGCTACGCGTAGTTGGGCCGACATCGAACTCTCCAGGCCGAAACACCCCCCGCGCCTAATCTTGCGCAGCGGGATTTGTCACAATTGTGTCCTTGCAGGCGCCCCTTTTGAGCCTCATGGCCCTGATCTCAAAGAGGATTTCTGGCTGATATCGCGCCGTTTCGTTGCTGGAGGCGCAGCTGAAATTTGGGGAGAATTCAAATAACGCGATGCCCCGGTCGCCGTCGCGCCGGGGCTCAGCGTTTCTTTTGCAGGACGACTCCCTTGCCCTTTGTTTGTTTCAACGCCGGGGTACGGGATAGGTCCTTGCTGCCTCCTGTCAACTAAGATGAACTTTGTCGGCCAACTGTGCTGTTAACCTTACGCAATTCTCTCCGCGGCGCCAGCTCATCGTGAAGGAATGGTTAACGGCAGTCGACAACAGTCCGGCCGGGAAGCGCGGGCAGTTTTCCGATTCGTAACGGTCGTCCTGCACAGTGGTCGGCTGTTTCCACTGCGGCTTTGAGCCGCCGGCAGGAGAAGTCGGAGATGATCCGATACGTCCTTCGCTGCGACAACGGTCATACCTTTGAGGCGTGGCTATATTCTACAGCCGACCGTAGCCATCCGTTTTCGCCCAGGGAAATGTGCTGTCCGCTTTGCGAACTCCGAGGATACCCCACCCCCGACGAAGCAGGCCAAATTGATTCCACGAACCGGGCCGCCGCCGCGAGCGGCAACGCCCTAAGGCTCGCACGCCCGACTATGCACTGATCGGCGGTCGTTACTCGCTATTGGGCTTTTGGGGCCGCCTCTTGCGCCCGCTGTCGACGAGAGGCCGTGTCACCCGGCGCCTCGGCTACCGAAGTTTCCTGTTGCACAGACAGCGAAGGTGCTTCCTCGGTCGGGATATCCGATGCGAATTTGACTGCAGCGTTACCCGCTATGTGCGGGGCAGCGTCAAGGAGCTCTCGTTCAGCTTGCGCCCAGTGCTCCTTGTCTTGTCCCTGCGGGCGTCCGGTTGCTTCCCAGATTTCGTAGGCCCGCTGTTGAATTAGATCATGGTGGACCGCTTTCATCGTCGCCTCTCCTCAAGCAAGCGTCCTTTCTGCTCACGAGACCTGAAAACGAATCAGTACGTCCAAGTCTACACCCCGTCGGAGTTGTCGGCGAAAGTGGCGCAGCGCGTGTCAAGTAATAAGTGATCGCATCGCGCGCCCGGAATTATCTCTCCTGAGGCCTAAACTGTGGTCGTGGCAACCTTAGAGACGATCGAAGACAAAGGGGTCGACCAATCGCTTCGTCAGCACCTGCGGATTGCCTCCCATTAGCCCTGAGGCCCAGGCTTCGGATGCAAACGCGCGTGACGTGCTTCAACCACCGTGCCTGCGCGGCAAGTCGTGGCGCGCCGAGCTCTCTATCGGGGCCTCTCCTCCGGTTGAAAACGGGCTGTGGCTGGGTAAGGTGCGAGTTGACGCGCCGAGCTGTCAGGATGATTGAAGACTGGGAGACCACGGTATGGTCTAGGGAATCGCGGAGTCGGACGCGCGTGGCCATTGGCGGGGAAGCCTAAAATGACCGAAACGCCAGTCGACGAAAGATGGGCCGCTCAGCTTGAAGGAAGCATCGCGAAGCTTGAACGAGCGGCAAGAAGCTCGACCGGTGAAAGAGCAGACGTCGCCGTATCTAGGCTGAGGTTTCTCGAAGAGGGCGACATTGACGCCGAGCACGCGCCTGCTCAGCGGCCCGAGCGTCGCTCCTCGGAACGACGGGTTGGAGAACGGCGCATCGAAGCCCCGCCTACCGCAGACCCGCATCCAGAACACGTCGAAATCGCTCGTTCAGCGACAGAAGCGGCTCGCGCAGCAACGAACGCTGCACGCCTGGCAGCCAAAGCCGCCCGCGCGGCGATCACCGAAGCACGGATTTACACCGATCTCGCTCGGGCAGCAAACAAGACCGCAACGACCGCGCTCGTGATCGCGACCGCCTCTTCCGGCGCAACCGTTGCGCTCGCCGTCGCTCTTCTCGCTGTGGTGCTGCTAGCGAAGTGAAGGGCCGTCCGCGAAGCGCAGCTCTTCGACGGTTTGAAAATCAGCGCGACTGGGACAGAGCATGATCGGCCTTGCAAGCGGCGCCGGTCAAAGTTCTAACCCAAGCTCTCGCTCAATTCCTCCATCACGCATCGTTATCGCCGGAGCCCCTCACGGCCCGCGCCGCGCCGATGGCCTTTTGGTTGTCCAAAGGCAAGCTAAGTTGGGCATCGCGTCTAAGGCAGGTCTCTTCGCGCACTGACTATTAAAAAAGAAGGCGACGATCCCGAAGGTCCGCCGCCTCTAACCAAGACAGCCCTTTGCCGGGGGAGCCTGGTGGTCGTCTTGGTGGTAAGCACCCATACCACAACCAGTTTGTGGGGACGACACTGGCGCCAGCGTTAAGGTTGACGTCGCTTCGCTCGGGCGAAACGGACTAAGCCCATCCGCGCCAGCGGTAAACCCAGCCGCCGATGACTTCCTTGATTGCTACTCGGCGTATTCGGGTGGCGGAATCCTTCTCCCTGTCGCTTGGCTTCGCTGCCACAGGCGGACCTGATCAGTGTCTTGCGATGCTCTCCGATCGTTGGCCGAGACGCGGCGTTCCTCGGCAGGGTTGCCGATCTATTCGGGATTTGGGTCGCGATACCCCCTCCGAAACTCGCGACAATGCTCAGACAAAAAACACCCCAACAGCAGCTGACGACGAGTACGCTCGTCCGCGCCAGCGGAAGGGCACTTCCACAAAATTCCGTGGTCCTCGTCTTTCCCTGGGAAAGCTGTGCGTCAGTTTCAAAAGAAAGTTTTGGCTTTGATTTTCGATCTTGGCAGTCACGCTCCCGCCACCACTCGGATCGTCGGTGAAACTCCGCGTCGTTGTGGCGAAAACGCGATATTCAAATCCGACACTGTTTCTTGCCCCTACCTTGTGCCAAATCCCCGCGATCCCCTCATATCAAACTGCACGTCTTCGCGCGAACCAATCCATGCTTCCGTCTATAGTGCGCTCACATCTATACCGCCTCTCCCACGCCGCGCCGAGAGAGGTGTAAGCGCGGCTCCTGTGTCGATACGAAATATCCATTTGCCATGAGAGCGTAGGTCCGCATCTCACCATCAAACCGATGCTTCCGACACCCATCAGCGTCTCTTGGTCGAATCCATTTTGATGAACGTGCATTCGCCTTCTATGCCTACCCATTTCCAATTGGCGCCAGCGGAGACGCCAGCTAGCCAGCCGGGATCGAACTCTATCTGACCTGAAAGGAAAAAGGCCCGGGGACGGTTACGTCGAGGTTCGCGTCATCCGCGAAGCTCCCGCCGCCGAAGAGGCTGAGATAAAATTCCAACTCTGAGCGTAGGCGGACTGCACGGACGCTGCGGCGAGCGCCAAGGCCGCAATTTCGAACAAGCGCCTCATGATCGCCCGCATCGCGCGCCCCCTGAGGTCTGATCGCTGAGATTACACTATTGTCGTGTTCACCAACGAAATTCCGACTTCGCGTCCATATTTTCACCTTGTGGATGCAAATTAACTTCGGAGCTATCTTTATTTATACTTCAAGATGCATTCCGATCAGCCTCGCACTACTCGGTGGCGCCGTTCCTTCTATTGCAACCGATTGCATAGTTCTTCGCGAGCTCTGCGCGATTCCACGAAGGAGCTGCTCGTTCGGTTCCACGGCCGGGAGCAAGCTGCGCATTCGAAGGTTTCACGAATGTGGCGCTGAACCGGCGGCAGACCGCCAAAGCGCGCGCTGTTTTCGATTTTCGCAACGACCACGGGTGGCGCAACGATTGCGCTCGCAATTTCTCTTCTCGCGACGACACTGCTCGTTAAGTAGCGTCCGTCATCTCGTCGCTGTTTCGATCCTTCTAGCCGGCTCGATCCGACCCCATCGGCCTGGGGCGCCTCACTGCAACCGAGCTGGCAGTGGGCCATGATCTGCCCGGCGCGAATACGCATCAGGCGTTCGATCCAGCCGACGACGTTCGGTAACTCGCCAAGCGGCATCTCCGATCGCCGCCAATAAGTCGACATTGACGCCAGTTGGAATCGCGATTGTAAGCCTTCCGCAGGCGACGTAGTCGACCTTCGAGGTGCTCGTCGAGCACATTGGCGTAGCGCTTGAGGTCGTCGCCCCGTTCCTTAAGGACTGCTCGGTCAGGGGCCGGCCTTAAAGGTCGACTTCACGACGTGCTCGAAGTAGTACGGCCCTACACCTGCGCCCAGTGGCAGTCGTTCCACGAAAGCCAGCGCAGCACCTCGACCTGCTCTGCCGCATTCTCCAGCGGCCACATATCCGAGCCCGCCTTGATGCAGAGATGCGCCATAATCGCCGACTACTCCCACAAGACGCAATCTCCATCGACAAGCGTAGCGCCTTCAGTATCAGTGCAGCGTATTCGCACCGGAGCTCGCCGGCCATCATGTCGAGCTCAATGAACTGAGCTTCCAGTCCGAGATGCTTCACGAGCGCCAGAACGCGCGCGGAGCCTGCGCCCTATCCAGTAGAGCTGCATGGCGTTCCTCCTTTCTGGCGGCGTCTTTTGGCGTTAGAGCCGAGCAGCGACAGCGCCAGCCCCACGCCGTTCTTCCTCGTCGCCGCCTATCAGTCGCCCGCTATCCGCAATACCGGCATCACCTCCACGCCCTCGCCGCGAAAGATTGTGAAGTGCGCGTCGTTTTCGAACAGCTTCGCAGCCGCTTCATGTTACTCCGCGCGAACCACCGTGAAGGCACCCATCTCATTGCTTATGTCCGCGATGCCGTTCTGAGTGATCTTCTTCGTCTTGCCCAGCGGTCCGCCCATGTTCGCTATCGCCGCCTCATGCTTTGCTTCCCACTCCTTCCATGCCGCTATCCCCTCTTGCGCCTTCTCGTCTCGCTCCTCTTCAGTAAGAGCGTTCCATGCGGTCATTCTCTCTCTCCTCTCTCTGCCTAGAAAGACCGCTAGAAATGTGTTTTCCGTGCTCTTGAGGTTTCCTCCGTGTTGTGTGCCGCTGTTTGATAGAGAAGTTCGATGTAGCGGCGCAATGTCGAGGCTCTCGGCCGCGACGCTGGCGCTTCCGGATGCCTTCGCGAGGATGAAACTGCCCTGTATTACGCTTGCGTATGCAGCGCTAGGCTCTTCTGCGTCCACTTGCCACTCACTCCATACTTCCGCATCTCTGCGCTGATGTCCGCTTCAAGCGTTTTCTCATGTCCTTTGATACTCCTTTCTCTAGCAGCTCTCATTTCTAGATGCTTGCTGTAGGCTTCCTGGACGATGGTTCCCACCAAGCAGGTGAAGTCAGACAGATCGCCCGTGAGGATGGTCTTGCGGAAGTCGACGTAGGCAAGGAGCCGGTCGAGCGGATCGGCAGCCTTATGATAGCCAGCCGCCGCAAACAGGCCTGACGTGCTCGCATCCCAATGTGCAACGGCCGCCAGCGCCAAGTCCTCCTTGCTCTTGAAATGATGGAAGAAGCTGCCTTTGGTCAGTCCGGCCTCGGCGCAGATGTCGTCGATCCGCGTCGCCGTGTAGCCCTTGGTGCGCACGACCTTGAGCATCGCGTCCAGGAGCTTCGTCTTCTATTCGTGTTGACGCTGCATCGCCATACCGACTAGTCTGTTTTACATACCCACTAGGTGGTATGTTGTCAACGCGCCTCCGACGTCGTCGCTGCGATTGTCTTGATCGCTAGAGAGTTGGCCGCGACTAGGACCGGAAGAGCTCAGCCGGCGGCGCGGTTTTCCCGCTTTCGCCACAGGCACGCTTTAAAAGGAAGCGTCCAGAGCCCAGTTTTCGAAGATGTCTCCTCCTTGTCTATTCAGGCCGATGCTGCTCGTCGAGGAGATGGCAGGCCCGCAAGAAGCCGATACTTGAGGAAGATGACCATGCGAAAGCTGATCGTAGGAGCCTTCACCAGCCTCGACGGCGTCATGCAAGCCCCAGGCGGGCCAGACGAGGACCCAACCGGCGGCTTCCAATCATGGCGGCTGGGTTACGACCTATTGGGACGATGCCCTCACCACCGCCATGAACCACACTTTCTCTCAGCCCTTCAATCTCCTCCTCGGCCGCAAGACCTACGACATCTTCGCCGCGCACTGGCCGTACGTGGAAACCGATCCGCAAGACAGCGACTTCGACCAGCTCAACGCGGACATCGCAAAGACCTTCAATCGGATCACCAAATATGTCGCGACACATCGTCCGGAATTGCTTTCCTGGCAAAACAGCCAAGGACTTGGCAGCGACGTCGCGGCAACGGTCCGCGATCTCAAGAAGGGCGACGGCTCCGCTCTTCTCACACAGGCAGCACGGAGCTCCTCCAGATACTTCTCGCCGCGGACCTCGTTGATGAGATACGCCTCCTCACGTTCCCATTGGTCCTCGGTCAGGGGAAGAAGCTCTTCGGTTCGGGCGCCATTCCCGCAGCATTCCGATTCACGAATTCGACTGTCTCACCGAGCGGTGTCGTCATCGCGACCTACGGACGCGCCGGCGACATCCCCACGGGCTCCTTCGAGTTCGAGACACCGACCGAGGCCGAGATTGAGCGCCGCAAGACCCTCACCTGACCCGAACCACCCGACCAGGACCTGCGTTGGCTGAGAGACGCATCGCCGCCCCATGCCTCTGTTCAGGCCGAGCCACGTAGGGGACAACAATGCAACCACGTCGTTCTAAAAGATCCGCTTCCCTTCATTGTAGGGCATCTGCTTGCCACGGAGTGATACGCGGCCCCGGCTGATGGTCGCCGGCGAAGCAAATCTCGCGCCGGAGGGCACGCGCAGGAGTATGGGCCGGCGCGATCAAGCCCAGCCGCGCCAACGATAGGCCCAAGCTCCGATAAGCTCCTTTATCGCGTCACCAGGAGCGCTGACCGTGATCTCGGCGATTATTGTCCTCAACATTGATCCGTGCCGGGTGGCGGTCGCAGGTGACGTTGCCCCCAATTTGCCCCCGTTCATAACTGGACTCTGTTCTCGATGTGAGCATGCCCCCGACCTTGGACCGGGTTGCGACTCGTTTGGGGTGAGGCCACCGAGGCTCGTGTGCGGTCGGCCGCCGTTGTAATCGATCCTCCATTCTTCGATCAGCCGGCGAGCCGCCGAAATCTGGCGCAGGAACAACGGCGGACGAGATATCTAGGGAATGCGATCTGAGAGGGCTTGCGCGCCGTTGCTTGACCGCCCGCTGGAAGTGAGACGGGTCTACACAGTTGTCCAGCGTCGAGTGACACCGGGGCCACGCCGGTGGCGCAGCCCCTGGCTCAAATGTTGACCATCACTTCGATTGGTACACTTCGGTGTTGCCCCGGTCGGGATTAGCGAGCTCAGTGCTCGAACTCGTGAGAAACGGGCTCTTCTCTGCCGGCAGAAAAAGCGCAGAGACCCGATAATTCTGCCAGTCGATTCCCCTTGGCTCCCACAGGGCGCGACCAGCTCGATCGAGGGCAACAGGCTCGCCGAACCGCTGACCATGCAGAAAGAACTGCACTGCGCCCGCCGGCATGCCTTCAGCCTCTGCCCATCGTGGCTTGACCGTCGCCACGAAATGGGTCGGCTTTCCCTCGCCACCCGGGCGTGACTCGAGCGTCAGCCATGTTGTCGTTCCAAAGCGCTCAAGGCGCTCCGTTAAGAGATAGGTTTTCGCGAAGCCAACCTCGCCGGTCACCTCGACATCAAACATGCAGTCTACTTGACGGTTCTTGTCGACCACCTCGCGACAGGCTCTTTCTGCGACCGGCCTTTCCGCCGGCTTGACAGGCTCCTGCTTTGGAACATCGCAGGGGGGATCGGACTTCGGCCAACCGAGCAGCGTGAAGCTGTCGGTCGACGTTCCAGGTGCGTAGTCGAAAAGACTGGTCCCTTTCGTCACCCGCCAAGCGTCCGCGAACTTCCGATTGAGCATGTCGTAGCGATCCGGAAGGCTGACCGGCCTTGGCCCCAAAGAGGTTCCGTCCGGCAGCGCGGGCAACCAGCCGCCGGGGGAGATCGCGCCCATGATCCCCTCATAGGCCTCAGCGCCAGTGACGCCGACGTTGACGTACCATTGGCCTTGGGACTGCCAGAAGGCGGGCGTTGCGGTCAGTCGCGCGCCGTTCGGAAACTCAATTTCCAGGCCACCGACCGCCGAGCGCACAACCCGTCCGCCTTCTGGAAGGGAAACGCCGGCGTCGATCAGCGCGGTCAAAACCCCGTCAACGCGGAGCTCCATGCCGGACGAGTTGGGTTGGCCGTCGAGTCTTGGTTGATAGGTGACCCTGTGCTTGCCGACGCGTGCAGCGACAGCTGAGTTCAGGCTGACGCAGGTCGCCAGACCCGTATAGGCATTCGGTCCCGGGAAGAATGTCGTCGCGACCGCACGCTGACGGGTTTGCACCTCGAAACCGTCCGCACTGCGTAGCACGACGAACTCGCCGGCCGGCTGAAAGTCGTAGTGGATGCCGTCGACGGTCGTCAGATGAGGATCTCCTTCATTGGTCGTCGGTCCGCCTCTGACCCAGTTCGTGTACGCGTCAAACCGAGCCGTTCCATCAGGATTGTTGCCGGTCGAGTTCGATGTGTCGCCCCAAACCGGGTGTTCGAAGCGGGCGTTGCCCGGCGGTCCGCCGCCCGGGATATAGGTCAGACCGGAATAGTCGCCGAACTCGATGCCGAGCCCATTGCTCGTCGAAGCCGCGTCTGCGACGGCGGCATTGGCGATAAATGTGGGGGAAGCCCCGGTCGGCGTCGCAACGGTGCAAAATTCCCGCACGGCCGTGTTGGTCGCCGAGGCCCGCGCGTCGTGCCAGCACACAGCGATATTGCCAGATGCCGGGTTGGTCGCGATCCGCGGGAGGAACTGGCTGCGAACCGGCGCTGCCGGGTCGTCATTGACCCGTATCGGCGGAGCGCTCCAGTTCGCACCATTGTCGTCGGAGAAGCGCAGCATGATGTCGGTATCGTTGCCCTCGTTGACGACTTCATCGGTGTAGACGAGGTAGAGCCGACCGAAATGTGGGCTTGCCGGATTGCGGTCGTAGGCAAGGCCCGCCTCGGCATCGACCGACCGGACATTCTGTGGGGGTATGAAGTCGAACCCACCGACATTCGTCGCCGTTGCCGTTGTCGCAGCGCCGAAGTTTCCCGGCCCGAGGCCGTCCGTATCGGTATTGACGAGAATATTGCCGGGCCCCTGCCCGCCCGTCGGGTTTTGACACGCCTGAACGACGACGCCGTCGGGCGCGATTGCCACGTCACCAAAGCTGCAATTGTTGGTGCCAGGAATTGTTTGCATGGCGCCGAATGCGCCGATCGGTACCGAGCCCGGTGACAGCAGCACCGCGCGCACGCATCTGACCACTCTGGTTCCAAACAATCCACAGCGCGACCGGCACTCCGGGCGCCGTCGTGTCCGCAGCGACGACGGTGGGCTGGTCTTGGCTCCCGGCAAACGAGCCGATCGTCGTGAACGTCAGCCCACCATCCGTACTGAGAAGCGTCTCGACGCTCGGTGACGAGCCGCCGACCAGAGCCGCAAGATAGGTGATGTAGAGATTGCCGAACGAATCCCACGCGAGCGTCGGGTCGCAGCACGCGGCGGCGCCTTGCCCCGCATCGCCGTCGGCAATGGTGCGGTCGGCCGGATCGGGGAAGGTCCAGGTATCTCCCCCGTCGGTGCTCCGCGCCGCGAAGATTCCGGCCGACGCGGTGTTGCACGCCATAAACAGCTGTTGCGGATTCGCCGGATTTTTGGCGATCGCGCACTCAGTGTCGTCGCCCGCTTTCTGCGAGGCATCTACGTCAGCGCCGGAAACGATTTGAGCCCGGACTGGCGTCGCGTGCGAGATCAAGGCTACCGCGGCAATCGCCGCACCGACCACCCACGATACTCGCGTTTTGTCTAAGCGGCCTATCATCGTTGCCTCCTACTCGTGGAACTACTGTCGGATCTCCTTCCACACGCCGTACTTTCTCGACTGAGCCTCTCTCACCGCCTGATCGAGCTCGCCGTATTTGTACTCGCCGACATCCTTCTCCGGCACGGCCATCCCTGCCCGCACCAACTCCAAGCCGACGTCGTTGATCCCGATGTCCGGATCATCGGTGTAGATCCGACCGACCATCACGCCATCCGTCGTGCGGCCTTCAAAGCGAAGCCTGGCTTTCCGGTTGAGCAACAGCTTCGCAGCGTATTGCGTGGCCCTTTCGGCGATGGCGGCATCGTCGGGAATCGCAACACCAGCAAGCCGGATGTCGTAGCTCCCGGCGCCGTAGTCTAGGGTGATGAGATCGGCACGCTTCACTGCCGTGACGGTGCCGTAAAGTGAGTCGCCGGCGTGGGCTCCGACTTCCGGCGACAGGGAGCAAAGAAGGGCAATACATGTCGCCCCGGCGAGCTTTCCCGACTGTTTCCAAATCGACTTCACGTCGACCTCCATCAGGTTGTTTCGCTTGCGAACCAGGCCGCGCGGTATCTGACGGCCGCACGGCGATAAGCCTCACGCCCGCAAAACCTGGCGACTTCCTCTTCATCCCGCCGCGATACCGCAAACGTTCGCACACACAATCTGTGGCGGCAGCAAGCGGCCGCAATCAGCGCGCTTCGTCTAAAAATGAAGTGGAAGTTGAATTTAAGCGTTCACATATCGACAAATCGCCTCCCGCGAATGTGCACAGTGAACACAAGCCGTCTTTAGTCGGATAACCATCCGCGTAATGTATGTCGATATTAAGGCGATGGGATACTTCAACGCTACCCTTTGCTCATAGGGTTTCCGTCTCCTCAATTCGAGAAAATCTATTGTCGTATATTTGAAATCATCCCATCACTACTCATCTTTAGTCAAGTATTACGAGGTAGATGCGAGGTTATTCGGCGTGGACGACCGGGGCTGTTCTACAATGAACGGTTGCGCTATTTCCATTTCGAATGGATAGCCCCGATCGGAGATTGGTATCGAGCCGGCCTGTAGCGCGCGAGCGGGAGGACGGGACCTTCGACCAGCTCCTGGTCACGCCGCTCCAATGCCTGACGCTGATCAATCCGCTGCGCAATGCGATCGACCTAACGCACCGAGTTCTACTTGGAGAGGGGCGACGATCGGGCAGCTTCTTCCGGTTCTGTGGCGGCCCGCCCGTGTCCGCTTTTTTGACCCCAAGGCGGCGAAGGCGGTCACGGCGTGACTGAGTGCTCGGCTAACGTCGCAGCTTGCTCGCGAGACGAGGCCCGCGTTGGCTGGCAACCAGGAGACTAAGCCCATCGCCGCCAGCGATAGACCCAATACCCGAAGACCCCTTCGCCACGATCGTTCGAATCGACCCCGCCGCATTGGCGAGCTCGGAGCCATATGTCGCACTCGAAATCCGTACGCCGACTAAGGGTCTTGTGGTATACGTGGGGCTGTCAGAAGACCTCAGTCTGTCCAAAGCGGCGCCATCGCGCCGCTTCTTTTTTGGCAAAGCCTCGCGTCTCGATAACGGCGCGCCTACATGAAGCCAAGAAATGAATGACGGATACGGTGAACAGCAGCAGTCAGGTCAGATCGCTCAGGTCCCTGCGCTCGGATGAGACGTTCTCTTTAGCGCGGGCACTTTGTGTTCGCCGGCGCGCAGCGTTCGACTGCCAAACGAAATAGGCGCTGCCGACCTTGAAGACCGGAACGTTGCGGTAAATCTCTTCCCGCCGCAATTGCCCGCGCGGTTTGACTTTCAGCGTGCCAAAATACAACGGCAACCGCATCCACGACATGAGACACCCAACAAAATGCTCGCTCGAACAAGTTCGCGCGCACTTGTCTAGCTTGCCTATTTAAGTTGGCAGAACAGTGACGCTGGAGTCGAGTCTCTTTTCTCGATAGCGGCCGAACCCGGATGCTCGCTTCCAGTCGTGTTTGGATCGAAATCGCAGATGAAAACATACCGGGCCGCCGCCCATCTCAGACGGGCAATAAAATTGGCTTTTTGGGTCGTCCTTGGGTGTGTCCTCTTCCTCGCCCTTCATCCGCCGCCGCAACCTTTGCGCCTCCCCTTGATCGGCGACAAATCGGCGCACGGACTCTCATTCCTGGTCCTTGAGCTCTTGGCGATCGCTGCCTGGGGACCAGGGCGCAGATTCATTGTTGCGCTGGGTTTGGCCGCGCTTGGTGGGGCGATCGAACTCCTGCAAGCGGCTCCATTCATCGCACGTGACGCAGAATTCCTCGATTGGATGGCGGACCTCGCAGGGATCGCGATAGCGCTCCTAGTCTTCGCATCGCTCGAGGGTGCCGGTATTTGGCGAAAACAAAATCGCCCTGGCGATGTGCACGAGGGCTGATCGCGCCCGCGGACAGCGATGAAGTCTGCTCTATCGTCAGTGGTCTCGTCCGCAATCCCGCCACTCTTTTCGCGCAATTTTTGAGCTGACGATTGAGGCTGTCTCGGTTGAGCGAATTGGCGAAAATGCGCGCGCGACGCAGCAGCGAAATTCGTTCGCGAGCGGTGTCGGACCCGAGATAGGCGCAGAGTGTGATCGACCTTCATTGTCACCTGCTTCCGAATCTCGATGACGGATCGAAGAGTCTCGCCGAATCGCTTGAGATGGCTCGGATCGCCGTCGCGGACGGCGTTGGAATCCTCGCCTGCACGCCGCACATCACGCCGGGCGTCTACGACAATTCCGGACCGGAAATCTGTAGCGCAACTGTTGCGCTTCAGGTCGAGCTTGATCGGGCGGAAATCCCGCTCCTGCTGGTCCCTGGCGCCGATGTCCACCTCGACCCGAACCTGCTTGAGGGACTTCGAAGCGGACGCGTGCAACCACTTGGTACGTCGCGGTATTTCCTACTCGAGCCGCCTCAGGGCGTGCTGCCTCCGAGGTTCGAGGAGTCAGTCTTCGCTCTGATAAGCGCGGGATACCTGCCAATTGTCACGCATCCGGAGCGGATATCCTGGGTCGAATCACATTATGAGGTGTTAGAGCGCCTCGTCCGCTCCGGCGTGTGGATGCAGATCACCGCTCGGTCCATCCTCGGCGGGTTCGGGCGGCGCGCTCAGAGCTTGGCGGAACGGATGTTGGAGGACGGACTGGTCCATATCATCGCGTCGGACGCGCATGACACAAAGGCGCGAAAACCCGGCCTAAGCGATGCTTTCTATGCCGTCGAACAGAGGCTCGGGAGCGAGGAGGCGATGCACTTGGTGCGAACGCGCCCTGCGGGTATCTTGAAAAACGACGATCCCGATGATTTGCCGGCGCCGCGACCGCGCGAAGCCTTGGCACAAAGCTTGCGGACCTCATGATGCAGGAGGTCGGCCAAGCGGTTTGGACGGGGGCGGAAATGGCGGCCGAGTTCTTCGTGCGTATTGCCGCGAGCTTAGTTCTGATCGGCGCACTATGCGGATGTACGGCCGGTGGGCCGGGACCGACTGGCAGCACCGCCGGCCAGGCTCAACAGACCGCTGCGCTTCCGCCTCCGGAGGTGCTCTCGGCAGCGCCGAATGCGGTACAGGCGGAATACCGAATCGGGCCCTTGGATGTCCTCGACGTGTCGGTCTTCCAGGTCCCAGACCTTAGCCAGACGGTGAAGGTGAGCGCGAGCGGCGAGATCGGCATGCCGCTCATTGGCGCCGTTCAGGCCGCCGGCAAGACGGTTGCAGAGCTCGAGAAAGAGATCAAGACGAAGCTCGAGGCGAAATACCTGCAGTCGGCGCAGGTCAGCGTCTTCGTCAAAGAAGCCAACAGCCAGCAGGTGACCGTCGATGGCGCTGTGATGAAGCCCGGGATGGTCCCGCTTAGCGGGCAGACGACGCTGCTCCAAACGGTGGCGCTCGCGGGCGGCCTCGCAAGGGGCGCCAACGCGCGAGGCATTGTCGTCTTTCGCACAGTGCATCAGAAAAAGATGGTCGCGAAGTTCGATCTGAGAGCGATCCGAGCGGGCACGGCCGAGGACCCGGTTCTCTACGGCGGCGATATCGTCGTCGTCGACACCTCGGCAATCAGCACGGCGCTCGGCGGCATGCGTGATGCTCTTCCCGCTTTCGGGTTGTTCACCGCCGTCTCGGCACTCTAACCTTTGACTCAAGCGCTTTTGGGCGACCGAAAATGAACGAACTTCCCGAGCGAGGCGGCTGGACCGGATCACCGCAAGAACGGTTGCCGGCCGTTGCCCCGCAAGGAGCGCGTGAGGTTTGGCAGCCGGTATCGGGCTATCCGGTCGAAAACGGCGGTTTTCACGAGGACGATGAAGGCAGCTTCATCCACGACCTCCATCGTTACTTCTGGATCTTGTTCCGGCATCGATGGATCGTACTCGGCACGGCCTTCGTGTTCATGTGCATCGGGCTTCTGGTCACATTCCTCTCGACACCGATCTATGAGGCGAGCGCCACGCTCCAGATCGATCGCGAGCCGGCGAAGATTCTCAACGTCCAGGAGGTGCAGACCGATCTTGGCACCGACGCTGCCTTTTACGCGACACAATATGAGATCCTGAAGAGCCGGTCGCTTGCCGAGGAGATCGTCTCGAACTTCAGCGTGGAGGAGTTGCAGAAGTTCACTGGGCACGGAGCATTGGCGCCGTGGGCTAAGCTCGGGGAGAAGCTTCGAAGCGCGTTCAGCAGCACGCCTGCGACAGGCGACGACATCGACGTAGCCGAACTCCAAAAAGGCGCAGCCGACAAGCTGCTCAAAAACCTATCGGTACAGCCGGTTGGAAATTCCCGCGTGGTGCGGCTGACTTTTGAATCGCCCAGTCCTAGTTGGGCGCAGAGGATCGCCAACGCGGTCGCCAACACCTTCGTGTCGCTCACGCTGCAGCGCCGCTACGACGCTTCCTCCTACGCGCGGAACTTCCTGCAAGACCGGTTGAAGGAGCTGAAGGTCAAGCTCGAGGATTCGGAGAAGCAACTCGTCGCCTATGCGCAGGCCGAAAAGATCGTCAACGTCGACGACCGCCAGAGCCTTGTCAGCGCGAATCTGCAGGCGCTCAACACACAGCTCTCCGATGCGAGCCGCCAGCGGCTGAAGGCACAAGAGACGCTGGTGCAGGCGGAAGCGACCGATGGCCTTTCGATTCCGCAGATATTGAGCGACCAGTCGATTCAGAACATGCGCGAGAAACGTGCCGATCTCGCTGCCCAGTACCAAAATCAGCTTGGCTTTTTCAAACCGGCCTACCCGGAGATGACCAAGATCAAGGCGCAAATCGACGAGATTGACCGGCAAATCAAGGAAGCCGTCGACGTGGTCAAGGACTCGCTTCGCGCCGACTTCGTGGCCGCGAAGGCGCAGGAAGACAGCCTCAAGCAGGACATGGAAGCCCTGAAGAACGAGTCGCTCGACCTTGATAGTCGGGGTATTCAGTACCGTATTCTGCAGCGCGAGGTTGACACCAACCGGCAGCTCTATGATGGCCTCTTGCAGCGCTTCAAGGAAGTCGGCGTGGAAGGCGCTGTTGGCACGAACAACGTGTCGATCGTCGACAAGGCGGAACTCCCGGACAAACCTTCAAAGCCAAAGCTTTCGCTCAACCTTGCTCTGGCGCTGGCGTTCGGGCTCTTCAGTGGCGGGCTTGCGGCCTTCGGGATTGAGTTCCTCGACGACACCTTCAAGGTGCCTGAGGACATCGAAGCCGGCCTCGGCCTCCCCGCTCTCGGCATTATCCCGGTCTCCGAAAACGAGGATGATTTCGTTCAGGCGCTTGCGGACCCGCGGTCGTCGCTCGCCGAGGCATATCGCTCACTTCGAACAGCGCTGCAGTTCTCGACGCCTGAGGGCGCGCCGAAGACTCTCTTAGTGACCAGCTCGCGACCCGGCGAAGGAAAGTCCACAACCGCCCTCGCCTTGGGTAAGAACTTCGCGCAGCTCGGGATGAGAGTCCTCCTGATCGACGCCGACCTCCGGAATCCCTCGCTGCACACGCGACTGAGCGCCCCAGCGACGGTCGGACTTTCAAACTATCTGACCAGCAATTCACTTCCACCTGGCGTCTTCCAACGCACGGAGCAAAAGGGACTTACCCTGATGGCGAGCGGACGGCTGCCGCCCAACCCAGCGGAGCTGCTTGCCGGCCCGAAGATGGCGTCGCTCTTGGCCGTTGCGAGCGAGAAATTCGATGTGGTGATCGTCGACGGCCCGCCGGTGATGGGGATCGCCGATGCGCCCCTCTTGGCAAGCATCGCGAACGGCACGCTGCTCGTCGTCGAGGCCGGGCGTACGCGCCGCGGCGTCACGCGGGCGGCGCTCAAGCGCCTGCATTTCGCGCGCGCGCAGATGGTCGGCGCGCTCCTCAGCAAATTCAATGCGCGCAACGTCGGCCACACCTACGGTTACGGCTACGGCTATGGCTATGGCTATGGCGACACCGATTATTACGGCTACGGATCGCAGTCCGTTCCAAAGCTCGAAGATGCTTCAAGCGAGAACGAGGACCAAGCGGAGGAGCAGGACCAGAGGCAGCAGGGCGCCGCGTGACGCAATGCTGGAGGGGCGGGCGGCGCTGGATCTTGCACTCGAGCTGACGCGCACACCGACGCTCGCGACTGCCATGCGAGCGCGGCCGCTCCCGCCCGACACGATCGTCCTCATTCGGATTGCCGCTGGATGCGAGGAAACCACCGTTGCGGCCGCCGACCTCGCCGGCCTTCCGTCGCAGAGGGTGAAAGAGGCGTCGACCCTCTACCTGCAGAAGGTGCTCTTTTCCTCGTCCAGTGACAGCCACCGCGTCCTTGGCGTCGCCCCGGGTGCCTCGCGCAAAGAGATGCGCGAGCACATGAAGTGGCTCATGCGATGGCTGCACCCGGATCGCGATCCGGACGAGTGGGAAAGCGTCTTCGCCGCGCGGGTTCTCCAAGCCTGGCGAGAGGCAAGCGCAATCAAATCAGCCCCGCAAGCTTCGGAACGTGACGTTGGGTTAGATCAAGCCGGTAGGCTTCGCCGCTCGAAACGGGTGAAGCAACGCTGGGTGGCTGTCCCCCTTGAGCCATCTCCGACGAAGCACGTCCGGGGGCTGAGAGTTGTCGCGGCAGTTCTTATCGGCGTGCTCGTATTAGCGGCGTCATCGGTTCCCGCTATCGCGCCACTCTCGAAGTGGTTCTCGTCAACGACGACCGAGACCGAAGAAGTGTCTCCAGACTAACGTCTCAAAGAGGCGCGGTAGGCGTGGACCTCGGCTGGCGTCTTCGGCTTGGCGCGGATCGTCGCCACCTCGTCCGCCATCAGGTCGGGGAAACTGGATGGCTTGATCGCGTTGTTCCCCCAGTTGGAGCGGACGTAGTTGACCACGGCCGCGATCTCGCCGTCGGAGAGAAAGTCGAATGCCGGCATTTCCTTGTCGAGCTTCTGCCCGTTGATATCGATCGGGCCGGCGAGCCCGTTGAGCGCGACCGCCGGCACGAAATCGGGAGCCAGGAACAGATCGGCGTTGCCCGCCAGCGGCGGGAACTCGCCCGCCTTGCCCTTGCCGTCGGTCTGATGGCAGGCAACACAGGTGTTGTTGAAGACCTCCGCTCCGTCGGCGGTCTGGGTCGCCGCCGGGGTTTCGGCCGGCGCCGTCGCTGGCGGCGGCTTCGGCCCGAGATACATGGCGAGGTAGTCGAGGATTCTCGCGCGCTGGTCGTCGGTGATCCTGAGGCCGAACCCTTTCATGTTGTCGAGGACCGCGTTCCACGCCCCGCGCCTGATCCCCGACGAATCCTCGATCGACTGGAGATCGTGACAGGTCTGGCAGTGACCGTAGACAAGGTCGCGGCCCTGTCCGTCGGGGAGGTTGAACCTCTGCGCGGCGAGCGCGGGGGTGAACAATAGCCCGGAGCCGACAAACAATAAGGCAAAGACTGCCGGGCGCACGGCCTGTTCCTCCCGAACAGTTCGTCAGATTAGGCTTGGATAAAGGCGGGGCGTCGTCCGGAGACGGCGCCCCTTGCTCCCTAGACCATCAGCTCGACATGGTCGACGCCGTTCCACTCGTACCCGCGCGGGTTCCACCGTGTCAGGCCGTCCATCGGCTGCGTGCGACCGAGAGCGTCGGTCGCCCGGCACATCAGAACGTTGGTGCCGGAGACGAGCGTCGCCTTGGACGACCACTTGTACCAGGACCACGGGCTTTCCGGCGTGGCCACGCTCGCCGCCTGCCACGACTTGCCGCCGTCGGCCGAGACCTCGACAGTAGTGATCGGCGCCGTGCCGTCGTTGAAGGCGACACCGGTGATCTCGACGGCGCCCGCGCCCACCTTGTCCTCCGGCAGCGGCGAGAAGATCACGCTCTTAATCTTGTGACCGTAGGTCGGAACGCTGTTGTAGATGGTGTAGTCGTTCGCCTCGAACTGGCCGGGCTCGACCGGCGCGTTCGGCATCCGGTAGCCGACCGACTGGAAGGCGCTCGGCGACTCCTCCGCCGCATAGAGGAGAACGGTCAGCATCTTGACGTTCATGTTGCCGTAGTAGCCGGGGATAATGAGCCGCACCGGGCCGCCGTTGGTCGCAGGGATCGGCTCGCCATTCATCTTCAGGGCCAGAATGGCGTTGTCGAGAGCTGTATCGCTAAGGTGATAGCTCTTGGCGAAGTCGGAGCCCTCCGGCGTCGCCGGCTGGTCCCAGCCTTCGGCGGTCAGCCAATGCGCGTCCGGACTCGGGTCCATCTTCAGATCGTCGAGCAACGGCCGTAACGGTACGCCTTCCCATTCGACGTTGCCCATGCCGCCGTTCTGCCACTGTCCGCCGGCGACCTTCTCCTTGGCGGCGTAGTAGCTGCGGCCGTTGCCGGCGCACTGGAGCACGGAAGCGCGCCTCTCCTGGGCGCGCGCCTGAAGGTCGGCGATTGTCAGCGTTCGTGGCCGTTGAACGAGCCCGTCGACGCGGATCGTCCAGTTCTTGACCATGTCGGCCGACGGCGCTGCCGTCGTGGCGTACCACGCGGCATCACCCTGATGGGGGAAGTGAAACCGGTTGAACAGGATTTCTTTGGGCGTGTGGTCGTATTTGCGCAGCATCGCCAGCGGCGTCTCCATCACGCCGAGCTCGGCGTTGTGGATGATCAGGCCCGAGGTCTTGCCGGCGATGATCTCAGCCGAGTCCGTCGCCTGCGCGAACGCGGAACGCATCAGCGCCGGCGATGCGCCCAGCGCCAATCCGGCTACGCCAGCAAGCTTCCCGAATTCCCGGCGGTTGATGCCCGGCCTGGACGATGGAATGTCCATGATTTCCTCCTCACAAGGGGTTTCCTCTTGTCGTTCTTGGCCGCTTCTGATCGGCAGATTCCGCTGCGGCGGCTTCTCCTGCGAATTGGACGAATTTGCTCCGCCCGTTCCACATGCCGAGTATGTTAGGGCGCACATCAAATTCAAGAAAGCGAATTTTTCTATGTATTGCCGGTTTGGCGAAAAACCGAACGGCGACGACAACGGCTGCGGCGGCCCCGCGCTGGCGGTCTGTTCTGCCGGCTCGTCGAGCGCGACGTGAGGGCGCGCGAGGGAACGGTCTGTTGGCGGATTGCCGGAGTTCCGACCTTACGCATCGGAGTCAGACTCGAAGCGCCGCTATCGATCAAACAGGGTAGCTTTTCGCAGGCGATTCAGTTCGCGAGTGGCCTCGTCAAGCAAGGCTAGGCCCCAGCTTCCACAACGGCGAGGCAAAGGGATATTGAAGCTTAGACCGGCGCAGCACCCCACCGGGGATGCCGCGATCAGGGGCGTGGCTTACGCCATCAATCGTCGTGCCCGTGCCCGTCGTCGTGCCAGTCGTCCGACCAGTCATCGCGTGAGATCGGACGATGGCAGATGACCTTTTTGATTTTGATGTAGGTGATGTGAGGACGATGGAAGCGGCCGTGCGGGCCCCAAGAAACCCACGTGATCTTCGGGACAAAGATGATGACGATCTTGCAGACGTGAGGGGGCGGCGGGCGGTGATGGTTATGTGAGCCGTAGTTATCGTGGCGGCCGAAACGGCTGAAATCGTCGTGCCGCGAGTTATTCGCCTGGGTCGAGAAGGTCGCCGCGACGAGGAAGAGGGCTGCCGTTAGTGTGGTGATTATCGCACGCATCGCAGACCTCCGCCGAATCGTTATGAGAAGTTAACAGAACTGACTCGGCGATGAAAGACGCGAGGGATAAAAACGTACCTGGAATTGTATATCGGCAACAATCGCACATTGTGCACCTATGAACGGCCCCGCACGGCGGCGGCTCGAGATTCAGCCACAACGACAAGCCTCTTAACCCTCTATTAACCCTCATCTGTCTCCCTATCGCGACGGGAAGGCCCGCGCGGGGATCTTCGGAAATGCAGAGATACCTGGGTGCAATCATTCTTGCAGCCCTTGTTGGATCGGTCGGTTTTGCTGACGCCAAAAGCGACGTCTACCCTCAACTCACGTCGATCAAAGGCGTTGTCCTCGTCGACGCGGGCAACGGCTTCGCGCCGATCAAGCTAGCCCCTGTCGAATCGGCCGCCGTCAATCTCAAAACTGGCGACCGCGTCATGGTTGCGAAAGGCGGGAGCGCCGTCCTCTCACTCGGTCCAAATTGCAGCGTCCCGTTGGAATCGCCCTCGGTCACGACTGTCTCTGACGCCGCCTGTGTCGTTGGAACTCAAGACGGTAACGGCGGCGGCGGGGGGGAGCTGGCGGCTTCATCGCTTTCGCGGGTGGGTCGTTCCTCACGCCCTTCGCGTCGATTGCCAGCGGAAACGGCGATACAGGCAACAGCCCCCCGGTCAGCCCCTGAGAGCTTGTCTTTCCAAGCGCGAACATCTTCGGATCGCGGTTGACGCTGTGCACTGAATGCGCGCGCCACCGAACGTTAGGATGTCCCCAATCACAATCTCAAATGCCTTCTAGCCTCACGCGAGCGCGCGAGCCTTCCCAGCGATAGCGACTTCCGTCATAGATGACTCTCACCTAGCCTCGGTTTGCAGGCCACGCGGGAATGAGTCGTTCTAGCGCCGGGAGTGACGCGCACGCAGCGAAGCGGCCGCGATCGCGGCGCTCAAGGTCAAAACCTCATCCGCCGAGCGTAGCCCGTTGGTCATTCCGCGTATCGCCTGAGCTCTATCGCCGGCCAGTCCCAAAACTCGCGCTTGCTGCCGCAATCCTTTGGGTGGGGTGGCGAGTAGTCGCCGGCACCGCCGCGGACAACCTCGCCGACACCGACCCCAAGGCCGCGCTCAAATGGTCATCCAACCATCCGGCCGCCTTGGTCAATCTCGCCGACGACGAGGTCAGCGCTTCCGCCGGCGACAACCAGGGCGCACCACCGGGGACCGAGCTCGATGCGCAGGAAGTAACCGATTCTGCGGCGACGGTTATCGCAAATCCGGATCTCGTCGCCGACTTGGCAAACCGGGCACTTCGCGCGGACCCGCTCGAAACGGACTCGTTGCGACTGCTCGCGCTTGTTGCTGACGCCAAGGGGGACACGAGTCGCGCGCGTTCGCTGATGGAACTCGCTGCGCAATATTCAAAGCGCGATGTCAGGGTTCAATCTTGGCTGCTCAATCAGCGTCTACTCGACGGCGATCTCGACGGTGCACTGAAGAGTGCCGACTTCATGTTGCGGACATGGCCGGAAGCCAGGTCGATCGCGGAGCCGCTTCTCGTTGCGCTTTCGAGCGACCCTGATGCCGTCAAGCCGGTGGTTGCGCTCCTCCAAACCAACCCACCGTGGCGAAGCTGGTTCGTAACGACATTTCCAGGTCAGGTTGAAGACCCCGCTCCGCTTGAAACCTTCTTCAAGGATCTGAAAGCTGGTCCCGCGCCTCCGAGCAAGGATGAGGTCAATGCCTATCTCAAGCGCCTGTTAGACCTTGGCGAGTTTCAGACCGCCTACGCTGCGCGCGTCGACTTCTCGTCTCCAGGGTGGGTCGAAACGCTCGGCCAGGTCAATAACGGCGGTTTCGAGCAACCTGTCGACGGGCTTCCGTTTGGCTGGCTATTCGCGAATGTTCGCGGCACCGATACCGAAGTGGTGTCGGAGAGCGCTTCGAACCGTGCGTTGCGCATTCAATTCCACAACACGCGTGTGCCCTATCGGCATGTCTCACAGGTTCTTCTCCTTCGACCCGGCGCGCTACAATCTGTCTGGAAGGGTAAGAGCCGCGGCACTCAAGAACGATCGCGGCCTGCAGTGGACGATTTCCTGCTACTCGGAAGGCAAGGAGAAGCTTGGCGAAACGGAACGTTTCAGCGGTTCAATTCCCTGGAAAGGATTCTCCGCCGCGTTCGTGGTTCCCGCCGAGAAAGGTTGCGAGGCCCAACTTCTGCGGCTTGAGCTGCCGGCCCGTGTTCCTGCCGAGCAGGATATCTCAGGCGATATCTGGTTCGACGACATAGCGATCACGCGCACCGGCGCAGTCTTGGCCGAATGATGCGCTCTGCAGTCGAGGGAGGGTCCACCCAGCACGCGCCGCAACCATTGCGCTCGCGGTCTCGCAGTTCAAATGACCATGCCTCTTCAGGAGCGGCCGAAGTTGGCGCCGCGGGGGCGGGGGGCGCGCGCCTTCTCCCTTGGGCGTGCGGCGCGGTCATGCTCATTGCGTTGATCTGTGGCGGGGGCGCGCGGCAAGGGCTCTGGTCGGACGCCGTTGTTCAACTCGCCAGTCTGCCCCTCCTCGGCTATGTGCTATGGCGAGCTTCCGGGCATTTGGCAGCGCTCGGGCCAGCGCTTTGCATTCCTCGTTGTGGCCGCGATCGTGCTGTTACCGCTCATCCAGCTGATCCCCCTGCCGCCATTTCTTTGGACCGCCCTCGCCGGTCGAGCTTCCTTTGCTTCCGCCTACCAGGAAGCGGCGCTCGGTGTCCCCTGGCTCGGCATCAGCCTTGATCCGGCCGCGACCTGGCGTTCCGCCTTGGCGCTGATACCGCCCGTTGCGGTCTTTCTTTCGACCGTATTGCTTGGCCGCGCGGCACGGCGAGTCTTGGCCGCCGGTATCGTCGCGTTCGCGTTTGTCAGCGTGCTCCTTGGCCTCGCGCAGCTGACACAGGGAAGCGGAAGCCCGCTCCGATTGTTTGCGGTGACCAACTCAACGGAGGCGGTCGGGTTCTTCGCCAACCGAAACCACTTTGCCGCCCTCCTCTACTCAGCGCTTCCGTTGACGGCTGCCTTCGCGGTCGGGTTCGCGAACGGGCCACCGGCGAGAAATCTGGGTCGTGGTGGCGCTTTGCCTGCTGGTCTTTGCGTCACTCCTTCTTGGCCTTGGAATGTCACGCTCGCAGGGCCGGCGTCGGCCTTGCGATGCTCTCTGGGCTCGGAAGTCTTGCGCTCGCCGTGACGGCGCCGAGCGGTGGCGCGCGGAAGCGCGCCAACCGGCTGATCTTGTTGGCGGGTTTCGCGGGCGTCGTGCTCGTCCTGCAGTTCGCATCGATCGGGCTCTTGCAGCGATTTGAGGTGGACGTCGCAGACGACCTCAGATGGGAGTTTGCTGCGACGACGTTTAAGGCCGCGCTTGATTTCATGCCGTTCGGAAGCGGTTTCGGCACGTTCGTCGATATCTACAAAATCTATGAGGCGCCCGGGCAGCTCTACGCGTCGTATGTGAACCACGCCCACGATGAATACGCGGAGGGGCTCCTGGAAGGCGGCGTGCTCGCCGTCGGCGTCCTTGCGGCGTTTTTCGCCTGGTTTGCGATCGCCGCCACTCGATGCTGGCGCCCGTCTGGATCTCGATCGGAAAACACACTCGACCGTAGCCTGCCGAAGGCGGCCGCACTCATTGCGCTCTTGCTCTTGATCCACTCCGCCGTCGACTACCCGCTGCGCACGACCGCGCTCTCAACGCTCTTCGCGTTCGCCTGTGGCTTGATGATTTCGCCGAGATCGATAGACGCCAAGAGCTCGAAGGACGTCCAAGAATCGGATCGAAACGCGCATCGCCTTCGCCGTTCGCGATCGATGGGCGTCGGTCAAGCGGATGGTTCGCGTCAGATTTAGACTGAGTGCATTTTTGCAACCATCGGATGGAAGGTGCCTTAGAAGGTGTGAATTCATTCCAAAGCGAGCCTCGATCCACATTTCCGCCCCACTCACCAATCATCACGCGACCAACGTGCTCGAGGCAGATGAATCGTTAGCGTTGAAACCGTGGTGTGATGCGGATTCAACCGTAAGAAACGAAAAACAAGAGCGGCGGGGCTTGGCGGTGAAACCAGATGCGACTGAAGTGGAAAGTCGCTCTGTCCGGCCAGCTAGCGCTTCTCGCTGGTATGTCGCGCATACGCTACCAAAACGAGAATTTGGAGCCGCGAAACAGCTTGAGTTCCAGGGCTTTGAGACGTTTCTCCCGCTTGCTCTGAAGACGGTCAGACATGCGCGGCGCTTCCGCACTGTCAAGGCGCCGTTCTTCCCGCGCTATCTCTTCGTTCGGCTGGATTTGTCACGCGACCGATGGCGATCGGTGAACGGCACTTTCGGCGTTTCAAGCCTCATCATGGAAGGCGAGCGTCCGAAGCCGGTTCCTTCCGGCGTCGTTGAGGCACTGGCGGGCTTCTCCGAGGCCGAAGGCGTCTTGTCCTTCGCCCCGCTGATGCAGCCAGGGCAGAAGGTCCGGTTGTTGACTGGCCCACTGGCGAATCACGTAGGAACGCTGATCGAAGCCGATGAGCAGGGCCGGGTACAGATCTTGCTTGAGATCATGGGAAGTCGGTTGGTCGCGCGCGCATCGGCGCGGGCGCTCGCGCCGATCTTGTAGGACGGCCGCCGCCGTCGTGCGGCGCGGAAAGTCTGAGGAGACGGGCCGGGGTGCGATTCACCCGGACTGCGGTAGCTTGCCCTTACGTCGAAAGGAGGTCTGTTCGCCCAAGTGCGCGGTATGCGGACGCCAGGACCGAGATCGGATTGCTGAGCAAGATTCATAACGGAAGCGGACGATGAATTTCGCGCTACCGAATATGCTGCGCGCCGCCGGGCGCGGTTCACTATCAAGCTACGATACCCACCCGCCGCGGTTGGCTCAGACCGCTCTCCCGCATCCGCTTTCAGTTGCTCGGCGGACTGATCTTCGCGGTGGTCCTCCCTGCGCTTCTCCGAAGCCAATTCCATCTTCTCCCTAAGCTCGGGAGCCTTCAGAATTCCGTTTTGGCGACGGCGATCGCCATCTGCGTCGGCACCTACGCCGTCCGGAAGATGATGCCCTTCCCGGGTGTTCAGGCGACCGAGTTCTTGCTTCCAACCTTCACGGCCATATACGCCGGTGTCGCGATCGCTCTGCTACTGCTCCGGGTCGATTACTCCCGCTTCCAACTGATCGTCAGCTTCTTGGTGGCTGTTCCGTGGTTCTGGTTTGTCACGGCTGTTGAGCGGCGCTTCAAACGTCCCGTCCTCGCCGTTCTTCCGGTTGGAAACTTCGAGTCACTGACACGGCTGACCGAAAGCGATTGGTTAGTGCTGCAAGACAGCCAACAAATTCCGAAGGGTGTCAGCGGGATTGTTGCCGACCTCAGAGCCGATCTCGGACCGGCCTGGGAAAGGCTCTTGGCGGTCTCAGCGCTGAAGGGTCTCCCGGTCTATCACACCAAGCATGTGGCGGAATCGCTGACCGGCCGCGTCGAGATCGAGCATCTCTCGGAGAACAGTCTCGGATCCCTCCTGCCCTCCTCCGTCTATCTCAAATTCAAACGCGTGATTGATGCGCTTGGCGTGCTGCTGTTGCTGCCGATCCTGTTGCCGATCGTCGCCATTGCAGCCTTTCTGATCAAACGCGAGGATGGCGGCCCGATCCTTTTCACGCAGAAGCGGGTGGGATTGGGGGGCGAAGAGTTCACGATCTTCAAGCTGCGCACCATGCGTGTCGACGCTTCGAATGGGAGCCATTTTACTGACGGCGACGACCCTCGCGTCACCCGGATCGGCAAATTCCTGCGTCGCTATCGCATCGATGAGCTGCCGCAGGCTTGGAATATTTTGAAAGGGGAAATGAGCTGGATTGGCCCGCGACCCGAGTCGCTGCCGCTGGCTCAATCATACGAGCAAGCAATTCCGTTCTACAGCTATCGGCACATCGTGCGCCCCGGCATCAGCGGCTGGGCACAGGTCCAGCAAGGCTATGCGGCTGAGGTTCAAGCCGTGACCATAAAGCTCCAATACAATTTCTTCTACATCAAACACTTCTCGCCCTGGCTGGACCTTTTGATCACCGCCCGCACCATTCGGACGGTGCTCACCGGCTTTGGTGCGCGATAACACTTATTACCGCTTACGCGCCGCAGACGCCCTTCGACATCCGCACGAGAAATCATTTTACCGACGGTGACGACCCGCGCGTCACGCGGATCGGAAAGTTCCTGCGGCGCTATCGCATCGATGAGCTGCCGCAGGCCTGGAATATCTTGAAGGGAGAAATGAGCTGGATTGGCCCGCGGCCGGAGTCAGTGCCACTGGCTGAATCCTATGAGCAGGCGATCCCTTTCTACAGCTATCGGCACATCGTGCGCCCCGGCATCAGCGGCTGGGCTCAGGTCCAGCAAGGCCACGCGGTGGGAGTGTGGTAAGCTCCATTACGATTTCTTCTACATCAAGCACTTCTCGCCGTGGCTCGATCTGCTTATCACGGCGAGGCCATCCGAATGATCCTCAGCGGTTTCGGGGCAGAACACTTCCGGGACGAGAGCCGGAGATAGACCTTCCGGCCATGACGGCCCCGCAGTGACCGAGTCGGACGCTGGTAGCACTGGTCGAGCCTGAGTAAGACGCGGATGGCGGCCTTCGATCATTCCACGACCTACACTGACGGAAAGCTCAAGAATTGGGGGCATCGCAGGCGGTTGCGGGAGATTATTTCTGCCGTCTCCCGACTAAGCCTGCCGGTCGGCGCCGCCTACGCAGATGTTGGGTGTTCGAACGGCTTTGTGACCGCTCGGGTCGCGAAGACCATCGGAGCCGAAACCGTCATCGGTTACGACCACCTTCGTGATCACCTACAGAGAGCCCAGGCGCAGTATCCGTCCTATGCTTTTCGAGAACTGGATCTGAACCACGCGCTCAATGTCGAAGAGCGCTATGACTTTGTCACATGCTTTGAAACGCTGGAGCACGTCGGCAATATTCAGGTTGCGATCCAAAACGTTCTAGGCCTCATTGCGCCCGGCGGCGTCGCTTTCATAAGCGTTCCGGTCGAAATCGGCGTTGTTGGGCTCGGCAAGTTTCTTGCAAAATCTTTGCTCGGATATTCAATACAGGAGCTCGGCGTTTCCTACCCGCGATATATCGCCAGTCTTGTCACGGGTGAGCGAATATCCATCCATCGCCCGAAAGGCCTTGTCGGCTTCGGAACGCATTACGGCTTCGACCATAGGGATGTCGAGGACGAGTTGACGCGCGCGGGGGTCTCGGTCCGCGGCTGGACATCCGGCACCACGCGCTTCTTCCTGGTCGGCAACGAGGAGTATCACCTCGGCGCCACGGCGCGTCACTAACCCTGCTGCGGAACTCGACAATGTGTAGTTTTGCCGGATTGTCCTGACTTACACCAAGCCGATGGCTGGTACAACAGTCAGACGATGTGACCCGCAATTGGGAGCGCGAGCTAATTTCTCGTAGCACTGACGTGAGCCCCGAGCCTCATCCAGCGATGGATAGAATCCGGGCTTCATTTGAGCCGGTATGGCTCGGTGGTGCAACGCAGAGCCTGGCGTATTCGCCGGGCGGCAGGTTGCCGAGGCGGCTGTGTGGTCGCACCGTGTTGTAGTCGAGCCGCCAGATGGCCAGAGCCTCTCGGACATGGCCGAGCGAGATGAACAATGTCTCGTTCAGGAGCTCGTCACGCAGACGGCCGTTGAAGCTCTCCACGAAGGCATTTTGCTGCGGCTTGCCCGGCGCGATGTAGTGCCAATCGATCCGGGTCTCCTGTGACCATCTCAGGATCGCCATGCTGGTCAGTTCGGTCCCGTTGTCGCTGACCACCATGGCAGGCTTGCCGCGCACAGCGATGAGGGCATCGAGCTCACGAGCGACCCGAAGGCCAGACAGCGAGGTGTCGGCGACCAGCGCCAGGCACTCGCGGGTGAAGTCGTCGACGATCGCGAGGATGCGGAAGCGACGGCTGTCGGCGAGTGCGTCCGACAGGAAGTCCAGGCTCCATCGCTGATTGGCGCCCTGCGGGATTGCCATCGGCGCCCTGGTTCCGAGTGCCCGCTTGCGGCCGCCTCGGCGGCGGACCTGAAGCCGCTCTTCACGATAGAGCCGGCGGAGCTTCTTGTGGTTCATGGTGATCCCCTCTCGGGCGAGCAGGATGTGCAGGCGCCGATAGCCGAAGCGCCGGCGCACTGCCGCCAGCTCGCGCAACCGGGCACGCACGGCGGCATCATCAGGTCTGGTGCTCCGATAGCGAACCGAGGTTCGGTCTGCGCCGAGCACACAACACGCCCGCCGTTCGCTCACCTCGAACGTCACCTTGAGATGCGCGACGGCCTCGCGCCTTGCGACGGGCGTCACCATTTTTTTGAATTGATGTCCTTCAACATGGCGTTGTCGAGCATCGCCTCGGCCAGCAGCTTCTTCAGCTTGGCGTTCTCGTCCTCCAGCGCCTTCAGCCGCCGGGCATCCGACACGTCGAGGCCACCGTATCTGGCCTTCCATTTGTAGAAAGTGGCGCCGCTGATCCCGTGCTTGCGGCAAACATCCGCCGTCTTTGCACCCGCCTCCTGCTCCCGCAGGATCCCGATGATCTGTTCTTCCGTGAAACGACTTGGCTTCATGTCCATCCCCTCAGAGGTGATGGACTCTACCCATTCTTGGCCGAAGTCTCGGGGCTCACGTCACACCGCAGGCGTTCTTAAAAGGGCGACCGGGCCTGCAGGACGCGCATTTTCGATATGCAGCCTGAACGAACCAATCAATGTCAGGTAGGTTCTCCATTATCATGCCGTGCCGAAACGGTGACTGCTTCCTAAGAAGCGCAATCGAATCTGTCGAGAGTCAGAGCTACTCAGACTGGGAGCTGTTAATCGTCGACGACGGATCGACAGACGACTCTCAAGCAATCATAAGGGATTCCATTGATCGTGACGCTAGAATCCGATCATTCCAGACTAGGCGGTTGGGTGCAGCGGCAGCGCGCAACGTCGCGTTGGCCGCGGCGACCGGGAAGTACATCGCATTTCTGGACTGCGACGATAGGTGGGCCCCCGCCAAACTTGCGCGCCAAGCGGAACTCTTCGCCGCCGGTGTAGCCTTCACGTGGAGCGCATATAACGTTGTTGGGGCCAACGGGAAAGTGACCCAAGTCCAGAAGGCGCCAGAACGTATCAGCTACAAAGAGCTCCTGCACAAGCGCGCGGTAATCGGCTGCCTAACGGCCTCCTACAACTGCCACCTGCTTGGGAAACAAGAGATGCCACCGATCGGAATGCGGCAAGACTACGCACTCTTTCTGAGGTTGCTGCGCATTTGCGCGGAGCGCTCTCTCTGTGCGCAGGGATGTGCGGAACCGCTCGCGCACTACCGGGTTCACGCTGGCAACATGACGCGCTCAAAAGCGCGCGCGGCACAGTTTCAATGGCGGGTTTACCGAGAAATTGAGCACCTTTCGGCCTTGGAAAGTCTACGAGCGATGGTCGCCTATCTCATCTCACGGCGTCCGCGATCGTATCCTGTCGCGACCGTAATTGTTTGCACACCGACAGCGATGGGCGGTTTCGGCTTGTTGCGGAGCATTGCGGCAGTCGAACAACATACTTTAGAGCGCCATGAAAGCTGTCCGGCAATTGCGCTGCGGGAATCATTGACGGCCGATCATGTATCGCAGGTGGTGGGGCAGTTCAGCTTTCGCAGGTTATCGTCGCATAACCCAATTTCTACATCGAGGCGGCCGGTCCGCCGCTCAACTATAGGCCGGTTCAGCATTTCGTCGGTCAGTGTTCGCGCGATCAAATTTCGTTATGTCGAGGCGTCCGTCTGGACTAAGAGCCCGAGTAGGTTGTCAACTCATGTCCCGGCGTTGTCGCGACGGTATCGGCACGGCCAGACGAAGAAGGCGCGCGACCTCTAAGGATTGCATGTAGTTTGAACGCCAGCCGCCACTGTCAACTAGAGGCGCCCCATTCAAAGTCCTATTTTGCGAAGCATCGGGGTCCTAACGGGCAGTGCCGTGTTCGCCCAAGGGTTGATTGTGCTGACTTTGCCAGTTCTGACGAGGCTCTACAACCCGGATGCGTTTAACCTACTAGCGGTCTACACGGCGGCCTTGGCATTGGTCTCAGTCGCATCCGGGTTACGACTCAACATCGCTATTCCGATACCCGCACGTGACGAGGATGCCATGAATCTCTTGGCGCTTTCGCTCGTTGCGGGACTGATCACGAGCGCAGCCGCTGGCAGCCCTAGTGATATTTGCGCCGGACGCAGCGGTGTCTATGTTGCGCCAGCCAGGCATTCGGCCATATCTATGGATGCTTCCCGTGGGAGTGGGAATCGCCACCTCCTACAGCGAGCTCCAGTACTGGGCCTCCCGCGGCAAGCGGTTCGGGATTGTTGCCCGGACGCGAATGACCCAGGCTCTCGGCGGCGCAAGCGTGCAGATGGGCTTTGGGGTCGTGCACCCCACACCGTTCGGGCTAATCCTCGGCCATGTACTCTACAACGGCATGGGGGTAGTCGGCCTAGTCGCGGAGCCTTTGGCGGCAAGATCGAGCCTTGCTCGGCTCGGTGCAGCCCGACAGTCATGCTGCGGAATCTGACCACCTACCGGCGCTTTCCACTGTATTCGGTTCCCGAGGCGCTCTTGAATGTGGGCAACACTCAATTGCCCATACTTATCATTGCTGCGCTCGCGGCCGGTCCGGAGGCTGGTTTTCTGATGCTAGCGATGCGCGTCATGGGGCTCCCCATGGGACTGATCGGCAGCTCTGTTGCCCAGGTCTACCTTTCGGAAGCACCTCAAGAACTGCGGGATGGCAATTTGGGGCCGTTCACCCGACAAATGATGCTTTCGCTCCTCAAGGTGGGCGCCCCGGTCCTGGTGACGATGGGACTGCTTGCGCCTTTCCTGTTTCCGCTATTGTTCGGCACCAAATGGATTCGAGCTGGCACTATCGTGGCCTGGATGACGCCATGTGTTTTGCTTCAGTTCATCTCCTCCCCGATTTCAATGGTGTTGCACGTCCTCGGCCGGCAGTTAACTGCTTTCGTCTTGCAACTCTTCGGGTTCATAATTCGCCTTGGAGCGGTTATCTGGGCTGCCGCGTACACCGAAGACATTCATGGTGGAGGCTTATGCTATTTCAGGCGCCGTCTTCTACGGCACCTATTTGATACTCATGGCGAAGATCAACAACCGGATCGGACAAGAAAAAGGATGAAGCCCGGACGCCAATTAGTGGCAGGAGTGGCATTCCACAGATCAAAAATTGCAGCTGGTTTGTCTATATCTTGCAGCATATGGCATTTTGGCGCTGATATACGTCCACTTCACGTCGCCGCTGTGGAGCTATATGGGACTGATCACGTCGGTCAACCCAGCAAAGATCGCCATTGCCCTGGGTGTAATTGTCGCCTTTGTGCTGATGACTCCGACAGGCAAGGATGCAAGAACGTTTTTTCTGAACGTTTCTTTGACCGCCTATCTGCTGCCGTCCCTGGTAATCTTCAGCTGCGCCGATAAGCCCATTCCGTCGGCATTAATCATTTGGTCGGCGCTCGTTATCGTTTATGCGATCAGCGCCGTGTCCTTGCAGCGGATTGTGTTTTTCAAGATCCGCTCGAAAACAATTATGGTGGGCCTTGCGCTGTCGAGCGGCGGGCTAATAGCTGCAATGTTCCTTCTCGGCGGGCACGAATACTTCAACCTTAACCTAAACAGGGTTTACGAATTCAGGCGCGCGGCGGCCGAGGGGTTGCCGGGAATTTTCAGCTATCTATCCCCCATTTTCGCAAAGGTGGTGATCCCGTTTGGAATGGCGGTCGCTCTCTATTACCGCCGCTATATATTTGTGGGCTTTTTTATCGGCGCTTCAATTTTGCTTTTTGGAATTACTGGCAACAAATTCGTTTTGTTTTCTCCAATAATTTTTACCTGCATCTTTTTGCTTCTCTCATGGCAGAAGCGCTATTCGTTCATTTTGTGCATATTCATTGGAGCTCTTCTCATCGGATCGGTTGACGGCTACTTCGCGTCGATTTCCGACTTGGGGCTCCTCGTGGGGCTGGTATGGATCGCTGTTTATTCGCAGGGCGCTCCTGATTCCGCCGCTTCTTGACTATGATTATATTGAATTCTTTTCAGAAAATCATAAGTATTACTGGGCCACGTCAAAGCTGTCATTTGGGTTAGTCCCAAACCCTTACAACGATCTCGATGCAGCCGATCTGGTCGGCAGTGTTTTTTTTGGCTCGAAGGATCGTACACGCAAACACCGGCTTCATCGGCAGCGGGTTTGCCCAGGCCGGTATGTGGGGGGTCTTTGCCTATGCCGTCGGTGCGGGCTTGATTGTTTCGATCCTCCAGACTTACAGCCGATATCTAGGTGTGCCGCTGGTAGCGGCGGCGATGCTGATACAGTTTGCTTCCATGATTAGCGCGACGGACTTTGTGACCCTGTTTCTGACCCACGGGCTGTTTCTGGCGTTAGTCATCCTCACGTTGGTCCACAAGCAGAAGCAGCTGCCGACAGCGAGGCCGAAAAGATGCGCGCGATTCAGTGCGCGGCATGCAAAATCAGACATCAGGTGCGCGGCGATACCCGCCAGCCTTTCGCTGAATTAACCCGGCGGACTGGATCCTCCAATCGTGAAAGTCGTGCATATCACCACCGTTCATCAACGCTATGACACGCGCATCTTCCTGAAGATGTGCCGCAGCCTCGCGGCGCATGGGCACGATGTTGCCCTGATCGTCGCGGACGGCGAGGGTGATGAGCGTATGGATGGCGTCCAGATCTTGGACTTCCGGCGCCTCGTTTGGCCGTCTGGAGCGCATGCGGGACGGCACCGGGTCGCGCGCTCCGCCGTGCACTTACGATGGACGCCCAGATCTACCATTTGCACGATCCCGAACTGCTGCCGATCGGGCTCAAGCTCACGCGCGCGGGCAAGTGTGTCATCTTCAATTCGCATGAGGACTATCCGACGGCGATTTTGTCCAAACCTTACTTGCCGAAACAGGCCCTCGCCGCAGTATCCCGTGCCGCCGCCGTTTACGAGCGCTACGCCTGCAGCCGGCTCGATGGTGTGATCGCCGCGACCCCCTTCATTCGCGACAAGTTCCTTCAGCTCGGTATTCGCTGCCTGGATGTGAACAATTATCCGTTGCCGAATGAGCTAGCGTCGCATGCAGCCTGGGAGGGCAAGAAGAAAGAGGTCTGCTATATCGGCACCATCACGGCGGCCCGGGGCCTTAAGGGAGATGGTCGAAACGATTGCGAGGTCGAAATCCGGAGCACGCTTAAACCTTGCTGGAGAATTCCCGGAGGGCGTCTTGAAGTCCGAAGTGCGGAAGACGCCAGGATGGGCAAAGGTCAACGAGCTTGGGTTTCTTTCAAGGCCAGAACTCAGGGCGGTGTTGGACCGGTCCATGGCTGGTGTCGTGACACTTCATCCAACACCGGCATATATACACGCGCTTCCAGTTAAGCTGTTTGAGTACATGGCTGCTGGCCTGCCAGTGATCGCCTCGGACTTCCCCCTCTGGCGCGAGATTGTGGTCGGCAATGGATGCGGCATCTGCGTCGATCCGCTCAATTCGGCGTCTATCGCCGGGTCGATCGACCGGCTTCTCGCCGAGCCTGGCGAGGCGAAGCGATGGGCGAGAACGGGCGTCGCGCAGTTCAGGAACGATACAATTGGGGTATTGAGGAACAGTCGCTCCTCCGCTTCTATGAGAAGCTTGCGCCCGAGGCGGGACGTGGCGCTAAGTCTCAGGCGATTGAACCGAATAGAGATAGGCTGAGAATGAATTCATGACGTCGTCGGAACCAAAACGGATTTATTCAGTCTACTTCGATCAACCAGACCTTCGCCAGAAATAATTCGCCGCGTAAGGTGCTCGTCCACTTGGGGCAGAATTTCAACGTGGACAAGTCTGACGTCTCCTCCCTTGATGCCAGCACCGCAGCGCCCGACCACAATCTCAACCCGGAGAGGTTGCGTCGGCTCAAAAGCCCATGCGGTAAACAGCGCAGGCAGGAATATGTGGCGGCGGCTGCACGCGCATTTAAAGTGTTCACAGCGCAGGTAGCGATCGCCGAACCCGAAGTCTTTATTGCCCTGAAAAGTTGCAGGCTATAACAGGTCACCCGCCCTCTTTCAGAGCACTGCCTTCCAAATTCATGCCATCTCGCCGTTTTTCATCCCCATTCTTCGAGCGTTGCAAGCCATGCCACGCCAAGCTCCTTGGAGGCTGCGAACTTGCCGCGCCCGCTGATCGTAGCAAGACACAACGTGAACCCGTACACCGTCACGCTTTCAGCATAGGCGATTAGAAGGTTCGAGCCATCCGAATACCTCATCGGTTGGCAATTCACCTTTGGTGGGCGCGGGAACGCCCGCGGGAAGATGGTGGTGAACGTAACCGTCGCGGCGCTGGTTTCAGTGGTGACTGCTGTGGACGCGCCCGTAAGCTTAGCCCGGAAACCTTGGTGGATTCGTCAGAAGACAAACTCGGTCCCGCTCGCATTCATCGTGATGTCAATTACCCCGCAAAGCGCATCGCGGCTGGCCCCGCTCCGGAAACAGCCCCGCAGCAAAGCAGATCCATTAGAAAGCGGAGCGTTCACCCGGATGTTCTCATATTCGAGTTCCCACGCGCCAGTGAAACCACGATTGAGCTCGTTAAAAATAGGGCCAGT